>NZ_KB822577.1 GCF_000364605.1 Nocardioides sp. Iso805N | reverse complement strand
ACAGCGACCACGGGTCGGTCTACTGCTCCAAGGCCTACGCCAAGCTGTGCCGCAAGCTCGGCGTCACCCAGTCCATGGGCGCGGTCGGATCCTCGGCCGACAACGCGCTCGCGGAGTCGTTCAACGCCACGATGAAGCGCGAGGTCCTCCAAGACGCCGCCTGCTGGGCCGACGAGGTCACCTGCCGCCGGCAGGTCTTCAAGTGGCTCGTCCGCTACAACACCCGCCGCCGCCACTCCTGGTGCGGCTATCTGTCCCCGTCCACCTACGAGGCCCGCCGGCCCGCTACGCTGCCGACCGCCGCGTAATCACACCCCGTGTCCAAGATCCGGGGGTAGGGCCCCGACGCCGCAGAGATTCAGGCCGGCAGACGAGTGCGAAAGCTACTGCGAACGCTTCGGCTGTGGCCGAATATGGCCCCATGAGGTGGATCGCGGCGAGGCCGTCGCCGATCACGGGTGAGTACCAACGCGTCACTGCGCCAGGGTGCCACCGGAATGTACCCAGCCGGACCCGAGGGACTGTGCTGTAGGGAGTGTTCCGAAGGCTACGTTGCTACAGACACTCTGCCGCGGATCTCGGAGCGAACCGGCGCGACAGATGGGTACCAGACGCGCGGCGCGCTCCGCTCAGAAGGGTGCCGGCCAGGCCCCTCGGCGGGCTAGGAACGACAGGGTTGGATTTCCTATGTTTTGTTCGACGTGATTACCTACCCCCGCCCCGTTCGGGGATCGAAAGTACGGCTCAGCCTGCTTGTTGTGCCCCCACCTCCGTGGCGGTCGCCGGCGTAGCAGAACGCCTTTTGCGCAGGGCTCGGAATGCCCTTGGAACCCGCGGATCCGTTCGGATCCCTGCGTAGAACCCTCCCCCTTTTGGCAGGTCGCTCGTCCAGAACCCTCCCCCTTTTGGCAGGTCGCTCGTCCAGAACCCTCCCCCTTTTGGCAGGTCGATTAGCTAGTCCGGAGGGCGTGCGCGACGATGAGATCAGGCGTCACCTGACGCAGATGAACCCCTGGTGGCGAGCGGCTGTGTCGGGGACCTCGCCGACCGCCTGGGTCGACCAGCACCGCGTGTTCAGGGACCTTGGACGTCACGATATGGGCTACAGGTCACCTGTTCTAGATGACATCGCCAACGGTCCCGTATCGGACCAACTCGTCGTTTTGTCCGGGCCTCGGCGCATCGGAAAATCGGTCACCCTGCTCCAGACGGCCGAGCGGCTATGTAGCCGTGCCGACGTCGATCCACGTCAGGTGATCCACGTTCCCTGTGACGGCATGACCACACAAGACCTTCGTCGTGTGCTGGTCCTGGGGCGAACATTGACCGCGTCCGTCGATCGCGAGACTCCCACGCCGCGGGTCTGGCTGCTCGACGAGGTCAGCGCCATCCTCGGGTGGTCAGCGATCCTGAAAGGCGCGCGCGACAACACCGACTTCGGTGACGACACCGTCGTGGCCACCGGTAGCCGGTGGGCCGAGGGCGAGGACATCGAGGGAAACCTGATGGCCGGGCGCGCAGGAAGCGGAACACGGCGATGGCGGACCCTGTATCCGATGAGCTTCCGGGAGTTCACTAGCGCAACGGCACCCGAACTCGGTCTCCCCGACCGTCTTCATCCCGCGGAACTGCAATCAGGCGTCGCGCGGTCCGCACTTGAGAACTATGGCTTTTTCGTCGACGACTTCGACCTTGCCTGGCAGGCATACCTCACGACCGGAGGATTCCCACGTGCCGTCGCTGAGCACTCGCAGCTCGGCGCCGTGACGGATTCATTCATCGCGGACCTCGAGGCCTGGCTCCACCGAGACGTGGAACCAGCGGCCAGCCCTGAATCCGTGCCGCTACTTCTGAATGCGTTGGCCACCCGGTCGTCAAGCCCGTTCAGCGTCAGTTCCGCCGCGCAGGAGCTTTCCTACGGCAAAGGGGTTCTCGATCTGCGGCTCAGGCGCCTCATTGCCAGCCACGCGCTCGTTCGTTGTCCTCGACGTGAAGCCGGCCAGATCGTGCCCGGCGCCCAGGCCAAGTACTACCTCGCTGATCCGATCCTTTCGTGGCTGCCGTCGCGGCGGCGCTCTGGTCTCCCTGCCCCGGACATGACCCAGCTCACGGAGTCCATCATCGGGGTCACCCAGGCTCGCGCGATCGACGTGATTGACGAGGGGCGGCTCCCGCACGGTGACACGATCGGCTATGTCCGGACATCGAACGACAAGGAGATCGATCTCGGACCGGTCGTTGTACCGACCTCAACAGGCGCCGGCATGACCGTTCCCCTTGAGAGCAAGTGGGTCGACCATGGCCGGAAGAGCGAGGCTCGCACGATATCCGCCAAATTCGATGCGGGCATCCTCGCAACGAAGAGTGTCCTGGACCTTGAGGGACGGGTCTGGGCGGTCCCCGCTCCGCTCGTGGCACTGATGCTGCTCTGACTGTTCCTCAGCCCAGCACCCGACCAGTGCAGACGGCCCAGTGCGCGGCGTAAAATTTCCCGCGGCAACGCCACCAGCCGCACGCGAACCACGCTGTTGGATTTCCTATGTTTTGTTCGACGTGATTGTCTACCCCCGCCCCGTTAGCTCAGTTGGTTAGAGCAGCGGACTTTTAATCCGCGGGTCGTCGGTTCGAGCCCGACACGGGGTACTACCAGGCGCGACAGCCGTGCAGGCGTGCGGGTGTCGTGGCCGATCCGAGGGGGTGCGGCCTACCCTGGTCGGTATGGCTGACCTGGGGGGATCCGAGCCGGCGACCGACCTCTTCGACCAGTGGCTCGCCCACCACGAGGGACGTCCCGTCGAGCCCGCCGAGCCCGAAGAACCCGCGCCGGAGCAGCCGGGGCAGCCTGAGCCGGTGCAACCACCGCTCTCGCCGGAACCTGGCTTCCCGCCACTGCCGACGCCTGGCCAGCACGCTGCCGAAGCGAGCGTGCCGGAGGCGCCGGCCGCCGAGGCGCGGCCGCGGCACCGCCCGACCCACCTCGCAGCGACCCACCTCGCAACCACCCACCTCGCAACCACGACCGCATCACAGCCGCCCGTGTCCCCCGGCGTACGGGAGCGGTCGGCGAGCCTGCCGCACACCGTCTTCTTCCGGCCACGGCGCGGCACCGGGCGGCTGCTCGGCGGGCTGCTGCTGGGGTTCGCGGCGCTGACGATCGCCGCGGCCGTGTGGGCGTGGGCCGACAGGACCTTCCTGAGCTACGGCATCACCGCGGCGGTCGCTGCGGTCACCGCGATCGTGTGGGCGACGCGTGCCAGCGCGAGCCCGACCCGTCTGACGCTGCGTGGCAGCGAGCTGGAGATCGTGCGCGACGGCAGCCGAGCGCTCTTCGACCTGGCGGCCCCGCAGACGTCGATCGAGATGCGCGGCGAGCCCGGTGACCGGCGCTGGAAGGTGCTCGTCGTACGCCGTTCGATGAGCCCCTACGTGATCGACGGCTCGATGGTCGACCCCGGGGAGTTCACCCAGGTGCTGCGCTACTTCCACCCCGAGGTCTAGAGAAGCCGACGCCCCGGCTGCCGAAGGCAACGGGGCGTGGGACATCGCGTGGATCAGCCGGCCGCTACGCCGCGCTCGTGCTCGTCGGTGAGCCGGGACTCCTCCGCGGCCTGGGCCTCCAGCTCGGCACGACGCTGCTCGAGCTGGGCGTCCATCTCGCCGGGGTCGGAGACCAGCCCGCTGGCGCCGCCGTCGACCTGCTCCAGCGCTCTGCGGGCGAAGACCTGCTGCATCGTGGTGGTCCGCTCGCTGCGGTCACGCCCGACGAACGAAGTGAACCAGGCCAGCGTCGTCGTCACGCGGTTGGCGAACCCGGTGAGGTAGGCCAAGTGGACGAAGAGCCACATCATCCAGGCGATGATGCCGGTGAAGTGCAGCTTGCCGACGGTCGCGACCGCCTTGAACCGGCTGATGGTGGCCATCGAGCCCTTGTCGAAGTACTTGAACTCCGGCTTCCGAGGCTGGCCGGCGAGGTCGGCCTTGATCGCCTTGGCGGCGAACTTGCCACCCTGCATCGCGACCTGCGCGACGCCGGGCAGGTGCTTGAGGTTGATCATGTCGCCGAGGACGAAGACCTCCGGGTGTCCCGGAAGCGTCAGGTCGTCGTTGACCGAGATCCTGCCGGCCCGGTCCAGCTCGGCGCCGGTCTGCTCGGAGAGCGTCTTGCCCAGCTCGGAGGCCTGCACGCCCGCGGCCCAGATCTTGGCGACCGCCTCGATCCGCTGGACCGAGCCGTCCTTGAACTTCATCTCGAGCCCGCGCTCGTCGACGGCGGTGACCATGCCACCGAGGACCACCTCGACGCCGGTCTTCTCCAACGCCTTCTCGGTCCAGGCGCCGAGCTTCTCGCCGAACGGCGGCAGCACCTGCGGTGCGGCGTCGACCAGGACGACGCGGGCCTTGCGGCTGTTGATGTAGCGGAAGTCTGACTTGAGCGTACGGCGGGCGAGCTCGGCGATCTGGCCGGCCATCTCGACGCCGGTCGGGCCGGCCCCGACGACCACGAAGGTCAGAAGGTGGTCGACGTTCTCCCCACGAGAAGCGCCGATCTCGGCGAGCTCGAAGGCACCGAAGATGCGACCGCGCAGCTCGAGCGCGTCGTCGATCGACTTCATGCCGGGGGCGAACTCGGCGAAGTGGTCGTTGCCGAAGTAGGACTGACCGGCGCCTGCGGCCACGATCAGCGAGTCGTAGGGGGTGACGGTCCTGCGGCCGAGCACCTCGCTGCTCACCGTCTTGGCCGTCAGGTCGATGTCGGTGACCTCACCGAGGAGGACCGAGGTGTTCTTCTGCCGGTGCAGCACATCGCGCGTCGCCGGTGCGATCTCGCCCTGGGACAGGATGCCGGTGGCGACCTGGTAGAGCAGCGGCTGGAAGAGGTGGTGGGTCGTCTTGGCGATCAGGGTGATCTCGACGTCAGCGTGCTTGAGCGTCTTCGCACTGAAGAGGCCGCCGAAGCCCGAGCCGATGATGACGACCTTGTGCTTGCCTGCCTGGCTGGCGGTCATGCCAATCCTCTCCTCAGAAGATGACCGATTGGATCGTTCAAGCCCTATTCTCGCGCGATCGTCGCTGGGCTTCCACTCGGGGTACCCATCTAGATCCTCACACCCCTTTGTGGAATAAATAACTCGTTTGACCCGCGCGCGGCAGGGGTATGAGGCGGCAAGATCGCTCTTGACCCCCTCCAGGAGAACGAATCGTGCCTCTCACCCGTCCCGCCTTGACGCTGGCCCGCGGGCCACGCGGCGTCCAGGACGCGCGGCGCTGGGTGGTGCAGGCCTGTCTGGACATCGACCGCCCCGACCTCGTCGAGTGCGCCGAGCTCGGCGTCTCCGAGCTGGTCACCAACGCCGTCCTGCACGGTGCGGATCCGATCCAGGTCCGGGTCCGCGGCACCCGCGAGCACCCGCGCGTCGAGGTCCGCGATGCCTCCGTGGAGCGTCCGATCCTGCCCGGTCCGCTCGGCCTGGACCCTGACGACGACCTGTTGCTGACCTTCGGCCGAGGCCTGTCGATCGTCGCTCGCAGCTCGGATGCCTGGGGAGCGGAGATCGAGACGGACGGCAAGGTGGTGTGGTTCGCCCCGGCCGCGGAGCTGGCCGAGGACGACGGTGTCGAAGGTGTGGTCAACGGACCTGCCAACGGCGAGATCGCCCCCGAGATCGAGGATCCGGTCGAGGTGCGCGTCCTCGGCGTGCCCCTCCGGCTCTACGTCGGATTCCAGCAGCACTTCCGCGAGCTGCGCCGCGAGGTCCGGCTGCTGGCGATCGCGCACGAGTCCGACTACCCGTTGGCCAAGAGCCTCTCCGACCTGTTCGGGACGCTCGAGCGTCAGCTGCGCGACGGCATCGGACTCAGTGACCTGGAGGGTGCCCTCGCCCAGCAGGCCGAGATCGCCGACCTCTCCGTGCGGATGCCCCGCGAGGCCGCGACCACGTTGCGCAGCTTCGTGGACCTGCTCGACGTGGCCGACGAGTTCTGCCGGCAGGAGCGGCTGCTCTCGCTGGCACGCACCGACGAGCAGCGCGAGTTCCAGCGCTGGTTCCTCGGCGAGTACATCCGGCAGGCGGCGGGTGCCCTGCCGCAGCCCTGGGTGGAGCCGGATCGGCTCCCAGCCGACCTTCGCGCCGTCCGATAGAGTCGTGCCCCGATGGCGGTGGGGCTCGCCGACAACCGTGACCGACAGGTCGCCAACAGTCCCTACCTGACGATGTTGTCTCCAGGTAGGAGGAACGTGCCCTCATGTCCCCGTCCGAACGTCTCGAGGATCCCGACCGGATCGACCCCGACGTCGACTGCGATGTCGAGCTCACCGAGCGGCCCTCGCCACACCCGTGGCAGGTGCTGAACGAGCACGTCCACCTGGTCCCGGCCATCGCCGTCGGCGGCGCCCTCGGCAGCCTGGCCCGGTTCGGCCTGGCGAAGGCCGCCCCGCACGCCGCCGGCGACTTCGCCTGGGCCACCCTGGCCACCAACCTCAGCGGCGCCTTCCTGCTCGGCCTGCTGATGGCTCTCATGCTCACGATCTGGTCCCACACTCGCTACGTCCGGCCGTTCCTCGGCGTCGGCGTGCTCGGCGGGTACACCACCTTCTCCACCTACGAGCTCGACACGAGGGGACTGCTCGCTGCGGGCCACCCCGCCGAGGCCCTCGCGTACGTCGCAGCCACCGTCGCGCTCGGCCTGGTCGCGGTGCTCGCCGGTCTCGGACTGGGGCGCGTCCTCGTCGGCCGGTCCGGGTCGGGGGCCCGCCGATGACCGTGCTGCTCGTCTTGCTCGGCGGCGCGATCGGCGCCCCTGCCCGCTACCTCACCGACGTGGTGGTGCAGTCCCGCCACGACTCGGTGCTGCCCTGGGGCACGATCAGCATCAACGTGGCCGGCTCGTTCGTGCTCGGCCTGGTCGCCGGGCTGGCCTCCGGCTCGGCCCCGGCCTGGGTGCTGACCCTCATCGGGACTGGCTTCTGCGGCGCGCTGACCACGTTCTCGACGTTCTCCTACGAGACGGTGCGGCTGGCCGAGGCCCGCCGTTGGGCTGCCGCGGTCGCGAATGTCGTCATCTCGCTGGCGCTCGGGCTGGTCGCGGTCGCGCTGGGCTGGGAGCTCGGCACCCTCTGAGCGCTCGACTCACGCCCAGCCGAGCTGGTGGAGCCGTGCGTCGTCCATCCCGAAGTGGTGCCCGAGCTCGTGCACGACCGTCACCCTGACCTCGCGCACCAGCTCCTCCTCGGAGCGGCAGTAGTCCATCAGCGGGCGGCGGTAGAGGAAGATCCGGTCCGGCAGGTGCCCGGCCGCATCGAGGCCGAGGGTGCTGCCGTCGTACAGGCCCAGCAGGTCGACCGGCTCCCCCTCCGGCGGCTCCTCCTCGATCAGCACGACGAGGTTGTGCACCAGCGCGACCAGTTCGTCCGGGATGGCGTCGAGGGCATCGTCGACGAGCTCCTCGAAACGCTCGGGGCTGACGTCGACCACTGTTGAAACCTATCGAAAGGGGCGGCGCGGGTGGGGAAATGCAAGGAGACCGCATCCTGATGGATGCGGTCTCCTTGAGCTGGCGACCCCGACGGGACTTGAACCCGCGGCCGACCGGATCGACCACTGCCCCTTCGACAAGCGCTCCGCCGGTGTAAACATGGCCCTGACCTGCAGAAACCCTCCGCCGACTCGACAACCACGAGGACTCAGACGTACCGTCGAGCGATCCCTGATTGGGCACGTATTGGGCACGATTGGGCACGTATTGGGCACGAAATCGTGCGCCTCGGGACGGGAGAAGCGGATGGCATCTCGGGCCAAGCGCGGGACGGGAAGCGTTCGCAAGCTCCCCTCCGGCAAGTACCAGGTTCGGATCACCGGGCCCGACCTGGCGCGACACACCGCGCCGATCACATTCGCGACCAAGGCCGCCGCCGAAGCCTGGATCGCCGCCGAAGCACGTCGCATGGATCAGCCAGACGAGTGGATACCGCCTCGTGCTCGTCTCGCCATCGCGAACGCTCAGCGATCGCGCGCGGCCGCCGAGCGTGTTCACTTCGGTGACTTCGCGAAGCAGGTCGTTGCCACACGCACGGTGAAGGGGAAGCCGCTCGCTGCCTCAACCAAGTTGCGCTACGAACAACTTCTCGCCAAGTACATCAACCCGACCTTCAGTCAGCTCGCCATCAACGAGGTCACTCCGGCCATCGTCACGAAGTGGTGGGGCGAGCTTCCTGACTCCCCCAAGATCCGCCGCGAGGCATACACCCTTGCCCGGTCGGTCATGCGTGAGGCGACCGCCCTGGGTGGCCCCATCCCCGGAGGCCTGAACCCGTTCCAGATCCGCGGCGCCGGCTCCGGGACCTCCCCGAAGCGCGAGACGATCGTGAACCAACCCGAGCTCGAAGTCATCCGACTCACCATCCGCGAGGAGTGGCGCCCGATGGTCTCGCTAGCCCTGTGGTGCGGAATGAGGCTGGGCGAACTTATCGAACTCCGCCGCTCCGACATTGATCTGCCCAGGAAAGAGATCCATATCCGCCGTTCCTTGGGTCTCGCGGGCGGGTCAGGGCGGCACGTCAAAGGGACCAAGTCAGATGCGGGTGCGAGGGACCAGCGGATCCCTGACTCCGTGATTCCCGAGCTGGCCGCTCATCTCAAGACGCACATGACGGGGCGGCATGGCCTCGTGTTCCCCTCCCGAAACGGCAGCCACCTGAATCCGAGCGTCTTCTACGGCAAACCCAAGTCGGCGCCCGGGGCGCGGCAGCCACCGAAGCCGGTCCCAGGCGGCTGGTTCGCTGCACGCGACGCGGCGGGGCGCTCGGAACTTCGCTTCCACGACCTCCGCGCGACAGGCGCGACGCTGCTTGCGCAGAACGGCGCGACAGTCGCCGAAATCCAGGAGTTCCTCGGCGACTCCACCCCAACGGCGGCACTCAGGTACGTGCGTTTGACGTCGGCAAGAATGGACGCCCTCACCGACCGCCTTTCCAAGCTCGCCAGCGGCGACTCCTGGTAGCGACTCGACGGCTCTTCAGTCCGCTCTTCCCCCGGGTGGCTGACTGCGGCAGCGCCCGCCACGCACACAGCACGGCTACAGGCTTCCGCCCGGCGCGATATACCTCGTGAGACCGGGGTACGGACCTGTGTCCAATTCGCCGAAGCTCCGGCCCGGAGGCCCGACTCGGGCACAATTGGGCACGGTAGCGGATGCCAAGCCTCGCCACGACCGTGGCGAGCCGGAGCGGAGCTACACCGACATCTGCGTCGACGACATCGGCAGCCACGGGGATCTGCGGCTACTAGACCATCGACGCGGTAAAAACCGGACAGCCAGCTCGGCCCGTGATCAACGACGCCCACGGCGCCCTGCCGGATGTTCCTCGTGCTGGACGACGACCTCGCGCCGGCCAGCTTGTCGGCACCCGCGGCACGCCACCGGCCGATCTCGAGGTTGGCCGAAGACTGACGCTGCCGCTCAGCAAGTCGAAAAATTGGGGAACGGGACGATCGTGGTCACCGTCGACAATCGATGAATCCGCAGGTCGCAGGCCAGCTGACAAGATGGCCAGTGTTGGACGGCGATGGCTCCGCGCGGGTGTCGTGTTGCCATTCTGTTGCCACGTCTGGCCAAGACGATGCGGGCAGGAGCGCCTTAAATGTGCCCTCGCCGGACGAGCAAGCTGATGCCGCGGCCTCGCCCTCAGTCCTGCTGTGCCATCAGAGTGAGGGCGATGTCGATGATCATGTCCTCCTGGCCGCCGACGAGTCGGCGGCGGCCGCACTCCATCAGGATGTCGCGGACGTCGACGCCGTAGCGCGCGGAGGCGTTCTCGGCGTGACGCAGGAACGAGGAGTAGACGCCGGCGTAGCCGAGGGTGAGGGTCTCGCGGTCGACGCGCACGGGGCGGTCCTGCAGGGGGCGGACGATGTCGTCGGCGGCGTCCTGCAGCTTGAACAGGTCGCAGCCGTGCTTGAAGTCCATCAGGTCGGCGACAGCGATGAACGGCTCGATCGGGCAGTTGCCGGCACCGGCGCCGTGCCCTGCCAGCGAGGCGTCGACGCGGAAGACGCCGTTCTCGACGGCGACGACCGAGTTGGCCACCGACATCGAGAGGTTCTCGTGGGCGTGGATGCCGATCTCGGTGCTCGGGTCGAGCACGTCGCGGTAGGCACGCACCCGGTCACGCACGTCGTTCATGGTCAGCCGGCCGCCGGAGTCGGTGACGTAGACGCAGTGCGCGCCGTAGGACTCCATCAGCTTGGCCTGGGCCGCCAGATCCTCGGGCGGCGCCATGTGGGAGAGCATCAGGAACCCAGAGACGTCCATCCCGATCTCGCGGGCCGCGGCGATGTGCTGGGCGGAGACGTCGGCCTCGGTGCAGTGCGTGGCCACCCGGACCGAGCGCACCCCGAGGTCGTAGGCGTGCCGCAGCTCGTGGATGGTGCCGACACCGGGAAGCAGCAAGGTGGTCAGGCGGGCGCTCGTGATGACCGAGGCGGCGGCCTCGATCCACTCCCAGTCGGTGTTCGAGCCGGGGCCGTAGTTCACCGAGCCGCCGGCGAGGCCGTCGCCGTGCGCGACCTCGATCGCGTCCACGCCGGCTTCATCGAGCGCGACGACGATGCGCTTGACGTCCTCGGGGGTGATCCGGTGACGCACGGCGTGCATGCCGTCGCGCAGGGTGACGTCCTGGACGAAGATGGGGGTGCTCACTGCACGGCCTCCTTGGCGGCGATCTTCTCGGCCATCTGCACGGCGGCCGAGGTCATGATGTCGAGGTTGCCGGCGTACGCCGGGAGGTACATGCCGGCGCCCTCGACCTTGAGGAAGACGCTGACCTGGTGCGTCGGCCGGGCACTCCGGTCCTCGGCGAGCAGCGTCTCGACCGGTTGGTCGCCGGGGATCTCGGTGATCTGCACGTCCTGGACCATCTCGTAGCCCGGGACGTAAGCCGAGACCTCGCCGACCATCTTCTGGATCGAGTCGATGATCTGCGCCTTCGCGGTCTCCCCGTCGGGGCCATCGGGCAGCGTGACGAGCGCGAAGACGGTGTCGCGCATCATCAGCGGCGGCTCGGCCGGGTTGAGGATGATGATCGCCTTGCCGCGCTCGGCACCGCCCACCTCCACGATGGCAGCCGAGGTGGTCTCGGTGAACTCGTCGATATTGGCGCGGGTGCCAGGACCGGCGGACTTCGACGCGATCGAGGCCACGATCTCGCCGTACGCGACCGGCACGACGCGACTGATCGCCGCCACGATCGGGATCGTGGCCTGGCCGCCACAGGTCACCATGTTCACGTTGGGAGCATCGAGGTGCTCCTCGAGGTTGACCGCCGGGATCACGTAGGGACCGATGGCGGCCGGCGTCAGGTCGATCATCCGGATCCCGCGCGGCCGCAGCGCTGCGTCGTTGCGGGCGTGGGCACCGGCGGAGGTGGCATCGAAGACGATGCCGATCTCGTCAATGTGCGGCGACTTCAGCAGTCCGTCGACGCCCTCGGCGGTGACCTCGAAGCCGAACTTCACCGCGCGGGCCAGTCCGTCGGAGGCGGGGTCGATGCCGACCATGACGCCCATCTCGAGGTGCTGCGCGTTGCGCATGATCTTGATCATCAGGTCGGTGCCGATGTTGCCCGACCCGATGATCGCGACCTTGGTCCTGGTCATCTGTAGGTTCCTTCGTCGAGGGAGGGATCCGGGGAACCGGATCGGAGGTCAGCCTGGGGTGGCATCCCGGGCTCAGCCGGAGAACGTGGCGGAGACGCTGCCCAGCCCGGAAATGGTCACGGTCACGGTGGCGCCCGGACGGACGGCTCGCATCGGGCCGAGGGCACCGGAGAGGATGACTTGCCCAGCGCGGAGAGGGTCGCCGAGCGCGCGGGCCTGTCGAGCAAGCCAGACCACCGCGTTGACCGGGTCGCCGAGGCAGGCGGCACCGTTGCCGGTCGAGACCTCCTCCCCATTGATCGACATCGACATGGTGACCGCGGCGGGGCTGAACTCGGCCAGCGTCTTGCGTTCGGTGCCAAGCACGTAGGCACCGGCGGAGGCGTTGTCGGCGACGGTGTCTGAGAAGCAGATGTCCCAGTCGGCGACGCGGCTGCCGCAGATCTCGATCGCGGCCACGGCGTAGTCGATCGCGGCACGGACCTGCGTGTCGTCGAGGTCGCCCTCGGCCAAGTCATCCTTGAGAACGAAGGCCACCTCGGCCTCCACCCGCGGCTGCAGGACCGAGGTGAACGCGATCACCCCATCGTCCTCGAAGGCCATATCGTCGAGCAGGACGCCGAAGTCCGGCTGGTCCACGCCCAGCTGCGCTTGGACGGCCGGCGAGGTCAGGCCGATCTTGCGGCCCACGACGACCGCGCCAGCGGCGGTTCGAGCCTCGATGTTGATCCGTTGCACCGCATAGGCCGCCTCAAGGTCGTCGCGTCCGATCAGGCCGCGCACCGGCGCACCAGGCGTGCCGCTCACGGTGGCCCGCCGGAGCTGCTGGGCTGCACCGGCGACCGCCGCGGCCGCCGACGTGGAAGGATCAGTCATGCGTCCAGCGTCCAGGAGGACCAAGGCACTCCACCATCGAAACGTTCCAGTCAGTGGAATGAGATGACGTATCTTTGCGACATGCCCCGTCCCGTTGAGGCCTACCGCGAAGACCAGACCGCCCTCGAGACCGTCCTCGGAAAAGCGGTGGCGATCCTGCGGTCGTTCACACCGGAGGACCAGATCCTTTCCCTGGCGGAGATCGTGCGCCGCACGGGCCTGCCGAAGGGATCGGCGCACCGGGTCGCCGGCGACTTGGTCGGCCATGGCCTGCTTGACAAGGCGGCCCGCGGCTACCGGCTGAGCGGTGGGATGTTCGAGCTCGGCATGCGCGCTTCGGTCGAGCGTAGTCTTCTCGAACTCGCGATGCCCTTCCTGCAGGACCTCTATGAGCGCACCCATGAGACGGTTCACCTTGGAGTCACTGACGGTCAGGCGGTCGTCTATGTCGCCAAGATCGGCGGCCATCGCCAGGCGAATGCGCCCTCACGGGTCGGCGGCCGAATGCCGTTGCACTGCACGGCGATCGGCAAGGTCCTGCTCGCGCACGCCGATCCCGTGGATCGCAACACGGTGTTGTCCGCACCGTTGCAGCGGCGCACGGCCCACACGATCGTGGCGCCCGGGCTCCTGCGACGCCAGCTCGAGTCGGTCCTGGACAGCGGCGTGGCCTTCGAGCGAGAGGAGTCCACGCTGGGCCTGTTGTGCGTGGCCTCGCCCGTCATGGGCCTCGACGGTCGCACGGCGGTCGCGGCTGTCAGCGTCACCGGCCCGGTCGGAAGGTTCAGGCCCGAACTGCACGCGACAGCTGTGCGAGCCGCAGCGCAGGGCATCTCGAGTGTCATCGCTCGCCGAGCCGATACGCGCAGCCCTTCGTCCTCCGCCGGTGCCTGAGGGCGGAGCTCGCGCCGCAGAGATCGCCGCCGGCTCGCAGTCCAGCACGTAGACGCCGGCGGAAGCGTTGTCGGCCACGGTGTTGGCGAAGTTGATGTCCCAGCCCTCGATCCGGGAGCCGCAGGTCTCCAGGCGGCCACGCCGTATTCGATGGCGGCACGGACCTGCGCGTCATCGAGGGCCGCCGAGCCAGGACGTCCGTCGCGGTTTCCTCGCACGCCAACGACTCCACAACGTGGGTCGAGGGTGACCGACTCCTTCGAGCGGTTGGCGCACTCCTAGTACGAACTCGCATTGGCGGTCCATGGCGGGCCCCACGATCGAGTGTCGTCACCTTGCGCGGACCGCTCAACCTTGATCACTCGGGCTCCAAGGTCAGCCAAGGCCGCCGTCGTGAACGGGCCGGGCGAGGACGCGGGAGAAGTCGGCGACAAGGATGCCCTCAAGGGGCCTCATCCCACATCGTCGCGCCGTTGCGGCACGCGCCACGGGTTGTCTGCGCGGCCGGCCGGTGGCAGCCAGTGGTCGGGAACACCTTGGTAGGCAACCGGTCGGACCCACCGGTCCAGGGCGGCGGCGCCGACCGAGGTTGCTTCCGGCCGAGAGGTGGCCGGCCACGGACCGCCGTGCTGCTGCGCCCAGGTCCAGGCTACGCCGGTCGGCCACTCGTTCACGGTGACGCGGCCGACTTTCCCCGCGAGAGCCAGCATGAGCCAGGCAGCGTCCGGGTCGGTGTCGGTGCCGTCGGTAAAGACCGTTCCGGTCAGGCTGCCCTGCAGCCCCGCGAGGGCTTCACGCAGGTCCTGCGGGTCGTCGTATTCGACCACCAGCGCGACCGGCCCGAAGCACTCTTGGTGGAGCCTGCCGCCCTGCGCGAGCGCCGCGGTCGAGACACGCAGCACAGCGGCGTCGGCAGACCACCCGGTACCTGGACCCGGTGCGGCCGTGACCAGCTCCGCGCCGGCCGCCATGAGCTCCTTCACGCCCATCTGAACGGCGTCGGCTATGCCCCGGGTCAGCATGGTGCTGTGCGGGGCGAGCGCTGTTAGTGCGCGCCCGACCGCCTCGGGCATGGAGCGACCGGCGGGTGCAAGGAGAAGCCCGGGCTTGGTGCAGAACTGGCCTGAGCCGAGCGTGAAGGACGCGACGAACCCCTCGGCCACCTCGGTCGCGCGCGCGACGGCGCCGCGGGCCGTAAGGACGGCCGGGTTGACGGTGCCCATCTCGGCGTATACCGGGATCACGATTTCGCGCTCATTGGCCAGGCGCCACAGCGCCAGGCCTCCCGGCTGGGAGCCGGTGAACCCCACGGCCGCGACGCCGGCAGCACGGACCAGGTCCGCGCCCGCTTGCAACCCGCGTACCATGCCGAACGCACCGTTCGGGGCACCCGCCTCCCTCAATGCCTGCAGCGCGAGCTCGGCCAGCCGCTCGGAAAGGAGAGCGTGGGCGGGGTGGGCCTTGGCGACCACCGGGCAGCCGGCCGCCAACGCCGAGGCCGTGTCGTTGCCCAACACGCCGAACGCGAACGGGAAGTTGCTGGCGCCGAAGACGGCGACGGGCCCGAGCGGCTGGTTGACGCGCACAAGCGACGGCCCAGTGTCGACGGACACCCCGAGGTACGACCCTTCGGCGGCGACATCCCCGTAGAACCGGAGCTGGGCTGCCATTCGCTCAACCTCGCCGGTCAGCCGGGGCATGCCTAGGGCCGTTTCGGCATCGGCGAGTGCGGCGAGCTCATCGCGGTGGTCGAGGAGCACCGCGGCGAGGTGATCGAGCCATGACCGCCGCTGCGCGGGTGCCGTATCGGCTAGCGGCCGGATCGCGACGCAGGCACGATCGACCGACTCGGCGGTTTGCTCGGGCGAAGAGTCAAGGATCCTGCCGACCATCACGCCGTCACGTGCCCGGTAAGAGGTGGTGACGCCGCTCATCACCGCGGGTCAGCCCTCGACGGCGTCAGCCGCCGTAGGCGCCTCGCCGCGAATGCCGCGGTAAACGCGACTACGCAGAGAGGAGAACTTCGGGTCAGCCTTGGTGGAAATCTGGTCGCGCTGCGCGCCCAGTTCGACCTCAACGATGTCCACGACCTGAGTGGGACGGTTGCCGAGCACGACCACGCGGTCCGCGAGGTAGACGGCCTCGTCGATGTCGTGGGTGACCAACACGACGGTGATACCGAGGTGGTTCTTCAGTGCCAGGGTCAGGTCTTCCAGGTCGGCGCGCGTCTGAGCGTCGACCGAGGCAAACGGCTCGTCCATTAGCACGATCTCCGGCTGGTACGCCAGCGCCCGGGCGATTGCAGCACGCTGCTGCATGCCACCCGACATCTGCCAGGGATAGAGCGCCAGGTGGTCGCCCAGTCCGACCTCGGTCAGCGCGGCGACGGCCCGCTCATGACGAGCTTGCTTGTTCAACTTCGTGGACCGGAGGGCCACAGTCACATTGTCGAGCACCGAGAGCCAGGGCATCAGCGAGCGCGAGTAGTCCTGGAAGACGATTGCCATCTCCGGTGGCGTCTCGTGGATCTCGCGGCCATTTAGCACGACTCGTCCCGCTGTGGGGGCCGAGAGCCCGGACAGGCACTGCAGCAACGTGGTTTTGCCAGCACCGGAGGGACCCACGATGCACACGAACTCGCCGCTTTCGACAATCAGGTCCAACTCGCGCAGGATCTCCCGGTCGCCGTACTTCTTCGACAATCCTTGGACGTTCAGGAGCACACCCGGGTGCCCTGCGTTGACGGAAGGGTTCATGTCTCTCCTTAACCGTTCTTCATGTGGTGCCAAGCGAGGACTCGTGATTCGACGAGCCGCAGAGCGAGGTTGAGTGCGTAGCCGACCAGACCCAGGACGACGATCCCCGACCACATCTGGACGATGTTGAAGCTGCGCTGGGAGTCGAGGATGAACCACCCGATGCCGCCCGGGGAGCCGACCATCTCTGTCACCACCATGACGACGGTGGCGATCGCGAGCGCGAGCCGGCAGCCGGCGAAGACTCCAGGAGCCGCGTTGGGGATGTAGATGAAGCGAATCTTTCCCGCTGTGGAGAACCGGTAGCTCCGTGCCATCTGCAAGAGCACTGGCTCGGCCGAGCGCACACCATCGATGGTGTTGAGCAGGATCGGCCACACCGAGGCGAGGGCGATCAGGAAGATCTTCATCTCGTCGCCGATGCCGAGGAACAGCGTGGCGATGGGAAGCAGCGCGACCCCTGGCGTCGCGCGGAGGAACTCCAGCAGCGGACGGAGGGCTTCCTCCAGGGGACGGAGAAGGCCAAGGAGCACGCCGCCGACAACACCCACGACGACCGCGATGCAAAACCCGACGCCGATACGTCCCAGGCTGGGCAGAAGGTCATCGCGGGTGGCGTCGAAGATCCACAGTTCGCGGACCTCGTGGAGGATGTCCGCTAAAGGCGGGAAGTAGAGCGACCCGCTACCGGCCGAAGCGACGAGCCACACCGTAACCAGCACGATCGGCAGCCAGGCCTCAATAGCGAGGAGCTTGACCCTTTTCAAGTCAGTGTCCTTCCCTGATGCTGGGATGCCAGCACAGCACGCGGCGCTGCAGGCGTCCGATGACGACGTTGATTGCCACACCGAGCAGTCCGGCCGTGACGGCGTACGCGTAGACCTCCGGCCGCTGGAGCGTCGTCTGCATGCGGACGAGCTCAGACCCCAGCCCCGGGGCGCCACCGATGTATTCGGCGCTGATCGCCATGAGCAGCGCCATGGTGGCCGACAGGCGCAGGCCGGTCGACACCATCAGAGCGATGCTGGGCACCCACAGGAACCGCGCCCGGTCCAGCACGCTGAACCGGAACACGCGGACGACCCACTTCAGCAGCGGCTCGATCTGGGAGACGGAGTAGATCGACTGGATGATGATCGGCCAGATGGCCGCCAGCACGATCATGGTGATCTCCATCCGAGCGGTGGCCCCGAACAGCAGAAGCAGCAGGGGCAGCAGGGCCACCGTCGGGATGGTGCGAAAGAAGTCGATGACCCACCGGGTGCTGGCCATGGCGACCCGCGAGCTGCCCAATGCCAGGCCGACGGGGACCCCGACGACGCTGCAGATCAGCAGTCCGATCGCCCACGCGCGCAGGGTGGTCAGCAGCGCTGACCAGTAGGCTGCCGTGCCCCACAGGCCGACGAGCGCGCGGCCCACCGACCACGGGGTCGGCAGTGTGCCCTCACTCGTCAGCGTCGTCGCCACCAGTTGCCAGAGGAGAAGCGCGCCGACGATCGCTACGATCTGCGACACGATGCGGTTGAGGCGCCACCGGCGCCCTCCCCCCTCCGCGCGCACGCCGCGCAGCCCCACCAGGGAGGCCATCGTTCCGCTCACTTCGTGACCAGCAGCGAGTTGATGTCAGGGGCCTTGTCGAGCACGCCGTACTTGACTGCGAGGTCGGCGACCTTGGTGATGTCCGCGGCGGTGAGCGGTTCGCTGGAGAACTGTGGGATGACGGCGTTCTTCAGCTCTTCAGACTTGAAGCCGAGCTCGTCCTGCGCCACCTTGAGCTCAAGCGCGCGGTCAGAGTTCCCCGTCGCTGCCGCATTGTCGATCGCCATTGCGAACTTCTTCACCGCCGCACCGTTCTTGGCGAGGAAGGACGCGCTGGTCACGTACATACTGGCCGAGGAGCCCTTCGCGCCCGGAGCGTCGGCATTGTTCAGCAGACGCGCCTTTCCGGAGGCGATCGCAGCCGAACCAAGGGGCTCGTTAACGTCAACGGCGTCGACCGTTCCCTTGGCGAGCAGATCGAGCATCTGGTCCGGGGGGACCTCGACGAACTGGACCTTGGTGGAGTCGCCGCCAGCAGCGTCCACCAGCGCCGAAATGTTCATCCACGTCTGGGTCTTGATCGCAGGGACCGCAACCTTGCGGCCGACCAGGTCCTTCGGCGTCTTGATGTCGCTGTCGGGCCGTACCAGCAAACTGGCCTGCGTCATCGTGCCCGCCTCTCCGTTCGAGGCCTGCTCTGAGGCGCCGGCAACGATGCGGATCGGCAAGCCCTTAGCGGCCGCGAGAAGCATGGTCAGGGTATCGACCTGGGCGATTTGGATCTGACCATTGAGCAGGGCGGGGATCGCGGCGTTGGCAGTCTGGTTAGGGACCGGATCGACCTTCAGGCCGGCCTTATCGAACTGACCGTTCTCCATGGCCAGACGGAGACCGAGGCCAGACAGCGACGGGGTAGCGCCGACCTTGAGGGTGGTCGTGTTGCCCGTGGCGGCGTCGGACGACGAGCCGCATGCGCTTAGCATCAGAGCACCGGCAGCAAGGGCGGCGACCATCGAGAGATTGGAGCGGCGCCGGGAAGCGGACGAGATCATGAGTTCTCCAGGTGAGTGGTTAAGACGGTCGAGGCAACCGAGACGGGGGCGGCTTCAGGGCCGCCTCGTTGTGGCGAGAACCACAACAGGATCGACGCTAGGTACGCGTTGATCGCCTGACAACGCGGTCTTTCCGCATGCCGCAATACCGCGACGAACGACCGCATTGCTTCCTGCACAAGGTCATGCGGCGGCACTCATGACGCGCTCGATCCGGCCCGCCGTACGCAGAAGTGCGTCGACCGAACTGCGATAATCGACACGCTGGGCGGCATAGGAGACGCTGATCGCCGCACGGGCCTTGCCTCCGATGAAGAGTGGCGTCGCCACGCACACTTGGCCCACCACGGCCTCCTCACGGTCGAAGGCGATACGCGTGCTTCGGATCTGCTCAAGCTGCTTATTGAGCAGGGCGGCGGAGGTAAGCGAGTGGCGGGTCTGTCGCGGCAGCGGGGTGCCTTGCAGCAGCAACTCGACCTGACGGGGGTCGCTGAAGGCGAGCTGGGCCTTCCCCAATGCCGTGCACAGGGCGCTAACCCGACCACCGACCGCCGTGGGCGCCGGTACCGTCTGGGACCCGACGACCTTGTCGACGATGATCACCTCGGATCCGTCGAGGACGCCGAGGCGCGTCGTGGTGCCGCAGATGGAGTACAGGTCGCCCAGATGCGGCGCGACCAGCTCGCGCAGCGCTTGTGTCCGGTGTTCCAGCACGCGTGTGCCGAGCTCGACGAGCTTGTCGCCCGGACGATAACGGGTGCCGTCCTTGTGCACGTAGCCGCCCTCGACGAGGTGGGCGAGCAGTCGGTAGGCGGTGGAAACCGGCATGCCGGCGTGGCGCGCAAGCTCACTCACGCCGAGGCCGGCATTGGCTTCACGAAAGACGTCGAGCAGATGCAGGGCCTTCACTACCGAGGCCGGCCCGTTGTTCTCGGATCCTCGGCGCTCGAAGTTCTCCATGAGCGTGTCGCGCTCTGGGGTGCTTGCGACCATCTGATGCCTCCTGCTTACCTGCGTCGACCGGGCCCCCTCGATTCGGTGGATCGACCGGTGGCGGTACGTGTCCTACGCCACTAATGTAGTGTACGGTACAGGAACTGTAGTGAACGGTCCAGAACGTCAGAAGTGCCGGCTCATGCCGCAGACGCAGGAGTTAGCCGATGACTGAAGTGCGCCGCAACGCGAGGGGCGAGGCGAGTCTGCGCCGGATCATGGAAGCGACAGTGGATCTGTTGGGTCGGTACGGGTACGACAACACGACCATCGCGCGTATTACGAAGGCGACCGGCCGGCCTGCAAGCTCCATCTATTGGCATTTCGACAACAAGGACGAGCTGATCGCCGCTTCGCTCGAGGCGATGTACCGGTCGCCATCCGCGTCGTCCCCCACCCCTCACTGGCCGGCCTACGTCCGCGGGACGGGGCTGCGCGAGCAACTCGAGGACCAGTTGGCGGACGAGCTGCAGAGTTCACCCGGTGAGGCTCCGCTACGGCTCGCCATCATGCTCGCCCTCGAGGGCGCGGCGGCGAAGACACGGATCCAGGAACCCTTCCAAAGCCGCCGTGCGGCGGTGCGGCGCAGTCTCGCGTCCTGGTGGCAGGAAGCCTTCGAAGATTTGGCGGAAAGCCGGTCGACCGTCTCCGCGGAGCAGATGGCCTCACTACTGTTGGTCTTCTTGGATAGCCACTACCTCTCCGACAGTGACACGGATGCCGACCTGGCCCGCCAGCGCGGCACCCTTCTCGCCACGTCGATCGTCGGCCTTGTGCTGCGGGAGGACACGGCGACAGCGCACGGCGGCTCGATGACCGTCGAGGACGTTGACGCCAACGAGCCACCACTCGCGGCCAGCGCACAGGTGGGCGTGGAGTTGCTGCGGGTCACCCGCGACCTCGTGGCCGAGTACGGCTATGAAGGCGCAACCATGGGGCGAATCTGCGAGGCGGCTGGAGTCCGCAAGAGCTCGGTCTACTGGCGGTTCAAGGACAAGGAAGCGCTGGTCGAGGCGGCCGTCTCGCAGCCGTATGTCGATGTGTTCGGCCACTTCGAGAGGTTGCCGTCTCTCGACGCGGCCAGGGGGACCACGTGGACCGACGCGGTCACCGGCGCGGTCACCGTCGCCGTCGCCCGAATCCTCGCGGCGTTCGAGAACGAGCCCGCCCTCGTCAAGGCGGGACTGCTCCTCAAAGCGCACCAGAGGGGCGCGCCGAGCACTGCGATTCTCGAGGGCTCGGCACAGGTGCAGTCCCAGTTGACCGGCTGGCTTGAGCAGGCGCTGGCCGCCGATGGTCGCTCGCCGGCGTTGGCACCTCGCGTCGGGTGGATGGTTTGGCGCCTCACCGAGGGCTCCCTCCTCGGCGCCGCACTAGGCCCGTCCCTACGACCAAACGAGGTCGTGCGGCTCGCACGACCGTTGTTGATCTCGGCGTTGAAGGCGGAGTAGGGCCGGATGTCGGTTCTCGCCCCGGGAGCCCAGAAGCAGGTCCTGGGCCCGGGGCGGCGTTCGCAACGATTTGTTGCTCAGCCGGCGGTCGGTTCGAAGGTGCCGGGATCCCCCGACTCGAGCTCGATCTCGAAGGTGTTCATCACGCGACCGACCATGCCGTAGAAGCCGATGATCAGCACCAGCTCGACGAGCTGGGAGTCGGTGTAGCCGGCCCTGACCGCGTCGAATAGCTCCTGCGGCGCTGTGGTCGTGGTGACGACAGCGTCGGTGAAGTCGAGCAGCGCGACCTGCCGATCGGTCAGTGCCCCGGCGCCGATGTCGGGATAGACCGCGATCGCATCGACGGTCGACGTCGGCAGGCCCACACGGGCTGCCACGGCCTGGTGCTCGTGCCACTGGTACGACGCGCCGAGCAGGTGCGCGACCCGGAGGATGACGACCTCGCGCTCCAGCGGCGGGAGGGTGCTGCCGCGGCTCATCCGGTGGCCGAGCGCGAGCACCTCGGGTGCGCAGTTCTCGGCTTTCGCGATCATCTTGAAAATGTTGATACGCCGCCGCCCGGCGAGCGCGTCGCGCACGCGGTCGGCGACCTCGTCGAACTGCGCGTACGGGATCCGTGGCATGTGGTTCCTCCTGGTGCTCGGGGCATGTTGCGCCGCCGGGGTCAGTAGCCGGCGTCGGTTACGGTGAGGTCGTCCTGGAACTGTGCGAGCAAGGTCTCTGCGGCGGTCACCAGCAGGGAGGAGTCGACCCCCACTCCGGCGAAAGTGATGCCGCGCCCGAGCCAGTCCTTGGCCTGAGCGACGTCACTCAGCATGATGCCCGCAGGCTTGCCGGCGGCGGTGACGGCCGCGATTCCTCGGGTGATTGCCGCGACCACATCCGGGTGGTTCCGCTGCCCGGGGTGCCCGAGGTCAGCGGCGAGGTCGGCCGGCCCGAACAGAACACCGTCTACGCCGTCCACCGCCGTGATCTGGGCCAACGCATCAACGGCCCTACGGGTCTCGGCCTGCACAATCACGCAGACGTCGTCGTCAGCCGCCGCGAGGTAGTCGGTGAGCCGGCCCCACCCGGACGAGCGGGCGAGGCCGCTACCCATACCGCGGACCCCGCGGGGCGGATATCGCACCGCGGCGGCGACGGCTTCGGCTTCCTCGACGGAGTTGACCATCGGGACAAGCAGGTTCCGTACGCCGATCTCGAGGTACTGCTTGATGAGCGTCGCGGAGGCCTCAGGAAGCCGTACGACCGCCTGGGACAACTCGCCGAAGCCGACGCCGAGGAAGCGCTCCCCCGCCGCCAGGGCCCGGACCTGCGCGAGCACGCTGCGCAGGTCATTTGGCCCGTGTTCAGCATCGATCAGCACCCAGTCGTAGCCGCAGCCGGAGAGCAGCTCGGCGACGGTCGCGTCCCCGAGAGTGCTCCACAGGCCTATAAGTCGGTCGCCGGCTTGGAGTCGTTGCTTGAACCGATTCAGCGGGGTCGTTTGCTGCACCACGATCGACAGCTCCTGCCTAGGTGAGGGTGAAGGTGACCGCGCCGCACTGACCGTAGTCGGCATGCACGGTGTCGCCGCGCTCGAGCGGGACGGGCCGCGTGAACGAGCCAGCGAGGACCAGCTGTCCGGCTTCCAGCCCCTCCTCAAAGCGCGATAGCCGCCGGGCCAACCAGGCGATGCCGTTCGCGGGGTGACCCAGGACGGCCCCGGCCAGACCGGACTCCTCCACGACTCCGTTGAGGAACAACAGCGCTCCGGTGCGGCACAGATCGAGGTCGTCCGGCCGCATCGGCCGCCCTCCGACCACGATGCCCGCGTTCGCCGCGTTGTCGGAGATGGTGTCGACCACCTTGCGAGGCGTGCCTTCCGCGCGGTCGTGCTGCTCGATGCGGGCGTCGATGATCTCGAGCGCCGGTACGACGTACTCGGTGGCGCGCAGGACGTCCGCAATGGTCACGTGCGGTCCCTCGAGCGGCGTGCCCAACATGAAGGCGAGCTCCACCTCGATGCGCGGCCTGATGAAGCGCTCGCGCGGGATCGGATGACCGGACTCGTAGAGCATCTCGTCGAAGAGTGTCCCGAAGTCCGGCTCGTCGATCTGGCTGCTCACCTGCATCGCACGGGAGGTGAGGCCGATCTTGTGGCCGATCACCCGCTGGCCCTCGTCGCGTTTGAGCTGCGCCCAGGCCCGTGAGACGCGGTAGCCGTCCTCGAGCGTCATCTGCGGGTAGCGCAGCGAGAACTGCCGCACCTGGGTACGGGAGCGCTCGGCCTCGTGCAGCTCGGCGGCGAGCACGTCGGTGGCGGGCATGTCAGTGGCGCGCATGTCGACGGTCATGCGACCGGCGCTTCGGCCACGGAGCGCAGGAACTCCGAAGCGAGGGCATTGAACGCGTCGGCGCGCTCGAACTGAGCCCAGTGGTCACAGCCCTCGAGCTCCACGACGGTCCCGTTGGGCAGCACCCTGCCCAGTGCCCGGGCGTTGTCCAGGAACATGTTCGAAGCGCTCACGGCGGCAATGACCAGCGTGGGCTGGGCGATCTCTCGCCACTCGTCGTGTGACAGCTCCTGGCCGGCGCCGATGAAGGCCAACAGGTGGCCCATCGCCGCGACCATCTCGGGCTGCTGGTAGATCCGCAACCGCGTCGCGACCAGGTCGTCGATCAGATCGGCGGGGTCCAGCATCAGCCGCCCCATCGCCTCGCTGACCGACTCCCACGTAGGCGTCTGCGCGGCGTTGGTGCGCCGCCTTCGTACGTCGGCCCCGAACTGCTTCTCCGCCTCGGCGTCGACGATGATCCCGGCCGGCGCAATCATGGTGAGGGCCGCCACGCGATCCGGGGCGTCGTGCGCGAGTCGTGCCGCCACCCAGGACCCGAGCGAGACGCCGACCAAGGCTGCCCGGTCGACAGCGAGCACATCCAGCACGTCCAGCACGTGTGCGGCGTAGTCGCCGATCAGGTAGGGGCGGTCGGGCTTGTCGGTATAGCCGCAGCCGAGCATGTCGATCCCGATGACCCGGTGCTCCTCGCCGAGCGGCCCGTAGTTGGCGCAGAAGTTCTCCAAGCTCCCGGCGGTGCCGTGCAGCAGGACCACGACTGGGCCGTCGGGCCGGCCGGACTCCAAGTAGCGGGTGGAGACACCGCCGGCATCGACCCAGCCGACCTTGTGCGGAACCGTGTCGAGGTAACCCCAGATGCTCCGGAACGGCTGCGCCTCGCTGCGCTCAGACATCGAACCGGAAGGAGACCTGGGCGGCTGCCAGCTTCTCCTCCATCTCCTTAATCCACTGCTCCCGCGGACGGGCGGCCGGGTCGGTCTTGGCCAACTCCTCGGTCTGCCGCATGATCTGGTCCTCGTCGAGGGTGAGGTCGAGCGGCTCGCCCAGCGGCTGCTGCACGTACCACGGCGAGTGGGCGTAGACCTCGATCATGTTGCCGTCGGGGTCGTCGATGTAGACACTCCAGGCGTTGCCGTGGTTCTTGACGACCTCGACCGGGATACCGGTCTCCTCGACGTGGCGCCAGAATGCGCGCAACTCCGCCAGGCTCGGAACCCGGAAGGAGATCTGGGCAGTGGTCGGGGGTGTCCCGGGCTCGCGGCCCGAGATCAGCGCGAGCTGGTGGTGCTCGGTGGGGTCGGCCGTGAGGAAGGCACCCGGACGCTTCGTGCCAGCCTTTCCGGACTTGCCGAGCCCGGAGTCCGAGACGACCATGCCGAACTCGCGGCAGTAGAAGTCGATCATCGCGTCGAGGTCGATGCAGAAGATGCCGAGGTGGGCGAGCTGGGGGTGGAATGCAGACATGTGGTTCTCCTCCGGGAGATTGGGGGTCAGGCGTCGGACGCGACGAGCAGTCGCACGACCGGGGTGACGGAGTCGATGTTCTCGAGGTCGCGCAGCGCCTCGAGCGCTGCGGTCGCCTTGTCGTCGGGGATGCAGCCGGCGAAGGTCATGTTGCGCCAGTACTTGTCCTCGACCGCCTCCAGCGAGATCGGGTTGCGCAACCAGCCGTTGGGCACCTCGCGCTCGGCCTCGAGCACCCGTCCGTCGGCGAGATAGATTCGCATCCGGCTGGCCTGGTTGTTGCCGAGCGGCAGGTTGGGCACCAGCTTCACCCGGCCGGCAAGGTTGAGGACGGCCGGGTCGTAGATGGCGGGCGCGATGTAGTGCTCAAGCTCGGGCCGACCGCGATACACGGCGTTCGCGACGCCGTACGGGATCGTGAACAGCGACTTCGGCTGCTGGTCGGTCGCCGTGGGGACCTGGTTGAGGAAGTGGTCGATCCGGTTCGGCGGTACGTCCAGCTCGATCAGCGTGACGTCTCCGGGTGCGAACTCGTGCTCGTCGCGGAGCTGCAGGACGCAGTCGATCGGGTTGTGGTTGCCGTAGCACGACGGGTGCAGCTTGTGCTGGCCGTGGACGTAGAAGACCTCGCCGAGGCCAGCGACCATGCTTTCGGGGGAACGCTCCTGCGTGTAGAGCGTGAAGTACCCGAGCCGGCTCTCGATCGCGTCGTGGACACCCCCGAACCCTCGCTGAGCGAGCTGGCAGGCCATGATCCCGTTGAACGCGGCCATGGCGCCGGGCAGCTTGAACGAATGGACGCCATCCCAGATCCCCTGGAACGAGCCGGCCATCAAGTTGAGCAGGATCCCGAAAGCGTTCTTCAACGTGGCAGCGTCCAGCCGCATCAGCCGTGCCGCGACGGCGGTCGCCCCGAACGCGTTCGACGTGCCACACACCTCGAAGTTCTTATCGAAGTCAAAGCGGTTCGACACCGAGATGCGGGCTGCGACGTCACCTCCCAGGATCAGTGCGGCGAGCAACTCCTCGCCGGACGAGCCGAGGTGCTCGCCGACAGCGAGCGCCACCGGGTCGATGCTGCTAGCGACGTGGCCCACCATCTTCCCCTCGTTGACACCCTCTGGCTCGGGCCCGCACACCTCGAAGTCGAAGGACCGTGTCTGCAGCGAGTTGATGGCCGCAGCGTGGGCCATCGGAAGGCGGTCGATGCCAGCAAGGACCGAGGATTCCGGCGTTCCGCCCCAACTGCGCAGCAGTTCCAGGAACGGCTCATTGCCCTCCCCGCGCACGCCGGAGACACCGCAACTGACGGCGTCGATCAGGCGCTTCTTGGCCGCCAGGAGGTGGGTCTCGTCGAACGCACTGAACGGCGTCTCGACCACATGCCGCGCCAAGCGGTCCACGAGCGGTTCGGTCACAGGTCGTCTCCTCCGGCAGTCACGATCGCGGTCCAGCGGGCCGCTCGGACTGCACGTTAGGGCGGCGCCGCGCGGCTGAGAACCAGAGCATTCCGCAGTCCGGAAAGGCCCTCTGGGAGCCGCACTTCTCCAAACGTAGGCTCCGTCCGACAGACCCGGAGACGTGGCATCGTGACTAGAGGAGGAGGCCGCCCCATGGCAGCCGAGATGATGACCGAGAAGCACGGCACGAGCGACCCCGGGGCGCGTACACGGGACTGGAGCGACTACCGCGCCCGGGCACTGGCTGAGGGGGAACGGTTCCTCGCCTCCATCGACGCTGCCCTCGACACGATCCGCGAGGGACGGGCCGAGTCCGAGGCCGAGGGCCGCGTCCCGCAGCGCACCGTGGACGCGATGATCGCCACCGGCCTGTTCCGTGCCCTGACCCCGCAGCGCTACGGCGGCCTCGAGATGGCCCCAGCTGCCTTCTTCGAGGGCGTCATGCGTATTGCCACGGCGGACGCCGCGGCCGCTTGGATCGCGGGCCAGATCAACATCCACGCGTTCGAGATCGCGTTGATGGATGAGCGGATGCAGGATGAGTTTTGGGGCTCCGACCCGAACGCCCGAGCCTCGAGCTCCTACGCCCCCATCGGCCACTGGGAGCAGGTGACCGACGGCTACGTCCTGAACGGCACCTGGACCTTCTCCAGCGGAGTGGACCACGCCCAGTGGGTGATCCTGGGTGGTCGTGACCGCAACTTCGTCGTCCCGTCGACCGACGTCACCGTCGACCACTCCAGCTGGCAGGTGGAGGGCCTGAAGGGCACCGGCAGCAAGTCCCTCACGCTCGTCAACGTGTTCGTCCCGGACCACCGCACCCACCTGCTCGCTGACACCTACAACGACGTCAATCCCGGGTGGCTTGTCAACGACCGCCCGCTCTACTGGATGTCTTGGCTCGGCCTGTTCAACGCCACGCCCGCCAATACCGCTATCGGCACGGCTCTGTCAGGCATCGAGACCTTCGTCGAGCAGTCCCGCGTCCGGCTGACCCGCCAGGGCACCGGCGCCCCCGCGGCGCAGAACCCGTTCCTCCACCTCAAGGTCGCCGAGGCGCTGACCCGGGTGCACGACGTCCAGCGGCGCCAGCTCGCGAATTGGTCGGAGATGTTCGACCGCGCCTGCCGCGGCGGCGAGAGCACCCCGCTGGAGCGGATGCGGATGCGCTTCGACTCGGCAGACGCCATCGCCACCTCGTTCGAGGCCTTCTCGCTGCTCTGGCCGATCGCTGGTGCGGCCGCGTCCGCGTCCAGCAACCCTCTTCAGCAGGTCATGCGCGATCTGATGGCCGCCCGCAACCACGGGTCCGCAGGCAAGGAGCTTGCGGCCGGCCAGTGGGTGAAAACGATGTTCGGCATCGAGCCGGCGCCATTCAGCGACTTCGGCACGCTTGCCTACTACAAGTGACCCGCGTCGCCACCATGGGGAAATGATGAGCGGTATGCAGACGCCCGCTGAGCACGGGGCACCCGCCGACGGCCGCGCCTTCCGGCGCGCGCTCGGCCAGTTCGCCACCGGCGTCACCGTAATCGGGACCGTGCACGAGGGTCGCGGCTACGCGATGGCGGCCAACTCGTTCTCGGCCGTCTCCCTGGAGCCGCCATTGGTCCTGTGGTCGATCCGCAAGGAATCCAAGAGCGCCCCGGCGTTCACGTCGTCGGGCCACTTCTCGATCAACGTGCTGGAGGAGGCCCAGACGGCGGTCTCGAACGCCCTGGGCCGCTCCCACGAGGACCCGCTCAGCCAGGTCGACTGGTCGGCCGGTGTCCACGGCGACCCACTCCTGAGCGGCTGCCTCGCACAGTTCGAGTGCACCACCGAATCGGTCGTCGATGGCGGCGACCACCACATCCTCGTCGGACGGGTCGAGCGCTTCGCACGCTTCGAGGGCAAGCCTCTTCTCTTCGCGCAGGGCGAGTACGGCTGGCTGGGCCGGCGATCTGACACCGGATCTTCCCAGCTCGCGGCAGCGCCCAGCGAAGAGATGCTTTTCATGTCGCTCCTGCGCGACGCCGAGCAGCACATGTCCACACTCTTCGACTCCTATCGGCGTCAGCTGGGGCTCACTCCCACCGCGACGCGCATCCTCAATCACCTCGCACACAGCAGCGACACGGTGGAGGGCCTCCAGCGATCCACACCGATCGCGCCACAGGCCATCGACGATAGCCTCGCCGAACTCATGCAGGCGGGCCTCGTCAACCGCGCAGCGACCGGCACATGGAGCCTCACCGAGCAGGGCCTCGCACGACGCGCGTCACTCCGGAAAGGCGCGGAGGAGTTCACAGCCAGACAGCTCGACAACATCCCCGCAAACGACCTTGCAGCCGCCGAACGCGTGCTCGCCGCGCTGTGCGGACGCTGAAAGACAGCGACTGAGACTCCACCGTCCGGACCGCAGCCTTCCTGCCTTTCAGGTAGAAGTCCGCGCACGGAGCGGCCCGTCGAGACAGGAATCGGATTGATCATGACCGTCACTAAAGAAGCCGCCACCCGGCACCTCACGCTGCCTTCAGGAACGGCGGCGTGCTACTACGAGGCCGGCGATCCCGCCGACGCGACCGTCGTGCTGCTGCACGGTTCCGGCCCCGGTGCCACCGGCTGGTCGAACTTCTCTGGCAACATCGGCGTCATCGCCGACGCCGGCTTCCACGTCCTCGCGCCGGACATGCCCGGCTGGGGCGACTCCGATGCCGTGGCCACCGCCGACATGGACCACGACGCCGATCTCGTCGGCTTCCTCGACGCCCTGGGCATCGAGAAGGCAGCCCTGGTGGGCAACTCGATGGGTGCGCACACCGCCATCCGGTTCGCCACCCTGCACCCGGAGCGGATCACCCACCTCGTCACCATGGGCGCCTCGCTCGGCCGCGGCCCGGCGAGCCTGTTCAGCGCCGGCGACGGGCCCTCCGAAGGCCTCAAGGTGCTGGTCAAGGCCTACAAGGACGCCAACCCGGAGAACATGAAGGCGCTGGTCGAGATCATGACCTACGACAAGGAGCGCTTCGCCACCCCCGAGCTCACCGCCGCCCGATCCGAGGCCGCCCTGGCGCGCCCCGACCACCTGCAAAACTACGTGGAGGGCCTGGCCCACGGCGCCCCGATCCCGATCAAGGTCGACCGTGGCCTCATCCCGAACATCGCCGTCCCGACACTGCTCATCCACGGCAAGGACGACCGGGTGCTGCACTACGAGGTCAGCCTGTGGCTGTGCGCGAACATCCCCAACGCCCGGCTGCTGCTGCTCAACCACTGCGGGCACTGGGCGATGATCGAGCACGCGGACGAGTTCAACCGTGTCGTGGTCGACTTCCTGCGGCACAGCTGAGGCACGGCGATGAGCACCCTGGACACCGACGTCATCGTCATCGGCGCAGGACCCGTCGGCCTGACGCTGGCCAATCTGCTCGGCAGCCGCGGCCAACGCGCCATCGTGCTCGAGGCCCGCTCCGAGCTGATCGAGTACCCCCGCGGCGTCGGCCTCGACGACGAGTCCATCCGCACCCTCGCGGCCACCGGGCTGTGGCCGCAGATCCAGCCCTACACGGTGCCCAACCACGTCGTGCGGTTCGTCAACGGCAAGGGCCAGGTGCTGGCCACCAACGCACCGAGGACCGACGAGTTCGGCTTCGCACGCAAGCACGGCTTCATCCAGCCACTGGTGGACAAGGAGCTCGCCGCCGGACTCGACCGCTTCGCCGGCACCGAACTGCGCTTCAACCACCGCGTCGTCGGCCTCGAGGACCGCGGTGACCACGTGGTGGTGACCGCCGAACGCCTCGATGCCGAGGGCCAGGTCACGGACACCGCCACGATCACCGGCACGTACGCCGTCGGCTGCGAGGGCGGATCCTCGTTGACCCGCAAGTGGATGGGCGTGGAGTTCGAGGGCAAGTCACCCTCGACCCGGTGGGTGGTCGTCGACGTCGACGACGACCCGATCGGCACGCCCTCGGTCTACCTCGGCGCCGATCCGCGTCGGCCCTACGTCTCCATCGGGTTGCCACACGGCATCCGTCGCTGGGAGTTCATGCTCTTCGACCACGAGCCGACCGAGGTGGTCGACGACCCGACCTGGATGGGCCGGCTGATCGGGCACTTCCTGCCCTCGCCGGAGTCCATCACGATCATCAACAAGCGGGTCTTCACCCACCACGGCCGCATCGCCACCTCCTTCCGCAAGGGCCGCGTCTTCATCGCCGGCGACGCCGCCCACCTGATGCCGGTGTGGCTGGGCCAGGGCTGGAACTCCGGCATCCGGGACGCCACCAACCTGGCCTGGAAGCTCAGCTCGGTGCTGTCCGGGCATGCGGACGACGCGCTGCTCGACACCTACACCGCCGAGCGCCACCCGCACGCCGCAGACATGATCGACATCAACATGTACGTCGGCGCGCTGATGAAGTGCGGGCCCCTCACCGGCAAGCTGCGCGACGTCACCATGGGGGCGCTCAACGTCGTACCGCGGATCAAGAGCTACTTCACCGAGCTCAGGTTCAAGCCGATGCCGCGCTATACCGCCGGTGTCGTGGTCGACCAGGCGACCCTGGCCGTGGGCAGCTCGCAGCCGACGTACCGCAGCGCCAAGCTGCTGCCGTTCGTCGACGCCGCCCACGACCTCTCGCCGGTCGGGCTGCAGTTCATCCAGCCGAGGGTCAACACCTCGACCCAGACCGACACCCTCCTCGACGAGGTCACCGGCCACTGGTGGACGATCGCGGCCTGGGGCAACAACCCGGCGCGGTTCCTCGGCCCCGAGGAGCTGGCGGCGGTGGAGAGACACGGCATCAGGCTGGTCGCGTTCATGCCCGAGACACAGCGCCCCTGGGCGGAGAAGCGGTTCGCCGACTCCCCGGTGCCCGTCACCGTCGTCGGTGACCCCACCGGCCGGCTGAAGGACTGGTTCGACACCCGTGCCTGCGGCACCGTCATCCTGCGGCCCGACCACTTCGTGGCCGCCGCCTGCCTGGCGCAACAGACCTCCCAGGCCCTCGGCGCCGTCCTGGCCGCCGCGGCCTACCGCACCACCACGACGGAAGGAGGCGGCGCATGAGCCTGGCGCTCGTGACCATGTCACACAGTCCCCTGCTGGAGTTCAACGACCCGCCGGCGGAGGTCAAGGCCGAGGTCGAGGACGCCTTCGCCACGGCGCGGAGTTTCGTGCGCGACTACGACCCGACCCTGGTGGTCTCGTTCGCACCCGACCACTACAACGGCTTCTTCTACGACCTGATGCCGCCGTTCTGCATCGGCTACGAGGCGCTCGGCGTGGGCGACTACGGCACCGCCGAGGGACCCCTCACCGTGCCGACCGAGCTCTCCGAACGACTCGCCGAGTGGGTGGCCGACAGCGACCTCGACATCGCGATCTCGCGCAAGATGGAGATCGACCACGGTGCCATCCAGCCGTTGGAGATCCTCTTCGGTGGCATCGACACCGTGCCCACCATCCCCGTCTTCGTCAACAGCGTCGCCAAGCCGTTCGTGAGGATGAGCCGGGTGCGCCGGCTCGGCGAGGCGATCGGGTCGTTCCTCGCCACGCTCCAGGACGAACGCGTCCTGGTGATCGGCTCGGGCGGCCTCTCCCACGACCCGCCGGTTCCGCAGTGGGCCTCCGCCAACGAGCAGCAGCGCGCCTTGCTGCTCAACGGTCGCCATCCCACCGCCGCGGCCCGCGACGCCCGCCAGCAGAACGTCATCAACGCGGGAAAGGCGTTCGCCGCCGGCACCGCCACTATCCAGGACCTCAACCCCGAGTGGGACCGGGCCCTGATGGCCAAGCTGGCGTCCGGCGACCTGACCTCGATCGACGCGATGACGCCGGGCCAGATGGCCGCGGACGCCGGCAACTCCGCCCACGAGGTCCGTACGTGGGTCGCCGCGTTCGCGGCGCTCAGCTCGGCGGGTGGCGCCTATGAGGTGACCTCTTCGTACTACCGCCCGATCCGCGAGTACATCGCCGGCTTCGGCGTGATGACCGCGCGCAGCGTCCGCTGAGGTCACGGCTTCGCGGGCTCCGTGCCGGGGCCCCGCGAAGCCGTGCTAACGGCCCCGCCACACCGGCTCGCGCTTCTCCAGGAAGGCGCGGGCGCCCTCCTTCTGGTCCTCGGACAGGTAGACGTCCGGGCCGGCGTCAAGCCGGATCGCGGCATGCGGCGCCATCCCGGCCGTCTTGCGGTAGGTCAGCTTGAGTCGCTGCAGCGAGAGGGGCGCCGACGAGACGACGTCTGCGAGCCAGGTCAGCGCCTCGGCCAACAGATCCTCACCCGGTAGCGCCGCGTTGACCAGGCCCCAGCGCTCCGCCTCGTCGAGCGGGATGCGACGGCCGGTGTAGAGCCACTCCATCGCGATGCCCGGCGGCACCGTCACCGGCAGCATCACCGAGGCGAAGTGGGCGCCACGGGCACGCTTGGCCTCCGGTACGCCGAAGAACGCCGTCGGCGCACACAGTCGCAGGTCGCAGGAGAGCGCGAGCTCCATGCCGCCGGCCAGCGCCGGGCCGTTGATGATGCCGACCGTCGGCTTGCGGGTGTCGATCATCACCTCCATCAGGCTGCGGCGGTTGTTGTGCAGCGGGCCGTAGAACGGCTTGCCCTGATCGGCCATGTCGCGGGCGCTCTTCAGGTCCGCGCCGGCGCAGAACGCGGTGCCCTCCCCGGTGATCGCGACGACCCACACCGACGGGTCGTGGTCGGCCTCCACCAGCGCGTCGACCAGGGCATCGTTGAGCTCGCCGCTCAGCGCGTTGCGTGCCTCGGGACGGTTGAGCCGCAGGACGCGGATGTGGTCGTGGTCCTCGATCTGGAGCGTCTCGCTCATGCCTGTGCCTTCTTCTTCGTCGGATTCGGATAGAGCGGCACGTCGCCACGGACGGTGACCCACTGCTGCTCGGTGAACGCCTCGAGGTTGGCCGCGTGGCCACCGTGCCGGGCACCGTTGCCGGAGTCGCCGAGGCCGCCGAACGGGATCACCGGCTCGTCGTTGATGGTCTGGTCGTTGATGTGCACCAGGCCCGTCGGCACGCGCTCGGCGAGCGCCAGTCCCCTCATCACGTCGCGGGTCAGGATGCCCAGCGACAGCCCGTAGGGCGAGTCTGCGGCGAGCCGCACGGCCTCGTCGAGGTCGTGGAAGGCTCGTACCGGCGCCACCGGCCCGAAGACCTCCTGCGCATAGGCCGGGGTGGCGTCATCGACCCCGGTCAGGACGGTCGGCCGGTAGAAGAGGCCCTCGAAGCTGCCACCGGTCGCCAGCCTGGCGCCCGCGTCGACGCTGGCGGTGACGAGGGCGTGTACCCGGTCGCGCTGCCGCTCGTCGATGAGCGGCCCGAGCGCCGAACGCGCAGACATCGGATCACCGACCGGCATCGCCGCGGCGAGCTCGCTGAGGCCGGCGGCGTACTCGTCGGCGACGGAGGCGTGCACGAGGTGCCGCCCCGTCGCCATGCAGATCTGGCCCTGGTGGCGGAACGTGGCAGCCGCACCGGCGGCCACCGCGGCGGACACGTCGACGTCGTCGAGGACGATCAGGGCGGAGTTACCGCCGAGCTCGAGGTGCACCCGCTTGAGCCGGCGGGCGGCCTCGACCCCGATGGCCCGGCCGGCCTCGGTCGAGCCGGTGAACGCCAGCACCGGCACCCGTGGGTGGGTGACCAGCGCCTCCCCCACCTCGGCGCCGCCGGGCAGGACGTGCAGCAGGCCGGCGGGCAGGCCGGCCTCCTCGAAGATCCGGGCGAAGACCACGCCACCGGCCACCGCGGTGCGCGGGTCGGGCTTGAGGATCACCGCGTTGCCGAGCGCGAGGGCCGGCGCGAGCGAGCGGACCGCCAGGGTGATGGGCGAGTTGAACGGCGCGATCACGCCGACGACGCCCACCGGGAGCCGGCGCGAGAGCGAGAGACGGGGCTGCGCGGAACGGAGGATCTCGCCGTACGGCATGCTCGCCAGTTCCGCGGCCTGGAAGCACTCCTCGGCAGCGTTCGGGCCCTGATTCCGAGCCGCGGTGATGACCTGGCCGGCATCGCGGGCGACCCACTCGCCGATCTCGTCGGCGTACTCGACGAAGAGCTGGGCGGCGCGGCGCAGGACCCGGCTGCGCTCGAGGTACGGCGCAGCGGCCCATGCCCGCTGCACCTCCACCGCGACCGCCACCGATGTCTCGACATCGGCGGCGGTCGCGGCTCCGGCCCGGGCCAGCGTGTGTCCCGTGGCCGGCTCGACGACCGCCAGGGTGGTCGAGGCATCGCGCCAGGCGCCGGCATAGAGCCTGCCCTCCCAGCGGGACTGCTCCAGGAGTGACATCAGCCGGCCACCGACGCCGGGACCTCAGTGGCTCCCACGACGCCCTCGGCGAGCAGCCGGTCGACCTCGTCCTCCCCGTAGCCGAGGGAGGCCAGGATCGCGGCGCTGTCCGCGCCGAGGAGCGGAGGTGCGCCTTGGAGGGGCAACAGCGCCCCGTCGATCTGGATCGGGAGGGCCACCGTCGCGAACTCCGGGATCTGGGGGTGGGGCATCGCCCGGATGCCGCCGATCGCCTGGACCTGCGGGTCGGACGGCAGCTCGGCGGCAGCACGGATCGCAGCGTTCGGGACCCGTGCTGCGGTGAGCAGCTCGCTGAGCTCGTCACGGCCGAAGCGCGAGGTGACCCCAGCGACCGCCGCCTCGACCTCGGCGCGGTTGGCCGAGCGGTCGCCGTTGCTGCCGAAGCCGGCGCGGTCGTTGAGCTCGGGCGCGCCGACCGCCGCGACGAGCTGCAGCCACAGCTTCTGGTTGCCGGCGGAGATGAAGACGTGGCCGTCGCGTGCCGGGAACGCGCCGTACGGGACCATCCCCGGGAAGCCGGAGCCGAGCTTCTCGCGCTTGTTGCCGGCGCTGGCGTTCATGATCGAGCCGCCCACCCAGTCGAGCGCGGTGTTGAGGAGCGAGACGTTGACCAGGCTCCCGGTGCCGGTCTGCTCCCGGCGGCGCAGTGCATCGAGGGCTCCGATCGCCGCCCACATGCCGGTGCCCTTGTCGAGGATGGAGAGCGGCACCCGCGTCGGGCCGTCCTCGCCCTGCGGCATCATCGCGACGATGCCGGAGTAGGCCTGCACGACCGGGTCGTACGCCGGCTCGTCCGCCATCGGGCCGAGGGGACCGAACCCGGTCATCTCGACGTAGACGAGTCGCGAGTTGAGCTCCTGCAGCCGCTCCCAGCCGAAGCCGGCCGCCTCGATCGCACCGGGACGCAGGTTCTGGATCAGGACGTCGGCGCTGCGCACCAGCTCCTCGAGGATCTGCTTGCCCTGCGGCGTCTTGTAGTCGAGCTCGAGGCTGCGCTTGTTGCGGTTGAGCCCGAGGAACGCGGTACTGACGCCGTTCCAGGCCGGCGGGTTCCAGCTGCGAGTGTCGTCGCCGGCGCCGACGCGCTCGACCTTGACCACCTCCGCACCGAGGTCGCCGAGGATCATCGCGGCCATCGGACCGGCCACGCTGGTGCTGATCTCGATGACGCGGAGCCCGTGCAGCGAGCCTGGCCGGTCGCCGGTGGGGATCAGGGGGTCCATTCAGTTCTCCTGGATCGTGTCGCGGATCGGGTCGCGGATCTTGTCGCGGGCCGCGGAGGTGATCGGGGCACGCCACGGGCTCGGGCAGCCGTCGTAGACCGAAGGTCCGAGGCGGAAGTGCTGCGCCTGCTCGATGGTCTCCACGAGTGGCATGTCCATCGGGTAGAGCTCTTCTGGTCCCGGGCGCGGGCCGGCCTTGCTGACGTGGCCGTAGAGCTCGTGGCCGACGACCTCCTCGGCCAGGTGTGCGGCCCCGATCAGGGCGGCCAGGTCGACACCGGTCTGCACGCCCTCGGCCTCGAGCAGGTGCACGAGGTCCTCGGTCGGGATCATCTCCGTGGCGCGGCCGTTGCCGCAGTACGGGCAGCCGCCCATCCCGCCGATGCTCGCGTCGAGGACCAGCGTGTGCCGCTCGTCCAGCGTCCGGAAGGCCTGGTACGCCGACAGGAGCGCCATGCCGCGTCCGTCGTGGAGGTGCAGGTGGAAGGTCGTGATCGAGGGCCAGCGCTCGACGATCGCCGCGAGGGTCTCCTCGACGGCCCGCGGCGTGTTCCAGCTCATCGGGTCGCCGATCCAGGTGTGGGTGACCGGGATGCCGGCCTCGTCCCACGCCTCGACCTGGCGCTGGATCATGGCCAACCGGTCGTTGAGCGAGAACCCGCCGAGCCAGTTGGAGCCCCAGGCGGCGTTGATCCGCACCGACGCCTCACCGACCCCGTCCTGGACCGCGCGGGCGACCCGGGCCGGAATCGTGGCCAGCTCGTCGGCCTGGGTCTTGGCGGTGTTGCGCTGCACGAAGACGTCGCAGAGGTGGACGCTGGTGACGCCGATCTGCGGCTCGGCGGCCAGCTTGGTCCCGACGTACTCCTGGCGGCGCTCGACCCCGCGCTGGTTCAGCGCCAGCGCGAAGTAGTGCACGCCCGGGACAGGCTCGAACCGCGCGAGCAGCTCGTCCATCTGCGCCATCTGCGGCACCCACTTCGGGCTGACGAAGGAGCCGACGTTGATGCTCGCCAGCCCGGTGCGTCCCAGCGCGTCGAGGAGGCGCAGCTTGTCGTCGAGCGCGATCGAGGCACTCTCGATCTGCATGCCCTCGCGCATGCCCTCCTCGACGATCTCCACATCGGGCCGCATGTCAGTACGAGCGCGGCATGCCGAGGTCGCGCTGGGCGATGCCGGCCAGGATCAGGTTGCGGCTGATCGGGGCGATGAGCGCGCCTCGGGCACCTTGGAACTTGCGCGCGATGCCGAACTCCTCGGTCAGGCCCATGCCCCCGAAGGTGTCCATCGCGGCGTTGCCGGCGGCCCACTGCGCATCGGCGGAGAGCAGCTTGCACGTGTTGGCGTAGAAGCCGTCGCGACTGCCTTCGGCGAAGAGCTTCGCGGCCTGCCAGCGCATCACGCTGGCCGCCTTGAGCTGGGTGTACGCCTGCGCGATCGGGAACTGGATGCCCTGGTTCGAGCCGATCAGCCGGCCGAAGACCTCGCGCTCCTTGGAGTACTGCACGGCGCGGTCGATGAAATAGAGACCCGAGCCGATGTACTCCGAAGCGGCGCTGATCCGCTCGGAGTTCATCCCCGACAGGATGACCTTGAAGCCCTCGCCCTCCTCGCCGATCAGGTTCTCCACCGGCACCTTGAGGTTGGTGAAGGTGAGCTGGTTGGTGTGGTGACCGCCCAGGATGGGGATCGGCCTGGCGTCGATCTGGCCGTTCTCGCGGGCCTCGCGGGTGTCGACGAGCAGGACCGAGATGCCGTCGGTCTTCTTCGCGACGTCCTCGTAGCGGGTGGTGCGCACCAGCAGCAGCATCAGGTCGGTGCGCTGGAACCGGGAGGTGAAGATCTTCCCCCCGTTGACGACGTAGTGGTCGCCCTGGCGCTCGGCGAAGGTGCGGATGCGGGTGGTGTCGGTGCCGGCGTCCGGCTCGGTCACACCGAAGGACTGCAGCCGCAACCCGTCGGCGATCTGCGGGAGCCACTTCTGCTTCTGCTCGTCGCTGCCGTGCCGCAGGACTGCGCCCATCTGGTACATCTGTGCGTGGATCGCGTTGGCGTTGTTGCCCCAGCGGTTGAGGGTCTCCAGCACCACACACGACTCGTTGATGCTTGCGCCTCCGCCGCCGTACTCCTCGGGGATGAGCATGGTCAGCCAGCCGGCGTCCGACAGCTCCTTGACCCACTCGTCGGGATAGCGACCCTCGCGGCCGACCTCGTTCCAGTAGTCGTTGCCGTACTTCTGCGCGAGGTCGGAGACCGCGTCGCGGATCGCATCCTGGTCCTCGTTCAGCTGGTCGTCGGCAAGCCAGTCCGTGGCCATGTCGGTGTCCTTTCGGTCGGGTCAGGCCTCGACGTACACGTCGAGGAGCAGGGGCTCGGTGCGCGTGCCCAGCGTGGGGATGACCTCGTCGAGTACGGCGAGGAGCTCCTCGTGGCTGGTGATGGTGCGGCTCGGGCAGCCGAGACCCTGCGCGAGCATCGCCGGGTCGATCTCCGGGAAGCCGGGCCACGGGCCGGTGCCGCCCTGGACCGCGGCGAGCCGATCCATCACGGCGTAGCCGCCGTTGTGCAGGATCACGAAGAGGGCTCCGATGCGGTACTGGGCGGCGCTCCACAGCGCCTGGATGCCGTAGAGGCTGGCGCCGTCGCCGACCATCGCCACCACCGGGCGTTCGGGGAGCGCCATCTTGATGCCGGTCGCGGCCGGCAGCGCGAAGCCGAGGCCGCCCTGGGCGATGGTGACGAACCCGAACGGCGCACGGGCCGGCATGAGGTCGAGCAGCTGAGCGCGCGTCGAGGGGCTCTCCTCGAGCACGGTCGACTCCGCGGGGAGTCTCGCCGCCACCTCGGCGTACACGTGTGCGGCACGCAGCGGGCTGGTCACCTCGGGAGCCGTCGTGTGTACCGCGCGCGGCGGCACGGCCGGGGCGCGGCGTGGTTGCTCGGGGACACGGGCGGCGAGATCGACCGCGACAGCGCGGACGTCACCGAGCACCGCCAGGTCGGCCGAGCTGTAGCCCGCCTCGTCGGGGTCGTCGGTGACGACCAGGACCGTGGTGCCGTGCTCGACGAAGGCGCCGCTGCGGAACGTGCCCTGGCGGAACGCGGGCGCACCGACGACGAGGATGACGTCGTGGCCGGCCATGGTCTTGCGGAGCTCGTCGCGCAGCTGCGGCAGGTGCCCCTGGAAGCGCGGGTGATCGCCGGGGAAGCCGGCCTGGCTGGCCGAGCACGACTGCCAGACGGGTACGTCGAGGTTCTCGGCGAGGGTGGTCAGTGCGGCCCAGGTCTGGGCGTCGTCGGCCGTCGGGCCCGCGACGAGGACCGGACTCTTCGCTGCGAGGAGGGTGTCGGCGAGGCGCTGGCCGATGACCGGATCGGCGGCGGCACTGCGGCGCAGCTCGACGGGCGCCGCGGGGAGCGCCTCGGTCTCGGCCTGCTCGAACCAGTCGCCCATCGGCACGATGACGACCGCGGGACCGCGGTGGAGCGCGGCGTCGTGATAGGCGCGGATGATCGCGGCGGGGACCGCCTGGGCGTTGTCGGGGGTCCGGACGGACACCGGGTAGTCGCCCGCCAGCCCCGCCAGGTGACCGGCCAGGAACGGTTCGGAGGCGAGGTGGCGGCGATCCTGCTGGCCCACGAGCACCACCATCGGCGCCTTGTTGGTGCGAGCCGTGGCGATCGCGCCGACGCCGTTGCCGAAGCCGGCAGTGGTGTGGAGGAGCACCAGGCTCGGTGTGCGCGTGGCCAGGGCGTGACCGGCGGCCATCGCGACGACGGAGCTCTCATGCAGCGCCAGGATGAAGTCGATGTCCTCCGGCAGGTCGGTGAGGAGCGCCACCTCGGTAGAGCCGGGGTTGGCGAAGATGGTGGTCAGCTCGAGCTGCCGGAGGGCCTCGAAGACCGCGTCGCGCACCGTTGCCATGTCGATCATCGTCGGCGTTGACGCGGCCGCCCGCGGGCCTGGTCGCACCCAGTGGAAGTTGCGCTGCCACAGGTGCGCGCCGCGCCTAGGTTGACTGGCATGGACACCGAGATCGGCTCCGCCCGCAACCGGATCTACCAGGTCACCGAGCTCGCGCCGGCGACGCTGCTGGAGATCGCCGAGCGACTCGATGAGGCCACGTCGTTCGAGGACCAGATCTATCGCGAGAGCGAGATCGACGCGCTGTGGACGCTCGTCGACATCCAGGTCCGTCAGGCCGAGCTGGCCGGTGACCCGTCCGGTCTCGCGCGCTGGCGCTCCCTGCACTCCCGGCTCTGGGAGGCCCACGACCTCATCCCCGACGGCCGCTGCCCCGAGGCCGCTGCCATCCTGCGGGAGCTCGCGGCCGGGCTCTGAGTCCTCGCCCGACGGGACGAGGCGGCTCGACCGGGGCCCTAGAGGTCGAGGACCAGACGCGGGGTGCAGGAGCGGCCGACACAGATCATCATGGTCTCGTTGCTCTCCCGCTCGACGGGGTCCAGGACCTGGTCGCGGTGCTCGGGGATGCCCTCGATGACCCGCGTTTCGCATGCGCCACAGAAGCCCTCCTCGCACGAGGAGATGACCTCGGGCAGGTGCTCGCGCACCGCCTCGAGGATGGTGCGGTCAGGGTCGACATCGACGGTGATGCCCGTGCGCCGCAGCTCGACCTCGAACGCTCCGGCCCGAGCGGCGACCGAGCCTGTCGACTCTCCGGACGCATCACCCCGCTCGGCGACCGCAGCAGCCGGCTCGGCGACGACGGCCGCGGGCCCGGCGGTACCGAACCGCTCGACGTGCACGGGGATCGCGCGGGCGGCCCCCGCTGCCTCGACGGCCCGCAGCAGTCCCTCGGGACCGCAGCAGTAGACCTCGGTGCCCGGGGAGGCGGAGTCCAGGACCGCGTCGAGGTCGGGCAGCCCCGCCTCGTCCTGCGGCACGACCCGCACCGCACCGCCGAACGCGGCCAGCTCGCCCAGGAAGGCCATCGAGGCGCGCGAGCGTCCGCCGTACACGAGTCGCCAGGCCTCACCCTGCGCATCGAGGTGGCGAGCCATGGCCAACAGCGGAGTGACACCGATGCCACCGGCGATGAGCAGGTACTCATCGGCCGCGCGGAGCTTGAAGTGGTTGCGCGGGCCGCGTACGCCGACGGTGCGGCCGACCAGCTGGGTCTCGTGGATCTCGCGCGAGCCGCCGCGGCCGTTGCGCTCGTGCAGCACTGCCACGGTGAGCGACGTCCTGTCCGCTGGATCACCACACAGCGAGTACTGCCGCACCAGGCCGGAGGGCAGCACCACGTCGATGTGGGCGCCGGGACTCCACACGGGGACCGGTGAGCCGTCCGGCGAGGCCAGTTGCATCGAGATGACGCCCTCGGCCTCCCAGCGCACCTGCCGCACGACCATCGTGCGCAGCGCGAACCGGTCGTTCTCGCTTGCCGCGACGGCGAAGGCGGTCATCGCCGGAACCCGTAGAGGTCGAGCGTCAGCTCACCGCCGCGGAGCCGCTCCATGAACGCGGCCTCCTTCTCGATGCGGGCGCGCGAGGCCACCAGCGTCGAGCCGACCGCCTCGGCGGGGAGGACGACGATGCCGTCGGCGTCGGCCACGACCGCATCGCCGGGCTGTACGTGCACGCCGGCCACGGTGATGGCCTCACCGACGATGCCGGGGAAGTTCTTGCCGGTGCGGCGCATGCAGATGCCCCGGGAGAAGACCGGAAAGCCCAGCTGCTGCTGCTCGAGGATGTCGCGCACCCCGCCGTCCATCACCAGGCCGGCGACGCCGCGGGCCTGCGCGGCCACGGCCAGGACCTCGCCCCAGTAGCCGCACAGCTCCTCGCGGCCGTCGACGACCAGCACGTCGCCGGGCCGAACGTGCTCGAGGGCGAGGTGCAGCGGGAGGTTGTCGGCCGGATGGGTCCGCACCGGCAGAGCCCGCCCGACGAGGCGGGCGCCGGTGTAGATGGGCCGCAGCGCGGGGTCGAGGGCGCAGTCGAGGCCGGAGGCCTCGTAGATCGTCGACGTACCGAAGGCGGCGAGCTCCCGGAGCTGGTCGTCCGTGACAGCCGGCGATGAGGCGACCAGAGCGGTCATCACGCCTCCTTGCGCTGCAGCGTGTGGTACCCGTACTTGGCGCGGGCGTCGCTGATCGACATGCCCTCGACCACGGCCGCCGCGATCGCATCCTCGGTCACGCCGATGTCCTCGGCGATCCTGCCGACCTCGTCGAGCCGGTGGGCAGGGATCACGACCACGCCGTCATCGTCGCCGACCACGATGTCGCCGGGCCTCACCTGTACGTCACCGAGCGCGACCGGCACCTGCTGATCGGCGACCTCGACGCGGTCCTTGCCGGTGCGCATGAACTTCCCGTGCGTGTAGAGCGGGTACTTCAGGCTTAGCGCGACGCGCACGTCGCGGCACACTCCCCAGATGCAGGTCGCCGCGATGCCCTGCTTGTCGGCGTACGTGGTCAGAATGTCGCCCCACACCGTGGCATCGGTGCGACCCTGGTTGTCGATGACGACGACACCACCCTCGGGTACCTCGTCGACGAAGTCACCGACGGTGCCCTTGGGGTCGCCGGCGGGCACGTAGCGGACGGTGAACGCCGGGCCGGCGAACGACGTGCCGGTCCGCAGCGGCGCGATGCCGTGCGCCGAACCCGGCAGGCCGAGGCGATCGAGTGCGTCGGAGATGGTGGCGGTGCCGAGCTCGGCAAGCCGCGCCAGGTCAGTCATGGGTCCTCACTTCAGTGCGTTCTCATAGGTGCCGTCGAGCACCTCGACGGCGGGCACGCCCGCCTGCAGCGCGGCGAGCATCGTGCGCTCCCGGGCGAGCAGCTCCTCGGCCTTCTCGGCCACCCGCTCGGCGTCCGCGGCCGGGATGATGACGATGCCGCTGCCGTCCGCGGCGACCACGTCGCCCGCATGCACGGTGACGCCGGCGAGCGAGACCGGCGCTCCCGTGTTGACCTCGTGGACGCGGCCACGGGCCGTGCGCACCGCCCCGCGGCGGGCGAAGACGGGGAAGCGCAGCTCGCGTGCCTCGTCGACGTCGCGACACGCGCCGTCGGTGACCACGCCACTGACGCCCTGGGCGACGGCTGCCGACGACAGCAGGCCGCCCCAGGAGCCCATGGAGTCGCGCCCGCCGTTGTCGACGACGATGACCCGGCCCGGGCCGGCCAGGCCGACCGCGCGTGCGCCGAGGTGGACCGGGGTGGCGGTCGCCGGAGTGGGCCCCTCGGCCAGCTTCATCGTGACGGCGTGTCCGACGACCCGCGCCCCCTCCCAGAGGGGGCCGAGGCCGTCGACGGCGCCGTCGAGGCCGAGCGCGTCCATCGCATCCGAGAGCGAGCAGACGTCGAGCGCGGCAAGCCGGTCGAGGAGCTCACTCATGCGTGCACCACGGGGGCGGCCTCGGACTGGACCTGGTCGAAGAGCACGTTCCACGCGACGTCGCCGGCGCCCTCGCCGGCGAAGGAGCGTTGCCGGTACGCCGCAGCCGCGGTCGGCTGGGTCGGCTCGACACCCTTGGCGAGAGCCTTCGCCGTGCGCAGCATCAGCCGGCGGGCGGCGACGATCGCGCGGTCGGTGGTGCCGAGGTGCTCGCCCTGGCGCTCGCAGATGGGACCGTCCTGGTCCTCCTGGACGGGCAGGTCCTGGGAGCGGATGCCCATGATCCCGGTGAAGTTCTCCGTGGCCATCGCCTCGAAGTCGCGAAGGTAGTCGTTGTCCATGTTGGCCACCGGCGTGAAGTCGGGCTCGGTCAGGACGTGCAGGCGCATCCCGGACCGGTCCTGTTCCAGCTCGGTGTCGGTGAGCGGACGCGGCGCCCACGTGACGGTGAAGCCCCACATGGACGTGTCGTCGATCGGGACCGCGGCGGTGAACGTGAACCGGTTGCCGGGCGCGGTCGGGACGGTGGTGAAGGACGGCATGCAGAACGGCGTGATCCGCCAGTAGTTGTTGCCGTCGGGCAGGGCGCGCTGGGCGATCGCGAGCATGCCGACCGGCGTCTCGGCGATCGTGTACTCGGGGTTCTCGGCCTCGTCGAAGACCTTCTGCGGGGTAAAGGTGTGGTTCTTGTTCAGCTCGCGGTGCAGGAACTGCACGTGTGCGGTGTCCAGCTCGCCCTCGACGTTCTGGAAGTAGTTGCAGCGCTGGTGGCGCTTGGTCACGTAGAGGTGGTCCTCGGGCAGCGTGGTCCACTCCAGGTCCGGGAAGTCGGGCTGGTGCTCGGCCGGTCCCAGGTAGGCCCACACGATGCCACCGGCCTCGTGGGTCGGGTAGGCGACGGCCTTGACCCGGTCCTTGTACGCGGAGTCGCTCGGCTCGGCCGGCATGTCCATGCACGCACCGTCGAAGCCGAACTTCCAGCCGTGGTAGACGCAACGCAGGCCGTCGTCCTCGTTGCGCCCCCAGTAGAGGTTCGCGTGCCGGTGCGGGCAACGCGACTCGAGCAGCCCGATGCGCCCGCCGGCGCCGCGGAAGGCGATCAGCTTCTCGCCGAGGAGCTGCACCTTCACCGCGGGGGCGCCGCCTTGGGGCAGCTCCGAGGAGAGCAGGGCCGGGATCCAGAACCGGCGGAAGAGCTCGCCCATGGGCGTGCCCCGACCGGTGCGAGTGAGCAGTTCGTTGTCCTCGACGCTAAGCACGTCAGGCCTCCTTCATCGCGGTCTTGAAGCCGGGAACGACCTTGAGCGGGTTGTCGTGGAAGATCGCGCGGCGGTCGGCGTCGGTGAGCCACGCGAACGAGTCGAGCACCGGCACGAGATCGTCCGACGTACGCCCTGTCTCCGGTCGCACGGCGCCACCGGAGCCGGGAGCCTCGGTGCCGAAGACGACCCGGTTGACGCCGCGCTGCTTGAGCGCGGCCTCGAGGAAGTCGAGGTCATAGCCGCAGGAGTCGTAGAAGAGGTTCTCCGACAGGTCCTTCTGCGCGATGTGCTTGTCGGTGGGGATGAAGCGGTCGAGTGCCCCACCGCAGTGGCAGATGATCACGCGCAGCTTGGGGAAGCGCTCGAAGACATCGCCGTGGGAGAGGAACTGTCCGGCGAGGTACTGCTCGGTGAGGAAGGCGAGCTGGTAGTTCATCGGTACGCCGCGGAAGCGCGGGTCGAGCGTGTTCGTGCCGTGCACGATCAGCGGGATGTCGTAGCCCTCGCAGGCCTCGTAGAGGTCGTCGAACCAGTGGTCGTCGAGACCCGGCTGGAGTCGCGTGCCGGAGACGTCGGGCGAGAGGTACGCCGCAGCGAAGCCCAGCTCGTTGACGCAGCGATCGAGCTCCTTGAGCACGTGCTTGGTGTCAGCGTGCTCGACGTGCATCGGCAGCTGCGCAGCCCCCACGAAGCGGTCGGGGAAGAAGCTCACCTGCTGGGCGATCATGTCGTTGACGTACGCCGCCCAGCCGGGGGTGATGTGCGGCTCCATCCAGCCGAACTGCAGGAACGGCCGCGGGCCGATCACCTGGACGTCGATGTTGCGGGCGTCGAGGTAGTCGACGTGGCCCTGCGCGGTGGCACGGAAGTCGGCCTCGGTCGGGCCCTTTCCGGGCGTGACGCTCTGGCCGACGTTGCTCGGCATCGGCTGGTTCGAGCCGAGCATCTGCACCACCATGTTGTTGGCGGCAGGCGGCACCGAGACGTGCCCGTGCACGTCGAGGACGAGGTAGTCCTGATAGGTCATCTCAGTTCACTTCCAGTAGGCGAAGGCCATACCCGTGCCGGTGCCGGCCGGGCTGCGGTAGCCGGGGACGTAGTCGACGAGGGTGGCGGTCTGCTTCTCGAGGATCCCGGCGGCGGCGATCCAGTTGAGGATCTCGGCGCTGCCGGAGCGCATGTGCTTGCGCTCGATGTCGCCGAAGGAGTCCCAGTCGCCGGCGAGCAGACCGCCGATGACCTGCTGGTCCAACGCTTCGTTGACGACGAAGTGCGACAGTCCGCCCGAGGTGATCACGGCGACCCGCACGTCGGCGTCCCAGGACTCGATGGCCTCACGGACGGCCTGGCCGAAGGCGAAGCAGCGTGCGGGGTTGGGGTTGTTCGGCGGGAAGTAGCAGTTGATGAACAACGGCACGATCGGGATCGAGGTGTCGAGACCGAGGCGATAGCGGGGGAACGTGAACGCGTGCCCGAGGGTGCGGTCCTCGCGCTGCTCCTTGAACCAGTGCACGTCGAAGTCGTTCTCGGACAGCGTCTTGGTGATGTGCGCGCCGAGCTTGCCGTCGGTCGTGTGCCAGGAGCGCTCGTCGCCGACGTGGGCCGCCCACGCCGCCGCCTGGATGCCGGCGGGCAGGTTGGAGAGGTCGCGCTGGTTCTCGTCGAAGAGCCCGTCGCCGTGGTAGAGCGCGAAGGCGGGGATGCCCTCGTCCTTGAACATCTCCCACTGGTCGTCACCGATGACGACGACGACGTCCGGCTTGGCCTCGGCGAGCTTCTCGGTGAGGACCGCAATGGCCCTCTGGGTCCGCTCGTACTTGTCCTGGAAGATCTCCGGTGTCAGCTCGTCGAGCACCTTGGCATCCGACGTGGCGAGGAGCTCGTCGTAGGTGTGCCACTCACCGTCGCGCCCCAGGAGCTTGGGATTGTTCCGGTCCCGCTCACCGTGGTTCTCCCACCACTCGACTCCCGAGCTCAGCTGCGGCGAGTGCGACGCCGCGACGCCGACCACGATCTCTGCCATGGTGCTTCCTTCCGTTCGCGATGACCTCAGGATCCGGCGGCCGGCCGGCTCGGCGTACGCGTCCTCGCATCCACCGGAAGAGCGGTTCTCAGGCGAGCACGGCGAGGGCCTCGAGCTGCAGGCGCATGCCCACGAGCGGCACCTCGAGGGTGTGCCGCGCCGGCCGGCTCTCCGGGTCGGGGAAGCACTCCTCCCAGACCGGGTTGAGGTGCTCGCGGATCGAGCGGTCGGGCACGAAGACCGTCACCTTCACGACCTGGTCGAGGCTGCCCCCGGCGGCCTCGACGATCGCCCGCATGTTGGCGAACGCCTGGGCGACCTCGGCGGCGGCGTCCTCCGGGAACGTGCCCGTAGCCGGGTCCTTGCCCGAGATGCCGCCGGAGGCCATCAGGTTGCCGACCACCGAGGCGAGCGGGATCGGTTGGGCGCCGTGGCCGAGGCCGGGGACGTGGATGCTGCGCCGGGTCATCGGGTTCACCTCACTGCTGAGAACGGCGCGCACCGAGGCCGGCGGAGACCTCGTGGGCGGCATGGCCGATGAGCTGGGAGTGCCGTGAGAGCTGGACGCGCTCCTCGGGAATGAGCATGGAGAGCGTCGAGCGCAGCTCACCCTGAGCGTTGAACACCGCCGCCGACAGCCAGCGGCTGCTGCCGTCGGGAGTAGCCGCTATGCCGGTGCGACGGATCTCCCCGAGCACCTGTCGCAACCGGAACTCGTCGCTCCGCAGCGTCTCGGGCAGGCCGAGGCCGGACTCGCCCAGCCGGACGCTCAGTTCCGCGGGCGACATGTGGGCCAGGTAGAGGAGGCCGGCCGCGCAGCTGCCCAGGGGCCGGCGACGGGCCGAGCGGGTCTGGATCGGAGCGGAGGTCGAGCCGGAGATCTGGTCGACGAGCAACAGGTCGTCGCCGTCGCGCGAACCCAGGACGACGACCTCACGGGTGGCGGCGTACAGATCCACCATGTGAGGGCGGGCGACGTCGCGGACCTGTCGGGCCTCGGGGACGCCCCAGCCGAGCCGCCACAGCCGCATGCCGAGGCGGTACTGCCCGCGGCCGGATCGCTCGACGGCGCCCCACTCGACCAGCGTGGCGAGGAGCCGGTGGACGGTGGCGGCCGGGAGGCCGGTCTGGTCGCAGAGGCTGGTGATCGACTGGTCGGGCTCGGTGCCGCTGAAGCAGTCCAGGATGTCGAAGACCCGCCCGAGCACGGACCGCCTCCCCGCGTCGAGATCCTCCATCGTTCGCGTCATTGCGATCTCCCGTTCAGTCCGCGACCGTTGTGGTCGCCGTTACAGGACATTCAGGGCCGGATGCCGCCGGAGCGCCGCAACCTCGTTCCATAAAGCGGCACAGGCGCCCCCAGCACCCTTCCCCGGATCTCTAGCCTCGGCCGGTGACCACCTCCCGTGCCGACACCCTCCATCCGGACGCCCTCGCCGCGATCGCCCGCACCCGGGCCGACGGGCTGCACTTCTGGGGGCGCATGCTCGGCGTCTCCACGGTGCCCGTCACCGAAGGCACCACGCTGCTGCGCGCCACGGGCGGCACCGACGTCACCACGCTCGCGACGCTGGCCGACGTCTGCCTCGGTTACGCCGTTCGGGCCTCGCTCGGCAACGGCCACCGCCTCGCCACGTCGTCGCTCTCGCTGCAGCGCGTCGCCCTCCCAGCGGCCGGGGCGATCACCTGCGGCAGCCGACTGGTCTGGACCGGATCACACGGCCGGCGGGCCCTGGTGGAGGCGTACGCCGAGGACGCCGCCGGCACGCTCGTCGCCACGGCACGGGCCTGGATGGTCGTGCTCCCCGTCGCGCCGGGATCCACCGTCGTACCGATGCCCTGGGAGCGTGACGGGGCCGCCGAGCCGGTCGAGGTGCTCCAGGATTCCCTCACCGACATCGAGCTCGAGGTGACCACGACCGCCACCGCCGCCATCGAGCGCGCGGCGATCTCCGGCCTCCCGCTCGCGGAGGAGCTCCTCGAGGTCACCTGGACCGCCGACGGCACTGGCCGCGTCGTCGGCACCCTCACCGCCGGGGCTCACCTCGGCAACCGGGTCGGCAACATGCAGGGCGGTGCCACCTACGGCCTCGCCGCGATCGCCGCCACCCGTGCCGCCGCCCTCGGGGACGGCCCCGAGCAGCATCTTGCCGACGGCTCACTGCAGTTCCTGCGCGCCATTGCGGGTGGTGAGCTGCGCGTCACCGCGACCGTGCTGCGCCGCGGCCGCAGCGTCACCTTCGTCGACGTCGTCATCGAGCGCGACGACGCGACCGTCGCCTCGGCCCACTTCTCGTTCATGGCGTGAGCGCGGCGCCACCGCCTGAGCCACCGCCCGAACCGTCGCTCCCTCGCGCCCGCAAGCAACCGGGCCGGTCACACCCGGAGGTGCGACCGGCCCGACCAGGGCTCCTCTGCTCAGGGACGGGTCACTTGCCGCCCCAGGCCTGCCAGTACTCCTTCTTGAACGAGTCACTGCCGAACCAGTTGGGGGTGTCGTACTCGTCGGCCGAGATCTTCAGGCTCCCGATGTTGTTCTTGGTGAAGTCGCGGGTCACGCTCACCGCCGGGGTGACGGCCTCACCGGCGAGCGCCTGCTCGAGGGCGTTGGCGAGCGCGAAGCCGTCGTACGACGCCGATGCGCCGAAGTCGTCGGACTCCTGACCCGAGGCGACCCGCTGGAGGCCGGCGACGTCGGAGCCGTTGGCGATCAGCTTCACCTTGCCGCTGAAGCCGGCGCTCTGGATGCCCTGCAGGACCTGGGCGGCGATGCTGTCGACGGACAGTACGATCTCGTTGGTCTTCGGGTGCGAGACCAGCGCGGCGCTGACCTGCGAGGGCAGCTTGTCCTCGTCCGCCGTCGCGTACTTGATCCGGTCGAAGCCGCAGCTCGGGCAGAGCTCCTTGAAGTGGGCCTCGCCGGCGTCACCCTGGGCGATCGTGTTGGTGTTGTCGGTCTGGCTGAGCCAGATGACGTTGGCGTCCGCGCCCTTGTCGGCGACCGCGGCGTCGGCCTCATCGGTGCCGATCTGCTTCAGGCTCGCACTGCTGTCGAAGAACTGGATGTTCTTCGGGTAGGTCGTGCCGGCGATCTGGGAGTCGCCCGCGATCAGGATCTTGGTGCCCGAGTCCGCCAGAGCGGTGAACCCGTTCGGGTCCATCGGGAACGCGACGAAGTTGGTGATGACGGCGGCGTACTTCTGGGCCTGGGCCTGCTTGAGGCAGGAGTCGACCCCGGTGGGGCTCGCCTTGCCGTCGCAGATCGTCACCTTGGCGCCCATGTGCTCGAGCGCCTCCTTCGCGCCGGTCGCCATGCCGTTGAGGATCGGGACCGCCGCGATCAGCGGGACGACCATGACGTTCTTGCCGTTCAGGTCGACCGGGTTCTTGATCGGCGTGATGCCGGGCCAGTCCTCGATCGGCTGCTCGAGCTTCTTGATGTTGGCTGCGGCCGCGGCGGTGTCCACCGTGGAGGCGGACTTCGCGCTGCCGGTGCTCGAGCCACCGCTGCCGCACGCGGCCAGGGCGAACGCGGCGACCACGACGACGGCGCCGGTGCCGAGGCGACGGGGGTGGATGAACGTGTGCATCACGTGGTCCCTTCGACGTGGCCGCCGGATCCGACCGGCGACCAGGAGTTGCCACTGCGCAATAGCAGTGATCTGCGTCGCACGCTAGAAATGCGTGCGTCCCCGCGTGCGGCTGCTCTCGCCCAGTGAGAGCAAAGCCTCGCCACGACGCTGCGCTGGTTAGCGTCGCGGTGACGAAAGGACACCCATGCCCCGCATCGAGCTCATCATCGCCAAGGAGCAGCTCAGCCCGGACCGCTTCGAGGAGTACGACAGCATCATGGGCGTGCTCGGCCGCGTCGGCGGGCCCTTCGGCGTCCTGCTCCACAGCCCCGGCCTGGCCGAGAAGGTCTGCAAGGCCGGCGCCCAGGTGCGGCTCGGCTCCGAGCTGACGATGGCCGAGCGCGAGCTCGCGCTGCTCTCGACGTCGCGGGAGAAGGACGCGTCCTACGAGTGGGCCACCCACACCTCGATCGCCCGCGACCACGGCGTGCGCGAGGAGGCGATCACCGCGATCCGCGACGGCCTGTCAACCGACGACCTCGAGGAGGACGAGCGTCACATCATCGAGTTCGTCCGTGAGCTGCTGCGCACCAACCGGGTCTCGCAGGCCCGTTTCGACGCGCTGACCGAGCGCCATGGCGAGCGCTGGGTCGTCGAGCTGACGGGCACCGTCGGGCAGTACCAGTACATCGCCGCCATCAACAACGTGTTCGAGATCGAGCCCAAGCCGGGCGGCGACGTGCTGCCGATCCCCATGCCCTCCCACTGAGTCCAGCAAGGAACAGACCATGCGTCTCGCAAACCACGACGGCCGCGCCGTACTCGTCCTCTCCGGCGGTCCCGACGGCGGCAAGGCTGCCGACATCGCCACCGCTTCTCAGGGCCGCTTCGGCCCCGACCTCGCCAGCCTCTACGCCGACTGGGACGGCTTCACGACGTGGGTCCGCACTGCCCTGACCGGTCTCTCGCCGGACGTCGTCCTCGACCGCGCCCTGCTCGGCTCGCCCTCGCCGTACCCCTCCCAGGTCGCGGCCATCGGCCTCAACTACGCCGACCACGCCGCCGAGACCGGCTACGAGGTCCCCACGACCCTGCCGCCGGTGTTCACCAAGTTCCCCTCCGCGATCACCGGCCCCTACGGCGAGGTGACTCTGCCACCGGGCGGCAACACCGACTGGGAGGTCGAGGTCGTCGCGATCATCGCCCGCGAGTGCCACCAGGTCAGCGAGGACTCCGCCTGGGACTACGTCGCCGGCCTCGCCGTCGGTCAGGACCTCTCCGAGCGCGTCTCGCAGATGGCCGGCCCCGCACCCCAGTTCGGACTGGCCAAGTCGTTCCCCAAGTTCGCCCCGATCGGACCATGGCTGGTCACGGTGGACGAGCTCGAGACGGCCGGGCACGACCGCGACGACCTCGCCCTCGGCTGCGCCATCGGCTCGGGCCAGGAGTGGGACACCGTCCAGGACGGCCGTACCTCCAAGCTGATCTTCTCCATCCCGCGCACCATCGCCAAGCTCTCCGAGGTCATCACCCTGAGGCCGGGCGACGTAGTCTTCACCGGCACCCCGGACGGTGTCGGCCTCGGCATGAACCCACCGCGCTTCCTGCGGTCCGGCGAGACGCTGCGCACCTGGGTCAAGGGCATCGGCGAGCTCGAACACACCTTCCGATGAGCGGTGCCACCCAGGACCTCGCCGACTTCATCGTGGCCCGGCGTACCGGCGTCTCGCCGACAGCCGGCGCCGTGGCGCGGGTGCTGCTCGACACCTGCGCCGTGGCCATCGCGGGGGTCTCGGAGGACGCCAGCCGCATCCTGCTCGACTGGGTCGCCTCCGAGCAGACGTCCGGGCCGGCGCGGATCTGGGGCACGTCGCTGCGCGTCGGCCCCTCGCAGGCGGCGCTGGTCAACGGCACCACCGCCCACGCCCTCGACTGGGACGACGCGGTGCCCTCGATCCCGATGCACCCGGGCGCCGTACTCCTGCCCGCGATCCTGGCCGGGCTGGCGACCACGTCGGCCTCCGGGGACGACCTCGTCCACGCCTACGACGTCGGCTCAGCCGTCTTCCGCGCGGTCTCCGAGGTCCTCCCGATCGACGTCCACTACGGTCGCGGCTGGCACAACACCTCCACCAGCGGCCGGCTCGCGGCGGTCGCCGCGCTGGCCCACCTGCACCGGCTCGACGAGCAGCAGACCCGCTTCGCGCTGGGCATCGTGTCCTCCTCGGTGGCCGGCGCGTTGTCGAACTTCGGCACCATGACCAAGCCCCTGCACGCCGGCGAGGCCGCCCGTGATGCGGTGATCGCCGTGAAGCTGGCGCGGCGCGGCTTCACGTCCCACGCCCACCAGCTCGAGGCGCCGAAGGGCTTCTTCGCGCTCTACGGCTCAGCGTCGGACCTGTCGGTGCTGCCTGCGCGGCTCGCGCACTGGGAGCACGCGTGGGTCGAGGACTGGGCCCTCAAGCGCTATCCGTCCTGCTTCGCGACGCATCGGTCGATCGACGCGGCGCTGCGGCTCGGCGTAGACCCGGCCGAGGTGGCCTCGGTGACGGTGTCGGTGCCGGGGACGTCGACGAGCCCGTTGCAGCTGCACCCGCCGGCGACGGGGCTCGAGGGGAAGTTCAACCTCGACTACACCGTCGTGCGGGCGCTCGTCTCCGGCGCTCCGACGCTGGCCGACTTCACCGACGAGGCCGTGCACGATCCGGAGGTCCGCCGTCTCATGGGCGCCTTCACCCTCGACCGCCGACAGCCGGCCGGCCCCGGCCCGCACACCTGGGTCGAGGTCACGCTCACCGACGGCACCGTCCGACGCGAGACGACGACGGTGACGTACGGCGACGCCGGTGACCCGCTGTCGGACGCCCACCTCGACGTCAAGTTCGCCGCCGCGCTCACCTTCGCCGGCTGGGCGTCCTCGGAGTCCTCGACCCTGCTCGGTCGGCTGAAGGCCGCGCCGTACGACTCCGACCTCGGCTGGCTCCAGGACGTCCTCGCCCACTGAGCCCGGCGGTTGTGCCGGTCCGTGGAACCAGCGGCTATCCGTGTGTCCCTCGCCACAGCAAGGTGGGAGGACACCCACTTCCAGCACCGACGAGAGGACGTCTTCATGGCGCTCGAACTCACCGACGAGGGCACGACGGAGTACGTCAGCCTGCCTTCGGGCAAGGTCAAGTACAACGTCGCCGGCTCCGGCCACCCCGTCATCCTGCTGCACGGCAGCGGCCCCGGCGCGACGGGGTGGAGCAACTTCGGCCCCAACATCGTCGAGCTGGCGGAGCAGTTCACCTGCTACGCCCCCGACATGCCCGGCTGGGGTGACTCCGACCCGGTCAAGGCGGAGGATCGCAACCACGTCCAGTCCGCCCTGGAGTTCATGGACGAGCTGGGCCTGGAGAAGGCCGCGTTCGTCGGCAACTCGATGGGCGGCGCCACCACGATCCGCTTCGCGGTGGAGCACCCGGAGCGCCAGTCGCACCTGATCACCATGGGCGCCGGCGCCAGCGGCGTGAAGCTCTTCGGGGCCGGCGACGGCCCGACCGAGGGGATCAAGATCCTGCTCAAGGGCTACCGCGAACCAAGCATGGAGACCATGCGTGAGCTCGTCGACGTGATGAGCTACGACTCCGGCGACCAGCGCGACGCTCGCGCTCAGGCACGGCTGGACGCCGTCCTGCGCCACCCGGAGCACGCCACCAACTTCCTGGCCGGACCGCGCCCCGCCCGCGACTTCCCGACCGAGGACCTGCTTGCGGGGATCCCCGTCCCAGCACTGCTGATCCACGGTCGCGACGACCGGGTGGTGCATCTGGAGAACGGGCTCAAGCTGAACGCGCTGATCCCCGACAGCCGGCTGTACGTGATCAACAGGTGTGGTCACTGGGCGCAGGTCGAGCACGCGGCTGAGTTCAACCGCGTCGTCGCTGACTTCATCAACAACTGACGCGGACGGAGGTACGGCGATGAGTCAGCTGCTGCTCGACGACGGCCGGTTCCGAGAAGTGCTCGGGCACTACCCCACCGGCGTCGTGGTGATCACCGCGGCCGATGCCGCCGGGCAGCCGATCGGCATGACGATCGGCTCCTTCAGCTCGGTCTCGCTCGACCCGCCGCTCATCGCCTACCTCCCGATGCGCTCCTCGCGCACCTTCGAGCGGATCCGCACCGCGGAGTCGTTCTGCGTCAACATCCTGGCCGGCGACCAGGAGGACCTGTGCCGACGGTTCGCTTCCGGGCCCCGTGACTTCCATGGCGTGGCCTGGTCCCGCTCCCCCGGCGGCGCACCGCTCCTCGAGGGCACGGTCGGCTGGATCGAGTGCACGACGTACGACATCAGCGAGGCTGGTGACCACTACCTCGTCCTCGGCCGCATCACCGACCTGGCGGTGGACCGGCCCGTCCAGCCGCTGCTGTTCTTCCAGGGCGGCTACGGCCGGTTCACGCCGAAGTCCCTGGTGGCGCTGCCCGAGCGCGACCTGATCACCGGCGTACGCCTCGCGGAGGCGGCACGCGGCGAGCTCGAGCAGCTCGCCCACCGTCTCGACGCCCAGGCATCGGCGCTGGCGGCGGCCGGCGGCGACCTCGTGGTCGTCGGTGCCACCGGCGCACCCGGTCGACCGGTCGATCCCCCGCCGGGCGCCCGGGTGCCGCTCCGGCCGCCGCTGGGCGAGCTCCATGTCGCATGGCAGAGCCAGGAGGCGGTCCATGCCTGGCTCGACCAGATCCGGCCCGCCGACGAGGACCTCAAGGCGGCCTACCGGCGTCGGCTCGAGGTCGCGCGCGCGCGCGGCTGGGCGATGGCGATGACCGGCAGTCGCCCCGAGGGCGACTTCTACGCCGATCTGCGCGCCTACGCCTCCGCCGACCTCACCCCGGAGCGCGCCCGCCGGATCGAGGCGCGGATCACCGAGGCCGCCCAGCAGTACGAGCCCGTCGACCTCGTGCCGGGACAGCGGTACGACGTCCAGTCCATCGTGGCGCCGGTCTTCGGACCCGAGGGCGACGTCCAGCTCGTGCTGCGCGTCTGCCAGCTGCCGCAGCAGGCCGAGGCGACCGAGGTGCTCGGCTGGATCGAGGAGCTGACCGCCGCCGCCCGCCGGGTGTCTGCGGCCGAGGGCGTCAGTCGCATCTTCCGGGCGATCGACACCGGCCTGGAGCAGGCCGGCTGAGCGGCACCCGTGCCACATACCGGCACAACCTTGGCCGATCCCCTTCCCGGATCAGGTGATGGTGGTCACACTGACGTGGAAAGTTGGACGGCGTCCACGAAGGAGCACGGCGTGACGGCAGTCGAGATGTCGATGGATCAGCACGAGGTGTCTATGCCGCGGGAGGGTCGCGACAGCGCGGCCACCTCGGTGACGAAGGCGCTCACCCTTCTCGACGCGTTCCGCCGCATCGGCCCGGTAGCTGGCGTGAGCGATCTGGCGCGCGCGACCGGGTTGCCGAAGTCGACCGCGTTCCGACTGCTCAACCAGCTCGCCGCCAGCGGCTTCCTTAACCGGCGCGGCACCGACTACCGCCTCGATCAACACGTGTTCGAGCTCGGCAACTGCGTGTCGATGTGCACGCCAGGTGACCTGCGCAGCATCGCTGCGCCGTTCCTCTCCGACCTCTTCGCGAGCAGCCGGACCGTGGTGCACCTGGCCGTGCTCGACGACACGGACGTCATGTACGTCGACAAGATCCAGGGCAACACCGCGGTGCGGGTCCCGACCGTCGTCGGCGGCCGGATCCCGGCATCCTGCTCGGCGCTCGGTAAGGCGATGCTGCCGTTCGGGCACAAGGCGGTGATCGAGAAGATCCTGCAGCAGGGCCTCCAACGGCGCACACGGCACTCCATCGCCGCCCCGGGACTCTTCGTCCAGGAGCTCGCTCAGGTGCGCCAGCACGGCGTGGCCTTCGACCGCGAGGAGTCCGCGCTCGGGCTGACGTGCGTCGCGGCGCCGATCATCTGGCGTGGCCGGGCGATCGCGGCGATCTCCACGTCGGGCTCCACCGGCCGGTTCGACCCGGCCGTCCTCGCGGCGAGGGTCCACGGGGCCGCCAACGAGATCTCGGCCCTCTACGCCGCGCACGTCCGGGACCTCGACACCGCGCGCACCGCCGACCGTTGAGTCGTCACTCCTCCACATCCGCGCCCGGACCCACGCACCCCGATTCCGGAGGGCGTTTCACTCCCCGGCACGACTCCATCGCCGCCGATGTGACGCACGTCGCACCATCAGGGTGGCCGAGCGTCGGCCCGGCCCCGTACGGGCCGTGGATGAACGGGAGTACAACGTGACCGAGGTTCGCGAGCGCATCGCCAAGATCAGCGACTTCCTGGACGACAACGGCCCCGCGTGCGAATCTCTCGGCCGGCTCACCGACGAGGCCGCGGAGAAGCTCCGCTGGTCCGGCGTCGTCAAGATGCTCCAGCCCCGCGAGTACGGCGGCGACGAGGCCCACCCGGTCGAGTTCTTCGAGGCCGTCCTCGACATCGGCACGCGCGCCGGCTCGATCGGCTGGGTCGCCGGCGTGGTCGGCGTACACCCCTGGGAGATGGCGCAGGTCGCCCCGTCGGTGCAGGAGCAGGTGTGGGGCGAGGACCCCGACACCTGGATCGCTTCACCGTACGCGCCGATGGGCCGGCTCAAGCCGGTCGACGGCGGCTACGTCTGCAACGGCCGCTGGTCCTTCTCGTCGGGCACCGACCACTGCTCGTGGATCATCCTCGGCGCCCTGATCACCGACGCCGACGGCAGGGTCGCCGGCCCGACGGCCGGTCGCCACATCATCCTGCCGCGCAGCGACTACGAGATCGTCGAGGACTCCTGGCAGGTCATCGGCCTCGAGGGCACCGGCAGCAAGGACGTGGTCATCACCGACATGTTCATCCCCGCCGAGCGAGTGATCTCGCCTGAGGAGCTCCCGCTCAACCTGGCCGAGCGCGGCCGCGACACCGCCCTCTACCGGATGCCGTTCGCGATCATGTTCTCCGGCATCATCGCCTGTGGCAGCCTCGCGATCGCGCACGGCGCACTGCGGACCTTCGTCGACTATGCCGGCAGTCGCGTCGACTCCAAGGGATCGGCCGCGTCCAGCAACCCCCACCAGCTGGTCACCCTGGGCGAGGCGAGCGCCGACATCGCTGCCAGCCGGGTGCAGTTCCTCAACGGCATCAACGAGATCTACAAGCTCGCCGAGAAGGGCCTCGACATCCCCGCCTCGGCCCGGCTCCAGACCCGGCGTGACCAGGTCCGCTCGGTACGACGCGCGACGAACGCCGTCGACCAGCTCTTCCTCCACGCCGGCGGCGCCGCCCTGCGGCGCGACCAGCCGTTCCAGCGGTTCTTCCGCGACATGCACGCCGCCCAGAACCACGCCAACAACGCCGCCGAGCTGACGTACGAGGGCTACGGGCGCAACCTGTTCGGCCTCGACGTCCCTCCCGGCGTCCGCTACTAATGCGCCTGGCACAGGCCGAGTCCCTCCTGGCCGCCGTGCAGGCGTACGGCGACGAGCATGCGCTGCGGCTCTCGGCGGCCGTCGTCGACGCGCGTGGTCACGAGGTGGCCGCGGCGCGGATGGACGGCGCCACCTGGCTCACGATCGGCGTCGCCCACGTCAAGGCGAGGACGGCCGCATGGTTCGGCCGGCCCTCCGGCGACCTCGCCGCGATGCGTGCCGCCCACCCGGAGGTCCTGCGCCTGGCCGGCGCCCAGCTCCCGGAGCCGCCGACCGACCTCCCCGGCGGCCTCCCCCTCTACGACGAGGGCGGGCTGCTCGGCGCGCTCGGCGTCAGCGGCGCGACCCCGGAGGAGGACGTGGCGGCAGCACGCGCGGCGATCGCATCCTGCGAGCGGCGCGCGGACGGAGAAACTCGTGCGCGGGGCAGCACGTGAGGCTCCACCTCGCACCTGCTCCCGAACCGGGTGTGCCGTTCTATGGGACGCCCTGGTGGAAGGGAGCCACCATCCTTCCTAGCGTGACCTGCACCACATATACCGATGTGACCTGAGTCATATCGTCCAGCGTCAGGTGACGGCCGCAAGCAAGGCGGCCACGAAACAGAGGACAGAAGAATGTCGAAGCCAGTTCAGCGCGCACGCCGCGCACGGCTGCTCGGGACCGCCGCCGTTGTATCCGTCGCCGCCATCGCCCTCGCGGCGTGCGGAAGCGGCTCCAGCGACAGCGCCACCGGCGGTGGCGGCGCCGGCGTCTCCGACTCCGCGATCCAGCAGGCGAAGGACACGATCGCGCAGCTCGAGAAGCCGATCACCAACTGGCCCGCCGTCGCACCGGTCACCAAGCCGGTCGACTTCACCGGCAAGACGGTGATGGTCATCCCGCTCGGCGACACCATTCCGGTCATGCACGGCATGGCCCTCGGCGCCAAGCAGGCCCTCGAGCACCAGGGCGCCACGGTCACGATGTGCGACGGCAAGATCAACCCGACGCAGGTCGCCTCCTGCCTCCAGCAGGCGGCCTCGCAGAAGGACTTCGCCGTCATCAGCATGTTCGTCGCCTACCCGATGGACGGCACCGGCTTCGACGCCGCGGCCAAGGCCGGCGTGAAGGTCCTGATCGCGGGCGACACCCCGGAGAAGGGCAAGACCTACCCCGCGGGTATCGACTTCTTCTCGTTCGGCACGAGCCTGCAGACGCTCTCGCAGCACGAGGCGGACGCGGCCATCGCCGAGAAGGGCAAGGACACCAACGTCATCTGGCTCGGCCAGACCGACAGCGCCGACACGATCGCCCAGGCGGACGCCGGCGAGAAGCGCTTCAAGGAGGTCTGCCCGAGCTGCGGCTTCCAGCTGGCCCGCTACAGCACCGCCAACTCCGACAAGGTGCCGTCCACGCTGAGCTCGCTCCTGGTCCGCAACCCGAAGACCAACGTCGTCGTCCTCCCGGTCGACACGCTCGCCCCCCAGGCGCTCCAGGGGATCCAGAGCGCCGGCTACGCCCAGAAGGTCACGATCATCTCCACCGGTGGTGACCTCTCGGGTCTGCAGCGGATCGCCTCGGGCACCGGACAGTCGCACGACTTCGCCGCCCCGGTCCTCTACAACGGCTATGCGATGGTCAACGGTCTCATGCAGCTCGCCGGCGGCCAGAAGGTCGACCCGCTGGTCAACGTGACCCGCGACATCTCCAAGAACAACGTCAAGAACATCAAGCTCAGCGAGGACGAGTACTTCACCAACCACTGGTTCGGCGACGACTCCTTCGAGCAGGCGTTCTACACGGCCTGGGGCTCGAAGTGACCTCGCCGCGGCTCGAGGCACGCCACGCGAGCAAGACGTACGGCGCCGCCACGGTGCTGGACGACGCTCACCTCGTGGTGGAGCCGGGTGAGATCCACGCTCTCGTCGGACAGAACGGCTCCGGGAAGTCCACGCTGGTGAAGATCCTGACCGGCTATCACGCCCCGGACCGCGGCATGGAGCTCGCCGTGGACGGGAAGCCGCTCTCGCTTCCCGTCCAGTGGCGGGCTGCCCAGGCAGCCGGCCTCGCGGTCGTCCACCAGGACATGGGGCTGATCGGGCACCTGACCGTGAGCGAGAACATCGGGGTGGGCAACTTCGTCTGCAACCGGTGGACCGGCAGGATCAACTGGAAGCGCCAGGCGCAGGCCGCTCGGGAGACCCTCGAGCGGCTGCAGCTGGACATCGACCCGCTCGCCCTGGTGGACACGCTGCCCGCATCCCACCGGGCGGCGGTCGCCATCGCCCGTGCGCTGCGCGGCGTCGTACCCGGCGAGGGCCTGCTCCTGCTGGACGAGGCCACCCGTTCACTGCCCCGCAGCGAGCTCGCGCACGTGCACGACCTGATGAAGCGCGTCGCCGCGAGCGGCACCTCCATCCTGATGGTGAGCCACAGCCTCGAGGAGGTGCTCGGCGTCAGCGACAAGGTGACGGTCCTGCGCGACGGCAAGGTCGCAGGCGCCGGTGTGCCGACGACGTCGCTCACCGAGGCCGACCTGGCCCGGCTGATGCTCGGCAAGACCGTCAACGCGGTCTCACGCGACCGCGAGTGCGAGACCAAGGCCAAGGTCGTCGCCCAAATCAACCAGCTCCAGCTCATGGGCGGCCACGAGCCGCTCGACATCGTCATCCGTGAGGGCGAGATCGTGGGCATCACCGGCCTGCCGGGCACGGGCTTCGAGCAGCTGCCGTACTTCCTCGGCGGCAGCCGGCGCTGCTCGGGCACGCTGGTGACCGACGCAGGTCGCGTCGACCTCAGGAGGACCAGCGTCGAGCAGTGCATGGGCATCGGCGTCGCCGTCGTGCCCGAGCGCCGCATCGACGAGGGCCTGGCGGTCGACCTGAGCATCCGCGACAACCTCGCTCTGCCCAGCATCAACCGACTGGGCAAGCCGTGGTTCGTGGCCAAGGGCTGGCAGGACTCGCTGACCGAGGACTCGATCAAGCGCTTCGACATCAAGGCCCGTGGCGGCGAGGACCTGGTCCGCGAGCTCAGCGGCGGCAACCAGCAGAAGGTGCTGTTCGCCAAGTGGCTCTCGACCGAGCCGTCCCTCCTGATCCTTCACGAGCCCACCCAGGCCGTCGACGTCGGTGCCCGCGCCGACCTGCTCGGCGCGATCTGCACGACCGCCGCCACCGGCAGGGGCGTACTGCTGATCAGCACCGAGCCCACCGACCTGGTGGAGACCTGCGACCGCATCCTCGTGATCCACCCGGGCCGCAAGCCCGTCGAGCTGCGGACCGACAACCCCGACGACGTACTCGACGCGGTCTACTCCGTCGCCGAGTCCGCCCCCATCCCGGCCACCGCGTCCTAGGCAACGGAGCACCCCATGTCTGACCAGTCCACCGTCCACACCGGAAACGACGGCTTTCAGGGGCTCGTCTCCGACGAGCAGACCTCGAGCCACCTCGTCGAGGACGTACCGGCCGACCGGCAGGGCGCGGGCGGCGGCGCCACCTCCGAGAAGATGAAGCGCGCGACCCCCGCGTGGCTCCGGGTCGGGATGGCTCGCTACGCGCTCGTCCTCGTCTGGGTGCTCATGGCCGGCTACTACTGGATACGCGAGCCGAGCCTGTTCGCCAGCCACGCGACGTTCTCGTCGATCTTCGGCTCCCAGCAGGTCCAGGTCTTCCTCGCGATGTCGGTGCTCGTCACCTCCGTCGCCGGTGAGATCGACCTCTCGGTCGCCTCCGTCATGGGCATCACGGCCACGGCGATCCCGGTGCTTGCCACCCAGCACGGCGTTCCGCTGCCTTTGGCTTGCATCATCGGTGTCGCCATCGCCGCCGTGGCCGGCCTGGTGAACGCGTTCTTCGTGGTGATCATGAACGTGTCGTCCTTCGTGGTGACCCTCGGCATGGGGACGCTCCTCATCGGCGTGGCGCAGGCGATCTCGCACACGCAGGTCGTCTCGGTGCAGAGCACCGGGCTGGCCAAGCTGTCGATCCAGCCGATCTTCGGCATGCCGATCTCGTTCTACTACGGCATCGTCCTGGCGCTGCTCATCGCCTACGTCATCGCCTGGACCCCGATCGGGCGCGCCATCGTCTTCGTCGGCGCGAACCGCGAGGTCGCCCGGCTGGCAGGCATCCGAGTCAACCGGATCCGCTTCGCGTCGTACGTCGTCGGCTCGCTGTTGGCCGGCCTCGCCGGCCTGATCCTGGTCGCGACCGTCGGCGGGTTCGACAGCTCCACCTCGATGACGTTCCTGCTGCCCGCGCTGGCCGCGGTCTTCCTCGGCACCGCTGTCATCCAGCCCGGCTCCTTCAACGCCATTGGCACCATGGTCGCGATCTACTTCCTGGAGACGGGCATCTTCGGCCTCCAGCTGCTCGGATACTCGGGCTGGATACAGAATGTGTTCTACGGCGCAGGTCTGGTCGTCGCGGTCGCCCTCGCGAAGGTGATCCGGGACCGTTCCACGAAGGTCGCTTGACCGGGAACATCTCTCCGGTACGAATGGACCCTCCAAGCGAAGGAAGCGCGATGACTGAGACAACTCCGGAGACCTCGGGTCCGGTGATCGAGCCGCGTCACTTCCGCGAGACCCTCGGGCACTATCCCACCGGGGTCGCCGCCATCACGGCGGTCACCGAGGAGCACGGGCCGATCGGCATGATCGTCGGCTCGTTCACCTCGGTCTCCCTGAACCCGCCGCTGGTGGCGTTCATGCCGCAGAAGACGTCCGGGACCTTCGAGCTGCTGCGCGCGGCCGACTCGTTCTGCGTCAACGTGCTCTCCGCCGACCAGGAGCAGCTGTGCCGCCGCTTCGCCGCCGGGGGCGTCGACAAGTTCGCCGGTATCGGCTGGCAGGCGGCGCCCAGCGGCGCGCCCGTGCTCGATGACGTCGTCGCCTGGATCGACTGCACCTACGAGTCGATCGTGGAGGCCGGGGACCACTACATCGTGCTCGGCCGCGTCGGCGCCGTCGACGTGGTCAAGCCCGCTCTGCCGCTGCTCTTCTTCCAGGGCGGCTACGGCCGGTTCTCGCTTCCCTCGCTGGTCGCCGGGGCGGATCCCGACCTCATCCACAGCATCCGGCTGGCCGAATTCGCCCGCGACCAGATCGAGGCGGTCGCCGACGAGCTCGGTGCCGAGTGCAGCGTCATGGCGCCGGTCGGGGAGGACTCCGTCTTCGTCGCGTTGGCGAGCCGGGCCGCCGTGCCCAGCAATGTCTCGCTCGGCTTCCACGTCCCCCTCGTCCCGCCGCTGGGCTCCGTGTTCATCTCCAATCTCGGCTCAGTGGCGATCAACGCCTGGCTCTCGCGGATCCCGCAGGCCGACGAGGAGACCCAAGCGACGTATGTCGCCCAGCTCGAGCGGGTCCGGGAGCGCGGGTACTCGCTCTCCCTGCGCGGCCCGCACTCCGACTGGGAGATGTTCACCGCCGCGCGCGACTACTCATCGCCGGATCGGCTGCCCGAGCATGAGCGCCGGTTCCGCACCCTCATCCGGGAGCAGGCACATCTCTACGAGCCCGACATCAACCCCGACGGCACCTACGACCTGCACTCCGTCGTCGTGCCCGTCCAGGGACCGATGGGCATCGTCCAGATCGCGCTGCGCTTGGCCAACACGCCCCGGCAGGCCAGCGGCCACGACGTGCTGCAGTGGATCGAGCGTCTCCAGGAAGCCGCCCGGGTCGTAGCCGAGCGGCTCTCCGTACCGCAGCCCACTGCGCTCCTCGCCGACGCCTGAACCTCGCATGCCGCTCCGCGGCACGAATGACTGGTCAAGCCGCCGGCTCACTTCGACTGTGGTCGCGATCACACTCCCACCTGCAAGGAGCATGGCCATGGCAGACCGTTCCACGATTCCCGCGCGTGCCCTCATCGACGGCCAGATGGTCGGTGCGGCGGCGACGTTCGACGTCGTTGCCCCGGCCACCGGCGAGGTGATCGCCTCCCTCCCCGACTGCGGCCCGGCCGAGCTCGACCGCGCTGTCGAGGCAGCCCGCCGAGCACAGCCGGTCTGGGCGGGCGACGAGGAGGCGAGGCGTACGGCGCTGCGCCGCCTCGCCGACCTGATCGAGGCCCACGAGAAGGAGCTCGCCGAGATCGTCGCCGTCGAGACGGGCCACCCTGCGATGGCCGGGGGCTTCGAGGCCAGAGGTGCCGCACACCACGTGCGCTGGGTGGCCGACGCCGAGGTGCCGACCTACGAGCTGCCCGACGCGAGCGGAGCGCGCACCGTCGCCGAGCACGTGCCGGTCGGTGTCGCCGCCGCCATCGTGCCGTGGAACGCCCCGCTCGTGATGGCCGCGCACAAGCTCGCAGCGGCGGTCCGGGTCGGCAACACCATCGTGCTCAAGCCCAGCCCGTTCACCCCGCTGGCGACGCTGCGCCTCGGCGAGCTCGTCGCCGAGGCGCTGCCGGCCGGTGTGGTCAACATCCTGCCCGGCGGTGACGAGCTCGGTCGCGCGATCACCAGCCACCCCGGCATCGACCTGATCTCGTTCACCGGCTCGGTGGAGACCGGCAAGGCGATCATGGCCGCGGCCGCACCCACCCTGAAGCGGGTCACCCTCGAGCTCGGTGGCAATGACGCGGCGATCGTGCTCGACGACGCGGATCCCGACGTCGTGGCCGAACCGCTGTTCCGCTCGGCGTTCATGCTCAGCGGCCAGGTGTGTCAGGCGATCAAGCGCCTCTACGTCCACCGGAGCAAGTACGACGCCGTGGTCGAGCGACTCGCGGCGATCGCCTCGGCCGTCGTGGTCGGAGCGCCCTTCGAGCCCGACGTCGCCGTCGGCCCGCTCACCACCGCGGCCCAGCGCGATCGGGTCGAGGAGCTCGTCGAGGACGCCCGCGCCCACGGCGGCCAGATCCGGGCCGGCGGCCACCGCCTCGACCGGCCGGGCTGCTTCTACGCCCCCACCATCGTCACCGGCCTTTCCGACTCCGACCGGCTCGTCGCCGAGGAGCAGTTCGGTCCGGCGCTCCCCGTCCTGGTGTACGACGACCTCGAGGACGCGATCACCCGCGCCAACGGCACGCCGTACGGCCTGTCGGCATCGGTGTGGACCAGCGATCCGGCGCGCGGCGAGGAGGTGGGCCGTCGCCTTGTCGGCGGCTCGGTGTGGATCAACAAGCATGCCGGCGTCGATCCCGGAATACCGTTCGGCGGCATGCGGCAGAGCGGCATCGGTCGCGAGAGCGGCCTGGCGGGCCTGCTCGGGTTCACCGAGCTGCGCACCGTCACCGTCCCCGCCGCCGAGTCGACGACCGAGTCGGTGGCCTGATGAGCACGCAGGACTTCGACGCGCTGCACGACTTCGACTACATCATCGTCGGCGCCGGTGCCGGCGGCTCCGTCCTGGCCAACCGGCTCAGCGCCGACCCGGCCGTGCGGGTGCTGCTGCTCGAGGCGGGCCTGGAGTACCCCGGCTCCCAGACGCCCGAGTTCTTCCGGCGCCGGGTCCTGGAGACCGGGCTCGAGCAGACCATGGGCGCGATGCGCCTGCCGGAGTACTACTGGACGGGCGTGACCGCTCGTCGTACGCCCGACCGTCAGGCCCTGCCCTACATCCGCGGCAAGGGTGCCGGTGGCAGCTCGACGGTCAACGGCATGGTCGCCGTCCGCCCGGAGCCGGCCGACATCGACGGCTGGGCCGCGATGGGCGCCACCGGGTGGGGCTGGGACGACTTCCTGCCGTCGCTGTGCAAGCTCGAGTCGGACCTCACGTACGGCGACAAGCCGTGGCACGGGGGTGACGGGCCCATCCCGATCTGGCGCGAGCCGGAGCAGGGCTGGGGCGACGTCGACCGCGCGCTGTACGAGTGCGGCAAGCAGGACGGCTGCGCGGAGCACGACGACTACAACGAGCCGGGTAGCACCGGCCTGTCGCGCTATCCGAGCAACAACACCGCCGACGGCTTGCGGGTCTCGACGAACATCGGCTACCTGGACCCCGCTCGCGGCCGTGCCAACCTCACCATCCGGGGCAACAGCCAGGTCGACTTGGTGGTGATCAGGGACGGGCGAGCCGTCGGCGTACGCCTGGTCGACGGCACGACCGTGGACGCCGCTCCCGGCGGGGAGGTCATCCTCTCGGCCGGTGCGGTGCACACCCCGCCGATCCTGCTGCGCAGCGGCATCGGCCCGAGCGCCGAACTCGCCCGGCTCGGGGTCACCACCGTCGCCGACCTGCCCGTGGGTGAGGGCATGCAGGACCACGCGATCTGCGCGATCGACTTCGTCCCGACCGAGGACCGCTTCTATGCCGAGGACCTGCGCGCGACCAACACCACGATCCGGTTCTCGTCCGCCCTGCCCGGCACGCAGCCCAACGACGTGGTCATCCTCGGCACGAACCACAACTACTGGTTCGGCAACCAGAACTCCGGACTGGCGGTCCAGCTCAACGAGGCCTGGACCCGGGGCCGGCTCACCCTGCCCTCGGCCGACCCGAGCGTCGACCCGGTCCTGGAGCACGACCTGCTCTCCGACCCGACCGACTACGCCCGGATGAAGGAGGGCCTCGACCGGGCCTGGGACTTCCTGGGCCGCCCGGAGTTCCGCAAGCTCATGGTCGGCGACCCCTGGGGTCCGCGCACCCGCGCCGAGATCATGGCCCAGGTCAAGGACGTCGTCCACGCCTGCTCGACCGCCCGGATGGGCCAGCCCGACGACCCGGCCGCCGTGGTCGACCCGCGCTGCCGCCTCCTCGGACTCGACGGCCTGCGCGTCGTCGACGCCTCGATCATCCCGAAGGTGGTCAGCGCCAACCTGCATCTGACCGTGATCGCGATCGCCGAGAGGGCCAGCGAGCTGATCCTGGCCGACCGCTGAGCGACCCATGCCACATCGCGGCACAGCCGGCGTGCGCCTCGGGCGCCCGGCGGCGAATGTACGGACGAGACCCCCGTCACACCTCCAGGAGAAGACATGAGCGCGACCGTCCGCAGCCTCGGCTACGTGATCCTCGGGTGCACCGATCTCAACGCGTGGCGCACGTTCGCCCCCCACGTGCTCGGCATGGAGCTGGTCGAGCGCGCCGAGACCTCGCTCCGGTTCCGGATGGACGAGTTCGGCTACCGTTTCCAGGTCGAGGAGGGCGCCCCCGAGGGCGTGCACACCCTCGGCTGGGCCGTCAAGGGCGCCGACGAGCTCACCGAGGTCATCTCCCGCGTCGAGAAGTACGGCTACACCGTCACCCACCACGGCGTGGGCTCGGCGCTGGCGAACGCCCGCAACGTCGTCGACATCGCCACGTTCACCGACCCCGAGGGCATCAACCTCGAGCTGATGTACGGCCTCGAACAGGCGCTCACGCCCTTCGTCTCGCCGGTCGGCACCACCTTCGTCGCCAACCGGGAGCTCGGCCTCGGCCACGTCTTCCAGCTGGTCGGTGACGTGGAGAAGTACAACGAGCTCTACCGCGACGTGCTCGGCTTCGCGCTCAGCGACTACATCGGCCCGGCGACGTTCTACCACTGCAACCCGCGGCACCACTCCTTCGCCTTCGTGCCGGTCATGGACGACGACCGCAAGCGCCTGCAGGGCATCGGCCACATCATGTTGGAGACCACCGACATCGACGGTGTCGGTCGCGCGATCGACAACATGTACGCCCACGGCGCCAAGGAGAAGGCGACGCTGGGCAAGCACACCAACGACAAGATGATCTCGTTCTACGTCGAGACGCCCTCACGGACCCAGATCGAGTACGGCACCGGCGGCATCTTCATCGATGACGCCACCTGGGTCCCGACCCAGTACCCGTCCGCGCACTACTGGGGCCACGATCGCGAAGGGCTGTGACGATGACGAAGATGCAGCCCGGCGCGCCGCGCCACACCGGCGTCCTCGATCGCATCGCCGCCGTCGCCGGCGTCCTCAAGAAGGACGCGCCGGCGTGTGACGAGCTCGGCCACCTCACCCCGGTCAGCGAGGATGCGCTCCGTTCCACCGGCGTCGTCAAGCTGCTCCATCCGGCGGACTTCGGCGGCCTCGAGGGGCACCCCACCGAGTTCCTGGAGGGCTGCGTCGAGCTCGCCGCCCTGAACTCCTCGGTCGGCTGGGTCGCCGGCGTCGTCGGCGTCCACCCGCACGAGGTGGCGCTGGCCGACCGCAGGCTGCAGGAGGAGATCTGGGATGCCTCGCCGCTCGGGCCCGAGACGTGGATCGCCTCGCCTTACGCGCCCGGCGGGGTGCTCGTCCCGACCGAGGGCGGCTACATCTTCAACGGCCGCTGGGGTTACTCGTCCGGCACCGACCTGTGCCAGTGGGTCACCATCGGCGCCTGGATCGCCGACGCGGACGGCGAGCTCCGCGACCGGACGGTCTGTCACGTCGCCGTGCCCCGCTCCGACTACGAGATCGTCGCGGACTCGTGGGACGTCGTCGGCCTCAAGGGCACCGGCTCGAAGGACCTCGTCATCAGGGACGCCTTCGTGCCGGCCCATCGGGTGATCCGCATCGAGGCGGTGACCGAGGGCTCCGCCGCACCCGCGGCCGGACGCGGTGACGCACCGGTCTTCTACCTGCCGCGCAACATCACGTTCGCCGGTGCGGTCACCGCCGCTACCGTCGGCATCGCCAAGGGCGTCGTCGACACTTTCATCGAGATCACCCGCGACCGCCAGGCCCGTCACGGCAAGGCCTCCAAGGACCCGTTCCAGCTGGCCACCCTCGGCCGCGCCGCCGCCGACGTCGACTCGGCGGTCGTGCAGATCCTGCACGACATGGACCGGGCCTATGCCTACTGCCTGCGCGGCGAGCTCGTGCCGATGTCGCTGCGTGCGGAGCTCCGGCGCAACCAGGCCGCGGCAGCGCAGCGTGCGGCCGACGCGGCCGACGCCGTGTTCCGCATCAGCGGAGGCGCCGGTGTCTACGCCTCCGCCGGGCTCGAGCGCCGCTGGCGCGACAGCCAGGCCGCGCTGCACCACATCCACAACCTCGCCGAGCCGGTCTGGCAGTCCTGGGGACTGCTGTTCTTCGGCCACGAGGGTCTGCCCACCGTCAAGTTCTGATCGTCCCAAAGGAGCAACCATGCCCATCGCAGAGCTCGGTCACACCGGCGTCTGGGTCAACGACCTGGAGAACATGCGGAAGTTCTACTCCACCATGCTCGGCCTGACCATCACCGACGAGGACCTCGACCACGGCATCGTCTTCATGAGCGCCCGTCCCGAGGTCGAGCACCACGAGTTCGTGATCGCCCGCGGCCGTCAGGCGCCCGACGACGTGAAGCTGATCCAGCAGATCTCCTTCCGCGTCGACGACATCGAGACGCTGCTGGAGTTCCACAACAAGTTCAAGGCCGCCGGCGTACCGGTCCAGCAGGAGGTCACCCACGGCAACGCCTACGGGATCTACTTCTGGGACCCCGAGGGCAACCGCGTCGAGGTCTACGTCCGGGTGCCGCTCGACGTGCGCCAGCCGTTCCGCAAGGACCTCGACCTCGACCAGAGCGCCGACGAGGTCATCGCCCAGGCCGAGCGTCTGCTCACCGACGGTGGCCCGGCCACGTCGGGCACGCCCGGTGGAAGGACGCGGGGCTGATGCGTCTGGCCTCGGTGCACGTCGACGGGGTCCCGCACGCCGCCCGCCTCGAGGGCGACCGGCTCGTCCTCCTCCCCCAGTCCGACGTGCGCGAGCTGCTGGAACAGGACGACTGGCGCAGCCTCGCCGCGGCCGACGGGGATGTGGTGCCGGTGGACGCCGCCGAGTTGCGTCCGGTCGTGCCCGACCCCCCGAAGATCATCTGCATGGGGCGCAACTACGCCGAGCACGTCGCCGAGGGTGGCCACGAGCTGCCCGAGGCCCCGGTGCTCTTCGCCAAGCACAGCGCCTCCCTGTGCGCGCCGTACGCGGATATCCCGATGCCCACCGTGAGCGAGCAGCTCGACTGGGAGGTGGAGCTGGCCTTCGTCATCGGCAAGGCCGGCCGCGCCGTCCCCCGTGAGGACGCGCTCGACCACGTCGCGGGCTACACCGTCAGCAACGACTTCAGCGTCCGCGACTGGCAGAACCGCACCAAGCAGTGGCACGCCGGCAAGGCGTGGGACGGGCTCACCCCCCTCGGGCCCGTCCTGGTCACCGACGACGAGCTGCCGCCCGGCGCAACCGGGCTGGACGTGACCTGCGAGGTCGACGGGGTGGTGATGCAGAAGGGCAACACGGCGCAGTTCATCTTCGACGTGCCCACCATGATCACCGACATCTCGACGTTCACCCGGCTCGAGCCCGGCGACGTGATCCTCACCGGCACCCCCTCAGGCGTCGGGAACGCCCGCGACCCGAAGGTCTTCCTGCGCCCCGGCCAGACGGTCGTCACCCGGGTGGACGGGGTGGGCGAGCTGAGGAACACGGTCGTTGGCTAGGGGACCGCTCCTGGCGCCCGCCGCCCTCACCGCCGAGCAGCGAGCGCTGTACGACGAGATCTGCGGCGGTCCGCGCGCCTCCGCCGAGCGTCCCGCGGGGCCGGTGGACGCCTCCGGTGCGCTCACCGGACCGTTCAACGCGATGCTCTACAGCCCGGCGGTCGGCGCTCCCCTGCAGCGGCTCGGCGCCGCGCTGCGCTACTCCTCGCTGTTGCCCGACGTCACCCGCGAGCTGGTGATCCTGGCGGTCGCCGCCCACCACGACTCCGTCTACGAGCGGGCGGCGCACCAGAGGGTCGCCGCCCGGCTCGGGGTCGACGAGGAGGCGTTCGTGGCGATCGAGGCCGGCGAGACGCCCGCGGCGTACCCGGAGGCGGCCGGCGCGCTCGAGCTCGCCCGCGCCATCCTGGCCGGCACCCTGCCCGACGACGACGAGTTCGAGCAGCTCCAGGAGGGCCTCGGCGACGCCGCGATCTTCGAGCTCAGCACGCTCGTCGGCTACTACTCCACGCTGGCCACCCAGCTGACGCTCTTCGACGTGAGGCCCCTGTCATGACCGAGCCGCTCACTCCTGAATCAACGTCCCGGCACGTCGTGGCTGACGGCGTACGCCTCCACCTGCACGAGGCCGGCGCAGGACCGCTGCTGCTGTTGATCCACGGCGGCGCGCCCGGCGCCTACGGCTGGGGGAACTTCGGCCAGAACATGGCCGCCTTCGCCAAGCGGTTCCGCACCGTCATCGTCGACCTGCCGGGGTACGGCCAGTCCGAGCTGCCGAGCCAGGAGCTCGACGGGCCCGAGGGCGGTCGCTACGCGTTCTACGCCCGCGTCTTCGCCGCACTCATCCGGGAGCTCGGGGCGAGCTCGGCGCATGTCGTCGGCCTGGCGACGGGCGGCGCCGCAGCCATGGCGATGGCACTCGACCATCCCGAGGTCGTGGACCGGCTGGTGCTGGTGAGCTCGGCGGGCGGGCTGCCGCTGTTCACGCCGACGCCGAGTGAGGGCCAGAAGGCGATCCGCTCCTACTACGGCGGCCGCGGGCCCTCCCGCGAGAAGATGGTCAGCTACCTCGAGCTCATGCTGCACGACCAGGAGCTCGTCACCGACGAGCTGGTCGAGGACCGTTACCAGGCCAGCCTCCTCGCGCGCCCGCAGGACGTCGGCAGCCCGGAGCAGCTGTGGACCCGGCTTCACCAGATCACCGCGCCGACCCTGGTGGTCTGGGGCCGTGACAACCGCGTCCAGGGCTACGACAACGCGCTCTTCCTGCTCCAGCGCATCCCGGATGTCGAGGTGCACATCTTCGGCAGGACCGGCTTGTGGGTGCCGTACGAACGCGCTGCCCGTTTCGAGGCGCTAATCGGCGACTTCCTGCCCTGAGCGGACCGGGCGCCGGTCGGGGCGAGCACCTGCAGCAGTGCTGCCTGCCGGCTCACTTCCGCGGCTGAGCCGGATTGGGGGGACGCCCTGCGACGGCGGGTTCTGCGGCGGGCCCTCGGTCTGCGGCGACGCCGCTTCCGGGGCGGGGGCGCTGCCCGCGTCGGCCCCGCCGACCGTAGGGTCGCCGGTGCCCGGCTCGGCGCCGTTCTCCAGCTGGCTCAGCCGGTGCTCGAGCAGCTGGAGGATCGCGGGCGCTCGCGCAGTCGACGCTACGCATGTACCGCTCCTACCTGCGGCTGCACATCCTCCCGACGTTCGGCGAGCTGCGCCTCGACGAGATCACCCCAGGCATGGTGAACAACTGGCACGACGATCTTCTGAACAAGGGGAAGACCAGCGGGAGTGCTACTCGCTGGCGCACTCGATCATGACCGAGGCGACGGGTGCCCACGGACCGCTCGTCGGCCGGATCAATCCGTTCGCGATCCGCGGCGCCGGCAGCGGCTCGAGCCGGCAGCGCACCGAGCTCATCACCGCCACCGAGCTCGAGGTCATCCGCGCCGCGATCCGCCCGGAATGGGAAGCAATGATCCTGATGGCGCTGCGGTGCGGCCTGCGCTTCGGCGAGCTGACCGCCCTGCGCCGCTCCGACATCGACCTCGACCGGAAGGTGATCCGAGTGCGCCGCGCGGTCGGCGTCGCAGGTCAGGGTGGTGCCCGCTACGAGAAGGCACCGAAGTCGGCCGCCGGTATCCGGCACCAACGCATCCCGGACGCCGTCGCGCCGGCGGCCAGAAGTCACCTGCGGACCTACTTCACCGGACGCGACGGACTGCTCTTCCCCGGGCCGCAGGGCGGCTTCCTCTATTCAAGCGTCTTCAACGGAGCAGCCCAGCAGACCGACAACAGCGGGAAGTTGATCCGCAGGGCGCGCCCCGGCACCTGATACGCCGCCCGGCAGGTCGCCGGCCGAGACGACCTCCACTTCCACGACCTCCGCGCGACCGGCGCAACGCTCCTCGCGCAGAGCGGTGCCAACATCGCCGAGGTCCAGGCCTTCCTCGGCGACTCCACCCCGGCCGCGGCGCTGCGGTACGTCTGCGCTGCCGGGTCGAGGATGGACGTCCTCACTGACAAGCTCTCTCAACTCGCCGCGCGCGGGCACTGGTGAACGCTGCGGCTCCGTGCGATGTCGGCCACTACCAGCGGATACGCCGCAACGGGGCGCCTCGCGCGCGACTCGGCTGCTACCGCCGTGATAGTCCGGAACTGGCACGGGGAGGTCATGGTGACCGTTGATAATTGATGAATTCCCCGGTCCGACACGGCACGATAGAACCGTCGTCGGCGGTCGGTGACGGCAGTTCGCGGGCGTCGTGTTGCCGTGTCTAGCCAAGATGACACAGGCTGGCGCGCCTCCGATGTGCTCTCGTTAAACGGGCACACGCATGGCGCGGCGTCGCTTCTCCGTCCTGCTGTGCCATCAGGGCGATATCGATGCGGAGCCCGCAACGAGCCACCAGGCCGCTGCTCGAGCTGCAGCTGCGCATCGGCGCACCCTGCTCGAGCTGGCGATGCCCTTCCTCCGGGACCTGCACGAGCGCTCGCACGAGACGGTGCACCTGGGCGTCGCCGAGGGCGGCGAGGTGGTCTACGTCGCCAAGATCGGCGGCCGTCGACAGGCCTCGAGCCCTTCTCGCCCGGGCGGACGGATGCCGCTGCACTGCACCGCCATCGGCAAGGTCCTGCTCGCGCACGGCGGTGCGGAGCTCCAGCAGCAGATCCTCACCGGACCACTCGAACGCCGTACGCCCCACACCGTCATCGCCCCCGGCCTGCTGCGGCGTCAGCTCGAGGCGGTCCTCGAGAAGGGCGTCGCCTTCGAGCGCCAGGAGTCGACACCCGGCCTGCTCTGCGTGGCCGCGCCGGTGCTCGATGCCACCGGGAGTGCTGCGGTCGCAGCCATCAGCGTCACAGGCCCGGCCGCACGCTTCCGCCGGGAGCTCCACGTCGACGCCGTCCGTGCCGCCGCAACCGGGATGAGCAGCCTCGTCGCGCGTCGGCGTACCTCGACGTGACGAAACGCTAGGTCAGCCGGCAGCGGACTGCGGACAGCCGGCCGTGCTGCGCGCGAGCGAGGCACTCGCCTGGCTGGTGGTCGCCCGGAGCGCCTCGACGCGCTCGGCGATCTCCTCGGGCTCGAGGAGCCCGGGTGCGCCCCACAGCGTCAACGTGAAGGCAACGCCGCCCGCGGCGTCGAAGACCGGTGCGGTCAGCAGGCGCAGCTCGGCCGGTCCGGTGATCTCGTCCGGGTTGTAGCCGTCCGCGGCGTGCCACATCGCCTCCCGCAGGGCGGAGCCCGGCAGCTGTGGATCACCCTCGTTGACCCGGATGGTGATCGCCTCGAGGTGCTCACCGAGTTGATGGCCGACCGCGATGGCGAACCCGCGGCGGCGCACAAGCTCAGGCGTACAACGCACGGACTCGGCGAACTCCTCCCCGACCTGACCAGCGACGGCGTCGGTCCAGGCACGCTGCAGGGCGGCGTCGCCCCAGGCGGCGAAGCAGCTGCCGAGCGGAGGCAGGAACGGCAGTCGTTGACCGACCCGGGTGGGAGCGACAGCCAATTCGGTACGCCCGACGGCCGCGGCCAGCACCAGCTCGTCGCGCACCCTGACGATCGCGGTGACCTCGGTGTCGAATCGAGCCGCCAGCGACTCGATCTGGTCGCGCACAAGGTCGATGCGGCGCAGGTGGTCGAGCAGATCGGAGCCCCCTGCCGCCAGCGAGAGCGGGGTGAACGAGCCGTAGCCACCACGGAAGAAGAGCAACGGCTGGGTGCCCTCGCCGAGCTGGAGGTCGTTTACCCGCCCAACGACGATGTGGTGGTCGCCCGCCTCGTGCACCTGCTCGGTGACGCAGTCCATCCACGCGACGGCGCCTTCGATGACCGGCAGCCCCGACGGCGCTGGACGCCACGCGATGTCGGCGAACTTGTCCTGCTTGCGGACCGCGACCGCTCGACAGACGTCCTCCTGGCTGGCGTCGAGCACGTTGATGCAGAACCGGTGACCGGACTCACGCAGTGCCCGCCAGGAACGCGAGCCCTGGTCGGGGAGGAAGGCCACGAGAGGCGGGTCGAGCGAGACGGAGGTGAACGAGCCGACGGTCATGCCGAGCGCAGCGCCCTCAGCATCCAGGGCGGTGACGACGACGACGCCGGTCGGGTACTGCCCCAGCACCTGCCGGAAATGGGTCGGATCGAAGGACATGGGAAACTCACTCTCTGTAACGATCACTACAGAGAGCATGGCACGGCCTCCCGGGTTGTGACAACCACCACTTCGCCGCCAGCCGGCTCAGACGACCTCGACCGCCGCCTCCACGATCGTGACCACCATGTCCACGAAATCCCGCGGATCTCCGGCCTGGTCGATCTGGTGCGCCAGGAACAGGCCGTCGGTCGCAGCGATCACGATGCGGGCGAGGTCGCGCGGGAGGTCGGACCGCTCCGCCCGCGCATCACCGGCGAGGAACACCCCGAACCAAGCAGTAAGGGCCTTCTCGACGTCACGCCGGGCCTGCATGAAGATCCCTCGGCCCGCCGGCTCCTCGGCCCGCTTCTCGAGCAGCAGCATGTGGCCGATCCGCAGGAAGTCGGGCGCCGACGCCAAGCTGGCGGTGGAGCGGGACAGGATCGTGCGCAGCGCCTCCCCAATCGAGCGCGCGCCGGGTCGGGGGCGGTCCCAGGTCGGCTGCACCGCGATCCACTCATCGAAGGAGTGCCGCACGACCTCGGCGAGCAGGTGATCCTTGTCGCGGAAGAACCAATAGACCGAGCTGACCGGCAAGCCGGAGCGCTTCGTCACCTTGGAGATCGTGGTGCCCTCATAGCCGCACTCGGCGGCGATCTGGGCGGCGGCGCGCAGGATGCGGGTGCGGGACGCCTCGCTCTGCTCGCCAAGCACCCCCTTGCCTGCCTGGTCCGCGCGGTCGCTCGCCTGGGTCGTCATGCCGCCTCCTGCGCGAGCCAGACCAGCGCTTGTCGACGCATGCCCGAAGCCGCCAGATTCGCGATCCGGTCCCGCTCCCATCCGTTGCCACTGCGGACCCCGAGGAACAGCCCGTCCATGAACGCCAGGTGGAAGCGCGCCAGCCGATCCGGGACGGTCGATTCCGCGGCCAGGCCGGCCGGCGCGAGCACGCTCGCCCACCAGGTGCGGATCGCCACGCGGGTCTCCTCCCGAAGCTGCAGGTACCGCGTCCGTGCGAGCGGCTCCACGGGTCTGTTCTCCAGTGCGAGCATCAGACCGAGCCGCCAGAATTCGGGTGAGTCGACGATCGCCTTGGCGGCGCGCCGGATTCGGTCCTTGATTTCCGCATTCGTCGCGTCCAGATCCGGGCCGCCGCTGGAGCAGTCGGATACATCGGATCCGGCTGTGCGCTCCAGCGTGTCGGGCCGCTCATCCCAGGTCGGAGTGGCGGCACGCCACCGCCGGTAGCTGTACTCCAACGTCTCGGCGAGCAGCTCGTTCTTGTTGTGGAAGTGCCAGTAGATCGAGCTCGCCGGGAGACCGGTCGCCTCGGTGACCAAGCCGATCGAGGTGCCCTCGTATCCACGCTCGGCAGCGATAACCAGGGTGGCTTCGAGGATGCGCTGGCGCGACTCGTCGCCCTGCTGGTGGCGACGCGCTGTCTTACGTGGCACGAAGGTCCCTTCCGTTGAACCGCTGCGGCAACTGCTACGCACAGTCTGCGGCACGCGCCGCCGACTCTGGTGCGGGGTCGAATCAGAAAACTTTGCCAAGACCGCTTGTGGTCCCAGTCACATCTTAGTAGCGTCTCGCATGCTCCCTGTAGTGATCGCTCTATGGACCGTAGTGATCGTTACGGAACGTGAAACCTCCCTCCGTGCAGCGTTCACACGCCGGCGGCCCCTACGAAAGGACTCCCCCGTGAAGAAGTCGGTGCGCTCCCAGGCCGCTGCAGCGGTCGCCGCCGTGCTAGCCACGGTCTCGCTCGCGGCCTGCTCCGCCACTGCCGAGTCGTCCAACGACGCCGACAGCTCCGGCGGTTCCAACTCGGGCGACGCCTCTGGCGTTGCGTACGCCAAGGCGCAGCTCGAGAAGTACTCCGCCACCCAGGACCACTACGGCGACATCGCCGCCGTGCCGAACGTGCCCGACCTCAACGGCAAGGCCGTCTGGTACATCCCGATCGGCACCAGCGTGCCGGTGCTCGCGAGCATGGGCGACGCCATCTCCGAGGCGCTCGGCAACCTCGGCGCGAAGGTCCACACCTGCGACGGCAAGTTCACTCCCACCACCATCTCGGAGTGCATGTCGACCGCCGCCACGCAGAAGGCGGCCGCCGTCATCACAGGATTCGTCGACTACAACATGGTCCCCGCCGCCTTCCAGGACCTGGCGTCCAAGGGCATCCCGACCCTCGTCGGGGGCCAGGCCGCCCCGTCGGGCGTCTCGGCCAGCAAGACCCTCGGCTTCTTCGACGCCTCGCCGCTCACCCAGCAGGCGTACAAGCTGATGGCCGACGCTGCGATCGCGGACAGCAACGGCAACGCCCAGGTCCTCGAGGTCTCCCTCACCGACTCGAGCACGACCAAGGCCAACACCGAGGCCACCGACGCGGAGTTCAAGCAGTACTGCCCCGCGTGCGAGGTCACCACCACCGAGACCACCACGGCCGCGATCGCGCAGCTCGGCTCCGCGCTGGCCGCCAAGCTGTCGGCGAACCCGAACATCAAATACGTCATCATCCCGCAGGACGCCTTCTACCAGGCCGCCCTCCCAGGTCTACAGAGCGCCGGCTTCGCCAACAAGGTCAAGATCATCACCGCGGGCGGCTCCACCGCCGGCATGCAGTCGGTCAAAGCCGGCCAGATCGCGTACGACATGGGCCAGGGCGTCTGGAACCAGGGCTGGTCGATGGCCGACGGCGCGGTCCGTCTCCTCGCCGGCGCCGAGGTCCAGCCCGAGACCCAGGGCCCGATCCGGGTGTTCACCAAGGACAACGCCGCGAGCCTCGACCTGACGGACGCCAACTACGCCAGCTCCGCCTGGTACGGCAGCGACGCCTGGAAGCAGGACTACCTGACCGCTTGGGGAGCCCAGAAGTGACGAACCCGGCTGCACCGCGACTCGCGGTCTCGAACATCTCCAAGACCTTCGGTCCCACCTGTGTCCTGCACCAGGCGGAGCTCGTGGTGCAGCCGGGAGAGCTTCACGCGCTCGTGGGGCAGAACGGTTCGGGCAAGTCCACCCTCGTCAAGGTCCTCACCGGCTACCACACCCCCGGCAGCGGCGGCTCGGTCGCCGTGGACGGGGAGCACCTGAGCCTGCCGGTCGAGTGGGCAGCCGCCCACCGCGCCGGCATCGCCGTCGTCCACCAGGACTTCGGCCTCCTCGACCACCTGAGCGTGGCCGAGAACATCGGGGTCGGCGGGTACGAACGCACCCGCTTCCTGCGACGCGTCGACTGGCGGCGCCAGCGTGAGGTCGCCGCTCGCGTCCTCGGCGAGCTCCAGCTCGACATCGAGCCGACGGCACTGGTCGGTAACCTCTCCGCCTCACACCGGGCGGGAGTCGCCATCGCGCGAGCGATGCGCGACCTCGTCCCCGGCGGCGGCCTCGTCATCCTCGACGAGTCGACGCGCTCCTTGGGCCGGCAGGAGCTCTCGCAGTTCCACGAGATGCTCCGCCGGATCCGCTCCACCGGTACGTCGATGCTGCTGGTGAGCCACAGCCTCGACGAGGTCCTCACCCAGACCGACCGCGTCACGGTCCTGCGCGATGGCCGCGTGGTGGGTGCCGGCCTCGCGACGGCGGAGCAGAGCGAGCAGTCCGTCGCGAAGCTGATGCTCGGTCGCGACGTCGACGACGTCGACACCCGCCCGGCCGGCGAGTCCCACTACGCACCCGGCGTGACGATCACGGGCCTGTCCGGCCCGGGCGCGGCCAGCCTCGACATCGCCATCGGGGCGGGCGAGATCGTCGGCCTCACCGGGCTGCCCGGCAGCGGCTTCGAACAGCTGCCCTACCTGCTCTCCGGCGCCACACCTGCGTCCGGCGAGCTGACCATCGACTCCACCGCGCTGTCCCTCGCTCGCGCGAGCGTCGCCGCCTGCATCCGCGCCGGCGTCGTACTCGTCCCCGAGCGGCGCGACCGCGACGGGTTGGCCATGAGCCTGAGCATCCGCGACAACATCAGCCTGCCGACGCTGACGCGGCACGGGCGACCGTGGTGGGCGGGACGGGGCTGGCAGGCGACGCAGACCGACGATGCGATCGCGACCCTCGGCATCCGCCCGAACGCTCCGATGCGCCTGATCCAGGAGCTCTCCGGCGGCAACCAGCAGAAGGTGCTGCTCGCCAAGTGGATGTCTGTCGGGCCCCGCTTCATGATCCTGCACGAGCCGACCCAGGCCGTCGACGTCGGCGCCCGCTCCGACATCCTCAACGCGGTCCAGCGTGCTGCCGCCTCCGGCGTCGCGGTCCTCCTCGTCAGCGTCGAGGCCTCCGACCTCGCCGCCGCCTGCGACCGGGTCCTGGTCTACGACGGCCCCGATCACCTCACGGAGATCCGCTCCACCGATCCCGACACGATCCTCGACGCCGTCTACGCCACGGCCGCCGCCGCTTCCTAGGAGACCTGATGAAGATCGAGACCCCGAGCCCGCAGGGCATCGAGGAGACGCAGTACGCGACACCCGCCGCCGACGCCGCGGGCGCCACGACGGCACTGCTCACCGAGGCCCGCAAGTCCGCCGATCGCTGGGCCTGGGCCCGCGCACTGAGCAGCCGCTACGCCCTCGTACTCGTGTGGGCGGTCATGGCGATCGCCTATCTCGTGATCATGCCGGACAAGTTCGGGCACATGACCTCGGTCCAGGCGATCTTCGGCTCGCAGCAGCTGCTCGTCTTCCTCGCGATGGCGGCGCTGTCCACGCTCATCGTCGGCGAGTTCGACCTGTCGGTCGCCTCCGTGATGGGCCTCGGCGCGACCATCATCCCCGTGCTCGACGGCACGCACGGCGTCAAAATCTGGCTCGCCTGCCTGGTCGCGCTCGCGGCGTGCACGCTGTGCGGTGTCGTCAACGCCTTCTTCATCGTGAAGCTGAACGTGCCCTCGCTCGTCGTGACTCTCGGCAGCGGCACCCTCTTCATCGGGATCGCCAAGCTGCTCGCCGGCGCTGGCGCCGTCTCGATAATCCCTAACAACGCGTTCCGCGACCTCACCCAGCTCGTGGTGCTCGGCATGCCGATCTCGTTCTGGTACGGCCTGGTCCTCTGCGGCGCCTTCGCATACGTCTGCGCCTGCACCCCGCTGGGCCGCCACCTGATGTTCGTCGGCGCCAATCGCGAGGTCGCCCGGCTGGCCGGGATCCGGGTCAACCGGATCCGCTCCGGGTCCTACGTCACCGCCGGCTTCCTGGCCGGCCTGGCCGCGATCGTCGTGGTCTCCTCGGTCGGCGGCTTCGACCCGACCTCGGCGGCGACGTACCTCCTGCCCACCCTGGCCGCGGTCTTCCTCTCCACCGCGGTCGTGCAGCCCGGTCAGTTCAACGCCATCGGCGCCGTCATCGGGATCTACTTCCTCGAGACCGGCATCTTCGGCCTGCAGCTGCTCGGCCTGACCGGCTGGATCCAGGACGTGTTCTACGGCGGCGGCCTGGTCTTCGCAGTGGCGCTGGCCACCATCGTGCGCCAGCACTCGAAGAGCGCCTAGCGGTCGGCTCCCGCACCAGCGACGGCTCCGTGATCCCAGTGATCACGGAGCCATCGTCGCGTGTGCGCCTTCTCAGACGCCGATGACCATGTCGTCGACACCGGCGATGACGGTCGTCCTCACGCCTCGGCCGATCCGGTCGGCGACGCGACGCCAGGCCCGATCGCCGATGTCGCCGGGCACCACGTGGTGCAGGGCGAGCGTGCGGACCAGGATGTCTCGGACCAGCTGGCGCAGCTGGGCCTCGGTGGTGTGCGCTCCGAACATGTGGTTGCGGAACGCTTCCTTGACCTCGTCACCGACCGGTAGCGCGTCGATGCTGGCGTTGACCGAGTCGTAGTCGATCACCTCGTTGAGCAGCAGGTCGCAGCCGTCGGCGAGCTCCAGCAGGTTGGGCGTGAGCGTGGTGTCGCCGGAGATCACGATCGAGCCGTGGTCGGACTCGAAGCGGAACGCGTAGGCGGGCACCACCTGGCCGTGCGAGACCAGGGTCGCGAGCACGCGTACCCGGTCATCCTCGTAGATCCGGAACGGACGCATCCGTGGCGGGGTCCCGTCGTAGCAGAGGTGCACGCCGGGTGGCAGCGCGATGTTGTGCCCGGTAACGACGTCGCCGATCTTCCCGGCGGCGGCATCGAACATCCGGTCGTTGATGTCGGCTCCGAACGCGTCGAAGAGGCTGCGCAGCATGCCGACTGTTACGGGTGTGGGATCAGCCGGGTTGAACGGCGCACTGGCTGAGCGACCCGGCGGGAACACGTGCGGGAGCCGCCCACGGTTGCCCGGTCCGTAGAGCTGGAATTGCACACCGACACCGAGGCCTCCGCCAACGAAGCCCTGGACGAAGAAGGTGAACAAGTCGGTGACGTGGTCCGAGTGCAGACGGGTCAGGAAGCCCGCTCGATAGGCGCTCAGATCGTTGCGACCGCAAGTGAGCGCGTCACCCACACAAGGTCCACGCCACCTGTCGAGACCCTCCGCCGGGACCGATCGGGCCCGGCGGAGGCCGGGCCCGTGTCCCAGGGCAACAACGTGTCGACCCGACGCATCCGGGGTATGGATGCGCCGGGTCGGCGTGGGAGTGGGTCGGTCAGCGGAAGGTGTGCTCCAGTGCGCCGAGACCCTCGACCCAGGTCCGCAGGGTCTCCCCGGACCTGAGGAAGCGCTGCGGTGACATGCCCAGGCCGACCCCGTCCGGGGTGCCGGTGAAGATGACGTCGCCGGGCATGAGCGTGATGACCTCGGAGAGCTTCGCGATCGTTGCGGGGATCGAGAAGATCAGCTTCGAGGTACGGCCGTCCTGAACGGACTCACCGTCGATGGCACAGCCGAGAGCGAGATCGTCCGGGTCCAAGCCGTCGGCCCGCAGCTCGTCGATCGTGGTGAGCCACGGACCGATCGGCGCGAAGCGGGGCCACGACTTGCCGAAGGAGAACTGCGCCGGCTGCACGGCGAACTGCAGCGCCCGGTCGGACAGGTCCTGCCCGACCGCCAGGCCGGCGACGTACGACCACGCCTCGTCCTCGGAGATCCGGTGGGCCGTCCTGGACATCACCGCGACGACCTCGACCTCCCAGTCGGTGTCGCCGTGGATGTCGATCTCGCCGAAGCCGCCGGTGATGGCGGACTGGTACTTGGTGAAGATCGGCGGCAGGTCGGTCGGGACCTCCATGCCGGCCTCCGCCGCGTGATCGGCGTAGTTGAGGCCGATCGCGACGACCTGCGGCGGGCGGGGTGCCGGCGAGCCTGAGGAGCTCCGGTCCAGGACGGCGTCGGCCGCCAGGGTCGGCAGCGCCGAGGTCGCCCAGGCGGTGAAGTCGTCCCAGACCCCGTAGAGCGACTGCGGGTCCGGGCCGAAGCGCCCCTCGGAGGCAGTGGCGATGTCGGCGCCCTTGGCACCGTCGGGATCGGTCCCGTGGAGGACGAGGACGGCGCGCCCGTCGTGGTTGGCGATGCGCACGGTGGCTCCTAGAGACGTCCGTCGATGAGGCCGTCGAGCAGCGCCTCGAAGGTTTGCGGGTGCTCGATCTGCGTCCAGTGGCCGCAGCCGCCGAGCACGTACAGGTTCGCCCCCGGGATTGATTCGGCGAAATACCTCGACGCGGCCACCGGGATGATGCGGTCGTCGCGGCCGTGCACGCACAGAACGTGGTGGGGCAGCGTGGCGAGCTCCTCGCGGGTGAAGAAGCGGCGCGCGCCGTGCGGGTCGAAGCTGGCCTCGTGCGAGCGTCGCACGTCCTCGCGCGTCACGTACTCCATCCGCTCCTTGACCACCCGGTCGATGGTCCCGCGCAGCGGCTCGAGGTCGTGGACGAACTCGGTGAGCAGCCCCTCCAGGGACTCCGCCGACGGGTCGGCGTAGAACTCCCGCAGATGCGACAGGCCCGGGCTCACCGGCATGTCGGGCGCGCCACCGCTGCCCATCAGCAGCACCTTGTCGATCCGCTCGGGGTGGTCCAGCGCCAGGATCAGGGCGAGCTGGCCGCCCATCGAGTTGCCCACGACGTGCACCTTCTCCAGGCCGAGCTCGTCGAGCAGAGCCAGCACGGCCCGCGCCCGCAGCTCATTGAACGGGCCCATGCCGCGGGGCGGATCCAGCGGGTGGCTGGAGTCGCCGAAGCCGACCATGTCGGGGGCGATGCAATGGAAGCGTCCGGCGAGGTCCTCGAGGATCCGCTCCCAGTTGGACAGGCCGGTGGCACCCGGCCCGGAGCCGTGCAGGAACAACACGGTCTCCAGGCCTGGGTCGCCGGAGGCATACACGCGCAGATCGAGGTCGAGGCCGTCGACGGTGACGGCGACGTCGGAGGTCCGGATGTGGCTCACAGGTGCACCGCCACGAGTTTCTCGGCGCCGAGGTGGCGACCGCCCCAGGCCCGCGCGAGCGGGTCGTCGTAGAGGAACGCGTGCGAGCTGGCGGCGACCACGTCCTGGAACTTGGCCTGCAGCGGGTGGTCGAGGAACGCCGAGCGCCCGGACGCCACCCGCATCAGCGCATGAGCGGCGTCGGTGGCGGAGTTGGCGGCCTTGGCGACGTCCCAGCGGTACCAGGCACGCTCCTCCAGGGACGGGATCCGCCCGGCCTCGGCGTGCTCCATCAGCTCGCGCCCGGCCCGCAGGATCTTGAGTCGTGCCGCGTCGAGCTGCCACTGCGCCTCGGCCAGGTGGTTCTGTACCAGGCCCTCCTCGCGCAGCATCACGCCGTAGTTCGTACGGCGCGTGCGCGTCTCGGCGACCCAGGAGTCGACGAACCCGGTGACCGCCCCGACCGCGCCGGCCGCGATGATCAGGTTGAAGACGACCGCCCACGGGGTGCGGTAGAGGGGGCCGTCGTTCTTCTCCTGGCCGGGCAGCGGTGTGCCGAGGCCGTGGGTGTAGAAGAGGTGGGACTGCCCGCGGTGCTCGGGCACGAACACGTCGTCGACGACTACGTCGTTGGACCCGCTGCCGCGCAGGCCGGCGACGCTCCAGGTCTGCTCGACGCGGTAGTCGCCCTCGTCGAGGATGACGGCGGTGAAGTCGGGGTGCTCGACGCCGTCGATCTCGCGCGTGCCGGCGATCCCGCCGAGGATGACGCCGCTGGAGATCCCGATGCCGGAGGAGAAGGACCATCGCCCGGAGACCCGGTAGCCGCCGGCGACCTTCTCGATCTTTCCGGTGGGCGTGTACGAGGAGGCGATCCGGCGGTCGGGGTCCGTGCCCCAGATCTCCTCCTGGGTCTGCTCGGGGAAGAGCGCGATCTGCCACGGGTGGACGCCCGCCACGGAGCTGACCCAGCCGGCCGACGCCGAGTGGCGGCCGACCTCGATGATCGCCTCGGCGTACTCGTCGAGGGCGACCTCGCCCCCGCCCCAGCGGGCGGGCTGCAGGGCACGCAGGATGCCGGAGTCGGTGAGGGCGGCGAGGGCCACGTGCGAGAGTCGGCCCTGGGCGGAGCTGACCGCGTCGCTGGCGGCCAGCGTCGGGCCGGCGGCCCTGACCTTGTCGACCAGGCTCATGACAGGCCTCCCTCGGCGAACGTGCGCAGCAGCGCGGCGAACTTGTCCGCCTGCTCGATCTGCGTCCAGTGGCCGCACTCGTTGATGACGAACAGGTCGGCGTGTGGCAGGTGCTCCGCCAGGTAGTAGCTGGACTCGATCGGGACGATCGCGTCCTGGCGACCGTGCACGACCAGTGCCGGCACGTCCATCCGGGCCAGGTCCTCGGCGGTGAAGGACAGCATCTCGGGGGCGAACATCGCGCGGTGACCGGCCTCGATCCAGGGCCGCTGCACGATCGGCATCCGCTCGGCTGCGACCTCCTCAACCTTGTCGCCGAAGGCCTGCTTGTCGTGCACGAACTGGATGAGAAGATCGGCCATCGCCTCGACGCTCGGATCGTCGAAGTAGGTGACCAGCTTGATCAGGCCCGGCGTCGGCTCGAGGCCGGGCATGCCGCCGGAGCCCATCAGCGCCAGGCCGGCGACGAGTTCGGGGCGCAGCTGCGTCATGCGCAGGGAGTACATCCCGCCCATCGAGTTGCCGACCAGGATGACCTTCTCGATGCGGAGTGTGTCGAGGAGCGCGAAGAGCGCGTCGATGCGGACCTCGGCCTGGGCCTTGAAGCCCTGCGGCTGCGGGTCGGGGTAGGAGGAGTCGCCGAAGCCGAGGATGTCGGGGGCGATGCAGTGGAAGCCCTCACCAAGGGCGTCCAGGACGCCGCGCCAGTTGCTGCCGGCGGTGACGCCGGGGCCGGAGCCGTGCAGGAAGAGCAGGGCCGGCTGCCCGTACTCCCCGGTTTGCAGGACGCGCAGGTGACGGCCGTCGCTGATCGCGATGTCGTCCTCGCGGATCCGGCTGGCGGTCTCGATCGTGGTGCTCGTCACCGGCCCGCCTCCGCACCATCGGCCGGCTCCAGCATGCGGAAGATTCCCGGCGGGCCGTCGAGGTACGCCTGCGAGCGGTGGTGCCCCCAGATCGAGGGCACGTCGTGGTAGCCGGCGACCCAGGCGAGGTCGTCGACGCTGATGCCGCCGTGGCCGTACTCGATCTGCAGCGAGCTCGGGGTCTGGACGTAGATCGACGTCATCAGGTCGTTGGTGTGCCGCCCCAGGGAGAGCAGGATCTCCCGCTCCGGGTCCTCGCTGAACAGATCCACCGCCGTGCCGAGATCGTCGAAGTTCTCCACCTCGAGCATCAGGTGGTTGATGCCGGTCATGCCCGGGATCTCCGCGACCGCGAGCGAGTGGTGGCGGCCGTTGCAGTGGTAGAAGCGCAGGTTGAAGATGTCGCTCTTGACCTTGTCCGAGAGCCGGAATCCGAGCGTCTTGGCGAAGAAGTCGTCGGCCTGCTCGAGGTTCGGCACGATCAGCACGATGTGGCCCAGACCGAGGTCGCCGGTGACGAAGCGGCCGCGCATCGGGCGAGCGGGGAAGAAGGAGTTCGGGTCGGAGTACTGGCCCCAGATCAGCTCGTGCCGGTTGCCGAACGGGTCGGTGAACCAGTAGAGCTCCGCGACCCGGCGCTCCTTGAGCTCCTCCTCGGTGCCGTCGTGGATCTCCAGGCCCTTGCCGCGCAGCTCGGCGACGTAGGAGCGCAGCTCCACCTCGTTGTGGCAGGCCCAGCCGGCGTAGCGGAGCTCGTCCTGCTCGGCCGGGTGGATGGCGATGCGGTAGCCGGCGTCGTCGACCTTGACCCGAACGGCGCCGTCGGGACCGTCCTCGGCGATGACAGCACCGAGCAGGCGGGTCGCGTAGTCGCGCCACTCCTCGGATTTGGGGGACGCGATGCCCAGGTAGGCGAGTTGGGTGATCACAGCATGACCTCCGGTGCGGTGGAGTTGAGGAGATGAGCGCCGTAGTACTGACCCACGGCGTCGGAGACGAGGAAGGCGTGGCCGAGCTCGGCGGTCACGTCCTGGTAGATCCGGTGGAGCGGGTGGTCGACGAACACCGTGCGGCCCGAGGCGACGCGGTGCAGCTGGTTGATCGCCAGGCCGACCTGCTGGCAGCCGCGAGTGATGTTCCACCGCATCCGGGCGCGCTCGCCGCGGTCGAGGAAGACGACGGCCTCTGCGGCGGCGGTGATCGTGTCGATGGCGTCGTACATCTTCAGGACGGCGGCCTCGTGCACCCACTCGGCCTCGGCGAGGTGCATCTGCATGAGCGGGTCATCCTTGAGCGAACCGCCCCAGTTGGCCTTACGGCCCTCAGTCTCGGCGCGCCACTCGTCGAGGTATCGCCGACCCAGGCCGAGCATCGGCGCGACCAGCACGAGGTTGAACATCACCGCCCACGGCACTTGGTAGAGGGCGCCGGTGTTGACCGCCAAACCGGGCGCCGGGCGCTCGGGGTTGTACTCGTAGAGCGGGCTGGAGAGGAACCGGCTCACGGGGATGAAGGCGTCGTCGACGACGATATCCTTCGAGCCGGTGCCCCGGGAGCCCTGAACGTGCCAGGTGTCCTCGATGACGTACTGGTCGCGGTAGAGCAGCGCCGAGCCGTAGTTGGGCACCTCGACGCCGGGAGCGACCTCGACCTTGCCGGCGAAGCCGCCCAGGATCACCCCCTGCGCGTGATCGGAGCCGGAGGAGAAGGACCAGCGTCCGCTGACCCGGTAGCCGCCCTCGACGGGCTCGATCTTCCCGGTCGGGGCGTAGGAGGAGGAGGCGTTCCAGTTCGGGTCTGTGCCCCAGATCTCCTGCTGCACCTCCTCGGGGAACAGCGCCAGCTGCCACGGGTGCGACCCGACGACGCCGGCGACCCAGCCCGCAGAGGGGGCGATGCGGCCGAGCTCGTAGACGGCCGCGAGGTGCTCGCGCAGGGAGAGCTCGCCACCGCCCCAGCGCTTCGGCTGCAGCCCGCGCATGAGCCCGGACTCCAGCATGTACTTGTAGGTCCGGTCGGTCAGCGAACGCTGCTCGGCCGACAGGTCCTCTTCGGCACGGAACTCGGGTTCCAGCCGGCGGATCTCGTCGAGGACGGACATCCGTGAGCCCTCCATCAGGGTCGGACGCGGCCAATGCGAAGTGACCCACGTCTCTGTAGTGGTCGTTACGGGGACGTTATCCCCGTAGTGATCGCTCTAGCAAGGCCTCGCGGCACAATTTAGTGACCGCAATCACGAGATCCCCTTGCGTCAAACGTGAGCCGAGTGTCACAGTCTCTGTAACGACCACTACAGAGAGTGAGGATCGGCGTGTCCACCTCCGCCTCCCCCAACGCCCTCGGCGACCTCTCCGCGCTCACCGGCGTCGGCCCGATGCCGTCCGCGCAGGAGCGTCGCGCCGACCTCCGCACAGCCCTGTCCGCATCGACGACCGGCTCGCCGCTCGTACTCCCCGGCGTCACCGACGCTCTGGGTGCCCGACTCGTCGAGGAGGCCGGCTTCGCCGCCGCGTACGCCACCGGCGCCGGCCTGGCCAACGCCGGCTACGGCATCCCGGACCTCGGTCTTGTCTCGCTCGGCGAGGTCGTCGACCACGCTGGTCGGCTCAACGAGGCGACCCGGCTGCCGCTGGTCGTCGACGCCGACACCGGTTACGGCGGCCCGCTGGCGGCGATGCGGACCGTACGCCTGCTCGAACGCGCTGGCGCCGCAGCGATCCAGCTCGAGGACCAGGAGATGCCCAAGCGATGCGGTCACTTCGACGACCACGCGCTCATCCCCGCGGGCCACATGCAGACCAAGATCGCCGCGGCCTGCGAGGCCCGGACCGACGCAGACCTGGTGATCATCGCACGCACCGACGCCCGATCCGTGCATGGCATCGACGAGGCCATCGCGCGAGCCACGGCGTACGTCGAGGCCGGCGCCGACGTGATCTTCGTCGAAGCGCCACGCACCGTCGAGGAACTGGAGCTCGTCGGACGCGAGCTGGCCGGCGTGCCGCTCGTGGTCAACGTGGTCGAGGGAGGCAGGACACCGCAGCTGGAACTGAAGGAGTACGTCGACCTCGGCTTCGGGGTCGTGCTCTTCGCCAACTACCTGATGCGCTCCATGCATCTCGCCGGGCGGGAGGCGCTGGCCCACCTGCGCGAGCACGGCGAGACCGGTTCGCGCGCCGATCGGATGGCGACCTGGTCACAGCGTCAGGAGCTCTTCGGCCTACCCGCGTTCACCGCCGCGCAGACGAGCCTCGACCGCTCCTGGGAGGAGCTGTGAGTGCACCGGTCACCGGCCTGCCGGTCCAGGACGAGCTGCCGGATCGGGTCGGCGTCCTGGTCCTCGGCGCGGGACTCGCGGGGTGTGCCGCCCTGCTGGCCGCCGCCGAGGCCGGGCAGTACGCCCTGTTGTTGGAGAAGACCTCGCAGATCGGCGGCTCGACGGTGAAGTCCGCCGGACTGTCCGCCTTCGCGGGCACCGACGAGCAGCGCGAGCAGGGCATCGCCGACGACGTCGAGCTGCTCCGCAAGGACCTCCTCGAGGTCGGCCGGCACCGCAACGACGAGGCACTGGTCGACCTCTACTGCGAGCACCAGCTCGAGACGTACCGGTGGCTGAAGGCACACGGCGTGCGCTACGGCGAGATCCACGCGGCTTCGGGGCAGTCCGTTGCGCGCAGCCATCCGACCGACACCACCGCGATGCTGGTCAGCCTGTTGCGCGCGGCCGGCGAGCTGGGCGCCCGGATCGTCTTCGATACCCCGGCCCGACGGCTGCTCACCGGCCCCGACAGCAACGGCGCCATCCGTGTGATCGGTGTCGAGGTCGACACTCCTGACGGCCCCCGCGAGGTGCTGGCCGACGCGGTCGTCCTCGCCACCGGCGGCTTCTCCATGGACGCCGACCTGCTCACGACCTTCGCCCCGCAGCTGGAGCACGCCCTGCGCCAGGGTGGCGCCGGCAACACCGGGGACGGCCTGAAGATGGCCATGTCCATCGGGGCGGGGCTGCGCGACACCCCGTACATCAAGGGCACGTACGGGCACTACGCCGCCGAGCACCCCGACGAGGACGGCACCGGCATCCTCGCCGTCTACAAAGGCGCGATCGCGGTCAACCGCGAGGGCCGTCGCTTCGTCGACGAGTCGCGCAACTACAAGGACCTCGGCGACGTGGCCCTCGCCCAGCCCGGTGTCACCACCTGGCAGATCTTCGACGGCCGGGTGATGGCGCACAGCAACGACGAGGTGCCGATCTATGAGTTCGCCGGACGCGAGCGTGCGGGAATGCTGGTCCGGGCCGACTCGATCGCCGGGCTCGAGGAGCGGCTCGCGCTGCCCGAGGGCTCGCTGCAGCGCACTGTCCGCGACTACAACGCCGCGGCTCGTGGCGAGCGGCCCGACGAGTTCGGCCGAGCGCATCTCTCCGGCGGCGTCGGGACGGCCTTCCCTCTGGAGCAGGCGCCGTTCTACGCCCATCCCAGCGGCACCGTCGTGCTCGCGACGTACTGCGGCCTGACCGTCGACACGCGGCTGCGCGTCCTCGACTGGGACGGCGAGCCCATCCCCCGTCTCTATGCCGCCGGCGAGCTGGTCGGCGGCTTCCACGGTGCCGGCTACATGACCGGCACCTCGATCGGCAAGGCCGGCATCTTCGGCCGCCTCGTCGGCACCCATGCAGCAGCAGAGGAGAGTGAGCTCGAGTGGTGACACCGTTGTTCGACCTGACCGGCCAGGTGGCGCTCGTCATCGGCGCCGGCGCGGGCGGCCTGGGAGCCGAAGGCGCCGAGGCGCTGTCCCGGCACGGCGCCACCGTCGCGATCGCGGACCTCGCCACGCGCAAGGACGACGTCGAGGCCACCGCGGCCGCCCTCCGCGGCGCAGACGAGGTCGTGAGCACGCACGAGGTCGACGTCACCGATGAGGCATCGGTCGCCGCACTCTTCGAGCAGGTGCTCGAGATACACGGCCGCATCGACGTGGTCGCCAACTGCGCCGGCGTCATGCTCCGTCGCGAGTACGACCAGACCTCGCTGGCGGAGTTCGAGCGGGTGGTCCGGGTCAACATGACCGGCTGCTGGCTGGTCGCGCGCCAGGCCGGCATCGCGATGACCCGCAACGAGCCGCGCCTGGACGGATCTCGCGGGCGGATCGTCAACCTCACCACCGTGTACGCCGAGCGCGTCGGCCCCGTGCCCGAGTCGGCGTACTACGCCTCCAAGGCTGGCGTCGTCAACGTCACCCGGGCGCTGGCGAGCGAGCTCGGACCCGAGGGAATCACGGTTAACTGCCTGGCACCGGGGGTCTTCTACCCGACCAAGATGACAGCGGCGCTCGCCGACCAGCCGGACCGCCTCGAGTGGTTCGCTCAACGCACCATGCTCGGTCGCCTCGGCGATCCGGCCGCCGACTTCACCGGCCCGCTGCTCTTCCTCGCCAGCCCCGCCTCCTCGTACGTCACCGGCCAGGTGCTGTACGTCGACGGCGGCTGGTCCGCCTGGTGACGCGCCGACTCGCGCGCAACGTCGCTCCCCCATCACGCCGAGTCGGCGCGACTTCGCGCAAGAGATACACCGACTCGGCGCTCATTCCGACACAACATGCGCCGACTCGGCGACCGGACCCACGAAGGACTGACTGACCATGACCTCCACCAAGGCCCTGCTGATGCTCGACTACCAGGTCGCGCTGTGCGAGGAGGGGCCGCATCTGAAGGCGCCGCCGCTGCAGGCCCAGATCGCCGAGCGTGATGTCCTTGCCACCGCCGAGCGGGTGCTGGAAGCGGCCCGTGCGGCCAGGGCTCTGGTCGTGCACGTGCGACTCGCGTTCGACCCCTCCTACAAGCTGCGCACCAACCGGCTCGCCCGGTTCGACCCGTACGAGAACAACCGCGTCATGCTCGCCGACTCACCGGAGGCCCAGATCGTCAAGGCACTGGCTCCGATCGAGGGCGAGCCGGTCGTCGACAAGGGTTGCGTCAACCCGTTCATCGGCACCGCGCTGCGCGAGATGCTCGCGGCCGAGGGCATCACCGAGGTGGTCCTGGGCGGGGTCGCGACCAACCTCGTCGTCGAGTCCGCCGCACGGCACGCCTCCGACTCCGGCCTGCAGGTGACCATCGTCGAGGACATGTGCGCCTCCTTCGCCCCCGAGCTCCACTCGTTCGCGATGGAGAAGGTGCTGCCGCTGTTCGGCACCGTCACCACCGCCGCCGAGCTCACCTTCTGACCGGATCCGAGAGAGGACCCCCCATGACCACGATCCACAGCTACGACGTCGTCGTCGTCGGCGGCGGTGTCGCCGGACTGTCGGCAGCCTGCTCGGCTGCCGAGGCCGGCGCCCGGGTGGTGCTGCTCGAGCGCTCGACCGAGGCGGAGACCGGCGGCAACACCCGTTACACCGAGGCCTTCTTGCGGATGAAGTCGCTCGACCAGGTCGCCGACGGCTTCGAGGACGTCCTCGTCGACGACTTCCAGGGCCACCCCGACCCGTACCTCGTCGCCGACGCCGTCCACCCGTTCGCGAAGCAGAGCGCGCTCTACCGCGCCACACACACGGTCAACCCCGACTACGTGGCCGCCCTGTCCGAGAACGCCCCGCACGCCCTGGCCTGGCTGGCCTCCCACGGCGTCCGGTTCGACTTCGTCCCGACACCGTTCCTGACGCAGTCGACCACCCGGATGGCACCCGTCGGTGGCGGCCTCGCGATCGTGGAGACGATGGGCAAGGCCGCCCGCGGCCTCGGTGTCGACTTCTCGTTCGAGACCACCGCCCGCCGGCTGCTCTTCAACGAGCACGGCATCGACGGAGTCTTCGCCCACACCCCGGCAGGAGCCGCCGAGTTCCGCGGCCGGGCCGTGCTGGCCAGCGGCGGCTACCAGGGCAACAGCGAGCTGATGGCCCGCTACCACGGCGACAAGGCGATGACATGTCGCCCGGTGGCCCGCGGAGGCAACTACAACAAGGGTGAGGGCCTGGAGATGGCGCTCGCCCTCGGGGCCGCCACGGCCGGCAACTTCTCGCTCTTCCACGCCGAGCCGGTCGACCCGCGCTCCGGCGAGGCTGAGGCGGCGATCTTCTGCTTCCCCTACGGCCTGCTGGTGAACAAGGAGGGTGAGCGCTTCGTCGACGAGGCTCGCGGCACCGTCGACGCCTGGTACGAGCGCACCACCCGCACCATCCAGGCCCAGACCGAGGGCATCGCGTGGGTGTTCCTCGACCAGCAGGGCCTCGCCGTACCCAACATCATGGCCGGCGTCCGCACCGACATCGCTCCGGTCACCGGTGCCACCGTCGGCGAGCTCGCGGCGAAGCTGGGGCTCCCGGTCGGTGCGGTCGAGGCGACCGTCGCGGCGTACAACGCCGCCTGCCCGCCCCGCGACGGCTACGACCCGCTGGTGCCCGACGGCCTGGCCACCACTGGCGTGACTCCGGCCAAGTCGAACTGGTCGCTGCCGCTCGGGCAGGGGCCGTTCGTCGCCTACCCGATCATGGCCGCGAACGTGTTCACCTTCGGCGGGCTGAAGACCACCGCCGACGGCGAGGTGGTCGACCGGGACGGCAACCCCATGACGGGCCTGTACGCCGCCGGCGAGATCACCGGCCTCTACTACTCCAACTACACCGGCTCCACGTCGGTGCTGCGCGGGGCGACCTTCGGCCGGATCTGCGGCACCAACGCCGCCCGCGCCGAAGGCCCGAAGGCGGCGGCCCGATGAGGATCTGGCACCAGAGCTTCACCGTCCTCGACGACGTCCCGCACTACCGTGATGCGCTCGCCCGCCACCTGCAGTCTCAAGCTCAGCCGGGCACCACGATCGACCTTCACGGGATGCGGCCCGGGACCTATCCCTCCGACTACCCGGGCACGCATATCGGGTACGCCTACCTCTCCGGGCTGCACCGCGAGCAGTTCGTCGAGGGGGCGCTGCGCGCGCAGGACCAGGGCTACGACGCGTACTTCATCGCGACGATCCCCGACACCGGCTACGAGGAGATCAAGACGCTGGTCGACATCCCGGTCGTCACCGTCGGGCACACCTCGCTGCTCGCCGCCGCCGCGCTCGGCGACCGCGTCGGCATCGTCAACTTCATCGCCGCCCTGGAGCCACAGCTGCGCCACAACGCTCGGAGTTACCGACTCGATGCGCTGCTCGGCCCCATCGTGCAGGTGGAGGCCGCCTTCCACGACGTGATGGCTGCCTACGCCGACCCGGTACCGCTGATCGAGGCCTTCGAGCGGGCCGCGCGCACCGCGATCGCCGCCGGGGCCAACGTCATCGTGCCCGGGGAGGGGCCGCTCAACGTGTTCCTGGCCGACCGGGGCATCGCGCGAGTCGATGACGTACCGGTCCTCGACTCGCTCGGCACCTGTATCCGCACCGCCGAGATGCGGGCGGCGCAATATGCCGGCTCCGGGCTGCGGCCACACCGCGCGGGCTTCTTCGGCGCAACCCCGCCGCGCGCGCTCGTCGACGCGGCTCGCGCGTTCTACGGCGTCTCGGCGGCGCTGGCATGAGCGCCGGGCTGCCCTGGGACGGTGAGGTCGACGTCGCAATCGTCGGCGGCGGTGCCTGCGGCATCATGACCGCGCTGCGGGCTGCCGAGCGCGACGACCTGGTGATCGCGGTCTTCGAGAAGTCGACGCGAGAGGGCTGCAACGCCGCCATCTCATCGGGATCGCTGGGTGCCGGAGGCACCCGATTCCAACGGGCGGTGGGCATCGACGACTCGCCGCAGCGGTACGCCGACGACATCCTGCGGGCCAGCGGCGACGAGGAGTGGCGACCGGTCGTGGAGGCGCTGTGCGCGGTGGCCCCGGCGTTGGTCGAGTGGGTCGCCGACTCCGGGTATCCGATCGAACTCGGCACCGACATGCCGCGCGCCGGGATGTCGGTGCCCCGGCTCCACACCGACGTAGGCCGTCAAGGCGGGGGTCGGCTGATGCGGCACCTGCATGGGCTGCTCGACCAACGCCCAGGCGTGGTGTTCGTGGACGAGGCACCCGTGGTCGGACTGGTGTCCGAGCCCGACCGTTCCGCAGCCGGCTGCCGCGTCGTCGGAGTCGAGGTGGCCCAGAACGGCGCCGTCCAGCGGATCCGCGCCACGCACGTGGTGCTCGCCTCGGACGGCTTCGCGGCCCACTCCGCACTGACCGAAGAACACTTGGCACATCTCGGCCAGCCGTTCTACGGCGGCGTCGCCACCTCCACGGGCGACGCCCTCGCCTGGGCGACCGGCTTGGGTGCGCAGCTGCGCAACATGGGCGCCGGGCTGCGGTCGGGACTCGTCGTGGTGGACCGCGGCACCCGGGTCTCTCCGGCCCTGCCGTTCAACGGGGCTGTGCTGGTCAACACTGCCGGCGAGCGGTTCGTGGACGAGGAGTCCAAGGGCTATTCCGGCATGGCCGGAGTCCTCCAGCAACAGCCCGGCGAGCGGGCCGCGATGATCTGGGACGACACCGCGATGGCAGCCACCCGCGAGTCGGAGATGATGCGCGAGACTCTCGCGTCCGGCGGAGTCCGCGACCTGGCGACGCCCGAGGAGCTCGCCTCGGCGCTCAGCCTCGACGTCGAGGCCACCGGTCGGGCCCTGACCCCGATGCCCGGCCGGCGGCAACTGATGGCGCCGTATCACCTCGCCTGGGTGACCCACGGCCTCCTCACCACCCAGGGCGGACTGGTCATCGATCCGGCCGGGCACGTGCTCGATTCGCATGCCGCACCGATCGCGGGGCTGTACGCCGGCGGTGGCACCGCCTGCGGCCTCGCAGGCCCGACCTCCGACGGCTATCTGTCGGGCAATGGGCTGCTCTCCGCGCTGGGCATGGGCTGGATCATCGGCACCTCGCTAGGAAGTTAGCCACACCCGCGGGTCGGGCTCCTCCACAAGACCCGGCACGGTAGTGCACGGTCCGCGTCCGCCGGCGGCAGCGGGAACGGCTCACTGCGAGGTAGACAGGTTGTTCATGGACACCTCGTCACCGACCTACTTGGTCCTGGACCTGACCGGCACGTTCGCGTTCGCGCTCAACGGCGCACTGACCGCGACCCGGATCGCGCGCCTCGACATCGTCGGCGTGATCACACTGGGCATGTTCACAGCACTCGGTGGCGGGATCGTGCGTGACACCCTGCTGGGAGCACTGCCACCGGCCACGTTCCAAGATTGGCGCTACCTGGCCATCGCGGCCGGCGGCAGCCTGGTGGCCTTCGTGGCCGGCCGAAGGCTGGACCGGCTCGCGATCCCCATCCTGGTGCTGGACGCGGCCGGTCTCAGCCTGTTCGCCGTCAGCGGCGCCCTCAAGGGCCTCGAACTCGGCTCCGGGTTCGGCCAGGCGGTCATCCTCGGAGCGATCACCGCCGTGGGAGGCGGAACACTGCGCGACGTGCTGATTCGCGAGATCCCCTCGGTGCTGACCAGCGGGCTGTACGCGATCCCAGCACTGGCGGGCGCCCTGATCGCGGTCGCGGGTGACCGCATCGGCGTCGCCGACCTCCCCTCCGCGGTCGCCGGTGCGGTGCTCTGCTTCCTCATCCGCATGTACGGCGTGCACTTCGACGTAGACGCCCCGAAACCCCGCTAGCCGAGGCCGATCAGCCAGACCGGGAGCATGATGGCGTCATGGCCCACGAAGCAGCCACCAACGTCCTCGACGGCCCAGACGGCCTCGCATCCGTCCGCGGCTGGCAGGAGGAGTTCTACCGCGACCTGCACGCCCATCCCGAGCTTCCCCACCAGGAAAATCGCACGGCGAGCAACGTCGCTGCACGCTTGCGGGAGGCCGGTCTCGAGGTCCACGAAGGCATCGGTGGCACCGGCGTCGTCGGGATCCTGCGCCACGGCGAGGGCCCCACGATCCTGCTGCGTGCCGACATGGACGCACTCCCCGTGCGCGAACAGACCGGCCTTCCCTACGCCAGCAACCAGACCACGTCAGACGGCACGCCGGTGATGCACGCGTGTGGCCACGACGTGCACGTCACCTGCCTACTCGGAGCCACCACCCTCCTCGCCCGCGCCCCAGCGGCCTGGTCAGGCACACTGGTCGCGCTGTTCCAACCCGCCGAGGAGACCGCGGACGGCGCACGGGGAATGCTCGACGACGGCCTGGCCGACCTGGTGGGCAAGGTTGATGTGGGGATGGCCCAGCACGTGCTGCCCCTCCCCGCGGGCACCGTCGGCACCCGCACCGGACCGGTCCTATCGGCCGCGGACAGCATGAAGGTCACTCTCCACGGCCGCGGCGCCCACGGCTCGATGCCGCAGGCGTCCGTCGACCCGGTCGTGCTGGCCGCGAGCATCGTCATGCGACTGCAGACCATCGTCGCCCGCGAAGTAGCGCCAGGCGACACCGCCGTCCTCACCGTCGGCAGCATCCAAGCCGGCACCAAGAGCAACGTCATCCCCGACCAAGCGGTCCTCCAGCTCAACGTCCGCACCTACGACGAGCAGACCCGCACCGCCGTGCTGGCCGCGATCGAACGGATCGTCCGCGCCGAATGCATCGCGTCCGGCTCACCCCAGGAGCCCGAGTTCGAGCTGTTCGACCGCTACCCGCTCACGGACAACGACCCCACTGTCACCGACCGGGTCGCGGCCGCCTTCGCCGCCCACTTCGGCGAGCATGCCGTCGAACTCGCCCAGCAAAGCGCAAGCGAGGACTTCAGCGACATCCCGCGCGCACTCGGCACCCCCTACACCTATTGGGGCATCGGCGGCATCGACCCCGACCTGTACCGGACCGCCGAGCAGGCGGGGTGCATCTCCCAGGACATCCCCGTCAACCACTCCGCCACCTTCGCGCCCGTCCTCCAACCCACCCTCGACACCGGCACCCGAGCCCTGGTCGCGGGCGCCTTGGCCTGGCTGCACCGCAGCAGCGCCACGCACTGACGCGCACCAAGTCGCCCGGCAGGAGGCGGTCCACCCGGATCGTCGTTGACGAGGCGAGTCTGTATCAGGCGCGTACCTCAGTGGCGAACGGCAGCACCAGACGCGAGGGGTGCTGGGCGTCGCGGTAGATCGTGTGCGTGACCGGGCGACCGACTGGAACGTGGAAGGCATCAGGCGGGAGGAGCGAGTTGTGGTCATCGACCAGCGGCTCGTCGCAGCTCACCTCCACGGTCACCTTGTGACCCGGCAGGATCGTGGCGGCCATCGGGTAGATCCGCAGCACATACTCTTCGATCGCGCCCGGGGTCACCGGCACCTTGCGGGTCAAAGGGTGGACCGGTGAACCGAGTGTCGACTCCTCGAGGTCCAACTCCCGCATGGACGCCTTCAGGTACGCGGTCGTCACAAGCCGTCGCTTCCCCGAGGGAGCCACATCCCACATCCGCATGATCCAGTTGGTGTCGTCCTGATCGATGCTGGCGAACAGGTGGAACGCACCGGTGCCCATCAGGGTCGTCGGCCGCTCGAACACCTCGGTCGACCACGACAAGATCTCGACCCGGTCGGTGACCGTGAGCGGCGCCTGGAAGAAGCCGTCGGGTGCGGCGTACTCCGTGCCCATCGTCTCGGGTTCAAAGGAGAGCTTCCGGCGCGGGCGGAGGTAGAGCTCGCGGTACTCGGCCGGCTTGGGCGGGAAGGCATCGCCTTCGACGTAGGTCCGGGTGCCCTCGACGAAGACGGAGACGGCCGGCTCCTCGTCGACGCCGTTGTCGATGCCCTTGATCCACTTGTCGTACCAGCGGAACATCTTGTCGTGCTCCTCGATGAAGGGGCGCGACTGCATCGGCGGGTAGGGGCCGATGGTGAGCTTCTTGTTGGCCGCCGGGATGCGGTTGAAGCACTCGATGGTGCCGTCCATCGTCCACCCGCGGCCCTGGTCGATCTGCAACCACACCGGGATGTCGATGTTGGTGGCCAGATTGACCGGGTTGCGCTCCTCGTACCACGCGCCGTCGACGTCGTTCATCACGATGTCGAACCAGGCCTCGTGGTTCTTCGGGTAGTGCAGCGTGTGGAAGAGGTTCGGCCAGGCCTGGATGTCGGGGTCCGTCAGCCGCTCGGCGACGAGCTTCTCGATCTCCTCGGGCGCATGGCTCTCGAGCATGCGGGACTTCACGCCGTCGGTGAACGCCCAGCCGGAGTCGCCGCCGCGGCCCTCGCGCGCGGCACGCGGCATCAGCCACATCACGCCGCCGTGGTACGTGGTCTCGTAGAAGTCGTAGTGACCGCCGGAGACGAAGATGGCCCTGAGCGACGGGGGCCGCTCAGCGGCAGCCAGCACCTGCATCGAGCCGAAGTAGGAGATGCCGATCATGCCGACGTTGCCGTCGCACCACGGCTGGGCCGCAACCCACTCGATGAAGTCGTAGGCGTCCTGGCCCAGCGGCACCCCGCCGGCGTTGTAGTTGCCGATGTGCTCGCCCTCGGAGTAGCCCGATCCGCGCAGGTCGCCGATGACGTGGACGTAGCCTTCGGCGACGACGCGGGCGATGTCGCCGGCTTCGATGCAGCCGTCCCACATCGGCGAGGGGCGCTTCTGCGGCGGCATCGTCAACGCGAGCGCCTGCAGCTCCTTGCCATAGGGGCTCAGCGCGACCAGCGCCGGGCGAGGTGTGGTGAAGTCCTCGGCGTAGGCGTCGCCAGCGAGGCCCACGCCGTCACGCATCGGGACGACCAAGTCCTTCAGGGCAAGGATCCTCCGGCCGCCCACGTCGATGGCTTGCTGGGTGGTCTCCCGCATCAGGAGGGCTCCTTCTCGGTCGCGGTGTAGCCGTTGAGCGTGGTGAAGAACGGGGAGGGCTCGAGCGTCGGATCGCCGGTGTAGCCGAGCTCGGCCGCGTGCGCCTCGAAGGGCGAGTACGGCGACCGGCTCGTCCGGCGTGCGGCGCGGGAGGCGCCGGCGCGCACCTGGGCCTCGCGCTCGAGGCTGGCGTCCAGCGCGGCACGAGCATCGCCCGCGGCCAGCGCCACGTGGTACGGCGTGCCGTCCATACGGCGGTAGGGGTGCCCGAGGTAGAGATGCTGCGGTTCCAGGGCAACGAGCCGCACCAGGGACGCACGGTAGGCGTCGGGGTCCTCGTACCCGGGGAACCCGCTGGCCGCGCCGTAGCACTGCGCCGCGTCGCCAACGAAGACGTGCTCGCTGGCACCGGCGGCGTCCTGGACCACGTAGGTGACGGCGCCGGGGGTGTGTCCCGGGGTTGCGACCACGCGCACGCGGACACCACCGAGATCCAGGAGGTCGCCGTCGCGGACGGTGCGCGAGGGCTGCATCTCACCGGAGACGGCCTCGAGCACCTCGGCCGACTTGGTGGCCTCGAGCGCTTCGGTGTCGACGTACGACCCTCGCAAGGCGAGGGCCTCCTCGACGTGGGCACGGCGCGAGGCGAGGAAGTGCGCGTCGGTCTCGGAGATGACCACCTGCGCTCGACGCCCGGTCGCCTCCCACAGCGCGTACGCGCCGCCGACGTGGTCGATGTGACCGTGCGTCAGCAGGATCCAGCGGACGTCCTGGATGCGCCTGCCCAGCCTCTCCAGCTCCGCGGGCAGGTTCGCCGCGGAGGCGGTGACGCCGGTGTCGACGAGCGCGAGCTCGGGTCCGTCGATCAGGAAGCTGTAGAGCGCGAAGCGGCCCCAGGGCGCCGCGATGGGATGGATCGCCACGCTCATGCGAGGAACTCCGCGGTCTCGGCGAAGGCCCGGTAGTAGTCGGGGATCCAGTAGAAGTGCTGCACGAAGCCGTGGCCGGCGCCCTGGTAGCGGCTGACCTTCGCCTCCACACCAGCGGCCAGCAACCGTTCGCCGTAGCGTTCGCCCTCGTCGCGGAGCGGGTCGAACTCACCGGTGATGATGAGGGCTGGGGGCAGGCCCGTGAGATCCTCGCGCTTGATCGGCGAAACCCGAGGATCGGCAGGATCGGCACCGCTGTTGATGTAGAACGCGTTGAACGGCTTGAGGCCGGCGGTCTCCAGCCCGTAGCCGACGGCGTTCTCGCGAAGCGAGGCATACCGGTCGATGTCGAAGTCCAGGTCGAGCGAGGGGTAGAACAGCACCTGCTGCGTAATGACGTCGAACCCGTCGTCCTTGGCCATCCCCGCGACGACGGCGACGAAGGTGCCCCCCGAGGAGTCGCCGGCGAGCGCGAGGGTCTCGCCGTTCCAGGCGAGCGCCTCGGGCCGCTCCGCGACCCAGCGGACGACGCCGTAGCAGTCGTCGAGGCCAGCGGGGAAGACGTTCTCCGGAGCGAGCCGGTAGTCGACGGCGACGACCCGCAGCCCCGTCTCCCGGGCCAGCGCACGTGCGACGTGGTCGTGGGTCTCGAGGCTGCCGAGGAAGAACGCGCCGCCGTGCAAGTACACGAGCACGCCGTAGGAGTCGGCCACGGCAGGCGTGTAGACACGGACCGGTACGTCGCCGTTCGGCGTGGCCGCCGTCAGGTCCTCCACCGCGTGCAACGCAAGACGCTCCTGGGGTGCCGCGACCTGGTCCTCCTCCTGGGCGCGCATCACCTTCGGGTCGAGGGGGCCTTCGGGGTGCGGCAGGGAGGCCAGCACCTTGGCGATCTCAGGATGCAGCGGCATCGCTCAGGCCCCTGCCGTCGTCGCCGTCGTCGCACCGACCTGGCCGGGCTTCTGGCCCGGGAAGACGTCGTCGATCTCCTCGTCGGTCCAGCCGTTGCGCGAGATGCGCTGCAACTCATCGGTGACCGGCTTGCGGATGGCCTGGAAGCCGGCGAGCGCCTCCGCGACCGATGTCGCCCGCTCAAGGGCATCGGCGAGGGCGCCGGCGTCCAGGATGGCGGAGTTGGCGCCCTGGCCCTGGTGGTGGCACATGGCGTGGGCCGCGTCGCCGATCAGCACGACAGCTCCCGAGTGCCATACCGGCACCGGGTCGATGTCGTAGACCGCCCGGGCGTTGACCGTGTCCATGTCGAGGTTGCGGGTCATCTCGACGAGCCGCTCGTCAAAGCCCTCGACGGTCTTGAGGATTTCTTCCTTGGTGACCACCGGCGCCCAGCTGCTGTCGGGGTTGAGCGCCGTGATGTCGAAGGAGACCTGCCCACGGTGCAGCAGGGGCAGCAGGTAGATCTTGGTGCCGCGGCCGATGTACATCCGCAGGTTGCCGTCGGCGACCATGCCGAAGGTGCCGGCCGCGTCGATGACCGCCCGGTAGGCGTGCTCGCCGGCGAAGACCGGCCGTTGGTCGCTGAAGAGCTGCTCGCGCACGATCGACTTGATGCCGTCGGCGCCGACGACGAGGTCGAAGGTGGCGCTCTCCCCATTGGCGAAGTGCAGGGTCGCGCCGGCGCCCTCGTCGACGACCTTCTCCAGCCGGTGACCCAGCTTGACCATGCCCGCAGGCAGCACGCTGACCAGCGCATCGATGAAGTCGCCGCGATGGATGAAGCGAGTCGTCTCGCCGTAGGCCGCCTTCTCCGGCCACTCCTCCTGGGCGATGCGGTGGGCATCGGCGGTCAGGATCTCGAAAGCGTCGCTCGGCGAGCTGACCGACATGATCGCCTCGGCGCTGCCGCGCTTGTTGAACTGGTGCATCGAGGAAGGACGCAGGCCGATGCCGGCGCCCACCTCGCGGATCTCGGTGGCCTGCTCGAAGACGGTGACGTTCGCACCGAGGTTGCTCAGCGCCTTCGCCGCTGCCGCGCCGGCGTAGCCGGCACCGACGACGGCGATGTTCAGGTTCGTGATGTCCATGGTGGGGGCTCTCAGTTCTGTGGCTGGAGGGTCAGGAAGTCGGCCGGGAGCTCGACGAAGATCCGGTTGATCGTGGCGTCGTCCACCCCGTTGTCCCGCAGCGCAGGGAAGAGGGTGTCGAACAGGTAGTTGATGGTGTGCCCCTTGACTCCCGGCCAGCCGAGCGGACTGCAGTTGGCGTCGGCCGAGGCGAGGACGCTGTCGGTCAGCCCGTCGCGCAGGTAACCAAGGAAGTGCTCGAGGCGCTCCTGGCGCGGACGACCCCAAAACGGCGGGTCGGGCAGCTCGAGGTCGTAACCGAAGGTGTCGAAGCCGATCCGGCCGCCCTGCTCCGCGATCCACCGGTCGCGCACCTTGCCCTGACTGACGCCGTCGTCGGCATGACCGAAAAGGACGCGGTGCAGCGGCAAACCCTCCTCGGCGAAGATCTCGACGGCCGGCTCGGCGTCGACGGCGAGGTGGGTGAAGATCGGCACGCCGGTCTCCAGGGCCGCGCGAGCAGCAGCCCGGTAGATGCGCAGGTCGAGCTCTTTCATCTTGAAGCCGCGGCTGACGCCGACCTTGATGATCCCCGCCTTGCCGCCGGTGCGGCCGATGCCGACGGTGATCTCGTGGACGAACTGGCGGTAGAGGTAGTCGACGCTGGCACGCTCGAAGAACGCGAGGGCGGTGTCGCCGCCCACGAAGCCGGTCGAGGCGACGATGTGGACGCCCGTCTTCGCCGAGAGCGACTGGTAGTAGTCGATGTCACGGCCGTTGCAGATGCCGGTCGCGTCGACGAAGGTGGCGCCACCCCACGGGAGCGTGTTCTCGTGGAACGTCCGCAGCTTGGGGACGGTCTCCTCGTAGCGCTGCTCGGGCGTCTTCCACCACTGGGTGTCGAGCTCGGAGCCGGGCATGCCGTAGCCGATGTGCTCGTGGATGGCGACGAACCCGAGCTCTTCGGGCGCAATCGGACCCAGGACGGTGTTCACACGATCGATGTGAGCGGCGGTCATATGCTCATGCCTCCTTCGCGGCGAGCAGGGCAGCGGGGTTAGCCACGAGCAGCTGGTGGCGGAGCTCGGCCGGCACGGCTTCGATCAAGCCGGCATACGACGCGGGCGCGGCCTCGTGGCCGAACGTGAGCGCGGCACCTCCTGTGGCCAGCAGGGTCCTGGTCGCGTTGCCGTCATAGGCGAAAGCGACGGCAGCATGGACGTCGGTGAAGACCACGAACGCACCGGCAGCGGCGATGTCGGCGGCACTCTCCCCCACGTTCGAGACGGCGACCCGGTCGGCTGCCAGCTGCTCCTCGACCGCGACGGCGAGCTCGGCCATCGGGTCGTTGCCGGCGCGGAGGGCGAGAGCGACACCGGTGTCGAGCGCGGCCCGTGCGCACCCGCGCAGCTGACTCTCATCGGTCGCGGTCATGCCGTCGGGCGTCGTGGCGGTCGAGATCAACCCGGCCGCGCCCCGGCGCTCGACGCGCGGCACGACCATGCCCTCGGTGACCTCGGCGGCGTAGAGCGCGGCGAACTTGGCGGTCGGCCAGGGCGTCGGCGGGTTGGTCTGGGGGGTGAGGAAGTAGCCGCCGAGCATTCCCTCCTCCATCTGGCCGGAGGAGGCGACGATATGCACCCCCGTGGCCCGGGAGACCGCCTCGTAGAGCGGCACGTCGCGCCCGGCGAACATGCCGCCCGCGTCGACGACGGTCCCGCCGCCGGCAGCTCGGAAGGCGTTGAGCTTCTCGGCGATGGCGCGGAAGACCCGTGCCCGGTCGATGTCGATGTCGTAGCCGTACTGGGCGCCGGGAAGCACGGAGAGCAGCGTCTCGCGCACGGCGACGATGCCGAGCTCGGCGCCGGACACCGGGCCCAGCACGGTGTTGACGGTGGTGGCTGTCATGGGGGCCTCACGGTCGGATGGTGGTGCAACGCACCCTGTGGCGCTTGTCACGGTAGCCGTTTGCTTAACACCATGTCAAGGACGTAAACGCCATGAAAACAAAGGGGCCGCGCACCGCGATCGGCGGTGCGCGGCTCCTCCACAGCATCAGACGGGCTGGACATCCTCAGCCACGCCAGCGACCTGGTGGATCACGTCGGTGCCCAGCTCGACGGCCTGCTCCGAGGCGCTCTTGGCACCCGCCAGCCCCACGGCCGCGAGGACCGCCGAGACCAGGGCGCAGATCGCGGCGACCAGGAACGTGACGTTGAAGGCGTGCGACAGCGAGCTGAAGGCCAGCTCGTGCAGGGCGGCCGGCATGTCGACGAACGGCTTGCCGGTCTTCGGGTCGCTCAGCACTGGCACCGAGTTGACCGCCACCGCGCCGCCGCCCTCGGCGATGCCGTGCAGGGCTCCCATCACGGCGCCCGTCGGCACGTGTGCGTCCAGCGGCCTTCCGAGGACGGTGAAGCCCTGGTGCGCGGCCTTGGCCAGAGCGGCGTCGAGGCCGCTGTGGAGCCTGCGGTTGGCGATCGAGTTGTAGATCGCCCCTCCCAGCACCGGTCCGAGAGCGAACCCGAAGTCGCGCAGCAGGTTGGTCGTTGCCGAGGCCATGCCGGCGAGCCGGAGCGGAACGGCGTTGATCGCCACCGCGGTGATGGAGCCCACCGTCAGCGCGAAGCCCACGCCGTTGAGGACCATCGGCGCGATGAACACGACGAAGTCCGCATCGTGCGGAGCCCCGTGGGCATCGAGGAAGGAGTGCGCGTCGAAGCGCGAGGCCCAGAACGCGGCGACGGCGATGCAGGCGAAGCCGGCGGTCAGCACCCACTGCGGGCTGACCGAGTGGATGAGCTTGGCGACCAGTGGGACGAGCAGGAGAGCAGGGATCTGGATGACGAGGAAGAGGATGCCGATGTAGACGGCGCCGATGTGGATCACGGTGCCCAGGAACATCGTCATCGAGAAACAGATCGCGAGGTAGGCGAACATCCCCAGCACTGCCACGATGCCGGTGATCGCGAAGGCGCGGTTGGCGAACAGATCGAGATGGATCAGCGGCGACGGCGTCCTGATCTCGTTCACAACGAAGGCGACCAGGAAGACCGCGGCGATCACGAAGCCTGCGACGATCTCACCACGCCCGTAGCCGTCCTCCGAGCCTTGGGTGAGCGCCCACACCAGCGCGAGGAGGCCGATGATCAGCGCGAACTGGCCGGGCAGATCCAGCTTGCGTCCTTCCGGAGCCGAGGAGTTCTTCGCCCCGAGTGAGGCGAGTAGCGCGAGGACCGCCAAGCCGATCGGAATCCAGAACGACGACTTCCAGTGACCACTCTCCGCGAGCGAGCCGGCGGCGATGGGCGAGACAGCGGCCCCGATGGAGAGGAAGCCGGCCCACAGCGCGATGGAACGCGCGCGCGTCACCGAGTCGGGCGCAAGCGCCGCGATCATGGTCAGGGAGATCGGGTAGAGCGCGCCGGCGCCGATGCCGGCGATCGCCTGACCGACCCAGAGCGCGTGGACGTTGCTGGCCCCGAGGAGGGTCACCACCTCCCCGACGATCAACACCGCGAGGCCGCCCAGCAGCAGCTGCTTGCGGCCGAACATGTCACCGAACACGCCGAAGGTGAGCTCGAAGAGCACCATCGCGGCGGCGAAGGCGGCGCTCACCCAGGTGAGCTGGGCGCCGGAGATGCCGAGATCCTGCTGGATCGTTCCGAGGACGGAGGCCGGCAGCGAATACGCCACCTGGGCCACGAACACGCCGAGACAACCGGCGATCAGTGTCGGGACGTAGCCCCGCAGCTGAGTGTCACTCATCGAGTGCTCCTTAGGCATGGAAGCGGGTCGTCTCGCGCCTGCCTCGCATCGGAGTACAGCGAAGAACCAACCCGGACGTGATGGGCATCACGCCTTGATGCGTGCACCGTGCCATGCAAATTTACATGATGTCAAGTAAAAGCTCATTGCGTATTAGCGCAAGCCGAGGCGGCCGTTCGGCGTACTCCCTGGGCTAAGGTGCGAGCATGGCGAACCTCCGCGCGGCCCAGAAGCAGCTGACCCGGCGACTCCTCCTGGACGCGGGCCTCGACCTCTTCCGGACCAAGGGGTACGCCGCCACCACCGTGGACGACGTCGCGAAGGCCGCGGGCACCACGCGCGTGACGTTCTACGCCTACTTCTCCTCGCGCACCGAACTCATGAGGGCGCTCATCGACGAGAACCTCAACGAGGTGCTGGAGCGCGGCCGGTCCGCCGAGCACGGGTCCACCGCCCAGGACCTGGTCGCGACCGTCGCCGACGGCAGTCGCGAGGCGATCGAGGGTTGGCTGCGGCATGTGGCGCAGAGCTGGCCGCTGATCCACCCGATCATCCGGATCGCACGCGACGCCGCCGCCGTCGATCCGGAGCTGGTCAACCTGGTCGAGCGCTGGCTGGAGGAGCCGATCAGCGACATCGAGGACGGCCTGACCAGATCCGGTCGCCTCGCGCGCCACCAGCGCCACTTCCGCGGGGTGCTGGCCATGGCCCAGCTCGACTACGTCGCCCAGAACTGGGAGACCTCAGACTGGAAGCTCGATCGCGACCAGATGATCGACGAGCTCGCCCACGCGTGGACGCAGCTGCTCAACTAACCGCGATCACAGCGCTCCGGCGACCTCGAACAGCAGCCCACGCAGCCACTCGACGAAGTACTGGTCCGACAGACGCGGATTCCAGACCATGTCGATACCGACGCCGTGCAGCGGCAACGGGAACTCCTCGATCCTCAGCTCCCCCACCGCCTGCATGGCGGTCGCGACGCGCCGCCGCTGGAAGCCGACCACACCGCCGGAGCGCGCGACCAGGTGCGCGACCATCAGGTTGTCCGAGACGAGTTGTCCGATGCGGTACGCGATCCGATGCTCGTCGAGGACCGAGTAGGGCACCACCCGGCGCTCGGCATCGAACACGACATGCGGGTACGCCGAGATGAGCTCCAGGGCGCCGACCTCGGGCGGCGTGTCCGGCGAAGCGATGACGGCCCACCGGTCGTCGTAGAGCCGCTCGCGCGGGTACGGCGAGGCGAACGCATCCGACATCAGCACGACGTCGACGCCCTCCTCGGTGAAGGCAGAGTCCGTCGGCATGGTGATCGTCCGGATACGCAGGGTCGCCCGGGGAGCTCGCTCGGCGATCAGCCTGGCCAGCGGGGGGCCCACGACGAAGGCGGTCGGCGTCATCATCGCCACCGTGATGACTCGCGCGTCGGTGGCAGGGTCGAAGCCGGGGAAGTTGACCACATCGGCGGCCTGCCGCAGGACGACCCGCAGCGGCCCGATCAACTCCAAGGCTCGCGGCGTCAACCTGTTGCCGTTGGCCTGCCGCACGATGAGGTCGTCCCCCAGCAGTCGGCGCATACGCCCCAGGGCGTGGCTCATCGCCGGCTGGGTCAGACCGACCCGCTCGGCGGCCCGGGTGACCGAGCGCTCCTCCAACAAGGCGAGGAGGGGCACCAGCAGGTTGAGGTTGACCGAGGCAAGCCGGTCCAGCCCCGACCTGCCGGCGTCCCGCTCCACAGCGCTCACAGCGCCGAACCCTACGCCGCTGCGACGCTCAGCCGGCGCAGTCGCGGGATGGGAATGCGGTAGTTGAGGGCGACCGCGGCCTCCGGCCAGCGCATGAGTCCCGCGCCCGGCCCGCCCTCGACGTACTCCGGATCCCCGCTCACCGGGAGCCGGCCGGCCGCTTTGAGCGTGAGTCCGAACTGCTCGGTCCAGAAGTAGGGCCGCAGCTCGAGCGGTGACGCGGCCTCGCCGAGGAGCAACGCGGCGGCCGCGGTCTTGGCCTGCTCGATCGCGCTGGTCCACAACGGGATCCGGCGCCTTCCGTACGGCGTCGGCATCACGGCGACATCTCCCACGGCAGCGACGTCGGGACGTGCCAGACCACGAGTGTCGACATGGATCCCGTCAGGAGCGCTCAGGCCCGTACTCGCGAGCCACTCGGTGTTGGCGACATCGCCCACGGCGGAGACGACGAGATCCGCCTCGAGCGCCCCACCCTCGGCCACGACCACGCGGACCATGCCATCGGCCGACGCCTCGAGCACCGCTCCGGCGCTCTCAACGATCGCGAGCCCGCGGTCGAGCGCGGCTCGCGTGAGGATGCCGGCGAGGTGGACGCCGAGCTGCTGCACCAGCGGCATGCCCTGGGAGACCAGGGTCACCTCGCACCCACCGGCACGACAGGCCGAGGCGATCTCCATGCCGAGCGGTCCCCCGCCTACGACGATCACCGAGCTCACCGAGGCGAGGCGTTCGCGCAGGTACAGGGCATCGTCGAGGCCTCGCAGGGTGACCTCGCCCGGCAGCGTCGAGAGCCGCCTCGCCCGGGAGCCACTAGCGACCACCAGGCGGTCGTAGGGCAGGCCCTCGCCGCCGTCCAGGAGGACGCAGCGGGTGTCGAGGTCGAGTCCGCTGACGGTGAGGCCCATCAGCTCGGTCGCGCCGTGAGTGGGAGCAGGCAGGTGGTGGGAGGTGAGGCCCGCCTCCTCCAGCAGCAGCGCCTTCGACAGCGCCGGTCGACTGTAGGCGGGGTGCGGCTCGTCGCCGACGATGGTGAGCTCACCGTCGAAACCCGCCTCGCGCAGCGTGTGTGCGGCGGTGACGCCGGCGATGCCGTTACCCACCACGACGATGCGCCGGCAAACCGATCCAGCGGTGTTCATGCGATCCGCAGGGCAGCGACCGGGCACACCCGCACGGCCGCGTGGGCCAGGGCGGCCTCCGACTCGCCGACGTCGGCACGGTCGATCACGAGCTCGCCCTCGTCGTCGAGGTGCATCAGGGACGGCGCGGCCTCCTCGCACAGTCCGTGGCCCTCGCAGCGGGGACGGTCGAGTTCGATCCTCATGCGGTGACCACTTCCAGGACGGGGAGCGCGTGGACGCTCCGGGTGACGTTGTGCGGGATCCGGGTCGGGGTGCCGACGACCAGCCGCTCGACGCGGCGAGCCAGAGCGTCGATGACGGCGTGGGCCTCGAGCCGCGCCAGGCCCTGACCGGCGCAGCCGTGCACGCCGTACCCGAGCGAGAGGTGGTCCACGGGGTTGCGCTCGACACGGAACGTGTCGGGATCGTCGTAGTGCAGCGGGTCGCGGTTGCCGGAGCCGAAGAGGATCGCCACCCGAGCCCCCGCCGGGATCACCACGCCCTCGATCTCGACGTCCCTCGTCGTCTCGCGGCCCCAGGCGTTGATCGGCGCCCAGAAGCGGAGCACCTCGTTGAAGGCGGCTGGCACGAGCGATGGGTCCTTGCGCACCAGGGCGAGCTGGTCGGGGTGGGAGGCAAAGAGCGCCACGATGTTTCCGATCGCGCTGACAGTGTTCTCCACCCCGGCCGCGAGGTACTGGTGGATGATGGGTCCTGCCGCGCCTGGCGGAATCGCGCCGCGCTCCTCCGCCTCGAAGATTCCCCGTCCGATCGACCCCTCGGCGAGGTCCGCCTTCGAGACCGTCGAGCACCACTGGTAGAGCTCACCTGCGATCGGGAAGCTCTCGGCGGTGCGCTGGTTGAGCGGCCCGATGACCTGGTTGGCGGCCTTCCCCCAGGCCAGCATGCGGCCGCGAACCTCGCCGGTGAAGCCGACCAGGTCGGCGACGATCTCCAGAGGGAGCGCCCGAGCGAGCGCGTCGATCGCCTCGAACGAGCCGGACGCGACCAGATCGGCGACGAGGGCGTCGGCCTTGGCGTCGATCTGGCTCTTCAGTCCGCGCAACGCGCGCGGTGAGAGGTTCTCGGTCAAGGCCGCGCGCAGCGCGGTGTGCTGTGGCGGATCCGATGCGAGCGAGGTGCCCATGAGCGCTTCGTTGACCGTCGGGTTGAAGCCGACGCCGTGGGCGGAGGAGAAGGTCTCCCAGCCGCCGAGTGCGGCTCTGATGGCGTCGTAGCGCGTGAGTGCGTAGACCTCGTTGGCAGGCAGGTGGACGACCGGTCCGAGAGCCCTGAGGTCGGCATAGCTCGGATAGGGGTCGGTGAGGACCTCGTCCGAGAAGAGATCGAGGTCCGATGTCGGCGGATGGGTCATGCCCTCCAGTGAACGTGAGCGTCGCCACATCAGTCCAACTCATAGTTTCTATAGGAACCTATGCACAAGATGCATGAGGTCACGAGTTAAATTCGTTGGGGTACTGACGATATGGTGGTGACGGCCACCACAATTTCCTGAAGGAGACCCCCGACGTGCAGTTCTATCGCGACGGCTACCGACCCGGCGATCCCAGCGTGCTCCCCGCCTCGCCGCAAGCGCTCGCCCGCAGCTCCGAACTGCCCGATCGCGTCGACGTCCTGATCGTTGGGACCGGTCCGGCGGGCACGGTCCTCGGCGCTCAGCTGGCTGCCTTCCCCGACATCCGAACCGCCGTCGTAGAGCGACGCGGCGGTCCCCTCCAGGTGGGCCAGGCCGACGGAGTGGCCTGCCGGACGGTCGAGATGTTCCAGGCCTTCGGCTTGGCCGAGGCCCTGTTGCACGAGGCCTACTGGGTCAACGAGGTGCGCTTCTGGGGCCCCTCGGCAAACGACCGCTCGAGGATCGAGCGCACCGGCTGGGTCCAGGACACCCCCGAGGGCCTGAGCGAGTTCCCCCACGTCATCGTCAACCAGGCAAGGATGCAGCAGTTCCTCCTCGACCACATGGCCAAGTCCCCGAGCCGCCTGGAGCCGCACTACGGCGTCGAATTCGCCGGGCTCGAGATCGGCACTGGCGAGTACCCGGTCGCGGTCACCCTCCGGCGTACCGACGCGGTGGGCGTGGTCGAGGAGCTCACCATGCACACGAAGTACGTCGTGGGCTGCGACGGCGCACGCAGCGCCGTCCGCCGCGCAATCGGCCGGGAGCTGCACGGCGACGCCGCCAACCACGCCTGGGGGGTCATGGACGTGCTGGCCACCACGGACTTCCCCGACTGGCGGACGAAGAACGTCGTCCAGTCCGCGGGAAAGGGCAGCCTGCTGATGATCCCGCGCGAGGGCGGCAACATGGTGCGCTGCTACGTGGACCTCAGCGAGGTCCCCGCCGACGACGCAGGCCGGATCCGCGGCACGACGGTGGAGCGGATCACCGAGGTGGCCAACGACATCCTGCACCCCTACTCGATCGACGTGCGGTCGGTGGCGTGGTCGTCGGTCTACGAGGTGGGCCAGCGCATCGCGGACAAGTTCGACGAGGTGCCGGCCGATGACACCAGCGGCCGCACGCCCCGGGTGTTCATCGCCGGCGACGCCTGCCACACCCACTCGGCCAAGGCCGGGCAGGGGATGAACGTCTCCATGCAGGACGCGTTCAACCTCGGTTGGAAGCTCGCGGCCGTGCTCGAGGGCCGCTCGGAGGAAGCGCTGCTGCACACCTACTCCGCGGAGCGGCAGGCCGTGGCCCAGGACCTCATCGACTTCGACCGGTTCTGGTCGGCCTTCATCGCCCAGCCCACCCTCGACCCGGCTCACCCCGAGCTCGGCGGCGTGACCGCAGCCGAGATGACGGCCGAGTTCGCTCGTCAAGGCCGTTACACCGCCGGCCTCGCGACGACGTACGCGTCTTCCGTGCTCACGTCCGGCACCGAACACCAGGCCCTCGCCACCGGATTCCAGGTCGGGAGCCGCTTCCACTCCGCCCGCGTCATCCGGCTCGCCGACGGGCGGCCGACGCAGCTCGGGCACGCCCACCGGGCGGACGGCCGGTGGCGCCTCTTCGCCTTCGCCGACTGTGACGGCGCCGCGCTGCGCGACCTCGCCGAGTGGCTCGCCGGCTCCGCGGACTCGCCAGTGCGCCGATTCACTCCTACCGGCGGTGACATCGACAGCGTTATCGACATCCACGGGATCTACCGCTGCGGCCACCACGACCTGGACATCTCCACCGTGCCGGCACTCCTGCTGCCGACGACGGGGCCGCTCGGGCTGCAGGACTGGGAGAAGGCTTGGGCCATCGACCCACGCGCCGACATCTTCACCGAGCGAGGCATCGATCCCGCCGGAGCCATCGTGGTCGTGCGCCCCGACCAGTACGTCGCCGCGGTCCTGCCACTCACCGCCCGTGCCGAGCTCACCGAGTTCTTCGCCGGCTTCCTCCTCGAGCCGCAAGCGCCGGTCGCTCGGTGAGCGCGTCGACATCCGCCGTGCCCGAGGATCTTGAGCCGGAGCCGCAGCGCTACACCGGATACCTCATCCGACGGGCGCAGCAGCTGCATGTCGCCGCTTGGATGCGGACCGTCTCGACCGAGATCTCCACGGTGCAGTACTCCGCGCTCGTCGTGCTCGACCAGCGGGGCACGATGAGCCAGCGGGAGTTGTGCGACGCCATCGACCTGGACCGCTCGACGATCGCGGACATGGTCGCTCGGATGGAGCGTCGCGGGTTGGTCGTCCGCACAACGGATCCCGACGACGGCCGACGCAAGGCTGTCGAGCTGAGCGAGCACGGCCGTGCCGAGCGCCGGCGGCTCCGGCCCCTCGTCGAACAGGTCGAGGGCATCCTCACCGACGCTCTCAGCGTCCACACCCGCAACGCCCTGCGCGACGGCCTGCGCCGGATGCTTGCCGATAGCTGAGCCTGTTTGGTCGCGATGCTTCAGCACGCCGAGAAGACCGCGGACGGGGCCCAAGGGATGCTCGACGACGGGTCGTCGGCCTTGGCTTGCGCCCCACGGTGCCTCGATCTGGTGAATCTCGTCGATATGCGCGAGGGCCGTGGCTCTCACTGACAGCCCAAGCGAGTGTTGACGGCGGGTCCGTACGTTCGCCCCGGAAACCATCATCCCCTCTGCTCACTACTCCTACTCCCCGTCAAGGCCTCACAGCACCGTGCGCTACTGAAAACCGTCGACTCTTCACGGCCCTCATGTTTTCGTCCCCATCCGGCCTTTAAGCCCCTCCCTCCACAGCGGCACGCATGCTACGGAGCTCCGTAGGGGCCGCCGGTGCACCTCGAGATCGAGGGTTCTCGAAGGTGTGCGGGGTGGTCGGGGTGCATGGCGGGGTGAAGTTCTATCGCGGCGCAGCCAAGGCCGCCCGCTCGTATCTGGAGCGGGATCACTCGCGTGCCGATGACTACTACCTGCGCGAGGGCCACGGCCTGGCGCTGCGCCTGACCGCGCCGCCGGAAGGCGTCGTGCGTACCGGCTCGATGGACGGCGACGCCTACGAGAAGTGGGTCGCCGGCATCGACCTCGATACCAACGAGCCGAAGGGCCGGGTGCGAGACGACGAGCACGCCCTTCGGTTCCTCGAGGTCACCGTCAACGGCCCCAAGACCTGGTCCCTGGCCGCAGCACTACTTCCGGAGATCTCCGTCGCGCTCGATGCCGCACAGGATCGCGCTGCGGCCGAGATCGTCGGGTGGGTTGCATCGCACGCCACCACCCGGATCGGCCCGAAGGGCCGGCAGGTGCAGATCGGAGTCGAACAGGTAGAAGCTGCGGTGATCCGGCACTACACCTCCCGCGCCGGGGATCCGCACCGCCATCTTCACCTGCAGATCAACGCCCGTGTCTTCGCCGCGGGCGCCTGGCGCGGCATCCATTCGGTCGGCGTCCGAGACAGCATCGCAGCCATCAACGGCATCGGACACGCCGCCGTCGCCACCGACCCCGCCTTCCGGGCGGTCCTGGCAGCGCACGGATTCACCCTGGACCCGCAGACCTCCGAGATCCGTGAGCTCATGCCGTACGCAGGCAGGTTCTCCGCGAGAGCGCAGCAGATCCGCCGCAACATCGACCGCTACGAAGCCGGGTGGCGCCGCGCCCACCCCGGGCAGGAGCCGGGGCCGCGGCTACGAGCCGGATGGGATCAGCGAGCATGGGCCGAGGCCAGACCCGACAAGCCCCACCAGACCGGCCACGGCGATGCGGCTGACAAGCCTGTCGCGGTCGACGGCGCCGAGCTTGTCGCTCGGTGGAACCAAGAACTCAGGGACCTCGGCTACCGCGACCTCACCGCGCCGGCGCCGCCGGAGCCTGTGGGTCCGGGAGCGCGGCCGGGGTGGATCGACCGCGACGCCGCTGCCGAGCTCGTCCTGGCCCAGCTCGGCGCCAAGCGCTCGGCATGGAACGCCGCGGACATCCGCGGGCGCGTCGAAGTCCTCCTCGCCCGCACCGGCCTGATCACCGATACCTCGGTACGCGCGGAACTGGCCGAGGACGTCACCCACCGTGCCGTCGACCGTTGCGTGCAACTGCTGGCCTGCCCCGACGTTCCCGAACACGTACGGGCACTCACGTCGCAGCGTGTCCTCGTCATCGAGAACGACATGATCGATCGGCTCGCCACCCGGGGCCGTGCACCGGCACGGCGCACCCGAATTGGTGGACGTGGCCTGGTGCGCATCGACCCGACCCAAGCCGCCGTGGTCGGTGCCCTGGCCGGCGACGGAACCCTGGTCGTGGTCGAGGGTGCCGCCGGCGCGGGGAAGACCACCGCCCTGGCCGCCGCCCAAGCCATGCTCGCTCGGCAAGGACATCGGATGCTGGTCGTGACACCGACGTTGAAGGCCGCCCAGGTCGCCGCCTCGGAGACCGGCGCCGATGGACACTCCGCGGCCTGGCTCATCCACCAGCACGGCTGGCGCTGGGACGACGACGGTCACTGGACCCGCCAGCCCGACGCCCTTCCCGACACTGCCCTGCGTCCGGCGGCGCGGCTGCGGACCGGGGATCTGCTGCTCGTCGACGAAGCGGGAATGCTGGATCAAGACACCGCGCAAGCCTTGATGACGATCGCGGACGAGACCGGCGCCAGGCTCGCGCTCGTGGGAGACCGCCACCAACTGCCCGCCGTGGGTCGTGGTGGCGTCCTCGACCACGCCCACCACTGGGCCCACCCCGCCGCCGTCGTCACCCTCGAGAGCGTGCACCGGTTCACCGACCCCAACTACGCGGCCCTGACATTGAAGATGCGCACTGGTAGGGACTCTGCGGCCGTGTTCGACGAACTGTGCCGGCGCGGTCTGATCCAGGTCTACCGCAGCGAGGTCGAGCGCACCGCCGCCCTCGCGCAGCTCGGCGCCGACGGAGCCCTCGTCCTGGCCGAGCGCCGTGAGCTCGTCAGCGATCTCAACGCCGCCATCCACGACCAGCGAAACGTCAGCGATGGTGCCGACCCGGCTGCGCGCGTGGTCGCCACCGCGGGCGGCGAGCACATCGGCCTCGGCGACAAAGTCGCCACCCGACGCAACGACACCAGTCTCCACGTCGCGAACCGGCAGACCTGGACCGTCACCGGTATCCGCACGGATGGATCACTCGTTCTGCACGGCCACGGCCGGGACCGCGAGATCCCGGCCGCCTACGCGACCCGGTTCGTCGAGCTCGCCTTCGCCACCACCATTCACGGCGCCCAGGGCGAGACCGTCGACCACGCCCTCGTCGCGATCGAGGACACCACCACCGCGGCCGGCGCCTACGTCGCTATGACCCGCGGACGCCACGACAACACCGCCCATCTGGTCGCCGACAACCTCGACCAGGCACGCGAGCAATGGATCAACGTATTCAGTCGCGACCGCGCCGACCTCGGGCCTGCCCACGCCCGCGCCCTCGCCGCCGCAGCCATCGACACCTACGGACCCAACGCACCCCGACACCGCAGCGCGCCGCCGGTCGCACCGCCGATCATCCCGCAGGCGCACAGCACCGGCATCGGGCTCTGAACCCGCTCGGCGACGGTGCCGGAGGGCCTCCGGCACCAACGCGCGCGACTACCGCGGCCGACTAAAGCCGCAGGTCACACGGTCCCGCACCCGGTACGGGGCCGGTGGAGTGAATGGCGTCCGGACCCCTGGCTATTGCTACCACAGACGGTCCCGGGGACTCACCGGCACCACTCGCCCCACGGTCTCAGCAGCTCGCCGAAGCCGCCGCAGCCACCTGAGGTGCAAAGCCGTGCCTCCAAGGTGCGCCTCTAGCACCAAGCCGTCAACCCCTCGGGCCGGGTTCTACCTGGCGGTCGACGACGCCGGCGAGGAACCGGCGCGGTCAGTGCACCTCTCGGATAACCACACGTCATCAGGGAGGACATCGCCATGCCCCATCTGCCGCAGGACACCAGGGACAATCCGTACCTATCGCTGACCGACGCAGCAGACCTCGTAGGCCAGTCGGTCAACACGCTGCGCCGCAGGATCTCGTCTGGCAGCCTGCCTGCCTACCGCTTCGGCCCCCGGTCCATTCGCATTCGGCTGGCCGACCTCGAAGCTCTGGGACACCGGATTCCCAGTGCTCGTGGCGACTCTTGAAGAGCCGCCCACTTCGCCCCAGAGCGACCCGCGAGCCCATCTACATTGGGCACGCATTGGGCATGAAACCAAATGCGAAACGGCCTCTGATCAGCGTTTCCGCTGGTCAGAGGCCGTTTCGACTGGCGACCCCGACGGGACTTGAACCCGCGGCCTCCGCCGTGACAGGGCGGCGCGCTAACCAACTGCGCTACGGGGCCTTGGCGCTCCGGGCCGCGAGGCCTCGCGACCGGAACGAGAGAAACATATCCCACGCCTCGCGGAGATACCCAATCGGGGCCATCCCGCCCTGTCAGGATCGCTCCATGCAGGTTCCGGACGCCCTCGTCGTGGGCGAGGCACTGGTCGACATCGTGACCGATCTCGACGGTACGACGACACCACACGCGGGCGGCAGTGCCGCCAACGTGGCGGTCGCGCTGGCCCGGCTGGGCAGGCCGGTCCGCTTCGCCACCGCGTTCGCCGACGACGCGCACGGCCGGCTGCTGGCCGAGCACCTCGCCGCCGACGGGGTCCGCCTGGAGGGCGACCCGCGGATCCTGCGCAGGACCTCGACAGCGCACGCGACGCTGGGCCGGGACGGCTCCGCGAGCTACGTCTTCGAGCTGGAGTGGCGGCTCGGCGTGGTCGGCCTCGGTCGGCCGCGCGTGCTGCACGTCTGCTCCCTCGGGGTGGTGCTGGCGCCGGGCGCCGACGACGTACTCGCGCTGCTGGAGCGCGTCCCGCCGGAGACGCTCGTCTCCTACGACATCAACGTCCGGCCCTCGATCACCGGCACCGGCACGGGGCTGATCGATGCGGTGGAGCGAGTCGCTCGACATGCCGACCTGGTCAAGGCCAGCGACGAGGACCTGGCCGTCCTCTATCCCCAGCACGACGTCGAGCAGGCCGCCCACCACCTGCTCACCCTCGGGGCCCGAGCCGTCGTGGTCACTGAGGGCGCGGGGGGCGCCCGCTGGGTCACCGCGACGCAGACCATCGCCGTGGCCGCCGTCCCGGTCACCGTTGCCGACACCATCGGAGCCGGCGACACGTTCTCGGCGGCGCTGCTCGACGCGCTCTGGGACGACCCGCACCGCGACCCGCGCGAGGTCCTCGGCCATGCCGTCCGCGCGGCCGCTGTCACGGTGTCGCGTGCCGGAGCGAACCCGCCGTACCGGGACGAGCTCTAGCCTCGCCTCACGAGCCGACGACCTGCTCCAGGGAGCGCGCCGGATGCCCGGTCAGGTCGGCGATCGCTGTCGAGACGCCGGCGAGCGAGCCGTCCGCGATCGCGAGGTACGTCGAGACCCAGGCGTCGAGCTGCCAGTCCGGGGCGCCGTACACGGCGCGGGAGGCGTAGGCCTCCGGGACCGTCTCGGCGTGATAGCGGATCGAGCGACCCAACGCCGCCGAGAGCCGCGTCGCGACCTCGTCGAGCGTCAGCGCCTCCGGTCCGGTCAGGTCGTAGGTCGCACCCGCGTGGGCCGACGGATCGCGCAGCACCACGACGGCGGCATCGGCGATGTCGTCCTGGCCGACGGCTGCCACAGCGCCGTTGCCGGCCGGACCGCGCAGCACGCCGTCCTCCCCCACCATCAGCGGCAGGAAGTCGGCGTAGAGGCTGTCGCGCAGGAACGTGGAGCGCAGCCCGCTGGCACGGATGTGCTCCTCGGTCGCCCAGTGGTCACGCGCCAGCGTGAACGTAGCGTCCGGCGCGGCGCCGTAGAACGAGATGTAGACGAGGTGCTCGACCCCCGCGACAGCCGCCGCATCCACGAACGTCCGGTGCTGTGCCACCCGGTCGGGCGTCTCGGCGGCGGAGACCATCAGCACCGTGCCCGCACCGGCGAGCACGGCTCGCACCGCCTCACCGTCGGCGTACGTCGCCTGCGCGACCTCCGCGCCGGCCAGCCGCGGCACCCTGCCCGGGTCGCGCACGACCAGTCGCTGGGCCACGCCCAGCTCCGCCAGCCGGTGGGCGACCCTGCCGCCCAGCCGGCCGGTCGCGCCCGTCACCACGATCGGCGCCGCACTCATGGCCCGATCATGCCACCCACCGACGGAGCGCTAGTGGTGGTGCCCGCCGCGTTGGTGCGCGTGGCTGTGCTCGACCCGCTGCCCCTCGCGCAGGTGGACGTGGCTGTGCTCGTGGATGAGGTTCGCGCTCAGCAGCAGCGCGGTGTCGTCGAGGATCGCCCCCGGCGGCCCGCTCGCCAGGATCCGGTGGTCCTCGGAGAAGACCACGCAGCGGGTGGCGATCTGCTCGAGCACGTCGAGGTCGTGGGTGGCGTAGACGATGGTCTTGCCGGCCGCGTTGAGCTCCACGATCAGCTCGGCCAGCCACTGCTGGGAGCGCGGGTCGAGGGCCGCGGTGGGCTCGTCGAAGAGCAGCACCTCGGGGTTCATCACCAGCACCGAGGCGATCGCGACCTTCTTCTTCTGGCCGCCGGAGAGCTGGAAGGGAGCCCGGTCGGCCAGGTCGGCGATGCCCAGCATGCCCAGGACGTCGTCGACCCGTTGCCGGGTCTCCTCGGCGGAGAGCCCGAGCTGCAGGCAGCCGAAGGCCACCTCCTCGCGGACGGTGGGCGAGAAGACCTGGGTGTCGGAGTTCTGGAACACGAAGCCCACCCGGGAGCGGAACGCCTCGACGTACTGCTCGTCCTCGAGGTTGCCCTCGGTGACCAGGTGACCGAACGCGTGCAGGGTCCCCTCGCTCGGGAAGACCAGGCCGTCGAGCACCTTGAGCAGGGTCGACTTGCCGGAGCCGTTCGCGCCGAGCAGCGCGACCATCTCGCCCGGCATCACGTCCAGGTCGACGCCGTCGAGGGCCGCGAACCGGTCGAGGTAGGAGTAGCGCAGGCCGCGGGCGACGAAGATCGCGCCCGGCGGAGCGTCGGCCGGAAGCGGGGCGTGGTCACCCGCGGACAGGGTGGGCGGGCCGGCGTGGTCGTGACTGATGAGGCTCTCCTGGGTGGTCATCGGCCGAGCATCCGATCGGCGGTGAGCATGAGCGCGGTGGCGAGGACCGCGACGGCCAGGGCGACCAGGTCGGCCCGCCGCAGCCGCAGGGTGTCGAGGACCCGGGCCTCGCCACGGTACCCCCGGGCCACCATCGCCTGGTGCACCTCCTCGGAGAGCTGGTTGGCCTTGCCGACCAGCGCACCGGCGCTGGCACCGACGAAGGCGCGCGCGGTGCGGTCGTGCTTGACCCGCGCCATCGTGCGGGCCTTGCGCGCCTCATACATGTCGGTGACCGAGTCCAGCAGCAGGAAGATGTAGCGGTAGGCCATCCCGATCACCAGGATGAACATCCGCGGCACGCCGAGGCCGCGGAGGCCGGCGAGCAGACGGTTCCACGGCGTGGTGACCGTGACGAGCACGACCAACGAGATCGAGACGGCGACGCGGGAGACGACCAGCGCTGCCGAGCGCAGCCCTTGGGCGGTCAGCCCCTGAGGCTGGCCGTGCCAACTCCACAGCTCGACCACGACATCGCCGTGCGTGACGATCGAGAGCGTCGCCGGCAGCACCACGATCAGGGTGAAGATCGGCACGAAGAGCCAGACCCGCTTGAGGAAGAAGCCGAGCGGGACGCGCGACGCGCCGGCCAGCGCCAGCACGACGACGTACGTCGCCAGCAGCGTCTCGAGGTGGTGCGCCAGCCCCGCCCCGATCAGCAGCAGGAGCATCCCGCCGAGCTTCGCGCGCGGGTCGAGCCGCTGCAGCAGGCCGGAGCGGCGGGCCAGGTCGTCGCTGAACATCACCTGGCGCAGCAGGTCCGAGCCGCCGGTCAGGGTCTTCTCGACGAACGAGCCCTTGGTCCGCTTGCCGATGCAGCCGCACGGGCACAGCCCGACGTTGCTCGAGAGCAGCCACGATGGCGTGGTGGTCGTGGTGTGCTCAGCCAAGGCGCTGTGGCTCCTGCTCGCGCTCCCGGTCGGCATCGCGGCGGCCGAGGACCGCCCGCATCACCAGCCCGATCAGCAGGATCGCCACGCCGACCACCACGATGCCGATCAGCGCCGAGAGGATGTAGCCCAGGTCGGCGTGGTCGCCACTGCTGAAGCCGTAGCCGCCCAGCAGGGTGTGGCTCCAGAAGCCGTTGTACTTGTCCAGCCCTGCCGGCACCGCGTGCAGCCCCAGCTTGTTCAGGTTGAGGTCGTTCGGGTTGTCCTCGCCGAAGGCGCCGCCGGGCGCCAGCAGGCCGAGCGGGCTGAGGACCACCATCAGGACGACGAAGCCGAGCGCGACCCTGGCCGGGGCCAGCGTCCGGGCCGGCCGTGGGGCCCGGTCGGCCTCGGTGAGCGGGATGCCGGGATGGCTGGGCACCAGCCGCGACACGTCGGCCCGCTGGAGGTAGGCCACGATCGCGGCCGACATGACCGCCTCGACGAGCCCCGCGATCGTGAGGTGCGGGATGGCCATCGCGGGGATGGTCTGGCTCAGGTGGTACGGCGAGTAGAGCGGCGTGCCGTCGGCGCTCTTGAACAGGTCCGGCTGGATGCCGAACTCCACTGCTGCGGCCAGGGCGGCGGCGTTGATCCCGACGTACCCGCCGATGGCGGCGGCGACGACGCGGCGCCCGCTCGTCAGCGGCGTGCGCCCGGCGATCAGCCGGTAGATGCCGTAGCCGACGAACGGCAGGATGATCGCCATGTTGACCACGTTGACGCCGTACGAGAGCACGCCGCCGTCGCCGAAGAGCAGCGCCTGGAAGAGCAGCGCCACCGAGACGGCTATCACCGCCGCCCACGGCCCCAGGCAGATCGCGATCACCGCTCCCCCGACCGCGTGCGCCGTGGTGCCGTCCGGGATCGGGACGTTGAACATCATCACCAGGAACGAGAGCGCGGAGAAGACCGCGAGCATCGGCACGTTGCGGGTCTTGACCACCTTGCTGACCCGCTTGCTGGCGATCGCCCACGTCGGTATGGCGACGGCGTAGCCGACGGCGCAGGTGGACGGGCTCAGGTAGCCGTCGGGGATGTGCACGTGGGACCTCTCGTCGATCGCGCACGGCGCGCATCGATCACACCGGCACGTCGATGCTATCGCCATCCCCTGCTTGTTGCGAGTGCCTCGCAATAACGTGGACTACCGCTGCGGCCGATGGGCTCGTCAGCCGTGGAGCCGGTCCGGCACCGGTGACCCGGCGGGCCGCGGCGCCTCGATCTCGACGATCACGTTGGTGGCCTTCACCACCGCGCTCGCCGCCACGCCGGGCTCGAGGCCCAGCTCGTCGGCAGCCTCGCGGCTCATCAGCGAGACCAGCCGATACTCGCCGCAGGCGAGCTCGACCTGCGCCATCACGCCGTCACGGACCACGGAGGTGACCACGCCCGTCAGCCGGTTGCGCGCACTGGAGACCCGCTCGCGGCTGCGGGTCGCGGCGAGCAGCTCGGGCAGTCGGTCCGCGTCGAGCACCCGCTGGTTGCCCCGCCGCTCGAACGCGATCCGGCCCTCACCCTCCCAACGGCGCAGCGTGTCCGGGCTGACGCCCAGCGCCTGGGCCACCTCGCCGATTCGCAGGTACTGGGGCATGGATCGAGGCTAGCGGCTCAGAGCGGGAAGCTGACCCCGCCGGTGCTGGCGAGACCAAGTACCTGGGTAATACCTAGGAAGTATGGTTCGATTCGATCATGCGGACACGGATCCTCGGGCTCTTGGTAGCGGCGCTGATGGTTGCCGGCGGCGCCTCGGCGTGCGGAAGGTCCGACAGTGGTGGCGGCGGTGGCAGCGGGTCGAAGACGACCTTGACGGTCTTCGCCGCCGCATCCTTGACCTCGACGTTCCAGAAGATCGGCGACAAGTTCGAGGACGAGCACCCCGGGGTCAAGGTCGAGTTCAGCTTCGGCGGCTCCTCCGACCTGGTCTCCCAGATCCAGCAGGGTGCGCCTGCGGACGTCTTCGCCTCGGCCGACACCGCGAACATGGACAAGCTGACCGCCGCGAACCTGCAGGCCGGCGACCCCAAGAACTTCGCCTCGAACACCCTGGAGATCGCCACTCCGCCCGACAACCCGGCCGACATCGCTTCGTTCGCCGACCTGGCCAAGCCGGGTGTCAAGGTCGTCGTGTGCGCGCCCGAGGTGCCCTGTGGCGCGGCAGCCGTGAAGATGGAGTCCGTGACCGGAGTGACCCTCAAGCCGGTCAGCGAAGAGGAGTCGGTGACCGACGTGCTGGGCAAGGTCTCCTCCGGTGAGGCCGACGCAGGACTCGTCTACGTCACGGACGTCGCTGCCGCCGGCGACAAGGTCAAGGGAGTCCCCTTCCCCGAGTCGAACAAGGTCGTGAACACGTATCCGATCGTGGCGCTGAAGGACTCCAAGCACTCCGACATCGCCCAGGAATTCGTCGACACGGTGACCGGCGAGACCGGCCAGTCGATCCTGGCAGCCGCCGGCTTCGCCAAGCCCTGAGCACCCCGGTCCTGTGAGCCGACACGATCTCGGTCACGCCTACCCGAGCTGCTCCTCAGTAGGGTCGCCGGGGTGAGCGATCGAACCGTCGGGCTACCCCGGTGGATCTATGTCCCCGCGGTGCTCGGCGCAGCATTCGTTCTGCTGCCCTTGGTGGCCATCGTGGCGAAGGTCGACTGGACCCACTTCGGGTCGCTGATCACCTCGCAAGCATCCAGGGACGCCTTCGTGCTCAGTCTGAAGACCTCCGCGATCAGCACGGGGCTGTGCGTCGTCTTCGGCGTCCCGATGGCACTCGTCCTTGCTCGCCGCGACTTCCCCGGCCTGGCAGTCATTCGCTCCTTGGTGCTCCTCCCCCTCGTGCTCCCGCCCGTCGTGGGTGGTCTCGCGTTGCTGTACACGTTCGGGCGCCGCGGACTGCTCGGCAGCACGCTGGACGCGGCCGGTATCCAGATCGCCTTCACCACGATCGCGGTGGTGCTCGCCCAGACGTTCGTGGCGCTGCCCTTCATGGTCGTCTCCCTCGAAGGTGCACTCCGCACCGGCGGCCAGCGCTACGAGGTCGCAGCAGCCTCGCTCGGGGCGCGCCCGACGACCGTGTTCCGACGCATCACCCTTCCCCTCGTCGTGCCAGGACTGATCTCGGGCGCCGTCCTTGCGTTCGCGCGCTCCCTGGGCGAGTTCGGTGCGACCATCACCTTCGCCGGCAGCCTCCAAGGCCGCACCAGGACCCTTCCGCTCGAGATCTACCTTCAGCGCGAGACAGACCCCGACGCCGCCGTGGCACTCGCGTTGGTGCTGGTCGTCGTCGCCGTGCTGGTCATCGGCCTGGCGGGTCAAGGTCGCGGCACACGATGAGCCTGCAGTTCTCCGCACGCGTCGATCACCGAGACGTCGACATCGCCTTCGAGGTCGCCACCGGCGAAACGCTGGCCGTCCTGGGTCCCAACGGGTCGGGGAAGTCGACGGCGCTGGCCATCACCGCCGGTCTCCTGATCCCCGACAGGGGCAAGATCGTGCTGGACGGACGAGTGCTGACCGATGCCGGTCCCGCGACGTCGCGCGTCGCCGTCGCGCCGCATGCGCGCCGCACCGCGCTGCTGGGCCAAGAACCCCTGCTCTTCCCTCACCTCAGCGCGCTGGAGAACGTCGCGTTCGGGCCGCGTAGCCACGGCACGCGACGTAGCGAGGCCCGGCGAATCGCGCAGAGGTGGCTCGACGAGGTCGGCGTGGGCGATCTCGCGGCGCGCCGGCCGTCCCAGCTGTCGGGAGGACAGGCCCAGCGAGTGGCCGTGGCCCGGGCCCTGGCGGCCGACCCGGGCCTGCTCCTGCTGGATGAGCCGATGGCCGCGCTCGACATCGCTGTCCTTCCGGCGCTGCGCCACACGCTGCGTCGCGTTCTCGCCGACCGGACCGTCGTCCTCGTGACACACGATCCTCTCGACGCCTTGCTCCTCGCAGACCGGGTCGTGGTCCTCGAGGCCGGCCGCGTCATCGAGTCGGGCATCAGCGGCGAGGTTCTCAAGCGACCACGCAGCACCTTCGTCGCCCGCTTGGCCGGCCTCAACCTGCTCGACGGAACGTGGCGCGGAGACCATGTGGAGACCAGTCGCGGCGACCGCATCACCGGCATGGTCGATGGCGATGCGCCCGCCTCGGGAACACCCGTCGTCGCGGCCTTCCGACCTTCCTCGGTCTCGGTGTTCCGCGAGCCGGTTCACGGCAGCCCACGCAACTCGTTCCAGGTGCGGATCAGCGAGCTGGAGCCTCATGCCGACCTCCTCCGCGTCCGAGCCGGCGACCTCGCCGCGGACGTCACGCTCGTCGCGGCGGCCGACCTCGAGCTGGAGACCGGGCAACGTGTCACGTTCTCCGTCAAGGCGACCGAGGTAGCGATCTACCTGCTCTGATCGTCGTCCGGAAGAACATCTACCCCGCGCGGGGTGGTGCCGCACCACCCCTCTGGTTCGGACCATGGTGACTCACCACAAGCAAGCGTCGGTCGAGCCGGGCTCGGCCGGGCCACGGCCGAGTTCCTGCCGGGACCTGCCGGGAGTTGGGAAACGACATGCCAGCAGCCGCCAGCGACGACCCACCCACCCCGAACCCGTCCGCGCTCGATCCGGACATCGTCGAGTACATCGTCATCAGCCTGCCCGACCTGGCGTCGAGCATGACGGTCGCTGAGGCGCTCAAGGGTCTCGCCGAGTCGTCGAAGATCAGGATCCTGGATCTGGTGGGCGTGGTCACCGACGTCCACGGGCGGTATGTCGCCGCCGAGCCGGAGCTGGTCTCGGCCCTGGTCACCCTGGCTGACGTGGACGGCGAGGTCGGGGGCATCCTCAGCGACGACGACATCGCGATCGCGTGCCGGGCGCTGCGCTCGGGCTCATCCGCGCTGATCCTGGTCGCTGAGGACCTCTGGGCCCAGGAGCTGGCGGAGGCGGCCCGCACTGCGGGCGGACAGGTCGTGGGCGGCGAGCGGATCCCGCGGCAACGGCTGGCACAGGCTGCGCGTGCACGTGAGGCACGCCGATCAGAGCGGGGTGAGTGAGATGCGGCGGGTGGCAGGGTCCCGACACGACCACGTGGGCGTTCTGCGCGGGCGACCGCCGCTGGACCCGATGTACGACGCGACGCCGGGCGGCATCACGCCGCGGCGGGTGGACGAGATCCGGCAGGTGCTCGCGCTCGTCGACCGTGGCCTCCTGTCCGAGGAGGAGTTCGACGCCCAGATGATGAAGGTCTACGGACTCGCAGGCGTGATCGATCCTTAGGGTCCCCGCATGAGATCGAGGCGGCGGGCGGCCTCCACCGCCTCGGCACGCGAGTTCACCCCGAGCTTCTGGTAGATCACCCGGACGTGGAACTTCAGGGTGTTGTGGGAGACGAACAGCTCGTCCGCGATCTCCCGCACGGTGAGCCTGGTGGGCAGCAGCCGAAGCACGTCGAGCTCTCGCGCGGTGAGCTCATCCACGAGCGCTCCGGGATGCGGCCGCAGCGTTCCTCTGCCGATGACGACGTGCCGCAGCCGGTCCATCCAGCCATCAGGTACGCGCCAGGCCGCCAGCTCGAGGATGTCGAGCAGCTCGCGACCCTCGGAGCCGACGGTCTCGAGCATGCCGTGCTCGGTCGCGGTCTCCACCGCCGCAGCGACCTTCTTCTCCGCCGCATCCCGTTCACCGACCAGGACGCGAGCCTGCATCAGGTGACGGATCACCTGGTGCCGCGCGCACCGTGGGACCGCCGCAATGAGCGACTCGTCGGCCCGCGCGACCTGCTGCCGGCACAGCGACACGCGTGCCTCCCCCACAGGACGCCAGAACGGATCCTCGACCAGCTGCGACCACTGTGCTGCCGCATCGAGGTCGCCGCGGGCCACCTCCAGCTGGACCCCGCGACGCGCGACCCAGCTGGTGCCGCCGCGCCCGGGGTGCCGACGCTCGGAGGTCTCGACCGCCTGGCGGAACGCCCGGTCCGCGCTGTCGACATCGCCGATCGACAGGTACAGCTCGACCAGCTCGAGCTGGGCCACGAGCCGGACGAAGACGTGCGAGACGGACGCCGTCGTCGACAGCTCGTCCAGGAGCTGCCGGGCCTGCTCGCCGTCGCCCAGCTCGCGCAGGGCGACAGCGTCGGCGAGGCACAGCTCCGCGTGCAGCGTCCTCATCTCGCCGGCGGCCGCAAGACGTCGTACGCCGGCGCTGGTCCGCAGCGCGTCGAGCGGCTGACCAGCCAGTGCCAGACCGACGGCCCGGGTGCCTTCGAGCGCGATCAGACGCTGGGTGTCGTGGCTGATCCCGCGAACGATCGCACCGACCTCAGGAGCCCCGTCGAGCCACCGTTCGTCGAGTGCGATGCCGTGCGCCATCAACGTCCACGCCATCCGCCCCAACGGGTCGAGCCAGGGCGACTCGGGCGCCTGGAGGACCGCGAGTCGAGCGAGCTCCTCACACCGGTGCCAGTCACCGCGGGAGAGCGCCGAGGCCGCCTGCAGCACCAGGAGCCGGCCCGGCTTGACGTCGTCGACCGATGCCGCGGCGGCGCCCTCGGCTGCCGCCAGGGCCGCGTCGACGGAGGGGCCGTCGGCCAGCAGCTGACACCACGCGTACTCGACGAAGGCGTCGGCGTCCGACCCGGCCGGGACCGGTTGGATCTGGTCGATGACGCGGCGGATCTGGGACGAGCGGCCGCTCTCGAAGAGTTCGACGGCGAGGTCGGCGAGCAGCCGGAGCGCCTCGCGGTGCATGCCCGCCGCCAACCAGTGCTCGAGCGCGCTGCTGCTGTCGTCGGCGGTCTCGAACCACCGCGCGGCGCGCGCGTGCTGGCGGCGCAGCCGCTGGGGCCAGCGCCGCTCCAGCTCGGCGAGCAGCATGTCCTTGACCAGCTCGTGCACCTCGAACCAGCCGCCCGACTCGAGGCTGGTCACGAACAGGCCGCGCCGCTCGGCCTCCATCAGGATGTCGCCCGCATCGGCCCGATCCCCGAGGGCCTCCGCCAGCGGGTAGTTCACCCGGTCGACGACCGACACGTCCAGCAGCAGGTCGATCACCTCGGGCCGCTCGGCTCGCAGCACCTCGCGCCACAGGTAGGTGTCGACCAGACGATCGGATCGGGTCGACGGGTCGGGTCCGGCACGAGGCAACGGGACCGCCGCCGTCCGCTGCGTGCGCATGGCGAGTGCAGCCAGTTGGAGCGCCGCCGCCCATCCCCCGGCCCAGAGGGTGAGCTGGGGAAGGTCCTCGGCCGCCACCTCGGGGCACAACGCGGTCAGCATCTCCGTCGCCTCGGCGGGCGAGAACCGCAGCGCCTCGAAGTCGAGATCGGCGAGGACACCGCCGGCCCGCAGTCGGTCGATGGGAAGCACCAGCTGTCGCCTGCTCAGCAGCAGGACGCTCAACCAGGCCGGCGTGTGCTCGACGAAGGAGGCGAGGCAGCTTGCCGCCTCCTCGTCATCGTCGACGAGGTGGACGTCGTCCACCACCAGCACGGCCGGGTCCGCATCGAGATCCTCGAGTGCCTCGACGAGCGCGCGCACCGCGTCACCGGGTTCGTGGGGGCCGCGCAGCATCGCCAACGCCGTCGTCGCCACACCCGGGTCGAGCTGGTCGACCGCAGCGGCGAGTGCGGTCGTGAGCTGGTGAGCCGCACGGTCCGTGTCGTCGAGCGCCAGCCAGGCCGCCCGCCTGCCCGTACGGCGCACCCAGTCCGCGGCGAGCGCCGTCTTCCCCGCGCCGGCCGGGGCGACCAGTGCGGTGACCGGATAATCGGCGAGCGCGTCGAGCACCTGCACCAGACGGGGCCGCCGGACGAAGTGGCCGGGGGCTCGGGGCACACGGAACTTCGACCCGAAGAAGGGCGTGTCGTAGCGTCCCCTCTGCGCGGGCGTCGAGCCGTCTGCCTGGTGACCCATCGGATGTCCTTCGGGAGCCCTGCGGTGAAACTCAACGGGTTACGCGAGCAGTCGGGCCTTCTGCGCGTCGAACTCCGCTTGGGTCAAGACCCCCTGATCTCGCAGCGCGCCCAGCTTCTCGAGCTGCTCGATCAGGTTGTCCCCGCTCGACGGGGCCGGTGCAGCCGGGGGCGGCGGGGGTGGTGCGTAGGCCTGCTCCTGCTGGGTTTCCTGTCCGGCCCAGCGGCCGGCCTGTCGTCGTGACACCCGGTTCGACACAGCCGTCGCGGTACCCGCGACGACTGCCGTTCGGGCCATTCCACGGATGAGTCCCATCTGCGTCCCCTCTCAGGCTTCTTCGGTTTCGAGCGCCTCGAGGACCGCGATGACGTCGTCGGCAGGCAGCCGCCCGCTCGCGATCACCTCGGCACCCGCGTTGCGCATCGCGGTGATGAACGGGCCGGCCCAGGTGTTCTCGTAGAGAAGCAGACCGACGGCATTGCCCGGCTTGACCAGCGCAGCACTCTGCGCGACGTCGTCATCGTCGAGCAGCCCGGACTGAACGCCCTCGAAGACGGCCAGGTCGAGTGACCCGTCACCGTCGAGGTCGGCCAGCTGCACGACGGCGAAGGACCCGTCCTCGGCGACCTTGGCCACCACGAGATCGAGGATCCGGATCGTCCCTCGCTGCGTCAGCTCCAGCAGCGCCTCCAGGCCCTCGCCGTCCAGTCTCGCCCCTGGAAACTCCAGGGCCAGGTAGTCAATGGGGCCCACATCTTGGTCCGGCATCTGGGTTCTCCTCGCTCTGGCGGTCACACGATCGCTTTCGAGCGTGCCACCGCCCTACGCGTGCTGACATCACCCGAAACGGGGTGGGTGCCCGCGCGGCGCGGCCCGTTCCGTCAGGCCCTCGTCGCGACGGTGCTCCATGCGTGGAGCGGACCCGATCACCTCTTCCACCCTCGCCGGGGTGAGGCGCCCCCACCCGGCGCCTGGGCAGCCTCGACACATACCCGTCGACGTTGTCCGACCAGGAGGGACCGATGACGACCCAGGACGCTCACGGCTCAGTCATCCAGCGACATGCCGACCCGGTCGCGACCACTTCCACGGACGTGGCCCGTGACTTCGATGTCGACCCATCGCAAGGGCTCTCCGCCCAGGAGGCCGCCGCGCGCCTCGCCTCCGGTGGTCCGAACAAGCTCGCTGCGGGCAAGCAGGAGCCCGCCTGGCGCGCGTTCGTACGACAGTACGAGGACTTCATGCAGCTGGTCCTCCTCACCGCCGCCCTGCTCAACCAGATCGTCACCGGGGACACCGGGACGACCGTGGTGCTCGCCGGCCTGACGGTGTTCAACGCGGTCATCGGCCTGCGCCAGGAGGCCAAGGCCGAGGAGAGCGTGAAGGCGCTCTCGCAGATGATGAAGACGATCGCCCGCGTACGACGTGGCGGGCAGGCCATCGAGATCAATGCCGAAGAGCTCGTGCCGGGCGACATCGTGCTGGTCGAGGCCGGCAACCGGGTGCCCGCCGACGGCAGGATCTGCGTGGCCGCGACGCTGGAGATCGAGGAAGCGGCACTCACCGGTGAGAGCCTGCCCGTCGGCAAGAGCACCGACCCCGTGCCGGGTGAGGACATTCCCCTCGGCGACCGGCTGTGCATGGCCTACATGAACACCTCGGTCACGCGGGGCCGCGGCGAGATGATCGTGACCGCGACCGGCATGGGCACCGAGATCGGCCACATCGCCGACATGCTCGCCAACACCAAGACCAGCAAGACGCCGCTCCAGAAGCAGCTCGACTCGCTGTCCAAGGTGATCGCCTCGATCGCGGGCGTCGCCCTGATCCTGGTCATCCTGCTGGGTCTGGCGCAGGGCGAGTCGTTCGACACCCTGTTCATCACCGGGGTCGCGCTCGCGGTCGCGGCGATCCCGACCGGGCTGCCCGCCGTCGTGACAGCGCTGCTCTCGATGGGCACCCGGGAGATCGCTCGACGCAACGCGATCGTCAAGCGGCTGCCGGCCGTGGAGACGCTGGGCTCGACGTCGGCGATCTGCTCGGACAAGACGGGCACGCTGACGCTCAACAAGATGACCGCCCGCGAGATCGTCATCCCCGGCCAGAACCGCTACACCGTCTCGGGCGAGGGCTACAGCATCGTCGGCGACATCAAGCACGTCGGCGGTCAGCGCTACGACCTGGACCCGTACCTCCTGCCGATGGTGCTGTGCGCGGACGCCGTGCTCGACGGCGAGGCGCTGATCGGCGATCCGACCGAGGGCGCGCTCATCGTGCTGGGCGCCAAGGGCGGCCTCGACATCGACGAGACGCGCCGGTCGCTGCCCCGGATCGCCGAGGTGCCGTTCGACTCCGACTACAAGTTCATGGCGACGTTCCACGAGATGACCGGCGACGACGGCCGACCGGTGGCGCGGTGCTACGTCAAGGGAGCGCCCGACGTCCTCATCGCGCGGTCGACCTCCCTCCGGCTGCCCGACGGCACCCTGATGTCGCTGACCGCCGACAACCGGCACCTCGCCCTCGAGGCCAACGACCAGATCGCCAACGCCGGCGAGCGCGTGATGGTCGTCGCCCAGCGAGACCTCGATCCGGCGGTGGTCGCGGCGGGGGGTGACCTGATCGGACTGGTCCAGGACCTGACGCTCCTGGCCATGGTCGGCATCGTCGACCCACCCCGGCCCGAGGCGAAAGCCGCGATCGCCGAGTGTCACGAGGCCGGCATCCGGGTCCGGATGATCACCGGCGACCACGCGACCACCGCAGCGGCGATCGCCGGCGAGCTCGGCATCGAGGGCCGCGCGGTGACCGGCGCCGAGTTCGCCGCGATGGCCGACGACGTCCTGCGTGATCAGCTGGACGAGATCGGCGTCGTCGCACGCGTCGCGCCCGAGGACAAGGTCCGGCTGGTGCGGCTGCTGAAGGAGAAGGGCAACGTCGTCGCGATGACCGGTGACGGGGTGAACGATGCCCCGGCTCTGAAGACCGCCGACATCGGGGTGGCGATGGGCATCACCGGCACCGAGGTCTCTAAGGAGGCCGCGGTGATGATCCTGACCGACGACAACTTCGCGACCATCGTGGGCGCCGTGTCGTACGGTCGCACGCTCTACGACAACCTGTTGAAGTATCTCCGCTTCCAGATGTCGACCCTGGTCGCCTACATCGCGATCTTCATCGGGGCGGGCATCTTCGGGATCGCCAACGGAGCGCCGCTGAACCCGCTGCAGATCCTGTGGCTGAACATGGTCGTGGACATCCCGCTCGCGATCGCCCTCGGCTTCGACCAGCCGGCCCGCGGACTCATGTCCCGGTCGCCGCGACCGGTGGGAGCACCGGTCCTCTCGCGCAACAACTGGTACCGGCTGTGCGCCCAGGGCGCGGTCATGACGATCGGCTCGCTGTGCGCCTACCAGATCGGCCATCACCAGGACGGCGCGGTGGTGGCCTCGACCATGCTGCTGACGACGTTGTCCATCTTCCACGTCTTCGGCGCCCTGCTGAGCCGTGACCAGCGCGGCACGATCTTCGACCGAGCCGCGATCCCGGGCCTCATGCAGCTTCGCCGCTACGCCCTGGCACTGCTCGCGATCGTGGCGGTCACCGCACTGAACATCCTCGAGCGCATCTTCGGCACCACCGGACTCGACTTCAACCAGTGGTGCATCTGCCTCGGGATCGCCGCCTCCCTCGTCGTCGTCGAGGAGCTGATCAAGCTCGTGCTCCGTTCCCGAGGATCGGGAGCACACGACGCCCTCCGTCCCGACTGGACCGCTCCCGTCCAAGAACCCGCCTGAGCAAAGGAACCGCCCATGTCCTTCAACCTTCGTCACCGCAGCTTCCTCAAGGAGCTGGACTTCACTCCGGGCGAGCTGAAGTTCCTCCTGACCCTCTCCCGAGAGCTCAAGGCCGCGAAGTACGCCGGCTACGAGCGCCCCACCCTCACCGAGAAGAACATCGCGCTGATCTTCGAGAAGACCTCCACCCGGACGCGCACGTCGTTCGAGGTGGCGGCCAAGGACCAAGGGGCGCACGTGACCTATCTGGAGCCCAGCGGCTCACAGATCGGCCACAAGGAGTCCATGAAGGACACCGCGCGCGTGCTGGGGCGCACCTTCGACGGCATCGAGTACCGCGGATCCGCTCAGGAGAACGTCGAGATCCTCGCGCAGTACGCCGGCGTACCGGTCTGGAACGGTCTCACCGACGAGTTCCACCCCACCCAGATCCTGGCCGACGTCCTGACCATGACCGAGCACAGCGACAAGCACCTCTCCGAGATCGCCTTCTGCTATCTGGGCGATGCCCGCAACAACATGGGCAACTCGCTCATGGTCGGCGGCTGCAAGTACGGCATGGACGTCCGACTCTGCGCCCCGAGGGCGCTGTGGCCCAGCGACGAGCTGGTCGAGACCTCACGAGGCATCGCGAAGGAGACCGGCGCACGGCTCACCCTCACCGAGGATGTCGACGAGGGCGTCGCCGGGGCCGACTTCCTCTACACCGACGTGTGGGTCTCGATGGGCGAGGACAAGGCGGTGTGGGCCGAGCGGATCGACCTGCTGAAGCCCTACCAGGTCAACGCGGACGTGCTCGCCCGCACCAAGAACCCGCAGACCAAGTTCATGCACTGCCTGCCGGCCTTCCACAACCGGAGCACCAAGGTCGGCGAGGACATCTTCCAGCAGTTCGGCCTGGACGGGCTCGAGGTCACCGACGAGGTCTTCGAGTCCGCCAGCTCGATCGTGTTCGACCAGGCCGAGAACAGGCTGCACACCATCAAGGCGATCATGGTCGCCACCCTCGGGGACTGAGCGGCCATGCGCGCCGTGGTGGCCCTCGGCGGGAACGCGCTGCTCAAGCGCGGCGAGCCGATGACGGCAGAGAACCAGCGCACCAACGTGCGTGTCGCCGCGCCTGCGCTCGCGTCCGTGGCGCGTGCGCACCAGCTGGTCCTCTCCCACGGGAACGGGCCTCAGGTCGGACTGCTCGCCCTGCAAGCAGCGGCGTACGCCGACGTCGACCCCTATCCCCTCGACGTCCTTGGAGCCCAGACCGAGGGGATGATCGGCTACGTCCTGGAGCAGGAGCTGGGCAACGTCCTCTCCCGCGACGTCCCCCTGGCCACCATCCTGACGATGGTGCAGGTCGACCCTGCCGACCCTGCGTTCAAGGACCCGACCAAGTTCGTCGGTCCGATCTACACCCGCGCCGAGGCCGACGCACTGGCCGCCGACAAGAGCTGGACCTTCAAGCAGGACGGCGACAGCTGGCGAAGGGTCGTGCCCTCGCCGCAACCACACCACATCTTCGAGATCCGCCCGATCCGCTGGCTCCTCGACCACGGCGTCGTCCTCATCTGCGCCGGCGGCGGCGGTGTGCCCACGATGTTCCTGCCGGCCGCGGAGACCACCCTGATCGGCGTCGAGGCCGTCATCGACAAGGACCTCGCCAGCGAGCTCCTGGCGCGCGAGGTGGACGCCGACCTGTTCGTGATGGCGACCGACGTCGACGCCGTGTACGTCGACTGGGGAACCCCGCAGCAGCGAGCACTCGGGCAGGTGAGCGTCGCGGAGCTGCGCCGGCGAGAGTTCCCGGCCGGCTCCATGGGGCCGAAGGTCGAGGCGGCCTGTCGATTCGTCGAAGCCACCGGAGGTCGTGCCGCGATCGGCTCACTGAGCGAGATCGATCAGATCGTCGAAGGCGTAGCAGGCACCCAGGTGGTGCCGGGAATGGAGGAGCGATGACACTCGGAGTGCACTCGGAGGTGGGCCGCCTGCGCAAGGTGATGGTCCACCGGCCCGACCTGAGCCTCAAGCGGCTCACCCCGTCCAACCACGACGAGCTGCTGTTCGACGACGTTCTCTGGGTCGACCGGGCGCAGTACGAGCACGACCAGTTCGTGGCGAGGATGCGCGAGCGAGGCGTCGAGGTGTTCCTCCTCCAGAACCTCCTCGGCGAGGCGCTGGCCGCGAGCGACGAGGGCCGCCAGCGCCTGATCGAGGTGACCGCGTCGGAGTTCACCGTCGGCGCGTCCATGGTCGAGGACGTCCGCAGCCTGCTCTCGGAGATGCCGGCGGAGAAGCTGGCCACCCACCTCATCGGCGGCCTGACCGTGGCCGAGTCCGGCCTCGACCTCACCCGGCTGCGCTCGACGTCGGTCATCGCGGCGGCGGTCGACGACCCCGGCCTGTTCGTGCTGCCGCCGCTGCCCAACACCCTCTTCACCCGCGACTCCTCGTGCTGGATGTACGGCGGGGTCTCGATCAACCCGATGTTCTGGCCGGCGCGGCGGCTGGAGGCCTACAACGTCGCGGCGATCTACCGTTACCACCCGATGTTCGCTGCGGAGGACTTCGAGTTCTGGTATCCCGAGCTGGGCGACGACAAGAGGTTCTCCATCGAGGACTTCGGCAAGTCCTCGCTCGAAGGTGGCGACGTCCAGCCCATCGGCAACGGCACCGTGCTGATCGGCATGAGCGAGCGGTCGCAGGCGCGGATGATCGAGCAGGTCGCCCGCGCCCTCTTCGAGAAGGGTGCGGCCGAGCGGGTGATCGCGGTCGTCATGACCAAGGACCGGGCGCACATGCATCTCGACACCGTCTTCACCATGCTCGACCGCGACGCGGTCACGCTCTACCCCCAGGTGATGAGGTCGGTCCGGGCGATCAGCCTGCGCCCGGGCGTGAACGGTGCACTGTTCCACGTGACCGAGGAGAAGGACTTCCTCTCCGCGGTCGCGGACGCCGTCGGCGTACCCGCGCTCCGCGTGATCGAGACCGGCGGGGACGCCTACCAGCAGGAGCGCGAGCAGTGGGACGACGGCAACAACGTCGTGGCCCTGGAGCCCGGTGTGGTCGTCGCGTACGAGCGCAACACCTACACCATCGCCAAGATGCGCGAGGCCGGCATCGAGGTGATCCCGATCGAGGGCTTCGAGCTCGGCAAGGGTCGCGGCGGCGGTCACTGCATGACCTGCCCGTTCGAGCGGGATCCGCTGTGAGCACGGGCGTGCGCTGGGTCGTCATCGGCGCCTGCGCCCTGCTCATCGTCGGCCTCCTGATCTGGGCCCGGGGCCCGGAGCACCACCGCGGCAGCGAGGTCGGCGCCACGGCGCAGGTCGCGAGATGACCGACCCGCGCCCACCGAGCCTGTTGGACGCGCTGCTGCCCATCGTCGTCCTGATCGGCCTGCTCGCCCTGACGATCGGCCTCTTCGGCGTATCAGCAACCGACGGTCCGCTGCAGGTGGCGCTCCTGCTCAGCGCGGCGTTCGCCAGCCTGATCGCGTTCAAGAACGGCTACACCGTCCAGACCGTGGCCGATGCAGCGGTGGCAGGGGTGACGGCCGCGATGAGCGCGGTGTTCATCCTGCTCGCCGTCGGGGCGCTGATCGGCACGTGGAACATGGCCGGAACCATCCCCACCGTCGTGGACTACGGGATCAGGCTGGTCAGCCCGGCGTGGTTCTACTTCGCCACAGCAGCCGTGTGTGCCCTGGTCGGGATGGTCACCGGTAGCTCCTGGACGACCGCGGGCACCCTGGGGGTCGCCTTCGTCGGGATGAGCAAGGTGCTCGGCCTGGACGAGGCCATCGCCGCCGGAGCCGTCATCTGCGGCGCCTACTTCGGCGACAAGATGACGCCGTTGTCGGAGACGACGATCTTGGTTCCGAAGCTGGTCGGCGGCGGTCTGACGACGGGGCAGCACGTCAGGAACATGATCTGGACGGCGGGCCCGGCCCTCGGCATCAGCCTGGTCATCTTCCTGGTGCTCGGCCGCTCGGCCAGCGGTGACTCGCAGGCCTCCGTCGACCAGGCCCGCGCAGCGCTGGGCGACGCGTTCAACATCTCGGTCCTCAACCTGCTTCCGCTGGCGCTGCTCGTCATCCTCGCCTGTCTGCGGATGCCTCCGTTCCTCTCGATCCTGGGCTCGGCCCTGTCCGCCGCGATCCTCGCGCCGTTCCTGCAGTGGGACGCGGTCGTGGCCTTCGTCGACGACCCCAGCCAGGGCAGGCTCAGCACCGCGATCGAGGCGGGGTACGCCGCGATGGCCACCGGGTTCACCAGCCACTCCGGCTTCGCGCCGGTCGACGACCTCTTCTCGCGGGGCGGGATGGCCAGCATGCTGACGACGATCTGGCTGGTGCTCGGCGCACTGTCGTTCGCCGCGATCATGGAGCGCGCCGGATTCCTCCAGCGCCTCCTCGAGCCGGTCGTCGCCCGGGCCCGGAGCCGCGGCTCGCTCATCGCCGCGGTCATCTGCAGCGGGATCGGCCTCAACGTCATCGCCGGAGACCAGTACGTCGCGGACGTGCTGCCGGCGCGCACCTTCCGTGCCGAGTTCGCCCGGCGCGGGATCGCTCCGCAGGTCCTCAGCAGATCGGTCGAGGACTCCGGCACGGTGACCTCGGTGCTGGTGCCGTGGAACACCTGTGGCGCCTACATCTCCGGCGTCCTCGGAGTGTCCACCGCTTCCTACCTGCCGTTCTGCTTCTTCAACCTGCTCAGTCCGGTGCTGGACGTCATCTACGGCTTCGTGGGCTTCAAGGTGCCCGACGCCGATGAGCCGTGGAGCGACGAGCAGCCGCCCGCCTCCGTACCGAGCCTCCCCGAAGGGAACGCGTGATGTCTGCCTCCACCGACACCGACCCTGTCGAGTCCCACCGGGGCTTCAAGCTGCCGTCGGCGTACACCATCTTGTTCGCGCTCATCGTGCTGATGGCGCTCGCCACCTGGATCGTGCCGGCCGGCGTCTACGACCTCGACAAGGCCGGCAGCCCGATCCCGGGGACCTACCACTCGGTCCCCTCCCATCCCGCGCACATCCTGGTCGACTCGCTGACCGCACCGATCAACGGGCTCTACGGCATCCAGGACAGCAAGGGGAACATCAACTACTACAACAGCGGGTCGCTGTTCGGCGCGATCGACGTCGCGCTCTTCATCATCGTCATCGGCGGGTTCCTGGGCGTGACCATGCGCACCGGCGCCATCCAGAACGGCATCGGTCGCCTCGTGCAGCGACTCCGCGGCCGTGAGCGCTGGATGATCCCGATCCTGATGATCGTGTTCGCGCTCGGCGGGACCACCTACGGCATGGCCGAGGAGAGCCTGGCGTTCTACTCCCTGATCGTGGCGGTGATGATCGCCGCCGGGTACGACGCCATGACGGGCGCGGCCGTCGTGCTGCTCGGATGCGGCATCGGCACCTACGGCTCCACCATCAACCCGTTCGCCACCGGCATCGCCTCCGGGTTCGCCGGTGTCTCGATCAGCGACGGCCTGGTGCTGCGACTGGTGATGCTGATCGTGGGTCTCGGCGTCGGGATCTTCTTCGTCCTGCGCTACGCCGACCGGGTGAAGGCGGACCCGTCCCGCTCGATCGTCGCCAACATGCGCGAGGAGAACGAGCAGCGCTTCAGTACCGGGACTGACGGCGCCGATGCGGCGCTGACCGGGCGGCACAAGCTCATCCTGGCGGTGTTCGCACTCGCCTTCGGCGTGATGATGTACGGCGTCATCCCGTGGGAGGACCTGAACCTCCCGCTGCCGACGCTGTGGTGGTGGTTCCCGGAGATGACGGCGTCGTTCATCCTCTTCAGCGTGATCATCGGGCTCATCGGAGGGCTGTCCGAGGAGAACCTCACCGGCTCCTTCGTCGACGGCGCGCGGGACCTCCTCGGGGTGGCACTGATCATCGGCATCGCCCGCGGGATCACCGTCATCATGAACAACGGACAGATCACCGACACCGTTCTGAATTGGGCCGAGCAGGCCCTGGGCGACGTCGGGCAGGCCGCGTTCGCGATCGTGATGTTCCTGCTCTTCCTGCCGCTGTCGTTCCTGATCCCCTCCTCGTCGGGCCTGGCGACCGTCGCGATGCCGATCATGAGCCCGCTGGCCTCCTTCGCGGATGTTCCCTCCGAGCTCGTCGTGACCGGCTTCCAGAGCGCGTCGGGAATCATGAACCTGTTCATCCCCACCTCCGCGGTCGTGATGGGCGGCCTCGCCATCGCCCGCGTTCCGTACGGGAGCTACCTGCGCTGGGTCTGGCCGCTGCTGGCGATGCTCGTCGTGCTGAGCGTGGTCGCCCTCGGCCTGGGCGCACTGTTCTCGTGATCGACCACCCTGATCGGGGGAGCCGACCTGCCCCGGCACGGAGAAGAGTTCAACCGGGGCGCGCCCCGACGATCGGTCCGGCACCCTCGGCCGGACCGGCGACCAACGACGGGAGGAAGTCGCGATGACGACGTTCACGGTATGGAAGTTCGAGGACCCCGACGGGGCCTCGCAGGCGGAGAAGGTGCTCAAGGCCGCGTCCTCCGACGGCCTGGTCAGCATCGTCGACCACGCGCTGATCACCTGGCCTGACGGCGCCGACAAGCCGGACCTGCACCACGTGCACGACAGCCCGAAGCGCGGTGCCGCGTGGGGGGCGCTGTGGGGCATCCTCGGCGGCGCGCTGTTCGCCATCCCGGTCGCGGGTCTGGTCGTCGGTGCGGGGCTCGGCGCGCTGGCCAGAGCCACCTCGGGCACCGGCATCACGAAGGAGGACCTGGAGCGGGTGCGGACCGAGATCGGCCCCGGCACCTCGGCCCTCTTCCTGGTCACCGAGGACGCCGACCTGGACCGCCTCGGTGAGCGCTTCCACGCCCGCGGCGCCAGACTGATCACCACCAACCTCACCGAGGCCGAGCGCTCGACCCTGCTGGAGACATTCGGTGGAAGCTGACCCACCTCGGACGGGCGTGCTCAAGCTGTTCGCCGGTGGTGAGGGCGCGATCACCGGAACCGTGGTCTGTGCCGCCGTGATCGCGTACGGCGCCGGCCACGCAGGCTCGACCGCGCAACTCAGCGGGGCGATCGTGGTCACGGTCGGGGTCTACTGGCTGGCCCACCTGCACGCTGTCACGATCGGCAACTCGCTGACGCACGGGCACCACCCGCTGATAGCCGCTCGCCACGCGCTGAGGGAGACGGCTCCGGTCGCCGCCGCCTCGATCCTCCCGCTCGCGGTCCTGCTCATCACCCGGCTCCTCGGCGCCGGCCTCTCCGCGTCGGCCTGGATCGCACTGCTGGCGACGATCGCGCTGCTGGCGATCTACAGCTACGTGGCCGGCGCCCGCGGCGGCCTCGACATCCTCGGCCGCCTCACCAGCGCCGCGGCAGGCGCGGGCATCGGCGTCATCGTCGCGCTGCTGAAGGTCGCGCTGCACTGACCTCGCGGCGCGAGTGCCGCAGCCGCCGCATGATGTCTCCGAAGCCCGCCCGCGATCGGTCGCAGGCCACCCCGACCGGGGTGGGGATCGACGCCTGGACCCGGTGGAACGATGACCCGGTGACGGGAGCGCCATGAGCGGGCGGAGCGAGGTCTACGAGTCCCTGGACCTGGCGCTCCGCGTCGGCGAGCTGCTGCTCTCGTCCGGCGCGGCAGCCACCGACGTCACCGCGACGATGCTGGCCGTGACGTCCTCCTGCGGCGTGCGCCACGTGACCGCCGACGTCACGTTCGTGGACCTGACCCTCCGTCACCAACCGAGCGCCGAGGAACCCGCCGCTCTCCAGATCCGTCGGCTGAGTGGCGCTGTCGTCGACTACACCGCCTTCACCAACACCGACCGGACGGTCAACGATCTCGTCGCCGGGCGCATCACGCGATCAGAGGCTAGCGCGCAGATCGCACAGATCGTCGCGGCCGAACACCCCCGGCGACGTTGGGCGGTGAGCATCGGTTGGGGGGTGATGGGGTCGGGCGTCGCGCTCACGCTGGGAGGAACCTTGCTCATGTGCCTGTTGGCGTTCCTCGCGGCCTGGGCGATCTACTGGACCCAGCGGCCGATGTTCCGCCGGCATACCCCCACCTTCTACGTCCAGCTGGCGGGCGGCTTCGTCGCCACCCTCGTGGCGGTCCTTGCCGCCGCCGCCGATACCGACCTCAACCCGTCACGCGTCGTCACCGCCGGCATCGTGATGCTGCTGGCCGGCGTGGGCATCATGGGCGCCACCCAGGACGCTCTGACCGGCTCGCCGGTGACGGCGAGCGCGCGCCTCCTCGTCGCCGTCCTGGACACGACCGGCATCATCGCCGGGGTCAGTGCCGGCCTGACAGCCGGCCGGATCTTCGGCGTCGGGCTCGGCACGATCAAGGCCGGCGCGGCGGGCAACGCTGACCTGAGGACGACGCTGGTCGGCGCGGCGGTGGCGGCGGCTGCATTCGGGTACGCGTCGTACGCACCGGCGCGCTCCCTGCTGGTCATCGCCCTGGTCGGCGCGCTCGGGCAGGGCGTCGACTTCGCGGTGGGCTCCTCGACGAAGGTCGGGCAGACCTGGGCGGCCGCACTCGCGGCCGTGACGATCGGGGCGGTCTGCCGTACCGGGGCTCGGTGGTTCCGCGTCCCGCCGCTGGTCGTCGTCATACCCGCCGTGGTGCCGTTGCTGCCCGGCCTGGCCATCTACCGGGGGCTCGCACTCCTGGCAGGCGGGGAGGACGGAGTCCTTCAGCTCGCCTCGGCCTTCGCGACAGCGCTGGCCCTGGCCGCGGGCGTCATCCTCGGTCAGTACGTCGCTCACCCGTCCGGGTGGGGGCCACGCCGGCTGGAGTGGCGGGTCCTTCGCTGGTCGGGGCGTTTCGCAAGCACGAGCGGCCAAGGGCGTCGTCGACAGAATACGACGCAGACGCCGTCCGGGCCGGATCCGACAACGCGAGGAGTCGAGCATGGTTGAGGGAGACCAAACCCCTGGTCAGCGACCGGCGGGACCGATGGAACCGACGCGGCGGCCTCTGACGGTCCGCCAGGCGGCGTTCATCGGGGTCGGGTCCATGGTCGGTGCCGGAATCTTCGCGCTGCTCGGTGCGGCCGGCGAAGTGGCCGGCTCGGCGGTCTGGGTCTCGTTCCTCCTGGCCGGGGCGGTCGCTGCGCTGCAGGGCTACTCCTTCGCCAAGCTCGGGGCGAGATACCCGTCGGCCGGCGGCTTTCTCGAGTACGTCATCCGCGGATGGGGGCAAGGACACTTCACCGGTGTCATCGCCTGGATGCTCCTGACCGTCAATGCCGTCATCACCGCCATGGTCGCCGTCTCATTCGGCAGCTACGCCAGCTCGGCGGTCGCCGACAACGCGGACTGGGTCGTCCCGTTCGCGCTCCTCATCCTGGTGGTGATGGCGCTGCTCAACGTCCTCGGCTCCCACATCGTCGCGAGGGCGCAGACGGTGGTCGTAGTCGTGGTCGTGGGGATCCTGACGCTGTTCTCGGTCGTGACCCTGGCCAACATCGACCCTCACCTCCTGGCCTTCTCGGGCTATCCCCCGCTGGGCGACGTCGTCTCCAGCGTGGCGCTGACCTTCTTCGCCTTCCTCGGCTTCGGGGTGATCACCTTCACCGCCAAGGATCTGCGGGACCCGGCCCGCCAGCTGCCGCGGGCCGTCTACCTGGCCCTCGCCATCGCCACCGTCGTCTACGTCGCGGCGGCGCTCGGAGTCTTCGGCACCCTGACCGTCGCCGAGGTCAGTGCTTCCGGCGGTACGGCGTTGGCCGTGGCGGCCGAACCGGTGCTCGGCTCCGCGGGCTACTGGTTGATGACCGTGACGGCACTGTTCGCCACGGCCGGAGCCACGAACTCCGGGCTGTACCCGGCCACCGGCCTGAGCGAGGAGATGGCAGCCGCGGGGCAGTTCCCGCCCTTCATGGCCCACCGGGTCGGGGGGAAGGCGCCCATGGGCATCATCGTGACGGCGGTCGCGGCGATGATCCTGAGCGCATTCTTCGACCTCAACGCGATCGCGTCGATCGGCAGTGCGGTGGCCCTGATCGTCTTCACGCTCGTGACCTTCGGTCACCTGCGGATCCGACGCGAGACCGGCGCGCAGGCCTGGCTGCTGGTGCTGGCGGACCTGACGACGCTGGTGGTGCTGGTGGCGTTCGCTGCGACAACGTTGGTGGACGAGCCGGGGACCGCAGTCGCCCTCGTCGCGATCGTGCTGCTGGGCGTGGTGCTGGACCTCGTGTGGAAGCGAAGGCGAGCGGCGGCGCCGGACGCGATGTGACAGCACGGAGCAGGACCACCAGCCATGGACCGGCCTCTACCGTGGGAGTCGGGAAGTCCAGCTCGAGGAGAAGGAAGACAGCATGCGCGCGCTCATCCAGCACCGGTTCGGCGACCCCGCCCAGGAGCTGCACGTCGAGGAGGTCGAGACCCCCTCCCCCGGCCCGGGCGAGGTCCTGGTCCGGACGACGCTCTCGCCGATCCACAACCACGACCTCCTCACCGCCAGCGGCGACTACGGGTTCAAGCCCGAGATGCCGGCCCGGTCGGGCACCGAGGCGGTCGGCGTGATCGAGCAGCTCGGCGAGGGCGTCACCGGTCTCAGCGTCGGTCAGCGGGTCTCGGTCGGCGGCGTCTTCGGTGCCTGGGCGGAGTACTTCGTGGTCTCCGCGGGCGGCGTCATCCCGGTGCCCGAGGGGCTCCCCGACGAGGCGGCGGCGCAGCTGGTGGCGATGCCGTTCAGCGCGATCGCGCTGCTCGACTTCCTGGAGGTCACCGAGGGGCAGTGGATCATCCAGAACGCCGCCAACGGCGCCGTCGGCCGGATGCTCGCCCAGCTGGCCCGGGCCCGGGGCGTCAACGTCGTGGGCCTGGTCCGACGAGCGGCCGGCGTGCAGGAGCTGGCCGAGGCCGGCATCGACAACGTGGTCGCCACCGACACCGATGGCTGGCAGGACGACGTACGTCGGATCACCGCGGGTGCGCCTCTGGTCGCCGGCGTGGACTCCGTCGGCGGCACGGCCAGCGGCGACCTTCTCGACCTGCTGGCCGAGAACAGCACCCTGGTGATCTTCGGGGCGATGGGCTCGACCCGGCTCGACCTCGCGCTCGGCGACGTCCTGTTCAAGCAGGCCACCGTCAAGGGCTTCTGGGGCGCCAAGATCAGCCCGGCGATGGACCCGGCCAAGCGCCAGGCCCTCTTCGGCGAGCTGCTTGCCCGGATCACGTCGGGCGAGATGACGCTGCCGGTCGAGGCGACCTTCGACCTGGAGCAGATCGCCGATGCGGTGGCCGCCAGTCGACGCCCCGGCCGCGGCGGGAAGGTGCTCCTGCGCGCCTGAGACCGGCTGCTCCTCGGCCGGCGGGCACCTCAGCCGTCGGCGCGACGGGCCTCGAGGAGGTGCCGGGTGGAGTGGGCGACGAACGGCGTGCCCGAACGCATGCTGCGATCCAGCTCGCGGAGCCTGTCGCCGTACTGCTCGACGCTGAAGTCCGGGACCCACCACACGCACTTGCGCAGCAGCCAGACGACGGCACCCACGTCGCGGATCTCGATGCGGCACCGGGCGGTCCGCAGGTCGAGGATCTCCAGGCCTGCGGCCCGCGCGGCCGCCGTCTCGAAGGTGGGGTCGCGGGCCAGGCGCTCCCGCTCGAGGGGCCCCAGGAAGAACTCGATGAGCTCGAACGCCGAGGCAGGGCCGACGTGCTGGCCGAGGTAGTGCCCGCCCGGGGCGAGCACCCGATGGATCTCCGGCCAGTCCGGCGCGACCGGGTGACGGGAGGTGACCAGCTCGAAGGACCCGTCCGGGAAGGGCAGCGGTGCACCGGCCTCGGTGGCGACCACCTCGACGCCTCGCGGACCCAGCAGGGCGCTCGCCCGGGCGAGATTAGGCGGCCACGACTCGGTGACGGTCATCCGCTCGGGCAGCGTCGGCGCCTCCGCGACGACCTCACCGCCACCGGTGTCGAGGTCGAGCGCGGATCCGACGCCTCGCCAGCGCTCGGCCAGCAGCCGCGCATATCCCCAGCCCGGCCGCTGCTCGCTGGCCCGGCCGTCCAGCCAGCCGAAGCCCCACCCGGTCACGTCGGCGGCCAGCGCCTCGGCGATCAGCTCCTCGAAGCTCCGCATGCGCTACCCGAGCGGGTTGTCGACCATGTTGCCGATGATGCCACGCAGGACGTTGGTGCCGTCCTCGCCCCGCAGCTCCTCGTACCAGGCCTCGGTCAGCTCCGGATCCTCGCCGTGCATGAGCGCCGCCCGACGACGGGCCCAGAGCACGAGGTCGCCGGCCCGCCGGCTCCGCGCCGCCGCGTAGCGCGCCAACGTGTCGGGCACGCTGATCGTGGTGGTGGCGAACGCGCGCTCCAGCACGACGGTGTCCTCCAGCGCCGAGCACCCGCCCTGCCCGATGTCGGGCGTGGTGTTGTGGGCAGCATCCCCCAGCAGCGCCACGCGACCCTTGACCCAGGTGTGGAACGGGTCGAGGTCGAAGATCTCGACCCGGTTGGTGGTCTCCGGGTCCATCAGTGAGATGAGCCGGTGCACCTCCGGCGCCCAGCCGGCGAAGTGCGCGGCCAGCGACTCGCGGACGGCACCGCGCTCGGGGCGGAGGCCCGCCGGCTCGACGACGTCGAAGAAGAAGTAGAACCGGTCACCGCCGACCGGCATGACCGAGACCCGCTTGCCCGCACCCACCCACAGGGTCCACTGGTCCGTCGGCGCGACCTCGGGGTCGGCCCGGACCAGTCCGTTGACGTTCACGTAGCCGGCGTAGCGCCGTTCCAGCTCCTCGCCCACGACATAGGCACGGGCGAGCGACTTGGCACCGTCGGCGGCGATCAGGGCGTCGCCGGTGGCCGTCGTACCGTCGGCGAACGTCACGGTGACCGAGTGCTCGTCCTGCTCGATGGCGCTCATCCGCTTGCCGAAGCGGATGTCCTGCACGCCGAAGGCCTCCATCAGCATCGCCTGGAGCTCCGCCCTGGCGATCGGATAGGGGCGCTGGCCCATCTGCTCGGTCACCGGGGCCAGGCTGAAGCGGCACATCGTCTCGCCCGTGGCCGCCTCCCGGTAGGACATGAACTCCACCCGGCCGCCCAGCGCGGCCGTCTGGGCGCCGAGTCCGAGCCAGTTGAGCACCTTGACGCCGTTGGGCCACACCGAGATCGCGGCGCCCACCGGCCTGTTCTCAGTGACCTGCTCGTAGATCTCGACCTCGTGGCCCAGCCGCCGCAGCGCGATGCCCGCGCTCGCTCCGCCGATGCCCGCGCCGATGATGAGGATCTTCACGTGGTCGCCTCCGTTCGCGGGGTCATCAGACGTCGAGGGTGAGCACGGGGGTGCGGGAGCGGGACACGCACACGTTGATCTGGCTGTTCGCGGCGTGCTCGGCAGCGGTCTGCACCTCGTCGCGGTGGTCGGGGACACCGTCGACCACGCGGGTCAGGCAGGACCCGCAGATCCCCTGCTCGCACGAGAGCACGACGTCGTAGCCGCTGCGCTCGAGGACCTCGGCGATGGTCTCGCCGTCCGCCACCGCCATCCGCTCGCCCGTCGACGCGGCGACCACGGTGAAGGCGTCCCCGCCGAGGTCGGCCGGCACCTCGGCGGTGAAGCGCTCGACCCGGACGCGATCCGCCGCGAGCCCGGCATCGGCGGCGCGCTCCCGCACCGCATCGAGGAAGCCCGCCGGTCCGCAGGCGTAGACGACCGTGTCCTCGGTGATCGACCACGCCGGCGCCGCCTGCCGCAGGGAGTCGCCAGCGTCGCTGTCGTGCCAGCGGACGCGATCGGCGTACGGCTGGCCGGCGACGTACTCGGCCAGGGGCAGTCGGCCGCGGCCGTAGCAGTGCAGCTCGAAGCTCATCCCCTGCGCCTGCAGCCAGCCTGCCATGCCCAGCAGGGGCGTCAAACCGATGCCACCGCCGAGGAGTACGGCGTGGTGCGCACCGTCCTGCACCGCGAACGTCGACCGCGGCGCGGAGATCGTGAGCCTGTCGCCGACGCGGAGCCGCTCGTGCACGTGCCGCGACCCTCCGCGGCCCTCGGGCTCGCGCTGGACGCAGATCAGGTAGCGGCTCGGGTCGGTGACGTCGAGCAGCGAGTACTGCCGCACCGCCGTGCCGGGTGTCATCGGGAGGTGCAGGTCGACGTGCGCCCCGGGCGCGGCCGGCGGCAGGTCGACGTCGACGGGTCGCAGCTCGACCAGCAGGGCCCGCTCCGAGGCCAGGGTCTGGGCGTGCACCACCACTGGAATCGTGCTCATACGGTGAAGAACGTGCTGAGACCGAGCCCGCGCAGGGCGCGGCGATAGGCGATCGAGGAGCGGTCGGCCGGGATGTGGACCTCGAGCTTCGGGTCGAGCGGGAGGTTCTCCGGCTTCTGCGCCTCCACCATCTCCCGGTCCTCCTCGAAGATCTGCTGGTTGAAGTCGTAGACGTCCTGGAGCGGCCCGTCGGTGTCGAAGTCACGGACCCGGGCGTCGAACATCCGCGTCTTCGTGGCCGAGACCGGAGAGGCGGCGTTCATGATCGAGAGCTTGGTGCCGTCGGGGAAGTCGATGACGAGCGTGGCGGTGAACGGCACGTGCAGCCGGAAGTGTCGCGACCAGACGTAGTCCGGCTCCGCCTTGAGGCCGGTGAAGTGCGGGTAGTTGCCCACGCTCGACAGGTAGCGGGCCTCGAAGCCGTCGCTCGTGGTCTCCACGGTGTAGTCCGGGACCTCCGCGTTCTCCGGGTCGGCGAACGAGCCTTCGTGCACGAAGGCGAAGTGGGCCACGTCCAAGAAGCCCTCCACCTGGCGGCCGGCGAACGCGGCCACGTCGATCGACGGGCAGTTGATCTGCTGGAATCCCGCGTCGCCCCAGTGCGGCACCGGCGGGATCGCCGCGTCCTCGACCGGGTCGGAGGGCAGGCTGGCCAGGCACGTCCAGACCAGCCCGTAGCGCTCGATCGCGCCGTACGCGTGCAGGTTCATCCGGGCGGGGATCTTGTTGGTGGGGTGCGCCGGGATCGCGGTGCAGGTGCCCTCGGCGCCGAACCGGAGCCCGTGGTAAGGGCAGCGGATGCCGAGGCCGTCGTCGAAGGCCTTGCCCAGCGAGAGCTGCATGCCCCGGTGGGGGCACAGGTTGTCGGCGACGACGACCCGGCCCTCGAACCGGTAGATCACGAGGGGCTGGTCGAGGAGGGTGGTGCCCTGCGGGTCGGCGGTGACCTCGCTCGCCACGGCGACCGGGTACCAGTAGCGGGCGATGATCTGCCAGTCGTCGGGGTCGAAGGTGCAGCGGCGCGGGATCGGGAGGACGCGCTCGGCGTACGGGAGGGCGGTGGCGGAGACGTCGGTGGGCACGGTGGGCTCCTGGGCTGTCGAGAGGTCGGAGGGGCGCGACGGGCGCGCTGGGCGCGGCGAACGCACCGGCCGCGAGGCGGCGAGGACGAAACGAACGTCTCGGGCCTCAGCGGCCGTGCGCGACGAGGCCTCGCGGCCAGGCGGTGCCGTGGCAGAGGCGGCGAAGATCAGGCACGGTCGCCGGGGTAGCCGGGGTCGCCGTCATCGACATGGCCGTCCTCCTCGGGGGCTCGAACTCCGCTCGTGATGCCAGTCTGGGCGACGGATGTGTCCTCCGCGTTACGTCTCGATCTCCGAGGGAAACGGACCTGACGTCATCGGCGGATCGCCCAGGAACACGGATGAAACATTCGTTCCATACGGTGCTCGGGTGGCCCTCCCCCTCCTGCAGCTCGGCGACGGCGCGATCCGTGGCGCCTACCTGCCCAGCACGACCGACAACGTGATCTGGGGACGGCTCCCGTGCGCCGCCGACGCCCCCGCGCTGTCGGTGGAGCCGGGCACGGAGGTCACCGTGGACACCCTGAGCCACGAGGGGATCCTGGAGGACCAGGGTCGCGACCCCCGCGCCTTCTTCGCGCCGTACGACGTCGACGTGCTCGAGGACGCCGTCGCCCTCGCGGCGAGCGCCGTCCCCCGGACCGCCGGGGTGGACGGTCCCCACGTCGTGAGCCGCCCGATCGAGGTGATCGGCGCACGACCCGGCGACCTGGTCGCGATGACCGTGCTGGAGACCACGCCACGTGTCCCCTACGGCGTCATCTCCAACCGGCACGGCCGCGGTGCCCTCGCCGGCGAGCTCCCGCGGGACGGCGCGCCCCTGCACTGCGTCTTCGCCCGGGTGGACGAGGACGCCACCCACGGTCTGCTGCCGCTGCGCGAGGACCAGGAGGAGGGCGGCCCCAGGGCGCGGTTCGAGCTCGCGCCGTTCCTCGGCATCATGGGCGTGGCCGTCCCGGGCAGCGCCCGCCCCCACTCGGTGCCGCCCGGGCCGCACGGCGGCAACCTCGACATCCGGCTGCTGACCACCGGCAGCACCCTCTACCTGCCCGTGCAGGTCGAGGGCGCCCGTGCCTACGTCGGGGACCCGCACTTCGCCCAGGGCGACGGGGAGGTGAGCCTGACCGCGATGGAGGCGAGCCTGCGCGCGACGATCCGCCTCGACGTCATCGCCCGCGAGGAGGCCGTCCGGCGCTTCGGCGAGCTGGCCGGACCGCTGGCCGAGACCTCGGAGCTGCTGGTGCCCACCGGCCTCGACGAGGACCTCGACGTCGCGGTGCAGAACTGCGTGCGGGCCGCGATCGCGCTGATCAGCGCCCGGTTCGGCATGGACGAGCGGCTCGCCTACGCCTACCTCTCGGCCGCCACCGACTTCCGCATCTCCCAGGTCGTCGACGTCGTGAAGGGCGTGCACGCGACCATCCGCAAGGGAGACTTCCCCTCGTGAGCGGATCCGTGCTGCGCCCCGTGCCCGACGGCCTGATGACGGCCTTCCGCGCCTATGAGTCGGCGCTGATGGCCGACGACCTGCCGATGCTCGACCGGCTCTTCGCCGAGGAGCCCGGAACCCTGCGCGGCGATGCGGAGGGGCTGCTGGTCGGGCACGAGCGGATCAGCGCGTTCCGTGGCCGTCGCGGCGGTGCCGCGCCGCGCAGGATCGTGCAGACCCACGTGCAGGTGATCGACGACGACCACGTCCTCGTGGTCGCCGTCACCGAGCTCGCCCGAGGCGGCCGCGGCCAGCAGACCCAGCTGTGGGCACGCTCCGCCGACCGCTCGCGCGGGCTCGCCGGCTGGCAGGTGACGGCTGCCCACGTCGCGGTGCCGGCACCCGCTCTCGACACGCGGGTGTGGCGCGTCGTCGGCGACCCGCTGGCTCCTCCCCTCCAGGCGGGACCGCTGAGCGGGGAGAGCATCGCGGTGAAGGACCTCTACGCGGTCAAGGGCCAGCCGATCGGCGTGGGGAACCCGGCCTGGCTCGCCGCGGCAGCGCCCGAGACCGAGTACGCCGCCGCAGTCCGCGCCCTGCTCGAGGCCGGAGCATCGATCCGCGGCATCGCACGCACCGACGAGCTCGCCTACAGCCTCGCCGGACAGAACGCCCACTACGGCACGCCGCCCAACCCGCGCGCGCCGTACCGGATCCCGGGCGGCTCGACGTCGGGCTCGGCCACGGCTGTGAGCCTCGGGCACGCCAGCATCGGTCTCGGCACCGACACCGGCGGGTCGATCCGCGTGCCCGCCGCCTACCAGGGTCTCTTCGGCGTCCGGACCACGCACGGCGCCGTCGACCGCACCGGCGTGGTCCCGCTGTCACCCACCTTCGACACGGTCGGGTGGCTGACCCGCTCGGCCGCGTTGCTGTCACAGGTCGGCGAGGTGCTGCTCCCCGCCGCACCGGTCCACGGTTCCTCCGACCTGGTCGTCGTGCCGAGCCTGCTCGGGCTGGCCCAGCCGGACGTCGCCACTGCCATCGAGGAGTGGCTGCCGGGCCACGCCGTACGGGAGTCCTGGCGGCTCGACGACCTCGGCGGATGGCTCGCGGCGTTCCAGACCTGGCAGGCCTTCGAGGCCTGGCAGGAGCACGGCGGTTGGCTCGCGTCCCGGATGGACAGCCTCGGGCCCGACGTCCGCGGACGCTTCCAGGTCGCGGCGAGCATCACCCGCGAGCAGGCGGCCGCGGCGTGGGACGTCGTGCAGGCCGCCCGGTACGCCGTCCGCGAGCTGGTCGGCGACCGCGTGCTCGTCCTGCCGAGTGCGGCATCGGTCGCCCCGGAGCCTGCCGAGGCCCAGGCGGCCCGTGACGCGACGATGCGACTGACCTGCCTGGCCGGCCTGGGCGGGCTGCCGGCGGTGAGCCTCCCGCTGCGGACCGCCGCCGGGCTGCCCTGTGGCGTGTGCCTGCTCGCCGCGCCGGGCCGGGACCGCGATCTGCTCGACCTCGCCGTCCGGCTCGGGTCGTAACGGAACTGAAACTGGAGTTTCATCGACGGTCACATCTGTTTCCTATGGTCAGGGGACACGACGGCGCAGTGCCACCTCGAGAGGGACGGAACCTTGGAGATAGTCGACTTCAACGCGATGGACGCCGATGCCGCCGCGGCGTACGTGCGGCCCTGCGCCTCGATCGGATCGTTCGTCTCGGGCCTGGTGACCGGGCGGCCCTATCCCGACCGGACGACGCTCCTGGCCCATGCGGAGCGGCTGGCCTCGGAGTGGACGCGCACCGAGGTCGACGAGGCGCTGGCGGACCATCCGCGCATCGGCGAGCGCCACCGCGGGACCGGTGCGAGTGCCGCGATGTCGGATGCGGAGCAGTCCGGTGTCGCGTCCGACGACGACGTCCGGCGACGACTCGCCGAGGCGAACCGGCGCTACGAGGAGCGGTTCGGCCAGGTCTACCTCGTGCGCGCCAAGGGACGCAGCGCCGAGGAGCTCCTCCTCCTGCTGGAGCAACGCCTGGGCAACGACGACGCCGCCGAGGCGGAGGTCGTCCACCAGCAGCTGACTCAGATCGCGCTGCTGCGGCTGAGCGCGCTCGTCGAGGACGCCGCATGAGCTGCACGATCAGCGCCCACGTCCTCGATGCCGAGCGTGGCCGGGCGGCGTCCGGGATGAGTCTGCGGCTCACGCTCGCCGACGGCACCACCCGCTCGGGCACCACCGACGCCGACGGCCGGGTCCGCGTCGCCGCTGAGGTGACCGCAGGCGTCCACACCCTGAGCTTCGCGACCGGCCCCTGGTTCGAGAGCCAGCGACGCGCCACGTTCTATCCCGGCATCGACGTCACGTTCGAGACCGAGGACGACGAGCACTACCACGTCGCGCTGCTGCTGAGCCCCTTCGCCTACACCACCTACCGCGGGAGCTGATCGATGCGCATCGACGCGATCCGTGCCCAGCACGTCCTGATCGACGACGACTTCGTCCCGGCGACCCTACGACTGCGGCAGGGTCGGATCGAGGCGATCGAACCGCCGGAGTCGGAGGTCGCGGGGCTGCTCCTCGAGGTCCCCGACACCGCCTACGTCGTCCCGGGTGTGGTGGACACGCACGTGCACGTCAACGAGCCGGGCCGCACCCACTGGGAGGGCTTCCTCAGCGCCACCGAGGCCGCGGCTCTGGGCGGGGTGACCACCCTGATCGACATGCCGCTCAACTCGGTGCCGCCCACCACGACCCTCGCCGGCCTGCGGGCCAAGCAGGAGGCCGCGACCCGCAAGCTGATGGTGGACGTCGGCTTCTGGGGCGGCGCCGTGCCGGGCAACCTGCAGCACCTGGAGCCGCTCTGGGATGCGGGCGTCTTCGGGTTCAAGTGCTTCCTGGCGCCCTCCGGCGTCGACGAGTTCCCACCACTGGACGGCGCGGGGTTCACCGCCGCCCTGACGGAGATCGCGCGCTTCGGCGGCCTGATGATCGTGCATGCGGAGGACGCTGGTGTGCTCGACGCGCACGCGCCCACCTCCGGCAGCCGGGCGTACGCCGACTTCCTGCTCAGCCGGCCCGACGAGGCCGAGCTGGCCGCGATCCGGCAGGTGATCGACGGCACCCGCGAGACCGGGGCGCGGACCCACATCCTGCACCTCTCCTCGGCCCGCGCCCTGGACCTGATCAAGGACGCCAAAGACGAGGGACTCCCCCTGAGCGTCGAGACCTGCCCGCACTACCTCTGCTTCGCCAGCGAGCAGATCCCCGACGCCTCGCCGCAGTTCAAGTGCTGCCCGCCGATCCGCGACGCCGGCAACCGGGAGGAGCTCTGGCAGGCGCTGCGCGCGGGGGTCATCGACACCATCGTCAGCGACCACTCACCGGCCGACGCCGAGGAGAAGGGCCGCGGCGACGGCGACCTCCAGCAGGCATGGGGCGGCGTCTCCGGTCTCCAGGTCGGCTTCAGCGCCGTCGCCACCGAGGCGAGACGGCGCAACATCGGGCTGAGCCGGGTGAGTCGCTGGATGTCTCGCAACACCGCCGACCTCGCCGGGCTGCGGAGCAAGGGACGCATCGAGGTCGGCGTCGATGCCGACCTCGCGGTCTACGACACCGGCGCCGAGCTCCGCGTCGACGCGACCCGGCTGGCCCACCGCCACCCCATCTCGGCGTTCGACGGGCTGCGCTACGGCGGCCGGGTCACCCACACGATCGTCCGGGCGAACGCCATCGACGTCGAGCGTCCCGACCACGTGTGGGGACGCCAGCTCAGGAGGGTCTCGTGACAGCACTCCCACCACTCTCGATGCCGCCACGACTGTTGATGGGCCCCGGACCGATCACCGTCGACCCACGCGTCCTGCAGGCGATGTCGACCCAGCTGGTCGGCCAGTTCGATCCCACCATGACCGCCGCCATGGGTGACGTGATGGCGCTCTACCGGACCGTGTTCGCCACCGCCAACGACCAGACCTTCCTGGTCGACGGGACCTCCCGCGCCGGGATCGAGGCCGCGCTGGTCTCGTTGATCGAGCCCGGTGATCCCGTCCTGGTGCCGATCTTCGGGCGGTTCGGGCACCTCCTGGTCGAGATCGCCGAACGCTGTGGCGCCGATGTCCACACCGTGGAGGTGCCCTGGGGCGACGTCGTTCCCGCCGAGGACGTCGAGCGGGCTGTGCGCGCCGTACGGCCGAAGGTGGTCGCCGTCGTGCACGGCGACACCTCCACCACGATGTGCCAGCCGCTCGCCGACATCGGCGCGATCTGTCGCACCTACGACGCGCTGCTCTACGTCGATGCCACCGCCTCCCTCGGGGGCAACGCCTTCCGCACCGACGACTGGGGCGTCGACATCGCGACGGCCGGGCTGCAGAAGTGCCTCGGCGGGCCGTCGGGCAGCGCGCCGATCACCGTCTCCCCGCGGGCCGTCGCGGTCATCGAGGCCCGCAAGCACGTCGAGGCCGGCATCCGCGACGACGGCGACACGGCCACCGGCCTGCGGATCGCCTCGAACTACCTCGACCTCGCGCAGGTGATGGACTACTGGGGGCCACGGCGGCTCAACCACCACACCGAGGCGACCTCCATGCTGTACGCCGCCCGCGAGTGCGCGCGGCTACTGGTCGAGGAGGGGCTCGCGAACGCGATCGACCGGCACGGACTGCACGGGCGGGCGATGCTGGCCGGCGTCGAGGGCCTAGGACTGAGGGTCTTCGGCGACGTGGCGCACAAGATGTCCAACGTGGTGGCCGTCCACATCCCCGACGGCGTCGACGGCGACTGGGTCCGGGCGGCGCTGCTGACCGACTACGGCATCGAGATCGGCACCTCGTTCGGCCCGCTCCACGGCAAGGTCTGGCGGATCGGCACGATGGGCTACAACGCCCGCCGCGACGCCGTCATGCTCACCCTCGCAGCACTCGAGCAGGCGCTCCGCTCCGCCGGTGCGCAGGTCCTCGCCGGTGGCGGCGTCGGCGCTGCGCGCGAGGTCTACGAAGGGGGCCGACCGTGACGCCTCTGGCGACCACCAGCGCGACCGAGGTGCTGCGCCGGTGTGCCGAGCTCGACCGGCACTCGGCCAGCCCCACCCACCTCGAGCGGACCTACCTCACCCCCGAGCACGCGGCGGCCAACCGGGCGACGGAGGGCTGGATGCGGCAGGCCGGCCTGCGGACGTGGGTCGACGCCGCCGGCAACCAGTACGGGCGCCGCGAGGGCCCCGAGCCCGGCATGCCCGCACTGCTGCTCGGCAGCCACCTGGACACCGTCCCCGACGCCGGGTCGTACGACGGCATGCTCGGCGTACTGATGGCCATCGCCGTGGCCGAGCGGCTCCGCGCGACCGAGCTGCCCTTCGCACTCGAGGTCGTCGGCTTCAGCGACGAGGAGGGCGCCCGCTTCGGCAAGGCGCTCCTCGGCAGCCAGGCCGCCGCCGGCACGTGGGACCAGGCCTGGTGGCACCTGCGGGACCGCGACGGCGTCACGCTCCGGGAGGCGTTCGTCGGCTTCGGGCTGGACCCCCTGCGGGTGCACGAGGCGGCGCGGAGGCCCGGCGAGCTCGTCGGCTACGTCGAGGCCCACATCGAGCAGGGGCCGCTGCTCGAGGCCGCCGATCGGTCACTCGGCTACGTCACCGCGATCGCCGGCGCCCGCCGCTTCCACCTCACCGTGCACGGGGAGGCCAGGCACGCCGGCGGCACGCCGTACGAACGACGCAAGGACGCGCTCGTCGGCGCCTCCGAGGCGATCGTGGTCATCGAGCGGCTGGCACGGGCGAGCACGTGCATCGCGACCGTGGGCCGCATCGAGGTCCAGCCGGGTGCGGTCAACGTGATCCCCGGCCGGGCCGACCTCAGTCTCGACCTCCGCGCCGCCACCGACGCCGAGCGCGACGCGATGTGGCAGCGGATGGAGGCCGAGATCACCGCGCTCTGCGAGGCCCGAGGACTGCGGCTCAGCACCGAGGAGACCCACCGCGCGTTCGCCGCACCGTGCGCACCGTGGCTGCAGGACGCCGTCGGCGTCGGCATCGCCGCAGCCGATGCGAGCTACCCCGCGGGAGCCGCGCCGATGGGGCTGTGGAGCCGCGCGGGGCACGACGCGATGGCCATCGCCGCGGTGACAGAGATAGGAATGCTGTTCGTGCGCTGCTTCGACGGCATCAGTCACCATCCCGGCGAGGACGTCCGCGAGATCGACGTGGCCCGTGGTCTCGACGCGCTCGAACGAGCGGTCCTGGAGGTCGCTCGCGTCGTACGGGAGCGATCGTGACCGCGCCGCAGACCGGCCACCGCATCGACGAGCGGATCGCGCTGTGCCACGACGCCCTGCCGCCCCAGGAGCGGCGCGCCGCGGAGGCTCTGCTCACCCATCTCGACGACCTGGCCACCTACCGGGCGGCCGAGCTGGCCAGCCTGGCCGGGGTGTCGAAGGCGACGATGAGCCGGCTGTTCCGGTCCCTCGGCTTCGCCGACTTCGACGAGGTGCGCGACCACATGCGTGGCCTGCGCATCGCCGGTGAGCCACGCCGTACCGAGGGGGCGCCGAGCCTCGCCGGCCACATCGCCAATGAGGCCGACGCGATCCGGCACCTGCTGGAGAACGCGCCGATCGCCGAGGCCACCGCCCTGCTCGCCGAGGCGCGGCAGGTCCTGGTCGCCGGCTGGCGCAACAGCTATCCGGTGGCGCTGCACCTGCGCGAGCAGCTGGCCCAGACCCGTCCCGCCGTCACCCTCGGGCCGCAACCCGGCCAGACGATCGGTGAGGAGCTGGCCGGCTTCGGCGCCGAGGACGTGGTGATCGCTGTCGGATTCCGCCGGCGACCGGCGGGCTTCTCCTCCTTCGTCGGCGAGGCGGTCCGCTCCCGGGCCGCCGTCATCGTCCTTGCCGACCCAACCGCTGCGGCCCACCTGCGCCGCGCCACCGTCGCGCTCGAGTGCGCCGTCCAGGGCGAGCTCGCCTTCGACTCCTACGCCGCGGCGATGAGCCTGGTCAGCGTGCTGGCCGACGGCGTGCTCGAGCGGCGTGGGCGCGAGGGGCGCGACCGCGCCTCCGCGATCGCGTCGGCCTACGACCGGCTCGGCGAGATCGAGTAGGACGGCGCCGGCGCCGGCGCCGGCGGCCCGGGAGACCGAACGAGCGTTTGGCGTCTGTGAGGCACGTGCGCGCACCGAACAACCGTTCGGCGCCGCGAAGCACCACCCCCACCCCGAACAACCGTTCGCCCCCGCGAAGCACCACCCCCACCCCGAACAACCGTTCGGCGGCGGTATCACCCCGGATGGCGCGCGATGTCCCAGCCCGCGTCCGTGCGGGTGCACAGCAGGCGGTTCGACGGACCGTCCGCGTCACCGCGCCAGAACGCGATCCGCCGCGGTGTGAGCGCATAGCCCACCCACGTCGACGGCGGCTCGAGAGCCGGGTGCGCAGCGTCGAAGGCCGCCCATCCGGCCTGGCGTTCCTCGACCGTCGCGGCTGCTGCAGCATCGTCGTTGAGCCACGCGAGCAGCTGCAGGTAGCGCGAGCGACGCTCGTAGGCCTCGACCTGACCGGCTGCCTGTTGTACCGCGACGTCACCGGACACGGCCAGCTGCCGGGCCAGGCCCGGCCAGACCACCGCCACGCTGGCGCGCGGGTTCGCGGCCAGCTCGGCGGCCTTGCGTGAGCGGCTGTCGGTGTGGAAGGCGATCCGGCCCTCCTCGTCGCAGCGCGAGAGCAGCACGTGCCGGCTGTCCGGATAGCCCTCGGCGTCCACGGTGGACAGCGTCATCAGCGGGGTCACGTCACCGTCGCAGTGGGCGAGCCAGCCACGCAGGAGGGCGATGGGGTCGACGATGGCCTCGTCGATGGCGACGTCGTACCCGAAGCTGTCGTCCGGGTTCACCCGGCCTGCTTGTGGTCGAAGCGGGCGATCTCGTGCAGCGAGGCGACGGCCTGGGCGACCGACGCGTCGTACAGCTTCGCGCCGAAGGCGGTGGTGGCCTGGGTGGGATCGCCCACCACCCCGCCGGTGCCGAAGTCGCTGGAGAGCCACCCGAAGCTCACCGGGAGACCGTTGAACCCGATGTGCCGGAAGGCGGCCAGGTGCTCGGGCACCCAGCGCTCGGCCCGGCTCAGGTCCACCAGCTCGGGGCGCATGTGCATCACGATCGAGGTCTCGGCGGCGCCGCCGTGGATGCCGAGGTTGCGCTCGTCGAGCCCCTCCCCCGCCGGCGGGTCCGTGCGGATCAGGGTCGGCATCAGGAAGGTCTTGAGGCCGTAGAGCTTGCGGATCTCGCGGAGCACCACCTGCAGCAGCGCGGTGTTGCCGCCGTGCCCGTTGGCGAAGACCAAGGTGCCGGCGCCCATCGTGTCGACGGCCCGGCCGATCTCGACGCAGGTCCTGTACATCGTGTCCCAGTCCAGCCAGACCGTGCCGGGTGCCCAGCTGTGCTCGTCCGACTTGGTGAAGGCGAGGGTGGGCAGCCGCCACACGTCCAGGCCGTCGACCGCGGCCTGCTCCACCGCGGCGCCGCCGATGACGTCGGCGAGCAGGTAGTCGGTGTTGAGCGGCAGGTGCGGGCCGTGGTGCTCGATCGCCCCGGTGCCGACCACCACGATCGTCTCGCGGGTGAAGTCCGCGGCGACGTCCGGTCCGGGGAGCTCGACGAGATCGCGCCTCATGCCATCAGTCCTTCTGCCGCCGCCTCGCGGGCAGCCTGGTCGTTGACGTGTCCGGCGGGCTGCGCCGAGGCGGTGCTGTTGCCCAGCACCACGTCCTCGGGGGCACCCAGCTTGCCGGGGTTGAGCAGCCCGCGCGGGTCGGTCCTGGCCTTGAGCGCGAGCACGTTGTCGATGTCGTGGTCGACGTACCACTGGTGCGGGCTGTGCACCCGGACCCCGAGCTCCTGGAGCTTGGGGTAGCCGGCGTACACGTCCGCCGCACCCGTGTACGGCGCCGCCAGCATGCCGATCGGGAACAGGTGGGCGGCCTCGATGTGCAGCATCGCGCCCGGATAGACCGCGTGCACCTCCTCGACCCGGTCGATCAGCGCCTCGCCGCCGACCTCGACGTGGAAGTAGGTGGTCTCCGGGGTGTTCTTCTTCAGCCAGTAGATGGGGTGGTTGTAGGAGAGCATCGAGAGCCGCACCGACTGCTGCATCCCCTCGCGGACGTCGAGCACCGCGCCGCCCGCGGTCTCGATCAGGCTCCGGGCCTCCGGCGCGGTGGCGGCATCGAGGATGGCGCGCAGGCTGCAGCCGTCCTTGGGGATGCCGGGGTCGTCGGGCAGCTTGGCGCTGATGGTGGGTGTGTCGGCCGAGACCAGTCGCGGCGCCGGCTCCAGGCCGCGCAGCGAGCGCAGCACCGCCTGGGCGGTCGCGAAGGAGGAGAAGGAGGCATACAGCGAGCGCCAGTCCTGGGCCGGCTCGAGCCGGACGGTGGCACGAGCGATGACGCCGGCGGTGCCATAGGTGTGCACGAAGGTCTGCGCCTCCTCGCCCTCGACGTGCAGCAGCGTCGGCTCCTCGCCCGGCAGCGCCACGTCCAGCGCGGTGACGAAGCCCATCCAGTTGGAGCCGTGGGTGATGGAGCCGGTGCCGCCGGATCCGCCGGAGAGGAAGCCGCCGATGGTGCTCTGGGCGGTCGAGGGATACATCCACAGCTGCTGGCCGGCCTCGTTGGCCGCCTGCTCCATGGCGATCATGGTCGCGCCGGCCTCCGCGGTGATGACGCCGTCCTCGACCGAGACCACGGCGCGGGCGCGGCTGGTGTCCAGCACGAGGCCGCCGTGCATCGGGATGCCCTGGCCGTAGTTACCGGTGCCCTTGCCCCGCGGGGTGAGCGGCACGCCGTGGCGGTACGCCGCCGACACCACCGCGGCGATCTCCTCGGCGTTGGTCGGCCAGGCGACGAGGTCGGCGAGACCGAGCGGGAGCTGCTCGGCGATGATCGGCGACATCGTCGCCTCGTCGACCGAGGCGCGCTCGCGGGTGCGCTGGTCGATGCTGGCGCCCCGCTCGCCGAGGAGCTGCACGAGCTCGTGGTGGAGGGCCGAGACTGCGTCAGGGGCGACCGGTGGGGTGCTCACGGGTGGGTCCTTCGCTGGTCGGAGGGTCGGGGAGGTCGGGGCCCGGGGCCGCCGCCGGGATGGCGGCGGCCCCGGGAGTGCGGGTCAGAAGCCGAGCGAGATCTTCTTGTCGAGGAACTGGTTGGTGAACAGGTCCTCCGGCTTGAGGCCCGCCTTCACCCCCGCGTCCTTGGTCTTGTCGAAGATCGGCACCGCGACGTCCATGAACTGCTGCACGCGGCTGGCGTCGAGGTCGCCGACGTAGCCGTCGGTGCCGTCGGAGGCGATCTGGAGCGTCTTCATCTGGTCGGCGGCGAACTGACCGACCTGGGCGTCGTAGGTCCAGCCGTTGTTGTAGGACTTGACGAGCTTGTCGATCAGGTCGTTGGTCGGCGTCGGGTTCTTGAAGTAGTCGACGTCGGCCTGCTGCATCACCGGCACCAGCTTCTGCAGGCACGGGGTCAGCTTCTGCAGGTCACCGGTGCGCACCGACATCGTCTCGGGGTACGGGTTCCAGCCGGTGTCGGCGATGAGCTGGTACTTGACCGGCTTGCCCCACGCCTTGACCTCGTGCTGGTAGATGTAGGGCTCGGCGGTGGCGAAGCCCTGCTGGGCGGACTTGCCCTGGTCGGTGACGAACTTGGCCGGCGTACCGTCGTAGGAGCCGTCGGTGACGTCCTTGGAGAGGTAGCCGGCGCCGATGAGGTGTTCCATGTAGGCCGCGCCGCTGAAGTAGCGGACCACGCCGCCACTCTTCTTCAGCGCGGTGCCGAGGCTCTTGATGTCGGTGACGTTGAGATACTTCGCCGGGTCCCACATCACCACCATCGGGGACTTGTCGTTCTCGGCGAAGACGGCCGTGGTCGGCAGCTTGCCGGAGAACTCGACGGCCTCGTCGGTGGAGACGTAGCCCATCGTGATGGACTTGTCCTGGTACATCTGCGCGCTGACCGTCGAGTAGCCGATCGCCGGGCCGCCGGCGCGGATCTCCAGCTTCACGCCGGTGGACTGGCCGTTGGCGTACAGGTCGCCGGTGACGCTCTTCTTGTTGCTGTCGATGGTCGGGTTCGGCCCGAGCATCTGGTAGAGGTGACCGTGGTCGGCCTCCGGGTTCCAGTCGGTCTGTACGACGACGGTCGAGGGGCACACCCCCGAGAGGTCGACGGCCGCGCCGGTCGCGGCCGAGGAGGCGGCAGCAGGCGCGCTGCTGCCGCTGTCGGCGGCGCTGGTGTCGGACGAGTTGCTGCTGCCACAGGCGGTGGCAGCGAGAGCGAGAGCGCCGAGAATCGCTCCGGCCGCGGTCATACGCGATCGAGTGCGCATGGTTCTCCGTTTCCTTGGGTGGGTGCGGGTGCTGCGGTTGGGACGGTGCGGTTGGGACGGTGCGGACGACCTCGGCCGCGGATGATCGGCTCGCGCCTCGCTCAGCGGAACGAGTACCAGCGGCCGATCGCGAGCTTCCCGAGAAGCCCGAAGAGCAGGAACACGGCGACGCCCAGCAGGGAGGCCGTGAGGATGGCGGCGTACATCTCGGGCCCGAGCAGGCGCGAGGCGTCGACCTGGATCAGGACCCCGAGCCCGGGAGTTCCGCGCTGGAAGAACTGGTCGCCGACGATCGAGCCGATCACCGACAGTCCGGCGGCGATCCGCAGGCCGACGAAGATGCTCGGCAGCGCCGCCGGGATCTGCAGCTTGGCGAGCCGGGTCCAGGCACGGGCGCCCTGCAGCTGGAAGAGCTCGCGCTGCCCCTGGTCGGTGGCCTGCAGGCCGAAGAGGGTGTTGGACACCATCGGGAACAGCGAGATCATCACGGTGACGATCACGCGGGACTTGAACTCGTAGCCGGCCAGCGCTCCGATCAGGGGGACGAGCGCCAGGATCGGGATGCACTGCAGGATCACCGCGTAGGGGTAGAGCGACTGCTCGATCCACTTCGCCTGCGCCATCAGCACCGCCCAGGCCATGCCGATCACGATCGCGATCGCCAGGCCCGTCAGCGCTACCTCGGTGGAGCGCCACAGCGCCACCACCAGGTCGTGCCGGGTCGTGGAGTCCAGGAACATCGCGTGGAAGACGTCGTGCGGGTAGGGCACGAGGTAGGGCAGGCCCTTGTCGGCGTAGTGCTTGGCGGCGGCGTACCAGAGCCCGATCAGCGCCGCGAAGACGACCAGCACCTTCCACCACGGCGCACGCCCGAGTCGGCTCAGCGGACTGGGCCGCCGGTGCGTCGGGGTCGCGGCAGTCGCCGTGTCCCCGGTCGTCTCGGTCGTCTCGGTCGTCTCGGTCGTCTCGGCTGCTTCGGTCGCGGCCATCAGCGGTGTCCTTCCCTCAGCGCACGGGAGACCCGGCCGACGAGCTCGCCGAACTCGGGGGTGAAGCGGATGTCGGGATCGCGAGGCATGTCGAACGGCACCTCGAAGGTGTCGACGACGTTGCCGGGCCGGCCCGACATCACCACGACCTTGGTCGAGAGGTAGACCGCCTCGGAGACGGAGTGGGTGATGAACAGCCCGGCGAACCGCTGCGCGACGAAGAGCCGCAGCAGCTCGTCGTTGAGGCGCTCGCGGGTGATCTCGTCGAGCGCGCCGAAGGGCTCGTCGAAGAGGAAGAGCTCGGGGTCGAGGGTGAGCGAGCGGGCCAGCGAGACGCGCATCCGCATGCCGCCGGAGAGCTGGCGCGGCAGCGACTTCTCGAAGCCCTGCAGGCCCACCAGCTCGATCGCCTTGGCAGCCTTGGTCGCGCGGGCCGATCGCGACGTCCGTCCGTCCAGCTCGGCCAGGAGCTCGACGTTCTTGGTGACGTTGCGCCACGGCAGCAGGGTGGCGTCCTGGAAGACGTAGCCGATGTGGTCGGTGTTGACGCTCGCGACGCCGTCGGAGGCCGTCTCGAGACCCGAGGCGATCCGCAGCAGGGTCGACTTGCCGCAACCGGAGGGGCCGACGACCGAGACGAACTCGCCCCGACGCACGGTGAGGTCGACACCGCGCAGCGCCACCGTCCCGTTGGGGAAGGTCATCTCGGTGTTCTTGAAGTCGAGCAGCACCCCGGTCGGTGGTGCGGCGGGCTCAGCGGTGAGGGTCACGGGAGCTCCTTGGGGCGTCTCAGGCGGACAACACGGGTACGGCGACGCTGCGGTGCAGCGCGGATCGGGCGACGACGCGACCGGCGTGGATGACGACCCGGTCGGCCGGAGCGTTGGCGATGGCGTCGAGCAGGTTGGTCGCGCGGACGGCGAGCAGCTCCGCGCGGGCGCCGGCACGAGGACCGGCGAGGGGCAGGCCCATCACCGAGCGCGCGCCGTCGCTGACCAGGTGCCAGGCCTCGGCCGGGGACAGGTGGCCGGCGCTGACCAGCAGGGAGGCGGTCTCGAAGGCGTCGCTGCGCCCTACCGGGTTGAACGGGTCGCGGACGTTGTCAGCGCCGGCGGCGACCCGGACGCCGGCGTCGATGAGCTCGCGCAGCGCGGTCAGTCCGCGTGGCTTGGCCACGGAGTGCTGCCAACCCTGCAGGTAGAGGTTGGTGATCGGGTTCGCGATCACGCCGATGTCGGAGAGCCTGACCTCCTCGACCATCTCCGCGAGCTGGTCCGGCGGCATCGTGCCGAGCCGGCAGCAGTGCCCGGCCGAGTACTGCCGGTCGCGGGGCAGGTCGCGCACGGCGCGGGCGTAGACGTCGAGGGTGACCGGGCCGTCCAGGCTCTCGTCGGTGTGCAGGTCCATGCCGAGGCCGCGCCGACGGGCGACGGCGACCAGCCGGCGTACCTCTCCGGCGGGGTCCTCGGCCAGGTGCGGTGCGCCGCCGACGAGGTCGAGGCCGGCGTCGAGCGCGGCCTCGATGTCGGCGTCACCGGCGAAGGTGCTGCACAGCGCCACCAGCTCGATGTCGACCAGGCCGGCCAGCTCGTCGCGGACCCGCACCAGCGCCTCGGCGCCTCGGGTAGGCGCACCGGGGTGGACATCGACGTGGGTGCGGATCGCGGTGATGCCGTTGGCCAGCATGGCGAGCGCCTGGGCACGGGCCCGCTCGACGATCGAGTCGACCGTCATGGTCCCGGCGTACGCCGTCCAGGAGGCGATCGCGGAGCCGAGGTCGCCGTGCGGCGGGTCGATCAGGTCGAAGCTGAGCGCCTTGTCCAGGTGCGCGTGCGGCTCGGCCGGCGCGGTGAGTAGCAGCCACCCGTCGAGATCGATCGTCTCCTCGGGGTCCGTGACAGGCACGCTGCCCGCCGGGGCGAGGCTGCTGATGACCGGCCCGTTGAGCACCACGTCGCAGCGCCCGCCGTCGGCGAGGGTGGCGTGTCGCAGCAGCGTCACCGAGGTGGGCAGGGAGGTCATGGAAGGAACGTACGAAACGCTCGTTTCCTCGGTGTAAAGAGCAGGGCCGGGCAATATTTCCGCATGTTGCCGCGTGTTACCAGCGCCTGAACTTCTGCGCAGCCTCCCGCGTGGAGGCACCTCGGACGGCCCTGAGACGTCTGTTCCAAGGCTAGGTTGACGCCCATGACCGCGGACCGTCTGATCCCCTTGCGCGTGGCCGAGCGCCGCGCCATCGCCGTCGGCGTCCTGGAGCTGCGCCTCGAGCACGCCGAGGGCCGGGCACTCCCCTCCTGGGAGCCCGGCGCGCACGTCGACCTGGTGCTGCCGGACGGCACCGAACGCCAGTACTCCCTGTGCGGACCCCGCGCCGACGACGCCTGGACGGTGGCGGTGCTGCGCGAGCCGGCCGGGCGCGGCGGATCGGCGTACGTCCACGACATGTTGCCGGTCGGCACCCCCGTCCCGGCCAGGGTGCCGCGCCAGCACTTCTCCTTCGAGCCCAGCCGCCCGGCCCTCTTCATCGCCGGCGGCATCGGCATCACGCCGCTGCTCTCGATGATCGCCGCCGCCGAGGAGGCCGGCACCGACTGGTCCCTCGCCTACGCCGGCCGCAGTCGCGAGGCGATGGCCTACCTGGCCTCGCTGGAGGAGGCGTACGGCGAGCGCGTAAGCGCCTACCCCGCCTCCGAGCGGAGACTCGACCTGGCCGGCGCGCTCGCCGAGGCCCGTCACGCGGACCGGGCGGTCTACTGCTGCGGGCCCGCGCGGCTGATCGAGGAGGCCGAGCGGCTCTCCGCCGATGCCCCGGCCGGGTCGGTGCGCTTCGAGCGGTTCGTGCCCAAGGCGCACGAGCAGCACGAGGAGGTGGCCTTCGAGATCGAGGCCGGCGGCCAGGTGCTCACCGTGGCGCCGGACCGATCCATCCTCGAGGTCTGCGAGGAGGCCGGGATGCTGGTGCTCTCCTCGTGCCGGGAGGGGACCTGCGGCACCTGTGAAACACCGCTGCTGGAGGGCCGGGCCGACCACCGCGACTCGGTCCTGACCCCCGAGGAGCAGGCGGACGACCGCAGCCTGATGATCTGCGTCTCCCGCGCGCTCTCACCACGCCTGGTGCTCGACCTGTGACGCCGGACCGGACGACCTGCAGACCGACAGGGGGAGAAGCATGCTCACGCTGACCAACGCCGTGGCCATCGTCGGTGAGGTCGACGGCGCCGAGAGGCAGGGCGATCTCGTCCTGCCGAGCACCGCCGAGGAGACCATCGACGTCGGTGACTGTGTGGTCACACCCGGCCTGGTCAACGCCCACCACCACCTGCTGCAGAGCGCGTTCCGCACCTTGCCCGGCACCCGGGGGGTGGCCATGAGCGCGTGGCTGCCCACGATGGCAGCGGCCTACGGCCGGGCCGGGCACGATCCGGAGATGTACGGGCTGGCAGCGAGCGTGGGCGTTGCCGAGGGGCTGCTGTGCGGTGTGACGACCGTGGCCGACCACCACCTCAACTGGCCGCACGATGCCTCCGCGGACGCGACCGTGGAGCTGGCCGCGGCGACCACCTCGGCAGCACGGGAGGTGGGTCAGCGGCTGGTCTTCGTGCGTGGCTCGGCGCGGGACGACGCCGCCCGGGCCGCGGCGTCGGCCGAGGCGATCCTCGCGGCGTTGCTTCCCGGCGCGCCCGGCGGCGTCAGCGCCGACGGGATGCTCCAGCTCGCGGTCGGGCCGGCGGGCGTGCACTCCGACGGCCGGGAGACGTTCGCGGCGCTGCGCGAGGTGGCGCTGCGGCACGGGCTGCGGCGTCGTACCCAGGCCAACGAGCAGGTCGACACCGCCATCGCGCTGGAGCACTACGGCCGCCGCCCGCTCGACCTGCTCGAGGAGTGGGGCTGGCTCGAGCCCGGCGTGACGATCGCCCACCTGTGCGACGTCACCGAGGCGGAGATCGCCCGGCTCGCCGCGGCCGGGGTGTCGGCGACGCATGCGCCGGGGTGCGACGTACCGATGGGCTGGGGTGTCGCACCGGTCGCCGCGCTGCTCGCGGCGGGGATCGCGACGGGGCTCGGGACCAGCGGCGGCGGCAGCAACGACGCCGGCCACCTGCTCGCCGACGCTCGCCTCGCCATGCAGGTCTCCGGCCTGGTGGGCCCCCAGCTCCCGGCCCGCACCGTGCTGGGGATGGCGACGGCGGGCTCGGCCGCCGGGCTCGGCCGGTCCGACCTCGGCCACCTCGGACCGGGTACGGCGGGCGACGCCTGCGTCTGGGACGTCGGCGGTGTGGCGGACGCCGGCATCGCCGATCCCGTGGCCGGCCTGCTGTGGGGATCACCCGGTCGCCGGCCGCGACACGTGATCGTGGGAGGCCGCGTCGTAGTGCACGACTACCGGCTCACCACGATCGACGAGCAGGAATTGGTCGCGCGGCTGCGCGAGCGGCTGCGGCGTACGCCGGTGGCGTGAGCGCCCCTACCTGGCCAGCACCGACAACCGCCGGAGTCCCGCCCGCGAGACCAGCTCGGTGGCCAGCGGCCGCGAGCGCTGCACGACCTCGGCGACGTCGACACTCACCACCTCGCCGTCGGCAAGGCTGAGCTCTCCGTCGACCCAGACCTCCTTGACCTCCCGGCTCCCGGCCACGAAGACGACCGCCTGGTAGGGGTCGTGGACGTTGGCGAGCGTCGGACCGGAGCCGTCGAGGACGACCAGGTCGGCCTTCTTGCCGACCTCGACCGAGCCGATCTCGCTCTCCATCCGGAGCGCACGCGCGCCCCCGATCGTCGCCATCTCGAAGGCCTCCCGGGCATGCATGGCGGTGGCCTGCAGGTCGCGGACCCGGGCCAGCAGGGCCGCGGTCTTGATCGCCTGGAGGTAGTCCTGGCTGTCGTTCGAGGCCGCACCGTCCACCCCGATGCCGACGTCGACGCCGAGCTGGCGCAGCTCGGCCACCGGGGCGATGCCCGAGGCCAGGATGCCGTTGGCGACCGGGTTGTGGGCGACGCCGACGCGATGCTCCGCCATGAGCTGCCGGTCGGCGCGGTCGACCCACACGCAGTGCGCGGCCAGCGTCGGGGCCGCGAAGAGTCCCTCGTGCGCGCAGTGCCCGACGACGGTGCGGCCGGTCCGCTGGTGGGTGGCGGTGACCTCCTCGCGGATCTCCTGGACGTGCATGTGCACGCCGTGCCCGCTCTCGATGGCGTAGCGCACCGTCTCGGTGAACATCGCGTCCGACTGGAGTCCCAGCGCACCGACCCCGACCCGGAAGGTGGAGAGCCGGGAGGACTTCGCCGCCTCCTCCAGCGCCTGGTGCTCCTCGAACTCGGCAGCGATGCTCGCACCCGGTCGCTGGTCCCCCGCGCCGAACGAGACAACGCCGCGCAGCCGCAGGTCGTCGAGCGCGCGCACCACGTGCGGCGTGATCGGTGCGGCGGTGCCCGGGTCGCAGACGAACATGTCGTTGGCCGTGGTGACACCCGAGCGCAGCATCTGGATGCCGGCCACGAGGGTGCCGACGTACGCGATCTCGGGCGTGTAGTGCGGACGCAGCGGGTTGATCAGGTCGTGGATCCACTCCCACAGCGTCAGGTCGCTGCCGATGCCGGTGACCAGGCCCTCGGAGAAGTGGCCGTGGGTGTTGACGAAGCCGGGCGTCACGATGTCGTGCGCACTCCCGTGGACCGGTGCCTCCGGGTGCGCGGCGGCCAGCTCGCGGTAGGACCCGACGGCGAGGATGCGGTCGCGTTCGACGAGTACGGCGCCGTCCGCGATCGGCTCGGGGCTCATCACCCAGCCGCCGCGAATGAGGTGGGTCATCGGGTCCTCCCGTCGTGTGGCGCGGGGCACGGGTGGGGTCCCGCGTCCCGCCACGACGCTAGGTCCTGCGCCGGCGACCCGAGGGGTGCGTCACACGGTGTTTACGGCTGCCGCCACAAGGTTTTCGCCGCCGTTACACGGCAATGGCGGCGGCTCCGCGTGCTCATCTCACGAACGACGGGCGATCAGGTCCAGCATCGCGTCGAGGGCGGCCTCCAGAGCCGTGGTGTCGCGCTCGATCTGGGTCAACAGCAAGCCTCCCTGGAGCGCGGCGAGCAGCGCCAGGGCGAGCGCGTCCGGATCAGTCTCGGACGACAGGCGCCCCTGGGCATGCATCTCGCGGAGGCCCCGACGGATGCTCGCTTCCCACCGCTTGAACCCCGCGGCGACCTGGTCGCGGCCTTGGGAATCGGTCTCGGCCAACTCGCTTCCCAGGGAGCCGATCGGGCAGCCACCGACGCAGGAGGTCTCGCGCTGGTGCTGCACGACCCAGTCGCGCCAGGTGCGGATGCCTTCCAGCGTGCTGAGATCGAACGTCTCCTGACCGCCGACGATGACGTCGGACTGGTGCTCGATGACCGCTCGAACCAGGGCGGGCTTGTCGTCGAAGTAGTGGTACAGCTGCGAGCTGGAGACACCCGCCGCAGCACGGACCTCCTCGATCGTCGTGCGCGCGACACCCTGCTCGAAGATCAGGTCGGCCGCAGCCCCCACGATGCGCTGGCGCGTCTCCTGTCCCTTGCGCGTCAGACGACGCGGCGAGGACGCGGCCGAGGTGCTCATGGCCACATCCTACCAACGTAATGGATCAAGCAATCCATTTCGTGCTAGTTTGGATTGCGCAATCCATTTTATCCGGCCGGCCAGTACCGGCAGAGCAGGGAGCACAGGCATGACACTCACAGGCAAGACAGCACTCGTCACCGGCGCAACGTCCGGCATCGGCCGCGCCGTCGCCGAGCGACTCGCGAGCCAGGGCGCCGCGGTGATCATCACGGGCCGCGATCGGGTCCGGGGCGATGAGGTGGTCGCCACCATCGCGGCCGCCGGTGGACATGCCCGCTTCATCTCCGCCGACCTGGGGGACTTCGCGGACGTCCAGCGGCTCGCCGAGGCGGCGAGCGACGTCGACATCCTCGTCAACAACGCTGGGGTCTTCCCCGGTGGCCCGACCGCCCAGACCACGCAGGATTCCTTCGACCTGACGTTCGACGTCAACGTCAAGGCGCCGTTCTTCCTCACCGCCACGATCGCCCCACGGATGGCGGCCAGGGGTGGCGGAGCCATCATCAACGTCTCCACCATGGCCGCCACCATCGGCATGGACGGCCTCGCCGTCTACGGCGCCTCCAAGGCTGCGATCGAGTCGCTCACCAAGGCCTGGACCGCGGAGTACGCCGCCCAGGGCGTCCGGGTCAACACCGTCGCGCCCGGCCCGACACGCACCCCGGCCAGTGCAGCCATGGGCGAGATGTTCGACGTCCTGGCCTCCAGCACGCCGGCCGGACACGGCGCCACCCCCGAGGAGATCGCCGCTGCCGTCGCCTTCCTCGCCTCCGACGACGCGAGCTTCGTCTACGGCGCGATCCTGCCTGCCGACGGCGGCCGCGTCGCGGTCTGACGCCCCGCGACAGGCGCATGCCGGGCAGCCCTTGTCAGCGCCGGAACCGACGAGGCCCTCGCCCAGATGGCGAGGACCTCGTCCCGGAAGATTGCGAGGGTCCTCCTAGGTGAGGCCCGGAAGCAGCACCGAGAACCGGCAACCTCGGGTGCTCTCGACGTTCTCCACCTGCACCCGGCCGCTGTGTGCCTCGACGATCCCCTTCACGATCGCCAGGCCGAGGCCGGCACCCTGCGCCAACGACCCGTCTGCCCGCGTCCGCGCCTGGTCTCCTTGCCAGCCCAGGTCGAAGACTCGTTGGAGCTCCCCCGGCCGCAGGCCACCACAGCCGTCACTGACCGACAGCTCGACGGCGTCGCCACGGCGACGTCCGGTGACCTCGACGACACCATCGGCCGGAGTGTGTCTGATCGCGTTCATCAGGAGGTTCGAGAGCACGCGGGAGAGGCCCGCGGGGTCGGCGCTGACCTCGAGGCCCGCATCGACGCTCCCTCCGATGCGGATGCTGTGAGCGGTCGCGACCGGCGCCGCGCCGGCGAGTGCCTCGCTGACGAGATCACTCAAGGCGAGCGTGGTCGGGTTGAGCTTGAGGACGCCGGCGTGGATCCGGGAGAGCTCGAAGAGATCGTCCACCATCGCGGCCATCCGGTCGACGTCGGCACGGATCTGCCGGTGGAAACGGTCGGGATCCGCGGCGATGCCGTCTTCGAGTGCCTCCGCCATGGCGCGGAGCCCCGCCAGCGGCGTGCGCAGGTCGTGCGAGACCCAGGACACCAGTTCACGCCGGGACTCCTCGAGCCACAGCTCGCGCTGTCGGCTGCTCTCCAGCCGCTGCTGGACATCGGCGAGCTCCGCCGAGAGCGCCCGAAGCTCTGCAGGGCCGCGATCGTCGAGGCGCGGCGGGGTGCCGAGCTCAAGACCCCGGACCTGCTCGTGCAGCACGGTGGACCACCCGCTCACTGCCCGCCCGACCACTGCCGCAACGAGGGTGGCCACGACCGCCGAGACGCTGCTGACCAGCGTCATCACGGTCAGATCATGCGCGGAGAGGAACATCAGCTGAGCGATGGCCAAGGCTCCGGCGTACGCGCCGAGAGCCGCCACTGTGGCAACCAAGAGGAGCTGCCAGCGCAGGGAGCGTCGGCGGATCAACCGCGCGACCAGCAGGCCGATCGCCCCGACCACGAGTGCGCAGCCGAGCGCGACGCCGAGGATCTCCGCTGCTGCCCCGGTCGTCATGCGCTCGCCTCCCAGCGGTAGCCCACGCCCCACACGGTCATCAGTCGTCTCGGACGCGTCGGATCGTCCTCGAGCTTCTCGCGCAGCCGCCGCACGTGGACGGTGACCGTCGAGCGGTCGCCGATGGTCCAACCCCAGACGTGCTGCAGCAGGTCCTCGCGGGTGTACGCCGTGCCCGGGTGGCCCACCAGGAAGCGCAACAGCGCGAACTCACGGGTGGTCAGGGGCAGCGGCTCGCCGGCGAGGGTCGCAACGTGACGGTCTCCATCGACGACAAGCGCACCGTCGCGGACGACGCCACCGCTTCCGGCCGAGGAGCCCGACGTACGCCGCAGCACCGAGTCGACGCGCAGGGCGAGCTCTCGTGGGCTGAACGGCTTGCCGACGTAGTCGTCCGCGCCGAGCTCGAGCCCCACCACGCGGTCGGCCTCGTTGCCGAGCGCGGTGAGCATGATGATCGGGACGTCGCTCATCGCACGCAGCCGACGGGTGACCTCCAGTCCGTCGATCCCCGGCAGCATCAGATCGAGTACGACGAGGTCCGCCGGCCGCTCCCGCATCAACCGGAGGGCCTCTTCACCGTCGCCGGCCTCGACGGCGTCGTGCCGGTGGGCTCGCAGATAGGAGGCGAGCACCTCACGAACCGTCAGGTCGTCATCGACGACGAGGACGCGGGCCATGCGCCATTCTCCCTCGGGATCGGTGGGACCGGTCGAATCGGTGGACGAGCCCCGAGGCCGCGGCCCCGACGGCAGTGGTGAGAAGGATCAGTGCGATGACGAGAATCCAGCCGCCGACGTAATCGCGGTCGAGGAGCGTGTGGTTGGCTCCCCCGGCGGCGTACCCGTCGAGGACGGGGATCGCGACGATCGTCAGTGTCCCCGCCAGGACGAAAGCCACCGTGGCCGCGCGCGCCACCGTTCGAGGCAGTGCCCGCCCGCCGATCCATCCGAGCGTCAGGGCGAGCGGCGCGATCAGAGCGTCGTGCAGCACCACGGCCGCGAGCGCCCAGGTAGTGGCCTGGGCGAGCTGGGCCGGCCGCTGGGTGTGGAGGAGCAACCATCCTCCGTAGGCAAGCAGGATCAGGCCGACGACGACCAACCCGGCCCGGATGTGGACCATCAGAGCGCCTCGATCCGGCTGATCCACTTGGTCTGGAGCGTGCCCGGCCGGTCCGGCGCCATCAGCCGGGCCGGGTAGCCGTGGTCCAGCGAGAGGGGCTGACCGTCGAGCAGCAAGGCGACGAGGGTGCGCTCATCGTCGGCGACGTTCGCCGGAAGCACCGTGACCCGGTCCGCGCCGCGTTCCTGCAGTGAGTGCACCTGGACGTTGCGGCCACGAGGGATGCCGACGTGGTCCAGGAGGGTGCGCAGCGGAACTCCGGTCCACGTTCCGTTGGCGCTCCAGCCTTCGACACAGGCGATCGGCAAGACGTGCGTGGCCTGCGGAAGGGCGAGGAGCTCGGCGCGCGAGAACCCGGCGGCTTTCTCGCCATGCACCACCTCGCAACGGTACGAGCCGCTCATGGCCGAGGCCGCCACGCCGACCTGGGAGGCCGTACGGTTGATCGGGATGCCGGAACGCCGCGACCGCGGCGACAGGACTGCGAGACGGTCGAGGCCGCGGATGGTTCCCGCAGCGCTGCTGCCGACCAGGGCGGCGAGCAGCGCAGCGCCCCAGGTCGTCCGGAGCAGGGTGCGACGGCTGAACGCACCGGGACGTACCGCCTGCGGACGGTCCGCCTCAGTGTCCTCGACATCTCCTCCGAGCGCCTCTCGGGTGATCGGCAGCTTGACCGCGATGTGGATCATCAGGGCGCCGATCACGACGAAAGCGAGGGCGTAGTGAACACGCTTGAAGCTGAAGTCCCAGGCGTACCACTGCGCGACGTTCATCAGCCCGATGGCCAGCTCGAGGATCGAGCCGGCCACCAGCACCGCGATCGAGCCACGCTCCAGACCCACGAGGACGATCTCACGAAGGCGGCGCGGGAGCGGGGCGAAGAGCTTGGGGTAGACCGCCCACAGCTTGACCAGAAGCAGGGGGATCGCCGCGGTGCCGGTGGTGACGTGGAGGCCTTGGGTGACGCGGTAGAGCCAGACGGGATCGTTCGGGAACGGCACCGGCTGGTGGGTGGACTGCGCGTAGTGGCTGACCAGGCCGGTCACGAAGGCGACTCCGAAGCAGACGCCCAACCACAGCCCGATGCGCGCCGCGACCGCCGCGCTGCGCAGCCGCGAGGAGAAGGACTCCTCGCGGGGCACCGGGACGTGAGGACGGGCAGGCAGCTGGACCCTCATCATGGCTCCTCGAGGACGACAGCCCAGCGCTCGCCCAGCCGGGTTCGGTGGGCCACGACAAGACCGACCCGGGATGCCAGTGTCGCGATGTCGTCGACGCCGACGATCGCCCAGGAGAACGGGTCGCTGGTGCCGCAGTCGCAACCGAGCCGGGCCCGGAAACGCACCGATCGGACGCCCGGAGGGCCCACCTCGACGACGATCCTTCCCCCGGGGGCGAGCAGGCGACGGACCCGGCCGAGGAGCACCGTGGGATCGCCGCCGATGCCGATGTTGCCGTCCGCGAGCAACGTGGTGTCCCAGCGTCCCTCCCCGGGGACGGGACCGAAGACATCGCGTCGTAGAGCCGGCGCACCGCGGCGGACCGTCTGCTGTACCGCTTCGTACACCAGGTCGATCCCCAGCGTGACGTGCCCCAGCAGGCCGAGCTGCTCGGTCAGCCGCCCGGGACCACAGCCGATGTCGAGCGTGCTCCCCCGGCACAGACGCAACAGCGCTCGGTCCTCGACGTCGGCGGCGCGGGTCCAGTCTGCGACGGGCAGGAGGTCCGACGTGGGCGGGCCAGAGGATGGTCCGATCAGATAGGTCGGCTCGCCGCGCAGCGCGTGGGCGAACACCTCCTCCGCAGGCAGTTCGGCCGAGGTGAAGAGTTGGAGGGAGGGCAGGCTCACCGGACGGCCTGCCCGAGCTCGCGTCGGACGCATCGGGCGAAGTCCGTCGCCGGAGCCGCGTCGGCCACCGTCAGTGCGTCGTCGAGGTGGTCGACATCGGTGAGCACCGGTGCGGAGGCGACGACGAGGCCCGCGGCGGCGAGCGCGGCACGCGTGTCGGCGTACGTCGTCGGCGTCGACATCCGTACGCCTGCCAGCGGCCTCGCCAGCCGACCGTCGCGCAACGCCAACACCCACCAACCGCCATCGGAGGCGGGGCCGAGGACGGCGTCGTGGTCGCGGAGCCCGGCGACCACCTCGCTCAGGAGCGCTGGCGTGATCTGGGGGGTGTCCATCCCGACCTGCACGATCGGACCGCTGACCTCGGCGTGAGCGGCGGCCAGCCGCTCGCCGAGACTGTCGCCCCGCTGGCCGACGATCTCCCAGTCAGCCAGCGCGTGGCGGATCTCAGCGCCACGGGTCGCGCCGCCCAGGTCCCCGGTGAGCGCGATGCGGCGCCGGCAGTGGAGGGCGTTGCCGAGCGCGATCGTGTCGAGCAGCGCCGCGGCGGCGAGCTCCGCGGCGAGGAAGGGGTCGTCCACGTCGGCGGCCAGCCGGGTCTTCGCCACACCCGGAACGGGGGCCTTCGCGACGACGAGCAGCGTCAGAGCCTCGACCGGGGTGCTAGCCCAGGTGCGTTCGACGTGCGTGGACGCCCTCATGCGAGGACCCGCCAGAAGTCGCGGGCGGCACGCACGGTGCCACGCACGGAGCCGGAGACCTTCGACCGGGTCCCGGCGGCTCGCGGGAGATAGCGCACGTCCTGCTCGACGATCCGCCAACCGGCCTGGGCAGCGCGGTCGAGCAGCTCCACCGGGTAGCCCATTCCGCGGTCGGCGACCTCGAGCCCCAGCAGCGACTCACGTCGCGCCGCTCGCAGGGGACCGATGTCACGTACCCGCACGCCGAGCCGACGTCGCAGGAGGGCCAGGACGAGCGCGTTGCCGAGGCGTGCGTGCCAGGGCCAGATCCCGCGTCGTACCGGAACACGTCGCCCCAGCGCCAGATCGGCCTCACCGAAGCGCACGCGGGCGAGCAACGGCACGATCTCTCCTGGATCGAGGGAACCGTCGCCGTCCATCACCACGACGTACGGCGCCGTCGCCGCCTCGAGCCCGGCGTGGACCGCGGCGCCGTACCCGCGTCTGGGCTCGGTCACCACCTTCGCGCCGTGGGACCGGGCGACCGCCGCGGTGTCATCCCTGGAGCCGTTGTCCACCACGATCACACCGAGGCCGCGAGGCACACGCGGCAACAGCTCGCGCAGCGCCGGTCCCTCGTCGAGACAGGGCAGGATGAGCTCGCAGTCGGGGGGTCCTGGGGTGGAGTGCGCCATGCCGATCAACGTAGGAAGGTCGAGACGTCGACGGGGCGTTCAATCCTTACGGTCCGGTGACGGCACCGGCTGAGCCACCCCCGGCAGGCGCCACGGTTCCTAGGGTCGCGGTCATGACCAAGGCGCCGTGGATCGGCTTGAGTGCCACGCTCGTGCTCATCGGGCTGGCAGTCGTGGTGCCGTTGGCTACCGGCTGGCAGGTCCACGCCCGAGCCGGCTCCTCGCACGGCGTCGCGCCCCTGCACGCGCTGTGGGCCCCGAACGTCGGCCCCGGGACCGTGCCGTCCATCGCGCTCGCCCTCGGCGCGGTGTGCTGGGCGCCGGCGCTGGCCGAGCGCATGCCCTGGGGTCGGCTCCTGCTGGCGGCCTACGTCGCCAGCCTCGCGTGGCTCTCGTGCTTGGCGTTGGTCGACGGCCCCGCGGGCATCAGCCGGGTGCTGGGAAACCCGGACGAGTACCTGCGCTCGGCGCGGCGGGTCGGCAACGTCCATCTGCTGCTGGAGAGCTACATCAGCCGGATCCCACTCGCCTCCACCGATCACTGGCCGGTCCATCTTGCCGGGCATCCGCCCGGGATGGTGCTGTTCTTCGTCGGCCTGGTCCGGCTCGGGCTCGGTGGCGACCTGGCCGCCGGCCTGGTCGTGATCGTGCTGGCGGCGACGCTGCCGCTCGCGGTCCTCGTCACGCTGCGGACGCTGGATCGCGAGGAAGTGTCCAGGCGGGCCGCGCCGTACCTCGTCTGGACTCCGGCTGCGGTCTATCTCGCCGTATCGGCGGACGCGGTCATGGCCGTCGTCGTGGCCTGGTCGATGGCCTGCCTCGCTCTCGCCAGCCAGCGACCGCCGGTGCGCGGATGGCCGTGGGCCGCCGTCGCCGGGCTCGGATTCGGTGCTGCGGCGATGATGTCCTACGGGCTGGTTCTCGTGGCCGTCCCGGCCCTCGCTCTGCTGTGGGCCGCACGCGTGTGGTGGCCGATCCCCGTGGTGGGCATCGTTGCGATCGGCGTCGTGCTGGCCTTCGCCGCCTGCGGGTTCGCCTGGTGGGAGGCCTACCCGGTCTTGCGGCGGCGTTACTGGGACGGGATCGCGTCCTCGCGTCCGGGCGCCTACTGGGCCTGGGGCGACCTGGCCGCGCTGGCGCTGAGCGCGGGCCCGCTTGTCGGCGCGGGTCTCGCCTCCACCTGGGCCCGTCGCGACGACGATGGGCGGGATCGGGTGGTGCTGGCGCTCGTCGGCGGGGCCGTGCTCGCCGTGGGCCTCGCGGACGCCTCCCAGATGAGCCGAGCAGAGGTGGAGCGGATCTGGTTGCCGTTCGTCCCGTGGCTCACCCTCGCGCTGGTCTCGCTGCCCGACCGCTGGCGCCGCCCGGCGCTTGCCGGACAGGTCCTGACCGCCCTGATCGTGCAGCATCTCCTCTACACGAGCTGGTGACTCTCGCGCAGCGGCGACGAGGCGAACGCCGGCAGTCCGACCGCCGGGCTGATCCGGGCCCGGAAGCCGAGCTCGGCCTCGGCGCGGGCCGGGGAGGCGACGATGTGCCGGACGTCGCCGAGTCGGTAGCCGCCGGTCGTCTCGGGCGTGATGCCCGATCCGGCGCCCAGGAGGGCGGCGACCTCGCCGATCGTGATCGGGTGCCCGGATGCGACGTTGTAGGCCGACACGTGCTCCTGCGCCGCTGTCGCGACAGCTGTGAGAGCTGCGGCGTTGGCGCGCGCGACGTCCTCGACGTGGACGAAGTCCCGCGTCTGCCGCCCGTCCTCGAAGACCTGAGGTGCCTCACCGCGCTCGAGCGAGGAGCGGAACATCGCGGCGACGCCTGAGTAGGGGGTGTCGCGGGGCATGCCGGGTCCGTAGACGTTGTGATAGCGCAGCGCGATCGCCGCGCCGGCCGCCTGACGCGCCCAGGCTGCGGCGTAGTGCTCCTGGGCGACCTTGCTGGCCGCGTACGCGCTGCGCGGCTCGAACCGCGCGTCCTCCGGGACCGCCGCCCAGTCCAGGGCCCCGCCGCAGACAGGGCAGGGGGTGTCGAACCGCCCGGCCGTGAGCGCTGCCACCGGCCGGGTTCCCGGTCGTTGCACGCCGTGTTCGGCGCACCGGTAGCGGCCCTCGCCGTACACGACCATCGACGAGGCCAGGACGAGGCGCCGTACGCCGCGCGCGGCCATCGCGGCGAGCAGTGCCGCCGTGCCCAGATCGTTGTGCGACGCATAGGCCGGCAGATCGGCGACGGTGACGCCCGCGCCGACGACCGCTGCCTGGTGACAGACGACGTCGACGCCCTCGAGAGCCGAGGCCCAGGCCGACTCACCAGCGGCGAGGCGTACGTCGAGGCGAAGGACCCCGGGTGGGGTCACGGACTGCCCGTGTGCTTCAGGCAGCATCAGGTCGATCCCGACGACGTCGTGGCCCGCGGACTCCAGCTCGTGCCGGACGGCACCGCCGATGAAGCCCGCGGCACCGGTGAGCAGCACCCGCATCAGAGCCGTGCTCCAGCCACCGCCGGCACGGTTGCCGGGATCTCGTAGGCCAGATCCAGTCCCGCTGCCCAGGTTTCACAGCCACACCCCGCCGGGTCGGGAAGTCGCTCGATGGCCGCGGCGAGGACCGCGCCGAGCCGGCCGAGATTCGCCGCGAAGCGCGCGTAGACCTCGACCTCGCCGACGCCGTCCCCGGTGCCGACGCCGGCATCGAGGTCGGTCACGAGTGCGAGGGCGGCGTAGCAGATCCGCATCTCGCGGGCAAGCACGGCCTCGGGGTGGCCGGTCATGTTGACCAGGTCCCAGCCTTGCGCGGCGTACCACTGCGACTCGGCCCTGGTGGAGAAGCGCGGTCCGTCGATCACGACCATCGTGCCGCCGAACCGCACGTGCGGATCGGCCCTCGTCAGCGCCGCGCTGACACGCGGGCAGTAGGGATCGGCGAAGGGCACGTGGGTGGCGCCCGACTCGACGAATGACTGCACGCGGCCGGTGGTCCGGTCGACGAGCTGGTCGGGCACCACGAGGTCGCCCGGGGCGACCTGGTCGGCCCGCAGGCCGCCCACCGCGCACGGTGCGATGATCTGGCGTACGCCGAGCGACCGCAGCGCCCACAGATTCGCCCGGTAGTTGATCCCGTGCGGCGCAAGCGCATGGCCCTCGCCGTGTCGGGGAAGGAACGCCACCTGCTGTTCGCCGACCTCGCCGATCGTGATCGGCCCCGACGGCGCTCCGTACGGCGTCTGGACCACGACCGCCGTGGTCTCCACGGAGTCGTCCAGCCACCGATCGAAGCCTGTACCCCCGATGACGGCGACCAGGGATCTCGCATCTCTCACCATGCCAGCCAACGTGGCAGTGCAGCGCGTCTCGCGACAGTGCCGCGGCCCATCCGTCACTGATCGGTAAGAACTGCGGGGCTCGCCACAAGTGTTCCGCGACCGGCTCGACGACCGCCCTTTAGGGTCTCCGGCATGACCTCGACCGCGACTCCCGCACGGGCCCGCACGCTGTCCTACGGCTGGTTCGCCGCCATCGTCATCGCCTACCTGGTGGTCATCAAGGGAGTCGGCTACCTGTGCGGTCAGATCTGGGACACCAACGACGGTCTGTACACGACCAAGGACGTCATCGTTCAGATGTGGATCCCGCTCGGGGCAGCCTTCGTCTTCACGTACGCCGTCGTGGCGGTGCTGCGCTGGTGGGATCCGGTCCTGCGGGAGTCGCGGCCGGTGCAGCGCTGGGTCTGGGTGGTCCCGATCATCTTCGCGATCTGCATCGCGATCGCGATCGACTACGCCGACCTGTTCGACAAGTCCCTCGGCTACATCCTGGCGCTCCTGGTCGCGACCCAGCTCGTCGGCTGGGGAGAGGAGGGCATGTTCCGAGGCATCGGTGTCACGACCCTGCGCTCCCACGGCCTGACCGAGGGGAAGGTCGCACTCTGGTCCAGCATCATCTTCGGCGCCGTCCACATCAGCAACGCGCTGACAGGTGACCTGTCCAAGGCGCTGCCCCAGGCCATCGCGGTGAGCTTCGCGGGCTACTTCTTCTACCTGATCCGCCGGGTGAGCGGCGGGAACGTGCTCAACTCGATCATCCACGGCATGTTCGACTTCTCCATCCTGACCGGGACCGCCCTTCTCGTCGACCAGGGCGCCTACGCCGGCTCGGCGGCGGCGATCCTGGCCTACGTCATCGTCGCGGTCGTGCTGATCATCCGACGAAAGTCGATCGAACCCGCGCCGGCGCGGTAGGACTGAGCGAGATGAGGAAGGCCTCCTGATCTACGTTTCCGCAGATCAGGAGGCCACTCCTGTCCGTACCCCGTACCGGATTCGAACCGGCGCTACCGCCGTGAAAGGGCGGGGTCCTGGGCCGCTAGACGAACGGGGCGCGAGCGTCGCTCAGCATAAGGCGCGCCGGGCGAGGCGCCCAACTCAGTGCCTGGTTTTCAGTGCAGCTCGACAGCTACCCGTTCGCGCAGCTCGGCGAGGGTGATGCCGTAGGTCTCCCGCACGGTCGCGCCGTCGGGGCCGAGGTCGAAGACGGCGTGGTCGGTGTAGACGCGCGAGACACAGCCGACACCGGTCAGCGGCATCGTGCAGGCCTCGACCAGCTTGGCCTCCCCGTTCTTCGCGAACAGCGACATCATCACGAAGACATCCTTGGCGCCGATGGCGAGGTCCATCGCGCCACCGACGGCGGGGATGTCGCCGGGCTTGCCGGTGCTCCAGTTCGCCAGGTCGCCGGTGTGAGCGACCTGGAAGGCGCCCAGTACGCAGACGTCGAGGTGGCCGCCGCGCATCATCGCGAAGGAGTCGGCGTGGTGGAAGTAGGAGCAGCCGGGGGTCTCGACCACGGGGACCTTGCCAGCGTTGGTGAGGTCGGCGTCGACCTCGTCGCCCTCGGCTTTGCGGCCCATGCCGAGCATGCCGTTCTCGGTGTGCAGGATGACGCCGAGCTCGGCCGGGAGATGGTCGGCGATCTTGGTCGGCTGGCCGATGCCGAGGTTGACGAAGGAGCCCTCGGGGATGTCCCGGGCGATCACCTTCGCCAGCTCGTCCATGGACAGCGGGGCGTCCGAGAGCTGGGGCGCCTCTGCGGCTTCGGCGTACGTCTCATCAGTCATCAGCGGGCTCCCTGCACGGTGTAGTGGCGGGCCTCGACCTGGACCACCCGGTCGACGTAGATGGAGGGCGTGACGACGGCCTCCGGGTCCAGCTCGCCGGTCGGTACGACGTTGCTCACCTGCGCGATCGTCGTGGTCGCGGCGGTGGCCATCACGGGGCCGAAGTTCCTGGCCGTCTTGCGGTAGACCAGGTTGCCCAACCGGTCGGCGGTGTGGGCCGCGATGAGCGCGTAGTCACCCTTGATCGGGTACTCCAACACGTAGTCGCGTCCGTCGATGGTGCGCTGCTCCTTGCCCTCGACCAGCGGCGTGCCGACAGCCGTCGGGCAGAAGAAGGCGCCGATGCCGGCACCGGCCGCGCGCATCCGCTCGGCGAGGTTGCCCTGCGGCACCACCTCGAGCTCGATCTCGCCGGCCCGGTAGAGCTCGTCGAAGACGTAGGAGTCGACCTGCCGCGGGAAGGAGCAGAGCACCTTGCGCACCCGGCCGGCCTTGAGCAGTGCCGCCAGCCCGACCTCGCCGTTGCCGGCGTTGTTGGCCACGATCGTCAGGTCCTTCGCCCCCTGGCGGATCAGCGCGTCGATCAGGTCGAACGGCATGCCCGCCAGGCCGAAGCCGCCCACCAGGACGGTCGAGCCGTCCTCGATGCCGGCCACGGCCTCGTCGGCGGTCTCGAGGATCGAGGTCTTCGCCATCTCAGGCCACCCCCGTCGCGTCGGTGTTCTCCAGGACCACGGCCAGGCCCTGTCCGACGCCGATGCAGATCGCCGCCACGCCGTACCGCTGCTTCTTCTCGCGCAGCACGGCGGCCAAGGTGCCGAGGACGCGGCCGCCGGAGGCACCCAGCGGGTGGCCGATCGCGATCGCGCCGCCCTTCTGGTTGACGATCTCGGGGTCGCTCAGCCCCTGGCCCAGCCAGGTGTCGACGCAGACCAGGCTCTGCACCGCGAAGGCCTCGTTGAGCTCGACGGCACCGACCTGGTCCCAGGTGATGCCGGCGCGGGCCAGAGCGCGGTTGGCCGCGTCGACCGGCGCATAGCCGAACTCCTGCGGGTCCAGCGCGAAGGCGCCGCGGCCGATGATGCGGGCGATCGGGTCGACGCCGATCGTGTCGCGGGCCTGCTCCGAGCCGAGCAGTACGGCGGAGGCACCGTCGGAGAGCGGTGAGGCGTTGCCGGCGGTGATGGTGCCGTCCTTGCGGAAGGACGGCTTGAGACCGGCCAGCTTCTCCACACTGGAGTCCGCGCGGATGCCCTCGTCACGGGCGAGGCCCTCGACCGGGGTGATCAGGGCGTCGTAGAAGCCGTCGTCCCAGGCCTGCGCAGCGAGACGGTGCGAGCGGACCGAGAACTCGTCCTGCCGCTCGCGGCTGACGCCGTACTTCTCCTGGAGCTGCTCGTTGCACTCGCCCAGGGAGATCGTCCACTCCATCGGCATGTTGGGGTTGACCAGCCGCCAGCCCAGCGTGGTCGAGACGGCGGCGAGGTCGCCGGCCGGGAAGGGGCGGCCCGGCTTCGGGAGAACCCAGGGTGCCCGCGTCATCGATTCGACCCCGCCGATCAGGACGACGTCGGCGTCGCCGGTCTCGATGGCGCGCGAGCCGATCATCGCGGCGTCCAGCGAGGAGCCGCACAGCCGGTTGACGGTCGTGCCGGGGACGGACGTCGGCAGGCCCGCGAGCAGACCGGCCATCCGGCCGACGTTGCGGTTCTCCTCGCCGGCGCCGTTCGCGTTGCCCCACACGATCTCGTCGATCGCTGCCCTCTCGAGGCCGGGCGTCCGTTCGAGCAGGCCGGTGATGGCTGCGGCAGCGAGGTCGTCGGGCCGGGTCCCGGCCAGCGCCCCGTTGAACTTGCCGAACGGCGTACGCGTCACGGCGTAGAGGAAGGCGGTCATACTGAAGACGCTAACCCGTCGGAGCAATATGGTGAAGTATCGATATTCACGTGCATTAGGATGCTCGCAATATGGATCTTCGTCACCTGCGTTACTTCGTCGCCGTCGCCGAGGAGAGACACTTCGGCCGCGCCGCCGAGCGCCTCCACATGGCCCAGCCGCCACTCTCGCAGTCGATCCGCCAGCTCGAGTCCGAGCTCGGGGTGACGCTGCTGCAGCGCACCACCCGCCGGGTCGACCTGACCGAGGCCGGGCGGGCCTACCTCGAGCGCGCCCGCGGCATCCTCGGCGACGTGGAGGGTGCCGCCGATCTCGCCCGTCGAGTCGCGGCCGGGTCGGTCGGTCACCTCACCATCGGTTGCGTCGGTACGGCGACGTACAGCGTGCTGCCCACCCTCTCCCGGCGACTCTCCGACGAGCTGCCGGGGGTCGACTTCGCCTTCCGCGGCGAGATGCTCGTGCCCGACCAGCTGACCGCGCTGCACGACGGCGCGATCGACGTGGCGCTGCTCCGACCGCCGGTGGCCGACCTCTCGCTGGCCGTGGAGCCGCTGCGCAACGACCGGCTGATGGTGGCAGTGCCTGCCGACCACGGGCTGGCGGCGCGTGCGGAGATCCGGGCGCGCGACCTGGCCAGGGTCGACCTGATCGTGCACTCGGCGGACCGCCGATCGGTGATGTACGGCGTGGTCCTGCGGCTGCTGCACGACGCCGGCGTGGAGCCGCAGATCCGGCACGAGGTCGGCGAGACCTCCACCCTGCTGACGCTCGTCGCCGGCGGCCTTGGCGCCGCGATCGTGCCGGAGCCGGTCACCGCGCTGGCGCTCGAGGGCGTCGCCTACCGCCCGCTCGTCCAGCCCACCGCGAGCGTGGAGCTCGCCGTGGCCCACCGCGCGGACCGAACCGAGCCGCACCTGCAGCGCACGGTGCAGGTCATCCGCGCGCTGGTCTGAGCCCTCACGCGCCGACGGGCGCGAGCACGATGTCGAACCGCACCCGGCTCCACGTGCCCTCGACGACCCGGCCGTCCGGCGTCGGCGCCCCGGCCGCCTGCTGCTCGAACCGCTTGACCAGCGACTGCTTGAGCCCGAAGACCGAGTCCCGCTCCCCGATCGGATCACCCTCGGGGAAGATATGCGTGACGAGCGTCCGGGTGCCCGGGTGGCTGACCATGAAGTGCAGGTGGCTGGCTCGCAGCGGGGAGCGGCCGACCGCGGCCAGCATCTGCCCGACCGGGCCGTCGTCGGGGATCGGGTACGGCGTCGGCGTGAGCCCCCAGAACCGGTAGGACCCGTCGGCGGCGCTGAAGAGATGGCCGCGCGCCGAGCGCTTCCCGGCGTCGTACTGCACGTCGTAGAGGCCGTCCTCGTCCGCCTCCCAGACCTCGATCCGGGCGCCGGCGAGCGGGTTGCCCTGGGTGTCGGTGACAGTGCCCTCGACCCAGCAGGGCTCGCCGGGGGCGCCGAAGGCCACGTCGCCGCCGAGCTCCACGTGCGGTGCGTCCTCCACGAAGAAGGGGCCGAACACGGTGGCCTCGGTGGCATTCTCGTAGGCGGCGTTGTTGATGTTGATCGTCTGCATCGAGGCGCCGAGGGTGTCCGAGAGCAGGATGAACTCCTGGCGTACGTCGTCGGTGATGTGTCCGGCCCTGGTGAGGAACTCGATCGCCTCCCCCCACTCCTCCTCGGTCAGGCGCACGTCGCGGATGAAGGCGTGCAGGTGGCGCACCAGGGAGACCATCAGCTCCTTCAGGCGTGGGTCGCTGCAGGCGTCGAAGGAAGCGACGACCGCCTCCACCAGACGGGCCTCGACGACCTCCTGCTCAGGGGAGGTGGCGGGTCGGGTCATGCCGGGTCTCCTTCCCACGCCGCGCGCAGCAGCGCGGTGAGGTTCTGCTCCGTGACCGGAGTGGGGTTGTCGGGTGGAATGGCGGCGAGGACGGGAGCCACCGCCTCGGCGATGCCGTCCTCCGGCATGCCGTAGTCCCTCAGCGCACGCGGCGCATCCACCGCGGCCCGCAGTGCCGCCATCCCCTCGACGGCCGTGCTGCTGCCGAAGGCGGCGGCGATCCGTCGCTCTGCCTCTGGGGCGTTGGGCGCGTTGAAGGCGAGCACGTGCGGCAGCACGACGGCATGGGTCTGCGCGTGCGGCAGGTTGAACATGCCGCCGAGCACGTGGCAGATCTTGTGATGCATCCCCGAACCCGCCGAGGCGAAGGCGACGGCGGCGAGGTAGGCGCCGTACAGGGTCTGCTCGATGCCCTGCACCAGCGCTCCTTGCCGCGCTCCTTCCCGGGCGATGACCGGCAGCCCACCGGCGAGGCCACGGATGCCCTCACCGGCCAGCGCCTGGTCGATCGGGTCGACCCGCGGACCCCACATCGCATCGATGCAGTGCGCGAGCGCGTTGAGGCCGCTCGCGACGCTCAGCTCCGCCGGCAGCGAGGTGAGCAGCGTGGCGTCGTAGACGATCGAGCGCGGCAGGACCGCGTCGTCGACACCGGTGGACTTGGTCGTGCCCTGCGTCAGGCCCCAGACGTTGGTTGCCTCAGAACCGGCATAGGTGGTCGGTACGGCGAGGATCGGCAGCCCACCCGGGCGCTCGCTGGCCAGTGCCACGGCCTTGCCCAGGCCCGTGGCCGAGCCGCCTCCGACGGTGAGGATCGCATCGACGCCGGCCGCCGCCGCGGCCGTGCGGGCCCGGTCGGCCACCTCGACCGGGACGTGCATCACGACCTCGTCGTGGTGCAGCACCACGGGCAACGCCGCGGTGATCGGGGCCACCAGCGCGGCCTCCCGGGCGGAGGCGATCAGCATCACGCGGGTCGCACCCAGCGCGGCGATCTCGGCGGCCAGCGCCGTCGCGGCGTCCCCGCGAGCGAAGACCACCCGCTGCGGCAGCGTCTCGTGGGTGAACCTCATGCCCGACCCACCAGCCTCGTGGCGGCTTCGCGCAGCGCCGCGGCAGGGTCGTCGGGCAGGCTCATCGACCGCCAGGCGACATGCTTGTCGGGCCGGACCAGCAGTGCGCCGGACTCCTCGACCTCGCGCAGCTTGGCCCAGTCGTAGTAGAGATCGGTGACCTCGTGGCCCGGTCCGATCACGACCGTCTGCAGCGGCAGTCCGAGCTCGGCCGACACCTTCGCCGCGGCCGCGGCCCACGCCTCGCCGGCGACCCCGGTGAACAGCGTCCAGCGGGAGTAGGGCGCGAGGTCCATCAGGGCGTGCTTGTCCACGTTGTTCCCTACCCAGGCGTGCGGCAGGTGCGCGCCCGGCGACGTCGACATGACGTGGTAGAGATCCTCGTCCGTGCTGGGGGCCGGCCGGGTGCCGTCGGAGAGGATCGCGTTCGACTCGTAGAACTGGCCTAGCTCCACGCCATGGGCGTTGAACTCGTAGTTCTTGGTCTCCATGGCTCGGACGAGCGCGGCCCGCTTGGCCGCGCCCTCGGGCGTGTTGGCCTTCCGCTCCTCGATCGCGGCGGCCATCTCCTCGCCGGACAGACCGACCACGCCGAGCGCGGTGAAGATGTCGCCGAACTCGCGGGCCGAGGTGTTCGCACGGGTGACGATCCGCTTGGCGACCGGGGCGCGCTCGGCGGTGTAGGAGTCGAGGAGGGAGGTCGCGGCGTACCCCTGGAGGACGGCGGCGAGCTTCCAGGCCAGGTTGTAGGAGTCCTGCACCGAGGTGTTGGACCCCAGCCCGTTGCTCGGTGGGTGCCGGTGGATCGCGTCGCCGACGCAGAACACGCGGCCCTTGTGCAGCGTGGTCGCATACATCTCGTTGACGCCCCAGAGGCTGTAGCCGGTGATCTCCGGCTCCAGGTCGGGCATGCCCAGCAGGTCGCGGACGATCTCGGTCGCCATGGTCGCATCGAGCTCGGGCGTCGGACCGTCGATGTCGTAGCCCCACACGATCAGCCACTCGTCCCACGGCCGCACCATCCGGACCAGGCCGGTGCCGATGCCACCGACGTTGGAGCCGGGCTGGATCACCCAGTAGAGGACGCTCGGGCGGTGGTCGACGAGCGCCGAGATGTCTGCCTTGAAGGTGATGTTCATCGAGCCGGCGATGTCCATCCGGCCCTCGAAGGGCAGCTCGATGTCCGCGGCGACCTGGGAGCGGGCGCCGTCGGCACCGATCACGTACTTGGCGCGGATCTGGTAGGCGTGCCCGGTCAGCCGGTCGCGTACGTCGACGGTCACGCCGTCGGCGTCCTGGACCAGGCCCAGGTACTCGGTGGAGAACCGGGTCTGGGTGCCGCGCTGGGTGGCGTTGCGGACCAGGATCGGCTCCAGGTAGGTCTGCGGGATGTCGACCGTCAGGCACGGCGAGGCGAGACGGTAGTCGGCCTCGCGGTCGGGGCGGGTGCCCCAGGTGTGGATCCGGCCGATCTCCTCCCCGGCGATGCTGGTGCAGAACACCGTGTCCCCCACCAGCTCGTGCGGCGTCGCGTCCGCCAGCACCTGGTCCTCGATCCGCAGGTCGCGGAAGATCTCCATCGCGCGCTGGTTGGTGATGTGCGCCCTGGGCGTGTTCGCCGTCCAGCGGTACTTGGTGATCATGATGGTGGGCACGCCCAGCTCGCTTAGGAAGAGCGCGGCCGCCGCGCCCGCAGGTCCCGATCCGACGATCAGCACGTCGGTCTCCACCACCGATCCGGTGGGTGCCTCGGTCTCAGCGAGGCCATCGTCGAACACCGGCATGGCGCACCTCTTTCTCTCGTCTGCCTCCGAGTCTTCTCAGCGGCTGCCGGGTGCGGAAAGCGTGCGCAGCGAGGTGGCGGAAATGCGTAGGTCGAAGGCCACCGTCGCGCTCGTGACGTGTGCCACGATGGACGGCGGAGGTGGCAGGCAGATGGCGCGGATCCCGTGGGCGCAGATCCCGCAGGCGCAGTCCTACGAGGTGGACCAGCAGGTCGACCAGTGGGAGGAGCACAACGCGCGGTCGCTGATCGAGCTCACCTGCGGCGTCGCGCAGGACGCCCGGTTCCGTGCCCGCCAGGTCAACCTCCAGCTCGACCAGCTCCACCTGGCCCAGGTCACCGCGACCGCCCACCGGGTCAGCCGCGACCGGACCGTGATCGCCAGGCGGCCGGCGGGCGCGATTGCCGTCTACGTCGGTCTGCGTGGCGACTCGCTCTTCGAGTACGACGGCGGCCGCCGCGTCATGCATCCGGGCCAGCTGCTGGTCTGCGACGTGGACCAGCCCTTCGCCCGCGACTTCGGGCACGGACTCCACGAGCTCGCCGTGAAGGTGCCGCGCGCCGCGTTCGCGACACACACCGAGACCGCCACCCTGACCACCCCGCTGGTGCTGGAGGCCCGCGGCCCCGACGACGACCCGTATGCCCGTGCGCTCGCCCGGCTGGTCGGCCGCGCCGTGGCGGCGACCGTGCCGGTGCCGGCTGACGAGCAGGCGGTGCTCGAGCTCGTCGCGGTGCTGGCCACCGGCAGCCGCAGGAGCTTGCCCCTGGCCCACCGAGCGGCCGCACGGGCGTTCATCGACGACCACCTGAGCGACCCGAGCCTGTCAGCCACGGCGGTGGCTGCGGGTGCCAGCATCTCGGAGCGGCACCTGTCACGGCTCTTCGCCGACGCGGGTACGTCGGTGCCGCGCCACATCCTGGGTCGTCGGCTCGACCTGGCGCACAGCATGCTGACCCACGGCGTACCTGCGCACGTCCGGATCGTCGACGTGGCCGCGCAGTGCGGCTTCACCTCGATGGCGCACTTCGCCCAGGCGTTCAAGCGGCGCTTCGGCGCGACTCCGGGCGAGGTGCGCTTCGGCGCCGGAGCCGGAGCCGGACCGGCCTGAGCGGGTCATCCGGGCACTGGGCGGTCCGGGCGAGCCGCTACTCCTCGGCCAGCACCCGGCGAGCGACACCGAAGGCGGTGTTCGCCGCCGGTACGCCGATGTAGACGGCCGACTGCAGCAGCACCTCGATGATCTCCTCGCGGCTCAGCCCGTTGCGCAGCGCCGCGCGCAGGTGGAACTCCAGCTCCTCGAAGTGCCGGCCGGCGACCAGCGCGGTCAGCACCGCGATCGAGCGGTCCCGCCGGGCCAGGCCGGGGCGGGTCCAGATCTCGCCCCAGGCGTAGCGGGTGATGAAGTCCTGGAAGTCGGCCGTCACCTCGGTGGTGCCGGCGATCGCGCGGTCGACGTGCTCGTCCCCGAGTACCTGGCGCCGGACCTGCATGCCGGCCGGCGCGGGGTCGTGACCGACCAGCGCCTCGACCAGGCTGGCCACCGTGCGGGGGGCCTCGGCAGGTGCGAGGTGGGCGACGCCGTCGAGCTCGACGAACCTCGCGCCAGGGATCCGCGCGGCGTGCTCGCGCAGGGTGGCGGCCGGTGTCGGCACGTCCTCCGCACCGCCGACGGCCAGTACCGGGACGCTGATCTCGCCGAGCCGCTCGCGCACGTCGAAGGCGCCGAGCGCCTCGGTGACCAGCGCATAGCTCTCGGCATCGGCATGCTGCAGCGACCGCAGCAGCTCGGTGCCGACCTCGGGCTCGCGCTCGAGGAAGCCGCTGCCGAACCAGCGCTTGGCCGAGGCCTCGACCACGGCCGGGGTGCCGGAGGCACGCACCACCGCCGCCCGCTCCGCCCACGACTCGGTGGTGCCGATCTTGGCGCCGGTGCAGAGCACGGCGACCCCCGTCAGCCGCTCCGGTACGTCGAGGGCGAGCTGCAGCCCCACCGCACCGGCGACGGAGTCCCCGGCGTACGCGAAGGTGACCTGGCCGAGCGTGCTGTCGATGGTCGCGACCACGCCGGCCGCGACGTCCGCGAGGGTGAACGGCTCGGTGGTGGGAGCGCCGTGGCCGTGGCCGGGGAGCTCCCAACCGACGACGTGGAAACGCTCGCCGAGAAGCTGCGCGGCCCTGTCCCACAGCGCCGTCACCGACGTGCCGAGCGAGGGGCCGACGACCAGGACGGGCTGTCCCTCCGCGCCGGCAAGGTGGACGAGCGAGAGCTGCATCAGAGGTCACTCCAGACTCGAGCAGCGCGCTCGAGGATGTTGTCGATGAACAGGTCGTTGGCACCCAGGTAGGCACCGGTCGCCGAGCCTGTCGAGGCACCGGTCGCCGAGCCCGTCGAGGCGCGCATGCTGCGCTGCTCGGCGTGCAGGGTCTCCTCGACCTCGCTGACTCGGGCGGCCATCCGGTCGGCGTCGACGACCAGACCCTCCAGCAGGTCGGCGGCCTGAGAGGCCGCGACGACGCTGCGGCGGCCGAGCGTGGCGAGGGTCTCCCACTCCACGTGCCAGCCGCCGTCGGGACGCTCGTCGACGTAGGTCGCAGCGGCGACATGCAACGTCGCGGCCAGCTGCGGAGCAGCCAGCGCGTGGCGGCGCAGCAGGATCGAGAGCACCGGGTTGGCCTTGCCAGGCATCGTCGAGGAGCCGCCACCGGCGCCCTCGCGCAGCTCGCCGATCTCAGGGCGGGAGAGCAGCGCCACGTCACCAGCGAGGTGGCCGAGCGCGTCCGCGAGAGTGACGAGGGCGTCGGCGGTCGCGGTCAGCGGCGTCCGGCGAGTGTGCCAGCGCGCACCACCTTGCAGGTCCAGGTCGTCCTTGACGCGGCGCACCAGCGAGAGCGCCGTGGCCACCGGGTCCTCGTGGTCCCTGGCCAGCTCGACCACGGCGGCGAGCGTGCCCGCGGCTCCCCCGATCTGCACCGGCAGCTCCTCGCGGACGCGGCGCAGCTCTCGCACGGCCTCGTCGAGTCCGGAGAGCCAGGTGGCGGCCTTGAGCCCGAAGGTGATCGGGACGGCGTACTGGGTCAGCGTGCGGCCGACCATCGCCGAGCCGCGGTGCTCGCGCGCCAGCCGCGCAAGCGCGCGCGCGGAGCGCTCGACGTCGGCGAGCGTCGCATCGACCGCGGCGCCCAGGCACAGCACCAGCGCGGTGTCGAGGACGTCCTGCGAGGTCAGCCCGCGATGCACGTCGGGCGACTGCGCGCGCAGCGCCTTGACCAGCGGAATGACCGGGTTGCCCCCGGACTCGGCGCCGGCAGCGACCACCTCCAGCGGTGGCACGCTCAGGGACGCCGGCGAGGCCAGGCCCGCGCCCACCAGGGCGTCCAGCCACGCCTGCTCGACCCGGACCATCGCGGCCAGGAACGCCTCATCGGTGAAGACGTCCCCCGCGCGGGCGTCGCCCGGCCAGAGAAGATCACCCATGGGTGAGGAAGACGGTCTCGCGCTCGCCCTGCAGGTGGATGTCGAATCGCAGCCCCTGTGCATCGGACGCCGCGACCAGGGTGGCGCGCTCGTCGTCGGGCAGCGAGGCGAGCAGAGCGTCGCTGTCGTTGGCTGCGTGGCCCGGCAGGTAGATCCGGGTGAGCAGCCGGTCGAGCAGCCCGCGGGCGAAGACGGTGACCGCGAAGAACGGCGCCTTGCCGTCCTCCGTCGCGCCCGGGAGCACCGTGCTGAAGGAGTAGTGCCCGGTGGCATCGGTCGAGCAGCGACCCCAGCCGGTGAACGTCCAGCCGTCGCGGTGCAGCGAACCCTCGACCTGCGGCACCTCACCGGCCGCATCGGCCTGCCAGATCTCGATCAGGGCGTCGGGGATCGGCGTACCGGCGCCGTCCAGGACGTCGCCGTGCAGCCGGATCGCGTCGGCCCGGCCCGGCGGGACCAGCTCGTTGTCGCCCTCGTAGGGCAGCGCCTGGCCGTAGAAGGGGCCGACGGTCTGTCCGGGCGTCAGCAGGCCCGGGTGGGAGAAATCAGTGCTCACTGGTCTGCCTCCTCAGGCTCCATCCAGGTGCGGTCGCCACCGGACAGGACGATGTCCCATCGATAGCCCATGCTGTACTCCGGCACGGTCAGATCATGGTCGTACGTCGCCAGCAGCGCATCCCGGGCCCTCCGGTCGGTGATCGCCTGGTAGATCGGGTCGAGCGCGAAGAGCGGGTCTCCCGGGAAGTACATCTGGGTGACCAGGCGCTCGGTGAACTGGTTGCCGAACAGCGAGAAGTGGATGTGCGCCGGCCGCCAGGCGTTGCGGTGGTTGCCCCACGGGTAGGGGCCCGGCTTGATGGTCTTGAACCAGTACTCCCCCCGCTCGTTGGTCAGGCAGCGGCCCACGCCGGTGAAGTTGGGGTCGAGCGGAGCCGGGTGCTGCTCGTTCTTGTGGATGTAGCGGCCGGCGGCGTTGGCCTGCCAGATCTCCACCAGCTGGCCGGCGACCGGACGGCCCTCGCCGTCGACGATGCGGCCGCTGACGGTGATCCGCTCGCCGATCGGCTCGCCCCAGACCTGCGAGTTGGTGCCGGCGTGGGCACCGAGCGTCAGGTCGGACTCGAGCTTGTGGACGTCGCGCTGCCCGAAGACGGGCGCCCAGCGCTCGATCGTCTCGGGGTCCGCGTGCCGCGGGTCCTTGGTGGGGTGGCGCAGGATGCTGGAGCGGTAGGGCGGGTAGTCGATCCGCGGCTGCTGCCCCGCCGTCTGCTTGCGGGCGCCGATCTCGGCGATCTCGGCGGAGATCTCCGCCTGCGTGGTGGCGGCGGCGTCGGACGACGGCACAGCCGTCTCCTCCGCCGCATCGGTCCTCGGTGTCGTGCTCACCGTCACAACCTACGGACCTGCGGGCTATCCTGCCGAGGGGACGCTTCCACTGAGCGGAAGGAATGTCATGGCTGGCCGTGCCGGCACACCAGGAACGACCGTCACGTCGCGCACCTTGGCGATCCTGGCGGCCTTCAACGAGCAGCACCGGTCCCTGACGCTCACCGAGATCGCCACGCGCTCCGGGATCAGCCGACCGACCGCCCACCGGCTCATCGCCGAGCTCACCGGCTGGGGCGCCCTGCGCCGCGACAGCCACGGCCGCTACGTCATCGGCCGGCGACTGTGGAACCTCGGCATGCTCGCGCCTGTCCAGACCGACCTGCGCGAGACGGCCTCGCCCTTCCTGCACGACCTCTACGGCGCCACCTTGGAGACCGTGCACCTCGCCGTCCGGGACGGCCTCGAGACGCTGTACGTCGACCGGCTCGCCGGCCACCGCTCCGTCCCGATCGTGAGCACCATCGGCTCGCGGCTGCCGATGCACGCGACCGGCGTGGGCAAGGTGCTGCTCGCATTCGCTCCGCCAGAGGTGCAGCAGGCCGTGCTGGGAGCACCGCTACGGCGCTTCACCCGCTACACCGTGACCACTGCCCCGCGCCTCGCCGACCAGCTCGAGCGGGCGCGCAGCGAGGGGTATGCGACGACGGTCGAGGAGATGAGCGCAGGGGCCTGCTCGGTGGCCGTCCCGGTCCTGGTGGAGAACACCGCCGTGGCCGCGATCGGCTTCGTGGTGCCGGACCTGCGGCGTACGCGTCCTCGACTGGTCGCCGCCCTGCAGGTCGCCGCTCAGGGCATCGCCCGCTCGCTCTGATCTGACCTGTCAGACGCCTCCGCCGGCCGCGGCACCCGGTCAACCCGTCCTGGACTCACTCCCCCAAGTACGGATCGGCCCAGGCGCTGACGATGCGCGCCGCCCGCTTCGCCTGGCCGGGCGCGGTGAGGAGGTGGTCGGAGCCCTCCAGCGACACGAAGCTGCGCGGGTGACGCGCGAGGTTGAAGATCTCGCTGGCGTTCTCGATGCCGACGGTGACGTCGGTCGGCGAGTGCATCACGAGCAGCGGGCGGTGCAGCTTCGGGATGACGTCGAGGAGCTGCGCGTGGCGTACGTCCTCGACGAAGGCGCGCTTGAGGGTCAACGCCTTGGAACCACCCACCAGCCACTGCGCCGAGCCGTCGTCGAGCACGCGGTCGACCACCGCGTCGTACTGGTGCTCGGCATGGCTCGGGTCGGAGGGCGCACCGACCGTCGCGACGGCACGGACGCCCTCCACCCGCCCGGCCGCGGCCAGGACGGCGCAGCCGCCCCACGAGTGCCCCACCAGCAGCCGGGCCGGGGTGCCGCGCTCGGCCATGAACCCGACGGCCTCGATCGTGTCGGCCACCTTCACGGTGAACGAACCGTCGCCCCAGTCGCCCTCAGAGTCCCCCAGGCCGAGGTTGTCGAACCTGAGCATGCCGATGCCCTCGCTGGCGAGCTGCCGGCAGATCCGGGCCGCAGCGGGTGAGTCCTTGCCCAGGGTGAAGCCGTGGGCGAAGACGCCCCACCCTCGGACCTCGCCCTGAGGGAGATCGATCAGGCCGGCCAGCATCGGACCGGTCGAGCTGCGGAAGTGCACGCGTTCAGCCACGAGCACCGATCTTCCCGCAGGTCCGGCCCGAGCCGGAATTCCTTGCCACGACCGGGCCGATCAGACCGGGTCGCCCACCAGCTCGACGTCGACCGTCTTCGGGATGGCGTCGTCGTACGGCGCGTCGCTGCGACCGTAGCTGCGGTGCAGCGCCATGTAGACCAGCCCGAGCACGACCACCACGGCCGCGCTCAGCAGCACCAGGTAGTTGTCGTACCAAGCGGCGTCGGGCGTGCGCGGCCAGGCCATGTTGACCATCGCGCCGACGCCGTAGGCCAGAGCCAGGATGTTGACCGGCAGGCCCCACTTCCCCAGCTGGTAGACGCCCGACGGCTTCCAGCCCTTGATGCGTGCACGGAGCGCCGCGAAGACGACCATCTGGAAGCCGAGGTAGATGCCGAAGCCGGCGAAGCTGACGATCTTGGTGACAGCGTCCGCGCTCACCTCGGAGAGCAGGATGATGAGGGCCGGCACGACCGCGGCGAGGACCAGCGAGTACGGCGGCACCCCGCGCTTGGCGTCGAACTTACGGAACAGCTGGGACCCCACGATCATCTCGTCGCGGCCGTAGGCGTAGGTCAGTCGACTGGCGGCCGCCTGCAGCGACATCGCGCAGGAGAGGAACGAGATCAGCACGACGCACAGGACGATCCGGGCGCCGACGGATCCGAAGGCGTCGGTGAGCACGGTGTTGATCGGGTCGGCGTCCTTGCCGCCGATGACCGCCGGGATGTCGGCGACCGACATGGTCAGCGCGAGGCAGACGAAGATGGCGGCGGCGCCGCCGATGTAGATGGTGCGACGCATCGCCTTGGGGATGAGCTTGCCCGGGTTCGGCACCTCCTCGGCGACATCGCCGCAGGCCTCGAAGCCGTAGTACTGGAAGATGCCGATCAGGCTGGCCGCGAGGAACGCCGAGACGTAGTGGCCGTGGCCGGCGCCGTAGCTGTGGAAGATGACCCCGATGCCGTGGTAGCGGTGCGTGAAGATCAACCAGAAGCCGACCGCGAGCGCGCCGAGGAGCTCGGCGCTGAAGCCGATGATCGCGCAGATCGCCAGCACCCTGGTGCCGAGGAAGTTGATGATCGTGGCCAGCACGATGGTCGCGATGCCGCACAGCACGACGGTGTTGGTGCTCGCCTCGATGCCGAGGACCGGCGCGACGTAGAAGCCGGCGGTGTAGGTCACGGAGGCGATCGTGGTGAACAGGGCGATCATGTAGACCCACCCGGTCATCCAGGCGTACTTCTTGCCCCACAGGCGGCGGGCCCACGGGTAGACGCCTCCGGCCACCGGGAACTGCGCGACGATCTCGCTGAAGACGAGGGCGACCAGGAACTGGCCGATGCCCACGATGACCAGCGACCAGATCATCGGCGGGCCCGCCAGCGCCAGGGAGAGCGCGAAGACGGTGTAGATGCCGACGACCGGGGAGAGGTAGGTGAAGCCGAGCGAGAAGTTCGCCCAGGGGCTCATGTCGCGACGGAACTCGGACTCGTAGCCGAGGGCCGCGAGGTGCGCGTCGTCAGAGTGATGCATGGTGGGCCTTCGGGGTCGGAAGATGGGCAACGAGCGGAAACATACAGAACTAGAGGTTTCGTGGCTAGGGTCACATCCGACATACCTCGCGTAAATTCCGCACCACCGGCGAAGCATCGACCCAGGGAGCGACCATCGACACGTCCATCCTGATCGCGCCGTTGCGTGGCGCCAGTCGCGCGGCGGAGATCGCCGACCGGGTCACCGAGGCGATCCACCTCGGCCTGCTGGCGGACGGCGAGCGGCTCCCGCCCGAGGCCGAGTTCGCCCACAGCCTCGGCGTCGCGCCGATGACGTTGCGCGAGTCATTCGCCTTCCTACGCGAGCGTGGCCTCGTCGAGACCCGGCGCGGACGCAACGGCGGCACGTTCGTACGCCGCAACCTCGAGCCCCCGGCCGAGCCGGATGCCGCCCGCCTCCGGTCGATGTCGGTCGGCGCGCTGCGCGACCTCGCCGACGAGCAGATCGCCATCTCGGCGACCACGGCCCGGCTCGCGGCCGAGCGCGCCACCGCCCACGACGTACGCCGGATCGAGATGCTTGCGGGGCAGCTCGCCGTGGCGACGACCCGCGGCGCCCTGATCAAGTCCGACAGCCGTTTCCACGTCGAGATCGCGATCGCGACCCGCTCGGAGCGACTGCTTCGCCGCGAGGTGGCGCTGCAGGCCGAGTCCGCCGGCATGCTGTGGCTACCGGGGCCAGGTGCCGAGACCGTGGGCGCCGCGGCAGCGGAGCACCTGCGGATCGCCGAGGCGATCCGCGCCGAGTCGGGCGAGGCGGCCCATGCCGCCGCGATCCACCACGCCCGCGAGAACCTACGACGCCTCGCCGCCACCCGCCAGGAACTGGTCGAGGCAGAAGGGAGCCCGGCATGACGTTCGAGGACGTACGCCGTCAGGTCGCCGCGCTGGTCGAGCACGAGCTCGCCCCCGTGATGACCCTGGCCCGCGCCTACGAGGAAGCGATCCAACCCGCCCGGATCGGCCGCCTCGGGGACGCCGAGATCGCGGAGAAGGTCGGCGTCCTGCGCGAGGAGCTCGCCACTACCGAGGCACTGGTCGGACTGGGCTTCGCCGCCGGCCGCGGCACGATGGCGGCCGGCGACAACTACCTATTCTGGCTGCTGAAGACCGCGCAAGGGATTCGGCGGCTCGCGCTCAACCTGCAGCCGGGCGACCCGGACCTCTACGACTACCACGGGTCAGAGTGGTTCACCGGCGCCCAGACGCAGCGCACGCCGTCCATCTACGGGCCCTATCTCGACTACAGCGGCGCGGGCCTGCTGATCCATACCGCCGCGGTGCCGATCACCAGGGGCGACACCTTCATCGGTGTCGCCGGCGGCGACCTGCTGGCCGACACCGTCGAGGAGCAGCTGTCCCGACTGCTGCGTGGCCTCCACGGCGATGCGCTGATCCTCACCCGCGACCGGGTCGTGATCGCGGCCACCGGGTCGCGGTGGCTGCCCGGCGAGCGCCTGGCCACCCATCCGGTCGAGGGGCAGTGGGCCTCGGTCGCCCCGATCGGCGACTGGACCGGTTGGACGATCGCCGCCGGCCCCACGGACTGACCCGCGACCCGACCCGCGACCTGACCCACGGCGCCGACCCCACAACTCGCCCTCGGAAGGCTCTTCCCAAATAAAAACTCTAGTTCTAGAGTAATTGCATGATGATCACCGGCATCAAGAGCCGGCCCGTCTACGACGTCCTGACCCCGATGCCTGGCGCGCTGCGCCACGTGCTCGCAGGTCAGGGCAGTGGCGGTGCCCCGCTCGTGCGCCTGCTCGGCGAGATGAGCCCCGAGCAGCGCGCTGCCACCACCGTGCTCTACGCGACCGAGTCCTTCACCGGACGCAACCACCTCGAGGACCTGCGCGCGGCCGGGCCGGGCGGCCTGCTCGTCTTCGCCGCCAACGCCCAGGCCGTGGCCGGACTCGACCAGGTCCTGTCCACCGCGACGATGGGCACCCGGCTCTACCTCGCCGGTTCGGAGAGCTTCATCGGCACCGCGATGCAGGTCGCCCAGTCCTACGACCTCGACCGCGACGAGGTGCTGCGCGAGCACGCGGGATCGGTGACCCGCCGGGTCTGGTGCGCGCACTGCAACACCTACACCGAGAACGTCACGCGCCGCGTCTTCGAGTGCCCCGGCTGTCACCTCGACCTGATCGTCCGCGACCACTACTCGCGCCGCCTGGCCGCCTTCCAGGGCGTCAAGGCCGACGGCGAGGTACCCGGAGAGCTGCCCGAAGCAGAGGAGCTGGACACGTGAGCACCGCCCATCAGGGGACGCTGGAGGTCCGCGTCGAGCGGATCGAGCCGGTCACCCCCGAGATCAACCGCTACACGCTCTGCGCGGCGGACGGCTCGTGGCTGCCGCCCTTCTCCGGCGGCTCCCACGTCACCGTGCTGATCCCCGACGGCGAACAGACCCGCCGCAACGCCTACTCGCTGATGAGCTCTCCCTACGACGCCGGCACGTACCAGATCGCCGTACGTCGGGTCCCGGACGGCAAGGGCGGCTCGCGCGCCATGCACGACGGGATCAAGGAGGGCGACCTGCTGGACATCACCATCCCGGCCAACCTCTTCCCGCTGTCCAAGCACGCCCGCCACCACGTCTTCATCGCCGGCGGCGTCGGCATCACGCCGGTCTTCGCCCAGCTCGAGGAGCTGTCGATGAAGGGTGGCTCGTTCGAGCTGCACCTCGCGGTGCGAGGGCCGGAGCACTCCACCCTCGGCGTCGAGCTGGCAGCGAGGTACGGCGACGCCGTCACCATCTGGGAGGACACCTCGGAGGTACGGCTCTCGATCGCCCAGGTGCTCGCCGATCGCCCGCTGGGCACGCACGTCTACGTCTGCGGTCCGGCCGGGATGATCGAGGCGGTGCTCGCCACCGCGCACGGCCTCGGCTGGACCGACTCGCACATCCACTACGAGCGGTTCGACGACCTCGGCTCGACCGGCGAGCCGTTCACGGTGACGCTGGCCAGGTCCGGCGTCGAGGTGTCCGTCTCCCCCGAGCAGTCACTGCTCGAGGCGGTGGAAGGGGCCGGCCACCGGCTCCCCTACCTGTGCCGGGGCGGGGCCTGCGGCGAGTGCGAGACGGAGGTCGTCGAGCTCGTCGGCACCATCGACCACCGCGACGACTGGCTCTCGCAGAGCGACCGCGCGGCCAACAAGCTCATCATGCCCTGCGTCTCGCGGGCCACCTGCAGCAAGCTCGTCATCAACGCCTGAGGAGACGGACATGACCACGTACAAGCTCGACGAGACCTACACGCCCGAAGGCGCCTACACCTACGAGAACTCGCGGGAAGCCGTACGACGCCTGCCGTTCCCCTTCCCGGACGACGAGTACATGTACTCGATGAACCTGGAGCCGCACGTCCCCGCCGGGGAGGGCGCCCTCAAGGCGCGCTTCGACATCGATGAGCACTACGTCTCCGAGTGCCGGCACCGGGCGGCCACCATCGACGCCGCGCCCGGCGTGCACTACCTGGCCCTCCCTCACATGATGGAGGCGCAGTGGGACATGCTCGAGCTGATCTTCGAGTCCTATGCCGCGGACTACCCGCAGCACTTCACGCTCACCAAGAACGGCAACGAGTGGCGCTGGCAGAACCGGCTGCTCGGACTCGACGACACCTTCACCTTCGGTGACCCGACCACGCTCCCCTACGAGCCACTCGAGTACGCCACCCGGCAGGCCCAGGGCGAGTTCGTCGTCCTGGAGGAGAAGGACGGCACCCTCATCATCGGCGCCGGCATGACGACCCAGCGCGCCGACTACTCGCTGCGGTTCAACATCGGGATGAACTTCACCGAGTTCCACGGGCCCGTCCCGAAGCTGCACACCATGGGCATCCTCGATCGTGCCCTGAAGTTCCTTCTCCGGATGAAGCCCGGCCACCCCGTACGTCGGGTGAACTGGTCGCTCACCGTGAACCCCCGCCTGGAGACCTCGGTCGAGACCCTGCCCGACTGGGCTCCGGACCGCGCCACGGTCACGGCCGAGAACGCGGGCGAGCTGGTCAACCTGCGCATCGAGCTCCAGCCGCTGCACCGCCTGCCGCGCTCGAACGCGATCGTCTTCCCGGTCCGCACCTACCTGGTCTCGCTGCAGGAGCTGGTGGACCACGCGCCGGACTGGGCCAAGCGGATCCACCGCGCGCTGGCCTCGCTCGACCCGGAGCTGGTGGACTACAAGGGCTTCCACCGCTACCACGCCGCGGCCGTCGAGTGGCTGTCCCACCACGACGACGGTGCTCCGCTGGCATCCGGCTACCCGTGGTACCCCGACGGCATCCAGCCCGGCTGAGGACCCCTCGTCCCGAGCCTCTCAACCCTCGGTTGGCAGAGCGTCAATCGTACTGTCGGGTAGTTTTCCAGGACGGTCGACCGCAGCGCATAGTGGACGCCATGAAGACCGCCACCGCCGCTTCGAACTCCATCACGATGCGCCTCCACACGGCCCCCGACCACGGCGTGGTGGGTGCGGTCGCGACGGCGATCTCGGGCGTGGGCGGCGTCGTCACCGCGATCGACGTGGCCGACTCCAGCCACGATCGGCTGGTCGTCGACGTGACCTGCTCGGCCGCCGACGCGGAGCACGCCGTCGAGCTGGAGAAGGCGGTGGCGTCGGTTGAGGGCGTGACGGTGCACAAGGTCTCCGACCGCACCTTCCTCGCCCACCTCGGCGGCAAGATCGAGGTCGGCTCCAAGGTGCCGCTCAAGACCCGGATGGATCTCTCGATCGCGTACACGCCCGGCGTCGGCCGCGTCTCCAAGGCGATCGCCGAGCACCCCGAGGACGTCTCCCGCCTCACCATCAAGGGGAACACCGTCGCCGTGGTCACCGATGGCTCAGCCGTGCTCGGGCTGGGCAACATCGGCCCCGGCGCGGCACTGCCGGTGATGGAGGGCAAGGCGGCGCTGTTCAAGCGGTTCGGTGACATCGACGCGTGGCCGATCTGCCTGGACACCCAGGACACCGACGAGATCGTCCGCACGGTCGAGCTGATCGCTCCCGGCTTCGGCGGGATCAACCTCGAGGACATCGCGGCTCCGCGCTGCTTCGAGATCGAGGCCCGGCTGCGCGAGCGGCTCGACATCCCGGTCTTCCACGACGACCAGCACGGCACCGCGATCTGCGTGCTCGCCGGCCTGACCAACGCCCTGCGCGTGGTCGGCAAGAAGCTCGAGTCGGTGAAGGTCGTCGTCTCCGGCGGCGGCGCAGCAGGTACGGCGATCGTCGGCCTCCTGCTGGCCGCGGGCGTCACCGACGTGGTCGTCTACGACCGCCTCGGCTGCCTGGTCGCCGGCGACGAGTCCCTCTCCCCCGCACACCGGGAGCTCGCCGGCCGGACCAACCCCCGGCGGGTCGCGGGCGACCTACGCACCGCGTTGCAGGGCGCCGATGTCTTCATCGGCGTCTCGGCCCCGGGTGTGCTCCAGCCCGAGTGGATCGCCGAGATGGCCGAGAAGGCGGTCGTCTTCGCGATGGCCAACCCGGACCCGGAGGTCGACCCGGTCGCCGCCGCGAAGTACGCCGCCGTCGTCGCCTCCGGCCGCTCCGACTTCCCCAACCAGATCAACAACGTGCTGGCCTTCCCGGGCGTCTTCCGCGGTCTGCTCGACGCCCGCGCCCAGCAGGTCACCGTCGAGATGATGCTGAGCGCGGCCGACGCGATCGCCCACGTCGTGAGCGATGCCGAGCTCAACCCGAGCTTCATCATCCCGAGTGTGTTCCACCCCGACGTGCACACCGCGGTGGCGAACGCGATCGCCGGGCACTGAGCCTCCTGCGTACGCCGCCGGCAGGTGTCGCGCGCCGGTGACGCGGTGACGCCGGGGCTGGTCGCTTACTTCGGCGAGGGTTGCACGAGCATCCCGTCGTTGTCGGGATAGGCCCCGTGGTTGGGTGCTTGGGCACACCCGCGCCCATAGGCCCCCCTCGCCGTCCAGGTCGCGGTACCCGCCTGGGCGGTGCGCGTCGCCGTGATGGTGCCGCGGACGTCGACGCATCCGGTCAGCGGAACGTAGAGGAGCCCCAGGTCCTCGCTCTTGTCGGTGCCGGCGCGGGTGAAGGTGACAGGGAGACCGTCCTCGCCGTTCCCGGTCGCGGTCACGACGACGGACGTGATGGCCCAACCCGCCTCGTAGAACTCGGTGTCGGTCTGCACGCACAGGCCCGTTGACAGGGTCCCGACCGCCAGGAGGGACTGGAACCGGGCGAGCTGCGCGGCTTCTCCAGCCGCGGGCCTGAACCTCGTCGCATCCTGTTGATGCGCCCAAGCCTCGACACAGGGCGCTGAGACCTTGGTCGCCGACCCGCCGCCGTCATCGACCGAAAGCGTGGCGACCGCTGCCACCGCAGCGCCGGCCACAGCAGAGGCGACCGCGACCCCGGCCAGCCTGCGGGTGCCCACCATCTCGACAATCACCTGCTTCTCTTGATCAGTCGAACAGCTTGTTGCACGCGTCGTTCTCCTCGGCGAGGACGTACCACGACCGGCCCACCTCGATGACCTCTCGCCCTTCCTCGCCACCGTTGTGGAGCGGGAAGTAGGCGAGATCCAACGTGGCCGATGCCGACCCGCCGCCCGTCACGCTGCTCGGCGGCGAGACCCGGGCCCATCTCACCGGCGCACCCGCGACGGGATGCAGGTGCGCCAGACCCTGCTCCTCCAGCCGTGCGCACTCGAGGGGAATGCGCGCGCCCGTCACCAACGAGTCGGGGTCTCCGTCCGGCTGATAGGCCAAGAACGAGCGGAGCGCCTCCGCATCGGACTTCTCGATGGCGGCAAGGTAGCCCTGCACCGCCGCCGGCTTCGTCCGAGCGTCGTCGGAGCTGCAGCCAGGGCACAGGCAGACCAGTCCGATGCAGACAGCAGCCAGCGCCGATCTTCGGCCGCCAGTCCCGCCGCTCACGTCGGCTAACGGGTCACCGCGTAGCCGAGCAGAGTGCGGGTCGCAGTCGGCTTGTAGCCGGTGTAGGCATAGCCGTGTGTCTGCTGCTTCACCGCGGCCCACTTGTAGGTATAGGCCGGTCGCGTCGCGTTGAAGGTGAACTTCGGCACCTTCTTGTTCGCCACCTTCTCGGAGAAGGCCAGATCGACCAACCTCATGTCGCTCGCATGGGCACTACGCCACGCAGCACCCGTGGTCGTCAGGGACGCTCGAGTCACCGTGGTACTCGCACAGAGGACCTGACCCAGCGAGATCGACGGTCCGACGCCGAAGAACGAGTAACCGACACTGACCGACGGGCATCCCGACAGCACGGTCTTCCGGTAGGTCGGCGTCGCGTTGTAGACCCTGCTCTTGGCGGGCAGGGACGACGCGACCCTGACGGCCCACGTGCCGTCCCTGCCTTCGAGTCCAGCGTCAGCCTTCTGGGTGACCTTGAAGGACATGCGCACTTCGCTGATGTAGTAGTCGGCCGAGGTGTCCTTGTCGCTGAGCCGGTACTTGTACGTGCAGTAGGTCACCGTGCCGCCCGCGCCGTGGCCCTTGTAGCCCGGGTACAGGTCGGGAACCTTGCCGTCGCCGATGCCCTCTCGGTAGCCCAGCGCCGCACTACAGCCTGACGTCACGATCCTCGCCGGCACGCTCACCGGCAGCGCCTCGGCGCTGGGGACGGCCATCAGGCCGGCACCGAGAGTGATCGCCAGGGCACCGACGCCCAGCCATGGGTTAGCACGCATAGATCTACGCCTCTCAACTTCCCGGATCGGACCGTGTCGGGAGGTCAAGAAACACGCAACGCATGCCAAGCACCCCGAGCTACACCAGGCACTCAAGCACAGATATGGTCTTTCATCAATCTTTTGTGCCTTTTACTGACTCTTCGGTGTTCAGTGCCACTACCGCTCGACTCCGCGGACGCGCTGCGGCGGTCGCACGGTCTCCGGGGAGGCCTTTCGGGTGCTCAGGACCGGCCGAAGGCCCGCTCGACGATGTGCTCCGCGATGGCCAGGCTGGAGGTGGCGGCGGGCGAGGGCGCGTTGCGCACGCTGGTGATCCCGTCGCCGGAGTGGATGACGAAGTCGTCGACCAGCGAGCCGTCCCGCTCCAGCGCCTGGGCGCGCAGCCCGAGCCCCGCCCGTACGACGTCGGCGGCACCGATCTCCGGCACGTACCGCTGCGCGGTGCGCATGTAGGCCCGACGCGACAGCACGCCGCGCAGCTCGGTGACGCCGGCGCGCCAGTTCTCCCGCGCGAAGCTCCAGAACCCGCCGAACGCGAGCGTGTCGCCCAGGTCGCGGGCGTCGAAGGAGAGCCGGCCGTAGCCGCTGCGGCTGAGCGCCAGGAACGCGTTCGGTCCGACCTCGAGGCTGCCGTCGACCCGGCGGGTGAAGTGCACGCCGAGGAACGGGTAGCGCGGGTCCGGCACCGGGTAGACCATCCCGCGCACCAGCTCCTGCTTGGCCTCCGCGACCCGCATGTACTCGCCCCGGAACGGCACGATCCGGGGCGAGGCCGGACCGCCGACCAGCGCACCCAGCCGGTCCGACTGCAGCCCGCCGCAGATCACCAGCTGATCCACCGTCCACACCTCCGTCGAGTCGGGCCTCCGTCCCCGTCGAGTCGGGCCTCCGTCCCCGTCGAGTCGGGCCTCGGTGCGCACCTCGACCCCGCCGGCGACCCGGCGGACGCCGGTGACCTCGGTCCCGAGCAGCACCCTCCCTCCGGTCTCCTCGATCTCCCGGCCGAGCGCCTCGGCGACCGCGACGTAGTCCGTGATGGCCGTGGCCGGCGAGTGCAGGGCCGCGATCCCGAACGCGTGCGGCTCCACCTCGGTGATCTCGGCTCCGTCGAGCCGCCGCAGGCCCGGTACGCCGTTGGCGCGGGCGTTCTTCTCCAGCGCATCGAACCGCTGCATCTCCCCGGGGTCGACCGCGACCACGAGCTTGCCGCACTCGAGCAGCGGTACGCCGTGCTCTGCGGCGTACTCCTTGAGCAGGTCGCGCCCCCGCGCGCACAGCTGCGCCTTCAGGCTGCCGGGCTTGTAGTAGATGCCCGCGTGCACCACACCGGAGTTGTGGCCGGTCTGGTGTGCGGCCAGCCGCGGCTCCCTCTCGAAGAGCGTCACGATGGTCCCGGGCCGCCGTCTGACGACCTCCCGCGCGACGGCGAGGCCAACGATCCCACCGCCGACGATGCCGACGGTCTGTGGACTGGAGGCGATTGGGTGCGAAGGGGTCACATCCGGTAGTGTCTCGCATCGCTTGGCCAGGTAGCTCAGTTGGTACGAGCGATCGACTGAAAATCGATAGGTCGGCGGTTCGACCCCGCCCCTGGCCACCACACTCAGAAGGCCGCCTCATCACCCGTGAGGCGGCCTTCTGGTTTGTGAGGGCGTCCCGCCAGGGCTGCTCCTGACGGACACGTCGGCCCCCATCCGAGTGCGTCTGCGACACGCAGAGGGTCAGTCTTGTGGCGTTCCGACCTGATCGATCGCGATCCCCAACTGCCGACAGACATCGAAGACGTGCTCCTCATGTAGCCGCTTGTCCAAGTCGTCGCGGTGGGTGATGGCTTCGAGCAGTCGGTCGTGCTCGAACTCGACCAGGACGGCGTCGTCAGACCTGCGGAGGACGCGCAGCACGGTCGGGTCCTTCGGTTCCCAGTCGAACACCAGCCACAGCGGCTCGGGGCTGAACCAGACGATGAAGGCCCAGACCCGATGCCGGACGCGTGCAGCTCCACTGACCGACACCGGGTCCAGACGCACGCGCAGGTACCGTGCCGCCTTCGAGGAAGCAGGCACGGCATCAGCATCGGTAGTGCTCACGGCGAGATCGTACGAGCCACAGCCTCACAGAGTGCGAGGTCCGCGCATACGCACCCGCATGGGCGAAGTGCCCAGGAGCCGAGCGATACTCAGAGCGCCCTGGAGGCAACGCCAAACGGATCGCCCACCGACCCCGCCAGCGAAACCGACACATGGCCGCAGCACCGGCTCCAGAACTCGTCCCATCGCCCACTCCCGGTGGCCGGCTGCCCTCACCAGCACTTCGCAAGCGTGTCGAAGGCGTTTTGTTCGCCACGAACAAAACTCGGTGCCCCTTCCACGTCGCGCCCACATGAACCGGCCAGTAAAGACGGCCACGATGGTCGCACCATGGTCGACATCAGCTATCCCGCCGTCATCGCCGCCGCCCGCACCTGGTTCAAGCTCGGCGACCTCCGCATCAACATGACCGGTGAGGAGAACATCCCGACCGAGGGCGGAGCGCTGCTCGCCGTCAACCACCTGTCCTACGTGGACTACATCATCGCGGGCTTCCCCGGCGCTGAGCGCCACCGGCTGACCCGCTTCATGGCCAAGCGCGAGGTCTTCGACCACCCTGTCGGCGGCCCCGTGATGCGCTCCTTCCACCACATCAGCGTGGACCGCTCCGCGGGCGCCGAGGGCATGATGGTCGCCGCCCGCAAGCTGCGCGAGGGCGAGCTGGTCGGGATCTTCCCCGAGGCCACCCTGTCGCGCAGCTTCCAGATCAAGGATCTCAAGTCCGGCTCGGTGCGGATCGCTGCCGACGCGGGTGTGCCGCTGATCCCGGTGGTTCTCTTCGGCACGCAGCGGATCCTCACCAAGGGCCGCAAGCTCGACCTGACCCGGCACCGCACCGTCGGCATCGAGGTCGGGGAACCGATGCATCCCACCGGCACCGACCCGGTCGCGGAGACCGCCGAGCTCAAGGCCCGGATGGAGCAGATGCTCGACCGGCTGATCCGCAACCACCCCGCCGACGAGATCGAGCCGAACGCCTGGTGGATGCCGAAGGCGTATGGCGGCTCCGCGCCCACGCTCGAGGAGGCCGAGGCGATGTACGCCGAAGAGCGTCGCGAGCGCGCAGCGCGCAAGCGGGCCAAGGCGCAGGCCAAGAAGCGCTGAGAGCTCGCTGCCGCTCGCACCGCGACCGTCGGGAACGGCGCTACCGGACGACCCGTCGGCTCATGAGATGCGAGAGGATCGCGGGGTGCACCTGCCCCGGTTCGAGCCCGCTGCCCGGCTGCGTCCGGTCTCCCTGCTGAGCACGGTCCAGGTGCGCGCCCACGGATCGCGCTCGGCCGCACCCTGCCCGCGGCCGGCGCCGTACGCCGCGGTTCTCGCCTCCGGCCCCGGCGAGCGACTGGTGCTCTTCTGGCGCTCCGGGGAGGACCTCCTGGAGGCGGAGTACGCCGCGGGTCGCGTGCTGCTGCGCGTCACCACCGGTGGCCGCACCACCGAGCACCGCAGTCGTCGCTTCTCCCGGCTCGGCTCGCCCGCGACCGATGTCGCCCTGACCCTGACCGGGACGCACCTGACCGTGCTCACCCGCAGCGCCGGCGAGGACTGGCTCGCCCGCGCGCGGGTCGACCTGGCGAGGGCAGCCAGGTCCGGCACGGCCGCGCTCATCGACACCCGGAACGCGGCCTGGCTCGGTGCGCTCGAGGTCGGCCACGAGGGTGCCGTGGAGGCCCTGGAGGCGGGCGGGTTCGGCCAGCTGGGGCTCCGCGACCTGCGGCTCGCCAGCCATGCCGACGGCACGGCGTACCGACTGCGCGACGGCCGCCCGGTGCTGACGGCGACGAGCGCCGGGCCGGGGTTCTTCGACACCGCCCACACCTCGGTGTGGGCGCTCGACCCGGTCGCGCCGACGCTCGAGCACCTCAGCGACCTCTACTTCCACCGCCCCGACAGGCCCGGCGTCTTCGGAGATCACGCCACCCACCTGGTCCGGGATGAGAGCCCAGACACGGGCCCAGAAACGGGGCCGGACGGCGGCCGCTGGCTCGTCGCGACGAGCACCTGGGGTGACTTCGATGCCAACCGTGCGGGTGCCAGCGTCGAGGTCACCTTGGCCCGGACCGACGCCGACCTGCTCGACGGCGAGCACGTGTTGGAGACCGAGCCGCTCAGGCTGCCGACCGACGGCTTCACGTCGGTCGGGGTGTGGGACCCACACCTCGTCCGGGTCTCCGCAGGCTCGACCGACTCCACCGACCCCACCGGCACGACCGGTGAGGAGAGCTGGCTGGTCGGCTACGTCAGCGCACGGCGGTTCTTCCGCTTCCACCCCGTCCTCGCCGCCGGCCCGAGCCTCGATCGACTCACCGTGCGCGGCGTGGACCCACGCCGCCGGGCCACCGAGGGGACCACGCTGGCGCGGATCGCTGGCGCCAGCGCCGACCCCACGCCCGCCGACCCAACGCCCGCCGACCCAACGGCGCCCGAGGGCGACTGGGTCGTCCTGGCCAGCGACGGTCGGGACGGCCGCACCGGGCAGCGCGAGCGCTACCCGGTGTTCGACCTCGACCTGCGAGAGATCGGCACGTTGTCCGCGCCGTACCCGACGAACATCCCCTGGCCCACGCTCGTGCCGACCTCAGCGGACGGAGACGAGCAGGTGCTGGTGGGATTCGACGGCACCGGATGGGGTGGCAGCCTGCTCGGCTACGGAACCCACGGTGACGTCGTGATCGCGAGGAGCGTCAGCGACTGAGTCGCTGCGTCAATCGCGCGAGGGACCTCGATAGTCGGACCATTGGTCTGACTCATCGATGGTGTCAGACTCATCCGTATCGGCTTCATCGCCGTGCAGCTCTCGCGCAAGAGCACCGAAGTCGGTGTCATGAGTGCGGTACTTCAGGTCGCGAGCGACCTTCGTCTGCTTGGCTTTAGCTCGGCCGCGCCCCATAGGGTCCAGCCCCCTCGCACACTTGGCCGGGATGACTCCCGGACTGCCTCAAAAGTTGTCGTGGGGGCAACGCTACCTGTTCGGTGCCGCCAAACGCACACCCACGGATCGAAAAGGCGTTCGCGCGCGGCGAACGTCACGTTTCGAGGGGGTCCCTCACCAGCCCGCGTGCTGGCCGACGAGCTCCACCCGACCGCCCGCGGCGCCCGTGGGGGCAGCCGTCACCTCGCCGGCGACCCAGGCCTCGATGCCGCTCTCCGCGAGTACGGCGAGGGCGGCCTCGACCGCGTCGGGAGCGGTCAGCGCGACCATGCCGACACCCATGTTGAGGGTCGCCTCGACATCGGGCTGGGAGACGTCGCCGGTGCGCTTGACCAGGTCGAAGATCGGCCCAGGGGTCCACGTCGAGCGGTCGATGGTGACCGCCACCGACGCCGGCAGCACGCGCTCGAGGTTGTTCGCCAGGCCACCGCCGGTGACATGGCTCATCGCGTGCGTGGCGGTCTCGCGGGCCAGGCGCAGCGCCGGCTTGGTGTAGAGGCGGGTGGGGACGAGCAGCTCCTCGCCCAGGGTCTTGCCGAGCTCGTCGATGTGCCGCTCCAGCGGCAGCGCGGCGGTCGTGAGGAGCACGTGCCGCACCAGGCTGTAGCCGTTGGAGTGCAGGCCGCTAGAAGCCATCGCGATCACGACGTCGCCCGCGACGACCTTGTCGGGGCCCAGCATCGCGTCGGCCTCGACCACACCGGTGGTGGCGCCTGCGACGTCGTACTCGCCCGGCTCGAGCAGGCCGGGGTGCTCGGCGATCTCGCCGCCGACCAGGGCCACGCCGGCCTCGGCACACGCGTTGGCGATGCCGGTCACGATCGCGGTGATGACCTCGGGGACGACCTTGCCGGTGGCGATGTAGTCGGTCATGAAGAGCGGCTCGGCACCGCAGACGACGAGGTCGTCGACGACCATGCCGACCAGGTCGAAGCCGATCGTGTCGTGGATGCCGAGCGCCTGCGCGATCGCAACCTTGGTGCCGACGCCATCGGTCGAGGTGGCCAGGACCGGCCGGTCGTACGCCTTCAGCGCGCTGGCGTCGAAGAGGCCGGCGAAGCCACCGAGACCGCCGATCACCTCGGGCCGCTTCGTCTTCGCGACCGCCCCCTTGAACATCTCGATCGCGGCGTCCGCTGCGTGGATGTCGACACCGGCTTGGGCGTAGGCGTTGGTCACTGGACTCCTCGTGGATCGAGCTGGCGAGATCAGGGGTTGTTGAGGACCGGGAGGGCCTTGCCGGCCGTCGGGGACTGCAGCGAGACCTCGAGCAGGTGCTTGCCGAGCAGGCTCTCGTCGGGGAGGGCGACGGGGTACTCGCCGGTGAAGCAGGCGGCGCAGAGCTGGTCCGCGGGCTGACGAGTCGCCTCGATCATGCCCTCGAGCGAGATGTAGCCCAGCGAGTCGGCGCCGATGGAGGCGGCGATCTCGTTGACGTCGAGGCCGTTGGCGATCAGCTCGGCGCGGGTGGCGAAGTCGATGCCGTAGAAGCACGGCCACTTCACCGGCGGGGAGGAGATCCGCACGTGCACCTCGGCGGCACCGGCCTCGCGCAGCATCCGGATCTGGGCGCGCTGGGTGTTGCCGCGCACGATCGAGTCGTCCACGACCACGATCCGCTTGCCCCGGATGACGTGCTCGAGCGCGTTGAGCTTGAGCCGGATGCCGAGCTGGCGCAGCGTCTGCGACGGCTGGATGAAGGTGCGTCCGACGTAGGAGTTCTTCACGAAGCCCTGGCCGAAGGGGATGCCGGACTCCTCGGCGTAGCCGGTCGCCGACGGCGTACCGGACTCCGGCACCGGGATGACCAGATCGGCCTCGACCGGGAACTCACGCGCGAGCACGCGGCCCATCTCCACACGCGACTCGTGCACGTTGCGGCCGGCGATGTTGGCGTCGGGTCGGGCGAGGTAGACGTACTCGAAGACACAGCCCTTGCGGGCCGGCTCGGCGAACTTGTGCGAGCGCAGTCCGTCCTCGTCGATGACGATCATCTCGCCCGGCTCGATCTCTCGTACGACGCTGGCACCGACCGTGGCCAGTGCGGCGTCCTCGGAGGCGACCACCCAGCCGCGGTCCAGGCGGCCCAGGACGAGCGGACGGATGCCCTGCGGGTCGCGGGCGGCGTACAGGGTGTTCTCGTTGATCCAGACCAGGCAGAACGCGCCCTTGACCAGCGGCAGCAGCTCGATCGCACGCTGCTCCAGGCTGGTGTCGGGGTGGTGCGCGAGCAGCTCCGTCAGCAGCGAGGTGTCGTTGGTCGAGACCGGCTCGGAGGCACGGACCGGGTCGGCCGCACGCTCGGGCAGCGCGGCGACCATGTCACGAAGGTCGTGGGTGTTGATGAGGTTGCCGTTGTGGCCCAGCGCGATCGAGCCGTCAGCCGTCGGCCGGAAGGTGGGCTGTGCGTTCTCCCAGGTGGAGGCGCCGGTGGTGGAGTAGCGGGCGTGACCGACGGCCAGGTGACCCTTCAACGAGTCGAGGGTGGTCTCGTCGAAGACCTGCGAGACCAGGCCCATGTCCTTGTAGACCAGGATCTGGCGGCCGTTGCTCACCGCGATGCCTGCCGACTCCTGGCCACGGTGCTGGAGCGCGTAGAGACCGAAGTAGGTCAACTTGGCGACGTCCTCACCTGGCGCCCAGACGCCGAAGACGCCGCACTGGTCCTGAGGGCCCTGGTCGTGGGGGTCGAGGGCCGCGGTCAGCCGACCGTCGCCTCCTCGGCGGGGACTGCCGGTGCGACTCGTGTAAGGCACTCATCCATCGTACGGGCCACCCGCCATCGCGGCCGAAACCGCGCGAAGAGGTGCGCGGATGCTCCACACTTGGGTCGCTCCCAGTCCACCCCACCCAGCCGGTGACGATGTTCTCCATGCTCTCGCCCCTCGGCGTCGCCGACGCTGACGGTGATCTCGACGACCTGCTGCAGTCCTCGTTCGACCTGATCGCCGACGCCACCTGCGCGTTGGCCGGCTTCACCGCCGTCGCACTGATGGTCCGGGTCGGGGAGATGGTGCGGAACGTCGCGATCTCGGGCAACGAGGACGCTCGAGCCGCCCTGCTCGGCGCGGAGATCCCGCTGGCCGATCTGGAGAGCATCCTGCCCAGCGGCGAGCAGCACGGGCGCTACATCTTCCTGCCTGCCGAGGCCGACTACCCGGAGTCGTTCGACGGGCACTCCTGGATCCCACCGATCGAGGCCAGCGACGACCCGGAGCGCTGGCACCCCGAGGACGCCCTGCTGGCGCCCCTGCGCGACGACGACGGCGACATCGTCGGCATCTTGAGCCTCGACCTGCCGGCGAGCGGACGCCGCCCCGCCGGCGCGGAATGGGACGCGCTGCAGGTCTATCCGGAGCAGGCCCGCAACGGGCTGCTCGCCGTGCTCGAACGGCTGAAGGTCGCCCAGCAGCTGCACCAGTTGGAGTCGGCACGCGACCTGATCCGGGCCGCCATCCATGACTCGGGCGACGCGGCCGGCACCCGGGAGACCGGGGAGACCGGCGAGACCGGCGAGAAGCTGGAGCCGGTGCTGCGCCGGGTCGGCAATACCCTGTTGACCCACTTCGGGCTGGACGCAGCGTGGTTCCATGTGTTCGGCGGACCGGGCCGGGAGTCGACCACGCTCGACACGACGGGGCCCCGCGACCTGCCCATGGAGCTGCGCTTCATCCCGTACGGCGAGGACATCTCCCGGCGGCTGTGGAGCGCGCAGGAGCTCGCCGTGCTCGGTCGCACGCAGCGGATCAACGTGGACGAGTCCAACACCGGCGCCCTCGAGCTGGCCGGCGCCTACCTCGCGGACAACGACGTCGAGTCGATGCTCTACGTGCCGCTGGGCGTCGGCGCCGAGTGCCTGGGCCTGATGATCCTGCTCCGGCCCCTGGGAGCACTGCCCTGGCGGCGGGTCGAGCGCGAGGCGATCGTCGAGATCGGGCGCGACCTCGGCGGGCTGATCGCCGGCGTGTTCGCCCGGCAGCGGGACGAGCAGGTGCTCGCCGACCTGCGCGTCCTGGAGGCCTACAAGAGCGAGATGGTCTCCACCGTCTCGCACGAGCTGAAGAACCCACTCGCCGCGATCCGGACCAACCTCGAGCTGCTCGCGGAGACCTCGGCCCCCGACGAGGCGGCGTACCTGCTGGCGGCGGTACGCCGCAGCGCCGCCCGGATGTCGGCCATCGTCGAGGACCTGCAGAGCCTCGGCTCGGCCAGCAGCGCCGCGCACCGAGGCGTGCGGCCGGTCGAGCTCGACAGGATCCTGCGCGACGTCTGCGCCCACAACGAGGACACCGCGCAGCGGCGCGGGCTCCGCCTCACCCTCGACCTGCCTGCTCGCAGCGTGCTCGTCGCGGGAGCGGCGGCAGAGCTGGACCGGTTGGCCGGCAACCTGGTGAGCAACGCGGTGAAGTACTCCCCCGCCGGCGGCGAGATCCGGGTCTCGCTCACCGAGGTCGGCGACGGCGCGGTGCTGAGCGTCTCCGACGACGGCATCGGCATCTCGGCGGAGGACCAGGCGCTGCTGTTCACCGAGTTCTTCAGGACCAACAACGCCGAGGCCCTCCTCGAACCCGGCACCGGCCTCGGCCTGGCGATCGTACGTCGGATCGTCGAGCGCCATTCCGGTCGCATCGAGGTCGACTCCCAGCTTGGCGAGGGCAGCACGTTCCGCGTCCACCTTCCCCGCGAGGTGGCGAGATGACGGCCGTGGGCGGGCAGCCGAGCGGCTTCCGCCCCGACCCCACCGACACCCGCTTCTTCGAGTTGGTCGCCGACGGAGTCGGCCGGATGCTCGGCTTCGGCATGGTCGTGGTCAGCGTCCGCGACGGCGACGAGCTGGTGGCGGTCGCGGTCGCCGAGGGCGGCGAGCTCGGCCGCCTGCCCGATGGTCGGCCGGTGCCGGCAAGGGGGCTCCTCGGCGCGCGGTGGCACGTCGACGAGGCCGCCGAGGTCCTCGCCGCGAGCGAGGACTGGGGCACCTACAAGTTCAGCGGCCGCTACCGCACCGATGACGGCGCCCGCGGGGCCGGCGACGCCGGCGGGTCCGATGATCTCGACGACCTCGGTCGCTGGCATCCCCAGAGCGCCCTGCGAGCGCCGAGCTACGCGCCCGACGGCCGGCTCATCGGGATGCTCAGCGTCGCGCTGCCGCACGACGGCCGGGTGCCCGGCCCGGAGCAGCTCGCGGTTCTCGAGCGCTACGCCCGTCAGGCCGGGAAGGCGATCTTCTCCGCCTTGGAGCGCAACCGGCTGGCCGAGCGGGCGCAGCTGCTGCGCATCGCGCGCGACGCCGTACGCCGGGCCTCGGCGCACACCACCCTCGCAGGTGCGGTCGATGAGGCGAGCTCCGCGATCTTCGAGGGCTTCGACGTCGTCGGCCTGCGGGTGCGCATCTTCGATGCGGAGGAGCCAGGGTTCGTCCGGGGTCTGGGGCAGCGGCCGATCTCGATGAGTCGCGAGCTGCTGGCGGTGAGCGAGGCCGCTGCCGAAGAGCTGTGGCGCCGCGGCGAGGTCCTGGTCCGCGGCGTGCGCCAGCCCCTGTCTCCGACCCAGCTTCAGACGGCCGCCACCCAGATGGTGCTCGCGGATCTGGCCGACAACGGGCTCGACTCGTTGCTGCACGTCCCGCTGGGCTCGGGCGAGCACTGCTGGGGCGCGCTGGTGCTGCTGCGCGACGTCGGTGCACCGCTGTGGACCGACGTGGAGTGCGCCGTCGCGCTCGACATCGGTCGCGACCTCGGGCGGGTGCTGCACCGCGCTCGGATCCAGGAGCGGCAGCGTGCGCTGATCCGCGACCTCTCCGCCCTCGACGACTACCAGAGCAGCCTGATCGGCACGGTCGCGGAACAGCTGCGCGGACCCCTTCGGACGATCGAGGAGAACCTCGAGCGGATCGGTGACCCGGCTCGTGCCATCGACGAGGCGGCCGTGGCCGGCATCGAGCAGGGCGCCGGTGTGATGATCAAGGTGGTCGAGGCGCTGCTGCTGCTCTCCCGCCTCGCGCATCCCGACGACCATCCGCACCGCGAGGTGCTCGACCTGCGCACCATCGTGCGCGGTACGACGAAGGCGGCAGGCCCCGAGGCCGCGGCCAAGGGGCTGGCGCTCAGCGCCCGGCTGCCGCTCGGCCCGGTGCTGGTGAACGGCGACGGTGACGAGCTCAGCCGGCTGATCTGCGAGCTGATCGAGAACGCGTTGCGCTACACCCCGACCGGGGGCTCGGTGACCGTGCGGCTCGAGCAGCACGGCACCGAGGCCTCGCTCACCGTCGCGGACAACGGCATCGGCATCCCCGAGGACGAGCGCGCGCACGTCCTGGACGACTTCTTCCGCGGTGCCGCCGCGCGGGCCGGCGGGCCCTCGGGCATCGGGCTGGGCATGCCGATCGTCGACCGCATCGTCCGGCGCCACGGCGGCAGCTTGGAGATCCAATCGGAGGTCGACCCGGAGGTCGGGACCGGGACCCAGGTGCGGGTCACGCTCCCGACCAGCACCGTCGCCGGGGCCTGAGGGATCAGCCCTGGGCGAGGTTGCGCAGCAGCAGCGCCTCGCCGAGCACGACCCGCTCGAACTCGGCCAGGTGCAGGCCCTCGTTGGGCCCGTGTGCACGGGTGTCGGGGTCCTCGACACCGGTCACCAGCACGCTGGCGGCCGGGAACGCCTCCTTGAACTCGGCGATGAACGGGATCGATCCGCCCACGCCCATGTCGATCGGCGCGACGCCGTCCCAGGCCTCGGTGAAGGCAGCGCGCGCCGCGTCGTACGCCGGACCCGTCGCCTCCAGCACCGTCGCCTCGCCGGTGTCGATCACCTTTGTGGAGAGCTCCGCGCCCCACGGCACGTGCTTCTCGAGGTGGGCCTGCAGCCGCGCCACGGCGTTCTCGCCGGTGTCGCCGGGTGCGATCCGGATGGTGACCTTGGCCCGGGCGACCGGAGTCAGCGTGTTCGAGGCGCCGTCGACCTTGGGGGCGTCGATGCCGGTGACGGTGACGGCCGGCTTGGTCCACAGCCGCTCGACCGAGGAGCCGGTGCCGACCCAGTGGGTGCCCGGCGCGGCGCCGGACTCCGCCCGGAGCCGCTCCTCGGGGTAGTCGACGTCCGCGGCCGGGCCGCTGACCAGGCCCTCGACGGCGCACGAGCCGTCCTCGGTCCACAGCGTGCTGAGCAGGCGGGTCAGCGCCATGATCGCGTCCGGCACCAGGCCGCCCCACATGCCGGAGTGGACCGCGTGGGTGAGCGTGCGGACCTGGACGTCGACGCGGATCAGCCCGCGGAGCGAGGTGGTCAGGGCGGGGACGCCGATGTCCCAGTTGCCGGAGTCGCCGATGATGATCACGTCGGCCTTGAGCCGGTCCTGGTGCTTCTCCAGCAGCTCGGGCAGGGTCGCCGAGGCGACCTCCTCCTCGCCCTCGATGAAGAGTCGCAGCGTCACCGGCAGACTGTCACCGAGGGCACGCACCGCGCCCAGGTGCATGGCGATGCCCGCCTTGTCGTCGGCCGCACCTCGGCCGTAGAGCCGGTCGCCGCGCACGGTCGGCTCGAAGGGCGCGCTGTCCCAATCGGCCGGGTCGTTCTCGGGCTGGACGTCGTGGTGGGCGTAGAGCAGCACCACCGGGGCGCCCTCGGGGCCCTTCTTCTCGCCGACGACCGCCGGCGGGGCACCGTCGTAGGCCCGGACGATCTCGGCCTCGAAGCCCTCGGCGGCGAAGAGGGCGCGGGTCTTCTCCGCACTCTTCTCGACCTCGCTCAGCCGGGCCGGGTCCGCGCTCACGGACTCGATCCGGACCAGATCCTTCAGGTCTTCCAGCAGGGCCGGCATGAGGTCGTGGACGGTCGTCTTGAGGTCGGTCATGGACCGAGCGTAATCGGCCGGGCAGATCACCCCGGAGCCGGCGGTGGCACACGCCTGGGTCGGATCGATGTCGTGGGGGCGGGGTGCCGTTGCGGCGGCCCGACTACGCGAGGGGCAGGTATGGAGCCAGGTCGGCCCGCTCGCCGCTCGCGCTGATCCGGCCGCTGTCCTGCGCCTCGCTCCAGGTGGACTCGCCGGTCGCCAGCTCGATCCAGGTCGCGGCGTCGGTCTCGATCACCGCCGGCGGCGTGCCGCGGGTGTGCCGTACGCCGGGAACGCACTGGATCGCCGCGAACGGCGGCACCCTGACCTCGACGCTCCGGCCCGGCGCCTTGGTCTCCAGCAGTGCGAGGTAGTGCTTGGTCAGCAGCTTGAGGTCCGCCTTGGCGGGAGCCTCGCCCGCTGCCGCGGCGGCGCGGAGGCGGCCGAGTGCGGCGAGCACGTCCTCGCGCGCGGCAGGCTTGAGCCGGGCAGGCATCAGTCGTCCTCCGGATAGGGCTGGATCAGCTGGTAGACCGAGTAGGTCACCCGGCCGTCGTCATGCCCGCGGGTGCGGTCGCGCCAGCGCTGGTGGAGCTGCTCGATCTCGTGGGCGAACTCGACCAGCTCGTCGGGGTGGAAGCGCAGGGACGCGTTGAAGACCCACTTCTCGGCGTCGGGGACGTCCGGCTCGACCGAGCGATCGACCAGCTGGTGGCCCCAGGCACGTGCGCTGCGGCGGTAGACCTCCATCGCCGCGTCGCCGCCGGGTTGGGCGAGCATGTCCTCGCTGCGGAAGGAGATGCCGTCGTCGGCGGCCATCCGCCAGACCCGGTCGCGCTTGTCGCGGGCCTCGTCGGGCGCCTCCTCCACGAGTCCGTACTTCGCCAGCTGGCGAAGGTGGAAGCTCGCCTGGTTGGCCGGCATGTCGAGGGTCCTGGCGACGTCGGCAGCGCGCAGGGAGCCGCCGGCGTAGAGCTCGGAGAGGATCCGCCGGCGCGCCGGGTGCGCGATCGCACGCAGGATCCGCGGGTCGTCGTACTGGGCCACGAGGGGATCCTAGCGAATTCCGCACGCACTATTGCGCAACGATCGTTGCGCAACATAGGGTGCGGGTATGGCCGCACCCTTCGAACAGCACTGGCGCGCACTGGCTCGCAACCACGACTTCAGCGTGTTGTGGGTGGGCCAGACGATCTCCGAGCTCGGCACCCGGGTGAGCACGTTCGTCTATCCACTGCTCGGCTTCGCCCTCACCGGATCGGCGCTGTGGGCCGCATCGGTCGAGGCTGCCTACCTGCTCGGCATGGTGACCACGCTGCTTCCGGCCGGCCTGCTCGCCGACCGCTTCCACCGGCTGCGGATCATGCGGATCTCCTCGGCCCTCGGCGTGGTGCTCTACGCGTCCCTCGTCGTCGCCGGCATCCTCGGCGTGCTGACGATCGGGCACCTGTTGGCGGTCGCGCTCGCGACCGGCGTCGCGAGCGGGCTGTTCTCGCCAGCGGAGATGTCGGCGATCGGCGCCGTCGTCGCCGACGAGGAGATGCCCACCGCGATGGCCCAGCAGCAGGCTCGCCAGCATGTCGCCGGCCTGGTCGGCGCCCCGCTCGGGGGCGTGCTGTACGGCCTGACGCGCTGGGTGCCGTTCCTCTTCGACGCCGTCTCGTACGCCGTGGCGTGGGTCTGCCTCGGCCGGATCAGAGCCGACCTGTCGGCCGCACCCGTGTCCGTCTCCAGGCCGGTGCGTGACCTGCGCGAGGGGCTGCACTTCACCTGGCAGCAGCCCTACCTGCGGGTGCTGCTGATCTGGTCACCGCTGGTCAACCTGACGACCAACGCCCTGTTCCTCGTCGCGATCCTCCGCCTGGTCCAGGACGGCACCCCGCCGACCGCGATCGCCATCGTCGAGGTGGTGGGTGGACTGTGCGGCATCGCCGGCGCTGCCTTCGCGCCGTGGCTGATCGACCGGTTCCCGACCGGCCGGCTCACCCTGGCGGTCGTGTGGAGCATGCTGCCGCTGATGCTGCCGATGGCCTTCTGGGGCGCCCCGCTGGTCGTCGCCGCAGGGTTGGGCGCGATCCTGCTGCTCAACCCGGCCGGCAACGCCGGCACCAGCTCCTACCGGATGGCGGTCACGCCGGGTCCTCTCGTCGGCCGGGTGCAGTCGGCGATGCAGTTCACCTCGCTCGCCCCGATGCCGCTCGCCCCGGTCCTGGCCGGCCTGCTGCTCGGAGGTGTCGGCGGCCGGGAGGCGATCCTGGTGCTGGCCGCACTCACCGCGTTGGTCGCGCTCATCCCCACGCTCTCGCGAGCGGTGCGCTCGGTCCCCCGCCCGGCCGAATGGCCGACGGATCGCGTCAGCGCTCGGTCAGCCGCTGCGGCGTGACCTCGACGGCGAACGGGCGCTCCAGTCGCATGGTCTCCTCACCGACCGCGCGGCCCGCCTCGACGTACGCGCCGTCACCGAGCTCCCAGGCGACCACGGACGGCTCGTCCGGGTCGACCACCCAGTAGTGCCGGCAGCCGAAGTCGCGCAGCCGCGCATGCTTGGTGGTGAGATCGGTCGTGCGAGTGCTCGGCGAGAGCACCTCGATCGCCAGCACCGGCGGGGCCGGCAGGTTGCGCTCGGTGAGATCGGCCATCCGCGCGATCAGCACGTCCGGCTCGAAGGCGGTGTAGTCGTCGATGACCACGTCGAACGGTGCCGTGAACAGCTCCCAGGCGGGCAGCGTCAACGGGTCCAGAAGACGCACCAGCTGGAGAACCACGCGCTGGTGCAACCGCGAGGGCGAGGGACTCACCAGCAGCGCCCCGTCGAACAGCTCGTAGCGACGCCCGTCATCGGGCATGCGCTCCAGGTCGGCATACGTCAGCGGGCGCGACGGGACCGGGAGGTCGAGGGTGCTCATAGCAGTCATGGTAGGTCTCCTTCGAGGTCATGACCACGAGTCAACGGCCGCCTCAAGAGACGCACAACGGCCGCCTCGACGCCTGTGGAGACCGGTGCCGGAGGCGGCCGTTGTGGACGAAATCCGCCAAGTTGGTAGCCCAGCCGATCAGCCCAGCGCGGCCGGCAGAGTGGCCTTCCAGGCGGCGGTGAGCTCGTCGAGCGGGATCTCGATCCGGCCCGCAGCCGTGTCGACGGCGTACGACGACCCGCCGGTCTCGCCCAGCTCGGTCAGCGCCACGCCGTGCTTGGCGGCGAGCTCGGCGAGCGTGCCTGCGCGCTCCGCGGGCACCGTCACGAGCACGCGCGCGGTGGACTCGGAGAACAGCGACACGAACGGGTCGCCCTCGACCGCCACCGAGACGCCGATGCCCGAGGTCATCGCGGGCTCGGCCAGTGCCTGCATGAGGCCACCGTCGGAGAGGTCGTGCGCGGAGGAGGCGACGCCGACCAGCTCGTGCAGCAGCTCGGCCAGCGCCTTCTCGGCGGCAAGGTCGACCCGCGGGGGCAGGCCGCCGAGGTGACCGTGCGCGACGTGGGCCCACTCGGAGCCGGAGAGCTCGTCGCGGGTCTCGCCGAGCAGGAAGACGCGCTCGCCGGCGGCCTGGAACTTCGACGGCGTGCGCGCCGTGACGTCCTCGATCACGCCGAGCACCGCCACCACCGGCGTGGGGTTGATCGCCACATCGCCGGTCTGGTTGTAGAGCGACACGTTGCCGCCGGTGACAGGGATGCCGAGCTCGAGGCAGGCATCCTTGAGGCCGCGGCAGGCCTCGGCGAACTGCCACATCACGGCCGGGTCCTCGGGCGAGCCGAAGTTGAGGCAGTCCGAGATCGCCAGCGGCACCGCGCCGCCGGTGGCGACGTTGCGGTAGGACTCCGCGAGGGCCAGCTGAGCACCGGCGTAGGGGTCGAGCTTGGCGAAGCGGCCGTTGCAATCCGTGGAGACCGAGACGCCCAGGTTCGTCGACTCGTCGACCCGGATCATGCCGGAGTCCGACGGCTGCGCGAGCACGGTGTTGCCGCGCACGTAGCGGTCGTACTGGTCGGTGATCCAGGACTTGTCGCACAGGTTGTCCGAGGCCACCAGCGCCAGGACGGTCGAGCGCAGCTCTGAGGCCGAGGCCGGACGGGCGAGCGTCTCGGCGCCGTCGGCCTGGAGGGTGTCCTGCCACTGCGGGCGGGCGAAGGGGCGCTCGTAGACCGGACCCTCGTGGGCGACGGTGCGCGGGTCGACGTCGACGATGGTCTCGCCGTTCCAGTCGATGACCAGGCGACCGCTGCCGGTGACGGTGCCGATGGTGGCGGCCTCGACGTCCCACTTCTTGCAGATCTCGTAGAACGTGGCCTCGTCCTCGGGCGCAATGACGGCCATCATCCGCTCCTGCGACTCGCTCATCAGGATCTCCTCCGGCGCGAGCGTGGAGTCGCGCAGCGGCACCTTGGTCAGCTCGACGTGCATGCCACCGTCGCCGGCCGCGGCCAGCTCCGAGGTGGCGCACGAGATGCCGGCGGCGCCGAAGTCCTGGATACCGCGCACGATGCCGGAGGCGAACAGCTCCAGCGTGCACTCGATCAGCAGCTTCTCCATGAAGGGATCACCGACCTGGACCGAGGGTCGCTTGGCCGGACCGTCCTCGTCGAACTCCACCGAGGCCAGGATCGAGGCGCCGCCGATGCCGTCGCCGCCGGTGCGGGCGCCGTACATGATGACGAGGTTGCCCGCTCCCGAGGCCTTGGCGAGGTGCAGGTCCTCGTGCTTGAGGACGCCGATCGCGAGCGCGTTGACCAGCGGGTTGCCCAGGTAGGAGGCGTCGAAGACCGCCTCGCCGCCGATGTTGGGCAGGCCGAGGCAGTTGCCGTAGCCGCCGACGCCGGCCACGATCCCGGGCAGCACGCGGTGGGTGTCGGGCTCGGAAAGCGGGCCGAAGCGCAGCGGGTCCATCACGGCGACCGGGCGGGCGCCCATCGCGAGGATGTCGCGGACGATGCCGCCCACGCCCGTCGCGGCGCCCTGGTAGGGCTCGACGTACGACGGGTGGTTGTGCGACTCGACCTTGAAGGTGACCGCGTAGCCCTGGCCGACGTCGAGCACGCCGGCGTTCTCGCCGATGCCGGCGAGCATCTTCCCGGCGGGCGTCTCCTGCGGGATCTCACCGAACTGCCGCAGATGCACCTTGGAGGACTTGTAGGAGCAGTGCTCGCTCCACATCACCGAGTACATCGCGAGCTCGGCGCCGGTCGGGCGACGCCCGAGGATGCGCTTGATCTCGGCGTACTCGTCCTCCTTGAGCCCGAGCTCGGCCCACGGCTGGGACCGGTCGGGATCGGAGGAGGCGTTGGTGACGGTGTCAAGGACGGGCTGCACGGGCGCGGTCACGGCGCCAAATCTATCCGGCGCGGGCCGTCTGCACCGACTCGGCGATGAGCCGCGGACGCCAGCCCCGCGCCAGGATCAGCCCCAGGTCCGCCTCAGGGTCAGCCCGGCGTCAGGCCAGCAGGCCGTCGGCGACGACCTCGAGCATCGGCCGTACGGCGTCGGTGTCGAGGTCGGCGTTGTCCGCGACGGTGGCCACGCCGCCGATCAGCCGCGCCATCTGCAGCGGCTCGATGCCGCTCTTGAGGGCGTCGCCGAGCTCGTCGATCACCCGACCGTTGGCCTGGGTGAGGATCTGGCACTTGGTCAGGATCGGCGAGGCCGGATCGCCCATCGCCGAGGTCAGCTTGGCCGGGTTGCCCTTGTAGGAGCTGATCAGGCCGACATAGCTGTCGAACCAGCCGAGCAGCACCTCACGCGGCGAACCCTCGCGCGCCAGGGCCTTCTCGGTGGCGACGTCGACACTGTCGACCCACGCCTGCATGACGGCGTCGAGCAGCGCGTCGCGAGTCGGGAAGTGCCGGTAGAGCGTGCCGGCACCCACGCCTGCCTTCTTGGCGATCTCGTCGAGCGGGGCGTCGTAGCCCTTCTCCCGGAAGACCTGCCGCGCCACTCCCACGATCTTGTCGTAGTTGCGCTTGGCGTCTGCGCGCACGGCCTTCCTCCTCCTGGATCCGGGCTGGATCGGTGCTGCACGACCATAGCCCCTTGCTAAACGGAGACATTCTCCGTATCGTTGTCAGCGAACCGGAGGAACTCTCCGGGTTCAACTGTACCTCGGCCTCTCCGGCCAGAACAGGAGAAACCATCCATGTCTTCGACCGTACTGTCGCGCGCCCACAAGGCGCCCCTGCCCACCGAGCTGCCGCCGAACGCCGGACGCGCCGCCACGGGCATCTTCATCGTCCTGATCGCCCAGCTGATGCTGGTCCTCGACGCCACTGTCGTGAACGTCGCCCTCCCGCACATCTCCACTGATCTTTCCTTCAGCCCGGCCGGACTGTCGTGGGTGCTCAACGGCTACACGCTGGCCTTCGGCGGACTGCTGCTGCTCGGTGGCCGGCTCGGTGACGTCTTCGGACGGCTCCGCGTCTTCTGGCTCGGCCTGGCCGTCTTCACGCTCTTCTCCTTCGTCGGCGGCTTGGCCCAGTCCGCCGAGATGCTGGTCATCAGCCGCGCCCTGCAAGGAGTCGGCGCGGCGATCGCCGCCCCGTCGGTGCTGGCCCTGCTGACCACCAGCGCGCCCGACGAGGCGGCGCGCAACCGCGCACTCGCCCTCTTCACGGCCGTCTCCTCGGGCGGCGGCGCGCTCGGGCTGATCCTCGGCGGCGTGCTGACCGACCTGATCTCGTGGCGCTGGACGCTGTTCATCAACGTCCCGATCGGGCTGTTCGTCCTGCTGACCGTGCGCCGCTTCGTCACCGAGACACCGCGCCGTCCCGGTCGGTTCGACATCGTCGGCGCCATCTCGGCGACCGGTGGTGCGGTGGCGATCGTGTGGGGCCTCATCGGTGCCCCGGACCACGGGTGGGGCTCCGTGCACACCATCGGTGCGCTCGCACTGGGCGCCGTCCTCATCGCCGTCCTGGCGGTGACCGAGCGCCGGGTCGCCCACCCGCTGCTGCGCCCCAGCCTGCTGCGTAGCCACGATCGCGTCGCCTCGCTGGCGATCATGGCCATGTTCTACGGCGGCATGATGGCGATGTTCTTCCTGATGGTGCAGTTCCTCGAGGACGACCTCGGCTTCTCGCCACTCACCACCGGGCTGGCGTTCCTGCCGATGCCGCTGAGCATCTTCACCCTGGCCCGGATCACGCCCCGCCTGGTCGCCCGCTTCGGTCAGCTCCCGCTGATCGTGGTCGGCACGACCGGCATGACCCTGGGCTTCCTGCGACTGGCTGCGCTCGGCTCCGGCGCCGGCTACGTGGACGTCTTCCCCTCCCTGCTCACCCTGGGCATCTCGGCGGGCCTGACATTCATGCCGATCACCTCGCTGGTGCTGCGCGGCGTCGAGCCGGAGCACGCCGGTGCCGCCTCGGGTCTGCTGCAGACGATGCAGCAGCTCGGCGGCTCGGTCGGGCTGGCCGTGATCGCCTCGGTATACGCCGCCAACGCCGTACCGGGCGACTTCCTGCACGGCGCACGTTCCGGCTTCCTCGCCTCTGGGATCCTCGCGGGGCTGGCTCTGGTCAGCGCGCTCTCCCTGGTGGCGCGGCGGATGCCGAGGCGGGCACCGCGGGCCGTGCTCGACTGACCCGGAAATCGCGTTGCCCCAGGTCAGAAGGCATTTAATTACATCCATGTAGTTCACCGCGAAGCCTGTTACTCGTGTGACTGGAGTGCTTAGAGTGCTCTCGCCATGCCTGTCATCTCGCCTCGCAACCTCACCGCCGCAGGCCTGCTCCGACTCCTCGGAGCAGGCCTTGCGGCCCTGTTGGTCGCCACCCTGCTCACCGTCCCGCACCGCGCCGGGTCCGCCCCGATCGCACTGGTCAAGGCCACCGCCTCGACCAACCCCCCGACACCGGGCAGCTTCACCGGCTACGGCTTCGACCAGTGCCAAGCTCCGAGCCAGGCGGCGATGGACACCTGGCTGGCGACCTCGCCGTACCTGGCGGTGGGCGTCTACATCTCGGGCAACTCGCGGGCCTGCCGCACCCAGACCAACCTCAACGCCACCTGGGTCAGCACCCAGCTGGCCAAGGGGTGGAAGCTGCTGCCGATCACGCTCGGCCCCCAGGCCAGCTGCAGCACGCGCTTCCCGCGCTACGGCACCGACCCGGTCATCAACGCCACCAAGACCAGTGGCAAGTACGCCGCGGCGACCGCCCAGGGCAAGGCGGAGGCGGACAAGACCCTCGGCGTCGCGGCCGGCCTGGGCCTGGTGCCCGGCAGCACCATGTACTACGACCTGGAGGCGTTCGACTCCACCAAGACCAGCTGTCGCGAGTCGGCGCTGACCTTCCTGTCCGCCTGGACCACCGAGATCAAGGCGCACGGCTACCTCTCCGGCGTCTACTCCAGCGCCAGCTCGGGGCTGAAGATGCTCGACCAGGTCCGGCAGACGACCCCGACCGCCTACGTGCTGCCCGACCAGGTCTGGATCGCGGACTGGAACAAGCAGGCCAACACCGCCTCGACCTACGTCTCCAGCACCGGCTGGATGCCGCACGCCCGGGTCAAGCAGTACGTCGGGGGCCACAACGAGACCTACGGCGGCGTGACCATCAACATCGACCGCGACTTCCTCGACGTCGGACAGGGCAGCACCGCTCCGGCCGAGTCGCACTGCGGCGGCGTGCCGGTGGACTTCTCGACGTACCCGAACCTCAAGGTGCCCGCGCCCGGCAGCACGGTGCCGGCCTCGAGCAAGCCGTACGTGAAGGCGCTCAAGTGCCTGCTGACCGAGCGTGCGGGCTATCGCGGCAAGGTCAACGCGAAGTTCGGCAAGCCGCTGGTCGCGGCGGTGCACAGCTGGCGTGCCGCTCACCGGTTCGCCACCACGTCCAGCACCTGGAACAAGAAGCTGTGGCTCTCGCTCTTCGCCACCAACGCCCGACCGACGCTGAAGTACGGCTCGGCGTCGAGCGCCGTCCGCGATCTCCAGCGCGCGCTGACCATCGCGGTGCCGACCGCGCGGCCCGCCATCACCGGCCGCTTCGACAGCCTCACCGCGACGGCGCTGACGGCGTACCAGAAGAAGCTCGGGGTCAAGCACCAGGGGATCGCCGCCGCGACCACCTGGGCGATGATCGGCGCAGGCAAGCGCTGAGGCACCTGCGCCCGGTACGAAACGGTGGCGGCGACGGCGTGTCGCCCACCGTTTGGTACGGGGCGCGGGTGCTCAGGCGAAGACGCGCTCGACCACGCCGGCGAAGAAGCCGAGGCCGTCGGTGCCGGAGCCGGTCAGGTCCTCCACGGCATGCTCGGGGTGCGGCATCAGGCCGACGACGTTGCCGCGCTCGTTGGTGATGCCCGCGATGTCGCGCAGCGATCCGTTCGGGTTGCCGTCGAGGTAGCGGGCCACGACCCGGCCCTCCCCGTCGAGCCGGTCGAGGGTCTCGCCGTCAGCGACGAAGCCACCCTCACCGTTCTTGAGCACGATGGTCACCTCGGCACCCTCGGCGTACGTCGAGGTCCAGGACGTCCGGTTGTTCTCGATCCGGAGACGCTGGTCCCGGCAGACGAACTTGCGGTGCTCGTTGCGGATCAGCGCACCCGGGAGGAGGTGCGACTCGCACAGGATCTGGAAGCCGTTGCAGATGCCGAGCACGGGCATGCCCTTGCCGGCGGCCTCGATCACCTCGGCCATCACCGGCGAGAACCGCGAGATCGCGCCGCAGCGCAGGTAGTCGCCGTAGGAGAAGCCACCGGGCAGGATCACCGCGTCCACGCCCTTGAGGTCGTGGTCGCCGTGCCACAGCGCCACTGCCTCGTTGCCTCCGATGCGGACCGCGCGGGCGGCGTCGACGTCGTCGAGCGTGCCCGGGAAGGTGACGACGCCGATCTTCACTTCTGGTCCACCCGGACGGTGTAGTTCTCGATGACCGTGTTGGCCAGGAAGGTGTCGGCGATCTTCTCGATCTCGGCCAGGACCTCGTCGGTCACCTCGGGCACCTCCAGCTCGAAGCGCTTGCCCTGGCGGACCTCGCTGATCCCGGAGAAGCCGAGCCGCGGCAGAGCACCGAGAACAGCCTTCCCCTGCGGGTCGAGGATCTCGGGCTTGGGCATGACGTCGACGACGACTCGAGGCATGGCGCGGATTCTATCCGGCACACTGGGGGGCATGAGCAATCCTGCCGTGCAGTCCGCACTGGGCGCCGCCCGGTTCCGCCTGCAGTTCCCCCAGTCACTGGCGACGTACGACGACTATGCGACCGCGCAGAAGACCGTCGACTTCCTCTCCGACGAGGGATTCCCCGTCGAGAACTGCATGATCGTCGGCACCGACCTGAAGCAGATGGAGCGGATCACCGGCCGCCTCACCACCGGACGGGTCGCCCTCAGCGGCGCCATCTCGGGCCTGTGGCTGGGACTGTTCGTGGGCATCCTGTTCAGCTTCTTCGGCACCGCCAACGCCGTCGCCGAGATCGTCTCCACGATGCTGCTCGGCCTCGTCTTCGGCCTGGTCTGGTCGCTGGTCGGCTTCGCGATGAGCCGTGGACAGCGCGACTTCGCCTCCGTCACCCAGGTGATCGCGACGAAGTACGAGGTGCTGGTCGAGCACAAGGTCGCAGCCCAGGCGCGCGAGGTGCTGGCGAAGCTTCCGGGCGCGCTGCCCAACCCCTTCGCCTGAGCCACATAGTCGAGAGGTCACTTTCCGCGGGTCGAGTGTCCAGCTCGCTGGACACTCAACGTGCGGAAAGTGACCCCTCGACGCTCTCAGCTCAGCTCGCGCTTGAGGATCTTCCCCGTCGCGGTCATCGGCAGCGACGGGACGATCTGCACGACCCGCGGGTACTTGTAGTTGGCCATGTTCTCCTTGCACCACGCGACGATGTCCTCGCCCGTCGCGCTGGCGCCCGGCTTGAGGATCACGAACGCCTTGATCTCCTCGCCGTGCACCTCGCTCGGCACGCCGATCACCGCCGAGAGCGAGACGGCGGGGTGCGTCATCAGCACCTCCTCGATCTCGCGCGGGTAGACGTTGTAGCCGCCGCGGATGATGAGGTCCTTGGTGCGGTCCACGATGTAGTACCAGCCGTCGGCGTCGCGCCTGCCGAGGTCGCCGGAGCGGAACCAGCCGTCCGGACTGATCGCCGCGGCGGTCGCCTCGGGGCGCTTGTAGTAGCCCTTCATCACGTTGGTGCCGCGGATCGCGATCTCGCCCACCGCGTGCTCGTCCCAGGCGATCGGGTCCCAGCTCTGCGGGTCGATCAGCTCCAGCTCGCAGCCCACCACCGGCATGCCGATCGAGCCGGGCCGTGCGGGCTCGCCCCAGACCGAGAACGACGCCACCGGCGAGGTCTCGGAGAGGCCGTAGCCCTCCATGATCGTGACGCCGAAGCGAGCCTCGAACTCCTTGTGGATCTCCACCGGCAGCGCCGATCCGCCCGAGACCGCAGCACGGAGGTTGGCCTTCAGCGCCGTCACGTCCACCGTCTCGTCGAGCGCGCCGAGCAGGCCCCAGTACATCGTCGGCACGCCGGCGAAGAAGGAGACCTTCTCCTTCAGCATCAGGCCGAGCGCGGCACGGGCCTCGAAGCGCGGCAGCATCACGATGGTGCCGCCGTACGCGAGCGCGCCGTTCTGCACGACGGTCTGCCCGAACGCGTGGAAGAGCGGGAGTACGGCGAGGAAGGTGTCGGGGTGCTCGGTGCTCGCACCGAAGGCGGTCGCACCGATCTGCGCGTTGTCGCGCAGGTTGCGGTGCCGCAGCTCGGCGCCCTTGGGCTGGCCGGTGGTGCCGGAGGTGTAGAGGATGACGGCGGTGTCGTCCTCGTCGGTCGCCACCGTCTCGAAGACCGACGGCTGCTGGCCGATCGCGCCGAAGAGCGTCTGCACCGGATTCTCGGGGCTGCCCTCGATGGAGGAGGCCGCCATCGGGTCGGCGGTGATCAGGAAGAAGTGCTCGCAGGTCTCGGCCTGGTTGAAGCCGGCCCAGCCGTCGGCGCCGGTGGGCAGCTCGGGGGTGCCCTCGAAGCAGAAGAACGCCTTCGCCTCGGAGTCGGTCAGGTGGTAGGCGACCTCGCGGCCCTTCAACAGCACGTTGAGCGGCACGACTACGGCACCGGCCTTGAGGATGCCGAAGTAGACGATGGTGAAGTACGGCGTGTTGGGGCTCGTCAGTGCGACCTTGTCACCCGGTCCGATGCCGCGGGCCTGAAGCGTGTTGGCGACCTGGTTGGCGAGGCCGTCGACCTGGGCGTAGGTCAGACGGGTCTCGCCGATGACGATCGCATCCCGCTCGGGATGGTCTGCAGCTCCGCGCTCGAGCAGGTCGCTGAGGTTGTACGCGCTCATGTCTCCTCCATCGCGTTGGCACGTGTGCAAGCAACCTACTCGCCAGTCACATGAGCCAGGATCGCGGTGGTCCAGCAGCGCTCAGAACCGCTCGCCGGTAAGCCGCTCGAAGGCCTCGATGTAGCGGGTGCGGGTGCGCTCCACGATCTCCTTGGGGAGCGCCGGAGGGCGCTGACCCGAGCCCTTGTCCCAGTTGTCGAGGAGCCAGTCGCGCACGATCTGCTTGTCGTACGACGGCTGCGACTGCCCCGGCTTCCACTCCTCCAGGGACCAGAACCGGGAGGAGTCGGGCGTGAGCACCTCGTCGGCGAGCACGATCGCGGGCTTGCCCCCACCGAAGTCGCGCTCGTGGTCGTTGCGCATGCCGAACTCGAACTTCGTGTCCGCCAGCATCAGCCCCACGCCGCGGGCGATCTCGTCGGCGCGGGTGTAGACCTCGAGGGTCAGCCGGCGCAGCTCGGCGGCGTCGGTGTGCCCGATCTCGCGGGCGACGTGCTCGTAGGAGACGTTCTCGTCGTGGTCGCCGACGGCCGCCTTGGTGGCCGGGGTGAAGATCGGCTCGGGCAGCCGACTGCCGTCGACCAGCCCGGCCGGTAGCGGGATCCCGCAGACCTCGCCACGCTCGCGATAGTCGAGCAGACCCGAACCGGTGAGGTAGCCGCGCGCCACGCACTCGACCGGGAACATCTGCAGCTTCTGGCAGATCACCGCACGGCCCTTGACCGCCTCAGGGACGTCGGTGGAGATGACGTGGTTCGGCACGATCTCCGACAGCTGGTCGAACCACCACAGCGACATCCGGGTCAGGATCTCGCCCTTGCCCGGGATGGTGGTGTCGAGCACGTAGTCGAACGCCGAGATCCGGTCGCTGGCCACCATGAGGAGCTGACCGGCGTACTCGCCGTCGGTGAGCTCGTAGAGGTCACGGACCTTGCCGCTGTGCAGGTGCCGAGCACCCTCGATCGCAGGAGCGGGGGGAATGTTCAGCTCGGGCACGGGAACAGCCTAGAAGATCTTCGCCTCAATGCCCTTATGGAGTTAGTACACTGGCTCACACCACTTAACTTTGGGGGTGCCAAGGTGAGCATCAGCACGCGAGCGCCGCGTCCCGACTTCCTGATCGTCGGAGCGCCGAAGGCGGGCACGACCGCGCTGCACAGCGCGCTGGCACGCCATCCGGAGGTGTTCATGAGCTCGCCGAAGGAGCCGAAGTACTTCCTCTGCGACCAGGCCCCGCCGCCGCACTGGCGCGGGCCCGGGGACAAGCACTCGCAACAGGAATGGGTCTGGCGGCGCAGCGACTACGAAGCGCTCTTCGCCGAGGCCCCGGCGCATCACGTGCGCGGCGAGTCGACGCCGTTCTACCTGTGGAGTCGCGGCGCCCACCGGCGCATCGCCGAGGCGCTGCCCGACGTACGGCTGATCGCGGTGGTGCGCGACCCGATCGACCGGGCCTACTCCAACTGGATGCACCTGTGGTGCGACGGCCTCGAGCCGGTGCCGGACTTCCTCAAGGCCTTCAGGATGGAGCCTCGACGGATCCACGACGGCTACGCGCCGTTCTGGCGCTACCGCGAGCTCGGTTGCTACGGCGAGCAGCTGCAACACCTCTTCCGGTACGTCGACCCCGACCGGGTGCTGGTGATGCGCTACCGCGAGCTGATCGAAGACCCGTGCGGGGCCGTCGACCGGGCGAGCTCGTTCCTCGGCATCACGACCGGCCACGTCGGTGAGATCCCGAGCGACAACGCCCGGACCTATGTCGAGCCGAGCTGGCGCACCCGCGCGCTCGGGCCGGTCGTGCGAGGTGGAGCGTGGCTCGGGCAGTTCGCACCGCCGCAGGTGTGGCGCCGCGCCGCGCCTCCGTTGATCCGGCAGCTGGGCGGATCCGGCGAGGCGCACCGCCCGCTGCTGAGCGAGGAGCAGCGCTCCTCGCTGATCGACGTCTTCGCCGACGACATCGGCCTGCTCACCGACATGACGGGGCAGGACTTCTCGCAGTGGCTCTCGCCGGTGAGCCGAGGCTCGTTCCGGCAGCGCGCCACCGCGTAACGGTCGCCGAGCCTGTCGAGGCGCCTCGACAGGCTCGGCGGACGTCTCTACAGGCTCGGCGGACATTTCTACAGACTCGGCGGATGCCTTCCGCTCAGCGCACGACGGTGACCAGGTCGTGGGCGCCGTCGGGCCTGGCGGCCTCGACGTAGTAGCGGATCCGACCGTCCGGGAGGGGTACGGCGGCGGCATAGCGGAATGCCCCGTCGGAGTGCGGCGAGGTGATCGGGGCGATCTCGGCCTCCGGCACCAGCCGGCTGCCGTCCCAGCGCGCCACGCCGGTGGTCTCGAACCAGTTGGACGCCGCATCCGGCCGCCCGTCGTACAGGTAGAGGTCGGTGCCGATCGGGGTGGTGACGCGGGCGCCGCGCTCGTCCCACTCCCCCGCACGTCCGGCCAGGACGACGCCGTGGTCGTCCCAGGTCAGACCGTCGACCGAGGTCAGCCGGCGGGTGGTCATCCGATCCTCGTGACCGGGCTCGGTGAGCGGGTGGCAGCACAGCCACATCTCCCAGCCGTCGGCACCGGCCGTGATCACCGGGTCCTTGACCGCCTCGACGTCGTCGCCCGCCAGCACGACCTGACGGCTGCCCTGCGGCAGCTCCTCAGGGGTCGCCGCGGTGAGGCTGTCGACCCACCAGTGCTTGGAGTTCCAGGTGGCGCAGGAAAGGTAGAGCCTCCACCCGCCCTCGGGCAGCGCGATCAGCACCGGCCGTTCCAGCGACTCGCAACCGAAGATGTCGCGGCTGACCTCGGCGACCGTCTCGAAGTGGACGCCGTCGGTCGAGCGGGCGACGTCGACCGTCACGCCGCGTCCCTCGGCGAGCGGGCGGCGATTGCGCCAGGTCAGCCAGTAGACGCCATCGACCAGGATCGCGCTCGCCGCGCCGGCCCAGTTCCCCGGCCCGTCACCCGGTGCCTCGATGACGACCTCTGCACCGTCGTACGAGGGCAGGGTGGGCAGCGCTGTGATCGACATGTCGCCACTTTAGTCGACCAGCGAGATCGACAATCGGATTGTCGACAAGCCACCCGCGGATCGCGACGATGGCCGGCATGTGGAATGAGCTGATGCACGTCCAGACCCCGCTCGGCGACAAGGTCATCCGCACGGTGGTGGTCTACCTGGTCCTGGCCGTCATCCTGCGACTCTTCGGCAAGCGCGACCTTGCCCAGCTCAACGCCTTCGACCTGGTCGTGATGCTGCTGCTGTCCAACGTCGTGCAGAACGCCATCATCGGGCCGGACAACTCGTTGCTCGGCGGTGTGATCGGCGCGTTCGTGCTGGTCGGCGCCAACGCGATCGTGGTGCGCTCCATGCGCCGCTCGGATCGGCTGGCGCGACTCCTCGAGGGCACCGCGACGGTGCTCGCCCGTGACGGGCACTGGGAGGACGAGGCTCTGCGAGCCGAGGGTTTGCGCCGCGCCGACGTCGAAGCGGCGCTGCGCCGTCAGAACGCCAACCGGGTCGAGGAGGTCGAAGAGATCTCGATCGAGCCGGGCGGCGCGATCGTCGTCACCCTCAAGCCCGGCGAGGAGTCCGCGACGGTCCAGGACATCCAGCGGCTCGAGGCCAAGATCGACGCCCTGCTCGCGGCCCGCTGAGGCAGGAGTGGTCCGGTAGGGCCTGGGGTAGGGCCTGGGGTAGGGCCTGGGGTAGGGGCTATCTCCGACGTGCGGTCCCGGGTGCCGGTTCCTCGGCAGCACGTGCCCGTTTCTGAGCCAGAAAAGTGCCACATCTCACCGTCAGGACGGCAACGGCCGCCCTCAGATCGGCAACGAAATGAGCGAGTCCCAGATGGCCCGGCACTGGGGTGGAATCACTAGAAATCGGGACCCCCGAATCTTTACGTTCCGCCCTAGGATTCATTCGCCACCAGCCGATCTGAACAGGTAGGCGGAACGCGCGTCACCGCCCCAAATCCACGCGCACGTCTCCTGTGACGGGCGCAAGAAAAGAGGATCGATCACCGTGCTTCCTCTCCAGCGCCGGCTCCGCCGAGCCGTTCCGACCCTCGTTACCCTCACCCTCTCCCTGGGCGTGGCTCCCGCGGCCCACGCGGCCGCCCCGGACCGGGTGCCGTCAGTGACCGCCACCTCGAGCGGGCCCACCACCACTATCCTGGTGACCGGATCCGCGGCCGCCGTGCTGCAGGGCAAGCAACTGGTGCGACACGACAGCAGCTTCACCGACCTGCCGGTCATCCGCGGCTTCTCGGTGAAGGCGAGCGCCGCCGAGCGTGCCCAGCTCATCGCCCTCGGCCTGAACGTCACCGAGAACGTGCCTGTCAGCGTCGCCGACGCCGACTGGGGCCAGGACAGCCACGACGCCTCGGCAATCTATCCCCAGGTCGACGGTGCCACCAGCGCCTGGGCGAACGGCATCGACGGCAAGGGCGTCGGCGTCGCGGTGATCGACACCGGCATCAGCGACACCGGTGACCTGGCTGGCAAGGTCATCGATGGCTACGACTTCTCCGGTGAGGGCAGCTACACCACCGACAGCTTCGGGCACGGCACCTTCGTCGCCGGCACGATCGCCGGCTCCGGTACGGGCTCCGAGGGCGCGATCAAGGGTGTCGCACCTGGCGCGAACCTGGTCGCCCTCAAGGTGGCCGGTGCGGACGGCTCCAGCGACGTCCTGCGGGTGATCACCGCCGTGCAATGGGCAGTCAACCACGCCGCCAAGGACAACATCCGCGTGCTCAACCTCTCACTGGGCACCGACTCCACCCAGGACTGGCGGATCGACCCCCTCGACGCGGCCGTCGAGGGCGCGTGGCGCGCCGGCCTGGTCGTCACTGTCGCGGCTGGCAACAACGGAAGCGGCGGCATCGGGAAGCCGGCCGACGACCCGTACGTGATCACGGTCGGCGCGAGCGACGACGGCACCACGCTGGGGACCGACGACGACTCCATCGCGCCCTTCTCCTCCACCGGTCCGACCGCGGCCGGACTCGCCAAGCCCGATCTGGTCGCTCCCGGCACCCACATCGTCTCGAGCCGCTCGCCGGGTTCGACGGTCGACACCACCTACCCCGACTCCGAGGTCGGGTCGAGCTACTTCCGCGGTAGCGGTACGTCGTTCGCCGCTCCTCAGGTCGCCGGCGCGGTCGCACTCCTGCTCCAGCAGCGACCCAACCTGACCAACAACCACATCAAGGGCATGCTGATGCGCAGCGCGGTGCCGCTGCCGGATGCGCCGACCACTGCCCAGGGTCAGGGCGAGCTCAACATTCCTGCCCTCCTCGCCGCCGACACGGCGCCGTCTCCCAACAAGGGCCTGGACACTTCGGACGGTTCCGGTTCCGTTGCCGCCTCCCAGGGCTCGCTGGCTGACGCCGGCAAGCCGACCGGCGGTGACTCGACCGCCTGGAACTCCACGGCGTGGAACAGCACTGCCTGGAACTCCACCGCCTGGAACGACGCGGCGTGGAACTCCACCGCCTGGAACTCCACCGCCTGGAACTCCACCGCCTGGAACTCCACCGCCTGGAACAGCACCGCCTGGAACTCCACCGCCTGGAACTCCACCGCCTGGAACAGCATCGCCTGGACCTCGATGGGATTCTGGTCCACTGCATGGAACTGATCCCACCGTCACGGCAGCCCGCAGGGTCCTCGGACCCTGCGGGCTCGGCCGCGTTGGGAGGGCGGCATGTTCCGGAGTCCGAGGGGCGTGCCGCGGCGGTCGATGACCGCACCTCCGCGGATCCACAGCTCACCGACCAGCCGCGCGTGCTCTCCTCGCGCGGCCTCGCCATCGTGTGCATCTCGGTGGCCGTCGCGGCGGTGGTGGTCATCGCCTTCGCCGGGGCAAATGCGCACGGGGACGCGTTCGCCGATCCTGTGGCACTGCTGGTGCTGACGGCTCTCCTCGCGTTCACGCACATCCGCCCCAACCGCCTGGTGCACCGTCACGGCGGCATCGAGTCCGATCACCTGGACGAGGCGCTCTTCCTCCCGATGGTGCTCATGCTCAGCCCCGTCGAGGTGGGCGCCGCCGTTGCCGTCGCTTCACTGGTCGGCAACCTCCTCGCTCGACGCGCGGCGGTCAAGGTGCTCTTCAATGTCGGCCAGACCGTGCTCGCCTGTCTTCTCGGCTATGCGGTGGCCCGGGCCGGCGGCGCCGGTCCCGGCGAACCGATCACGCCGATGGCCATCGTCGCCGGTGGGTGCGGTGGCCTCGTCTTCGCCGCCGTCTCCTCGGTAGCGGTCGCCGCCATCGTCCGCCTGGCCACCGGCCATTCGCTGATCCGCGGTCTGTGGGAGCAGTGGCGCAGCCGTGAGGTCGCCAACTTCGGCGCCCTTCTGTTCGGCATCGTCGCCGGCGTCGCGGTGGCCGAGCACCCCTGGATGGCCATACCCGCGATCGCCCTCGGTCTGACCGTGGAGCGTGCGTACGTCGCGGTCGTGGTCCAGCGGCAGGCGCGGCTCGCCGCGGAGGCACTACGCGAGGCGGTCGTCGCCGTGCGGAACTCCGACGATCCGGAGGCAGTCCGCGAGCAGCTGCTCAGCTCCGCGATGTCGGTGCTGCACGCGCGTGAGGCGGTGCTGGTCGACCCGAGCACCCCGTGCCCGCCCGGTGCGCTGCAGGCGAACGTCGATGACATCACGCTCCAGGTCGTCGATCGCATCGGCGGCGGCTCCTGGCTCGACAGCGAGCGCTCGGCCCTGAGCACGCTGGCGACCGTCGGCAGTGCGGCGCTACGCAACGCACGCCTGCTCGCACACATGTCGGCGATCACCGACAGCCAGAGCGAGGGCGTGCTGGCCATCGATGCCTCCGGCGTCGTCACCTTCGCCAACCCGGCCTCGCAGCGCCTCGTCGGCTGCGAGGACCTGGTCGGCCGTGTCGCCGACCACGTGTTCGGACTGACCGGCCACGACGGCCCCGTCGACCTCACCGCGCTGGCCGGCTCGCACAGCGGCAAGCGCGACACCGACGCGGTCCTCCTCGCCGGCGATGCGCGGACCCCCGTCTCCTTCACCGCGACCGGGCTGACCGAGCCGCAGACCGGCGTCGTGCTGGTCATCCACGACATCACCGAGCGCAAGGCGTTCGAGGAGAAGCTCACCTACCTCGCCTTCCACGACCCGCTGACCTACCTGCCCAACCGACGCCTCTTCGAGGACAGGCTCGACCACGCCCTGCTGCTGGCCGAGCGCCACCACACCAAGAGCGCGCTCCTGATGGTCGACCTCGACCGGTTCAAGCTGGTCAACGACTCCTACGGCCACCCGGCCGGCGACTCGCTGCTGGTCCAGGTGGCCCACATCCTGCGCCGCTCGCTGCGCCGCGAGGACACCTGCGCACGGCTCGGCGGTGACGAGTTCGCCATCCTGCTCGAGGACGTCACCGACGTCCACCACGCCACGTCCATCGCACAGCGGATCCTCGAAGCCCTGGCCAACGGTTGCATCGTGGACGGTCACGAGCTGTTCGTCAGCGCCTCGATCGGCATCGCGACCTCGGATCAGGCCGGCTCGCGCGAAGAGCTGGTCGCTGCGGCCGACTCCGCGGCGTACATGGCCAAGGCGGCCGGCAAGGGGCAGTACCGGGTCTTCGCGCCGGAGGGCGCCGAGAACCCACGCGCGAGGCTGGAGATGGAGGGTGCGTTGCGGCGTGCTCTCGACCACCAGGAGTTCGTGCTGCACTACCAGCCGCTGGTCGACACCCTCACCGGCGAGGCCGTCGGTGCCGAGGCGCTGGTGCGCTGGAACTCCACCGACGGCCTGATGGCCCCGCACACCTTCATCCCGCTCGCCGAGGAGACCGGCCTGATCGTGCCGCTCGGGGCATGGGTGATGGAGGAGGCCTGCCGGCAGGCGCAGGAGTGGACACTCGCCCACCCCGAGCTGCCGCCGCTGGAGATCAGCGTCAACCTCTCCGCCCACCAGCTCAGCAGGCCCAACATCGTCGGCGAGATCGGTGAGGTTCTCAAGCGCACCGAGCTTCGGCCCGAGCAGCTGTGCCTGGAGATCACCGAAACGGTGATCATGCGCGACGCCGAGGCAGCGATCACCTCGCTGCGCCAGCTCAAGCGGCTCGGGCTGCAGCTCGCCATCGATGACTTCGGCACCGGCTACTCCTCACTGTCCTACCTCAAGCAGTTCCCGGTCGACGTGGTCAAGGTGGACCGCACGTTCCTCGCAGGGCTCGGCGACAACGCGGTCGACACCGAGATCGTCGCCGCGGTGATCCGGCTCGCAGCCGCCTGCGGCATCACGGCCGTCGCCGAGGGCGTCGAGACCGTCGAGCAACGCGCGCTGCTGGAGGAGATGGGCTGTCCCCTGATCCAGGGGTTCCTGATCAGCAAGCCGATGCCGGCCGAGGCCTTCGCGACGTACTGGGCCACGGAGGCACCGCTGCTGCTGCCGGGTCCTGACCGACGGGTGCCGAACCCGTCCATGCCGACGAACTGAGGCCTCTCAGATCGCGCGCAACGCCGGGACCACCCGTCGGCTGGTCAGCTCGGCGACGGCCGGATCGGTCTCGAGCTCGTCGAGGGTCGCCCAGCGCAGTTCCTCGATCTCGGCCGCCACCACCGCGACGACGCGCGCCGGGTGCGTGAAGACGGTCGAGCGTACGACGTGTCCAGGCTCGTTGGCGGCCGCGGCCTCGAACTCGCCCAGCAGCACCAGCTGTGCCGGATCGAGTGCGGCACCGAGCTCCTCGGCGACCTCGCGTACGGCGGTCTGGCCCGGCGTCTCGCCGGGCTCCGGCTTCCCGCCGGGCAGCATGAACCGGCTGGTGCCGCGCTTGCGCACGCTCAGCACCCGGCCCGCATCGTCGCGCAGCACCACCGCTGCGACGACGATGGTCTCGACTCGCTCGGCCCCCGGGGACCCGATGGGTGAGGCGTCTCGACGTGAGACCACCGGCTAGAGGATCTCCCCGGGCTGGTAGTCAGCCGCCTCAGGATGCGCCGCGGCGACCGCTTCGACCCGGCGCACCACCGCCTGCACCTGGGCGACGGCGGCGCCGGTGAAGGTGATCGGCTCGGCCACCAGGCCGGCGAGCTGCTCCTGGGTCAGGCCCAGACGGGGATCGGCGGCGAGCTTGGCGAAGACGTCGTTCTCGGCCTGGCCCTGGCGCATCGCCAGAGCAGTACCGACGGCCGCCTCCTTGATCGCCTCGTGCGCGGCCTCGCGGCCCACGCCGTTGCGCACCGCCGCCATCAGCACCTTGGTGGTCGAGAGGAAGGGCAGGTAGCGGTCCAGCTCGCGCTGGATCACCGCCGGGAAGGCGCCGAACTCGTCCAGCACAGTGAGGAAGGTCTGGAACAGGCCGTCGGCGGCGAAGAACGCGTCGGGCAGGGCGACGCGGCGTACGACGGAGTCGGAGACGTCGCCCTCGTTCCACTGGTCGCCGGCGAGCTCGCCGATCATGCTGAGGTAGCCCCGAAGCACCACCGAGAGGCCGTTGACCCGCTCGCAGGAGCGGGAGTTCATCTTGTGCGGCATCGCCGACGAGCCGACCTGACCCTCCTTGAAGCCCTCGGTGACCAGCTCGTTCCCGGCCATGAGACGGATCGTGGTGGCCAGGTTGGACGGACCGGCCGAGAGCTGCACCAGCGCCGAGACGGTGTCGAAGTCCAGCGAGCGCGGGTAGACCTGGCCGACGCTGGTGAAGACGTCGGCGAAGCCGAGATGCTGAGCCACGCGCGCCTCCAGCTGCTCCAGCTTGGTCTCGTCGCCATCGAGCAGGTCGAGCATGTCCTGCGCCGTACCCATCGGGCCCTTGATGCCGCGCAGCGGATAGCGGGAGATCAGGTTCTCGACCCGGTCGAGACCGACCAGCATCTCGTCGGCGACGGTCGCGAACCGCTTGCCGAGCGTGGTCGCCTGCGCGGCCACGTTGTGCGAGCGGCCGGCCATCACGGTGGCCTCGTGCTCGGCGGCCAGGCGGCCGAGCCGGGCCAGCGCAGCGACGGCGCGATCGCGGATGATCCGCAGCGAGGTCAGGACCTGGAGCTGCTCGACGTTCTCGGTCAGGTCACGTGAGGTCATGCCCTTGTGGATGTGCTCATGCCCGGCGAGGTCGGAGAACTCCTCGATCCGTGCCTTCACGTCGTGCCGGGTGACACGCTCCCGCGCCGCGATGCTCGCGAGGTCGACCTGGTCGACGACCTTCTCGTAGGCCTCGACCACTCCGCCCGGTACGTCGATGCCGAGGTCGCGCTGTGCCTTCAGGACGGCGATCCAGAGCTGCCGCTCGAGCACGATCTTGTGCTCCGGGCTCCAGATCCGGGCCAGGTCGTCGGCGGCGTAGCGGGTGGCGAGGACGTTCGGGACGGTCACGGTGGGTCATTCTCCCATTCGAACGGCGAGGACTGCCAACGCGACCACTTCGCGCGGTCAGGCACCGCTGAGCCGTAGCTTCCGCGGGGCTTCCCAGCCCGGCATCGTCCACTCCCGGCCCCGTCCGGTCGGCACCCGGGTCTCGCGGAGCTGGTCGAACCACTCGCCCGGGTCCGCGAGGGTGAAGTCGTGCGTGGTGCCGTCGTTGCCGTCGCCGCCGCCCGACATGGCAACGCCGGTGACGTCGAACCCGTCAACGACGAAGCCTCCGACCGTGGCGACCAGGGGCAGGAAGCCGTCGGTGGCGAGACGGGCGACGATGAGCAGCTGGGTCACCAGCCCGATCGGCCAGCCGCGACCGAGAGTCTGGCGTCGTTGCGCCGAAGGCCATCGCACGTCGACTTGTCGTCGGCTGACGAAGATCCCATGGGGGAAGCGCCGCGCGCACTCCTGCGCGCCGATGGTCGGCCGGGCTCGGAGCGCGGAGATCGCATCATCGTCATAGAGCCACGTACTGCCGCCGATCCGCGGCGTGCCGGCAAGGCCGCACGCCAGCACCCGTCGTGCAGATCGCTGAGTGAGCGAGGTGGGCGGCAGCGTCAGCAGCAGCGCTGCCTGACGTCCGCTGAGGTCCATGCGGCGAACGTTCGGCGCACCCGCCTCCGCCACTAGCCGTCGGTTCGGAGCTGTGGATAAGCCGCCCGGTGAGCGCCCGAGCGCTGGCCGGCGTCAGGCAGGCATCGCTTGAGCGACATGGGCATAGGGGCACGAGCGTGCCCCTTTACCCATGCCCGAACTGGCCCTTGGCCCGTGGCCGGAGCCCGCGAGCCCCCGAGCCCCCGAGCACCTGAGCCCTGAGCCCGGGTTCGGATCAGCGCAGCGAAGCACCCTCGACCACGCCGAGCGGCTCCGCGGCGATGTCACTACGCCGCTGCATCCCCTCGAAGCTGATCAGCCCGGCCGCGGCATAGGCGTTGGCCCGCGCCGCGGCGACATCAGCCCCACCCGCACGTACGGCGAGGACACGCCCGCCCGCGGTGACCAGCCGACCGTCGCCGTCCAGCGCCGTACCTGCGTGTATGACGTCAGCGCCTGTGGCCGCGGCGTCCTCGACACCGCTGATGACGTCCCCCGACGAGGACGACTCGGGGTAGCCGGCGGAGGCGAGCACGACCGTGACCGCCGCCTCGTCCCGGAAGACGGGCGCCGGCACCGAGTCCAGCGCGCCCGTCGCGGCCGCGTGCAGCAGCGCGCTGAGCGAGGAGTCCAGCACCGCGAGCACGGGCTGGATGTCGGGGTCGCCGAAGCGGCAGTTGAACTCGATCACCTTCGGGCCCCTCGCGGTGAGCGCGAGTCCGACGTAGAGGCAGCCGACGAAGGGGGCTCCGCGGCGCCGCATCTCGGCAAGCGTCGGCTCGACGACCGTCGCGATCACTACCTCCGCGAGGTCGGACTGAGCCCAGGTCAGCGGCGTGTAGGAGCCCATCCCACCCGTGTTCGGGCCGCGGCCGCCGTCGAAGATCCGCTTGAAGTCCTGGGCCGGCTGCAGGGCGTAGGCGCGCTCGCCGTCGCAGACCGCGAACAGCGAGACCTCGGGGCCATCCAGGAACTCCTCGATGACGACGGTCTCGCAGGCCGCAGCATGCGCCGCCGCCTCGTCGCGGTCACGCGTGACGACGACGCCCTTGCCGGCGGCGAGTGCATCGTCCTTGACGACGTACGGCGCACCGAACTCGTCGAGGGCCGCTGCCACCTCCTCGGCGGTGCGGCACACCCGCGAGCCGGCGGTCGGGACTCCCGCTGCGGCCATCACCGACTTCGAGAACGCCTTCGAGCCCTCGAGCTGCGCCGCCTCCCGCGAAGGCCCGAAGACCGGGATGCCGGCGGCACGGACGAGATCGGCGACACCCGCGACCAGAGGGGCCTCGGGGCCGACCACGACGAGGCCGGCGCCGAGTTCGGTCGCCAGCGCCGCGATGGACTCACCGGACATCGCGTCGACGTCATGGAGCGTGGCGATCAGACCGATACCGGGGTTGCCCGGTGCGGCATGCACCTCGGCGTCCTGGGCGAGCTTGAGGGCCAGCGCGTGCTCGCGGCCGCCGGTGCCGATCACAAGGGTCTTCACGGCCGTCGACCCTATCGCCTGGCAGGCGCGATCAGCGCACCGCGGCGATCCGCAGGCTGGCCTCGATCGGCTCGAAGGGCACGCGCAGCACGAAGGCCGACGGGCCTTGTGCGCTGGGGGCCTCATAGGTCACCTCGCCGCCGTGTCCTCGCGCGATCTCGCGCACGAGGTAGAGCCCGAGCCCGGTGCCTCCGGTGCGACCTGCGACTGCGAAGCGGTCGAAGAGCTGCGGCACGAGGTCCCTCGGGACGCCCGGCCCGGTGTCGCAGATGCGGATCTCCACGCCCGACACCGTCGGCCGCCCTGCCACCGTGACCGGTGCCCGGCCGTGCCGGATGGCGTTGTCGAGCAGGTTGTCCACGGCCTGCGCGAGCCGACCGGCGTCGGCGACGAAGGAGACGTCCTCGATCAGTTCCAGCTGGATCTGGGCGCCGTTGTTGGCCGCGCGCGTGCGCTCGATGGACGCGGTCAGCAGGGCACCGAGCGTGACCTCCTCGGGTCGCAGCACCAGGGCGTCGTTCTGCAGCCGCGAGGCGGTCGCGAGGTCGGTGACCAGGCGCTGCAGCCGGTGGGCGCTGGTGCTGATCCCCGACAGCAGCTGCGTCCGATCCGCCTGGCTGAGCCGCTGCCACTGCTCCTGCAGCAACGAGGCCGACCCCTCGATCACAGCGGTCGGCGTACGCAGCTCGTGCGCGGTCACCGCCAGGAGGTGGGTCTGCTGCTCGGTGGCGGTCTGGTGCTGGTCGGCGTAGAGCCGCTGCTCGGTCTGGTCGCGGGTGACCTTGGCGAAACCGATGTGCTCGCCGTCCTCGCCATAGACCGCAGTGATCACGACGCTGGCCCAGAACTGGCTGCCGTCCTTGCGCACCCGCCAGCCCTCCTCGGCGAAGGCGCCGTTCTGCAACGCGAGCGCGAGGTTGTGCTCGGGGTGGCGGGCGTCCTGCTCCTGGTCGGGGTAGAAGAGCCGGAAGTTCTGCCCGATGACCTCCTCGGCGCTGTAGCCCTTGATCCGCTGTGCGCCGATGTTCCAGCTCGCCACGTTGCCCTGCGGGTCGAGCATGTAGATCGCATAGTCGCGCACGGCCGTGACGAGCATCCGGAACAGTTCCTCGTTGCGCCGCAGGTCGTCCTCCGCCTGCAGCTGGGCGCTGATGTCCTGCACCTGGGCGAACACGTAGAGGGCTTGGCCCTTGGAGTCGCGGATCGGCGCCAAGGTCACCCGCACCGTCTGGTCGATGGCATCGGGCAGTCGGTGCTCGAAGGTGACCATCGACTCGCCCCGCAGGCTGATCGCCTCCAGGCCGGCGTCGAGGGCGTCGCCCTGGCCGCCGGTGAGCTGGCCGTAGTCCACGCCGACCAGGTCGACGGGCTGGCATCGCATCAACTCTGCGAGCGCCGCGTTCGCGCGCACCACGCTGCCGTTGAGGGTGAGGGTGGCCATGCCGATGGCGGCGCGCTCGAAGACCTCGCGGAAGCGCTCGAGATGCTCGTCGAGCACCGTCTGCTCGACCGAGTCGCTCTCCTCGCCGTCACTCTGCCCGACCACGCGCAGCCGATTGCGTCCCGGGGGCGGTGGCGTCGCCGGCCGGGTGCCGAGCAAGGTCAGAAGGCGATCGGCCAACTCGTCGATGCGGATCGACTTCTCGATGAAGTCCACGGCACCCAGCTCGCGGGCAGCGTCGGCCAGGCCGCGCTCCTCGAAGCCGGTGAAGATGACCACCTTCGTGTCCGGCGCCAGGGTCAGTACGGCGGGGAGTGCCTCGAGCCCGTCCATGGTGGGCATCGAGGTGTCCATCAGCAGCAGATCAGGCTCGTGCCGATACGCCAGACCGATCGCCTCGGCACCGTCACGCCCTTCACCGACGATCTCGAACTGTCCGGAGAGCTGCAGCCGGGTACGGACCAGCGCACGTACCTCGTCCGAGTCGTCGACGAGGACCAAGGTCGGCTTGGGCATGCGGCTCCCTTCTCCCCCATGGTGGAACGCTGTACCCGGCCGCGAGTACGTCATGCGCCGCGCGGCCGGGCAGCGTCACACTCAGCTCAGCTCAGCGCTTGAGCAGATCATGCACCACGACGCTCTCGTGGCGACCGGGACCGACGCCGATCACCGACATCCGGGCACCGGAGAGCTCCTCGACGCGACGAACGTAGGCCTGCGCGTTGGCCGGCAGGTCGGCCAGGATGCGGGCGCCGGAGATGTCCTCGCTCCAGCCGGGCAGGTACTCGTAGACCGGCTCGGCGTGGTGGAAGTCGGACTGGTTGACCGGCATCTCGTCGTGCCGTACGCCGTCGACGTCGTAGGCGACGCAGACCGGGATCTGCTCCAGGCCGGTGAGCACGTCGAGCTTGGTCAGCACGAAGTCGGTGACCCCGTTGATGCGCGCTGCGTAGCGGGCGATGACCGCGTCGTACCAGCCGCAGCGACGCGGCCGACCGGTGGTCGTGCCGAACTCGAAGCCGTTCTCGCGCAGGAACTCGCCCGACTCATCGAGCAGCTCGGTCGGGAACGGTCCCTCACCCACGCGGGTGGTGTAGGCCTTCACGATGCCGATCACCTGGTCCAGCCGCATCGGCGGGATGCCGGAGCCGGTGCAGGCGCCGCCCGAGGTCGCCGAGGACGAGGTGACGAACGGGTAGGTGCCGTGGTCGACGTCGAGCAGCGTGGCCTGCCCGGCCTCCAGCAGCACGACCTCGCCCTTGTCCAGGCCCTGGTTGAGCAGCAGGGCGGTGTCGCACACCATCGGGGCGAGCCGCTCGGCGTAGGAGAGCAGGTCCTCCACGACCGCGTCGACGGTGAAGCCGCGCCGGTTGTAGACCTTGGTGAGCAGCTGGTTCTTCAGCTCCAGCGCGCCCTCGACCTTGGCGCGCAGGATCTTCTCGTCGAACAGGTCCTGGATCCGGATGCCGATCCGGTTGATCTTGTCGGCGTACGTCGGGCCGATGCCGCGTCCCGTCGTACCGATCTTGCGGGAGCCGAGGAAGCGCTCGTTGACCTTGTCGAGCTGGCGGTTGTAGTCGGCGATGACATGCGCGTTCGCCGAGACCCGCAGCAGCGAGGTGTCCACGCCGCGGGCGTTGAGCCCGTCGATCTCCTCGAACAGCACCTGCAGGTCGATGACCACGCCGTTGCCGATGACCGGCGTGACACCGGGGGTGAGGATGCCGCTGGGCAGCAGGTGCAGCGCGTACTTCTCGTTCGAGCCGTCCGGCTGCGGGATGACGACGGTGTGGCCGGCGTTGTTGCCGCCGTTGAACTTGACCACGTAGTCGACGTCGCCGCCGAGCAGGTCGGTGGCCTTGCCCTTGCCCTCGTCGCCCCACTGGGCACCGATGATCGCGATTGCGGGCATGTACTACTCCTTCACGACGGACGGAGTCCCTCCGCCCCGCGGGCGGCTGCTCAACGCACCTGGATTGGGTCCGATCAGCAAGGAGCCCCGCGCAAGACCGAGGGTCAGGCCGGGGGCTCTTGCAACCGTACGTTACCAAAGCGGGCGGTGAACGCCCCTCTTCGCTCGATCGCCGGGACCCCGCTCAGCGCATCACGGTAGGGCCTGCGCCCTCGTCGTCGAGCCAGTCGCTGCCGTCGTCCCACAGGTCATCAGCGGTCTGCTCGCCGCGCTTGCGGTCGCGCCCGCGACCACCGGCCGACGCGCCCGCGCCGCGGCTGCCACCCCGGCTGCCCCCGGCCGCGACCCGGCGGCCGCCCGCTCCACGCGCGCCCGATCCGGCACCCCCACCTGCGGCGACCGTGGGCCGACCGGCAGCCGCCTGCTCCTCGGCGCCCAGCGCACCCCCGGCCACTCGACCCACGGCCGAACCACCGATCGTCTGGCCGGACTCGAACCGCAGGGCGGGCAGCGATCCGGCGCCGGCACCACCCGCGCCGGAGCCGCCCAGACCGCCCAGCGCACCTGCGCCGAGGACACCCGCGCCGCCGACCCCACCAGCGACCCCGCCAGCGACCCCGCCGGCGCTCAGGCCACCGCTCAGGCCAGCCGAAGAGGCGACCGGCACGCTGGGCGTGACCGGCGAGGTCGGCGCGGTCGGCGCGGTCGGCATCGGCGTCCCGCCGCCCTGCAGCAGACCGCCGTGATCGCCGCCGGTGCTGGTGCTGGGGGTGGTCCCCGGCGGGATGGTGGCCGTCGTGCCCGGGTGATGCGTCGTCCCTGGGTCGGTGGATCCGACGGTGGGGGTCGCAACGAACGCCGTCGGATCCTTGATCGCGCTCTTGCGACCGCTCGTCCGGCTACCGCCGGTTGTGCCCGACGGCGTGCCCGACCCGGCCCCGCCGGGCGACGGCGCCGGCGTCTCTCCGTGGATCTCCCGCATCGTCAGCGCAGCATCGTCGAAGGCAGTGTCGAGGGCCCGGATCTGGGCTGCCGCGGCCGTTTCGTTGTCGTTGTAGGCCTTGCCAGCAGCGTCCGACTTGGCCTTCCAAGCGTTGTACTTCTTCTTCTGTGCCGGGTCGCTCGGGTCCGTGACGGTCGGCGCGGTGCCGGCATCCGCGGGCGGGGTCAGTCGCTGCTGCTCGCTCTGCGCGACGATCAGCTGGGCGTGCACCGTCGTGAGCTGCTGGCTGCCGGCCTCGAGCTGATCGGCACGCGAGGTCATCGTGTCCGCGGCCTTCTGGAACGCTGCGGTGGCGGCCGCCGTGACCTCGCTGTCGGCCCCGAAAGCCGAGTCGAGCGTCGTGGTGTGCAACGTCAACGAGTGAGCGATGGTCCGCAGCAGCGCTGCGCTGCTGTGCCAGTCGGCAGATGCGTCCGCGATCGTCGACACGGTCGCGTGGGTGCCCTCGAGGTAGGTGTCGAGGAGGGCACGGTTCGGTCCCTTCAGCTCGCTCACTGGGCACCTCCCATGGGTCCGCCCGACGTGGCGGTGGACCCGCCGGTCGAGGCCGGCGCCGTGGTCGTCGGCTGCTGGCCACCGACGGTGGACTGGCTGACGGTCGTGCCGTGGGTGTCTGCGCCGTCGAACGTGGTGTCCACCCGGTCCAGCGACGAATCGATCTGGGTGGTGGTCACGGCACTGTCCTCGTCCACGTCGGCGAGATGTGCGGAAGCCTTGTCCAGGGCGCTCGCGAAGCCCGCCAGCCCCTCGGCCATCTCCTTGAGCACCGCGACGACGTGCTGATGGGCCAGGTCGGCATCGGCGCCCAGGCTCGCACCCGGAGCGCTGGCGCCGAAGTCACCGTGCCCGACGGGCGTCACCTTCTGGTCCAGGACCTCCGAGTGGTGCCCGGTCAGGAGCTTGCGCAGCTCGCCGATGGTGTCCTCGTCCATCAGGATGCTGAGCGTCTTGGCGGTGGCACCGCCGTCAAGCAACAAGTCAGGCAACATGGTCAACCCCAAGATCCGTCACGTCCTACCGCGACCCACATTCCCTGCTCAGGCCGCGCCAAAACATCGGATCGGATCGGCTAGTCTGCCGCCCTGTCGACCAGGAGGTACTCGGGTGTCCCGTCGGGTCAAGGTGACGACCGTCGCGGCGCTGGCCGTCGCCTCGCTCGCCGCGCTCAGCGGCTGCGGGAGCGGGAGCGGGAGCGACGACGCCGCATCCGGCCCGAGGCCCTCCGGCGCTGCCTCAACCCCCGGGAGCGCGGCCGCGACACCGTCTGAGGCCGCGTCCAGCCCCTCCCCTTCTCAGTCCGGCCTGACGGGCCCTGTCGCCACGCTCGACGCCGGCACCGTCCGTGCGCCGGCCGGATGGACCCTCAAGCCGGGCGACGCGGCCTGGCAGCTTGTGTTGACGGGTCCGGTCCGCAAGGGCGGTCAGGTGATCTACGCCGACCTCGACGACCACGTCTTCGGCACCTCCGCCAGCCCGACCCCGGCCGCGCTCGACGCCGTGGTCAAGGTGGTGCACCAGGACAAGGGACTGACCTGGACCCGTCGCCCCAACGTGACCCTCGGCGGCGTGCTGTTCTACCACCTGGTCGACGACACCAACGACGTTCTTCTCTACGAGGAGTACGGCTCGATCCACAACGGCCGCGACGTCGTCCTCGACTTCGAGTTCGAGAAGCCGCTGGTCAAGGCCAGCGAGCGGCGCCGGCTGATCGACGCGATGGCAGCGAGCTACCAACCCAGCTGAGGAGCGACCCGGCGCCTCGGACCCGTCTCACAACCAGCCGCGACGGCACGCCTCGACACCCGCCTGGAAGCGCGAGTCGACACCCAGCTCGGCCATCACCTCCGCGACCCGACGACGGACGGTGCGCAGGCTCAGCCCCAGCCGGCGGGCGATCTGCTCGTCCTGGGCGCCTGAGGCGAGCTGGTGCAGGAGCTGACGGCGGGGCTCCTCACCCTTCGCGCCCCGCTCGTACTCCACCACCGGTGAGGCCCGCTCCCAGAGCTCCTCGAAGAGCAGGGCGAGCGCCTCGACCAGTCCTCGCTGCCGCACCATCATGCGGGGCGTGGTGATCTTGCCGAGCGGCTCGGGCAGGATCGCGTGGGTCGTGCCGATGACCAGCAGGCGGGTCGGGATGATCGGCAGCACCCGGACGTCCTCGCCGATCTCGACCCGCGCCTCGAGTACGGCGGGGACCTCGGCCAGCGCTCGCACCGGGTAGATGGCGCGCGCCCGCCGCCCGCTGGCCACCGCGTCGGCGACCAGCTGGTTCATGTCCGGCTCCCACGGGAACGTCCACTGGTCCGGTCGCAGCCAGGCCAGGTCGCCGGTGGTTCGCCGTACGAGGCTGCTCAGACTCTCCGGGAAATAGCGGCCGGTGTAGATCTCGCCGTCGATCGGCTGACCGGACTCCTCCAGGTCCACGTCGGAGAGGCTCGCGGCGCGGGCGGCGATGTGCGGAACCGCCCGGCTGATGTTGAGCAGCTGCTCGTGGGCCCGACGGGCCCGATCGGCGGCCGTCTCGATCATCCGGGACAGCGCGAGCGCCGGGCCGAGCACCTGAACAGCGTCGGGACGCAGCTCGACGATCTCCGCCTCCACCAGGTCCGCGGCGATCACCCCGAGCTCGTCGCGGGTCAGGCCCAGATTCTCGGCGACCTCCCCCCACGGCCTGCCCGACAGTGCCTGCAGGCGGTCGTAGAGCCGGGCGACCTCAGGCGGGAAGCCGAGAGCGGTCATGAGCTTCTCGGCACCCAGGGTGTCCATGCCCGCCACCCTAGTGCCGGGCTCAGGCGTGCGCCTCCGGCTTGAGCAGCGGGAAGAGGATCGTCTCGCGGATGCCGGAGCCGGTGAAGAGCATGATCATCCGGTCCAGGCCGAGGCCGAAGCCGCCCATCGGCGGGGCGCCGTACTCGAGCGCACGGAGGAAGTCCTCGTCGAGCTGCATCGCCTCGGGGTCGCCGCCGGCGGCCTTGAGCGACTGTGCGGTGAGGACCTCGCGCTGCACGACCGGGTCGATCAGCTCGGTGAACGCGGTCCCGCGCTCGACACCGCCGATGATGAGGTCCCAGGCGAGCACCTGGCGCGGCTCGGCGGAGTTGAGCCGGGCCAGCGGCTGCGCCTCCGCAGGGAAGTCGCACAGGAAGGTCGGCTGGAGCAGGCCGGGCTCGACGAGCTCGCCGCACAGCTCCATCACGACCTTGCCGGCGGACCAGGCCTTGTCGATCTCGACCTCGTGCTCGGCAGCCAGTGCGACGAGGGTCTCCAGCGGGGTGTCGGGCGTGATCTCCCGGCCGACCGCCTCGGAGACGCCCTGGTAGACGGGCAGCCAGCGCCACTCGCCGCCGAGGTCGATGATCGTCTCGAGGGGCTCGAGCTCCGATCCTGGCTCGTGGCCCTGCCGGTGGACGATCTGGCGAGAGCCGATCAGGTCGGCGGCGTTGAGGTACATCTCGCGCATCAGCTCGGCCATGGTGAACTGGTCGCCGTAGGCCTGGTAGCCCTCGACCATGGTGAACTCCGGGCTGTGGGTGGAGTCCACGCCCTCGTTGCGGAAGACCCGGCCGATCTCGAAGACCTTCTCCACGCCGCCGACGACGGCCTTCTTCAGGTTGAGCTCCAGCGCGATGCGCAGGGTCATCTCCTGGTCGAAGGCGTTGATGTGCGTCTTGAACGGCCGCGCCATCGCACCGCCGTGGATCAGCTGCAGGATGGGGGTCTCGATCTCGAGGTAGCCCTCGTCCTCGAGCGTACGGCGGACGGCGCGCGTGACCAGGCTGCGGGTGCGGACCATGTCGCGCGCCTCCTGACGCACGATGAGGTCGGCGTACCGCTGTCGGACGCGGGTCTCCTCGGAGAGCTCCTTGTGGAAGACCGGCAGCGGCCGCAGCGCCTTGGAGGCCATCTCCCAGCCGGTCGCCATCACGGAGAGCTCGCCGCGCCGCGAGCAGATCACCCGGCCGGTCACCGAGACGTGGTCGCCCAGGTCGACGACGGCCTTCCAGTCGGCGAGCGACTCCTCGCCGACCTCGGCCAGGCTCAGCATCACCTGGAGCCGCGTGCCGACGCCTTCCTGGAGAGTGGCGAAGCAGAGCTTGCCGGTGTTGCGCACGAAGACCACCCGGCCGGTGACCGAGACGACGTCCTGGGTCTCCTCGCCGGCCCCGAGGTGCGCCCACGTCTCGCGCACCTCGGCCAGGCTGTGGGTGCGCGCGACGTTGGTCGGGTAGGCCTGGCGGCCCTCCTCCAGCAGCCGCTCCCGCTTGGCTCGGCGGACCATCCGCTGCTCATCGAGGCTGGGCTCGGTGAGGTCCGGCTCCGGGGCGGTGGTCTGCTGCTCGTCGGTCACGGGCGCAAGGCTATCGGCGCAGGCGCCCGCCGACCGAACCCGCTGGCGTGGCCTCAGTCGCCGAGGAGCGCGTCGTACGCCGTCGGGCTGCTGTCGCGCAGGAACTCGCTGCAGCGCTGCCACTCCTCGTCCTCGCCGATCTCCCGGGCGGAGCGGGCGAGCAGGGCCAGGCACATCAGGAAGCCGCGGTTGGGCTCGTGCTCCCACGGCACCGGGCCGTGGCCCTTCCAGCCGTTGCGGCGCAGCATGTCCAGGCTGCGGTGGTAGCCGACGCGGGCGTAGGCGTAGATCGTCACCGGGTCGGCACCGTGCTCGGTGGCGATGGCACCGAGCGTCGCCCAGGCGATCGGGGAGGCCGGATGGCGACGTACGACGTCGGCGACCTTGGCGGGATCGGTCAGCTCGGCGAGCTCGGCTGCTGCGGGGTCGACCGGAAGATGGGTGGGCGGCGGGCCGGCAAGAAGGTCCTGGTTGAGACTCATGTCTCCGATTGTCCCCAACAACCCGGAAGAGATTGTCAGTGGTCTGCTGTTGACTTGGGATGTGACCCAGACAGCCCCTCCCCAGACTGCGCCAGACGTGCGCCCGTGGCCAGCGCTGTTCGCGCTGGTGCTCGGCTTCTTCATGATCCTGGTCGACCTGACCATCGTCACGGTGGCGACACCGACCATCATCGATAAGCTCGATGCCAGCGTCAACGAGGTCGTGTGGGTCTCCAGCGCCTACATGCTCGCCTACGCCGTGCCCGTGCTGATCACCGGGCGACTCGGCGACCGGTTCGGCTCGAAGTATCTCTACCTGATCGGCCTCACGGTCTTCACGCTCGCCTCGCTGTGGTGCGGCCTGACCTCGACGATCGGCATGCTGATCCTCGCTCGGGTGGTCCAGGGCATCGGCGCCTCGATGATCACGCCGCAGACGATGGCGATCATCACCCGCATCTTCCCGCCGGCCGAGCGCGGCAAGGCGATGGCGGTCTGGGGCGCCACCGCGGGCGTGGCGATGGTCGTTGGACCGGTCCTCGGCGGCGTCCTGACCGACGCGCTGGGCTGGGAGTGGATCTTCTTCGTCAACATCCCGGTCGGCATCGTGGGGTTGATCCTGGCCATCCGCTGGGTGCCGGCGCTGCCGACCCACGAGCACAGCTTCGACTGGCTCGGCGTGGCGCTCTCCGGCGTCGGCCTGTTCCTGCTCGCCTTCGGCATCCAGGAGGGCCACGACAAGCACTGGGCGGGCTGGATCATCGCGATGATCGTCGGCGGCATCGCCTTCCTGATCGCCTTCGTGCTCTGGCAGGCCCGCAACAAGCGTGAGCCGCTGGTGCCGCTGAGCCTGTTCGGCGATCGCAACTTCTCGGTCTCCAACGTCGCCATCACCACCATGGGGGCGGTCGGCGCCTCCATGGGCTACCCGCTGATGCTCTACGCCCAGGCCGTGCGTGGCGACAGCCCCACCCAGGCGGCGATGCTGCTGGTGCCGATGGCGGTGATGTCGATCGTGCTGGCCAAGTTCGTCGGCAACCTGACCGACCGGCTGCACCCGCGCAACATCATGGGCTTCGGGTTCGCGGCCAGCTTCGTCGGCATGCTCGCCGTGGCACTGCAGCTAAGTCCGGACTCTCACGTGTGGTCGCTGTGCGTCGGCATGGTCATCCTCGGCATCGGCAACGCCTTCATCTGGGCACCGACCGCCGCCACCGCGACCCGAAACCTGCCGATGCAGCTGGCAGGCGCAGGCTCCGGCGTCTACAACGCCACCCGGCAGGTCGGGTCGGTCATCGGCTCGGCGGCCATCGCGGTGCTGATGGATGCCCGCCTGGCGGCTCTGCTGCCCGGCGCGAGTGCCCACGGTGACGCAGGCGCCGCCCAGATCAACGACCCTCACGTCGCCTCACTGTTCTCGCAGGCGATGCGCGACGCGATGCTGCTGCCGACCTTCCTCTACGTCATCGGCTTCATCGCGGTGATGTTCTACGAGCGGCCCAACCACGCCGGCTTCGGCGGCGCGGTCCCCGCGGTCGCCCACGCGGACTGACGCACGCACCAACATCCTGCGCCCCCGGCCGCTTCGGCAGCCGGGGGCGCAGGTCGTTGCGGTGTCCTACTTGATCGATCGACCGGCCGAGCTGAGGTGCTGGCAGGCCTCGGTCACGCGGGCCGCCATGCCGGCCTCGGCTGCCTTGCCCCAGCTGCGCGGGTCGTAGAACTTCTTGTTGCCGACGTCGCCGTCGACCTTCAGCACGCCGTCGTAGTTGCTGAGCATGTGCCCGGCGACCGGGCGGGTGAAGGCGTACTGGGTGTCGGTGTCGACGTTCATCTTGACCACGCCGTAGGAGACCGCCGCCTCGATGTCCTGCTCGCTGGAGCCGGAGCCGCCGTGGAAGACCAGATTGAGCGGCTTGTCGCCCAGGGCGGTGCCGTACTTGGCGACGATCGCCTCCTGCGCGCTCTTCAGGATCTCCGGCCGCAGCTTCACGTTGCCCGGCTTGTAGACACCGTGCACGTTGCCGAAGGTGAGCGCGGTCATGTACTCGCCGTTCTCGCCGAGGCCGAGCGCGGCGACGGTGGCCAGCGCGTCCTCGGGGGTGCTGTAGAGCTTGTCGTCCATCGCACCGACGACGCCGTCCTCCTCACCGCCGACGACGCCCACCTCGATCTCCAAGATGATGTGGGCGGCCTTAGCCTTGGCCAGCAACTCCTCGGCGATCTGCAGGTTCTGGTGCAGCGGCACGGCCGAGCCGTCCCACATGTGCGACTGGAACAGCGGCGCCTCACCGCGAGCGACCCGCTCGGCCGAGAGCGCCAGCAGCGGGCGCACGAAGCCGTCCAGCTTGTCCTCGGGGCAGTGGTCGGTGTGCAGGGCGATGTTGACGTCGTACTTCTTGGCGACCTCGACGGCATACGCCGCGAACGCCACCGAACCGGTGACCATGTCCTTCACCGTGGAGCCGGAGAGGAACTCCGCGCCGCCGGTGGAGATCTGGACGATGCCGTCGGAACCAGCCTCGGCGAAGCCCGCCAGGGCCGCGTTCAGCGTCAACGAGGACGACACGTTGATGGCGGGGAACGCGAAGCCCTGCGACTTCGCGGTGGCGAGCATCTCGGCGTACTTCTCGGGGCTTGCGATCGGCATCGGGAACTCCTGTGACCAGTCGTACGGCGCATCCCGCACCGCTCCTGTCGACCGACAGTAGTGCGGGAACGGCCTGCTGAAACTTGGAGCGATCCAAGCGCGGGAACCCACCACCTACCCGCTACGGTCACCGCATGACTGCCTTCCTGGTGCTCACCTCGCCCGCCGCCGGCAACACCCAGGACGAGGTTGTCGAGCCCGCGCTGGAGGTGCTGCGCGCGGCCGGTCCGGTCGAGGTGATCGCCACCGGGACACCCGAGGAGCTCGATGCAGCGCTGCGCGAGCGGGGAGACCGCACCCTGGTGGTCGCGGGTGGCGACGGCAGCCTGCACGCGGTGGTCAACGGGCTGCACCGACGCGGTGAGCTCGACAAGGTGACCCTCGGGCTGCTGCCCCTAGGCACCGGCAACGACTTCGCCCGTGGCCTGGAGCTGCCGACCGAGCCGGCCGAATCGGCGAAGGTGATCCTGACCGGAAGGCCGCGCCTGCTCGACCTGCTCCTCGACGAGGACGACGGCGTGGTGGTCAACAGCGTGCACACCGGCGCCGGGGCTCAGGCAGCGCGCGCCGGGCGGGCCTGGAAGCAGCGCTGGGGTCGGGCGGGCTACGCCATCGGTGCGGTCCGTGCGGTGATCTCGCCGCCCGAGGTGCGGCTCCACGTCGAGGTCGACGGCGAGACCCTGTGCACGCCCGATGACCGGATCCTCCAGGTGGCGATCGGCAACGGCCGGTACGTCGGAGGCGGCGCTCCGCTGACCCCCGAGGCGGAGCCCGACGACGGGTACGCCGACATCCTGGTCGCCTCGACCCGCGGCCTCGGCGCCCGGCTGGCCTACGCCGCCGGCATGCTGCTCGGCCGGCACCACGAGCGCACCGACGTCACCTCGGTGCGCGGGCGAGAGGTGCGGGTCTCGGGCGAGGACTTCTGGTGCAGCGAGGACGGCGAGCTGACGGGCCCCTACCGCGAGCGGGCCTGGCGACTGCTGCCGGCGGCGTACGCGATCCTGGTGGGCAGCGCCTGACCGGGCTCATCCGCGCCAGGCATCCTCCGAGGACAGGTCGGCGTACTCCCGGATCCAGGTGTGCATCGCGATGGCCGCCGCCGAGGAGGCATTGATCGAGCGGGTCGAGCCGAACTGCGCGATCGAGAACGTCCCGTCGCACACCGCTCGCGCCTCCGCCGAGAGCCCGGGGCCCTCCTGGCCGAAGAGGAGGCAGACGTCGCGCGGCAGCCGCATCGTCTCCAGGTGCAGCGACCCGGGCAGGTTGTCGATGCCGAGCAGGCGCACCGGACCGCCGGGCAGCTGGTGCAGGTAGGCGGCCAGGTCCGGCACCGTCGGGTGGTGCCGGATGTGCTGGTAGCGATCGGTGACCATCGCCCCGCGCCGGTTCCAGCGGCGGTTGCCGACGATGTGGACCTCGGCGGCGAGGAAGGCGTTGGCGGTGCGCACGATGGTGCCGATGTTGAAGTCGTGCTGCCAGTTCTCGATGGCCACGTGGAAGCCGTGCCGACGGCTGTCGAGATCGGCGACGATCGCGGCCATCGTCCAGTAGCGGTAGCGGTCCACGACGTTGCGCCGATCCCCCTCGCGCAACAGGTCGGGGTCCCAGTGGTCTCCCTCGGGCAGCGGTCCGTCCCACGGCCCGACACCGACCTCCTCAGGGCCGTGCGGCATCGGGTCGTACGGCGCCCGAGCGGGGTCGTCGGCGACGCCCGATCCGGCCGCTGCTGCGTCGTCTTCATTCATCAGATGTGTCCGCCGTCATCGTATGTTCAGGTCCTGCAGATTAGGGTGCGTGTGTGCACGATCTTCTCGTCCAGGCCATCAGCCTTCATGACGTCACCCAATGGCTGAGCCCGGACTACCTGCTCCACCGCTTCGGCGCGGCCTTGTTCTGGGTCGGCATCATCGTTCTTTTCATCGAGTGCGGCCTGCTCTTCCCGTTCCTCCCCGGCGACACCCTGCTCTTCGCGATGGGCCTGTTCATCGCCGAGGGCAAGGTCGAGATCATCCCCGGGGGCCACGTCGCAGACCTGATCTTCGCGATCGTCGTCTACACGGCCGCCGCCTTCGCCGGGAACGTCACCGGCTACTACATAGGCGAACGGCTCGGGCCAGGGATCTACGAGCGCGACGGCAGGATCGTCAAACGCGAGTACCTCGACCAGACGTCTGCGTTCTTCGACAAGCACGGCCACACCGCACTGGTCGCCGGCCGGTTCGTGCCCTTCGTGCGCACCTACATCACGCTGGTCGCGGGCGTGACCAACATGCGCAAGCACGTATTCTTCGTCTGGAGTTTCATCGGCGCGGTGGCCTGGGTCGTGGCACTGACCCTGATCGGCTACGTGCTCGGCCGGTCGTTCCCGGGCCTGGGCAAGTACATCGACCTGGTCACCTACGGCCTGCTCGCCATCACCGTGGTCGTGCTGGCCATCGAGTGGCTGCGCAAGCGTCACGAGCAGTCGTCCAAGGCGAGCAGCCCGGGGCAGAACTCCGGCGTCGGCCACCACTGACCCAGCCCCGCCCCGGGCCGATTCCGGCGGGGCGGCTCAGCCCTGCTGGACAGCATCCAGCTCGGCGCGGGTGAGCACCGAGCGGATCGCCAGGTCGACGTCGCGCAGCGACTCCCCCGGCTCCGGCGAGCGGTCGATGGCGCACACCACGGTGTCGACGATCGCGCCCGCCGGCCGCAGCGCGTTCACCGCGTCGCGGACCGCACCCCCCGAGGTGATCACGTCCTCGATCAGGGTCACCCGCCTGCCGTCGTACGCCGGGCCCTCGGCCAGCTTCGCGGTGCCGTACTCCTTGGCCTTCTTGCGGATGAAGATCACCGGGATGCCGGTCTTGGCCGAGACCATGGTGGCGATCGGGATGCCGCCCATCTCCAGGCCGCCGAGCAGCTCGGTGCCCTCCGGGAGGAGCTCGACCATCCGGGCGGCGACGCGCTCGAGCAGGGCGGGCTGGGCCTCGAAGAGGTATTTGTCGAAGTAGGTGTCGCTCACCTGGCCCGAGCGCAGGGTGAAGGTGCCGTGCAGGCGGCAGGCGGCGTCGATGTCGGCGGCAAGAGTCGCGTCGTTCAGGGGCAGATCGGTCACGCCGCTAGCCTAAAGCGCGTGACCGTGTCGCGCCTGCGGGGCATCCCTCCCACGATCTTCGCCGAGATGTCCGCGCTGGCGACGGCGACCGGTGCGATCAACCTGGGCCAGGGGTTCCCGGACGTCGATGGGCCGGCGGACGTGGTGGAGCGCGCCGTGGCGGCGCTGCGCGGAGGCGCGAACCAGTACGCCCCGGGCCCCGGCGTACCCGTGCTGCGGGAGGCCGTCGCTCGGCACCAGCAGCGGCACTACGGCTTGGACCTCGACCCAGCCACCCAGGTGGTGATCACCACCGGAGCCACCGAGGCGATCGCGGCCGCCATCCTCGGACTGGTCGAGCCGGGCGACGAGGTGGTGCTGCTCGAGCCCTACTACGACTCCTACCCGGCGATGATCACGATGGCAGGAGGCGTACGCCGCCCGGTCACCCTCCGGGCCCCCGACTTCCGGCTGGACGTGGCCGCACTGCGGTCCGCGGTGAGCGAGCGGACCCGGGTGATCCTGCTCAACACTCCGCACAACCCGACCGGGACGGTGCTCACCCGCGCCGAGCTGCAGGCCGTCGCCGACGTGGCGGTCGAGCACGACCTCATCGTGGTCACCGACGAGGTCTACGAGCACCTGACCTACGGCACCGGGACCCACCACAACGAGCACCATCCGCTCGCCACGCTGCCGGGGATGTTCGAGCGGACGCTGACCCTGTCCAGCATCGGCAAGTCCTACTCGTTCACCGGCTGGAAGGTCGGCTGGGCGAGCGGGCCCGCGCACCTGGTCGCGGCGGTGCTGGCCGCCAAGCAGTGGCTGACCTTCACCTCGGGAGCACCGCTGCAACCTGCCGCGGCGTACGCCCTCGACGAGGAGCCGGACTGGCCGGCCCGGCTGGCCGCCTCGTTGCAGGAGCGGCGCGATCTGCTCTGCGAAGGCCTGCGCGCCCTCGGGCTGGCCGTGACGGTGCCGCAGGGCACCTACTTCGCCACCACCGACATCACCGGCCTCGGCTGGGCCGACGGCGACGCGTTCTGTCGGGCACTGCCAGGGCGCGCGGGGGTGGTGGCGATCCCGACCCAGGGGTTCTACGACCCTGACCGCGATGCCGCCGACAACCCCGGCCGGCAGCTGGTGCGCTGGGCGTTCTGCAAGCGACCCGAGGTGGTCGAGACGGCGCTGGAACGGCTGGCGGGCAGCGACCTCAGCGGGCCGCGGGGATAGTCCTGGACGATCTGGCTGGTCGATCGGCGTCCTGGCCGGCCACATCGTCCAGGACTATCCCGCCGCCGGCCTCGACCTGTACCAGCGACCGGCCGGCGGGAGCAGCAGGAGTAAGGCCGAGAGTGCGGCAGCCACGCCGAGGAGCACGACCACGACACCGGTGACCACTTCGCCGGCCGCATCGTCGTCGACGATCAGGCAGATGCCGATGAACGCGACGAGCACAGCAGAGGCGAAGCCGAGCACGATCGTGACGACGCGTGCCCACTGCCTCCTGGCCAGGGCGAGGGCACCGAAGACGATGGCGGTGACGCAGAGGGCGATAGCGAGGCCCAACACCGCCAGGCTGACCGCCGTCGCAGCGCTGCTCAGATGGTCCTCGGGGTCGGAGTCCGCGTGGAGGGCGAAGACCCCGATCACACCGAGGAGCAAGCAGGCGATGGTCAGGCCGATCATCACGAACGCGATGACGACGCCAGCCACCACCACACCGGGCCGCGGCTCCTTGGCGACGTACCACGGCCCGTGTGCCACCTGGGACGGGTTCGGTGGCGGCATCGGCGGGAGCCCCGGGGACCCAGATGGTGGCCCCGACGGCGGGCCAGGCGGTGACTCGGAGCCGGGCGGCGGCCCGGGCGGGATCTGGTTCGGGTACGGCGGGGGCGCGCCGTACGGATTTCCGTACGAACCGTAGGCGTCAGACATCTCAGGCCGTCGTCTCAGGCGCCGGGCCAGGAGCCGCCGGGATAGACCGGCGGTGCGGGCGGCCGGGCTCCGCCGCCGGCGAACCAGTCGCTGGAGGAGCGCTGGTACAGCAGCACGATCGTGGCGATCGCACCGGCCAGGGGCAGCACCGCGACGACCGAGGTGATCGTGATGAGGCTCGTCAGGATGGTGAGCGCCGAGAACACCGTGAGCACCACCCGCGCACCCCGCGAACGACGAAGCACGAAGATCGCCACCACGATCGCCGCCAATGCGACCACCACCACGAAGCCTCCGATCACCGCCAGCCCGACCGCAAGCTCGTGGGAGGTCACATTCGTGATGTCGTAGCCCCGATCCGCCAGGTCGCTCAACAGATCGTCGGACACCGCCGCGCCGACCACTGCCAGGATCACCCCGAGGATCGCGGTGACGCCGGACAGGACGATGGTGATGATCACCGCCGCCGTCACCGGACCCGGTCGGGGCCCGACCTCACCCGGCCGGCCCCCTTGGGGCGCGTACGGCGGGTATGGCTGCTGCGGCTGCTGCGCGTGCGGGTTCGGCGGCCAGGTGCCGGGCTGAGGCGGCGGCGCCGGAGCCGCACCGTAGGGCGGCTGCCCGAACGGCGGAGGCGGCTGCTGACCGTAAGGCCCGGCAGGCGGCGCAGGGATGGGCGGCGGCACAGGGGCAGCCGGCTGCACGGGACCGGCGGAGCCGGACGGGGTGGGCGAGGCAGGCGGCCGTGGCGCATCGCTCATGGCCTGCATCTTGCCCGGAGCGGCCGGGTCGAACCATGCGTTCGCCGAAGGAAGCCACAGCACCACCACCCCGAAACCGACGAGCAACGCGAAGATCGGACCGCTGGCCAGTCCGGCGAGGACCAGCGGCACCCCGATCACCAGCAGCGCGATCCGCGCCGAACGGGAACGCTGCAGTGCCTGCCAACCGAGGATCGCAGCGGCGGCGGCACAGGCACCGGAGACCATGCCGAGGACCTTGAGCACCTCCAGCCAGGTGTCGACGGTGATGGTGAGGCCGCTCGGCTGGTCGGCGACGAGTCGCTCGACGGTGGTGCGGGTGTCCAGGCTGTGCAGCGTGGAGATCTGCTGGAACGCGCTGATGACCAGCGCCACCGAGCCGAGCACGACGCCCCAGCCGGCGTAGGTGACCTGCTGGGGACGCGGCGATGTCGGGTTCGCGGGGCCGGGCTCGGCCAACTCAGAGCTCCTCGTGCGTGTCCGGGTCGCCGTCGAAGAGCCGGCCGTCGGGCCGGCCCAGGGCGCTGATGGCGCTGACCTCCGCCTCGGTCAGCTCGAAGTCGAAGAGCGAGAGGTTCTCCACCTGCCGCGACGGGGTCGCGGACTTCGGGATCGGGATGGAGCCGAGCTGGACGTGCCAGCGCAGGATCACCTGCCCCGGTGTGACGCCCAGGCGAGCGGCGGCGGCCTTGACCGGCTCCGCGTCGTACTGGCCCTGACGCTTGCCCATCGGGCTCCACGCCTCGGTCTGGATGCCCAGCTCGGCGTGGACCGCGCGCATCTCGGCCTGCGGGAAGAGCGGGTGCAGCTCGATCTGGTTGACCACCGGGGTCACCCCGGTCTCGGCGATGATGCGGCGCAGGTGCGCCTCGGTGAAGTTGGAGACGCCGATGGACCGGACCAGACCCTGCTTCTGCACCTCGATCAGGGCCTGCCATGCCTCGACGTAGAGGTCACGCGACGGGTTGGGCCAGTGGATGAGGTGCAGGTCGAGATGGTCGAGGCCGAGCCGGTGCAGCGACTCCTTGGTCGAGGCGATGGCCTCGTCGTAGGCGTGGTGACGACCGGGGATCTTGCTGGCGACCTGGACCTCGTCGCGTGCCAGGCCGCTGCGGCGCAGCGCCTCGCCGACCTCGGCCTCGTTCTCGTAGTTGACCGCCGTGTCGAGCAGCCGGTAGCCGTTCGACAGGGCGCTGGTGATCGCCTGGATGCCCTCCTCGCCGCGCAGCGGGTAGGTGCCGAAGCCGACCGCGGGCAGGGTGGTGCCGTCGTTGAGGGTGTACGTCGGGACGTTGCTCACCCCACGATCCTACGGAGCCGGACGGCCGACCGCTCACCCCACGCGTGAGGCAGCGCCGTCGACCGCACCCCGGGCCACCCGGGGTGCGGTGCCGAACACGGCCTTCGGCGTCAGGAGATGACCAGGCCGCTCTCGCCCGCGTCGACGACCACGTGGCCGCCGTCGCCGACCTGGCCGCCGATCAGCATCTTGGCCAGCTGGTCGCCGATCGCGGACTGCACCAGTCGCCGCAGCGGCCGGGCGCCGTACGCCGGGTCGTAGCCGACCTCGGCCAGCCACTCCTTGGCCGCCGTGCTCACCTCGATGGTGATCCGGCGCACCGCGAGCCGCTTCTCCAACGATGCCAGCTGCAGGTCGACGATGTGGGTCAGCTGCTCCTTGGTCAGAGCCTCGAAGACCACGATCTCGTCGAGCCGGTTGATCAGCTCGGGCTTGAAGCTCTGCCGCACCACCGCCATCACCGATTCGCGCTGCTTCTCGGGCTCCAGGGTGGGGTCGGTCAGGAACATCGAGCCGAGGTTGCTGGTCAGGATGATGATGGTGTTGCGGAAGTCGACCGTGCGGCCCTGGCCGTCGGTGAGCCGGCCGTCGTCGAGCACCTGCAGCAGGATGTCGAAGACCTCGGGATGGGCCTTCTCCACCTCGTCGAGCAGGACGACGGAGTAGGGCCGCCTGCGGACCGCCTCGGTCAGCTGACCGCCCTCGTCGTACCCGACGTAGCCCGGAGGGGCACCGACCAGGCGCGCCACCGAGTGCTTCTCGGCGTACTCCGACATGTCGATGCGCACGATCGCGCGCTCGTCGTCGAAGAGGAAGTCGGCCAAGGCCTTGGCCAGCTCGGTCTTGCCGGTGCCGGTCGGCCCCAGGAAGAGGAAGGAGCCCACCGGTCGGTTCGGGTCGGCGATGCCGGCCCGCGAGCGGCGTACGGCATCGGAGACGGCCGTGACGGCCTGGCTCTGGCCGATCAGCCGACGGCCGATGACCTGCTCCATCTCCAGCAGCTTGGCGGTCTCGCCCTGCAGCATCCGGCCGGTCGGGATGCCGGTCCAGGCCTCGATCACCTCGGCGATCTGCTCGGGACCGACCTCGTCGCCCACCAGCGGCTGGCTCTCGCCGACCTCGGCGGCCTTCTCCGCATCCTTGGCCTGCTCGATCTGCCACTCCAGGGCCGGGATCCGGCCGTAGAGCAGCTCGGAGGCACCGCCGAGGTCGCCCTCGCGCTGCAACCGCTCGGCCTCGCTGCGCAGCTGGTCGAGCTGGCGGCGCAGCTCGCCCTCGCCCTCCAGCGAGGACTTCTCCCGCTCCCAGCGGATCTCCAGGCCGCGCAGCTCCTCCTCCTTGTCGGCGAGGTCGGCGCGCAGCGCGGCCAGCCGCTCGGCAGAGGCATCGTCGCTCTCCTTGGCGAGCGCGAACTCCTCCATCTTGAGCCGGTCGACCTGGCGGCGCAGCTGGTCGATCTCCTCGGGGCTGGACTCGATCTCCATCCGGAGACGGGACGCGGCCTCGTCGATCAGGTCGATCGCCTTGTCCGGCAGCTGGCGACCGCTGATGTAGCGGTCGGACAGGGTCGCGGCGGCGACCAGGGCGGCGTCGGTGATCCGGACGCCGTGGTGCGCCTCGTACTTCTCCTGGATCCCGCGCAGGATCTGGATGGTGTCCTCGACCGACGGCTCGCCGACGAAGACCTGCTGGAAGCGTCGCTCCAGTGCGGGGTCCTTCTCGATCGACTCGCGGTACTCGTCGAGGGTGGTGGCGCCGATCATGTGCAGCTCGCCGCGGGCCAACATCGGCTTGAGCATGTTGCCCGCATCCATCTGGCTCTCGCCGCCGGCGCCGGCACCCACGACGGTGTGCAGTTCGTCGATGAAGGTGATCACCTGGCCCTCGGCCTGCTTGATCTCCTCCAGCACGGCCTTGAGCCGCTCCTCGAACTCGCCGCGGTACTTCGCACCGGCGACCATCGCCGCAAGATCCAGGCTGAGGACGCGTCGACCCTTGAGCGAGTCCGGTACGTCGCCGGCGACGACGCGCTGTGCCAGGCCCTCGACGACGGCGGTCTTGCCGACGCCGGGCTCGCCGATGAGCACCGGGTTGTTCTTCGTGCGCCGGCTCAGCACCTGGATCACGCGCCGGATCTCGGCGTCGCGGCCGATGACCGGGTCGAGGCGACCCTCCTCGGCTGCGGTGGTGAGGTCGACGGAGTACTTCTCCAGCGCCTCGTAGGTGGACTCGGCGTCCTGGCTGGTGACCCGACGGCTGCCGCGGATGGCACTGAGCGACTCGCGCAGGCCCTCGGCGGTCAGGCCCGCTTCGGTCAGCACCCGCTTCGCGCTGCTCTCCACCGTGGCGATGCTGATCAGGAGGTGCTCGGTGGCGACGTACTCGTCCTTCATGGACTGCGCCAACTCGAGCGCGCCCGCAAGGACGCGCGAGAGCACGCCGCTGCCGCTGGGCTGGCCGACCGTCTCGCCGGAGACCCGCGGCAGCGCGTCCCGCTGGGCCGCGGCCGCACGCACCAACGCCGGTGCGTCGGCGCCGGCCTTGCTGACGAGGTTCGCGGCACTGCCGTCCTCCTGGAGGAGGAGCGCGACGAGGAGGTGGATCGGCTCGATGGTGGAGTTGCCGGCGGTGGTCGCCGACAGCTGGGCGGCCTCGATGGCCTCCCGGCTCTTGGTGGTGAACTTGTCGACCCCGAACTGACTCATCTGTGTCTTGTTCTCCTGCTGACGTGTGGACGTGTGACCCAGCACAGCCGGCTGCTGCCTACACCGGACAGTGTGCTGCCCACTGTGCCCAACACACCAGAAGTTGAGTCCATTCCACTCAACTTCAGATTCGCTCGAGGTTTGGATCTCTGGTCATCTGGAACTATTCGGATAGTCCGAACGGGCTACCCGCGTCGCCCGGCAACGAGGAGTTCCATGCCGTTTCTCACCCACGACCTGCCGCGCGGCGGCCGCCACGTCGCCCCGCCGCCGACGGTTCCCGACGCCTCCGCACGGACCCGACTGCGGCAACTGCTGCCGGTCGGGCTGCTGGTCGCCGCGACCGGGGCCGGCGTCGTCGCCGCCCCCGTCATCGGTGGCGCCGCTTCCGCCGACGGGAGCCACCACGGCGGTGGCCGGGCCGAGACTCAGGCCGAGACTCAGGCCGGTCCCAATACCTCGCCTCAGGCGCCCTCGTCGCAGCCGGCCGTGCCGCAGGCCGCGACGGCATCGGCCGTCGCGCCGGGCACCGACCTGGTGCCTGCGGCGTACGTGCTGTCCTCGGGCAAGCACCGCGCCGCCGTCGGCGGCGAGCCGCTGGCGGCGCCGGCCGGCGGCAAGCACCGTGCGGGCTCCGGCGCGCACGCCGACAGCACCCATGCCGCGAAGGCGAGCGCGGCCGCCACCGCCCCGACAGCCACCGCGAGCACCTCTGCTCCGGCCGCCACCACGTCGACGTCGGCCACGTCCGGTCGCGGCGCCGCAACGACCGGCACCGGCAGTACGTCGAACGGACTCGTCGCTGGCGTGGTCGGCACGGTCACCGACGCCGTGGGCGGCCTGCTCGGCGGCACGGACTGACGCCGCAGGACCTCGTCGCTAGCCCTTCGGAGGCTCCGAGGTGTCCGAGGCGACCGGCGCGGAGTGCTCCGGGAAGTCGGCATCCGGGTCATCGACCAGGCAGGCCCGGCAGAAGCCGACGCCGAACGGAGTGAGCTGGATGGAGCGCCGCACGACCCGGGTGGCCCGAGTGGCGTGCAGCGCGGCCAGCACGTCCGGCTGCGCCTCGACGACCTGATACTCCAGCGGGTCCTTGAGCTGTTCGCGAGAGAACCAGATCAGCCCGAGTCGGAAGAGGTTGTTGAGGTAGGCCGGCACCTGGTCGACGTGCTTGAGCCCGGCGCGCGCGCCGATCATGTTGAGCTGTGCCGCGATCAGGTTCGAGGAGACCATCCCCATCGGACCGCCGGTCCGCACGTCCACGCTCGGCTGAGGGCCGCCCTGGACCAGCAGCACCAGGATGCGTGCCTCGTCGGGCGCCAGCTCGCCCAGGATGCGGGCGTACGCCGGATGCGCGCTGTCGTCGTCCCACACGTCGCGCGAGCGCGCCAGCAGCGCTTCGCCCTGCTCCCGCAGCGAGCGTCGCGCGGCCAGGGCCTTCTCCTCGCGGGTGCGGGGAGCGTCGCGGTGACCGGGGTGGCTGAGCGCCTGACCCACATGAGCCACCGCCTCGCCGACGGTCATCCCGGAGCCGATCCCCTTGGCCACGTCAGCCACCACGCCCGAGGCCGCGGCGACTCCGGCGGCGATGTCGACGGCCAGGTGGGGATTGACGACAGCACCGGCGACCCGGCGCCCGGTGCGTACCCCGGCGACCACGCCCCACTGCGCCGTGCGCAGCCATGACGTCGCCGCCAGTCGCGCGATGCCGGGCAGAGCCTCGACGGCCGAGCCGCGGCGTACGTCGGGGAGACGTTCGTCCGGGACGCTGTCGTGGTCGCTCATCGTCCGCCTCCCAGGCCGAAGATCGAGAGGTGGATGAAGCCACCCACCGCGCCCATGATCGCGCCGTGTGCGTAAAGCATCCACTCATCCTCCTTGATGGCCGAGCGCATCATCTCCACGAAGTCACGTGGCGGCAGCTCCTTGGTGCGCTGCGCGATCAGCACCCTGATCCTGTCCGACTGCTGCCGGCTGAACTCCTCGTCCCGGAAGGGCGTCAGCGTCCGGTCGACGGCCTCGGTCGCGAATCCGGTCTTGATCGCCTCGTAGGACCGCGGGCCGAGGGCGATCCGCGCCGCACCCCGGGCCAGGCCGGCCGCCTTGTCGATCGCCGGACCGAGGGCCGTCATCAGCATCTGCCGGGTGCGGTCGCCGCTGGGCCCGTCGACCAGGAAGTCCCCGATCCGCTCCAGCGTGATCACATCGTCGGCGATGATCTGGGCGTAGACCTCGGCGGCCTCGTCCTGGCGGCGGAGGAACAGGCCGTGGAACCTGATGCCGAAGTAGCGGGTGGGCTCGACCGGCTCGAAGATCAGCCACATGCCGAGCAGGTTGGTCAGCCAGCCGACGCCGATGCCGAGGATCGGCAGCAGGTACCACTCCTGGAACCAGTGATCGATGAAGGCGACCGGGATACCGAACAGGAAGCCGAAGACGAACCCGATGTTGACCATCGTGTTGAGCTCCGTCTGGCCGATGTCCTTGAAGACCTTGACGACCAGGTCGGGGTGGGCGCGGAAGTGCTCGATCACCATGATCTTGGGGTCGAGCAGCTGGTCGATGTGGGTGCCGATCTCATCGGTGATGCTGTGCACCACCCCCGGCAGCTGGGCCTGGACGCGGGCGACGACGGCGCGCTTGGCCGGTACCGGCAGATCGCGCCAGGCGGCCGGGTTGGTGCGCCGCATGACGTCGTCCACCACGGCCGGGATCTCGGGCTCGAACAGCGTGACGATGTGCTCGGCGATCCGGTCGGGCTCGAGCTGCTGGTAGAACTCCGCCGGCGTGCCGAGCTTGGCGATCGCCTTGTCCACCGCGATGCTGCCCATCTTCGCGGCACGCGCGGGCACGATCCCCTGCCAGCCGACACCACCTTGCAGGATCCCCGGGATCTCCTGGATCTTGCGCGGGAGCAGCCGCGCGAGCTCGGCCATCCCCTTGATCCGTACGCCGTGGAAGCGGATCGGGTAGAAGAGCATGATCAGGCCGGTCCAGTTGATCAGCCAACCGATCACGCCGGTGAAGACCGGGATCGAGAGGAAGCCGAGCCAGTCGCCGACGGTGTCGAGGTTGCTGAGGTTCCAGTCGACGTTGCCCAGATAGTGCTTGAGATGCTCGAGCGTCGGGCTCACCACCTTCTCCACTGACGACGACGCCCCATGCCTCGTCTGCCGTGCGGTGTGAGACTAGTGCTACTCGCCAGTCACCGGGATCGCTCGTCCAACGCCCTGGTCGCGTCAGCGACCGCGGCGCCAGACCACCACGGACTGGCCCACGTCGGGCGGCCGGATGGCCGGCACCCGGGAGGTCGCGGCCGAGGACGTACGACGCACGGCGAGCGCATCCCGCAGTGCGTCGCGGGTCGCGACCAACTCGGCGGCCAGCTCCTCGTTGCGCGCCACGAGGGCGGCGACCTTGTTCTCCAGGTCGAGGATGCGGCGTACGCCTTCGATGCCGATGCCTGCCGCCGTGAGGTCGGCGATGGTGCGCAGCAGCTCGATGTCGCGGTGTGAGTAGCGTCGGCCACCGCCGCCGGTCCGACCGGGGGTGATCAGCCCCATCCGCTCGTAGGTGCGCAAGGTCTGCGGGTGCAGCCCGGTCAGCTCGGCCGCCACCGAGATGACATAGACGGCCAGGTCCTGATCGGGCGCTGCCGGGCCGGGGTTCGCCGGCCGACCTCCCCCGCTCGGGACGCGGCCGGCCATTACTGCGCAGCCTCGTCGAAGAGCTTGCTGCGCAGCGGCTTGTGCGCGGTGGCGGCCCGGAAGGCCTCCACGGCAGCGCGAGCCTCACCGTCGAGGACCGCCGGCACCTGCACCTCCACGGTCGCGAGCAGGTCGCCCATGGTGCCGTCGGACTTGCGAGCACCCTTGCCGCGGACACGGAACGTGCGACCGTTCGGCGTACCGGCCGGGAGCTTGAGCGTGACCGGGCCACCCGACAGGGTGGGCACCTTCACGTCGGCACCCAGCGCCGCCTCGTCGAAGGAGATGGGTACGTCGATGGTCAGGTTGTCGCCCTTGCGCCCGAAGACGCGGTGCGGCGTCACCCGGACCGTGACGTAGAGGTCGCCGGCCGGACCGCCGTTCTCGCCCGAGCCGCCCTTGCCGCGCAGCCGGATCCGCTGGCCGTCCTTGACACCGGCGGGGATGCGCGCCTGGATGGTGCGCGAGGAGGCGCCGCGGCCACTGCCGTGGCAGGTCGGGCAGGGCTCGTCGTAGATGAGCTGTCGGCCGCCGCAGCGCGGGCAGGTCTCGTTCATCGAGAACGCACCGCCGACGCTCTGGGTGATGTAGCCGGCACCCTCGCACTCGGGACACACGCGCGGCTTGGTGCCCGGCTTGCCGCCGGTGCCGGCGCAGTCGGGACACGGGGCGTCGGAGGAGAGCCGCAGGGAGATGGTCACGCCCTCGAGCGACTCGGTGAAGCCGATCGTCGCCGTCGACTCGACATCCTGGCCCTTGCTCGGCCGCTGTCGCGACTGCCGTCGGCCGGTGCCGCCGAAGAGGTCGCCGAACATGTCGCCGAAGCCGCCACCACCGGACTGGGCGCGGTCGCCGAAGAGGTCCTCGAAGTTGTAGCCGCGACCGCCGGTGCTGCCACCGGGGAACCCGCCGCCGGGAAAGCCCCCGCCGAAGCCGCCACCGTAGAGCGAGCGCATCTCGTCGTACTTCTTGCGCTTGTCGGGGTCGCCGACGACGTCGTACGCCTCGGCGACTCGCTTGAACCGCTCGTGCTTGGCGGCGTCGTCCGGGTTGGAGTCGGGATGGTTCTCCCGCGCCAGCTTGCGGTAGGCCTTCTTGATCTCATCGGCGCTGGCTTCCTTGCCGACACCGAGCTCCTTGTAGAAGTCCTTGGTGGCCCAGTCGGACCGGTACTCCTCTGCCATGCGGGTCCTTCCTCCTCCCTCGTTGAATAGGGGATTTCGCAGGAGTGAATCAGGGATCTTGCAGGACGGCCAGGAGCGGAACTCCCGATTCGACGCTGCAAGATCCCCGATTCGACGTCACTCGGGGTCGACCACCAGCACCTGCGCGGCGCGGACCACCCGCTCACCGATCCGGTAGCCCGCCTTGGCCAGCACCTTGACGGTGGTCACCTCGACGTCCGGGTCGGTGCCCAGGTGGGACAGCGCCTCGTGCAGCTGCGGGTCGAACGGCTCGCCGGGCTCGCCGAACTTGCTCAGCCCCAGGCTCAGGACGATCCGCTCCAGCTGGTCGGCGACCGCCTTGAAGCCGCCCTCGACCTCGCCGTGCTCACGGGCACGGTCGATGGTGTCGAGCACCTCCACGATCGGAGCCAGCACCTTGTACGTCGCATTCTGCGCCACCAGCTCGCGGTCGCGATCGACGCGCTTGCGGTAGTTGACGTACTCGGCCTGGAGCCGCTGAAGGTCGCCGGTCAGCTCGTCGATCTTCGACTGGAGGTCGGTCTCCGGCGCCTCGTCGACGGCCTCCGGGTCCGAACCTGCTGCGTCGGCCGAGCCCCCGTCGGCCGAGCTCGTCGAGGCCTGCGCCTCGACGGGCTCGGCGTCCGCGGCGTCCGGCGAGCGCTGCTCGTCGGTCACTTGTCCTCGCCCGGCTCGTCGACGATCTCGGCGTCGACCACGTCGTCGTCGGCCTCGCCGGTCGCGCCGGTGGTGCCGCCCGCAGCAGCCTGGTCGGCCTCGGCCGCGGCGTACATCGCGGCACCCATCTTCTGGCTCGACTCACCGAGCTTGCTGATGGCGGCCGAGATCTCGTCCTTGTCGGCCTCGGCGTTCTCCAGGACGGCCTTGAGCGCGTCCAGGTCGGCCTGCACCTCGGTCTTGATCTCCTCGGAGATCTTGTCCGCGTTGTCGGTCAGGAACTTCTCGGTGGAGTAGACCAGCGAGTCACCCTGGTTGCGCACCTCGACCGCCTCGCGACGCTTGGCGTCCTCCTCGGCGTACTGCTCGGCCTCGCGGACCATCCGGTCGATCTCGTCCTTGCCGAGGGCCGACCCACCCGAGATGGTCATGGACTGCTCGCGGCCCGATGCCTGGTCCTTGGCGGAGACGTGCACGATGCCGTTGGCGTCGATGTCGAAGGTGACCTCGATCTTCGGCACGCCACGCGGTGCCGGCGGCAGGCCGGTCAGCTCGAAGTTGCCGAGTGCCTGGTTCTGCGCCCAGATCGCGCGCTCGCCCTGGGCCACCTTGATCTCGACCGACGGCTGGTTGTCATCGGCCGTGGTGAAGATCTCCGAACGCTTGGTCGGGATGGTGGTGTTGCGCTCGATCAGGGTGGTGAAGACACCGCCCTTGGTCTCGATGCCCAGGCTGAGCGGGGTGACGTCGAGGAGCAGGACGTCCTTGACCTCGCCCTTGAGGACGCCGGCCTGCAGGGCGGCGCCGACGGCGACGACCTCGTCCGGGTTGACGCCCTTGTTGGGCTCCTTGCCGCCGAGCAGCTCCTTGACCAGGTCGGTCACGGCCGGCATGCGGGTCGAGCCGCCGACGAGTACCACGTGGTCGATGTTGGCGACGGAGACTCCGCCGTCCTTCAGCACGCTCTGGAACGGCACCTTGGTGCGGTCGAGCAGGTCGGCAGTGATCTTCTGGAACTCCGCGCGGGTGAGCGTCTCCTCGAAGTGGAGCGGGCCGCTCTCGCCGTGCGTGATGTAGGGCAGGTGGATCGTGGTGTTCTGCGAGGAGGACAGCTCGATCTTCGCCTTCTCCGCCGCCTCCTGGAGACGCTGGGTGGCGATCTTGTCCGCGCTCAGGTCGACGCCGTTGGCGTTCTTGAACTTGGTCACCATCCACTCGACGACCCGGTTGTCCCAGTCGTCGCCACCGAGGTGGTTGTCGCCGCTGGTGGCCTTCACCTCGACGACGCCCTCGCCGATCTCGAGGAGGGACACGTCGAAGGTGCCGCCACCGAGGTCGAAGACGAGGATGGTCTGGTCCTCGCCCTTGTCCAGACCGTAGGCCAGCGCCGCGGCGGTCGGCTCGTTGACGATGCGGGCGACGTTGAGGCCCGCGATCTCGCCGGCCTCCTTGGTGGCCTGGCGCTGGGCGTCGTTGAAGTACGCCGGCACGGTGATGACCGCGTCGGTCACCGGCTCACCGAGGTAGGCCTCGGCGTCGCGCTTGAGCTTCTGCAGCACGAAGGCGCTGATCTGCTGGGGGGTGAACTTCTTGTCGTCGATCTCCACCGACCAGTCAGTGCCCATGTGGCGCTTGACCGAGCGGATGGTGCGGTCGACGTTGGTGACCGCCTGACGCTTGGCGACCTCGCCGACGAGAACCTCGCCGGACTTTGCGAACGCGACGACGGAGGGGGTGGTGCGCGCACCCTCCGCGTTCGCGATGACGGTGGGCTCGCCGCCCTCAAGAACCGACACCACGCTGTTGGTGGTGCCGAGGTCGATGCCGACCGCACGTGCCATGGGTGTTACCTCCGAAGTGTTTGTGGTGCTCTACGACCATCCTGACGCGCTTCGGCCAGTCTGGCAAACAAGTTGAGCGAGATCAACTCAACTTTGTTCATTCGTCTGAACGCACACACGACCTCGCCCATTCCCGCACGGCAGCTGACACCCCGGACCGGGGCGGGTCGGTCGATCAGCGCAGCGCGACAGGGATGCCGCCACTGACCCGGTAGGGGAACGAACCGGCCTGGACCGACGTCCCGACCCTCGCGCCGTGCAGGACGGCGGTGTAGGCACCCGCCAGGTCCCAGTCGGTGTCGAAGCACACGAGCGGGTTCGCGTCCGGCGTGTCGGGGATGAACCCGGCGCTGTACTGAGGCGGGTTCGTCCCCGACGTCCAGCCGGCGGCCCAGCTCTGCTCCCCGGTCGTGACCTTCGCCGACGGCACGCCCTGGAGGTCCGGATAGGTCCACGACTCGATCCCGATGAAGGTCGAGCCAGAAGTAGCGCGGGCCGCGGCCTGCAGCGCCGGCGCGACCACGTCACCACCGTCGAAGACGAAGGTCGTCGGCCAGGCCGGGGCACGACGTACGCACGGCTTCGACGACGCGTCCTGCCGCCGGAACCCGGCCGGGACGCTCACCACCAGATCGCCGTCCACAGCCCGGGAGAGTCGCACCTCACCGGCCGGCGGAGTCGGACTCAAGCGGTAGACGTCGTCGGCGCCGGCGACCGCGTAGACGACGTCGCTGAGGTAGAGCGCGTCGTGCGCCTTGCGCGTCGCCACGGCCCGCGCAACCGCCACCGCACGCTTCTCGGCCTTGTGCCGCGCCCGCTTCGAGACACCCGCCCGCTTCAACGCCACCGTCGCCCGGCTCGCGGCCCGCTTGGCGTCCTTGCGGGCCGCGGCCGCCGTCCTGCCCTTGCCCGAGACGCTCCGGTGCGTGACGCCGCGGCCGCTCGCCGTCTGGGTGGTGCTGGCGGCCGCACCGGCGGACCCGTCGGGGCAGATGCCGGTGACGAGCCGCACCGTCGCGCTGCCCTGGGTGGCGGTGAGTCGGATGCGGGCGACGTACGCGTGCTTGTGCCGCTTCGTCACCGTGGTCGCGCTGCGGCTGACCTTGACCTTCGCAGGTGCATGCGCGTGGCGCTGCGCGATGCTCTGGCTCGGCGCGCAGGCGGCACCGGCCGGTGCGGTCACGGTGCCGGGCAGGAGCGCGAGGGCGCCGGTGAGCAGGGGGAGGGCGCCTGCGAGGGCGAGCGTCCTGGGTGCGCGGATGTTCATCGGATCCCGAGTCCTTCGAGCAGGCGAGTCACCGGCCCCAACGGGCCGGTCGCCCAGGACTTACCCCGCTACAAACCCGCTCAACCGCAATCCGGTGTCGACCATGCTGGTGTGCGGCAGTCCGGCCACGTCGGCCAGCGCGAACCAGCGCGCCTCGTCGGTGGTGCCGTCGGCCTCGTTCGCAAGCTCACCGCCGACGATCCTCGCGGAGAAGAAGACCCGGACAGCCTTCAGCGGGCGGCCGGTGTCGGTACGCCGCTCGTCCGGACCGAACACGTCCGTCTCGATGCCCAGCAGCCCGACGAGCTCGACGTCGTACCCGGTCTCCTCACGGACCTCCCGGACGGCACCGTCCTCGACCGTCTCGCGCAGCTCAACGCCGCCGCCGGGCAGCGTCCAGCGCTTGCGGTCCTCCTCGTTCCACAGCGCGAGCAGCACCTCCTCGCCGCGCACCACGACGGCGTAGGCGGCCAGTCGGGTGTCGTACTCGGTGTAGTGGGGAGCGGGGTGGGAGGCCTGGGTCACGTGTCTATTGTCGCGGTATGGCCGTTCCATCACTGACACTTCACGATCAGACCACCATCCCCCAGTTCGGCATCGGCGTGTGGCAGGTGCCGCCGACCGACTCCGAGCGCGTCGTGAGCGAGGCTCTGGAGCTGGGCTACCGCCATGTCGACACCGCGCAGATGTACGGCAACGAAGCGGGCGTCGGAGCCGCGATCTCGGCCTCGGGCCTGGCCCGCGACGATGTCTACGTGACCACGAAGCTGAACAACAGCTTCCACGAGCCTGCCAAGGCCCGCGAGTCACTGAAGAGGTCCCTGGACGAGCTCGGCCTCGACCAGGTCGACCTGTTCCTCATCCACTGGCCGCTGCCCACCCGGTACGGCGGAGACTTCACCGCCACGTGGGCCGCGCTCATCGAGCTGCGCGAGGCCGGGCTGACCCGCTCGATCGGCGTCTCGAACTTCCAGCCCGCACACCTGGACACGATCGTGCAGGCGACCGGCGTCGTACCGGTGGTGAACCAGATCGAGCTGCATCCCTACTTCGACAACCCGGCCCGGCCGGCGACCCTGGAGCACGGCGCACTCGTGCAGGCCTGGTCGCCTCTGGGTCAGGGTGGCGGCGAGCTGACCGACCCGGTCATCACCGCACTGGCGGACAAGCACGGCAAGACGCCTGCCCAGGTGGTGCTGCGCTGGCACCTCGACCGCGGCGACATCGTGTTCCCGAAGTCGACTCATCGCGAGCGGCTGGCGGAGAACATCGACGTCTTCGACTTCACCCTCAGCGACGACGAGGTCACCTCGCTGAACGCGCTGGACAAGGGTGAGGCCGGCCGGACCGGGCCCAACCCCGACACCTTCGACTGGATCCCCAACTGAGGCGTTCGCCGAACTGAGCGTCCGCCGAGCCTGTCGAGGCGCCTCGACAGGCTCGGCGGACCTCGGCGGGCGTAGGCGAGTCAGCCGACGGTGACGGCGACGACGTTGGAGACCTCACCGGAGGTGGTGTCGCGCACGCGGAACTTCTGCACGCCCAGCTGACCCGTCTGCACGTACGTCGAGAACTGCCCACCCGAGACCGCGGCGTCGACCGACAAGAAGTCCTGCCACTTGCCGTCGAGCTTGCGCTGCACCTGCAGGATCGCGCCCTCGCCGCCGGGATAGACGCCGGTGAGGTCGATCTGCTGCATCGGCGCGACAGCCGTCTCGCCGGCCGAGAGGGTGATCTGCTTGGCCGCCGACGAGGTCGCGCTGGGGCTCTCGCTGGGCGTGGCCTGCTCGGTCGGCAACACGGCGCCGGACTGCTGCGGCGCCAGCGTGACCAGCGGATCGCTGTTGGTCGGCGTGGGGCTGGGCGTGGGCAGGTAGAGGGTCTGGCCGGCGGAGGACGAGCCGTTGTCGTCGCTGCCGACCCCGGCCACGTGGGAACCGACGAGGGTCACGATGCCGAGCACCACCCCGACCGCCACCGTCACGGCGACCAGCGCGATCAGGCCAGCGGCGATCGGGTGCTTCTCATCCTGGCGCGGCTGGTGTGGCACGGACGTCCTTCCTCGAGCAGGTCGCGCCCATCCTCTCAGGAATCACCAAGCAGCGACGAAACCGCTCCTCACACCCGCTCGAGGCCCACGATCTGGTGCTGCAGTGCGACCTGGTCACGGACCGCCCGGCACGTCAGCGTGACGGGATCGGAGTGGGTGGTGCGCACCCGTACGGCGTACGCCTGTCCGTCGTGGACGAAGGTGGTGTCGGTGACCAGCCCGTCCCCCTTCGCCGCCTCGCCGGTCTGGGCGCGGGTGGCGAGGCGCAGGCCACCGGGCGAGGTCAGGCCGAGGTGGCGGCGCAGCGCGATCTCCGCGGCCTGGACCGGCATCGGATAGCAGCTACGACCTCGCAGGTGGTCCAGCTCGACGTCGCCGGCGATGCGCGCCCGAGCGATGGCGACGGCGGACTCCGGGTCGAGGCGACCGTAGTAGAAGCCGTCGGGAGCCACCAGCATGTTCGCCGCGAACCTGTCGCCGCCCAGGTGGGAGACCTCCCAGACGTGCTCGGGCAGCACGCTCGCCAGGGCAGCCGCGACCGGCCGGCCCCGCTCGGCACAGCACGCGTCGTGCCGGCCGTGGGTGCAGACAGCGAAGACCGGCTCGTCGTGGGCCTCCAGGCCGAGCGAACGCCCGGCACGCAGCTCGGCGAGGTCGAGGTCGAGCACGGCACGCGGGTCGTCGAGCAGCGCGGTCTCGGTCCAGGAGTACGGCGCCCGCGCGTGCACGGCGAAGATCCGCCGACCGGCGTCGGCTGCGGCACCCGGTCCGGCCGTGGCCGTGCGTCCGGGCCGGCGGATCAGCAGCAGCCGCACCCCGGCCGCGCTCGCATGTGCGCGCAGTTCCTCGCCGACGCCGTCGGGCAGGCGGGCGTCGCGCAGCGCGTTGACGCCCCACGGGCCCGGGTGCTCGAGCATCAGGAAGGCCGAGACGGTGGATGCGCTGCCGGCCAGGTCCTCCCATCGGGCCTCGCTGGAGGCCGAGCAGCGGAAGTCGCTCAGCGTGCCACCTCGAGCATCCCCTCGCGGACCAGTCGCCGGCACAGCACCAGCCGGCTCTGCTCGTCGAGCGCCAGTTCGGAGGGCGTGAACGTCTCGGCGCCCCGGATCTGCTCGAGTGTCGGCCGGATCCGCGCCGGGAGGGTGAGCACCCGGTCGCCCAGCAGCACGTCGATCCGGTCGCCGGGGACGTCGCGGAGCACGCACGGCCGACCGGGTCGGCGGCGCAGTGCCGTGGCGTCGAGGATCTCGGTCACCGCGTCGAGCAGGCCGCCGGCGAAGCGGGGGGTGCGTGCGGTCAGGAAGCGGCGTACCTCCGCCTCGGCGGCGGCTCCCACCTCTACGGCCTCGATCCGGTCGGCGAGCTCGCGCAGTCGCGCGGCCAGGCCGTCCTGGAGGGCGGCCGGGTCATCGAGGTAGCCGGCCGGGAGGTGCTCGTCAGGAGGCAGCACGCCCTCGACCGTACGGCGCAGCAGCCCGCGCCAGGTGAGCTGGTTGATCCCGATCGTGACGTGCAGCGAGACCGTCTGCTGCGTCCGGGCGGCGTGCGGCGTCCCGGTGGGAAGGTAGAGCGAGAGGCCGGGCTCCATCGTGATCGCCTCGACGGTCGGGGTCTCCTCGCGGGCGGTGGTGATCTCCCAGTCCTTGGTGCCGGCCGTCTGGAACACGAAGACGTCGTGGGTATCGCTGTGGGTGGCGAAGCCCTGCGAACCGGGCGGCGTGAGGTAGGCGTTGGCCTGGCAGGGGTGGCCCAGCTCCAGCTCAAGCTCGGCGACCAGGTCGGCGAGCGGCTGGTGATAACGGTGCAGCCCCTGGAAGACGATGGTCGCGCCGTCGCGGAACAGCGCCAGCGCCTTGGCCGGGTCGACCAGGCCGCTGAGCTGCTGGCCGGCGATGGTGGCGTGCCGGGTGAACCGTTTCTCCGGCAGCACGCTGCCGGACTGCGCGATCCGCAGCGCGGGTGTGCGCAGGGCCGAGGCGGTCAGCAACCGGTCGGCGTCCTCCAGCGACAGCAACCCGACCAGCTCGGCCGGGTCGGCGCGGTGCAGGTGGGTGCGGGACGCCCAGATCTTCTCGGTGAAGAGCCGGGCGTCCCCACTCAGCAGGTCGAGGGCGCTCAGGACAGCCCGCCCGCAACGCCGTCGGTGCCGTCGGTGCCATCGCCGTCGGTGCCGTCGGTCCCGTCACCATCCGTGCCGTCGGTCCCGTCACCGTCGGTGCCGTCGGTCCCGTCACCATCCGTGCCGTCCGTCCCGTCACCGTCGGTGCCGTCGGTCCCGTCACCATCCGTGCCGTCAGTCCCGTCACCGTCGGTGCCATCGGTCCCATCACCGTCCGTGCCGTCACCGTCGCTGCCGCCGGGCTGGGGCGCGTCGGCGGGACCGGCGTACGTCGTCGTCATGTCCTCGTCGGTGAGCGACTCTTCGGGAAGATCGGTCATGGCTGCCTCCAAGCAGGTCGGTGGTTGGTGCTTGCGCCGGTACCCACCCGGGCATTCGTCACACACCGGTCACCCGGCCTGTCGGTGCGATGCGGCATGCTGCGGTTATGGAGTTCCAGGACGTGGTACGCCGCCGAAAGATGGTGCGCCGATACACAGACGAGCCGGTCGCCCCCGAGCAGCTGGAGCGGGTGCTGAGCAATGCCGTGCGCGCGCCCAATGCGGGCTTCTCCCAAGGTTGGTCGTTCCTGGTGCTGGACAGTCCCGAGGACACCGCCCGCTACTGGGACATCTTCGTCGGCGACGAGGAGTGGGAGGCCGACGGCTGGCTGCGCGGCATGCGCACCGCGCCGGTGCTGATCCTGCCGTGCTCGTCGAAGGCCGCCTACCTGAGCCGCTACGCGCAGAGCGACAAGGGCTGGACCGACGAGGACGAGGCCCGCTGGCCGATGCCCTACTGGCACATGGACACCGCGATGGCGGTGATGCTGATGCTGCAGACAGTGGTCGACGAGGGGCTCGGCGCCTGCTACTTCGGCATCCCGCCGCGGCACGAGGCACAGGTGCGAGCCGAGTTCGGCATCCCCGACGCCTGGGACCCGATCGGCGTGGTCTCGATCGGCCACCCGGACACCGGCGGGGCGAAGGGCTCCCCTACCCGTCGCCAGCGCGCTCCGATGAGCGACGTGGTGCACCGTGGCAGCTGGTGACCTCGACGAGGCCGGCGTCCTCTCCCGACTCCAGACCCTGATCCGGATCCCGACGGTCAGCGACGCAGACCCCGCGGTGTTCGACGACCTGCTCGCGACCATGCGAGATCTCTACCCGCGGGTGCACGCCCTGGAGACCGTCCGGATCGGCAGGCAGGGTGTGCTCATCCACTGGCCGGGCGCCTCCGCCGCGCGACCGGTGGTGCTGATGGCCCACCTCGACGTGGTGCCGGCCGTCGGCGAGTGGAGCGTCCCGCCGTTCTCGGCAGAGGTGATCGACGGCCAGGTCTGGGGCCGCGGCACCCTCGACGACAAGGGCAGCGTCGCCGCCATCTGCGAAGCCGTCGAGTCGGCCATCGCCGACGGCGCCGTGCCGGCCCAGGATGTCTGGCTGCACTTCGGCTGCGACGAGGAGGTCTCCGGCGAGTCCGCGCCTGCCGCGGCGGCCGAGCTCACCCGGCGTGGGGTGCGGCCGTGGTTCGTGCTGGACGAGGGCGGCGCCGTCGCCGAGCAGGCCTTCCCGGGCGTCTCGGCGCCCATCGCGGTGGTCGGCCTGACGGAGAAGGGCACGACGACCCTGTCGCTGACCGTCACCGGCGAGGGCGGCCACGCCTCGGTGCCGACCCGCAACGGGCCGACCGTGCGGCTGGCCAAGGCGCTGACCCGGCTCGACACCCTGGCCATGCCGGCACACCTGCCGGAGCCCACCGTCGAGCTGCTGCGCCGGATCTCGCCCTACCTACCGGCACCGCTGCGCCCCATCACCGCGAACATCGACCGGATCGCGCCGGCCGCCACCCGGCTGCTGCCGCTGGCCGGTGCCGAGGCGGCCGCGATGATCCGCACGACCTTCGCCATCACCACCCTCGAAGGCAGCCCGGCCCACAACGTGATCGCCTCGACGGCACGCGCCGGCGTCAACGTGCGGGTGATGGTCGGCGACTCCGTCGCCGACGTGGTGACAGCGGTCCGCAAGGTGATTCGCGACGACGGTGTCATCGTCGAGGTGACCGAGGCCAACGAGCCGAGCCCGGTGAGCCCGATGGACGATGCCTTCGAGCTGATCGAGACCTGTGTCGAGGAGCTGTTCCCCGAGGCCGTGGTAGCGCCGTACGTGATGATGGCGGCGACCGACTCGCGCTTCCTCACCGGGATCTGCGAGCGGGTCTTCCGATTCACGCCGTTCCGGATGAGCAAGGCCCAGCGCTCCGCGATCCACGCCGCCGACGAGCGCATCGGCGTGGAGGACTACCGGCGCGGCATCACCTGGTATCGCCGGCTCATCGAGAGCCTGCCCGCATGAGCGGTCTGACCCGCACGCCCGCCCCCGCCCGCGTGAGCGTCTGGTCGGTGGTCGGACTGCTGGTCCTGCTCGAGCTCGGCAGCGGGGTGTTGCAGGGCTACTACACCCCGATCTACACCGACATCGCGCGTCACCTCGACATCAAGGACGCCGACGTCAACTGGTTCGAGGCCGCGCAGCTGATCGTCTCGGCGATCCTGGTGCCGCCGCTGGCCCGGCTCGGCGACCAGATCGGGCACAAGCAGGTCCTGGTCGGTGCAACGATCGTGACGGCGCTGGGCACCTGGGCGCAGGTCTTCGCGCCCTCGTTCGGGACGTTCCTGGTCGCCTGGGCGATCACCGGCGCGTACGTCGTCTGGCTGCCACTCGAGATCGCGATCGTGCACCTGCGCGCCAACGGCGACGAGGAGCTCACCCGACGTGGAGCCGCCCTGCTGGTGGCGGTGCTGGAGACGTCGGTGATCGTCGGCGCCGGTATCTCCGGCGCGATCGTCGACTCGGTGCCGATGACGGTGGTCCTGGCGGTTCCGGCAGTGGTGATCACCGGAGTGCTGTTCGGGATCTGGCGCTGGCTCCCAGCGACAGCGCCACGCGGCGGGGGTGGCTTCGACTGGTCCGGCCTGAGCCTGCTCACCCTCCTGCTCGTGCTGGTGATGGGCGGTCTCGTGGTGGTCCGTGTGCAGGGTCCAGGATCGGTGACGGCCTGGCTCCTGGTCGCCCTCGGCCTGCTCGCCACGGTGCCGTTCGCCCGGGTCGAGCTGCGCTCGCCCGCTCCCCTCGTCGACATCCGGCTGCTGCGCTCCCCCGCCCAGCTGCCGATCCAGCTCACGGCGGCACTGTCCGGCATGTCGGTGCTCGGCGCGCAGATCCCGCTCTCGACGTTCGCCCGGACCGATCCCGACACGGTCGGCTACGGCCTCGGCGCCGACGCAGGCTTCGTCTCGGTCCTCATCGTCGTCTACGTCTTCGCCATGGTCGTCGGTGCGTTGCTCTACCCGCGGTTGGCCCGACGCACCTCCGCCCGCTCCGCCATGATCGCCTCCGCGCTCCTGGTGGCGGTCGGCTATGCGATGTGGCTGCCGTGGCACCACTCGACCGAGCAGGCGCTGCTCAACATGATCGTGGCCGGTGTCGGATCAGGGTCTCTGGTCGCCGCGATCCCGGCTGCGGCGGTGGCCGCCGCTCCGGCAGACAGCGCCGGCATGGCCACCGGGCTCACCAACGCGATCAAGACCGTGGGCGGGGCGGTCGCCTCCGCGATCTTCGCCATCGCGCTCTCGGCCACCGGCTCGATCGCCGACCCCAAGCGCGGCCACGCCCCGCTGTCGGGATACCTCACCGTGTGGGCGGTCTGCTCGGCCGCCGCGCTGGTCGCGGCGGTGGTCCTGTTCCTCACCCGCAGGGTCGAGTCGGGCCTCCGTCCCCGTTGAGTCAGGCCTCCGTCCCCGTTGAGTCGGGCCTCCGTCACCGCCTGCGGAACCAGCGCCGCCTCGGTGCGGGCTGCGGCGTAGGCGGAGTCGCCACCGCCCTCGCCGTACGGCGCTCGCGCCAGGCGGCGACTGTCTCCTCCACATCGCGCGGCTGAGTGACCAGCGGCGGACCGGTCGGGATCTGGTAGCGCGCCCGGATCACGCGCGCATTGAAGTCCTCGACGGCCTCGCGCGCCGCCTGCTCGGTGGCCTGCCGATCGAGCAGCTCGTCGAGCTCGGCGTCGTCCTTCCGCAGCTGGATGCTCGGCGGGAGTACGACGAGCCGCTCGCGCTCGACCAGGTTCTTGAGCCACCAGTCCGGGTCGTGCTCCTCGCCGAGTCCCTCGATCGGCTTCCCGGCGCCGGGGAGGTCGTCGAAGTCCCCGCGTGCGATCGCCTGCTGGATCTGCTGGTCGACCCAGGTGTGGATCAGGCGCTGTCGCTGCTCGGCCTCAGCCTTCGAGGCGGCGTCGCTGAGCGGCTCGATCCGGATGTCCTCGAACTCCTCCTCGCCCATCCCACCAGCCTACGAGCGCGCACGGAGGCCCGACTCGACCCGCACGGAGGCCCGACTCGACCCGGACGGAGGCCCGACTCGGCGGATGTGACCTATGCCGCACCTACCGGTAACTACCCGCCGGTAGGCTCCGCGACATGAGCTTCAAGTCACCCAAGGACTTCTTCGTGCCGCTGGCCGTGGGTGCGCCGGCGCCGCTGCGCGAGATCCCGGCCCGGCCGAGCCGCGCGATCCACTTCTTCGACCCGAGCAACCCGAAGATGGTCGACAAGATCCCGCAGATGGTGGGCACCGTCGACGTCCTTCTGGGCAACCTCGAGGACGCGATCAAGGCCGACAACAAGGTTGCCGCCCGCGAGGGTCTGGTGTCCATCGCCAAGGCCACCGAGGGCCTCGGCGGGCAGAGCGGGACGACGCAGCTGTGGACCCGGGTCAACAGTCTCGACAGCCCGTGGGCGCTCGACGACCTGATCACGCTGGTCACCGAGATCGGCGACCGGCTCGACGTGATCATGGTGCCGAAGGTGCAGGGCCCGGAGGACATCCACTACGTGGACCGGATCCTCGCCCAGCTCGAGGCCCGCGCCGGCCTCACCAGGCCGCTGCTCGTGCACGCCATCTTGGAGACCGCGCGCGGCGTCGCAAACGTCGAGGCGATCGCGCTGGCCAGCCCGCGGATGCAGGGCATCAGCCTGGGCCCGGCCGACCTCGCGGCCGACCGCAAGATGAAGACCACCCGCGTCGGCGGCGGCCACCCGGGCTACCTGGTCCGCCAGGACCCGGTCGACGGTGACATCCACGGCGCGCGCACGGTCTTCCAGCAGGACCTGTGGCACTACACCATCGCCAAGATGGTCGACGCCTGCGCGGAGGCGGGGATCTATCCCTACTACGGCCCGTTCGGCGACATCACCGATGTGGTGGCGACCGAGGACCAGTTCCGCAACGCGTTCCTGCTCGGCTGTGTCGGCACGTGGTCGCTGCACCCCAAGCAGATCGAGATCGCCAACCGGGTCTTCTCCCCCAGCGTCGAGGACATCCAGCACGCTCGCCGGGTGGTCGCCGCGATGGGCGACGGCACCGGAGCGGTGATGCTCGACGGCAAGATGGAGGACGACGCCTCGCTCAAGCAGTGCCTGGTGCTCGTCGAGCTCGCCGAGGAGCTCAGCAAGATCGATCCGCAGCTCAAGGAGCTGTACGCGACCATCGAGGTGGAGGCCTGATGTCGACGAGTTCCACCTCCGCAGCCGAGTTCCGGCCGCGCCGCTCGGTCCTCTACATGCCCAGCTCCAACGAGAGAGCCCTGGAGAAGGCCAAGACCCTCGCGGTCGATGCGCTCATCCTCGATCTCGAGGACGCGGTCGCGCCCGACGCCAAGGCCCAGGCCCGGCTCAACGCCGCGGCAGCCATCACCAGCGGCGAGTACGGCGCCAAGGAGCTCACCATCCGGATCAACGGCACAGGCACGCAGTGGCACGCCGCGGACATCGCCGCAGCTGCCGCCGCCGGGCCCGATGCCATCGTCGTCCCGAAGGTCGACACGGCGGACCAGGTCCGAGGACTCGTCACAGCGCTCGAATGGGCCGGGGCGCCTGAGCACACCAAGCTGTGGGCGATGATCGAGTCGCCGTACGCGATCCTGCACGCCGAGGAGATCGCGGCCGCCAGCGAGCGGCTCACTGTGCTGGTGATGGGCACCAACGACCTGGTCAAGGAGCTGTACGCCGACCACGTCCCGGGCCGCACCAACCTGGTCACGTCCCTGCAGCTCGCCGTGCTCGCCGCGCGAGCCACCGGCAAGGTGATCCTCGACGGCGTCTACAACGACGTGAAGGACGTCGACGGCTACCTCGCCGAGGTGGCGCAGGGCCGCGACTTCGGCTTCGACGGCAAGACGATCATCCACCCGGGCCAGATCGACGGCGCCAATGCCGGCTTCGCTCCCAGTGCCGAGGCGGTGGAGAACGCTCGCGGCCTGATCGAGGTGTGGGAGGCCAACGCCGGCGCGGGCGTGGTGACCTACCACGGCAAGATGGTGGAGAACCTCCACGTCGAGTCCGCCCGGCGCACTCTCTCGATTGCCGAGGCGATCGCGGCGCTGGCCTGAACCCGTCGAGAGGTCACTTTTCGCGCGCCGAGTGTCCAGCCGGGCTGGACACTCAACCCGCGGAAAGTGACCTCTCGACGTAGAGCCTGGGGAAATCGGCGATACCTCTGAGCGTGAAATCCCATATATTGAGAATCAAATCTCATTTCTTGGGACGATAGCGCTTTACTATCCCGGTGACCGCCACCTCCGCCGACCCCTTGTCCGTCAGCGAGACCCGCCGCTGGGCCATGCTCGGTGTCAGCACGTTCGCCCAGGCCGCCGGCGTGGTCGCGAACAACGGCGTCGCCTACCTCATCCCGACGCTCCACCGGCACGACGGCTACTCGCTCTCCACCGCCGGTGCGATCGCGGCGGCGCCGTCCTTCGGCGTAATGGCGGCCCTGGTGGCGTGGGGCTGGCTCGCCGATCACCGCGGTGAGCGGCTGGTCCTGCTGTGCGGTGCCGTCGCGACCGCCGCCTTCAGCGCGGCGGCCGCACTGACGCACGGCGTCGCGCTGCTCTGGGTGTTCCTGTTCCTCGGCGGCGCGGCCTCGGCGGCGGCCAACTCGGCGTCAGGCCGGGTGGTGGTCGGCTGGTTCCCACCGCACCGACGCGGGCTGGCGATGGGCATCCGGCAGATGGGCCAGCCGATGGGCATGGCCATCGCCGCCCTCTCGATCGCGCTGGTCGCCGCCCACCACGGCGTCCACGCAGCGCTGTGGGTGCCCGCGGTCGGCAGTCTGGTCGCGGCCGCCGCGGTCGCCCTGGTGGTGCTGGATCCGCCCCGGCCGCCGAAGAAGGCCGGCAGCGCCCCGAACCCCTACCGGCAGGACTCCTTCCTGGCCCGCATCCACGGTGTCTCGGTGCTGCTGGTCGTGCCGCAGTTCGTGATCGCGACCTTCATGCTGCTGTGGCTGACCGACTCCCGCGGCTGGAGCACCGGCGCGGCCGGCGCTCTGGTCGCCGCGGCCAACATCCTCGGCGCCTTCGGTCGGATCGCCGTCGGGCACCTGTCCGACCTGGCCGGCAACCGGATGGGTCCGCTGCGCTGGGTGGCCGTGGCCGCCTGCGCCGTGATGGTCCTGCTCGGGATCACGGCAGGGCTCGACTGGGTCGTCGCCGTACCGCTGATCGTGCTGGCCTCTGTGCTGACCGTCGCCGACAACGGCCTGGCCTTCACCGCCGTCGCCGAGCGCGCCGGCCCGTTCTGGTCGGGCCGGGCGCTGGGCCTGCAGAACACCGCCCAGTTCCTCACCGCCGCCGCGGCGGCACCGATCGGCGGCCTGGCGATCGCCCACATCGGCTACGCCTGGACCTACGTGCTGACCGGCGTCCTGCCGATGCTGGCCGTCGGCCTGGTTCCGGTCGGCGGCGAGCGGCGGGTGAGCTAGGCGCTGCGCCTCGCGCCTACCTGTGAGCCCGATCAGCCCTGCGTCATCGCGACGTGCCGCTTCGCGAGCAGCGAGACCAGGTCGTAGGCCACGTGCGAGGCCGCGATGCCGGTGATCTCGGCGTGGTCGTACGGCGGGGACACCTCGACCACATCCGCACCGATCAGGTTGAGCCCGTCCAGACCGCGCAGGATCTCGAGCAGCTCACGCGACGTCATGCCGCCGGCCTCCGGGGTGCCGGTGCCCGGCGCGTGCGCAGGGTCGAGCACGTCGATGTCGATGGAGATGTAGAGCGGCCGGTCGCCGATCCGCTGACGGACCCGGTCGATCACCTCGACGACGCCCTGGTGGTAGACATCCGCGGCGGTGACGATGCCGAAGCCGAAGCGGCGGTCGTCCTCGAGGTCCTTCTTGCCGTAGAGCGGCCCTCGCGTGCCGAGGTGACAGAGCGCCTCGGTGTCGAGGATGCCCTCCTCGAAGGCCCGACGGAACGGCGTGCCGTGGGTGTAGTCGGCGCCGAAGTAGGTGTCCCAGGTGTCGAGGTGTGCGTCGAAGTGCAGCAGCGCGATCTCGCCGTGCTGCGCCTTGGCGGCGCGAAGCAGGGGCAGCGTGATGGTGTGGTCGCCGCCGACGGTGAGCAGTCGGGTGCCGTCGGCGGTGAGCTCGCGGGCGGCCTCCTCGATCGTGTCGAGGGCGTCGCGGATGTCGAACGGGTTCACCGCGATGTCGCCGGCGTCGGCGACCTGGGCCACCTCGAAGGGAGAGACGTCGAGCCCGGGGTGGTAGGGCCGCAGCAGCCTCGAGGACTCCCGCACGTGGGCCGGCGCGAAGCGCGCACCGGGACGGTAGGAGACACCCGCGTCGAACGGTACGCCGGCCACCACGATGTCGGCCTTCTCGACCTGGTCGAGGCGGGGCAGCCGGGCGAACGTCGCCGGGCCTGCGAAGCGCGGGATGCGGGAGCTGTCGGTGGGTCCGAGAGGAGTCGTCATGTCAGTCAGCCGTTCGTGATGATCTTGTTCTGGGAGGCCGGACCGGCCGGGACCACGCGCGGCCCCTCGGGGCCGAATGCGTCCGCCGGCTCGGGGAAGATGAGGAGCAGCGCCGGGTAGAGGATCGCGGCCAGGCCGATGCCGATCGGGATGCTCAGGTCGATGCCGTTGTCGAGCGCTAGGACCCCGACGAACTGGCCCGGCAGGTTGACGAAGCAGATCGCCAGCGCGGCGGGTACCAGCCAGCCGAGCAGGCCGCGCCAGTTCCACCCGTGCGCGAACCAGTAGCGACCGCCGGTCTGGCGACGGTTGAAGACCTGCAGCGAGTCGGAGTCGTACCAGCCGCGGCGTACGACCCAGCCGATCATCATGACGATCATCCACGGGGCGGTGCAGCTGACGATCAACACTGAGAAGGTCGAGATGCTCTGCACCACGTTGAAGGCGAAGCGGCCGACGAAGATGAAGGCGATCGCGATCGCGCCGATGAACAGGGTCGCCTGGACGCGGTTGAACTTCGGGAAGACGCTGGAGAAGTCCAGGCCGGTGCCGTAGAGCGCCGTCGTACCGGTGGACATGCCACCGATGAGGGCGATCAGGCAGACCGGGATGAAGTACCAGGTGGGCGCGACCGAGAGCAGGCCGCCGACGTAGTCGCCGTTCGAGATGAAGGTCGGCGCGTCGGTAGCGATCACGGTGGCCGTGACCAGACCGAAGAAGAACGGCACCAGCGTGGCGATCTGTGCCAGGAAGGCGGCGCTCATCAGCCGGCGCTTCGGGGTGTTCTCCGGGATGTAGCGCGACCAGTCGCCGAGGAAGGCGCCGAAGGAGACCGGGTTCGACATCGCGATCAGCGCGGCACCGAAGAAGGAGGGCCAGAACATCGACTTGGTCGCGGCGTCCGCCCCGGCGCCGTAGATGCCGGCGTACGAGGAGTCGAACGGGCCGAAGAAGGCGAAGGCGCCGAGGACGAAGAGCAGGGTGGCCGCGATCACGGCGACCTTGTTGACCAGCAGCATGAAGCGGAAGCCGTAGATGCACACGGTGAGCACGAGCACCGCGAAGATGCCGTAGGTGACAGCGAGAGTGGCGTCGTTGTTCGGCAGGTGTACGGCGCGGTGAGCGGCGCCGACCAGCGCGTCGCCCGAGGACCACACCGAGATCGAGAAGAACGCGAACGCGGTCAGCAGCGACAGGAACGAACCGACCACCCGACCGTGGACACCGAGGTGCGCCGAGGAGGACACGGCGTTGTTGGTGCCGTTGCGCGGACCGAAGATCGCCATCGGCGCGAGCACCAGGGCGCCCACGACGACGCCGAGGACGGTCGCGGCGGCGCCCTGCCAGAAGCTCAGCCCGAAGATGATCGGGAAGCTGCCGAGCACGACGGTCGCAAAGGTGTTCGCGCCGCCGAAGATCAGGCGGAACAGGTCCAGCGGCCCGGCGGTGCGCTCGTCGGCCGGGATCGGCTCGACGCCGTGCGCCTCGACCTCGGTCGCCCTGGGCGCTTCGATGGCACCCGCGCCGGCGCTCTCGTTGGTGATGGACATGGGCTTCCTTCAGTCGTTGGCCGGAGCCGGAGAGAGGTGCTCGTGAAGGGCGACCAGACGGTCACCGTCGCGGACGAAGACGATCGACTCGCGCTCGTACGTCGTGGTGCGTTCGCCGCCGACCGAGGTGACGGTGCGGACGCTGTGGCTGAGGATGCCGGTCTCGCCGTGGACCTGGACCAGCCGCTCGGTGCTCTCGCACTCCTCGACCCGCCAGCCGTCGGCGACCCAGCCCGCCCACAGCGTCTCGTAGGCAGCCCGGTCATCGAGACGGTGCGGTTCCGGGTGGAAGACGAACGTCGCCGACTCGGCGAAGCACGCGAAGTAGGCCACGGTGTCGGTGGCAGCGAAGGCGGCGACGAGCCGGTCGGTCGCCTCCAGCACCTCGTCGATGGTCAGTCCTGGCATCGCCGTCTCCCTCTGCTAGGCGCTTTGCCCGCAAGAATCTAAGAAGCCCCGACCCTTCTGGCAAGCACTTCCTGAGCGTCGATCGGGTTCCGAATCACGATCTGCCTGCGCTGATAGCAGATGACAGTAAGATCGACGTGCGCTCGCGCCTCATTCATCACTGAGTGATGGGCAACACAGCGCAAAATTCACCGGCAAATTTCTTCGAGAGCGGGCCATGGACGAGACCGATCAGGCGATCGTGCGGCTGCTGCAGGCCGATGGGCGGCTGGGCCATCGCGAGATCGCGGACGCCGTCGGGCTGTCCCGATCGGCTGCCGCGGGCCGGATCAACCGGCTGATCGAGAGCGGCCAGGTCATCGTGCGCGGGGTGGTGCATCCCGCCGTGCTCGGGCGCGGGTCGCTGGCCCACGTCGGGCTGCTGGTGCGCGGTCCGGCCGAGCCGGTCGCCACCATGGCCGCCGAGCGCGAGGACTGCCCGTTCGTCTCGCTCACGTCCGGCCCGCACGCCATCGTCGCGGAGCTGCGCACCTCCTCGGCACACGAGCTGGACAGGGCGCTCTCGGGACTGCGCGCCCTGCCCGGGGTCCAGGGCGTCGACACGCTGTCCTACATCGAGGTGCTGCGCGATGTGGTCGGTCCGGTCGGCGAGGCCGACTACCAGATCGACACCATCGACGCGGCCCTGCTGTACGTGCTGCAGAGCGACGGACGGGCGTCGTACGTCGATCTCGCCGATCACGTGCGGCTCACGCCCGCTGGCGTACGGCGCAGAGTCATCCGTCTGCTGGACTCGGGCGTCGTCCGGATCGGCGCGCTGGTGCGCCAGCCGGGACGAGACGGCCAGGCGGCGATGGGGATCGGGCTGAGGGTCAGCGGCGATCCTCGTGACCTGCTCGACCGACTCAATGAGTTGCCGCAGGCGAGCTTCCTCGCCCGGACGCTCGGTCGCTACGACCTGGTCCTCACCCTGCGGGCCTATGACCCGGCCGAGCTGCTGAGCGGGCTCGAGCAGGTGCGCGAGCTCGACGGCGTCACCGAGACCGTCTCCTGGACGCACCTACGGGTGGTCAAGGAGACCTACGCGTTCGAGGGACTGGCACCCGGACCCGTGCCGGAGTGAGGCTGACCTAACGCCGGATGGGGAAGTTACCCGTGGGTACAGTGCGTCGTCAGTGGGATTTCTAACGCTTCCCACCCTGGTGAGCAGCACCTAGGCTCACCTAGCCCCGCAGAACCAGCACAGCCAAGGAGGCCTGCCGCATGCTGCAGACCATCGCCATCGTCCTGGCGCTCGCCCTGACTGCCGTCACCGTCGTCGTCGTGGTGAAGGCGATCCGGTCGATGGTCGGCGTCTTGAAGGTGGGCCAGCCCGCCATCGGTCGCACGGACAACCCCGCCAACCGCTCGGGAACGATGCTCAAGGAGACGTTCCTCCACACGCGGATGTTCCAGTGGCGCTGGGTCGGCGTGATGCACTGGTTCGTCTACTTCGGCTTCCTGATCCTCGCCACCGCGGTGGCGACCGGCTTCGTGCAGCTCTTCGACCCGAGCTTCCAGCTGCCGATCATCGGCCACTGGTTCGTCTACGAGTGGATCTGCGAAGGCATCGGGGTCCTGTCCACGATCGGCATCATCTTCCTGATCGTGTACCGCCAGCTGCACATGCCCAAGGCGCTCGGGCGGAAGAGTCGTTTCTTCGGCTCGACGTTCTGGCAGGCCTACTTCGTCGAGTTCATGGCGCTGCTCGAGGGCTCGGCGATCCTCTTCATCCGCGGTGCGGAGCGGCAGTGGAACCTCCTGCGGGGCGAGGAGGGCGCGCACGTCAGCACGTTCCACTTCCCGATCTCGCACCTGTTCAGCGGGATGTTCGGCAACACGGCCGACACCGCCCGCAACTGGGTGATCGTGATCGCCTTCATCAAGGTGGCCTCGGCGCTGGCGTGGCTGATCGTGGTCGCGATGAACCTCACCATGGGCATCGCCTGGCACCGCTTCACCGCCTGGCCGAACATCTGGTTCAAGCGCGAGTCCAAGGGCCGCGACACCGACGGTGCGACCACCGCGCTCGGCGCGATGAAGCCGCTGACCTCGGGTGGCAAGGTCATCACGCTCGACGACATCGACGACCTCGACGAGGACGCGAAGCTCGGCGTCGGCAGCATCGAGGACTTCTCCTGGAAGGGCATCCTCGACTTCACCACCTGCACCGAGTGTGGTCGCTGCCAGTCGCAGTGCCCGGCGTGGAACACCGAGAAGCCGCTCTCGCCCAAGCACCTGGTGATGAGCCTGCGTGAGCACGCCTACGCCTCCGCGCCGTACCTGGAGGACGGTGCCCAGGAGGGGGCCCAGCGTCGCGAGCTGCCGCTGATCGGCAAGACCGACGCCGATGCCTCGGTGGGCGAGGGCGACGAGGTCCTCGACTGGTTCTACAACCCCGACTCCGAGCACGGCGGCGGTGGCTTCGTCATCGACGAGGACGTGCTCTGGTCCTGTACGTCGTGCGGCGCCTGCGTGCAGCAGTGCCCGGTCGACATCGAGCACGTCGACCACATCATGGACATGCGTCGCTACCAGGTGCTGGTCGAGTCGAACTTCCCCTCCGAGCTCAACGGCCTCTTCAAGGGCCTGGAGAACAAGGGCAACCCCTGGAACATGTCGCCGAACGCGCGACTGGACTGGGCCAAGGACCTGCCGTTCGACGTCAAGGTCGTCGGCGAGGATCTGGACTCCCTGGAGTCGGTGGACTGGCTTTTCTGGGTCGGCTGTGCCGGCGCCTACGAGGACCGCGCGAAGAAGACGACGCGGGCCGTCGCTGAGCTTCTCGACCTGGCCGGCATCTCCTTCGGTGTGCTGGGCAACGGCGAGACCTGTACCGGCGACCCCGCCCGCCGCGCCGGCAACGAGTTCGTCTTCCAGGGCCTTGCGCAGCAGAACGTGGAGACGTTCAAGGAGTTCAAGGTCAAGAAGGCCGTCACGACCTGTGCGCACTGCTTCAACACCCTGAAGAACGAGTACAAGCAGTTCGGCATCGAGCTCGAGGTCGTGCACCACACCCAACTGCTCAACCGACTGGTCCGCGAGGGCAAGCTGACCCCCGTCGCCGACGGTGCCGGCGCGCACAAGCGCTCGATCACCTACCACGACCCGTGCTACATCGGTCGCCACAACGGCGTCTACACCCCGCCGCGCGAGCTCCTCCAGGTCCTCCCGGGCGCGGACTTCGTGGAGATGCCGCGCAACTCCGAGCGCTCCTTCTGCTGCGGCGCCGGCGGTGCCCGGATGTGGATGGAGGAGAAGATCGGTCAGCGGATCAACCGCAACCGCACCGACGAGGCCGTCTCCACCGGAGCCGACCAGATCGCCGTCGGCTGCCCGTTCTGTCGCGTCATGCTCTCCGACGGCCTCACCGCCGCCCAGGCCGACGGTACGGCGCGCGAGTCGGTCGAGATCCTCGACGTCGCTCAGATGCTGCTCGCCTCGGTCAAGGGTGAGCAGGCCACCAAGCTGCTCCCCGGCGAAGGCGCTCCTGCGGGCGCGCCCGCTGCCGCTCCGGCTGCTACGGCTGCTGCAGCCGCCGACGTGGCGACCAAGGCTGAGCCGTCGGTCGGTGACGTGACCGTCACGGCGAACACCATCACCGAGACCGCCGACGCGGGGCCGGCCGCCAAGGCCAGCCAGGATGCGGGCGGCGGTTCATCGCTGTTCGACGCCGCACCGGCTGCTCCGAGCGAGCCGGCGGCACCGGCTGCTCCCGCGGCACCGGCTGCTCCCGCGGCACCGGCTGCTCCCGCGGCCGGCGGATCGCTCTTCGACGACCCGTCTTCACTGTTCGACACGCCGGCGTCGGCGCCCGCGGCAGCGGCGCCCGCGGCAGCGGAGCCGGCTGCTCCCGCGGCTCCGGCCTCGGGCGGGTCGTCGCTGTTCGACATCCCGGCCGATGCGCCGGCGGAGAAGGCTCCTGAGACGCCTGCCGAGCCCGTGGCCGAGTCCGCGGAGCCAGCCGAGGCTGCTCCCGCCGTCGACCTCAACGCCGGCGGATCACTGTTCGACATCCCGGCCACCCCGCCGCCTGCGGCTTCTCCCGCAGCGACATCGGCGCCGGCTCAGGTTGAGCCGGTCGCCGAGCAGGCGGAGTCGGCACCGGCGGCCGAGACGCCCGCGCCGGCTGCCGAGGCCGCGGCCCCGGCGATCGACCTCAACGCCGGCGGATCACTGTTCGACATCCCGACCACCCCGCCGCCTGTAGCTTCTCCTGCCGCGACGTCGGCACCGGCCCAGGCTGAGCCCGTCGAGGCCGAGCCGGAGGCGGCTCCGGCTGCGGAGGAAGCACCCGATCAGCCGGTCGACGTGGCGGCCGAACCGGTGGCAACGGCCCAGCCTGCTGCACCGACGGCGCCGGCCACCAGTTCGGGTGCTGCGCACACGCCGCGCGCAGACGTCGCCATCGACGAGGTCTCCTCGCTGTTCGACATCGAGGCGCCCGAGCCGGTCGTCGTCGCTCCGGCAACCGAGGCGACGGCGCAGAAGGCCCCGGCCGTCGACGCTCCGACTGCCGAGGACTCGGCCGTACGGGTCCCCACAGCGGAACCCGTCGAGGCCGAGACCCCGGTCGAGGCTCCGGCCCCTGAGCCCACCGAGCCCGAGCCGACGACCGAAGCCACCGAGCCGGAGCCGACGCCGAAGGCGGCCGAGGAGAAGCCGGCCACAGCGCCTGCGGCCGGCTCGGGTGCCGCCCACACGCCACGCACCGACGTGGACATCCATGGCGCGGGGTCACTCTTCGACCTCTGAGTCGAGGCGAACGCGGGAGGGCTGGAGCCGTCTGATGGCTCCAGCCCTCCGTCGTCACCGGGTCGGGGTGGACGCGGGACCGAACGATCGTTCGGGAGATGCGGCCCATCGTCGGCGACCGAACAAACGTCCAGCGCGCGGCACCCACCCCCGGCATCCGAACAAACGTCCAGCGCGCGCCACCCACCTTCAGCGGCCGAACAACCGTCCGGTGAAGCCTCACGCTCGACGGAGCCATCGCCGGCGCGGGCTGACTCAGCCGGGCGACCGGATCGTCAGCACCGCCTCCACCGCGGCCCCGCCGAGCGCCTCGTACCCGTGTTCCACGTCGCTGACCCACACCGCCGTCTCGCCGACGCCGACCTCCCGCTCCTCTCCGAGCGCGCCCGCGCGCGCCCGGCCGTGGGTGACGAGCAGGTGCTCGGTGACGCCGGGGCCGTGTGCGACGGAGCGGTGGGCGACGCCGGGCTCGAGATGCAGCAGGTACACCTCCACGGTGGTGCCATCCCCGTGCCGGCGCGCGTCGAGCAACCTCGCCTCGATGCCGGGGGACGCCACCTGCGCGCCGGGGTCGACCAGCAGCGTCGCCAGAGGTACGCCGAGAGCACCGGCGACCGCGTAGAGCGTCGACAGCGTCGGGTTGCGGGTGCCGTTCTCGATCTCGGAGAGCGAGCCCTTGCCCACGCCCGCACGCCCGGCGAGGCCACCCACGGACAGCCCCGCCTGCTGGCGCGACGCGCGCACCCGCGCGCCGACAGCGGCAGAGAGGTCCGGATCCACGATGCCGAGCCTAGTAGGGTTCTGTATATGGAACGCTGGCGCATCGCCACTGCAGGGGCTGTCACGGCGCTGGTCGGATTCGCCAGCTCAGCGCTGGTGGTGATCGCGGGGCTTCGCGCGGTCGGAGCCAGCACCACCCAGGCCGCCTCCGGCCTGCTCGCGCTGAGCGTCGCGCAAGGCATCGGCACGCTCTGGCTGAGCCGCCGCCACCGCATCCCCGTGTTGCTCGCCTGGTCCACGCCTGGCGCCGCCCTGCTCGCCTCGACCGGCCGTGTCGCAGGTGGCTGGCCGGCGGCCGTCGGCGCATTCCTCGTCGTCGGCGTCCTGATCCTGCTCACCGGGCTCTGGCCGCGGCTGGGTCGCCTGATCGCCTCGATCCCGCCGGCGCTGGCCCGGGCGATGCTCGCCGGCGTACTCCTCGAGCTGTGCCTCGCCCCCGTGCACGGGGTGATCGCACATCCGGCCCTGCTTGCGCCGCCGCTGCTGCTGTGGCTCGTCCTGCTGCGGTGGGCGCCGCGCTGGGCGGTGCCGGCGGCGTTCGTGGCCGCGATGGCCACGCTCGGGATCTGGCTGACCCAGCACGGAGGCCTCGACGGGCCGCTGCTCCCTCGCGTGGAGCTGACCGCACCGACCCTCACCGGCGGCGCGGTCCTCACCATCGCGCTCCCGCTCTACGTCGTCACGATGGCCTCGCAGAATGTCCCGGGCGTGGCAGTGCTGGCCTCGTTCGGCTATCAAGCGCCTTGGCGGCCGGCGATGACGACGACCGGGATCGGGACGATCGCGGCGGCCTGCGCCGGTGGCCACGCGATCAACCTGGCCGCGATCACCGCGGCCCTCGCCGCCTCACCGGAGGCTCATCCCGACAAGGACCGGCGCTGGCGGGTCGCGGCGGCAGCAGGCTGGACATTCCTGGTGCTCGCGCTCGGCTCGGCGGCACTGACCACCCTCGTCGCGGCCGCACCTGCCGGCGTGGCGACCGGCGTCGCCGGCCTGGCCCTGGTCGGAACCCTCGCCGCCTCGCTCAACGCCGCGATAGCCGAGGAGCGCGACCGGCTGGCGGCTGTGGTCACCTTCGTGGTCGCCGCCAGCGGCATCACCGCGCTCGGCATCGGGGCGGCGTTCTGGGCGCTGCTGGCGGGGCTGGTGCTCCGCGTTGTGACGGTCCGCCCCGCCGCAACGGGCACCACCACGACGAACACCGCCGCGACAAGCACCCACACGACACAGCGGGCCGGGCGCTGAATGCGCCCGGCCCGCTCAGACGGATATTGCTCAGCTGTCCTGCGACGGCTGATCAGCGACGACGATCGGGCGGAGCTTGGCCCACGCCAGGAAGATCACCCCGGTGAGGAGCAGCGCTGCGCCGCCCCACCAGTTGTCGCTGTTGTCAGTGCCCTTCGGCCCTCCGCTGTGGAAGGCCGCGGTGAGCAGCAGGATGACGCCGTACAGACCCAGGAGGGCACCGATCACGTTGCGGATGTCGAAAAATCCGGCTGTCTTGCGTTCGCTCATGATCGACTCCTAGAAGATCACGTTGAGGATGATGACGAGGACCAGCGCCACCCCGGCAAGCGGCACCGGACGTCGGTACCACGGGTAGTCGACGGCGTCAGCATCGACCAGCGAGCTGCGCGGGGTCTCGGAGTAGACCAGGCCGGTCAGCTCCTCGGCCGGCTTCGGCTGGGTGAACAGCGAGACGACGATCGAAAGCACCAGGTCGACCACGAAGGCCGCACCGGCGGCCACGAAGGATGCCCCCTGGCCCGACAGGTTCAACGTGCCGGTCGACCACGACCCGAAGGCGTCCTTGCTCAAGAAGGCCACCACGATCGCCGACAAGGTTCCGCTCACCAGGCCGACCCAACCGGCCGTGGCGGTCATCCGCTTCCAGAACATGCCCACGATGAACGTCGCGAACAGCGGCGCGTTGAAGAACCCGAACAGGGTCTGCAGGTAGTTCATGATGTTGGAGAAGTTCGACGCCAGCGACGCGGTGAAGATGGCGATCACCGTGGCGGCGACCGTCGCCAGACGACCGATCCGCAGGTAGTAGGCGTCGCTGCGGTCCTTGACGATGTAGCGCTCCCACAGGTCGTAGGACAGCACCGTGTTGAAGGCGGAGATGTTCGCCGCCATGCCGGCCATGAAGGAGGCCAGCAGACCGGTGATCGCCACTCCCAGGAGACCGTTGGGCAACAGGTCTCGCATCATGAAGATCAGCGAGTCGTTGAAGGTCACGCCGTCGCCCGACGATCCCCCTGGCACCGTGCCCCCGGCCTTGATCTTGGAGATCTCGGTGATCAGCACCGCTGCGATCATGCCCGGCAGGATGGTGATGAAGGGGATGAAGATCTTCGGGAACGCACCGATGATCGGCGTGCTCCGCGCGGCTGTGATCGACTGCGAGGCCATCGCACGCTGCACCTCGACGAAGTTCGTGGTCCAGTAACCGAAGGAGAGCACGAAGCCGAGGCCGAAGACGATGCCGATGATCGAGAGCAGGTCGGAGGAGAAGCCGGTCAGGTTGGTGCCCGGCCACGAGTGGAGCTGCTGCGCGGCCGTGGATGACGCGCCAGGATGCGAGGCCGCTTCGGTGATCTTGTCCTTCAGGCCGTCCCAGCCACCGACGCGGTGGAGGCCGATGATCGTCAGCGGCGTGAGCGCGGCAACGATCACGAAGAACTGCAGCACCTCGTTGTAGATCGCCGCCCTCAGCCCACCGAGGGTGATGTAGGAGAGCACGATCAGCGCGGCCACGATCAGGGCCAGCCACAGCGGCCACCCCAGCAGCGCGTGCACGATCGCACCCAGCAGGTAGAGGTTGATGCCGGCGATGAGCAGCTGGGCGATCGCGAAGGAGATGGCGTTGACCAGGTGGGCGCCGGGGCCGAACCGTCGGAGCATGAACTCCGGCACCGATCTGACCTTCGAGCCGTAGTAGAACGGCATCATCACCACGCCCAGGAAGAGCATGGCGGGGATGGCTCCGATCCAGAAGTAATGAACGCTCGGAAGCCCGTACTGCGCGCCGTTGGCACTCATTCCCATGATCTCGACGGCGCCGAGATTCGCGGAGATGAAGGCGAGGCCCGTCACCCAAGCAGGCAGCGAGCGCCCGGACAGGAAGAAGTCCACCGAGTCCGAGACGCCGCGGCTGGCGACGACACCGATGCCAAGAACGAAGGCGAAGTACAGGGCGATGATCACGTAGTCGATCCAGGACGCCTGGATCAGAGTCAGGCTGTACACGCCCCTCAGTGAACCATCAACGACCCTCTCAAACCTACGACATCACGACCGTTGTCTTTGACATCACTTTGATGTCATAGTGGTGCGCATGGACATCACGCCATACGTCGAAAGCCTGCGACGCGACCTGCTCGCCGCAGCCGAGGCCGCCGGTCCCGAAGCCCGTCAAGCCACCGAGCGGCTCAGTTACGCGCTGGATCCGTCCGCCCGGCTGGCCCTCATGGAGGCCATCTCCCAGGCCGCCGCCGAGATCACCGCCGAGCTGCCCGCGGGCAGCGTCGACGTACGGCTCAACGGCCGCGAGCTGGAGTTCGGCATCCACCTGCCGCCGCCGACCGAGCCTGCCACGCCGCCGACTGTCGACTCCGAGGCCGAGGAGGTCGACGAGGGCAATCTCGCGCGGATCACGCTACGGATCCCCGAGTCGGTCAAGGCCAAGGCGGAGGAGTACGCCGCCAGGTCAGGCAACTCCCTCAACACCTGGCTGGTGAACGTGGTGCGGGCGGCCACCCGGGCCGACGCGATCAACATCGACGTCGACCTCTCGTCCATCAACGCGACCATCAACTCCGCGCTCGGCGACCTCGGCAACCGTGGCGGCCGGCGCATGACCGGCTGGATCTGAGGAGCACCCATGACCACCTACGACTACGAGACCAGCGGACCGGTCGAGCTCTCCGTCGAGCTCGCCAAGGGCCGACTGACCATCGACACGACGGAGAGGAACCATGCCCACATCGAGATCACCGGCCGCGACGCCGACCGGGTCCGCGTCCAGCAGCGCGGCAACCGGCTCGACGTCACCGACCCCAACGCCCGCCGCCCCTTCAGCTTCGCGAACCTTGACATCGCGATCGTGGTGCCCGCTGCGAGTGGTCTTGCGCTGAGGACCGGCACCGCGGACGTGGACGTGACGGGCACCGTCGGCGCGACCGTCGTCCACACCGCGACCGGTCCCGTCCGGCTCGACCATGTCGCCGGAACGGCACTGGTGCAGAGCGGCAGCGGCACCGTCACCATCGCCACCGTCGACGGCGGCGTGCGGGTGAAGTCGGGCTCGGGGGACGTCATCGTCGGCACCGCGCACGAGGAGGTGGTGGCCTCGACCGGCTCCGGCGACATCGCCGTCCGGACCGCCCATGGCCCTGTCACCGTCAAGACCGGGAACGGCGACCTGCGGGTCGCCGAGGCCCGCCACGACGTCAGCCTGACCACCGGCTCGGGTTCCCTCGAGGTCGGCCACGCGACGCGCGGCCGGGTGGTCGGCAAAGCCGCCTCGGGCCACATCCGGGTCGGCGTCCCCGCCGGCACCCCGGTGTGGACCGACATCACCACCGTCAGCGGGCACATCCGCTCGGGGCTGCGCTCGGTGGGTCAGCCGCAGGACGGACAGGCGCACCTGGAGCTGCGGGCGCGCACAGTCAGCGGCGATGTGACCCTGGTCGAGGTCTGAGCCGTGTGCCGGGATAGTCCGGGGCACAAATCAGCACTACTGACGGGTAACCCCTGATTTGCGCCCCGGACTATCCCTTCTTCACGCACGCATCGCCACACCCTGGCGCCAGTAGCCCATGAAGGCGACCTGAGTCCGCGGCATGCCCAGCTCACCGACCAGATGACGCCGCAGGGCGGTCACCATGCCGGCCTCGCCGGCGATCCAGGCATAGCGTCCGTCGACCGGCGGAGCCACCTCCTCGGCGGCCTCCCCGAGGGCGGAGTACGTCGGAGTCTCCCAGGGCATGTCGTCGGCCGAGGGCGGCGCGGCGTCGGCCGGCTCCACCGCTGCCGACTCCGCTGCTGCCGGCATCGGCGCGAACCCGAGATGTGCCGCGACCGACTCCATCATCGGCGCACCGACCGCGCGCTCGCCGCGGGGCAGCCACGTCACCTCGACGCCGTCGACCACGGGCAGGTCGCAGATGTCCTCGGCGCACGGCACCTCGACGAAGACGGCGCCCGTGCGGCCGCCGGCACGCTCGGGCAGCTCGCGCAGGATCTGGTGGATCGCCGGCAGCGCCGTCTCGTCACCGACGAGGAGCAGCCGCTCGGCGTCACCGGGCTCGAACTCGATCCCGCCGCCGACCGTGCCGCGCCTGGGCAGCACCGCCAGCAGCTCGTCGCCGGGTGAGGCCTGCTGCGCCCAGTCCGAGCCCGGTCCGTGGGCGCCGGGGTGGATGACGAAGTCGACCACGATGCGGGTCTCGGCGCCCGCGCCCGCCACGTCGGCGATGGTGTAGGTCCGCACCGCGCCGCGGGTCTCGGCCTCCAACGATGTGTAGTCGCTCCACCAGTTCTCCGCGGACAGGGCTGGGAGACCCTGCGGACCGGGGAAGACCAGCTTGATCCGCTGGTCGAAGAGCGGTCCGTCGACACCGAAGTCGGCCAACTGCGGGCCGCCCAGCTCGATCCGGGCGAAGGACGGCGAGGGTCGTTCGACGGAGCGCACCGTCACGTTCGCGAGCAGCATCAGGAGACCTTTGCGGGAGGGGTGACAGCGGGGAGGTGGTGACGCCCGATCGGCACCACGAGGGGCGTGCCCGAGACGGGGTCGGTGACGACCTGCGCGTCCAGGCCGAAGACGTCGCGGACCAGGTCGGGCGTGACGATCTGGGACGGCGCGCCCGCCGCGAGCACCTTGCCCTCGCGCATCGCGACCAGGTGGTCGGCGTACCGAGCGGCGAGGTTGAGGTCGTGCAGCACCATCACGACGGTGGTGCGCTGCTCGACACGCAGGGAGTGCAGCAGGTCGAGCAGGTCGATCTGGTGCGACACGTCGAGGAACGTGGTCGGCTCGTCGAGCAGCAGGATCTCCGGCTGCTGGGCCAGGGCCAGCGCGATCCACACGCGCTGCCGCTGGCCACCGGAGAGCTCATCGACCGGCCGAGCCGCCAGGTCCAGCGTCCCCGTCATCTCCAGCGCCGACGCGACAGCGGCCTCGTCCGCCTCGGACCAGCGGGAGAGTGCGCCGCGGTGCGGCTGGCGGCCGCGGGAGACCAGATCGACGACGGTGATGCCCTCCGGGGAGAGCGGCTGCTGGGGTAGCAGGCCCAGCACGCGCGCAACCTCGCGGGTCGGTCGCTTGTGCACCGCCTCGCCGTCGAGCAGGCACGCGCCGCCGGTCGGCTTGAGCAGCCGGGCGAGACCACGCAGCAGGGTCGACTTCCCGCAGCCGTTGGCGCCGACGATGACGGTCGTGGCGGCGTCGGGGATCTCGAGGGTGACCTGGTCGACGATGGTGGTCGCGCCGTACCCGAGGGTGACGCTGTCGGTCGTGAGTCTCATCGGCGTCCTCGCTCCGCTCCGGGCGCCGATGAGGCACCCATGTCGCTGCGTTGAATGATTTGCTCGCTGCGCTCGCTCATGCGGACCTCCGGGAGACGGTGAGCAGCCAGAGCAGGAAGGGCGCCCCGAAGGCGCCCGTGACGACGCCGACCGGGAGGTTCACGTCGTGGAAGGCGTAGGCGCCGACGTAGTCCGCAGCGACGGTGACGGCACCGCCGACCAGGGCCGCGCCGGCGAAGGTCACCCGTCCCCCGTTGAGGGCGCGGGAGATCGGGCCGGCGACGAAGGCGACGAAGGCGACAGGACCCGCGGCCGCCGTGGCCGCGGCGACGAGCAGGACACCGCACAGCAGCAGGACGTCGGCGCGGCGCTGTCCGACGCCCAGACCGGCCGCGACCTCGTCGCCGAGCTCGAGCGCCCGGGCCGAGCGCGCCGCGAGCGCGGTGGCCGGCAGCAGCACCACCAGTACGACGGCCAGCACCCGGATGGTCGGCCAGGACGCATCGCTGACCGAGCCGGTCATCCAGCGCAGCGCGAGCTGGGCGTCGTACACGTCGGCGCGGGTGAACAGGTACTGGATGACGGCGCTCAGACCGGCGGCGACGGTCACGCCGACGAGCACCAACCGCTGCCCCGCACCGTTGCCGGCCAGCGACCGGACCAGCAGCGAGGTGCCGACGGCACCGACCAGCGCGAGCACCGCCAGGTCCCAGCCGGAGGCCGACCACACCACGATGCCGAGCACGGCCGCCGCGCTGGCGCCCATGCTGACGCCGATCACGTCCGGGCTGGCCAGCGGGTTGCGCAGGGTGGTCTGGAAGATCGCGCCACCGACGCCGAGCGCCACGCCGACCAACACCGACTCACAGGCGCGCGGCAGCTTCGACTCGGTGAGGATGAAGGTCGCTCCCGGGATCTGCTTGCCGAAGACGATCCGCCAGAAGTCACCGAAGGTGATGGTGTAATCGCCGCCGAGGACGCGCAGCCAGAACAGCGCGATCAGCGCGACGGCGAGCCCGGCCAGCACCCACCACAGCCGGCGCCGGGGGCGACGCCGAGCAGCGCGTACGAGCGCAGTCGACGCCACGGCCGCCGCAGTCCTCGAGCCTTCTCCGGCCATCGAGCCTTCTCCGGCCATCGAGCCTTCTCCGGCCATCGAGCCTTCTCCGGCCATCGAGCCTGTCGAGATGCTCATGCCGCCCCCAACCGACCACGGCGCAGGAACCAGCAGAAGACCGGCACCCCGACGACGGCGGTCATGATCCCGACCTGCACCTCGGTCGGCGGCAGGATCACGCGCCCGACGACGTCGGCGATCGTGACCAGCACGGCACCGTAGAGGGCCGAGAGCGGGAGGACACGGGTGTAGGCCGCGGTGCCGGTCGCCCGGACCAGGTGAGGCGCGAGCAGGCCGACGAAGCCGACCGGGCCGGCCAGCGCGGTGGCGGTGCCGGCCAGCAGCACGATCGCCACCCCGATCACCAGCCGGTCGAAGGCCACCCGACGACCGAGGCCGCGCGCCAGGTCGTCGCCGAGCGCGAGGGTGTCGAGGGTGCGGGAGCCGGCCAGCGCGAGCACCGCCCCGAGGATCAGGAAGGGCAGTCCCGCGGCGATCACCGACCAGCCGCGGCCGCCGACCGTGCCGACCTCCCAGCGCCGGTAGACGTCCATGGTGTGGTGCTGCAGCAGGAGTACGCCGGAGGTCCACGAGGAGAGCCCGGCCGTGACGGCGGCTCCGACCAGGACGAGCTTCCCCGGCGTGGCACCGTCGCGCCCCAACGAGGCCAGACCGTGCACAAGCAGCGCCGCGACGGCTGCCCCGACGAACGCGAACCAGAGGTAGGCGTGGATCGAGCTGACGCCGACGTACCCGATGGCGAGCACCATCGCGAAGGACGCACCCGCGCTGACGCCGAGCAGACCCGGGTCTGCCAGCGGGTTGCGGGTCAGCCCCTGCAGGCAGCCGCCGGCGATGCCGAGGGCGGCGCCGACCAGGAGGGCGAGGACGGTACGGGGTAGGCGCGCCTGCAGGATGGCGTGCCCCGAGGCGTGCGGGTCGAACAGTCCTGCAGGGCCCACCATCCGCGAGCCGACCAGCACCGAGGCGGCGATCACCACGAGGAGGCCGACGACCCCGATCACCAGGGGAAGAATCCGGAAGGAGGCACCGGAGGGCCGCAGGGGGGCGACCCCGCCGGCACCTCCTTCCGGCATGCCCGGGCCCCGTGTGGCAACGGCGGGCCAGGCAAGCTTGGAGGTCACTTGAGCGCGGCCGCGATCTTCGGGATGAAGTGATCGATCGCGTAGGGGATGGCGAGTACGTCGGGCGAGCTGCCGGCCAACGCGGTCGGGTCGGCCAGGAAGGTCGCCAGGTGACCGGCCTTGATCGCCGGGATCTGCCCGATGAGCTTGTCGTTGGTGTAGGTCTGCGCGTCGGAGGCCTTCTCGCCGTAGGTGAGGAAGACGTCGGACTTGAGGTCGGCGTAGCGCTCCGCCGAGACGGTGCCGTAGAACTGGCCCTTCTTGGAGAGCTTCTCGATGATCGGCGCGTTGACCATGCCCAGCGAGGCCAGGAAGGACGGACGGCCGTCCTCCGGGGTGTAGTACGAGACGCTGGAGAGATCGGTGGTCTCCAGCGCGCCCCAGATGAAGGTCTTCCCGGCCAGGTCGGGGTTGGTCGTCTTGGCGGCGGCCACGGCCGCGTCGGTCTGGTCGAGGACCTGCTGGCCCTTGGACTCCAGGCCGAGTGCCTTCGCGTCAAGGGTGAGGCTGTCCTGCCAGCTGGTCGTCCAGGCGGCGCCCGGGTAGGCGACGACCGGGGCGATCTTGGAGAGCTGGCGGTACTGCTGCTTGGTGAGGCTGTAGTTGGTCGCCAGGATCAGGTCGGGGGCGACCTTGGCGATCTCGTCGATCGGCACGCTGTCGCTGTCGTCGTACTGGGCGGGCATGGTGCCGCCGAGCTTGGCCAGCTGGTCCTCGAACCACGGCGTCGAGCCCTTGCTGTCACCGCCCCAGGTGATCTTGGTGACGCCGACCGGGACCACGCCGAGCGCGAGCAGGTTGTCGCCGTCCTGGGTGCCGAGCGCGGCGACGCGGGTCGGCTGCTTGTCGATGGTGACCGAGCCGAAGTTGGCGTTGTCGATCGTGACCGGGAACGCGCTGGTGTCGGCAGCGGTGCTCGCCGAGCCGCCCGCGCCGGCGTCGTCGGAGCTCGTTGAGCCGGTCGAGCAGGCGGTGAGGGCGGCAGCGGTCAGCGCAGTGGCGGCGACGATGCCGCAGGTACGACGGAGCACAGGAGAGCCCTATCTAGTTAGGTGAGCCTTAGTGAGGCCAGCCTAACCCAACTTAGGTCGCCCTAAGCAAGCACTTCGATGAAGTTGTTTCGATGGCAGCGCGCGGGAAGCGCTCAGATCGCGGTGCGGTGGAAGTTCTGGAAGCTGCGCGACGCTGTCGGCCCACGCTGGCCCTGATAGCGGCTGCCGTACTTTTCCGAGCCGTAGGGGTGCTCGCTCGGCGAGGTGAGCCGGAAGAAGCAGAACTGGCCGATCTTCATCCCCGGGTAGAGCTTGATCGGCAGCGTGGCGACATTGGCCAGCTCCAGCGTCACGTGCCCGGAGAAGCCGGGGTCGACGAAACCTGCGGTGGCGTGGGTGAGCAGCCCGAGCCGGCCCAGCGAGGACTTGCCCTCGACGCGAGCGGCGATGTCGTCGGGCAGCGTGACCGTCTCGTACGTCGAGCCGAGCACGAACTCACCCGGGTGCAGGATGAACGGGTCCTCGCCCTCGGTCTCGACCTGACGGGTGAGATCGGATTGGTCCGCGGCCGGGTCGATGGTGGCGTACTTGTGGTTGTCGAAGACGCGGAAGAACCGGTCGAGGCGGACGTCGATGCTCGAGGGCTGGAGCATCGCCGGCTCCCAGGGAGCCAGCACGATCCGCCCGTTGTCCAGCTCGGTCTTGATATCCCGGTCACTCAGCAGCACGGGGTCAACCTACCCAATGCGCGCTCCGGTGCCGGGCCGTCGCACAATGCGGTCATGCCGTTCACCTCCTACGTCGCCCTCGGCGACTCCTTCACCGAAGGCGTCGGCGACCCGGACCCCGCGCGCCCCAACGGCGTGCGCGGCTGGGCCGACCGTGTCGCCGAAGTGCTGGCCTCGCAGTCACCGGACTTCCGCTACGCGAACCTCGCCATCCGGGGCCGGCTCTATCGCAACATCTTGGAGGAGCAGGTCCCCCGGGCGCTCGACCTGGAGCCGGACCTGGTCTCCCTCAGCGCCGGCGGCAACGACCTGATCCGGCCGAAGGTCGACATCGACCTGATGGTCGAGGAGATCGGCCGAGCGGTCAACGCCTTCCGCGCGATCGGCGCCAGCGTCGCACTCTTCACCCACGGGGACGGCGGCAAGTCGGGCGTCTTCGGCGCCATCCGCGGCCGCGTCGCCATCTACAACGAGCTGCTCCGCGACTTCATCGCCGCCGACCCCGAGGGGATCGTGCTGGTCGACAACTGGCGCCTCAAGGACGGCCACGATCTCCGCGTCTGGGACGCGGACCGCCTCCACCTCAACCCGATCGGGCACCAGGGCATCGCGATCAACATGCTCGACGCCCTGGGCGTCGACCACGACCTCCAGCCGATCCCGATCCCCGAGGGACCGGTCAAGACCAAGCAGCAGCAGCGCGCCGAGGATCTCGCCTGGGCCCGGACCCACCTCGCCCCGTGGGTCAAGCGCCGCCTGACCGGCCGGTCCTCGGGCGACGACATCAGCCCGAAGTACCCCACCCTGACGCCGCTGCACCACCCCGCCGGGGACGTGGGGTAGCATCCTCACCGCGATCCTCACCGAGGGTCGCATGCGGATGTAGCTCAGTTGGTAGAGCGCGACCTTCCCAAGGTCGATGTCGCGAGTTCGAGTCTCGTCATCCGCTCCATATCACCCGATGGCCGCGCCGACAGGCGCGGCCATCGCGCATCTCATCCCCTTCTCTTCGGCCACGGCGCGCCGTTGCTGAGCCTTCGCTAGCGCTTACCTGTGTGACAGATGTGGCAGTTGCGACATTTGTGAATTCGGCCGATAGTGGAGCGTCGAGATCCTCCGCTCTCGATCGACCAGGCACCTTCCCCCAGCCTCTCGGAGTACGCCATGCATCGCCCCCGTCCCCGCACCATCGCCGTCGGCGCCCTCGTGCTCCTCCTCGCCGCCGCGCCGTTCATCCCGCGCGGCAACGACGACAACGGCGCGATCAGCCCCTCGGGCGATCGGCCGACGTTCGCACCGCGCGAAGCCACCGCCGTCGGGTACGGCGCGGTCACGCCCGCGATGCGCCAGCAGATCGACCGCGTGGTGGCCACCACCGCGTCCCTGCCGCAGCAGCACGGCCGGCTCTCCCCCCACGCGGCGACCACGCTGACCCAGTGCGCCGACCTCGACGGTCAGACCTACTGCCTCGGCGAGGGCTGGACCGACGAGACGCAGGCGAGCGTGCAGGCGCGGGTCGCGACCGAGGTCGCCCCGCCGGCTGGGCGACGTACGACCCACAAGAAGCTGCGACAGACCGGGGACCTGTCCGCGAAGAACGCGCTCAAGCGGCTCGCGAAGATGAGCCCGAAGAAGCGCGCCAAGGCGGAGCGCAGGGAGCTCACGCAGGCCGCCCGCTCGGTCGCCAAGGTGTGGATGATCCGCAACGAGATCCAGGGCGTCCCGCTCCCGGCCGGCTTCCTGGCGGCGCACCCCGAGGCGCGTGTCACGGTGGGCGCCGGTCGCGTCGCCGCCGCGGTCGCCACCCCCGTCGCCACCCCGGCGCCGTCCAAGACGCCGACGGTGCGGCCCACCACCGGCACCGTCGCGACCGTGGCGAGCAGCAAGGCCCCGATCCCGAGTGCCAGCGCGTCGATCGCCGCTTCGGTGCCGGCGAAGTACCCGGTCAAGGCCAAGGTCCTGAAGAACAAGCAGACCGCCGAGCAGATCCGCACCTACTGGTGCGGTCCGACCTCGATGCAGATGATCGCCTGGGGCTGGAAGCAGAAGGACAAGGGCGCCGCGCACTGGGCCGCCAAGCTCGGCACCACCTCCGCCGGCACGGCGATCTCGGACATGGTCCGGGTCACGAACAACAACACCGGCTGGGACAAGCTCGCGGGCCCCTACGTCACCCTCGATGTCAGGAGCTTCACCACCGCACAGTTCTGGGCGCTGCTGCAGAAGCACATCGCGCAGTACAAGGCGCCGATCATCCTTCACCCGCAGCTGCTCACCCGTTACTTCCCCTACCTGGACCACAGCGGCAGCGGCCACTTCCAGGTCGGCCGCGGCTACAAGACCACAACCACCCACGTCCAGGAGATCGGCTACTACGAGCCGTGGAACCAGCAGCGGTTCCACCCCTCGGAGCCCTACATCTCCCGGGTGCAGTGGCTGCCGGTCGACCGCGAGCTGGGCGCGATCAAGGCGAACGCGTTCCACAACATCGGCGTCTGATGCGACGGATCCGACGTACCGGCCCCGCCGCGCTCGCCGCGCTCGCGCTGCTCCTCGCCGTCGCCGGCTGCACGAACGCCGACGACCAGCCCGACAACGCAGCCTCGCCGGGCGAGCAGCCTTCGCTCGCGTCCGACAGCCCCTCGAGTACGCCGACAGCCGCCGTCTCGCCGACCGGCCCGGCCACCCCGACGGCCGCAGGGACGGCGAAGGCCACCGCGGCCTCGGCACCGCTGACCTGGACCGCGCTGCCGGGCGACGCCTCCGACACCGTCTCCACCAACGGCACCTGGACGCTGCGGACCGGCCAGGATGGCGGCTGGTGGTCGCTGGGCCGCAGGTCTGGCGGATCCGAGTCGGTGAAGCGGACCAAGGCGCCCGCCGGCTTCCAGGTCGCCGACGCCCAGCTCTCCGACGACGTCGCCGTGGTGGTCTACGGCGACCCCGACGGCAAGAAGCAGCAGCGCGCCGTGGTCACCACCCTCTCCTCGGGCAAGGTGCGGACGCTGGACAGGACAAGCGACCTGCCGCCCTCGACCGACGGCTCGTGGTCGCTGGACGGGACCACGCTGTGGTACGCCACCGACCACGCCGGCTCCTACTGCCTGGCCAGCACCGACCTCGGCACGATGACCTCGAAGCTCAGCTGGTGCGCCCCGGCGCTGCACGGCTTCACCAACGTCCTCGCCGCCGGCGGCCGGACCTCGATGATGACCTTCGACAACCAGCAGCCGTCGTGTCGCACCGTGGTGACGGTCAGCGGTACCCAGACCTCGCCGTACCCCGACGTGCCGAAGTGCAAGGGCGCCGAGGGTGCCGCGCTCGGAAGCGGGTCGACGGCGTCGCGGATCTGGTCGATGGTCCCGAAGGAGAACCGGTACCAGCAGGTCCATGTCTACGCCTCCACCGCCACGGGGGTCGTCGACCTCGGGCTCGGGGTGAACAGCACCCTGACCGTGTGCGGCTCGGCGGCCTACTGGGCACGCGACAAGACCGGCTCCGCTCCCGCCGCGCTGATGCGGTGGGACGGCTCCAGGCTGACGGTCGCCTACGAGTCCAAGGGCTTCCTCGGCCAGCCGCTGTGTGCGGGCCGTGTGCTGAGCATCCTGGACTCCTCCGACAGCGGCGACCGGCAGCTCAGCGCGACCGTGTCGTAACGCTCGTGCGTTCGCGCGCCGACCTGACGAGCGTCACGACGGCAGCAACGGTGACGATCACCTCGGCGGTCAGCGCCGGGTAGCCGAGCGGCTCGGACCAGTTCCCGATGTCGTCGTGGATCTGGGGCAGTCCGACGGTCCGCGAGAGCAGGAACGCCAGCACCGAGGCGGCGCCCACGACTCCCGTCGCGGCCCAGACCATCGGTGGGTCGGCGACCAGCAGCACGACGGCGAGCAGCACCGCCACCACCGAGAGCGCGACGAAGAGCCACCCGACGTACGGCGCCTCCTCGAGGTGCATGCGGATCAGCGGCACGTGTGTGGCCGAGGTGACCAGAAGGGCCAGGACCGCGGCAGCGCGATCCGGACTGCGCAGTGCGTGACGAACCATGACGACGCTCACTTCCTTACCGGGGCGGGCGCGCCGCCACGCGCCCACCCCGGAGGTCTCACTTCACCGAGAAGAACAGGAACAGGTTGGTCGGGATCGCCGCAGTGGTCTTGCCGGCCTTGATCTCCTTCTTCAAGAAGGCGGCCGAGCGGTGAGCGGTGATCTTGTTGTACTCAGACTTCTTGGTGACGCCGACGACCTTCACGTCCCACCAGATCCGCTTGCCCTTGGCGCGGGTGGTGATGAAGTGCTGGTGGCCGGGGGTGGCGGCGTTCTGCAGGGCCGTCGTCAGCTGCGCGTCGGTCAGCTTCGGGTAGAGCGGCTTGAGGGTCGGCTCGAGCCGGCTCAGGTCGATCGTGCCGGGGTGGTCGACGCAGACGAGCCCGTCGGGGCAGTCCATTTTCGACTTCTTCACCGTGAAACCGAGCGGCACGGTGATGAAGAGGGGCTCGATGCGCCCGGCCGGTGCCTTGTTCGCCTTGGCGCCGACCTCACAGCCCGAGGTGGCCGCCGAGGCCACCGAGGTGTCGCAGAAGAAACCCTTGCTGTAGGTGAAGCTCAGGGCCTTGCCGTCGTAGAAGGCCTTGGTCATGCCGTACTCGTTGACGCCATGGCCCATGTTCATCGCGTTGCTCGGTGGATCTGCCGAGGCAGAGACCACGGCTCCCACGCCGCCTGCGACGGCCAGCGCCGTCGCCGCCGCCACAAGCCGTAGGTTGGTGCGTCCTAGCTTCTTCATCGTCTTCTCCTTGCCTAGACGGATGTGATGCACATCTCGAAGGGTTCGGAGCGACGGGGCTGATCGGATTGGTCCGCTCGGCTGCGGCGCCGCGTCTCGCCTTTGAGACGATGGCGCCATGACGTTCGAAGGCTTCCCGGTCGCGGCACTCGACTTCTACGACGACCTCGAGGTGGACAACACCAAGTCGTTCTGGGAGGCGCACAAGCACGTCTACGCGGAGTCCGTGCTCGCACCCATGAAGACCCTGACCGCCGCCCTGGAGCCCGAGTTCGGCAAGGCGAAAGTGTTCCGGCCCTATCGCGACGTGCGATTCGCGAAGGACAAGACGCCGTACAAGACCCACCAGGGCGCCTTCGTCGCGGTCGCTCCCGAGACCGGGTTCTACGTCGAGGTCTCGCCGCGCGGCGTGCGCACCGGCGGCGGGTGCTACTGGTTCAACCCCGGCAGGATGGCCGCCTTCCGAGCGGCCATCGTCCACGATCAGTACGGCGCCGAGCTCGAGCGGCTGATCGCCGAGGTCACCGGCTCCGGCTACGAGGTCAGCGGCGAGCGCCTCAAGACGACTCCGCGCGGCTTCGACAAGGAGCATCCCCGCATCGAGCTCCTGCGGCACAAGTCCCTCACCGTCGGTCGGATGCTCGGCTTCGAGCCAGTCATCCACACGGGCGAGCTGCTGGACCTGGTGCGGGAGGACTGGCAGGCGATCCGGCCGGTGGTGGACTGGATCCAGCGCAACGCCAACGCCTGAGGTCGGAGCGCACCGGCACCCCGGTGTTGCCTCCAGCAAGCACCCTTCCTATCATGGATGTTACCGGCCAGTAGCCGATTGACCCCCGAGACAGAAGGTGGAGCAGTGAGCCACTACAAGAGCAACCTGCGCGATGTGGAGTTCAACCTCTTCGAGGTGTTCGGTCGCGACAAGGTCTACGGCTCCGGCCCGTTCGCCGAGATCGACGCAGACACCGCCAAGGAGCTCCTCGGCGAGATCGAGCGGATCTCCCGCGAGGACCTCGCCGCGTCCTACGAGGACAGCGACCGCAACCCGCCGGTCTTCGACCCGAAGACCAACGCCGCCCCGGTCCCGGCCAGCTTCAAGAAGTCCTACGACGCCTGGATGGAGTCGGGCATGTGGGCCGTGCAGACCCCGGCCGCGATCGGCGGCCAGGACGCACCCCCGAGCCTGATCTGGTCCTCCGCCGAGTTCATCCTGGGCGCCAACGCCCCCATCTGGATGTATGCCGCCGGCCCCTTCTTCGCCTCGGTCGTGCACAAGAACGCCAACGGCGTCGAGCGGGACCTGAAGATCGCCAAGCACATGGTCGAGCGACTGTGGGGCGCGACCATGGTGCTGACCGAGCCGGATGCCGGCTCGGACGTCGGCGCCGGCAAGACCTTCGCCACCGACAACGGTGACGGCACCTGGAACATCACGGGCGTGAAGCGCTTCATCACCAGCGCCGAGTCGGACCTCCAGGAGAACATCATGCACCTGGTCCTCGCGCGCCCCCGTGGCGTCGAGGGCGTCGGTGGTCCGGGCACCAAGGGCCTGAGCCTCTTCCTGGTGCCGAAGCTCCACTTCGACGTCGAGACCGGTGAGCCGACCGGCGAGCGCAACGGTGCCTACGTGACCAACGTCGAGCACAAGATGGGCATCAAGGTCTCCAACACCTGCGAGGTCACCTTCGGCGACCCGCAGGTCGGCGGTGGCGAGCCGGCTCGCGGCTGGCTGCTCGGCGAGGTGCACGACGGCATCCGGCAGATGTTCGACGTGATCGAGAACGCCCGCATGATGGTCGGCACGAAGGCGATCGCCACCCTGTCCACCGGCTACCTCAACGCGCTCGAGTACGCCAAGAGCCGCGTCCAGGGTGCCGATCTGACCAACTCGGCCAAGGACGCGCCGCGCGTCACCATCACCCACCACCCCGACGTACGCCGCTCGCTGCTCGTGCAGAAGTCGTTCGCCGAGGCCATGCGTGCCCTGGTGGTCTACACCGCGACCTGGCAGGACGACATCCAGATCGCCCGCGCGACCGGCGAGGCCGCCGGCTCCGAGAAGCTGGTGCTCGCCGAGGCCGTCAACGACCTGCTTCTCCCGATCGTCAAGGGCTACGGCTCGGAGCGCTCGTGGGTGCTGCTCGGCACGGAGGGTCTCCAGACCTTCGGCGGCTCGGGCTTCCTCCAGGACTATCCGCTGGAGCAGTACGTCCGCGACGCGAAGATCGACTCGATCTACGAGGGCACCACGGCCATCCAGGGCCAGGACTTCTTCTTCCGCAAGATCGTGAAGAACCAGGGCCAGGCACTGGGCTACATCGCGGGTGAGATCAAGTCGTTCCTCGAGGCCGAGGGCAACGCCGAGCTCAAGGAGAGCCGCGCGCTGCTCGCCACCGCGCTCGAGGACGTCAACGCGATCGCCGGCCACATGTTCAACGACCTGATGTCCTCGCAGGAGGAGATCACGAACATCTACAAGGTCGCCCAGAACACCAGCCGCCTGCTGATGTCCGTCGGCGACGTCGTCTGCGGCTGGCTGCTGCTGCGCCAGGCAGAGGTCGCGCTGGCCAAGCTCGCCGGCGACCCCGGCAAGGACAAGGACTTCTACACCGGCAAGGTGGCGGCGGCGAAGTTCTTCGCCTCCTACAACCTGCCGAAGCTGTCCGCGGAGCGCGCGATCGCCGAGGCGGTCGACAACTCGATCATGGAGCTCGACGAGAGCGCCTTCTGATCCGGCGCAGCCGGTAACACGTACGCCGAGCCGCCAACGCGTACGCCGAGCCTGTCGAGGTGCCGCCTCGACAGGCTCGGTGTACGTCGGCGCACGCATCGCCCCTCCGGCCCCAACACTCACATGCGATTCACAGCGCGTATGACCGTGCCGGTGACCGACCGCCGCTAGCCTCAAGACTCCTCAGCCGTCTCGGAGTCAGGTTCATGCAGCTCGTTCCCTCCCGCCCGCGCCACGGGCAGCTTGCGCGACGGGTCCTCGTCGCAGTCGCGGTCCTGCTCACCTGCGCCGTACCTGCCGCCGTCGCGATGCGCCCGCTCCCGCTGGACTGGAAGCACACCGTCGGCGACCCGAGCGTGGTCAAGACGACGAAGAACTACGTCGTGATCGCGACCGGCGCGAAGGTCAACCGGGCACTGTCGAAGAACGGCAAGGTGTGGAAGTGGAAGTCCTCCGCGCTGCCCCACCTGCCGAGCTGGGCCAAGCCGAACGGCGGTGATATCTGGGCCGCCGACATGGAGAAGGTCGGCTCCAGGTACGTCCTCTACTTCGCCGCGCCGGTGAAGGGCAAGACCGTCAGCAGCAGGTGCATCGGCGTGGCCACCTCGAGCAGCGCCAAGGGCACCTTCGTGCCGGTCGGTACGGCGCCGCTGGTGTGCCCGAGCACGTTCAAGAGCGTCCCGACGGCCGGCGACCGGGTCATCGACCAGTCGGCGCTGGACAGCTACACCAGCGCTTCCGCCGCGGCCAAGAAGGCGCTGGCCGACTGCCAGGCATCCCTGTCCGCCAGCCCGACGGCCTCGGCCACGCCGACGAGCTCCACCACGCCGACGGTCACCGCGAGCGCGACGAACAGCACCAGTCCCGCCACGAGCGGTGCCCCCACCACCAGCGCGCCGGCCAGCCCGAGCCGGAGCCCCACCGTCGGACCGACCTGCAAGCCCACCAAGGTTCCCCCGCCCAACACGCCGTCCACCGTGATCGGCGCGATCGATCCGTCGTTCTTCCTCGACACCAACGGCACGCCGTACCTGCTCTACAAGACCGACGGCCGGCCGTCCTCGATCCGGATCCTCAAGCTGAGCGCCGACGGGCTGCACGCGGCGCCGGGCGCCTACAGCGAGGAGCTGGTGAACAACGCCGGAGTGCTGGAGAACCCGGTGATGGTCAACCACGGCGGGATCTACTACCTGTTCAACTCCTACGGGGACTACGCCCGCTGCAGCTACTCGACCGTGTGGCGCGCATCGACGTCGCTGCACAGCTGGACCGCCTCGCCGGCCCACAGCCTGCTGACGCGCAAGAACACCCACAAGCTCTGCGGACCCGGCGGCGCGGACGTGCTGGTCCAGCCGGGCAAGACAACGATGTACTTCGAGGCCTGGACCTGCAACCGCACCTACAAGCCGTGCGGCGCGAAGTTCTGGGCCTACAGCGCGAAGTTCGAGCGCAAGCACCCCGTCCGCGCGCTGTACGCCGTCAAGCTCGGCTTCGCCAACCGTGCGCCGTACGTGAAGAAGTTCGTGAAGGGCTCCAAACACTGATCGGACCGGACGCGGTCGGACGGACGCGGGCCGGTAGCCTCCCCGGGTGTTCCAAGCATCCCTGGGCGGTCTGGTCGCCGGGCTCACGCTCATCGTCGCGATCGGCGCGCAGAACGCCTACGTCCTGCGCCAGGGCCTGCTGCGCTCGCACATCGGCCCGGTGGTGGCGGTCTGCGCCCTCTCCGACCTGGTCCTGATCGCCGCCGGCGTCAGCGGGATCGGTGCCATCGTCGAGCACGCCGACTGGGTGCTGACGGTGGTGCGGTGGTTCGGGGTCGCCTTCCTGGTCTGGTACGCCGTCGGCTCGCTGCGGCGCGCCCGGCATGCCGAGTCCCTCGCCGCCGCGGCGGAGGCCCGCCAGGACAGCCGTCGACGGGTGCTTGCCCGGGTGGTCGCGCTGACCTGGCTGAACCCGCACGTCTACCTGGACACGGTGCTGCTGCTCGGCTCGATCGCGCAGGGGTACGACGATGATCGCTGGTGGTTCGCACTCGGCGCCGGGCTGGCGAGCATCCTGTGGTTCTCCGCGCTCGGCTTCGGTGCACGGCTCGCAGCCCCTGTGCTGGCGCTGCCGCGCGCCTGGCAGGTGCTCGAGGTGCTGATCGGCATCACGATGCTGGTGATCGCGGTCAGGCTCGCCCTGGCCTGAGCTCGCTGGCCTGAGGGTCGCCGGCTCGACTGCGGTTGTCGGCGCGTAGCAGGCGTGAGCCCGACGGGCTCTGGCATAGGTTGACCGCATGACCTGGACGACGTCCGACATGGGGGACCTGGGCGGGATGACGGCTGTCGTCACGGGCCCTTCGCGTGGTGGGATCGGTTACGACACCGCCCTCGAGCTAGCCAGGCACGGCGCCCGGGTGGTGCTGGCGGGTCGTTCGCAGGGCAAGCTCGACGAGGCCGCCGCGGGGATCAGGGGCGAGGTGCCCGATGCGTCGCTCGAGCAGGTCATCCTCGACCTGAGCGACCTGTCCTCGGTGCGCGCCGCAGCTACCGCGATCGCGGAGCTCGGCCCGGTCGATCGGCTGGTCAACAACGCCGGGGTGATGGCCACGCCGTACCGGCGGACCTCGGACGGGCTGGAGCAGCAGCTCGCCACCAACCACTTCGGACCGTTCCTGCTGACCGGGCTGCTGCTGCCCTCGCTGGTCGCCTCCGGCTCGGCGTTCGGCGGTGCGCGGGTGGTGACGGTGTCCAGCGTGGGACATCGGATGGCCACCAGCGCGCCGGTCGGTGATCCGCTGACGCAGGGTCGCTACCACCGCTGGCCGACGTACTTCCGGACCAAGCTGGCCAACCTGCTCTTCACCTACGAGCTCGACAGCCGGCTGCGCGCCGCCGGGCTCGCAGTGAGCGCGCTCGCGGCCCACCCGGGCCTGGTCAGCAGCCACCTGATCAGCAACGGCGGCTCGTTCGGACCGCTGTCACGGATCGCTGACGTGGCCTACCCGGTCATCTCGCAGAAGCCGGCACAGGGCGCATGGCCCTCGCTGATGGCGGCCACCGCCGACCTGCCCGGCGGCACGTACGTCGGCCCGTCCGGTCCGGCCGAGTCGCGGGGCGCCCCCGAGGTGGTCGGCTCGAACAGGCGCTCGCACGACGCTGACGCCCAACGACGCCTCTGGGAGGTCTCGGAGCGCATCACCGGCATCACCTACCCCTGACGTCGAGTCGTGGGTTTCGCAGGCCCGAGTCGTGGGTTTCGCAGGCCCGAGTCGTGGGTTTCGCAGGCCCGAGTCGCGGGTTTCGCAGGCCCGAGTCGTGGGCTTCGCAGGCCCGATTCCCGACTCGACCCACCAAAATCTACGAATCAACGCTGCGAAACCCCCTACTCGAGGTCAGCGGGCGCGGGGCCGATAGACCGGCTGCTCCTTCTTGAACGCCGCCTTCTGCGCGATCTTGGTGTTGGCGCCCAGCAGCAGCCGGAGTTGCTCGATCCGCTCCCGGGAGAAGGTACGCCGCGGCGATGCGTTCCAGGTGTCGTTGAACAGCCGCTTGGCCGCAGCCAGCGCGTCCGGCGAGCGCTCGGAGAGCTGTCGCGCGAAGGCGGTAGCGGCCTCGACCGGGTCGGCGGCGACCTCGGTGGCCAGCCCCAGTCGGTGCGCCTCGGTGCCGTCGAACATCGCGGCGGTCATGGTGAGCCGCTTGGCGACGTCGATGCCGACGACCTGCGCCAGCGACCGGATGCCGCTCATGTCCGGGATGATCCCCCACTTGCCCTCGAGCACCGACCAGGTCGAGTCGGGGGCGGCGAAGCGGAAGTCGGCGCCCAGCGCGATCTGCACGCCGCCGCCGAGGCAGTGGCCCTCGACCGCCGCGATCACCGGCACCGGCACCCGACGCCACGCCCAGGCGGCCTCCTGGAACGTGTTCGTGCCGCGCCAGGGCCGCGGGGTGAAGCTCGTCCACATCTTCCGCTGCTCCTTGAGCACGGAGGCGAAGTCCAGGCCCGCGCAGAAGGAGGCGCCCTCGCCGGCGAGCACGACGGCGCGCAGGTCGCGGTCCTTGCCGAGCCCGTGTGCGGTCGAGACCAGCTCGGCGAGCAGGTCGAGGGTGAGCGCGTTGAGCTTGTCAGGGCGGTTGAGCCGCACCTGTGCGATGCCGTCGGTGACGGTGGCGGTGACCAGGGACATGTACTGAAGAGTAACCAAGGCCCTGCGTGAGCCGCGCCGGTCTCGGGCACCATGGACCCATGGCTGATCCTCGCGCCGGCACTCCTGCCACCCTGGCCGACCTGGTCGACGTCCCCCAGCTGGTCACGGCGTACTTCGCCCGCACCCCCGATCCCGACGACCCCGCCCAGCAGGTCGTCTTCGGTACGTCGGGCCACCGCGGCTCCTCGCTGAAGACGTCGTTCAACGAGCAGCACATCGTGGCCACCACCCAGGCGATCTGCGAGTACCGCAGGCAGCAGGGTTACGACGGCCCGCTGTTCCTCGGCCGCGACACGCACGCGCTCTCCGAGCCGGCGTACGTCTCGGCGATCGAGGTGCTGATCGGCAACGAGGTCACCGTGCTGGTCCAGGGCGGCTACCAACCGACGCCGGCGGTGTCGCTGGCCATCATCACCGCCAACCGCGGGAAGGTCTCGACGGGCTCGACCGCCGAGAGGTCGTCCGGGCTGGCCGACGGCATCGTGGTGACGCCGTCGCACAACCCGCCGACCGACGGCGGCTTCAAGTACAACCCACCGCACGGCGGTCCGGCCGACACCGATGCCACCGGCTGGATCGCGAAGCGCGCCAACGAGATCATCCGCGACGGCCTGCGGGACGTGCGCCGCACGTCCTACGAGTCGGCGATCCGGGCCACCTCCTCCTACGACTTCCTGGGCCAGTACGTCGCCGCGCTCCCCAGCGTGCTCGACCTCGACGCGATCCGCGCCGCGGGCGTCCGGATCGGCGCTGACCCGCTCGGCGGCGCGTCGGTCGAGTACTGGGCCCGGATCGCCGAGGAGCACCGGCTGGACCTGACCGTGGTCAACCCCGTCGTAGATCCCACCTGGCGCTTCATGACCCTCGACTGGGACGCGAAGATCCGGATGGACTGCTCCTCGCCGTACTCGATGGCCTCGCTGGTCGCGCGCCGCGCCGACTTCGACATCAGCACCGGCAACGACGCCGACTCCGACCGGCACGGCATCGTCACCCCCGACGCCGGCCTGATGAACCCCAACCACTTCCTGGCCGTCGCGATCGACCATCTCTTCGGCGGAGCGCGCCCCGGCTGGCCGGACAGTGCCCGGATCGGCAAGACGCTGGTCTCCTCCTCGATGATCGACCGGGTGGCCGCCTCGCTGAGCAAGCCTCTGGTGGAGGTGCCGGTCGGGTTCAAGTGGTTCGTCGACGGCCTCCAGGACGGCTCGTTCGGCTTCGGCGGCGAGGAGTCGGCCGGGGCGTCGTTCCTGCGCAAGGACGGCTCGGCCTGGACCACCGACAAGGACGGCATCATCTTGGCGCTGCTCGCCTCGGAGATCCTGGCGACCAGCGGCAAGACGCCCTCGCAGCGGTACGCCGAGCTGGTCGCCGAGCACGGCGAGCCGGCCTATCAGCGCATCGACGCGCCGGCCACGCCCGAGGAGAAGGCGGCACTGGGACGGCTCTCGCCGGATGCGGTGACAGCCACCGAGCTGGCCGGCGAGGCGATCACCGCCAAGCTGACCCGCGCGCCCGGCAACGACGCCCCGATCGGCGGCCTCAAGGTGACGACCGAGTCGGCCTGGTTCGCGGCCCGGCCGTCCGGTACCGAGGACGTGTACAAGATCTACGCCGAGTCCTTCCGCGGTCCCGAGCACCTCGCTCAGGTGCAGGAGGAGGCGAAGTCGGTGGTGGCTGCGGCGCTGGGCTGAGGCTTCGGTCGCGCGGTTTTGACCCCCGGGGGTCAAAACCGCAGGTTGTTGGGCAAAGCATTGCCCGTCAACGTTTGGTTTTGACCCCCGGGGGTCAAAACCAAACGGCCCTCGTTTCGTCCGGCGACGAACCATCCCGCCGTCACGATGGAGATATGAGCTCGAGCCTGACCGAACACACCAAGGACCACGCGGGCACCGCGCGATGGCGCAGGACTGTCCTGCTCGTGGCCCTGTCGCTGACCTTCGGGGTGGTCCAGCTCGACGCCACCATCGTCAACGTCGCTCTGCAGACGCTGCGCACCGACCTCGGCGGCGGTGTCGGGGCCGCGCAATGGGCGGTCGACGGGTACGCCGTCCCGTTCGCCGCGTGCATGCTCACAGCGGGCGCCCTCGGTGATCGCTACGGGCACCGGCGCGCGTGCGTGGCCGGCTTCGCTCTCTTCGGACTGGCGTCGGCGGGGGCCGCGATGTCCGCCTCGCTGACGACACTCATCGGCGCCCGCGTCGTACAGGGTGTCGGCGCCGCGTTGATGCTGCCGGCGTCGCTCGCGATGATCACCGCGCTCTACCCCGAGCCGCGCGAACGCTCCCGCGCGCTCGGCATCTGGGGTGGCATCGCGACGCTCGGGTTCGCTGCTGGTCCCCTGCTCGGCGGCATCCTCATCACCACGTCCGGCTGGCCGGCGATCTTCTGGATCAACCTCCCCATCGCCGCTCTGGTCGGCGGCACCATCGCCCTGCTCGGGCCGCGCGACATGCCGCGGGCACGCCCGATCCGCCCGCTCGGCACCGCGCTCGGCGTGATCGCGCTGGCGGCTCTGACGGCCGGCATCATCGAGGCCGGCGAGCGGCGCTTCCTGATCGCGGCGGTGCTGGTGTGTGGCGGCCTCGCCGCCGGCTGGGGGTTCGCCGGTCACGAGCGCCGCAGCGCGGATCCGCTGGTCCCGGGCCAGCTGTTGCGCGCTCCGGCGTACCGATGGGGCCTGGGGACGGGCTTCGTCTTCAACTTCGCCATGTACGGCGTCCTGTTGTGCGTCTCGCTGCTGCTGCAGAACAGCTATGGCTACTCCGCGCTCGCCGGTGGGCTGGCCGCCCTGCCCATGGCGATCGTGGTCAGCGTCGGTGCGACCTGCAGCGGCTTCCTGGCGGCCGCGATCGGTCCGCGACGACCGATGGTCACCGGGTTCGCCTGCTCGGCGGCGAGCCTGGGGGTGATGCTAGCCGGCGGCCTGAGCAGCTCCCCGGTCATGATCGTGATCGGGCTGGCCGGCCTCGGCCTGTGCTCCCTGGCGATGCCCGCGATGACCGCGGTGACGCTCGGCGCGGCCAGCGCCGAGCATGCCGGCCTCGCCAGCGGCTCACTCAACACCGCCCGGCAGATCGGCGGCGCCGTCGGGGTGGCCCTGCTGGGCGCGGCGCTCAACGCCGGCGGGGCGCACGGCGGGTTCGCGACGGCTGTCGCTCTCGGTGTGGTGGCCTGCCTCGCCGGGATCGGCACCAGCGTGGCGGCGACCGGCGGCACAGGGCACCGCTTCAGCGAGGAGTCGCCTCATGGCCGGTGACGCCGACATCGCCCGCGTGGCCGACCTGATGGCCGACCGCGCCCGCAGTCGGATCCTGCTCGCCCTGGTAGGAGGTCGCGAGCTCTCGGCGAGCCTGCTGGCCGAGGAGGCGGGCGTGAGCCGGTCGACGGCCAGTGCCCATCTCAAGCGGCTGACCGAGGGCGGCCTGATCGACGTACGTGCCGACGGGAAGCGGCGCCACTACCGCCTGTCCGGACCACAGGTCGCCGACGTCCTCGAGCGCCTGATCGCATTGGCGCCGCCCGAGCCGATCGCGTCGCTGCGGGAGAGCACCCGCGCCGCACAGCTGCGGCGTGCCAGGACCTGCTATGACCACCTCGCCGGGCGGCTCGGCGTCGCGCTGATGCAGCGGATGCTCGACCGCGGGTTCATCGTCGGCGGTGATGGCACCTTCGATGCCGGCCGACCGGGGCAGGACGCTCCCGCGTCGTTCGGGCAGGACGCCGAGTACGAGCTGACCAGCGACGGCCGCGGCTTCTTGGACGCCCTGGGCGTGCGGCTCGCCGGCGGCCGTCGGCCGCTGGTGCGCTACTGCGTCGACTGGACCGAGACCCGGCACCACCTCGCCGGGCAGGTCGGGCGCGGGCTGCGCGACAGGTTCGTGGAGGCGGGCTGGGTCGAGTCGGGCGGCACCCACCGTGCGCTGCGGATCACCACGACGGGAGCCGAGGCGCTGCAGCGGGAGTTCGGCATCCCCACCTAGCCGGGCCCGATACGGTGAGGCTCGTGCAGGGGACGATCGTGACGCTGGGCGGTGGCGGCTTCTCGATGGCCGAGGACGGTGCGAGTGCGCTCGACGACCTCCTGCTCGGCCTGACCGGGAAGCGGCGACCGCGGGTCTGCTTCGTCGGCACCGCCAGCGGCGACTCGTCGGCCTATCGCGAGCGCTTCCTCGACGCTTTCCGCAGCCGTGCCGAGGCGAGCGCGCTGGTGCTGTTCGGCCAGGCGACCCACGACTACACGCCGCCCGAGACGCTGCTGGAGCAGGACCTCGTCTACGTCGGCGGCGGGTCGACAGCGAACCTGCTCGCGCTGTGGCGGCTGCACGGCGTGCCGGCGCTGCTGGAGAGGGCCGCCGCGAGCGGGACGATCCTGGCCGGCATCAGCGCGGGCATGAACTGCTGGTACGAAGCATCCTCGACCGACTCCTTCGGCCCGCTCGCCCCGTTACGGGACGGCTTGGGCTGGCTGCCGGGCAGCGCCTGCCCGCACTACTTAGGTGAGGAGGGTCGCGCCGAGCGGTTCCGCGGCTGGATCGCGGAGGGCACCCTCCCACCCGGGTACGGCGCCGACGACGGCGTCGCCCTGGTGTGGCGCGACGGCGTACTGGCTGACGTGGTCAGCGAGCGCGCCGACGGGCAGGCGTTCGCCGTCACGGCTGAGGATGAGACGCCGCTGGACGTGCGTGTGCTGTGAGCGGGGGCCGGCGGTTTTGACCCCTAGGGGTCAAAACCGCAGGCTGTCGGGCAAAGCTTTGCCCAACAAGGTTCGGTTCTGACCCCCAGGGGTCAAAACCGACGCGACCGCCACCGTCACAGGTGATCAGGGACGATCAGCGCGTCGGGGTCCTGTCGTACCGGCAGGCTGGCCAGCGCCCGCTTGACCAGGGACACCCGCGTGAGGAGCAGCGCCTTGCGGCGGAGCCGGCCTTCGTCGCCGAGCCGTTCCTCGACCGCCGCGGTGATCTGCGCGTCGCTGTACGTGGGCCGCTCGCCGGCCGGGACCTCCACGTCCGGCAGCCCGATGAGCACCGGCAGGATCTGGTCGCCGAGGCCGTCGAGCACGAGGAACCGCTGGTAGCGGCTGACCGACTCCCACAACTCGTCCTCGGTCCGCCGCCCCTTGCGAACGGCCCTGTCCCGCGCGGCCAGGACGCTCTTGGCCACACCCGTCATGGCGAGCGTGAGCTCCTGCTCGGTGAATCTCATCTCTCGTCGTGCGACCGGCCCGGATCAGGCGAGGTACGCCGCCTCCAGGTCGAGCTGCTGCTGCAGTCGACGGCGCTCGGCGCGCGAGCCGCGCGTCATCTTCCACAGCACCTTGAGCTGCGAGGGGAGGTTGCTCGGCTTGGTGGTGGCCAGCCAGTTGTTCGGCAGTGAGAGCCGGACGACCTTGTGCCAGGCGGAGTAGACCTGGGCCGGCATCGAGGCGGAGTGATAGCGCAGACCGTACTTCTCGAAGAGCGCCTCCACCTTCGGCGCAACCTCGGCGTACCGGTTCGAGGGCAGGTCAGGCCAGAGGTGGTGCTCGATCTGGTGCGACAGGTTGCCGCTCATGATGTGCATGGCCTTGGAGCCGGAGATGTTGGCCGAGCCGAGCATCTGGCGCAGGTACCACTCGCCACGGGTCTCGTTGGGGTCGATCGAGGCCTTCTCGTAGGTCTCGACACCCTCGGGGAAGTGACCGCACATGATGACGCTGTGCGACCAGACGTTGCGCACGACGTTGGCGGTCAGGTTCGCCGCGACCGTGCTCAGGAACGACGGGCCCGAGAGCAGCGGGTGCACGACGTAGTCCTTGAGCGCCTGCTTGCGGACCTTCTTCAGCGTCTTGGAGACGTTCTCGGCGAACTCGGCCGGACGCTTCTCCTTCGGCAGCCGCAGGTTGCGGCCGAGCTCGAGGTCGTAGGCGGCGATGCCGTACTCGAAGACGAGCATGTTCACGAAGTTGAACAGCGGCTGGAGCAGGCTGGAGGGCATCCAGCGCTGGTCCTCGTCCACGCGCATGATGCCGTAGCCGAGGTCGTTGTCCTTGCCGATGATGTTCGTGTAGGTGTGGTGCAGCTCGTTGTGGCTGTGCTTCCAGCCTTCGGCGGTCGAAGCGCTGTCCCACTCCCACACCGTCGAGTGGATCTTCGGGTCGCGCATCCAGTCCCACTGGCCGTGCAGGATGTTGTGGCCGATCTCCATGTTGTCCAGGATCTTGGCGACCGAGAGCCCGGCCGTGCCGACGACCCAGGCCGGCGGGAACATCGAGGCCAGCAGCACAGCGCGCGAGCCGAGCTCGAGGTAGCGCTGGGTCTTGATGACGCGGCGGATGTAGCGCGCGTCGGACTCGCCGCGGGAGTCGATCACCGACTGCCGGATGGCATCGAGCTCGCGCCCGAGCTCCTCGATGTCCTCGGGCGTCAGATGGGCGATCGCGCTGTCAGGCTTCTTGGTGATGACGGTCATCGGACTCGCTCCTTGTGCTCGATCGTGCACGCGCCGGCGGCGGCGCTGATACAGGTCTGGACGGGGAGGCCGGCAACCGGCGTCTCCCCCGGTACGGCGACGGTCACGTCGCCGGTGCGCAGGTCGCGCACCGCACCCTCCCTGAGCGGGAGGATGCAGCCCATGCAGATGCCCATCCGGCACCCGCTGGGCATCAGGACGCCGGCTTCCTCGGCGGCATCCAGGATCGTGGTCGCCCCGTCGAGCTCGAGGGTCTGCCCGGCGATGGAGAGGGTGCCGCCCTCGCCGGCCTCCACGGCACCGACGCGGAACTGCTCGGTGTACAGCTCCAGCCCGCGCTCGGCGTGGTGTGCCTCGAGGGCGTCCAGTAGTCCGTGCGGACCGCAGGCGTAGGTGGTGCGCTCGGCCAGGTCCGGGACGAGCTCGGCGAGGGTGGCGACGTCGAAGACGCCGTGGACGTCGTCGTACCGCGGGATCACGGTGACCGCGCCGGAGTCGTGCAGCTCGGTCAGGTTGCGTCGGAAGATCGTCTGCGGCTCGCTGGGTGCCAGATGCACGACGACGATGTCGAGGCCCCTCGACAGGCTCGGGGACCGCTGGTCGAGCTTGTCGAGGCCGAGGACGCCGGAGTCGGTGACCGGGAAGAGGTTGCGCAGCATGCCGATCACCGGCGTGATGCCGGAGCCGGCGGTGACGAAGAGCAGCTTGTGGTGGGTGTGGTCGAGCACGAACTCACCGGCCGCCTGCTCCAGGTGGACGAGCGTGCCGGGCTTGGCCTGGTGCACCAGGAACTGGCTGACCACACCGCCCGGGACGGCCTTGACCGTGATCGAGATGTGCCGGTCGGGACGCGGGCCGTGGGTCAGCGAGTAGGCGCGCCACTGCCGGCGCCCGTCGACGTCGATGCCGATCCGGATGTACTGGCCCGGGATGTGACCGGCCCAGTCCTTGCCCGGCTTGAGCTCGATCGTGGCGGCGTCGTCGGTCTCTGCGTGGACCGCGACGATCCGCGCGCGCAGCTCGGCGCCGCGACGCAGCGGGTTGAAGAGGTCGAGTACGTCGGAGGGCTCCAGCGGAGTCACCGCCGCGGAGGCGACCTTGTGCAGCCGCTCCCCGAGCGAGCGCCGCAGACCGCCTGCGCGCGGGGTAGTGGTGCGCTGGGTCGTCGAGCGAAGGGCTGCACTGCTCATAACATCAAGGTTGCTACGCATTGGGCGTAAACTCCTGTGTTACGCACGTGAATGTGCGCGCCACAATTGTTCGCTGGAGACAAAGAATGACCAAGATCGAGCCGATTCTCCTTCTCCCGCCCGACATCGTCGACCGGCTCCGCGAGATCCTCCCGCGGGTTGGTGAGGACGTCGTGGCGGCGGTGATCAAGGAGGTCCCGCCCTACCAGGGTGCCTGGTCGGACCAGATGAGCCTGACGATCCAGACGGCTGTCAAGGTCGCCCTGGGTGGCTTCCTCTCGGTCGCCTCGGGCGAGATGGCCGACGCCGGTCAGGCCACGCCACCGGCTGTGCAGGGTGCCTACGAGCTGGGCCGCGGCGAGGCTCGCAGCGGGCGGACCACCGAGGCGCTGCTGGCGGCGTACCGGATCGGGGCGCGGGTGGCGTGGCGTGAGCTGTCCAAGTGCGCGGTCGAGGCGGGCCTCCCGGCGGAGTCGCTGGTGGAGCTGGCGGCGCTGGTCTTCGCGTGGATCGACGAGGTCTCCGACGCCTCCGTCGCCGGGCATGCCGACGAGCTCGCCACCGCGGGCCGGGTGCGCCAGCAGCTGCTCTCCCGGCTGGGACGGATGCTGCTGCGCGGCGACGCCCCCGACGCCCTGGACGCAGCCGCCGAGCGGGCGAGCTGGATCAAGCCGAGCACCCTGACGGCCGCACTCGTGCCGGCCGCGCAGGTCGGCCCGGTGCTGGCGATGGTCTCCCAGGCCACCTTGGTGATCAACGACGTCACCGACCTCGAGGACGTCACCCTGCTGCTGGTTCCCGACGTGCACGACCGCGGCCGCGGCGCCCTGTTGCGCGTGCTCGAGGGCCGCGGCGCGGTCTGCGGTCCGGCCAAGCCGTGGCGCGAGGCGCGGGTGTCGGTCGAACGAGCCCTGCGTGCACGGACCGCCGACCTGGGCCCCGACACCGACCAGACCCTCGTGCCGCTGGTGCTCGACGCCGATCCGGACGCCCGCGCCGACCTGCGCGCGGCCGTGCTCAAGCCGATGGCGCAGCTGCGTCCCAGCACGGCCGAGAAGCTCACTGAGACGCTGCGATCCTGGTTGCTGCACCAGGGCCGGCGCGAGGAGGTCGCCGCGGAGCTGTTCGTGCATCCGCAGACGGTGCGATACAGGGTCAGCCAGCTGCGCGAGGTGTACGGCGACAAGCTCGAGGACCCGACCTGGCTGTTGGCGCTGACCGTGGCGCTGGGGTAGTCCGGGGCGCAAATCAGGGGTTACTGGCGGGTAAGGCTGGTCTGCGCCCCGGACTACCCCAACAAGCGCCCTGGCCCCGCCGCCTACGGTGTGAGCATGCGTCGCACGCCCGCCCTCGTCGTACTGGCTGCCGGGGCCGCCCTCGTGCTGGCCGGCTGCGGCGACTCGGCGCCGGACCAGGACGCGAAGGCGCCGGCGCCCTCCGGAGCGTCCGCGCCCTCCACGCCCTCCACGTCCGCCACGGCGTCCGGGCAGGAGATGTCTGGCGCCTATGCGGCACTGGGCGACTCCTACTCGGCAGCGCCCGGCGTGCCGACGATCGACTTCGCGGCCGGCTGCGTGCGCTCGACCACCAACTATCCCCACCTGATCGCCGCAGCCGTGCCGGGGCTGACGCTGAGCGATGTGACCTGCTCGGGCGCTACCACCGACTCGCTGTCCGGATCACAGCACACCGCCGCGGCACTCGATCTGCACGTGCCGCCGCAGCTGGATGCAGTGAGCGCCGCGACCCGCTACGTCACCGTCGGCATCGGCGGCAACGACGTCGGACTGTTCAACGGACTGGTCACCTGCATGACCAACGGCGGCTGCAAGGCGACGTACGGCGCGGACGCCGACTCGGCGATCGAGACCATCGGCAAGGACGTCACCGGGGCGCTGGAGGCGGTGCGTGCCAAGGCACCCCAGGCGAGGGTCGTGCTGGTGGGCTACCCGCAGCTGATCCCCGCCTCGGGGAGCTGTGCCGCACTACCGCTCGACGAGACGGACAGGGCCTTCCTGCACCAGGTCTTCATCGACATCTCGCAGCGGATGGCGCTGGCCGCGTCACAGGCCGGCGCACGCTTCGTCGACGTCCTGGACGCGAGCCAGGGCCACGACATCTGCTCCTCCGAGCCGTGGATCAACGGGCCGCAGACCAACGGGGAGGCGTTCGCCTTCCATCCCTACGAGGCCGAGCAGCGGGCCGTCGCCGCGATGGTGATCAAGGCATTCTCCTGAGGCGCGCGCGTCGGTTTTGACCCCCAGGGGTCAGAACCGATACCCGCGCCTCACAGCTCGGTGACCCGTCCGTCCTGCACCCGCAGCTGCCGCGTGGTTCGTACGGCGGAGAGCATCCGGCGATCGTGCGTCACCAGCAGCAGCGTGCCGGGATAGGAGTCCAGCGCCGTCTCCAGCTGCTCGATCGCGGGCAGGTCGAGGTGGTTGGTGGGTTCGTCCAGGACCAGCAGGTTGACGCCGCGCGCCTGCAACAGCGCCAGTGCGGCACGGGTGCGCTCGCCGGGGCTGAGGCTGCCGGCCGGCCGGGTGACGTGGTCGGCCTTGAGGCCGTACTTCGCCAGCAGCGTGCGGACCTCCTCCGGCACCAGGTCGGGGACGTGGACGGAGAACGTCTCCATCAGCGCATCCTCGCCCTCGAACAGCCCGCGCGCCTGGTCGACCTCGCCGACCACGACGCCGGGGCCGAGATAGCTCTCGCCGGCGTCCAGCGGGATCCGGCCGAGCAGGGCGCCGAGCAGGGTGGTCTTGCCGGAGCCGTTGGGACCGGTGATGGCCACCTTCTCGGCCCAGCCGATCTCCAGGTCGGCGGGACCGAGGGTGAAGCCACCGCGACGCACGACCGCGCCCTTGAGCGCCGCCGTGACGGCACCCGAGCGCGGCGCCGCGGCGATCTCCATCCGAAGCTCCCACTCCTTGCGTGGCTCCTCGACAGCATCGCGTTGCAACCGCTCGATCGCCTTCTCGGACTGGCGCACCTTGGCGGCCTGCTTCTCCGCGGAGTCCGCGGCGAAGTTCTTCACGAACTTGTCCCGTTCGGTGGCCTGCTTGCGGCGCGCGTTGCGCACCCCCTGGGTGGCCCAGTTGCGCTGGGTCACCATCCGGTCCTTGAGGCCACCGACCTTGTCGGCGTACTCCTCGTAGGCGTCGCGAGCGTGCTCGCGGGCGATCTCCCGCTCACGCAGGTAGGCCTCGTAGCCGCCGCCGTAGAGGTTGACCTGATGCTGGTGCAGGTCGAGCTCCAGCACGCGGGTGACGGTGCGCGCGAGGAACTCGCGGTCGTGGCTGACCACCACCACGCCGGCCCGCAGACCTGTCACGAAGCGCTCCAAGCGGTCCAGACCGTCCAGGTCGAGGTCGTTGGTGGGCTCGTCGAGCAAGAAGACGTCGTACCTGCTCAGCAGCAACGAGGCCAGGTTGGCGCGGGCCGCCTGCCCGCCGGAGAGGCTGGTCATGGGGGCGTCCAGGCCGACGGTCAGGCCGAGATCGGCGCTCACCTGCTCGGCGCGCTCGTCCAGGTCGGCCCCGCCGAGGGCGAGCCAGCGGTCGAGGGCCTCGGCGAACTCGTCCTGCACGGGCCCGTCCGGGTCGGCTTCGTAGGCGGCGGTCGCCGCGTCGTAGCGCTCCTGGGCAGCCGCCACGCCCGTACGCCGCGCCAGGAAGCCGCGCACCGTCTCGCCGGGACGGCGCTCGGTCTCCTGCGGCAGGTAGCCGATCACGGCCGTCGGCGGCGTCAGCGCGATCGAGCCCTCCTCGGGCGCCAGCTCGCCGGCCAGCGTGCGCAGCAGCGTCGACTTGCCCGCCCCGTTGGGCCCGACCAGTCCCACGACGTCCCCGGGTGCGACGACGAGGTCGAGGGCATCGAAGAGGGCTCTCGCGCCGTACCCGGCCGCTAGTTCACGGACCTGCAAGGTGGCGCTCATAGGTCAGAACGCTACCCAGCACCTCCACCGGTTTTCCTACTCTGGCCCCCATGGGGAACCGACAGAACGCCACCGAGCTGATCAGCCTCGTCCTCGACGAGGGGTCGTGGGAGTCGTGGGACACCCCGCCCGAGTACGGCGCGATCGGCGAGGACTACCGCGCCGACCTGACCGCCGCGCGGGAGCGATCGGGGGTGGACGAGGCGGTGCTCACCGGCGCGGGGCTGATGCGCGGGCGGCGGGTGGCGGTGATGGCCAGCGAGTTCCGGTTCCTGGCAGGCTCGATCGGCCGGGCGACGGCCGAACGGCTGATCACGGCGATCAAGCGGGCGACCGCTGAGAGGCTGCCCCTGCTGGCCGCACCGGCCTCAGGCGGCACCCGGATGCAGGAGGGCACGCCGGCGTTCGTCCAGATGGTCCGGATCGGCGAGGCGGTCGCCGCGCACAAGGCCGCCGGACTGCCCTACCTCGTCTACCTGCGCCATCCGACCACCGGCGGGGTGATGGCCTCGTGGGGGTCGCTCGGGCACGTCACCGTGGCCGAGCCCGGCGCGCTGCTCGGGTTCCTCGGGCCGAAGGTCTACGAGGTGCTGCAGGGCGCGCCGTTCCCTGCCGGCGTGCAGCAGGCCGAGAACCTCTATGCGCACGGCATCGTCGACGGCGTCGTGCCGCCCGAGGAGATCGCCGCGCTGCTCGACCGCGTGCTGACGATCCTCACCGTCCGGCCTGCGCCGAACCACGCCCCGTACGAAACGGTGGCCGACACGCCGGAACCCACCACCGTTTCGTACGGGACGCAGGCGACCTGGGACGCCATCACGCGCTCCCGGCGCCCCGACCGCCCCGGCGTCCGTGCGCTGCTGAAGCTGGCCGCGGCCGACGTCGTACCCCTCAACGGGACCGGGCAGGGCGAGCGCGACCCCGGGGTGATGACGGCGCTCGCCCGGTTCGGAGACGCTCCGTGCCTGATCCTGGCCCAGGATCGACGGGAGCAGGCGCACCAGCCGTTCGGACCCGAGGGGTTGCGCGAGGCCCAGCGTGGCCTGCGGCTGGCTGCCGACCTCGGCCTGCCCGTCCTCACCGTGATCGACACCCGCGGCGCCGCGCTCTCCCCCGAGGCCGAGAACCGGGGTCTGGCCGGCGAGATCGCCCGCTGCCTGGCCGCACTGGTCACGGTCAGGGCACCGACGCTGTGCCTCATGCTCGGCGAGGGCAACGGCGGTGGCGCACTGGCGCTGCTGCCGGCCGACCGGGTGATCGCCGCGCAGCACGCGTGGCTCTCCCCGCTGCCGCCAGAGGGCGCCTCCGCCATCGTGTACGGCGACGCGGACCACGCTCCCGAGCTCGCCGCGAAGCAGCGCGTGCTCGCAGCCGACCTGGCCACGCTCGGCGTCGTCGACCGGCTCGTGCCGGAGCTGCCGGATGCGGCCGAGGAGCCGGAGGCCTTCTGCCGACGCGTCGGACTGGCGCTGCAGGAGGAGCTCAGCGGGCTGCTGGCCACCGGGCCGGGTACGCCGGAAACGCGCGCGGCGCGCTACGACTTCTGAGTTGTGAGTGTCAGCGTGGCTCCAGTGCCGCGCTGACACTCACAACGCGACTCAGAACAGCAGTGCCGTCGCCGGGTCCTCGAGGATGCTGGCCACGTCGGCGAGGTACTGCGAGCCGGCCGCGCCGTCGATGTGCCGGTGGTCGAAGCTCAGGCTCAGCGTGCAGACGTCGCGCGGCACGACTTGGTCCGCCACGATCCACGGCTTGCGCTTGATCGCGCCGAAGCACAGGATGGCCGACTCGCCGGGGTTGATGATCGGCGTACCGGAGTCGATGCCGAACGAGCCCACGTTGGTGATGGTGAACGTGCCACCGGCCAGGTCGGGCGGCGGCGTCTTCCCGTCCCTGGCGGTCGCGACCAGCTGGTCCAGCGCGGCCGCGAGATCGGGCAGGCTGAGCGCGTCGGCGTCCTTGACGTTGGGCACCACGAGACCCCGCGGGGTGGCCGCGGCGATGCCCAGGTTCACGTAGCGCTTGAACACCACCTCCTGGGCCTCCTCGTCCCACACGGAGTTGATGATCGGCGTCCGCCGAGCGGCCAGGATGCAGGCCCGAGCGAGCACCAGCAGCGGCCCGACCCGTACGTCGCGCAGCTCGGGTCGCTGCTTGAGCCGGGCCAGGAGCTCCATCGTGCGGGTGACGTCGACGGTGACCCACTCGGTGACGTGCGGAGCCGTGAAGGCCGAGCGGACCATCGCCTGGCCCATCTGCTTGCGCACACCCTTGATCGGCTCGCGGTACTCCCGCTCGCCGCCGACCGCGTCCCGGCCCTGCGACGCGACATGGCGGCCGTCCCCGGACGCGTGTCGATCACCGCTCTGCAGGTCCGCGGTGGTGACGACGCCGTCCTCACGCGCAGGTACGACGTCGGCCAGGTCCACGCCCAGCTCGCGTGCGAGGGCCCGTGCCGGCGGCTTGGCCAGCACCCGCGGCCGCCGCACCACCGCTGCCTCCTTCGGGCCCGACCCGACCAGGGTCAGCGGCTGCTCGACCTCGGCGGGGTCGGCATCCTTGGCCTCCGCCGGCTCGGCGAGCGGCTCGGCGGGCACGGCCGGATCCACCTGGGCCGCCGTCTCGACGCCGTCCACAGCAGTCGACTCGGCGGCCATTTCGACCGAGTCGCCGACGCGGATGATCGGCGTACCGACCTCGATGGTCTCGCCCTCCGGCACCAGCAGCGCCTGCACCACTCCGGCGTAGGGCGAGGGCAGCTCGACGACCGACTTGGCCGTCTCGATCTCGCAGATGATGTCGTTGATCTTGATCTCGTCGCCGACCCCGACGTGCCAGGTGACCAGCTCGGCCTCGGTGAGGCCCTCGCCGACGTCGGGGAGGAGGAACTCGTTCACACTCTGCCCAGTCACCACGTGAGGCTCCGATCCACGGCGTCGAGGAGGCGGTCGAGGTCGGGGAGGAAGTGCTCCTCGGCCCTGGCGGGCGGGTAGGGGGTGTCGAAGCCGCCGACGCGCAGCACCGGCGCCTCCAGGGAGTGGAAGCACTCCTCGGTGATCCGGGCGGCGACCTCCGCGCCCATCCCCAGATTGGTGTGGGCCTCGTGCACGACCACGGCGCGACCGGTGCGGCGTACGGAGGCGAACACCGGGGCGAGGTCCAACGGGGAGAGCGTGCGCAGGTCGATGACCTCGAGCGACGTGCCCTCCTTCTCGGCGACGGCGGCGGCGTTGAGCGCGGTCTTCACCGTCGGCCCGTAGGCCAGCACCGTCACGTCCTCACCGCGGCGCACGACCCGGGAGGAGAACAGCGGGACGGGAGGCACGGCGAGGTCGAGCTCGGCCTTGTCGGAGTGGTAGAGCCGCTTGGGCTCCAGGAAGACGATCGGGTCCGGGGACGCGATGGCCTGCTGGATCATCCAGTAGGCGTCGATCGGGTTGGAGCAGGCGACCACCTTGAGGCCCGGCGTGTGCGCGAACTGCGCCTCCGGCGATTCGCTGTGGTGCTCCACGGCACCGATCCCGCCCGCGAACGGGATCCGGATGACCATCGGCATCGCGATCTTGCCGCTGGTGCGGAAGTGCATCTTGGCGACCTGGTTCACGATCTGGTCGTAGGCCGGGTAGACGAATCCGTCGAACTGGATCTCCACCACCGGGCGGTAGCCGCGCAGGGCCAGGCCGACGGCGGAGCCGACGATGCCGGACTCGGCCAGCGGGGTGTCGACGACCCGGTCCTCGCCGAAGTCCTTCTGCAGACCGTCGGTGATCCGGAAGACGCCGCCGAGCCGGCCGATGTCCTCGCCGAGGAGCACCACCTTCGGGTCGTTCTCCATCGCCTTGCGCAGCCCGGCGTTGAGGGCCTTGGCCAGGGTGATCACGACGCGGCCCCCTCGAACGTGGCCAGATAGGCGTCGTAGGCGTCCCGCTGCGCGGCGAGCTCGTCGCTGATCTCGGCGTAGACCCGGTCGAAGAGCTGGTGCGGCGTCGGCTCCGCGAGCTGGCGTACGCCGGCCCGCAGCCGCTCGCCCAGCGCGTCGGCATCGGCGCCCAGCTCGGCGAAGAAGTCATCCGAGGCGAAGCCGTTGCGACGCAGGTAGGCCTCCACCCGGGCGAGCGGGTCCTTGAGCTTCCAGTGCTCTACCTCGTCCGAGAGCCGGTAGCGGGTCGGGTCGTCGGTGGTGGTGTGCGCGCCCATCCGGTAGGTGTAGGCCTCGATGAGGGTCGGGCCACCGCCCTCGCGTGCGCGTTGCAGCGCGGCCTGGGTGACGGCGTACGTCGCGAGGATGTCGTTGCCGTCGACCTGGACGCCGGGGAAGCCGAACCCCTCGGCACGACGGTAGAGCGGGATCCGCGACTGCCGCTCGAGCGGCTCGGAGATGGCCCACTGGTTGTTCTGGCAGAAGAAGACCACCGGCGCCTGATAGGAGGCGGCGAAGACGAAGGCCTCGTTGACGTCGCCCTGCGAGGTGGCACCGTCGCCGAAGTGGGCGACCACGGCGGTGTCACGGTCCGGATCGCCGGTGCCGACGGCGCCGTCGCGCTGCACGCCCATGGCATAGCCGACCGCGTGCAGGGCCTGAGCGCCGATCACGAGGGTGTAGAGGTTGAAGCCCTTCTCCACCGGGTCCCACGAGCCGTAGTCGATGCCGCGGAAGAGGCTGAGCACCTGCAGCGGATCGACACCACGGCACCACGCGACGCCGTGCTCGCGGTAGGTCGGGAAGACGTGATCCTGCGCCCGCAAGGCCCGGCCGGCGCCCACCTGCGCGGCCTCCTGCCCGACAAGCGGAGCCCACAGGCCCAGCTCGCCGTGCCGCTGCAGTGCTGTCGCCTCTGCATCGAAGCGACGGACCAGCGCCATGTCGCGGTAGAGGGACCGGATCTGGTCGGGGCCGCCTCGGTAGTCGTAGTCCGGATGCTCTCTGCGCTCACCCTCCGGGGTGAGCAGCTGCACGAACTCACTCATGTGCGCTCCTTCGTCCTGCGGCCTGCACGGGATCACCACGCGACCGTTGCCGAGGGATCTCCGGCCCACTCGACACAGGGGTGGCGCGCCTGTGAACCAGGTCACCCGATGCTGTCAAAGTAGCGCGCCGCGAAGTTACTCGCGAGTGGGCGCCCGCCCGCACGTGCGCACACGGCGCGCCTCACCGTCACGGTCGCGTCAGTCTTGAAGCCTTTCGGCAACCCACAGTGCGCCTGCTGTGGCCACCGTTCGCGCCAGCACCGACAGTCCCTTGAGTATCTCCACACACGGGAGACGCTGCACCGGCGCGACCATGACGTCGGTCAGCTGCTCAAGGCGTGACTCCCGGGCTGGACAGCACGCGGCACGACTGGGCGTGGTCGCCCTTGAGCTCTCGCCTCGCCCGGGCCCGAGATCCGGGCGAGGCGAGAGTGCTCAGTCGGCCCGTTGACGCGGGTCGGCTCCTGGGTCGGTCATGCGCTTCGGCGCACCGGGACTGCCGTCACGATCCGGTTCCTGGTGTAGTGGAAGCGGCCCGAGGACGCGTCGTGGATCTCGCCGGTGCAGGTGACCAGCTCCAGCTGGCGCCGCATGGCCTGCTGGAAGATCGACCGGGGCAGCCGGCGCCGGTCCACCGAGGTGACCGAGACGATCCGCCAGCGCTGCCGGTGCCCGCCGGCGTAGGTCGTGACGACCTGGCCCCGACGGACGTGGTTGAGATGGGCGAACGCGCCCGGCTCATCCTCGGCGTCGGAGACGTGACCGTAGACCAGCGTCGTACCGACGACCGCGTCCAGGGCGGCGCCGCCGCTCCAGATGCCGCCCTCTCGTACGTTGCTCGGAGCCGACAACGTGGAGCCTCGGAACGACTCACCGACCAGGGCCGACCTGAACCGGGCTCCGGGCACCCTGACGAACTGCCCGAACGTACGCGCCGGGCTCGCGATGCCGTCGAACCCCGTGTCGATCTGGGGGTGATGTGGGACCTGCGCCTTCTTCGGCTTCACCGTCACCGTCTCCTCGGCGACCGGGAGGGTCCAGCCGGTGCCGCTGGTCGCGTGGGTCTTCACCGCCCGCTCCTCGAAGACGTAGCAACCGGCCTCCTTCGCCCTGCCGGCGTCGACCCGATAGGTGCCGTCGCCGGTCACGGCCGTGAAGGATCCGTTGGCATACAAGGGAGCCTTGGACCAGTCCAGCCCCGCACAGGAGCCGTTCCTGCTCGCCTGGATCGGGCCCAGCACCCGCCACTGTCCCGGCACTGCGACGCCCTGCGTACCGCTGACGGTGACGAGGTCGACCAGCTGACCACCGACCGTGACGAGCCGGCGCTGGGCCTCGGTGTGCAGGACGGGTGCGGAGAGCACCGAGCTGGTCTCGGTGGAGGTGCCGGGCGCGGTCCACCCGGTGCCGGCGACATAGTCGTCGGCCTCGCTCTTCTCGATGTAGGTGTAGCAGCCGGATGCGGGGGCCTTCGTCGATCCGACGTCGTAGGTCCCGTCGCCGGCGACGGTGAAGACGCCGGAGCCGGCGACCTTCGCCCCGCTCCAGTCGAGGTGGTCGCAGGACCCGGTCCTGGTGGGCGCGGTCGGGCCCAGGAGCTGCCAGGCACCGGTGATCTGGTGACCACCGGTGCCGACGACCTCGACGTGGTCGACCAAGGTCGCTCCCGGCGTGGCTTCCTGGGCGTTGACCTGGGTGGCCAGCGCCGGGGTCCAGAGCTTGTAGTCGGTGAACGAGGAGACCAGGGGTTGGGTCTGGTCACCGTCGTCGCCACTGGCCGCGTGCGCGAGCTTCGCCCTGGTCCCGGCCTCCGGGGTGAAGCCACTCGGCTCGGTCGAGAGCACCACCCACCAGTCGTAGTCGGGGTCGAAGATCGCCGGGAAGTCCCAGTGCGCGTGCGCGGAGCTCCCCGCACCGACGACGTCGGCTGCACTGAAGGTGTGGGCCGCGCCGGCGGGAACCGCACCGGTGGGGCTGCTCTGGTGCACCGTGACCGTCGCTCCGACCATGCCGGCCAGGTCGCCCGGGTCGGAGCTGTCGGTGAACTTGTCGACGCCGAGCGGGACGAGCTGATCGGCCGCCGCGGCGTAGACGTACGCGGTGTTCTTCAAGGACACCTGACCGGCGTTGAACCCGACCCGCTGCGCTCCGTGCAGACTGGGCTGCAGCTTGTACTGGCTGTTGGCGAGCCCGGTGATCGACTCCTTCACCTTGACCGGGTTGGCGGTGGTGATCGAGGCGCCGTCGGCCGAGACCCACCCGTACTTCTTCACGCCGCCGTCGGAGGCGAGCGCAGAGTTCTCCGACCTGGTCGGATCGAAGGTCATCGTCTTGCCGTCGGCCGAGATCGTCACCGTCGAAGGCTGGTCGGACGCAGGCGACCATCGGGCATCGCCGATCAGTGTCAGGGTGATGGCGGCGCCGTCGACCCAGTTGCCGGCCGCTGACCGCACGCCAGGATGATCGACACTGCCGCCGGTCGTCGAACCCGTATCGAGCTGGATCGAGAAGCCGTCCGGGATCGCATAGCCGTCGTTGTCGGGCGCGTTCGCCGCGACCCAGTCGAGGATCGCCCGACGGTCGGACTCCATCTCTGCGGCGGCGCCGGGAAACTCGTCGTGGAACTCGTTGATCGACCCGGCCATGTAGGACGGGTTGGAGTTCATCCCCAGGTCCTTGCCGACCACGACCCACAGTGCGGCCGCCTCGGTCGCGTCCGCGCGAGCGGCAGCCATGAAGTGGCTGATCGCGGCGCCGACCTTCGCGTTGGTCTTCGTGATCGGCGTCGTGGTGCCCGACGGCCACGACGAGGCGCCCGCGTCGAAGCAGATGCCCTCGGTCCCGTCAGCCAGCTCGGCGATGCCGAGTTGGCGGCCGTCGGAGAGCGCCCAGCCGGTGAAGCCGGGGTCGGACACCTTCCCGGGATAGCCATGCGCTCCATCGTCGGCCAGCGCGGGGCGGGCGAGCCCCGCTACGGCCAGGCCGAGCACCGCCGCGAGTGCCACGGCGTGTGCTCGGCGCGACGCGCCGAGCCGAGACGAGTCGGACGGAACTGTCCGTCCTGGGTGCAACAATCTCATCGGTCCCCCTGCGGGATCGGGACCCGTCGCGAGGATGCAGAACCTCCAAGAACCGCTCCTCGAGGCGGGTCGCTTATTACGAGCCGTAGGACCGGATGGCCCTACCTCAGGGAGACGCTCGAACTGCGGCGGGGATGATAGCCGCCGCAGTTACAAATTGTTGCCTTGCATGTTTCTGCAAAAATCCTGACGCCAGTTCAGCCGCGGCCGTGCGGCGTCAGCCAGCCGGCCAGGTCCGGGCCCTTCGGCACGACCTGCGACGGATTGATGTCGCTGTGCACCACGTAGTAGTGCGCCTTGATCTGGTCGAAGTCGGTGTTCTCGCCGAAGGCGGGCTGCTGGTAGAGATCGCGGGCGTAGCCCCACAGGTTCGGCAGCTCGGTGAGCTTCTGCCGGTTGCACTTGAAGTGTCCGTGATAGACGGGGTCGAAGCGGGCAAGCGTGGTGAACAGCCGTACGTCGGCCTCCGTGATCGCATCGCCCATCAGGTAGCGGGACTCCCCCAGTCGCCCCTCGAGCCAGTCCATGGCGGTCCACAGCCGGTCGTAGGCCGCGTCGTACGACTCCTGCGAGCCGGCGAAGCCACAGCGGTAGACGCCGTTGTTGACCTCGGTGTAGATCCGCTTCATCACCGCCTCCATCTCCTCACGCTGGTGCGCGGGCCAAAGGTCGGGCGCACCCTCGCGGTGGTGCTCGCGCCACTCGAAGAAGAAGTCGTGCGTGATCCAGGGGAAGTCGTTGGTGACGACCTTGCCGCTCTCGACCTCGACGACGGCGGGCACGGTGATGCCGCGCGGGTAGTCGGGGAAGCGCTTGTCGTAGGCGTCGCGCAGGAAGTGGATGCCGAGCACCGGGTCGAGCCCGTCGGGGTCGAGGTCGAAGGTCCAGGAGCGGGCGTCGTGGGTCGGGCCAGGGGTCCCGAGGCTGATCACGTCCTCGAGGCCGAGCAGCTGCCGCACGATGATCGTGCGGGTCGCCCACGGGCACGCCTTGGCGGCGATCAGCCGGTAACGGCCCGGCTCGACCGGCCAGGTCTCGCCGTCGGTCGGACCGTGCTCCGGCACCCGCGCGTCCCGCGTGATCCGGTCGGAGATGTAGCGGACGTCGCGGGTGAACTCCTCGCCCTGGGCGACGTAGGTCGGCGTGTGCTCGGCGGTCATGAGACCAGCATAGTTCGAAATTCAACCAACTGCGCGTCCATGTGCACCCGTTACCCGCCAGCCCCTCCGGGTAACGGACGGCGTGACCTCCTCCGACGTGGCTCCCGACGGGGCTCCTGATCTGGTTCTCGACGTCGCCCTGCTCGACATCGACGGCACCCTGCTCGACTCCACCTACCACCACGCGCTCGCCTGGTCGCGCGCGTTCGCCGCCGTCGGTGAGCCGATCCCCGTTCACCGCCTGCACCGGCTGATCGGCATGGGCGGCGACAGGATCGTGGCCGCGGCGGTCGATGACGAGACGGAGGCGCGGCTCGGCGACGAGCTCCGGGAGCGCTGGAAGCGGGAGTACGACGACCTGATCGAGGAGACCCGCCTCCTCCCCGGCGCCCGCGCCCTGCTGGACCGCCTGCAGGGCCTGGGGCTGAAGGTCGTGCTGGCCAGCTCGAGCATCCCGGAGCACGCCGAACACGCGCTGCGCGCACTCGGCGCCGGCGGTCGCACCGACGCCTGGACCACCGCCGAGGACGCCAGCGAGTCCAAGCCGCATCCCGAGCTGCTGGAGAAGGCACTGGAGCAGGTCGGCGGATCTCGAGCGGTGATGATCGGCGATGCCACGTGGGACGTCGAGGCGGCCACCCGGGCCGGCCTTCGCACCATCGGGCTGCGCAGCGGCGGGATCAGCGAGCAGGAGCTGCTCGATGCCGGTGCGGTGGCGGTCTACGACGACCCGCTGAACCTCCTGGAGCATCTCGAGTCAGCGCTCGCGGCGGCCGTCGCGCCGGCCCCCGGCTCCGCCGGGCCGACCCTGTAGCCCCCGGCGTACTCGTCTCGGCTTGGCCCGGCATGTCACGATCGGCCTCGTGAGGTTCGTGTCGTGGCTCGCAGTCAACGCGGTGGCGCTCGCGGTGGTGCTGTGGCTGATCCCCGGGATCTACCTGGACGGTCCGACGCAGGGCTGGGACGAGATCAGGCACAAGATCCCGCCGCTGCTGGTGGTCGCGGTGATCCTGGGCGCGGTCTCCAAGCTGATCAAGCCGGTGCTCACCATCCTGAGCCTCCCCCTCATCATCCTGACGCTGGGCCTGTTCCTGTTGGTGGTCAACGCCGCGATGCTCGGCCTGACCGCCTGGCTGCTGGGACCGACCCGCGTCGGCTTCCACGTCGACGGCTTCTGGCCGGCGGTGTGGGGTGGTCTCATCTTCGCGATCGCGGGCTTCTTCGCGCGCGGATTCCTGACGGACGAGCGCCGATGATCCCGGCCGCACGCGTCGAGGGCACGTACGCCGTCGCCGCGGTCTGCCTCGGCAACATCTGCCGCAGCCCGATCGCCGAGGTGGTGCTCCGCTCACGGCTCGACGAGGCCGGCCTGACCGAGATCGAGGTTCACAGCGCCGGCACCGGTGGCTGGCACGTCGGGGACCCGATGGACCCGCGCGCGGCGGCCGCCCTGCGTGCGGGTGGCTACGACCCGAGCCGGCATCGTGCCCAGCAGTGGGTACCTGCCTGGCAGGACCGGTTCGACCTGGTGCTCGCGATGGACGCGCAGAACCTCGCCGACCTCGGCGGCCCCGACGAGCGCACCATGGTGTTCCGGGAGTTCGATCCGGACGGGGCGGGCGACGTACCTGACCCCTACTTCGGCGGCGACGACGGGTTCACGGAGGTGTTGGCGATGGTGGAACGGACGGCCGACGCGCTCGTCGCAGACCTGATCACGACACTCGACCCGACGCCCGGCACCCAGGCGGTTCGGTCGCAGTGACCCGGCTGCCCTCCATCGCCCGCCGCGCCGAGCAGCTGCTCGGCCGGGCGGTGGTGAGCACCGCGCCGGTGGCGGGCGGCGACGTCGCCACCGCGACCAAGCTGCGGCTCGCGGACGGCACCCAGGCGCTGATGAAGACGCTGCCGCACTGCCCCGACACCTTCTTCCCCAGCGAGGCACGCGGCCTGGCCTGGCTGGGCGAGGCCGAGGGCGTACGTGTGCCGGAGGTGCTGGCGGTGGAGACCGACTGCCTGATCCTGCGCTGGATCGAGCCCGGTCGCCCGACCGGCGACACCGCCGCCGAGCTCGGCCACGCGCTGGCGAGGACCCACCGAGCCGGCGCCGACTCCTTCGGCCTGGACGAGGACGGCTTCATCGCCCGGCTGCCGCTGCCCAACGGGCCGGCGGCCACCTGGGCGGAGTTCTTCGCCACCCGCCGGGTCCTGCCCTACCTCAAGCTCGCACACGACCGCGGCAGCGTCGACGATCGACACGTCGCCACCGTCGAGCGCGCCCTGGCACGGGTGGCGACGATCGTGCCCGAAGAGCCGCCTGCCCGACTGCACGGCGACCTGTGGACCGGCAACGTGCTCTGGTCGCACGACGGCCGTGCGTGGGCGATCGACCCCGCCGCCTATGGCGGCCATCGCGAGATGGATCTCGCCATGCTCGCCCTCTTCGGGCTCCCCCACCTCGAGCGCCTGCAGGAGGCGTACGGCGAGGCACACCCTCTCGCCGATGGCTGGGAGGAGCGGATCGGCCTCCACCAGCTGTTCCCCTTGCTGGTGCACGCCTGCCTCTTCGGCGGCGGGTACGGAGTGCGGGCCGCGCACGTCGCCGCACGCTACGTGTAGCGCCGCGGCCGTCTCATGCCGGTGTCGTCCCGACGTCACTCCCGTCACTCCCGGCACGGCAGTCACACAGGTTCTGGACAGATTCCCATGTGACGGTCGGGGTACCCACGCATTCGAAGCAACAGCCATCCTCCCCATGGCCCTGCCGAAGGGATACAGACTCATGCATCACCTCTTCCGCCGCATCACCGTCCCGGCCATCGCCGCCGGGTTCCTCGTGCTCCCCGCGCTGGGCGCTGCGTACGCCGACGGCGGCGCGGTGCCCGCCGACACCCCGCCTGCCGGGCTGCTCTGCAACGGGGTCGCACCGACGATGTGGGCGACCGCGGACAACCAGACCATCACCGGCACCAGCGGCAACGACATCATCGCCGCCAACGGGTTCCACGGCCTGACCATCAACGGCGGCGCCGGAGATGACCAGATCTGCGGCTCCAACGACCCCGCCGGCACCGCCAGCAACACCACCCTCAACGGCGGCGACGGCAACGACACCCTGATCAGCACCGGCAGCCGCGACCGACTCATCGGCGGCGCCGGGAACGACAGGCTCACCGGCACGATCAACAACGACGTCGTCTACAGCACCGACGGCTACGCCGCGGGTAGCACCGGCATCACGGTGAACCTCGCCGCCGGCACCGTGACGGGCGCCCGGACGGGCACCGACACGCTCAGCGGCCTCGACCAGGCGCGCATCTTCGGCACCGACGGCGTGGACACCTTCACGGGTGACGACGCGGCGAACTGGTTCGACGGCGGCGCCGGCGCCGACGACATCCACGGCAACGGCGGCGACGACTGGTTCCACGCCGTCGACCCCAACTACATCGGCGGCAACTCCGGCGACGACACCATCACTGTCGGCTACGGCGGCAGGGTGTCCGGGGGAAAGGGTGACGACACCATCGCCGCCGACCCCAACAACCAGCTCTCCGGCGCCAGCGCCGACAGCGCCCCGGCCGTCACCGGCTACACCCTCAGCGGAAACACCGGCGACGACGTCTTCAAGATCGGCACGCTGAAGACGGACGCCACCACCTGGAGCACCGCCGCGGCGATGCACTGGAAGGGCAACATCACCGGTGGCAAGGGGACCAACGCCATCGACTTCTCCTGGCTCGGCGACAAGGCCGGGCTGCGCACGTCGAACGCCGCCGGCGCGGCCAACTGGGCGCTGGGCCACGTCGGCTACACCTCCGTCGACAAGATCGTCGGCACCCCCGGCGACGACCTGCTCAAGGGCGGCTCGGGCAACGACACCCTCCTCGGCCAGGAGGGCAATGACACCCTGCGCGGTCGCAAGGGCAACGACAACCTGCACGGCAACCAGGGTGACGACCTGATCTTCGGCGGCGCCGGCACGGACAAGGCCAACGGCGGCAAGAACAGCGACACCTGCACGAGCGTCGAGCACGCCACGTCCTGCGAGTACTGACCCGCAGCTGACCTGGATCCGGGGCGGCTCTGGACGAGCCCGGCTTCGCCGTCGAACGGTGGAGCCGGGATCGTCCGGGCCGCCCCGGCCGTCGTCCCGCTCAGCCGACCAGCAATGGCGCGCGCAGCCAGTCGACGAACTCCGCGGCCGTCAGTGGCCGGGAGAACACGTACCCCTGCCCGGTCACGCAGGTGAGCCGGCGCAGTCCCGTCACGGCAACGTGACGAACTGGCTGAAGGAGGACTGGCCGCTGCCGAAGTCGTCGAGCGCGACCAGGAGCCCCAGGTCGCGGAGTCGCTGCACGGTAGGGGCCCCCGCCGCACCCTCCAGGATCCGGCTGCGGCGTACCCGAGTAAAGGGACGTGCGCCGTCCCGGGCCTAGGCTCGGGGTCGTGGAGAGCCCAGCACCGACCGCGACCACCCTCGGCGAGGAGGCCCTCGCGGGCTTCCGTGAGCGCTTCGGCCGGGAGCCGGACGGTGTCTGGTCCGCGCCCGGCCGGGTCAATCTCATCGGCGAGCACACCGACTACAACGAGGGGTTCGTGCTGCCCGTCGCGATCGACCAGCGCACCTGGGTGGCCGTCGGCAGGACCGAGGATCGGGTCGTGCGGCTGGTCTCGACGTCCTCCTCGGCCTCGGGTGAGACGGTGATCGAGCACGGGCTCGACGACATCACGCCGGAGTCGGTGGACGGGTGGTCGGCCTACCCGCTCGGTACGGCGTGGGGTGTCCTGCAGGGCGCCGAGGGGGCGGACCTGAGCGCCGTCGGTGGTTTCGACGCGTACTTCACCTCCGACGTACCACTGGGCGCCGGGCTGTCGTCCTCCGCCGCGATCGAGTGCGCCCTGGCCACCGCGCTGGTCGACCTGTGGGCGCTCGACCTGAGCGACGACGAGTTGCTGCGCGCGACCGTCCAGGCCGAGAACGTCATCGTCGGTGCCCCCACCGGCATCCTCGACCAGTCCGCGTCGCTGTTCTCCCGCGCGGGCCACGCGCTCTTCATCGACTGTCGCGACTCCTCGCGCGAGCCGATCCCGTTCCTGGCGACGGAGGCCGGCCTGAGCCTGGTCGTCATCGACACCCGGGTGAAGCACGCCCACGCCGAGGGCGGGTACGGCGATCGCCGCGCCGCCTGTGAGGAGGCTGCCCGAATCCTCGGCGTACCCGCGCTGCGCGACGTCACGGCGGAGGCGCTGGAGGCGGGCCGCGACCGGCTCGACGAGGTGACCTACCGGCGGGCGCGCCACATCGTGACGGAGGACGAGCGGGTCCAGCAGACGGTGGCGCTGCTGCGGTCCGAGGGTCCGCGATCGATCGGCGACCTGCTGCTGGCCTCGCACGCCTCGATGCGCGACGACTTCGAGATCTCGGTGCCCGAGCTGGACACCGCCGTGGAGGCGGCCGTGTCCGCCGGGGCGATCGGTGCCCGGATGACCGGCGGCGGGTTCGGCGGCTCCGCCATCGCGCTCGTCGACACCGATCGGGTGGAGATGCTCACCGACGCGGTCCGGGCGGCCTTCGCTGAGGCCGACTTCAAGGAGCCGGCGATCTTCGTGGTCGCTGCGTCCGACGGCGCGCGCCGCGAATCTGACTGACGTGCGGGCACCGCGCCCCTAGGGTGCGGCTATGGACGTCCCCAGCGTGACGACGGTGCTGGAATGGCTGCTGCTCACGCTGGAGGTCGTGCTGCGAATCGTCGCGCTCGGCGTGATCCCGGGAAACCGCAAACCGTCGACCGGCATGGCCTGGCTGCTGCTGATCCTGATCGAGCCGATCATCGGCTTCACCATCTTCCTGCTCGTCGGCCGCACCGCACTCGAGCGCAAGCGGGTCGAGCGGCAGAAGGAGGCGATCGGCGTCATCCGCGCGTATGCCGAGCGCCAGGATCGGGTCCCCGACGACGAGCTGTCAGCGTCGCTGGCCCGGATCGCCGACCTCAACCAGCGGCTCGGCGCACTCCCCCTCGTCGGCGGCAACCAGGTCTCGCTCGCGCCGGGCTACCGCGAGGTGATCGAGCAGATGGCCGACGAGGTCGACAGCGCCGTCTCCTACGTGCACATCGAGTTCTACATCACCGCGTGGGACGAGGTGACCGAGCCGCTCTTCGCGGCGATGGAGCGAGCCGCGGCCCGCGGTGTCGCCGTACGGCTGCTCTTCGACTTCCTCGGCTCACGCCGGATCGCCGGCTACAAGGCGATGCTCCGGCGGCTGGACGGATCCGGGATCGACTGGCACCCCATGCTGCCGCTGCGGGTGCTGAAGGGCCGCATCCGCCGCCCGGACCTGCGCAACCACCGCAAGCTGATGGTGGTCGACGGACGGGTCGGGTACACCGGATCGCTCAACCTCACCGAGCCGGGCTACAACAAGCGCGCGAACCACAAGCGCGGCCGGGAGTGGGTGGAGCTGATGGTGCGGCTCGAGGGACCGGTGGTGGCCTCGCTCAACGCCGTCTTCGCCTCGGACTGGTATGCCGAGACCGCCGACGTGGTCGACCGCCACACCCTGCCGACGCCGAGCGACGCGCCGGCCGATGCACCAGTGCCAGGCTCCGAGGCGGTCCGCGACGCCGCCTGCCAGGTGGTGCCCAGCGGTCCGGGCCTGGTGGCGGAGAACAACCTGCGGATGTTCACCGCCCTGATCTACACCGCCACCGACCGGATCTCGCTGACCTCGCCCTACTTCGTCCCGGACGAGTCACTGCTCTACGCCGTCACCACGGCGGCGCAGCGCGGCGTGGACGTCGAGCTCTTCGTCAGCGAGATCTCCGATCAGTTCATGGTCGGGCGCGCGCAGGCGTCGTACTACAAAGCCCTGCTGGAGGCCGGCGTCCGGATCTACCGCTACCCGGCGCCGCTCATCCTGCACGCGAAGCACTTCACCATCGACGCGGACGTGGCCGTGATCGGGTCGAGCAACATGGACATGCGCTCGTTCGCGCTCAACTACGAGATCTCGCTGATGGTGCCCGACGCCGCGGTGGTGACCCACCTGTGCGCCGTGCAGGACCACTATCGCTCGATCTCGCGCGAGCTCACGCTGGCCGAGTGGCTGCGACGCTCTCCGGGGGCGAAGTACGTCGACAACGTGATGCGGCTGACCGCCGCGCTGCAGTAGTCCGCTCCTGCGGACCAGTGGCGGCGGCTGCGTCGGGACAGCAGACTTAGGGGCACTGCCGACGTCGGCGACCCGCCCACCCTGGAGGCCAGCTCGTGTTCGTCCCCTTCAGCGTCAACGACTTCCTCGACCGCGCCGTCCAGGTCTACGGCGACCGCCCTGGCGTCGTCGACGAGCCCGACCAGCCGGCGAACCCGCTCGGCGAGTTGACCTTCCGCGAGATGGGGGACCTGGCCCGGCGCCAGGCGGCCAAGCTGGACGAGCTCGGGGTGGGCGTCGGGGAGCGGGTCGCGGTGGTCAGCCACAACAGCGCGCGGCTGCTGACCTCGTTCTTCGGCGTCGCCGGCCATGGCCGGGTGCTGGTGCCGGTCAACTTCCGGCTGCGCCCCGACGAGGTGCAGTACATCGTCGCGCACAGCGGTGCCAAGGTCGTCTACATCGACCCCGAGCTGGACGACGCACTCGCCGAGGTGACCGCGGAGCACCGCTTCGTGCTGGGGAACGACGAGGATCTCTACGCCGCACCGGGCGCGGAGCCGGTGGCGTGGGAGCACGACGAGAACGCCACCGCCACGATCAACTACACCTCCGGCACGACCGCGCGACCCAAGGGCGTGCAGATCACCCACCGCAACATCTGGACCAACGCGATCACCTTGGCCCTGCACGTCGGTCTGACCGACCGCGACGTCTATCTCCACACGCTGCCGCAGTTCCACGCCAACGGCTGGGGGATGCCCTTCGCGGCCACGGCACTGGGCGTCAAGCACGTCATCCTGCGCAAGGTCGACGGCGCCGAGATCCTGCGCCGGGTGCGCGACCACGGCGTCACGGTGATGTGTGCCGCCCCCGCGGTGGCGGCCGCGGTGCTCGATGCGGCCCAGACCTGGGAGGGCGAGATCCCCGGCCGCGACCGGGTGCGGATCGTCATGGCCGGAGCGCCTCCGCCGACCAGGACGGTCGTACGGGTGCAGGAGGAGCTCGGCTGGGAGTTCATCCAGATCTACGGGCTGACCGAGACCTCGCCGCTGCTCACGGTGAACCGCACCCGCGCCGAGTGGGACGACCTCGACCCGCACGACCGGGCGGCCAAGCTGACCCGCGCAGGCGTCCCGGCGCTCGGTGTCTCGGTCGCGATCGACCCGGAGGGCGAGGTTCTGGCCCGCTCCAACGTGGTCCTCGAGGGCTACTGGGGGCAGCCCGAGGAGAGCGCCAAGGCGCTGGCCGACGGCTGGTTCCACACCGGCGACGGCGGCTTCGTCACCGACGACGGCTACCTGACGATCAGCGACCGCAAGAAGGACGTCATCATCACCGGCGGGGAGAACGTCTCCAGCATCGAGGTCGAGGACGTGCTCTTCTCCCACCCTGCGGTCGCCGAGGTGGCCGTCATCGGCGTACCGAGCGAGAAGTGGGGCGAGACCATCAAGGCGCTCGTCGTGCTCGCGCCCGACGCGACGATCACCGAGGGTGAGCTGATCGCCTGGTGCAAGGAGCACGCGGCCGGCTACAAGGCGCCCACCTCGGTCGAGTTCCGCGACGAGCTCGCACGTACGGCGACGGGCAAGCTGCAGAAGTTCAAGCTGCGGGCGCCGTACTGGCCCACGGCCGGCCGGCAGGTGAACTGAGCTCGGCTTAGGAGCGCGAGCGCGTCGTGCGGTTTTGACCCCCAGGGGTCAAAACCGCAGGTTGGGGGGCAATGCATTGCCTGACAACGTGCGGCACTGACCCCCAGGGGTCAAACCCTCACGGGGCAGCCGGCACAAGCAGGGTCTTCCGCCGGAATCCGGCGCGGGGGCCGGGTCCTGGTGTTCGCCAGGACCCGGCCCCCGCTTCATGGGAGGAGAGGTTGCTACTTGATGGTGACCTTCTTCGAGGTGGCGCTCACGCTGCTACCTGCAGCGCTGGCGGTCACCTTGACCGAGACCTTGTGGTGTCGGTCGGCACCGACCAGGTGGTACTTCGCACCTGTCGCGTGCTTGATCGGGTGACCGTTGCGCAGCCACTGGTAGCTCAGGTGAGCACCCGCGGTCGCGGACGCGGTGGCCTTGAGCGACTTGCCGACCTTGGCCTTGCCGGTGATCACCGGCTTGCTCACCCTGAGCGCGGCCTTGACGGTGATCGAGGCGGTGGCGCTGGTGTTGCCCGCCTTGTCGGTGGCCCGGTAGGAGAAGGCCTGGGACAGCCCCGCCACCTTGACCGGAGCGGTGTAGGTGCTCCAGGTCCTGCCACCGTTGGTGGAGTACTGCACCGTGCGCACACCCGAGACGGCGTCACTGGCCGAGAGGGTCAGCTTCCCGCCAGTGCCGGCAGCCTTCACCGTCGGCGCCGCCGAGTCGATCTTGACGTCGATGGTGCTGTCGCCGAAGCCACCGTTGCCGTCGCTGACCATCGCACGGACATGGTGGACACCGTCACCGGAGACGGTGACCGGTCCCGTGTACAGCGTCAGTGCGCCGCCGTCGATGCCGACGTAGGCGGTGTCGGCGTCGCTGTCGCCGACCTGGGCCGCGACCTTGACCGGTCCGGTGAACCAGCCGCTGGCAGGGGTGGCCGGGGTGGTGGACAGAGACACGGTCGGGGGGTTGCTGCTCGGCGCGTTGACGACCGAGCCGGTCGATGCGGTCAGCACCGTCGGCAGGTCGAACTGTGCCTCGTAGCTCTTCACCGAGACGCCCTTGACGCCCTGGTTGGTGGCGAGCTGCTGGAACGGAGCCGACTGCATCACGACGTTCAGGATGTTCGCCACGCTGCGCTGCAGGTCGCCTAGGCGCATCGGGTAGCTCGTCGCGGTGTAGTTGCCCTTGATCGTCACCGTGTACGACGTCACCGCACTGGTCATGTCACCCGGCGTCGCGTAGGTCAGCGGGGTGATCGTGATCGCAGCCTTCTGGGTGGCGTTCAGCGCACTGCCTGCGAGCAGGGCCTGTGCGTAGTTGTAGGCGTCGTTGACCGTCGCGAGCTTGGGGTCGGCCACGAACGTCTGGTTGTTGATCACATCCGTGGTCGCCGTGCCCGAGATGGGCTGCTTTGTCAGGTCGGTGGTGCCGTCGATCGTGGTGGAGATCGTCTCCGTGCCGGTGGCCGACGGGGTCAGGCCGCCGAACTGCCACGTGTAGGACGTCCGCGTGGGCGAGACGTTCTTGGTGTAGGCCGGCAGACCGGCGACGTCGATGGTCGGCGCCTGCTTCTCGATCCCGTTGATGACGTTCTGCGGCGAGCCGCCGGGCTCGATCAGGTCGTTGCCGGCGTACAGGGTCGAGGTCGCGCTGTGGCTACCGCCCCAGTCGGACATGACCAGGCCCTTGAAGCCCCACTCACCACGGAGCATGTCGGTGACGGTGTCGTAGTTCTCGGCCGCGTAGGTGCCGTTGATCCTGTTGTACGACGTCATCACGGCCATCGGCTGACCGGTGGTGACAGCGATCTGGAAGGCCCGCAAGTCCAGCTCACGGGCGGCGGCCTCGCTGACGACGGAGTTGCCGCCGCTGCGTCGGGTCTCCTGGTTGTTGAAGGCGTAGTGCTTGATCGTCACGCCCACGCCCGGGTTGGACTGCACACCCTGTGCGGTCGCCGCGGCGGTCAGGCCGGCGACGAGCGGGTCCTCGGAGTAGTACTCGAAGTTGCGGCCGTTGAGGGGGTCGCGGTGCAGGTTCATGCCCGGCGCGAGCCACAGCGTGACGCCGGCGTCGATCATCTCCTTGCCGACCGCCTCGGCGACCTTCTTGACCAGGTCACGGTTGAAGGTCTGGGCCAGCATGGTGCCGACCGGCCAGGCCGTCTCGTACTGGTAGGTCTTCGGCGTGGTCGCGATCTGCTGGGTCAGCCGCAGACCGGCCGGACCGTCGGAGAGTGCCATGCCCGGGATGCCGAGGTTCTCGTACTTCGCCGTGGTGTAACCGGCCGCGCCGATCGCGGACGGCGTGGTGCCACCGACCGAGGCGCCCTCGACGATGTTCGCCATCTGGGTCACGCTGAGGCCCGCGACGAAGTTCTGCATCGAGGTCTTGCCCGAGGCGACGTCGTAGAGCGTGCTGGTCGGGTCGGTGGTCACCTGCTCGACCTTCTCGCCCGACTTAGCGATGTACGGCGAGCCGGTGCCCTCCCAGTTGGTCTGGTTCTTGTCGAGGTAGGTCGTGACGCTGGAGACCTTGTTGTGCTCGACGGCGTCATAGGGGAGGGAGGTCGGGACAGGCACGTCCTGCTCGTACGCCGACCGGTCGTCCTTGGGCTGGTAGCCCGCGGTGTCGAGGGTGACCTTCGGGGCGGCGGCGAGCTGGGCGGCCTCGGCGGAGTAGCTGTAGAAGTTCGCCGGGTCGCTGGTCAGCTCGGTGGCAGGTCCGGGTGCGGCAGCACCGTTGGTGACCTCGGGGTTGACCAGCTCGGTCGCGGTGGTGGCGCCGAGATCGAGTCGAGCCGCCACCGACGTGTTGCGCGAGGAGTCGCCGACGCGGACGACGTACTCGCCCGGGTCGAGCTGCCACTGCGACGGGCTCTGGTTGAAGAAGGCCATCGAGGAGGGCGCGAAGCTGATCGTCACCTGCTGGGAGGCACCCGGAGCGAGGTTGTCGGTCTTCGCGTAGCCGGTGAGCTCCTGGTAGGGCTTGTCCAGCCCCGTCTGCGGCGTGGAGACGTAGGTCTCGACGACCTCCTTGCCGCTGTAGGTGTCGCCGACGTTGGTCACCCGCGCCTTGACGGTGACCTTGTCCATGTTCGCGGTCACGCTCAGCGGGGTGATGTTGAAGTCGGTGTAGGACAGGCCGTAGCCGAACGGGTAGTTGACCACGCTCGCCGGGTCGACGCCGTTGTCGGCGCCGATCTTCTTGTAGAAGGAGTCGAAGTAGCGGTAGCCGATGTACTGGCCCTCGCTGTAGCTCTCGTCGTTCCCGGTGCCGTCGTTGTTGGCGAAGGTGCCCGAGGCTGGGTAGTAGGAGTACTTCGAGGCCCAGGTGTCGGTGAGCTTGCCCGACGGGCTGACCTCACCGTCGAGGACCTGCACCAACGCGGCACCGCCCTGCTCGCCGGCCTGGCTCATCAGCAGCAGCGAGTCCAGCGCGGTGCCGCCGGCCGGGTCGACCTCCGAGGCGTTGATGTCCTTGAAGAAGGACGTGTCCATGATGCCGCCGGTGTTGAGCACCACGACGACGTGCTTGTAGGTCTGGCCGAGCAGCTCGATGTCGTCGTGCTCGGTGTCGGTGAGGAGGTAGTCGCCCTTGCCGGAGGAGCGGTCGGCCCCCTCACCGGAGTTACGAGCCACCACGAAGATCGCGGTGTCGGTGGGCGCCGTCGGCTTACGGCTCGAGGCGGTGAGCGGCTGCTCCACCGAGGAGTAGTCGGGCGCCGCGCCCAGCACTCCGCCATTGGGGTTCGGCGGGTACTTGGTGTCGAAGGCCGAGGTCATCGCGTTCCAGTAGGCGGGGCTGGTGGTGATGTTGTAACCCGCCGCCTCCAGACCCTGCCTGACGGTCACATTCGACCGGTTGTTGACAGCACCGGACCCGGTGCCGCCCTTGACCGTGACATAGGCGCCGACACCGAAGAGCGCGACGTTGCCGCTCGTGGCCATCGGCAGCGCGTTGTCGTGGTTCTCCAGAAGGACCATGCCTTCGGTGGCCGCCTGCTGTGACAGGGCGGCGTCGGCCTTCTCGAGCGAGGAAGGAGCCGGATTCGTGGTGGCGGCCTGTGCGACGGAGACGCCGCTGAAGGCCAGACACCCGGCCGCGAGGACCGAGATCCCGCGGGCGATGCCGCGAGGAGTTGGTTGACGCATGAGTCGTCCTCTCTGACAACCCTGGGCGCTATATAGCCGCCCAATGCGAATGTGACGCCCCTCACGCTAGGGCGGGACCTTTCGGCCGTCAACAGGTTGAAAGAAGGAAGTTCTCAGGTTTTTTTGTTCGTTTTTTGACCAAAAAGAGCGTCGCACGGAGTCCCTGCGTCCCCTAAAGTCTTGGCGTGGTCGACTCCACCCCGCGCCAGCGCAACCGCACCGAGATGCTCCGACTCATCCGAGCCGGGCAGGGAGTGACGCGCGCCGACCTGGCCCGGAGCACCGGACTCTCGCGCAGCGCCGTCCAGGCGATCGTGTCCGGACTCCTCTCTGAGTCGCAGGTCAGCGAGCTCGAGGTCGAGGAGAAGGGCCCCGGTACAGGAAGCGGTCGGCCCGGCACACTGCTGGTGGCCGTCGGCGACCCCGTCGCGGGCATCGACTTCGGCCACAACCACCTGCACGTGGCGATCGCCGACTCCTTCGGCCGGCTGATCGGCGACCGCCGGATCGAGATCGACGTCGACCTCGCAGCTGAGGAGGCGATGAACGCCGCCGCCGAGCTGCTCTCGACGCTGCGTGCCGAGCACGACGTGACCCGCCTGCAGGCGGTCGCGGCGGGCATCCCCGGTCCCGTCGACCTGGCCTCCGGACTGGTGCAGTCGCCCACCATCCTCTCGGGCTGGGTCGGGCTCTCCCCCGCGACCGAGCTGGGGCGACGCATCGGCGTACCTGTGCGGATCGAGAACGACGCCGCCCTCGGCGCCCTCGGCGAGCTGTACGGCGGGGCAGGCCGCAACCACCGGGACTTCCTCTACGTGAAGGCCTCCCACGGCATCGGCGCGAGCCTGGTGCTCGGCGGCGACCTCTACCGCGGCGGCACCGGGCTCGCCGGCGAGATCGGCCACACCCACCTCGGCGGCCGCACCGAGCTGTGCCGTTGCGGCAACCGCGGCTGCCTGGAGGCGGTCGTCTCGGTGGCGGCCGTCATCGACCAGATCGCGCACACCCACCCCGGCGGTGACCGTGCCGCCATCACGCTCGAGTCGTTCACCGACCCGATCACCGAGCGCATCCTGCACGAGAGCGGCCGCATCCTGGGCCAGGTCGTCAGCGACCTGTGCAACCTGGTCAACCCGACCGCCGTCATCATCGGCGGCGAGCTCGGCGCTGCCGGCGAGGCGTTCGTGCAGGGCGCCGAGCAGGCGATCCGGCGCTACGCCCAACCGGCCACCGCGGCGGCGTTGGTCGTCCGGGCGGCAGAGCTCGGCAACCGGGCCGAGCTGCACGGGGCGCTCGCGCTTGCCGCCCGCGCCCTGGTGTAGAAACGGAGTCCGTGACGACGATCGGCCTGCTCGGCGACGACCGAGGACACCACAGCCACCACGAGCTCAACGCGCTCGTGCCACGACTGAACGAGGAGCTGGGCGTCGCGGCGAAGTGGCTGCCGTCCGAGTCCGACTTCGACGTCACCGCCTACGACGGGATCTGGCTGGTCCCGGGCTCGCCCTACGCCGATGACGACGCGGTGCTCGCAGCGCTGCACCCCGTGCGGACCAACGCGATCCCGTTCCTCGGCACCTGCGGTGGCATGCAGTACGCGGTGATGGAGTTCCTCCGCGCCGAGCTCGGACAGCGAGCCACCCACGCCGAGTCTGACGGCGAGAGCGACGACAACGCGGTGGCGCTGCTGGCCTGCTCGCTCTACGGCAAGGAGAGCACGGTGACGCCCGTCGCCGACTCCCGGTTCGCCGGCTGGGTCGGCACCGAGTTCGCCGGGATGCACTACTGCAACTACGCCCCGACGGCAGCGAGCATCGCCGCGTTGGAGACCGCGGGCGTGGTGGTCGGTGCGAGAGGCGAGGAGGGCGAGGCGGAGGTGCTGGAGTTCCCGGACCACCCGTTCTACGTCGTCAGCATGTTCCAGCCGCACATCGGCGCCTCGGCGGGCGCACCGATCCATCCGCTGATCCGCGCCTTCGCCGGCGCGGTCAGCGCCGACGGAATCAGCGCGGGGTCGCCAGCTCGCTGAGCGCGTCCTCGTAGAGCCGGGTCTTGATCGTCGCCAGCGTCGTACCGGCCTTCGAGGTGTTCGCCCGCGCCAGCTCGATCGCCGCGGGCAGGACCTCCAGCTCGGGTACGGCGTGGTCCACGATGCCGGCGCCGTGGGCGTCGGCGCCGCCGTACCGGCGACCGGTGAGCATCGCCTCATGGGCTGTCTGCGGGGTGAGTCGGGCGGTGATCAGTGCGTTCATGCCGTGTGTGAACGGCATGTCGATGTCGATCTCCGGCAGGCACCAGAAACCGCGATCCGCGCGCATCACCCGGAAGTCATGCGACAGCGTCAGCATCGCCCCGGCAGCGAACGCGTGCCCCTGGATCGCCACGACGGTGATGACCGGCAGCGCCAGGAGCCGGGCGAAGAGTCGCTCCGCGTCGGCGATGTAGGCGTCGTGCTGCTCCGCGTGGGCGCCGAGCCAGTCCAGGTCGAGACCGTTGGAGAAGAACTTCCCGGTCGCGGTGGTGACCAGCGCACGCTGCCCCTCGGCCGCCTCGACCTCGGCCAGTGCGGCATCGACGGCACCGACCCAGTCGGGATGGAACCGGTTCTCGCCGTCGCCGAGGTTGAGTACGAACACCTCGCCGTCCCGGTCGAGACGAGGTGCGGATCCGGCCTGCGGTGCTGTGGTCACGGGGCGTCCTTCTGAAGGTCTTCACGGCTTGACGGCACCGTATCTCGACGGCGTACGCCGCGGGCGGGTCAGAGCTGCGCGATCCGTCCGCCGGACACCGAGCCGGGATCGCTCCGAAAGGGGCAAGACCCGGACCCACAACTGCGGATCCGGGTCTTGCGGATGTCTCACGACATCGCTGGCGGTGGCGGTGGGATTTGAACCCACGGTGGGTTTGACCCCACACATCATTTCGAGTGATGCACCTTCGGCCGCTCGGACACGCCACCGGGAGGAACGTTACTAGAGCCGATGCCCGGCGAAGAAATCGGCCAGCATCGCGGCACTCTCGTCCGCGCAGACGCCCGCGACGACCTCCGGACGGTGGTTGAGGCGGCGGTCGCGGACGACGTCCCAGAGCGAGCCGACCGCGCCGGCCTTGTCGTCGTACGCACCGAAGACGAGGGTCCGGATCCGGGCCAGCACGAGCGCGCCGGCGCACATCGTGCAGGGCTCGAGGGTGACCACCAGCGAGCAGCCGTCCAGCCGCCACTCGCCCCGGGTCCGCGCCGCCTCGCGCAGCGCCACCACCTCGGCGTGGCCGGTGGGGTCGGCGTCGGCCTCGCGGACGTTGCGACCGCGGCCGATGACCTCACCCTCGGGTGAGAGCACGACCGCCCCGATCGGTACGTCGCCGGTCGCCAGCGCAGCGCGCGCCTCCTCCAGGGCGGTCGCCATCGGCGCCGCCCAGCGGTCGAGCGGCCTCACGCCGAGGTCAGGCCGACGGCGTCGTCGAAGATCTTGCCGAAACCGACCTTGCGGGCGATCTCGGAGACCATCTCGTCGGGGTAGAGGTCGAAGTCGTCGAGCAGGATGCCCATGTCCATCGCGCTCATCCCCATGTCGGACAGGATCGCGAGGTCGCCGGCGGGCTCCTGGTCGTCGTCCTCCTCCGGCAGCGGCAGGCCGAGATGGTCGACGGCCGAGCCGGCCAGCTCCCACTCGTCGGCGGCGGTGACGTCGGAGAGCAGGACGCGCGTCGTCGCCCCGGCGACGCGGACCATGACGAAGAAGTCCTCATCGATGCCGATCACTCCGAGCGCGCCGCCGTCACCGGGGAAGCGCCGCAACGCGTGGCTCAGGGTGTCGAGGTCGGCGAGGACGTCGTGCGCAAGCTCCTGCGCGGTCCACACACCCTCTTCGCGATAGACCGCGAGGGCGAAGTCGACGCCATCCACCTGATCGGACATGACATCCAGAGTGACAGAGGGAGGACCCGGGGCCAACCCCTTTGGGCACTGTTCACCGGCCTCTCTTCCCGGGCTCTCGTCGCAGGCCCGATTCACGTAGGGTGCGGCCATGGCCATGCAGACCCTCGTGGTGGACCACCCGCTCGTCGCTCACAAGCTCACGCACCTGCGCGACCAGCGCACCGACTCCCCGACGTTCCGGTCGCTGGCCGACGAGCTGGTCACGCTGCTCGCCTACGAGGCCACCCGGGAGGTCCGGGTCTGCCCGGTCAGCATCCAGACGCCCGTCAGCCCGACCGAGGGCGTGGAGCTTGCCAGCCCGCGGCCCCTCGTCGTACCCATCCTGCGGGCGGGTCTCGGCATGCTCGACGGGATGATGCGCCTGCTCCCCACCGCCGAGGTCGGCTTCCTGGGCATGGTGCGCAACGAGGAGACACTGCAGGCCACGACGTACGCCGAAAGGCTGCCGGCGGACCTGTCCGGGCGTCAGTGCTACGTCCTGGACCCGATGCTGGCCACCGGCGGGACGCTCGCGGCGGCCATCGACTTCCTGGTCCAGCGCGGCGCCGACGACATCACCTGCATCTGCCTGCTCGTCGCGCCCGAGGGCGTCGCGAAGCTCGAGGAGGCCACCTCGCACATCGAGGTGCCGATCCACGTCGTGACGGCGGCGATGGACGAGCGGCTCAACGAGAAGGGCTACATCGTCCCCGGCCTGGGTGACGCCGGGGACCGGCTCTACGGCGTGGCCGGCTGAGCCGTCACGCCTTCCCCAGCGGCAGCTCCGCAAGCACCTCGTACCGAGGCCGCCCGCGCGTGCCCTCGCCGAGGTGCGAGGCCACCAGCGAGATCTGTGAGGCCGTCCAGGTCGGCCCCCGATAGGCGTCCAGCAGACGCACCCAGTTGCTGACCTCGCCGGGCACACCCAGTCGCGCCAGCGTCACATGCGGCCGGAAGCGTCCTCCGTCGACCTCGATCCCGCTGCGGGCCGCGGCCGCCCGGGCGCCGGTGGCCAGCCTGCCCAGCTCGGTGGCGCCGTCCTCCGATGCCGTCGACAGGCCCGCCCAGATCACCTTCGCGCGGCCGGCGTTCGGGAAGGCACCTCCGCCGGCGATCGCCGCCTCGAACGGGGTACGCCGAGCGGCGGCCCGGGCCAAGCGCTCGAGCAGGTCATCGAGCCGCCACGGCTCCACATCGGCCAGGAAGGCCAGGGTCAGGTGGAGCTGGTCGCGCTGCACCCAGCGGAAGGGAGCGGCTGCGCGGCGTACGTCCAAGAAGGCGTCCAGGTCCTCGACCGCCTCCTCCGGCGGGATCAGCGCTACGAACAGGCGCATCGTCACACCTGGGTGCCCAGCAGGCTCCCGATGAGATAGGTGACGCCCATCGCGAACGCACCGCCGAGGACGTTGCGGATCATCGCGCGGCGGGTGTTGGCGAAGCCGAGCTTGGCACTGGTGAAGCCGGTGAGAGCGAGCGCGATGAGGACGGCGCCGACGGTGACGTAGAACCGCTCCGGCGAGGGCAGCAGGATGGTGAGCATCGGCAGCAGGGCGCCCGTGGTGAAGGCGACCATCGATGCGAACGCCGCCGACCACGGGTTGGTGACGTCGTCGAGGTCGATGCCGAACTCGAGGTAGGAGTGCACCCGCAGCGCGTTCCACTCGGTCAGCTCCTGGGCCGCCGCCTCCGCCGTCTCCGGGGTCATGCCGCGGTCCTGGAGCATCTGGGTCAGGTCCTGCAGCTCCTCCTCGGGCATGCGCTTGAGGTCGCGCCGCTCCGCCTCGACCAGCGCCAGCTCGGCGTCGCGCTGGGTGGAGACCGAGACGTACTCGCCCGCCGCCATCGACAAGGCCCCCGCCACCAGGGCCGCGATGCCAGCGATCAGGATCGGGCTGCGCTCGTCGCTGGCGGCGGCTACGCCCATCACGATGCCCGCCACCGACACGATGCCGTCGTTGGCCCCCAGGACGCCCGCCCGGAGCCAGTTGAGCCTGTTGCTCAGGCCCTCGGATCCGGAGTGCTCATGCCGCACGTTCGCCAAGTCCACCATGCCCCTATCGTCCCGTGTGGGGACAACGTGTCGCAACGAAGGCCAGGCTGTGCTCAGCAGGCCGACGGTGGGGCCGCGCGCCCCGTACGACGACAGCGCCCCGACCCGCAACCGCGGGCCAGGGCGCTGGCGAAGCTCAGGACGATCAGAGACCGAGATCGCGGCCGATGATCTCCTTCATGATCTCGTTCGAGCCGGCCCAGATCTTCGTGACCCGGGCATCGCGCCAGGCGCGGGCCACGCGGTACTCGTTCATGAAGCCGTAGCCGCCGTGGAGCTGGACGCAGTGGTCGAGGATCTCGGACTGGGCCTGCGAGGACCAGTACTTGGCCTTGGACGCCTCCACCGCACTCAGCTCGCCCTTGGCGTGCGCGGCGACGCACTTGTCGACGTACGCCTCGGCGACCTCGATCTGGGTGAACAGCTCGGCGAGCAGGAACTTGTTGTGCTGGAAGTTGCCGATCGCCTGACCGAACGCGTGCCGCTCCTTGGCGTAGGCCAGCGTCTCGATGAGGATCTGCTTGGCGTGCGCGACGTTCGCGATCGAGCAGGAGAGCCGCTCCTGGGCGAGCTTCTGCATCATGTGGATGAAGCCCATGTTGAGCTCCCCGATGATCTCGGCGTCGGTGACCCGCACGTTCTCGAAGAACAGCTCGGCGGTGTCGGACTCCTCCATGCCGACCTTGTCGAGCTTGCGACCGCGGCTGAAGCCCTCCTTGGTCGCCTCCACGGCGAAGAGCGTGATGCCCTTGGCGCCCTTCTCGGGGTCGGTGCGCGCGGCCACGATCACCAGGTCCGCGGAGTAGCCGTTGGTGATGAACGTCTTGGAGCCGTTGATCACCCACTCCTCGCCATCACGGACGGCGGTGGTCTTCAGCGCGGCCAGGTCCGAGCCGCCGCCGGGCTCGGTCATGCCGATCGCCAGCAGGATCTCGCCGGACGCGACGCCGGGCAGCCAGCGCTGCTTCTGTTCCGGGGTGCCGAGCTCGTTGATGTACGGCGCGGTGATGTCGACGTGGATGCCCACACACGTCGGGTACGCCGCACCGACCTTGGCCAGCTCCTCCTCGAGCACGGCGTTGAAGCGGAAGTCGCCCGCGCCGCCGTACTCCTCGTCCAGCGAGAGGCCGAGGAAGCCGTTCTCGCCGGCCTTGAGCCAGAACTCACGGGGCAGGGCCTTGTCCAGGACGTACTTCTCGCCGTTGGGGATGACATCCCGCTCCAGCCAGGTCCGCACAGCGGCGCGGAAGTCCTCGTGGTCCTCGGTGTAGATCTCGCGCTTCATCCCACCAGAATACGGGGCAAGTTACTGGTGCGTAACACAGGGTTGCCCACATCACTTTCCACGGCAGCGAGATGCCCGCCGCCGCAAAACCTGTGGCCCGCCGGACTCTCGGCGGGCCACAGGTGGCGTCAGATGATCAGTGCTTCGGCCTGACCTTCATCGAGACGGTCGCGGAGGACCCGATGAAGTCACCCTTCGGCAGGTAGAGGACCGTCACCTTCTTGGTCTTGGCCTTCTTCACCCGCTTGGCGAGCTTCGGGGCCTTGATCCTGAGCACCGCGCGCCCGCCGACGAGGGTCGCAGTGTGGGCCTTGCCCCCGACCGTGACCTTGACCGAGCCCGTCGGGACGACGCCCGGCGCAGCTGCGACGGACACACTCAGCCGGACGGTCTTGCCTGCCTTCACCACGTGCTTGGCCAGCATGGCCGAGGTGGTCGTGGAGTAGGCCGAGATGCCGATCGACGTGCGACCCGGCGACACCACGGTCTTCGCGTCGCCAGCAGCGTCCACCGTGACCAGCCGTGTGACCGCAACGGCCGCGGGGCCGGGCTTCAGTGCCTTGAAGGTGAGCGTGACGAGCTTGGTCGTGCCCTCCGCCGCTGGTGAGGACCCGAGCTTGGTGTGAACCACCCGGACCGCGCCAGACCCGGTCGTGACGACGTCGGAGCCGGTCGTCCCTCCTGCCGTGCTGCTGGAGACGAGCTTGGCCGCCCTCGGATCGAACCCGAGCGAAAGGTCGTAGGCGTAGAGGTCGTCAGCCGACTGCTCGACAGTCACCGAGAAGGTCGCTCCGGGCTTGACCGTCTTCGCGGTGCTGCCCACGGTCACCGCGCCGTTGCCAGGTGCGTCCTTGTCCACGCCGGGGCCGGCGTAGGTCTCGCCCGCGAGCGCCGGGTAGAGCGCCGGCGTCGTACGGGCCTTCGTGGCCTGCTCGAATGAGTACCCATAGGAGATCAGGTCGCCCTCGTCGTAGTCACGGCCGAGGAACTCCAGGTTGACGTTCGCGTTGGCGGGAGCACCGGCGGTGACGTCGGCGGGGGTGTCCTGGCCGGCCGGCACGGTGATGGCCGGCATGCCGGTGTTCGGGCTCAGGCGCAGGTTCGAGCCGAAGGTGCCGTACGTCGTGGTCGTCGGGTAGATGACCGCATCGATGTCGTCAGTGTTCATCAGGCTGGTGAGGTACGCCGAGCCGTTGCTGATCAGCGTGCCGTGGGTCGACATCCAGGTGTTGTAGGTGTCGGTCGTGACGGCGTCGCGCGAGGTGTAGGTGTTCTTGTAGGACGGGACGAACTGACCGGAGGCCACGATCTGCGCCAGGGTCCGGTCGGCGACCGTCGGGTCGAGGTGGTTGGCGACGTACGCCGCGATGTTGGACTTGAACTCGTTGGTGCTACCGCTGCCCTCGCCGAGGATCTGGGCGACGGTGACACCGCTGGTCGGGTCGGCCGCCAGCGTCGATGGGTCGATCGCGTCGACCGTCGCACCCTGAGCCTGGAGCTTGGCCACCGCAGCCATGAAGATCGCGTACGCCGCGGCCTGCGATGCCGAGCCGGTGGCCGACGGCACCATCGTGGTGAAGTAGGCGAAGTGCTTGCCCTGCAGGGCTGTCGGGTCGAGGTAGGAGGTGTACGAGTCGGGCAGGTGGCTGTCGGCGTCGGCCGTGGCCGCGTCGGCGTCGTCGCTGCCGACGACCGCGTCGAGGGCGACCGCGACGTCGGAGACCGAGCGGGCGATCGGTCCGCCGGTGTCCTGGGTCAACGCAAGTGGAACGATGCCGTCGCGGCTGGTCAGTCCGACCGTGGGCCGCAGGCCGACCAGCTGGTTGTAGCTGGACGGGACGCGGATCGAGCCGCCGGTGTCGGTGCCGAAGCCGATCGCGCCCAGGTTGGCCGAGATCGAGGCGCCGGTGCCACCGCTGGAGCCGCCTGCGGACTGGGCGGTGTTGTAGGGGCTGGCGACGTACTTGCTGCTGCCCACCGGCGAGCCGGTGCTGTACTGGGAGACGAAGCCGTAGGCGAACTCGTCCATGCTGGCCTTGCCGAGGATGATCGCGCCCTTGTCGCGCAGGCCCGTCACCATGGTGGCGTCGGTTGCCGTCTGGTTGTCCTCCCAGCAGCTGCAGCCCGCCGAGGTCGGCATGTCCTTGGTGTCGTAGTTGTCCTTGAGCAGGATCGGGATGCCGTCGAGCATGCCGCTGCCGTGACCGTTCTTCGCCCGAGCCGCGTCGCTGGCGGCCGCTGCGGCGAGCGCATCCTCGGCATCGGTCGTAATGATCGCGTTCAGCGGACGACCGGTGCCGGCCGGGTCAACGGTGTTGCTGTTGTAGGCGGTGATCCGGTCCAGGTAGTCCTGGGTCAGCTCGACCGAGGTGATGACGCCGGCGTTCATCGCCTTCTGCATGTCCAGGGCGCTGGCCTCGATCAGGTCGAAGGAGCCGTCGTCGTAGATCACCTTCTGGGCCAGCCGGGCCAGGTCGGCGATCGTGATGGTGCCGTCGCCGTCGAGGTCGGCCGCGGCGACCGCCGACCAGCCGGCGTCGCCGGAGGTCTTGCCGAGGGCGGCGCGGGCGCGGTCGAGGTCAGCGGCGGTGATCTGCTTGTCGCCGGTGAGGTCGCCCTTGGTGTAGAACGGCGCCAGGTAGGCCCCGCTGTCGGACGCACCGGCCGGAGCGACAGCATCGGCGGCAGAGGACGGGGAGGCGGTGGCGGCCACGGTCAGGCCAGCCGCGCCGATCGCCAGCGCGAGCGATGCGCTGAGGAGACGACTCTTGGAAGTGGTCATGCTCTGCTTTCTTGACGGCTGTTCCGAGACGGACCGTCAAGTTACGAAGCGAATGTTTCGGGGCCGTCGCCACGTGAGACGCCTCAGCGCTGGCACGTGTTACGGACGTTGAAACGAATCAAGAACAAATGTTTCGCCCGGTCGGCAGGGGGCGGCGGGGGCCACGCGGGGGCCACGCGGGCGTCAGCGCAGGGCGCGCAGCGCCGCGTCGGCCTCGTCGAGGATCTCCCCGAACGGCCGCGCCGCCTCGTCGGCGAGCCAGCGCGCGAAGGCGACGTGGAACGCCGCGACGGCACTCTGGGCGGCCAGGCTCGCGACCAGGTCGTCGACGCCGCGGGCCCGCAGACCGTCCGCGGCGAGGTCGGTCATCGCGGCCAGCTTGAGCAGCTCGCGCTCCTGCAGGGCCGGGTTCGCAGCCACGATCCGCGAGCGGCGTACGGCGTGCTCGCGGCGCTCCTCCAGCACCTCGCCGAAGGCGCGCATCCCGGCCAGCGCGGCGTCGAGCGGGGTCGCCTCGGCAGCGGCGCCGGCGATCGCGTCGGCGACCGCCTGCTGCATCACCTCGGTGCCGGCGAAGAGCACCTCGCGCTTGTCGCTGAAGTGCCGGAAGAAGGTGCGCTCGGTGACGCCGGCGCGCTCGGCGATGTCGCCCGCGGTGGTCTGCTCGTAGCCGCGCTCAGTGAAGAGCTCCATCGCGGCGCCGAGCATCCGCCCGCGCGCGTCCGGCTCCCAGCGTCCCATGCGGAGAAGTGTAGGTGATGACAGCCTCTGACATCGCGTGCTACCGTCGATGTCAGTAACTGACATTGATGGGAGATCACCATGCGCGTGTTCATCACCGGAGCCTCCGGCTGGATCGGCTCGGCCGTCACCGACGAGCTCCTCGCCTACGACCACCAGGTCCTCGGGCTCGCCCGATCGGAGGAGTCGGCAGCGGCTCTGGAGGCCAAGGGCGCCGAGGTCCACCGCGGCAGCCTCGACGACGTCGACTCACTGATCGCGGGCGCCAAGGCCGCCGACGCGGTCATCCACCTGGCCTTCAAGCACGACTTCACCGACTACGCGGCCGCCGGGCGCAGCGAGCGGGCAGCGGTGGAGGGCATGCTCGACGTGCTGGCCGGCAGCGACCGGCCGTTCCTGCTCGCCTCCGGCCTGGCCGGCGCCGACCTCGGCCGCGCGCTGACCGAGGACGACGCCTCCCCCTTCCACGGACCCGAATCGCTGCGCGGCGGCAGCGAGAACCTCGCCCTGGAGTACGCCGAGCGCGGGGTGCGCTCGGTCGCGCTCCGCTTCGCCCCCACCGTGCACGGCACCGGAGACCACGGCTTCACCGCCCGCCTGGTGCAGATCGCCCAGGAGCACGGCGATGCTGGGTACATCGGCGACGGCAGCCACCGCTGGGCGGCCGTCCACCGCGCCGACGCGGCCCGCCTCGTCCGGCTCGCCCTGGAGAAGGCACCGGCAGGCTCACGGGTGCACGCGGTCGGTGAGGAGGGCGTGCCGACCCGTGACATCGCAGCCGCCATCGGCGCCTACCTCGGCGTACCGACGGTGTCGGTGCCGCCCGCGGAAGCCGAGGCCCGCTTCACCTGGCTGGCACGCTTCTTCGGCCACGACGTCCACGCCTCCAGCGCCCGCACCCGTGAGCTGCTCGGCTGGGAGCCGACCGGCCCGACGCTGCTCGAGGACATCGCCGGTGGCGCCTATGCGGCGGCCGCCGGTCGCTGAGGCACGGGCCGCGGATCAGGCGACGCTCTGCTTCACCCAGGCGATGAAGCTGGTCGCCGCGTCGCCGATCCGCTCGGCCATGGTGTGGGCCTGACCCCAGACGGTGGCGAAGTCGACCTTCTCCCCCAGGGCCTGCAGCGCGAGGGCCAGGTTGATCTCGGTCGTGCTCGCGGTGTCGCCCTGCATGATGCCGGTCCGGATCCGCCAGTGCTTGGCCCGCTTCGCGGAGTTGTAGCCCCTGTACTGGCTGGAGAGGTAGTACATCGGGTTGTACATGTTGCCGCGGGTGAGCACGTCCACGCCGACGGAATCGGTGGTGGCGAAGTCGGTCGTGTAGCCGCTCGCCGCATAGGCGGACTTCCAGCCACTCAGCTGCGCGTAGCGGCCCTGGTGGGCGGCGATCAGGTCGCGGGAGACCTCGGCGAAGTGCAGGCCCTCGGTGCCCTGACCCAGGACGACGTTCTCGGTCTCGCCGCGGTCGATCCCGTCGAACGCGCCGACATCCTTGGTGGGTTTCTTCTGGCTGCGGACGAAGCCCTCCAGGGAGAGCACCTCGGCGGTGTTGGACCTCGCGTCGTACCTCACCCAGGTCGTCTCGCGGTTGAGGTGCGCGATGTAGGCCTCGACCGTCTTGTAGGTCGTCGCGGGGCCGGAGGATCCCGTGCTCGCCACGCTGCTGGGCGCAGCGCCGGCCGAGGGCATCGAAGCGCGTGAGGGCATCGAAGCGCGTGAGGGCATGCCACCCGGTCGCGCGCCGCCGGAAGGCATGCCGCTCGGCCGCATGCCGCCGGGCATCCCGCCGGATGGCATGCCACCCGGCATCCCGCCGCCGGCGCCGGCCGGTGCGCCCATGCCCGCCATCGTGGTGTTCGACGACGTGTAGGGGAAGGTCGTGTCGGAGAGGAAGTTGTCGAGCGACTCCTCGATCACCGAGACGACGTGGTCGTAGTAGCTGCCGGCGAGGTAGGCGCCGTGGGCCGACCTCCTCAGCCGCAGCGTCTTGCCGGCCGGGCTGCGCAGCCCGAGCCTGTTGACGTACGCCGCGAACGCCTTCGCGAGGTCGGTCGAGTAGGCGGCCGTCCAGGTGCCGGCCGCGCGCGTCCCGGTCGAGGCGAACTGCCCCATGTTCCACTCGTAGGACGCGTTGCCGACGTCGAGGCTGGTGATCGGACACCAGGCCATCACCCCTGCGACCGCGTCGCTGAGCGTCTTCCCGTCGGGGTCGGTCGTCGCCGCGCCGATCGCGTCGAGGTACGGCGCGTACAGCGCCGCATCACCGGTCGTCCCCATCACCGAGCACTGCGCGCCGCCGCCGCTGTGCCCGAAGACGAAGATGCTGCCCGTGTCACCTGGCAGGAAGGCCGCGTTGTAGCGGACGTAGCGCACCGCCGCCTTGAGGTCGGTCACGCCCCACGGCGCATTGCCGACGTAGTCGTCGCCCGCCGCGTCGCCGTTGCTGTCGCGGCCGCGAAGACCTGCGGCGACGTACACGAAGCCGGCCTGCATGTACGCCGCCACGTCGTTGTAGCTGTAGCTCGACGGCGGTTTCTGCGCGGCGTACCCGGGGGTGTTCACCGGCAGCACGATCGGCGCCGTCGCCGCGGTGAAGTCGCCGACCTTCCCGGTGCTGTGCACGGTCGCGGTGTAGGTGCCGTCGCCGTTGTCCTTCGCATCCAGGTAGGCGCCCGGGACGTAGACGCCGAGGGTCTCGTAGTCCGGCGCGGCCGGCGTGGCGGCGTACGTGCAACCCATCTGCCAGTAGACGTCGTTGTCGGAGTCGTGGTTCCACGCGGTGTTGTCGATGGTCAGCGTGCCCGCCGATGCTGGGGCCGGGCCTGCCGACGAGGTCGCCGTGGAGGAGGTCGATGATGATCTGGTGTCGTCCTCCGATGAGCACGCGGCCAGGGCGAGCACGCTCACCGAGGCCACGGACAGCGTCCTCAGCACCTGCCGCCGGTCGATCTGTGCCACTGCTTCCCTCTTCGTCGTTCGGCCCCGTCGCCGGGACGCGCCGACGGTAGTGGTCGCGCCTGAGGAACCTCTGCGAAGGTCATGGAGGTGAGCACCGCGTGGGCGTCGTACGCGATCATCCGGCCGTCGGGGTACCTGTCGGACGTGGCGTCGACCCACACCCCCATCACCCCGCTGCGTGTCCTGCCGACCTCCACCCGACGTGAGGCGACATGGACGCTGTCGTGAACCACCTGCTGGCGATGCCGTCGTGGTTGGCGCTGCTGCTGATCTTCGCGCTGCCCGCGCTGGAGGCCTCCGCGTTCCTCGGGTTCGTCTTCCCCGGCGAGACGGCGCTGATCATCGGCGGGGTGCTCGCCTCGCAGGGCCGACTCTCCCTGGCCGCGGTGCTCGTGGCCGGCATCGGCGGAGCCTTGGTCGGCGACTCGATCGGCTATGCGGTCGGACGGCGCTGGGGGCGGCGGATCCTGCACACGACGCTGGGCCGGTTCGTGCGCGCGGAGCACCTGCAGCGTGCCGAGGACGCGCTGTCGGTGCGCGGCGGCTGGACGGTCTTCGTCGGCCGGTTCACCGCGGCGCTGCGGGTGCTGGTCCCGGGCCTCGCGGGGATGGGCCGGCTGTCCTACCGGACGTTCCTGTTCTACAACGTCGCCGGCGCGGTCATCTGGGGCACGTTGATGGTCGTGGCGGGCTACGTCGCCGGCAGCAACTGGCACCGGGTCGCGCACCTGTTCTCCGGCGCGGGGCTGGTGCTGACGGTGCTGGTGATCTGCGCCTTCGTCGTCGTGCAGGTGCTGCGTCGGCGGCGACGGGCGGACTCGACCGATGGGTGAGGAGCGGGCGGGCTGAACGACTGCTCACCCACCTCGCCCGCTCCCGCCAGGATTGAACGACCGCTCAGCCGAGCTCGGCCAGCACGTCCTCGACCCAGTCGGCGACGTACGCGTTGATGTGCGGCATGTGGTCGAGCCCGACGTGCTCGGTCGCGCCCTCCTCGGCAGTGAAGATGCGCAGCTCGCGCTTGGGCGAGTTCACCGCCTGGTCGTAGGACTGGTGCGCATAGTCGACCGAGATCTGCCGGTCGCCCGCACCGTGCGCGATCAGGAACGGCACGGTGATCTTCTCGACCACACCATTGAGGTGGACGCCCTCGGCGTACTGGATGAACTTGTCGACGTCGTCGAAACCCCACACCCACAAGACGTGCTCCCAGTAGTGCGGCACCGGGTTCTCACCCTCGCGCTGCAGGCGCTTCTTCTGCACCTCGCCCCAGTTGTGGTTCGCGCCCCAGACCGCGATGAACTTGATCCGCTTCTCGAACGCCGCCGCCCGCGGCACGTAGTAGCCGCCGAGCGACCAGCCGACCAGCCCGATCCGCTCGCTGTCGACGTCGGAGCGGGTCTCGAGGTAGTCGATCTGCGCCGTGGCCCACCCCTCGGACTCGATCTGCGACTTGAGATCCTGGAAGCGGAGCGCCTCCCCTGAGCCCGGGTTGTCGATCATCAGCACCGAGATCCCGCGCTCGCGCATCTCCTGCGCCCAGCCCGAGGTGTACATGTGCTCCTTGGTGGAGTCCAGGCCGTTCCACATGATCACGCACGGGACCGGCTCGCCGGCCTTGCTGGCGTTGGAGAAGTACGCCGGGAGCGTGGTGTCCTCGAACGGCACCTCCACCCGGCTGGTGGCGGGGTCGGCGATCTCGAAGACCTTCTCGAACGCGTCCAGCGCCTGCTGGTAGAACGCCCGCCGGGTCGGGTCGGAGTTGGAGAGCATCCGCTCGGCCTGGCACACGTAGAGACCGGAGCGGTACCACTGCTGTCCCGCCGTACGCAGGTGTCCCGCGGCCTCGGAGGCGCGGGCCTGGTCGGCGACCTGATCGGCCACCGCCTTCCAGGAGGCCATGAACAGCTTGCTGCCGGTGTCGACGTCGGCTGCCTCGCGCGCGGGCCGGCACGCGCGGTCGACCTCGTCGATCAGACCGCCGTTGTTGAGGGTCGCGCAGACGCCGAGGTTCCAGACGTACTTGGGGCCGGTGAAGTACTCGAACATGTCCGCAACTGTGCCGTGCGTCACGCGGCCGGGGAACGTGCGCGTGGTGATGGGAGGTATCCGCGCTCCGCGCCTGCGAGACGCCTACGTCGTGGCGGCCGCCTCGGCCTCCAGACCCCACCGGGGGCCCGGGAAGCGGTGCACCTCCTGCGGCCAGCCGACCGCGACCGCGATCCGGCCCGCCCAGTAGCGGGCGTCGTCGTCGTTGGCCACGTCGACCACCGCGAACCCGCCGAGGTGCTCCTTGGTCTCGACGAACGGCCCGTCGGTGAACACCGGCTCCTCGCCCTCGGGGACCACGCTGCAGATCGCGGTCGAGGCGTCCAGGCCGCCGTCGGTGAAGACGAAGGCCCCCGCCTGCTTGATCTCCTCGATCACCGCCCGCCCCCGCCGCCCCTTCTCCCGGATCTGCTCGTCGGTGTGCTCCGGCACCCACTCGTCGTTGAACGCAATCAGGTAGAACGCCATGCTCAGCTCCTCTGCTCACGGGCAGCCCGACGACCGCCTCCAACCCTTCCACGAACGGGAGGGCGCCGATACGACAGCGGAGCTGGGATTGCTCGCAGGCTTTGCCGTGGCGTGCGGGCGGCTTCGGTCCACGCGGTCTCAGCGCGCATGGGCGGCCGTCGACCTGGACGTACGCCGGTGCTCGGCGTCGTACGTCGGTGGCACACACCGCCCAGAATGACGCGGCCACCGCGCACCTCCCGCGAATCGGCGACAGAGTGTCGCCGCAGCGCTAGCCTCTCACCGTGGCGACTATGACCGCTCTCAACAAGGCGCTGATCGCGATCCCGAAGCGAGCCGAGATGAGGCAGGCGGAGGAGCTACGGGCGACCTTCGTCGATTCCGGCATCGCTGAGGCGATGTCCACGATCGACCACCAGATTTTGTATGGCCGCCGGGGCACCGGCAAGACACACGCACTTCGGTTCATCGAAGGATTGGCTGCCGCCCGCGGCGACATTGCTGTGTATGTCGACCTTCGCACAGTAGGTTCACCCGACGGCCTCTTCGGCGTCAACGACCTGAGACTGACGGAGCGAACGGGCCGTCTACTCCGCGACCTCCTAAATCAGGTCTACGACAACGTGATCTCTATCGTCATCGAAGACGACCGCCTCATCTCCAACAAGGCACTCATCAACGCGCTCGACGCCCTGCTGAGTGCCGCCTCGAAGGTCGAAGTCCGCGGCGTCGTCGAGGTCGAGGAAGCCGAGGCCGAGCGGTCGACGACTCGTCGAGGGGCGGCTGTAAAGGGCTCGATCTCCGGCACCGGTCCGAGGCTCGGCGGCTCGCTCAATCGTGGCAAGAGCACCGAGACCGAGGAACGTGGTCGGACGACACGAACCGGCCAAGAAGAGGTCGCACTGAACTTCACGGATGTGGCCAAGGCATTGCGGGATGTGGCGGAGGCTCTCGGTGCCAATCGCGTATGGCTCATCCTTGACGAGTGGGTCAGCGTGCCGACAGCGATACAGCCCTATCTCGCGGAGTTCCTTCTCCGATGCGTGCTGCCTCTCCAACAGTTCACGGTGAAGATTGCCACCATCGAGCAGCAGAGCGAGTTTGACGTTCTCGACGCCTCGAATGGCGCCCGGATTGGCTTCGAGGTCGGCGCCGACATCATGGCGAGCGTGGATCTGGACGACTTCATGGTCTTTGAACAGGCAAACGAACGCGCTCGCGAGTTCTTCCTCGGCTTGTTCTTCAAACACCTGACCTCTGGCATCGAAGGCGTCGAACCAGTTGACGGGCTCAAGGCGCCCATCGATCTCATCCGCGTCGGCTTCTCAGATACGCGAGCCTTCGACGAACTTGTGCGCGCTGCGGAGGGAGTGCCGCGTGATGCCATCAACATTGCTGGCAAGGCGGCGATGAAGGCAAGCGACGGCAACGTAACAGTGCCCCATGTGCGACAAGCTGCGAGGGCTTGGTACCAGCAGGACAAGGAGGCAGCGCTCCGGAGTCGCCCTCAAGCCGATGCTCTCCTCAGCTGGATCATCGACGTTGTTGTCCGGGGTAAGCGTGCGCGGGCCTTCCTCGTCAACCGTCGCGACTCTCGAAGCGAGCTGATCATGTCGCTCTACGAAGCACGACTTCTACATCTGATTCGTCGGGGCTACTCCGCTCAGGACGAGCCCGGCGAGCGATTCAACGTCTTCAGCATTGACTACGGCGCATATGTCGACCTCATCTCGACGAAGTACGAGCCCCAGGGTGTGCTAGCAGCGGAGGGGGACTCGTTCGTCGATGTGCCAACGCAAGACCTCCGTGCGATTCGTCGATCTATCGTCGACCTGGACGCGTTCGCGGCGACCTTGGAAGAGTGATCCGGACGCTGGAGCGTGCAGGTGTGAGGAGGCGTGAATCATTCCGCCGCTATCGATGCGGATCTGCCGACCACCTTCACGATCGGTGTGACTTGGAGCTCCCGGAGTCCCGACATCCGATGGAGGTCGCCAGCTCGCGGTCGATCCACCGCCCGATCACCTCGGCCACGTAGGCCCGCTCGCCGCGGTCGAGCCGATGCCCCTTCGCGATGCCGTGCCACGTCTCCAGGCAGCTGCGGCAGCAGGTCGCGGTGGCGTGCTGGGCCACGAAGACCGGGTGGTTGCGGTACGGGGTCTGCCGGCCGTCGTTGCGCGGCTCGGCCGGCGCGAGGCGCTCCGCGATGATCTCCGCGGCGTGAGTCCGCATCGTCTGCGGACCGCGCAGCTCAGCCGTGGCGCGCTCGCGCCCGCGCAGGTGGAAGCGCCGCCCGAACGGTCGCGCACTCGCGCGGTCGATCCGGTCATCGATCTCGGCGGGGTCGGGCACGCCCCCAGACTAGGCACGGCACCGTGGCCGACGACGAAGCCAAGACCGGCTGGGTCTCGGCGTGGCCGCGAACCATCAGTGCCCGAGGCGCGGCAGGTAGAAGCGGAATGGCCACACGGCTTCCTTGGCCAGCTCCAGTATCGGCAGTCGCGGACCAGAAGCGTCAGGGCACCGATCATGGCGAGGTACCGGAAGCCCGGAACCGGACCAACGCCGGGCACCGCACGACCGTGCCGCGCTCGGGCACTCGCGGGCATCCGGATCTCCGCGACCTGCTCGAAACTGAGGGCCGTCGATCCGCCGCCTGTCGGCATCGATCCCGAGCGGATCAGTCGAGATCCGATTGTTCCCGACAGTGCGCCGCCATGATGTCTCCATGTGGGTGCGCATCATGGAATGGATGCTCGTGGACGACGAGCCGCCCAGGCCGGCTCCTGGCTCCTTGCTCCGCTCGGTCGGCCTGCGGGTGCACGGGGTGGCGACCGTCGCCGACGCCACGACGCCCGATGGCCTCGCCGAGGTTCAGAACAGCGACGGCGCGGGTCAACCGCGAAGCGTGTACGCGCTGACCGGGACCGCGGACGCCGCGCAGGACATCTGGACGAACATCGGAGAACGCCAAGAGCGAGACCAACACGCAGGTTCGGAGTTCGTTCTCACGATCGGGGCAGACCGCTTTCAGGTGCAGATCGAAGGTCCCGCCTCGAACGTGCCGCCGGACTCACGGGTGACGGTGACCGGCGAACTGCGACTCGTCGGCGAATACGAGTGGGATGCTTTCGAGCTCACCGACACGCGAGCTGACTGGGTTGTCAGGAGCGTCGTTGCCTTGGCCCGCGGCGACATCGCGGTCGATCTCTCACACCCCTCCGCATGACGTGGTTTTGATGATGCGATCTGGCCCGCAGGTCGCGTGAGCCCACGACTACCGGAGCTGGCGGGATCGAAGCCGTCTGCGCACTGCGTCATTCCAGCCGTGCGGGCCGGCGACTGACCGCTCAGTCGTCCGGCGCATGATCGCCATGTCTGGACCAACTCGATCTTCGGACGGATCCAGGCATCGGATTCGGCGTCTACGTCATGGCATTGCTGTTCAACACCGACAACGGCGGAGCCTCATGGCGTGACACCCGAATAGATAGAAAGCCGGGCGCGCGCCCACGACGCACTGCGAACATCTACCTATGAGCGGCGACACGATCCTCGCCGCGGTCGGCCCTCGACGGATCGAGGTCATCAAAGCCGTTCGAGAGATGACTCCTCTTGAGTTCGAGGACGCACGCCATCTGGTCGACTCGACTCCATCGATCGTCGCCACCCAGCTGAGCGCCGAAAGTGCGCACTTCATCAGGGTGCGCCTCCAACGCGTGGGCGCAGCGACGACCATCGGACGACACGTCTGACACAACCGAAGACCTCGTCATAGCCGCGGGGTCGGACAGTCCGGTGCCGGGTTGCCTCACCTCGGCGGGAACTCTTCGAGGTCGTGTTCCCATCCCTCACCCGCTCTTGCGAGGTCAGACTGCGGAATGGTCAGGCGAACCTTGTGCCCGGCTCCCTCGCCGTCGTCGCACGAGGCCATGGGCGGACGCGACTCCGCCTCGAAGTAGATGTCCATGGTGGTGATGCCCTGAGCGGCCTCGATCAGCGCGAACATCAGATTGGGCTCGGTAAGAAGGAAGCGGCCGTGGCCTGGTCCTCCGCCCGCGGCCACTGTGGGCCCCCCACTGCCCAAGCCGCGCAGCCACGATGCAAGCTCCTTCGCCTCCCACGTGGTCAGGCACGGATCGTCGAACGCCCACGACTGCACGCCGTCCCATGCCTCGCCATGGACCATGAGCCAGTTGGCATCCCAGTCCGGACCGGATGACGTCGACACTCCGCTCGCGAACTGGTAACCGATCACGGTGAGGTCGACGAAGGCACCGTCCAGCGACTCGAGTCTCACGCTCGGTGATTCTAGATACGAGTCGATGCGAATGGACGCGAGGCTCCCATAGAATCCGCCGGTGGTCAGCCGACGTGATGCGAGCCTCCTGGGCATCTGCACGGTCGCCTTTCTCCTGGGCGCTTGCGCCGTGGCGTTCGACGTATGGCAGATCGCGGAGCCGAACGAGCCAGCGGTCTTTGGCAGCGGACGAGGCTTGCTCGGCGGCTCGATCCTCATGGGTCTCGCGACCTATGAGTTCGTCCGACGACTTCGTCATGGCCCGCAACCGGCCGGCCGCCACACGGTGGGCCGCCCTCAGCGCCCGGCAGATGACGAGATCCGATCCGTCGCCAGGGCACTGCTGGAGCTGACGGAGTTCGCCGGCCGCGACGCACTGTTGGCCCAGCTCGACGGGCTCGAGTACGTCGACGGCATCGCGACGATGCTCGACCTACGTGTCATCGGAGCCCGTCCGGCGGCCACCGGTGTGCCGAGTCCGATTCCGACCCGACCGACGGTCATCGATGCCGATGGCCGACCTGTCGGCGGTCTCCTGCTTTGGCTCGACGATGCCGGCTACATCGACCGCCTGGAGTTCTCCTGGTACGGCGAGGAGAGGCCGGAGCGGCTCCCGTCACCAGAGGAACTGGTCCTCTAGCCACCTCCTTCGAGCGCCGGCGTCAGAGCAGCGGCGACAGCATCCCGATCACGTTGTCCACCAGCCGGTGCCAGAAGGAGCGTTCGGCGGCGTCCGCGGGGACCGCGCTCGACTGCGAGAGATAGCCGAGCTGACGTTCGCGGATGACGGCGGTGGTGGCCGGGTCGAGGAGGAGCAGGTTGTTCTCGAAATTGAGCTCGAGGCTGCGGCGATCCATGTTGGCCGAGCCGACCAGGGCGACGCTGCCGTCGATCGTGATGGACTTGGTGTGCAGCAGGCCCAGCGGATACTCGTGGATCTGCACCCCGGAGGCCAGCAGGTCCGGGTAGGTGCTGCGCGAGGCGGCGGCGACGAGGGGCGAGTCGTTGCGGGCGGGCAGCACCAGGATGGTCTCGACGCCCCGGCGGGGTGCCGCACACACGGCCCGGAGCATGGCCTCGTCCGGCACGAAGTAGGGCGTGGTGATGATCAGCTCGTTCTCGGCGGCGTACAGGGCGGCGACGAACGCATCCGACATCGCGTTGCCGTGGGTGGTCGGCCCGGTCCCGAACATCTGCGCGACCACGCCGGGCTCGAAGACCTCCGGGTCGGGGTCCGCACCCGGCAGGGCGTAGAGCTCCTCGGACGTCTCGGCGATCCAGCTCGAGAGGAAGAGGTGCTGGGCCTGCCGGACGACCGGGCCCTCGCAGCGCAGCAGGATGTCGATCCACGGCGCGTACTTCGGCTTCACCCGGAACTCGGGGTCCGCGCAGTTCTGGCTCCCGACGAAGGCCACCCGGTTGTCGACGACGACGATCTTGCGGTGGTTGCGCAGATCGACCCGGCCGACCGCGAAGTGCCCCAGCCGTGGGATGTCCTGGAGCGTCGAGACGACGTGTACGCCGGCCTCGCGCAGCTCTCGCCAGCGGGGACCGCCGATGAAGTCGCGCGAGCCCAGCGCGTCGGCCATCACCCGGCAGGCGACCCCGCGCCGGGCGGCCGCGGCGACGGCATCCGCGACCCGGCCGCCGTTGCCGTCGTCGAGCCAGATGTAGAAGGTGAGGTGGACGTGCTCGCGCGCGTCCTCGATGGCTTCGACGAGCGCGTCGATCGCGAGGTTCGAGTTGATCGTCGGCTGTGCGGCCGGCGCCTCCGGGTCGCCGAGCAGGACGATCCTGTTCCCGCCCACCGGCGGGAAGTCGTTGATCGCGGTGCACAGCTCCGAGATGCCGAGCGGGTCTCGGGTGCTGGTGTCGACGGCCGCACCGGCCGGCCGGGCCAGGCGCTTCTCGGCGTCACGCAGTCGCTCGACGCGCTCGCGGCCGATGCTGGTCTCGCCGAGGAACAGGTAGGCGACCACGCCGACCACCGGAAGACACATGATCACCGCGACCCACGCGATCCGCGACGCCGGCTCCCGGTTGGGCCGGGTGATCGCTCGTACGACGACGAGCAGGTGGATCACGAATCCCACGACCAGGACGATCGGGTTGAGCAGATCCTGCAGGCCGGGCATCGCTGTTCCTCGCGGTGAGCTGACGACGTCCGTACGCCGACGATGGTCCGCACCGTACCCCCGGCTTCGCGTCCTCCATGCTCTCGGCCTCGCCCGAGGAATACCGAGGAATACCGGCGCCCGGCGCGGCGGTTGTCGCCATATGAGCGATGTGGCGACACCGGTACCTCTCGGCTCCTACGGCGTGTGGATTCGCGAGCGGCTGGTCACCGAGGCCATCGCCCGCGGCCTGGAGGAGCAGGGCTACGGCGCCCTGTGGCTCGGCGCCGCCGACGGGGAGGTCCTGGAAGGCGCCCGCATCGCCCTCGGCACGACCCGCACGCTCTCGGTCGCGACCGGCATCGTGAACATCTGGACCTCGGAGGCGCGGGCGACCGCGGCCTCCTACCACCGCCTCGAGGAGCTGGCCCCCGGCCGGTTCCTGCTGGGCATCGGCGCGGGTCATCGCGAGGCCAACGGACCGCAGGCGATCAAGCCACTCCAGGCGATGAGCGACTACCTCGACGTACTGGATCACGAAGGGGTCCCCGCCGACCGGCGCGTGCTCGCCGCACTCGGTCCCCGGATGCTGAGGCTCTCCGCGGAGCGCGCTGCGGGCGCCCACCCCTACTTGGTGAACCCGGACTACACCCGGTCCGCCCGTGCGACCCTCGGCGAGCGTCCCCTCCTGGCGCCCGAGCACAAGGTCGCCCTGGCCGCCGACCGCGAGGAGGGTCTGAGCCGGGCGCGGGAGGGCCTCGACATCTACCTCCGCATGGGCATGCAGAACTACCTGGACAACTTCCGCCGGTTGGGATTCGAGGACCGGGACTTCGAGGGCGGCGGGAGTGAGCGGCTCCTGGACGCGATGGTGGCGCAAGGCGCCCCGGCAGCGATCGCCGCAGAGGTACGTCGACACCTCGATGCCGGCGCCGACCACGTCCCGCTCCACCCCGTCCACGACGCTGCCGACGTCGTCGAGGTGATGGCCCGCATCGCCACCGCCCTCGAGCTGCGCTAGCCGCCCGCCCGCGCGCAACGCCTCGGGGGTAGCCAACGACTCGGGGGTAGATTCGCAGTGTGATCGATCGTCGGTATCGCGTCTGCGTGCCGGTGGACGTGGAGATGATCCCGCTCTACCGCGAGCCGGGCTGGTCAGTCCGGCTGCGGCGCGAGCGGCGCCGGGAGAAGCGGCGGGAACGGCGTGAACGGCGGCGCCTCAGGCACCACGACTCCGGAACGCCGTAGCGTTGCCGGCATGACGGAATCCGGCGCTCCTGAGTCGCGGACCACCACGCTGCACCTGGCGCTGCTGGGGGGACTCGACCGGCGAGGCAGCTGGCAGCTGCGGCGCCGTACGATCGCGATCTCGCCGGTCGGCGGCATCGACCTGGACCTCACCGAGGCGACCCTGCCCGACGAGGACGCCACCATCGTCAAGGTCTCGTTCGTCGGCGGCGCCAAGCTCAAGGTCCCGGCAGGCATCAACGTCACGGTCGAGGGATTCAACGTCTTCGGCGGCCGCTCCAACGACACCGGACCGATCGTGCCGGGCGCGCCGACCATCCGTCTCCACGCCTACGGGATCTTCGGCGGCGTGCGGGTGCAGCGCGCCTAGAGAGGAGCGCGGCCTGTGACGATGCGCGACGCAATTGTCGCGTTACAGCGTGCGACCTCGGCCTGCCGTGCGATCCTGCAGCGGCACCAGTAACTCGGCCTCACCGACGCGCTCGCCAGGGTGGCCCACTCCTCGGAAGACGATCCACTCATGCTGCCGTACCGCTCCTCGGCCCTGCTCGCCTCCGCTGCCCTCGTGCTGGGGGCTGCGCTCGTTCCCGCCAGCGCGTACGCGGACGACACCGCCCCGGCGCCGGCCCCGGGGACGACGGTCGACATCTCGATCGACCAGCTGACGCAGGCGCTGACGGCCGCGAAGGCCCCGACGACCGCCGCGGCGCGGGCCGGCTGGGTCACCCGGGGTACGACAGCTCTCACCGGTCAGCCGACTGTCGACACGACGGCGATCTACGCCGTCGACCGCGGCCTGACCGACACGTTGAACGTCGGCCCGCTCGTCGAGGCGGAGCACTCGGGCACCTACCTCACGGTGGCCGGCCTCAACGCGGCCGAGCCCCGTCTGCACATCCATCGCTCGCTCAAGGCGATCAGGAAGCCGCACGCCACCTGGGTCTTCTCACCCGACAGGTCTTTGGACCTGCAGAACTATCAGAGTGGCAGCCTGGTCGCGCTGGAGGCTCCCGACACGCTTCTGGACATCTTCACCGACACCTCGCAGTTCACGCTGACAGATACGCCGACCGAGACCATCGCCGGCGACGGCTCTACCACGACGTACACCTTCGCCGGGACCCATGTGACCGGCGGTAGCCAGACCGATACGGTGACGATCAACGCGCATGACGTCCTCACCAACGCCACGAGCACTACGGCCGCCGGCTCGGGCACGTCCGACTACACCTATGGCAGCCAGCACGTCGACCTGCCCGCCAAGAAGAAGACCGTCACGATGAAGCAGGTCAACCAGGGCTACGTGCTCACCACGCTGCCGAAGCAGGTGAGGGCAGGCGCCAGGGTCGTCGCCTTCGAGGCCAACGATCGCGCTCACGGGCACCCGGTCAAGGTCGCCGCGATCCGCTCCTACGCCCGTCGCATGGCGCGGAGCTTCGACCGCTCGATCGGCCTGAAGGTGCTCACCACCACGGCCATCGGCGGGGGTGTGCGGATCATCGGCACCAACCACGTCACCCACGCCCGTGCCACCTACACGGTGCGGCTGTCGGGGAAGAGGGCAGCCGCCCACAAGGGCTGATCCCTGGCCGACACGACCTCGGCGCCCTTGGCGAAGCGTTCGCGGCGTACGACGCTAGGCGCCGGGGTCGATCGTCAGGTCATGCAGGCTGCGATCCATTCGGACCCGGAGCTCCGGGTCGGAGAAGTCGCTGCCCTGAGCCGCCGCCACCAGGCGCTCGGCCAGGAGCCGGACCCGGACGTTGTGGTTGCGCGACCACCAGCGCAGCAGCTCGAATGCCTGGTCCTCGGTGAGGCTGTAGGCGAGCATGAGCACGCCCTTCGCCTGCTCGATCGCGCCACGACCCTCCATCACCGCCTCCACCGCAGCGCGCCCCGCCGTCTCGCCGGCCTCGCGCAGGTCAGCGCTCAGGTCGACGACGAGACCCTCGGCCTGGAAGCCGGCCTCGTGACGTGACACCTCGGGGGCGACGAGCAGCAACGACCGGGGTGCGACCTCGGAGGTCGGCACGCGATAGCTCAGCCGGAAGCCGCCGACCGGCAGGCCGTCGAGCGCGACGGCGACGCGCTCGCGATCCTCTTCGTGCACGATCCCCATCAGCTCGTCGTTGCTCAGCGACGGGGGGCGAGCCGCCAGCCCGTGTAAGAGCGCTGCGGCGTCATCCCAGCGCCAACGGCCCGAGATCGAGCTGTACTCGAAGCGGCCGACCAGCTCGGCGTCGGCGACATCACTGCTCTCCGCTGCGGTCATGCGCGGCAATCCCACCCAGTTCTGTGAAGATGCCAGCGCGACACGTCCGGTTGAACCGGAAGCATGGGTCGACGCCAGCCTCGGGGTGGCCGCACTCCTTGAGCCGGACGGAATTATGCCATGGCTCGTAGCCCGATGTGCACCTCAGGACGCACAGGCGGGGCCGACGCGCAGGACGTCCCTCGCGGCGGCCACATCTGAGATCCGCTTCCGGGCGAGTGTCGCTACGGTGAGGCCATGGTGTCCCTTGGACAGATCGCCGCTCTCACGTTGACGAGTGTGGTGATCATCGCGATCCCGGGGCCGAGCGTTCTCTTCGTCGTCGGTCGGGCGCTTGCGCACGGTCGTGGCACCGCACTGGCGAGCGTGGCAGGCAACGCCGCGGGCTGTCTGCTGGCGGCGCTCGTCGTCGCGATGGGTCTCGGCCCGCTGTTGCAGCGCTCGGACGTTCTGCTCGCGGCCGTCAAGCTCGCGGGTGCGCTCTACCTGGTGTGGCTGGGCGTGCAGGGCCCGATCGGTTGCGTTCGATCGGCAAGGTGGGCGGCGCCTCGATGATCGGACTGGGGCTTCTGACTGCCAGCAGCGGCAAGCACGCGTAACTGCTCGGTGGCGGGGTTATCGGAGTGTTCTTCGTCCGGCGCTCAGCTGTAGCCATCGTTCGCGTCGGCTGCCCGGGGCGGGCAGCTGCGTAAGACATCGACTGTTCTGCCGTCTCATCAACATGAAGACAGCCCGGGCACGGTTCTACGCGCTCAGCCCCCACGAACAGGGCCTCGTGGAGGCACTGATCGAGCCCAGCATGGCCGCGGGCTGGGAACCGTCCGAGACCGCTGTCCTCGCCGTGATCGAAGAGGTAACCGGGTGGTGGGGCGTCTCCGCCGGCTCGGCCGAGGAGTCCAGCACGGCGGCACGCGACGGGCACGCGTCAGACCGTGCGGCGCCGAGTCGCGTGGCCCCCCGGCCGGTGCAGACCCTTCGACAGCGCGCGCCCCGACAGGGCGGCCCGACAGGGTGAGAAGGAGACCCCCAGTCACAGCACCACCCCGCAGCAAGCCGGCGGTGGCCCGCCGGGGCGCCCCGATCTTTCTCCTGCTCGGCGTCCTTCTAGCAGGGTGCGCAGGCAACAGGTCACCGGTTGCTCCGACTACTTCCCAACCGCCGCCGCACAACACATCGTCCCCGTCCCGGTCCCCTTCGACTCCTGCAAACTGTCCCGTCCTTGCACCGAGCAAGGCCGCGGTCGTCCGTCACAAGCTGCCATGCACGTCGGTGGCCTTGGGCCGCGCCGCTTCCGCCGAGCTCCGCTTCAAGCTACGAGACGACGGCCCAACAGTGACGCCGATCTACATCAACGCCGAGCCACTGGACTCCGGATACGGGACCGCGGCCCTGTGCGGATAGCGTCCAGAGCTACCGCTGCGGATGTTCGGTGTCGGCCTGGTGCCCGATGGCGGGGGTCGTGCTGTTAGCCGGTTCGTGGCGCGGGTGGGCTATCGGGCCCACCTTCGCGGCGCACGTCTGCAATGACCTCGAGGAGCTGGGTGGGAGTGGGCGCGCCGATCGTCGCGGCGAGATCCGCGAGAATCTCCATGACCCTGCGCTGCTGGGCGCGGGTCAACGCCACCCACTCGTCGGGCTGTTGGAGGCTGGACACATCGATGAGACGTGGCTGGAGCGACGTCGTGACGGCACTCAGCAACGGAGCCGCCTATCCCCTATTCCGATGTAGGTGTTCGGCCTGGGGCCATGAGGGGCGCGTCGGCCGGTGAGACAGTCGTCGTGCCTCCGTATCTGCCGCAAGCAACCGCTTACTCGACAAGATTCCAGCCTCCAGGACGGGCAGCCCGCGGACCGTCTGCCGGACCAGCCATGGGCAGCGGCGTCGTGATCGGCCTTTTATCCGAGGACGAACGGGACTAGCGCACGATGACACGCGCACAGCGTCATGCCGTCTCGAAGGTGACGAGGGCGACGTCGCGAGATGCCTCGGGGGCATTGAGGGCTCGATCGAGCCAGACCAGCTTCGGCGTACGACGTCCGTGGATAATTCGGTACGGCTCGAGAACCAGGCCGTGCCGCGGTGGCGCACCGCGAACCACCATGGAGAGGGTCGGCCTTCGATGACAAGCTCAGTACCCGTGGACGAGGCGGCGAGCGCCTTCACGAGCCTGGCGAAGCTCGTCTACCACGGCCAGACGTACGGCGACGTCTACGCGGAGATCTGCCGACTGGCTCCCGTCGTGGTGCCGGGGTGCGACCGGGCGTGCATCACCACGATCAGTGCGGGCGAGCAGCCGGTCCTGGAGGCGACGACCGACCCGATCGCGGCGAAGGTCGACGCGCTGGAGTGGGAGGTCGGTGAAGGTCCCTGCGTCGACGCCATCTTGACCCAGCGCTTCGAGTGGGACCCGGACATCACCACCCGGCCGGCTTGGCCGAAGCTGGCCGACCGGATCCTGACGGAGACCCCGGTCCGGGGCATGGTCGGCTACCGCATCGTGGTCAACGACAAGAAGGTCGGCGCGCTCAACGTCTTCTCCGACACCGCAGGCGCCTTCACCCAGGAGGACGCCGACATGGGCGCCATCCTGGTGAGCTTCGCCTCCGTCGCGCTCACGGCTGCCAGCCAGCGCGAGGAGGCCGCCACGTTGCGCCAGGGCATGCTGAGCAACCGCGAGATCGGCAAGGCGCTCGGGATGCTGATGGTGACCCACGACCTCGATGACGAGGAGGCCTTCAAGCGGCTGCGCCAGGCCTCCAACCGCCTCAACACCCGCCTGGTCGACGTCGCCGGGCGCGTCCTGGCGGAGCACCGCGCCAGCTCGGGCGGTTCCGCCTGACCCACCCACGTGCAATACTCCCATAGGCCCAAACAATCCGGCCTCGGCATGACCGCACGCTCGTGATCTCGCTGCGGAATGACACCGGCGGTTGATGGCGACGACGTACGCCCTCCGCCTGAAGGCTGAGGACGAAGCCGCATGGACCTGCAACTCTTCTATTCGGGCAACGAGGCGACAGGCCCTCGGACGGTCCTTGCTGTGACTGGGTTCATCGACCTCAGCAACAGCGAGAGACTGCTCGACGTCGGCCTGGCGGCCCTCTCGTGCAACCCTTGGCTCGCGCTCGATCTGTCGGCGGTCGACTTCATGGACGCGGCGGGCGTTGCCGCGTTGACGGCCCTGCAGAGCGCGGCCGAGCGGCTGGGGAAGACGGTCGAGATAACGGCGGTCTCGTCCACGGTCTATCGCCTGCTCGAGATCCTGGAGCTGACGAACAGCTGGTCAGTGCCACGACCGAGGTTGAAGGAGGCCCTATGAGCGAGGGCTTCGCGCTGGCAGGCTGACGAGCCGACGACTCCTTCGTAGGGTGCAGGCATGGCTATCGCACGCTTCCCCGTGGTCGTGCTCGACTGCCCCGACCCGGAGGCCCTGGCCGTGTTCTACGGCGCCCTGCTCGACTGGCGGGTGGAGGAGCACGAGGACTGGTGGTCCATCCACGCCGAGTATGGCGACTCGCTCGCCTTCCAGAAGGTCGACGACTTCACGCCGCCGCAGTGGCCCGGGCAGGTCGTGCCGCAGCAGCTGCACCTCGACGTCACGGTCGACGACCTCGATGAGGCCGAGGCGGCGGTGCTCGGGCTCGGTGCGCGCAAGCACGAGCACCAGCCCGGTACGACGTTCAGGGTCTTCCTCGACCCCGCCGGGCACCCGTTCTGCCTATGCTCGGAGTAGGTGGCGCGGGGTGACGGCCGGCCGGCCGATAGCGGCTAGGCCGCACGCGGGCTGAGCCGGATCACCCGGGCCCCGCCCAGCCAGGCCTGGTGCAGGTCGTCGGGATCGGGCTCGCCGCCGTCGCCGAGACGGATGTCGTTGAACTTGGCGAAGGTCGGGTTCGAGCGCGCCATCAGGGCATAACCCGCCACCACTTCCGGCTCGGCCGTCGCCACGTCGACGTCCGCCGTCCGGAGTCGGCCCTTGAGCCGCAGCGTGATCGGCGAGCCGGTGCGCAGGTTCTTCCCCCAGGCGAAGGGCGTGCCGACCAGCAGGTCTCCGCCGTCGGCGAGGTAGGCGACAGGGATCGCGTAGCGACGCTGCGACTTGCGACCCACGACGTAGAGCGTGACGAGCTTGGCGCCGATGATCCGCGCCAGGCCGGGGGTCCGCAGCAGGGCACGTACGACGGTGTTGGCGATGCGCTGGCCCTTCATCGTGTGAGCGCGTTGCTCAGCCATCGGTCCGACTCTTGGTGGGTGCGTGTGACATGGCGACTCCTGTGTTGGTGCGTCCAATGTTGGCATTGCCAATATAGCGAGCGTTGGCAGGCCCAACAACCCGCTAGGCTGCATCCATGCGATCCGCAGCCCGCACGGGCCCGTTCCCGAGCCGCCTCTCGGAGCGTGCGACCTGGCTGGTGAGCCGCCTGCACGCGCGCTCGTTCGGCCTGCTCAACGCCGGATTCGAGTCGCACGAGAGCGGGCTGAGGGGCTACCACTACCGGCTGCTCGCCGCCCTCGACGAGTGGGGCCCCGCCAGCCAGGCCGAGCTGGGTCGCAGCACCGGCATCGACCGCAGCGACGTCACCAACGCGCTCCACGACCTCGAGTCGCGCGGTCTGGTCGAGCGCGCCGTCGACCCCACTCACAAGCGGCGCAACATCGTGACGCTGACCGCCGACGGCGGCGAGATGCTGACCGAGCTCGACCACGTCGTCGAGGGCGTGCAGCGCGACTTCCTCGCGCCCCTCACGCCGGCCCAGCGCAAGCAGCTGCTCGACCTGATGGGGCGCCTGCTCGCCTGAGCGGGGCCGTCGCGACGCGGCCCCCTCGCGAAAGGCACCCGCTGCATCGGGATCTGCCCCTAGGCTGCGGCCGTGGAGATCGCCGCGCTGCGGCCCCTGGGAGTCCCCGATCTGCTCGTCATCGCTGCGTTGGGCCTCACCGTCGGCCCCGTGCACGGTCTCGTCCTCTCCCGTCTCACACGTCGCGAGACCGGCGCCTGACCATTCCGCTGGCGAGGCTCTCGACGGGGTGATGCTGATCCACGCGCGCCGGACGATTGTTCGACGCCATAAGGCAAGCCACGCCCACCGGACGATTGTTCGACGCCGCACGGCAAGCCTCGCCCGCCGAACGATTGTTCGACGCCGCAGAACAAGCCATGCCCACCGGACGACTGTTCGACGCCGCACGACGACGCTTCCCTCGGGAAGCAGGCCGCGCTCGCCAGCGGGCCCCGGCTGCCTAGCAGCCGGGGCCCGCTCCCCCACACAGTCGCCGTCCTCACGCAGTCGGCTGCCCGTTCTCATACAGCCGCGGCACCGGGTGGTTGGCCGCGAAGGCGCCGTGCTGGTCGACGGCCGACCGGATCCCCTTGAGCTGCAGCCACCGCTCCTCGCCGTACGCCGTCCGGCTGTCGACAGCGTTCTCGGTGAAGTTGAGGTAGCGGGTGCCGGTGGCGTGGGGTGCCAGCGCGTCGGTCACCTTGACGGCGTCCGCGTGCGCCTGCGCACCCATCTGCGGCGTCATCGCCATGCCACCCGCGAACACCGCGTACTGACCCTCGAGGTGGCTCAGCACGCCCCCGCCCTTGGCGGGCCTGCCCACGGCGCCGCCGAGCTGGCGGAGCTCGGCGAGGAGCAGCGACGTGGTCGCGTCCGGCCCGACCTCCGCCCAGAAGGCGTCGATCCCCGCGTCCGGCAGCGCCTCGAGCACCGTCGAGCTGGAGGCGAACGGCGCACCGCCCTCGGGGTCCATGTGGATCCGGGTGACGGCGGTCGTCGGCACCCGCCCGAAGGTGTCGATCTCGGGGCGCAGCGACCGGAAACCGGCGAGGATCTCGGCCGCGCGCTCGTCGCTGCCCAGCACGGCCCCGTCGAGGACGGCGATCCGGCGCCCGCGCAGCGGCTCGGGGATGTCCGGGATCGGAGGCAGCCGCATCGCGCGGAAGGAGGCGCTGACCTCGTCCGGCGCGGTCGGCGCCCAGGCGGCGTACTCGCGCAGCACCCGCTCCGCGTCGGCCAGGTCCCAGACCATCATGCCGGCGTACGCCGAGGCGATCGGGAACATCCGGAACTCGAGCGCGACCACGACGCCGAAGCTGCCGCCGCCACCGCGCAGGGCCCAGAACAGCGGCGCGTTCTGCTCGGCGTCGGCCCGCACCAGGCTGCCGTCGCCGATCACGACCTCAGCCGCGACCAGGCTGTTGGCGGCCAGGCCGAGCTTGCGGGCATACCAGCCGATGCCGCCGCCGAGGGTGAAGCCGGCGACACCGACGTCGGGCGAGGAGCCGTGCAGCACCGCGCAGCCGTGCGCCGCCGCAGCCTCGACGACGGGCTCCCACACGGCGCCGCCCTCGACACGGACCACGCCGCGGGCCGCGTCGACCCGCACCTGGTTCAGGCCGCCGGTGCGCAGGACGACGACGTCGTCGAGACCGCGCTCGGCGAGCGGGCCGGCGTTGTGGCCGGTGGACTGTGGGGCGACGCGCAGGCCGGTGACGGCGGCTGCCCGGACGAGGGCCGAGACCTCGTCGACGGTCTGCGGCTGGGCGACGGCGGCCGGGCGCTGGTCCACGGCGAGGTTCCAGGCGATCCGGGCCGCGTCGTAGCCGGGGTCTCCGGCGAGGTGGATGCGGTCACTCCCACGGGTGCCCCAGATGCGGCGAAGGGCGTCGGAGGGGTGGACGTCGAGGACGGTCATGGCTGTTCCTTCTGTTTCGGTGTGTTGTCCTTGTGGTCCCGACGATGTCTGTGGCCGCTTGGGAACGACTTGGGGTTCGCTTGAGGTCGGCCGCACCGAACGATCGCCGTCCCCCGAAAATGGGGGACGCATCCGGCGATCCCGCTTCGTACAGTCGTCTCGTGAGCGCGAGCGTGGCCACCGGGACCCAGGTGCGCGCCTCGGTGCTGGGCCCCGTGGAGGTCCATCGCGAGGGACGCGACCTCGACCTGGGCGCGCCACGGCAACGCGCCGTCGTGGCAGCGCTCGCCCTGTACGGCGGCCGGCCGGTCAGCGTCGACACCGTGGTCGACCTGGTGTGGGGCGAGCGCCCGCCACCCGGCGTCGCGACGACGCTTCAGGGCTACGTGTCGCACCTGCGCCGCGCTGTCGAGCCCGAGCGCGAGCGGCGCGCGCCGGCACGAGTGCTCGTCACAGTGCCCACGGGCTATGCCTGGCACGCGCCCGTGGATGCCGGCGACTTCAAGCGGACGATCGAGCGCACCCACGCCCAGCTGCGGACCTCCGATCCACGGCTCACCCCCGACCTGGACGAGGCGGGACTGCACGAGACACTGCGGGACCTGGAGGGGGTGCTGGCCCGCTGGCGTGGAGCGCCGTACGCCGAGCTGGGCGATGCGGCCGCCGCGGTCGCCGAGCGGGCGCGGCTGGAGGAGCTGCTGCTGGTCGCCCGCGAGGACCGTGCTGTGGCGGGGCTGGCGCTCGGTCGCCATCAGACGGTCGCCGCCGAGCTCGAGACGCTGACCCAGCAGCACCCGCTGCGCGAGCGACTGTGGACGTTGCAGGCGGTGGCCCTCACCCGCGCGGGGCGGCAGGCCGAGGCCCTCGACCAGCTGCGGCGACTGCGCGAGGTCCTCGACGAGGAGTTCGGGCTGGTGCCCTCGCCCGAGGTGCGCGACCTGCAGTCGGCGATCCTGCAGCAGGACCCGGGGCTCGACTGGATTCCGCCACGCGGCGGCGTCGTCGTTCCCGCAGCCCGGCCGGCGCAGGAGCCGACGCCACCCACGCCACCGGCACCACCGCCACCCCCGGTGGCACCCTGGCCGATGGCCGGGCGGGACGCCGAGCTGCAGGCTCTGCTCGGCCAGCTGCACCACGCCCGAGCCGGCACGGCGTCGTACGCCGTCGTCACCGGCGACCCCGGCATCGGCAAGTCCCGGCTGGCCGGCGAGCTGACCCGTGCGGCACGCGAGGCGGGCGCTCACGTGCTGATCGGTCGCTGCTCCCAGGACGACGGTGCTCCGCCGCTGTGGCCCTGGAAGCACGTGCTCGCCGGCATCGGGCTCTCGCTGGAGGAGGTGATCGGCTCCGAGAGCGGCGGCCAGTTCGGGGCGTGGGAACGGGTCAGCGCGGCGGTCCTGAGCGCTGCGGCCGAGCACCTCACCGTCGTCGTCCTCGACGACCTGCACTGGGCCGACCCTTCGAGCCTGCGGGTGCTGCGGCTGCTGCTGGAGCGGGCAGGCGAGGAGCGCCTGCTGCTGATCGCGACCTGGCGCCACCAGCCGACGCCCGGCACCGAGCTCGCGGTCGCCGCCGACGCCCTGGCTCGCGTGCATCCGCTGCGCCTGGAGCTCGCCGGCCTTCCCCAGGGCGCTGTGGCCGACCTCTTCGAGGCGGTGAGCAGCACCGCGCCCTCGCCCGAGCAGGCGGTGCAGCTGCGCGAGCGCACCGATGGCAACCCGTTCTTCCTCGTCGAGTACGCCCGGCTGGCCGGTGAGCGCGACCTGGTGAAGCTGCTGCTCGAAGAGCACCCGCCGGCGGCGGTGTCCGAGGTGGTCGCGCGGCGCGTCGGGCAGCTCCCCGAGCAGACGGTCACCGCACTGCGTGCGGGCGCCCTGGTCGGCCGGTTCTTCGAGACCGGCGTCGTCGCTGCGGCGGTCGAGGCGTCGGAGGACGACGTGCTCGACCGGCTCGATCCCGCCCTCGCGGCCGGGCTGCTGCGCGAGGACGGCGTGGACAGGTTCGTCTTCGCGCACGCCCTCGTGCGCGACACGCTCGTGGTCGGCATGCCCGCCAGCCGGCGGGCGCGGGTGCACGTGCGGCTCGCGACCGCACTGGAGCAGCGCGCCGGGCGGGAGACCGAGGTTGCCGGTCACTGGCTCGCCAGCGGTTCGGCGTACGCCCCGCGAGCCTGGCGCGCAGCCGTGGCCGCGGCGGCCGTCGCCCGCCGGCTCTACGCGTACGACGAGGAGGCCCGGCTGTGGCGGGCCGCGTTGGATGCGCTCGCCGAGGACCAGGAGGCGACGCCGCGGCAGCGCTACGACCTGTTGACCGGCCTGATCGAGGCGTGCCGCTGGGCCGCCGACCTGCCCGCGCTCATCGCAGGAGTGGAGGAGGCGATCGCCGTCGGCAAGGAGCTGCGCGACCCGGTCGCCGTGGCGCGCGCGGCGATCGCCACCACCCAGTCCGTGCTGTGGCGCTCGGCGTCACCCGGTCAGGTCAACGAGCTCGTGGTCGACGCGCTGCGCGGCACCCTCGACCGGCTCCCACCGGGCTCGGACGAGCTGCGCAGCAGGACGCTGCTGGCGCTCGCGATCGAGCTCGGCCAGGACGCCCCCTATGCCGAGCGGGAGGCCCTGGTCGCCGAGGGCCTGGAGGTCGCCGAAGGCCTGGGCCACGACCGGCTCCTGATCGACGCGCTGCTCGGCGCGGCTACCGCGCTGATCGTGGCCCGCTCCGATCCCGACCGGCTCGCCTGGGTCACCCGGGCGCTCGAGCTGGCACGGGCCACCGGCGAGGAGCGCGCCGTGGTCGTCGCCGGCACGATGCGTGCCGTGGTGCTCTCCGAGCTGGGCCGGCCGCGGGAGATGTTCGAGGCGGCAGCCCAGGCACGGGCCGACGGCGAGCGGCAGCGCATCCTGTTCGGCACGCTCGTCCTCGACGAGCTCGAGCTGCCGTGGCGCGCGCTCGCCGGTGAGACGGAGCAGACCGAGGAGATCTTCACGCGGATGCAGGCGACCGCTCGACAGATCTCCCACGCCGAGGCGGACGAGGCCATCGTGGCCTCCCTCATCACCGTGCGGCTCATGCAGGGCCGCGCCGCCGAGATCACCCCGCTCCTGGAGGAGTTCGTGGAGGCGTCGTTCCCGTTCTCCGCCACCATCGCCACCTATCTGTGCCGCACCGGCGACCTCCGCGGCGGCCGCACCTACTACCGCGCACACGGCGCACCCCTCGACCACGACAACGAGATCTCCCTCCTCGCCTGGTGCCACGCCGCCGAGCTGGCGCTGCACCTGGGCGAGCGAGCGCTCGCGCGCGCAGCGCTCCCGCTGATCGAGCCGTACGCCGGACGGACGTGCTCGGCCGGGCAGGCACTGACCGACGGGCCTGTCGACGCCTACCTCGCCTACGCGGCCGCCGCAGCGGGACAGCACGAGCTCGCCCGCGCGCACGCGCAGGCGACCGAGCGGTTGAGCGAGGAGTGGCAGATCCCCGCGTTCGCGGCGCACTTCGCCGAGATGCGCCGGCGGCACCGCTTCTGAAGCGGGTGCGGGGTCGTGGGCGGGGTGGCGTGGTGCGCGACGGTGCCCGGGTCAGCGCTGCGCCGGCTGCGCCTCCGACACCGGGGTCACACCACGTGCCGGGAAGGCGGAGCGGGCCAGCAGCGCCAGCATGGCCGAGCACGCCACGATCGCAGCCGACGCCCACGCCACCCAGCCCAGCCCGCCGTGCGCGATGATCACCGCCCCCAGCGCCGCGCCGCCGCCGATGCCGGCGTTGCTGCTCGCGTTGATCCAGGCACCGGCCGTCTCGGGCGCGCTTGCCGACGTACGGATCGAGGCCGACTGGTAGAGCGAGGCGGCCGGGCCGAAGGCGGCAAGCCAGACCATCGCGCCCGCGATGACCAGCGCCAGCCGCGGGTAGGCGACCGCGATCACGGCGAGGCTCGCGGCCATCACCGTCGGCACCACGATGGCGCTGAGCCGCGGCCGGTGGTCGAGCTGCGCGGCGGCTGCACGCAGCCCGATCAGCCCGCACACGCCGAAGAGCAGCAGCGCCGGTCCGACCCAGTGGTCGCTCGCCCCGGAGTCGAGCAGCAGGACGCTGATGTAGGTGTAGAGGACGTAGGTGCCGAGATAGGTCAGGCCGTTGGCGAGGACGACCGACGCGAGGTCACGACGCCGACCCGGATGGGGTGCGGCATCGTCCTGGGGCCCCTCGACCGGCGGCAGCACCGCCGCGGCCAGCACGAGGACCAGGGCGACCAGGACGGCCAGGAACCAGCACGCCGCCCGCCAGCCGAGGGCCGTGCCCAGCGCGGTCGAGAACGGTACGCCGAGGACGAGTCCGCCGGAGACGCCCACCGACGCCAGCGCCATCGCGCGGCCGGTCAGGGCCGGTGGCACCAGCCGGGCCGCGTAGCCGATGCAGACCGAGAAGAACAGGGCATGGGTGATGCCGCCGACCACCCGGCCGGCAGCCAGGACGGCGAACGTCGGGGCGGTGGCGGAGATCAGGTTGCTGACGACGTACCCGCCGATGGTGGCGAGCAGGAGCGGCTTGCGCGGCAGCCGCCTGGTCGCGAGTGCGAGTGGGACCGACAGGACGGCGACCATCGCGGCGTACGCGCTCACCAGCAGGCCCGCGGTGCCGCTGCCGACGTCGAACGCAGAGCTGATCTGCGGCAGCAGCCCGACCGGGAGCAGCTCGGTGGTCACCGCACCGAAGACGGCGACCGCCAGGACGAGCAGGCCGGTCCGCGCCGGCCCGAGCCCGCCGTCCGGCGGAGGCAGCGATGACGTCACCGCGCCAGCCTCTCACTCCCCCTGCGTGTCGCGGCGTGCGGCCTGCGGCTCAGTCCGGCGGCTCGGGTGAGCCCGGCACCTTCGGTGCCACGTCGCCCTGCTCGCCGCCGTCACCCTCGGCCAGGTCGGGGCTGTCCTTCTTCTCCGCGGTGTCCGGATCGTCCGGGGTCGCCTCCTGGCGGGTCCGGGTCTCCAGCTCCTCGACGATCTCGCGAGGGTCGTCGGTGCCGTGCGGTGATTCACTCAACGGGCGCTCCTTCGGTAGGTCTTCGGTGGGTGTTCGGTGCTGGGGAGCAGGTACCCCAGATGCCGGCGGCACACCGATCAGGCGCGCGCCCCGCCGTGCTCGCTAGGGTCGATCCCATGACCGCAGCGCGCGAGCCCGTGCCGTTCGAGGTGTTCGAGGACGGCATCTACCTGCACGGCACCAAGGCCGACATCGCCGTCGGGGAGCTGCTCACGCCCGGCCGCGAGTCCAACTTCGAGGCCGGGCGGGTGATGAACCACATCTACTTCACCGCCACCCTGGACGCCGCGACGTGGGGCGCGGAGTTCGCGCAGGGCGAGGGTCGCGGGCGGATCTACGTCGTCGAGCCCACCGGCGCGTTCGAGGACGACCCCAACGTCACCGACAAGAAGCACCCCGGCAACCCCACGCAGTCCTTCCGCAGCCGTGAGCCGCTGCGGGTCGTGGGCGAGATCGTCGACTGGGTCGGGCATCCGCCGGAGAGGCTGCAGGCGATGCAGGACGGGCTCGCCGCACTGCGGGAGCGCGGCGAGGCCGTGATCTACGACTGAGCGCCGCGCTCGCGTGCGCGAGGCACATCACCGAGCGGCGAGCGCCGGCACGATGACGACCTTGCCCGAGACCTCGCCCGCAGCGGCGCGCGCGTGCAGCCGCGGCAGGTCCGCGAGCGCCACCCGCTCGGCGACGTCGACGCGGAGCTCACCTCGGTCGACCGCCGCGACGAGGTCGGCGAGCTGCGCGGTGTCGCCGCGGAGGAAGACGTTGACTCCATGTACGTCGCGCTCCTCGTCGCTGGGCGCCGGGATCGTCACGACCGTGTTCGCGACGATCCCGCCGGGTCGGACGAGAGCCGCCAGCGCGGTCAGTGACGCCGGCTCGACGCGGGCCAGGCCGGCCCCGGGGCGCGGTGACCGTGGAGTGTTGTGCGCACCTGGTGCGCATAACACTCCACGGTCGCGCGTATGCCGACGCTCGATGACGCGCGAAGGCGGTGACAGTTCGCGCCGAGAGTGACACCGCGGAACTGTCACATTCCGCCGCCGATGTCACCGTGACACTTTGGCGCGCCGCCGGCTCAGCCGGTGACGGTCCCCGTCAGCGTGCCGATGCCCTCGACGTCGATGCGGACCTCGTCGCCCGGCTTCAGCGCCGGCGGCACCTCTTCCCCGGCCCGACCCCACAGCTCGGCCAGGCAGCCGCCGCCACCGGTGGTGCCGGAGGCGAGCAGGTCACCCGCACGCACGAGCGAGTCGCGCGAGGCGTAGGAGATCATCTGCGCGAAGGTCCAGTGCATGTTCGCCAGGCGGTCGCCGCCGATCTGGGTGCCGTTGACCGACACCCGGCAGTCGAGGTCGAGGAAGCCGGCGTCGTCGACGTACGGCGCGAGCTCGTCGGCCGTCACGATCCACGGACCGATCGAGGTGGCGAAGTCCTTGCCCTTGGCCGGGCCCAGACCGACCTGCATCTCCCGGCTCTGCAGGTCGCGCGCGGACCAGTCGTTGACGATCGTGTATCCGAAGATCGCACCGGCCGCCTCAGCCTCGGACAGGTCGCTGCCGTCGCGGCCGACCACCACCCCGACCTCGAGCTCGAAGTCGAGCTTGCGGCACGTCGCCGGCCGCCGGATCGGCTGGCCCGGGCCGAAGAGGGCGTGCGGGTTGGTGAAGTAGAACGTCGGCGCGTCGTACCAGGCCTCGGGGACACCGACGGCACCGTCCACGCTGCGGCGTACGCCCTCGACGTGGGCTTCGAAGGTGACGAAGTCGCGCACGCTGGCCGGCCGGTAGGGCAGCTCCAGCCGCACCGCGTCGAGCGGCACGCCACCCTCGGCGAGAGCCTCCCGGCCCGCTTCCAGCGCGGCCGGGAGGCCGCCCGCGACCAGGTCCTCGAGCGTGCGCCCGCGGATCTCGTGCACCGATCCCGATGCGGCCACGACGGCGGCGAAGCGCCGGCCCTCATGGCTGACGGTCGCGAGCCTCACGCCGACCCCCTCCTGCCGGGCGTCCTGCCGGGCATCATGCCGGCCTCGTCGCGTCAGCGATGCGCTTGTGCGAGACGTGGGCGGTCAGGCCGCCGTCGATGACGATCTCGGCACCGTTGTAGTAGGAAGAGTCGTCCGAGCACAGGAAGACGATGGTCGGCGCGATGTCGGCCGGCACCCCGATCCGGCCCAGCGGCACCTCGGTCAGCGCCGCCTCCTTGAACGCCGGCGAGGCGTTCGCCATCAGCGGGGTGTCGATCAGGCCCGGCATCACCGCGTTGACCCGGATGCCCTGCGAGCCCAGCTCCAGCGAGGCCGAACGGGTCAGCCCGCGCAGCGCCCACTTGCTCGCCGTGTACGCCGCAGCCGCGTGCCCGCTGATCGCCGCCACCGAGCAGATGTTCACGATGCTGGACCCCTGCGGCATCAGCGGCACCAGTGCCTGGATGCCCAGCATCGGGCCGGTGACGTTGATGTCGAACGCGCGCTGCCACCCCTCCAGCGACACGTGCGGCAGCCGCTCGCGGGCCGCCACGCCGGCATTGTTGACCAGCGCGTCCACATGACCGCGCTCGGTGCGCAGCCAGTCGGCCAGCGCGGTCCAGCCGTCGGCATCGGTGACGTCGAGGTGGCACTCCACGACGTTGCCGCCGGCCCAGGCCTCGTCGTGCGGGTCGAAGGGCAGCACATCGGTGGCGACGACGTACGCGCCCTCGGCGGCGAGTGCGCGGACCTCCTCCGCCCCCTGGCCGCGGGCGGCGCCGGTGACGACGACGACCTTGTCCTGCAATCTCATGGCAACCTCATGACAGCCTCATGGGCAGTCTCATGGCCAGTCTCATGGCTTCCTGTCCGTGGGACGGCTCAGACCGGCGGGGCGACGAAGACGCCCTTGTCGGGGTCGTTGAAGGAGTCGCGCGCGATGAACTCGCTCATCGGCTCGGCGATGCCCCACAGGTCCTGCGTGTCCGGCTCGGCGATGTCGTAGACGCTCGGGTGCCACTCGTCGGTGGTGAGCCGCTCGAGCTCGGTGGTGTACTCCATCGTGTTGCCGCTGGGGTCGAGGAAGTAGGTGAAGGTGTTGTTGCCCGCGTGGTGGCGACCCGGGCCCCAGATCTTCTTGATGCCCGCGCGCATCACCCGGCCGGTGCCGTAGAGGTATTCGTCCAGGCCGCGCATCTCGAAGGAGACGTGGTGTACGGCGGTGTGCGGGCCGCGGGCGATCGCCAGCGAGTGGTGCCAGTCGTTGCACCGCATGAAGTGCATCATCTCGCCCATGTGCTCACCCCAGAGCGTGTCGGAGAGCTTGAAGCCGAGCACGTTCGCGTAGAAGTCGCGGGTGCGGTTGGGGTCCTGGGAGTTCATCACCGCGTGCGAGAGCCGGACCGGGATGGCCTCCTTCTCCTCGATCTCGCGGTAGGCGCGGGTCTCGACGTCGGAGCTGATCTCGATGGTGCGGCCGTCGATGTCGAAGAACCGGAAGCCGTAGCCGCCGCCGGCGGTCTGCAGCTTGTCCGGCTCGCTGACGAGCTGGATGCCCTGGCCGGCGAGCTTCTGCGCGAGCGCGTCGACGGTCTCGGGGCTCTCGGAGCCGAACGAGATCAGGTCGAGCCGCTTCTCGGTGTCCTTGCGGAGCCGGACGATGTACTGCTCCGGCGAGCCCTCAGCGGCGAAGTAGGACAGATCGCCGTCGGTGCCGACCTCGCTCAGGCCCCAAGTGTCCTTGTAGAACGTCCGCTGCTTCTCGAAGTCGGGGACGGCGAGGTCGACGTGGCGCAGGTGGGTGATGCCGTGCTCGTTGAGGTGGTTGTTCATCTTCGTTCTTCCTTCTCTAGGTCTGTGTGGCGCTCAGCCGAGCACCGAGCCGCCGCCGTCGATGACGAGGTTGATGCCGGTGATCCACGACGCCTCGTCCGAGGCCAGGAACACCGCGGCGTTGACGATGTCCTCGGGTATGCCCACCCGGCCGAGCGGGATCCGGTCCCAGGTCGCCTTCATGGCCGGCGGCGGGTCGTCCACCAGGAACTTCGTCGCCGGCGTCTGCACGAATCCCGGCGAGATGCAGACCGCGCGGATCCGGTGCGGGCCGCCCTCGACGGCCAGCTGCTGGGTCAGGTTGATCACGCCGGCCTTGGCGGCGCCGTGCGCGTTCTGCGGCATGAACTCCACACCGCGCGTGCCGGCGATCGAGCCGATGTTCACGATCACCCCGCCGCGCACCTTCAGGTGCTTCCACGCCGCCCGCACCGCGTAGAACACGATGTTGAGCTCCATGTCGATGGCGAAGTCCCAGTCCTCGACCGAGATCTCGTCGATCGCGCCGAAGCGTTGGATCGAGGCGTTGTTGTAGAGGACGTCGATCCCGCCGTGGAGCTGCGCCGCGGCGTTGATCCACTCCTCCACCACGGTGGCGTCACCGGCGTCGACCGGGGCGCTGCCAGTGATGTCGCCGCCCTCCGCCCGCACTAGCGCCAGCGTCTCCTCCAGGCCCGCCGCGTCGATGTCGCAGCCCACGACCTTCGCACCCTCGGCCGCGAACCGACGCGCGGCCTCCCGGCCCATCCCGCCCCCGATGCCGGTGATGAGGGCGACCTTCCCCTCCAGTCGGCCGGACACTCGACCCTCCGAAAGTGACCTCTCGGTCATGCGTATCCTCCTGCGGTCGTCCGGTCGAGCAGCTCGATGAGGTTGCCCTCGGGGTCGGCCACGTAGGCCATCCGGACGCCGGGCTCCGGTGAGGGTCGCGGAGACATCCGGTCGGTGGCGTCGGCACCGATGAGCGCGGCGTAGGCCGCATCCACATCAGGTACGTCGAGGGCGACGTGGCCGAAGCCGTGCGTCAACGCCGCCTCCACCGGGTTCGCCGCCTGCAGCCCGGGCGCGCCCTCGGGCCGGTGCAGCAGCTCGAGCCGCCAGCACCCCCCGGTCTCGGACGCCGTGGAACGCAGCATCGCGCCGGTGAAGTCGACGTGGTCCAGCTCGAACTCGAACTCCACGGTCAGGCCGAGGGCCGCGGCGTACCAGGCCTTCATCGCGGGGAGGTCCGCGACGGTCAGGCCGACGTGGTCGAGGCGCATCACTAGGCCACCACCATCGTCCGGACGTTGGTGAACTCGCGCACGCCCTCGGCGGAGAGCTCGCGGCCGTAGCCGCTGCGGCCGATCCCGCCGAACGGCAACCGAGGGTCGGAGGCGACCATCGTGTTGACGAACAGCGCGCCCGAGCGGATCCGCCGACCCACCGCCAGCGCGTGCGCTGACTCGCCCCAGACCGAGGCGCCCAGCCCGAAGGTGGTGGCGTTGGCCAGCTCGACCGCGTGCTCGTCGTCGCGGGCGCGGGCGATCGCCGCGACCGGGCCGAAGGTCTCCTCGACGAAGGCGGTCATGCCCGGCCGCACCTCGTCGAGCACGGTCGGCTCGACGAAGCAGCCGCCGTCGTTGTCCAGACCGTCGTCGTCCAAGGCGTCGATGGCGTGGCCGCCGGCGACCAGCCGAGCGCCCTGCGCCACCGAGGCCTCGATCTGGCGGAGGATGCTCATCCGGAGGTCCGCGCGTGCCATCGGGCCGATCGTGGTGGCGGCGTCGGTCGGGTCGCCGACGCGGAGCTGCGCTACACCCTCGACGAACCGACGTACGAACTCCTCGGCGATGTCCTGGTGCACGATGAAGCGCTTGGCGCACACGCAGCTCTGGCCGGCGTTGTTGAACCGCGCCCGCACGGCCGTCGCCGCGGCAGCCGGCACGTCCGCGTCGGCGAGGACCACGAACGGGTCCGAGCCGCCGAGCTCGAGGACGCTCTTCTTGATGGCCGCACCGGCGATCGCGGCCAAGGAGGACCCGGCCCGCTCGCTGCCGGTCAGGGTGATGGCCGCGATGCGCGGATCCTCCACGACCCGTCGCGAGACCGCCGCGACGTCCTCGGCGGCGACCACCAGGGACCGGAACAGCCCCTTCGGCGCACCTGCGTCGGCGAAGAGCTGCTCCATCGCCAGCGCGGCACCCGTCACGTCGGGGCTGTGCTTGAGCAACGCGGCGTTGCCGGCCGAGAGCGCCGCGCAGGCGAAGCGCAGCACCTGCCAGAACGGGAAGTTCCACGGCATCACCGCGAAGACCACCCCGAGCGGCTCGTAGGAGAGCCAGGACCGGGAGGCGGCCGAGACGACCTCGTGATCGGCGAGCCACTCGGGCGCCAGGTCGGCCACGATCTCGCAGTTCCAGGCGCACTTGTCGATCTCGCCGAGCGCCTCGGTGATCGGCTTGCCCATCTCGGCGGTGATCAGCGCGGCATAGGTCTCGCGGCGCTCGGTGAGCAGCTTGCCGACGCCGCGCAGCAGCGCGAGCCGGTCCTCGAGCGGGACCTCGCGCCAGACCTGCGCGGCGGCGTACGTCTCCTCGAGGGCCTGCTCGACCCCGGCCGAGTCGTGTGCGGCGTAGGTGGCCAGCACCTCGCCGGTCGCCGGGTTGCGGGTCACCACGTGGCTGACGGTGGGGGTACCGGTCATGCCGACTCCTCCAGCCGCGCCTGATCCGTACGCCGACGGGCAGGCGACACCGCGGCCACGCTCTCGGCACGCGGTGCGACGACGTTGCGGATCGTGCCGAGCCGCTCGATCGACATCTCCACCACGTCACCCACCTGCAGCGGCGGCGGGGTGAGCGAGCCGTTGCGGCCCCAGGACTCGGCGAGCGAGCCGGACGCGCACGTGCCCGAGGCGAGCACCTCGCCCGCCTTGACCCACGAGGCCCGGGACGCGTGCGCGACCAGCTGCTCGAAGGACCAGCCCATGTGGCCCGACCGGTCCGCGCCGACCTGCTCGTCGTTGACCTTCACGGTCATCTCCAGGTCGAGGAAGCCGTCGGCGTCGCGGCACTCGTCCAGCTCGTCGGCGGTGACGACCCAGGGACCGATGGTGGTGGCGAAGTCCTTGCCCTTGGACGGGCCGAGCTTGAGCGTCATCTCCTTGCCCTGGACGTCGCGGGCCGACCAGTCGTTCATGATGCAGTAGCCGCCGATGGCCTCGCGGGCCTGCTCCGGGGTGACGTCGCGGACGTCGCGGCAGATCACCGCGGCGATCTCCAGCTCGAAGTCGAAGCGCTCGGTGTCCGGCGGCATCGGTACCGCCTCGTGCGCACCGGTCACCGCGTGCGGCGCCATGAACAGGAAGACCGGCGCGTCGTACCACTCGGCCGGCGGCCCGGGGTTGCCGTGACCGCGCTCCATCCCGTCCACGTGCGCCTCGAAGGTGAGGAAGTCGCGCATCGCGACCGGGTAGACCGGCGGCAGCAGCACCACGTCGTCCGGCTGCAGCCCATCGCCCTGGGCCGCCGCGTCGGCCGCCGCCTCGCGCTCGGCCGCGGGTGCCGCCAGCAGGGCGACCAGGTCGGTGCCGTCGGCGAACGGGTGCAGCCACCAGGTCGACCGGTCGCCGGTCCCGTCTCCCACCACGAGGCCGACGCGGCGGGTGCCCACCGCCTCGTCCGTACGGCGGAAAGCTGCCAGTCTCATGCCAGCTCAGCCGATCGTCTCGTAGAAGGCGCGCTCGCGGTTGGCCAGCACCGGGATGGCCTGGCCCAGGCCGTACTCGGCGAAGTGCTCCGAGGCGCCGTGGGCGGAGTACGCGTCCTCGTCCTGGTAGATCTCGAAGAGCCGGAAGACGGTCGGCTCGGCCGGGTCCTGGTAGGCCTGGTAGAAGACGTTGCCCGGCTCCTGCCGCGAGGGCGGGGTGAGCTTCTCGATCGCGTCGCGGACGACGTCCTCCTTGCCGGGCTGGACGGTCCAGGTGGCGCTGACGACATAGGCCATGGGAGTTCTCCTCAGAGGTCTTGATGAAGGGGACGGGCGCCGGCGGCGGCCCGGGGATACAGGGGGAAACGAGCGGGATCGACTTCACGCTAGGCGTGCCGAACCTCGTGCGGAACGCGCTTCAAGCGATGGCTGGCATCAGCCCTTGCCACGCAATTTCCGTCGGCCCAGGTAGGTGGAGAGGCCGACCGCGACGAGCAGGGCGGCGCCGTTGAACACGTTGGTCGCCCAGCCGCTGGCACCCATCAGGGTCAGGCCGCTGACAGCGATCGAGACGAAGATCGCGCTGACCACCGTGCCGACGACGTTGAAGAAGCCGGGGACGATCGCCGTCGCACCGAGGAACACCGCGGCCAGCGCCGGGAAGAGCAGCGAACCGCCGTCGACGGCCGTCGCGCTGCCCTGCCGACCCAGCTGCAGGATGCCGGCGAAGCCGGCGATCAGCGCGGAGACGACGAACGCCGTCCACACGTTGCGGTCCACCGGTACGCCGACCAGCCGCGCGCTGGTGGCGTTCGACCCGATCGCGTAGAGCGAGCGACCGTAGGGCGTGTGCCGGAAGAAGTACCAGACCACGACGGCCACCAGCAGCACCACGAAGAAGACCGCCGGCAGGTTGAACCAGCGCGAGGAGCCGAACGAGATCAGCGCCGAGGAGCCGTCGAGCACGAAGGTGCGGCCGTTGCAGTACCAGATCGTGATGCCGGAGAGCAGCGTCGCCATGCCCAGCGTGGTCACGAACGGACTCATCTTGAACGCTGTCACGAACAGGCCGTTGAGCAGGCCGATCACGGCCGAGACCAGCAGCGGGATGATGATCGCGACGATGAGCGGCAGCCCCGACTTGGCCTGTAGGCCGGCACACAGGACCGACGAGAGGACCGCCGTGGAGCCGAGCGAGAAGTCGAAGAAGCCGCTGACCAGCGGGAACAGCGCCGCCAGCGCGATCAGCAGCACGACGGCGTTGTTGCCCAGCACGACGTTGAAGTTGTTGATCGTCGGGAAGGCGACGCTCGCCGGGTGCGCCACGGAGAAGAAGATCGCCACCGCGATGGTGATCAGCACCAGCGCGTAGGCCTCGAGGAAGCGGACCACGCTCGCGCCGTTGAAGGCCGACGACGCGGCCCGCCGCGTCGGTGTGGGCGGGGTCGGTTCCGCCGGGGCGGACGGCGAGTGCGCCTGCGAGGTGTCGGTCATGCCGGACTGCCTTCCGTGTACTGCTCCGTGTACTTCTGGGACTGGGGTGCTTTGAGGACGAGCGCGGTCAGGTCGTCGACGCTGACCTCGCCGGCCGCCACCTCCTGGCTGACCCGGCCGCCGCCGAGGACGACGATCCGGTCGCACAGGGCGTGCAGCTCGGTGAGGTCGCTGGAGGCGATCAGCACGCAGGCGCCGGTCTCGGCGGCCGCGTCGCGGACCACGCCGTAGATGTCGGCGCGCGACATCACGTCCACGCCCTGGGTGGGCTCGTCGAGCAGGATCACCTTCGGGTCGCGCTGCAGCCAGCGCGCGATCACGATCTTCTGCTGGTTGCCGCCCGACATCGAGCTGAAGGGCGCCTCGGGACCAGCGACCTTGACGCCGAACTTCCGGATCAGCCGCTCGGCGTTGGCACGGGACTCCCGTCGCCGGATCAGGCCACCGTGCCACAGCTGGCGCAGCACGCTCATGGACAGGTTCTGGTCGGTGGTCAGGTCGGGGAACGCCGCCTCGTGGGCGCGGTCCTCGGGCACCAGCGCGACCCCTGCCTTCATCGCCGCCTCGATGGTGCGGGGCGCGAACGGCGCCCCCGACAGCCGCATCTCGCCCGACGTCGGCCGGACGGCGCCGAACGCCATCGACAGCAGCGTGGACCGGCCGGAGCCGGCCAGACCGGCGACGCCGACGATCTCGCCGCGGTGCACGGTCAGGTCCACACCGGCCAGCGCGCCGCCGGCGACGTCGCGGAACTCCAGCACCGGCTCGGCGGTGGCATGGCTGATGGAGCCGGTCGGCCGCAACGCGGCGACGGCGCGACCGGCCATGATCGCCACGATCTCGTCCTCGGTCGGCTCCGCGTCGACGAGCTCGCCGACCACGACGCCGTCGCGGAAGATGGTGAAGTCCTGGGCCACCGACAGCACCTCCTGCATGCGGTGGCTGACGATGACGAACGTCTGCCCCGCGTCGGCGCGACGGCGTACGTGCCCCAAGAGCTCCTCGGACTCCTTCTTGCCCAGCGACGCGGTGGGCTCGTCGAGCACGACCACGCAGTTGCCGGACTCGTCGTCCTGCAGGGCGCGGGCGATCGCGACCAGGGTGCGGTCGGCCGGACGCAGCCGGTTGACCGGCGTGCGCGGGCCACCCTGGATCTCGTACGCCGAGATCAGCTCCGCGACGCGCCTGCGGAGGCGCTTCCAGTCGATGCCCCCCGCGGCGTTGCGCGGGTAGCCGGCGTCGAGGGCGAAGTTCTCCTCGATGCTGAGGTCGTCGAAGAGGCCGAGGTCCTGGTGGACGAACCGCAGGCCCGCCTTCTCCGCGGTCGCGGGGGTGTAGCCGTCGAGGTCGTAGGACTCGCCGCGGACGTCGAGGTCGCCGGAGTCGGCCTGGTAGACCCCCGCGAGGATCTTGATGGTGGTGCTCTTGCCCGAGCCGTTCCCGCCGAGAAGTGCGTGCACGGTGCCGCTCCGGACGGTGAGCGAGGCGTCCTTGAGGACCTGGACCGAGCCGAAGCTCTTGTTCAACCCCGCCACTCGCAGCGCGACATCCTCAGGCGGGCCGGGCCGGCCGGCGGCCGAGGAGTCGCCCCCGGCCGCCGACTGCTGCGCTGTCGTCGAGACCACGATCAGGCCTTGCCCCACGACTTGAGGAATGCCGACTTCCAGTCGATCGAGCCCTGGTAGGCGCCGGACTTCGGCAGGTTGTGATCGGCGTCCACGGCCTGGATCTCCTCGCCGATGTACTCCGGCTTCTGGCCGGCGAGCACGCGGATCGCGGTGTCGATCGAGCCCCACGCGCCCCACTCCTGGGCCTGCGGGGTCGCGCCCAGCTTGATGCCGTTCTGGGTGCCACTGCGGATCAGGTCCATGGTGGAGGCGTCGGACTGGCCGCCGACGACGATCGTCAGGTTCTTGCGGCCCGAGGAGACGATGGCCTGGTAGAGGCCCGCGTTCAGCCAGCCGCCGATCGGCACCTGGAGGACGTTGACGTCGGGGTGGGCCAGCAGTGCGGTGGTGACCTTCTGCACGAAGGAGCCGTCGGCCGTCTCCGGGTCGGAGATGTCGATGTTCTGCTCGACCGTGCTGCCGCCCAGCTTCTTCAGCTCGGCGTTGAAGCCGTCGGTGATCCACTGACCCCAGGTGTTGGTCGAGGCGGTCAGGGTGATCGCCTTGACGTCGCCACCGTTCTGGCCGTAGGCCCAGTCGGCGCCGTACTGCCCGAAGGTGTTCCACTCCTGGACGCCGGTGTAGCCGGAGACCCAGAGCCGCTCCGAGGCCCACAGCTGCGGCTTGCAGTCATCAGGGCCGCCGCCACCGACCACGGTGATGCCGGCCTTCTTGGCCTCCTCGAAGGCGGCCTGGGCGGCCTGGCAGTCGAAACCGACCGGGACGATCACGTTCGCGCCACCAGCGATCGCCTGCCGGATCGCAGCTGAGAAGCCGTCGGGGCTGAGCTTGCCGTCGGCCATGTGCGCCGACCAGCCGGCGGCCTTGGCCGCGTCCATCATCGCCTGGGTCGGCGCCGAGCAGCTGGAGACCGACTGGCCGCACGAGACGACGTAGAAGTTGACGCCGGACTTGGGCGTGACGGCCGGCAGGTTCGCCAGGTCCGAGCCCAGTCCCTTGTACGCCGTGTCGAGCGCCGTCTGGGCACTCGCGCTGATGGTCTTGGACTTCGAGTCGGACGCGCTGGTGTTGTTCGAGTCCGAGCTGCCGCAGGCGACCAGCGTCGTACCGGCGAGGGCGACGACGGCGGCGACCGCGGCGAGCTTGCCCGCCCGGCGACCGCTCCGCAGCCAGGTCGGCCGCGCAGAACGCTTGTCCGCGCTGAGGTCTTGGCTCATTTCTGCTCCTTCATGAACGGACGGCATCGGCCGCCGTCTCCCATCCGAGACTGTGTGACTGAGGTCACTCCATGGAGCGTGACGCACGTCGCAGCCAAGGGGAAAACGTCCCTGTGAATGCCAGCCATTCGTCCGGCGTTGGGGCTCCGAGAGCGATGGCTGGCATCAGCGAGGACGGGGTTCCGGACCCCGGGCATCGACGGTTTCCTGTGACCGAAGACACAAAGGAGGCCCTATGTCCGAGTCCCGCACCAGCCGGGTCCTGATCGTCGGCGGTGGCATCACCGGCGGCGTGCTCTCACTCGCGCTGGCACAGCGCGGCGTCGACGTCGTGCTCGTCGACGTGCGCGACACCCTGCGCGGTGTCGGCCACGGCATCACCCTGCAGGGCAATGCCCTGAAGGCGTTCCACAGCGTCGGCATCTACGACCGCCTCGCGCAGCGGGCCTACCCGTTCAACAAGCTCCGCCTGCGCGGCGCCGACGGCAGCCTGATCGCCGAGATCCCCACGCCGCCGATGGGCGGACCGGAGCTGCCCGGCACGATGGGCGCGGTCCGTGGCGACATCGCCGACATCCTCGCCGAGGAGGTCGTCGCGGCTGGCGTCGACGTACGGCTGGGGACGACGGTCGCAGCGATCGAGGACGACGGGGACTCGGTCACCGTCACCCTCTCCGACGGCACCGCCGAGACCGTCGACCTGCTCGTCGGCGCCGACGGCATCCGGTCCAAGGTGCGCGGCATGATCGGCATCGAGACCGAGCCGAAGCCGGTCGGGATGGGCATCTGGCGCACCGTGGCCAAGCGGCCGGCACAGATGGACTGCTCGGAGATGTACTACGGCGGTCCGAAGTTCAAGGCCGGCTACACGCCGATCTCCGAGGACCTCTGCTACGCCTTCCTGCTCGAGGAGAACCTCGACCGCTCCTACGTGGGTGAGGGCCAGCGCGGCAAGGAGCTCAAGGAACGAGGCCAGGGGTACGGCGGGACGTGGGGCGAGGTGCGCGACAGCCTGGCCGACGACGCCGTCGTCAACTACCAGTGGATCGAGGCGATCTGCGTCGAGGAGCCCTGGTACCGCGGCCGCACCATCATCATCGGCGACGCCGCCCACGCCTGCCCGCCACTGATCGCGCAGGGTGCGGCGATGTGCGCCGAGGACGCGGTGATCCTGGCCGAGATGCTCACCGACGGGCGGGGCGTCGACGAGGTGCTGCCGGCGTACTGGGGGCGCCGCTTCCCCCGCGTGAAGATGGTGCTGGACAACTCGCTCAAGCTCGCCGAGTGGGAGATCCACCCCGGCGTCGACCCCGACGAGAACCCGGGTCGACTGATGGGCGAGACGCTGGGTGCGCTGGTGGTGCCGGCGTGAGCGCAGCCGTCGACGGGCACTCCATCGACGGGCACTCCTTCGACGGCGAGCTGCTGCTGCGCGGCGAGCCCGGATTCGAGGCGGCCCGCATCGACCGGATCTTCAACCGCCGGCTCAGCGCTCGCACGCCCGCGGCGGTGCTGCGGGCGGCCAGCGAGCAGGACGTCGTGAACGGCGTACGGCTCGCCCGCGAGCACGGCTGGAAGGTGGCGGTCCGCTCCGGCGGCCACAGCTGGGCGCAATGGTCGGTGCGCGACGACGCGCTCGTGATCGACCTGGGCGGCCTCAAGGAGATCGCGTACGACGAGGCGACCGGCATCGTGACCGCCTCGCCGGCGGTCAAGGGTGGCAGCGAGCTCGGCCCCTACCTGGCCGAGCGCGGCCGGTTCTTCGTCGGCGGGCACTGCCCGACGGTCGGCATCGGCGGCTTCCTGCTGCAGGGCGGCCAGGGTTGGAACGCCCGGGGCTGGGGCTGGGCCGCCGAGTACGTCGAGGCCATCGACGTGGTCACCGCCTCCGGTGAGCTGGTGCGGGCCGACGCCACCCAGAACACCGACCTCTACTGGGCCGCACGCGGATCCGGGCCGGGCTTCTTCGGCGTGGTCACCCGCTTCCACCTCCGCACCCGGCCGCACCCGGGCCACCTCGCGCACACCGTCCAGGCCTTCGCCCTCGAGGACTTCGACGAGGTGATGACCTGGCTGCACGAGACCCACGCCACCATCGCCGACACGGTGGAGATCGTGGCGCTGACCATGACCGATCCGCTGATCTCGGCAACCCCGGTGCTGCTGGTGACGGGCGTCGCGATGGTCGACGCCGAGGCCCAGGCCGACGCGGCGCTCGCCCCCTTCCGGGACAACCCGGCGCTCGACCGGGCGCTTCTGAGCGTGGATGCCCAGCCGACCACGTTCGAGGCCGAGCGCGCCCAGCAGGTCCGCGCCAACCCGGAAGGTCACCGCTGGGTCGTGGACAACGCCTGGCTCTCCGGTACCGCCGAGGAGGTGGTGCCGGCCATGCGGCGCGCCTACACCACCCTGCCGAACGAGAAGGCCTTCACCATCTGGTTCAGCATGGCCCCGCTGCGCGAGCTGCCGGACATGGCCTTCTCGGTCCAGTCGGAGATCTACCTCGCGTCGTACGTGCTGTGGGAGGACCCGGCCGAGGACGACCAGCACCGCGCCTGGCTCGACCGCGCGATGGCCGACCTCGAGCCGGTCACCGTCGGGCAGTACCTCGGCGACAGCGACCTCTCCCACCGCCAGCTGCGCTTCCTCTCCGACGAGTCGTGGGAACGGCTGGGCCGGATCCGCGCCGAGCGGGACCCGGACGGGCTGTTCGTCGGCTACCTCGCCGGGCCTGAGGGGGCGGCGAACGCCAACCACTGGGCGTGACGGAGCGCCGTCCGGCACGGGCGGGACGGCCACGAGATGCCCTTTTCGCCCACGGGGCTCGTCGCACTCGATGGCCTCTCCAGGTTTCTAAGGCCGGCGGGGTCCGGCACCCGCCAGCCCAACCAGGCCCGCCAGCGCCGCGGCCAACGTGTTGAACGACCCCTCAGCGGAGGACGAGGCCTCCCGCGGGACTGAACGACTGTTCGATCGGCACGGACAGTCTCCAGCGCTCGAACAGTCGTTCAGCAGGCTGCGGTCCGTTCGGCGGTGGGCCTGCTCCGAGGGCGTCACACGCCCCCACCGGACAGCCGGCCCAGCCACGCCGCAGCCGGCCTAGCCGAGCGCCAGCTCCGCGCCAGCGGCCTCCAACCGCCCGAACAGCCAGCGGTACGCCGGATCTGAGAGCCGGTGCTCGGCGAACCAGTAGCCCTCGGCCAGCAGCACCTCGCCGAACGGCGGGTCGACCATCACCAGCGGACCGTCGGGGCGGTCGTGCAGCCGCGCCAGCATCTCCGGCACGACGGCGTACATGTCGGTGCCCTCGATGACGAACGGCAGCGGCAGGAAGCCGAAGACCTGCAGCACCGGCCGGTGCTCGATGTGCAGCTCGCCGAAGACGCGGTCGACAGGTGTGAGCACGCCGGCGCCGAAGGATCCCGCGGCGTACGGGAGTGCGCGGAGGTCGTCGATGCTCAGCCGCCCGTCCCGCAACCGCGGGTTGCGCCGGTCGGCGAGCACCACCATCCGGTCGGTCCACAGCGGCTGCGAGGCCCCCTGGAAGCCGAAGCCCATCGGCGCCACGACGGCGTCGTTGTCCACCAGCAGCCGCTCGGAGAGATGCGAGCCGGACCCGAGGTTCCCGATCGTGAGCCGTACGCCGGGGGCCTCGGCCTCGACCAGTCGCACCAGCGGCTCGTGGATGGCGGCGATGGCGTAGTCGCTCATCACCAGGCGGAAGGTGCGCCTGCTGGTGCTCGGGTCGAAGGCGTCCTCGAGGTCGAGCGCCACCCCCACCAGCCGGACCGCCTGCTGCACCTCGGGGAGCAGGTCTCGGGCGAACGGCGTCAGCTCGTACTCCCGCCCCGCCCTGACCAGCAGCTCGTCGTCGAAGCGCCGGCGCAGCCTCGCCAGCGCCGCGCTCATCGCGGGTTGGCTGAGGTTGAGCCGCTGCCCGGCACGGGTGACGTTGCCCTCCTCCAGCAGCACCTTCAGCGGGAGCAGCAGGTTGAGGTCGGTCCCGCCCAACGCCATGTCGTCTCTTCTCTCGTTCCTTCTCGGCATCGCCTAGAGTTCCATGGCCATGGTCACACAGGAGCCCGGGACCCGGGAGCGGCTGCGCGAGGTCGACGCCAACCTGCTCTTCGCCCTCCACGCACTGCTGGAGGAGCGCAACCTCACCCGTGCCGGCGAGCGGCTGATGATGAGCCAGCCGGCGATGAGTGGCGCCCTGGCACGGCTGCGCAAGCACTTCGACGACGAGCTGCTGGTCCGCTCTGGACGAGGCTTCGAGCTGACCCCGACCGCGGAGCGGCTGCGTCCGGCCGTCACCGACGCCGTCGAAGCGGCCGAGGCGCTGCTCGGCAACGAGCGCGCCTTCGCCCCCGCCACCAGTGCCAAGCGCTTCGCGGTCAGCATGTCCGAGTACGCCATGACGGTCCTGGCCGAGCCGCTCGCGCGGATCCTGACCGAGCAGGCGCCCGGCTGCTCGATCACCCTCGACCCATTGGACCTGGACCGCGAGCAGATCGACGCCCAGCTGATGCGCCGCGACCTGATCATCGCGCCGCTGGGGTTCGACTTCCCGGGTCGCTCCCAGCCGGTCTCCACCGACGAGCTGGTCTGCCTGGTCGACCGGCAGCACCCGCGGCTGCGCGACGGCGCACTGAGCCTGCAGGACCTGCACGAGATGCCGCACGCGGTCGCGGAGTTCACCGCCGCCGGCCCGGTCCGCCGCCCTCTCGAGATCGAGCTGGAGCGCAACGGCATCGCCGATCGCAACGTGCTGGTCCGGGTACGCAGCCTGCTCACCCTGCCGTTCGCGGTCGCCGGCACGGACATGTGCTGCTTCGTGCCGTCACGGCTGGCGCGGCGCTGCCTCGACGTACTGAACCTGACGGCGGCGCGCACCCCGCTGGGGCCGGTGAACATCACCGAGGCGGCGCACTGGCACCCGCGCCGGGAGACCGACCCGTCCGTCGTCTGGCTGCGCCAGCTCCTCTACGACGTCGCCGTCACGGTGGAGGACGAGCACTCCTGAGCGGTGCGTCCGATTCATCGATGCCAGTGATCGGTCCTGGCGATGGCCCCGACCCTTGCCCCGACCACCACTTCTCGGGCTGACTGTGACGGCAACCACAGCGCAAGGGAGACACAAGGTGACCTGGGACGACGGCTCGCCGTACCTGCAGGAGCTGGCCACGGGCGTCTACGCCTACGTCCAGCCCGCGGGCGGCTGGATGGTGAACAACTGCGGCGTCATCACCGACGCCGCCCGCGACGCCGTCCTGGTGGACACCACCTCGACCGAGAAGCGCAACCGCGCCCTGCTCGCCGAGGTGGCCGGCATCGGCGCACGGGATCCGAAGGTGGCGGTGAACACCCACCACCACCCCGACCACACCTACGGCAACGGCTTCCTGCCGACCACCACCACGATCGTGGGCCACCACCTGGCCCGCGAGGGCGTGCTGCGCGCCGGCCTGGCCGCCACCAAGGAGCTGCCCGCCGACTACGGCCGCCTCGTCGTGCGGCCCCCGGACGTGACGTTCTCCGAGAGGCTAACGCTGCACATGGAGGGCTTCCCGGTCGAGCTGATCACGATGGGGCCGGCTCACTCCACCAACGACGTCGCGGTCTGGCTGCCGGAGCAGAAGGTGCTCTTCGCCGGCGACCTGGCCTTCTCCGGCGGTCATCCGATCTTCATGGAGGGCTCGATGCTCGGCTTCAAGGCCGCGCTCGGCACGATGCGCGACCTCGCACCCGAGGCGCTCGTGCCCGGTCACGGGCCGGCCTGCCGCAGCGGTGAGGAGGTCGCGCGCGTGCTCGGTGAGCTGGAGGGATACGTCGACTACATCTCGGCCCTCGCCGTCGAGTCGTACGCCGCGGGCCTCACCCCGCTCGAGGCCGCGCAGAAGGCCGCCCAGGGGGACGACCCCTACCGTGACTGGCCCGAGGGCGAGCGGGTCGTGTGCAACCTGCACCGCGCCTACGTCGAGCTGACCGACTACGAGCCGAGCGTTCCGCTCAACATCCCCAGCCTCTGGCCCGAGATGGTCGCCCTGCACGGCGGCCCGATCGGCACCCACGCGTGAGCACCGTGGACACGGCCGGCAGCCACGCGCCCCGTCGTGTCGTGACCGGCCACACCCCCGAGGGCGTCTCGGTGGTGGTCTTCGACGGCCCGGTGCCGGTCAGCCGGCACCTGCCCGAGGACGGCGTCCACTTCCACGAGATCTGGAACACCGAGGGCGCGCCGGCGCGGATCACCGCCGTGGAGGCCGACGAGCCGACCGAGCGCACCCTCGCCGTACCGCCGCCGACGCGGGGCACGAAGATCCGGATCAACGAGTTCGCACCCGGCTTCCTCGACGAGCGTGGCCTGCAATCACCGGTGCACCGCACCGCTTCGGTCGACTACGGCATCGTCGTCGAAGGAGAGATCACGCTGGTCCTCGACGACTCCGAGGTGACCCTGAAGGCCGGCGACGTGGTCGTGCAGCGCGGCACCGACCACGCCTGGGCCAACCGCGGCGACGTGGTGGCCAAGGTGGTCTTCGTGCTGGTCGACGGCGAGTTCGACGAGGCGCTGGCCGCGACCCTGCCCGGCGGCCTCGACGGGCTGATGCACGGCGGCCCGCGGGACTGACGTGACCGGCACCCACCCGCTCTTCGACCGGCTCTTCCGCCTCGACGGCACCGTCGCCATCGTCACCGGGGCCACCAGCGGGCTCGGGCTGGCCACCGTCGAGGTGCTCGGCTCGGCCGGGGCCACGGTGCTGCTGACCGGCCTGGCGCAGGCCGACCCGGAAGGCGTCGCCGAGCGGTTGCGTGGGGACGGGCTGGACGTCGTCGCCCTGGCCTGCGACGTACTCGACGAAGAGGATCTCGCGGCCGCGGTGACGCTGGCACGCCAACGCTACGGACGGCTCGACACCGTCGTCTGCAACGCCGGCGCGGCCCTCGACACCGGGCCGCACACCACCAGCACCGACGCGCAGCTCGACACCATGGTCGACCTGCACGTGCGCAGCCCCCTCCGGCTGGCCAACCTGGCGCTGCCGTTGATGGCGGCGGCCGGCGGTGGCTCGTTCGTGATCATGTCGAGCCTGTCCGGGCTGCGCGGCAACCGGATGATCGGGCTCTACGGCATGACCAAGGCGGCCAACGCGCAGCTCGCCCGCAACCTGGCGGTGCAGTGGGGACCGCAGGGTGTCCGGGTCAACGCGGTCTCACCCGGCGTCATCGACACGGCCTTCGCGGCGCCGATCACCGGCGATCCGGAACGAAGCGGGCCGCGGCTCGAGCGCACACCCCTGGGCCGCTTCGGCAGGCCCGAGGAGGTCGGCGCGACGATCGCCTGGCTGGCCTCGGCGGGCGGGGCGTTCGTGACCGGGCAGAACATCGTCATCGACGGCGGCACCCTCGTCCTGGACTGATGCCCTCAGGCGTACGGCGAGGTGCGCAGCGCGGAGGTCAGCGCGTGCGCGGCACGGAGCAGCACGTGCCCCATCCGCTCGCGACGCTCGGGGGTGAACCGCTGCTCGATGCCGGTCAGGCTCAGCGCCCAGCGCGGCTGGCCGGCGCGGTCGAAGACGACCGCACCCATCCCCCAGCTGCCCTCCACGATCAGGCCAGGGTTGACCGCATAGCCGGTCGCGCGCGTCTCGGCGATGCGCTCCCGGAGCCGGTCCGGGGCGTGCTCAGGGCCGTGCACGGCGGCGAGGTCGGTGCGGCCCAGGAAGGCGGTGACCTCCTCGTCCGGCAGGTAGGAGAGCAGTGCCAGCCCGGCCGAGGCCACCCCGAGCGGGAACCGGATGCCCTCGTGGAGCACGTGCGAGCGGATCGGGAAGCTGCCCTCCTCGCGGAGCAGGCAGACCGTCTCGTCGCCACGCCTGGCGGAGAAGAACGCGCTCTCACCGGTCGCATCGGCGAGCTTGCGCAGCACGGGGTAGGCGGTCTCGGTGACGTCGTAGCGGCTGGCCGCGACCGCCCCCAGGAGGTAGAGCTCCGGGCCGAGCAGCCACCGCCCCCGGTCATCGCGGTCGACCAGACCCTCCTCGGCGAGCGAGGTCAGCAACCGGTGCGCTGTCGGGCGGGCCAGCCCTGCGGCGCGGGCCACCTCCGAGGTGGAGGTGCCCCGGTCGCCCTCGGCGGAGACGGCCCGCAGGACGGCGCCGACGCGGCCGACCACGTTGACAGGAGCGTTCATTGAACGGACGCCTTTGCTCTGGTCCTACCGGACAACGAGCAAGAGTAGTCCGCCGAGCGGTCGATGCTTGTCACCCCTGGTCGGGTGCGGGTCGAATGGTCCGCATGGACAAGGTGGTCTCCTCGGCCGCGGCGGCGGTCGCCGACGTGCCCTCGGGCTCGACCCTCGCCGTCGGCGGATTCGGACTGTGCGGCATCCCTGCCGTGCTGATCCGCGCCCTGCTGGAGTCGGGCGTCAGCGAGCTCGAGGTGGTTTCGAACAACGCCGGCGTCGATGACTGGGGCCTCGGCCTACTGCTGGGCGCGGGACGGCTGCGGCGGGTCGTCGCGTCGTACGTGGGGGAGAACAGCGAGTTCGCCCGGCAGTACCTCGCCGGCGAACTGGAGGTCGAGCTGACCCCGCAGGGCACGCTGGCCGAGCGGATGCGCGCCGGCGGCTCCGGCATCGCGGCGTTCTACACCCGCACCGGCGTCGGCACCCAGGTCGCCGAGGGTGGGATGCCGTGGCGGTACGACGCCGCAGGCCGCGTGGCGATCGCGTCCCCGGCCAAGCCGACCGAGACGTTCGACGGGCTGGACCACGTGCTGGAACGGGCGATCGTGGCCGACTTCGGCCTGGTCCGGGCGTGGAAGGGCGACCGCCACGGCAACCTGGTCTTCCGGCGCGCGACCCGCAACTTCAACCCGCTCGCCGCGATGTGCGGTCGGGTCACGATCGCCGAGGTCGAGCACCTGGTCGAGCCCGGCGAGCTGGACCCGGACGACGTCCACCTTCCGGGCGTCTACGTCCACCGCGTCGTACCACTCACACCGGAGCAGGCCGACGACAAGCGGATCGAGCGACGCACCGTGAGGAGTCGGGGATGAGCTGGAACCGCGACGAGATGGCCGCCCGGGCGGCCGCCGAGCTCTCCGACGGCGACTACGTCAACCTCGGCATCGGGCTGCCGACCCTGGTGCCCACCTTCGTCGCCGACGACGTCGAGCTGGTGCTGCAGTCCGAGAACGGCATCCTCGGCACCGGCGCCTACCCGGCCGAGGAGGAGGTCGACCCCGACCTGATCAACGCCGGCAAGGAGACGGTCACGGTCCGCCGGGGTGCGAGCTTCTTCGACTCGGCGATGTCCTTCGGGATGATCCGCGGCGGCAAGATCGATGCGGCCATCCTCGGCGCCATGCAGGTCTCCGCAGGAGGCGACATCGCCAACTGGATGATCCCCGGCAAGATGGTCAAGGGCATGGGCGGCGCGATGGACCTGGTCCACGGCGCGAAGAAGGTGATCGTGCTGATGGAGCACGTCGCCAAGGACGGCTCCTTCAAGATCGTGAACGACTGCTCGCTGCCCTACACCGGTAAGGGCGTGGTGCAGCGGATCATCACCGACCTGGGCGTCCTGGACGTCACGCCCCGCGGGCTCGTGCTGGTCGAGCTGGCGCCGGGCGTGGAGCTCGACGAGGTGCGCGCGAAGACCGAGCCGACGATCCTGGGCTGACCGCGCCTCAACCCGCGCCCCGTACGAAGTGGTGGCGACACACCGAGGCCGACCACCGTTTCGTCCGGGGCGCGGCGCCCGCCGGCCCTCACTCCCCCGGCAGCTCGAAGGCCTCCGGCACGAACGACGCCAGCGTCTCCCGGCACGCCCGGACGGCGGTCGTGGCCGCGATCGAGGTCCGGGTGGAGGTGAAGACCGAGCGGCGCGGCGTTCCCGGCAGGTCCACGAGTCGAGCGCGGGGCCGCTGGTGGGCCAGCATCAGGTCCGGCAGGATCGCGACCGCGTTGCCGGACTCGATCAGCGCGATCTGGGCCTGCAGGTCGTCGGTCTCGAACCTGATGTCCGGCTCGAAGCCCGTCTGCCGGCACAGCTGCACCGCCCACTGCCGGGACGCGGCGCCCGGCGGCTCCATCACCCACGGGAGCCGCGCCATCGCCTCGATCGAGTCGACGACGTCCCAGCGGGATCCCTGCACCGGCACCGCCATCCGCAGCGCGTCGGTGGTCAGCGGCACCCGGTCGAGGTCCGCGGGACGAGGCGCAGCCTGATGTGGGTACTGCTCAGCGATGACCAGGTCGAACTCGCGCGCCGAGGTCTCGCGCAGTGCCTCCTCCGGCACCCGCTGCGAGACGGTCACCCGCAGCCGCGGATGCGCCTTGGCGAGCTCGGCCAGCAGGCGCGGGACGAAGGCGTTCGTCGCGGACTGGAACGCCGCGATCCGCACGGAGCCAGCGGCTTGCCCCTCCAGCATGGTGATCTCGGCCTCGGCTTGCTCGAGCCGGTCGAGGATGGCGCCGGCGTGCTCGACCAGCACCTCCGCCGCGGGGGTCAGCTGGAGTCGGCGCCCGACCTTGTGCAGTAGATCGACGCCGACCTCGCGCTCGAGCAGGCTCAGCTGTTGGGAGACCGACGACGGACTCAGGTGCAGGGCCTCGCCGACCTCCGCGATCGTCCCGCGCAGGCTGAGCTCGCGAAGCAGTCGCAGGCGCCGTACGTCGAGCATGCCGTCCCCTTCCGCCGCCGCACCCGCCCACGCGGTCCATCCTTCGGATATCCCGAAGTATATACGGCTGAAACAGGCGCTTTTCCTTAACGAACGGCCGACCTGATACTGGCCCCGCAGCAGTCCCCGCAGAAGAAGACCCGAGGTGCCAGCGTGACCACCGAGTACGACGACAGCCGACTCCTGGACGATGTCGAGAATCAGGTCAGGGCCTGGCTCGAGACCGCCGCGACCAAGCCGACCCACGCCTCGGCCAAGCGCCTCGCCGCCGTGCTGAAGGACCCCCGCGGGCTGGAGTTCACCGTCGGCTTCGTCGACCGGGTCGTCCGCCCCGAGGACACCCAGGTCGCCGCCCAGGCACTGCGCGAGCTGGTCGCCATCACGCCGCGGTTCCTGCCGTGGTACCAGAAGGCGGCGCTGCGCCTCGGCGCGATGCTCTCGGTGGTGGCACCGTGGTTCGTCATCCCGGTCGCCCGCAAGGTGCTGCGGAGGATGGTCAGTCACTTGCTGATCGACGCCACCGACGCCAAGCTGGGTGACTCGATCGCGCAGATCCGCGAGCGGAGCGTGAACCTCAACATCAACCTCCTCGGCGAGGCGGTGCTCGGCCAGGCCGAGGCCGACCGACGCCTCGAGGGCACCATGCGACTGCTGGCGCGCCCGGACGTGGACTACGTCTCGATCAAGGTCTCCTCGCCGGTCGCGCCGCACTCCCCCTGGGCCTACGACCAGGCCGTCGAGCACGTCATCGAGCGACTGCTGCCGCTCTACGAGTACGCCGCCAGCGAGACCGCGCAGGGCCGTCGCAAGTTCATCAACCTCGACATGGAGGAGTACCACGACCTCGACATCACGATCGAGGTCTTCACCCGGATCCTGCAACGCGAGGACCTGCTCGGTCTCGAGGCCGGCATCGTGCTGCAGGCCTACCTGCCCGACGCCCTCGCCGCGATGATGCGGCTCCAGGACTGGGCCGCCGTCCGCCGTCAGCGTGGGGGCGCCGCGGTCAAGGTCCGTCTGGTCAAGGGCGCGAACCTGCCGATGGAGCGGGTCCAGTCCTCCCTCTACGGCTGGCCGCTGGCCACCTGCGACTCCAAGCAGGAGTCGGACACCAACTACAAGCGCGTCCTCGACTACGCGCTCGTCCCGGAGCGGACCGCCAACATCCGCCTCGGCGTCGCCGGTCACAACCTCTTCGACGTCGCCTACGCCTGGATCCTGGCCGGCCGGCGCGGCGTGCGCGACAGCGTCGAGTTCGAGATGCTGCTCGGCATGGCCGAGGGCCAGGCCGAGGCCGTCCGCGAGACCGTGCAGCAGGAGGGCGTCGGGCTGCTGCTCTACGTGCCGGTGGTGCACCCGAAGGACTTCGACGTCGCGATCGCCTACCTCGTGCGCCGACTCGAGGAGGGGGCCAGCCAGGAGAACTTCATGTCGGCGGTCTTCGACATCCGGGACGACTCGGCCCTCTACCGCCGCGAGCGGGACCGGTTCGTCACCGCGCTGGCAGCCGTCGACGACACCGTCCCGACGCCCAACCGCACGCAGGACCGGCGTCGGCCGGTGACCACCACGCCGCTCAGCCGCTTCGAGAACACCCCCGACACCGACCCGTCGCTGCCCGGCAACCGTGCCTGGGGCAGCGACATCATCGGCCGGATCGCCACCTCGGACCTCGGCGAGGCGACGATCGCCGCGTCGGCTGTGGGCGACGTACGCGGGGTCGAGGAGATCCTGATCGACACGCGTACCGCCGGCGTGGCCTGGGGTCGGCGACCGGCCGCCGAGCGGGCCGCGCTGCTGCGGGCCGCGGCCGTGGAGATGGAGCGCCGCCGCCCGCACCTGCTCGAGGTCGCCGGCAGCGAGTGCGGCAAGACGCTCGACCAAGGCGACCCCGAGGTCTCCGAGGCGATCGACTTCCTCAACTACTACGCCGACCTGGCCGAGGCGCTGGACGAGGTGGACGGTGCCACCCAGGTGCCGGTCGGGCTGACGGTGGTCACCCCGCCGTGGAACTTCCCGCTCGCCATCCCGACGGGCGGCGTCGCGGCCGCGCTCGCGGCCGGCTCCGCGGTCGTGATGAAGCCGGCGCCCCAGGCCAAGCGCTGCGGCGCGCTCATCGCCGAGACGCTGTGGGCGGCCGGCGTACCGAAGGACGTGCTCCGGCTGGTGGACGTCCCCGAGAACGAAGCAGGCAGGACGCTGGTGGCCAGCCCGCTCGTCGACCGGCTGATCCTCACCGGTGCCTTCGAGACCGCCGAGCTCTTCCGTTCCTTCCGGCAGGACCTGCCGCTGCTCGGTGAGACCTCGGGCAAGAACGCCATCGTGATCACCCCGAACGCCGACCTCGACCTGGCTGCCAAGGACCTCGTCCAGAGCGCGTTCGGCCACGCGGGCCAGAAGTGCTCGGCCGCCTCGCTCGGCATCCTGGTCGGCTCGGTCGCCACCTCGAAGCGCTTCCACGACCAGCTGGTCGACGCCGTCACCTCGCTCAAGGTCGGCCTGCCCAGCGACCCCACCACCCAGGTCGGTCCGCTCATCGAGCCGGCGGCCGGCAAGCTGCACGACGCGCTGACCACGCTCCAGCCGGGTGAGTCCTGGCTGGTCCAGCCGCAGCGGCTCGACGTCGAGGGCCAGCTCTGGTCGCCGGGTGTGAAGGTCGGCGTACGGCCCGGCTCGGCGTTCCACCTGACCGAGTACTTCGGCCCCGTGCTGGGTCTGATGAGCGCCGACAGCCTGGAGGAGGCGATCTCGCTGCAGAACGCCGTCGACTACGGCCTCACCGCCGGCCTGCACTCGCTGGAGCGTGCCGAGATCGAGACCTGGATCGACCGGGTCGAGGCGGGCAACGCCTACGTCAACCGCACCACCGTCGGCGCGATCGTGCGTCGCCAGCCGTTCGGCGGCTGGAAGAAGTCGGCCGTCGGCGCCGGCACCAAGGCGGGCGGCCCCAACTACCTGGTCGGGCTCTCCGACTGGGCCCCCACCACGGCGACGCGCCTCGAGCGACCAGCCTCCGCGGCGCAGCGGCTGGTCGAGCGCGCCACCGCGCTGCGTCTCGACGAGCGCGGCCTGATCGCCCGCGGTGCTGGCTCGGACGCCACCGCCTGGATCCTGGAGTTCGGCCGGGCGCGCGACATCAGCGGCCTGAGCGCGGAGAAGAACGTGCTGCGCTACCTCCCCGTCCCCGTCACCATCAGGTACGACGGCGCGCCGCTCGACGAGCTGGTCCGCGTCCTCGCTGCCGGCGTCACGGCCGGCTCCGAGGTCACCGTCTCGACGGCTGAGCCGCTGGAGCAGGGTGTCGCCGAGCTGGTCCGCGCGGCCGGTGCGGCGTACGAGGTGCAGCCTGCGGAGACCTGGATGGCCGTGCTGCGCGGCTCCTCGGCCCCGCACCGCGTCCGGCTCCTGGGCGGCGACCGCGCCACCTTCGCCGAGCAGAGCCAGGGCCGGGTCGACGTGGCGCTCTACGCGCAGCCGGTGGTCGAGGCGGGCCGTGTCGAGCTGCTGACCTTCCTGCACGAGCAGGCCGTGGCGATCACCGCGCACCGGTTCGGCTCGCCGACGCCGCTGGCGGAGGGCCTCTTCGAGGGCGTCTGATCGCGACAGCCCTGACCGCGGCGTACCGCGGTCAGGGCTCGTCGTCGACCAGGACGCGGGTGACGGAGTCGTCGCGCTCCGGGCGGATCAGCGGCTCGGGGCCGGCGAGCCAGCGTCCGATCCTGCCCCCGTCGGTGACGAGCACCTGCCCGAGCACCGCCGTGGCGAGGAAGATCCAGGCGATCACGTAGAGCCACGCCAGGTAGGTGAAGGCGACACCGATCGAGCCGTATCGGTCGGCGCTGGTCTCCAGCGATCGGCTGAGCCACAGGGTGGTGAAGGGCCGGGCGATCATCATCACGATCGCGAACAGGATCGCCCCCGGGAACAGGGCCCGCGCCGAGACGGTCCCGGTGAGCAGCAGCCAGGGCACGAACATGCCGAGCGCGCAGAGCATCACCAGCGAGACGACCACGCTCCACACGTCGTGCGGCGGGATGCCGTCGGCGAAGGCCTGGGCTTGCCGGAGCACGATCAGCGAGAGCGCGATCGCCAGCACGACGGCGATCCACCGCCACGCCAGGGCCGGACTGCTCCTGGGCCGCGAGAGCAGCCAGATCGCGGCGAAGGCACGCGTCAGCGCGCGCGAGAGGCTGGTGGCCGAGGCGAGCACGATGATCGCCCCGATGACGCCGAAGGTGGCGGAGCCGGAATCCTTCAGGGCAGCGTCGACCTGGGCCTCGGCCGCGGGCGGCGTACCCAACGTCTTGGAGAGGTCGTGGCTGGCATCGCCGAACCACGACGCCAGCAGGATGAGGAGCGGGAAGACCGAGGTGAACAGCTGGGCCGCCACGGCCATCGCGCGGTCGAAGATCTCGATCCGCTGCAGGCTCCACGCCACCCCGAGGCCGACCCGCGCCGGCCAGGTGTCGATCAGCCGGGCGGCGAGACGACGGAAGCGGGCCGGCAGTACGTCGAGGGCGCGATCAAGCTGCGCCTGCTGCTCGGGCGTGGGCTCTGGCACCCGCACTCCTCCTCAGACTGCACCGCGGCTGACCCGGTTCCGGGCCATCGTCCGGCTGATCCAGGTTTGCCGTGCTCGACACCGGTTACCTGTTCCCTGCCCGTTACGCACGTGGCCACAACGCAACGCCCCATCAGCCTCGGCTGGTGGGGCGTTTCCGTTGCCGGTCCCGCAGGCTCTCAGCCCTGCAGCACCTTCGACTTCTGGGCCTCGTACTCCGCGTCGGTGAGAACACCCCGCTCACGCAGGTCGGCCAGCTTCGCCAGCTCGTCCGCACTGCTGGCCGAGGTCCCGGCAGCGGATCGCACATAGGCCTTCATCCTCTCGTCCGCATCCTCCGCGTGCTGCACGTCGCGGCGGTGCATCGAGCCGCCTCGGGCGATCAGATAGATCAGGGCGCCGAGGTAGGGCAGGATGATGAGAAGGATCGTCCACAGCGCCTTGCCCCAACCGCTGAGGTCGTCGGCACGGAAGACGTCGGTCAGGATCCGGACGAGAAGGAAGATCCACAGGATCCATAAGAAGAACCACATCATCGTCCAGAACACGTCCAACAACGGGTACTGACCATTGGTCAGGAGCGGCTGCACCATCGGGGTCTCCTCCCGCCGGCCCGTGATCGGTCGGGCTGTCTCGCCCGCGGGTCCGGATCAGATCTGCGGCAGCTCCAGCGGCTGCCTGCGCCCGAGACTTCTCCGCCTGCGTACCGGTGTGGTCACCCGGATCCGGTGATTCTGTGCGCAACCGGTCCGACGCGTGTGCCTCGCGTCACAGCGAGGGACCGGGTCCGGCGACTGCGCCGACGGGGAGCGCGGCAGGGAGTGCGGCGGGCAGGGTGATCGTGCCGGCGTCGCTGTTCGGCCTCGCCGTCGGATCGGCCGCGGGCACGATCCGGATGACGACCGACTTGTAGGCCGGCTGGTTGCTGCCCGCGGCGGTGTGGGTGAGCGGGACGAGCGGGTTCGCCTCCGGGTAGTACGCCGCCGCGCAGCCGCGGGGCTGGTCGTAGGACACGACCCGGAAGCTGGGCACGCTCCTGGTGGAGCCGTCCTCCCACTCGCTGATCAGATCGACCAGCTGCCCGTCGGCGAGCCCGAGCTCGGCGATGTCCTCGGCGTTGACGAACACGACCCGACGGCCGCCCTTGATACCGCGGTAGCGGTCGTTGAGGTCGTAGATCGTGGTGTTGAACTGGTCGTGGGAGCGGAACGTCTGGAGCAGCAGCCGTCCCGCCGGGACCCGGATCACCGAGAGCGGCGTCGCGGTGAAGTTCGCCTTCCCGTTCGTGGTCGGGAACGTCCGGCTGTCCCGCGGCGGGTGTGGCAGCACGAACCCGCCGGGCCTGTCGATCAGCTCCTCGAACCCCTGGAACCCTGGTACGACGCGAGCGATGCGCCGGCGGATCGCGGCGTAGTCGGCGCGGAACTCGCGCCACGGGAGCTGCCCCGTCGCGTCGGTGCGACCTGCCAGGGTCGCCTCGGCCACCGAGCAGACGATGTCGACCTCCGACCTGAGGTGGACCGAGGCCGGCTCGAGCGGGCCTCGGGAGGCGTGCACCGCGCTCATCGAGTCCTCCACCGTCACCCGCTGCTCTCGGCCGCCGGTGAGGTCGCGCTCGCTGCGACCCATCGCGGGCAGGATCAGCGCCTCGGCGCCGTGCGAGAGGTGGGAGCGGTTGAGCTTGGTCGAGACGTGCACGGTGAGGTCGACGCCGGCCATCGCCCGCTCGACGACCAGGGTGTCGGGCATCGCCGAGACGAAGTTGCCGCCCATCCCGAAGAAGACCTTCGCCCGACCCTCGAGCAGCGCCGTCGTCGCGCTGACCGCGTCGTACCCGTGCTCGCGGGGCGGGTCGAAGCCGAACTCGGCCTCGAGGGCATCCAGGAACCAGGCCTGCGGCCGCTCCCAGATGCCCATCGTCCGGTCGCCCTGCACGTTCGAGTGCCCGCGCACCGGGCACAGGCCCGCGCCGGGTCGGCCGATGCTGCCCTGCAGGAAGGCGAGGTTGGCGATCTCCTTGACCGTCGCGACGCCGTTGCGGTGCTGGGTGATCCCCATCGCCCAGCAGAAGACCGTCGCAGCCGAGTCGCGCAGCATCTGCGCCGCCTGGACGATCTGCTCGCGGGAGAGCCCCGTCGACTCGTGGACGTCGGGCCAGTCGAGCTTCGCGATGCTCGCCGCCCACTCCTCGAAGCCGTGGGTGTGCCCGGCGATGAAGTCGCGGTCGACGGCACCCCACTCCAGCAGCAGACTGCCGATGGCCTGGAAGAGGGCGAGGTCGCCGCCCAGCCGCACGGGCAGGTGGAGGTCGGCCAGCGCCGTACCGTGGCCGACCAGGCCACGCGCCCGCTGCGGGTTCTTGAAGCGGACCAGACCTGCCTCCCGCAACGGGTTGATCGCCAGGATCTTGGCGCCGCGGCCCTTGGCCTCCTCCAGCGCACTGAGCATCCGGGGGTGGTTGGTGCCCGGGTTCTGGCCGGCCACCACGATCAGGTCGGCGCGGTGGATGTCCTCGAGGCTGACCGAGCCCTTGCCGATCCCGATCACCTCAGCGAGCCCCACCGAGGTCGACTCGTGGCACATGTTCGAGCAGTCAGGCAGGTTGTTGGTGCCGTAGGCCCGTACGAACAGTTGGAAGGCGAACGCCGCCTCGTTGGAGACATTGCCGGAGGTGTAGAAGATCGCCTCGTCCGGGCTGGCCAGCGCGTTGAGGTGGCGCCCGACCAGCGCGAAGGCCTCCTCCCACGCCACCGGCTCGTAGTGCGTCGCACCTGCCCGCAGCACCATCGGATGGGTGATCCGGCCCTGCTGGCCCAGCCAGTGGTCGGTCCGCTCGCGCAGCTGCACCACCGAGTGCTCGGCGAAGAAGTCGGGCCCCACCCGGCGCAGCGTCGCCTCCTCGGCGACCGCCTTGGCACCGTTCTCGCAGAACTCGGCGCTGTGCCGATACTTCACGTCGGGGTCGGGCCAGGCGCAGCCCTGGCAGTCGAAGCCGTCGGCCTGGTTCAGCTTGAGCAGGGTCCGCGCCGAGCGAGCGGCCCCCATCTCGTCGTAGGCCCGCTTCAACGCGATCCCGACCGCCTTCACGCCGGCAGCGTGGTCGGAGGCGGCGTCGACCCTGGCGGCGCTCTCGTCGAAGTCCTGGCGCGGTGCTCTACGGGTCATCGATCATCTCTCGGGCGGTCGGACGGGGCGTCCCATCGTCCACCCACCTCCGCGCTACCGGCGGGTCCGACACGAGGAGCACGGTTCGGACCGTGTCGCGGCTGCCGAGAGCCACCAGTGTCACCCGTGCCGGGTGAGGGCCAACGTCCTCAGCAGATGAAGTCTGGTCTCATGGCCGCCACTGCCGTCGCACCTGCTCCCGGACCGCACGCACCCCGGATCCTCACCGGCCGGGCGCGCACGATCGCCTTCGCGACGATCGCGCTCGGCATGCTGCTGGCGGCGCTGGACAGCACCATCGTGGCCACGGCGCTGCCGACGATCGTGGGTGACCTCGGTGGTGGGACGCACATGTCGTGGGTGGTCACGGCGTACCTGCTCGCCCAGACCGCCGTGACGGCCGTCGTGGGGAAGCTCGGCGACCAGTTCGGCCGCAAGCTCGTCTTCCAGATCAGCGTGATGGTCTTCATCGCGGGCTCGGCGATGTGCGGCCTCGCGCAGGGGATGACCTGGCTGATCGTCTCCCGCTCGATCCAAGGCCTGGGCGCCGGCGGCCTGACCGTCACGGCGGCGGCGCTGATCGCCGACATCATCCCGTTGCGGGAGCGCGGCAAGTTCCAGGGCGGGCTGGGCGCGGTATTCGGCGTCGCCACGGTCATCGGGCCGTTCCTGGGCGGCCTGTTCACCGACCAGCTGAGCTGGCGCTGGTGCTTCTACGTCAACGTCCCGCTCGCGATCGTGGTCATCATCGCCGCCAGGCGCTTCATCCCGCAGGTGCCGGGTGGTGCGCGTCCCAAGATCGACTTCGTCGGCATGGTCGCGGTCTCGGCCGGAGCGGCCGCGCTGGTGCTCGCGACCAGCTGGGGTGGCACGACGTACCCGTGGGGATCGTGGCAGATCATCGGCCTGATCGTCGCGGGGGTCGCGATCCTTGCGGTGTTCGTCGTCTACGAGCTGCGCGTGGAGGAGCCGATCCTCCCGATGGGGCTCTTCCGGTCGGCGGTCTTCACCGTCTGTTGCAGCCTGAGCTTCGTCGTCGGGTTCACGATGATGGGCTCGATGACGTTCCTGCCGACGTTCTTCCAGTACGTCGAGGGCGACTCGGCGACCGCCTCGGGCCTGCGGATGGTGCCGCTGGTGATCGGGCTGCTGATCACCTCGGTCCTGGCCGGCAACATCGTCGGCAAGACCGGCCGCTACAAGATCTTCCCGGTCGTCGGATCGCTGGTCATGGCGCTCGGGCTCTTCCTGCTCTCCCGGATGGATCCCGACACCCCCGGCTGGACCGCCGACCTCTACCTGTTCGTGCTGGGCCTCGGGATCGGGCTGAGCATGCAGGTGCTGACGATCATCGTGCAGGGTTCGGTGCCGTACGCGAAGCTGGGGGTCGCGACGTCGGGAGTGACGTTCTTCCGCACGATGGGCAGCGCCTTCGGCTCGGCGATCTTCGGGACGCTGTATGCGAACTTCCTCAGCGACCGGCTGCCGGCCGCGATCGCGCAGACCCCCGGGGTGACCCCTGCCCAGCTGGCCACGCCCGGAGCCCTGCACGCCTTGGACGACAGCGTGATCCGACCGATCGTGGAGGCCTACTCCGAGGCGCTCTCGCACGTCTTCCTCTGGGCCGCGCCGGTCGCGCTGGTGGCCTTCTTCCTGGCGCTGCTCCTGCCCCAGGTCAAGCTCGCCGACAGCCTCGCCCCGGTGGCGAGCGACCTCGGCAGCGGCTTCGGCGCACCGGAGTCCCTGCCCAACGTGGAGATCCTCTCGCGGCGGATCGCGAACCTCCTCTACGGCCGCCACCGCGACCACGTCCTCGAGGTGCTCGAGTCGACAGGGGCCGGCATGGACGCGGCCTCGATCTGGGCCCTGGTCCAGGTGCACGGACTCACCGCCGCCGGCCGCGGCGCGGACGTGACGGCGATCGCCAGGTCCCGCTACCTGCCACCAGCCGTGCTCGAGCCGCTGTTCACACAGCTGGTCGCCGGCGGGTACGTCGCCGGCGACCTCCGGGACCTCACCGTGACACCGCGAGGTGCCGCGGCGATCGACCGGCTCAGCGCCCAGCTCCGCGACTGGATCCTCGAGCACCTCGATGGCATGGAGGGCGAGACGCCGGAGGCGGTGAGCGCCGCGATCACCCAGGTCGTACGCCGGATCGTCGTCGAGCGGGTCGACGAGCCGATCAAGCCTCCCGCCGCTGCGCTGCCGCACGATGTCGCGGCGATGTCAGGCTCCGTCGGCGAGGGCTGAGCCCTGCCGATGGCACGTTCCCTCTGACCTGCGGGAACACCGGATCGCCCTGGTAGTCAGCAACCGCGGAGACTTCAAACCGACGGCCTCGGGTACCGACCAGCATCCGCAAGCGATCGTCAGGAGACGACGATGAAGGTCACGATGCTCGGCGCCGGACACATGGGTACGGCGATGGCGATGCGCCTGGCCGAGACCGACCACGACGTCACCGTCTGGAACCGCAGCCCCGAGCGGCTCGCTCCGCTTGCCGACGAGGGCATCGCCGTCACCGGGGACCTCGCGACGGCGGTGAGCGACGTACCCGTGGTCATCACGATGCTCACCGACGGTGAGGCGGTCCAGGCGACCGCCGAGCAGATGCTCCCGTCCATGAGCGGCGACGCGGTGTGGGTGCAGGCCTCGACGGTCGGGGCCGAGTGGGCCGACCGCCTGCGCGACCTGGCCGACGAGCACGACATCTTCCTGCTCGACGCCCCCGTCTCGGGCAGCACCGGTCCGGCCCGCAGCGGTTCGCTGACCTGGCTGGTGGCGGGCCCCGGCAAGGCCCTCGACCTGGCGCACCCGGTGCTCGACTCCCTCGGCGAGCGCGTCCTGCTGATCGGCGAGGAGCAGCAGGCGAGCCGCCTCAAGCTCGTCGTCAACGCCTGGATGAGCGCAGCAACCATCGCGATGGCCGACGCGCTGGCGGCGAGCGAGGGTCTCGGCGTACCGCGGCGGGCACTGCTCGAGGTGCTCACCGACGGGCCCCTCGGCATGCCGTACGCGCTGCAGAAGGCACAGATGATGACCCAGCAGGAGTACGCCGCCGGCTTCCCCGTCGAGCTGGCGCTGAAGGACGTCCGACTGCTCCAGCAAGTACGACAGACTCCGCTCCTCGCCCTACTCGAGCAGCGGCTGAGCGCTGCCGCCGACGCCGGCCATGCCCGCGACGACCTCGCCGCCGTCGCCGCCGTCGACTGATCACCCGCGGTGGCCCTCGCGTGCAGCTGCGCCAGCTGCGCACCGTCTTGCAGTGGCGGTGCCGAGGTGGAGCGCAACCTCGAGTAGCAGAATGCGGTCCGCACAGGTCAGGCGCGTGGGGCGGCGGTGATCCAGCCCTCGAGCGCCCTCAACAGGCGTGGCGTCACGACGACGGGAATCAGCAGGGGGAGCAGTAGCAGCTTGGTCCAATCCCAGGCGGTGTTGCCGGTGAAACCGGTCCACGCCCACGGCACCAGGTAACCCGCGGTCACGATCACCACCACGGCCGCGACTGCCACGGTCAACATCCCCGCGTGGCGCGTGGTCCACCGCGGCGGCGCTCGCCACAGGGTCGAGGTGGCAAGCACGATCGGGAGGAGAGCGAGGGTCAGCCAGTCCCAGAGTGTGTTGCCGGTGAAGCCTGTCCACGGCCAAGGCACGAGGTAGCCGGCCAGGACGAGCGTGGCGAAGCCTAGGAAGGCGGTGATGCCGAGTGCCTTGTGGCTGGGGCCGAGGCGTGTGCGGTGGCGCAGCATGAGCGGTAGCAGTCCGACGGTGACCGGCAGGGCCAGCGCCTCCAGCCAGTCCCACAGCGTCACGTGGGACGACAGCCCGGTCCACCCCCAGCCGGCGCCGTACCCGCCCACGACCACGACCGCCGCCAGGGCGGCCGCGCCGCACGCGGCGAGCCATCGGGTCGGCGCCGCGCGGCTCACACCAGCATTGTGCCCCGAGCCCGCACCGAGCGAGAAGGACGCCGAGTTCGCATCGTGCGACGCCGTGAGCCGCTTCGGGGCCTCGGCGGGCGTTGCCCAAGGGAGCGGAAGTCGCGAAGGCTCGATCGCTTCCGGGGACTCCGTGAGTCAAGCCGTCGAGGTGCGGGTGGCTGATGGCGCGTGGAGCGTCTTGGTATCGGAGGCTGCACCTGAACAGTTGGCCCACGAGATCCGGGAGCGGATCTGCTCAACGCTGGTGAGCAGTGATGTAGCGGACGGACGCTGTGCAGCGCCTGAGGTGGTGCGGCCCGGTCCGTACGCTTTGTGAGTGACCACCGGCTCCGCAACGACCGTCTTTCAACACCGGTTCGCCGACGAGCTGGGCGAGCTGGCGGTGCCTTGGCAGGCGGCCGAGACCCCGGATCCCCGCCTGCTCCTGCTGAACGACGAGCTCGCGCTCGAGCTCGGGCTCGACCCGGTGGAGCTGCGCACCTCGGAGGGTCTGGGTCTGCTCACCGGCACCCGGGTTCCTCCCGGCGCGACATCGGTGGCGCAGGCGTACGCCGGCCACCAGTTCGGCGGCTACTCGCCCCGGTTGGGCGACGGTCGGGCGCTGCTGCTCGGGGAGCTCAGGGACCGCGAGGGACGCCTTCGCGACCTGCACCTGAAGGGCTCCGGCCGCACGCCGTTCTCCCGCGGCGGCGATGGTCTGGCCGCGGTCGGACCGATGTTGCGTGAGTACGTCGTGGGCGAAGCCATGCACGCCCTCGGCGTACCGACCACCCGCGCGCTCGCGGTGGTCGCCACTGGGCGGCCGGTGCACCGCGAGACCGTCCTGCCCGGTGCGGTGCTCGCACGGGTGGCGAGCAGCCACCTGCGCGTCGGCACCTTCCAGTACGCCGCCGCCACCGGTGACCTCGGTCTGCTGCGCAGGTTGGCCGACTTCGCCATCGAGCGTCACCATCCGGCGGCAGCCACCGCCGAGCACCCTTACCGCGCCCTGTTCGAGAGCGTCGTCGTCACGCAGGCCGAGCTCATGGCGCGCTGGATGCTCCTCGGGTTCGTCCACGGCGTGATGAACACCGACAACATGACGATCTCGGGCGAGACCATCGACTATGGGCCGTGCGCCTTCATGGAGGCATTCGATCCCGCCACGGTCTTCAGCTCCATCGACACCGGTGGGCGCTACGCCTACGGCAACCAACCCGCCGCCGCGCAGTGGAACCTAGCGCGTTTCGCCGAGAGCCTCCTCCCGCTGCTGGCCGACGAGCAGGACACCGCCGTCGCGCTGGCCGTCGAGTCGTTGGGCGGCTTCGCACCGACCTACTCCGCCGCCTGGTCGACCGGCCTCCGCGCCAAGCTCGGGCTGTCCCGGACCGCCGCCGATGGCGCCGACGGCGCCGACGAGCTGGCGGCGGAGTTCGTCCAGCTCCTGCGCGCCGACCACGTCGACTGGACCAGCGGCTTCCGTGCCCTGGGCTCGGCCGTCCGTGGCGACGTCGACCAGGTGCGTGGGCTCTTCCTCGACCTGGTCGGCATCGACGACTGGCTCGCCCGCTGGCTTGCCCTGTCCCCTGAGGGCAGTCTCCTCGACCGTACGAACCCGCTCTACATACCGCGCAACCATCTGGTGGAGGAGGCCCTGGACGCTGCCACCGCCGGTGACCTCGCCCCGGTGCGGCAGCTGGTCGAGGTGGTGCGTGATCCCTGGACCGAGCGGCCCGGCCTGGAGCGATACGCCGTACCAGCTCCCGAGGGCTTCGGCCGCTACACCACCTACTGCGGCACCTGAGCGAACCGGCGAATGGGGCGGAGAGCGACCATGCCGAGGCCGATGGCACGGCAGCGTCGACGGCGGGCCCGCCAACTCTGAGCAGCTCGCGGCGATCCGTCGCAGAATGAGGGATGACCGTCGCGAGAACTCGCCCGCCCACGCTCGGGTGGGCGCAGCTCCCGCGCCGCGAGAGGGTTGCCTACGCCACGAGCGGGGACGGCCCCTTCCTGCTCGTCGTACCCGGCTGGCTCAGTCACGTGGAGCTGGGTTGGGCGGTGCCCGCGGAGCGTGCGTTCTACGAGTCCCTCGCCCAGGGGCGGACGCTCGTGCGCTACGACCGGCCCGGCTGCGGGCTCTCCGACCCCTACACCGGTCCCCGAACGATGGCGCTCGAGCTGGCCACCATCGCCGCCGTCGCCGAGGCTGTCGGGATGGAGCGCTTCGACGTGCTGGGCTTCTCGCTCGGTGCGGTCGTTGCAGCCCAGTGGGCTGCCGAGAGGCCGGAGACGCTCGAGCGGCTCGTGCTCTATGGGGGCTGGGCCACCGGTACGGCAATCGGGGATGAGGCGAGCCGCCATCACGTGCTCGGCCTGCTGGGCGCCAGCTGGGGGTTGGGCTCGGATCTGCTCACGGACCTGTTCGCTCCCGAGGCGGACGCTGGGACACGAGCGGCGCTGGCTGCCTACCAACGGGCGGCCTCCTCGGCGGCGACAGCGGTCGCACTGCTGCGCCTGGCCTACGAGCTGGACATCCAAGTCTCACTCCCGCAGGTACGGTCACCGACCCTGGTGCTGCACCGTCGCCAGGACCGCGCCGCCCCGATCGCGCAGGGCAGAGCGCTCGCCAACGGGATCACCGGCGCCATGTTCGTCGAGCTCGAGGGGCGCTCACACCTGCCCGCCATCGGGGACGCGGCGTCAGTGGTGCGCGAGGCTCGCCGCTTCCTCGGGCTGCCGGCGCTGCGCCGCGACGTACCGACCGGGCTCACCGCCCGCCAGCGAGAAGTGGCGGCTCTGGTGGCGGAGGGGCTGACCAATCGCGACGTCGCCGGCCGGCTCGGGATCAGCGAGCGGTCAGTCGAGTCGCACCTCGAACGGATCCGGCTGCGGCTTGGGTTCCGTTCCCGAGCGCAGGTCGCCGCCTGGCATGTCGCGACGCCACCATCTGCGCCGCAAGTGCGGTAGTTCCACGGCTGCGCCGGGCTCTGCCGACCGGCGAGCGTGGACCCATGACTCGACGCTTCGCTTCCCTCGTACTCTCCGCTGCCGGCTGGATGGCGTTCAACGCTGTGATGCTGTGGACGGTCGCCTTCCTGGCCGGCGTGGTGGTGCCCCGCACGGTCGACGGGCCCATCCGGGTCGCACGCGGCGCGGCGATCGGAATCGACCTGGCGCTGGTGCTGCTCTTCGCGCTGCAGCACTCTGTGATGGCGCGCCGGCCCGTCAAAGCCTGGCTGCGTCGCCGGATCCCGGAGCAGCTCGAGCGGGCGACGTACGTCCTTGCCGCAGACGCCTCCCTCATCGTCCTGCTCCTGCTGTGGCAACCCTGGGGCGGGCGCGTCTGGGACGTCGGCGGCACGGCGGCCGTGCTGTTGTGGTCGGTGTGTGCGCTGGGCTGGGTGCTGGCAGCCGCCGCGACGTACGCGGTCGACCATCTCGAGCTCACCGGCCTGCGCCAGGCTGGCTGGGGCGCACCCCGTCCGGCCATGCCGGCCAACCTGACCACGACAGGCCTGCACGCCCTCGTGCGCCACCCGTTGATGCTCGGGCTGCTGATCGCGTTCTGGGCGACGCCTCGCATGAGTTCGGGACATCTGCTCTTCGCCGCGGCGACGACGGCGTACATCGCCGTCGGACTCCGCTTCGAGGAGCGGGACCTGCGGCGGACGTTCGGGAGCGCGTACGACGATTACGCGGCGCGCGTGCCTGCCCTGGTTCCGGGTATCAGATCGGCGTGGCGGGTGTTCGGGGGCCGAGCCGCGGCCTGACCACCCGCATCGTCGACACCACCCCGGAGCGGTGTCACCTGATGGCTGGGGCGAGGTCGTAGACGGTCGCGGTCAGTCGCCGGTTCGCTGTCCGGAGGTGTCGCGGGGATATCCAGAGGGAACCGTTCTGCCGCGGACATGACCGAGGAGATCCCGTTCCAGCACCACGAGCAGCGCCGCCGGTCCGCGCTGCTCGAACGAGATCCCGCCGGAGGACGCTGGGACGCTGGCAGCGCTGTGGGGACGCCTGACGGTCTTGCTCGAGGTGCAGGCCGAGGGCGAAGAGCGCTATTTCTACCCCGCGGTGCTCCGAGTTGTGCACGGCGCGCCCGAACCGGACGGCCGCCGCCCGCATATCGGTTGAGCCCGCATACGAAGGGAATCGCGGCGAATTGACGCGACTGGAACGACGACGGCTCATCGAATGACCGTGCGCCGTCCGCGGCATGATGACGGTCGTGCCCTGCGAGATCCCTGACTTCCTCGACCTGGTTTCCCAGCTTCCCGGTGTCAGCCGATCCGACCGGGACAAGTGGCTCCGGTTCGACGTCGATAGCCGTGCTTTCGGCTACCTCTGGCCCGCGACCCGAACGGTCGGGTTGAAGCAGACGATCGTCGAGCAGCTCTCTCTGGTGGCCGAGCGCCCGGACGTCTTCGAGGTGCAGTTCACCTCGGGAGGCTTCGGCTGGGTCGTCGTCCATCTTGAAGGCGTTGAGCGCGACGAGCTGGCCGAGCTCAGCTTCGAGGCGTGGCGGTTGACTGCCCCCGAGGCATTGCTCGAGGAACGCGCCGACGAGTTGCCGTCCTAGGCCGCGGGGCGAGCCAGCCGGTGCGGATGCAGGGCGTCTCGCTGTTCCCGCAAGCGGCGGGGTGAGGCGCCCCGGACGGTACGGGCGGTTTGACGCGTGGCCCCATCGCGACGGAGACAGACCGGTACGAGCGGCTCTGGTCCGCTTGCTCTCCGTCATCCGAACCGGCGATGAGAATGCCGTCGCGGAGCAACCCAGTGCAACGCAGACGAAGCGAGTTGCACTCCTCCCACAGCACCAGCTCAGGTCGACGCCCTCTTCGTCTACCTCCAAGTGAGCTTCGGTCAGCTCCGCGTAGTTCCAGGGCGTCGGTGTCTGTGCGCTGTGCTCGAAGCGGGTTAACCCCATGGCCAGGAGCGTGAACTGGGTTCGGACGCCATCGTCTACGGCGTGGCCTTCGAGGGTCACCTCCCTGTGGCGAAGGTCGAAACCGATGCCGTCGAGGGTCGAGGCCCAGAGGTCGTCCAAGACGTGGGCTCCAGCGTGAGCGATCCGCATGCCGTGAGCCTCGCATGCCCGGCACCTGTTCGAGGTCGAAGGCGCATTCACAAACGGGATGCAGGCAACGCGGTCGTCGTGACGCTGACCCACGAGCGGCTGTCACCCAGCGCACGACTGGCGGCGAATATACGTACGTGCGAAGAGCGGGCATCAGTTCCTCAAGAGATCCTCAGCGAAGATGCTCGAAGGTGTCTTCCCCAGGGCGCCAACACGTGTGAGGGGTGCCATTGGTGTCGGCTGTCTGGTCCGTCCGCACGGGTTACGTTCTGTCCGTGACGGAGCCAGCGGATTCTGACCGCCCGTTCGTGGTCGCGGTTCGCGATCCGAACGGCATCAAATACGATGTCCAGGCGGGCCCGGCGGTCGTTGGAAGCGGACCGGCGGTGCTTGGTGGCGCAGACGGTGCGGCTACTGCCGGCCTACTGGGCCTCATCAACCGGGTGCTGCTGAGGACGTCGAAGCCCAGCAGCACCCGGACCTGGAAGGCGCGCACATGCGCACCCTAGGTTTCTTTCTGGTCCGTCCGCGCCGAGATATTCGAGCAGCGCAGGTTCTTCTCCCAAGGCTGTGCGGTCGCGGCAGATCCGCTCGGCTCTCGGATGTGGCCGGGACTCGAACGGTGGAGTCGTGGCATTCGCGAGCTAGAGCGCCTAGGCCTCTGACCTGCGGAAACAGGCTGATTCAGTAGTACCAGGGGTACGGCGACCAGTCCGGCTCCCGCTTCTCCAGGAACTGGTCGCGCCCCTCCTGGGCCTCGTCGGTCATGTAGGCCAGCCGGGTGGTCTCGCCGGCGAACATCTGCTGGCCGACAAGGCCGTCGTCGAGCAGGTTGAAGGCGTACTTGAGCATCCGCTGAGCGGTGGGTGACTTGCCGTTGATCGTCCGGCCCCACTCCAGGGCCGTCGCCTCCAGCTCGGCGTGCGGGACGGCGCGGTTGACGGTGCCCATCCGGACGCCGTCCTCGGCGGAGTACTCCTCGGCGAGGAAGAAGATCTCGCGGGCGAACTTCTGCCCCACCTGGCGGGCGAGGTACGCCGAGCCGTAGCCGCCGTCGAAGGAGCCGACGTCGGCGTCGGTCTGCTTGAACCGGGCGTGCTCCAGCGACGCCAGCGTCAGGTCGGCCACGACGTGCAGCGAGTGCCCGCCGCCGGCGGCCCAGCCGGGCACCACGCAGAGGACGACCTTCGGCATGAACCGGATCAACCGCTGGCACTCCAGGATGTGCAGCCGGGCGAGCCTGGCCTTGTCGATCGGGCTCGGCACGGCGGCGCCGGTCGCCCCGGCGTCGTACGTCGAGCCCTCCTCCTCGTACTGGTAGCCCGCACGACCCCGGATGCGCTGGTCGCCGCCGGTGCAGAAGGAGTGCTTGCCGTTCTTCGGGCTCGGGCCGTTGCCCGTCAGGATCACGCAGCCGACGTCCGCCGACGTACGCGCGTGCTCGAGGGTGCGGAGGAGCTCGTCGACCGTGTGCGGCCGGAAGGCGTTGAGCACGTCGGGCCGGTCGAAGGCGATCCGGACCGTGCCGTGCGCCTTGGCGCGGTGGTAGGTCAGGTCGGTCAGCCCCTCGAACCCCGGCACCTGGTCCCACTGGGTCGGGTCGAAGGTGTCACTCACTCCGTCGATCGCGCTCATGCCGGGCAGGCTATCGGGCGGCCGTGTGGAATAACCGGGCGCGGGTGGGCACTGTGGAAGACATGACTGATCTTCTTGAGGGTGAGTACCAGCCCAGTCCCGCCGACTGGGTCCGCAACCAGGTGGAGCTCTACGAGTCGACCGCAGGCAAGGAGGGTTGGTACCTCCAGGACCGCAAGGACTGGCCGATCGTCGTCATCACCTCCCAGGGCGCCAAGAGCGGCAAGCTGCGCAAGAACCCGGTGATGCGGGTCGAGCACGACGGCGCCTACCTCGCGGTGGCGTCCAAGGGCGGCGCCCCCGAGCACCCGGTCTGGTACCACAACTTCCTCGCCAACCCGGTCGTCCAGCTGCAGGACGGCCCCGAGCCGGCGCTCTACCGCGCACGGGTGATCGAGGACCAGACCGAGTACGACGAGTGGTGGCAGCGGGCGACCGAGGTCTACGAGCCGTACGTCGAGTACAAGCCGCGGGCCGAGGCGACAGGACGCACCATCCCGCTGTTCCTGCTCGAGCGGATCTGAGCCGAGGCCTTCCGTGCCGGCTGTCGCCAGGGCCGGCACGGGAGCCAGGCGCGAAGCGCCTACGCCGTCACCACCAGACGTTGGTGTGCAGGCCGATGTACCAGAGCATCGCCGTAGCCAGCAGGGCGAGGATCCAGGCGCCGAGCCGGGTGCCCGCGATCCGGGTGGTGTTGAGCCTGGCGATGATGGGGCGCTCGGCCAGGCCACGCAGGCCACCATGGCCGCGCAGGTCCCAGAACCACTCCGGCGCGCTGCGCCCCAGCACGGTGATGAGCCGCTGGAACTCCGCCGTGCTCAGCCCTGCCACGTAGGCCTGGTTGCCCGCGTCCTGGCGGGTGATGGTCTGCAAGGTGGGCCGGTCGGCACGCTCGCCCCGCTCGGCAGCGCTTGTCCCTGCTGATCCGGCGCGGGTCTCGGTATCGGCGCCGTCGGCAGCGTTCGCATGGTGCCAGGTGCGGTCGCGGATCAGGTCGTCCACCGGCGTCTCGCGCAGATCGGTGTCGGCCGGTCGCGGCTGCTGCTGACCCGTCGCCTGCGCGCGCTCGCGGGCGCGGTCCTCCCACGCGGCCGGATCCGCCGCCGCCCAGCGCGCCTGCAGCTGTGCCCGCGGCGGCAGCGGCTCGCCGACATGGATCTCGCGCAGCACCTGGTAGGCGTCGCGGAAGCCGATCCCGGTCTTCTTCAGCACGACGATGAGCCGATCCAGCGGGACGCCCTCCGCCGGCTGCTCCGCCGATGGGTCGGCCGACGAGCTGCCCGACGTACGAGATGCTGCGGCCTCCGGGTCAGCGGCCTCGCCGGGTACGCCCGTTTGGGCGCCGGGCTGGGCGCCGGGTGCGCCGGGTTGGGTGCCGAGTTGCGCGGGCGACCCCGAATTGCCCGCCTGTCCGGGTAGGCCCGGCAGCTGGCCGAGGGGCTCCTCCGACGGCGCGTCGGGCTGGCCGGCTATGGCTTGGCCAGGCTGGCCCGGGATGCCCGTTTGGCCCGCGGCAGGGCGGCCGGCTTGTGCTCCGGCGGTCCCCGCATTGGCCGAGGTGGTCGGCGTGCCCGTTGCCGACGGGGCGTCCTCGCCGCTCTTCACGTCCTCGCCGCTGAAGCGCTTCGCCTCCGCGTCCTTGGTCTCCAACGGCCCGCGCTTCGACGTGGTGATCCAGCCACCCGCGACCTCGAGCCGGTCTGCCTGGCCGGACTCGCCAAGCTCGACCACGATCGCCTCGTCGGAGGACTGCGCGCCGGCCCCCGACGGGCTGCCCGCGGCCCTGCGGCGTACGGACCTGCTCGCGGGCGACGTCGCCGCACCGGCCGTGCCCGCCGCGGGGTCCTCACCGTCGATGAGGCCGAGCTCGTCGGCCAGGGCACGCTCCGCGGCGTCCATGAGGGCGCGCTGAAGCGCCTGGTTGGCGCCTCCCCCGAGCGCGGGAATGCTCATGACGCCCCGATCGGCTGCGGTGGCGTCGACCTGAGCAGGTGTGCGGAGGTCAGTCCCGCGCTATCGAGGCGGCCAGGCTGACCAGGTGGCCGAGGCGAGCCAGCTCGGAGTCGAGGAAGTCGGGACCGCCGCGGCGGCCGATCACCACGATCTCGTTGCCGTCGATGCGGGCGCCCGCGTAGACGCTCTCGTCGTCATCGGCGACGTCGAGCCGCGCTGCCCGCTCGATCTCCACGAACGGCAGGTCGTCGGGCGCACCCGAGGTCGCTCTGCCGTGCCCCGAGACCCTGTGGACGCGCACCGCCCAGTCGGCGCGGAAGGTCAGGGGCAGCACCTCGACCAGCCGGTTCAGCGCCTCGGACGGCGCCTCGGTGAGATCCTCGACGGCCTCGAGGTCGAGGAAGAGGTTCCCACCGGCGGCGTAGCGACTGATCCAGATCACGTGCACGTCATCCAGCGCGGTGCAGGCGGAGACCACCGAGTCGGGCATGGCGCCGGGAGCCATCTCGAGCAGAACATCATCGACGGCCGTGCCGTCGTGGTTCTTCTCCACGATCTCCAGGGCCTCGATGTCGCCGCCGGCCTCACCGATGGCCGTTGCCAGACGACCGAGCGATCCCGGTACGTCGGGCAGTTGCACACGGAGCAGATACGGCATTCCTCGACCCTAACCTGGCGATGTGCCACTGCGTCGGCGTTGCCACGACTTGGTCACCGCTCACTCAGCCGCCGGCGCAGGCCGGTGGCTCGCTGGGCACGATGCGTGACGGCCGCGATCACCGACTCCCGGCTGCCGATCACGGTGACGTGCTCCTGGGCACGGGTGACGGCGGTGTAGAAGAGCTCGCGGGTGAGCAGCGGCGAGTCCGCGGGCGGCAGGAGGACGCTGATCTCGCGGGCCTGGCTGCCCTGGCTCTTGTGCACCGTCATCGCGTGCAAGGTCTCGACGTCGCCGAGGCGTGAGGGGGCGTAGCTGTCGCCGCCGGCGATGTGCACCCGCAGCGCGCCGTCGGAGCCAGCGATCGTGACGCCGGTGTCGCCGTTGAAGAGCCCGACGCTGTAGTCGTTGGCGGTGACGAGGACGGGCCGTCCGGCGTACCAGTCCCCCAACCAGGTGCCGGCCCGGTCGGAGAGCGCGCGGTCGACCTGCCGGTTCCAGTACAGAGCGCCCCAGGGGCCGTCACGGTGGGCGCAGAGCAGACGGTGGTGGTCGGCCGTGGCGAGCGCGCCTGCCGCGTCCCCGTCGAGGGCGAGTCGGCGCAGCTCGGCGGCATGGTCGCTCAGCCGGCCCCTCAGCGCCGCCATCGCGGCCTCGTCGCCCGGATCGATCAGGTGCAGCCGCGGGGAGCCGCCGTCGAGCAGGGCGAGCACCCGATCCGGGTCGCCGTCGCGCAGCGCCTGGGCCAGGTCACCGATGCCCTCCCCGAACCGGTGGGTGGTCCGCAGGCCTGTCACCGCGTCGGACCCGCGGTCGGCGAGGCCGGCGACCAGGTCGGCAAGCACCGCGCCGGCCTCGACCGAGGCGAGCTGGTCCGGATCGCCGACCAGGATCAGCCGGGTGTCGGGCCGGACGGCCTCCAGCAGTCGGGCCATCATCGTCAGCGAGACCATCGAGGTCTCGTCGACCACGATCACGTCGTGTGGCAGCCGGTTGCCGCGGTGGTGGGCGAACCGGGTCGAGGACCCCGGGCGCCAGCCCAGCAGCCGATGCATGGTCGACGCGGTCAGGCCGGCGAGGCGGGCGCGGTCGTCATCGGTGAAGCGCTGCTCGCGCTGTGCCTCGGCCACCGCCTCCTGCAACCGAGCGGCGGCCTTGCCGGTCGGTGCTGTCAGCGCGATCCGCAGCGGCGTCTCGGACTCGGCGGCGATGAGCGCCAAGAGGCCCGCGACGGTGGTGGTCTTGCCGGTGCCGGGGCCGCCGGTCAGCACCGTGGTCCACTGCCGGGCCGCGGCCAGAGCGGCGGCCCGCTGCTCGGCGTATCCCTGGCCGGGGAAGAGCCGCTCCGCACGCTCACCCAAGGAGGTGGCATCGGGCGACGGTGGTGGGAGCGTCTCCCGGGCGAGCAGGTCGTCGCGGACCTGGCCCTCCTCGCGCCAGTAGCGGTCCAGGTAGAGCAGGTCGTCCTCGACGCGCAGCACCGACGCCGCGGCCAACGGGCTCGCAGCCACCCGCTGCAGCCAGCCGGCGGCCGGCCAGGCAAGACCTGGCTCGGCGGTCGTGAGGTCCGCGAGGTCGACACAGACCGACCCCGACCGCGCAGCACGTACGGCGAGGGCGACGGCCAGCTGCGTCTCCTCGTCGACCCCGCCCACCAGCACCGCGGTCCGCGCCGCGACATGGACGTCGGCCGCGGTCAGGATCCCCGCGGTGTTGAACGCCGCCAGAATGCCGTTGGCGGAGCGCGCGAACCGGGAGTCGGCCGCGTCGGTGCTCTCGTCGGTCCAGCGCTCGATCATCGGACGCCTCCTGCTGCGCTGCCGCTTGCACGTGCGTCATCGAGTGCGCCGTCGAGCAGGTCGGAGAGGGCTAGCACGAGTGCAGCGGGCGGCTGCCAGGAGAAGACGCCGGCGGGGTGACCGTCGACGAGCGGTGTCTCCGGCCCGCTCATCCCGCGCAGGTAGAGATAGAGCACGCCGCCGAGGTGCTGCTCCGGGTCGTAGGCGGACAGCCGCCAGCGCAGGTAGCGGTGGACGACCACCGCGTAGAGCAACGCCTGCAGCGGATAGTGCGAGTGCAGCATCGCCTCGGCGAGGTCGGTGTAGTCGGCGGCGGCTGTGCCGAGGAAGTTGGTCTTGTAGTCGACGATGAGGAACCGGCCGCCTGGTGGTCCCGGCGAAGCCGAGGAACGAGGCGTCTCGGCGGGCAGGCGCAGCACCGCGTCGACCGAGCCGGAGAGGTAGCCGCGCAGGGGCTGGTCACCCAGCAGCGGAGTCTCGAGCCGCTCGGCGTAGGAGACCAGCGGGTCGTCGACCGGCAGGTGAGCACGCAGCAGCGGAGCGACGTCGCGCAGCAGCACCTCGGGGGCGCCGCCGTCGCGGCGGTCGCCGCCTGCCAGCGGAAGCTCGAAGTCGAGCTCGCGCAGCCTGTCCTTCAGTTCGATGTCGGCGAGCGTCAATCCCGGTGCGAGCGGGCCGAGCGGGGTGTGGTGCAGCGGCACCAGCGCCGCAGCGAGCTCGCCGGGCTCGGCGTCGACCGGCGCGTAGCGCAGTTGCTCGGTGACGTGGCGAAGCAGCTCGGCCTCCAGGTCGCTCGCCTGGGGATCGGCGTGCTCCAGGACCGCATGCACCAGCGTTCCGAAGGTCGCACCCGCCGGCAGCTCGGCCATCGGAGAGACCAGCGCGTGCTCGTCGCTGGCCTGCGGAGCCTCCTCCGGCACCGCCGTCGGCTCGTCGTCAGTGCCGGTCTCCTCGGGCTCAGAGGTCACGTGCGCCCCCTCCTCGACCCGGATCAGCGCGGAGTAGGAGGTGCGTCGCCAGTCCGCGTCGACCCGGCGGTCAAAAGTGCGCACCGAGAGCGCGGCCGCGAGGTCGTCGTCGCGGAGTGGGCTGGCGGCAGAGACCTCGGAGACCTCCGCGGTCGGTCCGCCGAGCTCATCGATCAGACCGAGGATGCGAGCGGCGTACTCGTCGTCGCCGACCTGCTGCTGCGCAGGCACGTCGAGGGTGCCGGGCTGGCGCCCGAACAGCATCCGATGCAGTCCGCCAATGCCGGTGTTGGCGGTCGGCGCCCACCAGGCGACCAGCTGGGACTGGGCGCGGGTGGCGGCGACGTAGAGGCGGCGCAGATCCTCGCCGGACTCCTCGGCGAGATGCTCGCGGACGTGCCCGCCGGTGACGTCGAGCGTGCGCTGACCACGAGCATCGTGGAACAGCGCGACATCCACGTCGTGCTCGAAGCGCTGGTAGGCGAAGGGCAGGTAGACGACGGGATACTCAAGGCCCTTGCTGGCGTGGATCGTGACGATCTGCACCGCCGCGGCGTCGGAGTCCAGCCGGCGGGGACGGTCGCCGGAGGAGGCCCGCCGCCGCTCCTCGCGGAACCAGCCCAGCAGCGCGGTCAGCCCGAGCCGCTCGCGCAGCGCGGTGTCGTGCAGCAGCTGGCCGAGGTGACGGACGTCGGTGAGCAGCCGCTCGCCGTCGACCCGACCGAGCACGCGAGCGGTGAGGCCGCGCTCCTCCGCGGCTTCCAGCAGTGCCGCGACGCCCCGACCGCGCAGCAGCAGCGCCCAGCCGCGCAGGGTGTCGGCGATGGTGGCGGTCAGCTCCTCGCCGCCGGCGTCGAGGGCCACCACGTCGTAGCCGAGGAAGCAGGTCAGCGCCGCCGCCCGGACCAATCCGGAGCGATGCGGTGACTCCAGCGCGGTCAACAGCGCCAGCCAGTCCTCGCCGGCCGGGGTGAGGAAGACGTCGCCACCGCCCTGCAGCACCGCCGGGATGCCACGCCGGTGGAGCGCCCCCTGGACCAGGGCGCCCTGGTCGCGGGTCGCCACCAGGACCGCGACGTGCCCGGCCCGGACCCGCTCGCCGCACCACGTGGCCTTGGCGGCGAGCAGGGCGGCGACGTCGCCGGCCAGGTCCTGGGCGATGTGCTCGCGGGCCTCGGCTGCGGCGATCAGGCCACGTCGTAACCGGAAGCCCTGCCGCGGCACTCGCCGCAGCCGGAAGGGCGACGGGTGTGGCGCACCCTCCAGGCGCGATGCGCCGTGGTGCGCCTGCACCGGATGTACGACGATCTCGGGATCTCCCAGCGCCGCGCCGCCGAGCACCGTCTGCAACCGGGTGAGCAGCGCCGCATCGCTGCGCCAGTTGGTGCCAAGGGTGGCCTTCGCGGTCGCGGACCCGGCCGCCGCCAGGTAGGTGGCGACGTCACCGCCGCGGAAGGCATAGATGGCCTGCTTCGGATCACCGATGAGGACCATCGCGCGGCCGTCGCCGTCCGCGGCGAAGGCACGGTCGAGCACCTGCCACTGCACCGGATCGGTGTCCTGGAACTCGTCCACGAGCACCATCCGCCAGCGCTCCCGCATCCGGGTCCGCGCCGGGGCGGACGGATCCTCGAGCGCGACGGCGAGCCGGCTGAGCAGGTCGTCGTAGGACAGGATGCCGAGCCGGCGCTTGCGTCGCTCCACCTCGGCGCGTGCGGCGAGGGCGAAGTCGACCCGCGCCGTGCCGGTCTCCTGGCTGGCGGGCGCCAGGACGGCCTGCGGATCGCCGACGACCTTGCGAGCCAGCGCGAGTGCCTCCTCGCGCCCGAACGGCGGCCGCTCGCGCATCCGACCGAAGCGGCCCAGGTAGAGATCATCGACCACCTCGACGACCAGGTCGTCGAGCGATTCGACCAAGGTCGCGCCGGCATCGGTGTCACCGGCCACGCCGAGCGAGCGCAGCACCAGCTGGCAGAACTGGTGGGTCGTCGCGATGGTCGCTGCGTCGAAGTCCGCGAGTGCGTCGCGCAGCCGGCTCCGACGTCGGACGCGCTCGGCAGGGTCGCAGTCGAGCAGGTGCGCGAGCAGGCTGCTCTGACCGGGGTCGTCCGAGTCGAAAGCGCGCTGCGCCTCGACCAGCTGGGCGCGCACCCGCTCGCGGAGCTCCTGGCTGGCCGCGCGACCGAACGTGATCACCAGGAGCTGGTCGATCCGGGCATGCCCCTCGGCGACGTAGCGAGCCACGAGCGCGCCGACGGTGAAGGTCTTGCCGGTGCCGGCGCTGGCCTCCAGCAGGGTGATCCCGGTCGGCAGCGGGCCACAGATGTCGAAGCTCATCCGGCTCACCAGCTCCCCTGCTCGGACACCAGCAGCGGGCTCCACACCCGCATCGCCAGCGCACCGAAGCGATGTGTCTCGCCGTCGTAGGCCTCGTCGGGGAGGGGTGCGACACCGAGTCCTGGAAGGGGCGCCTTGGCACCCCATGCGCGAACCTGCTCGGCGTCGCTGCACTCACCCGGGAAACGACCGTCGCGCCAGTCCCAGCCGGCCTTGTCGACGGCCTCGTCACTGCTGGCCTGCGTACGTCGTTGGCGGGCGTAGGTGAGTGACGCCTTCAGCGGGAACGGCAGCGGCTCGGTGAGCCCGGCGTCGCGCAGAGCGACCAGATCGCGCAACAGACCGCCGGCGCGGTGGTCGAGCGGGCCGAGCTGGGAGAGGCCGAAGGGGGTGCGGGAGCGGCTGTTGGCCGGCCGACCGACCGTGTGGGCGCTCCAGGCGCTGTCCTCGTCGGAGGCGGCCAGGGCGAGCAGCTGGATCCAGGACTGCAACCGGTGGGTGGCACCGAGCCTGCTGAACGAGACCGGGACCAGGCGATCGCCGTAGACCTGTGGGACGGTGCCACGGAGACGTCGGCCGCCGCCGAGGTCGACGTCGATGTCGACGGCGCGGGCCGGTCGGGTGCGCAAGTCGAGGGCCTGTCGGGCCAGGGGCGTCGCCTTCTCCAGGATCTCGCCGAGCAGCCGCCAGCCGAGGAACCCGGGCGGCAGCACGCCGCGGCGCCACTCGTGCTGGCGCGCGTTCTCGGGGTCGAGCCCGTCGAGCAGGTCGTGCAGCAACCGCTCGCCGACGCCCCACTGCGTGAGGCTGTCGATCTCCACCGGCAGGCCGGCGTCGAGCGACTCCTCGTCACGTGGGACCGCGACGTCGAGCCGGTCGCGGAGGAAGCCGCGCACGGGGCTCTTCCAGAAGGACAGGAGGTCCTCCAGGACCAGGTCGTCGGCGGGCGCCGGTGGGAGCGGGCGGGGCAGGAACGGCGCCACCTCGACCTGGGCTCGCGCCGCCGTCGCACCCGCCAGCGCCGCCCGGTCGAAGGTGAACGGACCCTGAGGCACCAGCTCGCCGGCAACCAGGTTGCGCGCATCGAACGGCTGCAGCGGGTGGTGCACCGTGACCTGCTCGGCCGCACTGCCACCGCTCGCCGTGACGGCGGTGACATCGAGCGCGTCCAACAGCTCGCCCAGCGGCACCGCCGGCGGCTTGGGCTGGCCGGAATACTCGCCGGCGCCGGAGTAGGTGACCACCAGTGTGTCGGTGGCGGCCAGGATCGCATCCAGGAAGAGCTGGCGATCCTCGCTGCGCGGGTCGCGCTCGCCGGTGAGTGGGTCGCGGGCCAGCACGTCATCGCCGTCGGCGAGGCCCGCGCGCGGGAAGACACCGTCGTCGAGGCCGAGCAGGCAGACCACCCGGTGCGGGACCGAACGCATCGGCACCAGGGTGGCCACGGTCAGCGTGCCGGTGCGGAAGTTGGCCCGGGTCGGTCGCCCCTCCAGGCGGTCGGCGAGCAGCGCGCGCACGTCGGGCAGTCGCAGGGCGACGCCGCCGCGCGCGGCGGCGGCCTCGCGGACCTGGCCGAGCAGGCGCTGGACCTGGCCGCTCTGCCACGTCTCACTCGTCGGCACGTCGGCGAGCGACGTCACGCCGTCGGCGAGCGCCTCGAGCCAGTGCTCGAGCGGATGCGTCCCGACGAGCCTGTCGGTCACGGCGCGCACCCGGTCGACGAACTCCGCGAGCCGGCCGACCAGGTCGACGTCGCCGCTCCCGACATCATCGAGCGGCAGCGTCTTGTCGAGCCAGGCGCCGGCATCCTCGGACATCGTGACGCCTGCCAGCAGCCGGTCGAGGCCGAACTCCCAGGTGTTGGCGACATAGGCGTCGAGCCCGAACTCGGCGCGGTGGGCGGCATCGAACCCCCACCGCACCCCCGCCTCACGGGCCCAGTCGGTGAGCTGCTGCAGGTCGTCCTCGCGGAACCGGAACCGTCGTCGAACCGGCTCCAGGTGGGCGAGATCGAGCACCTCACCGACGCCGGCGCGGCCGCCGGCCAGGTCGAGGAGCCGGGCAGCCAGGTCGAGCAGCGGGTTGGTGCGGTCGAGGGCACGGTCGGCCAGCCGGACCCGCAGTCGATGAGCAGGGTGGCCCTGCTCCCCGACCACCTCGGCGAGACCGAAGGCCGCCTCGATCAGCGGGGCATAGGTCTCCACGTCGGGGCACATCACCAGCACGTCGCGCGGTTCGAGGCTCGGGTCGTCGGTGAGCAACCCGAGCAGCACCTCACGCAGCACCTCGACCTGACGGGCAGGGCCGTGGCAGGCATGCACCTGGACCGAGCGGTCCGCCACGGTCAGCACCCGCTCAGAGGCCGCACCGACCGCGTTGGCCCGCAGGTCGCGCTGCAGCCAGCCCAGCAGCGTCGCAGGCGTGTCCGTGGCGATCGGGGCGCGCTCCTCCGTGCTGGCGCCATCGAGGTGGGCGATCGTGCTCAAGGCACGCTGGAGCTCGCGGGTGTCCCGGCCGAGCGTGGCCAGCAGCGGATGTCCGACCCGCTCCACGGAGCGGTCCTCGCGCCGCGGCACCGGCCCGCGGAGATCGGCCAGCGCGTCCCACAGCACGGCCGAGGGATGCGGCAGCCACAGGTGCACCTCGCGCGCCTCGCCGAGCGTGGCGAGCAGCTCGATCTCGGTCGGAGGCAGCCGGGTGTGCCCGAAGAGCGAGAGTCGCTCCGGCAGGTCGACCGAGCCCGGGTCGGCCACCAGCTGTGCGAGCGTCTCACGCTGGCGCTGCGCCGGGGTCGGGCCGCCGATCGTGGCGGCCAGGCGGCGCCACAGCTCGGGCTGCCAGGCCAGATCGGAGGGGAGCTCGTCGATGCCCGCCGCCCAGTCCTGGAGAAGCGTCGGCCGCTGCACAGCGTAGGAGGAGAAGAGCCGAGCCAGCCTGCGTGCGGTGGCCAGCCGTCGGCCGCGACGCAGATCGGCCTCGTCCGCGGCGAGCCCGTGGCCGAGGTGTTGTGCGAGCGTCGCCGCCCACGGCTCGTCGAGGGATGCGTCGACCACGTCCAGCAACGGCCAGATGAGCGCGTCGGGTGACCACGGGTCGTCGTCATCCTCGCGGAGCGCCGCGAACAGTGACCAGGGTGAGCGGAAGTCGACCCCGGCACACACCCCGTCGGCGCGGCCCGCCGCGGCACCGAGGCGGTGGGAGAGTCGCTGGGAGAGCCATCGCTCCACCCCCTTGGCCGGCACCACGACGACCTCGGTGGCGAACGGATCGGCCGAGGGCACCGCGAGGAGCTCGCCGAGCGCGTCGGCGAGCTGGTCGGTGCGCGCAGCGCGATGGATCCGGACAGCCACAGCCGCAACCTACAAGCGGCCACCGACAGTCCGTCGAGGGGCCGGGTCGGAGCTGTGGACTACTCCTCGTCGGCGCGGTCGGCGGCGATCAGCTCATGCTCCAGCTCGGCCCGTGCCTCCGGGTGGTTGTGGAAGCGCCGGTAGCTCAACGCGAGCAGGGTCAGCGCCACCGCAGCGGAGAAGAGCAGGGTCGCGCCGGTCTGCCAGGTGCCGAGCAGCCACAGTCGGTCCGAGACCGGCCACCAGCCGGGCACCGCCGGGTTGACGATCCACACCACGCCGCAGGCCGCGAGCGCCAGCGCCGCAAGCACCGACATCATCAGCCGCGGCCAGGTCGCGACCCCGTCGGCAGCGCTGCGCAGCGCCCGCAGACGGACCGGGTCGAGTCGGCGGCGCGCCCACTCGTACTGCCGTGAGAGCAGCGCCAGGCCGAGGAACAGCAGCAGCAGACCCGGCCCCGGCAGCACCAGAGCGGCCACTCCGAGGACGATGAGGAGCCACCCGAGGATCTCGAGCAGAAGGCGGCGAATCGCGCTCACATCTCAGAGCGTGCCAGACCTTCCGGTCACCAGCATCTCCGCCTCGGGTACGTCGTGGCCCTCGGCGCACCGCGCCTCGACCACGACCGCGGCGCCGCACCCTGCGTGCGTGAGCTTCGGGCCGCCCCCCGGGATGTGCCGGGTGCCCCAGCGCCCCAGCGCCAGCAGCAGCGGCAACAGCTCGTGGCCGGCCTCGGTCAGCACGTACTCGTAGCGGGTGCGCTGACCGGGCTCGCGGTAGGGCTGCTTGGCCAGGACGCCGGCGGCGACCAGCTCGCGCAGCCGTTGTGAGGCGACGGCCTCGGTGACACCGACGCGGCGTACGAGGTCGTCGAAACGGGTGGCGCCGTAGAACGCCTCGCGGAGCAACAGGACCGAGGTGCGGTTGCCGACCAGCTGCATGGTGCGGTCGATCGGGCAGTGGTCACCCAAGGGGCCGGTCCGCTCGGCGAGGAGGCCTGCGCGCTGCAACGTCATGCAGACGATTCTAACTTGTGTTTCCCAAAGTCAGCGCACTAGTGTCTCTGACTATGGAAACCAGAAGTCAGCGGCTCGTGGTCGCCATCCTCACCGGCGCTGCCTTCCTGGCCAGCCTCGACCTCTTCATCGTCAACGTCGCCTTCGACGAGATCGGCCGCGACTTCGGCACCGCCTCGCTGAGCCGACTCAGCTGGATCCTCAACGCGTACGCCGTGGTCTACGCCGCGCTGCTCGTCCCGATGGGCCGCCTGACCGACCGCTACGGCCGCAAGGCCGGCTTCGTCACCGGACTCGTGGTCTTCACCGCCGCCAGCCTGGCCTGTGGTTTCGCGCCCGGCGTGTGGTGGCTGGTCGGGGCCCGCGTGGTGCAGGCCGTCGGTGCCGCGCTGATGACCCCCGCGAGCCTCGGCCTGCTGCTGGCCACCCTGCCGCCGGAGCGGCGCGCGGCCGGTGCGCGGCTGTTCGCCATGACCGGCGCGGTGGCGGCCGCGTTCGGGCCCGCCGTCGGGGGCGGGCTGGTGCAGCTGTCCTGGCAGGCGGCGTTCTGGATCAACGTCCCGCTCGGGATCGTGCTGATCGTGGCCGCACTGCGCGTGGTCCCCGACGTACGCCACAACCAGGACGCCCCGCGACCCGATCTCCTCGGCGGCGTGGTGCTGGCGGTCGCGATCGCGGCGCTGGTGCTCGGCATCGTGCAGGGCAACGACTGGGGCTGGGCCTCGAGCCGCGTCCTCGGCTCGTGGCTCGTCGCCGCCGTCGGAGCCGGCGTCTTCGGCTGGCTCGTCACCCACCACCGCGCCCCGGTGATCGACCCGGAACTGCTCCGCGTCCCGACGTTCGCCTGGGCGAACATCAGTCAGCTGGTCTTCAACGTCGCCTTCGGCGTCGGCCTGCTCAGCCGGATCCTGTGGATGCAGGAGCACTGGGACTACTCGGCGCTGCGCACCGGGCTCGCCGTCGCTCTCGGTCCCGCGCTGGTGCCGATCACCTCGCTGCTGGTCACCCGCTACCTCCCGCGGGTGGCGCCCGGCGTACTGATCGCGATCGGCACCACCCTCTTCGCCGGGTCGGGGATCTGGCAGGCCCTGGTGACCGGCGACCAGCCCGCCTACGTCAGCGAGATGCTCGGGCCGTGGGTCCTCGGCGGGATCGGGGTCGGGTTCGCGTTGCCGCAGCTGATGGCGGCCGCCACCTCGGCACTGCCGCCGCACCAGACCGCCACCGGCTCCGGCGTGGTCAACATGGGCCGTCAGGTCGGCCTGGTTCTCGGCACCTCGATCATGGTCGGCATCCTCGGCACGGGCGTTCCCGGCCTCGACCGGTTCCAGCGGGTGTGGATCTTCCTGGCCGCCGCCTCACTCGCCGCTGCGGTCGCGGCGCTGATCATGGAGGCCGTACGTCGGCCAGCGAGGGCGGCTGTGCTGGCGTCTGTGGAGTGAGCTCGGTCGGCTGCGTCCGGGAGTAACACGATGTTCGGTGGAGGTAGCAGCACGTCCAGACAGGCTGCTACTCCCCCAGAACATCGTGTTACTCCCACCAACATCGTGTTACTCCCCCCTCACACAGCCGCCAACAGCCCACCATGCAGCCGGTTCTCCGGCCGCGGCAGCCCGTAGTGCTCCCGCAGCGTCACCCCGTCGTAGTCGTGCCGGAAGAGCCCGCGCTCCTGCAGGATCGGCACCACCTGGCTGGCGAAGGCGTCCAGCCCCGACGGCAGCACCGCGGGCATGATGTTGAAGCCGTCCGCGGCACCGTTCTCGAAGTAGTGCTGGATGGTGTCGGCGACCTGCAGCGCCGTACCGGTGAACGTGCGGTGCCCGCGACCTCCGCCGAGCCGACCGATCAGCTCGCGGACCGTCAGGCCGTCACGGCGCGCCCAGTCGACGATCAGCGTACGTCGGCTCTTGGCGCCCTCGATCTCGTCCTCGCCCGGCAGGTCCGCCGGCAGCGGCTCGTCCAGGGAGAGCAGGTCGGGCGAGACGCCGAGCGTGCGGGCGAGCTGTCCGAGCGCATACTGCGGCGCGATCAGCCGGTCCAGCTCCGCGTCGAGCTCCTGGGCCTGGGCCTCGGTCTCGCCGATCACCGGCACGATGCCCGGCAGCACCAGCACGTGCTCCGGCCGCCGGCCCGCTGCGACGACCCGACGCTTCACGTCGGCGTAGAACGCCTGCGACTCCTCCAGCGTCGGCTGCGCGGTGAAGATGGCCTCGGCCCACCGGGCGGCGAACTCCTTGCCGTCCTCCGAGGACCCGGCCTGCACCAGCAGCGGGTAGGCCTGCGGCGAGCGCGGCACGTTCAGCGGGCCGTCCACCCGGAAGTGCACGCCACGATGCTCGATCGGCACCACCCCGTCACGCCGCGCGTGCACCCCGGCGGCCTTGTCCGCCACCACGGCATCGTCCGCCCAGCTGTCCCAGAGCTTCGTCGCCACCTCCAGGAACTCATCGGCGCGCTCGTAGCGCGTCCGGTGCAGCGGCTGGTCGTCCAGGCCGAAGTTGCGCGCGGCGGCATCGCCGGCGGTGGTCACGATGTTCCAGCCCGCGCGGCCTCCGGAGAGGTGGTCCAGGGAGGCGAAGCGTCGCGCCAGGTTATAGGGCTCGTTGTACGACGTCGACGCCGTCGCGATCAGACCGATCCGGGAGGTCGACCCCGCCAGGGCCGCCAGCAGGACCGTCGGCTCCAACTTGCCCGAGGGCCGCCGCCCCGGGTCGCCCCAGGTGACAGGGCTGTCGGCGAGGAAGACCGAGTCGAACTTCGCCGCCTCGGCGACCCGCGCGAGGTGCTGGTGGGCGGCCAGCGAGAGGTTGGCGTACGGATCGGCGTCCGGGAGTCGCCACGAGGCCTCGTGGTGACCGGTGTCGTGCAGGAACAGGTTGAAGTGCAGCTGGCGTGTCATCGAGATCGTGGTCCTTTCAGGAGGCCCGGCGCTTGCCGGGAGCGATGAAGTCGGAGCCGAGGTGCTCGCCGGTCGCGCCGAGCGCCTCCAGCAGAACGTGTCGCAGCTCGGTACGACGTTGTTCCAGCTCGGCGGGGTCGGCCTGCGGCCGCCCCTCCACGTCCGTGCGGAGGTCGGTGCGGAGGTCGGTGCGGAGGTCGGTGCCGACGACACCGTCGTCGAGCAGGATCACCCGGTCGGCGAGCATGATCGCCTCGTCGACGTCGTGGGTGACCAGCAGGACGGCCGGCCGGTGCACCTCGCACAGTCGACGCAGCAGGGCGTGCATCTTGATCCGGGTGAGCGCGTCGAGCGCCCCGAACGGCTCGTCGGCCAGCAACAGCTGCGGCTGGTGCACCAACGATCTGGCCAGCGCCGCACGCTGCTGCTGACCGCCCGAGAGCTCGGTGGGCCAGGCACGCTCCTTGCCGGCGAGCCCGACCTCGGCCAGCGCCTGCCGGCCGCGCTGCTTGGCGTCGGCCGCCCTGAGGCCGAAGACGACGTTGTCCAGCACTCGCTTCCAGGGCAGCAGGCGGGAGTCCTGGAAGACCACCGACACCGCGTCGGGCACCTGGATCTGGCCATGACCCCGTACGTCGCGGTCCAGTCCGGCCAGTGCGCGCAGCAGCGTGCTCTTGCCGCTGCCGGAGCGGCCGATCAACGCCACGAACTCACCTGGGGCGATGTCCAGGTCGAGCCCGTTCAGTACGCCGCCGGCGCGGTTGAAGCTGCGATGCAGGTTCCGCACCCGCACCGCCGGCCCAGCCGGCCCAACCGAACCAACCGGCCCAGCCGCCCCCGTCTCCGGGTCGATCTCAGCGGGCGTCAGCCCTCCAGCGTGCGGCGCCATCCCAGCACCTTCCTCTCGACGAGTCGGACACCCGTGTCGGCCAGGAAGCCGAAGACGCCGTAGAGCACCAGGCCGACCACGATCACGTCGGTCTGGCCGTAGTTCTCCGCGAGCGCCATCATGTGCCCCACGCCGTTGGTGGCGTTGTACTGCTCGACCACGACCAGGCCGAGCAGCGCCGAGGTCACCGCGAACCGCAGCCCGAGCAGGAACCCCGGCAGCGCACCCGGCAGCACCACGTGTCTGATGAAGCGCGCCCGGCTGACGTCGAGCGTCTCGGCGAGCTCGGCGTACTTGCCGTCGATGCTGCGCAGTGCGTTGTGGGTGTTGACGTAGATCGGGATCATGCTGATCAGTCCGATCGTGACGATCTTCATCTCCTCGCCGATCCCGAACCACGCGATGAAGAGCGGGATCAGCGCCAGCGTCGGGATCGACCGCTTGATCTGGATCGGGCCGTCGATCAGCGACTCCCCGGTCCGGGAGAGCCCGGAGGCGATCGCGAGCACGGTGCCGGCCGCGACGCCGAGGGCGAGCCCCAACCCCGAGCGGCGCAGCGAGGCGGTGATGTCGTCGAGCAGGTCGTGCTCGGTCCACTGCGTCCGTCCGGCTGCGAGCACGTCCCACGGCGCGGTCAGGATGGCGGGGCTGATCAGCCCGGTGACCGAGCCGAGCGACCATGCGGCCAGCAGCAGTGCGGGGCCGATCCAGAACGCGCCGCGGAGGCGGCGGCCCGGCCCGAGCCTGCGGCGTACGACGCGTCGATCCTCGTCGGACCGCTCCGCCGCCCCCGTCTCCACAGGGCCGGCGTCGGCCGGAACGTCTCCCCGGCCGCGCCCGCGGGCCGGACCGAGCGTGAGGGCGGACTGGATGCTCATGAGGCGTCTCCTGTCACGACGTCGGAGCCGGCCGCCTGGGCCTCGATCTTCTCGAAGCGGCGGTCGACCAGGGTGTTCGCGTCGAGGTGCTTGTGGTCCTGGTCCTTGGCCAGCAGGTCAGCGGTGTCCTGCAGCCGCTGGACGGCGTTGTCCCAGGTCTGCGGGATCCCGTTCTCGCCGACCGCCTTGACCGTCGCGGCAGCGTCGGCGGCGCTGAGGCCCTGGTTCTCGACGTAGTAGGCCTGGGCGTACGCGTCGGGGTGGGCGTTCTCCCACAGCAGCGCCTTGGTGCGGACCGCGACGTAGTCCTTGAGTGCGGCCGCCTTGTCCGGGTCCTGCACCGCCTTGGTGAGGCAGTAGAGCGTGGAGGCGTCGTCGCGGATGCCGGTCTGGATCGCGCCCGCGCCCGGATACTTCGCCTCGTAGGCCTTCAGCTGCGCGATGCCCAGCGGGGCCACGTCGACGGCCTTGCTGCCCAGCGCGGTGGCGAACTCACCGGCCGTGGTGCTGGTCATCTCGACCAGCTTGACGTCCTTCTGGGTCAGCCCCGCCTTCTGCAGTACCCGCAGCACCAGCGCGCCCTGGGCCTGGCCGGGGCTGTAGGCGATCTTCTTGCCCTTGAGGTCGGCGAGGCTGGTGATGTCCGACCCGGGCGCGAGGCCCAGCTGGTAGACCGGGTGCTGGAGCGGGTCGATGGTGACCGAGTTGAAGACGATCTTGGTCGACGTGCCGGTCCAGGCGGCGAAGAGCGAGGGGATGTCGGCGACCGCGCCGCAGTCGAGCTGGTCGGCGCGGAAGGCCTGGATCGTCTGCGGACCGCCGCTGAGGTTGGCCCACTTGACGGTGACCCCTTCGTCGGCGAGCTTCTTGTCGAGGCCCGAGGTCTGCAGCGCGACCTGGATCGCCGGGTCGCCGATCCGGATCTCGGTGCCCTGCGGCGTCTTCTGCGGCAGCGCGGCGGTCAGCGCGAGCGTCTTGCCGCTGCCGCCGTCGCCACACGCGGTGAGCACCGATGCTGCGGCGACGAGCGCCGCGACACCTGTCAGCGTCGTACGGGGACTGCGGTGAGGTGCGGTCATGACGTTCCTTGTCTGCTGGACGTGTGCCTTCGTGGATCGCGCGTCGATCCATTAACTACACTATTCCAGTCGACTTACTAGTCAACATTGCACCGCAATGAATTAAGTCAGTCTCACGAAGCCGTCGAGAGCGCGCCCACCGAGGCCAGCGGAGCAGCGAAGAGTCGGTCCAGCGCCACCGCACCACCGGCGACCGCCAACGGATCCGCGAAGCTGGTCGGCGTGATGATGCCGGCGACGTCGCCGACGATCTCCGAGCGCTGGGCCACCTCCTCCAGCAGGGCCGCGCGCGCCGCGGGCAGTCGCCGGATCCCCGACTCCATCACCACCAGCACCTCGGGATTGACCAGGTCCAGCAGCGACGCCGCGGCATGTCCGACCAGCCGCGCCCGCCTGACGAAGAGCTCCACCAGGCGCTCGTCGCCGGCCAGGGCCAGGTCGCAGAGGACGGCGGCACTCGGCACGCTGACGCCGAGCCGCTCGGCCGCGCGCAGCAGGGCCCGCTCCGAGACGGCCGCCTGGAGGCAGCCGACCCGACCGCAGCGGCACGGCTCAGCCTCCCCCGGATCCACGTCGACCGGCAGGTGCGCCACCGTGCCCGACGCGGACCGGGCACCCTGGTGCACGCGCCCCCGGATCGAGAACGCCGCGTCGACCACGTTGCCGACGAACAGGTGCACGATGCTCTCCCTCGCACGGGCCACGTGCGCGCCGAAGAGCTGCTCGGCGCGCAGCAGCGCACGCCCGTGGTTCTCGACGTACGTCGGCAGGCCGGTGAGCTCGGCCAACGGCTCCCGGAGCGGTGCGTCGCGCCAGCTCAGCACCGGGTGGTCCACCACCACCCCGGCGCGCGCGTCGACCCAGCCGCCGGCGGCCACGCCGACCCCCAGGATGCTGCGGTCGGCGTACTCCTCGACGAGCCGGGCGATCTCCTCGCCCGCGAGCGCGACGACCTCGGCCGGTGTGGGGTGGTCGTAGGGCAGCCGGCGGCAGTCGAGCACCCGCCCGCGCGCGTCGAGGACGGAGACCGCGACCTGCGGGACGGCCACATGCACCCCGAGTACGGCGACGCGCTCGGTGTCGAGGTCGAGGGGCACGTGCGGTCGGCCGAAGCCTGGCGGGCCGGCAGCCTCCGGCACCTCACGCAGGAGGCCGAGGTCGAGCAGGGTGGCGGTCACGCCGGTGACCGTGGCCGCCGACGTACCGGTCAGGCGGGCCAGGTTGCTGCGGGCCACCGGGCCATGGTCGAGCACCGCCCGCAGCACCACACCGCTGGCATCCGGGGCACGGCGGGCCGGCCGGCGGTCGGGAAGGTCCACCCGCCGGGTCGTGGAGGAAGGGCGTGGCTGGCCCCGCTCTAACCGCACCATGTCATGAGACTAACAAGACTTTTACGCCCGGCGGCGACGTCTCAGCGCCGCGTGGCGGGCATCATCACCGGCGCACCGTTTGCGCACGAAGGCTCGCGGATAGCGTTGTCACCATGACCTATCAGCCCGATCCCGAGCGCTACGACGGCCGCATGCCCTACCGCCGCACCGGCCGCAGCGGTCTCTCCCTGCCCGCCCTGAGTCTGGGGCTGTGGCACAACTTCGGCGACGACGTGCCCTTCGCCCGGCAGGCCGAGATCCTCCAGGCCGCCTTCGACGCCGGCATCACCCACTTCGACCTGGCCAACAACTACGGGCCGCCCTACGGCTCCGCCGAGACCAACTTCGGCCGCCACCTGGCGACGACGTTCCAGGGGCTGCGCGACGAGCTGGTCATCTCGACCAAGGCGGGCTGGGACATGTGGCCGGGCCCCTACGGCCAGATCGGCGGCTCCCGGAAGTATCTCCTCGCCTCGCTCGACCAGTCGCTCAAGCGGATGGGCCTGGAGTACGTCGACATCTTCTACCACCACCGTCCCGACCCGGAGACCCCGCTCGAGGAGACCGTGGGTGCCCTGGACGCCATCGTGCGCTCCGGGAAGGCGCTGTACGTCGGGATCTCGTCGTACTCCCCCGAGCTGACCGCCGAGGCCGCCCGGCTGCTGAAGGAGCTCGGCACGCCGCTGCTCATCCACCAGCCGTCGTACTCGATGCTCAACCGCTGGATCGAGGCCGACGGCCTGCTCGACACGCTGGAGGAGGTGGGCGCGGGCTGCATCGCGTTCAGCCCGCTCGCGCAGGGGATGCTGACCTCGAAGTACCTCGACGGCGTGCCTGCCGGCTCACGTGCCGCGCAGGACAAGTCTCTCTCCACCGATCTGCTCACGCCGGAGGCGCTGACCCACATCAGGGCCCTCAACGAGCTGGCGCAGGGTCGCGGTCAGACGCTCGCGCAGATGGCGCTCGCCTGGGCGCTGCGCGACCCGCGGATGACCTCGCTGGTGATCGGCGCCTCCTCGGCCGACCAGGTGCGCGACAGCGTCGGCGCGCTCCGGCGCCCGGACTTCACCGCCGAGGAGCTGGCCACCATCGAGCAGCACGCCGTCGACAGCGGCATCGACCTGTGGAAGGGTGCGCGCGCCGACGGCGACAGCTGAGCACTCGATAGCCCTGGACGAACTGGCTGCCTTATGGGCCCGCGGCCCAGCCACTTCGTCCAGGACTATGCCGGCGTCAGACGTCGAAGCGGGCGCCTTCGGGCTTCTCGCTGAGGGCCCACCAGATGATCAGGATGATCCAGCCGACCAGCGGGATCAGGAGCAGCAGCTGCCACCAACCCGAACGGTTCGTGTCGTGCAGTCGCCGGGCACCCAGCGCGAGCCACGGCACCAGGGTCGCAAGGCTCCAGATGTAGGAGATCGCCACGAAGGCACCGCTCGCGCGGCCCGCCAGGTTGAGGACGACATCGATGATCGCGGCCAGCAGGAACCACCACCAGAACTCCGACCGGCTGGCCCGCCCACGGAACTGGGCGTACTTCTGGAAGAACCGCTGCACCGCCTGGCCGAAGGTGGCACCGCGCAGCGGCGCGACGGCAGGGTCGCCGGCCGGCGGGGGCGGGGTCGGCTCGCCGAACGGCGAGGTCGGATAGGGCTCGTACGACATGTGATCCTCCGGATCGGTCAGAACAGGGCACGGGCACGCTACGACGTAGCGCCACCTCGGCGCCAGGAAGTTCCCAGACTCGTGTCAGATCGGTCCAGACAGGTTGACACGGCACATAATCAGGTTCGCGCCAGGTTCGAGTCACACACTAGTGCTCATGGCGCGCGTAGGACTGTGTGAGGACGACCCGGCGATCCGAAGGATCGTCTCGGAGTCGCTGCGGATCTCTGGACACGAGACGGTGGCGGCACACGACGGCAGCGAGGCGCTCCGGCTCTTCCGGTCCGCCGACGACCTGGACGTGATCATCTTGGACATCGGCCTGCCCGATGCCGACGGCCGCGACGTGTGCCAGGCGCTGCGCAGTGCCGGGCAGGTCGCGCCGGTGCTGTTCCTGACCGCGCTCGGCCAGCTGCACGAGAAGGTCGCCGGCTTCGCCGCCGGCGCCGACGACTACCTGTCCAAGCCCTTCGACGTGAAGGAGCTGGTCGCCCGGATCGAGGCGCTCAGCCGCCGCGGCCGCTTCGTCGTACCCCGCCAGCCCACCGACCTCGTGCTCGATCCCGCCCGGCACGCCGTGGTCTGCCAGGAGCAGGAGGTCATGCTGACCCCGACCGAGTTCCGGATGCTCGCCTCGATCACCAGCCGGCCCGGGGAGGTCGTACGCCGCCGCGCGGTCGTCGCGGCCGCCTGGCCCGACGGCGCCATCGTCAGCGAGAACACCATCGACTCCTACGCCGCCCGCCTGCGTCGCAAGCTGCACGAGGTCGGCTCGCCGGTGGAGCTCAAGACGGTGCGAGGAGTCGGCTTCACGCTCAAGTGAGCTGTTGAATGAGCGGCATGCTCCGCTTGCGGCCTCGAGGCTTCCGCACCCAGATCGTGGCCTCGACGGTGCTGCTGATGGCCTTCGTGATGATCGTCCTCACCACCGGCACCCAGGCCGTGCTGGAGTGGAACACCCACAACGACGTCCGGCGCGTGCTCGACGAGCGCACCCAGGCGGTGCTCGAGGTGGTCAGGGCGACGGGCAAGCCGCTCGACTCCCAGTCCTGGGAGTCGATCGAGCCGCTGAGCAGGGTCTTCGACGCGAACGGCGCGCCCGTCGGCGGCAGCATCCAGCACGTCGCGGAGGGTGATGCGACCGAGCTGGCGGCCGAGGCCCTGAGCACCGGCCAGCGCCAGGATGCCGTGGTGCACGGTGACCTGAACCTCCGCGCCGTACCGTTCACGACCAGGGCCGGGGAGCGCGGCGCCGTGGTGGTGAGCGAGACCTCGGAGCCCTACGAGCGCACCGAGCTCGAGGCCCTGATCGCGATGATCGTGCTCGGTCTGCTCGTCGTCGGGGTCGCCGGCGGCATCGCGTGGCGGGTCACTCGACAGGCGTTGGAGCCGGTCGAGCAGATGGCCGTGCGCGCCGCTGACTGGTCAGAGCACGATCTTTCGCACCGCTTCGACCTGGGCACTCCGGACAACGAGCTGAGCAAGCTGGGCGAGACGCTCGACCACCTCCTCGACCGGGTCGCAGCCGCGATCCGCGCCGAGCAGCGGCTGACCGCCGAGCTCGCGCACGAGCTGCGCACACCGCTCACCACGATCCAGGGCGCTGCCGACCTGGCCCTGCTGCGCGGCGTCGCCGACGACGACGCCCGCGAGGACCTGGAGGCGATCTCGACGGCCGCCCGGCGGATGACCGGCGTCATCGCGACCCTGCTCGACCTGGCCCGCGAACGCGGAGCGAGCGCCAAGTCCAGTACGCCGCTGGCAGCCATCGTCGAAGCCGTCCGGCCCCTCGTCCCCGACCACCTCGAGCTGATCGACGAGGCCTCGGCCATCACTGTCCCGGTCGCGGCTCCGGCGTCGCTGGTGGTGCAGGCGGTCTCGCCGATCGTGGAGAACGCCGTTCGCTACGCACGCAGCACCGTGCGGTTCGATGCGCGGCTCACCCCCGACCAGGTGCACCTGCTGATCAGCGACGACGGTCCGGGCCTGGCGGCGACCGTTCGGGGCAAGGTGTTCGAACCGGGGACCTCGGCCTCCGACGGCACCGGCCTAGGTCTCGGCATCTCGCGGCGCGTGGCTCGCTCGCTCGGCGGCGACGTCGATGTCGCGGAGGCCACCGACGGCGCGGCCTTCCTGGTCCGGCTGCCTCGGCGCTGATCGCCTAGTCCGCGGGGCCCGGCTGGGGGATGCCCTCCCAGCCGGGCCTCCGGCTGATCCGGCTGATCCGGCTGATCCGGCGGATCTGGCAGCGCTGGCATCCCGAGCCACGTCGTGCTCGGCTCGCAGCCCGTGCACGGCGTGGTGACCCTCCTCGTCGTTGTGCGTGACCACGAGGTAGGCGACGAGCAGCACGAAGAGCGCCAGCCCCAGCAACGTCACGGTGCCGGTCGTCCAGCCGAGGCCGCCGTGATGACGGCTGACCGCCAGCCCGTCCGCGACCGAGGCACCCAGCGGCCTCGTCAGCGAGTACGACGCCCAGAAGCATGCGACCGCGTTCGCGCCCAGCCTCCAGGCGAGCAGCGGGACCAGGATCAGCACGCCGAAGAGCACCACCGACCACCAGTAGCCCATGTGCAGGTTGGTCGCGGTGGTGTCGCCGAGCGCCGTACCGAGGCCGAAGGTCAACAGCACCGTGCCCCAGTAGAACCGCTCGCGGCGCGCGGTGGTGATCGAGTGCACCGACAGGGTGCCCTCGCTCCGTCGCCACCACACCAGCAGGCCGCAGAGCAGCACCAGGTAGATCGCCGAGTCGACGTAGTACGGCGACCCCAGCGCCACGTGCGGCCCGTCCGCGATCATCGTGCCGAACAGCGCGACCATCAGCACCGTCACCCAGTAGCGCAGCGGGTGGTAGGAGCTCGACCGCAGCTGCCACCACAGTGCCGCGGCGAAGCCCCCGATGCCGATCACGCCGGCCGCCACGAGGTTCCAGGTGCCGAGGAAGTCCGAGGCGGTCTCGCCGATCCCGGTGGTCAGCAGCTTGACCACCCAGAACGCCACCAGGACATCGGGGACCTTCGGGGCCGCGAAGGTGCGCGTCCTTCGGACGGGCCCGGGAGTCGGCGCGGTGGCGGTGGCTCGAGGAGTCATGCCGCGACGGTAGGGGGTGCCCGCTGGTCCCTACCTGACCACGGAGGGTCCCGACTTCGGGCCAGCTGCTCAACCGGGGGTGTCCCGCCGCCGATGAGAGCGATCGCCATGATGCACCGCGTCCGACTCCTCTCAGCTCTGGCCAGTGGCCTGCTCGCCGTACTGCCGCTGGCATCCGCGCACGCCGCCGACACGGTGCCGCGCACGGCATCGTGGACCCGCGAGGACCCGTCGTTCCCCTACCGCTGGGACCCGTGCCAGCCGATCCCCTACCGGGTGAACCTGGCCGGCACACCGCACCGCAATCTCAAGGTGCTCAAGGCCGCTCTCGCCGACATCGCGGACGCCACCGGCTTCACCTTCACCTACGCCGGCACCACCCATGGGGTGCCTTACGCCAAGGGCCGCAGCGGGCTGCGCCAGGTGCCGTCCGGCGGTCTCACCGTCGCCTGGGCCACGCAGCGGAAGGTGCCGGCCCTGGCCGGGAGCGTGGTCGGCCTCGGCGGCCCCGGCCCGTCCTACCGGCGCGTCGACGGCGAGTGGCAGATCGACAGCGCCGGCGTGGTGATCGACAAGACCGCCCGACTCACCACCGCGATGGTCGACGGCCCCAGCCTGATGAGCCTGCTCCTGCACGAGCTCGGCCACGCGATGGGGCTGGGCCACAGCCGCTCCAAGGCGGACGTCATGTACGCCGGGCTCGGGCGCTGGTCGCGACCGCACCTCGGCCCAGGTGACCGCGCGGGCCTGCGTGAGTTGGGCGCCTCCACCCACTGCTAGCCGACTTTGCAGAAATGGCCGCCGAGTTTGCACAAAGGTGCAGACTCGGCGGCCATTTCGACTGAATCGGCGTCAGTCGCGGGCCTCCTCGAGGTTCTTCGCGACCCGACGGTGTGCCTCCCAGATCTCCTCCGGGAGGTTGAACTGGTCGAGGTGCTCCTCGCGGAACTTCATCTCCTGGCACCAGCGCTCGACATCGATCGAGAGCAGCTTCTCCAGGTCGCCCTCACCGAACCTCATCCCCTCGAGGTTGAGCTCCTCGGCCTTCGGCAGTACGCCGACGGGCGACTCGACGCCCTCGACCTCACCGGCCTGGTACCGCAGCAGCCACAGCAGCGCGCGGACGTTGTCGCGGTAGCCGTTCCACAGGAAGTGGCCGTCCTCGGGATCGCGCTGGAACCAGTTGACGTGGGCGAAGATCGGGGCCTTCTTGGCGGCGCCGATGATGTTGAGCCAGTGCCGGGCGTAGTCGCCCTCCTCGTAGGCCAGGAAAGGACGCATCGACATCGGGTCGTAGCGGAGCTGGCCCTCGACGCCCTCGGCGGCGAAGGTGGCCTCCGCACCGAGCGTCATGCCGTCGTACACGCCCTCGGCGATGTCGTTGATCGCACGGATCAGGGGCTCGCGATCACGCGTGCGGCCGCCGAAGATGATGGCGTTGACCACGACACCCGCCGGGTCGTCGAAGTCGTCGGCCGCGTTCGGGACGTTGGCGATGGTGGTGGTGAAGCGGCTGTTCGGGTGCGCCCACGGGTCGCCCTGCTCATCGGCGATCCGGTCGGCGATCCGCTCGCCCTTCCAGTCCAGCCAGCCGTCGAGGTCGTCGGGGTGGTGCTTGGTCTTGCCCTCCCACCACACATCCTGGGTCTTCTCGTTGTAGGCGACGTTGGTGAAGATCGCACCCGACTCCGGGAGGATCGCCTTGACGGCGCCCGGGTTGGTCGCCTCGTTGGTGTCCTTGGCGACGCCGAAGACGCCGTTCTCCGGGTTGAACGCGCGGATCTTGCCCTCGTCGTCGACCCAGAGCCAGGCGATGTCGTCGCCGTAGAAGGTGACCTCGTAGCGATCGCCGAGCGCATCGGGCGACAGCGTCATCGACAGGTTCGTCTTGCCCGAGGCGCTCGGGAAGCCGCCGACGACGTGGAACGTCTTGCCGGTCTGCTTGTCCTTGATCCCCAGCAGGAGGAACTGCTCGGCGAGGAACTTGCCCGACGCGCGGCCGTCGTAGCAGGCCTGGCGCAGGCCGTGCGCGATCTTGCCCAGCAGCGCGTTGCCACCGTAGGAGGAGCCGAAGTGCAAGATCGTGCGCTGGTCGGCGATCGTCGCGAACAGCCGCTGGTCCTTGTCGGTGCCCTGACCGAGGCTGGCCAGGTCACCGGTGACGTGGACGGCGCGGACGAAGGACGCAGGGTCGCGCAGCTCGTTGATGTAGTGCACGCCGACGCGAGCCATCCGGATCATCTGGTTGACCACCGGACGGCAGTCGGTCAGCTCGACGCCTGCGGCGTATGCCTCCAGCGGGCTGCCCTGCGGCGCCATCAGGTAGGGGATGACGTACATCGTCTTGCCCTGGGAGGCGCCGCGCATGCGCTCGGTGAGCGTTGCGACGGTCTCCTCGGCGGGCCGCCAGTTGTTGTAGACACCCTTGTCGGCCTCGTTCGAGGTCGCGACGACGGTGCGCTCCTCGGTGCGCGCAGTGTCCTTGAAGTAAGAGCGGCTGTAGAAGCGCCCGCCCGCTACCGGCAGGATCTCGCCTGCGGCCAGAGACTCCTCGAGAAGACGTGCGTCGTCCTCGGCGCTGACCACCTCGACCTTGTCGGCCCCCGTGATCCCCGCCCAGTACGCGACGTAGTCACGCACGTGGGGATTGGTCAGTCCTGCCTTGTCGAGCACCTTGTCAACGTCAACCATTCCGCAACCCTTCAAGCGTGGAGATGCTGGCACGCTACAGGACCAAAAGTGGGCCCTGACCGCCGTCCAGGAGCCCAGGATGAGTCGTGCGTCACGCTCTCAGCCAATGGATCGTTCAAAGGCCGGGTTCGTCCCAGAAAGGACCGAAGTGGGTCATTTCCAGCGCTCATCCGCGGACGCAAACACGCGAACGAACGAACTCACGCCCGGAGCGCGGCCCATGTGGGGTACAGCTTGGGGACGGTCGCGATCCGGGCGTGAGAAGCCGGGGTGGACGTCTCGGGTCGTCCACCCCGGCATCCGCAATTCTGGCGCACCGGCCGGCGGACCGGTGGCGTTTCAGCGAACTTTTAGATTCGATTCCTGAGTCCCGACCCGGTGCAGCCGGGGCTCGCCTCGGTCGAGATGCGGCCGCACGAGCCTCGATGCCTCAGAGCACCGAGCGGACCGCTTCCTCGGTGCGGGCCACCACGGCGGACCCGTCGTCGGCCGTGATGATCGGGCGCTGGATCAGCTTCGGCTGCTCGGCCAGCGCCGTGATCCAGCGCTCCCGGGACGCCGCGTCGCGCGGCCAGTCCTTGAGGCCGAGCTCCTTGGCGATGGGTTCCGCCGTACGGGTGATGTCCCAGGGCTCGAGGCCCAGTCGGTGCAGCAGCTCGGTGAGCTCGGCCGCGGTCGGCGGCGCCTCGAGGTAGCGGCGCACCGTGTAGCTGGCGCCCTCCGCCTCGAGGACGGACAGCGCCGAGCGGCACTTCGCACAGGCCGGGTTGATCCAGATCTCCACCCGGGGATCGTCGCATCCCGCCGGGGTTTGAGACCGTGGCCGGCCGGGTAAACAGTGGGTGCCCGTTACGCACGGGCGCTTGGGATCGGGTTGTTGCCGGCGAGCCCGCCGCGATGCGGTGGGCTCGCCAACAACACGAGAGCCTGGCTAGGGCCGCTCAGCGCCGCCGTACGAGCACCACGCTGTCGCGCAGCACCGCCTGCTGGCCCTCAGGGCCGGTCGCCGGTCGCTCACGCAGTTCCACCGTCAGCGGCTCCCACTCCTCGCCGAGGTCGAGGGACTCCAGCTCCTGCACGGGACCGAGGAAGACGTGGTGCTGTCCGTGCCGGTGTCCCTGCCCGTGGCCGTCGTCGTGCTCGTCATCGTGCTCGTCATCGCCCGCGTGATCGTCTCCGTGGATCTCCGCCTGGTCGGCAGCCTCCTCGGCGTAGCGCGACCACGGCGGCGGCTCGGCATGTCCGACCAGCAGCAGGTGACCGCCGCTGACGATGCTGTCGGCGGCGCGGCGCAGCACCTCGGTGCGCGGGAACTCGATCGGCGAGTGCAGGAAGCAGGCCGAGACCAGGTCGAACTTCTCGCTCGGCACCCACGTGGCCAGGTCAGCGGCCACCCAGGTGATCGGCAGGTCGCGGTGCTCTGCCTCCGCCTGCGCGCGGGCGATCGCCGTCTCGGAGACGTCGACGCCGGTGACGGTCCAGCCCTGCTCGGCCAGCCAGATGCTGTCGGCCCCCTCACCGCAGCCCAGGTCGAGCGCACGTCCCGGCGCAAGCGGCGAGACGGTGTCGACCAGCGCCTGGTTGGGATGGCCGGACCAGATCCGCTCGCGCTCGGCGTAACGCTCGTTCCAGAACTCTTCCGCGTCGCTCATGACTACGAAACTAGACGACCGCGCGAGCGCCGATCGATCAGGCGCCCTCGGTGAGGTCGCGGACCTCGGCGTAGCGCTGGCGTACGGCGGTGTCGGCCGTCGCCTCGAAGGTCTCGATCCCGCCGGCCTTCCACGTCGGTGCCTCGGTAGCGCCGGTCAGCACCCAGGCGGCCTGGCGGGCAGCACCGTCGGCGACGTACTCGCCGGGCTCGGGCACGACGACGGGTCGACCGAGCACGATCGGGGCGATGCGGCGGACCGCCTCGGAGCGGGCGCCACCGCCGACGAGGAGGACCCGTTCGACCGCGACGCCCTGAGCGACCAGTGCGTCGATGCCGTCGGCGAGACCGCACAGCAGGCCCTCGACCGCGGCACGGGCGATGTGCGCCGGGGTCGCCGTGGCCAGGGTCAGGCCGTGCAGGGCCCCCTTGGCGTCGGGACGGTTGGGGGTGCGCTCGCCCTCGAGGTAGGGGACCAGCACGAGGCCACCGGCGCCTGACGGCGCCTCGAGCGCGAGCTCGGAGAGCCGGTCGAGGCTGACGTCGAGGAGCGTGGCCGTGGCGGCCAGCACGCGGGCCGCGTTGAGGGTGGCGACCAGGGGGAGGTAGCGGCCGGTCGCGTCGGCGAAGCCGGCCACGGTGCCGCTGGCGTCAGCGGTGGGTGCGTCGGCGACGGCGCACGCGACCCCCGACGTACCGATGGAGAGGACGACGTCACCGGGGCGGGCGCCCAGACCGAGCGCCGCGCCGGCGTTGTCACCACAGCCAGCACCGAGGGGTGCTCCGATGGGGGTATGGAGCACCGCCTCGGCAGGCTCGAGAACGCGCGGCAGGACCAGATCGGCCCGGCCGAACGCGCGCTCCAGAAGGTCGGTCCGGTAACCGCTTGTGGCGGGGGACCAGTAACCCGTGCCGCTCGCGTCAGAGCGGTCGGTGATCAGGGTGTCGATGCCGGCCGCGCCGGAGAGCTTCCAGGTCAGCCAGTCGTGCGGCAGTGCCACAGCGGCGGTGCGAGCCGCACTGTCCGGCTCGTGCTCGGCCAGCCAGCGCAGCTTGGTCGCGGTGAAGGAGGCGACCATCACCGAGCCGACCGCCTCGGCCCATGCCTGCGGGCCGAGCTCGGCATTGAGGTCGGCGGCCGCCTGGGCGCTGCGGGTGTCGTTCCACAGCAGCGCCGGACGGACGACCTCGCCGGCCTCGTCGAGGCAGACCATGCCGTGCTGCTGGCCGCCGACGGAGATCGCGGCGACGTCGTCGAGACCGCCGGCCGCCTCCGCAGCCTGCTGGAAGGCCGACCACCAGTAGTCGGGGTGGACCTCGGTGCCGTCCGGGTGCGACGCCGAGCCGGTGCGCACCAGCGCACCGGTCTCGGCGTCACGGACGACGACCTTGCAGGACTGGGTCGAGGAGTCGACCCCAGCCACGAGCGTCATCGGTGGTCTCTTTCGGTCGGCGTGCGGCAGTCGGCGTGCGTGTTCGGCGTGGCTCAGCGAGCGCCGAGCAGGTGCTCCATGGCGAGCTGGTCGAGCTGCTCGAACGCGAAGCCGTGGGTCGCCATCGCGTCGATGTCGAACTCCTCCTCGCGTACGCCGGCGAGCGTCTCGCCCTCGGCCAGGGTCGGCGCGGCGAGCTGGTCGAGGCCCGAGCGCTGGAGCGCGGCCTGGACCTCCGGGTCCGCACGGAACGCGGCAGCGCGCTCCTTGAGGATGAGGTAGTTGCGGATACCGCCCTCAGCCGAGGCCCACACGCCGTCCTCGTCCTCGGTCCGCGGCGGCTTGAAGTCGAAGTGACGCGGGCCGTCGTAACCGGAGGTCTCGAGCAGGTCGACCAGGTTGAACGCGCCACGCAGGTTGCCGGCGCCGAAGCGGAGGTCCTGGTCGAAGCGCGGGCCGTGCTGACCGTTGAGGTCGAGGTGGAAGAGCTTGCCGTGCCACAGCGCCTGGGCGATGCCCGACGTGAAGTTGAGGCCGGCCATCTCCTCGTGACCCGTCTCCGGGTTGAGACCGACCATCTCGGGGTCGTCGAGGGTCTCGATGAAGGCGAGCGCGTGACCGATGGTCGGCAGCAGGATGTCGCCGCGGGGCTCGTTCGGCTTCGGCTCGATCGCGAAGCGGATGTTGTAGCCCTGCTCCTTGACGTAGGCCGTCAGGGTGTTGAAGCCCTCGCGGTAGCGGTCGAGTGCGTGGCCGATGTTCTTGGCGAAGTTGCTCTCGGCGCCCTCGCGACCGCCCCAGAACACGTAGGTCTCGGCGCCGAGCTCGGCGGCGAGGTCGATGTTCTTGGCGATCTTGCCGAGCGCGAAGCGGCGCACGCGACGGTCGTTGCTGGTGAAGCCGCCGTCCTTGAAGACGGGGTGGCCGAAGGTGTTGGTGGTCACCATCGGGACCTTGAGTCCGTTGGCCTCCACGGCCTTGCGGAAGCTGTCGATGGCGGCCTGGCGCTCGGCACCGGTCGCGTCGAAGTCGAAGACGTCGTTGTCGTGGAAGGTGACGCCGTAGGCGCCGAGCTCCGCGAGCTTGCCGACGGCGTACGCCGGGTCCATCGGCGGGCGGACCGCGCCACCGAAGACGTCGACGCCCTGCCAGCCGACGGTCCACAGACCGAAGGTGAACTTGTCCTCAGGGGTGGCCTTGTAGTCCGCCATCACCGTGATCCTTTCGAAAGCCTATTTCGTCCACGTCGTGAACTATTAGTGTGATCCAACTCCCGTCCACCGGGGATGTCAAGCCTGCGGACAGCAGTTGCCGTCTTGTTCATGTCTTGGTCTAATCACCGCATGGGTGGACCGGTGCAGCATGCTGGCATGAGGGCGAGCAACCTCGCCCTGGTGCTGCGCGCGATCGCCGAGGCCGGTCCGATCACCCGCGCCCAGCTCGCCACCGCGACCGGCCTGACCAAGTCCTCGATCTCGGGCCAGGTGACCGACCTGGTCGCCGCCGGCCTGGTCGAGGAGACCGACGCGCCGCCGTCCCGCGACCGCGGCCGACCGGGCACGATGCTCTCCCTGCATCGCCAGGGCGCGGCGGGCCTGGGGCTCGAGGTCAACGTCGACTATCTGGCGGCGCTGGTGGTCGACCTCGGCGGCACTGTCCGCTACCGCCACGTCGTCACCCGCGACAACCGCGGTCGCCCAGCCGCGGAGGTGCTCGCCGAGCTCGTCCGGCTGGCCGAGGCCGCGGTCGCCGCCGCGGCCGAGCAGGACCTGGTCCTCGCCGGCGCCTGCCTCGCGGTCCCCGGTGCGACCGACGGCTCGACGATCGTGCGCGCACCCAACCTGGACTGGGCCGCCGTGCCGGTCGAGCTGCCGCTGCCTGCCACGGCGTACGGCCTCTCGATCGAGAACGAGGCCAATCTCGCCGCTCTGGGCGAGCTGTGGTTCGGGACCGCCACGCCCCGCGACTTCGTGCACGTCTCCGGCGAGATCGGCATCGGGGCGGGCATCGTGGTCGGCGGCGAGCTGTTCCGCGGCGCGCACGCCCGCGCCGGCGAGCTCGGCCACGTCATCCTCGACCCCGACGGCCCGTCCTGCTCCTGCGGCGGCCGCGGCTGCCTGGAGCGGTTGGCCGGCCTGGATGCGATCCTGCTGGCAGCGGGGGTCGCGTCCCGCGTCGAGCTGGAGCAGCGCTGCGAGGCCGGCGACCTGCGAGCGCTCGACGCCGTCGCCGAGGCCGGGCGCCTCGTCGGCGTCGCGCTGGCGTCGGTGACCAACCTGCTCGACCCCGACGCGGTCGTGCTCGGTGGCGTCTTCGCCGCGCTGGCGCCGTGGCTGCAGCCGGCCGTCGCGGAGTCCCTGGCCGCGCACGCCGCCAAGCCCGAGCTGCTGGTCTCCAGCCTGGGCCCGGACGCCGCCGTACGGGGTGCGGCCGGGGCTGTGGTGCAGCGCGTGATCGACGATCCGGCGACCTACGTCGGCTCGCGGGATTGACCCCTGGGGGTCGAAACCTCCTCAGCGGAACGCCGCGACCCCCGTCAGCGCCTGACCGATGACGAGGGTGTGCATCTCGACGGTGCCCTCGTAGGTCAGCACCGACTCGAGGTTGTTGGCGTGCCGGATGACCGGATACTCCAGCGAGATGCCGTTCGCGCCCAGGATGGTGCGGGCGGTGCGGCAGATCTCGATCGCCTCCCGGACGTTGTTGAGCTTGCCGTAGGACACCTGCTCGGGGCGAAGCCTGCCGGCGTCCTTGAGCCGACCGAGGTGGATGGCCAGCAGCGTGCCCTTGTTGTACTCCAGCGACATGTCGGCGAGCTTCTGCTGGGTGAGCTGGAAGCCGCCGATCGGCTTGCCGAACTGCTCACGCTCGCGGGAGTAGGTCAACGCAGACTCGATCGCGGAGCGAGCCGCGCCCATGGCGCCCCACACGATGCCGAAGCGGGCCTCGTTGAGGCAGGACAGCGGTCCCTTCAGGCCACGCACCTCGGGGAAGACGGCGTCGGCGGGAAGCCGTACGCCGTCGAGCACGATCTCGCCGGTGACCGAGGCCCGCAGCGACATCTTGTGCTTGATCTCGGGCGCCGAGAAGCCCGGCGTGCTCGTCGGTACGACGAAGCCGCGGATGCCGTCCTCCGTGTGCGCCCACACCACCGCGACATCGGCGACCGGGGCGTTGGTGATCCACATCTTGCGTCCGTCGAGGATCCAGTCCGCGTCCGGCCCGGCACCGTCGCGACGAGCACGGGTGCGCATGGAGGCCGGGTCCGAGCCGTGGTCGGGCTCGGTGAGACCGAAGCAGCCGATCGCCTCGCCGGCGGCCATCCGCGACAGCCACTCCTGCTTCTGCTCCTCGCTGCCCCACTGCCAGATCGCGTACATCGCCAGCGAGCCCTGTACGGAGACCAGCGAGCGCAGCCCCGAGTCGGTGGCCTCCAGCTCGAGGCAGGCCAGGCCGTAGTCGACCGCGGACATGCCGGCGCAGCCGTAGCCCTCAAGGTGCATGCCGAGCAGGCCCAGCGAGCCCAGCTCCTTGGCGAGGCCGCGGATGTCGGGGATCGCACCGGCCTCGAACCACTCAGCGATGAACGGGTCCACCTTGTCGGCGCACAGCTGGCGCACCGAGGCCCGCACCGCGATCTCGTCCTCGCTCAGCAGCGTGTCGAGGGCGATCGGGTCCGCCGGGTCGAACGGCGGCAGGGAGGACATGGCGCTCATCGGGACTCCTGGGGCTGGGGCGGCTGTGACTTCGGACGTTCCCCGAGTCGCGGCTGCGCGGCAAGCCCCAGCGGCGATTGATACCCGGTAGGTAATACCGGGCGTCCGGTTCGGTCCTTCTGTTGATGGATCGGGGCGGGAGGGCGAGAGTCAGGGCAGACGAGAGTCAGGCAGAGTCGACGACGGCGAGTACGGGAGACGAGATGACCGACGACCTGGAGCAAGCGCTGCTGGACCGGAGCACGGAGGGACCGCTCGCCGGCGTCGTCGTCGCCGACCTCAGCCGGGTGCTGGCCGGGCCCTACTGCACGATGCTGCTGGCGGACATGGGCGCCCTGGTGGTCAAGGTGGAGAGCCCCGGCGGCGACGACACCCGTGGCTGGGCGCCGCCCCGGCTCGGCGAGGAGAGCACCTACTACCTCTCGGTGAATCGCAACAAGCACTCCATCGCGCTGGACCTGAAGAACCCCGCCGATCTCGCCGTCGTACGCCGGATCATCGACCGGGCGGACGTGCTGGTGGAGAACTTCAAGCCCGGTGGCCTGGCGAAGTACGACCTCGACTACGACACCCTGAGCACCAGCCGGCCCGACCTGGTCTACGCCTCGATCACCGGCTTCGGCACCGGCCCCGGCGCGGACCTGCCCGGCTATGACCTGCTCGCCCAGGCGGTCTCCGGGATGATGGACCTCACCGGCCATCCCGACGGCGAGCCGCTGCGGGTCGGCGTCGCGCTCTTCGACGTGATCACCGGCCTGCACGCCGCCACCGGCATCCTGGCCGCGCTACGTGAGCGCGAGCGCTCCGGCCACGGCCAGCACGTCGAGCTCAACCTGCTGATGTCGGCGCTGTCGGGCCTGGTCAACCAGACCAGCGCGTACGCCGCGGCAGGCGTCGTGCCGACCCGGATGGGCAACGAGCACCCGAGTCTCTACCCCTACGGGCCGTTCCCCGCACGGGACAAGAACATGATCATCGCGGTCGGCAACGACAGCCAGTTCGCCTCGCTCTGCGTCTGTCTCGGGATCCCGGAGCTGGCCGCCGATCCCCGGTTCGCCACCAACGCCTCCCGCAACGGGCACCGCGAGCCGCTGCGGGCGCTCCTGGTCGAGCGCCTGGTGAACCGCGATGCTGCGGACTGGTTCACCCTGTTGAAGGCCGCCGGCGTACCCGCGGCGCCGATCCTGACCGTGGCCGAGGGCACCCGCTTCGCCGAGGACCTGGCCCTCGACCCGATCGTCTCCACCGGTACGCCGCAGCGTTCGATCCCGACGGTGCGCAACCCGATCGGCTTCAGCCGCAGCAGGCTGGACTACCCGATCGCGCCGCCGCTGCTCGACGGCGACCACGACGCCGTGCTCCGGTGGCTGGAGCACGCGCCGCCCCGCACGCCCGCGCCGTAGCCTGTCGCGCATGGACGTGCACAAGGCGCAGGCGTTCCTCGCGGTCGCCGACGAGCTGCACTTCGGTCGCGCGGCCGAGCGCCTGCACATGGCCCAGCCCCCGCTGAGCCGGCTCATCCGGCAGATCGAGGCCGAACTGGGCGCCTCCCTCTTCGAGCGCAACACCCGCCAGGTCTCCCTCACCCCGCAGGGCGCGGCGCTGATCGAGCCGGCGCGCGAGCTGGTGATGCTCTCGCAGCGCCTCAAGGAGATCGTCCAGCAGTCCCAGGCCGGTGAGATCGGCCGGATTCGGCTGGGCTTCGCCGGCGCATCGGTCAACCGGCTGGTCAGCGAGCTCGCCCGCAGGGTGCGGGTGGAGCGCCCCGGCATCATGCTGGAGCTGTTCAGCTCGCAGTTCTCCCACCTCGGTCTGGAGCGTGTGCTGGACGGCTCGCTCGACCTGGTCATCGGCCGGTGGGACTTCCTGCCTGCCGAGGTCGAGTCACGCGTCATCGGCCGCGAGGAGATCCTGGTCGCGCTACCCGAGCACCACCGGCTCGCGGACCGCGACGGCCTCGCCGCGACCGACCTGGCAGGCGAACCGTGGGTGGTCCTGCCGGGCGCCAGCAGCGCGACGCTGCCCAACCGGCTGGGCGTGCTCGGTGTCCAAGGCGGGTTCGTGCCGCGGATCGTGCAGGTCGCACCCGACTCCTCCACCCAGCTGATGCTGGTCGGCGTCGGGGTGGGCGTCGCGCTGACGTTCTCCGGCGTACGGGAGAACCTGCTGGCTCCCGGTGTCGTCTACCGGCCGCTGCGGCCCAGCCAGGCCGGCGTCGAGGTCCGGCTGATCTGGCGTCGCGGCGACCCCAACCCCGCCGTACCTGCCGTCATCGGAATCTCGCGGCAGGTCTTCCCCGACGACTGAGCCTGGTCGGTGCTGCTTGAGAAGTCAGGTTTTGCGGGTCGAGAGGTCACCTTTTGCGGGTTGAGTGGTCACGTACGCCGAACACGCCCGCCGAACACGCCCGCCGAGCTTGTCGAGGCGCCCCCAGTACGCGGGGTGGCTGAGACAAACGAGAAACGTGGGCCAGTACCAGCGTGGTCGCGTGTCTTGGGCGGGTTGGGTGCCTTCGTATCGGTTGCGTCGGGCCACCAGGCGTGTGATCGGGTACGGCGAGCATTTCACCCGATGCGGCCAGCAAAGAGGGTTG
>NZ_KB822576.1 GCF_000364605.1 Nocardioides sp. Iso805N | reverse complement strand
CACGGGTCGGTCTACTGCTCCAAGGCCTACGCCAAGCTGTGCCGCAAGCTCGGCGTCACCCAGTCCATGGGCGCGGTCGGATCCTCGGCCGACAACGCGCTCGCGGAGTCGTTCAACGCCACGATGAAGCGCGAGGTCCTCCAAGACGCCGCCTGCTGGGCCGACGAGGTCACCTGCCGCCGGCAGGTCTTCAAGTGGCTCGTCCGCTACAACACCCGCCGCCGCCACTCCTGGTGCGGCTATCTGTCCCCGTCCACCTACGAGGCCCGCCGGCCCGCTACGCTGCCGACCGCCGCGTAATCACACCCCGTGTCCAAGATCCGGGGGTAGGGCCCGGTGGCGTAGTGGCGGCGAGTCAGCCATTGCCGCACCGTGCGGTGGGCGCGTTCGCACTTGCCGTTGGTCTGGGGATGGTGGATCGAGGTGGTGATCGCTCGTATGCCCAGGGCCTCGAGGTTGGCTTCCATCGGGCTGATCCACCCGCGTCGACGACCGGAGAAGGCGAGTCCGTTGTCACTGAGGACCTGTGCCGGCAGTCCGTAGGAGGCGGCCGCGCGGGTGAAGCACTCCCAAGCCTCGGCGGCGTTCTCGCTGCGGATCGCCCGCAGCCCGATGTCCAGCCCCGAACAGTCATCAACGATCTGCAAGACCACCACCACCGTGGCGGCCTGATCACACAGCGTGTGTTGGAACCCGTCGATCTGCCAGCGGCCGTTGGGATGCTCGGCGCGGAATCGGCGGGTCGCACGCCGAGGACGGCGCTGTGGGACCTTGGCCAACTGCCCGCGGCGTTCCAAGATCCGGTTGATGGTGGCCCGTGAGGGCACCCGCTCACCGGGCGGCCACACCACGGGGTCGGCGCGGTAGACATCGAGTCGGAAGCGAATCGAGTCCGCGCCGGCATCCCAACCGTCCTCGGCCAGTTCCTTGCGTGCACGGCAGACCAGATCCTCTACCGCCGCGGGGATATGGGTCGGACTGCTTATCGGCCGCCGCGAGTCCGGAAATAGTCCCTCGACACCCCGAGCTTTGAACCGGGCAAGGTACTTGTAGAACGTCGTGGTCGAGACGCCCACCCGGGCACACTCGACCACGACGTCGAACCGCTCACCCTCAATGCCACGAGCCACCAACGCGGCGAGCTCTGGACTCACTGCGACCCCATCTCTGGCCATACCCCAGCCTGGAGCTTGACCGATCAGGTGTCCGCGATGTCTTGAGACTTAATCCGTCCGCGATGTCCCGAGCCTTCACAGGGGCGCCGGGGCCGCGGTGACACTCACAACTCACTCGAACAGCGCCTCACTCGAACAGCGTCGGGATCGCCGGCTCGCCCTTCATCATCGACTGCACCGCGATCGGGAGCTCGGCGACGGCGGCGCGGTGACGGTCGCGAGCGACCGCGAGGGGCTCGCGGCCGACGATCTCGCCGTCGAGCACCAGCGGCGTCACCAGGGTGCGGTCGTCGCCGTCATCGACCGGGGGAGTGCCGATGCCCACCACCTCGGCCTCCGCCACCCCGCCGACGGTACGGCGCCGCAGCGCATACTTGCGGCCCCCGATCGAGGACTTGTCGATGCTCTGCTTGGCCACCGAGACCATCTCGCCTCTATCGCCCTCGCGCGCTACCAGCTTGTAGACCAGCCCACAGGTGGGTGCGCCGGAGCCGGTGACCAGCTGGGTGCCCACGCCGTATCCGTCGACCGGGGCTGCCGCGAGCGCGGCGATCGCGAACTCGTCCAGGTCGCTGGTCACGATGATCTTGGTCTGGTGGGCGCCGAGCTCGTCCAGCTGGCGGCGTACGTCGTGGGCGAGGACGCCGAGGTCGCCGGAGTCGATCCGAACGGCACCCAGGCCGGTGCCCGCGACCTCGACCGCGACCCGCACCGCCTCGGCGATGTCATAGGTGTCGACCAGCAGCGTCGTGCCCGTGCCGAGCGAGGCCACCTGTGCGTGGAAGGCGTCGCGTTCGCTGTCGTGCAGCAGCGTGAAGGCGTGCGCGGACGTGCCGGTCGACGGTACGCCGTAGCGCGCCCGGGCGGCCAGGTTGGAGGTCGCCTCGAAGCCCGCCACGTAGGCGGCGCGGGCAGCGGCGACCGCCGCCTCCTCATGGGTCCGCCGTGAGCCCATCTCGATGCACGGTCGTCCGCCCGCCGCCAGCGTCATCCGGGAGGCCGCCGAGGCGATCGCACTGTCGTGGTTGTAGATCGAGAGCAGCACCGTCTCCAGCAGCACCGCATCGGCGAAGGTCGCCTCGACGGTGAGCAGCGGCGAGTGCGGGAAGTAGACCTCGCCCTCGGCGTAGCCCCACGCCGAGCCCTGGAAGCGGTATTCGGCGAGCCAGCTCAAGGTGGCGTCGTCGACCACGCCGCCGAGCGCCGCCAGCACGTCGGGGTCGAACCGGAAGGACTCGATCGCGTCGAGGGCGCGACCGACCCCGGCGACCACGCCGTACCGGCGTCCTTCGGGCAGCCGCCGCGGGAACAGCTCGAAGACGCTGCGCCGGCCGGCGGTGCCGCTCGCCAGGGCGGCCTGCAGCATCGTCAGCTCATAGTGGTCGGTCAGCAGCGCCGTCGACGTGCCGGGAAGGGTTGCGCTGGCGGAGAGCCGTGTCGAGGTCACGGCGCCATCGTGGCACGATGGATCCATGTCCGCGCCGAGCCCTGTGGAACTCGACGAACCGGTCACCGACGACCTGGCGATCCCGGCCACACCGTGGGTCACCATCGTCTGGAACGACCCGGTCAATCTGATGTCCTACGTCACCTACGTGTTCCAGAAGTACTTCGGCTACGAGAAGAAGAAGGCCGAGAAGCTGATGATGGAGGTGCACGAGGACGGTCGCTCCGCGGTGAGCACCGGCAGCCGCGAGGAGATGGAGCGTGACGTGCAGGCGATGCACGGTTACGGTCTCTGGGCGACGCTGGAGAAGCAGGGGTGAGCGGCCGATGACAGGATTCGCCTACCACCGCCGTGGCAAGCAGATCGCTGCCACGTTCAGCGGCTTCGAGGCCGACCTGCTGCGTTCGCTGGCCTCTCAGCTCATCGAGCTGCTGCACGACGAGGCCTCGCTGCCGCAGCAGACCAGCGACCCGCTGGAGGCACTGCTCGACTTCTCCGGCCCTACCACCGAGCCCGAGGACCCGGTGCTGGCCCGGCTCTTCCCGACCGCCTATCGCGACGACGAGGAGGCGGCCGGCGAGTTCCGCCGCTTCACCGAGGGCAGCCTGCGCGAGAGCAAGGCGGCCGGGGCGAGCTCGATCGTGGAGGCCCTCGAGGAGGCAGGCCTGCCGCCGGAGCTGCTCGAGGACGGTCTCATGATCGATGTCGAGCTCGACGCAGCCGAGGCCGAGACGTGGATGCGCTCCTTCACCGATCTGCGACTCGCGCTCGCCACCCGCCTCGACATCGAGGAGGGTGACGAGGACTACTGGGACCAGCTCTCCGAGGAGGACCCGCGCAGCCAGGTCTACGGGATCTACCAGTGGCTGGGCTACCTCCAGGAGACGCTGGTCGAGTCCCTGGTCCGCGCCGCATAACGTACGGCGAGGGTCTCGGCCGCCATCGTCCACGGGATGGGCGATGCGGTCGCGCCCCGACCGCGGAACTAGGCTGGAGAGCGTGCTGACCATCGACCAGGCGACGTACGACGCCATCGTCGCCCACGCGAAGCGTGACCACCCGGACGAGGCCTGCGGCATCGTGGCCGGCCCGGAAGGGAGCGACCGCGCGGAGCGCTTCGTCGAGATGGTGAACGCGGCCGGAAGTCCGACGTTCTACGAGTTCGACTCCACCGACCTGCTCCAGCTCTACAAGGAGATGGACGCCCGCGACGAGGAGCCGGTGGTGGTCTACCACTCGCACACCGCGACGGAGGCCTATCCCAGCCGAACCGACATCGGTCTGGCGAGCGAGCCCAACGCCCACTACGTGCTGGTCAGCACCCGTGAGCACGGGAATAACCCGGGCCCCGTGGAGTTTCGTTCCTATCGGATCGTCGAGGGCGAGGTGGCCGAGGAAGAGGTCACCGTCGTACCGACGCTGTCCTGATCCACACCCCGCCTTTCCAGCACCACGTCCGAGCCTTCGGCTGAGAAGCCGGCCACCGGGCCCGGCCAAAGAAAACTAGGAGAAGACATGGCCATCGAGGTCAAGATCCCGACCATCCTGCGCACCTACACCGGTGGCGAGAAGGCCGTCCCGGCCGAGGGCACGACGCTGAGCGCGCTCATCGACGACCTCGAGTCCAACCACGCCGGCATCAAGGACCGTCTGATCGACAACGGCGACCTGCGTCGGTTCGTGAACGTCTACGTCAACGACGAGGACGTCCGCTTCATCGGCGGCCTCGAGGCCGAGCTGAAGGACGGCGACGCGGTCGTCATCCTGCCGGCCGTCGCCGGCGGGGCGAACTGAACCCATGGCGCGCTACGACAACCTGATCAGCTCGGTCGGCGGCACCCCGCTGGTCGGGCTGCCCAGGCTGTCGGAGATGGTCGGGGGCGGTCCGGGCGGCGCTGACGTCCGCCTGTGGGCGAAGCTCGAGGACCGCAACCCCACCGGCTCGATCAAGGACCGTCCGGCCCTGAAGATGATCGAGGAGGCGGAGAAGGGCGGCATCCTGCGCCCCGGCTGCACGATCTTGGAGCCGACCTCCGGCAACACCGGCATCTCCCTGGCGATGGCGGCCAAGCTCAAGGGCTACCGGATCGTCTGCGTAATGCCGGAGAACACCTCGGAGGAGCGTCGCCAGCTGCTCCGGATGTGGGGAGCCGAGATCGTCTCCTCGCCCGCCGCGGGCGGCTCCAACGAGGCGGTCCGGGTCGCCAAGCGGCTCGCCGCCGAGCACCCGGACTGGGTGATGCTCTACCAGTACGGCAACGCCGCGAACGCCCTCGCGCACGAGGAGGGCACCGGCCCCGAGCTGCTGAGCGACCTGCCGAGCATCACCCACTTCGTCGCGGGCCTCGGCACCACCGGCACCCTGATGGGGGTCTCGCGGTTCTTCCGTGGCGCCAAGCCGGACGTGCGGATCATCGCCGCCGAGCCGCGCTACGGCGAGCTCGTCTACGGCCTGCGCAACCTCGACGAGGGGTTCGTGCCCGAGCTGTACGACGCCTCGCTCATCGACTCCCGGTTCTCGGTCGGCCCGCGTGACGCGGTCCGACGGGTGCGCGAGCTGCTCGAGTTCGAAGGCATCTTCGCCGGCATCTCGACCGGTGCGATCCTGCACGCCGCCCTCGGCCAGGCCGCCAAGTGCGTCAAGGCGGGCGAGCGTGCCGACATCGCTTTCGTCGTCGCCGACGGCGGGTGGAAGTACCTCTCCACGGGTGCCTACGAGGGCACGATCGACGAGGCCGAGGAAGGCCTCGAGGGTCAGCTCTGGGCCTAACGGCGACGTCAGGCTTCACTCCGGCGGGCGTTGCTCGGCGTACGGGGCTGGCGTGGTGTCAGTGGAGGGCGTCGAGGAAGTCGCGGACGACGTACCCGACGAACGCCGGCCGCTCGACGATCAGCAGGTGGCCGGCGTCGGGGACGATGCACAGCTGACCGCCGGGCACCGAGCGGGCGATCAGCGCGGTGTGCTCCAGCGAGACCATGTCGTACTGGCCGGCCATCACCAGCGTCGGGGCGGTGATCGTGCCCAGCGAGGTCGCAGCGATGTGGGGCTCGGTGGTCCACAGGGCGTGCAGCTTCTCCTCGACCCGGGCGACCTCGGCGGCACCGCCGGGCGCTAGCTCGGCGTTCCGTGCCTCGATGGCGTGTGCCAGGTCCAGGGGCATGGCCCGCTCCGGGCCTCCCTCGACGAAGCCACTCGGGTCGATGTTCGCCGAGATCGCCACCACCGAGCGCACTCGGTCGGGATGGTCCCGGGCGAGCAGCAGCGCGGCGATCGCCCCGTCGCTGAACCCGACCAGGTGCGCGTCGGGGAGACCGAGGGCGTCGAGGTAGGCGAGCGTGTCGGCGAGGACGTCGGCATAGGAGAAGGAACCCTCACGGTCCGGTGTCCGGCCGTGGCCGGGGCGCTCGGCCGCATAGGTGCGATAGCCCGGATCGAGGGCCGTGGCCATCGGTTGCAACACCTCGAGCGAGCAGCCGCCTCCGTGCAGCAGCACGACGGGCGCGCCGTCGCCGGCGACCTCGTGATAGCTCTCCACGCCGCGCAGCGACAGATACGGCACCGGTCCTCCCTCGAAGCCGCGGGTGGGCGTGCGGCCGGGTCCATGGTGCCAGCGTTAGCCTCTTGCCTTGTGCGCGGCCTGATCTCCTCCCTTGACCCCGACGCCCCGATCGGCATCTTCGACTCCGGTTTCGGCGGCCTCACCGTGGCTCGCTCGGTCATCGACCAATTGCCGCACGAGTCGATCCTGTACGTCGGCGACACCGCGCGGGCGCCGTACGGCGAGAAGCCGATCGCGGAGGTGCGCGAGTATGCGCTCGAGTGCCTCGACCACCTCGTCGAGCAGGGCGTCAAGGCCCTGGTCATCGCCTGCAACTCCGCCAGTGCGGCGATGCTGCGCGACGCCCGGGAGCGGTACGACGTCCCGGTCGTCGAGGTGATCCTGCCCGCCACCCGCCGTGCCGTCGCGGCCAGCCGGACCGGCCGGATCGGCGTGATCTGCACGGAGGCGACCGCAGAGTCGATGGCCTACGACGACGCCTTCGCGGCGGCGCCACACGTCACGCTGACCACTCGGGCGTGCCCGAGGTTCGTGCCGTTGGTCGAGCAGGGCATCACGTCCGGCGATGAGCTGCTGCAGGCGGCGCACGAGTACCTGGACCCGCTGACCAGTGCCGGCATCGACACCCTGATCCTCGGCTGCACGCACTACCCACTGCTCACCGGCGTGATCTCCTACGTGATGGGGGACAACGTCACCCTGGTCAGCAGCGCCGAGGAGTCGGCCAAGGACGTCTACCGGATGCTGGCCGAGCGCGACCTCATGCGGGACGGCGGTGAGCCGACGTACGCGTTCCTGACCACCGGCGCGCCCGAGCAGTTCGAGACGATCGGGCGGCGCTTCCTGGGACCGGAGATGTCCCGGGCAGAGCAGTTCGTCGGTGGGCTCGGCTGAATCTCGCGCGCGCAGGCGCCGGAGGGTCGCTGCACTACGGTCGGCACGAGGCGCCCGTCACGTGTGACCTCGGTCAAGGCGTGCTGCCAAGTGGCGGGTATGGGCCTAGCCTTGCCTCTCATGTGCGGAGGTCTCTCGTGAAGCTGTCGATCGTCGGGTGCAGCGGCTCCTATCCGGGACCCGACTCGCCCGCCAGCTGCTACCTGGTCCAGGCCGACGATGCCGAGGGCCGCACCTGGAACCTCCTGCTCGACCTCGGCAACGGTGCCCTTGGCGCACTGCACCGCTACATCGACCCGTTGCAACTGGACGCGATCCTGCTCAGCCACCTGCACGCCGACCACTGCATCGACATCACCAGCTACTACGTCCTGCGCAAGTACCACCCCTCCGGCTCGCAGCCGGTGATCCCGATCCATGGTCCGAAGGGCTCCGCGCGCCGGCTGGCGCACGCCTTCGACCTGCCCCGCAAGCCCGGGATGCGCGAGGAGTTCGCCTTCCACCGCTACCGGGACGCCTTCGAGATCGGGCCCTTCACGATCGAGCCGCGGGCCGTGGACCACCTCGGCATGCCCGCCTACGGTATGCGGATCACCGCGGACGGCGCCACCTTGGCCTACAGCGGCGACACCGGACCCACCGACGTGCTGGTCGAGCTTGCCGAGGGCGCCGACCTGTTCCTGTGCGAGGCCTCGTTCCGTGAGGGGGACGACAACCCGCCCAGCCTGCACCTCACCGGACGCGAGGCCGGCGAGGCCGCGCAGCGGGCGGGGGTCAAGCGACTGGTCATCACTCACGTGCCGCCGTGGCACGATGCGGAGAAGATCCTGGCCGAGGCCGTGCCGGTCTTCGACGGCCCGACCGAGCTGGCGCGATCGGGTGCGACGTACGTCCTCTGAGCGACGATCTGGGTGGGCGACGGCGCGGCCGTGACATCTGTCCTGCATGAATTCAGGGCATTCCCCGATGCAGAGTCGCCCCGGACAGGGCAGGCTGTCCCCATGATCAAGGTAGAAGGCCTGACCCGGACCTACGGGAGCTACACCGCGGTCGACGACGTCAGCTTCGAGTGCCAGCCCGGCCGGGTCACCGGCTTCCTCGGGCCCAACGGGGCCGGCAAGTCGACCACGATGCGCATCATCGTCGGCCTGACGGCGCCGACCAAGGGCAGCGCGACGGTCAAGGGGGTGCACTACCACGACCTGCCGAACCCGGGCCGGACCGTCGGCGTCCTGCTCGACGCGTCCGCGCAGCACGACGGTCGCACAGGCCGTGAGGTGCTGACCCTGGGGGCCATGACGATGGGGCTGCCGCTGAGCCGGGTCGACGAGATGCTGCACCTGGTCTCGCTCAGCCCGAGCGAGGCCAAGCGCCGCATCCGCAACTACTCCCTCGGCATGCGACAGCGGCTCGGCATCGCGCACGCGTTGCTCGGCGACCCGGAGGTGCTCATCCTTGACGAGCCCGCCAACGGCCTGGACCCGGCCGGCATCCGCTGGATGCGCGGCCTGCTCAAGTCGTACGCCGACAGGGGCGGCACGGTGCTGCTCTCCAGCCACCTGCTGCACGAGGTCGAGCTGATCGCCGACGAGATGATCCTGATCGGCAAGGGCAAGATCGTCGCCCAGGGCGACCGCAAGGCGCTGCTGGCGCACAACGGCAAGGTCGAGACCCTGGTGACATCGCTGGACAACGAGGCGCTCGCCAAGGCACTGACCGGCAAGGGTGTCGGCGTCGTACCTGCCGGTGACGGCCTGCGCGTCTCCGCCGAGGCGGTGGAGGTCGGTCGCACCGCTGTCGAGCACCACATCGTCCTGACCGACCTCCGCTCCGGCGACGGAGGCCTCGAGGAGCTGTTCCTGCAGCTCACCGCCGACACCCAGCGCGAAGGAGCAGTGGCATGAGCGCCGTCACCCAGACCCAGGCCCCGGCCCGACCGGCGGCCGGTGGGATCCCGTTCAGCCGGCTGCTGCAGGTCGAGTTCCGCAAGTCGTGGGACACCCGCGCGAGCTTCTGGCTGCTGTTCTCGCTCGGTGCGATCGTGCTCGTCGCCGAGCTCATCACCGCGATCGTGACCGGCGTGCAGAACGTGGACGACGTGCAGTTCGGCACCTTCGCGACGGTTGCCGGATTCATCAGTCAGCTGTTGCTGCCCGTGCTCGGGATCATGCTGGTCACCTCCGAGTGGAGCCAGCGCACGGCGATGGTCACCTTCTCCCTCGAGCCGCGTCGTGGGCGGGTGGTGCAGGCGAAGATGGCCGTCGGTCTGATCTGGACCGCGCTGACCGTCGTCTTCGCGCTGCTCATGGGGGCGATCTTCAACCTGCTCTACGGAGCGATCGCGGGGAACATCGACTGGTCGGGCGGGGCCGGCATCACCGGCTTCATCATCACCCAGACACTCGCCATGCTGCTCGGCTTCGCGCTTGCCGCGCTGCTGCTGAACACGCCGGCGGCGATCGTCATCTACTTCGCCTACCTCTTCGCCCTGCCGACCATCCTCGCCATTGGTGCTGCGCTGATGGACTGGTTCAAGTCGTTCCAGGAGTGGATCAACTACAGCGATGCCCAGAACCCGCTCTACGACGGCTTCTGGAACATGAGCGGCAGCGAGTGGGGCAAGCTTCTCGTCTCCTGCGCTATCTGGTTCGGCATCCCACTCACGGTGGGGCTGCGGCGGATCCTGCGCGCCGAGGTCAAGTAGCTCCCTGACACCGATGAACCACGACACCCCGACGGGGCCGGCGCACAGCCGGCCCCGTCGTCGTTGCGGGCCGGCCGACCGCGACCGCCGAGCGTGGGCCTGTCGGTGCGGACCGTTAGGGTCGGGCTCATGACGAGCATTGCCCGCGCCGACGGCCGCGCCAACGACGAGCTGCGCCCCATCACGATCACCCGCAACTGGCTCGACCACGCCGCCGGGTCGGTGCTGATCGAGTTCGGCGGCACCAAGGTGCTGTGCGCCGCCTCCGCCTCCGAGGGCGTGCCGCGCTGGCGCAAGGGCTCCGGCCTGGGCTGGGTCACCGCCGAGTACGCGATGCTGCCCGCCTCCACCAACACCCGCTCGGACCGGGAGTCGGTGAAGGGCCGGATCGGCGGCCGCACGCACGAGATCTCCCGTCTCATCGGCCGTTCGCTGCGCGCCGTGATCGACTACGAGAAGCTCGGCGAGAACACCATCCAGATCGACTGCGACGTGCTCCAGGCCGACGGTGGCACCCGCACCGCCTCGATCACCGGCGCCTACATCGCGCTCGCCGACGCGTGCGCCAAGCTCGGCGTCCCGCAGGCGCTGACCGGCTCGGTCGCCGCGATCAGCGTCGGCATCATCGACGGCACTCCGCGGCTCGACCTGCCCTACGAGGAAGATGTCCGCGCCGAGACGGACATGAACATCGTCATGACCGGCGCGGGGAAGTTCGTCGAGGTCCAGGGCACCGCCGAGGGCGCCGCCTTCGACCGGGCCGAGCTCGACTCCCTTCTCGCCCTGGGCGAGAAGGGTTGCGCCGACCTGACCCGGCTGCAGCTGGAGGCGCTGGGACGATGAGCCTTCGACAGTCTCAGGACGGTGGCGCCCAGATCTTCGTCGCATCGCGCAATGCCAAGAAGATCGCGGAGATGGAGCGCATCCTCGCGCCGCTCGTCCCCGGCGTGCAGGTGCTCGGGCTCGATGACGTCGACTTCTACGAGGAGCCGGTGGAGGACGCGCCGACCTTCGAGGGCAACGCGCTGATCAAGGCCCGGGCCGGGTTCGCGGCAACCGGGCTGCCCAGCGTCGCCGACGACTCGGGGCTGTGTGTGGACGCGCTCAACGGCATGCCGGGCGTGCTCTCGGCGCGCTGGGGAGGCAAGCCGAAGAGTGACGACCGGAACAACCAGCTGCTGCTCGATCAGCTGGGTGACGTGCCGGACGAGCGCCGGCAGGCGCACTTCGCCTGCGTGATCGCCTTCGTCCACGGCGCCGGCGAGCTCGTCGTCGAGGGCCGGATGGACGGCCGCGTCATCCGCGAGGTGCGGGGGAGCGGCGGCTTCGGCTACGACGTGCTCTTCGTCGCCGACGACACCCCGGACGGCCGCACCAGCGCCGAGCTGAGCGTCGCGGAGAAGGACGCCATCTCCCACCGCGGCAAGGCGATGCGCGAGATCGGCCCTGCGATCGCCGCCGTACTCGCGGACTGAGCGAGGACGTGACGCTCTACCGCGCGGCGGCCGAGGCTGTCGCCGGCTATGCCGACGAACCCAAGCTCTCGGAGATCTCGATCGCCGACGAGCGCGCCGCTACCCGGGACGCGGCAGCACAGGAGCTCAGGGAAGAGGTCGCCGACGTCGAGGAGGTCGAGGCCAACGGCGTGCGCTGCCGGCTCTACCGTCCCACGGACGCCCGACCGGGGCTGGTCGTCCACCTGCACGGCGGCGGGTTCGTCTTCCACGACATCGACGTGCACGATGCGGCGGTGCGACGGCTCGCCAACCGTGCCGGGCTGGCGGTGCTGAGCGTCGACTACCGGCGGCCCCCCGAGGATCGGTTCCCGGCCGCGGTCGAGGACGTCGATGCTGTCCTGGCCTGGATCCGGGAGCGGGAGGTGGCCGAGCCGCTGTTCGTGCACGGCGACAGCGCCGGTGGCAACCTCGCCCTCGTCGCTGCATTGCGGCACCCCGACCTCTTCGCGGCGGCGGTGCTGATCTACCCGTTCCTCGACCCGACGCAGGCGTTCGACTCCTACGACAGCGCGGCCGAGGGGTTCGATCGGCAGGAGGCGGCCTGGTACTGGACGCAGTACGCCGCCGATCCCGCCGACCTGGCCCATCCCGACCTCGCCCCGCTGCTCAGCGACCGGCTCGGCACCCTGCCGCCGACGCTGGTCGTCACCGCCGAGCACGACCCGCTGCGGGACGAGGGGGAGGAGCTCGCTCGCAGGCTGGACGCGCTCGCCGTGGACGTGACAGCGACCCGCTACCTCGGGCAGGTCCACGGATTCTGGCGCCGCCCCGCCTTCGGGGCCTCCGACCGGTTGATGAGGCAGGTCGCCGGCTTCTTGGCGGCATACTCCTGACCGACTCGCGTCAGCGCGTCTGGTCCAGCAGCTCGGTGATCTCGCGGTCGTGCGGGGCCAGGATGCGCGCGCGCTCGAAGTCCGCCGCGGCCGCCGCGGTGCGTCCCATCCGCAGCTCGGCGATGCCACGGTGCACCAGCGGAAGCGCCCGCGCGGGGTAGGCCGCCACGAGCAGGTCCAGGCGTGCGATCGCGTCCGTGTAGCGGCGCGCGGTGACGTCGGTGATGGCGAGCGCGAGCGCGGACCGGTACGTGCCGGGTGCGGCCCGCTGGCTGATCTCGGCATAGCGACGCGCGGCCTGCTGCGCACTGGTCGCGGAGGAGCCGGCAAGGGCGCTGGAGGCGAGCGTCGCGATGTCGGGGTCGTAGGGGCGCAGCAGGCGTGCTCGGTCGATCGCGCGCGAGCCGGCCTCCGGATGGCCGGCGAGGATCTCGTGCACGCCCCGCGTGAAGGCGATCTCAGCGACGCACGCGCTCGCCGCGACGACAACGGCAGCGACGCTCAGCATCAGGGCCGCGCGGCGCCGTCGGCTCGGCAGGCGAGCGGCCGAGGGAGCGATCAGAACGCCGAGGAGGAAGGCCGCCGGCACCGTCGAGCCCACGATGGTGAAGTTGGTCGCCAGCCCGACACCGAAGGCGATCACCGCGGCGAGGAGGCCGGGGGTGAGGTCGTCGGCGTCCTCACGCCGCGCGGCCCGGACCCCGACCGAGCAGACGACCACGGCGAGGGCGATGGCGAGGGCAACGCCGACCAGCCCCGCGTCGGCTGCGAACTGCCAGACCCAGGAGTGCGGCGAGTTGAGGATCGCGTTGTCGCGGCCGGCCCCGTGCGCCCACGCGGTCGTCTCGTAGCGCCCAATGGTGTCCATGTAGCCGCTCGCCCCAACGCCCGTCCACAGGTGGTCGCGGAACAGGTGCCAGGTCATGCCCCAGATCTGGAAGCGGGCGTCGATGCTGAAGCCGTCGCTGAAGCGGGCCCGGGTCAGGGGTACGGCGATGGCCAGAGCGACGGCTGCGAGCGGCGCCAGCATCGCCGCGAGGGCATATCGACGGCCCTGCGACGCGATCAGGACGATAGCTGCGGCCGCGACGCCGATCAGGGCGGCCCGGCTGCCCGAGACCGCCAGCACGAAGACGGCGGCGGTGGCCCCCAACCCGAGGAGCGCATCGCGGCGTGCGTAGGCGGGGCCGATCAGCACGACGAGTGCGAGCATCGCGAACAGGCCCTGGTCGGTGGCATTGCCCAACAGCGACCCGCTGCGCACGGCGGTCAGACCGAGAGGATTGTGACCGAGGACCTCGGCCAACGTCGCTGCGCCGAGGGCGAGCATGGCGCCCGAGAGCGCATCCGGCAGGGCTTCGCGGGCTGCGCTTCCGGGAGCGAGCGTGGTGCCCAGCCAGAGCGCGGCGGCGTACAGGGCAAGCATCGGCACGCCTTCGTAGCGCGGGGCGCGGCCGAGGAGAGCAGTAGCGGTGTGGCCGCTTGTCAGTGCTGTCGCAACGACGACGGTCAGTCCCACGAGTCCGACCGCGAGGAGTCGACGGGGGATGCCACCCCGATAGCCGGCCGCGACTCCGAGGAGCACGGCCAGGGCGGTGGCGAGTGCCTTGCCGAAGATCCACATGTTGCTCGCCCCAGGGATCCACACGAGCGGCGCGAACGCCGCCGTCCAGGTGGCGCTGACGGCGAGGCGGTCCGGGATCACAGCGCGCAAGTGTGCAGCCTCACGCACGCGAACACCAAGTGAACAAGATGTGACATTCCCGTGGCCAAATTTTGCTCAGCACCTGTTCGCCGGATGCCGAAGGACCTCCCGGACTATTTCTCGAATCCAGGAGATCAGATGACTCAGCATCGTTGGCGGCGAGTGCTCGGCGCAGCCGCCGTGACGCTCACCTTGGCTGCCGGCGCGGGCGCTGCCCACGCCGTCGCCGTCGCGGGTGACGACGTCTCGAGCGGCACGATCGGCACCGACGTCTCGGGCGGCACCGGTGGCGGTGACCTCTCCGGTGGCACCACGCCGACCGACAGCCCCTCGAGCACGCCGACCGACAGCCCGTCGGGCACGCCGTCCGGCACGCCGTCGGGCACGCCGTCGGGTACGCCGTCGGGCACGCCGTCGGGCACGCCGTCGGGCACCCCGTCGGGCACGCCGTCGGGCACCCCGTCGGGCACGCCGTCGGGCACGCCGTCGGGCACGCCGTCGGGCACCCCGTCGGGCACCCCGTCGCCGAGCAAGACGCCGAGCGTGACCCCGTCGCCGACGACGTCCACGCCGGCGCCGCTCACCAAGCAGCAGAAGCAGGTCAAGTCGGCCAAGGCGAAGGTCCAGCAGGGCTCCGCCAAGGTCAAGTCCCTGACGGTCAAGCTCCACCAGGCCAAGGCCAGTGGCTCGGCGAAGGCTGTCAAGAAGGCGAAGAAGCACCTGGCCTCGGCCAAGAAGCAGCTGGCCAAGGAAAAGAAGGCGCTCGCGAACGCGAAGAAGGCGCTCGCCAAGTCGCAGAAGAAGTCCAAGAAGTAGCACTGCGGCGACGCCCGCAGGGTGCGGCGGAAGGCCCTCGTCCCGGAACACCGGGGTGGGGGCCTTCCGCCCTACCGGGGCCGCTGCCGGTGCTCAGGCCTGACAGGATGGACCCATGCGCGTTCACCTCGGCTGCGACCATGCCGGACTCGACCTCAAGGCCCACCTCACCACGCGTCTGACCGAGCTCGGCTACGACGTGGTCGACCACGGTCCGTTCGTCTACGACGCGCTGGACGACTACCCGGTGTTCTGCATCAGGGCCGCCGAGGGCGTCGTACGCGACCGTGCGGCCGGCCTGGACAGCCTCGGTGTCGTCATCGGCGGCTCAGGCAACGGTGAGCAGATCGCCGCCAACAAGGTCAAGGGCATCCGCGCAGCGCTGGCCTGGTCCGACGAGACCGCCAAGCTGGGCCGCGAGCACAACAACGCCCAGGTCGTCGCGGTGGGCGGCCGCATGCACAGCCTCGAGGACATGACCCGCTTCGTCGAGATCTTCCTCGCCGAGCCGTTCAGCGAGGAAGAGCGACACGTACGCCGGATCGGCCAGCTCGACCGCTACGAGTCCACCGGCAAGCGTCCGACGCTCCCGGCCTCGGCCGCGGGACTCGGTCCGGCCGAGGACCAGGACTGATCGAGGACGGGGGACCATGCCCGAGGGGCACACCCTCCATCGACTCGCCGCTGACCTCAGCCTCGCGTTCGGTGGACAGGTCGTCAGGGTCGGAAGCCCGCAGGGTCGCTTCGCCGAATCGGCCGCACAGGTCGATGGCCAGGTGCTCGAGGGCGCCGAGGCCTGGGGCAAGCACGTGTTCATCGAGTTCCCGGCCGACCGGTTCATCCACGTCCATCTCGGGCTCTACGGCAAGTTCCTGATCGGCCGCGGCGAGGCTCCGGCACCGGTCGGACAGGTGCGTCTGCGGATCATCGGCCCCCCGATGCTTCGACAGGCTCGGGACGGTGCAGGCTCGGAGGCCGGTGCGTACGCCGACCTGCGTGGCGCCACCACCTGCGCCCTCATCACAGCAGGTCAGCGCGACGCGGTGATCGCGCGGCTCGGGCCCGACCCGCTGCGGCCGGACGCCGACCCAGATCGTGCCTGGGCGCGGATCAGCCGCAGCAGGACACCGATCGGCGGCCTGCTGATGAATCAGGAGGTGCTGGCAGGGGTCGGCAACGTCTACCGTGCCGAGCTGCTCTTCCGGCACCGGATCGACCCGATGCGGCCGGGGAACACGCTGCAGCGCAAGCAGTGGACCGCGATGTGGGCCGACCTGGTCGAGCTGATGCACCAGGGCGTGGCGGACAACCGGATCGACACCGTTCGGCCCGAGCACACCCCCGAGGCGATGGGCCGGCCGCCGCGGGTCGACGACCACGGTGGCGAGGTCTACGTCTACCGCCGTACGGGCCAGCCGTGCCACGTGTGCGGCAAGGCAGTGCGCACCGCCGAGCTGCAGGGGCGCAATCTCTTCTGGTGCCCAGGGTGCCAACGTCCGTACAGGCAACGCACAGCGGTCGTACAGTGATGGCCCCGACCCCGACTCCGAAGCGAGCCAGGATGAGTGTGTACGCCGCGATCGCGCCGGTGGCGCTGCGGCGGCGACTGAGCGCCCTGCGCGCCCAGCAGCGTCGCTCGGGCCCGGAGGCTCGTGCCCTGTTGCTGCTGACCGCCCTGGCCCTCGTCTTGACCTGCGCGATCGTGCTGCTGCCCGATGTGGTGCCGCTCAACTCGCTGTTGGTGCCGCTGCTGGTGGGCAGCCTGGTGCTCGGTCCTCGAGTGCTGCCGTGGTTCGTGGTGCTGGTGATGACGGTGCTGGTTGCCGCGGTGCTGTTGCGGCACGGCCCGATCACCACGCTGACCGAGGTCTCGATCGGCGTGGAGTTCCTGCTCGGTCTGCTGGTGCTGCTGATGTCGTTCCGTCGCTCCCGACTCGGCGTCGCCGGGTTCCTGGGCGAGTCGATGTTCGTCGACCTGCGTGACCGGATCCTCAACCAGGGCGGCATGCCCGAGCTCCCCGAGGGCTGGCACGCGGAGACCTCGCTGGCCTCGGCGGGCGGCACGCTGTTCGCCGGCGACTTCGTGGTCGCCAACCGCCCGAGTCCCGAGCGACTCGAGGTGGTGGTCGTCGACGTGTCCGGCAAGGGCGAGCAGGCCGGCACCCGGGCGCTGCTGCTCTCCGGCTCCTTCGGTGGCCTGCTCAGCGCGCTTCCACCCGAGGGGTTCCTGCCTGCGGCCAACGACTACCTGCTGCGTCAGGGCTGGGAGGAGGGCTTCGCCACCGCCGTACATCTCTCGCTGCGGCTCGACACCGGCGAGTTCGAGGTCCGTACGGCGGGCCACCCGCCGGCCGTGCTACGTACGGCGGGCGACGGCCGGTGGAAGGTCCTGGCCAGCGAGGGCCCGGTGCTGGGCCTGATCGAGGACGCGGAGTTTGTGATGGATAGCGGGACGCTGCGTGCGGGCGACGCGATCATGCTCTACACCGACGGCATGGTCGAGGAGCCCCGGCGTGACATCGACCTCGGCATCGACCGTCTGCTGGGCGAGGCCGAGCAGGTGCTGCGCGGGGACTTCCACGGTGCGGCCCAGAAGCTGGTCACCGCGCTCGGGTCCAAGGACGACGACCGAGCGATGGTCGTGGTCACCCGCGGGCTCGGCTGAGCCATCGTCGGGGCATGGGACCGGTTGGGTGCCGCTGCCGCTGGTGTGGCACCATGTGCGGGTTGCTCGCAGGCGGAATGCCGTCGGCGCGGTGACACGCGGATGTAGCTCAATGGTAGAGCCCCAGTCTTCCAAACTGGCTACGCGGGTTCGATTCCCGTCATCCGCTCGGAACGAGTCTCTTCTCTGCGGGGAAGAGGTCATTTCGCGGGGCGTAGCGTAGTGGCTAGCGCGCCTGCTTTGGGAGCAGGAGACCGCAGGTTCGAGTCCTGTCGCCCCGACTGCTTCACCACCGATCAACAAGAGGAGAAAGCCTGTGAAGAGCGCCGTCGAGACCTTGAGCCCGACGCGGGCCAAGCTGACCGTCGAGGTGCCCTTCGAGGAGCTCAAGCCGAGCCTCGACAAGGCATACAAGCAGATCGCCCAGCAGGTGAACGTGCCCGGCTTCCGCCGCGGCAAGGTCCCGCCGCAGGTGATCGATCGCCAGGTCGGCCGCGGTGCCGTGCTCGACCAGGCGCTCAACGACGTTCTCCCGCAGAAGTACTCCGAGGCACTGCAGGAGAACGACCTGACTCCGCTGGCGCAGCCGGAGATCGAGGTCACCAAGTTCGAGGACAACGGTCCGCTGGAGTTCACCGCCGAGGTGGACGTGAAGCCGGAGATCGTGCTGCCCGACTACAGCGGCATCGAGGCTCAGGTCGACGACCTCGAGGTCAGCGACGAGGACGTCGAGGAGCAGGTCGACGCGCTGCGTGAGCGCTTCGGCACCCTCAAGGACGTCGAGCGCCCGGCCGGTGAGAACGACTTCGTCGTGATCGACCTCAAGGCCACCCAGGACGGCAACGACGTCGAGGGTGCCGAGGTCAGCGAGATGAGCTACCAGGTCGGTCGCGGCGGCATGCTCGAGGGTCTCGACGAGGCCGTCACCGGCCTCTCCGCCGGCGAGGAGAAGGCCTTCACCAGCCAGCTCGTCGGCGGCGACCTGATCGGTCAGGACGTCGACGTCGTCGTCAAGGTGACCCAGGTCCAGGAGCAGGAGCTGCCCGAGGTGGACGACGAGTTCGCCCAGCTGGCCAGCGAGTTCGACACCGTCGAGGAGCTCAAGGCCGACGTCAAGGAGCGACTCGCCCGCGGCAAGCGCCTCGAGCAGGCCGCCGCCGCCCGTGACGCCGTCCTCGAGGCGCTGCTGGAGAAGGTCGAGATCCCGCTGCCCGAGGGCCTGGTGACCGACGAGCTCAACAACCGCCGCGAGCAGTTCGAGCAGCAGCTCGTCTTCGCCGGTCTCACCCTGGAGAAGTACCTCGAGGACGAGGGCCAGACCCAGGAGGAGTTCGAGGCCGACCTCGACCGCCGCGTCCGTGACTCGATCGCCGCGCAGATGCTCCTCGACGAGATCGCCGGCAAGAACGAGTACGGCGTCGACCAGAACGAGCTGACCCAGCACGTCATCCGTCGCGCGCAGCAGTCGGGCCAGGACCCGCAGGAGGCCTTCGCCCACCTGCAGGAGCACCCGCACCACATCAGCGAGTACGCCGCCGAGATCGTCCGGGGCAAGGCCCTGGCCGAGATCGTCGAGGCCGCCAAGGTGACCGACAAGTCGGGCAACGAGGTCGTGCTCAAGGGCCTCCAGCCGGACGGCACCTTCGCTCCCGAGGGCGAGGAGTCCACCGAGGATTCTGCTGAGGAGTCCGCGGAGGAGTCCACCGAGGCCTGAGCCTCGCCGGCTTCGCAGCACCGGCCGCCGAGTCCGCACCCTGTGGGGTGCCGACTCGGCGGCCGTTCCTCTTCATGCACCCTCACGCGGTCGCCTCCCGGAGGCCGCTATGGGCTCTAGGGTGTCTCGGGTGAGCCCGACCGCCGCGCCTCGCCGTACCCGCTTCGGAGGCCTCCTGCGCTACACCTGGCGTGCGAGCAGCCGGGTCGGCCGCCCGTTCGGCCGCGCGCTGGCGCCCGTGGCGAAGCCCGTCTCCCGACCGCTCGCGGCCCTGACGGCGCCCGTGCGGATACCGCTGGCGATCGCCACCGCGCCGCTGGGCCGGCCCACGGCGCAGGTCGGGGGCCCGCTGGTCTCCCTTCGTCACGGCGGGCTCGACGTCACCCCCGCCGAGCTCGCCGAGCTGGCCGCCCGGGAGGGCACGGCCTCGGGCAGGCTCCTGGTGCTGGTGCCCGACGTCGGAGCCGACGAGCGGCAATGGCAACAGGGCAGCGCGACGACGGGTGCGACGTACGCTGAGAGGCTCCAGCAGCTGCTCGGCTGGACGCCGGTGCACACCCGGCTCGAGGAGGGCCGGGCCAGCGAGACCGGCGCCGGGTCCGGGTTGGAGCTGGCCTCGCTGCTGCAGCGCCTCGTGGACGCCTGGCCGGTGCCGGTGTGCCGGATCGCTCTCCTCGCCGCCGGCCGAGGCGGCCTGACCGTGCGAGCCGCCTGCGCGATGCGGCTCTCGGGTGCGGCGCCGTGGACCGACGGGGTCAGCGAGGTGATCGGGCTCGGGGTGCCGCGCTATGCGACCGAGCCGAGTCGGCTCGCCAGCGACCTCGGCAAGCGCCTCGACGAGCAGCTCGCCGGCATCGTGGTCCTCGACGCCGACGAGCTGGGCCTGGAGCCCGCGGTCGATGCCGACCACCTGCTCATCGGCGAGCAGGCGGTGCTCGGCCCAGGCCCGGTCGGCTCCACGCTCGGCCGGATGCTGTGGTGGCGGCACCGTCGCGGTGGCCGGCCGCGGCACGTCGTCGACCTGTTCCCGACGGCGGAGTCGTTCGAGCTGGCCGCCCGCGGGCCGATGACGAACCGCGATGACGTGCACGACGCCCTGCTGCGCTGGCTGGTCTGACACACGGTCGCGAAATCCGCTGTCGGCGAACAGGGCCTGAGTTCCCGTGGTTCTGTCTCCTCCGAGGGCTATGGTCGGCGACGTGAACCTGAACTCCAGCGCACCCCAGGGGTACGACGCGCCGACCATGAACGGTGGCGCCGGGCTCAACTTCCTCGACGACAACATCTACAGCCGGTTGCTCAAGGAGCGGATCGTCTTCCTCGGCTCCGAGGTTCGCGATCAGAACGCGAACGCGATCTGCGCCCAGCTGCTGCTGCTCTCGGCCGAGGACCCCGAGGCCGACATCTTCCTGCACATCAACAGCCCGGGCGGCTCGGTGGACGCGGGCATGGCGATCTACGACACGATGAACTACATCCCCAACGACGTGGCGACGGTGGGTATGGGCCTGGCCGCGTCGATGGGCCAGTTCCTGCTCTGCGCCGGTACGGCGGGCAAGCGCTACGCGCTGCCGCACGCGCGGATCATGATGCACCAGCCCTCCTCGGGGATGGGCGGCTCCGCCTCGGACATCAAGATCCAGGCGCAGCAGTCACTGCACATCAAGAAGGTGCTGCTCGACCTGATCTCGAAGCACACCGGTCAGCCGATCGACCAGGTCATCGCCGACGCCGACCGGGACCGCTGGTTCACCGCTGACGAGGCCCGCGACTACGGCCTCGTCGACAAGGTGATCGCCAGCGCCAAGGAAGCCTCTGACGAGGGCCGTCCCGCCCACAAGAAGGACTGACTGATGAACTACTACATCCCACAGTGGGAGGAGCGGACGTCCTACGGCTTCCGCCGCATCGACCCCTACGGGAAGCTGTTCGAGGAGCGCATCATCTACCTCGGTACCCCGATCAGCGACGACGTCGCCAACGCCGTGATCGCGCAGCTGCTCTGCCTGCAGTCGATGAACCCCGACCAGGACATCAGCATCTACATCAACTCGCCGGGTGGCTCGTTCACCGCGCTGACCGCGATCTACGACACCATCCAGTTCATCAAGCCCGACGTGCAGACGGTCTGCATGGGTCAGGCCGCCTCGGCTGCGGCGATCCTGCTGGCCGCCGGCACGCACGGCAAGCGGATGGCGCTGCCCAACAGCCGCATCCTGATTCACCAGCCCTATACCGAGGGCACGTTCGGCCAGACCTCGGACATCGAGATCCAGGCCAACGAGATCCTGCGGATGCGCGAGCTGCTAGAGAAGATGATCTCCGACCACAGCGGCAAGTCCATCGAGGAGGTCAGCCACGACATCGAGCGCGACAAGATCCTCACCGCGCAGCAGGCCGTCGAGTACGGCATCATCGACCAGGTCCTGGGCTCGCTGAAGACGCCCGTCCCGGCCCTGGCCTGAGCTCAGCGACACAGCACGGCGCGCCCCGCGCCGCACCGCCGGATCCACGACAGGAGGCGCGGCGCGGGGTACCGTCTGAGGGTTGAGTGCCCTCCTGTCTCGGCAAGCAGCAGCGCAGTATCAGTTCAAGATCAAGGCAATTCGGAGGATGACCGCCCATGGCACGCATCGGTGACGGTGGCGACCTGCTCAAGTGCTCTTTCTGTGGCAAGAGCCAGAAGCAGGTGAAGAAGCTCATCGCCGGCCCGGGCGTCTACATCTGCGACGAGTGCATCGACCTGTGCAACGAGATCATCGAGGAGGAGCTCTCCGAGGGCAGCGACGTCAGCATCGAGGAGCTGCCCAAGCCTCGCGAGATCTTCGAGTTCCTCAACTCCTACGTGATCGGCCAGGAGCAGGCCAAGAAGGCGCTCGCGGTCGCTGTCTACAACCACTACAAGCGCGTCCAGGCGGGTCTCCAGCCGGGCGGCGCGAACGGTCCGGGCAAGCACAAGGAGGACCTGGTCGAGGTGGCCAAGTCCAACATCTTGGTGATCGGCCCGACTGGCTGCGGCAAGACCTATCTCGCGCAGACCCTCGCGCGGATGCTCAACGTCCCGTTCGCGATCGCCGACGCCACCGCGCTGACCGAGGCCGGCTATGTCGGTGAGGACGTCGAGAACATCCTGCTCAAGCTCATCCAGGCCGCCGACTACGACGTCAAGAAGGCCGAGACCGGCATCATCTACATCGACGAGATCGACAAGGTGGCCCGCAAGGCCGAGAACCCGTCGATCACCCGCGACGTCTCCGGTGAGGGCGTGCAGCAGGCGTTGCTGAAGATCATCGAGGGCACCACCGCCTCGGTTCCGCCCCAGGGCGGGCGCAAGCACCCGCACCAGGAGTTCATCCAGATCGACACCACGAACATCCTGTTCGTGGTGGGCGGGGCATTCGCCGGCCTGGAGCACATCATCGAGCAGCGCGTCGGCAAGAAGACGTTGGGCTTCACCGCCGAGGTGCACAGCAAGGCCGAGAAGGACGCCGAGGATCTGCTCAAGCTGGTCCGGCCCGAGGACCTGACCAAGTTCGGTCTGATCCCCGAGTTCATCGGCCGTCTGCCGCTGATCGCCAGCGTCGCCAAGCTGGATCAGGAGGCCCTGGTGCAGATCCTGACCGAGCCTCGCAACGCGCTGACGAAGCAGTATCAGAAGCTCTTCGAGATCGACGGGGTCGAGCTGGAGTTCCAGGACGACGCCATCCAGGCGATCGCGGACAAGGCACTCGAGCGCCAGACCGGCGCTCGCGGACTGCGTGCGATCATCGAGGAGATCCTGCTCCACGCCATGTACGACGTGCCGTCGCGCGGAGACGTCGCGAAGGTGATCGTGACCGCCGACGTCGTCCTCGGCGAGGCAGCTCCGACCCTCATCACCAACGCCGAGGTCAAGAAGAAGAAGTCCGCCTGACCCACCCGGACATCTAGTCACTTCGAGCCATTTTGGCCGGGACCGTTCGCATCCGACCGGTCTGATCGGGGAGACTAGTGACCCAAGCAACGAACCTGGTCCGGGCAGGGAAGGGGCGAGCGTGAGCTCGAATCACAAGGCGCCACTGGCAGCCTTCCTGGTTGTCGCCATCGCCTGCATCGTGGTGGTGGCGACGAACAGCATGCGCAGCTATGCGCGTGACGCCTGGCAGAACTTCTCGGCCCCGGTCGTGACCGGTCTGCAGCTGATCGAGGCCCGGCATGAGCCGCTGCAGCCTCCGGCGAAGCCGAGCGCCCCCACGTCCACCTCGGTGGCAGTGTCGCATCCGGTCATCCAGCCGGCGAAGAAGAGCACGTCGACGGTCAAGCCCCGGGGCCACCACGGTGCCGTCGAGGACAAGGCCACCGACCAGGGCACCGATGCCGACCTGGCAGCGGTGACCACAGACGCGACCGCTGCCCCGCCCGCCGTTCCGAGCACCGCCCAGTCCACCGCCCCGGGCGCGACGCCGAAGCCGTCGGTGACGCCGGCGTACGGCTGGACGTCGGGCTGGACCTCCGCGCAGCACCAGGACGAAGGCCGACACCACGGCTGGGGCGCCAACGGTGGCAGCCACTCCTCGAGCAGCTCCTCGAGTCACAGCACGACGCGGACGACCAAGACGGTCAGCGCCAAGGCCAGCTCGAAGACGACGGCCACGAGCACCGCGAAGCAGCACGGCCACAGCTGGAACGGCACGGGCTCCACGAGCGGCCCGTCGAAGAGCTCGCACAGCTACGGCGGGGGCGCCGGCTGGGGCGGTTCCCAGCACGGCGGCTCCCAGCACGGCGGCTCCCAGCACGGCGGCTCCCAGCACGGCGGCTCCCAGCACGGCGGCTCCCAGCACGGCGGCTCCGAGCACGGCGGCGCCGGCGGACCGCACCACGGCTGGCACTGAGCCCGAGCCTGAGCCGGGCGCGGGCCGAGCGGCACCTCGCACGACAGCACGACGGCGGTCCACCCCGAAGGGTGGACCGCCGTCGTCATATCGGGCGCCGGCCTCAGGCCGGTGGGGTCACTCCTCGACCGGGGCCAGCTCCGCGCTGACGCGCAGCTCGGTGGCCTCGGCGTCGACGGTGAAGACCAGGTCGCCGATGATGTTGCCAGTACGCCGCAGGTCGCCCTCGGCCAGCTCGGCGGCGCGAACGAGCTTCTCCGGACCCGTGATCTCGGTGCGGGCGAGCGGGGCGCGCATCTTGACCTTGGCCGTCGACTTCACGCCGCGGATGCCGGACAGGGCGGCCGCGACGGCGTCCAGCGCCGCGTCATCGGTCGCGGCCGCGGCGCCCAGTTCGACCTCGGTCGGCCAGGTAGCGCGGTGGATGGAACCCTCCTGCCACCACGACCAGACCTCCTCGGTCACGTAGGGCAGGAACGGTGCCAGCAGTCGCAGCTGGGTGTGCAGCGCGATCGCCAGGGTGGCCTTCGCCGAGACGGTCGCCGGGTCGGCGCCGTCGCCGTACGCGCGCTCCTTGACCAGCTCGACGTAGTCGTCGCAGAACTCCCAGAAGAACTTCTCCGCCGTCTCCAGCGCGCTGGTGTAGTCGTAGGAGTCGAACGCGTCAGTGGCCTTGGTGACCACGGCGGCGAGCCGGCCCAGCAGGGCGCAGTCGATCGGCTCCGCGACCGCGAAGGTGTCCAGCGCGGTGGCGCCGACGTTGCCCAGCACGAACTTGGAGGCGTTGAGGACCTTCATCGCGAGCCGGCGTCCGACCTTCATCTGGGTCTCGTCGAACGGCGAGTCCAGGCCCGGCCTGGAGAGGGCGGCGCGCCAGCGGACCGCGTCGGCGCCGAACTTGTCGAGGATCTCGGTCGGAACGACCACGTTGCCCTTCGACTTCGACATCTTCTTGCGGTCGGGGTCGAGGATCCAGCCGGACAGCATCGCGTTGGCCCACGGCACCTGGCCGTTCTCGAAGTGGGCGCGCACCACCCGGCTGAACAGCCAGGTGCGGATGATGTCGTGGCCCTGGGTGCACAGGTCCATCGGGAAGACCCGTTCGAACAGGTCGTCGTCGCTGCCCCAGCGGCCGGCGATGTGCGGTGTGAGCGACGAGGTCGCCCAGGTGTCCATCACGTCAGGGTCGCCGATGAAGCCGCCCGGGACGCCGCGCTGCTCGTCTGTGTAGCCGGCCGGGGCGACGGTCGAGGGGTCGATCGGGAGCTGGGCCTCGGTGGCGACGATCGGGTGGGCGTAGTCGGGGTTGCCCTCCTCGTCGAGCGCGTACCAGACGGGGAACGGGATGCCGAAGTAGCGCTGCCGGCTGACCAGCCAGTCGCCGTTGAGGCCGCCGACCCAGTTGTCGTAGCGGTGCTTCATGTGCTCCGGCAGCCAGGTGATGGCCGCACCGTCAGCGAGCAGGGACTCGCGCAGGTCGGCGTCGCGGCCGCCGTTCCTGATGTACCACTGACGGGTCGCGACGATCTCGAGCGGCTTGTCGCCCTTCTCGTAGAAGTTCGCCATCCGCTGGGTCGCCTTGGGCTCCCCGTCGAGGTCGCCGGTCTCACGCAGCTTGGCCACGATCGCCTCACGGGCCGAGTGGACGGTCTTGCCTGCCAGCTCACCGTAGAAGTCGGCGCCACCGGTCGAGACCAGCCACTCCGGCGTCTCGGCGGTGAAGCGGCCGTCGCGGCCGATCACGGTGCGGACCGGCAGGGCGAGCTCGCGCCACCACTGCACGTCGGTGAGGTCACCGAAAGTGCAGGACATCGCGATGCCGGCGCCCTTGTCGGGCTCCGCGGCCGGGTGGGCGAGCACGGGGATCTCAACGCCGAAGATCGGTGAGAAGACCGTCGTACCGAAGAGCGGCTTGTAGCGCTCGTCGTCGGGGTGCGCGATCAGCGCCACCACCGACGGGATCAGCTCGGGGCGGGTCGTCTCGATGAAGACGTCCTGCAGCGTCGATGCGCTCTCGTTGTCACGCGAGGCGTGGAAGCGAACGCGGTGGTAGGCGCCGGGATACTCGCGTGCCTCGAGCTCGGCCTGTGCGACGGCGGTCTGGAAGGTGACGTCCCACAGGGTCGGCGCCTCCTGCAGGTAGGCCTCGCCGCGGGCCAGGTTGCGCAGGAACGCACGCTGGCTGACGGCGGTGGCGTCCTTTCCGATCGTGGTGTACTGCAGCGACCAGTCGTAGGACATCCCCAGCGTGCGCCACAGCGACTCGAAGACCTTCTCGTCCTCGACCACCAGCTGCGCGCACAGCTCGATGAAGTTGGGCCGGCTGATCGGGATCTGCTTCTTCGGGTCCGGCCTCTCCGGCGGGGTGAAGTCGGCGTCGTAGGGCAGGCTCGGGTCGCAGCGGACGCCGAAGTAGTTCTGCACCCGACGCTCGGTCGGCAGGCCGTTGTCGTCCCAGCCGATCGGGTAGAACACCGACTTGCCGCGCATCCGCTGGAAGCGGGCGATCAGGTCGGCGTGGGTGTAGCTGAAGACGTGGCCGACGTGCAGCGAGCCGGAGACGGTCGGCGGGGGAGTGTCGATGGAGTAGACGTTCTCCCGCGGCTGGGTGCGGTCGAAGGCATAGGTGTCGTCGCTCTTCCACTGCTGCGACCACTTGGACTCGAGTCCCTCGAGCGCCGGCTTCTCCGGTACGACGACGGGCGCGGTCGGCTGCGTCGTCGTGTCGGGGCTGTGGCTGCTCTGTGGCTCGGTCATGAGGAAATCCTAGGGTCGCGCGCTGACCTGCGCGAACCGGGCCGATCCCGCGACTGTCCACAGGCGCACGGCGTGTGCCTCGGCTGGTGCTAGCAGCCGCGCTAGCATTGGCTTATGCCCGCACTTCACATCCGCAACGTCCCGGAGGAGACCGTCGCCCTGCTCAAGGAGCGCGCTGCTCGGCACGGCCGCTCGCTGGAGGCCGAGCTGCGTGCGATCCTCGGTGACGCGGCAGCCGCCGGGGAGCCACGGGTAGGCATCTCCTTCGGCGATCGGATCGTGATGGCGACGAGTGACCATGTAGGGCCGTGGACTCGTGATGACTACTACCGAGACGTTGATCCCGATGGTCGCTGAGAGCACGCTGCTCGACACCAACGTCCTGCTCGCGGCCACGGAGCCTGAGCGACCCGGCCACGCCGAGGCGCTGATGCTCCTGGGCGGACCGCGCAGCCTGGCGATCACGCCCCAGATCGTTCGCGAGTACGTCGCGGTATCGACCCGGCCGCGTGCCAACAACGGGATGGGCCTGCGACCCGAGGTCGCCACGGCCAACGTGAACACGTTCTTGGAGCGTTGCGACCTCCTCGCCGAGAACGCTGCCGTCGTACGACGACAGCTCACGCTGATCGCTGCGACTCCTCCCTCGGGGCGACAGGTCCACGACGCCAACGTCGTGGCCACAGCACTGGTGCACGGCATCAGGTGCATCGTCACCGACGACATCCGTCACTTCGAGTACTTCGCCGATCTCATCGAGATCGAGGCGCTCGCCTAAGGTGGGTCATGCGATGAGCGAGACACCCCAGGCCCGCCCGGCCCAGACGATCAGTGAGGCCGAGGACGCGTTGCTGTCGCGTTGGCCCGAGACCCGGCTGGAGCCCAGCCTTGACCGCATCCGTGCCTTCACCGAGCTGCTGGGCGACCCACAGCACGCCTACCAGGTGATCCACCTGACCGGCACCAACGGCAAGACGTCGACGGCGCGGATGATCGAGACCCTGCTCGGCGCGCTCGACCTGCGCACCGGCCGGTTCACCAGTCCACACGTGGAGAAGATCAACGAGCGGATCAGCGTCGACTGCGAACAGCTCAGTGACGAGGAGTTCGTCGCCGCCTACAACGACGTCGCGCCCTACACCCACCTGGTCGACGAGGACCAGCCCCACCCGCTGTCCTTCTTCGAGACCGTCGTCGGGATGGCGTTCGCCAAGTTCGCCGAGGCGCCGGTCGACGTGGCCGTGGTCGAGGTCGGCATGGGCGGCTCGTGGGATGCCACCAACGTCGCCGACGGCCGGGTCGCGGTGATCACCCCGATCGGCCTGGATCACGCCCAGTACCTGGGTGACACGCCCGTCGCGATCGCCCAGGAGAAGGCCGGCATCATCAAGCCGGGTGCCACCGTCGTGATGGCCAAGCAGCTGCCCGAGGTGCGGCAGGTCCTGCTCGACCGGGCCGCCGAGGTCGGCGCCACGGTGGTCGAGGAGGAGGTCGACTTCGGCGTCCTTGCCAGGAATCCGGCTGTCGGCGGGCAGGTGCTGAGCCTGCGCGGCCTGCACACCACCTACGACGAGGTCTTCGTGCCGCTCTACGGCGCCCACCAGGCCGAGAACGCCGCGCTGGCGCTGGCCGCGGTCGAGGCGCTGCTCGCTCCGCCGGACCAGCAGGGCCAGCTGCTGTCAGCAGAAGTCGTCGTCGACGCGTTCGCCCGGGTCAGCTCGCCGGGCCGGCTGGAGATCGTGCGCAGCAGCCCGACGATCCTTCTCGATGCCGCGCACAACCCGCACGGCGCTGAGGCCACCGCCGCGGCGCTGGAGGACAGCTTCAGCTTCGACCACGTGATCGGAGTGATCGGAGTGATGAGCGACAAGGACGTCGAGGGTGTGCTGTCGGTCTTCGAACCGCACCTCTCGCACCTGGTCGTCACCCAGAACAGCACCGAGCGAGCCATGTCGGCCCGCCGACTGGGGCAGGTTGCCATCGAGATCTTCGGCGAGGAGCGCGTCACCGTCGTACCTCGCCTCGACGACGCCATCGACGCCGCAGCCGCCCTGGCCGAGGAGTCCGACAGCTCGATCAGCGGGGGAGCGGTGCTGGTGACCGGCTCGGTCGTCACGGTCGGTGAGGCTCGCGTCCTGCTGCGCCGGCAGGGAAGCCGATGAGCGAGCAGCCGGAGCCGACGGCCGGGGAACCCGCTGTCGAGCTGGCCGACGACCGGGACAAGTCTCCGCGCCGGAGCATGGCCGCGGCGATCCTCGTGCTGCAGGGGATCGTGCTGGGCCTGACCACGCCGGTGCTGATCTCGATCGGGAACGTCTCGTGGAAGGCAGCGGTGCCGATCGGAGTCGGCCTCTGCCTGGTCTGCATCCTGCTCTCCGGCATGCTGAGCCGTCGCTGGGCGTACGCCGCCGGCTGGGTGATCCAGATCGTCTCGCTGGCGCTCGGTCTCCTGGTGCACATGATGTTCGTGCTCGGCGTCATCTTCCTGGTGCTCTGGTGGGGAGCGATGGCACTGTCGAGCAAGATCGAGCGCGAGAAGGCCGCCGCCTACGCCGAGTACGACCGACTCACGGCCGAGGGCCAGCAGCAGGGCCAGCAGCAGGACCAGCAGCAGGGCCAGCCGCCAGCGCACGAGTGAGCACCTGGAGCGCTCGGTCCAGCTCGGCGTCGGTGATCCCGCCGAACCCGATCACCAGCCCGGTGTGCCCGCTGCTGCGGGCATAGCTGCTGAGCAGGTTGACGCGGAAGCCGGCGGCCAACGCCGCCTCGTGGGCCGCAACCGCCAGGTCCTCGGGCATCAGCCAGGTCGAGTACATCCCTGCGAGCGGGCCGGCCAGCTCGGCGTACGGCGAGAGCGCCGCAGCGACGCGGGGTGCGCGCTCGGCATAGGTGCGTCGGGCCGTCCTGACCACTTTGTCGACCCAGCCGTCGCGCAGCAGGGTCAGCAGCGCCCGTTGCGCCGGCCAGGAGGCGCCATCGTGGGTGGCCAGGCGACGCTCGTTCAGTGCAGCCGAGAGCGCTGGCGGCACCACCAGCCAGCCCAGTCGCAGTGTCGGTGCGACGGCCTTGGCGGCCGTGCCGAGATAGGCGACCCGCTCGCGGTCGAGACTGGCCAGTGCGGGGACGGGTGCCACGTCGTAGCGGAACTCGGAGTCGTAGTCGTCCTCGATCACGATCGCACCTGCGGCCCGAGCCGCGGCGAGCAGATCGAGGCGCTCGGCCGCCGGCATCACCCGGCCGAGCGGATGCTGGTGTGCCGGGGTGACGTAGACGCCGGCCAGCCCGGTCAGCGTGGTGATCGGCTGTGCCGCGGGAATGTCCACGGTCGTGCGGCCCGTGTCGAGGACCGTCACCGCGGCGGACCGGTAGCCAGGATCCTCCACACCGATCGGCCCGGGCGGCAGCACGCGCAGCAGCTGGCGCAGGCCGTCGGCGGTGCCAGCCGTCACCACGATCTCGTCGGGCTCGACGGTGAGACCGCGGGTGCGGCCGAGCCGATCGGCGAGCGCCTCGCGCAGCTCGGGCAGCCCCCTCGGATCGTCGTACCCGGGTGGGGGAACCGCCGCCGACACCTCGCGCCAGGCGCGCCGCCACCCGGCTCGCTGGCGTGGGTCGATCCACGGGGTGCCGGTGTCGAGCGTGACCAGCGGCCGATCGGGTGACTGCCGCGGTGCGCGCGCCGGGGCCGCCGGCGTGCTCAGCCCGCCGGACGCGACGAAGGTCCCGGCGCCGCGCAGGGTCTCGAGCCAGCCCTCCGCGACGAGCTGCTCGTAGCCCTGTTCGGTCACAGCGCGGGAGACGCCGAGGTCGGCTGCGAGGGCCCGGCTCGATGGCAGCCGGTCGCCGCGGACGAGGGTCCTTGCGACGATCAGCTCGCGGACCTGGGCGGCGAGCTGTGCCGGCAGCGGGACCCCGCTGGCGCGATCCAGCCGAAGAGGCAGTGTGCTCAACCGAGTGTCCTGTCGAAATCGCGTGGGATTGGCCCGTGTGTGCAGGCCACTTCTCTTCGAGGATAGAGCCATGTCCGACCTGTCGCCCACGCCCCGCACCACCGTCAGCCGTGAGAAGGAGCGCGTCGTCACCGATCGTGAGCACCTGCACGCCCTGCTCGCCGACGGGCTGGTCGCCCACCTCGGTGTCACCATGGGCAGCCACCCCGTGGTGCTGCCGACGGCGTACGGCGTGGATCTCGCGGGACCTGACGAGGGCGGCACGCTCTACCTCCACGGATCGGTGGCGGCCGGCTGGCTGGCCTCAGCGTTGACCGGCGACGTGTGTGTCACCATCACCGAGCTGGATGGCCTGGTCGCGGCGCGCAGCGGCTTCAACCACTCGATGAACTACCGCAGCGCCGTGGTCATCGGTACGCCGCGGCGCGTGGACGACCCGGCCGAGCGGCGTCGCGCGCTGGACCTCATCGTCGACCAGATGATCCCCGGTCGCGCCGCCACGCTCCGCGAGCCCACCCGCAAGGAGCTGGCCGCGACCGCGGTGCTGGCACTGTCGCTGGCCGAGGCGAGCATGAAGCAGCGCTCCGGTGACCCGGAGGACGAGCCGGAGGACGTGGCGGCCGGCATCTGGGGTGGGGTGATCCCGCTGCGCCGGATCAGCGACGGCGTCGTGCCCTCGGCCGACTCGCACCGCGACGTGCCCGCCGACGTGCGGGCGCGCGCCGAGGCGCTGGGCTGAGGGGCGCCATGTACGTCCCGCATTTCAACGCAGCCGACGAGTCCTGGGCGCGAGGGCTGGTCGCTCAGGCGGGAGCGGCCGAGCTGATCACCACGGGGCCGGACGGCTACCCCGTGGCGACCCTGCTGCCGGTCCTCTGGGAGGGCGACCTGGTCATCGCCCACTTCGCCCGGGCCAACCCGCACTGGCGCGCGATCGGAGCCGGCACGCCCGCCCTGCTGGCGTGCACCGGTCCGCAGGCCTACATCCACCCCGGTTGGTACGCCGCGAAGGCGGAGCACGGCAAGGTGGTTCCGACCTGGAACTACTCGGCGGTCCACCTCACCGGCACCGCATGGATCATCGAGGACACCGCCTGGCTGCGCGATGCGGTGACCCGGCTGACCGACCGGCACGAAGCCGGCCGCGCCGACCGGTGGCAGGTCTCGGACGCGCCGGCCGACTACGTCGACGGCATGCTCCGGGCGATCGTCGGCGTGGAGCTGCGCGTCGAACGGATCGAGGCCAAGGCGAAGCTCTCGCAGAACCGGCCGGTCGAGGACCGGCGCGGCGTGATCGAGGGTCTCGGGGCCGCGCACCCCGTCGGCGAGGCGATGCGGCACGATGCCGACTTCGCGTGATTCTGGACGCCCGGATAATCTCGTCGCCATGACTCAGCGCACCCTCGTCCTCGTCAAGCCCGACGGCGTCCGCCGCGGCCTCACCGGCGAGGTCATCCGCCGCATCGAGGCCAAGGGCTACACCTTGGCGGCGCTGGAGTTGTGCACGGCGACCCGTGAGCTGCTCGCCGAGCACTATGCCGAGCACGAGGGCAAGCCCTTCTACGAGCCCCTGGTCGAGTTCATGCTCTCCGGTCCGGTCGCCGCACTGGTGGTCGAGGGGGAGCGCGTGATCGAAGGCTTCCGCTCGCTGGCCGGCACGACCGACCCCACGACGGCGGCTCCGGGCACGATCCGGGGCGACCTGGGTCGCGACTGGGGCCTGGCGGTCCAGCAGAACCTCGTGCACGGCTCGGATGCTCCGGAGTCGGCCGAGCGCGAGATCGGCATCTGGTTCCCCGGCCTCTGAGCCTCGCTGGCCGTCTGGGCCTCCGACAGGCTCGGCCGCCGCGCCCCGGCCGTCCCACCCGACCCATCCGACCGGCGTGCCTCACCAGAATCACCTGTCACGGCACATAGCCTCGTGAGCGGGTAGCGCCGTACGGGTCCTGCCTGCTCCTTCCCCAGCACAGCGAGGCAGATCTGTGGCGAACAGTTTGATCGGTCGTGACATGGCCGTCGACCTCGGCACCGCCAACACGCTCGTCTACGTGCGTGGCCGCGGCGTGCTGGTCGACGAGCCGAGCGTGGTTGCGCTCAACCAGACCACCGGCGAGGTGCTCGCGGTGGGCCATGAGGCCAAGCGGATGCTGGGCCGCACCCCCGACAACATCACCGCGCTCCGCCCGCTCAAGGACGGCGTCATCGCCGACTTCGAGGCGACCGAGCAGATGCTGCGGTACTTCATCCAGCAGGTCCACCGCCGGCGCTACTTCGCCAAGCCGCGGATGGTCATCTGCGTGCCCAGCGGCATCACGGCGGTCGAGACGCGTGCGGTGAAGGAGGCCGGCTACCAGGCCGGCGCTCGCCGGGTCTACATCGTCGAGGAGCCGATGGCCGCCGCCATCGGCGCCGGACTGCCCGTGCACCTGCCGACCGGCAACATGGTCGTCGACGTCGGCGGCGGTACGACGGAGGTCGCCGTCATCAGCCTCGGCGGCATCGTCACCTCGCTCTCGGTGCGCACGGCCGGCGATGACCTCGACAACGCGATCGTGCAGTGGATGAAGAAGGAGCACGCGCTCCTGCTTGGTGAGCGCACCGCGGAAGAGGTCAAGATGAGCCTCGGCTCGGCCTGGCCAGCCGCCGACGAGCCGGAGGCGGAGATCCGCGGTCGCGACATGGTCAGCGGCCTGCCGCGCACCGTCACGGTCTCCAGCGCCGACATCAGGGCCGCGCTCGAGGAGCCGATCAGCGGCATCGTCGACGCCGTACGCGCGACCCTGGACCAGACCCCGCCCGAGCTCGCCGGCGACATCATGGATCGCGGCATCGTGCTCACCGGTGGGGGAGCGCTGCTCAAGGGCCTCGACGAGCGGATCCGGCACGAGACCGGCATGCCGGTGCACATCGCCGATGGCCCGCTCACCTCCGTCGCGCTCGGTGCGGGCCGTTGCGTGGAGGAGTTCGAGGCGCTGCAGAAGGTCCTCGTCACCGAGACCCGGCGGTGGTGATGACGCAGCTGCAGAACCGCCCGGTGGTGCGCCGGGAAGGCATCAACCGGCGCGGCAGCCTGGAGCCGCGCGACCCTCGCTCCCCGCGTCGCTCGACAGCGATCGCGCTGGTGCTCGCCTGCGCCACCCTGATCACCCTCGACAAGACCGGCGGCGCGCTCGATCCCGCGCGGCGGCTCGTGGGCGAGGTCTTCGGGCCCGCCGAATCGGCCGTCTCAACGGTGACCCGGCCGGTGACCTCGATCCCGGACTGGCTGCGGACCCGCAGCGGGATGAAGGACGACCTCGCCAAGCTGAAGTCCGAGAACGCCAAGCTCGAGCAGCAGGTCCGCACCACTGCCTACGACCGCAACCGGCTGGCCGAGTACGACGGCCTGACCAAGGCGGCCGAGAACATCGGCTACGCCGTCGTGCCGACCCACGTGGTCGCGCTCGGCGCGGCCCAGTCCTTCCACCGCACCGCCACCATCGACGCCGGCTCGGCCTCGGGGATCAAGCCCGACATGACCGTCGTCGCGGCCCAGGGCCTGGTCGGCCGGGTGCTGCGGGTGACGAGCACGACCGCCACGGTGCTGCTCATCGTCGACGGTGACTCCACCGTCGGCGGCCGAGCCAGCTCCTCGATGAAGGTCGGCTTCGTGCGCGGCGATGGGCAGCTCGACGGCGGCTCGCTCGAGCTCCAGCTCATCGACCAGAACGCCACGCCCGCGACCGGCGACACCGTGGTGACGTGGGGGTCGACGAAGGACGCGCCGTACGTCTCGGGCGTCCCGATCGGCCAGGTCACCTCGGTCTACTCCAGCGTCCGCGACTCCTCCAAGACCGCGGCCGTCCAGCCCTACGTCGACTTCGGCGCCCTCGACCTGGTCGGCGTGGTCGTGCCGAGCGGCACCAAGAGCGACCGCGCGATCATCGACGCCGACGGGAAGCTCAAGCCATGACGGGGCGATGGGTGGCGATGAGCGGCCTGCTCGTCGCAGTGGCGCTGGTGCTGCAGGTCAGCTTCTTCGACGCATTCGCCTGGGACGGCGTCGTGCCGAACCTCGTCCTGATGGTGGTCGTCGCCGCCGCGCTCTCCCGTGGTGGGCAGACCGGCATGGTCGTCGGTTTCGCCGCCGGGCTGCTGATGGACCTGGCGCCGCCAGCCGACCACCTCGCCGGGCGGTGGGCCCTCGCCCTGCTCGTCGCCGGGTACGTCGCCGGCCGCGTGCGGCAAGACTCCGGCCGCCCCACGGTGGTGGCCGTGATGGCGACGATGGCGGCCTGCTCGTTCGTCGCCACGAGCGTGTACGCGCTGTCCGGCATGGTGCTGAGCGATCCGTCCCTCGGCTTCGGTGAGGTGCTGCAGGTGATCGGCATCGGACTGGTCTGGGACGTGCTGCTCACGCCGCTGGTGCTGCCCGGCCTGCTAGCGCTCTACGGCCGAGCCGAGGCTCTGAGGGCACGATGAGGCTGTTCAGATGAGCGCATCCAACCGCACCAGCCGGCTGCGCCTGATCGTGCTGCAGGCGCTGGTCTTCTCCCTCTTCGCCACGCTCGGGGTCCGGCTCTGGTACCTCCAGGTCGCGCACGGTTCCTCCTACCGTGCCCAGGCCGCCTCGCAGTCGGTGCGCGAGGTGGTGCAGCAGCCCACCCGCGGCCTCATCGTCGACGACATGGGACGCCCGCTGGTCTCCAACCGCACCGCGTGGGTCGTCAGCATCGACAAGACCACCTTGGGCAACCTCTCCGAGGCCGATCAGGGCACGCTGCTCAAGCGGGTCGCGAAGGTGACCGGCGAGAAGGTGGGAGCGATCAAGAAGACGCTCTCCACCTGGAACGGGTCGGCGTACCAGCCGGTCCCGATCGCCGAGGACGTCAAGCAGCAGGTCGCGCTGCAGATCCTGGAGCAGCCCGAGGACTATCCGGGTGTGGTCGCCGACCAGCAGACGGTGCGCAGCTACCCGCGCCCCTACGGCGTCAACGCCGCCGGCATCCTCGGCTACCTCAGCCCGATCACCGGCGACGAGTATGCGCAGGCGAAGAAGGACAAGGACCAGTCGCTCAACGCCACCTCCGAGGTCGGTCGCGCCGGCGTCGAGAAGGAGTACGACAAGTGGCTGCGGGGCATGCCGGGCTACACCTCGGTCGCGGTCGACTCGCTCGGCCGTGAGCTGGGCGATGCCAGCGATGTCGCGGCGCAGCCCGGCGACACGCTGGTGACCAGCATCGACGCCAAGGTCCAGGCAGCCGCCGAGCAGTCGCTGAACCAGGCGATCACGACCGCCCGGGCGACCTACGACCCGGTCACGCACAAGAACTACGTCGCCGACTCCGGCGCGATGGTCGTGATGGAGGCCAAGACCGGTCGTGTCGTCGCGATGGCCAGTGAGCCGACCTACGACCCGGCCGAGTGGGTCGGCGGGATCAGCCAGAAGCAGCTCGACGCGCTCTACTCCAAGAAGGCGGGCAACCCGCTGCTGAGTCGGGCCACCCAGGGCCAATTCGCGCCCGGGTCGACCTGGAAGCCGTTCATGACGACCGGCGCGATCACCGACGGCCTGCCCACCGACCAGCACTTCGTCTGCGGGCCCGGTCTGCAGATCGGCAACCGCTACTTCAAGAACTACGAGTCGGAGTCCTACGGCTCGATCACCTTCGCCGAGGCGCTCAACGTCTCCTGCGACACGTTCTTCTACCAGGTGGGTCTGCACTTCTGGAACAAGTACGGCTCCGACCCCGCCAACGCGAAGGCCAAGGACCCGCTGGCGTCCGCCGCGAAGAGCTTCGGCTTCGGCAAGCCCACCGGTATCGACGTCCCGGGGGAGGCCAGCGGCCGGGTCGGTGACCGGCAGTGGAAGGCGTCGTACTTCAAGGCGATGAAGAGCTACTACTGCACGATGGACGAGAAGGGCACCGCCAAGACGCCCTTCCTCAAGCTCTTCTCGCACGAGTTCTGCCTCCAGGGCAACTACTTCCGGCAGGGCGACGCAGCCAACTTCACCATCGGCCAGGGCGACACCATGGTCACCCCGCTGCAGCTGGCGCGTGCCTACAGCGCGCTGTCCAACGGCGGCACGCTCTACCAGCCGACGATCGGCAAGGCGGTCGTCGCTCCCGACGGCACCGTGCTGAAGAAGATCCAGCCGAAGGTGACCCGGCACGTCGCGGTGAGCAAGAAGGCGATCGACTACGTCAACACCGCGCTGCTCGGCACGATGGTCCCGCACAGCGGGTTCAACGGGACGCTGGCGTGGAAGTTCGGCGGCTTCCCGCTCGGCGAGATCCACCTGCGCGGCAAGACCGGCTCGGCCGAGGTCGAGGGCAAGCAGTCGACCTCGTGGGTGGCCACCTACGACAAGAACTACGTCGTCATCATGGTCGTCACCCAGGCCGGCACCGGCTCCGGTACCTCCGGTCCGGCGGTGCGCCGGGTCTGGGAGAGCCTGTACGGCGTTCAGGGCGACGAGAACTCCCAGCAGACGGTCGACACGTCCAAGTCCGCGATCCCTGGCGTGACGCCTCCGAAGGCGCTGCCGACCTTCGCCCAGGACGGCTCGATCCTGCCGCCGGCCCGGCAGAGCAAGGGAGCGAAGAAGTGAACCGTGCCCTGAAGCTGGACTGGGTGCTGATGGTCGCCGTCCTCGCCCTGCTCGTGCTCTCCACGCTGCTGGTGTGGTCCGCGACCGAGCACCGCACCGACCTGACCGGCGGTGACAGCACCGCCTTCGTCCGCAAGCACGTGGTCAACATCGCCATCGGGCTGTTGCTCATGGTGGCCGTGTGCGCCACCGACCACCGGTGGGTGCGGATCGTCGCCCCGCTGGTGTACGTCGCCTCGCTCGGCGGGCTGGTGCTGGTCCTGACGATGGGCAGCACGATCAACGGCTCGAAGTCCTGGATCGACGTCGGGGGGATGTCGATCCAACCCTCGGAGTTCGCCAAGCTCGCGGTGGTGATCGGGATGGCTCTGGTGCTGGCCGAGCGCACCGAGGGGCGCTGGCGCTCCCGGGTCGGCGGCAGCGACGTCGTCATGATGCTGCTGGTCGCAGCCGTCCCGGCGGCACTGATCGTCCTGCAGCCCGACCTCGGCACCCTGCTGGTGCTCTCGGCGACGGTCTTCGGTGTCCTGGCCGCCGCCGGCACGCCGCGTCGCTGGCTGGCGCTGCTGTTCGCCGGAGGGCTCGCGGCGGCGACGGCGGTGGTCGCCGGGGGGCTGCTCAAGACCTACCAGATCCACCGCTTCATGGCCTTCACCGATCCCTCGCTCGACCCCAAGGGTGCCGGCTACAACGTGCAGCAGGCCCGGATCGCGATCGGCAACGGCGGCCTCTTCGGCCAGGGTCTGTTCCACGGTCGCGTCACCCAGGGGCAGTACGTGCCCGAGCAGCACACCGACTTCATCTTCACCGTCGCCGGTGAGGAGCTCGGCCTGGTCGGGTCGCTGGTGCTGATCGCACTGCTGGGCATCGTGCTGTGGCGTGCGCTGCGGATCGCCTCGCGCACCGACGACCTCTTCGGTCGGGTCGCGGCTGCCGGCATCGCCTGCTGGTTCGGCTTCCAGGCCTTCCAGAACATCGGCATGTGCCTGGGCATCATGCCGGTCACCGGCGTCCCGCTGCCGTTCGTCTCCTACGGCGGCTCCTCGATGTTCGCCGGGCTGCTCGCGATCGGGTTGCTGCAGAACATCCACGCGCGCACGATCGCCCCGGCGGCCGTACGTCGGGCGAGCACCCCGGGGCTGCTCGCCGTACGGTGAACGCCGGCGCTCGCTCCGCCGTGCGGTAACCGGTTTGGATTGGCCCGGCGGAGAACGGTAAGTTAGTTGCCGATGACAACCAACGCTTCCGCCGCTCCTGTCGGCCACGCCCCGACGGGGGAGTACACCCACAAGCAGATCCTGACGATCCTTACCGGACTGCTGCTCGGGATGTTCCTGGGCTCGCTCGACCAGACGATCGTCAGCACCTCCATCCGTACGATCGCCGACGACTTGCACGGCCTCGACGCCCAGGCGTGGGTGACCACCGCCTACCTGATCACCTCGACGATCACGACCCCGATCTACGGCAAGCTCGGCGACCTGTGGGGCCGCAAGAAGCTGTTCATGTTCGCGATCAGCATCTTCATCATCGGGTCCGTGCTGTGCACGTTCTCCACGTCGATGTACGAGCTGGCCGTCTTCCGTGCCTTCCAGGGTCTAGGAGCCGGCGGTCTGTTCACCCTCGTCCTCGCGATCATCGGTGACATCGTCAGCCCGCGTGAGCGCGCCAAGTACACCGGCTACTTCATGGCCACCTTCGGCACCTCGAGCGTGCTCGGTCCGGTGATCGGTGGCTTCTTCGCCGGCGCCTCCACCATCCTGGGCATCGCCGGCTGGCGCTGGGTCTTCCTGGTCAACGTGCCGATCGGCATCGTCGCGCTGGTCGTCGTCTACCGCACGCTGCACGTGCACCACGTCAAGCGCAAGGCCCGGATCGACTTCATGGGCGCGATCGCCCTGGTCATCTGCCTGGTGCCGCTGCTCACCGTCGCCGAGCAGGGCCAGCGCTGGGGCTGGAGCTCGACGAAGTCGATCTCCTGCTTCGTCATCGGCGCGCTCGGCCTGGTGCTCTTCATCGCGGCCGAGGCATTCATGAAGGACGACGCCCTCATCCCGCTGCGGCTCTTCCGGATCCGGGCGGCCTGGGTCACGATCGTGGCCAGCGTCCTGGTCGGCATGGCGCTGTTCGGCGGCATGATGATGCTTCCGCTCTACCTGCAGATCGTGCACGGCGCCTCGCCGACCGAGTCCGGTCTGCTGATGCTGCCGATGGTGCTGGGCCTGATGTCGGCCGCGATGATCTCCGGCAAGATCACCTCCAAGACCGGGCGACCGCGGATGTTCCCGATCGCCGGCTCGCTGATCATGGCCGTGGGCTTCTTCCTGCTGACCCAGGTCAGCGCGGGCACGCCGCTGCCGCTCGTGATGGTGTTCATGCTCATCGTCGGGTACGGCGTGGGCAACTGCATGCAGCCGCTGATCCTCACCGTGCAGAGCGCCGTACCGCCGCAGGAGATCGGCGTGGCGACCGCGTCCGCGACGTTCTTCCGTCAGATGGGCGGCACCATCGGCGTGGCAGTCTTCCTCTCGATCCTCTTCGGCACGGTCGGTGGTCACATCGCCGACGCCTTCCACGATGAGGCGCCACAGATCCAGGCTGCCGTGCAGTCCGGCCAGCTGGTGCCCAACAAGCTCGACAAGGAGGTCCTCGCGGGCGACCCGAAGGTGACCGAGGAGTTCAACAAGGACTCCTCGATCATCAACCAGATGAGCCCCGCGGTGGCGCACCCGTTCAAGGTCGGCTTCACCGGGTCGATGACCATGGTCTTCTGGATCACCGGCGGCATCGGGCTGCTGGCCTTCCTTGTGCTGCTGTTCATGCCCGAGGTCGTGCTGCGCGAGACCTCGGCCTCGTCAGCAGCCGCGGCCGAGCGAGCCGCCGCTGCCAAGGAGTAGCGCCCTTCGACCCGCAGAACCAACGTGGCCCCCGGCATCCGCCGAGGGCCACGTTGGTTGCTGTGCTGCCGAGTCAGCGATAGATCACTTCTTGGACTTCTTGTGCTTCTTGTGGCTCTTGGCCTTCTTCTGCTGCTTCTTCAGCTGCTTGGCCTGCTTCTTGGTCAGCTTCGCCACGGTCACCGACGTCGACGTGGAGCCGGTCACCCAGTCCGGGTTGGTGGCGGTGACGGTGAGCTTGATCGCCTTCTTCGCGTCCGTCAGGCCGACCTTGTAGATGGCCGAAGTGGAGACCACCGTCGATCCGATCGTCCAGCGGTAGTGGTAGGACGTGCCGAGCTTGCGACTCCAGGTGCCCGCGTGAGCGGTCAGCGTGTCGCCGGCGGCCGGGGTGCCGGTGATGCCGGCACCACCGGCGGGCATCAGCTGGTCGGTCAGCGTGAGGTTGGCAGTCACCTTTCCGCCCGCAGTCACCCTGATCGGGGTCGCGCCGGCGAGGGAGTACTTGCCGCCGAAGTACACCGGGATCAGGTCGTGGTCGCTTCCGTAGAGGTCATAGCTGTCGCCATCCCTGGCCTGGAGGTAGTAGGTCCCGGGCGTGACACCGTCGAACTCGAAGATGCCCTGCTCGTCCGTGCCTTCGTCGTCGACGTAGTCGCCGTCGGCGTTGTACAGCTGGAGGTCGCCCTCGGTGAACGGGTCCTTGGAGTGCCCGACGTTGGTCAGCTTGCCGGTGATCGTGCCGTCGCGCAGCAGCTTGATCGTGGGGGCCGTGCCGACGCCCTGCACCGGAACGGTGAAGGTCAGGTCGTACGCGCTCTCGTACGAGCCGTCCCCGTCGACCTGGGCGTCGTAGGTGCCCGGAGGCAGGTCCGCGCCGCTGATGTGCCAGGACCCGTCACGGCCGGTGCTGGCGTTGGCATCGTTGTTGGTGTCCTCGTTGTCGAGGTGGACCGAAGCATTGACGAGCGGCTGCCCGGCGTCATCGGTCACGATGCCCTTGATGCCCGAGGTCTGCACCTCGGAGACGCCCTTGGTGAGCTTGACCGTCGCAGGGGTCGTCTTGGTGCTGCTCACCGTCACCGTGGTGGCCCCGGCGGGGATGCTGCCGTCCTCCGGGTCGGTCACCGGGGTCGCCGTACCGCCGTAGAACGCGTCGAGGTACTCGTCCTGGTTGTCGGTGAACCAGATCCGGTAGTCGCCGGCGGCGACGGTGCTGTTGAACGTGTACGTGCCCGCTGCATCGGTGGTGGCCTGGGCCACATACGCTGAACGCCCGCTCTGAGCACTCGGGATGAGGTGGGCGGTGACGCCCGCGAGTGCCTTGCCGCTCGCGTCCGTGACCTTGCCGGAGAGGACGGTCGTCGCCTTGACCAGATTCACCGTCGGTCCGACCGCGTCGCCGCCGACCGTGACGGTGTAGGTGGTGGCGTCCGCCTGGCTGTCGCCGCCGACCCAGGTGTAGGACCAGCTGCCGGTGTCGTAGCTGTAGCTCTGGACCTGGAACTTGTACGTACCGGCAGGTACGGACAGGCCCCAGGTGCCGCTGCCGTCCTCGTCGGCGTAGATCCCGGCCACCTGGTATCCGGTGGTGGCGTCGTAGGCGTAGAGGTACACGGGGCCGTTGTTGACGTACGTCCCGCCGTTCGTGGTGAGGTGGCCGTGGATCTTGCCGGGCTTGGCGGGCACGACGTCGAGCCGGACATTCGTGTTATCGGTGGCGCCCGAGGTGACGTCGTCCGCGGTGACCGTGGTGACGGTCGAGTACTCGGTGAAGAAGCCGGCCTTGCTGACCTTGGCGGTGTACGCGCCAGCCGGCACGGCGAAGGCCGCAGACCCGTCCGCGTCGGTGGTTACGGTGCCGCCGACCTGCCTGCCCGTGGTGATGCTGTACAGCACCACCGATGCTCCGGACAGGTCGGTGCAGCAGTAGGTTCCGTTCTCGACATAGACGTCCAGGGTGGCGGTGGCACTGTCGGCGAGGGCCGGTGTGGCTATGGCTGCTGTAGGGGCAGCCAGGGCCAGGGCGGCAGCCGCACCGATGAGGTGGTGTCGACGCATGATGATCCTTTGGAGTGGGGTCGGCCACGTGGCCGACTGCCCGACGCTAGGGATGCATGCTCCGCGCCGTACGTCTAATCAGATAAATCTGTGGAGGTGGTCTGGTCCACCTGTGCGCTCGCTGTGACATACGGCACTCCGAGGCTGTCCCGTGGAGCTCAAGGCGATTCGCATGCCGTTGACCCGCAGGTTCGGCCAGCGGCGTACTGGCGACTTACGATGGACCCCATGCCTGGCGACTCAGTCTTCTCCCGCATCGAGCCGCGCCTGACCTCGGTGTCCAAGCCGATCCAGTACGTCGGCGGCGAGCTCAACTCCACGGTGAAGGAGTGGGGTGCGGATGCAGAGACCGTCCGCTGGGCGCTGATGTACCCCGACGCCTACGAGGTCGGCCTGCCGAACCAGGGCGTTGCGATCCTGTACGAGGTGCTCAACGAGCGCGAGTGGATCGTGGCCGAGCGCACCTACGCGGTGTGGGCGGACATGGAGCAGGTGATGCGGACCGGCGATGAGCTGGGCCCGATCCCGCAGTTCACCGTCGATGCCCACCGCCCGGTGGGTGACTTCGACCTCTTCGGGCTGAGCTTCTCCACCGAGCTCGGCTACACCAACATGCTCAACGCGCTCGATCTGGCCGGCATCCCGATGCATGCCGCCGATCGCGGCATCGAGGACCCGATCGTGCTCGCCGGCGGGCACGCGGCCTTCAATCCCGAGCCGATCGCCGACTTCATCGACGCGGCGGTCCTTGGCGACGGGGAGGAGGTCGTGCTGGCGATCTCCGAGGTCGTGCGCGAGTGGAAGCGGGAGGGCCGCCCGGGTGGCCGCGAGGAGGTGCTGCGCCGGCTGGCCGTCTCAGGCGGCGTCTACGTCCCGCGCTTCTACGACGTCGCCTACGCCGCCGACGGTGCGATCGAGGCCGTCGTCCCCAACCGTCCCGGTGTTCCGTGGCGAGTCCGCAAGCACACCCTGATGGACCTGGACGCCTGGCCGTATCCGGCCAAGCCGCTGGTGCCGCTGGCCGAGACGGTGCACGAGCGGTTCTCGGTGGAGATCTTCCGTGGCTGCACCCGCGGCTGCCGCTTCTGTCAGGCTGGCATGATCACCCGCCCAGTCCGCGAGCGGTCGATCAACACCATCGGCGAGATGGTCGAGAACGGCATCCGCAAGTCCGGCTTCGAGGAGGTCGGCCTGCTCTCGCTCTCCAGCGCCGACCACACCGAGATCGGTGACATCGCCACCGGTCTGGCCGACCGCTACGAGGGTCAGAACGTCTCCCTCTCGCTGCCCTCGACCCGTGTCGACGCCTTCAACATCACGCTGGCCAACGAGTTCTCCCGCAACGGGCGGCGCTCCGGCCTGACCTTCGCCCCCGAGGGCGGCTCGGAGCGGATGCGCGCGGTGATCAACAAGATGGTCACCGAGGAGGACCTGATCCGCACGGTGGCGACGGCGTACTCGCACGGGTGGCGTCAGGTGAAGCTCTACTTCATGTGCGGGTTGCCGACCGAGACGGACGAGGACGTCCTCGCCATCGCCGACCTGGCCAAGAAGGTCATCGCCAAGGGCCGCGAGGTCTCGGGTCGCAACGACATCCGCTGCACGGTCTCGATCGGTGGGTTCGTGCCGAAGCCGCACACGCCGTTCCAGTGGGCGGCCCAGCTCGATCACGAGACCACCGACGAGCGCCTGCGCAAGCTGCGCGAGGTCGTTCGCACCGACAAGCGGTTCGGCCGGGCGATCGGCTTCCGCTACCACGACGGCAAGCCCGGCACGGTCGAAGGCCTGCTCTCCCGCGGCGACCGCCGCGTCGGCAAGGTCATCGAGGCGGTGTGGCGCGACGGCGGTCGCTTCGACGGCTGGAGCGAACACTTCTCCTACGACCGCTGGATGACCTCTGCAGCCGCTGCCCTCGAGGGCACCGGGGTCGACGTCGACTGGTACACCACCCGCGAGCGGGAGTACGACGAGATCCTGCCCTGGGACCACCTCGACAGCGGACTGGACAAGGACTGGCTGTGGGCTGACTGGGAGGACGCCCTCGCGGCCGCCCGCGGCGAGGACATCGAGGTCGAGGACTGCCGCTGGACGCCGTGCTACGACTGCGGCGTGTGTCCGGAGATGAACACCGAGATCCAGATCGGTCCCACGGGTCAGAAGCTGCTGCCGCTCGCGGTGGTCTGAGGGCGGGCGGTCGCAGCCGGTCGCTGCAACAGTTTGCAGCTGTCACGGTGTCACTTTCGCGCTCTCCAGCTCGTCCTCCAGGAAACGCGGCCGGCAAGCGGCCATGCCGACGACGTACTGCGGGACGCAGAGCGCGAGGAGCACGATCAGCGGTGCGCGCCAGCTGCCGGTGGCGTCGTGGATGATCCCGACCCCGAAGGGTCCGATGACGGCGATCAGATACCCGACGGACTGAGTGAAGCCCGACAGCGCCGCGGTGCCGCCCGGGGTGCGGGTGCGGAGTCCGATCAGGGTCAGCACCAGGGGGAAGGTGCACGTCCCGGTGCCGACGACGAGCGCCCAGACCCAAGCGCCGCCGTGCGGCGCGATGATCAGGCCGAGGTAGCCGATGAGATAGCAGATCATCAGCGCTGTCAGCAGCACGCCCTGGTTGCGCATCCGGGCGGCTGCGCGCGGGATGAGCCAGGAGAGCGGGATGGTGATGCCGGTGATCACCCCTAGCAGCAGGCCGGCCGTGTGGGCGGTGAACCCGTTGTCGCGGTAGAGCTTCGCGACCCAGCCGAAGATCGAGTACGCCTGCAGCGACTGCAGGCCGAAGAAGGTCGCCATCGCCCAGCCCAGCCTGGTCCGGGCGACGTCGGCGCCGCGGATGGAAGCATCCGCGGCATGCGTACGACGATCGCCCCGCAGCAGGCCCAGCCAGGGCACGGCAGCGACCGCGGCCAGCAGCGCCCACGCGAAGATGCCCGCCCGCCAGTCGGTCGCACCGCCACCGTGCTCGGCGATCGGCACGGTCAGGGTGGAGGCAGCGGTCAGGCCGATGGCGAGCGCGGTGGAGTAGAGCGCCGTCACGGTGCCGACGTGGTCGGGGAAGTGCAGCTTGACCAGGGACGGGAGCAGCACGTTCGCGATCGCCATCCCTGACAACGACACGAACGAGAGCACCAGGAACCACAACGCGTCGTGCACGTGCGCCCGTGCCGCGAGGCCGGCGATGACCCCGATCAATGACAGGAAGGCCGACCGGTGCAGGCCGATCAGCGCCGCGAGTCGCGGGGCCAAGGCACCGACGCTGGCGAAGCAGACCACCGGGAGCGCGGTGAGGAGCGCTGTCTCGACGTCGTTCATGTGCAGGCCGTCGGAGATCTCGTCCAACAGCGGGCCGATGCTCACCGCGGCCGGTCGGAGGTTGAAGGCCAGTGCGACGATGCCCACCAGGACCAGCACGCGCCGCCACCGTGGCTCGGCCGCGGGTTCGGGTCCTGAGGTGGGGTCGGTCGAAGCCATGCGCCGATCCAACCAGGCCGGTTAACGGTGTCGACAAGCGGCCGTAACATCGACGAAACAAAGCATTAAGTCGATCAACATAGTCATGTATGGTGCGAGTATGGCACCTGAGTTCCTCTGGTACATCCCCAACACCGTCGAGCCCGGCCATCGCGGCGACACCAACGCCGACGGTTGGGGCACCCTCGACTACTCCGTCGACCTCGCGCTCGAGTGCGAGCGGCACCATTGGGGCGGCGCGCTGCTGGGCACCGGCTGGGGGAGGCCCGACACGTTCACGGTCGGCGCCGCGCTCGCGGCGCGGACCAGCACGTTCAAGCCGCTCATCGCCGTCCGCCCCGGCTACTGGTCGCCGGCGCACTTCGCCAGTGCGGCAGCCACGCTCGACGAGCTCAGCGGTGGTCGGGTCCTGGTCAACATCGTCAGCGGGCAGGACAACCCCGCGGCGTACGGCGACAACGAGGTGGACCAACCCACGCGCTACGCGCGCACCCGTGAGTTCATGCGACTGACCCGCCGCCTCTGGACCGAGGAGCACGTCACCTTCCGCGGCGAGCACTACCAGGTCACCGACGCCACCATCGCGCCGCGGCCGGTCGCCGGCGGGCAACGGCCGCACCCGACCCTCTACTTCGGCGGCGCATCACCGGCCGCCGAGGAGACCGCGGCAGCCGAGGCCGACGTCCAGCTGTTCTGGGGCGAACCGCTGGACGGCATCGCGGAGCGGATCGAGCGACTGCGCCGCCTCGAGCAGCGGCACGACCGGGCCCGTCCGCTGGAGTTCGGTCTGCGCATCACCACCGTGGTCCGCGAGACCACCGAGGAGGCCTGGCGCGACGCCGAGGCGAAGGTCGCGGCGCTCGCTGAGAGCTCACATGCAGGGGACCGACATCTCGACCAGCGTCGGGGCAAGCCTGCCGTCGGGCAGCAGCGGCTGATCGACCTGCAGCAGCGCGGCGACGTCCTGGACAGCTGCCTCTACACCGCACCGGGCAGGGTGGGCGGAGGTGGCGCCGGCACGACGTGGCTGGTCGGCTCGGCTGCCGACGTCATCGCGGCGCTCCGCACCTACCAGGACCTCGGGATCGGCCACTTCATCCTGTCGGACACGCCGTACCGGCAGGAGATCTCCCGCGTCGGCGACACGGTCGCGGCGGCGATGCGTGAGCCGGTGCCGGCCTAGCCAGAAGGCTAGGCACTCACAGGCGAGCTCAGCTGCTCCTCGACCGACGCCGCGGTCGAGGCCCGTGCCGAGAGCACCGGGATCGGCAGCGCGAGGATCAGCAGCAGCGCCAGTGGCCAACCCCAGGAGCCGAGCTCGAGGTGCAGTAGCCCGAAGCCGAAGATGCCGATGCCTGCCGCGAGATAGCCGACGGCCTGGGCGACCCCGGCCAACGACAAGGCGGCGTCGCGGGAGCGGGCGTGCCGCCCCACGAGCGTCAACGACATGGGGAAGCTGATCGCCGCGATGCCGAGCAGCACCGCAGCCGGCACCGCTGCCGCGCGCGGCGCGATGAGCAGCAGCGCGACTCCGAGCGGGTAGCAGCATCCGACCAGCAGCTGCAGCCGGCGCGGGTCGTGGTGCGCGCTGACGACGGCGGGCCACCACAGCGTGAACGGGAGCCCGCACACCGCCACCACGCCGAGCAGGATGCCGGCGCTGCTGGCGTGGTAGCCGTGCTGGCGCCACAGCGTCGGGAACCAGCCGATCGCCGTCCAGATCTGCAGCAGCTGCAGCGAGTACAGCGCGGACAGCTTGCGGCACGAAGGCGTCCGGATCATCTGGACGAGCGTGATCGTGCGCGGGATCGGGGCGAGCACCAGGTCGTGCCGGATCAGGCCCAGCCACGGGATCGCCGCGATCACCGCGAGCGCCCCCCAGAACGCCAGCCCCGTGCGCCAACCGCCGTCGCTGTGCGCGATCGGCACGGTGAAGACGGCTGCGGCGCCGAAGCCGATCGCCAGCAGGCGTGAGTACGGCGCTGCCAGCGTGCCCAGTCGCTCGGGGAAGTGCAGCATGACCAGCGTCGGGAGCAGCACGCTGGCGGCGGCCATCCCGCCCAGCGCGAGGGCCGAGAGCGCCAAGAAGTCCCAGGCGCCGTCGGCCAGCGACCGGGCGAAGAGCCCGATCGCGATCGCGAACACCGACAGCAGCGTGGCCCGGTGCACCCCGAACCGGCGCGCCATCGCCGGCCCCATCGCGGACAAGCAGGCGAACGCCAGCGCCGGCAGCGCGACCAGGAGCGCGGCCTGCCAATGGCTCAGGTGCATCCCCCGGATGATCTCGGGCAGCATCGGACCCACGCTGGCGGCGGCCGGGCGCAGGTTGAGCGCAAGCAGCACGACGCCGGCGAGGATCAGGGGGAGGGGGCGACGGTTCACTGCCCGCATCCTTGCACTTCGAGACCTCGGCGTGTCGGCGGGTAACATCTGCGGGTGCGAGAACAGCCCGAACAGCAGGCCCCGCCGGTCCAGCGGCTCCGCGTCCGCTACGCCAAGCGCGGCCGGATGCGGTTCACCAGCCACCGCGACTTCGGCCGGGCCTTCGAGCGGGCCGTCTTCCGGGCACGGGTGCCGGTCGCCTACTCGTCCGGCTTCAACCCGCACCCCCGGATCTCGTACGCCGGAGCCTCGCCGACCGGGGCCGCGAGCGAGGCCGAGTACCTCGAGCTGGCGCTGGCCGAGATCGTCGATCCGGCGGCCGTCCAGGCCCAGCTGGACGAGGTGATGCCGGCCGGCCTCGACATCGTCGACGTGGTGGAGTCGCCGGGGGGATCGCTGGCCGACGTGCTGACCGCGAGCCGCTGGGTGATCGACATCCCGGTGCAGCCGGGGGTGGCCGCAGCGGCTGTCGGGACCTTCCTCGACACCGCGACGGTGCTCGTGGAGAGGATGACCAAGCGCGGTATGCGGGAGTTCGACTGTCGAGCCGCCGTGCTGGCCCTGGTCGCCGAGGCGAACGGACCTGCCTCGCGCCTGGCGCTCACGCTGCGGCACGTCGAGCCGATGGTCCGCCCCGACGACGTGATGACCGGCCTGCGCACTGTCGCTGGCCTCGATCTCGGGACCGCAGCGCCGCTCCTGACCCGCCTCGAGCAGGGACCTCTGGACGCGGCGACCGGCAGCGTCGGCGACCCGCTGCGCGCTCACGTCAACCGGATTTGACGATTCGTGTGCGATACTCGCCTCGGTCGCTGACGGGCCTGGGCGTGTGACAGACGCTCGCCGGCAACGATCCGACGACGTTCTCGCCGATGCACATCAACCGATGGTGCACCGGCACACCGGGGCGGTGATCCTCGCCAGCCCGCGACGCGGCCTTCGGGTACTGCGACCGCGGTAGGTGAATCGGTCTCCACTTCGATGACGCACACCGCGGAGGGTGTCGCCGCCACCGACAAGCTTTGCGTCGTACGTCCGACCTCTGGCCGGCGTGACGGCGTCCTGACAAGCCTGGTGCGCGCAACGACGCGGGCCGGGCCGAGGAGTACGGCATGGCCGACGAATCAAGCGTCGACACCCAGAACAACAGCGCCGAGCAGGCTGCGGGCACCCCCGAGGGGGGCACCGCGCCGGCCAAGAAGGCGGCGGCCAAGAAGGCCGCAACGAAGAAGACGACTGCGGCGGCCAAGAAGACCCCTGCAGCGAAGAAGGCGCCGGCCAAGAAGACGGCCGCAGTCGAGGTCAGCGGCGCCGACGCTGCCGCGACGACCACCAAGACCGCGGCCAGGCGCGCCACCAGGAAGACCGCCGCCGCACCGGCCGAGTCGCCGGACCAGCCGCTGCTCGATCTGCCGGCAGCCGAGCCTGCCGCGACCGAGTCCGCCGCGCCGGCGAAGAAGGCTGCGGCGCGCAAGACTGCGGCCAAGAAGACCACCACCGCGAAGAAGACGGCTGCCAAGAAGGCGGCCGCCGTCGAGGTCGCCGACACTGACGCTGCCGTCGAGGCCGTGGTCGAGCCGGCCGCGGAGGAAGCCGCCGCAACCAGGACCGCCGCCAAGCGCACGGCGACCAAGGCCGCCGCCACCAAGGCGCCCGCGAAGCGGACGACCAAGAGGGCTGCCGCCGGTCGGGCGCAGAGCCCGGTCGAGGCTCAGCTCGACACCCCCGACGAGGCGCTGGGCGCCGTGCCTGCCGAGGCGATTCCCGAGGCAGCCGCCGCAGGCGACGGAGGCTCGGCCGACGGAGCGCTCGGCGTGCTGTTCCAGGCCCCCGAGAAGACGCCGCGCAAGCGCGCCCCCCGCAAGCGGGCCGCGAAGAAGCAGGTCGAGGAGACCGCTGACGAAGCCGCCACGGAGGCGCCCGAGGAGGCCGCCGACCTGGTCGAGGCCGCCGCCGTCGAGGCGGACGCGGTCGGTGACGAGGCCGCGGCCCAGGCCGACCTCGACGACGAGAGCACGGACGAGACCGACGACGCTGACGAGTCCGGAACGTCGGGCCGCCGTCGTCGCCGCCGCGGTGGCCGTCGCCGACGCAAGTCGGGCGAGGGTGCCGGTGGCGAGACCGACGACAACGACGAGGAGTCCTCCGAGGACGCCGAGGAGCAGGCCGAGGACGAGGAGCAGGCCGAGGGCGGCTCCTCGCGTCGTCGCCGCCGTCGTCGTCGCGCCGGCGACTCGGGCGGTGGCAACACCGAGGACGACCCGGACAACACCGTCACCAAGGTGCGCGAGTCGCGCCCGCTCGAGCAGCAGATCACCGCTGTCTCCGGCTCGACCCGGCTCGAGGCCAAGAAGCAGCGCCGCCGCGAGGGCCGCGAGGCCGGCCGCCGCCGTGCGCCGATCGTGAGCGAGGCCGAGTTCCTGGCCCGCCGCGAGTCGGTCGAGCGCGTGATGGTGATCCGCCAGCGCGATGACCTGACCCAGATCGGCGTGCTCGAGGACAAGGTCCTCGTGGAGCACTACGTCGCCCGTGAGTCGCAGACCTCGCTGATCGGCAACATCTATCTCGGCCGCGTGCAGAACGTGCTGCCGAGCATGGAGGCCGCCTTCGTCGACATCGGCAAGGGCCGCAACGCTGTCCTCTACGCCGGCGAGGTCAACTGGGCCGCGCTCGGCCACAAGGACGGCCAGCAGCGCAAGATCGAGTCGGTGCTGAGCTCGGGCCAGACCGTCCTGGTGCAGGTGACCAAGGACCCGATCGGTCACAAGGGCGCCCGTCTCACCAGCCAGATCTCGCTGGCCGGCCGCTTCCTGGTCTACGTCCCCGACGGCACCACCTCGGGTATCTCCCGCAAGCTGCCCGACACCGAGCGCAACCGGCTCAAGTCCCTGCTCAAGGAGATCGTCCCCGAGTCCGCGGGCGTCATCGTCCGCACCGCGGCCGAGGGTGCCTCCGAGGACGAGCTGACCCGCGACGTCGAGCGGCTCAAGGCCCGCTGGGAGGACATCGAGGCCAAGGCTCGGGGGAACGCTCCCCAGATGCTCTACGGCGAGCCCGACCTCACGCTCAAGGTGGTGCGCGACCTCTTCACCGAGGACTTCACCAAGCTCGTCATCCAGGGCGCGGAAGCGTGGGAGACGGTCAAGGGGTACGTCGAGCACGTCGCTCCCGACCTGGGCGACCGGCTGCAGCGGTTCGTTCCGGGGCAGGACGGCAAGGACGCGTTCTCGACGTACCGGATCGACGAGCAGATCGCCAAGGGCCTGGACCGCAAGGTGTGGCTGCCATCCGGTGGTTCGCTGATCATCGACCGCACCGAGGCGATGACGGTCGTCGACGTCAACACCGGCAAGTTCACCGGGTCGGGGGGCAACCTCGAGGAGACCGTCACCAAGAACAACCTCGAGGCGGCCGAGGAGATCGTGCGCCAGCTGCGGCTGCGCGACATCGGCGGCATCATCGTGGTCGACTTCATCGACATGGTGCTGGAGTCCAACCGTGACCTGGTGCTGCGCCGGCTGGTCGAGTGCCTGGGCCGTGACCGCACCCGTCACCAGGTCGCCGAGGTGACCTCGCTGGGCCTGGTGCAGATGACCCGCAAGCGGATCGGCACCGGCCTCCTGGAGGCCTTCTCCGAGACCTGCACCCACTGTCACGGTCGCGGCCTGGTCGTGCACGACCACCCGGTCGAGGAGGGCAAGAGCTCCGGCGTCGCCCCCGATGAGCCGCGTCGCTCGCGGCGTCGCGGCGGTCGTGGCAAGAACAACGACAACGACAACGACAGCGGCAACGACAACGTCGGCGACGACAGCGATCAGCAGTCGGCGCAGGACGGCACCGACCCGCACCGGGCGCCGACCCCCGCGGAGTTCGCGGCGATGGCGCGCCACCACGAGGAGGAGGCGTTGGAGACCATCGCCGACTCCAACGCGGCGGCCGAGGTCCCCGAGGTCCAAGCCAGCGATGCCGTCGAGAGCTCCGAGCCGGCCGAGGCGCTGGTGGTCGAGGAGTTCGAGGACACCTCGAAGGAGCCGGTCGAGCAGACCCCGTCCACTGAGCCCGCTGATACGCCGACCGTGAAGGTGGTGACCCGCACCCGGCGTCGCCGCGGCGCCAGCCGCCCCGCAGGGGGCTCGGCCGATACCGCGACGGTCGCGCCGGTGATCATCACGCCGGAACCCGCCGCCGTACCTGCGCCCGAGGTGTCCACGCCGGAGCCGCCGAGGGTGATCACCCGCACGCGCCGGGGTGCAAGCCGGTCGGTGACCACCCCGGAGCCGTCCGCCGCGCACACGCCCGCCCAGGACGCCCCTGGCGCCCAGGAGGGCGGCGAGGACGAGCACCCGGTGGAGCACGTCCCGGTCAAGAAGCGGGGCGCGCGCAAGCGCTGACCCTGTCTCACGATCGAGATCGGATGGCCGTCGTACGCCGCGTTTTGCGGTGATCGGCGGCCATCCGTACTATTGATTCTCGGCGTGCGCTGCACGTCCACTGCGAGCATCCCATCTCCGAATTCGGGGTCGACGTGTGCCGCAGACCCATGGATTTGAGTTCGGCAAGCAGATGAAGGAGACCGCGGTGTACGCGATCGTGAAGGCTGGCGCCACCCAGCAGAAGGTTGCCGTCGGCGACGTCATCGAGATCGACAAGGTCGCGACGGGTGTCGGCGAGTCCCTGACCCTGCCGGTCGTGCTCGTGGTCGACGGCGAGAACGTGACCTCGACCGGCCTGGACAAGGCTTCGGTCACCGCTGAGGTCGTCGGCGGCTTCAAGGGTCCGAAGATCGTCATCCAGAAGTACAAGAACAAGACCGGTTACAAGAAGCGCCAGGGTCACCGCCAGAAGTACACCCAGGTCAAGGTCACCGCGATCAACGCCTGAGGCGTCGATCTCACTCGAGCACTGAAGGACTGAAGAGATGGCACACAAGAAGGGCGCGGCGTCCACCAAGAACGGCCGCGACTCCAACTCCCAGCGCCTCGGCGTGAAGCGCTACGGCGGCCAGCTGGTCAACGCCGGCGAGATCATCGTCCGCCAGCGTGGCACCCACTTCCACCCGGGCGCCAACGTCGGCCGTGGTGGCGACGACACCCTGTTCGCGCTCGAGGCCGGTGCTGTCGAGTTCGGCACCCGCCGCGGTCGCCGCGTCGTCAACATCGTCGTTCCGCAGGCCTGACATCGAGTCGGGACTTTTGCACCGTTGAGTCGGGAGTTTCGGCCGATTGGCCGGGACTCCCGATCCTCATTTTCTGCACAACTCCCGACTCACCCATAAAAAATCCCCGATTCAACGGAGTCCTCCCATGGCTGTGCCCACCTTCGTCGATCGCGTCACGCTGCACGTCAGCGCTGGCCGCGGCGGTCACGGTGTGGCCTCGGTCCACCGCGAGAAGTTCAAGCCCCTCGGTGGCCCCGACGGTGGCAACGGAGGTCCCGGTGGGTCGGTGATCCTGCGGGTCGACCCTGACGTCACCACGCTGATCGATTACCACCACAGCCCCAAGCGTCGCGCCGGCAACGGCGGCCAGGCCGGCGGCAACTTCCGCAACGGCGCGCACGGCGAGGACATCGTCCTCTCCGTGCCGGACGGCACCGTCGTCACCGACATGCAGGGCAACGTGCTCGCCGACATGGTGGGCACCGGGACCGAGCTGGTGCTCGCAGAGGGCGGCCGAGGCGGCCTCGGCAATGCGGCGCTGGCCTCCTCGAAGCGCAAGGCTCCCGGCTTCGCCCTGCTCGGCGAGCCGGGCGAGGAGCGCGAGATCGGGCTCGAGCTCAAGGTCGTCGCCGACATCGGCCTGGTCGGCTTCCCGAGTGCGGGCAAGTCCAGCCTGATCGCATCGATCTCGCGGGCGCGTCCGAAGATCGCCGACTACCCCTTCACCACGCTGGTGCCGAACCTCGGTGTCGTGCGCGCCGGAGACACCACCTTCACCGTCGCCGACGTACCGGGGCTGATCGAGGGCGCCGCCGAGGGGCGTGGTCTCGGACACGAGTTCCTCCGCCACATCGAGCGCTGTGCCGCGCTGGTGCACGTCATCGACACGGCCTCGATCGAGCCGGGCCGCAACCCGGTCGACGACCTGGACGTGATCGAGGACGAGCTGGCTCGTTACGGCGGCCTCGAGGACCGTCCGCGCCTGGTCGCGCTCAACAAGATCGACGTGCCTGACGGCCGCGACCTGGCCGACATCACCCGCGAGGAGATCGAGGAGAAGGGCTACCGCGTCTTCGACATCTCCGCCGCGTCGGGGGAGGGGACCCGCGAGCTGATCTTCGCGATGGCCGAGCTCGTCGCCGCGTCGCGCACCGAGAAGCCGGCCGTCGAGCCGCAGCGGATCGTGCTGCGACCGCACCTGGACAAGGGCGGGGCCGACTTCACCATCACCCAGACCGACGACGGCTACGTCGTGCGCGGTCAGAAGCCCGAGCGCTGGGTGCGGCAGACGGACTTCAACAACGAGGAGGCCGTGGGCTACCTCGCGGACCGGCTCAACCGGCTCGGCGTCGAGACCCAGCTCGCCAAGCTCGGCGCTCAGGAGGGCGACACCGTCATGATCGGCGACCCCGGCTCGAACGCCGTCGTCTTCGACTTCCGGCCCTCGATCGAAGCCGGCGCCGAGATGCTGGGTCGCCGTGGCGAGGACCAGCGTCTGCGCGAGGATCGCCCCGCCGCCCAGCGCCGTCGCGACATCCAGGAGCAGATGCCCGAGCGCGGCGAGAACGAGACCCGCGCCGACGTCGCCCGCCGCCTCGACAAGTTCAACTACGTCGACGGCACCTACGGCTACGAGATCGGCTCGGAGGAGGACCCCGACGCCGACGCCTTCGACCTCTCGGAGAGCGACCCCAGCACGGCTGTCGAGGATCGGGCTGTCGAGGATCGGGCCGGCGAGGAGCAGGAGTGAGCCTCAGGCCTGCGGTCACCGGTGCCAAGCGGGTCGTGGTCAAGGTGGGCTCGTCCTCACTGACCACTGTCGACGGCGGCATCGACCCGGAGCGGCTCTCGGTGCTGGTCGACGTACTGGCAGGGGTGCGGGCCCGTGGCGCCGAGGTGGTGCTCGTCTCCTCGGGCGCCATCGCCGCAGGCCTGGCACCGCTGGGCCTGCCCAAGCGGCCCAAGGCACTGGCAGCCCAGCAGGCGGCCGCCTCGGTCGGCCAGGGGCTGCTGGTGCACCGCTACACCGAGGAGCTGGCCAGGCACGGGCTGATCGCCGGGCAGGTCCTGCTCACGGTCGATGACGTGACCCGACGCAGTCACTACCGCAACGCTTCCCAGACCTTCACCACGCTGCTCGATCTGGGCGTCCTGCCGATCGTCAACGAGAACGACACCGTGGCGACCACCGAGATCCGGTTCGGCGACAACGACCGGCTCGCCGCGCTGGTGGCCCACCTGGTCCACGCCGACCTGCTCGTCCTGCTCAGCGACGTCGAGGGCCTGTACGACGCCCCGCCGTCCCAGCCCGGTGCCCGCCTCGTGGCCGAGGTCGCGTCGATGGACGACCTCACCGACGTCACGGTCGGCAAGACCGGCAGCGCGGGTGTCGGCACCGGCGGCATGGTGACCAAGCTGGAGGCGGCCCGGATCGCCGTGGAGGCGGGCATCCCGGTGGTGCTGACCTCGGCGCCGAAGGCGCGCGCCGCGCTCGCCGGCGAGCCGGTCGGGACACTGTTCCACGCCACCGGCAAGCGGCGTCCTACCCGGCTGCTGTGGCTCGAGCACGCCACCGAGCCGATGGGGTCCGTCGGCCTCGACGAGGGCGCGGTCCGCGCCGTCCGCGAGCGTGGTGCCTCCCTGCTGGCGGCGGGGATCACCGGTGCCCGCGGCGACTTCCACGCCGGGGATCCCGTCGACCTCGTCGGTCCCGACGGCGCCGTGGTGGCGCGTGGGCTGGTCAACTTCGACGCCGACGAGCTGCCGCAGCTGGTGGGCCGATCGTCGCGGTGGCTCGAGGCGCAGCTCGGCTCGGCGTACGCCCGCGAGGTCGTCCACCGCGACGACCTGGTGCTGCTCTAGCCTCTCGGCGGAGGGTGGTCTGGACCACTCCTGGGTCCGGCAGGAAGATCTCTCAGGAGCGGGCCACCCCGGACCAAGATGAACACTTGGTGAACTGCCTCGTCCGAATTCGTGTCGCGGGCGTAAACGCCGACACCCTTGTGTCCCGTGAGTGCAGAGACCTTGGCGCTGGTGCTGGTCGTCGCGACCGCACTGGGCTTCGATTTCACCAACGGGTTCCACGACACCGGCAACGCGATGGCCGCCTCGATCGCCACAGGGGCGCTCAAGCCCCGCGTCGCAGTGGCCGTCTCGGCGGTGATGAACCTCCTCGGCGCGTTCCTCTCGGTCTCGGTCGCCCTCACCGTGACCAATGCGGTGGTCAAGACCTTCGACTCGCACGCGACCTCGGCACAGGACTCGCTGACGATGTCCGGCGACAAGCTGCTGGCGATCGTGCTGGCGGGGCTGATCGGCGGGATCGTCTGGAACATGCTGACCTGGCTGCTCGGCCTGCCGTCGAGCTCCTCGCACGCACTGCTGGGAGGCCTGATCGGCGCGACCATCGTCAGCAGCGGCTGGGAGGGCGTGAACTGGGTCGGCGACGGCACCAAGCTCGACGGCGTGGTCGGCAAGATCCTGCTGCCCGGCGTGGCGAGCCCGGTCGTGGCCGTGCTCGTGGCCTGCCTGGGCACGTTCGCGGTCTTCCGGATCGTCGCCGGGGTGGCCGTGAAGCAGGTCAACCGCGGGTTCCGCTGGGGTCAGGTCGGCACGGCTTCGCTGGTCAGCCTGGCGCACGGGACCAACGATGCGCAGAAGACGATGGGCGTGATCACCCTGGCGCTGATCGCGACCGGCCACTGGAACAGCCTGACCTCGATCCCGCTCTGGGTGAAGGTCGTCTGCGCCGTCGCGATAGCGCTCGGCACCTACCTCGGCGGCTGGCGGATCATCCGCACCCTGGGCAAGGGCCTGGTCGACATCGAGCCGCGTCAGGGCGTGGCGGCCGATGCCTCGACCGCCGCGGTCATCCTCGCCTCGAGCCACCTCGGCTTCGCGCTCTCCACCACCCACGTCGCCAGCGGTTCGATCGTGGGCGCGGGGCTCGGCAAGCCGGGCGCCAGCGTCCGCTGGAGTACGGCGCGTCGCATGGTCGGTGCCTGGCTCCTCACCGTCCCGGCCGCCGCGATCGTCGGCGGCACGATGTGGATCGTGGGCCACCTCTTCGGTCTGGCGGTGGGCTCGGTTGTCGAGGTGGTGGTGCTGCTCGGCGTCGCTGGCTACCTCTACCTCCGCTCGCGCCGGCAGGACGTGGGAGCGCACAACGTCACCGATGCCTGGGAGATCGACCAGGCCGCGCCCAACGTCCCGGCCGACCTCGTGCGGGGAGGCAACCGATGAGCGACGCATTCGGACAGGACGTCCGGCTGGCCCTGGACGCCCTCTGGAAGGTGCTGCTCGCCAGCCTCATCCTCGGCGCCGGTCTGCCGGCCGTCTTCGCCCTCGCCATCCGCTCGCTGGCCAGCGGGCGGGTGATCATCGGCCGCGCGGTCGCCGGCGTACTGCTCCTCGTGGTGGCCTACGGCGTGGTCTCCGGGCTGCTGTTCATCGTCGCCAGCGGGCAGGGCAAGGATGTCTCCTTCACCCACGTCATCCCGCAGATCACCGAGAAGCCGGCTTGAGTTAAGCGGGCCTGAACAGTCGGCGAACACAGCCGTCGGCCCCTGCCCCTGCGGTGATGGAGCAGGCACGCTCATTGCGTGAGTGCAGAGACGCTGACGCTGGTGCTCGTCGTGGTGACGGCACTCGGCTTCGATTTCACCAATGGCTTCCACGACACCGGCAATGCGATGGCGACCTCGATCGCGACGGGTGCGCTCAAGCCGCGCGTCGCCGTCGCCATCTCGGCGGTGATGAACCTGGTCGGTGCCTTCCTCTCCGTCTCGGTGGCGCTGACCGTCACCAACGCGGTGGTCAAGACGTTCGACAGCAGCGCCACCTCCGCCACCGACGCCTTGACGGTGCCCGGGGACGTGCTGCTGGCGATCGTGCTGGCGGGTCTGATCGGCGGGATCGTGTGGAACATGCTGACCTGGCTGCTCGGCCTTCCGTCGAGCTCCTCGCACGCCCTGTTCGGGGGCCTGATCGGGGCGACCATCGCCTCGCTGGGCTGGAACGGCGTGAACTGGGTCGGCGACGGCACCCAGCCCGACGGCGTCGTCGGCAAGATCCTGCTGCCTGCCGTGGCCTCGCCCCTCGTGGCGGGGTTGGTCGCGGGCACCGGCACCTGGCTGATCTACCGGATCATCGTCGGTGTCGCAGCCCGCTTCACCGAGAGCGGGTTCCGCTGGGGTCAGGTCGGTACGGCTTCGCTGGTCAGCCTGGCGCACGGTACGAACGATGCACAGAAGACGATGGGCGTGATCACGCTGGCGCTGATCGCGACCGGCCGCTGGACCAGCCTGACCTCGATCCCGTTCTGGGTGAAGCTGTCCTGCGCCGTTGCGATCGCGGCGGGCACCTACATCGGGGGCTGGCGGATCATCCGCACGCTCGGCAAGGGCCTGGTCGAGATCGAGTCGCCGCAGGGCGTGGCCGCCGAGTCCGCCTCGGCCGCGGTCATCCTGGCCTCGAGCCACCTCGGCTTCGCGCTCTCCACCACCCACGTGGCAACGGGCTCGATCCTCGGCACGGGGCTGGGAAAGCCGGGCGCCGAGGTGCGTTGGGGTGTGGCGGGCCGGATGGGCGTCGGCTGGTTGCTCACCCTCCCCGCCGCTGCGATCGTGGGAGCCGCGATGTGGGGATTGGGCAACCTCTTCGGCCTGGCCGTGGGCTCGATCGTCGAGTTCGCGGTGCTCGCCGTGGTCGCCGGCTATCTCTTCACCCGGTCGCGTCGAACGCCGGTCGGCGCGCACAACGTCAACGACGAGTGGGAGAGCACCACTGCCTCCCCGAACACCCCGACGGGAGCAGCCGTATGAACCACTCCATCACTTCGCTTCCCCTGGCCGCCCGGCGCAGCGGACGGGGACTCCGATGAGCGGCGCGTTCGGTGACGACGTCCGGCTGGCCGGCGAGGCGCTCTGGAAGGTCCTGGTGGCCAGCCTCGTGCTGGGCGCGGGTCTGCCAGCCGTCTTCGCGCTCGGCATCCGATCCCTGGCGTGGGGCGCCGGCGGCGAGGCGGTCGACGGCGGCACAGGTACGGCGGCGTCTTCGGGCAACCCGGTCGGCAAGGTGCTGGCCGTGATCCTGTTCCTGGTGGTCGCCTACGGCATCGTGGCCGGTCTGGTGTTCGTCATCGCCAGCGGACAGGGCAAGGACATCTCCTTCGGTCACATCATCCCGACGATCACGGCGAAGTCATGAACGGGCGCAGCGAGCGAGGACCCGCATGAGCAACTCTCCTGTCTCGCGAGTCCTGGAATGGCTGAAGGCGGGCTACCCGCAGGGGATCCCGCCTGCCGACTACCCGCCCGTGCTGGGCGTGCTGCGCCGCAAGCTCACCGACGGTGAGATCGAGGCCATCGCCGACGATCTGGCGCTGCAGTCGGTCTCGGCCGGCGACGTACCTGTCACTGCTGAGGACATCCGAGCGATGGTCCGCGACCATGCCTTCCAGCGCTGCACGCCCGATGACCTCAAGCGAGTCTCGGGCATGCTCGCCAGCGGCGGCTGGCCGCTCGAGGCGGATCTGGCCTGAGGCGGACGGTCGACAGGCTCGGCGGACGGTCGAGGCGCCTCGACAGGCTCGGCGTGCGGTCGACCTCAGTCGCCGACGGCCTGCTTGCCGCGCTTGATGATCCGGGGGTCCGGCACGCCGACCACGTCGGGGTTCTTGCCGTCGTACTCGAATTGCGAGAGGAAGTGGCGCATCGCGTTGAGCCGGGCGCGCTTCTTGTCGTTGGACTTGACCGTGATCCAGGGCGCCGTCTTGGTGTCCGTGCGCCGGAACATCTCCTCCTTGGCCGCCGTGTAGGCGTCCCACCGGTCCAGCGACTCCAGATCCATGGGGGAGAGCTTCCACTGTCGGACCGGGTCGATCTGCCGGATGATGAAGCGGGTCCGCTGCTCGGACTGGGTGACGGAGAACCAGAACTTCGTCACTGAGATGCCTGCTTCGACCAGCATCTTCTCGAAGCGCGGTGCCTGGTCCATGAAGGTCTCGTACTCTTCGTCGGAGCAGAAGCCCATCACGCGCTCGACCCCGGCGCGGTTGTACCAGGACCGGTCGAAGAGCACGAGCTCGCCGGCGGCGGGCAGGTGCGCGATGTAGCGCTGGAAGTACCACTGCGAGCGCTCGCGCTCGGACGGCTTCACCAGCGCGACGGTCCGTGCGTAGCGCGGGTTCAGATGTTCCATGAACCGCTTGATCGTGCCGCCCTTGCCGGCGGCGTCGCGGCCCTCGAAGAGGACGACGTGGCGGTGCCCGGTGCGCTGCTGCCAGTTCTGGAACTTGATCAGCTCGACCTGCAGCTCGTACTTCTCGATGTCGTAGGTGGCCCGCTCCATGCGCTCGTCGTACGGGTAGTTCTCCCGCCACGTGTCCACCGCCCGACCGGACGGGTCGATCAGGATCGGATCGTCGTCATGGTCCTCGCCGATGGAGTGGCCGGCGGTCTGGAGACGGTCGATGTAGGCGCGCAGGTCCTCGATCATGGGGGCAACCTAGGGGCAGAGGTTGAACGGCGGGTTACGAACCGTGACCTGCTCCGCCGTAGTCTTGCCTCGTCATGACTCGTGCGCCGCGGACCGTCTACCTCGACCACGCCGCCACCACCCCGATGGTGCCGGCTGCTGTCGAGGCCATGAGTGCCCACCTCCTCGAGGTGGGCAACGCCTCCTCGTTGCACGCCTCGGGCCGTCGCGCCCGCCGAGTGGTGGAGGAGTCCCGCGAGACGATCGCTCAGGCACTGGACTGCCGGCCGGGCGAGGTCGTCTTCACCTCCGGCGGCACCGAGGCCGACAACCTGGCCCTCAAGGGCGTCTTCTGGTCGCGTCGCACGGCCGACCCGAGGCGGGTCCGGATCCTCAGCACCGGCATCGAGCACCACGCCGTCCTGGACCCGCTGCACTGGCTCACCGAGCCGCGCGACGGCCACCCCGGCGCGACCGTGGAGCTGCTGCCGGTCGACCGTGACGGTCGCCTCGAGGTGGCAGCGCTGCGAGAGACGCTGGAGCGCTCGCCCGACGACGTCGCGCTGATCTCGGTGATGTGGGCCAACAACGAGGTCGGCACGCTCCAGCCCATCACCGAGGTGGTCGAGGTCGCCCGGGCGTACGGCGTACCGGTGCACACCGATGCGGTGCAGGCGGTGGGCGCCGTGCCTGTCGACTTCGCCGCCGTCGGAGTCGACGCGCTCACCCTGACCGGGCATAAGGTCGGCGGCCCCTACGGCGTCGGCGCCCTGCTTGCCAGGCGTGAGCTCGAGCTGACGGCGCTGCTGCACGGCGGCGGCCAGGAGCGGGACGTGCGCAGCGGGACCATCGACGTACCTGCCATCGCGGGGTTCGCTGCCGCGGTCGAGCTGGCGGTCAAGGAGCAGGCCGCGTACGCCGCTCGCGTCGGCGCGCTGCGCGACCGACTCGTGGCGGGCGTCCTCGGCGCCGTGCCCGATGCCGTGCTCAACGGCGCTGCGCCGGACGCGGCGGGGATCGACCGGCTGCCCGGCAACGCCCACTTCTCCTTCCCCGACTGCGAGGGCGACTCGCTGCTGATGCTGCTGGACGCCCAGGGCATCGAGTGCTCGACCGGCTCAGCCTGCTCGGCCGGGGTGCCCCAGCCCTCCCACGTCCTGCTCGCGCTGGGCCGTTCCGAGGACGAGGCCCGCAGCTCGCTGCGCTTCTCGCTCGGCCACACCTCGACCGTCGAGGACGTCGATGCGCTCGTCGCGGCGATCGGCCCGTGCGTCGACCGGGCGAGGTCTGCGGGGCTGCGGTGAGATGCCGATGAGGGCAGTCCCCGAGCCGACGAGGAACGAGCCGCGTCGCAGGGTCATCGCCGCCATGTCCGGCGGTGTCGACTCGGCCGTCGCCGCCGCGCGCGCCGTCGAGGCCGGGCACGACGTCACCGGCATCCACCTGGCACTGTCGCGCAACCCGGCGTCGTACCGCTCGGGGGCGCGGGGCTGCTGCACCATCGAGGACGCCAACGACGCCCGCCGCGCCGCGGACGTGATCGGCATCCCGTTCTACGTCTGGGACATGTCGGAGCGCTTCCACGAGGACGTGGTCGAGGACTTCATGGCCGAGTACGCGGAGGGACGCACACCCAATCCGTGCCTGCGCTGCAACGAGAAGATCAAGTTCGCCGCGGTGCTCGATCGCGCCCTGGCGCTGGGCTTCGACGCGGTCGTGACCGGCCACTACGCAGTCGTGCGCGAGGGTGCCGACGGGGTCGAGCTGCATCGCGCCTCGGACATGGCGAAGGACCAGAGCTACGTGCTCGGCGTGCTGACCCAGGACCAGCTGCGGCACTCGCTGTTCCCGCTCGGTGACACGCCGAAGCCGCTGGTCCGCGAGGAGGCGGCACGCCGCGGCCTCCTGGTCGCCGACAAGCCGGACAGCCACGACATCTGCTTCGTCGCCGACGGCGACAACGCCGGCTGGCTCAAGGAGAAGCTCGGCGAACGACTACCCAACACCGATGGCGCGATCATCGACGAGAACGGCGCCGAGGTCGGCCGCCACTCGGGGACCGTGGCGTTCACCATCGGCCAGCGTCGCGGGCTGCGGCTCGGCGTGCCGGCCGCCGACGGCAAGCCGCGGTTCGTGCTGGACATCGAGCCGGTGTCCGGCACGGTGACGGTGGGCCCGCGCGAGCACCTCGCCGTCGATCGGATCGAGGGCGTCAAGCCGCGTTGGTGCGGCTCGGCGCCATCGGTTCTCGACGGGGGCGACGTGGCGGTGCAGCTGCGCGCGCACGGCCAGGAGCACCGCGCGGTGGTGTCCGTCGATGGCGAGCGGGTGGCGATCGAGCTGCTCGACCCGGCCTACGGCATCGCGCCCGGCCAGGCCGCGGTGATCTACGACGGCAGCCGCGTGGTCGGTTCGGCGACGATCGCCTCGACCGGGCGGGTCGGCCTGTGACTGATTCGCGCGCACCGTACGAAACGGTGGCGGATGCCGGCGAGTCGCCCACCGGATCGTCCGGGACGCGGGTGCTGGCCACCGGGATCGGCTCGCTGCCGGGTGAAGACTTCGCCGAGGCCGTCCGGGTCGTCCTGGGCGAGCTGCCCGACCTGCCGCACCTGCCCGAGCTGGCCGCCCGGGGTGCGATCGCCGGCATGGTCGGCCGCACCCTCGCCGTACTGGCCGACCTCGATGCCGACCTGCAGCCGGCCGGGTGGCGACTGACCGGCTCCACCGGCTCGCCGGGGGTCGACCAGCGCCGGGCGCGCTCCCTGCTCGGTCAGGATCTCGACACGCTCGAGGAGTTGGCGGACGGCACGGGGCAGTTTCGAGCGGGCGGCGCCTTCAAGATCCAGGTGACCGGCCCCTGGACCTTGGCCGCGAGCGTCGAGCGGCCTCGCGGTGATCGGCTGCTCGCCGACCATGGCGCCCGACGCGAGCTGGCCCAGGCTCTCGCCGAGGGCGTGCGCCACCACCTCAACGACGTACGCCGAAGGCTCCCCGGCGCCGCGCGTCTGATCGTGCAGCTCGACGAGCCCGCACTGGCGGCGGTGCTCGCGGGACGCGTCCCGACAGCGAGCGGCTTCGGGCGACACCGCTCGATCCACCCGCCCGAGGCGTCCCAGGCACTGGAGTGGGTGCTCGGCGCGATCGTCGAGGAGGGCGGCGAGCCGTGGGTGCACAGCTGTGCGCCCGGCACGCCGCTCGGCCTGCTGCGGGGAGCTATGCGAGAGGCCGGCACGGGCTCCGCCGCGGCCTCGGGAGCTCGCGGGCTCGCCGTCGACCTGTCCCAGCTGAGCGCAGGAGATCACGACCAGCTTGCTGAGGCGCTGGAAGCGGGGGAGACGGTGGCGCTCGGCGTCGTACCGTCCCTGGATCCCGACGCACCGCTCTCGGACAAGCAGGTCACCGAGCGGGTGCTGCGCTGGCTGGACATGGTCGGTCTGGACCCGCACGAGGTCTCCCTGGCGATCACCCCGACGTGCGGGCTCGCCGGTGCGGGCGAGGCGTGGAGCCGCCGGGCGATGGCGCTGGCGCGGACCTCCGCCACCTCCCTGAGTGACTGACGACGGGCGGCATCGCGTCGTCGCGTCGCGGGTACCAGGTGGCAGGCAGCTGCATCCGCTGCCCTGACCCACGATGGAGGGAGAGTCATGTCCGACCGGGCGAGCCTGAGCGGCACCAAGGTGGCCATCATCGCGACCGACTTCTTCGAGGAGGCCGAGCTGGTCGTGCCGCGCGACAGGCTGCGCGAGGCGGGGGCCGAGGTGAAGGTCTACTCGACCCAGCGCGATCCGATCCAGGCGACCGAGGGGGACACCGAGCCGACACAGAAGGTGGAGGTCGACGGCACGTTCGCGGACGTGGACGTCGCTGGCACCGACGTACTCGTGGTGCCTGGCGGGACCGTCAACGCGGACCGGATCCGACTGGAGCCGGAGGCGCAGGCGCTGGTCAAGGCGTTCGACGAGGCCGGCAAGCCGCTCGCGCTGATCTGCCATGGACCCTGGCTGCTGATCTCCGCCGGCCGTGCGGCGAGCCGACGTCTGACGAGCTGGCCCAGCCTGGCCGACGACCTGCGCAACGCGGGCGCGACGTGGGTGGACGAGGAAGTGGTCGTGGACCGCAACCTGATCACCAGCCGCAAGCCTGACGATCTGCCGGCATTCGTGACGGCGATCGAGAAGGCGGTCGAGAAGGCGATCGATAAAGCCTGACGTAGGGCTGAAATCGCCGAGCGGGCGCAGACCCTGTGGGGTCTGCGCCCGCTCGTGGTGATGCGGGGGTCGTCGCTGTTGCGTCAGCCCGCGTGCACGCCCTCGGGGCCGTCGGTGGCCAGCTCGGTGTGCTTCACGTTGAGGAAGAGCCAGATGATCACCGAGCCGACGAGTGCCATCACCGAGCCGACCAGGAAGGCCGTGGTCGCGCCGTGGGCGAAGACCTGCTGCTGGATGGTGGCCAGGACGTCCGGGGAGGGCTTGCCCTGACCTGCGGCGTCCTTGGTGATCCGGGCGGTGTCGTTGGTCATCACGTGGGTCGCGACGGTCGACAGGATCGCCAGGCCGAGCGCGCCGCCGACCTGCTGCATCGTGTTCAGCACGCCGGAGCCGATGCCCGAGTCCTCGGGACGAAGGTGGTGCACCGCCGTCAGCGTGACGGTCACGAAGGTGAGGCCCATGCCGAAGGACATCGCGGTGATCCACGGGAAGATGTGGGTCCAGTAGTCGCCCTGGACGGCCTGGATCGGCAGCGAGGTGTCGTGCGGGATCCGGGAGAAGCCGAACAGTGCGATCGCCGCGATCAGGGTGCCGATGCCGGCCAGGTAGCGCGGGTCGATCTTGCTGACCAGCGCCGAGGAGAGCGTTGCCGCGATCACCATGCCGAAGCAGAACGGCAGGAACGCGACGCCGGTGTGCAGCGGGCTGTAGCCCTTGACCAGCTGGACGTACTGCGAGAGGTAGAAGAACATCGCGAACATCGCGGCGGGCAGCAGCATCATCGCGACGAACGACGAGGCGCGGGTCTGGCTGGCGAAGATCCGGAACGGCAGCAGCGGGTGCTCGACCCGCGTTTCGATGAAGGCGAAGATCGCCAGCAGCAGGACGCCGCCGATCAGGAACACGAGGGTCTGGGTGTTGCCCCAGCCGTGACTGCCGGCGCGGGTCAGGCCGTAGACGACGGCGAGCAGGCCGGCGGTGCCGGTCACGGCGCCGGGAACGTCGAGCTCACCGCGGTGACGCTCCGACTCGGCCAGCAGCAGCGGCGCCAGCAGGGCCGCCACGATGCCGATCGGGACGTTGATCAGGAAGGTCAGCCGCCAGCCGTCGACGGAGAGACCGAAGACGCTGTGCAGGCCGGTGAGCCATCCACCCAGGATGAGGCCGACGGCGGCACCGATGCCGGACATCGCGGCGTACACGGCGAACGCCCGGCTGCGAGCGGGGCCTGCGGGGAAGGTGGTGGTGATCAGCGCCAGCGCGGAGGGAGCCGCGAGGGCAGCTGCCGCACCCTGGAAGCCGCGCGAGATCAGCAGCATCGCCTCGGTCTGGGCCACGCCGCCGACGAGCGAGGCGATGGCGAAGACGATGAGGCCGATCATGAAGACGTTGCGGCGGCCGTAGAGGTCGCCGAGGCGGCCGCCGAGGAGCAGCAGTCCGCCGAAGGTGAGGGAGTACCCCGTGACCACCCAGGTGAGGGTGGCGGCGGAGAAGTCGAGGTCCTTTTGGATGAAGGGCAGCGCGATGTTCGCGATGGTCGAGTCCAGGACCACCATCAGCTGGGCGACGCAGATGAGCACGAGAGCCCATCCGAGGTGTCGGTGCTGACCGGTGCGCTGGTCGACGCTTGTGGCGTCGGTCGTGGTCATGTCAGTCCTTGTGAGTAGCAGCGGGCAAGATGATCTGGTCGATCACCCGAGTGATCAGGTCTTCGGTGGCGGGTTCGCCGAGCATGAAGGCGCGGTGCATCACCACGCCCGCAAGGGCGTGGCTCAGCAGGTCGACGTCGAGGTCGGGGCGGAGCTCGCCGCGCTTGCGCGCGCGCTCCCAGATGGTGCGGCTGGCCTCGAGCTTGGCCCCGATGAAGTGCTCCCGGAACTCCCCGGCGAACTCCTCGTCGCGGCCGATGGCGGTGATGACACTGCTCATCGTGGCGAGCATCTGCGGGTCCGTGAGGCCGCCGAGCCCGCAGAAAGCAGCCTCCAGGTCGCCCTTGAGACTGCCTGTGTCGGGCAGGTCGGTGGTGGACTTGTTGGCGTGCAGCGCGTCGATGACGAGCTTCGCCTTGGACGACCAGCGCCGGTAGAGCGTGGCCTTCGACGCCTTCGCCCGAGCGGCGACGGCGTCCATCGTCATGCGGTCGTAGCCAACCTCGGCGAGGATGGCGAGGGCCGTCTCGAGGATCTCCTGTTCGCGTTCGCCCTCGATCCGCGGGCGGTGCAGAGCACGAGCCAGGTTCACCTGGAGGACCCCTTCCAGTCACAGAGATGAAACGAAACGGTTTCGTTTCATCTGGACAAGATAGTACGACGTCGTTTCATTCCCGACCAACGCGTTTTTCTCGACCCGGTCTAGACCGGTCCGTGCGGCGAGCATCCTGTCGGTGGGTAGCGGCAAGATGTGTCCATGACCGACGAGAGCCCCGCGAGCCTCCACGCCGATCTGTCGGCCCAGATCGAAGCAGCCTCCGACGCCTACTACCGCGACGGCTCGTCGACGCTCACCGATGCCGACTACGACGTGCTACTGCGCCGGTTGGGGGAGCTCGAGGAGCAGTACCCGGAGCTGGTTACCTCCGCGAGCCCGACCCAGCGGGTGATGGGCAAGGCGTTCACCGACTTCGCCTCCTTCGACCACCTCCAGCGGATGGAGAGCCTCGACAACGCCTTCTCCTTCGAGGAGCTGGCAGGCTGGTATGAGCGGGTCGTCCGCGACGCGGGCACCCGGCCGGAGCTGCTCTGCGAGGTGAAGTTCGACGGTCTGGCGATCAACCTTCTCTACGAGGACGGCCGGCTGACTCGGGCGCTCACCCGCGGCGACGGTCGCACCGGCGAGGACGTCACACCCAATGTGCTCACGATCGCCGGTGTCCCGCACCGACTGACCGGATCGGCCGAGCATCCGGTGCCGGCGCTGATCGAGGTGCGCGGCGAGGTCTACCTGCCCACGGCGCGGTTCGAGGAGATCAACGCAGAGCAGGAGGCGGCGGGCAAGCCGCTCTACGCCAACGCCCGCAACACCGCCGCCGGCTCGCTGCGGCAGAAGGACCCGGCCATCACCGCGGCGCGGCGGCTCGAGATGGTCTGCCACGGCGTCGGCGCCCGCGAGGGCTTCGAGGCGGTCTCCCAGTCGCAGGCCTACGCGGCGCTCGCGAGCTGGGGCCTCCCGGTCTCCGACAAGGTCAAGGTGGTGCCCGACCTGGCGGCGGTGGAGGAGTTCATCGCCTACTTCGCCGAGCACCGGCACGACCCGCAGGTGCTCAGCCACGAGATCGACGGCGTGGTGATCAAGGTCGACGACGTCGGGCTGCAGCGCCGCCTCGGATCGACCTCCCGTGCCCCGCGCTGGGCGATCGCGTATAAGTACCCGCCCGAGGAGGTCAATACCCGGCTGCTGGCGATCGAGGTCAACACCGGCCGGACCGGCCGGGTGACGCCGTACGGCGTGATGGAGCCGGTCAAGGTCGCCGGCTCGACGGTCGAGATGGCGACGCTGCACAACTTCTACGAGGTGGCCCGCAAGGACGTGCGGCCAGGGGACACGATCGTGCTGCGCAAGGCCGGTGACGTCATCCCCGAGATCCTCGGTCCGGTGCTCGCCCTGCGGCCCGACGGCCTGCCCGAGTGGGTGCCCCCGACGGTGTGCCCGGCCTGCGGCACCGAGCTGGTCGAGCAGAAGGCGGGGGACAAGGACCGCCGTTGTCCCAACCACCGTTACTGCTCTGCCCAGGTGACCGAGCGCGTCAACCACGTCGCGGGTCGGGGCGCCTTCGACATCGAGGGGATGGGCTACGAGGCCTGCGTCGCGCTGCTCGAGTCAGGTGCGCTGCGCAACGAGGGTGACATCTTCGACCTCGACGAGACGAAGCTGGGCCGGACACCCCTGTTCACTCGCGCCCCCAAGAAGGGTGAAGACGGTCCCCAGCTCACCGCGAACGCCCACAAGCTGCTGACCAACCTCGACGCACGCAAGAGCGTGCCTCTGTGGCGCGTCCTGGTCGCGCTCTCCATCCGTCACGTCGGCCCGTCGGCCGCGCGCGCGATCGCCACCGAGTTCGGCTCGATGGCAGCGCTGCGCGAGGTCGTGCGGACGGCCGACGAGGCTGTCTCGGTCGAGGTGGACCCCGATGCCGACGAGGCGTCCAGCGACCTGGGCGACGTCGTCACCACCGCGTCGGCCGAGGCGGTCAGCGCCCGGAGCAGACTCGCCGAGGTCGACGGAGTCGGCGGCGTGATCGCCGACTCGCTCGTCGCCTGGTTCCGCGAGCCGTGGCACGTCGAGATCGTGGAGAAGTGGCTCGCTGCCGGGGTGGTCATGGAGGACGCCCGCGACGAGTCCCTCGAGCGCACTCTCGAGGGGCTGACGGTCGTCGTGACCGGCTCCTTGCAGGGCTTCTCCCGTGACTCCGCGAAGGAGGCCATCATCAGCCGCGGCGGCAAGGCCGCCGGCTCGGTGTCGAAGAAGACCGACTACGTCGTGGTGGGCGATAACGCCGGCTCCAAGGCGGAGAAGGCCGAGGAGCTGGGCCTGCGCGTCCTCGACGAGGACGGGTTCGCCGCGCTGCTCGCTGGGGGACCGGCGGGCGTGGGTGAGGATCCGAGCGAAGGCTGAGATCAGTCGGCGAAAGGGTTGATGATGCGTATGCCGCGCAGCGTGGCACCGGTGCTCAGGTCCTCGGTCCACAGCTCGTCACAGCCGGCCCGGACGGCGGCCTCGAGGATCATCGCGTCGTAGACGCGCATCTGGTGGCGGGACGCGGTGGCTACAGCGTCGTAGACGAGCCCGAGGTCGGCGGGTTGCACGTGATAGCCGTTCGACTCGACGATCTCCCGTGCCTCCTCGCGGGTGTACCGGAGGTGGCGCACCAGCACGTTGTGCAGCTCGATGAGCACCTGGGTGCTGATCCAGGGGCGCGATGACGAGCCGTCGATCAGGGCCAAGGCACGATCGCGCTTGGCCGGATCCCGGTCGTCGAACCGATAGGCGATGACATTGGTGTCGAGGAAGACCGTCATGCCGACGGCTTCCCGTAGCGCTCGAACCGTTCTTCGTAGAGCTCGTCACGCGTCCAGGCTCGAGTGCTGCGGTGGCCGGCGTACTTCTCGGCGATCGCCCGCATCCGATCGCGGTCCTCACGCCAACGCTGCTCCTCGGTGTCGTCATCTGCGTACTTCCGCAATTGTTCCGCCAGGAACTTGTTGACCGACTCGCCGCGCTCGATCGCTCGGATCCGGGCTCGTTTGAGCGTCGCCTCATCGACGGTGATCGTCAGGTTCGCCATGAGATCAGTGTAACGCCGGACCCGTGCTACACGAGGTCTCTCCTAGGGCGTCCGCCGACTGTCGGTGGCCGCCACTAGGATGGGCGCCATGCCTGAACTCTCCCGTGACGAGGTGCGCCACCTGGCCGACCTCGCCCGGATCGACCTGAGTGACGCCGAGCTGGAGCACCTCGCTCCGCAGCTCAACGTGATCCTCGAGTCGGTCGCCTCGATCCAGGGCGTGGCCGGCGACGACGTCGTTGCCACCTCCCATCCGATCCCGATGACCAACGTCTTCCGCGACGACGTCGTGGTGCCCGGCCTGACGCCCGTCCAGGCGCTGGCGGGGGCGCCGGCGAAGGAGGACGACAAGTTCTCCGTGCCGCGGATCCTGGGGGATGAGCAGTGAGCTGGATCTACCGGACCGCCGCGGAGCAGGCAGCCGCGCTCGCCGCAGGTGAGGTCACCAGTGTCGAGCTGACCCAGGCCCACCTCGACCAGATCGCCGCGGTCGACGACGGCGGGGAGGGCGTGCACGCCTTCCTGCACGTCGACGCCGACGGTGCCCTCGCTCAGGCCATGGCCTCGGACGAGCGACGTGCCTCGGGTTCGCCGCTGCACGAGCTCGACGGCGTGCCGATCGCGGTCAAGGACGTGCTGACGACGATCGGCCTGCCGACCACCTGCGGCTCGAAGATGCTCGAGGGCTGGGTCCCGCCCTACGACGCGACGGTCGTGGCCAAGCTCAAGGCGGCCGGCCTGCCCATCCTCGGCAAGACCAACATGGACGAGTTCGCGATGGGCTCCTCCACCGAGAACAGCGCCTACGGCCCGACCCGCAACCCGTGGGACCACACCCGCATCCCGGGTGGCTCCGGCGGCGGCTCGGCCGCGGCGGTGGCAGCGTTCGAGGCGCCGCTCGCGCTCGGCACCGACACCGGCGGCTCGATCCGCCAGCCCGGCGCGATGACCGGCACCGTGGGCGTGAAGCCGACCTATGGCAGCGTCAGCCGCTATGGCCTCGTCGCGCTGGCCAACAGCCTGGACCAGGTCGGTCCGGTGACGCGCACGGTGCTCGACTCGGCCCTGCTGCAGGAGCTGATCGGCGGCCACGACCCGAAGGACTCCACGTCGGTCCCCACCCCGGTGACCGGTCTGGTCGAGGCCGCCCGCCAGGGCGGCACCAAGGACCTCGCCGGCGTCAAGGTCGGTGTGGTCAAGGAGCTGGCCGGCGACGCATGGCAGACCGGCGTGATGCAGCGGTTCGAGGAGTCGGTCGCGCTGCTGCGCCAGATGGGGGCTGAGATCGTCGAGGTCTCGCTGCCGAGCTTCGTGCACGCGATGGCGGCCTACTACCTGATCCTGCCGGCCGAGTGCTCCTCCAACCTCGCCAAGTTCGACGCGATGCGCTACGGCCTTCGTGTCACCCCGGAGGGCTCGCCGTCGGCCGAGGATGTCATGAAGGTCTCCCGCGACGCCGGCTTCGGCGACGAGGTCAAGCGCCGGATCATGATCGGCACCTATGCGCTGTCCAGTGGCTACTACGACGCCTACTACGGTCAGGCGCAGAAGATCCGCACGCTGATCATCGAGGACTTCAAGAAGGCCTTCGAGCAGGTCGACGTGCTGGTCAGCCCGACCGCACCGTCCACGGCGTTCCCGATCGGGGAGAAGGTGGACGACCCCCTGTCGATGTACCTGCAGGACCTCGCCACCATTCCGGCCAACCTCGCCGGTGTCCCGGGCATCTCGCTGCCCTCGGGGCTCGCGCCCGAGGACGGACTGCCGACCGGTGTCCAGTTCCTCGCGCCGGTGCTCGAGGATGCCCGCCTCTACCGGGTGGGCGCGGCGCTGGAGACGGCCCTCTTCGAGCAGTGGGGCGGCCAGATCGTGCCCCCGGCGTACAAGGAGAACTGAGCGATGAGCGACACGCTGCCCGGCCTGATCGACTTCGACGAGGTCCTGGAGAAGTTCGACCCGGCGATGGGCCTGGAGGTCCACGTCGAGCTGAACACCAACACCAAGATGTTCTGCGGCTGCCCGACCACCTTCGGTGGGGCGCCCAACACCCAGGTCTGCCCGACCTGCCTGGGGCTGCCCGGCGCGATGCCGGTGGTCAACGCCAAGGCGGTCGAGTCGGCGATCCGGATCGGTCTCGCGCTCAACTGCGAGATCGCGGAGTGGTGCCGCTTCGCGCGGAAGAACTACTTCTACCCGGACATGCCGAAGAACTTCCAGACCTCGCAGTACGACGAGCCGATCGCCTTCGACGGCTACCTCGACGTCGATGTCGAGGGTGAGACCTACCGGATCGAGATCGAGCGCGCGCACATGGAGGAGGACACCGGCAAGGCCACCCACGTGGGTGGCTCGACGGGCCGCATCCACGGCGCCGACTACTCGCTGATCGACTACAACCGTGCCGGCATCCCGCTGATCGAGATCGTCACCCGGCCGATCCTCGGCGCGGGGGAGAAGGCGCCGCAGGTGGCCCGTGCCTATGTGAGTGCGCTGCGCGACCTGATCAAGGCGCTGGGCGTTTCCGACGTACGCATGGACCAGGGGTCGATGCGATGCGACGTCAACCTGTCGCTGGCGCCGAAGGGCTCGAAGGTGCTCGGCACCCGTTCGGAGACGAAGAACGTCAACTCGCTGCGCTCGGTGGAGCGCGCGGTGCGGTTCGAGATGTCGCGTCACGCCGGTGTGCTGCTCAGCGGTGGATCGGTGCTGCAGGAGACCCGTCACTTCCACGAGGACGACGGCACCACCTCGCCGGGCCGGGAGAAGTCGGACGCTGAGGACTACCGCTACTTCCCCGAGCCGGACCTGGTGCCGGTGGCTCCCTCGCGGGCGTGGGTCGACGAGCTGCGGACGACCCTGCCCGAGCCGCCGGCCGAGCGCCGGGCCCGGCTGCAGGCATCGTGGGGATACACCGACCTGGAGATGCGCGACGTCATCAACGCCGACGCCATCGAGCTGATCGAGGAGACGGTTGCTGCCGGTGCTGCGCCGCAGGCCGCCCGCAAGTGGTGGCTCTCGGAGATCTCCCGCCGCGCGAACGAGGCAGGTGTCGAGCTGGCCTCGGCCGGTGTCTCGCCCGCGCAGGTCGCCGAGGTGCAGCAGCTGATCGACGAGGGCACCCTCAACGACAAGCTGGCCCGTCAGGTGTTCGACGGCCTCTTCGCCGGGGAGGGTACGCCGGCGCAGATCATCGAGAAGCGCGGCCTCGCGCTCGTCTCCGACGACGGCCCGCTGCTGACCGCGATCGAGGAGGCGCTGGCGGCACAGCCGGACATCGCCGACAAGATCCGGGGCGGCAACCACAAGGCTGCAGGCGCCATCGTCGGTGCGGTGATGAAGGCGACCCGGGGCCAGGCCGACGCCGCTCGGGTGCAGCAGCTGATCATCGAGAAGCTGGCCTAGCCCGTTCCTGGGATAGTCCGGGGCGCAAATCAGCACCTACCTGTCGGTAGGCCTGATTTGCGCCCCGGACTACCCCTTCGTGGGCGGGTTGGTCGTGCCAGCCCGCTCGGGGTTACGCTTCGGGCCTCAACAACCAACACGCCCGTGTCGGGGGAAGCCGGTGAGATTCCGGCGCTGACCCGCAACCGTGACCCCGAGCCTCTGGAGGGCTCAGTGGGAAGTCGGAGCACCTGCCGCGGCGCGTCTTGACCACATCGCTGTCGAGGAAAGCAGCGGGTCGGTTCCTCGCGGTCCGCCCGTTGCCAGCAGCGGGAAGGAACCATCCATGCGCAAGCTTCTCCAGTCGGCGGCCGTCGCGTCCGCCGGGCTGCTCATCATCACCGCGGGCGCGGCCAACGCCACGCCGGCGTCGACCGCCAACGCCCACACCTGGCTCAAGGGCCAGCTCACCGGTGGTCTGATCCACAACTCGTCCTACGACTTCGACGACTACGGCCTGACGGCCGACACGGCCCTCGCGCTCAAGCAGCTCGGCGCGAGCAACAAGAAGTTGAAGACCACCCGCAAGGCGCTCGCCAGCCACGTCGACGACTGGATCCATGGCATCAGCCCCACGGACCTCTACGCAGGCTCGGTCGCCAAGGCCGTCGTCACCGCCGACGCCCTCGGCGCCAACCCGAAGAAGTTCGGCGGCGCGAACCTGGTCAAGCTGCTGCAGAGCACAGTGTCGACCTCCGGCGCGACCAAGGGCCGGATCAGCGACGTCTCGACCGACGGGGACTACGCGAACACCCTCGGTCAGGCCCTCGCCGCGCAGGCTCTGGCCGCCGACGCGCCCAAGAAGGCCAAGCCGGTGTTGAAGTACCTGCTCGAGCAGCAGTGCTCCGCTGGCTACTTCCGGCTCTACTTCGCCGACCCGACCGCTCCGCAGACGTGCGACGCGGGTGACCCGAAGACCATCAGCGTGCCGGACCCGGACGCCACCTCCTCGGCGTTGCTCAGTCTGCAGTCGTTGCCGCACCAGAGCAAGAAGGTCAAGAAGGCTGAGAAGAAGGCCGTGCGCTGGCTGCGTAGGCACCAGGCGAAGAACGGCTCCTTCATCGGCGGCACCTCTACCGCGACCCCCAACGCCAACAGCACCGGCTTGGCTGCCTCAGCGCTGGCCGGCGCCGGCGAGTGCAAGCAGGCTCGCAAGGCGGCGACCTGGGTGGCGAAGCTGCAGGTGAGCAAGAAGAAGGCGACCGGCGCACTCGCTTCGGCCAAGGGCGCAATCGCCTACGACAAGGCGACACTTGCCGCTGCTAAGTCGACCGGCATCACCGTCGACACCCAGGACCAGTGGCGCCGTTCGACGACGCAGGCCGCTCCGGCACTGCAGTATCTCGACGCAGGCAACTGCTCCTGAGCGTGCACACCCTGCGACGACTTCTCGGCGCGGCCGCCCTCGTGTTGGGGGCGGTCGTGCCGCTGAGCCTTGCTCCGACGCCGGCGCTGGCCGCCGATGGCTGCGGTGGGCAGGCCGTGGCCGTGGTCGTCGACTTCGGCGCGCTCGGCGGGGGAGCGAAGCAGACCTGCGTGAGCGGCGGCGGCAAGGCGTCGTCGCTCTTCGCTGCCGCCGGCCACACCTTGAGTTGGGTGCAGAGCCAGCCCGGCGCGGTCTGCAGTGTCGACCGGAAGCCGGCGGACCCGTGCCCTCAGATGCCGCCGGCGAACCGCTACTGGGGCCTCTTCTGGGCCAACGGGTCCTCCTCACACTGGACCTATGCCAGCTCCGGGGTCGGCGGGCTCGATGTTCCCGCGGGCGGATCGGTCGCGTTCGCCTGGCAGAGCGCTGCTGGGACCCGGTCGCCGAGCATCGCTCCTGCGGTGACGCGGACAGCCCCGTTGAGCAGCCCGTCCGCGAAGGCGACGCAGGCGACCGCCAGCAAGACGAAGGGCACCGCTTCCGCGAAGTCGCACGCCAAGGCGACGCCCGCGACCAAGCCCACCGGCACACCGAGCGCGACCGCGAGCCGCAGTCTGTCTCCTGACGCGTCGCCGAGCGCGGTGCCCTCCTCGAGCACGCCGACGCCTTCGGCCACGGCGAGCGCCAGCGGCGCGGCCGGCACGACCATCGAGGTGACTGCATCGCCCTCCAGCTCGGCCGCCGCTTCTACCGATTCGGCGACCAGTTCTGCAGACTCGGCGACCACTTCGACCGATTCGGGGTCGGAGGGGCTGCCCGGCTGGGTCGCACCCGCAGCGGTCGTCGTCGTACTCGCCGCGGGTGGCGGAGTCGCTGTGGCGCGCCGTCGCGCCCGCGGATAGCCGCGTCCACGAGGTCGATGCGATGCGACGTGACCTGCACCCGCTGGCGTGGTGGGCCTGGGCGATCGGGCTGGCGACGTACGCCTCGTTCCTGACCAACCCCTGGCTGCTGCTCCTCGTCATCGGCGTCGCGGCCCTGGTCGTGGCCGCGCGGCGTGGCGACCAGCCGTGGAGCAGGTCGTTCCGCATCTATGTCGCCATGGGCGTGGTGATCGTGCTCGTGCGGGTGCTGTTCCGCATCCTCTTCGGCGGCGTCGACGGACATGTGTTGATCGGTCTGCCGCTGATCCCGCTGCCGGGCTGGGTGCTCGGCATCCGGCTGTTGGGCCCGCTGACCCGCGAGGCTCTCCTGGCCGGGCTCTACGACGGCTTGCGGCTGGCCGCGATCGTGATCACGGTCGGTGCCGCGAACTCGCTGGCCAACCCCAAGCGGCTGCTGCGGTCGATCCCGCCTGCGCTCTACGAGATCGGCACCGCCCTGGTCGTCGCGGTGACGGTGCTGCCGCAGCTGGCCGACTCCGTGCAGCGGGTACGCCGCGCCCAGCAGCTCCGTGCCGGCGACACCCGCAGAGTGGGGCGGCTGCGCCGGTTCCTGGTGCCGGTGCTCGAAGACGCCCTGGAGCGCTCGCTGGCGCTGGCGGCTGGCATGGACACCCGGGGCTACGGGCGCTCGGGCGGTGCCAGCCCGGCCCAGCGTCGTGCCACCGGCACCCTGATGCTGCTCGCACTCTTCGGCCTGAGCGCCGGCACCTACGGCGTCCTCGACGACACCGCGCCGCGCTGGCTGGCCACCCCGATGGTCGTCGTCGGCTTGGCCCTCGCGGTCGTCGCGCTGGTGGTCGCCGGCCGGCGAGTCGAGCGCAGCGCCTACCGACCGGACCCGTGGCGCTGGCCCGAGACGGTGGTCGCGCTGTCCGGCCTCGCGGTCGGCACCGCGGGATGGTGGGTGAGCCAGAACCAGGTCGCCATCGCCCACCCGGACGTTTTCAGTGCGCCTCAGATCAGCCTGGTCGCGCTCCTCGGCGCGCTGATCGGGCTGCTCCCGGCGGTCGCGTCTCCCGAGCCGGCGGTGGCCACGGCATGAACGCACCCGAGCTGATCCGGCTGGCGGGTATCACCGTCACCCATCCCGGCGCTGCGACACCGGTGCTCGCCGGCGTGGAGCTCACCGTCGAGGAGGGCGAGCTCGTGCTGGTCTCCGGACCGACCGGCTCGGGCAAGTCGACGCTGCTGGGAGTGGTGTGCGGTCTGGTGCCGAGATTCAGCGGCGGGACGCTCGCCGGCGACGTACTCCTCGACGGGCGCTCGATCGTGCACAGCCCGCCCCGGGAGCGTGCCGCCACCATCGGGTACGTCGGCCAGGATCCTGCGGTCGGCTTCGTCACCGACACCGTCGAGGAGGAGCTGGCCTACGGTATGGAGCAGCTCGGCCTCGCGCCGGCGACGATGCGCCGCCGGGTCGAGGAGACGCTCGACCTGCTCGGTATCGCCGACCTGCGAGCCCGCGACCTGCGCAGCCTCAGTGGCGGCCAGCAGCAGCGGGTCGCGATCGGCTCGGTGCTGACGATGCACCCGCGTCTGCTCGTCCTCGACGAGCCGACCAGTGCCCTGGACCCGACCGCTGCCGAGGACGTCCTGGCGACCCTGACGCGGCTGGTGCACGATCTCGGTGTCAGCGTGCTGCTCGCCGAACACCGGCTCGAACGGGTGGTGCCGTTCGCCGACCGGATCGCCCTGCTCGACGGCGCCGGCGGCGTCCGCGTCGGAGAGCCCGCCGAGATCCTCGCCGACTCGCCGGTGGTGCCCCCGATCGTGGAGCTCGGCCGAGCACTGGACTGGGACCCGCTGCCCCTGACCGTCCGGGACGCGCGCCGCCGGGCTCGCTCGCTCACGCTGCCGGCAGAGCCGCCGGCGCCCGTCGCCGTCGAACGCGGCGCACTGGCACTGAGTGCGAAGGCCGTGAGCGTGAGCCGCGGCAGCACCGCCGCGCTCAAGGACGTCTCCCTGGACCTGTACGCCGGAGCCGTCACCGCCCTGATGGGCCGCAACGGCGCCGGCAAGTCCACCCTGCTGTGGACGTTGCAGGGCAGCCAGCCGCGTCGCTCCGGCTCGGTGGTGGTGGACGGCGCGGACCCGGCCCGGCTGCAGCCGGCCGAGCGTCGCGCGCACGTCGGACTGCTGCCGCAGACCGCGGCCGACCTGCTCTACCTGGAGACGGTCGCCGAGGAGTGCGCCGCGGGCGGCCCTGACGCGCGCGCGATCCTCGATCAGCTGGTCGCCGGCATCCCGGACGATCGGCACCCGCGCGACCTCTCCGAGGGGCAGCGGCTGGCGCTGGCCCTGGCGCTGGTGCTCGCGGCCCGGCCCGCCGTCGTACTGCTGGACGAGCCGACCCGGGGGCTCGACTATGCCGCCAAACGCCAGCTTGCCGCGATCCTCCGCCGGCTCGCCGACGACGGGCACGCGGTGCTGGTGGCCACCCACGACGTCGAGTTCACCGCCGATACCGCCGACGAGGTGGTGGTGCTCGCCGATGGCGAGGTCGTCTCCAGCGGCCCGACCGCGCGGGTGGTCGCCGAGTCACCCGCCTTCGCGCCGCAGGTGACCAAGGTGCTCGGCGCGCCGTGGCTGCACGTCGCCGAGGTCACCTCGGCGCTGGCGCGTGCGGATCTGCCCCGATGAGCGCGATCCGCGTCTCGCTGCGATCGACGCTGGTGCTCACGCTCGCCTCGGTCGCGGGCCTGATGATGCTGTGCTGGCCGCTGCTGGTGCACGGTCGCGACGGGGCGGGGGGCGCCGTCCAGCCGCCGTTCGTCTTCATGCTCCTGCTGCCTGTCATCGTCGCGGTGGTGCTCGCCGAGCTGGGGGAGGGCGGGCTGGACCCGCGCGTGCTGGCCATCCTCGGGGTGCTGAGTGCCATCAACGCGGTCATGCGCGGCATCTCCGCCGGTACGGCGGGCGTGGAGCTGGTCTTCTTCCTGCTGGTGCTGGCCGGGCGCGTCTTCGGGCCGGGCTTCGGGTTCGTGCTCGGCTGCACCTCGCTGTTCGCGAGCGCGTTGATGACCGCCGGTGTCGGACCGTGGCTGCCCTACCAGATGCTGGCCTCCGCCTGGGTCGGGATGGGCGCCGGCCTGCTGCCTCGTCGGGTGCGCGGCCGGGCCGAGATCGCGGTGCTCGCGGCGTACGGCGTGATCGCGTCCTACGCCTACGGCCTCCTGCTCAACCTGCAGGGCTGGCCGCTGCTGGCGGGCATCGCGATACCGGGGCACACCGGCAACCTCTCCTTCGACCCCACCGCCTCGCTGCCGGAGAACCTGGCGACCTTCGCGCGCTACACCCTGCTGACCTCGACCGGCAGCTTCGACACCGGCCGCGCGATCACCACGGCGGTCGCGGTGGTCGTCCTCGGACCGGCGGTGTTGACGACACTGCGGCGGGCGGCACGTCGGGCGACCGTCATCGGCACCGTCGAGACGTCGGCCGGGACGTCAGCCGAGTGTTCGCCCGTGACGGCGGAAGGTGACCTCTCGACCCGCCGAAGGTGACCTCTCGACTCAGCGCGGGCGGGGCCGAGGAGTCGGAACGGGCTCGAAAGCGTCGCGGGGCGCGCTCGCCTCGACGTCGCGATCGTCGAGGAAGCGAGCGACCTCCTCCCGCTCGGCACGGCGTACGGCGAGGACGGCGTTGGCGGCGAAGGCGTTGTGTCGGGCCCGGCGGACCGAGTCCGCGGGCCATCGAAGGGGCTTGGTCAGGGCACGGGGCAGCACGAGGAACGGGGACATCCGAACTCCCGAAGGTGGTGCAGTGGTGGGTGCCCTCCACGGTACGGGCCATCCCCACATTGCGGGAGACCGTCCTCGCTACTGAATTTTCAACAGTGGGTTACAGACTGGCGAAGTCTCAGGTAGGGGTCAGGCCGCGGTCAGGCCGACGGCTCCGCGCCCCAGTCGCGGGTGGCCCCGACCGACGCGGCGATCACGCACACCAGCGCCAGCCACTGCACCGCCGAGAGCGTCTCCTGCAGCACGACCAGCCCCGCCAGCGCCGCCGCGGCCGGCTCGAGGCTCATCAGGATCCCGAAGATCGCGGGCCGCAGGCTGCGCAGCGCGACGAGCTCGCAGCTGTAGGGGATGACCGAGCTCAGCAGCCCCACGAGCGCGCCGAGCAGGACGACCCGGGTGTGCTGTAGATCCGCGGCGTACCCGCCCAGCGCGAGGGGTGTCAGCCCGATGGCGGCGACCGTGGAGGCCACGGCCAGCCCATCCATGCCCGGCCAGCGCGCGCCGGTGGACCGGCTCAGCAGGATGTACGCCGCCCACGCCGCTCCGGCGAGCAGCGCGAACCCGACCCCGCTCCAGGTCAGGTCGCCGGGCTCGAGCCCGAGCAGCAGAACGCCGAGGCCGGCCAGCACCACCCAGGCCAGGTCCCGTGGCCGACGCGAGCCCGCCACGGCCAGCGCGAGCGGGCCGGTGAACTCCAGCGTTACCGCGATGCCGAGCGGGATCCGGGCGAAGGACTGGTAGATCGCCCAGTTCATCGTGCCGAGGGCGAGCCCGAAGCCGAGCACGACCAGCCAGTCGCGCCGGCTTCGCCCGCCGAGCCGCGGCCGGGTCCAGATCAGCAGCGCCGCCGAGGAGGTGGCCAGCCTCAGCCAGGTGATGGTGGTCGGGTCGACGGTGTCGAACAGCGACTTGGCGATGCCGGCCCCGAACTGGACGGACACGATCCCGATCACCACCAAGAGCACCGGCGAGGGTGCGGACCTTCCGGTCGGGCCTGCTGACAACTGGGGGGTCACGGGATCACCCTAGGAACCATGACGACGGTTCTGATGGTGGGGACCCGCAAGGGTCTGTGGCTGGGACGATCCGACGGCGACCGTACGGCGTGGACGTTCGACGGTCCGCACTTCGACGTCGAGGAGGTCTACTCGACCCTCCTCGACCGGCGCGGCGGCCGCACGCGGCTGTTCGCGGGCTGCTCGAGTCTGTGGCTCGGCCCGTTGGTCAGGCGCAGCGACGATGGTGGCGCGACCTGGCAGGAGGCGCCGGTGAAGTTCCCCGACGAGGTCGATGAGAGCGTGACCCGGATCTGGCAGCTCGTCGCCGGCAGCGACGAGCGCACGGTATGGGCGGGGACCGAGCCGGGTGCGGTCTTCCGCTCCACCGACGGTGGGGAGAGCTTCGAGCTGGTGCGCGGCCTGTGGGACCACCCCCACCGTCCGCAGTGGGCGGCGGGATTCGGCGGCCAAGCCTTCCACACCATCCTGCCGCATCCGCAGGATCCCGACTCGGTCACCGTCGCGATCTCGACCGGCGGTGTCTACCAGACCCGTGACGGTGGCCGGACCTGGGAGCCGCGCAACCAGGGCATCCGAGCGGAGTTCCTTCCCGAGGGCCAGCAGTATCCGGAGTTCGGCCAGTGCGTGCACAAGATCGCCCGCGACCCGGCGGTCCCCGAGCGGCTCTACCTGCAGAACCACGGCGGGGTCTACCGATCCGACGACGAGGGCGGCAGCTGGCGCTCGATCGCGGAGGGGTTGCCGGCCGACTTCGGGTTCGCGGTGGTGGCGCACCCCCGCGAGGGTGACACCCTCTACGTCTTCCCGATCCAGGCCGGTGAGCACCGCTATCCGCCCGAGGCGAAGGCACGGGTCTGGCGCTCACGTGATGCCGGCGAGACCTGGGAGGAGCTGGCCAGCGGCCTGCCGGACCGGTTCTTCGTCGCGGTGATGCGCGATGCCATGTGCGCCGACGACGCGGACCCCACGGGCCTCTACTTCGGCGCCCGCAACGGCTCGGTCTACGGCTCGGCGGACGAGGGGGAGAGCTGGCGCCAGCTCGTCTCGGACCTTCCGGACGTGATGTGCGTCCGGGCGGCCGTGATGGAGCCGGTGTGACCTGCTCGGCGCGGCCGCTCCACCTGCCACCCGGGTGACCTCAGACCAGCGGCTGCTCCGGGTCGTAGACCACCGGCACCTCGGCGGTCTCCGCCATCTCCCGGAACGGGATCGGCTCGGGCACCTGCGAGGTGATCGTGCTGCCGTCGGGGCGCTGCCCGCCGGTGATCGCCTCGTCGTCGGTGGACCCGTCGGCCCGGGGACCGTGGTGCTCGAGCGAGGCCACCAGCGGAGCGCCGGGGCTGGCGACGTACTCCTTGCCGCGCACGGTGATCGGCACGTGGGCCTCGTCGCCCGCCTCGACCACCGTGACGGTCAACTCGTCCTGGGTCAGGGCGACGAGCAGTCGTGAGCCGCGCCAGCGCACCCGGAAGGTCAGCGAGGACCAGGCGACCGGCAGTCGCGGGTCGAAGGTGAGCCTGGCGCCGTGGTCGCGCATGCCGCCGAAGCCGAAGGCCAGCGCTGTCCACACCCCGCCGGTGGAGGCGATGTGCATGCCGTCCGAGGTGTTGCCGTGAAGGTCGCCCAGGTCGACGTACAGCGAGTCGTGGAAGTAGCGAAGCGCCGCCTCGTGATAGCCGACCTCGGAGGCCACGATCGACTGCACGACGGCCGAGAGCGTGGAGTCACCGGTGGTGATCGGGTCGTAGTACTCGAAGTCCTTGCGCTTCTCCTGCAAGGTGAAGCGGTCGCCCTGGAGGAACAGCGCGAGGACGACGTCGGCCTGCTTGAGCACCTGGAACCGGTAGATGACCAGCGGGTGGTAGTGCAACAGCAGCGGCCGCACCGACATCGGGGTGTTGGGCAGGTCCCAGACCTCACGGTCGAGGAAGAAGTCGTCCTGCGGATGGATCCCGATCGCCTCGTCATAGGGGATGTGCATCCCGGCGGCGCAGCGGGCCCACTCCTCGACCTCGTCCTCCGTCAGGGCCAGCCGGGACACCACCCGGCGGTAGTCGTCGGGGAACCGCTCGCGGATCGTGGCGAGGGAGGCGACGGCCTGCTCGAGGTTGTAGCGAGCCATCACGTTGGTGAACAGGTTGTTGTTGACCACGGTCGTGTACTCGTCCGGCCCGGTCACGCCATGGATGTGGAAGGTCGGGTCGCCGTTGTGTCGCCAGAAGCCGAGGTCGGCCCACATCCGGGAGGTCTCGACCAGGATGTCGATGCCCTCGCGCACCAGGAACCCGAGGTCGCCGGTGGCGTGCACGTACTTCATCAGGGCGTAGCTGACGTCGGCGTCGATGTGCACCTGCGCGGTGCCGGCGGCGTAGTAGGCCGAGGCCTCCTCGCCACTGATGGTGCGCCAGGGGAACAGCGCTCCCTTCTGCGCCATCTCGCGAGCGCGCTCGCGGGCCTTGGGCAGCATCACCGAGCGGAAGTGGAGCACGTTGCGGGCGATCGCCGGCTGCGTGTAGGCCAGGAACGGCACGACGTAGATCTCGGTGTCCCAGAAGTAGTGCCCCTCGTAGCCGGACCCGGTGACCCCCTTGGCCGGGATCCCCAGACCGTCGGCACGAGCGGTGGCCTGGGCCAAGGTGAAGAGGTTGAACCGGATCGCCTGCTGCAGCGCGTGCTGCTCCTCGGCAGCCCGAGCGCTGCCGTCGTACGTCGGGTCGGGCTGGCCGATCTCGACGTCGGCCGACTCCCAGAACCTCTCGAACCAACCGCGCTGCTCCTCCATCTGACGAGGCACGCCCTGCCGCCTGGCGCGGTCCAGGGTGCGGTCGCAGCGATCGGACAGCTCGCGCACCGAGACCCCGCGCGAGGTGTGGTAAGTGACCGTCTTCTCCACCCGCATCGGGGTGCCTTCGGTGGCATCGACCCGGTAGACGGTCTTGGCGAGGTCCTCCTCCGAGCGCGTGACGGCCTCGTGGCTGTCCACGGTCTGGAGCTGATGATCCGCCGCCACCGCGATCGTCATGTCGGAGCGCGCGCAACGGTAGCCGAGCATGAGGCGGCGGTCGGTCGCATAGTGCATCTGAGGCAGCAGCACCCGCTCGCCGAACGCGGCCGCCTTGCGGGGGTCGACCTGGTCGCCGTGCACCTGCGCGGCGATCTGGTACTCGTCGCGCCCGTCCTGCCGGTTGATCAGCTGGGAGGAGATGACCACCGGCGCGCTGCCGGTCAGCATGGTGATGTCCAGCGTCATCACACCCAGGTGGCGCTGCGTCATCGAGACCATCCGGGTGGATTCGATCCGGACCCGCTTGCCTGACGGCGTACGCCACACCAGGTTGCGGTGCAGGACGCCGTCGCGGAAGTCGAGGTAGCGCTCGTACTCCTCCAGATCGGCGGTGCCGAAGGTGAGCGGCTCGTCGTCGACGTAGATCTTCATCACCTTGGCGTCTGGGACGTTCACCATCGTCTGGCCGGTGCGGGCGAACCCGAAGGCCGCCTCGGCATGCCGGATGGGCCAGGTCTCGTGGAAGCCGTTGACGAAGGTGCCGTGGGTGTGCGACGGCCGTCCCTCCTCGGCGTTGCCGCGCATGCCGAGGTAGCCGTTGGCGACGGAGAAGAGCGTCTCGGTCAGGCCGAGGTCGTCCGGGTTGTAGCCGGTCTCCACCAGTCGCCACGGATCGGCGGGGAAGCGGCCGCGGTCGATCGGGTCGGGGCCGACGTTGGTCCTCATGCGTTCTCCTCCGAGCCGGGCACGAGGTCGGCGAGGTCGTCGACGACGAGTCCGGCGCCGGCGTCGCGGAGGGTGTCGTGGCCCGCACCGCGGTCGACGCCGACGACCAGCCCGAAGCCGCCTGCGGCCCCGGCCCGTACGCCGGAGACCGCGTCTTCGAGGACCACCGCATCGCCCGGGTCGCTGCCGAGCACGCCGGCGGCGTACAGGAAGGTGTCGGGGGCGGGTTTGCCGGCGAGGTGGTGCTCCTCGGCGACGGCACCGCTCACCACCACCGCGAACCGGTCGAGCAGACCTGCCGCCTCGAGCACCGCCGGGGCGTTGGCCGAGGAGGACACCACCGCGAGCGGGATCGCGAGCTCGCGCAGGTGGTCCAGGAAGGCCACCGAGCCGGGATAGGCCTCGACGCCGTCGCGCTCCAGGACCGCGTTGAAGGCGTCGTTCTTGCGGTTGCCCAGCCCACGCACCGTCTCGGCCGTGGGGGGATCGTCGCTGCTGCCCTCGGGCAGGGTGATCCCGCGTGAGGCCAGGAAGTCGCGCACGCCGTCATAGCGCGGCTTGCCGTCGACATGGGCGAAGTAGTCGCTGTCGGTGTACGGCGGCTGGTCCGGCGCGTGCTCCTGCAGGAAGGCGTTGAACATCTCCGACCACGCTCGCATGTGTACGACGGCGGTCGGCGTCACCACGCCGTCGAGGTCGAACAGGATGGCGCGGTAGCGCGCCCAGGTCATAGGCCCCACCTGGCCAAGGCTGGACCGCTTCAGGCCGCTCGTCCAGAGGGCGCGACGCTTCGTCACCACCTCGTCACACCGGCGACGCACAGCGGGCCCCGTCCGAGGGGAAGGACACGAGGCTCGCGCCAAGCCCGAGCGCGTAACCTTGAGGGCATGCCCACCCTTCGCTCCGCCACCTCGACCTCGGGCCGCAACATGGCCGGTGCGCGTGCCCTCTGGCGCGCCACCGGCATGACCGACTCCGACTTCGGCAAGCCGATCGTTGCGATCGCCAACTCGTTCACCGAGTTCGTGCCCGGTCACGTCCACCTGCGCAACATGGGCAAGCTGGTCGCCGACTCGGTCAAGGCGGCGGGTGCCAACGCCAAGGAGTTCAACACGATCGCTGTCGACGACGGCATCGCGATGGGCCATGGCGGCATGCTCTACAGCCTCCCGAGCCGAGAGCTGATCGCCGACGCCGTCGAGTACATGGTGCAGGCGCACTGCGCCGACGCGCTGGTGTGCATCTCCAACTGCGACAAGATCACGCCGGGCATGCTGCTGGCCGCGCTGCGGCTCAACATCCCGGTCGTGTTCGTCTCCGGCGGTCCTATGGAGGCCGGCAAGACGACCGCGATCGACGGGATCGTCCACGAGAAGCTCGACCTGGTCGACGCCATGTCGCTCTCGGCCAACGAGGCCGTCAGCGACGAGCTGCTGGACACGATTGAGCGCTCGGCCTGCCCGACCTGCGGCTCCTGCTCCGGCATGTTCACCGCCAACTCGATGAACTGCCTCACCGAGGCGATCGGCCTCTCGCTGCCGGGCAACGGGTCGACCCTCGCCACCCACGCCGCTCGCAAGGGTCTGTTCGAGGAGGCCGGGCGGCTGATCGTGGACCTGTGCAAGCGCTACTACGAGGACGACGACGAGTCGGTCCTGCCGCGCGCCATCGCGTCGCGTGCCGCCTTCGAGAACGCCGTCGCGCTCGACGTCGCTATGGGCGGCTCGACCAACACGGTCCTGCACCTGCTCGCAGCGGCGCGCGAGGCCGAGCTCGACTTCTCCGTGCACGACATCGACGCGATCTCACGCAAGGTGCCGTGCCTGAGCAAGGTCGCGCCGAACAGCCCGAAGTACCACATGGAGGACGTCCACCGGGCGGGCGGCATCCCCGCCCTGCTCGGCGAGCTGCGCCGCGGCGGCGCCCTCAACGAGGACGTGCACACCGTCCACTCGGCGACCGTCGAGGAGTGGCTCGGCGCTTGGGACATCCGCGGCGAGAGCCCGTCGGAGGAGGCGCTCGAGCTCTTCCACGCAGCCCCGGGCGGAGTCCGCACGACGGAGGCGTTCTCCACCGACAACCGTTGGGCGACCCTGGACACCGATGCCGCCGAGGGCTGTATCCGCGACCTCGAGCACGCCTACTCCGCGGACGGCGGCCTCGCGATCCTGCACGGCAACCTGGCCGAGGACGGCTGCGTCGTGAAGACCGCGGGCGTGCCGGAGGAGATCTGGACCTTCACCGGCGAGGCGATCGTCTTCGAGTCGCAGGACGACGCCGTCGCCGGCATCCTGGCGAAGAAGGTGGAGGCTGGCCACGTGGTGGTCATCCGCTACGAGGGCCCCAAGGGCGGTCCGGGCATGCAGGAGATGCTCTACCCGACGTCGTTCCTCAAGGGCCGTGGCCTGGGCCAGAAGTGCGCGCTGATCACCGACGGCCGCTTCTCCGGCGGTACGTCAGGGCTCTCCATCGGCCACGTCTCCCCGGAGGCGGCCGGCGGCGGTCTGATCGCCCTGATCGAGGACGGCGACACCATCTCGATCGACATCCCCAACCGCAGGATCCAGCTCGAGGTCGACGACCTCGTGCTGGACCAGCGACGCGCCGCGCAGGAGAAGCGCGAGCGCCCCTACACGCCGCTCTCGCGTGAGCGGAAGGTCTCTGCGGCGCTGCGTGCCTATGCCTCGATGGCGACGTCCGCGTCCGACGGTGCCTACCGCCGCGTCCCCGAGTGACCGAGCGTCGCCGACTCGTCCTGATCGCCACCCTCGCCTGCATCCTCGCGGTGCTGGCGCCGTTCGGTGCGCTGGTTGCGCACCGCGGCAGCGGTGACCGGGCCGCTGCCTCGATGACGGAACGGTCACCGAGCGCCGCGCCGTCAGCCGGGTCGCCGAGAAGTCGAGCGTCGACCAGCGCCGGCGCGGGGGCCAGCGCCAGCCCGGCGCCCGCGGCTCTGCCGGGCGGCCGGTCGACGATCTTCGGAGGACACCGCTTCCTGGTCGCCTACTACGGGACCGCCGGCACCGGTGCCCTCGGCGTACTCGGGAAGACGTCGCCGGCGACGATGCAACGTCACCTGGCGCGGGCCGGCCGGGCCTTCGTGCGGGCGGGCCGTCCGGTCCAGCTGGTCTACGAGCTGATCGTGAGCATCGCCGATCGCCACCCGGGCAAGGACCACGACTACAGCCACGATCTCCAGCGCAAGCAGGTGCTGCCCTACATCCGCGCGGCGCACCGCAACAACGCGTTGCTGCTGCTCGATCTCCAGACCGGTCACTCGGACTTCCTCACCGTCGCCAAGCGCTGGCGCTGGGCGCTGGAGGATCCATGGGTCGGACTGGCCCTGGACCCCGAGTGGCGGATGGCTCACGGGGCCGTACCGGGGCGGGTGATCGGCCACGTCACGGCCGGCGAGATCAACCGGACCTCCGCCTGGCTGGCCGGACTGGTCGCGCGGCGACAGCTGCCGCAGAAGCTGCTCGTGCTGCATCAGTTCCGGACCACGATGATCCAGCACATCGGGCGGGTCGAGCGTCGTCCTGGACTGGCGATGGTCCAGCACGTCGACGGGTTCGGCACGCCGGGGGAGAAGAAGGCCACCTTCCATGCGGTGGCGAAGCCGAAGCGGTTCACTCTCGGGTTCAAGCTCTTCTACCGGGCCGACGTGCACCGGATGAGCGCCCGGGACGTCTTCCGGCTGCGCCCGAGGGTGCGCTTCGTCAGCTTCCAGTGAAAGGCTGACCTCGTGCCGTCGGACGTGCTGCGGAGCCTGGTCGCCATCGGGCCCAGCAACGGCGCCCACCGGATCGCGCTGCGCGCGGCACTCTCCGTGCTGGTGCCGCTCCTGGTGCTCGACGCCACCGGGCACCTCACCTGGACGATGTACGCCGCCTTCGGCGCCTTCACCTCGCTCTACGGACGGGAGCGGGCCCATGCCGACCGGGTCCGACTGCAGCTGGTGGCCGGTGCCTGGATGACGGGGTGTGTCACCGTCGGCGCGCTGATCGCCGCCTCCGACCACCGCAGCTGGCTCGCCGTCCCGGTGGCCGCGATCGTAGCCACGGCAGCCGCCTACCGTTCGGCCGTCGAGGGCTGGCACCCGCCGGGCTCGCTGTTCCAGGTCTTCGGCATCGCGGCCGTGGCGTCGGTGCCGGCGACGCGCGCCGACGTCGTACCCGCGTTGCTGGTCTCCGCCGCCTCGGCGCTGTTCGCTGTCCTCCTCGGCAACGTCGGCGGGTTGCTCCGTCGGGTACGACGTGGCGAGGTCGCGGAGCTCACCGCTCCCATCGGCGGCTCGACCGCCGGCGCCGGTCGCTACGCCGTGCTCGCCGGCCTGGGCGTCCTGGTCGCGGGCAGTCTGGCCAACACGTTCGAGATCGGTCGTCCCTACTGGGCGATGGTCAGTGCCGTGGTGCCGCTCGCAGCCCGGGCGCTGCCTGCGCAGGTGATCCGCGGCGTGCACCGACTGGTCGGCACCGCTCTCGGCCTGCTGGTCGCGTGGCTGTTGCTCTCGCTCGACATGCACGGCACGGCCGCGATCCTCGCCGTCGGGGTGCTGCAGGCGCTCGCGGAGCTGGTGGTGGGGCGCAACTATGCGCTCGCGCTGGCCTTCATCACGCCGCTGGCCCTCCTGATGGGCAACATCGTCCGACCGGTGCCGACCAGCATGCTGCTGGCCGATCGGGGCCTGGAGACGCTCATCGGGGTGACGGTCGGAGTGGCGATCGGGTGGTTCGTCCGGCCGCGCGCCGGCGCCGTCTGATCGCCGTGATCTAGATCTCAGGTCGTCCGTCCTGGTGCCGACCTCTCAGTCGTGGGCGGTGATCCCGCCTCGAACGGGAGGAGACCGATATGACCACCATCGAACGTGTGGCCGAGCACCCGGCACTGCACGCACGGGTCCAGCAGCTCGCCGCGCTCGTCGATACGCCCGAGGGACGGGCCGCCGTGGCGAACGTGCACCCGGACCTCGGCCACGTCGTCGGCGTCTACACCGCCGACGGCGAGGCCGACCTGGCCGCTGTGATCCTGGCCGATCTGGAGCACCTCGTCGGGCCGGAGCGGCTCGTCGGCGTGCTCGATCTGCTGGTGCACCAGCGTCGCTCGCCCGAGGACGCCGAGGGCTACGCTCGCCTGCGTGCCTGACCAGCCTGACCACGACATCCACGGCAACCCTGTCGGCCGGCCCGTACCGGATTGGGGGCCGCGTCCCGAGCCGGAGCCGGTGACGCTCGAAGGGCGCTACGTCACGGCCGTCCCGCTGGTCTCGGCCTACTACGCGGACCTGCTCGCCGCCACGTGCGGCCCCGACGACGGTGGCCTGTGGACCTACCGGCCGGTGTCGATGCCGCGCACGCTTCCCGAGCTGTGGATGCACCTTGCCGGCGTGATCGACCAGCCCGAGACGGTGACCTTCGCCTTCGTGCCGAAACAGGGCGCGTACGCCGGCCGGGCGGCTGGCATCGCCTCTCTGCAGCGGATCGTGCCGGCGCACGGTCAGGTGGAGGTCGGCGGCGTGCTGTTCGGCGCTGGGCTGCAGCGCACCCGGGCCGCCACCGAGGCGATCCACCTGCTGATGGGTCATGCCCTGGACGACCTGGGCTATCGCCGCTTCGAGTGGAAGTGCGACAGCCTCAACGAGCCGTCCCGGCGCGCGGCCGCACGACTGGGGTTCACCTACGAGGGACGCTTCCGCAACCACATGGTGGTGAAGGGCCTCAACCGTGACACCGACTGGTTCGCGCTCACCGCCGAGGACTGGCCCGCCGTACGGGCGGCGCACCGGGCGTGGCTCGATCCGGCGAACTTCGATGCCGACGGTCGCCAGCTCGCGGCCCTGAGCGAGCTCACCGGCTGACGTCGCCGCGCTGGCCCGTGAAACTGTCGGTGGCCGGTGCAACAGTGGGAGCATGGATCAACGGATCAGCTTCGTGACCCTGGCGGTGCGCGACGTCGCTCTCGCCCGGGAGTTCTATGTCGACGGCCTCGGCTGGACCCCTTCGATGTACGTCGAGGGTGAGGTCGTCATGATCCAGGTCGGCGCCCATGTGGTGCTGAGCCTGTGGGACCGCACCGCGTTCGAGGCCGAGGTCGGCCCGATCGCCGGTGGCGAGGGCATCGCGCCGATCACGCTGTCCCACAACGTGGCGACCCGCGAGGAGGTCGACGGCATCCTGTTGCGCGCCAAGGAGCTCGGCGTGGGCCCTGTCATGGGTGGTCAGGAGCGCGGCTGGGGCGGCTACACCGGTTACTTCGCCGACCCCGATGGCTACCGGTGGGAGATCGCCTACAACCCCGGGCCGATCGGAGAGGTGGTGCTGCCATGACCATTCCCGCGGAGGACAAGCAGCGGCTCGACGGCGAGGAGATCGCCGCCGGCCTGCCCGACGACTTCCGACACCTGCCCGGTCAGGTGATCGCGCGCTACCGCGTGGCCGACTTCGCCGCGGCCCAGGAGCTCGCCGGTGCCATCGGCCGACTGGCGGAGGAGGCCGGCCACCATCCGGACCTGCTCGTGGGCTGGGGCTATGTCGAGGTGCGGCTCTCCAGTCACGACGTCGGTGGCATCACTCGCCGCGACCTGCGGCTGGCACGTGCGGTCAGCGCCGCGGCAGGGGAGGCGGGCGCTCATCCGGAGCCGCGGGCTCTGCTGCTCGTCGAGTGGGGCCTTGACACCTGGGCACAAGCAGAGGTGCTGCCGTTCTGGCGCGCGATCTTGGGATACGGCGATGCCCACCGCGAGGGCGAGATCAACGACCCGTCCGGCCGCGGTGGCCCGACGGTCTGGTTCCAGGACACCGAGGAGCACGAGACGCCGCGGCAGCGGTTCCATCCCGACATCTGGGTCCCGGCCGACCAGGCTCGGGACCGCATCGATGCGGCGCTGGCCGCGGGCGGTCGCCTGGTCAGCGACGAGCGAGCGCCGCGGTTCTGGGTGCTCGCCGATCCGCAGGGCAACCAGGCCTGCATCTGCACCGTGGAAGGCCGCGACTGGACGACCCCCTGACTCACCGGTCTCCACCATCTGGGATGCTGATCCCAGATAGTGGGACGCGCGAGAGACTCGGGTGACGGGAGCTCGGCGACCGGCTACCGTGGAGGCATGCTGCACAGCATTCTTGTACGCACGCGACGCGCCTGACCGACTCACGGTCGACGCGTCTCCCTCCGCTGCCCTCGGGCCGGAGGGTTTTTGCTTGTATGGGGCCACGCGCAGCAACCCGAGTGGAACACAGATGAGGAACGAGAGATGAGCGAGCAGACGATCACCGGGGCCCAGAGCCTGGTGAAGTCGCTGGAAGCCGCGGGAGTCGAGAACATCTTCGGCATCCCCGGCGGCGCGATCCTGCCGGCGTACGACCCGCTGATGGATTCGACGATTCGCCACATCCTCGTACGCCACGAGCAGGGCGCCGGCCATGCCGCGCAGGGCTACGCCGCCGCGACCGGCCGGGTCGGCGTGTGCATGGCGACCAGCGGCCCCGGTGCGACCAACCTCGTCACGCCGATCGCCGACGCCCACATGGACTCCGTGCCGATGGTCGCGGTCACCGGCCAGGTCGGCACCGACCTGATCGGCACCGACGCCTTCCAGGAGGCGGACATCCGCGGCATCACGATGCCGATCACCAAGCACAACTTCCTGGTCACCGACGCCGCCGACATCCCGCAGAAGATCGCGGAGGCGTTCCACATCGCCTCCACCGGTCGTCCGGGCCCGGTCCTGGTCGACGTCACCAAGTCGGCGCTGCAGTCCCAGACGGCGTTCCGCTGGCCGACCGAGCTGCAGCTGCCCGGCTACCGTCCGGTGACCAAGCCGCACGCGAAGCAGATCCGCGAGGCCGTGCGGCTGATGCTCGCCTCGAAGAAGCCGGTCCTCTACGTCGGTGGAGGCACCATCCGCAGCGGCGCCTCGGCCGAGCTGCGCAAGCTGGCCGACCTGACCGGCATCCCGGTCGTCACCACGCTGATGGCGCGAGGCGCCTTCCCCGACAGCCACCCGCAGCACCTGGGCATGCCGGGCATGCACGGCACCGTCTCGGCCGTCGCCGGCCTGCAGAAGAGCGACCTGATCATCAGCCTCGGTGCGCGGTTCGACGACCGGGTGACCGGCCAGCTCACCAGCTTCGCGCCGAACGCACTGGTGATCCACGCCGACATCGACCCGGCCGAGATCGGCAAGAACCGCCGTGCCGACGTCCCGATCGTGGGTGACATCCGCGAGGTGCTGCTGGACCTGATCGCGGTCCTGGAGCAGGAGCGCGCCGCGGGCAGGGAGAGCGACTACGAGGCCTGGATCACCTTCTGCGCCGGGATGAAGAAGGCTTACCCGCTGGGCTACGACAACACCCTGGACGGGCTCGCCCCGCAGTACGTGCTGCAGCGGCTGGGCCAGATCGCCGGTCCCGAGGCGATCTACACCAGCGGCGTCGGTCAGCACCAGATGTGGGCGGCCCAGTTCATCGGCTACGAGCGGCCGAACACCTGGATCAACTCCGGTGGCCTGGGCACGATGGGCTACTCCGTCCCGGCAGCGATGGGCGCCAAGGTCGGCTGCCCCGACACGACGGTGTGGTCGATCGACGGCGACGGCTGCTTCCAGATGACCAACCAGGAACTGGCCACCTGCGCGATCGAGGGCATCCCGATCAAGGTCGCGGTGATCAACAACGACAGCCTCGGCATGGTCCGGCAGTGGCAGACGCTCTTCTACAACGAGCGCTACTCCAACACGAACCTGCAGAAGCACGGCGGTGGCGCGGGCACGGTCCGGCGCATCCCCGACTTCGTCAAGCTCGCCGACGCCTACGGCTGCGTGGGGCTCTCGTGCGAGAGCCCCGACGACGTGGACGCCACCATCGAGAAGGCGATGGCGATCGACGACGTGCCGGTGGTCGTCGACTTCCGGGTCAACAAGAACGCCATGGTGTGGCCGATGGTCGCCGCCGGTGCCAGCAACGACGCCATCCAGTACGCGCGCGACCTCGCGCCGAAGTTCGAGGAGGACGACATCTGATGGGCAACGACGGCAAGCACACCCTGAGCGTCCTGGTCGAGAACAAGCCCGGCGTCCTGGCCCGGATCGCGGCCTTGTTCAGCCGACGGATGTTCAACATCGACAGCCTCGCGGTCGGCCCGACCGAGCACGCCGAGATCTCGCGGATGACCATCGTGGTCAACGTCGAGGACACCCCGTTGGAGCAGGTCACCAAGCAGCTCAACAAGCTCGTCGAGGTGATCAAGATCGTCGAGCTCGAGCCCGACGCATCGGTGCAGCGCGAGCTGCTGCTGGTCAAGGTCGGCGCCACCGCGGAGAGCCGCAGCCAGGTGCTCGATGCCGTCCAGCTCTTCAAGGCCAAGGTCGTCGACGTGGCCTCGGACGCCGTCACGATCCAGGTGATCGGCAACGCCGGCAAGCTCGCCGACTTCCTGCGGGTCGTCGAGCCGTTCGGCATCCGCGAGCTCGTGCAGTCCGGCATGGTCGCGATCGGCCGGGGCCCGCGCTCCATCTCCGAGCGCTCCCTGCGCCCGGTCGTCACCCCCGCGCCGCCGGCAGCGAGCTGAGCGGCGTACCCCAGAATCCTCATCGAACCCCAGATGAACACCGAAGAAGGAGTAGCCCCCGTGGCTGAGATCTACTACGACGACGACGCCGACCTGAGCCTGATCCAGGGCAAGAAGGTGGCGGTCATCGGTTACGGCAGCCAGGGCCACGCCCACGCGCTGAACCTGCGTGACTCGGGCGTCGATGTCCGCATCGGCCTGCAGCCGGGCTCGAAGAGCACGGCGAAGGCGGAGGACGAGGGCTTCCGTGTCCTCACCCCGGGTGAGGCCGCCGCTGAGGCCGACGTGGTCGTCATCCTCGCCCCCGACCAGCACCAGCGCGGCCTCTACGCCAACGAGCTGGCAGAGCACGTGACCGAGGGCAAGACCCTGGTCTTCGGACACGGCTTCAACATCCGCTTCGGCTACATCCAGCCGCCGGCGGGCGTCGACGTCATCCTGGTCGCCCCGAAGGCTCCGGGCCACACCGTGCGTCGTGAGTACGTCGCCGGTCGCGGCATCCCGGACATCATCGCCGTCGAGCAGGATGCCTCGGGCCAGGCCTGGGACGTCGCCAAGGCGTACGCGAAGGGAATCGGCGGCACCCGCGCCGGCGTCATCAAGACCACCTTCACCGAGGAGACCGAGACCGACCTGTTCGGCGAGCAGGCCGTCCTCTGCGGTGGCGTCTCGCACCTCGTCCAGGCGGGCTTCGAGACCCTGACCGAGGCGGGCTACCAGCCCGAGATCGCCTACTTCGAGGTGCTGCACGAGCTCAAGCTGATCGTCGACCTCATGTGGGAGGGCGGCATCGCCAAGCAGCGTTGGTCGGTCTCCGACACCGCCGAGTACGGCGACTACGTCTCCGGCCCGCGCGTGGTCACCGAGGCGGTGAAGGAGTCGATGCAGGGCATCTTGTCCGACATCCAGGACGGCACCTTCGCCAAGCGCTTCATCGCCGACCAGGACAACGGCGGCAAGGAGTTCCTCGAGCTGCGCGAGAAGGAGGCCCAGCACCCGATCGAGGTCACCGGCAAGCTGCTGCGCTCACACTTCTCCTGGAAGCAGGCCGACTCGGACTACACCGAGGGCTCGGCTGCACGCTGATCACCAGCACACGCGCCGGACGACCTCGGTCGTCCGGCGCGTGCGTCATTTCGGCTGATCCAGCCGCACCAGGGCGACGATGTCGGCGTACGCCGGAATGGACGGCGACGCGCGACGGTTGCCCCCTCATGCGCATCGACATCTGGTCCGACATCGCCTGTCCGTGGTGCTACGTCGGCAAGCGGCGGCTCGAGACCGCCCTTGCCGCGTTCCCGCACCGTGACGAGGTCGAGGTGGTCTGGCACTCCTTCGAGCTGATGCCGGACGCGCCGGAGCAGCCGGTGGAGACTGCACAGGAGATGCTCGCGCGCAAGTTCGGCGTGCCGCGCGAGCAGGCCGCAGAGATGCAGCAGCGGGTCAGCGGCCTGGCGGCCGAGGAGGGCATGAGCTGGGACCACGAGCACTCGGTGCACGTGCGCACCCGCTCGGCGCACCGCCTCCTGCACCTCGCGCTGGAGGAGGGCGGCCCAGCGCAGCAGAGCGCACTCAAGGAGGCGCTGCTGGATGCGTACTTCACCCAGGCTGCCAACGTCGCCGACCCCGCCCTCCTGACCGGCCTGGCGACCTCGGTCGGTCTGGACGGCGACCGCGTGTCCGAGGTGCTCGGCTCGCAGGAGTACGACGATGCCGTCGAGGCCGATGTCGCGCAGGCCGCTCGGTACGGCGCCACCGGCGTGCCGTTCTACGTCATCGACGAGAAGTACGGCGTCTCCGGCGCGCAGCCGGCCGAGCTCTTCGCGCAGGTGCTGGACAAGGCCTGGGCCGACACCCACCCGGCGCTGGAGACGGTCGGCGGGGGAACGGATGTCTGTGGCCCGGACGGCTGTGCGATCTGACACACCTGACGCTCGCCTGACCACTGTCTGACCGGCACGAGCGGCTGCACGCTCGTACCGGAATGAATTCGGCAACGAGTTCGCGTCTTAATTCGCCGCCCACTGTCACGGTAAGCCTGTCCTAAGGTAGCCTCGCCTAAGTAAGGCAGACCTGAGTGGCGCGGCCGCTCCCGAGCGATGAGGCAGAGACGTGCTCCCAACCTTCGTCATCGGCCTCCGTGAAGGACTCGAGGCCGCGCTGATCGTCTCGATCCTCGCGACCTTCCTGCGTCGCAACGGCGCGAGCCTGCGCGGGCTGTGGCTGGGAGTCGGCGCAGGTGTAGCGCTCAGCGTCGCCGTCGGCGTCATCCTGCACGTGATCGAGGCGGGCCTGCCGCAGGCCAAGCAGGAGGCGATGGAGACCGTCATCGGCCTGGTCGCGGTCTTCTTCGTGACCGGCATGGTCTTCTGGATGCGTACGCACGCCCGGTTCATGAAGCGGGACCTGGAGTCCGCAGCGGCCGGTGCCCTCAAGAGCGGTACGACGACGGCGCTGGCCGTGATGGCTTTCCTCGCCGTGCTGCGCGAGGGGTTCGAGACGGCGGTGTTCCTGCTCGCCACGTTCCAGACCGCAGGCAGCGCGCCCTCCGCGGTGTTCGGTGCCGCCGCAGGCATCGTCGCGGCGGTCGTGCTCGGCTGGGGGATGTATCGCGGCGGCGTGAAGCTCAACCTGCAGCGGTTCTTCTCCATCACCGGCTTCTTCCTGATCCTGGTCGCGGCCGGTCTGGTGCTCAACGCCTTCCGTACCGGCCACGAGGCCGGCTGGGTGACCGTCGGCCAGGGCCGCACCGTCGACCTGACCTGGCTCGCTCCGGCCGGCTCGATCCGCTCGGCACTCTTCAGCGGCGTGCTCGGCATCCCGCGCGACCCCCGCGTCATCGAGGTGATCGCCTGGGCCGCCTACCTGGTGCCGATGCTGCTGATCACCTTCCTGCCTGCCCGGGTCCGCCCCGGTCAGGTGCTGGCCCAGCGGTTGCGCGTCGTCGGCGCGACGGTGGCGGTGGTGGCGGCGGTCGTGCTGCTCTTCGCCGTACCGACGCCGAAGGCCGACCTGCCCGCCACGGCTCCGCTGCAGGGGAGCGGCGAGGCGACCATCGCCATCGACGGCACTACTGCCGTCCTCGCCGCCGACGGCAAGAGCATCCAGCTCACCGGCGACGGCACCACCTGGACGGCGAAGCACACCGGCGATCGGCCCAGCACGCTCGACATCACCACCCTGCTGACCTACACCGGCAACCGCGTCCCGGTCGGCCTCGACGTCCACTCCGCACCCGGTCCCTACCAGGCATCGTGGGTGGACCACACCAGCGTCACCGCCACGACCTACGGCGATCGCCTCGTCGACGCCAGCACCACCGGCTCGGTGGTGCTGACGCTCAGCGGCGGCGGCCTGACCTCGCCGCGGGTGATGACGCTCGACCCGGCCAACTGGCAGGTCGACCCGGCGTACGCCGCGAAGGCGACCGCCGCCGTCGCTTCCGCCGAAGCCACCGCGCACGACCGGCTGCTGTGGAGCCGCTGGGTCCCGATCGCGCTGCTGGCCACAGCACTTCTCCTGCTCGTGCAGGTCGTTCGCAACACACGCCGCGCGCCCCTCCGGGCGCCGCGGGCACCCGTAACGGAAGGAACCACCCATGTCGACAGCCTCACGTAGGGCCGCCGTCAGCCTCGTCGCCGCCGTCTCGCTCGCCTCGCTCGCCGCCTGTGGCAGCAGCAACGACGACGCCTCGGACGCAGGGAAGGGTGGCAGCGCCACCACCGCCGCCACGAAGGGCGTGAGCCACGTCGCCGTCACGATGGCCTCGGGCTCGAACGGTGATGCCTGCACGCCGTCGACGACCAGCGTCCCGGCCGGCCCGGTGACCTTCTCGGTCAAGAACGAGAGCGCCACCGGCCTCACCGAGCTCGAGCTGCTCCAGGACCAGAAGATCATCGGCGAGAAGGAGTCGCTGGCGCCCGGCCTGCCGGCAGCATCGTTCACGCTGACCCTCGGCGGCGGGACCTACCAGATCTACTGCCCGGGTGCCGCTACCGAGACGATCGACTTCAAGGTCACCGGTCAGGCCAGCGCCACGCCGACCGGCAGCGCGGCGACGCTGCTCGCCCAGGGTGCCTCCGACTACGGCAAGTACGTCACCACCCAGGTCGACCAGATGGTCACCTCGGTGCAGAAGCTGCAGCAGGACGTCGACTCCGGCAACCTCTCCGCCGCACAGAAGCAGTACGGCGAGGCGCGTCCGTTCTACGAGAAGATCGAGTCCGACGTCGACGGCTTCGTGCTGCCCGGTTTCAAGCCGACCGACAACAAGGGCAACCTCGACTACCTGGTCGACATGCGCGCCTCCAACCTCGTCCCGGCCGTGGGCTGGCACGGGTTCCACGCCGTCGAGCGCGACATCTTCGCCAACCAGAAGATCACGGCCAAGACCAAGCAGCTGGCCGCCGAGCTCACCGCCAACGTGCAGAAGCTCGCCCAGCTCTCGACCACGCTGACCTACAAGCCCGAGGATCTCGCCAACGGTGCCGCCGGCCTGCTCGAGGAGGTCCAGGCCAACAAGATCAGCGGCGAGGAGGAGAAGTACAGCCACATCGACCTGGTCGACTTCGCTGCCAACGTCGAGGGTGCCCAGCAGGCGTTCGCCTACCTGAAGCCGGGCCTGACGGCCGTCGACGCCACCTTGACGGCGACGATCGGCCAGCGCTTCGACACGGTGAACGCGATGCTCGACACCTACCGCGACCCGGCCGAGATCGGCGGCTACAAGCGCTACACCGCAGAGCTGAAGAAGACCGACGCGAACAAGCTCAGCCAGACCGTCCAGGCGCTGCAGGACTCGCTGGCGCACCTGGCGGAGAAGGTGGCCACGGCCTGATGAGTGGGCTCAGCACGTCCCGCCGGCGCCTGATCCAGGGCGCCGGTGTGGGGGCTGGTGCGGTCGTCGCCGTCGGCGCGGGCTTCGCTGGGGGACGCGCGAGCGCGGATGCTGCCGACATCCCGGCGACCGACGACGGCGAGCTGGTCGACCTCAACGTCGAGCACGCGTTCTACACCGGAAGCCACCAGGCGGGGATCGAGACGCCGCAGCAGCGGCACACGGTCTTCATGACCTTCGACCTGACCACCACCAGCAAGCAGGATCTGCAGGTCCTGTTGGCGCGCTGGTCGGCGGGGATCGCCCAGTTGCAGGCCGGGTTGCCCGTCGGGTCGGTGCAGCCGACCAACCCGTCCGGCGTACCCGGGGACACGGGGGAGGCCTACGACCTAGGACCGGCCTCCCTGACCGTCACCCTGGGTCTGGGCCCGGGTGTCTTCGATGACCGGTTCGGTCTGGCCGACAAGAAGCCGAAGCTGCTCGCCGACCTGCCGCAGCTGCCCAGCGACCGACTGCGTCCCGAGCTGACCGGCGGCGACCTGTCACTGCAGGCGTGCGCCGACGACCCGCAGGTCGCCTACCACGCGATCCGCGACCTGGCTCGCCTCGGCCGTGGCACGGTCAACACCCGCTGGACGGTGATGGGCTTCGGCCGCGCGTCGGCCGGCAAGGGCCAGACGACGCCGCGCAACCTGATGGGCTTCAAGGACGGCACCCGCAACGTCAAGGAGCCGGCCCAGATCGACGAGCATGTGTGGCTCGACGGCACCGACGGCGAGCAGGCGTGGATGAGTGGCGGCAGCTACATGGTCGCCCGGAAGATCCAGATGAACATCGAGATCTGGGACTCCTCCGACATCACCAATCAGGAGCAGGTCTTCGGTCGCACGAAGGGCGAGGGCGCGCCGCTGTCGGGCAAGAAGGAGTTCGACACCCCCGATTTCCACAAGGTCGTCGACGGCAAGCCGGCGATCCCGCCGACGTCCCACGTCGCGCTGGCCGCGCCGGAGAACAACGACGGGATCCGGATCCTGCGGCGCGGCTACAACTACACCGACGGGATCAACGATCTCGGCTTCCTCGACGCCGGGCTCCTGTTCGTCGCCTACATGAACGATCCGGACAGCTTCGTGAAGTTGCAGACCAAGCTCGGCGGCTCGGACAAGCTCAACGAGTACATCGCCCACATCGGCTCGGGCATCTTCGCGGTGCCGCCGGCGCCGAAGAAGGGGCACTACCTCGGCGAGGCGCTGTTCGCCTAGGGAACCGCGCCAGCGACCCGGTCGTTGTCCGGGTCGGATCGTCACGGACCGCCGGTCGGGATGCACAGTGAAGGGCATCCCGGCCGGTTCGTGACGCCGGGGCCTAGCGTTTGGTCGCGATCAGGACCGTCGTCTCAGGGGCGACCAGCACCTCGACCGCGGTGAACCGCTCGTCGGTCAGCCAGTGCTCACGTAGCGTGTCCACGCGGCCATAGGAGAGCGGCGGCCACTGCTCGCAGGGCAGCAGGTCGTCGAGAACGACGATCCCGCCCTCCTCGATCAGCTCCTCGATGTTGTCCACCGTGATGTCGCCGGGCATGCCCGCGTCGAGGAAGAGCAGCGAGAACGGGCCGCGGTCGCGCAGCGACGCCCAGTCGACCGCGAGCACCTCCACCTGCGGGTCCTCGTCGAAGATCTCGCCGGCGAACTTGGCCAGTCGTGGATCCAACTCGGCGGTCACGATCCGAGCGCTGTCGCGGCGTACACCTGAGCGAAGCCAGGCGGTCCCGACGCCGCAGCCGGTGCCGAACTCCGCCATCGTGCCGTCACGGGTCGCGGCGAGCGTCGCCAGCAGGCGGCCGGTCTCGTTGCGGCAGAACGAGACGTAGCCGGCGCGACGAGAGACGTCGAACGCCCGGGTGACGATCTCCGGCAACTCTGGGGGTGCGCTCACAAGGTCAAGAGTCTCTCATCCCGAACGTCCGTCCCGGATGGCGGACGGTGCGCCGCAGAAAGTCTGCGACGTTCCGAACGAAAACCTTCCCTCGCCGGTGCCCCGCCCGTACCATCGTCCCCATGTTCGCCGCCCCCGCCTTTATTACGGCCGTCGTAGCCGTGGCTCTTGTAGCCATGTGCCGCGCCGGGGCTTCCAGCATTCGCTGATCGAGAGGCCACCCCGCCGCGGTGGCCCGTTTCAGATCTTCGGCCTCTCAGCCTTCCATCGCGAGAGAACCGGAGAAGACGATGCACCAGCAGCTGCTCGAGTGGGGCCCCGCTCGCCACGACCCCGAGAACCCGTTGTGCCTGGACGCGATCCATGCCGCGATCGATCAGCGGGACAGCGACGGACCGCGTCCCGACGACAACTAATGTTCTGCCCATGACCAGCCTGAAGCTTGCAGTGATCCCCGGCGACGGCATCGGACCGGAGGTGACCGCCGAGGCACTGAAGGTCCTCGAGGCGGCCTCGCCGGTGAAGTTCGAGCAGACCCGCTACGACCTCGGTGCCGAGCGCTACCTGCGCACCGGCGAGGTGCTGCCCGAGTCGGTGCTCGCCGAGGTCCGGGAGCAGGACGCCATCCTGCTCGGCGCCGTCGGTGGCAAGCCGAACGACCCGAACCTGCCGCCGGGCATCCTCGAGCGCGGCCTGCTGCTCAAGCTGCGCTTCGAGCTCGACCACTACGTCAACCTGCGGCCGTCCCGCCTGTTCCCGGGGGCCGTCTCGCCGCTGAGCGACGCCGTGCTCGGCCGGGGCGAGATCGACTTCGTGGTGGTCCGTGAGGGCACCGAGGGCCTCTACACCGGCCAGGGCGGCGCGATGCGTGTCGGCACCGCGGCCGAGGTCGCCACCGAGGTCAGCGTGAACACCGCTTACGGCGTGGAGCGTGTCGTGCGCGATGCCTTCAACCGTGCCCAGCGCCGCCGCAAGAAGCTCACCCTGGTCCACAAGACCAACGTGCTCGTCAACGCGGGCTCGCTGTGGTGGCGGGTCACGCAGGAGGTCGCCGCGGAGTACCCGGACGTCACCGTCGACTACCTGCACATCGACGCGGTGATGATCTTCATGGCCACCGACCCGGCCCGCTTCGACGTGATCGTCACCGACAACATCTTCGGCGACATCATCACCGACCTCGCCGCCGCCATCACCGGCGGCATCGGCCTGGCTGCCTCGGGCAACGTGAACCCCGACCGCACCGCGCCGTCCATGTTCGAGCCCGTGCACGGCTCGGCCCCCGACATCGCAGGCCAGCAGAAGGCCGACCCCACCGCAGCGATCCTTTCCGCGTCCCTCCTCCTCGACCACCTCGGCCACGCCGACGCGGCCGCCACCATCGACAAGGCCGTCCTCAAGGACCTGTCGACCCGTGGATCCGCGCCGCGCACGACCGCGGAGGTCGGCGACGCCATCGCTGCCCTGATCTGAGAGACTCGCGCGCATGGAGATCAGCACCACCAGCAACCCGAACCCCGTTTCCGACGAGCGGCTGGCGGAGATCCTGGCCGACCCCGGCTTCGGTACGTTCTTCACCGACCACATGTTCGTGGCCGAGTGGACCCCCGAGCAGGGCTGGCACAACACCCGGATCGAGCCCTACGGCCCGATCGCGCTCGACCCGGCGACAGCCGTCCTGCACTACGCGCAGGAGACCTTCGAGGGGATGAAGGCCTATCGGCACGCCGACGGCTCGGTCTGGTCCTTCCGACCCGAGCAGAACGCCGCCCGGATGGCCCGCTCCTCGCGTCGGCTCGCGTTCCCGGAGCTGCCCGTCGAGGAGTTCGTGGCCGCGGTGGACGCGCTGGTGAAGATCGACGAGCGCTGGGTGCCGACGGCGAACGAGGGCGACGAGAAGTCGCTCTACATCCGGCCGTTCATGTTCGCGTCGGAGACGTTCCTGGGCGTGCGTGCGGCCCAGCACGTCACCTTCATGGTGATCGCCTCGCCCGCAGGCGCCTACTTCAAGGGCGGCGTCAAGCCCGTTCGGCTGTGGCTCTCGGAGAGCTACACCCGCGCCGGCCGCGGCGGCATGGGGGCGGCCAAGACGGGCGGCAACTACGCCTCGTCGCTGGCCCCGCAGGCCGAGGCCTACGAGAAGGGCTGCGACCAGGTCGTGTTCCTCGATGCTTCCGAGGGGAAGTACATCGAGGAGCTCGGCGGGATGAACATCTTCTTCGTGTACGCCGACGGTCGTCTCGTGACCCCGGAGACCGGCACGATCCTGGAGGGCATCACTCGCGCCTCGATCCTCGAGCTCGCCGCCAAGCGCGGCCTCAAGGTCGAGGAGCGCAAGGTCGCGATCGAGGAGTGGCAGCAGGGCGTGGCGTCGGGAGAGATCACCGAGATCTTCGCCTGTGGCACCGCAGCCGTGGTCACGCCGGTCGGCGAGCTGCTCTGGGACGGCGGCTCCGTGGCCACCCCCGCAGGCCCTGTCACCACCGAGCTGCGCAAGACGCTCGTCGACCTGCAGTTCGGTCGGGCCGAGGACGCGTTCGGCTGGATGCACCAGATCCTCTGACGAAGCGCGCCCATCGGCGCGTCGACCGGGTTGTCGGCGTGGTCGGCGTGGTCGGCAGCCTCATACGCCGTCCGCCGCGCCGCGGCCGGTAATCTCACGCCGTGCACTCTGTCGGCGACTACACCCTGCTCAGTGTGCTCGGGGAGGGTGGGATGGGCATCGTCCATCTCGCCCGCCACGAGCCCACCGGGCAGCGGGTCGCGCTGAAGGTGCTGCGTCCCCAGATCGTCGGGGACGAGGAGGGCAGAAAGCGGCTCGCACGCGAGGTCGGCTCGCTGCAGCGCATCCGTTCGCGCTGGGTCGCCGAGATCCTCGACGCCGACCCGTGGGGTCCGGTCCCGTACGTCGTGATGCGCTACGTGCCTGGTCGCTCGTTGCATGACGAGGTTGCCGAGGAGGGCCCGATCCGTGGACGCGATCTGCACTGGTTCTCCCGGTGCCTGATCGATGCGGTCGCTGCCGTGCACGACGGCGGGGTCCTCCACCGCGACATCAAGCCGTCGAACGTGATCATGGAGGGCCGCACCCCCGTCCTGATCGACTTCGGTCTTGCCCGGGTCGCCGACGACCCGCGGATCACCCACACCGGCTGGCTGCTGGGCACCCCCGGGTACCTGCCGCCCGAGATCCTGCGTGGCGACGATGCCACGCCCGCCACCGACGTGCACTCGTGGGCTGCCACGGTGGCCTTCGCCGCCACGGGTCGGCCGCCCTTCGGCCGCGGGCCGTCCGCGGCGATCATGGACCGGGCGCGTCGCGGCGATCACGACCTCGCCGGCATCGAGCCGAACCTGCGGGCCGTCCTCGATGTCGCGCTCTCGCCGGACGCTGTCCGGCGGCCCACGGTCGCGCAGCTCCAGGCTTGGTTCCGCGACCCGTCCCTCTCGATCTTCGACACGGTCAGCGCGGTTGATCCTGCGGCGGCCCGCGCGACCGGTGGCGCGTACGGGACGGGGCGCCCGGTCGTGGACCGCGGCGCCGATCGGCCGGTGGCACCGACCGCGCCCCTGGTCGCCCGGCCCACACCGTTCGAGCAGGAGGACGACCGGACGCTCGTCGAGGCCGACCCGACGTTGGCCGAGCCTCAGCGCGAGAGTGGGGGAGCGCGGTTCCGACGTACTTGCCTCTGGTTGGGGCTCGCCCTCCTCTCCGGTGCTGGGCTCGCCGTCGTGCCGGTCCTGACCGCGGTGGTCATGCTGGCGCTGGTCGGTCTGCTGCGGGGACTCTCCTTGGCCGGATCCGTGCACGGCGAGCGGCGTGAGCTCCGCGGCGCGCGATGGCATGACGGTCCGCGCCTGGTCATCGGTACGCCGTGGCATCTGCTCCGCTCCGTACCGAGCACGATCGTGCTGGTGCTGTGGGCCGGTGGCTTGGCGCTCGCGGCAGGGCTGCTCTGCTATGCCGTCTCCGCCGCCAGCGGGGTCACGTTGTACGTGTGCGGTGTCGTGCTCGCCACCATGCTCGCCACCGGCCCCGGGGCCAGCAGGGTCCGCGGACCGGTGCGCCGCGTGCTCTCGCCGCTCGCACGCAGCACGGGCCGTTGGGCGGTGGCGCTGCTCGTCCTGGCTGCGGTCGCGATCTATCTCGTGCTGCGGTTCCATGCGCACGGCACGGACTGGGCGCCGTGGCACGAGTCGCCGTTCGGCAGTGCCTTCTGAGGGACGTCTCGGCCGTCACGACGCGAGCCCTCTGAGGTCTCGGAGGGGCGTCTTGATCTTGCGGCGGTAGCGGTAGTCGCCGTTGGCGAGTCTGATCGTTTCATACGTCGTGTCGTGTGCTTTGCGGTGATGGTGTCCGCAGAGCAGGGCGGCGTTGGTCAGGTCGGTGGGTCCGCCTCGGCTCCAGGGATTGTCGTGGTGGGCGTCGCACCAGGTCGCGGGGACGGTGCAGCCCTCGGCTCGGCAGTGCCGGTCCCTGACCTTCAACGCTTTGTGCTGGGCCGGTGAGAACAGCCGTCTGGCTCTGCCCAGGTCCAGCGGCTCCGAGATCCCACCCAGCACGTAGGGGATGATCGCGGCGGTGCACGCCAGCCGTCGGGCTTCCCCGGCGGGGACCTTGGTGTCCCCAAGCTGGGCGATGCCGAGCTCGCTGTGCAGGTACTCGATGGGGATCGTGACGATCACGGCGGTCGCGTCCCCACCGTGGGCGGGGACACCGTCGCCGGGCACGCACTCCAAGACCTGGGCGAACGCGTCGGCGAACAGCCGGTTGCGGGGACGCACTTTGCCGTCGGCCTCCAGGGCCGCGACCCGCGGCTGGGCGAAGGCCTCCAACAGGGTTCGCAACCGCTCGCCGACGGCTTCGGGGACGATCGCGTGGATGCGGGTCATGCCGTCACCGTGGTCGCTGATCGACAACGTCGCCTTGGCGTGCGCGGTCTCTTCGAGGCGGCGGATGGCGTCGGCTTCGGCTGCTTCGGCGATCTCGGGTGCCACGACCTCGAGGAGGTGGTGGGCGAGGTGGCGTAGGTCCTTGGGGCGGTGCTGGCCGGCGAGGTCGCACAGGTGCGCCTCGGCGCGCTCCACGACATCGGTGGGCAGGTCCTCAGGCAGGGCGGTGATTCCGTCGAGGATCACCCTGGCATGCTCGAGACTGAACCGACCGGCCGCGAGCCCGGCCCGTACCAGCGGCCGCTGCTCCAGACCACGGGCCAAGGCGAGCGCAGCATGCGCGGCCCGGCTGTCGACGACCTCCTGGGCGACCAGCCACGACGCCACGTCGCGGGCGCCGATCTCCTCGGCGACGTCCTGGCTGGCGGCCATCACCCGCAGCCGCAGCTCAGCGATTCGGGCTTCCAGTCGTGTCAGTGCCAGCAGCGCCGCGGCTTTGTCAGTGGTCGAGAGGAAGATCGGATTCGCATCCGCAGCCTGACTCAGGGCAGCATCGATCGCGACCACTGTGGTCTGGATCTGATGCATGGTCACCACCCGAGAGAATCGTGTCGAACACGTATTCGAATTCTACCTGCTCGGATCTGCCCAGACAATCGGGTGAGGGTAAAGAGTTCGGGCTATGCCTCGCCGTACCCGATCACACGCCTGGTGGCCCGACGCGAGCCAAGCGAAGGCACCCAACCCGCCCAAGACACGCGACCACGCTGGTACTGGCCCACGTTTCTCGTTTGTCTTCAGCCACCCCGCGTGCTGGGAGCGCCTCGACAAGCTCGGCGGACGTTTCTCGGCGGACGTTGCTCGGGGTGCGGGCCGGTGTACGTGACGAGGAGCCGGCACTTCTCGCGCCAAGACGGGGACGGACACATCCCGAGACGGGGACGGGGCCATCACTCGACAGGGACGGATGCATCACTCAACGGGGACGGAGGCCAGACTCGCCCGGATCGTGAGAGACCCCTGCGACACCTGCGGACGCCGTGGCAGGATGTCGCACGTGGCGATCACCTCGATCATCATTCGCTAGCGCACTGCGACCCCGACGAAGGGGACACGGTGCGCCAACCTCTCGTTCCCGAGAGGTTTTTTTGTTGCCCGAACAACCGATCAGACAGAAGTGACTCAGATGGATCTCCAGGGCTCGTTCCACGTCTACGACACCACCCTGCGCGACGGCGCGCAGCAGGAGGGGCTCAACCTCTCCGTGGGCGACAAGCTGGCCATCGCGCGCCAGTTGGACGGGTTCGGTGTCGGATTCATCGAGGGCGGGTGGCCCGGTGCGAACCCGAAGGACACCGAGTTCTTCCGGCGCGCCCAGACCGAGCTCGACCTCAAGCACGCCAAGCTGGCGGCGTTCGGCTCGACGCGGCGGGCCGGGATCAAGGCGGCCGACGACCCGATGATCGCCGCGTTGCGCGACAGCGGCGCGAGCGTGGTGACGCTGGTCGCCAAGAGCCACGACCGGCATGTCGAGCTCGCTTTGCGGACCACGCTGGAGGAGAACCTCGCGATGGTCCGCGACACCGTCGCCCACCTCACCGCCGAGGGCCAGCGGGTCTTCCTGGACGCCGAGCACTTCTTCGACGGCTACCGTGCCAACCGCGACTATGCGCTCGAGGTCCTCCGGACCGCCTTCGCCGCCGGGGCCGAGGTCGCCGCGCTGTGCGACACCAACGGCGGCATGCTGCCGACCTGGCTCTCCGACGTGGTGCACGACGTTGTCGAGACCACCGGCGTACGCGTCGGCATCCACTGCCACAACGACACCGGCTGCGCCGTCGCCAACACGCTCGCGGCCGTCGACGCCGGCGCGACCCACGTGCAGGGCACGATCAACGGGTACGGCGAGCGCACGGGCAACGCCGACCTCATCGCGGTGGTCGCCAACCTCCAGCTCAAGCTGGGCAGGCAGGTGCTGCCCGAGGGGCTGCTGCAGGACGCCACCCGCACGGCCCACGCGATCGCCGAGGTGACGAACTTCCCGCCGGCGACCCGGCAGCCGTACGTCGGGGCGAGTGCCTTCACGCACAAGGCCGGCCTGCACGCCAGCGCGATCAAGGTCGACCCCGATCTCTATCAGCACATGGACCCGATCGGCGTCGGGAACGACATGCGGCTGCTGGTCTCCGACATGGCCGGCCGCGCGAGCATCGAGCTCAAGGGCAGGGAGCTCGGCTACGAGCTCACCGACCGCGAGCTCGTCACCCGGATCACCGACCGGGTCAAGGAGCGGGAGGCCGCGGGCTACACCTTCGAGGCCGCCGACGCCTCCTTCGAGCTGCTGCTCCTGGAGGAGGTCGAGGGCAAGCGTCCGACGTACTTCGACCTCGAGTCGTGGCGTGTCATCTCGCAGGACGACGGCTCGACAGAGGCGACCGTCAAGCTGCACGCGGAGGGGGAGCGCTACGTCGTCACGCGCGAGGGCAACGGCCCTGTCAATGCGCTCGACCAGGCGCTGCGGGCCGCGATCGTGCTGGCCTATCCGGTGGTGGAGAAGTTCGAGCTGATCGACTACAAGGTCCGGCTCTTCGACGACGGCCACGGCACCGACGCCAAGACCCGCGTGCTGATCGAGACCAGCGACGGCCAGACCTCGTGGGTCACCGTCGGTGTCGGTGAGAACGTCATCGAGGCGTCGTGGGAGGCGCTCGTCGACGGGCTCACCTTCGGCCTGTGGCGGGTCGCGGGCCAGTAGCCTGGGCGGGTGCTCGCGCCGACGTACCCCGTGGAGACCGAACGGCTGCTGCTGCGTCCGCTCGATCCGATCAAGGATGTCGACGCCGTGCACGCCTACCAGTCCCTGCCGGAGGTCTGTCGCTACATCCCGTTCGAGCCGCGCACGCGTGAGCAGATCGCCGAGCGGCTGATGGACCCCGAGCGGGTCCGCTGGGCGATGTTGGAGCCGGGCCAGGCGCTCGACCTCGGCATGGTGCGCAAGGACACCGGTCAGCTGATCGGCGACGTGCTCCTGATGTGGCGCGACGAGACCAACGCCGAGATCGGGTACGCCGTCCACCCCGACCACCACGGCCACGGCTACGCGACCGAGGCGGCGGGGGCGATGCTCCGGTTGGCCTTCGAGCCCGACCACGGGCTGGCGCTGCACCGCGTCACTGCCCGGATCGACCAGCGCAACCCGGCCTCCGCCGCCGTACTGACCAGGCTCGGCATGCGGCAGGAGGCCGTGCTGGTGGAGAACGAGTGGTTCAAGGGGGAGTGGTCCACCGAGGTCGACTTCGCGATCCTCGATCGTGAGTGGCGGGCGCTCCAGCGGCGCTAGCCCGCAGGGCAGCAGCCGCGTTCTGGATAGCGATGGGGGGCGTCCATCCCGGAGCATCAGTGATGGATCGTGAGTGCGGTGATGTGCTCGTCCTCGACGGTGAAGAGGAAGTAGAGCATGATCTGCCCGCCTGGGAAGTCGCCCTTGGTGTCTCCGGAGACGATCACCTCGCCCTTGCCGGTCACGATGGTGTCGCAGACCTCCACGGTGCAGTGGGCACCGATGAACTCCTTGTCGTCCCAGACCTTGATCCCGTCGTGACCGCTGTAAGTGCCTTCGTTCGCGTTGTAGAGCGATGCGTCCTCCGAGAACGTCGCCATGAGGGCGGCGGAGTCGTGCGCGTTGGTGGCGCGGAAGAATTCCTCGATCGCTGCTGGTGTGCTGCTGGCCATGGTCGTCTCTCCTGTGGTCGGGTGCTTTCTCGAGGCGGGCCGGCGATGTTCGTGGCTCCTCGATGTCGACGCTACGGGGCGTGGCTCGGACGATCCATGTCCTTGGCGTGCGATTTCATGTCCGTTCGTCTCACCTCGGATAGCATCGCGGGGTGGACATCGTTGGGGACGCCATCCGCGCACTGCGCATCGGTGAGCCACGCTCCGCCCGTGCCCACCTCTACGGGCACTGGGGACTGCGCTGGGACCCGTCGCGCGGTGCCGGCTTCAACATCCACGTGGTGCTCGAGGGAACGGCCTGGCTCCTCCCCGAGCACCATCCGGCCACGCCGCTCCGCGCCGGCGACGTCGTCTTCGTGTCCCGGTCGATCGCCCACGGCATCGCCGACTCCCCGACAACCTCGGTGATCGACGTACCGCCCGACGAGGCCGACTTCTGGTTCGGGAAGCATCCCGACCCGGACCAGCCGGCGGACGTGCCACGTACGGTGCTGATCGGCGGCTCCTACTACATGCAGGAGCAGCGGATGCATCCGCTGATCGAAAGCCTTCCGCCCGTGATGCACCTGTCCGCGCGGATGGATCCAGCTGATCCGATCGGTGCGATCGTGGCCCTCCTGGGCCGCGAGCACGATCAGGAGAGACCGGGCTCGACGGCGGCCATGCCGGCGCTGCTCGATCTCCTTCTCACCTACGTCATCCGGAGCGCATTCGAGGAGGCCGACGCGACCACCGGGTGGGCCGCGGTGGTGCGCGACCCGGCGCTCAGCTCCGCCCTGGACCACATGCAGAACCGGCCCGATCAGCCGTGGACGATCGCGTCGCTGGCATCCACCGCCGGCATATCGCGCGCGACCCTGGCTCGCAGGTTCACCGAACTCGTCGGACGGCCACCCATGGCCTACCTGCGCTGGTGGCGGATGAACATCGCCAGAGCACTGCTTCGTGAGACCGACCTCTCTCTATCCGCTATAGCGGAACGCGTCGGCTATCAGTCCGAGTTCGCCTTCAGCAAGGCATTCAGCCGCGAGGCGGCCGAGTCGCCCAGCTCGTTTCGCCGTACGAGCCGGACCGCCGGAACTCCGGCGAGGATCCCGAAGAGGTCAGCGTCCTGACCGACCCCGGTCCACCCCGCAGTCCTCGTGGCCTGGGACGCACTTTCTCCTTGCCGGTGTCGGTCCCGACAAAGAGGGGTCCGTCTCCCATTTCGAGGATGACACCGGCTAACGCGCGGAGTAGGCATGGAGTGGCTTGGCCGAGGCGCCTCGTGCCGGCATTCCAAAACCTCAGTCCGCGTGTAGCTAAGGAATGGACATGACCGAACGGCAATTGATCGAAGTCGACGATGCAGGGCGGATCATCATCAACGCGCCCGAGTTCGCGGCGCGTGCCCGTGTCAGCAATGAGGGCGAGTTGGCACCAGACTCGCCGAACGGCTTCTGTCCTCAGGTCAACCTGACCAAGGGCTGCGGGACGAAGCTGGCGGAGGAGGAGACCCGGCCGGCCTGAGCGAAGCGGCCGGCCGAACGGGAGTCCGAGCTCGTGGGAACGATGCCAGGTGCTGCGCCAGCGCGCGCCGTCGGCGACAGCCTTCTCGCACGCGCCTTCTCGAATGACACACTTCATCTCATCGTCCTTCCGACCGAGCAGTGCAACTTCCGCTGTACCTATTGCTACGAGGACTTCGAGATCGGGAAGATGCGGCCCGAGATCGTGGGGGGAGTCAAGCGTCTCCTGAGCCGGCGGCTCGACGGGCTGCGACGGCTCGACATCTCCTGGTTCGGAGGCGAGCCGCTGATGGCCTTGGATGTCATCGAAGAAATCTCCCGACACGTCACTGAGAACGCGAGCGGCACCCGTTACTGGTCAGATGTGACCACGAACGGATCGCTGCTCTCGCTGCCGACGGCCGCTCGACTGGCGTCGTACGGAGTGAGTGTCTACCAGGTCTCGCTCGACGGGCCGGCGCAGATCCACGACACGACGCGTGTGCGCAGGAACGGCGCGGGCACCTTCGCGGCCATCTGGAGCAATCTTTGTGCGATCCGCGACAGCGACCTACCCGTGCAGGTGCTTCTACGCATTCATCTGACGTCGCTGAATATCGCGGCGATGCCGGACTTCCTGCGCCGGATCCGCCGCACGCTGCTCGATGACCCGCGGTTCTCGGTGCGGCTGAAAGCCATCGAGAGGCTGGGTGGGCCGAACGACGAATCGCTGGCTGTCCTACCCCACGCAGGCCGCGATGAGCTGATGGCTTCGCTCGAGGACGTTCTCGGCAGGGACCCGCATGCCTCCGGCGCGACAGAGGATGTCTGCTATGCCGCCGAGGCCAACTCCTTCGTCGTTCGAGCCAACGGCGACCTGGGCAAGTGCACGGTGGGCTTGAACGATCCCGCGAACCGGATCGGCCGCGTGCTCCCCGATGGCACCGTGCAGGTCGACAACGCTCGATTGGCGCCCTGGCTACGCGGATGGGGCATGCCGGACCAGGACGCGCTTGCGTGCCCGTACGCCGGCATGGACCACACCGAGCAGTCGCTTCTCCAGATCACTCCACGAGGCCCGTACGCCGCCACCGACGAACGAAGGGAGACATGAGCCGTGAACAGTGACGAGACGGTGAGCCCGGATGAGGTGCCGGAGGTCATCTATGGCGCGAGCAGCACTGCGCCTCTGCGCATCGCCGTGCCAGAGCTACTCGACTTCAGGGCCAGTGAGGTTGTCTTGATGCGCGAACCGATCGCGCCGACGGTGCCAGCGTTCATCTTCCCCGGCATCATCCTCGGTCGACCGAGTGGTGCCGCCCTCTTCATCCCAGCATCAGATCTACCGCTGCTGGAAGGGGCGGGCGCGGCAGACGATCAGCTCAGTTTCACCTACGCGGGCGCGTCACATGTGCTGGCCGAGGCCCAGATCGCCCAGTTCGGACACCGCGTCGACATACGCCTGCGCGAGGCTCTTCCGAGCACGTCGCGCCTCGTGGTTCACGGCGGCTCGCTGCTGCGCGACACTCGCGAACGGCTGTATTACCTGCCGGCCGGGGCATTCGCCACGCTCCGCTCCATCACGGAGGCGCTCGAGGGGCGCGCGGGAACCTGAGCAGGCAGTGGCGTCGCGACCCACGGAACCGACGCCCTCACCTGGAGAACGTCAGGTGGGTCACGCCGCTCGGGGTGCTCACCGACTCGACCTGGTAGTCCTGCTCGAGGGCCTCCAGCCCGTCCCAGAGCCTGACGCCGCGCCCGAGCAGGATCGGCACGATCACCACATGGAGGTGGTCGATCAGCCCGGCGGCCAGGAAGTCGCGCACCATCGACGGGCCGCCGCCGATGCGCACGTCCTGCCCCTCGGCGGCCTCACGCGCGGTCGCGAGCGCGTCGGCGGGCGTCGCATCGAGGAAGTGGAAGGTGGTGCCACCCTCCATCTCGAGGGACGGTCGCGGGCGATGGGTCAGCACGAAGGTGGGTGTGTGGAAGGGCGGGTTAGGGCCCCACCAGCCCGTCCAGTCGTCATCGTCCTGCCACCCCGGCGGACCGAACTTGCCGGCGCCCATGATCTCAGCGCCGATGCCGGGGCCGTGCTGGGCGGCGTACGCGTTGTCGACACCCATCGAGCCTCCGGGCGCGCCTTGCATGGCGCGGAAGGCCCGGGTGGTCGTGAACCATTCGTGCAGCCGGTGGCCGGCGTGGCCGAACGGCTCCTCGATCGAGAGGCCCTCGCCGGTGGCGAAGCCGTCGAGGGAGACGGAGAAGTTGTGGACTCTCGTGCGCGACATGGTGATTCCTCGCAGCCTGGCGATCGCATGGCACCGCCGTCGGCGGCCGTGATGAGGCTACGGTCCGAGGCGGTTGTCTGCCTAGGGCGCTCAGGACGGGTGCAGCATCAACCAGGCGCTCGGGTCGACGGCGCTCGTGTACGAGCCACCGGGCGGCCGCACCTCGAAGTGCAGGTGGCAGCCGTCGGGTGCGCCGGAATCGGAGGCGAGTGCGATCCGCTGACCGACGCGGACGTGCTCGCCGGCCCGGACGAAGACCTCTCGGGCGTGGCCGATCACCACGTCGTGCTGGCCCTCGGGACCGGCGATCCGCAGGCGCAGCGGATGGACGCCGTACGCCGGGCCCGGGGTGCCGGGAGCCGACGGCGAGAGCACGGTGCCCGCCAGGCCGGCCCGGATCGGCGTGCCGCACGGCATGGCCACGTCGATGCCGTGGTGGAAGCCCTGCTTGCCGGGGCAGCGCGGGTCGTGGTCGTACCAAGGCGAGCCGTTGCAGCCGAAGCCGATCATGATCCGGTGCACGCCGCTGAACCAGGGCGAGGAGTACCAGTGCCGGTCGGCCGTATAGAAGCGCCAGCGCGGGTCTGGGCCGGACTCGTGCCGGGCCGCTGTGGCGCTCGCCGCTGGACTCGTCGCTGGGATCGTCGGGACGGACTCCGAGGCTGAGACTGCGGCTGTGCCAGCCGAGGGAACGCTGGGCGAGGGAACGCTGGTCGCGACGCGTTGCGACGTACGTGTCGCGGGGGCGGGCGAGGAGCCGCACCCGGCGACGCCGACGGACGCCGCCACGAGCGACAGGGCGACGAGCGTGGTGCGAAGCACGCGACCACCCTAGGCTGATGAGGTGACCGAGCTGCACGATCTCACGGCCCTCGAGCAGGGTGAGCTGATCCGCCGGTGCGAGGTGTCCCCGGCCGAGCTGGCCGAGCACTACCTGGACCGGATCGACCGGCTCGACATCGGGTCGGACCACCCGCTCGGAGCATTCGTCACGCTCGCGCAGGAGCACATCTCGACCTGCGCGCGCGAACTGGCGATCAGGCCGGTCGGCGCCGACCCGCTGTGGGGCGTGCCGACCGCGATCAAGGACCTCAACCCGACCAAGGGCGTGCGCACCATGTTCGGGTCGGCGGCCTTCGCCGACTTCGTCCCGGAAACGTCCGACAACATCGCGCTCTCGATCGAGGCCGCCGGGATGATCAGCCTGGGCAAGACGAACACCCCTGAGTTCGGCAGCCCCTGCTACACCGAGCCCGACGTGGCTCCGCCGGCTGTGACGCCGTGGGATCGCCGGCACATCGCCGGCGGCTCGAGCGGGGGAGCGGCGGCCGCCGTCGCGGCCGGGCTGGTGCCGGTGGCGCACGGCTCCGACGGCGGTGGCTCCATCAGGATCCCGGCCTCCTGCTGCGGGCTGGTGGGCCTCAAGCCCACCCGCGGCCGGATCTCCTCCGGTCCGATGTACGGCGACCCGGTCGGGCTCTCCACCTCCGGGTCGCTGGCGCGGACGGTGCGCGATGCGGCTGCGTTCCTCGACGTGCTGGCCGGGCGTCGTACGGGCGATCCGTTCTGGGCGCCCGAGCCGACGGAGACGTTCCTCGAGGCGTGCGACAGGGTGCCGGGCCAGTTGCGGATCGCTCGGTTCGTCGAGCCGGTGATCGCCGACGCCGCGGTCCACCCGGAGTGCATGGAGGCCTACGAGGGCGCATCCCGGCTGCTGGAGGACCTCGGCCACGTCATCGAGGACGTGCCGGTCCCGCTGCCCCGCGAGGCGGTCCCCGTCTTCGAGACCTGCTGGGCCGTGCTGACCGCCCTGTCCGTCACGCCGTTGCCGCCGGAGCGACGCGACCTCATCCGTCCGCTCACCCGTTGGCTGACCGAGCGCGGCGAGGCGGTGTCGGGGCCGGAGTTCGGGCTGGCGATCGGGCAGATGCGGCGGTTCGCGGCGGGAGCGCTGCAGGCGCTGGCGCCGTACGACGCGGTCCTCACCCCGACCTTGGCGACTCCGCCGCCGCTGGTCGGGCAGCTGCGCGACGACGCCGATCCGAGCCGCGACTTCGAGGCACAGAAGCGCTTCACGCCGTGGACCAGCGCCTGGAACGTCACCGGCATGCCCGCCGTCTCGTTGCCGCTGCACTGGAGCGCCTCCGGTCTGCCGGTCGGCGTGATGCTGGCCGCGCGGCCCGGCGAGGAGGAGCTGCTGCTCTCGTTGGCCGCCCAGGTCGAGGCGGCCGCGCCCTGGGGCGACAGGCGGCCTCCGGGCTGGTGACCCGGCTCTTGGCCGTCCTGGGGTAGTCCGGGGCGCAAATCAGCCTTACTGGCCGGTAAGCCCTGATTTCCGCCCCGGACTATCCCAGGGACCCAGAGGGCTCAGGCCCGCACGACCCGCGAGCGTCCCTCGGACTTGGCCCGGTAGAGAGCCTTGTCGGCGCGCTCGAGGACCGTCGGGAGGGGCTCGCCGCGACGCGCCTCGACCATGCCGATGCTGACGGTGGGGACTCGGCCGTCAGCCAGGTGCACGGCGTGCTGGAACTCCGCGATCATGGTCCGCAGCAGGTCCTCGGCGTACTCCCAGCTGGTCGTGGCGAAGACCAGCGCGAACTCCTCGCCGCCGAGCCGGCCCCACAGCGCCCGCTGACCGAGAGTGGTCCGGGCCGACCAGCCGAAGGCGCGCAGGACGTCGTCGCCCGCCGCGTGGCCGAGCTGGTCGTTGACCAGCTTGAAGTGGTCGAGGTCGGCCATCGCCACGATGGTCATCTCGCCCGGGCGGCTCAGGCGGGGGAGCGCCACCCCGGCGCGGTCGCGGAACTCCTGCGCACGCAGTAGGCCGGTGAGTTGGTCGTAGACGGCGCGCTGGCGCAGGTCGTCGATCTGCTGCTGGGTGCTCAGCGAGGACATGCTGAAGGAGACGGTGACCAGCTGCGCCAGTAGCAGCACCGTGGTCGGCGCCGAGCCGAACGTCTGCTTGAAGAGCTCGCTGTCGGCGCCCTCGACCGTGAAGGCGATGGCGCGGCCGGCGTAGAAGACGGTGATGATCACCGAGGCGAGCGCCAGGGCGCGGATGAGCACACCGGAGACCGACAGGGTGCGGGCGGGCTGGTCGGAGCCGAAGGCGGCGAGGACCAGCTCGCGGGTGGTGGCGGCGAACGCGGCCGTCATCAGCACGAGGAACACCAGGCCACCGGCCCAGACGTCGTGGCCCGGGTCGTCGACCGCGCCGGCGAGGACCGCCAGCAAGGGGAGCGGGAGCAACCACCGCCACCGGACCGGCTTGGTGCGCAGCGATCGGGCCGCGCACCAGGCCGCCTCAGCGCCGGCCACGGCGAAACCGTTGCCGATCGGGTTCAGCACCGGCTGGCCCGAGGTGCCGTTGGCCAGGTAGGCCGCGGAGCTCACCAGGAAGAGCAGCAGGGAGACCGTCCACCAGCCCGAGAACGGAGCGCGCGTCGGCAGGTAGGCGCCGATGTAGAAGAGGACGACAAGTACGCCGGCGATCACGCTGAACGTGATCCGCAGCGTGTCGATGTCCACGGGTCCTCCGTCGGGCTGGCTCGTCTGGAGCCTAGTCTCCGATGCCCCGTGCCTGGAGTGCGGCACCCTTCTCGTGGGCACGAGCGACCACCCGGATCACGAATGGCGTGAGCAGTGCCCGCGGGCTGCGCTCGAGACCGCGGGTCCGAGCCGCGTCACGGGTCTCCCGGGCGAGCGTGATCGTGCCGGGGATCGCCTCCACCGCCATGCTGATGACCAGCCCGACCCGCTCCGGGTCGACGCCGAACCGGCGCATCGGCCCCGCCCAGCGCACGAAGGCCTCCAGCATGTCGCCGACCGGGGTCGTCGCGGTCAGCAGCACGCCGAGCAGGGCCAGGGTGGTGAGGTCGAGCAGGGACTCCAGCGCACGGGCCGGACCGATCCACCACCACTGCAGTGCGGCCACCACGACGGCGAAGAGCACGATGCCGCGCAGCGTGCGAAGCAGCGTGCGGGCCGGAACCCTGGTGCTCACCGCGAGCACGAGGACGAACCCGAGCAGCGCCGCCGCGGACCGTACGCCGTGCAGCGCCACCGTGGTGATGCTCAGCGCGATCAGCGTCAGCATCTTGGCGCCGACCGGCAGCCGGGTCGCCCAGGAATCGGTGATCGGCGTCATACCGTCGCCTCGTAGCGGGCGACCGCCACCTCGGCGGGCCCGTCGAAGGCGATCCGACCGTCCTCGACCAGCAGGACCCGGTCGCAGCGGCGTACGAGGTCCAGGTCGTGGGTGAGCAGGATCAGCTGCTGCTCCAGGCCGAACAGGGTGTCGGCGACCAGGCGGGTGTTGCGCAGGTCCAGCAGCGTGGTCGGCTCGTCGGCGACCAGCAGGTCGGGATCGGTGGCGAGTACGCCGGCCAGCGCCAGCAGCTGACGCTGGCCGCCCGAGAGCGCGTGCACGCTGACATCGGCCCGGTCGGCGAGCCCGTAGCGAGCGAGGATCTGGGACGCGGCCTCGCGGCGGCGTACGCGGTCCTTGATCCGCTTGCGCAGCGAGAGCTCGACGTCCTCGATGCAGGTCGGCATCACCACCTGTGCAGACGGGTCGGTGAAGCAGAAGCCGACGCGACGGCGGACGGCGGCGCCGTTGCGAGCCACGTCGACGCCGTCGACCAACACCCGTCCCGAGGACGGGGTGACCAGCCCGTTGACCAGGCGAGCCAGCGTCGACTTGCCCGACCCGTTGGGACCGATGATGCCGATCCGGTGCTCGGTGAGGCGCAGCGAGATCGGGTGCAGGATGACCCGGTCGTCCGGGGCGCGAACCTCCGCGGCTTCGAGGACGACCTCAGCCACGACGAGCGAGCAGCGCCGGGAAGGCGCGGTGCACCTCCGCCGCGACGATCGCGGCGACGGCGGCCTTGACGATGTCGCCGACCCAGTACGCCGCGTCGATGCTCGCGGCCTTGTGCCAGCTGAGGTCGAGCACGATCCGCAGCCCGACGATGCCACCGAGGTGGTTGACGACCGTGGCGACCAGGGCGGCGATGAACAGGAAGACCGCCCGGGTGCGCTGGCGGGGCAGGACGTACTGCGCCAGTGCGCCGGCGACGACGGCGGCCAGGGCGAAGGAGTAGAGGTAGCCGGCCGACGCGCCGGTGAACGCCGAGGCGCCGGAGCTGTGCTCGGCGAAGACCGGGAGGCCGGCCAGGCCGATCAGGAAGTAGAGCCCCACCGCGAGCAGTGCGCGCCAGGGGCCCAGCACCAGGCCGGTGAGCAGCACCGCGAAGGTCTGCAGCGTGATCGGGACGCCGGCACCTCCGACGGGGATCGCGGCCGCGTAGGAGCAGACCGCGATCAGCGCGGTGAAGCTGGCCACGAGGGCGAGGTCGGTGGTGCTGAGGCGGCGCGGGCGGTGAGCGGTCACATCCGTGCTGGGCTCTGCGGTGGCGGCATTCATCGGGTCTCCTGAGCTGGACTGAACGTTGTTCAGGTTAACGGTGTTCAGGTTAGGGTGGCGCGGTCCGGTCAGGCAACCGGGGTCCATCAGGTGATCAGCTCGGAGGGACGGATGCGGTACCGCCGCGAAGAGATCGTCGTGCGTGCGCTCGAGGTGCTGGACGGCTACGGCTTGGCCGACCTGACCATGCGGCGCCTCGGCTCCGAGCTCGGCGTACAGCCCTCAGCGCTTTACCACCACTTCGCCAACAAGCAGACCCTGCTCGCGGCGATGGCCGACGAGCTGCTCCGCCGGGCGCCGTGGCCGGCGGAGGGGGCGTGGGTCGACCGGGTCGGGGCGATCTGCACCGTGCTGCGCGACCAGCTGCTGGCCTATCGTGACGGCGCCGAGCTGGTCGCCACCGTGCACTCCTTCGGTCTGGGCGCACGGGAGCCGGGTGCGCTGCTGGAGAAGGCACTGGTCGAGGGCGGCATCGGCGAGCTCGCGCCGACGGCGGTGCGGACGCTACTGCACTTCGTCTACGGCCATGCCGTCGACGAGCAGACCCATCTGCAGGCCGCCGCTGCTGGTGCGATCGACGACGACCCACGCGACGGGGACGACTTCGGTGTCGGGCTGGGCATCGTGATCGCCGGGATCCAGGTGGTCAGGGCTGCGGCGGGTTCCTGAGTCGCTCCGCCGCCGACGCCACCTGCCCGGCGGGGGATGGCGCCGGCGCGAAATCAGCACCTTGGCGCGTAAGTGACAGCGGCGCCCTCCGGCAGGGTGCGATTTTCGTGCCGTGGCGGGGAAATCACGGAGCGGAGGCGCCGAGGAGGCGCTCGCAGTCCTCGATCAGCCGCTGCCGCAGCGGCGCCGCACGCTCGGCGAAGCCGCGCTGCGCGGCGACGTACTCCTGTTTGCCCTCGGCCGTCTCGATCCGCACCGGCGTCCACGCCTCCCCGGTCGGGTCGAGGATGACGCCAGACATGTCGTACGGCGCGGCGCGCATGTCCATGATCCGCACGTCCCACGCCAGCTCGAAGCAGTCCGCGATGAGATCGGAGGCGATCAGCGGGAAGAGGCGGAAGGCGTGCTTGTAGAGGTCCATCGTGCCGTGCAGACAGCCCGGCTGCTCGAAGTCGGCGCGGTCGTCGCGGCCTGGGCGCAGCGCGTTGAGGCCGACCGCCTCGGGAGTGAAGAAGCGGTAGGCGTCGAAGTGCGAGCATTGGATCCGGTGGGTGTCCACCACGGCGTCGGTCGCGGAGGCGCCCAGCCGCAGCGGCTGCGGGTGTCGGGTCTCGTCGGCGCGATAGACCATCGCCCACTCGTGCAGCCCGAAGCAGCCGAAGCTCGCTGGCCGCGAAGCAGTGGCGCGCAGCAGCCGCCGGAGCGTGCTGACCAGCATGCGCTTGTCCTCGGGCAGCGAGGTCGTGCCGGGCGTCCAGCGCAGCAGCTGCGCGGGCCGGAACGCGTAGTAGGTGAAGAGGAAGTCGTGCACCGGGTGCTTGATGCCCGCCTTGCGGCGGGCCAGGTGTGGCGCGACGTAGGGGAGCAGCCGCTCGCGGTGGGCGAGGGCGCGTGCCTCCTCGTCCTCCGGCAGCTCCGGCAGATCCCGCAGCTCCCGCTGGCCCAGCACCGACGTCACCGGACGAGGGTAACGACCAGTCCGGTCTGGTCACGACTCCGAATCATCGGCAGGGTAGGTGTGACGGCGCCGTTCGGCGCCCAGAGCAGAGGAGCGTCATGGCGACACTGTCGGACTTCCGGGCCACCCGGCTCGACGGCTCGGAGGAGCCGCTGTCGGACTACGCGGGCAAGGTCGTGCTGGTGGTCAACACCGCCTCGAAGTGCGGGTTCACCCCGCAGCTCGAGGGGCTGGAGAGCCTGTGGCAGACGTACGGCGAGCGCGGTCTGGTCGTGCTCGGCTTCCCCTGCAACCAGTTCGGCAACCAGGAGCCCGGCACGGCGGACGAGATCGGGGACTTCTGCCAGCGCAACTATGGCGTGAGCTTCCCGATGTTCGCCAAGGTCGACGTCAACGGCGACCACGCCGACCCGCTCTACCGCTGGCTGCGCTCGCAGGCGCGCGGCGTCCTGGGCAGCAAGGTGCGGTGGAACTTCACCAAGTTCCTCCTCGACCCCGACGGCGTGGTGGTGCGGCGCTTCGGCTCCGCCACCAAGCCCGACAAGATCGCGCCGGCCATCGAGGCGCTGCTGCCGGTGGCGTGACCGGCGCCGGTTGCAGGGGAGCGCGGACTAGTTGAAGTGCTGCAGCCGCGGCCACAGCACCGACCACGGCTGGCTCGGGCGGCAGACCATGATCGGCAGGCCTTGCTCCTGGTTGTCCAGCTCCACCCCGTCGTCGACCGTCGCGCGCCGCACACAGTCGGAGAAGTACGGCGCAGCATCGCTCGGCCCGTCGAATCCGATCAGCACGACCGGGGTCGCCCCGTCGGCCGGCCTGCCCCACAGGCTGAAGCCGTTGTGCCCGCTGTAGGCACGCGGCAGCCCGGCGGACCGACCCAGCAGCTGCACCGCAGCCGCCTCGCCGTAGTTCCGGGTGAAGATGACCGCCCGGTCGCGCTGGGCCGGCGTCAGCCCCTGCCACACCCCGGCGACCGTGTCGACGAACCGCGGCCAGCCCACCGTCTCGCCCTGGTCGGGGTTCAGCGCCATCACCGCGCTGCCCTGCAGGCGGGAGGCGGGCAGCAGCGGGAGGGCGATCAGGGCGCTGATCATCGCGGAGACGACCACGGCGGTGACGAGAACGGTCGAGCGCGCCCTGCCGCGGCGTACCCAGGCGGCGACCGGCACCGCTCCCAGGCCGAGCAGTGCCGGATAGAGGCTGGCGAGGTAGTACGCCTTGCCGTCGCCGAGGAGGTAGAGCGCGCCCGCGACCAGGTAGGTCACCGGCACGAAGCGCAGCAGGCGCAGCACCGACCCCGGGGTCGCCCGCCAGGGCGCGACCAGCCCGGCGACCCAGACCGGCACCAGCACCGGGCTGACCATGATCAGCTGGAACGGAATGAACCCGATCCGGCCGCCCTCGGCGGATCCGCCGATGTTGCCCATCACCGTGACCTGTGGCCAGCCGTGCGCCGCCTGCCACAGCACGTACGGCGCGGCGATCACCAGCGCCAGCGTCGTACCTCCCCACAACCAGGGCGAGCGCAGCGGCCATCGTGGCCCGACCACCGCCAGCGCGCCGACCAGCACGACCGCGACGAACGCCACCTGGGGCTTGGCCTGGGTGCCGACCCCGACGGCGATCCCGGACAGGAGGAGGTAGGAGGGGCGGTGCCGGGCGAGCGCGCGCACGACCAGCCAGAACAGGGCGGTGGTGGAGAGCAGGTCGAAGGTCGTGGTGGTGACGAAGTGACCGGTCGCCAAGGTGAAGCCGGAGCAGGCGGTGCAGGCGGCGGCGATCGTCTGGGCGACCCGACCGCCGCGCACCTCGCGGGCGATGTCACCGGCCATCAGCGTGGTCGCGGCAGCCGCGAGTGCCGACGGCAGCCGCAGCAGGAGCAGCGAGCCGGGAGCCAGCCAGTCCATCGCCCGGCAGATCAGCGGCACGAGCGGCGGCTGGTCGGGGTAGCCGAAGGCCGGATGGCCGCCGGCGACGATGAAGTACATCTCGTCGCGGTGGTAGCCGTAGCGCGTGCTGGCCGCGAGCAGCACGACGAGCTGGACGACGGCGATCGCCACCACGGCGGGGGCCAGCCGGTGGGACACGGGCCGGTCGGCGACGTCGTCCGAGCTCCCGGTGGGTCTGATCAGCTCCATCGCGCCTCCATCGCGCCTCCGTCGCGGTGAGCGGCTCGGGTCCAGTGTGCGCCTGTCCGCGGACCGGCGCACCTGTGCCGAGGTCGGCCCGACGGCGCCGAGTCGATAGGCTCACGGTGTGCGCATCGCCCGATTCACCACAGGAGACGAGCCGCTCTTCGGCATCGTGACCGGCGACCTCGACGAGTACGGCCAGCCCGATCCGGACGCCCAGGTGGTGGCCCTGGCCGGCGACCCGATCTACGCCGGGGTCAACCCGATCGACCAGACCTACCGTTTCGAGGACGTCAAGCTGCTCGCGCCGGTCATCCCGCGCAGCAAGGTGGTCGCGATCGGCAAGAACTACGCCGACCACGTCGCGGAGATGAAGAACGTGACGGGCGGGGAAGCTCCCACGGAGCCGATGTTCTTCCTCAAGCCGAACACGTCGGTCATCGGCCCCCGCGACGCCATCGTCTACCCGCCGCAGAGCGAGAACGTCCACTTCGAGGGCGAGCTCGCGATCGTCATCGGCCGGATCTGCAAGGACGTCCCCGCGGAGCGCGCCGCCGAGGTCATCTACGGCTGGACCATCGCCAACGACGTCTCCGCGCGGGACCTGCAGGTCGCGGACAAGCAGTGGAGCCGGGCCAAGGGGTTCGACACGTTCTGCCCGCTCGGCCCCTGGATCGACACCGACCTCACCCTGGAGGACGTCAAGAACGGCCTGCGCGTGCAGACCTTCCTCGAGGGTGACCTCAAGCAGGACGGCAACACCCGCGACCTGCTGTTCGACGTACCCGCGATCATCGCGCACGTCACTGCCGCGATGACGCTGCTGCCGGGCGACGTCATCCTCACCGGTACGCCGGCGGGCGTCGGGCCCATGCAGCCCGGCCAGGAAGTGGAAGTCTCGATCGAGCGCCTCGGTGCGCTCACGAACATGGTGGTGAAGAAGTGAGCGACAAGATCCCTGGCGTCCGCGTGCGGATGGCCCCCAGCCCGACCGGCAGCCCGCACGTCGGCCTGGTCCGCACGGCCCTGTTCAACTGGGCGTTCGCGCGCCACCACGGCGGCACCTTCGTCTTCCGGATCGAGGACACCGACAAGGAGCGCAGCACCGATGAGTCGCTCAACGCGATCATCGACCTGATGCACTGGCTCGGTCTGGAGTGGGACGAGGGCCCCGAGGTCGGCGGCCCGCACGGTCCCTACTTCCAGAGCCAGCGCTCCGAGCTGTACGCCGACGCCCTCGCCCGGCTGCTCGAGGCAGGCCACGCCTACCCGTGCTTCTGCACCAACGAGGAGGTCGAGGCACGCCGCAAGGAGTCCGGCTCCAAGGTGATGGGCTACGACGGCTTCTGCCGCAACCTGGACGCCGAGACGATCGCGACGTACAACGCCGAGGGCCGTGCGAGCGTGCCGCGGCTGCGGATGCCGGACGGCTCGATCACCTGGAACGACCTGGTTCGTGGCGAGGTCACCTTCGAGACCAGGTTCGTGCCCGACTACGCCCTGGCCCGCGCCAACGGCGACCCGCTCTACACGCTGGTCAACCCCGTCGACGACGCGTACATGGAGATCACCCACGTGCTGCGCGGCGAGGACCTGCTCTCCTCGACGCCCCGTCAGATCGCCCTGTACGCCGCGCTGCGCGATGTCGGGATCGCGAAGCTGACCCCGGAGTTCGGGCACCTGCCGTACGTGCTGGGCGAGGGCAACAAGAAGCTCTCCAAGCGCGACCCGGAGGCGCATGCGCTGGCCTACCGCGAGCAGGGCTTCGTGCCCGAGGGTCTGCTCAACTACCTCGCACTGCTCGGCTGGGCGATCGCCGCGGACCGCGACATCTTCTCGCTGGAGGAGATGGTGGAGGCGTTCGACATCAAGGACGTCAACCCCAACCCGGCGCGCTTCGACCTGAAGAAGTGCGAGGCCATCAACGCCGCCCACGTGCACCGGCTCTCGGTCGAGGAGATCACCGACCGGGCGCTGCCGTTCCTCAAGCGCGACGGGGTGCTCACCGACCCGGTCAGCCCGGCCGACCAGCAGCTGCTGGAGCTGGCGATGCCGTTCGTCGCCGAGCGGGTCAACAAGCTCACCGAGGTCGGCGAGCTGCTGCGGTTCCTGTTCATCGCCGACGCCGACTTCGCCCTGGACGCGGCCGACCGCGCCAAGCTGGTCGACACCGACGAGGGTCAGGCGGTGATCCAGGCGGCGTACGACGCCCTGCTCCGGGCGGAGCCGTGGTCGGCGGCCCGGATCAGCGACATGCTGCAGCACGCGCTGGTCGAGGAGATGGGGCTCAAGCCGCGGGTCGCCTTCGGGCCTGTCCGGGTGGCCACGACCGGCAAGCGGGTCAGCCCGCCGCTGTACGAGTCGCTGGAGCTGCTCGGCCGCGAGCGGACCCTGGCGCGGCTGCAGAGCGCACTCGGCTGAGGCTGGACGTGCTGCACACTCAGGAGCCCGGACGGGGCCTCGCCTACCACCAGTTGCACCGGGGCGGGCACAACGGCGTCCTCCGCACGCTCCTGGGTGTCTTCGCGCTGCTGGTCCTCACCTTGGTGGTGGCGCAGCTGGTGCTCGAGGGGGCCTTCGCCCTCGGGTACGCCGTGGCAGGTCGCGACGTGTCTGCCGCGATGGATCGGCTCAGCGACACCAAGCACGTCACCCCGCCCGCGTTGGCGTTCCTCAACCTCTCGCTGGCGGCCGCGATCCCGGTCGCGATGCTGGTGACGTGGTCCGTGCACCGGCTGCGCCCGGCCTGGCTGGCATCGGTGCGTCCGCGCATCCGCTGGCGGTGGTTCGGGTTGTGCCTGGCCCTCGCCGTACTGGCGTTGATCGCGACGCTGCTCGTCTCGGCGGTGCTGCCCTCGCAGGGGCCTTCGGACACGAAGGTCGGCGGGGCGCTGAACCACTGGTCCTCGACGATGCGCGACTACCTGCTGGTGATCCTCTTCCTGACGCCGCTGCAGGCGGCGGGGGAGGAGTACGCCTTCCGGGGCTACCTCACCCAGGCCTTCGGCGGGCTGTTCCGGGCGCGCTGGGCGGCGGTGGTGATCCCCGCCTTCCTGTTCGCCCTGGCCCACGGGGGACAGGACGTTCCGGTCTTCTTCGACCGGTTCGCGTTCGGGCTCGTCGCCGGCGTGCTGGTGATCGCGACCGGTGGCCTGGAGGCTGGCATCGCGATGCACGTACTCAACAACTTCCTCGCCTTCGGCCTTGCCCTGGCCTACGGGAACATGAGCGAGACGCTCAACGCTTCCTCGGGCAGCTGGTGGAACATCCCGGTGACCCTCACCCAGTCGCTGGTCTTCCTGGCGCTGGTGCTGTGGGCCGGGCGGCGGAGAGGGCTCCAGACCCGGACCGAGGCACCCGATTTCGCACCGGCAGGGCGGGCCATGTAATCTTTCGTCTCGCGCCAGCCGCTCCGGTGGAGGGCGTGATTGACTAGAAAGTCAATGGGATATGGTGTAATTGGCAACACGACTGGTTCTGGTCCAGTTATTCTAGGTTCGAGTCCTAGTATCCCAGCGGATCCCTCTCCTTCGGAGGGGAGCCACCTGCAAGCCCCCGTCGTCTAGCGGCCTAGGACGTCGCCCTCTCACGGCGGTAACGCCGGTTCAAATCCGGTCGGGGGTACCACGCAGGAAGTGGCCCGGTGCGCGAGCGCCGGGCCGCTTCGCATTTCCGGCAGGAGGCGCGGCGGACGGGGGCGAGGTTGTGACCCCCAGGGGTCAATACCGCACGTTGTACCCCGAAGCTTTGCCCGACAACGTGCGGTTCTGACCCTCAGGGGTCAAAACCGCCCCGCCGCCCGCCCCAGGCCCACGGTGTGACGCGCGCCGCAGCGCTCTGGATTGGCTGCGTGGCCTCCGCAGCCGCTAATGTCTTCTCTCGTTGGCCGGCGGGTGACCGCTCGGACAGCACCTGCAAGCCCCCGTCGTCTAGCGGCCTAGGACGTCGCCCTCTCACGGCGGTAACGCCGGTTCAAATCCGGTCGGGGGTACCACGCAGGAAGAGGCCCGGCGCTGTCAGCGCCGGGCCTCTTCGCTTCGCTCTGGCCGCTGCACGGGCGGCCTGGCCTCAGGCGCAGAGGCCGTACTTCGCGGCGTCCTTGGTCGCCTGCTCCGACGTCTCGGCGCTCGTGCTCCCGGACGGCGACGTCGAGGAGGATGACGAGTCAGACGACGAGTCAGACGACGAGCCGGACGGTACGCCGGAGGCGCTCGCCGTACCCGAGGGCGTCGACGAGCCCGAGGCTGCAGTCGAGTCGGACGTCGTGCCCGCGCCGCCGGCTGAGATTGCCCCGGACGCCAGCGACTGCGAGAGCGGCTTGTCCTGCCGTACGCGCTTCCACATCTTCTTCGCGGCCGGAAGGATCTCGACGCGCCCCCAGACCGGGTCGGTCCTGGGCACGTCGTAGGGCTGGCTCGGGACCGTGATGAACTGGATGTTGGTCAGGTCGATGTCCTTGACCTGCTCGGCGAGCTTGACGAGCTTCTTGACCGAGTCGAACTCCGGGCTGGGGGTCATCGACTTGGTCAGCGAGTTCGCGAACTGCACCAGCTTGTAGGGCTGCGCCAACGTGTCGGCGGAGTGGAGCTTGTCGATCATGGCGGAGATGAAGGCCTGTTGGCGCTTCATCCGCGCGATGTCGGAGCCGTCCAGGCCGTGACCGTAGACGTGCCGGAGCCGGACGTACTTCAAGGCGTTGGTGCCGTTGAGGTGCACGGACTTGCCGGGCTCGAACGTGTACTTCTCGTAGGTCGGGTCGCTCAGCTCGAACGGGATGCACATGTTGACCCCGTGGATCGCGTCGACCATCCCCTTGAAGCCGCCGAAGTTGACCGTGATGTAGCCGTCGACGAAGACGCCGAAGTTCTTCTCCAACTGCTCGGCGGTGCAGTCGGCACCGCCGGCGCTGTAGGCGGCGTTCCACTGCACCAGGCCGGTCTCCTTGTACAGCGAGTGCTCGGTGCAGGCGACCGGCTTGACCAGCGCGTCGCGCGGGATCGAGATGCCGTAGGCCGACTTCCGGTCCGCGGAGATGTGCACCAGGATCGTCGTGTCCGAACCGTCGCCCCCGGGCTCGTTGTCGATCTTGCACCCGGCGCAGTCACGGGTGTCCAGGCCCATCACCAAGATGTTGAGCGGTGCCTTCGGGCCGCTCTGCTTCTTCGTGGTCTCGTGCTTGATCGCCTGGCCGGCGTGGAGGTTGCCGTCGAGGTGCTTGTAGAAGACCGCCACCAGCGTGCCGGTCGCGATGGCGAGCACGAGCAGCGTGCTGGCGATGACGGTGAAGACCGCCCGGCGGTGGTGCGGCGCCATCGGGCCGGTCTGTGACATGTCCGGATCCTGCCAGGTCTGGCTGAGACAGACATGAATGTCTTCGTACTCGCCGGTTCGTGTCGCTCCTGGCCTCCTCGGCGACCGTGTCCGATTCCCGCGAGAAAGACGCCCGTCGGTGGGAGAGGATGGAGCCATGGAACTCGACACCGAAGCCTGCTACCGCGCGGTCTCCTCGCGCGATCGGCGCTTCGACGGCGTCTTCTACACCGCCGTTCGCACCACCGGCATCTACTGCCGTCCCTCGTGCCCGGCACGGACGCCCGCGCTGGCCAACGTCTCCTTCCATCGCAGCGCCGCGGCGGCCCAGGCGGCCGGCTACCGCGCCTGCAAGCGCTGCCTGCCCGACGCCACCCCGGGGAGCCCCGAGTGGGACGTCGCCGCGACCGCTGCCGGACGGGCGATGCGACTCATCGCCGACGGCGTCGTTGATCGCGAAGGCGTCGACGGGCTGGCTCGGCGGATGGGCTACACACCCCGCCACCTCAACAGACTGCTCCTTGCCGAGGTCGGCGCCGGCCCGCTGGCGCTCGCCCGAGCGCGCCGTGCGCAGACCGCACGGGTGCTGATCGAGACCAGTGAGCTCGGGCTCGCCGACGTCGCGTTCGCGGCCGGGTTCGCGAGCGTGCGGCAGTTCAACGACACCGTCCGGGAGGTGTACGCCGCCACGCCGTCGCAGCTGCGCGGCCATCGCTCCCGCGCAGCCGGCAGCGGGGTGATGCACCTGCGCCTGGCCGTGCGGACGCCGTACGCCGGCGCGGCGCTGCTGCGCTTCCTGGCCGACCATGCCGTGCCGGGCGTCGAGGTCGCGGAGGGAACCACCTACGCGCGTACCCTCGACCTCCCGCACGGGCCCGCCGTCGTCGAGCTGGAGCTGAGTGACCTGGCCGGCCCGGGGACGGCTTTCGTGCCGGCGGCCTTCCGGCTGACCGACCTGCGCGACACCGGCGCGGCCGTGGAGCGGGTGCGCCGGATCCTCGACGCCGACTGCGACCCGGTCGCTGTCGGTCAGCACCTCGGCGCGGACCCGGTGCTCGGTGGCCTGGTGGCCGCGACGCCGGGGCTGAGAGTGCCGGGTGCGCCCGACGGCGCCGAGCTCGCGGTGCGCACCATCGTGGGGCAGCAGGTCAGTGTCGCCGGTGCCCGGACGGTGCTGGGCCGGCTCGTCGCCGCCCACGGTGTGCCTTTCGCGTCCGAGATCGACGGGCTGACCCATGTCTTCCCGGCCGCCGAGACCATCGCCGGCATCGATCCCGAGGCGCTGCCGATGCCGCGCTCGCGCGGGCGAGCGCTCAACACCATGGCCGCCGCGATCGTCAGCGGCGAGGTGGCGCTGGATCGCGGCGCGGATCGCGACGCCGTACGCGATGCGCTGCTGGCGCTGCCCGGGATCGGGCCGTGGACCGCCGGCTACATCGCCCTGCGGGCGCTCGGCCACCCGGACGTGTTCCTGCCCTCCGACGTCGGGCTGCGCCGGGCGCTGAACCGCCTCGGGGCCGACTCCGATCTCGACACCGCCGAGGCGGCGTGGCGCCCGTGGCGCTCCTACGCCTCGCTCTACCTGTGGAACTCACTCGACCAAGCCGTGGAGGCAGCCTGATGTGGACCGTGATCGACTCCCCGATCGGGGAGCTGCGACTCGTGGAGGACGACGGCGCGATCGTCGCCATCGACTTCCACCCCTTCGCCTACGCCGACGGCCGGCTGCGCGGCGACCGCGACGACCAGAATCCTGTGCTGGCGGCGTGTGCGGGCCAGCTCGCCGAGTACTTCGCCGGGGAACGCACCACCTTCGACCTGCCGCTCGCGCCGCTCGGCACGGTCTTCCAACAGAAGGTGTGGCAGGAGCTGGTGACGATCGGGTACGGCCGGACCGCGACGTACGGCGAGATCGCGGGGCGACTCGGCCTGACCGGTCACGGCGCGCGTGCGGTCGGCCTGGCCAACGGCCGCAACCCCATCCCGGTGGTGATCCCGTGTCACCGCGTGATCGGGGCGAACGGCTCGCTCACCGGCTACGCGGGCGGTGTGGAACGCAAGCAGCTGCTGCTCGACCTGGAGACCGAGGCGCTCTTCTGAGCCGAGGGGTCAGTTCTCGCAGGTCGAGGGGTCAGCTCTCGCGCGTTGGGTGGTCACTGCACCCGGCCGAGCGCGACGGCGGCGTACATCAGTGCCGCGGCCGTCTCGCCGTCGTGGATCTCGCCGGTGCGCAACAGCTCGAACAGGTCGGCCCAGGCGACGCTCTCGACGCCGGTGATGCCCTCCTCGTCGAGGCCACCGCCATCGGCGACCCGGGTCAGCCCGGTGGCGAGGACGATGTGACCCGGAGCGTTGGACACGCCGTTGAGCGAGTAGACCTCGCTGAGGATGCGCAGCTCGGCGGCGTCGTACCCGGTCTCCTCCAGCAGCTCCCGACGAGCGGCGACCAGGACCGCCTCGCCGTCCGTCCCGCCGGCCGGGATCTCGAGGGAGTCTCGACCGATCGCGTAGCGGCGCTGCCGTACGAGCAGAACCTCGCCCTCATCGGTCACCGGGACGATGAACACCGCCGGATGTTGAAGATCGACGACGCCGTAGATGCCGGGTGAGCCGTCGGGACGCAGTACCTGGTCCTCGCGGACGCTGATCCACGGGTTCGTGTAGACGCGGCGACTGCTCAGTGTCTCCCAGCTCACCGGCACAGCCTACGGACCTCGAGTAGTGAGAAATGGCCCGCGAGTAGTGAGAAATGGCCCGCGAGTAGTGAGAAATGGCCCGCGAGTCTGCGCCTAAGTGCAGACTCGCGGGCCATTTCTACAGATTCGGGGTTATTCGGCGGCGCGACGCAGCGACTCGGAGAGCCGCTCGGCGGCGGCCAGTACGGCGGGGGCGTGCATCTTGCCCGGCTGCCGGGTGAGGCGCTCCAACGGACCGGAGACGGAGACCGCGGCGATGATCTTGCCGCCGGGGGAGCGGACCGGTGCCGAGACCGAGGCGACGCCGGCCTCGCGCTCGCCGATCGACTGCGCCCAGCCGCGGCGGCGGATGCCCGAGAGCGCCGCCGCAGAGAACGCTGCGTTCTGCAGGCCGCGGTGCAGGCGGTCCGGGTCCTCCCAGGCAAGCAGCACCTGGGCAGCCGAACCAGCGCGCATGGTCAGCTGCGAGCCGACCGGGATGGTGTCGCGCAGGCCCGACGGGCGCTCGGCAGCGGCCACGCAGACGCGGAACTCGCCCTGGCGCCGCCACAGCTGCGCCGACTCGCCGGTGATGTCGCGCAGTCGCGCGAGCACCGGGCCGGCGGTCGCCAGCAGCCGGTCCTCGCCGGCCGCCGCGGAGAGCTCCGCCAGCCGCGGGCCGAGCACGAAGCGCCCCTGCATGTCGCGGGCGACGAGGCGATGGTGCTCCAGCGCGACTGCGAGACGATGGGCCGTGGGGCGTGCCAGCCCGGTCGCCGTCACCAGCCCGGCCAAGGTGGCCGGACCGGACTCCAGCGCGGTCAGCACGAGGGCGGCCTTGTCGAGGACGCCCACTCCACTCGATGTGTCCATATGGCAAGACTAAGGTCTCACGGAGTGGAATCGCAAGCGGTGATCGTCCTACCGTGGTGAGCACGGGCGCTGTCAAGGCGGACAGCGGCCGGTTCTGATCAAGGAGCGATGAACCATGGGTAAGACCCTGTCGGAGAAGGTGTGGGACGAGCACGTCGTCCGGTCGACCGCTGGGGAGCCTGACCTCCTCTACATCGACCTCCACCTCATTCACGAGGTGACCAGCCCCCAGGCGTTCGACGGCCTTCGTCTGACCGGTCGCAAGGTACGTCGTCCCGACCTGACCCTGGCCACCGAGGACCACAACGTCCCGACCCTCGACTGGGACAAGCCGATCGCCGACCCGGTGTCCCGCACCCAGGTCGAGACGCTGCGCAAGAACGCCGAGGAGTTCGGCGTACGTCTGCATCCGCTCGGCGACGTCAATCAGGGCATCGTGCACGTCGTCGGCCCGCAGCTGGGCCTGACCCAGCCGGGCATGACGATCGTCTGCGGTGACTCGCACACCTCGACCCACGGCGCGTTCGGCGCGATCGCGTTCGGCATCGGCACCTCCGAGGTCGAGCACGTGCTCGCCACCCAGACGCTGCCGCAGGCCAAGCCGAAGACCATGGCCGTGACCGTGAACGGCTCCCTGCCGGCCGGCGTGACCGCCAAGGACCTCATCCTGACGCTGATCTCCAAGACCGGCACGGGCGGCGGCCAGGGCTACATCGTCGAGTACCGCGGCGAGGCGATCCGGGCGCTCTCCATGGAGGGCCGCATGACGATCTGCAACATGTCGATCGAGTGGGGCGCCAAGGCGGGTCTGATCGCACCCGACGAGACCACCTTCGCCTACATCGAGGGCAAGCCGGAGGCGCCCAAGGGCGCCGACTGGGATGCCGCCGTCGAGCACTGGAAGACGCTCGTCACCGACGAGGACGCCGTCTTCGACGAGGAGATCGTCCTCGACGCCGCCGAGATCACCCCGTTCGTGACCTGGGGGACCAACCCGGGCCAGGGTGCACCGCTGGGCGCCAACGTCCCGAACCCGGCTGACTTCGCCGAGGAGCAGGACCGCGTCGCCGCCGAGAAGGCGCTCGCCTACATGGGCCTCGAGGCCGGTACGCCGCTGCGTGAGGTCAAGGTCGACACCGTCTTCATCGGCTCGTGCACCAACGGCCGGATCGAGGACCTGCGCCTCGCGGCCGAGACGATCAAGGGTCACAAGGTCGCCGACGGCACCCGCCTGCTCGTCGTACCGGGGTCGGTCAAGGTCCGTCTGCAGGCGCAGGAGGAGGGCCTGGACAAGGTCTTCATCGAGGCCGGCGCGGAGTGGCGCGGCGCAGGCTGTTCGATGTGCCTGGGCATGAACCCGGACACCCTGGAGCCGGGCGAGCGCTCCGCCTCCACCTCCAACCGCAACTTCGAGGGGCGGCAGGGCAAGGGCGGTCGCACCCACCTGGTCTCCGTGCCGGTCGCCGCCGCCACGGCCGTGCGCGGCACGCTCTCGGCTCCCGCCGACCTCGCCCCGGCCAACGCCTGACGTCTCGACAAGATCGACGAACGGAAAACTTCTGATGGACAAGTTCACGACTCACACCGGCGTCGGCGTCCCGCTCAAGCGCAGCAACGTCGACACCGACCAGATCATCCCGGCGGTCTACCTCAAGCGGGTCACCCGCTCCGGTTTCGAGGACGGCCTGTTCGCCGCGTGGCGCAACGACCCGGAGTTCATCCTCAACCAGGACGTCTACAAGGCCGGCACTGTGCTGGTCGCCGGACCGGACTTCGGCACCGGCTCCTCGCGCGAGCACGCGGTCTGGGCGCTGCAGAACTACGGCTTCAAGGTGGTGCTCTCCGCTCGCTTCGCCGACATCTTCCGCGGCAACTCGGGCAAGGCCGGCCTGCTCACCGGCCAGGTCGACGAGAAGGTCGTCCAGCGGCTCTGGGACTACCTCGACGACAACCCGGGCGGCGAGATCACCGTCGACCTCGAGTCGCAGACCGTCTCGACCGCCGACGGCTCGGTGACCGACTCCTTCGACGTCGATCCCTACACCAAGTGGCGTCTGCTCAACGGTCTCGACGACATCAGCCTCACCCTCGGCAACGAGGCCGACATCGCGGCCTTCGAGGGCACTCGGCCGACCTGGAAGCCGGTCACGCAGCACGCCTGAGCGGACATCCGGCCTTCGCGGACGCGGGGAGCAACGCCAGTACGGCGGGGCTCCCCGCGTTCTGCTTCTGCAGCGTGATTTCGGGTACGCGGCATGGTGTACGTACCCCAGGTATCTCTAGGGTGCTGGAAGTGCGTCGAGCGACCGGCTCGGCCTGTGGCACGCGAAAGGTTGATCGTGAAGAGGTCTCAGCTCATCGACGCGCTCGCTGCGCGGTTCGAGGGGAACAAGAAGCACGCCACCGAGGCGCTCGACGCGGTGGTCGACACCATCACCCGCGAGGTCGTTCGAGGCGAGAAGGTCGTGATCAAGGGCTTCGGCACCTTCGAGAGGGTGCTCCCGAAGAAGCCCGACGCCAAGAGGTCGGGCAAGGGGAAGAAGTCCAAGAAGGCGGAGAAGCGGTCGTTCGTCCCGCAGTTCAAGGCCGCCAAGGAGCTCAGCGGGGTCGTCTCCGGTGCGATCAAGCTGCCGAAGCTGCCCTCCTCCACCAGCGTCAAGAAGGTCGTCGACCAGGTTCAGGACGCGGTCGAGAACCGGGTCGGCGGTGCCTCAGGAGCAGCGCGCAAGGCTGCAGCGAAGAAGTCGCCGGTGAAGAAGGCCGCCACGACGGCAGCTGTCACCAAGGCGACCGCCACCAAGGTGACACCCGTCCAGAAGGCGACGGCCACCAAGGCGACTCCGGTGCGGAAGGCGACCGCCACCAAGGCTCCCTCGGCCAAGAAGGCCGCGCCGACGAAGGCCGCGACGGCCAAGAAGGCACCGACCAAGACCACCGCCAAGGCCGCCGCGAGCTCGACCGCGTCAGTGCCGGCGACCAAGGCGACGACAGCCAAGAAGGCACCGGCCACCAAGACCGCCGCGACCCAGACTGACGCGACCAGGACCGCCGCAACCAAGGCAACGCCGGCCAAGAAGTCTCCCGCCAAGAAGGCACCGGCCAAGAAGACCCCGGTCAAGCGACCGACGGCCAAGCGGACGACATCCGTCGCCGACCGCACCACGCCATCGCCGGCGACGGGTGCCGCCACCAGCCCGGCGCCGACCCAGACGCCTGCGCCAGCGCCGACCCAGGCGCCGCCCGCGGCTCCGACGCAGACCCTTCCGGCCGCGCCGACGCAGACGCCGCCCGCGGCCCCGACGCAGACCCCTCCGGTTGCGCCGCCGGGACAGTCCTGATCGCTCGCGATCACAGCAGCGGGCCGTCCCACACCGGGGCGGCCCGCCTCGTCGTACGCGGACGGCCTCGACGAGACAGGAATGACCCTCAGACCAGCAGCCCCAGCTGGGCGGCGGCGAGCGTCGTGCGCGGACCCAGCCCGAGCGGTACGACGGCGCGCAGGTCCTCGAGCGTGTCGACGTCGTGCCGCAGCGAGACCAGCTCGCCAGCGAGCGGAACGGCTCCGGAGGCGGCATGCAGCCGCGCCGAGTCGACGCCGTACGACGGGGCGAACGTCGGCAACGGGGCGGAATAGAGCGTGGTGCCGGTCCCGGCCGCGTCGGCGACGTAGCACGGACCCTCGGGAGCGGTCGCGAGGGCGTCCGTCAGGGCGGCGTCCAGATCGGCCGACCGCAGCGCGGGCAGGTCTCCACACAGAGCGACCGGCCGCAGGCGTGGCCAGCGGCGTACGGCCTCCGCCGCCGCCAGCCGCAGCGAACCGTTGAGGTCGTCGGTCACCCCGTCGGGGATCGCGGCGCATCCCAGCGCCACCAAGGAGCTGGCGAAGAGGGCGTCGTCGGTGACGGCCAGCACGGCGCCCACCGACGAGGCACCGAGGCACGCGGTGGCGGTGTCGAGGGCGAACGCCGTTGCCAGCGCGACCCTGCCGGCGTCGGAGAGCGCAGCGCCGCCGGGCAGGCCGACAAGACGCGACTTGCCGCGGGCGGGCGGCTTGACCGGAAGGAGTACGGCGAAGGACATCGCGACCATCTTCCCAACACGCCGACCGTGGCCGCGCCTCACCCCGCCCTCGTGAGACCCACGACCGGTAGCCTCCTCGTTCGTGGGCAAGTACAGGAAGCTGCAGGGCGAACGGGGCTGGGCGTGGACTGTCGCCGTGGGGATCCTCAAGCCGGTCCTGCTCGCGACGACGAAGCAGGACTGGACCGGCGGACAGAAGATCCCGACCAGCGGCGGCGCCATCATCGCGCTCAACCACGTCTCCCACGTCGACCCGCTGACCGCCGCCCACCTGGTGTGGGACTACGGCCGTGAGTCGCGCTACCTGGCCAAGTCGACCCTGTTCAAGAACGCCCAGCTGGGCAGGTTCCTGCGTGCCGCCGGCCAGATCCCGGTCGACAGGGCTGCGGGTGCCGACGCGTTCAAGGAGGCCGTCGCGGCCGTCAACGCCGGCGAGATCGTGGTCGTCTACATCGAGGGCTCGATCACCAAGGACCCCGCCGGCTGGCCGATGGTGCCGAAGTCGGGGGCCGCGCGGATCGCGCTGGAGACCGGCGCGCCGGTGATCCCGGTGGGACAGTGGGGCGCCCAGGCGCTGCTTCCGGCGTACTCCAAGCGGCCCGACCTGTTCGGACGCAAGACGATCACGATGCACGTCGGCGACCCGGTGCCGCTCGACGACCTGCGCGAGCACGAACCCACCCTTGCCGTGGTCAAGGAGGCCACCGACCGGATCATGGCCGCGATCGTCGACCTGGTCGAGGAGATCCGCGGCGAGGAGGCTCCCGACGAGCGGTTCGACCCGCGGAAGCACGGCCTCAACGCGACGGGCAATCCCCACCCCCACAAGAAGGCGGCGGAATGACGAAGGTAGCGGTCTTCGGGGCCGGATCCTGGGGTACGGCGTTCTCGATCGTGCTGGCCGATGCCGGCAACGACGTGACCATCTGGGCGCGCCGTGAGGAGATCGCGGCGGGGATCAACCAGACCCGCCGCAACGCGGAGTACCACCCCGAGGTCGAGCTCGCGCCGCGCATTCGGGCCACCCACGACGTCGAGGAGGCAGCGAGCGGCGCCGACGTGGTCGTGCTCGCCACGCCCTCGCAGACGCTGCGCGCGAACCTGACCTCCTGGGCTCCGCACCTGCCCACCACCGCCCCGCTGGTCTCGCTGATGAAGGGCGTCGAGCTCGGCACGCTCAACCGGATGAGCGAGGTCATCGCCCAGGAGACCGGCGCGAGCCAGGACCGGATCGCGGTGATCAGCGGGCCCAATCTCTCGCCCGAGATCGCGCGGCGTGAGCCGGCGGCTGCCGTGGTCGCCTGCGCCGACGAGGACGTCGCCAAGCAGCTGCAGTCGATCATCCACACGCCCGCGTTCCGGCCCTACACCTCGACCGACGTGCTGGGCTGCGAGCTCGGCGGCGCCTACAAGAACGTCGTGGGTCTCGCCGTCGGGATGGCGGTCGGGCTCGGCTTCGGCGACAACTCCACCGCCTCGGTGATCACCCGTGGGTTGGCCGAGACCGTCCGACTGGCGATCAAGATGGGCGCCGACCCGATGACGTTGATGGGCCTGGCCGGCCTCGGCGACCTGGTCGCGACCTGCTCCTCGCCGCTCTCGCGCAACCGCACCTTCGGCGAGAAGTTGGGTCGGGGGCTCTCGGTCGAGGAGATCACCGGCGGCACCCACCAGGTCGCCGAGGGCGTCAAGTCGTGCCATTCGCTGCGCGAGCTCGCCGCGCGGCACGGCGTCGACGCCCCGTTGGCGCAGTACGTCGACGAGGTCGTGGCCGGTCGGATGACGGCCACCGCCACGATGGACGCGATGCTGGGGCGTCCCACCAAGGCCGAGACCGACTGAAGCCGAGGATCGCCATGATGCAGGACAGTGTCGCCCTCGACGCCGAGATCGAGGAGCTCGGTGGAGTGCTCGCCGGCAGTGGGATCCGTACGGTCTACCAGCCGATCGTCGAGCTCGCCAGCGGAGAAGTCGTCGGCTACGAGGCGCTCGCGCGCGGACCGGTGGGCAGTGCCCTCGAGCGACCTGACCGGCTGTTCGCCGCCGGCCGAGCCGCAGGCCGGCTCGCCGACCTGGACTGGGCGTGCCGCACGGCGGCCCTGGCCGGTGCGAAGGCCGCCGGCCTGACGGGTCCTCAGGCGCTGTTCGTCAACGTCGAGCCCGCAGCCCTCGGCACCACGCCGCCGGACGGCTTCCGGGCACTCGCGGACGAGCTCGCCGGGCGCCTGCCCGTGGTCGTGGAGTTCACCGAGCGGGCGCTCGCCGTCGACCCGGCCAGACTGCTCGCGGCGGCCGAGTCCGCTCGCGCGCTCGGGTGGCTCATCGCCGTCGACGACATCGGTGCGGAGCGCGCCTCGCTCGCCCTGATGCCCTTCCTAGCCCCCGACGTGCTGAAGCTGGACCTCAGCCTGGTGCAGCAGCGCACCACCCTCGAGATCGCCGAGGTCATCAGCGCCGTCAACGCGCAGGCCGAGCGCACCGGCGCAGCCGTTCTCGCCGAAGGCATCGAGACCATCGAGCACGCCACCCTCGCCCGGGAGATGGGCGCGCGCCTCGGCCAGGGTTGGCTCTACGGTCGGCCCGGCCCGCTGACGGCGCCGCCGCGTCCCGGCGCGGCCTTCGACAGCGGACAGCTGGCCACACTGATCCCGAGCGCGACGTGGCAGCGGACCGACACGCCGTACCAGCTAGTCGCGCGCTCACGCGCCGTGCAACGGGCGACGAAGCCGTTGTTGATCGCGATGAGCAAGCACCTGGAGCAGCAGGCGCGGATCCTGGGCGGACCGGCGGTGCTGGCAGCGACGTTCCAACACGCTCGCCAGTTCACCGCGGACACGGCGCGCCGTTACGGTGAGCTCGCGACGTCGGCGGAGCTGGTCGTGGCGCTCGGGGAGGAGATGCCGGCCGAGCCGGCACCCGGCGTGAGCGGGGCAGCCCTCGACCGGGCCGATCCGCTGGTCGAGGAGTGGAGTCTGGTGGTCGTGGGTCCGCACTTCGCCGGTGCGGTCCTGGCCCGAGATCTCGGCGACTCGGGACCGGACACGGACCGCCGCTTCGACTACGTCGTCACCTACGACCGCGAACTGGTGCTGGCTGCCGCGGCCGCCCTGCTGCGTCGGGTCGGTACGCACGACCGGGAGCGACGTGGCGACGGCATCGAGCGAGGAACCGCCCACGTCGGGCGTTAGTCGAGCTGCGCACTCATCCAGATCGATTCCTGCTCTTCCAGACCGTGCCGGTCGTAGAACGCCCGTGCCTTGTGGTTGGGGCGTTCGGTCTCCAGGAACAGTGCCCGGCAGCCCGCCGTGCGAGCCTCGGCGATGACGCGTTCGATCAGCAGGCCGCCGAGCCCACCTCGGCGCCGGCCAGTGACCACGAAGAACTCGTCGAGCAGACCCTCGCGGCCGCCGGACTCCAGGCTCCAGCCCCAGGTCAGCACGGCGTAGCCGAGCAGGCCGCTGTCGAGGTCGTCGACGCGCCGCTGCAGGACCCACACCTGGCCAAGGGCGTCGTCGGTCAGCAGCGGGTCGAGGGCAGCCCGGATGCGGCCTTCGTCGTACTCGTGTCCGTCCTCGGCGTAGAACTCGCCGAGCATGCCCAGCAGCGATGCCAGGTGGGCAGGCGTGGCGCGGCGGACCTCCACGTCATCCATCGGCAGGCTCAGAGCCCGTTGAGGGCGCCCGCGAGGTCGGCCCACAGGTCGTCGACGTCCTCGATGCCGACGCTGAGCCGGATCAGGCCGTCGGGAACGTCCTTGTCCTCGCCCTTCCAGCGTCGGCGTCGTTCGAAGGTCGACTCGACACCGCCGAGCGAGGTGCAGTGCACCCACAGCGACGTCGCGTGCGTCACCGCATCGGCTGCTTCGGCCGAGCCGAGCACGATCGCGAGCATGCCGCCGAAGCCGGGATAGAGCACCTTCTCGACCGCCGGGTGGTCCTCGAGTCGCTGCACCAGCGTGACGGCGTTGGCCGAGGCGCGCTCGACCCGCAACGCCAGCGTGCGTAGGCCACGCAGGGCGAGCCAGGCCTCCAGCGTCCCCGGGATGGCGCCGATCAGGTCGCGGCGGCCCTTGAGCACGTCCCAGAGCGCCTGGCCGCCCTCGTCGTCGCGTACGACGATGGCACCCATCACGGCGTCCGAGTGACCGGCGAGGTATTTCGTCGCGGAGTGCACCACCACGTCCGCTCCCAGCGCCAACGGCTGCTGCAGCAGGGGAGTGGCGAAGGTGTTGTCGACCACGACGCGAGCGCCGACGGCGTGCGCAGCCGTGATCAGGGCGGGCAGGTCGGCCACCGCCATGCCCGGGTTGGTCGGCGACTCGATCCACAGCAGCGCGACGTCCTCGTCCAGCGCCGCGACCACGGCGGCGGTGTCGGTGATGTCGACCAGGCGGGTGGTCAGCCGGCCGCGGGCCTCAAGGTCGGCGAGCTGCCCGACGGTGCCGAGGTAGGACTGCCCGGCCACCACGACCGAGTCGTTGACCAGGTCGAGCATGGTCGCGATCGCGGCCAGGCCGCTGCTGAAGGTGAGCGCCTTGCCGCCCTCGAGCTCGCCCAGGGCGGTCTCGAACGCCACCCACGCGTCGTTGGTGTAGCGGCCGTACTCCTTCTCGCCGCCGCCCACGTAGGTAGAGGCCATCGTGATCGGGACGTTGAGCGGCTGGTCGGGCTCGTGCGCCGGCCGTCCGGCATGTACGGCGCGGGTCGCGGGCTTGGTCTGGTCGGCCATGTCCACAGACTAGGGCCTGGCCCACTAGGCTCGGGGATCATGATCGTCGTTCCCTGGACCGCCTCATGATCGCGCTCACCCTCGCCGAGATCGCTGCTCTGACCGGCGGCTCGGTGACCGGCGCCGAGCATCCGGTCGTGGTGGACGGACCGGTCGTGATCGATGGCCGCGAGGCCGAGGCCGGCAGCCTCTTCGTGGCATTCGTCGGCGAGCACACCGACGGTCATCTCCACGTCCCGCAGGCCGCTGCCGTCGGTGCCGTGGCGGTCCTCGGCAAGCGCCCGACCGAGCTGCCGACGGTCATCGTCGAGGACGTGCAGCAGGCGCTGCAGCGGCTCGCCAAGGCGGTCGTCGCACGGGTCCGCGCAGCGGGCGGGCTGACGGTGCTGGGGATCACCGGCTCGCAGGGCAAGACGTCGGCCAAGGACCTGCTCAGCGCCGTCCTCGGGCAGGCCGCGCCGACGGTGGCCACCCGCGGCTCCTACAACAACGAGATCGGCATGCCGCTGACAGCGCTGCGGGTCGACACCGGCACCCGCTACCTCGTGCTGGAGATGGGTGCTCGCGGTAAGGGCCACATCGCCGAGCTCGCCGAGCTGGTCGCGCCCGACATCGGCGTGGTGCTCAACGTGGGGCACGCCCACATCGGCGAGTTCGGGTCGCGGGAGGCCATCGCCGAGGCGAAGGGCGAGCTGATCGAGGCGAGCAGCGGGGCCGCGGTGCTCAACGCCGACGACGATCGGGTCGCCGCGATGGCGGCTCGGACCCATGCGCGGGTGATCACCTTCGGGCAGGAGCGCGAGGCCGACGTCCGGGTGCGCGACCTACGGCTGGACCGGCTCGGGCGACCGTCGTTCACGCTCGCCACCGCTGACACGGCCGTCCCAGTCACGCTGCAGCTGGTCGGTGCCCATCAAGCCCTCAACGCGGCGGCCGCCGCCACCGCCGCGATGGCGGCCGGGCTCACCATCGAGCAGATCGGCCAGGCGCTCGCGGGCGTCGCCACGCTCTCGAAGTGGCGGATGGAGCTGCACGAGCTGCCCGGTGGTGCGATCGTGCTCAACGACGCCTACAACGCCAACCCCGACTCGATGCGCGCGGGCATCGACGCGCTCGCGGTGATCGGTGCCGACACCGCGGTCCAGCGCACCGTCGCCGTCCTGGGCGAGATGAAGGAGCTCGGTCCCGACGCCGAGCAGGAGCACGTCGCGGTGGGTCGCTATGCAGCCGAGCGCGGCATCGACCAGGTCGTGGTCGTCGGCGAGGCAGCGCGGGGGATCGACCTGGGTGCTCGGGAGGGCGGCACGGCGAGCGTCGTGCTGGCGGACAACGCCGCGGCGACTGCGTGGGTGCGCGAGCACCTCGGGGCACGTGACGCGGTTCTCTTCAAGGCCTCCAACGGGGCGCGCCTGTACGAGGTCGCAGACGCTCTTCTATAGGCTCTTCCACCATGGTCGACGCTCCCCAGTCCAGCCCCGCCGGCACCTCCGAGCCGGGTGCGAGCCGCAAGGTCCGGGTCGCCCTGCTCTTCGGCGGCCGCTCCGGTGAGCACGCCATCTCGGCAGCCACCGCGGCCGGCGTGATGAAGGCCATCGACCGGGAGAAGTACGACGTACTGCCCGTCGGGATCACCCGTGCCGGCCAGTGGGTGCTCACGGCCGGGGACCCGGCGCGCTTCGAGCTGACCGCCGGCAACCTGCCGGAGGTGACCACGGACTCGGGTCGGCAGGTCGTGGGACTCAGTGACGTCGGCGAGGTCGACGTGGTCTTTCCGGTCCTGCACGGGCCCTTCGGCGAGGACGGCACCATCCAGGGCCTGCTCGAGCTGGCCGACGTCCGCTACGTCGGCTGCGGCGTGCTCGCCTCGGCGGTCGGCATGGACAAGCACTACATGAAGCTGGTCTTCGCCGGACACGGACTGCCGGTCGGCCCCTACGTCGTGGTGCAGCCGCGCGACTGGGAGCAGCGTCAGTCCGAGGTGGTCGCGCGGGTCAGCGAGGAGCTGAAGTTCCCGGTCTTCGTCAAGCCGGCCCGCGCCGGGTCCTCGCTCGGCGTGACGCGGGTGGACGACATCTCGCGACTCGCGGAGGCGGTCGAGGTGGCCCGCTTCCACGATCCCAAGGTGCTGATCGAGCAGGGCCTCGAGGGCCGCGAGATCGAGTGCGCCGTGCTCGGCGGCCGAGGCGGCTCCAGGCCGCGCGCGTCCGTGCCAGGCGAGATCGTCGTCGACCACGGGACAGCCGACTTCTACGACTTCGAGGAGAAGTACTCCTCCGCGTCGCACGCTCGCACCCAGGCCCCTGCCGACCTTCCGGCCGAGGTCGCCGCCAAGGTGCGCGACATCGCGGTTCGGGCGTTCGAGGCGATCGGCGGCGAGGGCATCTCCCGCGTCGACGTCTTCGTCAGCGCCGAGGGCGAGGTGGTGATCAACGAGATCAACACCATGCCCGGCTTCACCCCCATCTCGATGTATCCCAAGATGTGGGAGGCCAGCGGCCTGACCTACCCCGAGCTGATCGACGAGCTCATCCAGCTCGCCCTCGAGCGCCCCACCGGCCTGCGCTGAGGTTGAATGATGGATCCGTCCGTGTTGAATGAGCACTCCGTTCCTCTTGTACGTCGGGTCGTCCCCGATGACTGGGCCGCGCTTCGCGGCATGCGCCTGGAGGCGCTGCGCGACGAGGCGGCCAGCATCGCGTTCCTGGAGACCCATGAGCAGGCGGCGGCGCGGCCGGACGCGTTCTGGCGTGACCGTGCGGCCGGGGCGTCGTCAGGTGCCGGGGTCGCTCAGTTCGTCGCCATCTCCGACGCCGTCGCGTGGGTCGGCAGCGCCAGCGGGCTGCGCGAGGAGCCTGGCACCGATGACTGGGCCGGCCACCCGATCGAGCACCTCCAGGTGCATGTCGTCGGGGTGTGGGTGCACCCGGACCATCGCGGAGTGGGCCTGCTGGGGCGCCTCGTGGATGCGGTGCGCGACTGGGGGTCGGAGCACGGCGTGCACCGAGTGCGGCTGCTGGTGCACGAGGACAACGCTCGCGCGCGGGCGGCGTACCGGAAGCTGGGGTTCACGCCTACCGGAGCCACCGTCCCGCTCGAGGCTGGCATCGAGATCGAGATGGCCTTCGACGAGGGTCGAGACGTCGGTCCGTGACAGTCGGGACGTCACCCACCTGAGACGCAGACCCGACTCAACCCGGACGGAGACCCGACTCAACCCGGACGGAGGCCCGACTCAACGATCGGCGGCCTGCATGACCAAGCCGTGTGCCACCTTGCCGAGCGAGGTGCCGGCGGCCGTACAGGCGAAGGGGAAGACCGAGGTCTCGGTGGTGCCCGGGGTGATGGCGGTCTCCAGCAGCACGAACGAGCCGTCCTTGGACACGATGAAGTCCGAGCGGGAGACGTCACGCAGGCCCAGCACCCGGTGAGCCGTGCGGGCTGTCTCGCCGAGCTGGTCGAGCAGGTCCGCCGGCAGGTCCGGTACGGCGAGGCCGACGAACTCGGCCGTGTAACGCGCGGCGAAGTCGAACTCGTGGCCCTTGGTGAAGTCGATCGCGATCGGGTCCAGCGAGGTCAGGCTCTCGCCTGTCTCGAGCACCACGACCGAGACGTCGATCCCCTGGTAGAACCGCTCGATCAGCGCGTCGTCGTGGTAGGCGTAGGTGCCGACCAGGGCGGACGGCAGCTCGATGAGGCCGTCCACGCCGCTGACACCGAGGGCGGAGCCGCCCCGCGTCGGCTTGACCACGACCCGCTCGCCGAGCCGGTCCAGCACGTGCTCCATCAGCGCGGTCGGACCGATGTCGCGGAAGGTCTGTGCCGAGAGGCCGACGCTGTCGGGGACCGGGATGTCGGCGCGACGCAGCAACTCCCGTGCCGTGCCCTTGTCGAACGCGACCCGGCAGGCCCGCGAGGTGCTGCCGACGTAGGGCAGGTCGATCAGCTCGAGCAGGGTCTGGATCTCGCCGTCCTCGCCGAACTGGCCGTGCAGCGCGGACAGCGCGACGGTGGCCTTGTCGCGCTCGAGGTTGTGCAGCAGATTGCGATCGAAGTCGTAGGCGGTCACGTCCACGCCCTCGGCGCGCAGCTCACGCACCAGGTTGCGACCCGACGCCAGGGAGACGTCGCGCTCGTGGGAGAGACCACCGGCGATGACGGCGACCAGACCGCTCATGGAAAGACTCCAGATCAGGGTTGAGGTGGATCAGGGATCAGATGTGCACGACGGGGCAGGTCAGCGTGCGCGTGATGCCCTCGAGCGTCTGGATCTTGGCGACGACCAGCTTGCCGAGCTCGTCGACGTTCTTGGCCTCCGCGCGGACGATCACGTCGTAGGGACCGGTGACGTCCTCGGCCTGGGTCACGCCCTTGACCTGGGCGATCTGCGCGGCCACGTCGGCGGCCTTGCCGACATCGGTCTGGATCAGGATGTAGGCCTGGACGACCATCACGCTCTCCTCACGTCGTTCCGGCCTCGTCGCCGGTCCGTCGATCAACCTATACCGCCTGCTGAGGGAGCCGGTAGGCGGACGGCGATGGCCGACCCGTTCGAGGCACGCGGTTGGATGGGGCCATGACCTCGGAGCAGACTCTCGCGGACGTCGGTGAGTTCGGCCTGATCGCGCAGTTGGTGGAGCGCTTCCCCCAGGGCGAGCACGTCCTGGTCGGGCCCGGCGATGATGCCGCGCTGCTGCGGATCAAGCAGGGCCACGTGGTTGTCTCCAGCGACCTCATGGTCGAGGGACGGCACTTCCGACGCGACTGGGCCAGCGGGTACGACGTCGGCCGTCGCGCCGCCGCCCAGAACCTCTCCGACATCAATGCGATGGGTGGCCGAGCGCATTCGCTCACGATCGGCCTGGCGGCACCGGCCGATCTGCCGGTCGCGTGGGCGCTGGACCTGGCCGCCGGCTTCGCCGAGGAGTGCGCGCTGGTCGGCGCCTCGGTGATCGGCGGCGACCTGACCCGGGCCGATCAGGTCATGGTCGCGGTGACAGTCCTGGGTGCGGTCGCCCAGGCGCCGGTGTTGCGCAGCGGCGCGCACCCAGGGGACGTGCTCGCCCTCGCCGGCCGCCAGGGCTGGGCGGCCGGTGGACTGGCGGTGCTGGGCCGCGGGTTCCGCTCACCGCGGGTGCTCGTCGAGGCCTATCGCCGCCCGGAGCCGCCGTACGAGGCCGGCGCCCTGGGCGCCGCCGCCGGCGCGACCGCGATGATCGACGTCTCCGACGGGCTGCTGGCCGAGGCCGGCCACCTGGCGGTGGCCTCCGGAGTGGCGATCGACGTCCGCACCGCCGATCTCGAGGTGCCCGAGCCGCTGCACGCGGTGGCCGCCGCCACCGGCGCGGACCCGATCACCTTCGTGCTGGGCGGGGGAGACGACCACGCGCTGCTGGCCACCTTCCCCGCAGGTACGGCGCTGCCAGCCGGCTTCCGCGCCATCGGCACGGTGGCCGAGGGCTCCGGGGTGACCGTCGACGGTGGCACCTACGAGGGTGCCACCGGTTGGACGCATTTCTGAGGGCTGCCCGGGGCGTCAGCGGCGGACGCGGACCACGTTGCTGCCGACCAGCTTGTCGTGCAGCGCCTGGCGCTTGCCGTCCCAGGCGGCCCACAGCGGGTTGAGCACCGCCCACACGTTGATGACCAGGAAGGTGACGCCCACCACGGCGAGTGAGCCTGACGCGAGTGCGATGACCTGGAGGATGGCCGTCGCGCCGCTGTAGGCCATCACTCGGACGAACGCACGTGCCCACGAGAGCGGCCCAGGCGCTTCGCGCAGCCGGGTTCGAAGGCCGGTGACGAGCTGCCCCGGCGTACCGCCCCACAGGTGCAGGAACGCGCTGTGCGCGACGATCAGGACGAGGCCGAAGAGCACGTAGATCCATGCGTGGTCCCGGTACTGGTCCAGGAAATGGTGGACGAACCACGAGAGCGCATGCGGGTCGCCCGCGTCGAGGCGCCGCTGGAACTCCTCGTTCAGCACCCGCTGCTCGCGCTGCATGGAGATCTGGACCGGCAGCGTGAGGACGGTGCCGACGATGATCGCGAAGATGCCGTCGATGACGGTGGCCCCGACCCGGTGCCACCAGCCTGCCAACGGCTGACCGTCGGGAGTCGTCGGCGTCTGTCGTACGGCGACGACGGCCTGGTGGTGCACATGCTCGGTCCACCGCAGCCCGTCCCAGTAGCGCAGGATCGAGAAACCGGGGACAGCGGCCGGATCGGGATACCAGCCGGCGGGTACGTCGCTCACGCGGGTGAGCGTAGAGGGGAGCGGCCCCGCCGCGTGGAGATTCTCGGAGAGGAAGCACGAAGGCCGCTGCCCGTGGGGCAGCGGCCTTCGTCGAAGTCAGCGACGGGTCAGCGGGTGACCTTGCCGGCCTTGAGGCAGCCGGTGCAGACGTTGAGGCGCTTGGCGGTGCCGTTGACAACGGCGCGCACGCGCTGGATGTTGGGGTCGAAGCGGCGCTTCGTGATCTTGCGGGACCACGGCCGGTTGTTGCCGAAGCCCGGCTTCTTGGCGCAGATGTCGCAGACGGCAGCCACCGTGAACTCCTGAAAAATCGTGTGTCTAGGTCTGATGTCGCCTCGCGCAATCTCTGTGCGAACACACCGTGAACTGGCGCTGGCAACCGAACGAGAGTAGCCGATCTACGGTCCCCGGCGGAAATCGCGGGTGACCCCACTACTCTGATGCCTTCCAAGCGTATCGAGTGACGCGGCTCTGGGCGAACCGTGCCCTCGTCCGCGGATGAGCTCGGAAGGGGTAGGCGGTGGTGATGCTGGACCTGGCGTTGCTGCGCCGGTTCGCCGACGTGACGGCCGACGCGCTGGGCGCGCACCGCGAGGAGATCGACGAGCTCAACGTCTATCCCGTTCCGGACGCCGACACCGGCACCAACCTCTTCCTCACCGCCACGTCGGCGCGCGATGCGCTCTACCAGGTCGAGACCGACGACGCTCACGATGCGCTGGCCGCCTACGCGCGCGGCGCCCTGCTGGGAGCACGTGGCAACTCCGGCGTGATCCTGGCGGAGATGCTGGGCGCGGCCCTGCGTCGGCTGGCGGGTGCCGACGAGGGCCAGCGCAGGGCGTCGGTCTTCGCCGATGCGCTGCGCCTGGCGAGCGCGGCTGCGTACGCCGCTGTCGGTACGCCGGTCGAGGGCACCATGCTGACCGTCTGCCGGGTGGCCGCGGAAGCAGGGGTGGAGCGGGCGCTGGACCTGACCGCACGCACCCGTGACGTGGTGGCCGCGGCGGCCGATGCCGCGCGCGAGGCACTCGAGCGCACCCCGGACCAGCTCGCCCGGCTGGCCGAGGCGGGCGTGGTCGACGCAGGTGGCCGCGGCGTCAGCGTCATCTTCGACGCGATCGACCGTGCGCTGACGGGCAGGCGGCCGTTCGAGGCGCCGCTGCGGCAGCGCGCACCCATGCCGGCCGGGCTACAGGCCGACCTGACCGAGGACGGGCCGGCGTACGAGGTGATGTTCCTCCTCGATGCGCCCGACACCTCGATCCCGACGCTGCGCAGCGCTCTCGCCCCGCTCGGCGACTCCCTGGTCGTGGTCGGCGGCGAGGGACTGTGGAACGTCCACGTGCACGTCGACGACGTCGGCGCGGCGATCGAGGCTGGCATCGCCGCCGGGCGGCCGTATCGGGTGAGGGTGACGCACTTTGCGGAGCAATTGATGCGGCACGGTGCGGAGCAATTGATGCGGCACGGTGCGGAGCAATTGATGCGGCAGAACCCGGAGGAGGCAACACCCACCCGTACCGGCCGCGCGGTCGTCGCCGCTGCGAGCGGCCCCGGCCTGCGCGAGCTGTTCGAGGCTGCCGGAGCCGTCGTGCTGGAAGACCGGCCGACGACCGCCGACCTGGTCGCGGCACTGGTGGCGACAGGTGCGGCCGAGGTGATCGTGCTGCCCAACGACTTCCGCACGATGCGGTACGCCGAGGCGGCCGCACGCACGGTCGAGCAGGACCACGGACTGCGGGTGGCTGTGATCCCGTCCATCGCGCAGGTCCAGGGCCTGGCCGCGATGGCGGTGCACGACGCGGCGACGCCGTTCGACAGGGATGTGCTGGAGATGACGGCGACCGCGCGGCATGCGCGCCACGGCGCTGTCACGACGGCCGACCGGCGTGCGCTCACCCTCGCCGGCCCGTGTGAGCCCGGGGACACGCTGGGCGTCATCGACGGCGAGTTCGTCCGCGTCGGCGGGACACTCGACGAAGTGGCGCTCGACGTGATCAGCCGACTCCTCGGCGGCGGTGGCGAGATGGTCACCCTCGTGTCCGGTGCCGAAGATGCCGAGGGCACTCTCGCGCAGGCAGCTCGGGACTGGGTGGAGGAGCGCCATCCCAGCGTCGACGTGGTCTGCTACGCCGGCGGCCAGACCCGCTACCCACTGCTGGTGGCGGTCGAGTGATCACGCTTGAATCGCCCGTCCAGTCCGTCCTGGGCGACAACAAGAAAGCAGAGAGGATCGTGAGTGGGCTCGGCCTGCGTACGGTCGGCGATCTCCTCCACCACTTCCCGCGGCGCTACCTCAACACGGCCAAGCTCACCCAGGTCTCCGAGCTGCAGGAGGGCCTCATGCTCACCGTGCTCGGTGAGATCGTGGGCACCCGGATGGCGAGCTACACCGACCGTCGGACGGGGCGTCCGGCGTACCGTGTCGAGACGATGCTGCAGACCGACGGTCCGCGCCTGTCGATGACCTTCTTCGCCAAGCGCAAGCACATCGCAGAGTGGAACGCCGCCCGGCTCGCGCCGGGGACGCGTGGCGTCTTCATCGGCAAGGCCGGTTCGTTCCGCAACCAGTGGCAGCTGACCAACCCGCAGATGGTGCTCTTCGCCGACGCCTCCGATGCCGGTGGCGAGGGCGTCCCGGAGGACGCCGCCATGACGATCGAGGCGCTTACCGACGTCTTCCCGATCTATCCACTCACGGCCGGTGTCCTGTCCTGGGACCTGCAGCGTGCCATCAGGTTCGCCCGCGAGGTGGTCACCGGGATCGAGGACGTGCTCCCGGAGTCGATCCGTCACGATCACCAGATCATCGATCTGCGGACCGCCTTCGCCCAGATCCACCAACCCTCGAACTTCGAGCAGGTGGAGGAGGCACAGCGACGGTTCCGGTTCGCCGAGGCGTTGACGCTGCAGCTCGTCCTCGGCAGGCGCCGACGTGCTCTGATGGCGCAGGGCGCCCAGGCCCGCACCGGAGGAAGCCATCCTGCCGGAGAGAGCCTGCTCGAGCGGTTCGACGCGACGCTGCCCTTCGAGCTCACCGCGGGCCAGCGGGAGGTGGGGGAGCAGCTGGAGCACGACCTGGCGCAGCCACACCCGATGAACCGCCTCCTCCAGGGCGAGGTCGGGTCGGGCAAGACGCTGGTCGCGCTGCGCGCGATGCTGCGGGTGGTCGACTCCGGAGGCCAGGCCGCGCTGCTCGCGCCGACCGAGGTGCTCGCGCAGCAGCACTTCCGCTCGATCAGCGCAATGCTGGGGGAGCTGGCCGGGGGCGGGCTGCTCGGCGGCGGTACGACGGTGGAGCTGCTCACCGGCTCGATGACCAAGGCCCAGCGCACGGAGCCGTTGAGCCGGATCGCTATCGGCGAGGCAGGCATCATCATCGGAACCCACGCGCTGCTGCAGGACCAGGTGATCTTCGACGACCTCGGCCTGGTGGTGGTCGACGAGCAGCACCGCTTCGGCGTCGAACAGCGCGCGGCGCTCACCGACAAGGCCGGTACGCCGCCGCACGTGCTCGTGATGACCGCGACGCCGATCCCGCGGACCGTGGCGATGACCGTCTTCGGAGACCTCGAGGTCTCCACCCTGACCGAGCTCCCGGCAGGTCGTGCTCCGATCCAGACCTCGTTGGTGCCGCTCGCGGAGAGGCCGCAATGGATCGACCGGGTCTGGGAGCGGCTGCGCGAGGAGGTCGACAAGGGCCACCAGGCCTACGTGGTCGCGCCTCGGATCACCGGCGACGATTCCGAGCAGGGTGAGACCGACGCGGTCGACCTCGACGAGGACGGCAACGCGATCAAGGCGCAGCCGACCCAGCTGGCCTCGGTGGTCGCGCTGGCCGAGCACCTGTCCACGGGTCCGCTGCACGGGCTGCGGGTCGCCGTACTGCACGGTCGGCTGGCACCGGAGGAGAAGGACCGCACCATGCGGGCCTTCGCCGCCGGCGACATCGACGTGCTGGTCTCCACCACCGTGATCGAGGTCGGCGTGGATGTCGCCAATGCGACGGCGATGGTGATCGTCGACGCTGACCGCTTCGGTGTCTCCCAGCTGCACCAGCTGCGCGGCCGGGTCGGCCGCGGCGGCCTGCCCGGCCTGTGCCTGCTGGTCTCCCACGCAGAACCCGGTACGCCGGCACGCGAGCGTCTCGATGCCGTCGCCAGCACGACCGATGGCTTCGTGCTCTCTCGCGTGGACCTCGAGCAGCGCCGTGAGGGCGATGTCCTCGGTGCTGCCCAGTCCGGCGGTCGCTCCAGCCTGGAGAACCTGCGGGTGCTGCGCGACGAGGACACCATCACCGAGGCCCGCGCTGCTGCGAACGCCTTGTTGGACGAAGATGTGCACCTGCACCAGGCACCGCTGCTCGCCCGGGAGGTCTCGGGGATCGAGAGCTCGGTGCAAGCCGACTACATCGAGAAGGGCTGAGGCGTGACGCGGATCATCGGGGGTACCGCGGGCGGACGTCGTCTCACCACACCACGTGGTGCCCAGACCAGGCCTACCAGCGACCGGGTGCGCGAGGCGCTCTTCTCGGCGATCGAGTCGTGGTGCGGCTCGCTGCAGGGGCTGCGCTTCCTCGATCTCTATGCGGGCAGCGGTGCCGTCGGGCTGGAGGCGTGGTCGCGTGGCGCGGGCGTGGTGACGTTGGTCGAGCAGGACAAGAAGACGGCGGGGATCATCGCCAGCAACGCGGCGACGCTCGGGTTCGGTCGGGCCAACGTGATCACCTCCGCGGTGGCGACGGCGCTGGCCAAGTCGCCTGCGGCGCCGTACGACATCGTCTTCCTGGATCCGCCCTACCCGTTGGTCGAGGAGGCGCTCGACGCCGACCTGGCCGCCCTGGCCGAGAACGGCTGGCTGGTGCCGGGTGCGCTCGTGGTGGTGGAGCGATCCGCCCGTAGCCCCGAGCCGACCTGGCCGGCCACGTTCGAGGACGTGCGGAGCAGGAAGTACGGCGAGTCGACGCTTTGGTACGGTCACGCCGGACCCTGACTCGACCTCTGGAGGTATGAGATGCGCCGTGCCGTCTGCCCGGGCTCGTTCGACCCGGTGACCAACGGGCACATCGACATCTTCCGGCGGGCGGCGCGGCTCTTCGACGAGGTGGTGGTCGCGACCGGCACCAACGTCTCCAAGAACCGGCTGTTCTCGCCCGACGAGCGGATGGCGATGTTGCGCGAGGCGACCGCCGACCTGCCGAACGTCCGGGTGGCGGGGTTCACCGGTCTGATCGTGGACTTCTGCCGCGAGATCGACGCCGTCGCGATCGTCAAGGGCATCCGCGGGGCGACGGACTACGAATACGAGCTGCCGATGGCGCAGATGAACGTCCACCTCACCGGTGTCGAGACGGTCTTCCTGGCCGGTGCGACCGGCAACGTGTTCGTCTCCTCCAGCCTGATCAAGGAGGTCGCCTCCTTCGGAGGCGACGTGTCGGCGTTCGTGCCGCCGTACGTGCTCGCCGCGCTTGGGGAGAAGCTGCCCCCGCGCTCGTAGGATGGTCGGGTGAGCAGCATCGACCTTCGTGGTCCCTTCGTCCTCGACACCCGCGACCTCGGCCGTCGCGCGGGCAACCAGCGTGAGTACACCCGGACCGTGCCGGCCCCGCCGGACCTCGGCATCGACGTCTTCGCCGTGCCCGAGGGCGACCCGGTCGAGGTGGAGGTGCGACTGGAGGCGGTCGTGGACGGCGTCCTGGCCACCGGCAGTGCCTTCGCAGGGCTGAAGGGGGAGTGCGTCCGCTGCCTCGACCCGATCGAGGACGAGGTGGAGGCCCACTTCCAGGAGCTCTACCTCTACGACGCTCCCGAACGGGACGACGAGGAGGACGACGACCTCAGCGTCGTGGTCGATGAGCACATCGACCTCGAGACCGCCATCCGTAACGCGATCGTCCTGGAGATCCCGTTCCAGCCGCTGTGCTCCGAGGACTGCCCCGGCCTGTGCCAGGAGTGCGGTGCCTCGCTCAAGGAGGATCCGGGGCACACGCACGACGCGGCCATCGACCCGCGCTGGGCTGGGCTCGCCTCGCTCAAGGGCGACGAAGACTGAGCAACGGTCGTGACTCCTGGGGGTCGCAACCACCCGCGTGCCCGCCCCGGGATCGGGCCGATTGGAGCCGAACACCCCGATCCCGTTAGACTTCCCGGGTTGCCCGCAAGGGCGTTCGGACTTTTTTTCACGAGGAGATAACAGTGGCTGTCCCGAAGCGGAAGATGTCGCGCAGCAACACCCGTCACCGTCGTTCGGCCTGGAAGGCCGTCGCCCCGACGCTGGCCACCTGCGCGAACCCCGCCTGCGGTGCCAAGCACCTTCCGCACCGCGCGTGCGGCGAGTGCGGCCAGTACGGCGCCCGCGCCGACCGTCGTCAGGTCCTCTGACCCTTCCTGGTCTCCTGACAAACTACGCCGAGCTTCGAGCATCGCTCGGGGATCCGATCCTGGACCCCGAGCTGCTCGAGCTTGCGCTGACGCACCGTTCCTTCGCCTATGAGAACGGTGGCATCCCCACCAACGAGCGGCTGGAGTTCCTGGGGGACTCCGTGCTCGGCGTGGTGGTGACCGAGGCTCTCTACTGCACCCACCCCGACCTCTCCGAGGGCCGGCTGGCGAAGCTGCGGGCAGCGGTCGTGAACGCGCGCGCCCTCGCCGGCGTCGGCCGCGGCATCGGTCTGGGTCGGCACATCAAGCTGGGGCGCGGCGAGGAGGCGACCGGTGGTCGCGACAAGGCATCGATCGTCTCCGACACCGTCGAGGCGGTGATCGGCGCGATCCATCTCAGCGGCGGCATCGAGGTCTCCTCTGCCGTCGTGCACCGGCTCTTCGACCCGCTCATCGAGCAGGCGTCGGCGATGGGTGCTGGGCTGGACTGGAAGACGTCGCTGCAGGAGATCACCGCCGAGCGTGGCCTCGGCGTACCCGACTATGTGATCAGCGGCGAGGGCCCCGACCACATGAAGGTCTTCACCGCCAAGGTCCGGGTCGGCGACAAGCTCTACGGCAACGGCGTCGGGCGCTCCAAGAAGGAGGCCGAGCAGGCCGCCGCGGAGACCGCCTACCTGGAGCTCACCGAGCAGGCTGCGCCGCCCGCTCCGTCCTCGGTCGACTAGTGCCCGAGCTGCCCGAGGTCGAGGTGGTTCGCGCCGGCCTCGAGCGGCACGTCGTGGGCGCCACGATCTCCGCCGTCGAGGTCCTCCACCCCCGCCCCGTACGTCGCCACGCACCGGGGCCGGCCGACTTCGCCTCGGCGCTGACCGGGCGGACGGTCACCGCCGCCCGGCGTCGCGGCAAGTACCTCTGGCTGCCGTTGGCTGCGCCTGGTTCGGAGGCGGACGACGCCCTGCTGGCGCACCTGGGGATGAGTGGCCAGATGCTGGTGCAGCCCGTCGGCGTACCCGATGAGCGGCACCTGCGGGTGCGGTTCACCCTCTCGGCCGCCGAGCCTGTCGTGTCGGACGCCGAGCCTGTCGAGGCGCCTCGACAGGCTCGGCGGACGAGCGAGCTGCGCTTCGTCGACCAGCGCATGTTCGGTGGCCTCGCGCTCTCCGCCGGGGGAGCGGAGCTGCCGCCGGAGATCGCCCACATCGCGCCGGACCCGCTCGACGAGCTGTTCGACGAGGCCGCCTTCGTCACCCGCGTACGCCGCTCGAGCAGCGGCATCAAGCGGATCCTGTTGACCCAGACCGTCATCAGCGGGGTCGGCAACATCTACGCCGACGAGGCACTGTGGCGCAGCCGACTGCACGGCGAGCGACCGGGCAACCGACTGACCCGCGCCCACGTGCTCGAGCTGCTCGCGAACGTGCGCGAGGTGATGAACGACGCGCTCGCCCAGGGCGGCACCTCCTTCGACGCGCTCTACGTCAACGTCAACGGCCAGTCGGGCTACTTCGACCGCTCGCTGGCCGCCTACGGCCGTGAGGACGAGCCATGCCGGCGCTGTGGGACCTTGATCCGGCGGGTGGCGTTCATGAACAGGTCGTCCTACTTCTGTCCGGTCTGCCAGCCCGCGCCGCGATCCGCCCGGAGGTGAGGGTGCGGTGAGCGCCGTCCTCATCCATCTGGAGTACCCGTTCCACGATGTCGCCTCGGGTGCCGGTGTGCTGGCCGCGGCCCTTGCACTGTTCGGCGCCGGCGATCCGGTCGAGCTGGTCCTCTCCGCGAGGAGCGGGATGCCGGGTGAGGACGCGGTCGGCGACGTCATCCGGCTCTGGGATGAGCTGGCGCTGCCCCATGGCGAGCCGCCGGTGGCCCGGGTGGTGGATGCCGAGACTGCCGCTGCGCTCCCGGCCATCGCCCGCCTCGAGGTGACGGGTGAGCCTGGGCAGGACGCTCGGACGATCCTGATGCTCGGCAGCATCGGGCGGCGCTTCGGCAGCGCGTACGGCGCGGGCACCTCCTGGCTGCGCGGCACACCGGAGCTGATCCGCACCGAGCTGGATGCCTCGGCGCGCGCCCGGCAGATCCGCGCAGTGCACCGGCCGACCCGGCCGCTGCGCTTCGTGGTGATGGTGCAGCACATCCAGGTCTGGAGCGCCGTGGACTCGATCGTGCGCGCTGCGCTCGAGCGCCCGGACGTGGAGCTCGATGTGGTGCTGGTGCCGGAGGAGGCGGCGAACTTCCAGCAGCACCCCCGCGAGGAGGTCGAGGCCTTCGTCGCCTCGCGCGGTGTGAGGCTGCGTGACGCCGCGTGGCTGCGAGGACGACTCGCCGACCTCGACGTCCTGGTGGTGCCAGACCCCTACATCGCCCGCTGGAACACCCCGCCCGGCCTGAGCCCGCAGGAGATCGCCGAGTCGGGCGTCCGGCTGGTGCTCGCGCCGTATGCCCAGGCGCTCTCCGGCGATCCGGTCAACCTGGGCATGCTGCACAACCAGCCGCTGCACAACATGGCCTGGCGGATCTTCGCTCCGAGTCGTGGTGCCGTGGCGAACTTCGCCCGGTGCTGCCGCGCCGGGACCGATCACATCCGCTACGTGGGCAGCGCCAAGCGCGAGCGATTGCTCACCGACGAGGTGGCGGCGGCGCAGGCCACCGAGCTGCGTCGCGCGCTGCGCACGCAGGACGTGGTCCTGTGGAACCCGCACTTCGTGGGTGATCGACGGCTCAGCACGTTCCAGGAGTTGGTCGAGCCGATCTTGCGCCACGTCGCCGAGCATCCGTCCCTCGGTCTGGTGGTGCGCCCGCACCCGCGCCTGATCCCGGAGTACCTCGCGTCAGGGCTTCAGGAGCATGTCGACGACTTCCGCGTCGCCTGCGCCCAGTTGCCCAACGTGGTGCTCGACGAGTCGATGGATGCCACCCCGGCCCTGCTCGCGGCGGACGCGATGATCAGTGATCTGAGCTCCCTGGTCGCCGAGTACCACGTCCTCGGCCGGCCGATCGGGCTGCTCAGGCCCGGGCCGGGCCTCGCGCTGAACGAGGACCAGGACTGGCTGGAGGTGACGACCGCGATCGACGACGAGATCGATCTTGTCCGGTTCCTCGATCCGCTGCGGCGCCCGGCTCGGGCCACCGCACCCGGCCAGGACGACCTCGGCGCCGGTGCCAGGATCATCGAGGCGATCGTGCGCGACTACCGTGACGAGGTCGTCGCGGCCACCTCGGATTGACCATGCGCATGATCGGTGGGACTCTGGTAGACGGCCCGTCCGGGCCCACCGCGATCCAACGAAGGAACGTTCCCTCATGGCCAAGGCGCTGATCGGCTACATGCACAGCGACCTCCGGACGCCGCACCACCTCACTGCCGACAACGCTCGGCTGCGTGCGCGCGTCCAGGAGCTCGAGGAGCTCGTGCTCACCCTCAAGACGGAGAACGACTCGCTGGTCAAGGCACACGCCGACCTGCTCGAGTCGTCGATCCAGGAGATGCAGCCCGCCTGACGGGCAGCCGCCCGTCACGACAGAGCCGCCCCCGACCACATGTCGGAGGCGGCTCTTGCGCTGTCGGGAGCACTCAGTGCCCGGCGTTCTCCCGCGCCCGCATCGGCAGCATGAAGACGGCGAGGAAGCTGACCGCATAGCAGCCGAGCGTCACCCAGGACACCCAGCGGGTGGCGATCGAGTAGCCGTGCGCCGGCAGCCAGTGGAAGAAGATCGTGCCGAGCACGGCGACGCCGAGTGCGCCGGCGAACTGCTGGACGGCGTTGAGCAGCCCGGAGCCTGAGCCGACCTCGTTGTCGCCGAGGTCGGCCAGGACGATGTCGAACAACGGCGCGAAGATCAGCCCGCTGCCGAAGCCGACGATCAGGAACGGACCCGAGAGGTGCCAGGCGCTGGCGCCGTGGTCCAGGCCGCCGGCAACGCTGCCGAACCAGACCAGGCCGACGATCGCGATGCCGAGGCCGATGTGCAGCACGTGCCGCCCGAGCTTCGGGCCGAGCAGGGCACCGGAGAGCGCGGCGCCGACCGAGAGCCCCAGCGCGTACGGCGTCTGCGCGATCGCGGCGTGCTGTGCGGTGTAGCCGAGCCCGAGCTGCATGAACAGGCTCATCACCAGGCCGAGGCCGACCATGGAGATGAAGAACGTGCCGAGGAAGACCAGGCCGGCCACGAAGCCGCGGTGGCTGAACAGCGTGGGCTCGATGATCGGGTGTGCGCTGCGCCGCTCGTTCCAGACGAAGATGGCGAAGACGACCAGCGCCGCGATGACCACGCCGTACAGCCAGGCGGGCCAGCCGAGCTCGCGACCCTGGACCAGCGGGTAGATCAGCGCCGCGCAGGCGACCATGATCAGCACCGAGCCGAGTGGGTCGAGCTTGGTGCCCGGCGTGGTGGGCATGTGCGGCAGCCGGCGCCACGCGATGTAGGTGCCGACAAGGCCGATCGGGACGTTGATCAAGAAGATGGCACGCCAGCCGGTGCCGGCGATGTCGGCGTCGATCAGGAAGCCGCCGAGGATCGGGCCCAGTACCGCTGAGAGGCCCATGATCGGCCCGAACGGGATGAACGCCTTCTGCAGCTCGTCCTCGGGGAAGGACTGCTTCACCAGCGCGAAGCCCTGCGGGATCATGGTCGCGCCGAAGAGGCCCTGGAGCACGCGGCACCCGATCAGGATCCCTGCCGTCGGCGCCAGACCACAGGCCAGCGAGGCGAGCGTGAAGCCCGCCATGCCGATGATGAACATCGGGCGGCGTCCCACGATGTCGCCCAGGCGCGCCGAGGTGATCAGGCCGACGGCGAAGGTCAGCGTGTACGCGGCGAGGATCCACTGCAGTGTGGTCTCCGAGCCGCCGATGTCGCGACGGATGGACGGGCCGGCGAGCTGGGCGACGGTGCTGTCGATCAGGTCCATGACGTCGGCGATGATCACCACCGCCATCACGAACCAGCGGTGCTGGTAGCCGATCGGCAGCTTGCCGCCGGCTTGAGCGGCGCCCGGATGCGCGGACGTCGTTTCGGAGGACGACATGGGTTTGGGCTCCTGTGATTGAATTGCGAACAGTGTTCGCCGGTTACGAACACTGTTCTACGATCGAACGGTGTTCGTGTCAAGGAGGTTAGGGCATGGCGGGGGAGAAGACCTTCCAGCTCGGGCCGGTGAAGGTCCGGGTGCACACCTCTGGCGACCCGGGCCCGGCCAAGGAGCGGCTGAGCCAGGATCGGATCGTCGACGTCGCGCTGGCGCAGATGACGGAGCGGGGCTACGAGGCGGTGAGCATGCGCTCGATCGCCAAGGAGCTCGGCACCGGGCCGGCCTCGCTCTACGCGCACGTGGCCAACAAGGACGAGCTGGACCAGCTGCTCGTCGACCGGGTGGCCCGCGAGTTCCCGATGCCGGAGCCCGACCCGTCGCGATGGGACGAGCAGCTCAAGCAGGCGCTCCTCGACATGTTGACGGTCTATCGAGCGCACCCCGGCGTCGCCCGCGCCAGCTTGGGGATGATCCCGACCTCCCCGGGCGCCCTCCGCAACGCCGAAGGCGTGCTCGCGCTGTGCCGCGCCGGCGGCGTACCGGACCAGCTCGCCGCGTGGTCGTGCGACATGTTCGCCCTCTACATCGGCGCCGTCGCGATCGAGGAGGACGTCTGGCGAACGCGCGCCGCGACGGCCTCGGAGAGTGGTGAGCCGTACGGCGAGGACGCGGTCGTGGCTGCCGTGCACGATCACTTCGCCGCGCTGCCCGTCGACGAGTTCCCGCTGCTCAGGTCGCTCGCAGCCGTGATGACGACCGGTGACGGCGACGACCGCGTCGGGTTCGCGGTCGAGATCATGGTCGAGGGGCTCAAGGCGATGTCGGCGCGCGCAGACCGATGAGGGCCGTAGCGGCGTACGCGCTTGTTAGGGTGGGACCGCCGAGCTTCCCCCGCGCGGGCCACGATGTCAGTGGAGTCTGACAGGATCTGCGCGTCCCACTCACGGACCTAGGGAGCCTGCGTTGTACCTGAAGAGCCTGACCCTCAAGGGGTTCAAGTCCTTCGCGTCCGCCACGACGCTCCAGCTCGAGCCCGGCATCACCTGCATCGTGGGGCCCAACGGCTCGGGCAAGTCCAACGTCGTCGATGCGCTCGCGTGGGTGATGGGGGAGCAGGGCGCGAAGTCGCTGCGCGGCGGCAAGATGGAGGACGTCATCTTCGCCGGTACGTCGGGGCGGCCTCCGCTCGGCCGTGCCGAGGTCGTGCTGACCATCGACAACTCCGACGGCGCGCTCCCGATCGAGTATGCCGAGGTGACGATCTCGCGCACGATGTTCCGCTCCGGCGGCTCGGACTATGCGATCAACGGCCAGTCCTGCCGGCTGCTCGACGTCCAGGAGCTGCTCTCGGACTCCGGCATCGGCCGGGAGATGCACGTCATCGTCGGTCAGGGCCAGCTCGACACGATCCTGCACGCCACGCCGGAGGACCGGCGTGGCTTCGTGGAGGAGGCGGCCGGCGTCCTCAAGCACCGCAAGCGCAAGGAGAAGGCGCTGCGGAAGCTGGACTCCACCGAGGGCAACCTCAACCGGCTCAACGACCTGCTGGTGGAGATCCGCCGCCAGCTCAAGCCGCTGGGTCGTCAGGCCGAGGTGGCCCGCCGTGCCGCAACGGTGCAGGCCGACGTGCGTGACGCGAAGGCCCGGCTGTTGGCCGACGACCTGGTCACGGCGCGCACCACCCTGGAGCAAGAGCTGGCCGACGAGTCAGTGCTGCTCGCCCGGCGGACAGAGGTCGAGACAGCGATCGAGGCAGGCCGTGAGCAGGAGTCCACGCTCGAGGCAGCGCTGCGGGAGGACCTCCCGGCGCTGACCCAGGCTCAGGAGACCTGGTTCGCGCTCTCCGGGCTCAAGGAGCGCTTCCGGGGCACCCAGTCGCTGGCTGGTGAACGGCTGCGCAACGCGACCTCCAGCAACGAGGTCGAGGCACGGACCGGTCGTGACCCCGAGCACCTGGAGGCGGAGGCGGCCCGCGCGCAGGAGCAGGAGCAGGCGATCGAGGCCGAGGTCGAGGCCCAGCGCACGGCGCTCGAGACGGCGGTCAACGCGCGCAAGGCTGCCGAGGACGCTGCGGCCGAGGAGGAGCGCCGGATCACCTCGCTCCAGCGCGCCGCCGCCGATCGTCGCGAGGGCGTGGCACGGCTCTCCGGGCAGGTCAATGCGCTCAAGTCGCGCGCTGCCGCTGCCGACGACGAGGTCGGCCGACTCACCCAGGCCCGCGCGGAGGTGGTGGCACGTGCAGAGCGTGCTCAGCGTGACTTCACGGCACTCGAGACCAAGGTCGCCGGCCTCGATGCCGGTGAGGAAGGCCTCGACGCCGAGCACGAGGCGGCTTCCGCGGAGCTGGACGACCTCGAGGCCCGGCTCGCGAAGCTTCAAGCGGCGACGGCCCAAGCCGACCGCGATCGCTCGGCGCTCGCGGCGCGCAAGGAGGCGCTCGAGCTGGGGCTCAACCGCAAGGACGGGGCGGGGGCGCTGCTCGGTGCGTCCGCCGAGGGCGCGCTCACCGGCGTACTCGGTTCGGTGGCGGCTCTGCTTGCGGTGCGACAGGGCTACGAGACGGCCGTGGCCGCCGCTCTCGGCGGCGTGGCAGACGCGGTGGCAGTCGCCGACGCCGACAGCGCCGTCGCGGCCATCGACCACCTCCGGGTCGAGGATCTCGGCAGAGCCGGCTTCCTGCTCGGCGGCGCCCCCGCGGAAGGCGCCGCGCCGCCCGCGCTGGAGACCGGCGTCTACGCCATCGAGGTGGTCGAGTGCGCGGATTCCCTGCGCCCCGCTGTCGAGCGGCTCCTCGCCGGGGTGGTCGTGGTCGAGGACCTGGCCGGAGCCAGGACGCTGGTCGACGCCGACCCGACGCTGACCGCCGTCACCCGCGAGGGCGATGTGCTCGGTGCCCATCTCGCTGCCGGTGGCTCGGCGAGTGCTCCGAGCCTGATCGAGATCCAGGCCGCCGTCGACGAGGCCGCCGACCAGCTCGCCCAAGCGATCGCTGCCTCCGAGCGGGGCACCTTCGAGACCTCGCGACTCGAGGCCGAGCGGCTGGAGACGCAGAAGCGGGTCGACGTGGCGCTGGCGAAGCTGCACGAGTCCGACGCGACTCTCGCGGCCGTAGCCGAGGAGCTGGGCCAGTACGGCTCTCAGGCCCGAGCCGCCCGCGGCGAGGCCGAGCGCCTGGCCACCGCGATCCAGAAGGCCCAGGAGGCACGGGAGCAGGCCGTCGCCGGGCTCACCGAGCTGGAGGAGCGCCTCGCCCGAGCCGAGGAGGCCCCGGAGGAGGAGCCCGACACCGGCGAGCGGGAGCGGCTCGCCGAGGCTGCCCGCGGTGCACGGCAGGCCGAGATGGAGGCACGGCTCTCGCTGCGCACCGCCGAGGAGCGGTCGCGGGCCCTGCACGGTCGGGCCGACTCGCTGCGCCGCGCTGCCCAGCAGGAGCGCGAGGCTCGGGCCAAGGCTGCCGAGCGGCGCCAGCGGCTGCAGCGCGAGGCGCGCGCCGCCGAGGCCGTCACCGTCGCGGTGGCGCACGTGCTCGTCCGGCTGGAGGTGTCGATCGAGCGGGCCACGGCCGCCCGGACCGAGATCGAGCTGGCCCGGCGCGGTCGCGAGGAGCAGCTGGTCGCCGTACGTGCATCGTTGCGGGACCGGGCCAAGGAGCTCGAGGAGCTGGTCAGCTCGGTGCACCGCGACGAGATGGCGCGGACCCAGCAGCGGATGCGGATCGAGCAGCTCGAGGAGAAGGCGATCGAGGAGCTCGGCACCGAGCCGGGCGCGCTGATCGCCGAGTACGGCCCCGACGTGCTGGTGCCGCAGACTCCTGCCGACGACGGCACCGAGCGGGAGCCGCTGCCCTACGACCGTGACGAGCAGGCCAAGCGACTTCGGTCGGCCGAGCGCGCGTTGAGCCAGCTGGGGCGGGTCAACCCGCTCGCGCTGGAGGAGTTCAGCGCGATGGAGGAGCGACACAAGTTCCTCACCGAGCAGCTCGAGGACCTGCGCAACACCCGCAAGGACCTGCTCGACATCGTCAAGGAGGTCGACACCCGCGTCGAGCAGGTCTTCACCGAGGCGTGGCACGACGTGCGCGTCGCCTTCGACCACGTCTTCTCGCGACTGTTCCCCGGTGGTGAGGGACGGCTGATCCTGACCAACCCCGACGACATGCTCACCACCGGCATCGAGGTGGAGGCACGTCCGCCGGGCAAGAAGGTCAAGCGACTCTCGTTGCTCTCCGGCGGCGAGCGCTCCCTGGTCGCGGTGGCCTTCCTGGTGGCGCTGTTCAAGGCCCGGCCGAGCCCGTTCTACATCCTCGACGAGGTCGAGGCCGCCCTCGACGACACCAACCTGGGCCGGCTCCTGGAGATCTACGAGGAGCTGCGCGAGGCATCCCAGCTCCTGGTGATCACCCACCAGAAGCGGACCATGGAGGTCGGCGATGCCCTCTATGGTGTGACGATGCGTGGCGACGGTGTCTCCACGGTGATCTCGCAGCGACTTCGAGAGGTCAGCTGAGGGGCGGCTGGCCGCTGCGGAGCGCACCACAGACGACGTCCGCACGCCGGCGTCGGCGCCATGCGTGGGGATTCAGCGACCGGATGCGGGTGCCATAGGATCCGGCAGTGCCATCGCCTACACGTGAGTCAATCGCCCCACGCGGAGCCCGCGCCTTCGGCAAATGGACACTTCGGGTAGAGCCGCGAAGCGACGGGCTACCGAACAGAGCGGTCATGTGGGCATTCCCGCTCGTTCTGCTCCTGCTGTTCCTACTGGCGGTTGCATCAGGTGTGTCCGGCACTTCGAACGGTATCTGGCGCGAAGCCCTCTACGGTCAGCAAGGTTCCCACGTGATCGCCGGCGAACCGCGATCGATCCGTACGGACGAATGGCTCGTCCAGGGAAGTTGGCTGATCTCGGAGAAGGCACAGGGCTTCAAACCGGACAACACCGTCTTCCCCGGTGGGGCTGACGCCACAGTCATGAATGACACGCCTACCTGGGATTGGTCGACGGCGTTCCGCCCGCACCTGTGGGGCTCGCTGTTCCTCGATCTCGATCGTGGTGAGGCATGGCGATGGTGGTTGCCGGCCGGGGCACTGCTCGCTTCGGTGTATGCCTTCGTCGTCAGCATCCTGCCTCGCAGGCCGTTGCTCGCGGTCGCGCTGGCGTTCATTGCGCTCTTCCAGCCGTACGTCCAATGGACCTACATGCCAGTCCTAACGCTCGCTATCATCTTCGCGTTCGTGACCATGACGGCGAGCGTGTGGTGTCTGCGCGCAAACGATCTACGTCCGCGTGTCATCGCCGCCCTCGTGACCTGCTACCTAGCGACGGCCATGGCGATGAGCATCTACGTGCCGTTCATGCTCGATGCCTTGTATGTCGCTGCGCCATTCGTCGCAGGTCTTGCGCTTCAGGCATGGCGTCGCGACGGCATGCCTGGCCGTGACGTGGTGCGGCGACTGCTTCCCTTGGCGGCAGCGGGAGCGGTTTCGGGACTCATCATGGTGGTCTGGGTGTTGACCCGCCGCAACACGGTGCGCGCCGTATTCGACACGGTCTATCCCGGCCATCGGGTTGAACGTCCCGGCACGCTCGGCCTCGACTACCTGGTCAGCCTGTTCGGTGCGCCTTTCGAGCACTCGCTTCAGAAGGGAATCTCGACTGGACTCGGTGGCAATCAGTCCGGCGGGTCCTCGGCCTATCTCATCAGCGTGTTCCTCCTCGTTCCGCTGGTCTGGTTCGCTGGGCGGCTTTGGCGGCAGCGGCGATGCATGGACTGGCCGGTAGTGGCTCTTGTCGCGGTCCATATCTTTCTATTCGCACTGATGTTCATCCCCGGCTGGGACTTCCTTGCAGCGTTGCTGTTGGTAGGACGCTCGAACCCGACCGGGGTGAAGATCGCCTTCGTCATGCTGGGTGCGGTCGCCGTGGTCCTGCTCGTCGAGCGGCAGCGGGATATGAACATGGGGGCGCCCTGGAAAATCGCCTTCGGCACCGGATTCGCGGCGCTGGTGGCTGGCGCCCTGGTTTGGACACGGTTGTCGCAGGTCGGGTCGCCTGCGGTTCCGTCCCATATTGCGATGGTCCTCATCGTCGCCTTCGCCGTGGGGCTCGCGGCGTGGGCCCGCGGCTTCACGTTGACCGGGGCTTTCCTCTCGTTGGCTTGCACGCTCGCAGTTGGTTTGGGTGTCAACCCCCTGTATCACGACATGTTCGATCCCGCCCATGACACCCAGGCGGGGCGCCAGATGCTCCGCCTGCATGCTGCCCATCCCAACGCGCGATGGGTAGGAGTAGGCGTCGGCTGGGCTGCCCAGGCGACCGTATTCGAGGGTGGCGTCCCGGGCTATAGCGGGGTGCAGACCTACCCCTCCAAGACGATGTGGCAGCAGATCGACCCGAGCGGGGCGTATAAGCCAGCCTGGAACCGTCTTGCGCACATCGAATGGCTCGCGGGCACCGGTGGTCCGGCGCCACGCAATCCTCAGATCGACGTCGTCGAGATGACTTTCGACAGTTGCGCAGCGTTCGCGCAGCATTACGTCACCTACGTCCTGAATGCCGGCGGCGCGCTGCAACAGAGCTGTCTGGAGGAGGTCGGTTCGTACCGCGAGGGCAACGTTCCAGAACAGATCTATCGGGTGATCCCTGGGCCGGATGGTGGGGGGCGGTGAGGTAGCGTGGCTGCGCTGCGATGGCCGTATGCCACCTCGCAGTCATCACTCGTACTGACACAGGACGGCCGCAGGTGACTGATCGCTCCATCCCCGTCCGAGCCGACTACGTCCACTGGCGCACGATCACCACCCGCTGGCGCGACGACGATGCTTACGGACATCTCAACAACGCCACCTACTACGAATACTTCGACACCGCGGTGAACGCCTACCTCTTCGAGGCGACCGGCACGAACGTCCGGTTGCTGCCGCAGATCGGCGTGGTCGCGGAGACGTCGTGCCGCTACCTACGCGAGATCGGCTTCCCGGAGCCGGTCGAGGCCGGGCTGGTGGTGGACAAGGTCGGCACCTCCTCGATCGTCTACCGGATCGGGCTCTTCCAAGGCCCCGGGGACGAGGCCGCCGCCGAGGGCAGGTTCGTGCACGTGTACGTCGACAACACCGATGCAGCGCGGCCGGTCACACCGATGCCGGACGTAATCCGGGACGCTGTGACCAAACTCCTGCGCTGAGATCCCTCATCTGGCTTGATGCCAATGGCAGGGTGGAGTCGTCGTGACCGCCTACTCGGGGAGGCCCACCCGTGATTTTCATCGTCATCGCCATGTTCGTCATCCTGCTGCTCGCGGGGCTTGTGGCCGTCTACGCCGCCTACCCGTCCCGTGGTCAGAAGACGCCGTACGCTCCCTGGCTGGGCGATGCGATGGAGAAGGCCGCAGACGCGATGCCCACGCTGCAGGCCGAGGAGCAGCGGGACTGGTCACTGCGGCCCTAGGCGTTCAGCTCGCCGTTTCAGGCTCGCTCTGCGGCTTGCGAAAGACCAGGTGGATGATGTCGCTGGCGGCTGGTGCATTGAATAATGGCGCCAGGATCCAGACGACGCCGACCCCGAGAATGCTGGTCGGGGACGGGCGCCGATCTGAGTGCGCCCGCTGCCACAGGCCGCGGCGTCGGACGCTGTCCAAGCTCTGAGCAGCGACCAACTCAAGTCCGTTCTGCCGGCACAACTGCACCAAGCCCCTGCGGTCGAAGAACCATAGATGCGGCGACGGCATGCCGACCTGCCATAGTCGCTCGAACGCGGCTCGCAGCCCGAGCCGGTGGCAGATGACCGCTAGCCGGTAGAACAAGCCCCGGCTGTTGGGGATGTTGATCGACAGCAAGCCTCCACCGTTGAGGTGGTCCGATGAGGCCGCGATCGCGGCGCTCACGTCCGGGATGTGTTCAAGCACGTCGTTGTAAGCGATGGCGTCGTAGGCCTCGTCGGGCGCGAGGACATCTGGGAAGAAGCCGACCCGAACCTTGGTGCCGTCAGCAGAACGTGCAGCGACGGCCTCGTCGGGCTCGATGCCTTCGGCGTCCAAGCCGCGCTCGCTTGCGGCCTGCAGGAACCAGCCATGGGCTGAGCCGACATCGAGGACTCGGCTCGCCCTCGGCAGACCCTGGTCGATGAGGCGATCGACAACAAGCGCGAGGTTGTGGTGCCGTAGATCGGCTAAGCCGGTCTCCCGAAGGTCCTCGTCCAGACCGGCATGGGCGTCGGTATTGATGCCCATCGGCAGATTTGATGCCCACGTTCCGCACGAGGGGCAGCGGAAGCACCAGTTGGTGAGGCGGGGCTCCATCGTCGTCTGGCACACGCAACAGGTCATTTCTGTCCTTCGAGTCGGCATCAGCTTCGGGTGTCGGATCGGCGATGTCACTTTAGGGGCAAGCTGGGCACCCTTCGCCCCGGTAGACGCGGTATCGCGTCGAAATGAGCGTCCCGCAGAGGCCGCTGCGTCCGCGAAACGGGCGCGGATCGCGCTGCTGACTGCTGATGGCTTGGCGAACACGCGGATGGTGGCTGGTCGATGCCACCCTGACCACGGTGCTGGCATGGCGCTCTTGGTACCAGGCCAAGCGCCTGGCGGGCCTGGCCGAAGCTCCTCGTTCAGGCCGGCCGCGGCAGCTCGATCACCCGGTGGTCGAGGCCCGAGACTTTGGAGCCGCACCGAAGAAGCTCGGAGTGACGCGCTGATCGAGCTGCCTGCTCGGGGATTCTGGGGAAGGCCAACCGTCCAACGTCGTCAGATCCGCGCCACTAGGATGCGGCAGCGCCGCGCTTGGGGACTTGGTAGACCTTGAAGGTGCCGCCCGGCGACTTCCAGATCGGAATCCAGTGCGCGACGGCGTGCGGGTGTGCTGCTCGGAACTGAGCGATATATTGCGCGCAGAAACCGCAGACCCGCTGACCATCACTGAAAAGGATGACATAGCTGCCCGGAGGCGGTGGCGCGTCCGCGGGGAACCGCTCGATGGCGATGTTGGCGAGTTGGCGGCCAGCGAAACTACGGGTGTAAGTGGGAAGCTGCCTTTGTGTGGCGAGGTCGGTGTAGAGGACGTTGATCTTCGTGTCGTTCTTCTCAGCCCAATCACGGAAGTCGTTCATCACTCCGCCGTTGGTGACGACGAACTCCGGGTCGTGCCGCACGTAGTTCGCTGTCGGTAGCGCCGCAACGAGGGTGAAACCGGCGATGACCACGGCTGCTGCTCCCACGCGGCGTCGGGGCGTCTCGCTCCACCACCCCGTCAGGCCACGCGCCGCTAGGCGTAGCGTCGTGGACACAGTTCCGACGGCGGCGATGATCATCGGCACGAGAAACGGCATCCAGTAGCGCACCAAGTCCAGCCGAATCGATGGCGAGGCGGGGTCGAGGGCGCCGCCGGCGAGGATCAAGAACGCCGTGATGCTCATAAACCAAACGGTGAAGAGGCCCACCGTACGGCGAAAGAAGATGAGTCCAAGAACGGCCACACATGCCTCTGCCAGCATCACGACGCCATCGGGCTGTTGCAACAGGACCCTCGGAATCATCAACAGATAGGTGACGCGGCTCTGGTTCAGATAGGGCAGGTCGTTGACGTTTGTGGTTGCAGCCATGTCCACGCCCAGGAGGGCGTGGATCCGCGCGAACCAGTTGCCGAAGGCCAGCTGACTGACGACGAGTTCCAGGACGAACATCGCCAGAGCCGTGCTCGCCGTGTAAAGCAGGACCATGCGGCGCGCTGGCCCACCGCGGCGGAGCAACAGATAGGCGACGATGGGCCACGCAAAGATCGACGTCTCACGCATCCACCAGCTGGCGCCCACTGCCAGGCCTGTAGCTGCGAGAAGGGTCGGCAGCGCGAACCGTCGTCGCTCAGCCCGCTGTGCCAGGTCGCGGCTGGCGACGGCGAGGGTGACAGCAAGCGCCGTACTGCTCGCAGAGAAGATGTCGGGATAGAGCCGCATCGAAAAGGTCAGAACCGGGCTGCAAGCCAGCAGCATGATCGCCGCGGCGACGCCCGCGGCGCGACCGAAGAAGCGAGTGGTAAGCCAGTGCGTGCATGCGAGCAGCGTCGCCGTCGCAATCGTCGGGGTGAGGTAGAACGTCAGCTCAGAGTCATGGAAAAGCCGCGTGATCGGAATGAGAGGAAGGATGATCCCGTACCTCGTCAGGCCGATCATGTTCCACGTGATCTGCGGGAATGTCTGTCCGGCGAGAACGTAGTTGAAGGGGTCCGAGACGATCGGGATCGTGCGCAGCCAGAAGGCGATGAGCGCTCCGACGATGCCCACCGCCAGCGACAGTGGCCACCCTCCTTGCCGAAGTCGCCGAGCAATGCGCCTGCGACGCGAGGAAATATCCTGTTGGGGGATCGGCGCTGCCACGACGTCGGTCATGCAATTCTCCTCAACTGGTCAAGACACAAGGTTGCGCCGCAAGACGCTTCCGAGCGCCGAGCCGTTGGGGATGAAGTATCCCTGTTCGTACGTCCGTTGCCGAACCCGGCGCGCGTTGCGCGGCTCGACATGTGCTCTGGTTGGATGGCGTCATGACGCTGTTCCTCATCATCGTCGCCATCGCTGTCCTCGCGCTCATCGCTGTCGGCGTGACGTTCGGTCTGCTCAGCCGTCGCACCCGGCAGGTTCCGCCGACATCGGCGCCGTCGGCGCCGAGCCAGGCGCCGCCGAAGACGGGTGCCGAGACCCCGGTCGAGACCGCCCCACGGGCCGAGCCGGTCCTCGGCCAGGAGACCGCGCCGACCCTGGAGAAGCCCGAGCCGACCTCGTCGCGCCTGGTTCGTCTGCGGCAGCGTCTGGCGGGCACCAACAACGCCCTCGGTCGCGGCCTGTTGGCGCTGATCTCGCGCGACAAGCTCGACGAGGACACCTGGGAGGGCATCGAGGACGTCCTCATCACCTCGGACATCGGCGTCGCGCCGACGCAGGAGCTGGTCGAGAGCCTGCGTACCCGGCTGCGGGTCGAGGGCAGCGCTGACGCCCGCACCGTGCTCCGCGAGGAGCTGGTGAAGCTGGTCGACCCGACCATGGACCGCCGACTCCAGGTCAGCGGCACCGACGGCAACCCAGGCGTCGTACTGGTCGTGGGCGTCAACGGCGCGGGCAAGACCACCACCGTCGGGAAGATCGCGCGCATCCTCGTCTCCGAGGACCGCACGGTGGTGCTCGGGGCGGCCGACACGTTCCGTGCCGCCGCTACCGAGCAGCTGACGACGTGGGGTGAGCGGGTCGGCGTCGAGGTGGTCCGCGGCCCGGAGGGCGGAGACCCGGCGAGCGTCGCCTTCGACGCGGTGAAGTCCGGCGCCGAGAAGCAGGCCGACACCGTGATCGTCGACACCGCCGGCCGCCTGCAGAACAAGCAGGGCCTGATGGACGAGCTCGGCAAGGTCAAGCGCGTCATCGAGAAGCAGGCGCCGGTCACCGAGGTGCTGCTCGTCCTCGACGCGACGACGGGGCAGAACGGCCTCATCCAAGCCCGCGTCTTCAGCGAGGCTGTCGACGTCACCGGCATCGTGCTGACCAAGCTGGACGGCTCCGCCAAGGGCGGCATCGTGGTCCAGGTGCAGCGCGAGCTGGGAGTGCCGGTCAAGCTGGTGGGCCTCGGCGAGGGGCCCGACGACCTGGCGCCGTTCAGCCCCGAGGCGTTCGTCGACGCGCTGCTGAGCTGACCGAGGGCCGGCGAGTGCGTCTGCGCAGGCGGGCCAGCGAGCAGGAGCAGCTCCTGCTCGACTCGGACCTCTTCGACGAACAGTGGTACGGCGAACGCGCCGGCGTACGGCTCGATCGTGGAGAGGCGGTGCGGCACTACCTCGAGCACGGCGTGCCTTCGGGGCTCGCGCCGCACCCGCTGTTCGACCCGGCCTACGTCCGTCGCCGGCTCAGCCCGAAACGCCTGGCCATGCTCGGCGACGGCGACCCGCTGACGTTCGTGCTGCGACGCGGACTCAAGCTCGCCACCCATCCGCTGTTGGCGCCCCGAGCCGCTGGGCTGGGCGAGGGCGATCTCGCCACCTGGATCAAGCGGCGGTACGCCGCGTGGCCGCAGCAGCCCGATGGCGCGCCCACACCCGACGCGGTCGCCTCGGTGCTGATCACCTGCTACTCGGCGCCGGAGAACGCGCTGGTGGCCGCCCGGACCGCCGCTGAGACGGCAGCCGCAGCCGGGGACGCCGCCGAGATCCTGGTCATCGACGCCACTGGCTCGATGACCGACGGGATCGTGCTGGACGCGCTGATTGGTCTGCCCGGCCTCCGGGTGACACGGGGGAGTGCGGATCCGGCAGCGGAGCTCGTCGTACTCCTGCACGACGACGCTGCGCCCGAGCATGGCTGGCTCGCTCCGCTCGTTGCGGCGCTCAACACGCCGGCTGTCCTCGCCGCCTCGTCGCTGCTGATCGCGCCATCAGGCGCTATCGAGTCCGCGGGGGCGGTCTATCCGGCTCCGGGCGGGTTGCCCTACCCCCTGCTGGCCGACTTCCCGGCCGAGGACGCCGGAGCGGTCGGAGCGCTTCGGATGCCTGGTTTGAGCGGTGGGGCACTGGCCTTGCGCCGGAAGGACTGGGCGCAGCTCGGCGTGGTCGAGGAGCTGGGTGAGCTCGCGGAGATCGATCTGTGCCGACGGTTGGCGGCGGCGCGACAGGGTCGGTTCCGGGTCGTGACCGAGTCTCGAGTTCGGCATCGGCCCCACCCGGTGGACCTCGAAACGCGAGCGCTGTTCGACGAGCGCGAGCACGTCGTCGCCTCGGAGGGGGAGGAGCACCGCATCTGGGCGGCCTGCGGCTACGAGATCGTCGGTCACGAGGTGCAACCGCCCCCGAACGGCGCCCCGCGCCGGATCGGTGTGATCGAGCCGGTGGTGGTGCGCGCCGCACGACTCGAGGTCAGCGAGGCGCCACGCCCGCTGCGCTGGGCCATCAAGAACCCCGCGCCGAGCAACCCCGACGAACGCTGGGGTGACACCCACTTCGCCCATGCCCTCGCCCGCGCCCTGCGCGACCTCGGCCAGGAGGCGGTCGTCGATCACCATGGCGCATGGGGGCGCCGTACGTCGCGGCACGACGACATCGACCTGGTCCTGCGGGGTCCGCACCCGTTCGACCCGACACCGGAGCATCCCTCGATCGCGTGGGTGATCAGTCACCCGGAGACGGTGACGGCCGAGGAGGCCCGTCGCTACGATCGGGTGGTGGCTGCGAGCGTGCCCTGGGCGCAGCGGCGCTCTGCCGAGTGGGGGTTGCGGATCGAGCCCTTGCTGCAGGCCACCGATCCCGAACTGTTCCATCCGGGGCGCGCAGAGCCGGACTCCGGGGCGGAGGTGCTCTTCGTCGGCAGCTCCCGGGGCGAGTATCGCGCCATCGTTCGCGACGCCATCAAAGCTGGGCTGCCGTTGAGCGTGTACGGCGCCAACTGGGACGGCTTGATACCGCCGTCGTACGTCGTTGACAACTACCTTCCCAACGACCAGGTGGGTATCGCCTACGCATCGGCGGGGATCGTGCTCAACGACCACTTCGAGGACATGCGGCGCGAGGGCTTCCTCTCCAACCGGCTCTTCGATGCGGTCGCGTCCGGCGCGCGGGTAGTCACAGACGACGTGGCGGGTCTCGGTGAGCTGTTCGGTGACTCGGTTCTCGTCTATCGCGAGTACGAGGAGCTGGTACAGATGTGGGAACATCGCGCCGACGCTTTCGGCCACGACAGCGTGCGGCTCGCAACGGCACGGAGAATCGGGCGTGAGCATTCCTTCAGGGCTCGTGCCCAAGCGCTCGTCGAGATGGCACACGAGGTCCGCTCTGGAGTCGGCGGCCCGGCAACCAGTGGTGGCCTGCGTCCGTGAGCGATCGCGCGGGACTTGTCTGGCGAGCGCTCAGGACCAGGAACGTGACGGGTGACGTCGTGCAGGTAGCCGAGAGCGAGCAGGTGAGGGCGCGCTGGCCATTGTTTCTCGATGGTGCCGTCGACGGGTTCTTGGTCGCCTTCGCCGGGTGGACCCTCCTCTACCAGGTTGTGCTCGCCGCGCAGCGTTCCGTGCGCTGGGCCGCTTGGCCATGGCTTCTTGCGACGGTGGTGCTGGTCATCGCCTTCGGACTCTCGGCTTCGCGTGGCGATGCCGGACAGCGCCAAGGGCCCGCCTCTTCAGGGCCCGCAGTCCGGGTACGACCAGCGATCGTCGTGGTTGCGATCCTCGCGGTCATCGTGGCGGTCCTGTTGCGAGACGGACTCGGCGTTGTGGTTCTGGCGGCGGTCGGGCTCGTCGTGCTCGGCGCACAGGTCTGGCCATGGTTGCGATGGACATCTGCCCGCTTGATCTCCAGAGATGTACCGCGCGCGAGGACCAAAGCCGGTGATGCCTCCGAGGCTCGGGCTGAGCCACATACCTGGGAACACGCCATCGCTGTCCTGGTCAGCCTCGGCCTCGGCACGCTGGCCTCATTCATGCTCAAGCCGGACGCGGACGACGTCTTCTACGTCAATCGCGCGGCCTGGATCGCTGAGCATGGCACTCCGGTCGTCCACGACACGATGTTCAGCCCCGGGAAACTCCCCGTCCCCTACAACGGCGGACTCCCCACTCCCTCGATCGAGGCGCTGCAGGGGTCGATCGCGCACGCACTCGGTCTCGACGCACCCACCATCGCCTACGTGGTGTGGGTCCCGCTGCTCTCCGCTGTCTTCGGCTGGGCCACCTGGCGCCTGGTTCGGACCTGGGCCGGCCGATCGCACTGGGCCGTCTACGTCGTCGCGATCGCGTTCGTGCTTGCCAGTGGCGCGTCCATCACAGGCACCTACTCGATCGGGCGTATCTGGCAGGGGAAGGTCACGGCTTACACGGTCCTTCTCCCGCTCATCTGGATGTATCTGAGTCGGCTCGCCGCTCCCAACGATCGGGCCCGCCGCGATCAGCTCATGCTTCTGGTGGCCGGCGTGTGCTTCGTCGGGTTCACCACGACATCAGCGCTGCTGGGGCCGGTCATCGTCGGCGCCGGCCTGTTAGCCGCTGCTGTCCTGCGTTCGCGGGCGCTCCTGATCGGGGCACTGGCGCTGCTCGTCGCGCCTCTGATCAACGGGGCCGCCCAGGTCTTCGGGCCGGCGCAGGTAGGGGCAGCGAGCTCCGCCGTCGCGCCGCTGTCGCACGTCTTCAACATCGCATTCGGTTCGGTCGATCTGCTCGCGGTCCTCGGCGTGCTTGCGGTTGTGTTCGGTCCACGCCTGGTGGTGGGGCGCGCTGGTGTGGTTGCCGCCATGGCGTCGGTGGCGGTGCTCGCTGCCTACATCCCAGGAGTTCTCGCCATCGCCAACGCGGCGACGAATGCCGGGGCAATCGTCTGGCGACTGGCGATCGAGGCGCCGACCGGGGTGATGGTGGGCATGCTCATCACGGTGCCCATCCCGCGACTGGTGAGCTGGGGGCGGTCGGCTGCCTGGCCCCAAACGGTGGTGATGGCGGCAGTCGCTGGTTTGATCGGGTCCGTTCTCTTCACCTCCGGGCGATGGATCTGGACCCCAGAGGCTGGTGCCAGACTGACATCTCATCCGACGTGGAAGGTCGATCAAAACGCTCTGAGTGACGTCCGTGACGCCGAGCGACTGCCCGTGCCCAAGGGACGATGGCTGTTGCCCGAGATTCAGATGCAGGTCCTCGCCATCACCGGTGGACGTTCTTTCCCCGTCGTCGCCCGGGACGACTACCTTCCCTACCTCGACCTACCGGCAGAGAACCTCAAGGACCGACGGATCCTGCTGAGGTTGGTGACCGGTCGGGGCTCGCCGACCGCAAAACGGGTGAATGAAGCCTTGCGGCGTTTGGACGTGTCGCTGGCCTGCGTTCCCGCAGCCGATCGCACGGCCCGTCGAACCCTCCGAGCTGCCACGGGTCGAGTAGCGCTTTCGGTGGGTGACATGGCCTGCCACGTCGGCACGGTGTCCTCGACCGGCGCCACGACGTCGTCCTGAGGTCAGTCGACGTCGATGTAGAGACGCTTCACCCGTTCGACAACCCGGGCCGCGGCCTGGTCGTCGATGTAGTCGAAGAAGATTCCACGCTTCCAGTCATACTCCTCGAGCTCGTCGGGCGTACGCTCCCGGAAGACGTCGCCGAGGGCATGGGCGAACTGGTCGAAGTTGCGACACACGGGTCCCGGCAGAACGCGTTCCAGGTCGTACACCAGTCCGCGCTCGGCTTGGGCGTACCTGTCGTGGTCGTAGGCGAAGCTGATCACGGGACGCCCGGTCATCATGAAGTCGACCAGACAGCTGGAGTAGTCGCTGACCAAGGCATCGGCCACGCGGTAGAGGACTTCCAGGTCCGGATAACGGCGCGAGGAGACGTTGATCGGGTTGAGGGGAGCCAGCATCCGTGAATAGGTACGAGCGCGATCTGCCATGTGCTCGCGGACGCCGAGGACCGCGTTGTGTCGCTCCGCCCAATCGGCCAGGGTGGCGATATCGGCGTCGGTGAACTTGTAGTAGGAGTCGGCCTGTCCGTCCTTGAAGGTCGGCAGAAAGAGGACGAGCCGCCGTCCGGCGACCTCGTCTCGGAGACGGTCGGCCGCGGCCAGAAGGTCTGGCGGCAGCGCTGCGTCATCGCGCACGATGAAGTCGTTGCGCGGAAGGCCGGTCTGCCACAGGTCCGGATACGACGCTGGGAAGAACGAGGCGTTCATCGCCAGCGCGTCCATCCGGCTTGACGTGACGATGGCTCGCGAGCCGCCGTTGTTACGGATCACCACGTCGTGCTGAGCAGCGTTGAGCTCGAGGGCGGCTGTCCCGAAGCGTTTGAGCGGAATGCCATGCCAAAGATTCACGAAGTTGTGCGTTGTGGTCGAAAGTGGCCATGGGACGTTGATGGTAGGCCCGTGCTTCACGAAGATCTGGCGCGAGCGCGCTAGGTAATGCTGCCCTTCTGGGCTTTCGAGAGGAACGACCGCGACATTCTCGCCTGAGACGTCGACCCGGCGTGAACGGGTCAGGATGATCTTCTTGATGGAGGGATCATCGCGCACTTCTTCGAAGACGGCGCGCTCGTTACCTGCGAAGGTGTGGTCGTAGCGACACACCGGGAACGCCCACCAATGATTGAATTTCGGAGTGACCCGATCCAGAGCACGGAAGGCTTTGCGACTGAGCGGCTGGTGATCGTCGATGGAGCCGTCTGGGTTGGTGCGGATTGCGAAGCTTCGGGCGAGTCGATCGGCGGGCGCGACGCGTCGAAGATTACGCTCGATCATCTCGACTGGCGCCTGGGGGATCAGAGCCGTGATCCGTTCCTTCCAGTCGATCAGATCCGGCGTGTCATAGGGATTATCGGACAGAAACTGTCGCTTCAGCAGCGGGAATCCCCGAGCGATAAGGTCGAACGCATGCGGACCGTAGATCGGGTGATACGGAAACAGATCGGGCACATAGGTGCTGAAGTCGAAACCCTGCCCAACGAGATATTGCGTCGTCCCGGTCTCGTATCGGTAGATGATGCCGATCTTGCTGTCCTGCTTTGCGACCTCATTGATGCGCTTGCGAAAGCCCGGATCCGTGATGACCGATTTGCGGGCGGAGAGAAAGTACGACCCGACGTGGATGAATTGGTTGTACTCGAAGACCGCGTGCGGCAGCATCCGGTCCTTGACCTCGGTCAACGGCATCGGCGCGAGCGGCCCCGTCTCGGGGGTCTCCTCGAACTGGCGAGCAGTCGCCTGGAGCCCCCACCAATCGCACGCCTTCCGGTCCATCTCGGCAAAGACGTCGGCAAGCTCTCGCAGGAGATAGCAGCTGTCGTTGGCGAGCAGCAGCTCATCGTAGGTCTCGATGACGTCCCATCCGACCAGATCCCGTGCAAGCAAGGAGTACGAGCCGAAGTCGTAGCGGCCGTGGGCAATGCTCCACGCTCCCTTGGTGATGCCGTCGAGCTTTGCTAGTTCGTCGCGGGCCATCTGCCCATCTGCGAGGTAATAGATGTCGGCGTAGTTGCTCAGCTCCCGCAGGTACGCAAGGACGTAGTCATCGACGATTCCGTCGATGTCATAGGCGGCGAACAGGCAGACCCGACGGACCACATGGCCCGGCGCATACGAGATAGGAGTCCGTGAGATTCGCTGCGGGATCCCTAGTAGACCGTCAGGTCGACCGACCAGCAGAAAATGGATGAGCGGATTCTCCGGTGGCTGGGTGGGATCGAGGTACTCAGCTGTGTACCACCACCCATCGAATTCCAGACTCGGATTTCGCAGCTCACGCCACCCGTGCTCGCAATAGTGCCGCACCGGGTCGACGCCGGCTCGGCGCACACCTGGGTTGGCGTTGAGGTATCCCTCCGTCTCGAACACGTCAGCGGCCCGCACGAGTGCTGTCGCACAGTCAAGCAGCGTGAGAGGTGTCGGCTCCGCGGAGGTCTCTGGCAGTGACAGTGACGTGAGGCCGCCGCGCAGAGCATCTGTGAGCAACGTATCTGCTGAGTCGGGGTCCTCTGACCGCTCGGTCTGCCACGCCTGGGCGAACGCATGCCATCGGGTCCGATACTCCTCCAGGTCCATCAGCCTCGTTCTCCTGCGGTCGACGTCAAGCGCGCCAGCACGCGATTTGTGTTCTGAGCGTCGTGATAGTCGGTCAACATCTCCCTGATCCGGTCATAGCGGGGAGAGCGTTGCTGGGTCGGTAGGTATTCCAGGTCGACGGCGAGAGAATCGAACGTGCAGGCGACCGGCCCCGGGAAGAAGTGCTCCAGGTCGTAGAGCAGTCGGTCCTGCGCGACCTCGAGATCGTGAGCGAAGCTGAGCACGGGTTTGCCCGTCACGGCGAAGTCAAGAGCTGAGCCCGAGAAGTCGGTCATGAGTGCGTCGGCTGCCCGCAGGACGACATGGTCGGACGGATAGTGGCGGACGGACAGGTCGAGCGCGAACTCGCCGAGCTGAGTCATGTAAGGGCGCTCGAGGTCGAGGGGGTGCTCGCGGATGCCGAGTGCGATGTCGTCACGCTCGGTCCACGAACGCAGCCACGCAATTTCGGCGTTCGAGAACCGATATGGCTCGTAATCGGCCCCGGTGCGGCGAAGGCTCGGAGCGAACAACACCAGCGTACGACCCGCGACCTGCGCCCGGAGACGCTGCAGTTCTTCACGCATGTCGGCGGGCAGCGCCTCCGGTGCGCAGAAGAGAAAGTCGTGAGCGGGGATCCCTGTTCGCCAGCTCTGTGAGTAGGTCGCCGGCCAGTGCGAGGCCACAGCGGCGAGAGCGTCAACATCCGAGGCGACGAGCAGGCCGCTGTACGCCGGCAGCGGGGCAGGGTGAATCAATTCATTGGGTTCGCTGTTGGTTGTCTCGGGGGCTAGCGGCTTGCCGGCTGTTCTGCCGGTTCGCTCCAGGAGCAGGCCATCGCGTACGGCCACGATGGTCTGGCGCTCAGGGTCCAACGGAGCGCGGAACGTCGCGCGGGGTCGGCGGTTGAGGAACAGCGTTCCGGCGCGCAGCAAGAGTTGGCGGCCCCGAGGACTTAGGAGTGGCTCGGTCACGACGTTGACACCGTCGAGGTGAATCCGCTTCGACCGAGTCAGCACGACCTTCGTGATCGACGGGTCGTCTTTGACGGCTTCGAAGATCGCGCGGCTGTTGGGCGGCAACCGATGATCGGACACATCGACGGCGAAGACCCACGTGTCGCTGTTCTTGTCCACCGCCGCGTCGCGGCGCCGGTAGGCGTTGCCGCGCAGGACACGCGGGACCTTGACTCTGCCATCGGCATCCGCATGGATCGACATGCTTCGCTGCAGACGGTCGTCGGGCGCGGTGCGTTGTAGCGAACTCTCGAAGACATCGACAGGTGCCTCCGCGCAAGCAGCCCTGACCAACTCATGCCATTGATCAAGACCCGGCACGTCGTAGTGGTTCTGGTAGATGAGGTAGCGCTTCAGGAGCGGGAAGCCCTGCTCCAGGAGCGCGAAGTGGCGCAGGGTGAACAAGGGATGGAACGGGTCCAAGGACGGCATGAACGTGTCGAAGGTGAACCCGTGCCCGAGCAGCAGGTGGGTGATCCCCACCTCGTACTTGAGGATGACCAGGAGCTTGTTGCCTGCCGGCCCCACCGAGTCGATCAGCCTCCTGAACCCCGGGTCCTCGAGGACGGGTCGGCGGAATGCTAGGAAATAGGAACCGATGTGGAAGTCATAAACGGGGTCGTGCTCGAAGCCCTCGAGCATCTCTGCTCTGACGCGCTCGATCGGAATGGGCTCGGTGAATGAGTTCGAGACCTGGTCCTTGGTGCTCGCCAGTCCCTTGGTGGCCTGCAACCCCCACCAGTCGCAGTTGCGTCGATCCATCTGCCCGAAGACTGCGTCGAGCGGACGGACAAGGAAGCAACTGTCGTTGACGAACAGCACCTCGTCGTAGGCCGCCAAGCGGTCCCAGCCCACGAGGTCTCGCGCGAGCATCGAGTAGGAGCCGAAGTCGTAGGCTCCGTGGCGAACGGCCCAAGCGCCGACAGTGATGTCTGCGAGCTTGGCGAGCTCGTCTGGCGACATGTAGTTGTCGTAGAGGACGAAGACGTCGCAATGGCGATCGAGCTCAGCAATGAGGAGGCGGGTTGCCTCATCGACGGTTCCCTCGGCGTCGAACGCTGCGAACAGGCAGGCACGGCGCGGTGCGCGGTCTGAAGGCAGCGACTCAGCGTCAGGGCGCTGCCTCGGCGTCGGGTGGGTTGAGACGCCCGCCTGCTGACCGGACAACGCGTAGTGCACCAAAGGATTGATCTCGGCCGAGCTCGGATCGAGATGGTTGGTCCAGTACCACCAGACATCGAACGTCGGGTTCGGCTTCAGCAGGAGCCTCCACCCGATTCGACAGAAGTGCGCAACAGGGTCTTCGCCGTCCTCGAGATACGCCCCGCTGGTCTGGACGTAGAAGGCGCGGTCGACGAGGTGTTCCACGACGATCTCTTCGAGGCGAAGTCTGTCTTGCTCGGGTAGGTCGAGCAGATGATCCAACTCGACCATTTCGCTCTGTGGCTGGTGGGTCACGACCGGGAGCTCGTCCTGTTGTTGTCATAGCCGAGCGTCGCGACGAAGTGCAGCAACGGATTGGCGCGGCGGGGAAGGTCGGGATGGGCGGCCCGGTAGGCGGCGGTGTCGAAGTTCGGACCCGGATTGCGGCCGTTCTTCGCACCGCGCCGCAGATAGTGCAGTGTGGGGCTCATGCCACTGGTGACGACGGTCGGATACTGGCGCAGGTACCAGGCGGCATCGAAAAGAGGCGTCGCGTGCAATTGCGCGACTTGTTCAGCCTCGTGCTCCGAGGGCAGTGTCCTTGCCAAGGCGTTGCGTAGGCGTGACCGGAGGCCTGTCGGCGCGACGTCGTCCTCGGCGAGACGCTCCGCGAGGCCCTCGGAGAGTGCGATGAACTGGCTCCGCTCGTGCTCTAGCGGGGCAAGCCGCTCGGCCCAGCTCTCTTCGGCAGAGCGCAGCGATGCCAGTTCGGCCTGACACAGTCGGAGCGATTCGCGTAGTTTGACGAGCTCGACTGTCTGATCTGCCATTGTTCGTCCCCACCGTCCGGTGCCGCGTTTGCGCTCGGACCGATCACTGCGGACGGCTCTATCGGACCTTGCGATTTCGGTGGGCGACGTTAACACGACGGACCTGACGGATGTGGAACCCTCGGCAGCCGCGCACCTGACCGCGAGCGCGATGGTCTGAGTCGCGCCTTCTGCTTGTTAGGATGCGGTGGTGTCTGGACAGGGAGCCGCGCAGCGGGTGCTCGTGATCGTGCCGGCTTGGAACGAACAGGCGAGCGTGGGGACGACCATCAAAGAGATCAGAAGCACCAATCCGACGGTGACGGTGCTCGTTGTCGACGATGGCTCGGGCGACGCGACAGCCGCCGTCGCCGAGCAAGCAGGCGCAAGTGTGCTGAGGCTTCCGTTCAACCTTGGGGTCGGCGGGGCGATGCGGGCTGGGTATCGGTATGCGGATCGACATGGCTACGACGTAGCGGTACAGATTGACGCCGACGGTCAGCACGATCCGCGTTTCCTTCCCCTCCTTCTGGACGGGCTGGCGAGCGCAGATGTCGTCATCGGTGCTCGGTTCGCTCACGAAGGCGACACGTACGAGGCCCGAGGCCCGCGTCGCTGGGCGATGACGCTGCTCGCCCGGGTGCTCAGCAGGATCGCCGGCACAAGACTCACCGACGTCACCTCGGGCTTCCGGGCGGCCAATCGGCGCGCGATCCACGTCTTCGCCGCGCACTACCCCGCGGAGTACCTCGGCGATACGGTCGAGTCCCTTGTCATCGCCGTTCGCACGGGCTGTCGCGTCGAGCAAGTGCCGGTCGACATGCGCGTTCGCGCGGCAGGTCAAGCGTCGCAGTCCCCGGTGCGCGCCGCGATCTATCTGTTCCGGGCCGTCGTCGCCCTGGGGCTGGCACTCGTTCGCCGCTGGCCGGCTCATTTCGATGACGGCGCCGAGTCCTATCTTGCGTCCGAAGAGCCGGCGGTGCTGCGATGAACGGGCCCCAGCTGGTGAGTCTCATCTCGGCGCTCGCAATTATGGCGATGCTGTTCGAGTTGCTCCGGAGGCACCGCCTGCGGGAGAAGTACGCGGTGATCTGGGGCCTGCTGTCGCTTGCCGCGATCGTCGGCGCGTTGTTTCCCGCTCTGCTCACCGGTGCAGCGGGTGCTCTTGGCCTGCAGGTTCCGTCGAACCTGCTGTTCTTCCTATCGATTGTCGTGCTCCTTGGGCTCACGCTTCAGCTCAGCTATGAGCTCGGGCGTACCGAGGAACAGGTCCGCACGCTCGCCGAAGAGGTTGCACTCCTGCGCCTCGAGGTCGAGGGAGTCAAGAACGCAACTCGTAACACGATCAACTGACGCGTTACAGCACCGCAACATTCCACTGCGTGGACCGAAACCTCGGCCCTCGAAGGTTGCATCCAATCACGGCGGGGACCTGCGCGACATCGGTGTCGCAGGGCCGCCCGCCTCCCGAGATGTGATCCTGGAGGTCCAGTGGACGGCTACTACGCCTTCATGTTGGTGGCGACGGCCTTCGTCCTGGTGATGACCGTTCCCGCGCTGGCGCTGTTCTACGGCGGCATGACGCGATCGAAGTCGGTTCTCAACATGATGATGCTGTCGTTCGTCGCGTTCGGCATCGCGACGCTTGTCTTCGTGCTGTGGGGATGGTCCGAGGGCTGGGGCGGTGACGGCGTCGGCAACGGCAACGGCAAGCTCATCGCCAACCCGTTCCACATGTGGGGCCTGCACGGCGTCACGTGGGGCAACTATGTCTTCGTCCTGTTCCAGCTGACCTTCGCCGCGATCACCATCGCGCTGGCCAGCGGTTCCATCGCCGACCGGGTCAAGCTCTCGGCCTGGGTCGTCTTCGTCCCGGTCTGGCTGACCCTGTGCTACTTCCCGATCGCCCACAACGTCTGGGGCGGCGGGTGGCTGTCCAGCCACTGGCTGGCCCAGGACTACGCCGGCGGCACGGTCGTGCACATCAACGCCGGTGTGGCCGGCGGCGTTCTCGCCCTGATCGTCGGCAGGCGGGTTGGCTGGCCCCGCGACGTGGGCCGCCCGCACAACCTGACCCTCACCATGATCGGCGCCGGTCTGCTGTGGTTCGGCTGGTACGGCTTCAACGTGGGCTCGATCGTCTTCGTCGCCGGTGACGGTGGCCCCAAGGACACCCACCAGTTCATGACCGAGACCGGCGTCACCTTCATGAACACGACCGTCGCCACCGCGACGGCGATGCTCGCCTGGCTCCTGGTCGAGCGGATGTTGCACGGCAAGGCGACCTCGCTGGGTGCCGCCTCGGGCATCGTGGCCGGCCTGGTCGCGATCACCCCGTCCTGTGGCGCGGTCAGTCTGACCGGCGCGATCATCGTCGGGGCCGTTGCGGGCGGTCTGTGCGCCGTCGCCGTCGGCCTCAAGTACAAGCTCAACCTCGACGACTCGCTCGACGTCGTCGGTGTCCACCTCGTGGGCGGTCTGGTCGGCACCCTGCTGATCGGGTTCATCTCCACCTCGTCGGCGCCGGGTGGCATCGACGGCCTGTTCTACGGCGGCGGTCTGAGCTCGCTGGGTCACCAGACGCTCGCGGCGCTCTTCACCATCGTGTGGACGGGTGTGCTGACCACGGGTATCGCGCTGGCGATCAAGTACACGATCGGCTGGCGGATCACCGAGGAGGCCGAGGTCGAGGGCATCGACGGCGACCAGCACGGCGAGTCCGCCTACGACCTGGCGACCGGAACGGGGGTCCTGGCGTGAAGCTCGTGACAGCAGTCATCAAGCCGCACAAGTGGGAGGACGTCCGCGAGGCGCTGGAGACCTTCGGTGTCACCGGCATGACGGTCTCCGAGGTCAGCGGCTACGGCCGGCAGAAGGGCCACACCGAGGTCTACCGCGGCGCCGAGTACGACATCGCGCTGGTGCCCAAGATCCGGATCGAGATCGTGGTCGAGGACAGCGACGCCGATGACGTGGTCGCCCTGGTCGTGAGGGCCGCGCAGACGGGCCGGATCGGTGACGGCAAGGTCTGGGTCAGCCCGGTCGACGTGGTCGTGCGGGTCCGCACCGGCGACCGGGACGCCGCAGCCCTGTGACCCGCTGAGCCACCGGCACCATCTCCGCACCATCTCGGACACATCTCGGATACATCTCGGACGCGACGGCCCGGTCTCCCGGCGGGGGACCGGGCCGCCGCACCTCGTCGTACGTCGCCGGCCGTCCCCGGCCGGCCGCTTCTGGTCAACCCGCTCCGTGCTCCACCCGGTGCGGCATGATCGGGAGGCACCCCACTCGTCGGAGGAGACACATGAAGCTCGTCACCGCAGTCATCAAGCCGCACAAGTGGGAGGACGTCCGTGTCGCCCTCGAGGCGGTCGGCGTCACCGGCATGACCGTCTCGGAGGTCAGCGGCTACGGCCGGCAGAAGGGCCACACCGAGGTCTACCGTGGCGCCGAGTACGACGTGGCGCTCGTGCCCAAGATCCGGCTCGAGATCGCCGTGCCCGACGAGGACGTCGAGGTCGTGGTGGGCACCATCGAGAAGGCCGCCCGCACCGAGCGGATCGGCGACGGCAAGATCTGGGTCTCGCCGCTGGACACCGTCGTGCGGGTGCGCACCGGTGACCGCGACGACGCGGCCATCTGAGTCACCGCCGGATCCGTCGAGCAGGACAGAGCGCAGCGTGAGCGCCACCGACCGCAGCAGGCGTACGGCGGAGGCCGACGAGGTCTGTGCCCGTGCCTACGCCGATGCCGCGGGCCCCGAGAGCGGAGCGGCACTCGTCGCCGTCGGGGGCTATGGCCGCGGGGAGCTGGCGCCGTACTCGGACTGGGACGTCGTTCTCGTGCACGACGAGGGCATCGACCTGGGCGAGACGGCGACCAAGCTGTGGTACCCGCTGTGGGATCACGGCGCCAAGATCGACCACTCGGTGCGCTCGCTGCCCGAGATGCTCGGCGCCGCCGACGGCGACCCTCGGGTGGCGCTCGGCCTGCTCGACGTGCGCCACCTCGCGGGCGACACCAACCTGACGCTGCGGCTGCGGGCCACGATGCTGGCGCACTGGCGCAAGAACGCCGTTCAGCAGCTGCCCGCCCTGCGACAGCTCACGTTCGCCCGGCACGAGCTGCTCGGCGAGCTCGCCCACGCCAGCGTGCCGGATCTCAAGGAGATGTCCGGCGGCCTGCGAGACGCCACCGTGCTCAACGCGGTCGTCGCCACGTGGCTGGTCGACGTACCCCAGGTCGAGCTCGAGCGCTGCCGACTCTCCCTGCTGGACGTGCGCGACGTGGTGCACGAGCTGGCGGGACGCGCCGTCGACAGGATCGCGCCGGAGATGTGGGACGAGCTCGCGGCCCGCCTCGAGCTGGGCGACGCGCGGGCCGCACAGGCGTTCGTGCGCGAGCTCGGTCGACGCATCACCCACCTCTCGCGCCTGACCTGGCGACGGGTGGATGCCTACTTCCGGCAGCGCGGCGCGGCCTCGCCGCGTCGTCCGCAGCTCATCCCGCTGGCGCCGGGCGTCGCGCTGGCCTACGACGAGGTCGTCCTCGATCGCAATGCCCGTCCCGACCGCGATCCGCTGCTCCTCCTTCGTGCGGCAGCCGAGGCCGCCGAGCACGACGTCGTACTCGCTCCGGCGACCGCCGCCCGGCTGGCACGCGAGTGCGCTCCGCTGCCGGTGCCGTGGCCGGAGGAGGCCCGCAACCTGCTGGTCCGGCTGCTCGCCGCCGGCCGCGGTCTTCGCGACGTCTGGGAGACGCTGGAGGAGACCGGCGCGCTGGACCGGATCCTGCCGGAGTGGGAGCGGATCCGACTGCTGCCGCACGCGTCGGTGATCCATCGTTTCACCGTCGACCGGCACTCGGTGGAGACCTGCATCGAGGCAGCCGGCCTGATCCGCTCGGTACGTCGCCCCGACGTCCTCCTGGTGACCGCGCTGCTGCACGACATCGGCAAGGGCGAGCTCACCGAGCACTCCGTGGCCGGTGCGCCGATCGCGCGCGTGATCGCGGGGCGGATGGGCTTCGACGCGCGCGCCGTCGACCTGATCGCCACGTTGGTGCGCTGGCACCTGCTGCTGGCGATGACGGCGACCACGCGCGACCCCGAGGACCCGGCGACCGTCGACGTTGTCCTGGAGCGGATCGACGACCCGGAGGCGTTGAGCCTGCTGACCGCGCTCACCGAGGCTGACTCCCGTGCCACCAGCCCGAAGGCGTGGTCGTCGTGGCGCTCGCGGCTGATCCTCGGCCTCGCGGCACGTGCCCAGCGACAGCTGGAGGGCGGAGCGAGCGCTCGCGCTGCAGGCGTTCCCGACGAGCATCTCGAGATCCCTCGCGAGGCCCGCAAGCGAGGTCTCTCCTTCGACGTCGAGTCGTTGCCGGACGGCTCGCGGGTCACGGTGGTGGCCCAGGACCGGGTCGGCCTGCTGGCGGACATGGCGGCGACCTTCGGGCTGCAGCGGGTCGCGGTCCGCTCGGCGCGGGTGTGGATGCAGGAGCCGTACGCCATCACGGTGTGGGAGGTCGCGGACGCGGATCTGGATCCACGGGTGCTGCGCGAGCGGTTCGAGGCGATCAGCGACGGCCGGATCGACCCGTCGACGCGGCTCAAGCCGGCAGCTGCGGGCACGCTCGCGCCCTCGGTCGTGATCCGTCCCGACGCGGGCACTCGGGCGACCGTGCTGGAGGTTCGCACGGCCGACCGCCCAGGCGTCGTCTACCTGGTCGCCGCCGCGCTCGCCCGACTCGACATCACCGTACGCAGCGCGCACGTGGACACCCTCGGTCCACAGGCGGTCGACGTCTTCTACCTCCAGGAAGCTTCGGCCGGAGCGCTCGGCGAGGAGCGCGCCGCGACCGCCGCCACAGCAGTCAGATCGGCGCTGGCGGGGGACTAGCGGGGTTGGCCGGTTAGGCTTGCCCGCGACGATCCACCTGCTCGAGAAGGACCTGATGTTCGCCACCCTCTCCGACCGGCTCGCCGACACCTTCAAGAACCTCCGGGGCAAGGGTCGGCTCTCCGAAGCCGACATCGACGCCACCGCACGCGAGATCCGGATCGCGCTGCTGGAGGCCGACGTTGCGCTGCCCGTGGTGCGCGAGTTCGTCGCGAAGGTCAAGGATCGGGCGCGCGGCGCCGAGGTGAGCCAGGCGCTCAACCCGGCCCAGCAGATCGTCAAGATCGTCAACGAGGAGCTCGTCGCCATCCTCGGTGGCGAGACCCGGCGGCTGCGCTACGCCAAGTCCGGCCCGACGGTCATCATGCTCGCCGGTCTGCAGGGTGCGGGCAAGACCACCCTGGCCGCCAAGCTGGCGCTGTGGCTCAAGGAGCAGGACAAGAGCCCGCTGCTCGTCGCCTGCGACCTCCAGCGACCCAACGCCGTCAACCAGCTCCAGGTCAACGGCGAGCGCGTCGGGGTTCCCGTCTTCGCGCCTGAGCCCGGCAACGGCGTCGGCAACCCGGTCCAGGTCGCCCAGGCCTCGATCGAGGAGGCCAAGCGCAAGCTGCACGACGTCGTCATCGTCGACACCGCCGGCCGGCTCGGCATCGACCAGGAGCTGATGCAGCAGGCCGCGGACATCCGCGACGCGGTCCAGCCCGACGAGGTCCTCTTCGTCGTGGACGCGATGATCGGCCAGGACGCGGTCAGCACCGCGCAGGCATTCCTCGACGGTGTCGGGTACGACGGCGTCGTCCTGACCAAGCTCGACGGCGACGCGCGCGGTGGCGCCGCCCTCTCGATCGTCAGCCTGACCGGCAAGCCGGTCATCTTCGCCTCGAACGGCGAGAAGATGACCGACTTCGACCTCTTCCACCCCGACCGGATGGCCTCGCGCATCCTCGACATGGGCGACGTGCTCACCCTGATCGAGCAGGCCGAGAAGACGTTCGACGCCGAGGAGTCGGCGAAGGCCGCCGAGAAGCTGGCCGGCGGTGACTTCACCCTCGACGACTTCCTCAAGCAGATGCAGCAGATCCGCAAGCTCGGCTCGATGTCGAAGCTGATGGGGATGCTGCCCGGCATGGGTCAGTTCCGAGACCAGATCGCCAACTTCGACGAGCGCGAGGTCGACCGGATCCAGGCGATCATCCAGTCGATGACGCCGGCCGAGCGGGCCAATCCCAAGCTCATCGACGGCTCCCGCCGGCTGCGCATCGCCAAGGGCTCGGGCCGCCAGGTCTCGGACGTGAACCAGCTCGTCGATCGGTTCACCGAGGCTCGCAAGATGATGCAGTCCCTGGCCAACGGCGGCGGGATGCCGGGCATGCCCGGGATGCCGGGTGCCGGCTTCGGCAAGCGGGCGGGAGCCCGCCAAGCGCCGCAGCAGAAGAAGGGCAAGGGCGCCCGCAAGTCGGGCAACCCGGCCAAGGCGGCGCAGGCGGCCAAGACCGCGGCCGAGCTCGAGGCGGCCAAGCCGAAGCCGAACCCCTTCGCCCAGCCCGGTGCCGACGACGTCGACGCTGGCGACATTGACTACGCGGCAGCGGCCGCGCAGCTCAACCTGCCGAAGGACTTCAGCAAGTTCCTGAAGTGACGGCGCGACCATGACCACAGTCCTGGTCGTCGATGGCGCCAACGTGGTCGGTGCTCGCCCCGACGGCTGGTGGAAGGACCGCGCGGGCGCCGCACGGCGTCTGCACGAGGGTCTGCTGGTCGCCGACACGCCGTACGACGAGATCGTCCTCGTGCTCGAGGGTGCGGCCAAGGCCGGTGTCCGGGCGGGGCGTGACGGGCATGTGCGCACGGTGCACGCGCCCAAGGACGGCGATGCCACCATCGTCGCCGAGACGAAGGCCGCCGCCGAGCGCGGTGCGCGGGTCACGGTCGTCACCGCGGACCGGATGCTGCAGGCCCGCGCGGGCGCATGGGGCCAGACGCTGAGCCCGACCTGGCTGCTCGACCAGCTCTGATCACCCAGATGGGGGAGCGCTCCCAGGGGAAGCCGAAGTTACGCGCCGGTCGGCGTTGACGTGATCTGCATCACATCTCTACGTTGACAAGTGCGCGCATGCGCAGCCCGGCGACATGTCGCCGGCGCCACCTCGGGCCGGCGGCGTGTGCACGTCGGGGAACCTCTCGGGCAAGGAGACCCCTGTGCCGCATCACATCCCCACCTCCGGTCGCGTCGTCGCGGCCGGTGCCGCCGGCGTACTCGCGCTCGGCGTTCTCGCGGCCGGCTCGCCGGCCGTCGCACGACCGGCGCCCCAGCACCACGGGCAGCACCAGTCCCAGCATCAGCAGAGCCACAAGCCGGCGTACAAGAACCCGCGCCTGCCGGTGAGCGTCCGCGTCCGCGACCTGCTCTCCCGCATGACGCTCGCGGAGAAGATCGGTCAGATGACCCAGGCCGAGCGGGCCGACGTCACCGCCGATCCGACGCTGGTCGCCCAGTGGAATCTCGGCAGCGTCCTGTCCGGAGGAGGGTCGGTCCCCACCCCGAACACCCCGACGGCCTTCGCCGACATGGTCGACGGCTTCCAGGCCCAGGCGCTGAAGACGCGCCTCGGCATCCCGCTGCTCTACGGGATCGACGCGGTCCACGGGGATGGCAACATCTATGGCTCCACGGTCTTCCCGCACGACATCGGGCTCGGCGCCACCCGCGACCCGAAGCTGGTGGAGAAGGTCGAGCACGTCACCGCCATCGAGACCCGCGCGTCGGGGCCGAACTGGGCCTTCGCGCCGTGTATCTGCGTCGCACGTGACGACCGCTGGGGCCGCACCTACGAGTCGTTCGGAGAGAGCCCCAAGCTGGTGGAGCGGATGGAGACCGCGATCGACGGCTTCCAGGGCAAGTCGGTGAAGGACCTCTCGCACCCCGACCACGTGCTCGCCACCGCCAAGCACTTCGCCGGCGACGGCCTGACCACCTATGACGCCTCCAAGGCAGGCACCGGTGCCTACCCGATCGACCAGGGGGTCGACCAGGTCAGCAAGGCCCAGTTCGCCCAGCTGGCGCTGGCGCCGTACGTCCCGGCGATCAAGAAGCACCACGTGCAGTCGGTGATGCCGTCCTTCTCCAGCGTCGACTTCACCAACGACGGCCTGGGCAACCCGGTCAAGATGAGCGCGAACAAGGCGCTGATCACCGGCTGGCTCAAGAACCAGCAGCGCTTCAAGGGGCTGGTGATCTCCGACTGGCAGGCGATCCGGCAGCTGCCGGGGACCTACTCCGACCAGGTCGCGACGGGCGTCAACGCCGGCATCGACATGTTCATGGAGCCCTACTCGGGCAGCGCGACCGGCGCCCCGCAGTTCGAGGCGACGCTGACCTCGCTGGTCAATGACGGCACCGTCTCCATGGCGCGGATCAACGACGCGGTCTCGCGGATCCTGCGGGTGAAGTTCGAGCTCGGACTCTTCGAGCACCCCTACACCAACCGCTCGCTGGCCAACACGATCGGCGACAAGGCGCACCATGAGGTGGCCCGCCAAGCGGCTGCCGAGTCGCAGGTGCTGCTCACCAACAAGTCCCGCACGCTGCCGCTCAAGCCGGGGCGCCACCCGGTCTACGTCGCCGGCAGCAACGCCGACAACATCGGCAACCAGGCCGGCGGCTGGACGCTGACCTGGCAGGGCGGTTCGACCAACGTGATCCCGGGCACGACCATCCTCGACGGGATCGAGGCCGAGGCCAAGGCACCCGTGACCTACAGCGTCGACGCCTCCACTCCGGTCCCGGCCGGTGCCGACGGCATCGTCGTGGTCGGCGAGACGCCGTACGCCGAGGGCTACGGGGACGTCGGTGGCCCACAGTGGGCCTTCGACCCGGGCGACAACAACGTGCCGCGCCCGGCGAAGACCATGATGCTCTCCGACGCCGACACCCAGGCGATCAAGACGGTCTGTGCCGCAGCGCGCAGCTGCACCGTGGTCGTCATCTCGGGTCGGCCGATGATCATCCCGCCCGACCTGCTCGGTCAGATCGACTCCCTCGTCGCCGGCTGGCTGCCGGGCAGTGAGGGCATCGGCGTGGCCGACGACCTGTTCGGGCACCACCGCTTCACCGGCAAGCTCCCGGTCTCGTGGCCGCGCACCGTGGCCCAGGAGCCGATCAACGTCGGCGATGCGAACTACAACCCGCTGTTCCGCTTCGGCTACGGGCTGCGTGACTGAGTCGTAGAGGAGGGGCAGCGCGGCCATGGCCCCGGAGTAGCCTCCGGGTCATGACCGCGCTGCGCTTCCACGGACCGGTGCTGCCCCACGGTGAGGCCACAGATGTCTACGTCGTCAAGGGCAACGTCACCTTCGAACCGCAGGCCGGGTCCGAGAGCGCGGTCCAGGGGTGGATCGTCCCCGGCCTGGTCGATGCGCACTGCCATCTCGGCCTGGGCGACGACGGTGCGATCAGCGTCGAGGAGACCGAGCGTACGGCGCTCGAGGACCGTGACGCCGGCGCGCTGCTGATCCGCGACTGCGGCTCGCCGATCGACACCCGCTGGATCCAGCAGCGCGCCGACCTTCCCCGCCTGATCCGGATGGGCCGACACATCGCCCGGACCAAGCGCTACATGCGCGGCTACGCCGACGAGGTCGAGCCGACCGGTCTGGCCGAGGCGGTCGCCCGCGAGGCCGAGCGCGGCGACGGCTGGGTGAAGCTGGTCGGCGACTGGATCTCCCGCGAGGAGGGCGACCTGCGTCCGTCGTTCTCGATCGATGAGTTCGCCGCGGCGATCAAGGTCGCCCACAACCACGGCGCCAAGGTGACCGCGCACTGCTTCGGGCGCGACGTCCTACCCGGCCTGATCGAGCACGGCATCGACTGCATCGAGCACGGCACGGGGCTGACGCCGGACCTGGTCGAGCTGGTCGCCGAGAAGGGCATCGCGGTGGTGCCCACGGTGATGCAGACCGAGAGGTTCCCGACCTTCGCCGAGCAGGGCGGCGCGAGGTTCCCGACGTACGCGACCACCATGACCGACCTCTACCAGCGCCGTCGCGAGACGATCATGAGTGCCTTCGAGGCCGGGGTCGCCCTGTACGCCGGCAGCGACGGGGGAGGCGCACGGAGGCACGGCAACCTGCCCGGGGAGATCCGCGCGATGGTCGAGATGGGGCTGCCGGCCGAATACGCCCTGGGCGCGGCGTCCTGGCACGCGCGGGCCTGGCTCGGATTCCCGGGCATCGAGGAGGGGGCCTCGGCCGACTTCGTGGTCTACGAAGCGGACCCGCGCCACGACCTCAGCGTGCTCGACCGCCCGACTGCGATCGTGCTTCGCGGCAACATCGTGCGAGGCTGAGTCGCGAGGACGGTCAGGGCGCACCCCGTTCGGGATTTCACCTGATCGGCCCGCTCTGGCAGACTTGCTGGCTGAGTCCTGCGCATTCCGGACCCTCTCACCGGGTGTCGCAGTGTTCATCGAGAGTCCGAGACCGGTGTTCCCCACCTGGCGACGGCGTCTCACCCACTTACCGAATTTCAAGGAGACACCACAACCGTGGCCGTCAAGATCCGCCTCAAGCGCCTGGGCAAGATCCGGGTTCCGCAGTATCGCATCGTCGTCGTCGACTCGCGCACCAAGCGCGACGGTCGCGTCATCGAGGAGATCGGTCAGTACCGCCCGAAGGAGGAGCCCTCCTTCATCCAGGTGACCTCCGACCGTGCCCAGTACTGGCTCGGTGTCGGCGCGCAGCCGTCCGAGGCCGTCGAGGCCATCCTCAAGGTGACCGGCGACTGGCAGAAGTTCAAGGGCCTCCCGGGCACCGAGGGCACGCTGAGGACCGCTGCCCCCAAGCCCGACAAGCTCGAGCTGTTCAACAAGGCGCTCGCCGAGGCTCACTCCACGCCGGCCGCCGAGGCCGTCACCAAGAAGGCCAAGAAGGCTGAGGAGAAGGTCGAGGAGGCTCCGGCTGCTGCCGCCGCCGAGACGACCGAGGCTCCGGCCGAGGCTCCGGCCGAGGCCTGAGCATGCTCGCCGAGGCTCTCGAGCACCTCGTCCGAGGTGTGGTTGACCACCCCGACGACGTCGTCGTGCGCGACAAGCAGATGCGACGCGGATCGGTCCTCGAGGTCCGGGTGCACCCCGACGACCTCGGCAAGGTGATCGGCCGCAACGGTCGCACCGCCACGGCCTTCCGCACGGTCATCAGCGCGCTGGCCGGCAAGGGTGGCGCACGGGTCGACTTCGTCGACGTGGACCGTCGGCGCTGAGCCCACAGCAACACAACGCACGACGCCCTGGCTGCTCCGGCAGCCAGGGCGTCCTGCGTTCTGCGCCGGCCCGCCGAGCCGATAGCCTTCTGCCATCATGAGCGACTCCATCGAGGTCCTGGTCGGCCGCATCGGCAAGCCGCACGGGATCCGCGGCCACCTGACCGTTGACGTCCGCACCGACGAGCCGGAGCGCCGTTTCGCAGTCGGCGCCCGGCTGCGGGCGGTTCCGCCGAAGGGCTCGGCGTTGCAGCTGAGTGCGCTGACCGTCGAGGGCATCCGCTGGCACCAGGGTGTGCTGCACGTCCTGTTCGAGGAGATCCCCGACCGCAACGCGGCCGAGACCGTCCGCGGGGTGCTGCTCTACACCGACATCGACACCGACGACCGCCCCGAGGACCCGGAGGAGTTCTACGACCACCAGCTCATCGGGCTGGCCGTCTACGACGCCGACGGGACGCGGCGCGGCGAGGTCACCGGTCTCGTCCACGGCGGAGCCCAGGATCTGCTGAGCATCAGGACGCCGACGCGTCGCGACGTACTCGTCCCGTTCGTGGCCGCGCTGGTGCCCGAGGTCGATCTCGACGGAGGCAAGGTCGTCGTCGCCGACCGTCCCGGGCTGCTGGAGCCCGATCAGGACGAGGCCTGATGCGGCTCGACTACCTCACGATCTTCCCCGACTACCTCGCCCCGCTGCAGCTGAGCCTGCCCGGGAAGGCGATCGCCTCGGGGCTGCTCGAGATCCACGTCCACGACCTGCGGTCGTGGGCGCGCGACCGGCATCGGACCGTCGACGACACCCCCTACGGCGGGGGTGCCGGGATGGTGATGAAGCCCGAGCCGTACGGCGAGGCCTTCGACGAGCTCGGCCTCGACGGCACCACCGTGATCGTGACGACGCCGAGCGGGGAGCCGCTCACGCAGTCGCTGGCGCGCGAGCTGGCGACGCGACAGCGTCTGCTGTTCCTGATCGGCCGCTACGAGGGCATCGACCAACGCGTGATCGACCACGCGCGGGCGCGCACCGAGGTCCGCGAGGTCAGCCTGGGCGACTACGTGCTCAACGGCGGTGAGGTCGCCGCGCTGGCGATCACCGAGGCCGTGGTGCGGCTGCTGCCGGGGTTCATGGGCAACGCGGCATCGCTGGTCGAGGAGTCCCACGAGGACGGTCTGCTGGAATACCCCGTCTACACCAAGCCCCAGGAGTGGCGCGGTCACGAGGTGCCGGACGTGCTGTTGTCGGGCGACCACGGCCGGATCGCGTCCTGGCGCCACCAGCGCCAGCTGGAGCGGACCGCCTCGCGACGCCCGGATCTGCTGCACGCCAGCGCCGCCGCGACCGAGTGGACGATCGAACGGGCCACCCGAGGCGACGCGGGCGAGCTGATGACGCTGATGCGGGCCTGCTGGTCGCAGGTGGCGGTCGAGGAGCAGTCGTTCGACGTGCCGGCACTGCACGAGTCCCTCGAGGAGGTCGTCGAGAACCTCACTTCCTGGGACACCTACGTGGTGCGCGAGGGCGGTCGCCTGGTCGGGTCGGTGCGCGGTCGGCTCGTCGAGGCCCCCGACGGCGAGAGCCAGTGGTGGGACATCGGTCGGCTGTGCGTGGTTCCGGATCTGCAGGGCCGGGGTCTGGGCCGGGTGCTTCTGGAGCACATCGAGAAGGTTGCGCCGCCGACGGCCTCGACGTACTGGCTCTTCACCGGCGCGAACGCCGGTCGCAACCAGCGGTTCTACAAGAAGGCGGGCTTCCGGATCCGGCCCGACCTGGCGAGCGTGCCGGGGACTGTCGTGCTGACCAAGCGGCGCCGTCGGGCTGAGTGATTTCCGCCCGTCATCGGCACTGTGGCAGAATCCCTACTTGGTCATCGTCGGCCGAAGGGCAGCTCCGGTGAAAGCACGCGGAGGGCCTGCGACGGGCTTCTGCCACAGGGGGAGCCTGACGCCGCCGGCCACCAGGCGACGACCTCCCGCTGAAGATCCGAACACCCGCGGCCGACCTGTGGCATCCGTGAGGAGCAACCATGAGCAACCACCTGCTTGCCGAGCTCGGCAATGCCGCCAAGCGCACCGACGTTCCCGACTTCAAGGCCGGTGACACCGTCAAGGTGCACGTCAAGGTCGTCGAGGGCAGCCGCTCCCGTGTCCAGGTCTTCCAGGGTGTCGTCATCGCGCTCCAGGGCGCCGGCATCTCCCGCACCTTCACCGTCCGCAAGGTCTCCTTCAGCGTCGGTGTCGAGCGCACCTTCCCGCTGCACTCCCCGATCTTCGAGCAGATCGAGATCGTCAGCCGCGGCGACGTCCGCCGCGCCAAGCTCTACTACCTGCGCAACCTGCGCGGCAAGAAGGCCAAGATCAAGGAGCGCCGCGAGGCGTGAGCCGCGCACGGTCTGATCGGCGAAGCGAAGCGACGCCCGATCTGACCAGTTGCGAGGTGTGAGCCCTCGCGGTCTGACCGGTCGCGAGGCGTGAGCCGAGTCGAAGCGCGATCGCGGGGCAGCCTGTTCTAGGCTCTGCGCGTGACTTCCGAAGACCGCGATCTCTCCACCTTCCTCGACGAGGAACAGGAGGGGTCGCGGTCTTCTGCTTCTCCCGACAACGGCGCGGATCACCAGAACAAGCCGTCCCGCAACCTGCCGGTGTGGCAGGAGTCGATCCTGCTGCTCGTCTTGGCGGTGATCATCGCGCTGGTGATCAAGTCGTTCTTCGTCCAGGCGTTCTACATCCCCTCCGCGTCGATGGAGCCGGGGTTGCAGGGAGGCCCCGGTGTGAAGTCGGACGACCGGGTGCTGGTGGAGAAGCCGTCGTACTGGGGGAGCGGTACACCGCAGCGCGGCGACATCGTCGTCTTCTCCGACCCGGGCGGCTGGCTCAGCGCCGAGGAGGACACCCAGGCGACCAACGTGGTCTCGAAGTTCATGGCCCGGATCGGGCTGTTCCCGACCGGCGGCCACCTGGTCAAGCGGGTGATCGGGGTCGGCGGCGACACCATCGTGTGCTGTGACAAGCAGGGCCGCATCAGGGTCAACGGGAAGGCGCTGGACGAGTCCAGCTACGCCAAGCCCGCGCAGCGCGGCTGCGACGACAACGACGTCGGGACAGCCGTCTGCTACGGGCCGATGGCCCGCACCCCGCACTGGAAGGCCGGCCCGGTCCCGGCGGGCTACGTCTTCGTGATGGGCGACAACCGGGACAACTCCGCCGACTCCAGCTATCACCTGTGCACCGATGCCGAGACCGATTGCTCGCAGTCTCCGTGGGTGCCGGTCGACAACGTCGTGGGCAAGGTCGTCTCCCTGGTCTGGCCGCTCGGCAGGGCGCACGTCATCCACCGGCCGGCCGACTTCAAGGACATCCCGAAGCCGTGAGCACAGCGCCCAGCCTGCGGTTCGAGCGCACCCTGTTGCGCGACGGGGTGGTCCACCTCGCCTGCGCCGACGAGGTCGGTCGCGGCGCGTTGTCGGGGCCGGTCAGCATCGGCATGGTGGTGATCTCGGCCGAGACCCGGACCGCTCCGCAGGGCGTGCGCGACTCCAAGCTGCTCACGCCGGAGGCCCGGGAGCGGCTCGCTCCGAAGGTACGCCGCTGGGCGCTGTGCCATGCCGTGGGCCACGCCAGCCCGGCCGAGATCGACTCCTACGGCATCATGGCGGCGCTCCGCCTCGCCGGTCACCGAGCGCTGGTCCAGCTGAGCATCGTTCCCGACGCGGTGCTGCTGGACGGCAACCACGACTACCTCAGTGCGCCGTTGCAGGACGCGCTGTTCGGGGCACCGATCGAGTTCGGCGGGTGCGACGCCACAGGTCCGACGGTGCCGCCGGTCACCACGCTGATCAAGGCCGACATGAAGTGCGCCGGGGTCGCGGCGGCCTCCATCTTGGCGAAGACCACCCGCGATGCGCTGATGACGCAGCTGCACGAGGAGTTTCCGGCGTACCTGTGGGCGGAGAACAAGGGCTACTCCGCGCCGGCCCACATCGCAGCGCTGGCCGCCCACGGCCCCTCGATCCATCACCGGCGCTCGTGGAGCCTGCCCGGGGTCGCGGCCGCCGGCTGATCGGGCCAGTCGGCGCGTCGTACGCCGACCTTGTCGAGGCGCGCCTCGAAGCTCGGCGAACGTGGCGAAGTCCCATCGAGGCGCGTCGGTCGTGGAGGCGGCGAGGCGTCGTACCCGGGGTGGCTCTAGGATCCCAGCATGAGCGCCGAGGATCTCGAGAAGTACGAGACCGAGATGGAGCTGACCCTCTATCGCGAGTACCGCGATGTGGTCGGCATCTTCAAGTACGTCGTCGAGACGGACCGGCGGTTCTACCTGTGCAACCAGGTCGACGTGAAGGCTCGGACCGAGGCAGGTGACGTCTTCTTCGAGGTCTCGATGACCGATGCCTGGGTGTGGGACATGTACCGACCCGCCCGCTTCGCCAAGAACGTCAAGGTCCTCACCTTCAAGGACGTCAACGTCGAGGAGCTGAGCCCCTCCGAGCTCGACCTGCCCAAGGACTGAGCAGCCGCATGGCCCGAAAGGACTAGGCACCACAACCTGCAGAATCCTCTCTCCAGCAGCAACATCGTCCCGCTGGCCGTGTCCGCCGTCGGCAGCCGGCCGACGCCTGTCTGCCTGGGTGAGGACACCAGGTCGATGGCACAGACCTCGGTCGGGCTGAGTGCGAACGTCAGCGGCGGGGTGACCAGCGCGGTGACCAACCTGGCGAACGGGCTGAGCGGCGTCCTGTCGAGCGTCCTCGGTCTCCTCTCGCGGCGGACACGTACGGCATCCCGCAGATCACCTTCCCCGACCCGATCACCGCATCGGTGGGACTCGCGCAGGCGTCCGGCAAGGTTCTCGCGCTTAACTGGTCGGACGCGACGCCGCAGTCGATCTCCGCCTCGGAGCAGTCGGCGCTCGCGCCGACCACCATCATCGTCCCGCTGACGGTGACGGTGAAGCACTCGTGGGGGGCGCTCGGCTCGCAGTCGGAGAACCTCACGACCAAGTTGGCGATCACCCTCACGACGGTGCCGGCCTCGCCACAGTCGGTCACCGGGACGCTCCAGGTTCCGGGTGACTACGGGAGGTACCTCGTCGGTGACATCCTCGGTGGGATCGCCTGGGTGACCAACGCTGTCGACAACAACTTGATCACGCCGCTGGAGACAGCTGTCCTGACGCCGTTGCTCTCGGCCGTGACGTCGGCTCTCAACTCTCTGCTCGGCGTGACGATTGCGGGCTCGACCTACACGCCGCTTCCGACTCCCGGGTGCGGCACCCCCAAGCTGAACAACTGACCGGGGTCGATCCGGGCCCAATCTGTCCACAGCTGGGGCTCCCGTATCGCTTGTCCACAGGTGGGCTGCCGTGCGTCGCGGGCTGTCGGGGCGACGTTCGATGCTGGCTCTCCGATCTCGGACGGAGGCACCATGACGACGACAGCAGCGAGCAAACAGGCGATGGGGCGCTATGGCGAGGCCATCGCCGAGCGACATCTCACCGCGCAGGGCCTGGTCGTGCTCGAGCGCAACTGGCACTGCACCGAGGGCGAGATCGACCTCGTCCTCCGCGAGGGCGACACCCTGGTTATCTGCGAGGTGAAGACTCGGTCCGACGATGCCTTCGGCACACCGCAGCAGGCGGTGACCCAGGCCAAGCTCGACCGGCTGCACCGTCTTGCCGAGCGCTGGATCACGGCGCGCGGACTGCGTCCGGCCGAGGTGCGGGTGGACCTCGTCGCCGTGCACAGGCCGCGCCGCGGCGCCGCCCGCGTCGAGCATGTTCGAGGGCTGAGCTGATGGCCGTCGCATCCGCGCACTGCGTCGCTCTCCGCGGCGCTGTCGGGCATCTGGTGGACGTCCAGGCCGATGTCTCACCGGGGCAGGTCGGCACCACGCTGGTCGGCCGGGTCGACGCTGCGCTGCACGAGGCTCGTGATCGGGTGCGGATGGCAATCGAGAACTCGCAGCTCACCTGGCCCGGCACCACCAAGCGCGTCACCGTGCTGCTCTCACCAGCAGACCTGCCCAAGTCGGGCGCGCATTTCGATCTCGCCATCGCGGTCGCGATCCTCGCGGCCAGCGGAGAGGTGGACCCACGCCGGCTGGAGGACACCGCCTTCATCGGTGAGCTCACGCTCGGCGGCGGGCTGCGCGCTGTCGGCGGCGTACTGCCGATGGTGCTGGCGGCCTCCAAGCGCGGCATCCGGCAGGTCTTCGTGCCCGAGCCGCAGGCCAGGGAGGCGACGATGGTGCCCGGAATGACGGTCCTCGGGCTGCGATCCCTCCATCAGGTGGTGGCAGCGCTCACCGACGCCGACGTGCCCGAAGCGCCGCCGGTCCCGCCCCTGTCGGGCGGCCGCTTCCTCGCCTGGCGGGGCTCTGCCCGACTCGAGGAGGTGGACATGGCCGACCTGGTGGGCCTCGAGGAGGTGAAGTTCGCCGCGGAGGTGGCAGCTGCAGGCGGGCACCACCTGCTGATCGATGGCCCGAAGGGCTGTGGGAAGACCTCGATCGCGGAGCGGATACCCACCATCCTGCCCGACCTCACCGGCACCGAATCGGTCGAGCTGACGGCCATCCGTTCGCTGGCAGGGTTGCTCGATCCCGACCTCGGGATGGCGACTCGGCCGCCCTTCTCGGCGCCGCACCACGACGCCAGCAAGGTCAGTGTGGTGGGCGGCGGCACGGGCAGGGTGCGCCCGGGCGAGCTGAGCCTGGCCCATGGAGGCGTGCTTTTCCTGGACGAGTTCCCGCTGTTCCGGACCGACGTCATCGAGGCGTTGCGCGAGCCCCTCGAGAACGGCGACATCACCGTGGCCCGAGGTGAGGAGGCGGTCACCCTGCCCGCGCGCAGCATGGTCGTCCTCGCCGCAAACCCGTGCGCCTGCGGCAACAACGTCGGCAAGAACCACGCCGCCTGCACCTGCACCTCGGTCCAGCGTCGGGACTACCAGAGCAAGGTCAGCGGGCCGATCGCGGACCGCATCGACATCACTCGCCATCTGCTGCCGGCCGTGTTCACCCGAGACCCGCTCGGGCTGAAGGAGAACAGCGAGACCATCCGTGCGCGGGTGCACGAGGCAAGGGCCCGGCAGGCCCGCCGGTACGCCGAGCACGACTGGCGGCTCAATGCCCAGGCCCCGAGTGCCGCGCTGCGTGAGCGCTGGCCGATGAGCACCGAGGCGCAATCGCTGGTCGACGACGCCATCGGACGAGGGCGACTCAGCCGGCGAGGTGCGGTGAAGGTTCACCGGCTGGCCTGGACGATCGCCGATCTCCGTGGCCTCCTGTCTCCAGGGCGGGGCGAGGCCGAGGTGGCGCTCGCGCTACGTCAGGGTGACTCCCTGCCCGTCGCGGTGGTGATGGAGCGAGCGGGATGAGCGTCACCGATGAAGAACGCCTCGCCAGGCTTGCGTTGAGCCAGGTGCTGGAGCCGGGCGACCACCGCATCGCCGGTCTGGTCGATCAGCTCGGCGGCATCAGGCTCCTGGAGATGCTGCGCACCGGCGAGCACGATCTGCCGCAGGTCGACGTCGCCGCGAGGCTGGCACGCGTCGATCCGGCACATCAGCTAGAGCTCGGACAGCAGCGGGGGATGCGCTACGTCGTACCGGGGGACCCGGAGTGGCCGAGCCAGCTGGCACCGCTCGACCATGTCTCGCCACTCCACGAACGGACCGGCTGCCCGCCGGGCCTGTGGGTCCGCGGCCCCCTGACGCTGGACACGCTCGAGAGGTCGGTCGCGATCGTCGGCGCTCGCGCCGCCACCAGCTATGGCGCCGACACCGCCTCCCTCATCGCGGCCGAGGTGGGTAGAGCCGGATATGCCGTCGTCTCCGGCGGGGCGTATGGCATCGACATCGCTGCTCACCGCGGGGCGCTGGCCGCAGGCACGCCCACCGTCGCCGTGCTCGCCTGTGGCGCGGACCGCGTCTATCCGCCCAGTCATCGCCGACTCTTCGAGATCCTGGCCCGAGAGGGAGCGATCGTCGCCGAGGTGGCACCCGGCCTGCCGCCGACCCGGCTGCGCTTCCTGAGCCGCAACCGCATCATCGCGGGCGTGGCACGAGGAACCGTCATCGTCGAGGCCGGCCGTCGCAGCGGCGCCCGCAACACGGCGACGTGGACCTCCCGACTCAGCAGACCCCTCATGGGGGTGCCGGGGCCGGTCACGAGCGCTGCGTCCGAGGGTGTCCACCGGATGTTGCGCTCGGGGGAGGCCGTGGTCGTGACCTCGGGGGAGGAGGTGCTGGAGATGGTGGGCTCGGCTGGGGAGTACCTGCCGTTCGAGGAGTCCGCTCCCGTGCTTCCGCGTGACCAGGTGACCTTGCGCGAGCAGCAGGTCCTCGACGCCGTACCGGTGGGCAGAGGCGCTCGCGTCGACTCGATCGCCGTGACGGCAGGGATGAGCGTTCTCGCCGTGCAAGGCGCGCTTCGCATCCTCCAGGAGCGCGGACTTGCGCTGCTTGCAGGCGACGGCTGGCGACTGACTCCGATAGCACTTCAGTCGACCACGGACACGAGGTCGTAACGGCGGCGGGACGCATCCGCCTCGCCCGGGTTCCACCTCGCGGATCGGCTGCACGCCTAGACTCGCGGTGTGACGGATGAGGCGGAGGTGACGGAGCTGCCTGAGTCGTTCGCCGTGGTCCTTGCGGACTACGAGCGCCACCTCGTCTCAGAGCGCGACCTCAGCGCTCACTCCGTCCGAGCGTACGTCGGTGACATCCTCGCCCTGCTCGACCACGCCAGCAGGCTCGGCATGAGCATGCCCGACCAGCTCGACCTGCGCACGTTGCGCAGTTGGCTGGCCAAGCAGCAGTCGATGGGCCGCAGCCGCACCACCATCGCGCGACGCGCGACGGCCGCGCGGGTCTTCACCTCGTGGCTCGCTCGCACTGGCCGGGCGGCCGTGGACGCCGGCGCAGCGCTGCGCTCACCGAAGGCACACCGCACCTTGCCCCCGGTGCTGCGAGCAGACGAAGCGGAATCGGTCCTGCGCTCGACCATCGAGGCGGCGGCCACCGTCGACAGCCCGCTGGGACTGCGCGACCTGGCGATCCTCGAACTGCTCTACGCGACGGGAATCCGGGTCGGCGAGCTGGTCGGGCTCGATGTCGACGACGTCGACCGGCAGCGCAACGTCGTGCGCGTGCTCGGCAAGGGGCGCAAGGAGCGCACGGTGCCGTTCGGTATGCCTGCGGCGCAGGCCCTGGACGGCTGGCTGGCGACAGGGCGTGCCCAGATCGCACGGGCCGGCTCGGGGCCGGCGCTGTTCCTGGGTGCCCGCGGGGCCAGGATGGACCAGCGCGCGGTGCGCACCCTGGTGCACAAGGCGGTGAGCGCCGTGCCGGGCGTGCCCGACCTGGCACCGCACGGCTTGCGCCACACGGCCGCGACCCACCTGCTCGAGGGTGGGGCCGATCTGCGCTCGGTGCAGGAACTGCTGGGGCACGCGTCGCTGGCGACGACGCAGCTCTACACCCACGTCAGCACCGACCGGTTGCGGCGGGCCTACCAGCAGGCGCACCCGCGGGCCTGAGAGCGGGCGCCCTGCCGTCAGCGCCGGGCTCATTCCCCCAGGTGCAGTGCGATCGGCGGATGCCACGCCGCATAGGGGGTCGGCCAGGCGATGCCCGACCCTGACGCGACCCTGGAGACCGGCCGCGCTGTCGTGGGCGCAGATGACAGCGGGAGCAGCCGAACGGGCGCGTCGAGCCCTACCAGCTGGAGTGGATCGAGATAGACGTCATCGGCGTTTCGCACCAGGCCCCAGTGCAGGCAGGCGGCGGGCAGGCAGTGGGACCGCAGGAGAGTGAGCGTGCCGATCCTCGCGCCTTGGGCGACCACGTCGCCCACCGTCACACTCGCCGTGACGGGCTCATAGGTCGTCCGTGTCGCGCCGTGGTCCACCACCACGACGCCGCGTCCGGCAAGTGTGCCGGCGAAGGTCACCGTGCCGGCGAGAGCCGCGTGCACCGCCTGGCCCACGGCGCCCGCCAGATCCACCCCGCGGTGACCCGCGCCCCATGCGGACGACGGTGGGTCGAAGCCCCGAACCACCGTGGGCTCTGGCTGCAGCGGCCACGCACCGCTCGGAACCGCCGCCCCGGCGTCGCCGGCGACCGCTGCACGCCCCGTGCCGGTCAGCAGAAGGGCGAGCAACACGGTCGCCAGGACGGCGAGGAGGCGTACGCCGGAGCGACGGATCCGATCGGTGGTGGCGCGGTTCATGGGCTCAGCCTCGCCGGTCGAGCGGTGGCGCGCAGCGCCCGTCGTACGCGTTGTGGACACGGCCGCCAGAGAGCTGGTCTGTGGACGACAAGCGGCCATCGGGGATCGCCGCGGACCTCACCCAGGACCGCTCCGCATCGATTCGCCCGCCGTCGCCGGAACGACTAGTCTGAGCGCAGCAGCCCACCCGGGCTGACTTCGCGTGTCCGCAGACCGTGCAGGAGCTCTCCGTTCCTGACCGCACACGGGCGCGGCCTCCAGTCCCTCTCGCAGGGTCGGGTCGCGCGCGGACGCCAGGCAGAACTGGAAACAAGGAAAGAAGACATCATGGCAGTCGTGACCATGCGCCAGCTCCTCGAGAGCGGCGTCCACTTCGGACACCAGACCCGTCGGTGGAACCCGAAGATGAAGCGCTTCATCATGACCGAGCGCAACGGCATCTACATCATCGACCTGCAGCAGTCGCTGGCCTACATCGACCGCTCCTTCGCCTTCATCAAGGAGACCGTCGCCAAGGGCGGCACCATCCTGTTCGTCGGCACCAAGAAGCAGGCCCAGGAGGCCATCGCCGAGCAGGCGACCCGCGTCGGCCAGCCCTACGTCAACCAGCGTTGGCTCGGCGGCATGCTCACCAACTTCCAGACGGTGCACCAGCGGATCAACCGCCTCAAGGAGCTCGAGGAGCTCGACTTCGAGGACGTGGCCGGCTCGGGCCGCACCAAGAAGGAGCTCCTGCAGCTGCGCCGCGAGAAGGACAAGCTGCAGAAGACCCTCGGCGGTCTGCGCGACATGGGCCGCACGCCGTCGGCCGTCTGGATCGTCGACACCAAGAAGGAGCACCTCGCTGTCGAGGAGGCTCGCAAGCTCAAGATCCCGGTCATCGGCATCCTGGACACCAACTGCGACCCCGACGAGGTCGACTTCCCGATCCCGGGCAACGACGACGCCATCCGCGCCGTCAGCCTGCTGACCCGCGTCATCGCCGACGCCGTGGCCGAGGGCCTGATCGCCCGCTCGGGTGCGAAGACCGAGGGTGCCGAGTCCGGCGCCGAGGAGCCGCTGGCCGAGTGGGAGCGCGAGCTGCTCGCGACCCCGGCCGAGGGTGCCGAGGCCCCCGCCGCTGAGGCTGCTGAGGCCCCCGAGGCTGCTGAGGCGCCCGAGACCCCTGAGGTCACCGAGACCCCTGAGGTCGCCGAGGCCGCCGAGGCCACTGAGGCCCCCGTCGCTGAGGCTGCGGCTGAGGTCGCCGAGACCCCGGCCCCCGAGGCTCCGGCCGAGGCCTGATCCATCCGTACACCGACGTACTAAGGACAACACATGGCTTACACCGCTGCCGACGTCAAGAAGCTGCGTGAGCTGACGCAGGCCGGCATGATGGACTGCAAGAAGGCGCTCGACGAGACCGACGGCGACTTCGACAAGGCCGTCGAGCTGCTCCGCGTCAAGGGCGCCGCCAAGGCTGCTGCCCGCGCCGCCGAGCGTGAGGCATCGGCCGGTCTGGTTGCGGCTTCCGGCAACGCGCTGATCAGCCTCAAGGCCGAGACCGACTTCGTCGCGAAGAACGAGGCCTTCATCAGCGCCGCCCAGGCGATCGCGGACGCCGCGAACACCGCCAAGGTGGGCGACGCCGAGGCGCTCCGGGCCGTCTCGCTCGGCGAGAAGACCGTCGGTGAGACCGTGGACGAGCTCGCCCGCACCATCGGCGAGAAGATCGAGCTGGGCGACGTCGCCTACTTCGAGGGCAACACCACGGTCTACCTGCACAAGAAGGCCTCCGACCTGCCGCCGACCCTCGGTGTGCTCGTCGAGTTCGACGGCGACGAGGCGGCCGCGAAGCAGGCCGCTCAGCAGGCCGCGGCGCTGAAGGCGCAGTTCCTCACCTCCGACGAGGTCCCCGCCGACGTCGTCGCGAAGGAGAAGGACGTCCTGACCAAGAAGACGCTCGAGGAGGGCAAGCCCGAGGCTGCCGTCGCCAAGATCGTCGAGGGTCGCATCGGCGCCTTCTTCAAGGAGATCGTCCTGCTCGACCAGGAGTCGGTCTTCGAGGCCAAGAAGTCGGTCAAGCAGGTCCTCGACGCCGCCAACACGACGGTGACGCGGTTCGCCCGCTTCGAGGTCGGCGCCTGATCCGACTGGATCGGATGACCAGTACGACGAAGGAGGCCGGTCCGATGTCACAGCACGTGATCATCGGGCCGGCCTTCCTCATCCCCGCGAGGGACCGTTCGAAGATCTCCAGGAAGGACGTGGTCGCGCGATGACCGGCTACAAGCGAGTGCTGCTCAAGCTCTCCGGCGAGGTTTTCGGTGGGGGCAAGGTCGGGGTCGACCCCGACGTGGTGGAGAAGGTCGCCCGCGAGATCAAGGCCGTCTCCGACTCCGGCGTACAGATCGCCGTCGTGACCGGTGGCGGCAACTTCTTCCGCGGTGCCGAGCTGCAGCAGCGCGGCATGGAGCGTGCCCGCGCCGACTACATGGGCATGCTCGGGATCGTGATGAACTGCCTGGCGCTCCAGGACTTCTTGGAGCGGATGGGTGTGGACACCCGCGTCCAGACCGCCATCACGATGGGCCAGGTGGCCGAGCCCTACATCCCGCGTAAGGCGATCCGTCATATGGAGAAGGGCCGGGTCGTCATCTTCGGCGCCGGCATGGGCATGCCCTACTTCTCCACCGACACGGTCGCGGTCCAACGTGCGCTGGAGAGCAAGTGCGACGTGGTGCTGGTGGCCAAGTCCGGTGTGGACGGGGTCTACTCCGCCGACCCGAAGAAGGACCCCACCGCGGTCAAGTACGACGACCTCAGCTACGAGCAGGCGCTCACCGAGGGCCTCAAGATCATGGACCAGACGGCCTTCGCGCTGTGCGGCGAGAACAAGCTGCCGATGGTCGTCTTCGGCATGGAGCCCGAGGGCAACATCCTGCGCGTCGTGCAGGGTGAGAGGATCGGTACGCTCGTCAGCGCCGGCTGACCTGCGGAACCGGCTGAGAAGAACGCGACAGGAGTGACATGGCGATCAACGACATCCTCGACGAGGCCGACGACAAGATGGGCAAGTCGGTCGAGGCCACGCGCGATGACTTCGCGACCATTCGTGCCGGCCGGATCACTCCGAGCGTGTTCAGCAAGTTGAACGCGGAGTACTACGGCACCCCGACCCCGCTGCAGCAGCTCGCGACGTTCACCAGCCCCGAGCCGCGCGTGATCAACATCGCGCCCTTCGACATCACCGCCATGCCGGCGATCGAGAAGGCGATCCGCGACTCCGATCTCGGAATCAACCCGTCGAACGACGGCAAGATCCTGCGCGCCGTCTTCCCGGAGCTGACCGAGGAGCGCCGCAAGGAGTTCATCAAGCAGGCCAAGGAGAAGGCCGAGCAGGGCCGGATCGCGGTCCGTCAGGTTCGCCAGAAGGCCAAGCAGAACCTCGAGAAGCTGGAGAAGGACGGCGAGGTCGGCAAGGACGACGTCACCGGCGCCGAGAAGCGGCTCGACACGATGACCAAGAAGCACACCGACGCCATCGACGAGCAGCTCAAGAGCAAGGAGGCCGAGCTCCTCGAGGTCTGAGGAGCTCACGCCGACATGGTGGATACGACGGGCACCGCCGTACCGCCGCCCCCGAAGAAGGACTACGGCCGAGCCGGCCGCAACATCCCGGTCTCGATCGCGTCGGCGGTCGTGCTGCTTGGCGCGGCCGGCCTGACCCTCTTCTTCTGGAAGACGGCCTTCATCGCCCTGGTCGCGATCGTGCTGGTGGCAGGCGTGTGGGAGCTGCGCCGTGGCCTGATGGCCAAGGACGTCGACCTTCCCGAGCAGCCACTGATGCTCGGTGGCGTGGTGATGATCGTGGTCGCCTACTTCTGGGGCGCCGACGCGCTCGTGACAGCCACCGCCGTCACGGCACTGACCACCATGCTCTGGCTGCTGCGCCGGGGCGTCGAGGGCTATGTCCGTACGGCGACGGCGTCCGTCTTCGCGATCGTCTACCTGCCGTTCCTCGGTTCGTTCGTCGCGCTGATGCTCCGCGAGGGCGGAACCTGGCGGGAGACGGGCATCGATGCGGGCGTGAAGGGGATCATCGCGTTCGTGCTGGTCACCATCGCCTCCGATATCGGCGGCTTCGTGGCGGGCGTGCTGTTCGGCAAGCACCCGATGGCGCCGGTGATCTCGCCGAAGAAGTCCTGGGAGGGCTTCGCCGGGTCGGCGATCGCGACCATCGCTGTGGGCATCGCGCTGGTCGTCTGGATGTTCGACGCCGACTGGTACATCGGCGTCGCGCTCGGCGCCATCGCCGTGGTGATGGCCGTCCTCGGCGACCTCGTCGAGTCGGTGATCAAGCGTGACCTCGGGGTCAAGGACATGAGCCAGATCATCCCCGGTCACGGAGGGATCATGGACAGGCTCGACTCGCTGCTCGCCACCATCGCACCGATCTGGCTGCTCCTGCACTACGCGGTCTTCTGAGCCGCACTCACCCACGACGCGCGAGGATGCGCCTGTTGATGCGCGCGGTGGGCGCGTCGCTCGTGCTCTCGTGCGGACAGAGATACCGTGAAGCGTGATGTCGACCGAGGAGACCGAGGAGCAGGCACCTGCCGCCCAGCCCGACTGGTGGCACCGTGACCATCCGACGTTCGCGGCCCTGACCGGGTTCTACACCGGCCTGGTCTTCGCGATCGTCATCCCGGGCCTGTACGTCGGCATCCTCGCCGCGCTGTTCGGTCAGGACCGAGCCGAGGACCTGTTCCCGTTCGTGCTGGTCACCTTGGTGGTGCCGCTGCTGCTGGTGATCAATCGCCGCACCCGCCGCTTCGGTCGCTACATGTGGCTGGGGATGGTGAGCACGGCGATCGTCGTCCTCGGTGTCGGGGTCGGCGTCTTCTGGTACATGATGCGCTGATCCGACGGTCCTGTCCGGGCCAACGGCAAGCAGGCATTCGCCCGACGTTCCGGCGGCGTCGGCCATCTGTTCATCGGTGCCCGAGAGCGTACGCCGGTCATGTTCAGATCATGTTCCGTTGCGCTCGCCTTCCTCGCCGCGCTCTTCGCCCTGTTCACCACCGCTGGTCCCGCCGGCGCCCACGGATTCACCACGGTCGTCTATGCCCACGCGAGCGCGCCGTCCGCTGACGTCGTACGGATGAGGCTCGGCCTCGAGTACGACCTGCTGCTGGTCTCGGTGGCCGAGGCGCAGAAGGACGACCCTCTCTACCGTGCCGGCCAGCCGGCCTGGGACGACGGTGACTTCCCCGGCATGGTGAAGGCACTCCAGGACCACCGGGTCTCGCTGCAGTCCTATCTGGCGGAACGGTTCACGCTCGTCTACGCCGGTGCCACCTGTACGCCGACCCTCCAGACTGACGTCTCGGTGAAGATGAACGACCAGCAGGGGGTGCCCTACGCGAACGTCACCGTCGACTATCGCTGCCGCAGTGACTCCGATGCCGAGGCCATGCATGAAGGGCACATCGTCGGGTCGACGATGTTCCCCGACTCGGAGGGTTTCGTCACTGGTACGAAGACGATCGTCACCTACGACATCGACGACCGTGTGGGCAGCGCTGCACTGGACGGTGACCACACGTCGTTCTCCACCAGGCAGTCCTGGGGGCAACGCTTCTGGGAGTTCTGGCGGCTCGGGGCGGAGCACCTGCTCACCGGCCTCGACCACATGCTGTTCCTGACCGCCCTGATCATCGGCTCACGCCGGCTGCGCGAGATCGTGCTTGCCGCGACCACCTTCACCTTGGCCCACTCGACCACGCTGATCCTGGCGGCCTTCGGTGTGGTGCACGTCTCCAATGACCTGGTCGAGCCGCTGATCGCACTCTCGATCGCCGCCACCGCTTCCTGGTTCCTGTGGCGTGTGTGGCGCAGGGGCGAGCACGCGACCGATCTGGACGTGTCGGGCACGAGCCACTTCGCGCTAGACCGGGCCGGCTGGTCGCGCCTCGCGGTGGTGTTCTGCTTCGGGCTCGTCCACGGCCTGGGTTTCGCCGGAGCACTCGGCATCGATCACGCGTGGTCGTGGCCGCTGTTGTGGTCGTTGCTGGTCTTCAACGTCGGCATCGAGACAGTTCAGCTCGGTCTGATCGTGCTCGTCTTTCCCCTGCTGATGGTGCTGCGTCGTTACCACCCGCGGGTGGCACTCGTGGTCACCGCCGGTGTGGCGGTCGTGGTCACCGTGGTCGGGCTCATCTGGTTCGGTCAGAGGGTCTTCGGGTTCCAGATCCTCGGCGAGGGAGGCTGAGTCCCGCCGGAACGCCGAGGGACGCCCGACCGTCGCGGTGAGGCGCCCCTCGGGACCTGGAAGCCGCTGGCCGGTCAGGAGACGCGCACGACGTACCCCGAGTAGCCGCTCACGGCGGCGGCGACGGCGGCCACCAGAGCTTTGTTGATCCGGGCCGTGGTGAAGCGGGTGGGGTCGTAGTCCTCGACGGTGCCGTCGTTGCCACCCCGATAGCTGGAGTCCTGCCACACAGCGGCGGTGACGTTGTACGTCGGCTCAGCGAGCTCGGCGCCCAGCACGAGGAACTTCTGGTCGAGATGGTCGGCGGTGGTCACCGTGAGTGGATCTGCGAGTGCTTGGCCGACACTGATCACCAGGTCGGGGCTGAGGTCGATCGCGCGCTGGATGTCGGCGAGGTAGCCGGCCGGCCGGCCGGCCGGCACGTAGGTGACGGTCACGTGGGCGCCCTTCGCCCACGCCGCCACCACGCGGCGCAGCTTCGTCGACTCCTTGTCCCCTGTGGAGATCAGTGCGACCCGGTAGCCGGTCGGCGGGTGCACCTGCGACCACGACCCAGGGCTCGGCGAAAGGGTGCCGCCGGGTGCCGGTGGTGCCGACGGCGTCACGAAGCCGCTGCCCAGCTGGCCGGAACCTGGCAGGGGGCGTACGGGACCGCCGTCGGCGCCCACCGTTGCGGCCGGGTTCGGGGGAGCGGTCGAGAGAGCTGGGGAGGGGGCCGGTGTCGCACTGCTGCTGTTGCCCTGTCCGCAGGCGCTCAGGGTCGACACGGTGGCAAGCGCGGCCAGCAGGCCGGCCGTCTTCAGAGTGGGAGAGCGAAACACTCGCACTTCCTACCTGATCGCCGACCCCCGTCTCCAACCCTGACGACAACCTGACGATGTGTTCGTCTCGATGACCCGTTCTGTTCATGAGGAGCGGCCGCAGGGCGGTTGTGGGGCCGGGGTTCTGGCGACCGAGTTCACCTGAAAATCACATGGCGATCCGGGAGCGTGCAGGTGAAGGCAAGTCGCCATTCACCGGGTGTACATCAACGGCCGCAAGCCTCGCCGCGTTCAGGAAATTTCCAGAACATTTCCAGACTCTGCTTGTGAAAGGGCATTGCTTCGATGAAGCTCAACATGAGCCGCCGCCGACGCGTCGGCGCGGGCGTTGCGACACTCGGCCTGGCCGCCGCTGCCGTCGTGGGCACAGGTGTCACGTTCTCCTCCTTCGGCGCAGACGGCACGCCTGCCTTCTCGGGCCTGGTCCTCGGCGTCGGCGATGACGAGACCTCGCGCACCCTCGACTGGTACTCCTCAACCAGCCCGGCTGGTGGCGAGGTCGTCGAGCTGGCCACGAAGGCCGACTTCTCCGACGAGGTGAATGTCGCCGCGACGCTGGCGGCGAACATCACCACCGACAGCGCGACCGCTCTTGCGCTGACGAACTTCAACGGCAAGGCGACCCTGAGCGGCCTCAAGGCGGACACGACCTACTACTACCGGGTGGCCCAGAAGGGCAGCACGAGCCACTCGAGCGCCTACTCCTTCACGACCGGTGCCTTCGGCAACGGCAACTTCCAGTTCCTGTTCTTCGGCGACCCGCAGATCGGTGCCTCCGGCGACCCGGCCGCGGACGGCAACGGCTGGCAGTACACGTTGGACCAGTCCAAGATCCAGAGCCCTAAGGCCGAGCTCTACGTCTCGGGCGGTGACCAGGTCGACGCTGCCAACAACGAGACGCAGTGGGACAACTTCCTGCGGCCCGACGAGCTCCGCTCGATCCCGTGGGCCGCCACCATCGGAAACCACGACAACGGTGGCATCGCCTACGACCAGCACTTCGCGCTGCCGGACACGAAGCGGAACGACGCGAACCTCTACGACACCAACACCAATGCCCCGAGCGCGACCGCGCACCCCGGTGGCGACTATTGGTTCAAGTACAAGGGTGTGCTGTTCATCGACCTGAACTCGAACGCGTACAGCTCGGCCAACGGCTCGGACCCGGCGCACGTGCAGTTCGTCACCGACACCATCACCAATCACAAGGGCGACGCGAAGCACGTCGTCCTCGTCTATCACCACTCGATCTACTCTCCGGCCGACCACGCCAACGACTCGGACAACCAGCAGCGCCGTACCGACTTCACCAAGGCGTTCTCCGATCTCGGCGTCGACCTCGTCCTGCAGGGTCACGACCACTCGTACTCGCGCTCGTATGCGATCAAGGGATCGACCGCGTCGCCGAGCGGCGCCAAGGCCGACGCCAACGAGAAGCCCGGTCAGACGACGGTCGTCGAGGGGCCGGGCGGCGTCATCTACGTCACCGCCAACACGGCGTCGGGCTCGAAGTACTACGACCTGACCGCACCGGACTCCTCCAAGGCCGGCTACGGCGCCGACACCAAGGTGGGCGGTGACGAGACGCTCAACCTCGACGGCACCGTCTCCCACCTGCGGCACTGGGCGAACTCGGTAGAGAACCAGGAGCACGTCCAGACCTACATCGAGGTCACGGTCAACGACAAGGGTCTCCAGGTCAAGAACGTCCGTGCCAACGACGGCAGCGGTCCGAACGCAGCGATCGACCGCGGCAAGTCGACCGGTGTCGGGCCCGACCTGGCGGGCAGCCCGCTGCCGATCGGCTCGATCGTCGACCGGGTCGACATCTTCCGCAGCAAGGCCGACGTCTCGCCGATCCTGCCGCCCGCTGTCACCCGGACGGTCGAGGTGCCCGGAGCTACAACCACCGTCACCGCATCGCCGCAGCCTGCTCCGACGGTGACCGTCACTGCAACCCCGAAGCCGACCGAGGTCGTACCGGCCCAGCTCCAGCAGTCGGTGGGCGAGAAGATCGCCACCCTGAAGAAGAAGATCAAGAAGGCCAAGGGCGCCAAGAAGGCCAAGCTGAAGGCGCAGCTGAGCGCCTACAAGGCGATCCAGAAGCAGCTCAAGTGAGCGGGGCGCCGCCACGGCGCTGATCGTGACCGGCCCCGGGGCGCCCCGGGGCCGGTTCGCGTTTCGTGGTATACGGCCGGGCGATGGGAGAATAGAGCGGTGAGTGACGCACCCAAGACCCTGCCACTGGTGATGGACGCCCCGCGCGGGCGCGCCAAGCCGCCGCGGCACCTCGCCGACCTCACCCTCGCCGAGCGGCAGGATGCGGCCAAGGCGGCCGGCCTCCAGGGCTTCCGTGCCAAGCAGATCTCGGTGCACTACTTCGAGCGGCTGGTGCACGACCCCGAGCAGATGACCGACCTGCCCTCGGCCCAGCGCGCCGAGCTGGTCTCGACGTTCCTGCCGGACCTCATGACCTCGCTGCGCACGCAGAGCGCCGATGCCGGCACCACCGTCAAGACGCTGTGGAAGCTCTTCGACGGCTCCCTGGTCGAGTCCGTGCTGATGCGCTACAGCGACCGAGCCACCATCTGCATCTCCTCGCAGGCCGGCTGTGGCATGGCCTGCCCGTTCTGCGCGACCGGTCAGGGTGGCCTGCAGCGCAACATGTCGACCGCCGAGATCGTGCACCAGGTCGTGGTGGGCGCTCGCGCGATGGCGAACGGTGATGTCGCGGGCGGTCCCGGTCGGCTCTCCAACGTCGTCTTCATGGGCATGGGGGAGCCGCTGGCCAACTACCGCGCCGTGATGGGCGCCGTACGCCGGCTGACCGATCCCGCTCCCGAGGGCCTGGGTCTCTCGGCCCGGCACGTCACGGTCTCCACGGTCGGTCTGGTCCCGCGGATCAAGCAGCTGGCCGACGAGGGCATCCCGGTGACCCTGGCGCTGAGCCTGCACGCACCCGACGACGAGCTGCGCAACGAGCTGGTGCCGATCAACAACCGCTTCTCGGTCGCCGAGACCGTCGACGCCGCCCGCTACTACTTCGATCAGACCGGCCGTCGGGTCTCCATCGAGTACGCCATGATGCGCGACATCAACGACCAGGCGCACCGAGCCGACCTGCTCGCCGAGGTGCTCAACGAGCGCGGTCGAGGCTGGGTGCACGTCAACCTCATCCCGCTCAACGAGGTGCGTGGATCGAAGTACACCCGCTCGCGCGACGAGGACATGGACGAGTTCGTCCGGCGCCTCGAGGCCGGCGGCATCAGTACGACGATCCGCGACACGCGCGGCGACGAGATCGACGCCGCCTGCGGCCAGCTGGCGGCGGTCGAGGGCTGAGTGTCACCCCTGCGGGGGGAGTGCGTTCGGGTCGCGCCCTGAACGAACGTTCGCGCTCGGAGGACGTCGGCTCGTCGCCGAACGGTCGTTCGACGACCTGGGCCCTCGCCGAGGGCTGAGTGCCACCCGACATTCACCCGCGCGCCACCTGACTCTCAGCGTCAGGTCGGACGCGACGGTCACCGTCGAACCATGACCGTGACCGAGCTGCCCCTCCGGACGGCCCCGACCGACCGCCTTCGCGTGCTGGTGGTCAGCGAGTCGTTCCTTCCCCAGATCAACGGCGTCACCAACTCCGTACGACGCGTGCTCGAGCACCTCGCAGCCGAAGGCCACGAGGCCGAGCTGGTCGCCCCGACCGGTCCGGCGACGTACGCCGGCTTTCCGATCACCCGTGCCCGCAGCGCGAGCCTCTGGTTCTACCGCGACTTCCGGATCGGTCTGGAGACCCGGCGGCGGCTGCGCTCGGTGATGCAACGCTTCCGGCCCGACGTCGTGCACGTCGCGTCGCCGGCTACCCTCGGCTACCAGGCCGTCCGGGTCGCCGCCGAGCTCGGCATCCCGACGGTGGCGATCTACCAGACCGACCTGGTCGGCTTCGCGCAGCGCTACGAGCAGAAGTACGGCCTCAGCGGTGGTGCTCGCGCGATGGCGGCGCTCACCCGCAAGATCCACCTGCAGGTCGACCGCACACTGGTGCCGAGCACCGCCAGCCTCACCCAGCTGGACCAGCTGGGCGTGCCGCGGACGATGCTCTGGCCGCGCGGTGTCGACGTCGAGGGCTTCCACCCCTCGCGGATCGACCGTGAGCTGCGGCGCCGACTGGCGCCCGGCGGCCAGGTCATCGTCGGGTACGTCGGCCGCCTGGCCGCCGAGAAGGAGCTACCGCTCCTGATCCACCTGACCCGCGATGACCGCTACGCGCTGGTCGTCGTCGGCGGCGGCCCCGAGGAGCAGCGTCTGCGCGGGTTGCTCCCCGGGGCTCACTTCCTCGGCGTGCTGCACGGCGAGGAGCTGGGCGCTGCCTACGCCAGCCTCGACGTGTTCGTGCACACCGGCCGGCACGAGACCTTCTGCCAGTCTGCGCAGGAGGCGCTGGCCTCCGGCGTACCTGTCGTGGCGCCACGCTCCGGCGGTCCGGTGGACATCGTCAACGACGGTGTCACCGGCCTGCTCTACCGGCCCGGCGACGGCGAGGACCTTCGTCGCAGCGTCGACTTCCTGGCCGAGGACCCCGTGCTGCGCCGCACCATGGGCCGATCGGCTCGGATAGCCGTCCAGGGCCGGTCCTGGACGGCGATCAACCAACGACTGATCGACCACTACCGTGAGGTCATCGACGACCGGCTCGGCCGGTTCCGGCTCACGGCATGAGGAGCTCGGCCACCTCGTCGACGCTGTCGACCAGGTGCACCCGGTCGGCCATCGCCGACCCACGGGCGAGCGACTCCAGCAGCGGCCAGGCCGGCAGCACATCGGTCCAGTGGTCGCGGCCCAGCAGGATCATCGGCGCGACCCGCTCCGGCGCGGCGTAGTAGTTCTCGCAGGCGTCTTGGAACACCTCCTGCACCGTTCCCGCGGCACCGGGCAGGAACACGATGCCGGCGTCGCAGATCTCCAGCAGGATCGCCTCGCGGGTGGCGTTGCGGAAGTACTTCGCGATGACGTCGCAGAAGAGGTTCGGCGGCTCGTGGCCGTAGAACCAGGTGGGGACGCCGAGCGAGCTCGCGAGCGGCCTGCCCTCGGCGTACCCGGCGCGCACGGCCATCGCCGTCACCATCCAGTCCTGGATGGAGGGGGCGAATCCGGGCACCACGGCGAGCTCCTCGATGGCGGTCTCCACCACCTCGACGGGGTACGACGTCAGCCAGGCGCCGAGGTTGGCGGCCTCCATCGCCCCCGGTCCACCGCCGGTGGCGACCACGTGACGCTTGCCCAGGAGATGACCGAGGCGAGCTGCCAAGGCGTACGTCTCGTCGCCTCGCTGCGCCGCGTGGCCGCCCATCACCCCGACCATGTGCCGCCCGACGATCCAGGCGTCGAGTGCCTCGTCGATGCCGAAGTCGTGCAGCGCCCGCACGCGGGCCCGGTCGCGGGTGTGCTCCTCGCGCGACCAGGAGTAGGCGCGGGCGTCCAGCGAGTCGGCGTACGCGGGGGTGTCGTAGAGGTCCTCCGGCGTGTAGAGGGTGCTTCGCTCGGGGTCTACCGGGGCGTGCAGCACCGGTGGTGCGACCGGGACCGGGCGGCGGCGGACGGGGAGGCGCTTCACGGGCGTCAACGTACGCCCGCCGAGCTTGTCGAGGCGCCTCGACGCGGCGGCATCCGAGTTCGTCGGTCGTTGGCATAGGTTCTGGCCCGTGAGATCGATCGTCCGCCCTCTGCTCTGCATCCTCGCCCTTGCCCTCGCGGCCGGCATCGGCATGGCGCCCGCCGACGCCGCCGGCCCGAGCCTGGTCGGCTCCGGCGACAGCTACTTCCCCGAGGACGGCAACGGCGGCATCGACGTGCAGGCCTACAAGATCGCCGACACCTATGACTTCGCGCGGGGCGAGCTGAGCGGGCACACCACCTTGACGGTGCGGGCGACCCAGCCGCTGACCGCCTTCGACCTGGACCTGCTGCTGCCGGTCTCCGCGGTCGCCATCGACGGTGCGGCCGTCGCCTTCGAGCGTCCGGATGCGCACGAGCTGCGGATCATTCCCTCCAGCACCATCGCCCGCGGCCGGACGTTCCGCGTGGCGGTGACCTACGACGGGTTCCCCGGCACCGTGTGCTGGGACAAGGAGTGCGACTGGCTCGCCGACCAGCACGAGGTCACCACGATGAACGAGCCGCACATGGCGGCCTGGTGGTTCCCGGCCAACGACACCCCGGCCGATGCCGCGACGATGGACATCAGCGTCACCGTGCCCGCAGCGATGAAGGTGATCGCCAACGGCCGACAGGTCAGCCGCACGGTCGCCGGCGCGCTGGCGACCACCCGCTGGAAGGCCCGCAACCCGATGGCGCCCTACCTCGCCTTCTTCACCGCAGGTGACTACACCGAGGCCAAGGGCACCCGGCACGGGCTGCCCTGGCTGGTGGCCGTCTCCGACCAGCTGCCGGCGGCCACCCGAGCCTCGTCCATGCGACTGATGAAGAAGACGCCCGCCATCACCGCCTGGCTCTCACGTCAGCTGGGGAAGTACCCGTTCGAGACGGTCGGCGGCGTCACCACGTCGCTCGACCCCGACTTCGCCCTCGAGAACCAGACCCGACCGACCTACCCCGTGCTCCGGCTCGAGCGCACGACCACCGTCGTGCACGAGCTCGCCCATCAGTGGTTCGGCGACTCGGTGCGGCTCTCGCAGTGGCGCGACGTGTGGCTCAACGAGGGCTTCGCCACCTTCATGGAGTGGTACTGGACGGAGAAGCACGGTGGCCCGCCCGCCGAGGAGCACCTGCTCGATGACCATGCCCAGCTCTCCGGGTCGTTCTGGCACACCCGGGTCGACGCGCCCGGCCCGGCCCACCTGTGGGACACGCCGGTCTACGAGCGCGGCGCGATGACCCTGCAGGCGCTGCGCACGAAGGTCGGCGACAAGACCTTCTGGCGGATCCTCCGCGGGTGGGCACACGTGCGCGCCGGCCGCACCGCGACCACCGCCCAGTTCGAGCGGTACGCCGCGAAGGTGAGCCACCAGGACCTCGGCGGCTTCTTCTCCGCGTGGCTCGACACGCCGTCGCGACCGGCGATGACGGCCGCCAACGGGCTGGCGCCCATCGGCTGACGGCGGTCGTTCGCCGCCCCGACCTCAGCCCAGCAGCGGTGCGACCGCCCGAGCGAGCAGCGAGGGTCGCCCGGTGAGGCGCTCTTCGCCGTCGGCCAGTGTCATGGCCCGGAGCCCGACGTTGACGCCCAGCCAGCGCAGCGGTTCGGGCTCCCAGTCGGGGGAGCGGTGCCCGACCCACGGCAACGCGGTCAGGTCGGTGGGCGAGCCCAGCACGAGGTCGCGGAGCGTGCGCCCGGCGAGATTGGTCGTCGAGACCCCGTCGCCGACGTACCCACCGGCCCAGGCGAGGCCGGTCTCGGTGTCCAGCCCCACCGAGGCGCACCAGTCGCGAGCGATGCCCAGCGCGCCGCCCCACGCGTGCGTGAACCGGGCACCGTGGAGCACGGGGAACATCTCGACGAGGGTGCTGCGCAGCTTGCCGAAGACCGCCGCGTTGCGTTCGTGCTGTGCGGAGATCCTGGACGCGAAGGGATACGGCGCGCCTCGGCCGCCGAACACGAGCCGGTCGTCGGCGGTGCGCTGCCCGTAGACGATCAGGTGCCGGTGGTCGCTGAACGTCTCCCGCTGCGCCAGGCCGATCTCGTCCCACACCGATGTCGGCAGCGGCTCGGTCGCGACGATGAGGGAGTAGACCGGGATGACGGCACGGGACAGACCGGGCAGCGCGGCGGTGTAGCCCTCGGTGGCGCGTACGACGACGTCAGCCCGCACGGTGCCGCGCTCGGTCACGGCCTCGTGCGGTCTGATCGCCGTGACACGGGTGCGCTCGTGGACGGTGACGCCGTACCGCTCCACGGTGGTGGCCAGGCCCCGGGCCAGCTTCGCCGGGTGCAGTGCGGCGCAGTCGGGCGTGTAGGTCGCGCCCAGGACCCCGGTGGCGTTCAGCCGCGCGCGAGCGTCGGCTGCGGAGAGGAGGGTGACGTCGTCGGTCCCTGATGCCGCGGCGGCCGCCGCCTCCGCGCGGGCTCGGACCAGCTGCGGCGCCGTACGGGCGAGCACGAGGGTGCCGCCCTTGACGACGTCGGCCTCGATCCCCTCAGCCTCGGCGACCCGGACGACCTCGTCGACCGATCCGCGCATGGCGCGATGCTGCGCCGCCGCCTCCTCCGGTGAGGTCATCGCGGCCAGCTTCTCCTGCGACGCCGGGAAGAGCGCCGAGCACCACCCGCCGTTGCGGCCGGAGGCGCCGAAACCGGCGCTCTCCGCCTCGAGCACGACGATCCGCAGGTCGGGCCGGGCGCGCGCTAGGTAGTAGGCGGTCCACAGACCGGTGTAGCCGGCGCCGACGATGGCGACGTCACAGCTGAGGTCGCCCTCCAGCGCAGGCCGCGGCACGAAGCTGTCCCTAGCTGTCTCGTGCCACAGTGACAGCCCGGCGTAGTTCACTGCAGCGCTCACCGGACGCCCCAGGCATAGGACTGCTTCTGCAGTCGCAGGTACATGAAGGTCTCGGTCCCCGCGACGCCCGGGACGGTGCGGATCGTGCCCGAGATGAGCTGGAGCAGGCTCTCGTCGCTCTCGACGACGACCTCGACGAGCAGGTCGTAGGCGCCGGCCGTCACCACTACGTAGTCGACCTCCTCGAACGCCGCGATGGCTTCGGCGACCGGCTCCACAGGGCCGTTGACCCGGATGCCGATCATCGCCTGCCGGGCGAAGCCGAGCTCGAGCGGATCCGTGACGGCGACGACCTGCATGATGCCTCCGTCGATCAGCCGCTGCACCCGCTGGCGTACGGCCGCCTCTGAGAGCCCCACCTCCTTGCCGATCGAGGCGTAGGAACGGCGACCGTCCTGCTGCAGGTGTTCGATGATCGCCTTGCTCACCTCATCGAGGGGTGCCTGGCCAGGGATCCGCTTACGGGTCATGGAACGCAAGTGAACCGCTCCGACGAAGCCTTGGCAACGAACGAAACACAGCGATAACAAGAGGAATCCGTCGCCGCAACGTTCCTCTACGACGATGTGCGTCGGATCGGCCTCCTCTCACAGCCGGAAACGCTTGTGGAAGAGGCGTGACGCATGACACGATCCTCGCCTCATCAGCAGCCAAGGGAGTGAGCGTGGCCCAGCCACCATCGGGGGAGCAGCCGTGGGGTGCGCCGGACCCGAGCCAACGTCAGGATCCGGGTCTTGCGGCCGGGCCGGGCAACGGAGCCGGCCGGCTCGGTCCGGGGACCGGCGGTCGCCGGATCGGTCGCCGTACCCTCTTCAAAGGAGCGGGCGGAATCGCGGTGGCCGGCGTGGGCATCGGCGTGCTGCCGCTGTTCTCGACTCCTGACCGCCACCAGGATCCTGCCGCCTGCCGGGCCCAGGACGTCTCGGCGAAGAACAAGACGTTCACCATCAGCACCTGGCCGCTCTACATCGACACCGACACCAAGCACCACACGTCGACGTTGACCGACTTCCAGAAGGAGTTCGGGGTCAAGGTCAACTACTACACCGACGTGACCGACAACGTCGTGTTCTTCAACAAGGTCGTCAACCAGCTCGGCTCGTGCACGACCACGGGCCGGGACATGATGGTGCTGACCGACTGGATGGCCGCCCGGATGATCCAGATGGGCTGGCTGCAGCCGATGGATCCGGCCAAGGTGCCGAACCTGCACAACAACATCATCTCCTCGCTGCGAGCGCCGGCCTGGGACCCGGAGCGGAAGTTCTCCGCGCCCTGGCAGGCCGGCTTCACCGGGATCGGCTACAACACCAAGTACCTCCCGAATCCGCCGCGGAACATCAAGGACCTGCTCACCCGTCCTGACCTCAAGGGCAAGGTCGCGGTGATGACCGAGATGCGCGACACGATGGGCCTGATGCTGCTGGGCCTCGGCTACGACCCGGAGAACTTCACCCAGGCCCAGTGGGACGAGTCGATCGCGTTCTTGGAGAAGGCGAAGGTCGACGGTCAGATCCGGGCTTTCTCCGGCCAGGAGTACACCGACGACCTGGCCGCTGGGAACACCGTCGCCTGCATCGCCTGGTCGGGTGACATGGCGGCGGCAAGCCCGGACGCGCACTCGAAGTTCCTCGTCCCCGAGGAGGGGATGATGATCTGGTCGGACAACATGCTGATCCCCAACATGGCCTCGCACCAGACCATCGCCGAGGACTGGGTGAACTTCTACTACCGCCCCGAGCAGGCGGCCCGGCTGGCTGACTACAACTACTACGTCAGCCCTGTGCAGGGCATCGAGCCCTACATCAAGAAGATCGACCCGGACCTGCTCAAGGATCGAGATCTTGCCAACCTGGTGCTGCCCAACGACGACTACCTCAAGCAGACGCACAACTTCATGGCGCTGAGCGAGGCGCAGATCCGCAACTATGAGAGGGACTTCTCGAATGTCTCAGGCGTCTGACAACCGTGAGCTGCGGCTGACCCAGGTCGAGAAGACCTACGCCAACGGCTTCACCGCGGTGCAGCCGCTCGACCTGGTGGTGCCGCAGGGGAGCTTCTTCGCCCTGCTCGGTCCCTCCGGCTGCGGCAAGACGACCACGCTGCGGATGGTCGCGGGTCTGGAGATCCCGACGGCCGGCACGGTGCGGATCGGCGAGTCCGACATCACCTACGAGAAGCCCTACAAGCGTCCGGTGAACACTGTCTTCCAGAACTACGCGCTCTTCCCGCACCTGACCATCGCCGACAACGTCGCCTTCGGACTGCGTCGCCGCGGCGTCAAGAACACAGCGGAGCAGGTCGCCCAGATGCTCGACCTGGTCGAGCTCACCACCCAGGCGAACAAGAAGCCGGCTCAGCTCTCCGGTGGTCAGCAGCAGCGTGTCGCGCTGGCCCGAGCGTTGATCAACCAGCCCGAGGTCCTCCTCCTCGACGAGCCCCTGGGTGCGCTCGACCTCAAGCTGCGTCGCGCCATGCAGCTGGAGCTGAAGCGGATCCAGACCGAGGTCGGGCTGACCTTCGTGCACGTCACCCACGACCAGGAGGAGGCCATGACGATGGCCGACACCATCGCGGTGATGAACGCCGGTCGGGTCGAGCAGATGGGCTCGCCGGAGGAGCTCTACGAGAACCCGCGGACCACCTTCGTGGCCAACTTCCTCGGCCAGTCCAACCTGATCAAGGGCTCGATCATCGGCAAGGACACGCTGGCGGGCGCCTCCGTGGTCAAGGTCGACATGGAGGGCACGATCGTCTCCATCCCCGAGGAGCGCGCGCACGCCATCACCGGTGCCGGTTGGGTCGGCATCCGGCCCGAGAAGGTCCTGGTCGCTCCGGCCGGTGAGAATATCGACGCGCCGGGGAGCCACTTCACCGGTGCCACCATCGTGAGCACCAGCTTCATCGGCGTCTCGACCCAGTACGTCCTCAGGACGGCCTGGGGTCAGGAGATCGCCGCCTTCGAGCAGAACACCGGTGCTCGCGGCGTGATGCCTCCCGGTACGGCGGTGGACTTCTCCTGGCGCCCCGAGTTCGCGTTCCTGCTCGATGCGAGCCAGGACGCGAGCGCCGGCATCGAGGAGCACTGATGCGCTCGCGGATGCTGCCGTACTGGCTGCTCCTGCCAGCGGCGCTGTGGCTCTTCCTGTTCTTCCTGATCCCGTTCCTGTCGCTGGTGGCGACGAGTCTTTACGACCCGGACGGCTCCGTGCTGACCGGATACCACGTGACCTGGCACTTCGCTAACTTCCCCGACGCCATCAAGGCCTACGGCCCGCACCTGTGGCGCTCGGTGTGGTGGGCGCTCATCGCCACGGCGCTGTGCCTGGTCTTCGGCTACATCCTGGCCTACACCATCGCCTTCAAGACCGGCCGCTGGAAGAACCTGGTGCTGGTGATGGTGGTGGCGCCCTTCTTCACCAGCTTCCTGATCCGCACCGACGCCTGGAAGCTGATCCTGGGCGACCACGGCTGGGTCGTGCACGCGCTGCAGTCGGTGCACCTGCTCTCCCAGGACGGCAGGATCTTGGCTACGCCGGTCGCGGCCATCGCGGGTCTGACCTACAACTACCTGCCGTTCGCGATCCTGCCGCTCTACACCAGCATCGAGAAGGTCGACCGTCGCCTGATCGAGGCAGCCGGCGATCTCTACGCCAGCCCCTTCCGCGCGTTCCTGAACGTGACGCTGCCGCTCACCATGCCGGGCGTCGTCGGTGCGAGCCTGCTCACCTTCATCCCGGCCGTGGGCGACTACATCAACGCCCAGCTGCTGGGCAGCACCAACGACCGGGTGATCGGCGCTGACATCCAGAGCCTGTTCACCACCACCCAGGACTACGCAGCGGCGGGCGCCCTCTCGGTGACGCTGCTGGTGGTCGTCCTGGCCGCGACGCTGATCTACGTCCGCAAGGCCGGGACAGAGGAGCTTCTGTGACCACCACGCTGCGATCCACGCCACCTCAGGAGAGCCACGTCACGGAGACCAAGCCGGCCAGCCTGGTCGCCGGCGTCCAGCTCGGCCGCGCTCTCTCCGCTCTCGGCGTGGTCGGTCTGGTGGCCGCCATCGTCGGGCTCTCGATCCGGCGCTACCACGTCTCCGGCACCAGCCTGAACTTCGCCGGTCCCGCATTCTTGTTCTGCATGGTCATGCTCGCCGCGTTCGCGGTCGCTGCGGGCTTCGCCGTACGCGCGGCGACCCGGACGCTGCACGACGACACCGGCGCCCGCGACCAGCTGTTCGGCTTCGGCGCGGCCGGCGCGGTGTTGATGCTGATCCTCACGATCCGACTCTTCGCCGTCTCCAAGCCCACCGCCTGGATCGGCGTCGTCTGGCTGTTGCTCACGGTGGTCTCGCTGACGTTGATGTCGACGCGCGAGGCCAGCGCGTGGCTGGAGGGCCGCTCGCCCGCGCTGAACGTCTGGACCTGGATCCGGGCCAACCTGATCGCCTTCATCGGTGTGCTGGTGATGGCCTACCTCTACATCCCCAACCTCGTGGTCGCCGCGATGAGCTTCAACCACGAGTCGGGAAAGCACACCACCTACCAGTGGTACAGCTTCACCTTCGACAACTGGACCCACGTCTGCGCTCCTGCGCGGATGTGCGGCTCGGTGGTGACCAGCCTGTGGATCGGCGCGATCGCCACCGTCCTCGCCACCCTGTTCGGCACCTTGGCGGCCTTCGCGATGCGCAACGCCTTCACTGGTCGCAGCACGACCAACACGGTGCTGTTCCTGCCGATGGCGACGCCCGACATCGTGATGGGCTCCTCGTTGCTGGCCTTCTTCATCGCGATCCGCGCGGGCGGCCATCTCGGCCACACCACGATCATCATCGCGCACGTGATGTTCTGCCTCTCCTACGTCGTCGTCACCGTTCGGGCGCGCCTGTCCGGCATGGACTCGACCCTGCAACAGGCCGCGATGGATCTCTACGCGAACGAGTCCCAGACGTTCTGGCGGGTCACCTTCCCGCTGGTCTTCCCGGGCATCCTCGCGGCCGCGCTGCTGAGCTTCTCGCTCTCCTTCGACGACTACATCATCACCAACCTCAACGCCGGCACCGTCTCGACGTTCCCCATCTTCGTGTGGGGAGCCGCGTTGCGCGGGCTGCCGATGCAGGTCAACGTCATCGGCACCATGATGTTCGTGCTGGCGATCCTGCTCGTGCTGGGCGCCGACATCGTGGGCAGGCGGCGCGCTCGAGGGCGGGCCTGAGGCGCCTCCACCCGCGGACCACCATTGCGTCGGCGCTGTTGGGTAGCACTCGTTTCGGCTACGATATGTAGCGAGCGCTTCATACGACAACAAGAACGAGGTGCGCGATGCCGACTTCGCCGGCTAGCGAATCCGACGACCTGTTCACCCACGTCCGGAACGAGGTCTACTGGCTCGACGACGAGGACCGACCCGACCCGCTACCTGCGCTGATGGGGGAGGACCGGGCCGACCTCCTGGTCGTCGGCGGCGGTTACACCGGCCTGTGGACCGCACTCCTGGCCCGCGAGCGCAACCCCGACCGGTCCGTGATCCTGGTGGAGGGCTACCGGTGTGGCGACGGCGCGAGTGGGCGCAACGGGGGCTTCATGAACCCTTCGCTCACCCACGGCTTCGACAACGGCCTGGCCCGCTGGCCCGAGGAGATCGACGAGCTGGACCGCCAGGGCGCGCAGAACCTGCGCGAGATCGAGGCGGCGATCCGGCGCTATGACATCGACTGCGACTTCTCCTGGGGTGGCGAGGTGTCGGTGGCCGAGACCGAAGCCGACCTGGAGGGCCTGCGCGAGACCTACGAGGAGATGCTGGCGCACGGACACGACGTGCGCTGGCTGGGTCCCGACGACATCGCGGCGCGGGGAGCACACTTCCTCGGCGGCATGATCCAGGTCGAGTCCGCGCTCGTGGACCCTGCTCGGCTGGTCTTCGGCCTGCGTCGCGCGTGTCTCGAGCTCGGCGTGCGCATCTACGAAGGCACGTGGGTCAACGAGCTCAAGGAGCACGGAACGGGGATCCGGGCGGTGACCGACCAGGGCGTGGTCGACGCCCATCGGGTCGCCCTCGGCACCAACGCCGCCTCCGCACTGGTGAGGCCGATCAAGCGGCGGGTCGTGCCGGTCTACGACTACGTCCTGATGAGCGAGCCGCTCACCGATGAGCAGTACGACGCCCTCGGGTGGAAGGACGGCTCCGGTCTCTCGGACGCCTCCTCGATGTTCGTCTACTACCGGATGACCCCCGACCGGCGCATCCTGTGGGGTGGCTACGACGCGGTCTACTTCTTCGGCAACACGACGGGCCCCGAGTACGAGCTCCGCAGCGACGTCCACGAGCGGCTGGCCGAGCTGTTCCGCCACCGCTTCCCGCAGGTCGCCGACCTGCGCTGGGAGTACCGCTGGGCCGGTGTCATCGACACCTGCAACCGGTTCACGGCGTTCTTCGGCACGACCCACCGCGGGAAGGTGGCCTACGCCGTCGGCTACACCGGCCTCGGTGTCACCTCCACACGGTTCGGGGCCAACGTGATGCTCGACCTCCTGGCCGGTGAGCAGACCGAGCGGACCCAGCTGCGGATGGTGCAGGAGAAGCCGATGCGGTTCCCACCCGAGCCACTGAAGTGGATCGGCATCACCCTCACCCGTCGGGCCATGGAGAAGGCCACTCACACCGGGAAGCGCGGGCCGTGGCTGCGGATGCTGGACGCCGTGGGGCTGGGCTTCGACAGCTGACCCGAAATGCCGATCGGCCGACCGCGAACAGGCCGGTCGATCGGCTGACGGCTGGCCCCGACCCGTAGGCCGGGGCCAGCCGCAGGGCCCATGTCAGATCAGCGAGGCGCCCTTCTCCAGCACGACGCGCAGGATCTGGGTCATCTCGTCGAAGTGGCTCTGGTCGCAGATGAGCGGCGGCGCGACCTGGATGACCGGGTCACCGCGGTCGTCGGCGCGGCAGTAGAGGCCCTCGGCGTACAGCGCCCCCGACAGGTAGCCGCGCAGCAGCCGTTCGGACTCCTCGTCGCTGAACGACTCCTTGGTGCCCTGGTCCTTGACCAGCTCGATGCCGTAGAAGTACCCGTCGCCGCGTACGTCGCCGACGATCGGAATATCCTGCAGCGACTCCAGCGCCGCCCGGAACGCCCCCTCGCGCTCCCGGACGCCTTCGAGGATCTTCTCCTCCTCGAAGATCTGCAGGTTCTTCAGCGCGACGGCCGCCGAGACCGGGTGGCCGCCGAAGGTGTAGCCGTGGAAGAAGGTGTTGGTGCCCTGCAGGAAGGGCTCCATCAGGCGGTCGGAGGCGATCATCGCGCCGATGGGGGAGTAGCCCGAGGAGAGTCCCTTGGCGCAGGTGATGATGTCGGGCTGATAGCCGTAGCGCTCGGCGCCGAACATGTACCCGAGCCGGCCGAACGCGCAGATCACCTCGTCGGAGACCAGCAGGACGTCGTACTCGTCGCAGATCTCGCGCACGCGCTGGAAGTAGCCGGGAGGCGGCGGGAAGCAGCCGCCGGCGTTCTGCACCGGCTCGAGGAAGACGGCGGCGACGGTGTCGGCGCCCTCGTACTCGATCGCCTCGGCGATCTGGTCGGCCGCCCAGCGGCCGAACGCCTCGACGTCGTCGCCGACGTGCTCGGGTGCGCGGTAGAAGTTCGTGTTCGGCACCCGGAAGGTCGAGGGCACCAACGGCTCGAAGGGCTCCTTGAACATCGGCAGACCGGTGATCGACAGGGCGCCTTGGGTGGTGCCGTGGTAGGCGTACTTGCGGCTGATCACCTTGTGCTTGCCGGGCTTGCCGACCAGCTTGAAGTAGTTCTTGGCCAGCTTCCACGCACTCTCGACGGCCTCGCCGCCGCCGGTGGTGAAGAAGATCCGGTTGAGGTCACCGGGCGCGTACGACGCGACCTTCTCGGCCAGCTCGATCGCTGCCGGGTGGGCGTAGGACCACAGCGGCATGAACTCCAGCTGCTTGGCCTGCTCGGCGGCCGCCTCGGCGAGGTCGTGCCGGCCGTGACCGAGCTGGCTGGTGAACAGCCCACCCAGTCCGTCGAGGTAGCGCTTGCCCTGGGCGTCCCAGAGGTAGGCACCCTCGCCGCGGACCATGACGGGGATGTCGGCCTGCTGATAGACCGAGTGACGGGCGAAGTGCAGCCAAAGGTGATCCTTCGCTGCCTGCTGGAGGTGTTCGTAGTCGAGGGCCATGTCCCCATGTTGGTCGCCGAAGGCGACTCCGGCAAGCGGATCCATCGCAAAGAGCGGAATGTACGACGGAATCCGTCGCAGGCTAGCAAACTTTCGTGACGAGAATGTAGCGAGCGCTTCGTACATCGGGTTAGAGTCCGGTATGGCCAAGCCCCAGCACAAACCTGCCCCGATGCGCATCCTTCTCGTGGGTGCCGGTGGCGTCGGGGCGGCGTTCGCGTCGATCGCCGCCCGCCGTGACTTCTACGAGACCCTCCTGATCGTCGACTACGACGCCGAGAGCGCGGAGAAGGCCGCCTCGGTCGACTCCCGCTTCACCTGGGCGACCGCGGATGCCGGCGACGTGGAGGCGCTCGTCGCGATCGCGCAGGAGCACCGCATCACCCATGTGATGAACGCCGTCGACCCCCGCTTCGTGATGCCGGTCTTCGAGGCCGCACGGATCGTCGGCGCCGACTACCTCGACATGGCGATGTCGCTCTCCCAGCGGCACCCGCAGGAGCCCTACTCCAAGACCGGCGTGATGCTCGGCGATCAGCAGTTCGCCCAGCACCACCTGTGGCAGGCGAACGGCCGGCTGGCGCTGGTCGGGATGGGTGTCGAGCCTGGCCTGGCCGACGTCTTCGCCCGCTACGCGTCCGACCACCTCTTCAGTGAGATCGACGAGCTCGGCGTCCGCGACGGCTCCAACATCACTGTCGAGGGCTACGAGTTCGCGCCGTCGTTCTCCATCTGGACCACGATCGAGGAGTGCCTCAACCCGCCGGTGGTCTGGGAGAACGGCACCTGGCACACGACCTCGCCCTTCTCCGACCCCGAGGTCTTCGACTTCCCCGAGGGCATCGGCCCGGTGGAGTGCGTCAACGTCGAGCACGAGGAGGTCCTCCTCATGCCGCGCTTCGTCAACGCCAAGAAGGTGACCTTCAAGTACGGCCTCGGCGACGAGTTCATCGAGGTGCTCAAGACCCTCTCCAAGCTCGGCCTGGACAGGACCGAGCCGGTCGCTGTCCGCTCGAGTGCCGGGGAGGTCGAGGTCAGCCCGCGTGACGTCGTCGCGGCGCTGCTTCCGAACCCGGCCAAGCTGGGGCCGCAGATGCGCGGCAAGACCTGCGCCGGCCTCTGGGTCACCGGTAAGGACAAGGAGGGCGCACCGCGCTCGACGTACCTCTACCACGTCGTCGACAACGAGTGGTCGATGGAGGAGTACGGCCACCAGTGCGTCGTCTGGCAGACGGCGATCTGCCCGGTGGTGGCGCTGGAGCTGCTCGCCACCGGCGTGTGGGAGGGCACCGGGGTGCTCGGCCCGGAGGCGTTCGACGCGTTGCCGTTCCTCGATCTGCTCAACGCCTACGGCAGCCCGTGGGGGACCAAGGAACTCTGAGGACGGCCCCTCGGACCCGGGCCGGCAGAACGCCGACGCCGCCCCGCACATCGTGCGGGGCGGCGTTCGGTGTTGCCGCAGGTGTGCCGGTCCGGCTACGTCACTTCTGCACGTAGAAGAGCCGCTTGTTGACGAACTCGTCGATGCCGAGCGGGCCGAGCTCGCGGCCGAAGCCGGAGCGCTTGGTGCCGCCGAAGGGCAGGTCGGCGCCCTCGCCGGCCGGCGTGTTCACGTTGGCCATGCCGACCTCGAGCTGGCGGGCGACCTTCACGGCCCGCTCCTCGTCCGTGCTCCACACCGCGCCGCCGAGGCCGAACTCGACGGCGTTGGCCAGCTCGACCGCCTGCTCGTCGTCCTCGACCTTGTAGACGACCGCCACCGGTCCGAAGAGCTCCTCGGAGTAGGCCCGCATCTCGGGGGTGACGCCGGTGAGCACGGCGGGCGCGAAGTACGCACCGTCACCAAGAGTGCCGCCTGCGTGCAGGGTCGCGCCCTTGTCGACGGCGTCCTGGATCTGTGCGTGGAGGCCCTCGGCCGCCTTGCGGGAGACCATCGGGGAGTAGAGGTCGTCGCCGTCAGCCCCCGCGGTCCGCGGCTGCATCGCGCTGGCGCGCTTCGTGAGCGCGCTGACGAAGTCGTCGTACACGTCGCTCATCACGATCATCCGCTTGTTGGAGTTGCAGGCCTGGCCCACGTTCTCCATCCGGGTCGCCCACGCGGTCTCGGCGGCCGACTCCACGTCGGCGGTGTCCAGGATGATGTAGGGGTCGGAGCCACCGAGCTCGAGGACGACCTTCTTCAGGTTGCGTCCGGCCTGCTCAGCGACAGCGGTGCCCGCCCGCTCCGAGCCGGTCAGCGAGACGCCGTGGACCCGCTTGTCGGCGATCAGCGAGGCGATCTGCTCGTGGGTGGCGAACAGGTTGGTGTAGACCCCCTCGGGCACGCCGGCGTCCGTCATGATCTGGGCGATCGCCAGCGCGGAGGTCGGGCAGTTCTCGGCATGCTTGAGCAGCACGACGTTGCCCGCGATGAGGTTCGGCGCCGCGAACCGGGCCACCTGGTAGTAGGGGTAGTTCCACGGCATCACGCCGACGATCGGGCCGACCGGCAGGTACTGGATACGGGCGTCGTCGTGGCCCGGGAGCGGCTTGTCGGCGAGCAGGGTGGCGCCGTTGTCGGCGTAGTAGCCGAAGATGTCGGTGCAGAACTCGGCCTCACCCTTGGCGGAGCTGGGACGCTTGCCCATCTCGGTGGTGATGAGGTTGCCCAGCTCCTCGGCGCGCTCGGTGAAGAGCTCGGCGATCCGCTTCACGATCGCCGCGCGCTCCTCGACCGGACGCTTGCGCCACTCCTCGTAGGCGGCGGTCGCGCCGGCCACGGCCTGCTCGACCTCGGCATCGGTCGCGAACGGGAACTTCTCCACGACCTCACCTGTAGCGGGATCGGTGACCTGGTAGGCCGGTGTCTGCGTCATCTTCGTCGCTTTCTCACGCGGGATTGGTTGTGCGGGTAGATCGGGGATGTGGTTCCGGTCAGGCGACCGACCGCCCTCGAGACTTGGCGGGCGCTGCCGGAGCCCTGCAACAGGAGGCCGAGGCCACCGGTCATGGGCATGAGGCCAAGCCTAGGCGACGGGATCCGTCGCTTGAAGGGGGTGTGTGCCGCGGATTCGGTCGGCGTGCGTCAGCCGAGCGACCAGAACCAGTAGCCGAGCTCCCCGCCCACGCCGTGAACCCTCACCTTCGAGCTGGGTCCCTTGACCTGCACCTGGACCGTGCGCCCGGAGATCGAGGCCGCGCCTACATCGAAGGGCACCTCGATCACGCCGCCGAAGACGCTGCTCGGTGCGAACGCATGGATACGCCGCCAGTCGGTCAGTCCAGGGATCCGGAACCGTGCGGAGTATCCCGGTGCGGGCACCTTGCCGTGGCGGAACTTCCGCGCGGGCACATGGGCCACGGAGACGTTCACGTGCAGGTCGAGGGTAGTCGGCCGGATCATCGCGACCTTCGGGACCGTGATGTCGTAGCTACGCCAGTGTCGCGTGACCTTCTTGGCGTGCGCGAGCCTCACGCTGAACGATCGCTGTGCGAGGTCGGGCCAGTAGCTCCGGACCGTGCCCAGAGGTACGACGACGGGCCGACCCCACCGGTCCGGGATCGACGCCACGGCGCGGTAGACGCCAGGCCCGACGATGTGCCCGTCGGAGTCGGTCCAATCCCACCAGAGCGGGAAGTAGGCGTCGGAGTCTGTGCTGCTGCACGGCTGTTCGCCGCAGGTTGCCGCCACGGGCACGTCTGCGTCGACGAGGTGACCGCCGGCGTCGTACATGGAGACGGTGGCGACGTCGGAAACGTCGCCGATGGCCGGAACACGCCATCGCGCGCTGGCAGGGTCGTAAGTACCGCTCATCCGCCACACGTCGCCCCCCACGGTCGTCGCCCCCGGCGCCGGTGGACGGGGCGGGTTGCGCACAAGTGCGAGGGGTCGGGTCGTCGACGCGGATCGCATCCCGGCCGGCGTCGAAACCGTGTTGGTGACGACGAGCGTGTACGTACCGTCGAGCATCGCGCCGCCCGGCTCGGCGGACGGGTCGATCGTGATGTCGGCGAGTCCCCGGCTGACGTTCGCGGCCGCGCTCACCGGACCGACGACCGTGTTGCCCGCCGCGTCCTGGATGCGCCAGGAGACCTGGAACGGAAAAGATGGGGAGATGGGGCCGAGGTCCGTCACGGTCTCGCTGCCGTCCGCGTGGGCGGCCAGGGCCGGATCCGTCACGAGGAAGGACGGCAGCGGCGACCCGGTGGGCATCATCGAGGTCGTATAGGCGGTGACCTTGGAGATGAAGTCGATAGCGGCGCGGGCAGACGGTGCCTCGCAGGCGACCGGGATGTAGTCGCGCGGCCGGTAGTCAGAAGCGTAGGCGCTGCAACGCTTGACAGAGACAGCGCTTCCGACGGCCGGTGGGACGACGTTGCTGAGATCCAGGACGGTCGGCGCGTCGTTCGTCAGCCGCTGGTTGAGGTCGGTTGCGTTGGGGCCGACCGCATAGTCGATGCCGCCTGAGACACGAGCGACCGCGACACCGCCACCCTCGTTGTGTGCCGATACGGTGACCTGCTGCTCCGGCCACGTGAATGCCTCGCTCGGCGCGTCGATGCTCGCGCTGAACGGAGCCGTCTGGATGATCGTGCGGTCGGCGTTGGCCAACGAGGTGCAGCTTGACACGACCTCCGTCGTGCACGTCGACAGGGTGAAGGTCTGAGCCCCGCTGAATCCCCACGTGGCGAAGGGCAGGCTCACGGTCCCGCCGGTGTTCGGGACGGGAGCCGGGCCGATGCCCAGGATCGTCACCCGCAGGAAGGGGGCGGTAGCGGGTGGCGCACTTGCCGTGGCCAAGACATCACCCGATGGTGTCGCTGGGACGTCGAAGGCGACCGGCTCGACCGCGCCGGCAGGCGTATCGGCAATCTCGACAGCGCCGACGGTGAGCCCGAGCGCGAGGGTCAACCCGAGGCAGACAGCCATCACAGCGCGCAGCATGTTGCGGACGATAGGGCGCCCGACTGGCGTGCGCACAGGTTTCGGTCAGACCGCGTCAGCTGCGTAGACCGGCAGCCCGCCGTACCGGCAGGAAGGTCCGAGGCGGCACCGGGCCGCTCAGGAAGTCGAGGATCAGCTCGGCCACCAGCGCCGGCTTCTCCACCGGGAGGGCGTGCGAGGCACCCGGCACGACGGCGAGCTGACCGGCCGGCAACGCCTCGAAGAGCGCGACGGTGTGGTCGAGTCGCACCATGTCGTCGTCCCCGGCCAGCACCAGGGTCGGCGTCATGACCGGGCGGAGGTCCGCCGACGTCAGGGTCGGCTCGGTGTGCGCCATCCGGTCGAACTTGGCGGTGACCACGGCCAGGTGCTCGGGACCGTCGGGCGAGCGCTCGGCGTAGGCCTGCGCGGTCGCCTGACCCACCGGTGAGTCATCGGAGAGGTCGACGTCCCAGACGATGCCGTCGTGGTGGAAGTTGGTCCCGATCAGCACCTGGCGGCCGATCAGATCGGGCCGCTCCAGGCTCGCGAGCAGCGCGGCGATCCCGCCGTCGCTCCAACCGACCAGGTGAACCGGACCACCGAGATGCTCGATCACGCCGATCACCTCCTGCGCCATCGCCTCGTAGTGGAAGGGTGCGTCGCTGTCGCGGGTGTAGCCGTGACCGCGCCGGTCGAACGCCGCCACCCGATACCGCGCGGCCAACGGCTCCTCGAGTGCGGCGAGGAACTCGTCGCTGCAGCTCAGCCCGCCGTGAAGCAGGAGCACGGTCTCCCCGGACCCGTCGGGGCGGTGGACCCAGGTGGGATGGCTGTTGATGTCGACGTACTCGCCCATGGGCGCCAGCCTAGGCATGGCGAAGGGGACACGGGGCGCCGCGCCTGGGAGGATGGTCGGGTGCGCGACGTGGTGATTCTCGGTTCGACCGGCTCCATCGGGACCCAGGCTCTAGAGCTCGTACGCCGCAACCCCGATCGGTTCCGTGTGGTCGGCCTGACCGCAGGCGGGGGCAACCGTGAGCTGTTCGAGCGACAGGTCGCTGAGTTCGGGCCGGCGTACGCGGGTCTGGGCGAGGAGGCGAGTGTCGAGGCGGCCGGCCGGCCGGCCGATGTGGTGCTCAACGGCATCACCGGTGCCGTCGGGCTGCGTCCGACCCTGGCGGCGCTGGACGCCGGCAACACCCTCGCTCTGGCCAACAAGGAGTCGCTCATCATCGGCGGCCCGATCGTCCTGGATCGCGCCGCGCCAGGACAGATCGTGCCCGTGGACTCCGAGCATTCGGCCATCGCGCAGTGCCTGCGCGGCGGTGCCCCGAGCGAGGTCCGCAAGCTCGTGCTCACCGCCAGCGGCGGGCCCTTCCGCGGCCGCTCCCGTGACGAGCTCGATGACGTCACGCCCGCTCAGGCGCTGGCGCACCCCACCTGGGACATGGGCAGGGTGGTCACCACCAATTCGGCCACGCTGGTCAACAAGGGCCTGGAGGTGATCGAGGCGCACCTGCTCTTCGGCATCCCCTTCGACCGCATCGACGTGGTCGTTCATCCGACGTCCTACGTGCACTCGATGGTGGAGTTCACCGACGGGTCGACGCTGGTGCAGGCGGGGCCGCCCACGATGCTGGTGCCGATCGCGCTCGGCCTGGCCTGGCCCGATCGGGTGCCGGACACGGCACCCGCCGTCGACTGGACGCAGCCGACGAGCTGGGAGTTCTTCCCGCTGGACGACGAGGCGTTCCCCGCCGTACGCCTCGCACGTGAGGTCGGCGAGCGTGGCGGCACGTTCCCGGCGGTCTACAACGCCGCCAACGAGGTCTGCGTCGATGCCTTCCACGACGGCCGGATCCGGTTCACCGACATCGTGGACACCGTCGAGAAGGTCGTTGCTGGGCATGGCGACGTACCCTCGGAGGGGACGCTCACCGTCGACGACGTCCTGGCCGCCGACGCCTGGGCGCGCGCCGCCGCCTCTGACCTCATCCACCCAGCCTGAACGGAACGCTGTTGACCGCCGTCTTCTACATCCTCGGGGTCGTCCTCTTCGTGGCCGCGATCCTGGCCTCGATCGGACTGCACGAGCTCGGCCACATGATCCCGGCGAAGGCGTTCGGGGCGAAGGTGACGCAGTACTTCATCGGCTTCGGCCCGACCGTGTGGTCGCGGAAGAAGGGCGAGACCGAGTACGGCGTGAAGGGCGTGCCGCTCGGCGGCTACGTGAAGATCGTCGGGATGCTGCCGCCGGGAGCCGCCCAGTTCGAGGACGGCAGTGCGGTCGGCGACGGCAGCGCGGTCAGCGACACCGTCGTCGACGAGGCTTCCGGCGCGCTGCTGGTGCGCCGCTCCAACACCGGGATGTTCACCCAGCTGATCTCGGACGCCCGCGCGGCCGAGTGGGAGACCATCCAGCCCGAGGACGCCCCGCGGCTCTTCTACCGGCTGGCCTGGTGGAAGAAGGTGATCGTGATGGCGGGTGGCCCGACGGTCAACCTGCTGATCGCGTTCTTCGTCTTCCTCGGTGTCTTCGGCATCTACGGCTCGCACGAGGTCGTCCCCGACAGCGGCAAGCCGGTGATCGAGAGCGTGAGCCCGTGCGTCGTTCCGTACGCCGAGTCGGGCCGCGCCTGCAAGGGCACCGACCCGGTGACTCCGGCGTACCAGGCCGGTCTGCAGCAAGGAGACCGGATCACCTCGTTCAACGGCACCCCGGTCCGGGACTGGAGTCAGCTGCAGGGTCTGATCCGCAGCAACCTCGCCGGTCAGGCCGTCATCGGCTACACCCGCAACGGCGTTGCGATGACGGGCACGACCACCACCACCGTCGAGGCGCGCCCCAGTAGCGACAACCCCAGCGACCAGGCGCTCAAGCAGGTCGGCTTCCTCGGCGTCTCCCCGCGCAGCCACGTCCAGGTCACCCACGGCGGGCCGGTCTACACGCTGCGCCAGATGGGCACCATGACGCGGGACTCCGCGGTCGCTCTGGTGCACCTGCCGGTGAAGGTCTGGGGCGTCGCCGAGGCCATCGTCGGGGTCAAGGCGCGCGCGGCTGACAGCCCGGTCAGCATCGTCGGCGGCGGTCGGATCGCGGGTGAGGAGATCTCGGCCAAGGGATTCCCGCTCGAGGACAAGATCGCCGGGCTGCTCATGCTGGTCGCCGGCTTCAACCTGTTCATCGGGCTGTTCAACTTCATCCCGCTGCTCCCGCTCGACGGCGGTCACATCGCCTCGGCGCTGTGGGAGGCGATCCGTCGCGGCATCGCCCGCCTGCGCCGCCGCCCGGACCCGGGCTACGTCGACGCCGCCAAACTGCTGCCGGTCGCGTACGTCGTGGCCAGCTTCTTGCTGGTGATGGGCGCCGTCCTCATCGTCGGCGACCTCGTCGTGCCACTTCACCCCCTGACTCAGTGAACGGATAGCCTGCGAACATGACTTCCCTGGGCATGCCCGAGGCGCCTGCGCCGGTCCTCGCCCCGCGCCGCAAGACCCGTCAGATCAAGGTCGGGAAGGTCGGCGTCGGCAGCGACTACCCGATCTCCGTGCAGTCGATGACCACCACGCTGACCTCCGACGTCAACAGCACCCTGCAGCAGATCGCCGAGCTGACCGCTGCCGGCTGTGACATCGTGCGCGTCGCCTGCCCGAGTGCCGACGACGCTGCCGCGCTGCCCGAGATCGCCCAGCACTCCCAGATCCCGGTGATCGCCGACATCCACTTCCAGCCCAACTACGTCTTCGCCGCGATCGAGGCCGGTTGCGCGGCCGTGCGCGTCAACCCGGGCAACATCCGCAAGTTCGACGACCAGGTCAAGCAGATCGCCCAGGCGGCCAAGGACCACGGCACCTCGATCCGGATCGGGGTCAACGCCGGCTCGCTCGACAAGCGGCTGCTGGAGAAGTACGGCAAGGCCACTCCCGAGGCGCTGGTCGAGTCGGCCGTGTGGGAGGCGGGCCTCTTCGAGGAGCACGGCTTCGGTGACTTCAAGATCTCGGTCAAGCACAACGACCCGGTCGTGATGGTGCGTGCCTACGAGCTGCTCGCCGAGCGGGGCGACTGGCCCCTGCACCTCGGCGTCACCGAGGCAGGCCCGGCGTTCCAGGGCACGATCAAGTCCGCCACCGCCTTCGGTGCGTTGCTGTCGAAGGGCATCGGCGACACGATCCGCGTCTCGCTGAGCGCGCCGCCGGTCGAGGAGGTCAAGGTCGGCCTCCAGATCCTGGAGTCCCTCAACCTGCGTCCGCGGCGGCTGGAGATCGTCTCGTGCCCTTCCTGCGGCCGCGCCCAGGTGGACGTCTACACCCTCGCCGAGCAGGTCACCGCGGGGCTCGACGGCCTCGAGGTCCCTCTGCGGGTGGCCGTGATGGGCTGCGTCGTGAACGGACCGGGCGAGGCCCGCGAGGCCGACCTGGGTGTCGCGTCCGGCAACGGCAAGGGGCAGATCTTCGTCAAGGGCGAGGTGATCAAGACCGTGCCTGAGTCCAAGATCGTCGAGACACTGATCGAGGAGGCCATGCGCCTGGCCGAGGGCATGGAGCCTGTCGAGGGTGGCACGGCGCAGGTCAGCGTCTCCTGAGGCGAGGGGCCCGAGGATCCCGCCCGGCTCGGCGCTAGAGTCTGGCGCATGCTCACCATGCGTCAGGGGATCCGGCCGCTAGGACCGGCCGATCTGGATGCGTTCCTCGAGCTGACCGCCACGGATCCGGTTGTCAACGTCTTCGCCGATTACCGTGCCCGCACCACCAGCCTCGAGCCGCGGTGGCTCGGGGGCGAGGTGTGGGGTCGCTGGGTCGGCGGCGACCTGGTCGCCGCCTGCCACGTCGGCGCCAACCTCGTCCCGATCGCGGCGAACGAGGAGGATGCGCGCGCATTCGCCGAGCGTGCGCTGACGCGGGGCCGTTCCGTCTCCACCCTCGTCGGGCCGACCGCGCCGGTGCGGGCTTTCTGGGACACCGTCGCAGCCTCCTGGGGCCGACCGCGCGAGCAGCGGTGGGTGCAGCCGCACCTGGTCCTCACCGGCCCGCCCGTGGTGGAGCCCGACCCGCTGGTGCGCCGCTCAACCCGTGCCGACTTCGACGAGCTCTATCCGGCCTGTGTGGCGATGTACACCGAGGAGGTAGGCGTCTCGCCCGAGATCGGTGGTGGGGGAGAGCTCTACCGAGCCCGCGTGCTCCAGCTGATCAGTCGCGGCTGGTCGTTCGTGCGGTTCGAGCACGGCCGGCTGGTGTTCAAGGCCGAGGTGGCCTGCGCCTCGCCCTACGCGGCCCAGATCCAGGGCGTCTACGTCGTCCCCGACCTCCGCGGCCAGGGTCTGGCCACGCGCGGCATGGCAGCGGTCGCCGAGATCGTACGGCGAGAGATCGCCCCGGCCGTCTCGCTGTACGTGAACGAGTGGAACACGCCGGCGCGGGCGGCGTACGAGCGGGTCGGCTTCCGCCAGACCGCGACCTTCGCGACCGTGATGTTCTGACACCGACGCTGGCGGACGGTCCACCGATGTGCCTGCTTCGGGCTCCTGGCTAGGGTCGCAGCATGAGTCTTCCGATCGACGCCAAGCTGGTCCTCGGCGCCTTCACGGTCAGTGGCATCGTCCATCTGGTCAAGCCCGAGGTGTTCGAGCCGTTGATGCCGCGCCAGCTGCCCGCACACCGCGAGATCATCCTGGCCAGCGGCGTCGCGGAGTTGGCCTGCGCGGCCGGCCTGGCCATCCCGGCCACCCGCCGCTGGGCGGGCTACGCCAGCGCGGCGCTCCTGGTGGGCGTCTTCCCCGGCAACCTCAAGATGGCGGCCGACGCACGGAGGCGCGGCAAGCCCGGAGTCCAGGCGGTGGCGTTCGGCCGGCTGCCCCTGCAGCTGCCGCTCATCCGCGGCGCGCTCCGGGCCGCCCGGGGTAGTGGTCAGCGCCGCTTGGCGTGATACATCCGGGCGTCGGCCAGCGAGAGCAGCCCGTCGGCCTCGTAGCCGACTTCCGAGGCAGAGGCCAGGCCGATGCTCGCCGAGACCGGTCGTGCGTCGTCCGGGGGTCCGATCCGATGCTGCGGTAGTCCGGCGAGGATCCGCGTCACGATCGCCTCGGCGTCAGCGCGCGACCCCGTGGGGAGGAAGGCAGCGAACTCGTCGCCGCCGAGTCGGCCGACCACGCCCTGCGGAGCTGTCGCGGCGCACAGCGTCACGGCAGTGGTGGCGAGCAGCTGGTCGCCGTACTCATGTCCGAGGTCGTCGTTGAACTGCTTGAGGTTGTCCGCGTCGGCGATGAGGACGTGCAGATCGCCGCGTCCTGCCCGTGCGACATCGAGGGCCGCGTCGAGCTCGGTGCGGAAGCCGCGCCTGTTCAGCACTCCGGTGAGCTCGTCCATCAGCGCCAGCCGGTGCAGCGAAGCCTCGCGTGCCTTGCGTGCGGTGACGTCGCGCGCCATCACGAGGGTGTAGCCGTTCTTGAGGAAGCTGTGGGTGAACTCGGCCACCAGCTCCTGGCCGTCGCGCCGGACGATCGTGTTCTCGTACATCCCCTCGTGCCCGAGCGAGGCGTCGGCCTCGGCGATCTGCCGGATCCTCAACGGATCCACCACACCGAGCTCGGCCGAGCTGCGGCCGAGCAGCTCGGCGCGCGTGTAGCCGGTGAGCCGACAGTAGGAGTCGCTCACCTCCAGGTACTCCCCGCTGACCCGGTCGCACAGCACCACCCCGTCGAAGGAGGTGCGCAGGATGGTCTCGAAGAGGTCGCGCATCAGGGCGAGCCCCACCTGGGCGGGCGCGTCGGCCAGCTCGGCAGCACCACCGCGGACCAGCTCGGCGCGCTGTCGCCAGGACAGCCCGGATCGCGCGATGGCGGGGGCGGATGTCTCATCCTGCTCCAAGCGGCTCATCCCTTCTCCTCCTCGGAGCCCACCCTAGTGATGACTCGGCGTCAGGGTGGCGGGTTCTGCGCGGTCCACGCCGCGCAACCGGTTCGCGCCCGGTGTGCGGGCGACAGTAGCCTTCTGCCCATGCTGGCCCGGATGTCGACCCTGTTCCTGCGGACCCTGCGGGAGGACCCGGCCGAAGCCGAGGTCGCGAGTCACAAGCTCCTGATCCGCGCCGGCTACATCCGGCGCGCCGCACCGGGCATCTACACCTGGCTGCCTCTGGGGCTGCGGGTGCTGCGCAACGTCGAGCACATCATCCGCACGGAGATGGACTCCATCGGCGCGCAGGAGGTGTCGTTCCCGGCGCTGCTGCCTCGCGAGCCCTACGAGGCGACCAACCGCTGGACCGAGTACGGCGACGGCATCTTCCGACTCAAGGATCGCAAGGACGCCGACTACCTCCTCGGGCCGACCCACGAGGAGATGTTCACCCTCCTGGTCAAGGACATGTACAGCTCCTACAAGGACCTGCCGCTGAGCCTCTACCAGATCCAGACCAAGTACCGCGACGAGGCGCGTCCTCGTGCCGGTCTGCTGCGCGGCCGCGAGTTCACCATGAAGGACTCCTACTCCTTCGACATCGACGAGGCCGGCCTGGAGGCCTCCTACCAGGCGCACCGCAACGCCTACGTCCGGATCTTCGACCAGCTCGGCTTCGACTACGCGATCGTGAAGGCGACCGCCGGCGCGATGGGCGGCTCGAAGTCGGAGGAGTTCCTGGCCAAGGCCGATGTCGGCGAGGACACCTACGTCCGCTGCACCCACTGCGACTACGCCGCCAACGTGGAGGCGGTCGCGGTCCGGACGCCCGAGGCTGGGACGGTCGAGGGGCTGACCGCCGCGCACGTGGAGGACACGCCCGCCACACCCACCATCGAGTCGTTGGTCGCGCTGCTCAACGAGCAGCACCCCCGTTCCGACCGGCCGTGGGCCGCGGGCGACACGCTCAAGAACGTTCTGCTCACGCTCAAGCACCCGGACGGCACCACCGAGCCGCTGGCCATCGGCCTGCCCGGCGACCGCGAGGTCGACACCAAGCGTCTCGAGGGCCAGCTCGAGCCGATCGAGGTCGCGCCGATGACCGACGAGGAGCTGCGCAAGCACCCCGAGCTGGTCAAGGGCTACATCGGTCCCGAAGCGCTCGGTGAGGAGTCCCGGAGCGGGGTCCGCTACCTGGTCGACCCGCGCGTGGTCACCGGCACCTCCTGGGTGACCGGGGCCAACGAGCCCGGCAGGCACGTCCTGGACCTGGTCGCCGGTCGGGACTTCACCCCCGACGGCACCATCGAGGCCGCCGACGTCCGCGACGGCGACGCCTGCCCCAACTGCACCGAGGGCACCCTGGAGACCGCGAAGGGCATCGAGATGGGCCACGTGTTCCAGCTCGGCAAGAAGTACGCCGAGGCTCTCGGCCTCCAGGTGCTGGATGTCAACGGCAAGCTCCAGACGGTCACGATGGGCTCCTACGGCGTCGGCGTGACGCGTGCGGTGGCCGCGGTTGCCGAGGGCACGCTGGACGAGATCGGGCTGTGCTGGCCGCGCAACATCGCGCCCTACGACCTGCACCTGGTCGCGACGGGCAAGGACCAGGTCGTCTTCGATACCGCGGCACGCCTGGCCGGCGAGCTCAGCGCCGAGGGTCTCGACGTTCTGCTCGACGACCGCGAGAAGGTCAGCCCCGGGGTGAAGTTCAAGGATGCCGAGCTGATCGGCGTACCGACGATCGTGACCATCGGTCGCGGACTGGCCGATGGCGTGATCGAGGTCAAGGACCGTCGCAGCGGCGAGAAGACCGACGTCGCGGTCGGCGACGTGGTCGCACATCTCACCGCCCTGGTGAGGGGCTGAGCGAGCCCGCGCCACCGAGCCCGCGCCACCGATCCCGGCCTTCGACGCCGGCACGACGACCTCGGTCGTCGTGCCGGCGTCGTGCTGTCGACGACTGCTGGGACGGCCGCCGTGTGATTTGCAACTTTATGCAGTGCACAGAGGTGAAGCACCCGCGCTCTATCGGCGTCGGCCCTCGTCATTGCAGACTTGTGCATGCGGGGCGCCGTTGATCCCCCACACTCCATATTCTCCGGAGCTCCGCCAGGCCCACGTGTCCAGGCCTGCAAGGTGTTCGCGCGCCGGTTGGCCCCGGGGGACGTCTCGGGAGTTCCTCGTGGCCAACCGACGCGCGAGCCTCGTTTTCGAGGCAGCCGCGATCGGCAGCGATCAGGCGATGCCGGGCAGATCGGACGGCGTGCCGCCGAAGTGCAACTCACGCACTGCGGTCGCGCTGAGCCATGCGATCGACCGGGATCGGTCGGAGCCCGTGGTGGCAGCCACGAGGTCGCCATACCCTCCAGCGGAGCTCTGCTCGGCTGCGAGCGCGGCTGCGCTGACTCCGGCCGCCGAGCCCAGCCCGTCCGGCAGGTCGTAGGCCGGCGCGGCGCCCGGGGGAGCGGAGTCGCCGAGAGCAGCCAACCGCTCGGCCAGGATGTCGCGGGCGGCACGGTGGAAGTCGTAGGCCCCGCGCAACGAGCCGGCGAGCGCGCCGGGCGTCGTACGGGTGCTCAGGGCGGCGAAGAGGTAGACGGCGGCGTGCTCGCCCGACAGTGCGGTCCGCAGCACCGCGATCAGGGCATCGTCACTCATGCCAGCCCGCCTGTCGTGCGCTGAGCGATCGCCGCGCTCATCGAGCCCAGCAGCCGGGCGAGCCCGCCGTCGTGCGCCGTCGAGGCCTTGGTGGCGAGCAGGCTGCTGAGTGCCCGCTCCCGGGAATCGATCTGCTCGAGCACGGCACCGGAGCCGAGCGTGGCGGGCGTGCCCGGCGCCGACGCGGCATCGAGGGACCTGAGGTGGCTGGCGTGCAGCCGGACGAGGTCGTCGATGACCGATGCCTCCGAGCGATGCGGTAGCAGCGTCGCGCGCAGGTCGGCGATGGCCGTGACGACCTCGTCGACCAGCGGCTGGTCGGGGTTGGCCGGGGCCGGTGGGGTGCTGCGTGGAGCCTGCAACCGGTCGGCCGTCGCGTCCAGCCGGTCCTTCGCCTCGCCCCCGGAGCAACCGGTGAGGAACAGCGCCAGCGGCGCCGCGGCCAGGCCTAGAGTGGCCCGCCGGGAAAGGGCAGGAGTCGGCGGCGTCACGCTCCGACCTTATCGGTTCCACCCCCTTCGACCCGGTAGGGTGATGCCTCACAACTGCACCCCACAACAGGATCACAGGAGGGACGACCCATGAGCGGACCTGGCGCGACGGAGTCGCGAATTGAAGCCGCCCTCGCCGACCGACTGCGAGCCCTGAGCCTCGACATCGAGGCGATCGAGCTCACCCCGGCCGGCAAGCGTCGCGTGCTGCGAATCGCCGTCGACAAGGACGGTGGGGTCACCCTCGACGACGTCGCCGATGCGACGACTGCGATCAACGACATCCTGGACGAGTCCGATGTCCTGGGGGAGTTGCCCTACACCCTCGAGGTCACCTCGCGCGGGGTGGACCGGCCGCTGACCCTGCCGCGCCACTGGCGCCGCAACAAGGGTCGCCTGGTCAAGGTGACGCTGGTCGAGGGGGAGGTCGAGACGGGCCGGATCGGCGCGTCCGACGAAGAGGAGGTCACCCTCGACGTGGAGGGTGACCCGCGCGCCCTGCGCTACGCGGACATCGCGAAGGCGCTGGTGCAGATCGAATTCAAGAAGATCGAGAGTGACGACTGATGGACATCGACCTGAGCATCCTGCGGATGCTGGAGCGCGAGCGGGAGATCTCCTTCGACGTGCTCGTCGAGGCGATCGAGCAGGGCCTGCTGACGGCCTACCACAAGACTTCGGGCGCTCAGCAGAAGGCGCGAGTCGAGCTGGACCGCAAGAGCGGGCACGTGCGTGTGCTGGCCGCGGAGCTCGACGACGAGGGCAACCAGATCGGCGAGTACGACGACACCCCGGCGGGCTTCGGCCGCATCGCCGCGACCACCGCCCGGCAGATCGTTCTGCAGCGGCTTCGCGACGCCGAGGACGAGGTCAGGTTCGGTGAGTTCTCCGGCAAGGAGGGCGACATCATCTCGGGCGTGATCCAGCAGGGTCGCAACCCCGACGACGTGATGGTCGACCTCGGCAAGCTGGAGGCGCTGCTGCCGGTCAGCGAGCGCGTCCCGGGCGAGCGCTACGACCACGGCACCCGGATCAAGTGCCTGGTGATGAGCGTGCGCAAGGGCATGCGGGGCCCGCAGATCACGCTTTCGCGCAGCCACCCGAACCTGGTCAAGAAGCTGTTCGCCTTCGAGGTCCCCGAGATTGCGGACGGCTCCGTCGAGATCGCGGCGATCGCCCGCGAGGCCGGGCACCGCACCAAGATCGCGGTGCGCGCAGCGGTCCCGGGCGTCAACGCCAAGGGCGCCTGCATCGGCCCGATGGGTCAGCGCGTGCGCCAGATCATGACCGAGCTGCACGGCGAGAAGATCGACATCGTCGACTGGTCTGAGGACCCGGCCTCGATGATCGCCAGCGCGCTCTCTCCGGCGCGGGTCAACTCTGTCGAGATCGTCGATCCGGCCACCAGGTCGGCGCGCGTCGTCGTACCCGACTATCAGCTGTCGCTGGCGATCGGCAAGGAGGGCCAGAACGCCCGCCTGGCCGCGCGCCTGACCGGCTGGCGGATCGACATCCGCAGTGATGAGGAGTCGACCGGGGCCTGAGCCTGGGCTGAGTACGTGCTCGAGCCGGGGCCGAGTCGGTCCCGGTTCGGTAACGGCTGGCTCGAGGCGGTAGAGTTTCTCCTTGGTGGCACTCCCTGACGACTCGACTCTCCCCGGACCTGTCCGGACCTGTGTCGGTTGTCGGGGCCGGGCCGCCAAATGCGAGTTGTTGCGGGTGACCGTGGGTCTCGTGGACGGCCGCCAGGCCATCCTCCCTGATCCGACAGCCACCGCACCCGGTCGCGGGGCGCATCTGCACCCCAGCACCGAGTGCTACGACCTCGCGGTACGGCGCAAGGCGTTCGCCCGAGCACTCCGGTGCGAGGGCGGGATCAGTGCGGCGGCCGTGGGAACGTACCTCGACTCGAAGACCGTGATGGATACGACCAGGAACTGGAGCAAAAGCTCATGAGCACTCGATGAGTATCTCGCGATGAGCCCCCTCCGCTGTTCACACAGCACCAACCACTAACGGTCTCGAGAAATACCCGACCCGGGTCTTGAGGCCAGAAGGAGAATTGTGGCCAAGACCCGAGTTTCCGAACTCGCGAAGCAGTACGGCATCACCAGCAAGGACGCGCTGGAGAAGCTGAGCGCTATCGGCGAGTTCGCCAAGACTGCCTCCTCCAGCATCGAGCTGCCGGCGGTGAAGAAGTTCGAGGCGACCTACGCCGCCGAGCTTCAGGCCCAGCAGGCGCCGGAGAAGCCGGCGAAGGCTGAGCAGACACCTGCCGCCAAGCCGGCCGAGAAGCCCGCCGAGAAGGTTGCGGACAAGCCTGCCGAGGCTGCCAAGGCGGCCCCGGCTGCCGCAGCCCCTGAGGCCGCGGCTCCTGCGCAGCCCGCATCGGCAGCTCCCGCCGCTCCGTCCGCACCGCGCCCGGGCCCCAAGCCGGGTCCGCGTGCCGCCGCCGAGGCTCCGGCCCCGGCAGCAGCCGCGCCTGCGCCGGCGGCTCCCAAGCCTGCCCCGGCGGCGCCCGCCGCACCGGCTGCCTCGGCCACGCCGGCGGCACCGGCGCCGAAGGCCCCGTCGCCCAAGGCTCCGTCGCCGGGACCCCGTCCGGTCGGCAAGCCCGGCGCGCCGCGTCCGGGCAACAACCCGTTCTCCTCCAGCCAGGGCATGGGTCGTCGCTCCGCCCCGGGTCCGCGTGACGGTGGCGCCGGTGCGCCGACCGGCGGCGGCACTCCGGGCGACCAGCGCCCGCCGCGTCCTGCAGCCGCCCGCGAGGGTGGCGGCGCCGCTCCGCGTCCGGGCATGCCGCGTCCCAACCCGGCGATGATGCCGAAGTCGCCGGCCGCGTTCGGTGCCCGTCCCGGTGGTGCTCCGGGCCGTCCCGGTGCTCCGGGTCGTCCGGGTCAGGGCGGCGGCGGTGCCGGTCGTCCCGGCGGTGCGCCGGGTCGCGGTGGCGCTCCGGGCGGCGGCGGTGGGCGCTTTGGTGCGCCGGCCGGTGCCGGTGCCGGTGGTCCCGCCGGTGGCGGTCGCCCCGGTGGCGGCGGTGGCCGTCCCGGCCAGCGCGGCTCGACCCAGGGCGCGTTCGGCCGAGCCGGAGGTCCCTCGCGTCGTGGCCGCAAGTCGAAGCGTGCCCGTCGCATGGAGTTCGAGGCCATGGAGGCCCCGACGATCGGCGGCATCCGCGTCCGCAAGGGCAACGGCGAGACCGTTCGCCTGCCGCGTGGCGCCTCGCTGACCGACTTCGCCGAGCGGATCAACGTCGACGCTGCTCAGCTCGTCCAGATGCTCTTCAGCCTCGGCGAGATGGTCACGGCGACCCAGTCCGTGGGCGACGAGACGTTCGAGCTGCTCGGCGAGGAGCTCAACTACGTCGTCCAGGTCGTCTCGCCCGAGGACGAGGACCGCGAGCTGCTCGAGTCCTTCGACATCGAGTTCGGTGACGAGGGCGACGAGTCCGACCTGGCGGTCCGTCCGCCGGTCGTGACCGTCATGGGTCACGTCGACCACGGTAAGACCAAGCTCCTCGACGCGCTGCGCAACGCCAACGTCGTCGCGGGCGAGGCAGGTGGCATCACCCAGCACATCGGTGCCTACCAGGTGGCCACCGAGGTCGACGGCAACGAGCGCAAGATCACCTTCATCGACACCCCGGGTCACGAGGCGTTCACCGCCATGCGTGCCCGCGGCTCGCAGTCCTCCGACATCGCGGTCCTCGTGGTCGCTGCCGACGACGGCGTGATGCCGCAGACGGTCGAGGCGCTCAACCACGCCAAGGCCGCAGGTGTCCCGATCGTGGTCGCGGTCAACAAGATCGACAAGCCGGAGGCGGACCCGACCAAGGTCCGTGGCCAGCTGACCGAGTACGGCCTGGTGCCCGAGGAGTACGGCGGCGACGCGATGTTCGTCGACGTCTCCGCGAAGTCGAACCTCAACCTTGACAAGCTGCTCGAGGCGATCGTCCTGACGGCCGACGCCTCGCTCGACCTGCGGGCCAACCCGACGCAGGATGCCCAGGGTCTGGTCATCGAGGCCCACCTCGACCGCGGTCGCGGTCCGGTGGCCACGGTGCTGGTCCAGCGCGGCACGCTGCGCGTCGGCGACTCGATCGTCGCCGGTCCGGCCTTCGGTCGTGTCCGAGCGATGCTCGACGAGTACGGCAACGAGCTCACCGAGGCCACGCCGGCCCGCCCGGCGATGGTGCTGGGTCTCTCGGCGGTCCCGGGTGCGGGGCAGACCTTCCTGGTCGTCGAGGACGACCGGATGGCCCGTCAGATCGCCGAGAAGCGCGAGGCGCGCGAGCGTGCGGCCATGCAGGCCAAGCGGCGCGTGCGGCGTACGCTCGAGGACTTCATGGCTTCCATGGAGAAGGGCGAGAGCCAGGAGCTCAACCTCATCCTCAAGGGCGACGTGTCCGGTTCGGTCGAGGCTCTCGAGGACGCCCTGGCGAAGATCGACGTGGGTGGCGACGAGGTCTCGATCCGCGTCATCGACCGCGGTGTCGGTGCGATCACCGAGACCAACGTCGACCTGGCTGCTGCCTCCGACGCGATCATCATCGGCTTCAACGTCCGCCCGCAGGGCAAGGCGACCGAGATGGCCGACCGCGAGGGCGTGGAGATCCGTTACTACACGGTCATCTACCAGGCCATCGAGGAGATCGAGGCTGCGCTCAAGGGCATGCTCAAGCCGGAGTACGAGGAGCGCACCCTGGGCCAGGCGGAGATCCGTGCGATCTTCCGCAGCTCCAAGGTCGGCAACATCGCCGGTTGTATGGTCATCGGCGGCGTGATCCGACGCAACGCCAAGGTCCGGGTCATCCGCGATGGTAAGACGATCGCCGACAACCTCGACTTGGCCTCGCTCAAGCGGGAGAAGGACGACGCGGCCGAGGTTCGCGAGGGCTTCGAGTGTGGTCTGGTGCTGCGCAACTTCCAGGACATCAAGGACGGCGACATCGTCGAGGCGTTCGAGATGGTGGAGATCCCGCGCGGCTGACGCCATCGAATCGGGAGTTTCGCATCGCCGAGTCGCCAGTTTCTCTGGCGGCTCGGCGGTGTGACTTCCGAACCGGTGCTGCAGAACTCCCGACTCGGTGAATGAGAGAGTAAGAGACATGACCAACCCGCGCGTGCGCAAGATCGCCGATCGCATCAAGGTGATCGTCGCCCAGATGTTGGAGCGCCGGATCAAGGACCCCCGGCTCGGCTTCACGACCGTGACCGACGTGAGGGTCTCGGGCGACAGCCAGCAGGCGACGGTCTTCTACACCGTCCTCGGCGCGGACACCCCCGCCGAGCTGGCCGAGACCGCCGCGGCGTTGGAGTCGGCCAAGGGGCTGATCCGCTCCGAGGTCGCCAAGCAGCTCGGCATGCGGCACGCGCCGACCGTCGAGTTCATCCACGACGCGCTGCCGGAGACCGCACGCCACCTCGACGAGGTGCTGGCCAAGGCCCGCGCCCAGGACGAGGCCGTCGCCGCCGCGCGCGGCAGCGCCTACGCCGGCGAGGAGGATCCGTACAAGAAGCCGCGGGACGAGGACGACCTCGACGACCTCGACGAGGACGACTGGGATGACTCGGACCGCGATGACGCGGACCGGGACGAGCCCTCCGAGCCGGGCGCTGTGCGCCCTCCTCAGGAGCCGTGAGCGCGGAGTCCGGCCTCGTCGTCGTCGACAAGGCCGGCGGCATGACGTCGCACGATGTCGTTGCGCGTGTCCGGCGGCTGGCCGGCACCCGCAAGGTCGGCCACGCCGGCACCCTGGACCCGATGGCGACAGGTGTCCTGATCGTCGGGGTCGAGAGGGCCACCCGGCTGCTCGGCCACCTCATGCTCACCGAGAAGAGGTACGACGCGACCGTCCGGCTCGGTGTCACCACGACGACGGACGACGCTGAGGGCGAGTTCGTCGGGATGTGGAGCACCGCGACGCTCGACCAGGACCAGGTGCGGGCCGCCTTCGCCGAGCAGGTCGGCGATCTGCTGCAGGTGCCCAGCGCCGTCAGCGCGATCAAGGTCGACGGCAAGCGGGCCTACCAGCGCGTCCGCGACGGTGAGCAGGTCGAGCTGAAGCCTCGCCCGGTCAAGGTGCACGAGCTGGTCGTGCACCGGATCCGTCGCGATCGCGGCGGCCCCGGTGGCGAGCTGTACGTCGACGTCGACATCTCGGTGCGCTGCTCGAGCGGCACCTACATCCGGGCGATCGCCCGCGATGTCGGCGAGTCGCTGGGCGTCGGCGGGCACCTCACCGCGCTGCGCCGTACGGCTGTGGGGCCTTACGGGCTCGAGGTGGCGCACACGCTGGAGAAGCTCGCCGAAGACTTCACCGTGCTTCCGCTCACTGCGGCCGCCCGGCGCGCCTTCCCCTCGCTGGACCTGGACGAGGCGCAGGCCCAAGATGTCCGCTACGGGCGGCCCCTCAAGCTCGGGCTGGAGCACCTGACGGCTGTGTTCGCTCCCGAGGGGGAGTTCTTGGCGCTCTACGAGCCGGCCGGTGCCGCTCGGGCGAAGCCGGCCGCGGTCTTCGTCTGATCCTCGAAGGGGCGCCCAGAATTTGCCCTCGCGGTCCAGCCGCTAGGGTGATCCCCGTGGTGAAGCTGTGGCGAAGCCTCTCGGAGGTGCCCGAGGATCTAAGTCGCACCGCCGTGGTCATCGGCAACTTCGACGGTGTCCACCGCGGTCATCAGCACGTCGTACGCCGCGGGCACGAGGTGGCCGCCGAGCGGGACCTGATCCTGGTCGCGGTGACCTTCGAGCCGCACCCGATGGCGGTGCTGCGGCCCGAGCACACGCCGGTCGTGCTGACCACCCTGGAGCAGCGTGCTGAGCTGTTGGCCGACGCCGGTGCCGACGCGGTGCTCGCGCTGCCGTTCGACCGCGACATGGCTGCCTGGACCCCGGACGAGTTCGCCGAACGGGTGCTGGTCAGCCGGCTGCACGCCTCGGTGGTGGTGGTCGGCGCCAACTTCCGCTACGGCAACCGCGCCGCCGGCGACGTGAGCTGCTTGAGCGACTTCGGAGCCGGGCACGACTTCGCGGTGGAGGGCATCCCGCTCGACGGTGGCCCGCAGGTGTGGTCCTCGACGTACGTGCGGACGTGTCTGGCCTCGGGCGACGTCGCCGGTGCGGCCGAGGCGCTCGGCCGGCCCTACAGCATCCGCGGCATCGTGGTGAAGGGCGACCAGCGCGGACGCGAGCTGGGCTTCCCGACCGCGAACGTGCCGGCGACCAGCGAGCGGGCGGTGCCGCCCGACGGCGTCTACGCCGGCTGGCTGACCCGACGTGACACCGGGGAGACGTTCCCCGCAGCGATCAGCGTCGGCACCAACCCGACCTTCGACGGGGTGATCGGGCGTCGGGTCGAGTCCTACGTCCTGGATCGCACCGACCTGGACCTGTACGGCGTCGAGGTCGAGGTGGCCTTCGCGGAGCACCTGCGCGGCATGGTCGCCTTCGAGTCGATCGACGCGCTGATCGTGCAGATGCGTGCCGACGTCGACCGCACCCGCTCCCTGCTGAGCTGACCCGAGGAGACGCCGGGCGCGGTTCTCGGCTGCGGTCAGGCTCTGATCAGATAACAGTCACGCTCTGGTCAGACCAACCGCGGTCACGGTGCTCACCGGGTGCCGGTTAGGGTTCGCCCCGTGATGCTGCGAACCTTCGGCTGGTCCTTCGCCCTGACGATCGCAGGCCTGGTGGCAGCGCTGTTCTACGGCGGTGGCCACGCGCTGGTGATCACGGCGATCCTGGTGGTCCTGGAGGTCTCGCTCTCCTTCGACAACGCCGTGGTGAACGCCCGCGTGCTGGAGCGCATGTCGGCCTACTGGCAGCGACTGTTCCTGACCCTCGGCATGGTCATTGCAGTCTTCGGCATGCGGCTGATCTTCCCGCTGTTGGTGGTCGGCGCGACCGCCCACATCTCGCCGTGGCGGGCCTGGCAGCTGGCCCTCGAACGCGGCGACGCGGAGACGCCGGGGACCTACGGCTATCTGCTGAGCGATGCCCACCCGGCGATCGCGGCGTTCGGCGGGATCTTCCTGCTGATGATCTTCCTCGACTTCCTGATCGACGAGCAGAAGTCGCTGCACTGGCTGGGCGGCCTCGAACGCGGCATCCAGCGACTCGGCCTGCTCGACAAGGCCTCGGTGATGATCGTGCTGGTGGTGCTGCTCGGCTTCGCATCGGTCTACCACGAGCACGACAGCCAGATCCTCGCCGCCGGGGTCGCAGGGCTGCTGTGCTACCTGCTCGTCGACGGCGGTGCCCAGCTCTTCTCCGAGGTCGGCGAGAGCAGCCAGATCGTGGCCGCGACCGGGAAGGCGGCGTTCTCCCTGTTCATGTACCTGCAGGTGCTCGACGCCAGCTTCTCCTTCGACGGTGTCATCGGTGCCTTCGCGATCACCGTCGACCCGGTGATCATCGCGCTGGGCCTCGGCATCGGCGCGCTCTACGTGCGGTCACTGACGGTGCTGATGGTGCGCAAGGGCACGCTTTCCGAGCTGGTCTACCTCGAGCACGGTGCGCACTGGGCGATCGGTGCGCTGGCGGTGCTGCTGCTGGTCAGCGTCGAGCACGAGGTGCCGGAGGTGGTCACCGGTCTGATCGGGGTCGCGTTCATCGCCGCGGCCCTGATGTCGTCCGTACGGCGCAACCGCGCCCACGCGATCTGATCCTGACGACGCCGCAGGGGCGATACCAGGACGAACAGGAGCATCACCCCGGCGGCAGCATGCCGTCGGGGCAAACGGTGTCCAGATTTTGCTGGACAAGATAGCCGGCACCCGGGCACCATGCATACGATCCGCGAATAAAGGCGGAGATTGTATGGAATCTCTGGGGGTTGAAATGTCTTCTCGTCCCGTACGTCGCCGACTGGCGGCGGCCGGCGTGGTTGGGCTGGCACTGGCGCTGAGTGCGTGTAGCCAGACGCAGGCCACCTCGAACAAGTCCTCGGCCGAGGTGGCCGGAAAGGTGATCACCACGATCCCGATCGGCAGCCGGCCGGTCCAGCAGGGAGGGACCCTCACCATGGGTCTCTCCGCCGATCCGGACGCACTCGATCCGACCACTTCGTCGTCGCTCTACACCCGCTACGTCATGGAGACGATGTGCCAGAAGCTCTATGACACCAATGCCGATGGTCAGATCGTGCCGATGTTGGCCACGGCCCTGCCGACGCTGAGCGACGGGGGCAAGACTGCGACCTTCCCGATCAAGCAGGGCGTGAAGTTCGCGGACGGGACGCCGTTGAACGCCGACGCGGTGGTCACGACACTCAAGCGGGACCTGACCAAGCCGGACTCCGCACGAGCCAGTGAGCTGGGGACGCTCAAGACCATCTCGGCGACCGGCAACGACGAGGTACGGCTGACCTTCGGATCGCCGTTCGCTCCGCTCGCAGCCTCGCTCGCGGATCGAGCCGGCATGGTCATGTCGCCCACTGCCCTGGCCAAGGAGGGCGACCACTTCGGTGACCACCCGGTGTGCGTCGGGCCCTTCAAGTTCGCCAGCCGGGTCCCGGCGACGTCCATCACCGTGGAGAAGGACCCGAACTACTACGACGCGAAGGACGTCCACCTCGACAAGATCGTCTACAAGATCATCACCGACCCGGCGATCAGGGCCACCGACCTCAAGTCCGGTGACGTGCAGGTTGCCGACACCATCTCGCCATCGGACGTCAACAGTCTGCGCAGCGACAAGGCGCTGACCGTGATGCAGGTCGGGTCCTACGGCTACCAGGGCATCCAGATCAACATCGCCAATCAGCACGGCGTCGGCACGCCTCCGCTCCAGATCGACACGCCCTTGGCGAAGAGCGCCCAGATCCGTGAGGCGCTCTCGATGGCGATCGACCGCAAGCAACTGGTCAAGACCGTCTTCGACGGCTACTACGACCCGGCCTGCTCTCCCATCGCACCGAACAGCGCCTATGCCACCGCCGCTAGCAACGCCTGTCCGCCGTACGACCCTTCGAAGGCGAAGCAGATGCTCGAGCAGGCGGGGGTGAAGCTGCCCCTGCAGATCACCATGCAGACGAGCAACATTCCCAGCAGCCTCCAGTTGGCGCAGGCGATCCAGGCGCAGGTCAGGGCAGCCGGATTCGATCTCAAGATCGAGCCGATCGAGTACACGACGCTGCTCCAGAACGACAGCCAGGGCAAGTTCGAGGCCCTCCAGCTGGGCTGGTCGGGTCGTGTCGACCCCAACGGCGACACCTACAACTTCCTGTTCACCGGCTCCGGGAACAACTACTCCAACTACAGCAACAAGCAGGTCGACACCTGGTTGGCCGCTGCAGCTGCGACGACCGACACCGCCACGCGTGCCGATCTCTACGGCAAGGCGATTGCACAGGTCCAGAAGGACAACCCCTACATCTACCTCTACCGGAACCGGAACCTGACGGGTGTCGCCAACAAGGTCGCTGGAGTATCGGTCTATCCCGACGGTGTGGTCCGGCTCAGCGGCGCCGCCTTCGTGGCGCAGGGCTGAGGTGTAGCGCGATATGGCTCGTTACCTCCTCACCCGCGTGGGGCAATCGATCGTGACGATCTTCTTGTCGTCGATGGTGGTCTTCGCAGGCATGCGGCTGCTGCCCGGCGATCCGGCTGTCTCCCTCGCGGGTGAGGAGGCAACGCCAGCTCGGATCGCGGCGATTCGCGCCGAGTACGGCCTGGACCGTCCCGTGTGGGTCCAGTACGCCACGTTCCTCCGCAACAGCCTGCACGGTGACTTCGGCCGCTCACTTCGCACCGGCACACCGGTGAGCGAGCTGATCCGCAGCACGCTGCCGGTCACGCTATGGCTGGCTGCGTACGCGCTGCTGATCTCGGTCGTGGTGGGCTTGATCCTCGGTGTGGTCGCCGAGCGGTTCCGCGGTCGTTGGCCCGAGTGGGGCGCCAACCTGGTGGCCATGGTCGGGCTGTCCGTGCCGAGCTTCTGGCTCGGGCTGCTCGCGATCTTGTTCCTCTCCGTCGACCACCACGTCTTCCCGGCCTCCGGCTACGTCCCGATGATGCAGGACCCGGCAAGGTCGCTCTACCACCTCACCTTGCCGGCCCTGGTCCTGGCACTCGCACTGGCTGCCGTCGTCATGCGGCAGACGCGTGCCTCGATGATCGCCACCATGCAGTCCGACTACGTCCGCACCGCGCGGGCGAAGGGACTCCGACGGGGTCGGGTGCTGGTGCGGTACGGCCTGCGCAACTCGCTCATCGTGGTGGTGACCATCGTCGGGCTCCAGCTCGGTGGCCTGATCTCCGGCGCAGTCGTCACCGAAAGCATCTTCGGGCTGCCCGGTTTCGGGAAGCTGACGCTCAACAGCGTTTTCAGCCGCGACTATCCCGTGGTCCAGGCCGTCGTCCTGCTCATCACCGTCGGCTATGTGTTGATCAACCTAGCTGTCGACGCTCTCTACTCGGTCATCAACCCCCGGATCCGCGTGGCAGGTGCCGTATGAGTGCCCAGGACGCCCGGACATCGGACGGCACCACCGCCGGACAGACCGAGTCGGTGGCCCTCGCGCCGGCGCAGGCGATCGCGCGGAAGGACTCCCGCCAGCGCTGGTGGCGCGCGCTGCTCCGGCACCGCACCGGCATGATCGGAGCGGTCCTGCTCCTCCTCGTGGTAGCGGCAGCGGCGCTGGCACCGCTGCTGGCTCCGCACGATCCGACGCAGGTGCACTTCGACACGCCCTTCCAGCGACCCGGAACCGTCGGGTTCGTCCTGGGCACCGACAACCTCGGCCGAGACGTGCTCTTCCGGATGTTGTACGGCGCACGTGCTTCTCTCGAGGTGGGCATCCTGGCGGTCGTCCTCTCCACCGTGGTCGGCACCCCACTCGGTCTCGCGGCCGGCTACTGGAAGTCAGCCAACGCGGTCATCTCCCGCGTGACCGACGTGGCGCTGGCGTTCCCGTTCCTCATCATCGCGGTCGGTCTTGCCGCGATTCGGGGGGCCAGCCTGTCCAACGCCGTACTCGCCCTGGGCATCGCGCACATCCCGCAGATGATCCGGGTCGTTCGGGGGGAGACGTTGCGGCTGAAGTCCACCGACTTCGTGATGGCTGCCGTAGCGATGGACGCCAGCAGCGTGCGCATCGTCAGTCGACACATCCTGCCCAACTGCGTATCGGCGATCATCGTGCAGGCCACGATCATCATGCCCGGAGCGGTGCTGGGCGAGGCTGTCCTCTCCTTCCTCGGGCTCGGTATCCAGCCGCCCATGCCGAGTCTGGGGGTCATGCTCTCCGACGCTCAGCAGTACATGTCCCAGGATGCCTGGCTCGGAGTCTTCCCGGGGGCACTGATCGCCATCATCTGCCTGAGCTTCAACCTCTTCGGCGACGGCTTGCGCGACGTTCTCGATCCCGCATCTCACGACAGGAAGTGACCCGTGAGCTACACCCCACCACCAACGTTCCTGACCAGGCCCGACCTCCGTGGCCGGTTCGGCATGGTCGCCACGACGCACTGGATCGCGACTGCCACGGCACAGGCCGTGCTCGAGCGCGAGGGCAACGCCTTCGACGCCGCCGTGGCCGCCGCCTTCGTCCTCCACGTCGTCGAGCCCCATCTCAACGGTCCCGGCGGTGACATGGTCGGCCTCTTCGCCACCGCCGAGGCCCCCGGCCAGCCGCAGGTGTTGATGGGGCAGGGCCCGGCACCCGCGGCCGCGACGATCGACCACTTCCGTAGCCAACGCCTCGACATGGTGCCCGGTTCGGGGGCGCTGGCCGCCGCCGTTCCCGGAGCGGTGGAGGCGTGGCTCCTCCTGCTGCGCGACCACGGCACGTGGGAGTTGCGTGAGGTTCTGAGCTACGCGATCGACTACGCCCGCCACGGTCATCCGATCCTCGAGCGCACCGCCGCCACGATCGGCACCGTCGCGGATCTGTTTCGAGAGCACTGGCCGACTTCGGCGGAGCTCTGGTTGGTCGACGGTGAACCCCCGGCCCCGGGTGCGATGGTCCGCAACGAGCGGTACGCCGACGTGCTCGAGCGCTTGGTCGACGCGGGGCACGCGGGCTCGACGCGCGAGGAGCGCATCGACGCGGCCCGAGGCGAGTGGCGCAGCGGGTACGTCGCCGCCGCGATCGACACCTTCGCTCGCACCCCACACCGGCACTCCTCGGGGACCGACCACGCCGGCGTGATCACCGCCGCGGACATGGCGAGGTTCAGCGCCACCTACGAAGACCCGATGACGACCGTCTTCCGGGGGCACACCATCGTCAAGGCGGGTCCGTGGACTCAGGGCCCGGCGATGCTGCAGATCCTCAACCTGCTCGAGCCATTCGATGATCGCCTCCTCGATCCGGGGACGCCGGAGGGTGCGCACACGATCCTCGAGGCGATCAAGCTCGCCTTCGCCGATCGTGACGCATACTACGGTGACGCCGCTCGCCCGGAGCAACTCAGTGTGTTGCTCTCCGAGGGTTACGCGGCCGAGCGCCGCCTGCTCATCAAGAAGACCGCCTCGACCCGGCCACTCCCCGGTCTCGAGGGCGGTCAGGGCAACTTCCCGCCGCTTCGACGTACCTACGTCTCGCCGGCGGGAGCACAGGATGCGCACGGTGTCGGCGAGCCCACCGTCTCGGCCGTGGGCGAGTCTCGTGGTGACACCTGTCATCTCGACATCGTCGACCGCTGGGGGAACATCGTCGCTGCCACCCCGTCGGGCGGCTGGCTGCAGTCCTCCCCGACCATCCCCGAGCTCGGCTTCTGCCTCGGCACGCGCCTGCAGATGACCTGGCTCGAGGAGGGGCTGCCGTCGACACTTGCTCCCGGCGAGCGGCCTCGGACGACCTTGACGCCCACACTCGTGCTGCGCGACGGCCAACCCGTCACCGCCCTCGGCTCACCGGGAGGTGATCAGCAGGAGCAGTGGCAGCTCCTCTACCTGCTGCGGACCATCGTCGGCGGCTATTCGCCGCAGCAGGCCATCGACGCCCCCGCGTTGCATTCGACCTCGTTCCCAGGCTCGTTCTGGCCGCGCACCTGGGAGCCGGCGGGCGCTGTCGTCGAAGACCGGCTCGGCGATGAGCTCATCGCCGAGCTGGAACGCCGCGGACACCGGATCCAGCGCGCCGGTGACTGGGCGTTGGGTCGGCTCTCCGCGGTGACCCGCGACCACGCGACTGGGACACTCTCAGCCGCGGCCAACCCGAGAGGAATGCAGGGCTATGCCGCAGGACGCTGAGAAGCTGCTCGAGATCACGGACCTGCACGTCTCGTTCGGTGACACCGAGGTCCTCCACGGCGTCGACCTCCGCCTCGATCGCAGCGAGCGCCTCGCCATCGTGGGCGAGTCCGGGTCGGGCAAGTCGACACTCGTCGGCGCCGTACTCGGCCTCTTGCCGGGATCTGGGAGGGTCACGTCGGGGTCGATCCGCCTCGCGGGTCAGGAGCTCGCCGGCAGCCACGAGCGGGTCTGGCGCTCCGTGCGCGGTGAGCGCATCGGGCTCGTACCTCAGGATCCGGGCACCAACCTCAATCCATCGATGAAGATCGGCGCCCAGATCGCCGACGCGCTCCGGGCCGGGGGCCTGCGCTCCAGCGCGGTTCGTGAACGTGTCATCGAGCTCATGACCGAGGCCGGCATCCCCGATGCTGCTCGGCGCGCCGGGCAGTATCCGCACGAGTTCTCCGGCGGCATGCGGCAGCGCGTCCTCATCGCTGTCGCCCTCGCTCGCGGACCTGAGCTGCTCGTCGCCGACGAGCCCACGAGTGCGCTGGACGTCACGGTGCAGCGGCGCATCCTCGACCACCTCGAATCGCTGGTGGACGCCCATCAGACCTCGATGCTCTTCGTCACCCACGACCTGGGCCTGGCGGCGGACCGCGCCGAGCGAGTGGTGGTGATGTACCGCGGTGAGATCGTCGAAGCCGGCCCGGCCAAGGCGATCCTGGGAGATCCCCAGCACGAGTACACGAAGCGGCTGGTCGCTGCGGCGCCCGCGGTGACCGCCCGTACGACCGGAGCCATGGCGAGCGCTGCCACCTCGGCCGAGGCGCCGGCGACGCCGGTACCGGATCCGATCCTGGTGATCGAGAGCCTGACCAAGGAGTACGCCCTCCGCGGACGCCGTGGCCAGCGTCTGGTGGCCGCCGACGGAGTGTCCTTCGCTGTCGAGCGAGGCACCACGACCGCGGTGGTCGGGGAGTCGGGCTCGGGGAAGACCACCGTCGCAAAGATGGTCCTCGGACTCGAGACGCCGACCTCTGGGCGGGTTCTCATCGATGGACAGGATGTCGGGGTCGACTCACGCGCTCAGCGCCGACAGCTGCGACGGCGTGTCCAGCCGGTGTTCCAAGACCCCTACGGCTCGCTCGATCCGTCGTACACGGTCGAGCGGATCGTGGCGGAGCCGATGGAGATCTTCGGCACGACGGATCGCGCGGGACGCCGGCGCCGTGTCGCCGAGCTGCTCGACCAGGTGGCGCTGCCTCGCGGGACCGCGTCCCGTAGACCGCATGAGCTCTCCGGCGGGCAGCGTCAGCGGGTCGCGATCGCGCGGGCGTTGGCGCCGTCGCCCGACCTCGTCGTGTGCGACGAGGCTGTCTCCGCGCTCGACGTGCTGGTTCAGGACCAGATCCTTCGTCTTCTCGACGAGCTCCAGCGCAATCTCGGCATCACGCTCCTGTTCATCACCCACGATCTGTCCGTCACTCGCCAGATCGCCCATAGAGTGGTGGTCATGGAGAAGGGACGGGACGTCGAACACGGCCCCACCGAGCAGGTGTTCACCACGCCGACATCCGCCTACACGGCGGAGCTGCTGGAAGCGATCCCCGGTGCCGCGCTCGCCCGATGACCCATCCAGCCGTCCTATCGGCTCGATCACCACTGCTGTGCGCAGCGACATCATCGCCGGGCACCTGGAGCCCGGTACCCGCGTCACCGAGACCTTTCTCGCCAAGCGGTACGGCGTCAGCAGGATGCCGATCCGCGAGGCGCTGCGAGCACTTGATGCGGAGGGTTTCATCGAGACCACCCCGAATGCCGGCGCCCGGGTCGCACACCTACCCGTCGAGGAGGCAGATGACCTCTTCGCCGTTCGTGAAGCCGTCGAGATGGCCACCGCGCGCCGCGCGGCGGAACGCGCGCGAACGATCTTCACCCAGCCCGAGCCGGACCCGGAATGGTTCGCCGTGCGGCATCAGCTGGCGCAGGTTCTCGACGATGGCGATGCCTGCATCGCCCGAGAGGATCTCGAACCGCTGGTAGCACTCAACGACCGCTATCACCTCCTGGTCGCCGAGCTGAGCGCGAGCCGCACCCTGGCGACGCTTCTGCGCCAGCTCTCCCACAAGATCGAGTGGCTCTACGCGCTCGACAAGTTCTCCCGTGGCAAGCGCACCTGGCCCGACCACCGTGTCATTCTCGGCGCCATCGATGCCGGCGATTGCGACCGTGCGGCAGAGCTGATGGGATGGCATGTGCGCGAATCGCGGATCGGATACGCATCGCGTACGGCCACGGCCGCGCGGGTCGCCGAGCTCAGGAGCACTCCGCCGATGCCCACGACAGGAACGCCGGATCGGGCGCACTGAGCATGAGGCACCTGGCTCCGGTGCCCGCGGCCAGCGCCAGCGCTCGCTCCTGGCTCTCTTGGTCGCCTAGAGGTCCTGCACGATGCGCGGGTCCGCCTTCGGGCGCAGCCAGTGCACCAGCCAGTGCATCGACCGGGGATTGCCCACCTGGGTGCATCCCTCGGTCGGCGCATACCGGTGCCCGGGCAGGGACGTGTGATAGAAGATCGCCCCGCCCTTGCCGGCCACCGGAGCCGGTCCCTTGCCGGGCGTGAGCCGCGGGTGGTTGTAGTCGACCACCCAGCCCCACCGCATCGAGGGCCTGCTGCCGGCGGTGCGGCCGGGGATCTCGAGCCAGGTGTTGTAGTTGGCGCCGTGGCTCATGGACAGCACCGAGGTGGGCTTGCGTCGACGCCACGGCATCGGGCCCGGCCGTGCGCCGGTCGAGAACGTCACGGTGATCCGGAGGACGCCGACGGGGGAGCGGTCGTCGCCCTCCTTGGTCTTGCCCCAGCCGCGTGAGCCGATCGTGGAGCGGAACTGTCGCACCAGTCGCCACGTGCCGTCCTGCTTGCGCCACGCCTGGGTGAGGCTGCAGTAGACCGCCTTGCACCAACGGTGGCTCGGGATGGTGCGCACGACCTGGGTGGTGTCGGCCGGGACCTGGTCGGCGAACGTCGCGGTGTGCGGGTCGGGCAGCTTGGCGCGGGCGACACGCGGGGTGGCCGGGGTGGCCGCCTGGGCCGGGCGCGCGGTCGCAACGCCGCCCGCAGGGACAGCGGCCGGTAGCGTGGGAACCGCGATCGCGGTCGGCGCGAGGAACAGGTCGCTCGTCAGGACGACCCCGGCGAGCACAGGTCCGAGCACGAGTCCGAGACGGTTCATGAGCCGATGGTGCCACCGGATCGGCTCGGGCGCGACGGGCGGTCCGGCGTGGATTCGGTCCCGGCGTACGGCGTTGATAGTCTTCCCCGGTTGCCGTCTAACGGCCGCGGATCCAAGAGTGCCCCGGTGAACAGGCCCGGGCGCGCCGCGCAACAAGTCGAGAGGAGCCCCGTATGTCGATCGGTACCGACGCGGAGACCAAGAAGAAGATCATCGCCGAGTACGCCACCGTTGAGGGTGACACCGGTTCGCCCGAGGTCCAGATCGCGCTGCTCTCGCACCGCATCAGCCACCTCACCGAGCACCTCAAGCAGCACAAGCACGACCACCACAGCCGTCGTGGTCTGCTGCTCCTGGTGGGCCAGCGCCGTCGTCTGCTCAACTACCTGCAGAAGACCGAGATCGAGCGTTACCGCTCGATCGTCGAGCGCCTCGGCCTTCGCCGTTGATCGTCGCTTGATCGCAAAGCGTCCGGACGGGCGGCTCCTTCGGGAGTCGCCCGTTCTGTATTTGTCGCCACAGATCAGTAGTCTGGTGCCGAACACACAAGTCCATCCGCGTGAGGCGCGAGGCCTCCGACGTACGACAAGAGAAAATCTGTGACTGAACCCGTCATCACTGCGGTCGAGACCGTTATCGACAACGGCAAGTTCGGCAAGCGCACGGTCAAGTTCGAGACCGGTCTGCTCGCTCGCCAGGCCGCCGGCTCCGTGACCGCCTACCTGGACGACGAGACGATGCTGCTCTCGGCCACCACCGTCTCCAAGCAGCCGAAGGACCACTTCGACTTCTTCCCCCTCACGATCGACGTCGAGGAGCGGATGTATGCCGTGGGTCAGATCCCCGGCTCCTTCTTCCGCAGCGAGGGTCGCCCCTCCGAGGACGCGATCCTGACCTGCCGCCTGATCGACCGCCCGCTGCGCCCGACCTTCAAGAAGGGTCTGCGCAACGAGGTCCAGGTCGTCATCACCGTGCTGGCGCTCGACCCCGACCAGCCCTACGACGTGCTGGCCATCAACGCCGCGTCGATGTCCACCCAGCTCTCCGGCCTGCCGTTCTCCGGCCCCGTCGGCGGCGTTCGCGTCGCCCTCATCGAGGGCCAGTGGGTCGGATTCCCGACGCACAGCCAGCTCGAGAACGCCGTCTTCGACATGGTCGTCGCCGGCCGCGTCACCGAGACCGGCGACGTCGCGATCATGATGGTCGAGGCCGAGGCCACCGACCAGACCTGGACCCTCGTCTCGAGCGGCACCCAGGCGCCGACCGAGGCGATCGTCGCCGGCGGTCTCGACGCCGCCAAGCCGTTCATCAAGCAGCTGGTGGAGGCCCAGGCCGAGCTGGCCAAGCAGGCCGCGAAGCCGGTCGTCGACTACCCGATCTTCCTGGACTACCAGGACGACGTCTACGCCGCCGTCGAGGCCGCTAGTGCCGCCGACGTCGCCGCAGCGCTGCAGATCGGCCCCAAGCAGGAGCGCGAGGCCAAGCTCGACGAGATCAAGGCTGCGCTCCTGGAGAAGGTCGCCGGCCAGTTCGAGGGCCGCGAGGGTGAGATCGGCGCAGCGTTCCGCAGCGTCAACAAGAAGCTGATCCGTGAGCGCGTGCTGCGCGACAAGGTGCGCATCGACGGACGCGGCCTGGCCGACATCCGCCCGCTGCACGCCGAGGTCGAGGTCATCCCGCGGGTGCACGGCTCGGCGCTGTTCGAGCGCGGCGAGACCCAGATCCTGGGCGTCACCACGCTGAACATGCTGAAGATGGAGCAGCAGCTCGACACCCTCTCCCCGGAGAAGTCGCGCCGCTACATGCACAAGTACGTCTTCCCGCCGTTCTCCACCGGTGAGACGGGCCGGGTCGGCTCGCCGAAGCGTCGCGAGGTCGGCCACGGTGCGCTCGCGCGCCGTGCGCTGCTGCCGGTCCTCCCGACCCGCGAGGAGTTCCCCTACGCGATCCGCCAGCTCTCCGAGGCGATGGGCTCCAACGGCTCCACCTCGATGGGCTCGGTCTGTGCCTCGACGCTGTCGATGCTGCAGGCGGGCGTGCCGCTGAAGGCGCCAGTCGCCGGCATCGCGATGGGCCTGATCTCCGGTGAGGTCGACGGCACCACCCAGTACGTCGCGCTGACCGACATCCTCGGTGCCGAGGACGCCTTCGGCGACATGGACTTCAAGGTCGCCGGCACCGCCGAGTTCGTCACCGCGCTCCAGCTCGACACCAAGCTCGACGGCATCCCGGCCGAGGTCCTCGCGCAGGCCCTCAACCAGGCCAAGGACGCTCGTCTGACCATCCTCGACGTGATGAACGAGGCCATCGCCGGCCCCGAGGAGATGTCGGTGTACGCGCCGCGCATCATTACCGTCAAGGTCCCGGTCGACAAGATCGGCGAGGTCATCGGCCCGAAGGGCAAGGTGATCAACCAGATCCAGGACGACACCGGCGCGACCCTCTCCATCGAGGACGACGGCACCGTCTACATCGGCGCGACCAACGGCGAGGCTGCCGAGGCTGCTCGTGCGGCCGTCAACGCCATCGCCAACCCGACGATGCCCGAGATCGGCGAGCGCTACCTCGGCACCGTCGTCAAGACGACCAACTTCGGTGCGTTCGTCTCCCTGCTCCCGGGCAAGGACGGCCTGCTCCATATCACCAAGCTGCGTGTCCTCAACGACGGCAAGCGCGTGGAGTCGGTGGAGGACGTCGTCGAGGTGGGTCAGAAGATCCAGGTCGAGATCGTAGAGATCGACGACCGCGGCAAGCTCTCGCTGGCTCCCGTCGTGGAGGAGACCGCCTCCGCCGAGTCGGCTGAGGAGTCGACCGAGGAGTGAGCTCGACCAACAGCACCACCCGGACGGCCGGTCGGCAGGAAACTGCTGGCCGGCCGTCCGGCTCTGCCCCTTCGGGTGCACTCCAGCCGCCCGGCTCCACCGCGGAGCTGGAGCCGGGTGTGCACCGCACGGTCCTGCCCAGCGGTCTGCGGATCGTCACCGAGGAGATGCCCGGAGTCCGCTCGGCCGCGGTCGGCGTGTGGGTCGGCGTCGGCTCGCGCGACGAGAACGCTTCCGCGGGCGCCGACAACACCCACGGCTGTTCGCACTTCTTGGAGCACCTGCTCTTCAAGGGCACTGCCGAACGGACCGCACTCGACATCTCGGTGGCCCTGGACGCGGTCGGCGGCGAGTTCAACGCCTTCACCGCCAAGGAGTACACCTGCTTCCACGCCCGGGTCCTGGACGAGGACCTGGAGCTGGCGGTCGACATCATCGGCGACATGATCACCTCCTCGTTGCTCGCCGACGAGGACGTCGAGGCCGAGCGAGACGTGATCCTGGACGAGATCGCGATGCACGACGACGACCCCGACGACGTGGTGCACAACCTCTTCGCCGCCCAGGCGTGGGGTGCCGACACGCCGCTCGGTCGTGGCATCGCCGGCACCGTGGAGTCGATCGAGGCGCTGACCCGCGACCAGATCGACGCCTTCTACCGTGCGCACTACCGCCCCGAGAACATCGTCATCTCCGCGACCGGCAACCTCACCCACGAGGTGGTGGTGGCGCTCGCCGAGCAGGCCTTCGCCCGCAACGGCTTCCTGTCCGGTACGGCGTCGCCGATCCCGCCGCGTTCGGGCGTGCCACTCGAGCTGCATCCGGGGGAGGTGCGTGCCACCCGCCCCTTCGAGCAGGTCAATGTCGTCCTCGGCATGCAGGGTCTGTGGCGCGACGACGACCGCCGGTTCGCCCTCGGCGTCGTCAACGCTGCCCTCGGCGGCGGTACGTCGTCGCGCCTCTTCCAGGAGGTGCGTGAGCATCGCGGCCTGGCCTACTCGGTCTACTCCTTCGCGGGTGCGCACGCCGAGAGCGGTGTAGTCGGTGTCGCCGTCGGCTGCCTGCCGAACAAGGTCGAGGAGGTTCTCGAGGTGGTGCGTGAGGAGCTGCGCAAGGTGGCCGCCGAGGGCATCACGGCCGAGGAGGTCGTCCGCGGCAAGGGCCAGCTGCGCGGTGGCCTCGTGCTCGGTCTGGAGGACCCGGCCTCGCGGATGTCACGGCTGGGCAAGGCCGAGCTCGTCCACGATCAGCTGCTCACCATCGACGAGGTCCTCCACCGGATCAGCTCGGTGACGGTGGAGGAGTGTCAGGCGGTCGCTGCCGACGTCTTCAGCCGGCCCGAGATCCTGGCGATCGTCGGTCCCCGCTAAGCACGTCGAGAGGTCACTTTCCGCGCGTCGAGTGTCCAGTGAGCTGGACACTCGAGCCGCGGAAAGTGACCTCTCAACGCTTGCCGATGATGCCGACAGCGGCGGGCTGCTTGGAGTCGACGATCGAGACTCGGAAGCCGGCGGAGGCGAGTGCCTTCGACGTACGCTCGATCATCTCGGGGACCTGCTCGCGGTGGGTCGCCTCGTAGAAGATGTAGACACTGCCGCCTGGCAGGACGCGCTCGTGCAGCAGGGCGATCTCGGCGCTCGCGTCACGCACCCAGAACAGGTTGACGTTGAAGGCGAAGACCTTGTGCAGTCGCTTGACCGGGACGCGCAGGGTCGCCAGGTCGATCTGACGGACGGTGAGCCGGCCGGCGTCGATGTACTTCTGGCAGCGTCGCTTGGTGCGGTCGACCCCGGACTCCGAGCGGTCGATCGCGAACAGCTTGCCGGTCACCAGACGGCTGCAGATGAGCTCCGCCCCGGCGCCCGGGCCGCACCCGATCTCGAGGACGTGATCGCTCGGCTGGATGTCCATGAAATCCACCGCCCAGCGGATCCGCGCCGGAATCGTCTGCACCACCATGGGGGCAAGCCTGCCAGATGCCGACGTCGTCTGCTCGGGTAGGTCTCGCCCGAACGCCCACACACGAGGCGTGGCGAGGATCGGCGGTAGGTTGGGCGCCGTGATCAACGTGGGCGTGCTGGGCGCGCGAGGCAAGGTCGGTTCCCAGATCTGTACGGCCGTCTCGGACGCCCCCGATCTCGATCTGGTCGCCGGCATCGACGCGGGCGAGTCGATCGCCGATCTCTCGGCCAGCGGTGCCCAGGTGGTCGTCGACTTCACCCATCCCGACGTGGTGATGGACAACCTGGAGTACTGCATCAAGCAGGGCATTCACGCGGTGGTGGGCACCACAGGCTTCGACGAAGGGCGGCTGGACACGCTGCGCGGCTGGCTCGCGGACGCCCCGGGGGTTGGCGTGCTGATCGCCCCCAACTTCTCCATCGGCGCGATCTTGATGATGCGCTTCGCCGCCCAGGCCGCCGCGTTCTACGAGTCGGTCGAGATCGTCGAGCTGCACCACCCGACGAAGGCCGACGCCCCCTCAGGTACGGCGCGGCGTACGGCGGAGCTGATCGCGGCCGCGCGCCGCGAAGCCGGCCTGGGACCGGTTCCGGACGCCACCAGCACGTCGCTGGACGGCGCCCGCGGTGCTGTCATCGACGGCATCCACGTGCACGGCCTGCGGATCCGCGGCCTGGTCGCCCATCAGGAGGTCATCCTGGGTGGGCCGGGGGAGACGCTGACCATCCGGCACGACTCGATGGATCGGGCTTCGTTCGCGCCCGGCGTGCTGACCGGCGTACGAGCGATCGCCGATCACCCGGGCCTGACCGTCGGCCTGGAGCACCTTCTGCCCCTGGACTGAGCCGAGGCACCAGGCAAGACACCAGCCGAGACACCAGACGTACGAGGGGCGGCCCGGTCATATCGACCGGGCCGCCCCTCGTGTGTGCAGGTGGCGCGAGTGCCTCAGCGGTAGGTGTCGGGCAGCTTCTCGCCGACCCGTCGCTGCGTCTTGGGCGCCCGGATCCAGCGCAGCTGCAGGGCGCGGGAGGACATGTACCAGGTCAGGCCGCGGGTCGGCGTGTCGGGGAACCGGCGGGCCAGCTCGCGACCCAGCCCGAAGCGCAGGACGACCAGGTTGAGCCCGATCACCACGATCATCACGATCAGGATGTTGTTGAGGATCCGCAGGAAGTCGGCCGGCGCGAAGAAGCTCGGCAGGAAGCACACCACCACCAGGGGCAGTGCGAACTCCGCGAAGGTGACCTTGGTGTCGACGTAGTCGCGCACGAACCGGCGCACAGCCCCCTTGTCGCGGGTCGGCAGGAAGCGATCGTCGCCGGTGCGCAGCGCTTGGCGCATCTTGGCCGAGCCCTCGGTGCGGGCGGCGCGCTGGGCTGCGGCCGCGGCGCGGCGGTCGTGCGGCGCCTTCGCGCGCGCCCTGGCGGCCGCCTCCGCCTCCTTGCGGGTGGGGGTCGGGCGACCCTTCCCCTCGGGCTTCGTGGTGTCGATGACGGCGGGCTCGGCGGCCTCGGACTTGCGACGGAACAACTGACGGCCTTCAGGTCTCGGAATGATGCAGCGCTCAGCCTAACCGCCACAGCGCCCGATCCCGCTGGCGACGGCTCGCAACGGCCCCGGCGCTTGGCGTCCATCCACACGGCGTTCTCGCACGACGCGACCTTGGCCAGGCTCGTTCTCGCTCTTGCTCGAGTCGACTAGGGTGATCACACCGGTGCCGAGTGGCGCTGTGGCGTGCAAGAGAGGCAGTCGTCGTCCATGAGTCTGATGAAGCGCATGAGCCTGATCTTCAAGGCGAAGGCGAACAAGGCCCTCGACAAGGCCGAGGACCCGCGCGAGGTGCTGGACTACAGCTACACCAAGCAGCTGGAGCTCCTGACCAACGTGCGCAAGGGCGTCGCCGACGTGGCGACCAGTCGCAAGCGGATCGAGCTGCAGATGAACCAGCTGCAGCAGCAGGCCGACAAGCTCCAGGGTCAGGCGCAGCAGGCGATCAACATGAATCGCGAGGACCTCGCCCGCGAGGCGCTGACCCGCAAGTCGGGCCTGGCGCAGCAGATCACCGACCTGCAGGCCCAGCACGCCAACCTGCAGGGCGAGGAGGAGAAGCTGATCCTCGCCCAGCAGCGGCTCCAGGCGAAGGTGGAGGCCTTCCGCACCAAGAAGGAGACCATCAAGGCGACCTACACCGCGGCCCAGGCGCAGACCAAGATCAACGACGCAGTCGCAGGCATCGGTGAGGAGATGGGCGACATCGGTATGGCCATCCAGCGCGCCGAGGACAAGACCGCCCAGATGCAGGCCCGCGCCGGCGCTGTCGACGAGCTGCTCGCCTCCGGCGCGCTCGACGACCTGACCGCAGAGCCGGGCGACGACATCGGCAAGCAGCTCAACGAGCTCAGCTCGCAGAGCGACGTCGAGCTCGAGCTGGCGAAGCTGAAGGGCCTCGACGCCCCGGCCGCACCGCAGGCGATCGAGCAGGGCCAGGTCGGCTCGGCCGCGCCCATCGACGTACCGGCGACCGAGAGCAAGCCGGAGACGCAGCCGTGATCGTGCGCATCCTCTCCGAGGGACAGTACGACGTCGCCGACGCGGCGCTGGACCGGCTCAACGAGCTCGACGCGCACCTGGAGGCGGCGGTGGCCTCGGGTGACCACGTCGGGTTCCGCGCCGCGCTCGAGGCCTTGCTGGACGGCGTACGCACCGTCGGCGTCCCGCACGCCGAGGACGACTTCATCGAGTCCGACCTGATCCTCCCGCCGGCCGATGCCGCGCTGGAGGAGGTCCGCGAGATGCTCGCGGACGACGGCCTCATCCCCGGCTGAGCGATGGAACCTCCCCGGCGCTGCACTCGTTGAGGCAGGGGAGGAGAGAGACTGAGATGGCACGCACACGCTTCGCACCCGACCGAGGGCTCACCACCCGCATGACGTCGGTGATCTTCCTGCTCGGCGCGGTCTTCGTCGCACTGATCGTGGTGGTGATGCTGATCCTGCCGGCCCAGTGGGCACCGATCATCGTGCTGATCGGGCTCGGCATCGCCTGGTGGCAGTGGTACAACTCCGACAAGGTCGCGATGAAGGCGATGCGTGCCCGGGAGGTCAGCGCGCAGGATGCGCCCGAGCTCTACGGCATGGTGCAGCGGCTTTGCACGCTGGCCGACATGCCGATGCCGCGGGTCGGGGTCGCGGACACGGACATCCCCAATGCCTTCGCGACTGGCCGCTCGCCGGGCCGCGCGGTCGTCGTCGTCACGACCGGCATCATGCGTCGCCTCGACGCGGAGGAGCTGGAGGGGGTGCTCGCGCACGAGCTGTCCCACGTGGCACACCGCGACGTGCTGGTGATGACCGTGGCCTCCAGCGCCGGGATCATCGCCGGCGGTCTGGCGCGCGGGGCCCAGTACGGCGCGCTGTTCGGCGATGACCGCCGCGATCGCAACAACAACGGCGTTCCGGTGTGGCTGCTCGTCCTGATCGTCTCGCTGGTGACCTATGCCATCAGCTTCGTGCTGCTCCGACTTCTCTCCCGCTACCGCGAGCTCGCTGCCGACCGGGCCGGCGCGCAGCTGACCATGAAGCCGCGGGCACTGGCCAGCGCCCTGCAGAAGATCACCGGCGAGATCAACAAGATCCCGCAACAGGACCTGCGCGGGTCCCAGCCGATGAATGCCTTCTTCATCGCGCCGGCCATCAGTGGCGTCTCGCTCTCGACGCTGACCTCGACCCACCCTTCGCTCGAGCAGCGGCTCGCCCAGCTGGCGAAGATCGAGGCCGAGTTGGGCAGGCCGACCTCCTGATGAGCTTCTGGGGAGCTCTCACGGGGCGCAGCAAGCCCAAGCAAGCCAATCTCGATGCACTCTTCGGCATACCGTCCGCGGCACTGACGTTGCAGAGCGCGCTCGGATTCGTGCCCACCGGCGACGGAGCCGTCTGCTATCGGGCCGCGGCCGGCGCGGGATTCGCCGACGCGCAGCAAGACCTGGTCGCGCTGCTCGCGCAGGGGGAGGGAGCCCCCAAGGTGAGCACCCAATCCGACGATTATGGCTTCACGTGGCTGCTGGTGGACAACGAGCCCCTCGACCCGCAGGCGCCGGACCTGACCTCGCTGTGCACCGACCTGCACGCCGTCAACACCACCCTGGAGCAGGACGGCTTCGGCCCCGGCTTGCTGTGTTCGCTGGTGCCGTTCACCGACTCGGCGAGCCGGACCGTGGCGCTGGTCTACCTCTACAAGCAGGGCACCTTCTACCCCTTCGCGCCGACCGGTGCGAACAGTCGTGACAACCTGCTCGAGATCCAGATCCGGGACACCCTGAAGAACGAGTTGCCGCTCGAGGCCGACCTCTCCCGCTGGATGGCCCTGTGGAGTGCTCCAGGGCTGTGAGATAGCCCTCTGACCAGGCCGAAAGTCCCTGGTCAGCACGGCCGGCAACGAGATTCTGTGAAGAGGTCACAGAATCGTCTTTGCGTTGCTCATGGGTTTCTTTCAGGCATCGCCGCGAGGCTCTTGACGTCAATTCGGACGTGAAGAGGTGGCGTTGCAGTGAAGCGCAGGTTGAGGCGACCCGGGAAGCGGGGCTGGCTGGCGCTCGTCGCCGTCCTCGTCGTGGTCGGCGGTATCGGTACGTGGCTGTTGACCCGGGATGACGGGGCCGGCGCTACGCAGGCACTCACCGCCACTGCCTCATCCGGGACCGTCAAGCAGAGCGTGAGCGCGTCGGGGACGATCGAGCCGGCCAAGACCGCCGATCTCGACTTCGGTGTCTCGGGCACGGTGACCAAGGTGTACGTCGCGGCTGGCGACACGGTGTCCAAGGGTCAGGCGATCGCGAAGGTCGATGATGCGGCGTTGGTTGCTGCTCGTACTGCGGCGCAGGCTTCTTATGCCGCGGCGGTGACTCAGCACACCGACGATATCGATGCGGATGCTTCGGCGGTCCAGCTTGCTGCGGACCAGACCGCTGTGCTGTCGGCGGAGTCGGATCTGGAGTCGGCGAAGCAGGATGTGACCGATGCGGTGCTGCGTTCGACGATCAATGGCACCGTCGCCTCGATCGATCTGGCTGTCGGTGACGTGGTGAGCGGCTCCGGCTCGGGCAACAGCGGCTCGAGCGGCGCGAGCAACTCCATGTCGAACGCTGCCAGCTCCAGCACGTCGAGCACCAGTGCTGTCACGGTGACCTCGACCAACAAGTACATCGTGGATGCGACGGTCTCGGCCGATGAGGCGACCCAGGTGAAGAAGGGGATGCAGGCCACGATCACCGCGACCGGCAGCACCGCCACCATCTATGGCACCGTCGCCTCGGTCGGCCTGGTCGCCCAGACCAGCGACAGCGGCGCGGCGGTCTTCCCCGTCACGATCGACCTCACCGGTGCGCAGAAGGGTATCTACGCCGGCACGAGTGCGACCGCCTCGATCATCGTCAAGCAGGTCGACAACGTCCTGACGGTGAGCAGCCGGGCGATCCAGTCCTCGGGCAGCAGCACGTACGTGATGAAGGTGGTCAACGGGAAGGCGGTCAAGACGCCGGTCAAGATCGGCACCGTCTACGGCGTTAGCACCCAGATCGTCTCCGGACTCTCCAGCGGCGACACCGTCCAGATCCCCGGCATCACTCTGCCGAGCGGCACTGGTAGCGGGACCACCCGGCGTAACGGCACCGGTGGCGGCTTCACAGGTGGCGGCGGCTTCACCGGCGGCGGCACCGGCACGTTCCCGGGCGGCGGCGCGGGCGGCTTCCCGGGTGGCGGGCAGTGAGCCGGCTGATCGTTCCCGAGCCGGTGGTGGAGCTGGCGGGGATTCGCAAGATGTATCGCAGTGGCAGCATCGAGTTCGAGGCGCTGCGCGGGGTGGATATCACCATCAACCAGGGCGAGTACGTCGCGGTGATCGGTCCGTCCGGTTCCGGGAAGTCCACGTTGATGAACATCCTGGGTTGCTTGGACAACCCGTCCGACGGCACCTACCTGTTGGGTGGTGAGGATGTCTCGACGATGTCGGAGGCGCAGCTGGCGCATGTGCGCAATCGTCGGATCGGGTTCGTGTTCCAGCAGTTCAACCTGCTCACGTCGTTGCCGGCGTGGCGCAATGTCGAGCTCCCGCTGATCTATGCCGGGATCGGGCGTGCGGAGCGGCGCGAGCGCTCGATCCGTGCCTTGGAGCGGGTCGGTCTGGGCGATCGGGTGGAGAACCGTCCCGGTGAGTTGTCCGGTGGTCAGCAGCAGCGGGTGGCTGTCGCCCGCGCGCTGGTGAGCGAGCCGGACATCATCTTGGCCGATGAGCCGACCGGGAACCTGGACTCGGTCTCGACCGAGGCGGTCTTGGGCCTGCTCGATGAGCTGCACCACAGCGGTCGCACGATCGTGTTGATCACCCACGAGCACGAGGTCGCGGCCCGCGCGCAGCGCAACCTGGTGATCCGTGATGGGCAGATCACCTCTGACGAGCTGGTGGCGGCATGAACTGGCTCGAGACGTTCCGCTCTGCGGTGGATGCGGTGCGGGCGCATCGGATGCGCAGCATCTTGACGATGCTCGGCATCGTGATCGGCATCTCCTCGGTGATCCTCACCGTCGGGTTCGGTCAGGGGGCCCAGGACAAGGTCAAGGACCAGATCAGTGCGTTGGGCTCCAACTTGTTGATCGTCTCCCCGGGCAGCACCACCAGCTCCAGTGGTGTGCGGGGCGGCTTCGGGTCGGCCTCCACGCTGACCCTGCAGGACGCGGAGGCGATCGCGGACAAGACCGTGGCCCCGGACGTGAAGAACGTTGCGGCGCAGACCTCCACCAGCGCTGAGCTGGTCAACGGCACCACCAACTGGACCACCTCGATCGTGGGCACCACCACGAGCTGGCCCGAGGTCCGCAAGCGGAGCTTGTCGGCGGGGCGGTTCTTCAACGAGGACGAGGTCACCAGCGCTGCCCACGTGGTGGTGCTGGGTGCTGATACGGCCAGCGAGCTGTTCTCCGGTCCGGTCAGCCCGGTGGGGCAGTCCGTGACGGTCGATGGCACCCAGATGACGGTCATCGGCGTGCTGGCCTCCAGCGGCTCCTCCTCCTCGGGGACCAGCGAGGACGACCAGGCGGTGACGCCGATGACCACCGCGAAGCGTCTCACCGGCTCGACCAACGCCTCGGTCTCCACGATCTATGTCCAGGCCCAAAGCGGCGACGCGCTCTCGGCGGCCTATCAGGAGATCGATGGGTTGTTGACCAACCTGCACGGTGTCAGCGCGAGCACGGCCGACTTCTCGATCTCCTCCCAGCAGTCGCTGGTGGCGACCGCGAACTCGACCAACAAGACCCTGACGGTGCTGTTGACCGGGATCGCGGGGATCTCGCTGCTGGTCGGTGGGATCGGGGTCATGAACATCATGCTGGTCTCGGTCACCGAGCGGATCCGCGAGATCGGGCTGCGCAAGGCCCTGGGGGCTGCGCCGCGGGTGATCCGGCGCCAGTTCCTGGTGGAGGCCTCGTTACTCGGTCTGGCCGGCGGCATCATCGGCGTGATCATCGCGGTGGTCGGGGCCGCGGTCCTGCCGAGCCTGATCAACCAGCCGGTCTCGCTCTCGCTGGTGGCCACCGCCGGCGCGATCGGCACCTCACTCATCCTCGGCATCGGCTTCGGGGTCTACCCCGCCAGCCGCGCCGCCCGTCTGACCCCCATCGACGCTCTGCGTTCGGAATAAGGAGCCTGCCATGTCTCGTCGTCCCCTCTTCGCCGTCGCCACCGCCGCGATCGCTCTCCTCTCACTCACCGCTTGCGGCAGCTCGTCCTCCGACAGCGCCTCCGACAGCGGCTCCGCGCCCTCGGCCCAGGCCAGCGCCGCAGCCAACGGCTCCGGCCAGGACAACGCCCGGGATCGTACGCCGGGAGCATCGGGCCAGATCGCTGCCAAGGACGGCTCCACGCTGCAGGTGCAGAACCAGACCGACGGTCAGGTCGCCGTCACCTACACCGCCAAGACCGCCATCAGCGCCCAGGTCGCCGCCGCGCTGAGCGCGGTCAAGGTCGGCAGCTGCGTCACCGTCACCCCGGTCACCGACACCTCGGGGCCCTCCGGCTCCTCCTCCGGATCCCGCTCGAACACGGCGGTGACCGCCGCGTCCGTGCGGGTCACCGCTGCCGTCAACGGTGAGTGCACCGGCGGCTTCGGAGGCGGTGGATTCGGCGGCGGTACCCGGCCGAGCGGCATGCCCACCAGCAGGCCGAGCAACTTCCCCAGCCGCGGTGCCAGCGGCTTCCCGGGCGGCGGTCGCGGGTTCGGCGGCGCCAACGGCAAGGTCACCGCCGTCTCCGGCACCGGCTTCACCGTGGCATCCAGCTTCCCCGGCGCCAGCGCGAGCAGCAGCATCGCCGTCACCGTGAGCGGATCGACGACGTACACCGCCACCAAGACCTCCGACGCCTCCGCGCTGAAGGTGGGCAAGTGCGTGGTCGCCGTCGGTCAGTCCGATGACACCGGCGCGGTCGCCGCCACCCGGCTGACGGTCAGCGATCCGGTCGACGGCGCCTGCAGCACCGGCTTCGGTGGTCGCGGACAGGGCGCCGGCGGTCAGGGTGCGGGCTCCAACCAGGGCGGCGCGGCGTGAGCCGTTGGCGCACTCGGGCCGTCCGGGTCGGTGCCGGCGTCGCGATCGTCGCCGTCCTCGTCGGCGGTGGGGTCGCAGCGTACGCCGAGCACGGCAGCGGGAGTGACCACTACCGGACCGCGAAGGCGGCCCTCGGCGACGTCGAGCAGACGCTCGCACTGTCGGGCACCGTCGACCCCTCCGGGCGCTCGGACCTCTCCTTCGCTTCGTCCGGCACGATCGCCACGTTGAAGGTCGCCGTCGGCGACAAGGTGACCAAGGGCGAGCTGCTCGCCCGGCTCGACACCACCAGCCTCAAGACCGCAGTCACCAAGGCCGACGCCCAGCTCGCCTCGGCACGTGATCAGCTGGCGAAGGACGAGGACGCCCAGGCTGACGAGACCACCAGCTCGACGTCCGGCTCGACGTCCGGCTCGACGTCGGGCTCGTCCGGCTCGTCGTCGTCTGGTGCCGGCTCGACCAAGTCCACCACCTCGGACCAAGGCTCGACACACTCGACCGGCTCCGGCTCGACCAGCTCATCGGGGAGCTCCTCGGCAGCGCTGACCAAAGCACTGGCCCAGCTGGCCGCCCAGCAGAAGGCCGTCGAGGTGGCCCAGACCGCTGTCGACACGGCCATCGCGGCCGCCAAGGACGCGACCGACCAGGAGACCACGGCCTGCGCGAGCTCGGACTCCTCCTCCGCCGACCCCTCCAGCACCGCCTCACCGTCGGCAAGTGCCAGCACGGGCGCCGGGAGCGACGCCTGCGGGGCGGCGATCGACGCGGTCCAGAGCGCCCAGCAGAAGGTGGCCGACGCCGAGTACAGCGGCTCCGGCAACCTGAGGGACGCCCTCGCGACGCTGTCGACCACGCTGGGCAACGCAGCGAAGGTGGCTGGCACGTCGACAGGCACGTCCACCGGTACGGGTTCGACGGGGTCCGGCTCCACCGGATCGGGCTCCACCGGATCGGGCTCCACCGGATCGGGCTCCACCGGATCGGGCTCCACGTCCAAGAGCTCCCAGGGCTCGAACAAGTCGGCGTCCTCCGTCTCGGGTGCCGCCTCGTCCGCCTCGTCGGGGTCTGCGACCTCGACGTCCCGCTCGGGTAGCTCGGGTAGCTCGGGCAGCTACGTCGGCAGCCAGACGGTCACCGCCGCCACTCTGGCCAAGGACCAGGCCTCGATCGACTCGGCCAAGGCCACCCTGATCACCGCCAGCCAGGCACTGACCGGTGCCACCATCAAGGCTCCGGCCAGCGGCACCGTCGGCCAGCTGTCGGTCGGCAAGGGTGACTCGGCCAGCGCGGGCAGCACGGCGATGGTGGTGATCGCGCCGGGGACGACCACCGTCGAGCTCAGCCTGAGCAGCACTCAGGTCGCCCAGCTCAAGGTCGGCCAGAAGGCCGAGGTGACGCCCGCTGGCGCGAGTGAGGCCTACGCCGGCAGCGTGACCCGCATCGGTCAGGTGCCGACGACGAGCACCACCGGGTCCTCGACCTACCCGGTGACGGTCACGCTCGACGAGAAGGGCCTCAACGTGCTGGCAGGCGCGACCGCGTCGGTCGGCATCGTGCTCGGGTCGGCGACCGACGTCCTCACGGTCCCGACATCTGCCGTATCCAACGGCTCCGTGGAGGTGTACGCCGACGGCGAGGTCAGCCGTGTCCGCGTCACCACCGGTCTGGTCGGTCGCACCCGCACGGTCGTGAGCAGCGGTCTCAAGGCCGGCCAGGAGATCGTCCTGGCCGACATGTCCACCGCTCTGCCGACCAGCGGCTCGACCACCACCAACCGCACGTTCGGCGGCGGCACCGGCGGCGGGTTCACCGGCGGCGGCTTCAGCGGGGGAGCAGGATTCGCGGGCCGAGGCTGACAACAGGCGCACAGGTTCCCCACAGACTGGTGCGGGAACCTGTGCGCTATGACGTCTGCTGCGCCTGAGCTCACCAGGCCCGACGGGTCGCCGCTGCGAGTCCTCGTGGTGGACGACGAGATCAATATCGCTGAGCTGATCATGATGGCGCTGCGCTACGAGGGCTTCCAGGTCAGCTCGGCCCACACCGGTGCCGATGCCGTCCAGACGGCTCGCGGTTTCGAGCCCGATGCGATCGTGCTCGACATCATGCTGCCCGACATCGACGGCCTCGAGGTGCTTCGTCGGGTCCGCCGCGACGACCCCGACGTACCCGTCGTCTTCCTGACCGCCCGCGACGCGGTCGAGGACCGGATCGCCGGCCTGACGGCGGGTGGCGACGACTACGTCACCAAGCCGTTCTCGCTCGAGGAGGTCGTCGCTCGGCTGCGGGCGCTGATGCGTCGGGCCGGCGCGCACCGCGCCGACGCCCGCTCGGTGCTCAGCGTCGGTGACCTGGAGCTGGATGAGGACAGCCGTGAGGTTTTCCGTGGCGGTGACGAGATCAGTCTGACCGCCACGGAGTTCGAGCTGCTCCGCTACCTGATGCGCAACCAGCGCCGGGTGGTGAGCAAGGCGCAGATCCTCGACCGGGTCTGGAACTACGACTTCGGCGGCCAGGCCAACGTCGTGGAGCTCTACATCTCCTACCTGCGCAAGAAGATCGACGTGGGCCGTGCGCCGATGATCCACACCATGCGGGGCGCCGGCTACGTCCTGAAGCCCGCGCAGCAGACCGAGCAGGCAGACTGAGCCGCGCACCGGTCCTCGCCAGGACCGACAGTCCGACAGGGGAAGCCGTGTCCACGCTCCACGCGGCCGAGGAGTCGCCCCGGCGCTGGGTCTCACTGACCTCCAGGCTGGTGATCACGGCCGTGGCGCTGGTCGCCGTCGTCTGCGTGCTGACCGTCACCCTGACCACGCTGGCGATGCGGTCCTCGCTGATGGACCGGCTCGACGAGGACGTGAAGCACCTCCCTGCCCGGGTCAGCGCACCCGACACCCACAATCGCGGTCCCGGCACGCTGCTCGCCCTGGTCCCGCTCGACGCCCGCTCCCAGGTGGAGGGCGGCGTGCTCACCGACGTGTCGGGGCAGTATCGAGGGCTTTCCGACACCGCGACCGCAGCACTCCTGGGCGTTCCTCGTGACGGTCGGATCCACAGCGTTCGGCTGCCCGGCTTCGGCAGTTACCGAGTGATCGCACGTAGTGGGCAGGTGATCGGGGAGACCGGCTCGGTGGTGATGGTGACGGGGCTGCCGACCTCCGTCGTCGATTCCACGATCCACAACCTGATTGGTTGGGAGGCGCTGCTCACCCTGCTCGGGGTCAGCATCGCGGCCGGCGTGGGTGTCGTCGTCGTACGCCGTCAGCTCCGGCCGCTGCGCGAGGTCGCGGGCACGGCGCACGCGGTGGCGGCGTTGCCGCTGGCCTCCGGCGCGATCCACGTGACGGCGCGCGTGCCGGACCATCTGACCGACGAGGCGACCGAGGTCGGTCAGGTCGGTGCTGCTCTCAACACCCTGATCCAGCACGTCGAGGCTTCGCTGCGGGCACGACATCGCAGCGAGCAGCAGGTGCGACAGTTCGTCGCCGACGCGTCGCACGAGCTCCGGACGCCGCTGACCACGATCCGCGGCTACACCGAGTTGGCACAGCGCCGGCCCGGCGACGAGCAGGCCACCAAGACCGCGCTAGCCAAGGTGGAGGAGGAGTCGGTCCGGATGTCGGCGCTGGTCGAGGATCTGCTGCTCCTCGCGCGGCTGGATTCGGGCCGTGCGCTCGAGCGTCAGCCGGTCGACCTGACCCAGCTGCTGCTCGAGGCGGTCTCCGATGCCCGGGTGATCTCGCCCCAGCACCACTGGCGAGTGGTGCTCCCGGCCGAGAGCGATCTGGAGGACCCTGCGCCGGTGCTGGTGGTGGGGGACCGGCTCCGGTTGCACCAGGTGATCACCAATCTGCTGACCAACGCCCGCAAGTACACCCCGACGGGGACGACCATCACCGTGGCGGTGCGGCCTGGCGGGTTCAGCGTGCACGACGACGGCCCCGGCTTTCCGCCGGACCTGGTCGACCACGCCTTCGAGCGGTTCAGCCGTGGCGACCAGTCCCGCCACCGTGAGCACCGCGATGGCGGAGCGGGCCTCGGGTTGTCGCTGGTCCAGGCCATCGTCACCTCGCACGGCGGCTCGGTCGCGCTGGACTCACGTCCTGGGAGTACGACGATCAGCGTGGTGCTGCTCGCCTGAGCGCGCCTGCCGCGCTGCGCGGCTGCTGGGAGCGTCTGCGCGGCTCCGGGATGGCCGTACGAGCGTGGGAGGGGCGCTTACTTGCCGGGAAGGTCCAGCATCCGCTGCAGGGCGACGGTGGCCTCGGCCTGGGTCTGGGGGTCCACCTCGATCTTGTTGACCACGGTGCCCTCGACGAGCGACTCCAGTGCCCAGACGAGGTGGGGCAGGTCGATCCGGTTCATCGTGGAGCAGTAGCAGACCGTGCGGTCGAGGAAGACGATGCGCTTGTCGGGGTGGGCGTTGGCCAGGCGCTGCACGAGGTTGAGCTCGGTGCCGATGGCCCAGGCTGAACCAGCCGGGGCCTCGGCGATCGTCTTGATGATGAACTCGGTCGAGCCGACCAGATCAGCCTTCAGGACCACCTCGTGCTGGCACTCGGGGTGGACCAGGATCTGGACGCCCGGGATCTCGGCGCGCAGCTCGTCGACGGTATCGGGCGAGAAGCGGCCGTGCACGGAGCAGTGGCCCTGCCACAGGATCATGGTCGCGTCCTGGAGCTGCTCGGCCGTGAGGCCGCCGTTCGCGAGCCGCGGGTTCCAGACGACGTTCTTCTCAAGCGGGATGCCGAGCTTGAGCACGGCGGTGTTGCGGCCGAGGTGCTGGTCGGGCAGGAACATCACCTTCGAGCCGCGCTCGAAGGCCCACTCGAGCACTGTCTCGGCGTTGCTCGACGTACACACGACGCCGCCGTGGCGTCCGCAGAAGGCCTTGATGTCGGCCGAGCTGTTCATGTAGGTCACCGGCACGACCTGATCGGCGATGCCGGCGGCCTCCAGGGCCTCCCAGGCGCTCTCGACCTGCTGAAGGCGGGCCATGTCGGCCATCGAGCAGCCAGCGGCGAGGTCGGGCAGCACGACCTGCTGCTCGTCGGTGGTGAGGATGTCAGCGGACTCGGCCATGAAGTGCACGCCGCAGAAGACGATGTACTCCGCATCCGGGCGCGCTGCCGCGTCGCGCGCGAGCTTGAAGGAGTCACCGGTCACGTCGGCGAACTGGATGACCTCGTCGCGCTGGTAGTGGTGCCCCAGGACGAACACCCGCTCGCCGAGCTTCTCCTTCGCCGCCCGCGCGCGGGCGACCAGGTCAGGGTCGGACGCCGGCGGCAGGTCGCCGGGGCAGTCCACGCCGCGCTCGGAGTTGGGGTCGACGCCGCGGCCGAGCGGCAGCAGCGGGAGGTCCACGGTGGTCATGAGCCCATTCTATTTCCTCCGCATGGGGGCCGGCTCGGGGAGTCCACGGAAGTCAGGCCACGAGCCCCGTCGACACGCGGCGCCGGCCGGGTGGACGCGGACCTCGTGCGCGCGGCAACGGCTTCCGCCGGGCCCTAGGGTGAGCGCCATGCGGATCCTGATCGCGCCGGACAAGTACGCCGGGACCCTCGCCGCAGCCGAGGCGACGGAGGCGATCGCCGCAGGGTGGCGCCGTACTGCTCCCGAGGACGAGCTCGATCTGCTTCCGCTCTCGGATGGTGGACCGGGGTTCGTCGACGCTCTGCACGCGGCGCTAGGCGGCGAGCTGGTGCTCGCCTCGGTGCCCGGTCTGGACACGGCCGAGGCCGAGCCGGCCACCCTCCTGCGGGTGGGAGGGACCGCCTACGTGGAGGCGGCTCAGGTGCTGGGCCGACTCGGACCGCCCCACGGCGCCACGACCGCCGCCGAGCGTCGTTCGTCCCTCCCACTGGGGCATCTGATCCGCCTTGCCGTGGAGGGCGGAGCCACCCGGATCGTGGTCGGGGTGGGCGGCACGCAGACCAACGACGGCGGCGCCGGACTGCTCGCCGCGCTGGGGGCGAAGGCGGAGGGCGGCGTCCTGGACAGCGGCTACGGGCCGCTCGCCGGGCTGGCTGCCGTCGACCTGGAGCCGGCGCGCCGGCTGCTGGCCGGGGTGGAGCTGCTGGCGGCCACCGATGTCGACAACCCCTTGACCGGCCTGTTCGGCGCCTCGAAGGTCTTCGGCCCGCAGAAGGGGCTCACCGAGGAGATGCAGCTCAGTGCTGATGCTGCCCTCCAGCATCTGGCCGAGCTGACCGATCGCGTCACCGCGACGTTGCCGGGCGCCGGGGCCGGCGGAGGCGTCGGGTTCGCGCTGCTGCTGGCGGGCGGCACCCGCCGACCGGGCCTTGCACTCGTGGCTGAGGCGGTCGGGTTGAAGGAGCGGATCGAGCGTGCCGATCTGGTCCTCACCGGCGAGGGCGCCTTCGATGCCTCGAGCCGGGGCGGCAAGGTGCCGGTGGGCGTGGCGAGGTTGGCGGGGGAGCGGGCCCGCCCGTGCGTGGTCCTGGCCGGCCGGGTCGGCATGGGGGCACGGGAGCACCGTGCGCTCGGCGTGGAGTCCGCCTACTCCGTCGTCGACCTCGTCGGGGAGGACCGGGCGATGAAGGATCCGAGGTCCGCCCTGGCCGATCTCGCCGAGCGGGTCGCGCGAACCTGGAGCGGGGCGGAATAACCGAGCATGTGCGACGATTGAGACCAAGGACAGACTCCGCACCCCAGAATCGCAGGGAGCATCAGCATGACCGAGCAGGTTCAGTTCGAGCACCGGACGGACAGCATCAACCTCAGCCCCGTCGCCTCCGCGAAGGTGAAGAGCCTCCTCGAGCAGGAGGGTCGCGACGACCTCAACCTGCGGATCTCGGTGCAGCCGGGTGGCTGCTCGGGTCTGCGCTACCAGCTCTTCTTCGACGAGCGCAGCCTCGACGGCGACGTGCTGACCGACTTCGACGGCGTGGGCGTCGTCGTCGACCGGATGAGCGTCCCCTACCTCAACGGCGCGACCATCGACTTCGTGGACACGATCGAGAAGCAGGGCTTCACGATCGACAACCCGAACGCGACCGGTTCCTGCGCCTGCGGCGACAGCTTCCACTGATCTGAGACGCCCGGCACGCACCGGGCGCCTCAGGCACCACGAAGGGCCCCTGCCTCGGCAGGGGCCCTTCGTGCATCCGTACGGCGCAGGTCAGTCCAGGTCGAGACCGAGCACACCAGAGAGCCGGTGCGCGGCGGCGAGCATGTCGATGTCCTGCTTCGGCAGACCCTGCGGGTGCTCCTCGAACCGGATGCTCGGGGAGGGTCGCAGGGCGTTGCGGGTGACGCTCGTGAGCGCAAGGCGGCGCTCCGTCTCGCGGCAGTCTGCGCGCAGCTCCGCGGGCGTGGCGGGGTCGTCGTAGGCGGTGAGGCTGGAGGTCATGCTTCGACGCTATGGGCTACCGCGGAGTACCTCCAGGAGTACCGCTGGGTAGTGTTCCGCGCATGGGTTCACTCCTCATTGCCGGTTCCATCGCCACCGACCACCTGATGACGTTCAAGGGCAAGTTCTCCGACTCCCTCGTGGTCGAACAGCTGGACAAGCTCTCGGTGAGCTTCTTGGTCGACGACCTGGAGATCCGCCGCGGCGGCGTGGCCCCGAACATGTGCTTCGGCCTGGGCCGACTCGGCCTGCGCCCGGTCCTGGTCGGTGCGGCCGGTGAGGACTTCGCCGATTACCGCTCCTGGCTGGAGCGGCACGGCGTCGACTGCGACCACGTGCGCATCTCCGACGCCAAGCACACGGCGCGGTTCGTGTGCACCACCGACGAGACCCACGCGCAGTTCGCCAGCTTCTACCCGGGTGCGATGGCCGAGGCCCGGCTGATCGAGCTCGGCCCGATCGTTGCCTCCGTCGGCGAGCCCGACTACGTCCTGGTCGGCGCCGACGACCCGGACGGCATGTTGCGCCACACCGAGGAGTGCCGCCAGCGCGGCTACCGCTTCATCGCCGACCCGAGCCAGCAGCTCGCGTTCGGCAGCGGCGAGCTGATCCGCCAGCTCATCGACGGTGCGACGGTGCTGTTCTCCAACGAGTACGAGTCGCACATGATCGAGCAGAAGACCGGCTGGTCGGCCGAGGACATCCTCGACCGGGTCGGCACGCAGGTGACCACGCTCGGCGCCGAAGGGGTGCGGATCACCCGCAAGGGCGAGGCTCCGATCGTGTTGCCCGCCGCCCAGGGTGTCGTCGCCGTCGAGCCGACGGGCGTCGGTGACGCGTTCCGGGCCGGCTTCCTGGCCGCGACGGCGTGGGGTGTCTCGCTGGAGCGCGCCGCCCAGGTCGGCTGCGTCCTGGCCGCCTATGTCGTGGAGACGGTCGGCACCCAGGAGTACAGCTTCACCGGCGCGGAGTTCCTGGCTCGGCTCGAGGGCTCGTACGGCGCTGACGCCTCCGCCGACGTCGCCAAGCACCTGCCGAGCTGAGGGTCGCGGGGCCGAATCGCCCCCGGTCTGACCATGAGGTGGCGCTCACCTGATCACGTGATCCGGCGGATCACGTAGATCGGGACGCCATCGGCGGCCTTCTCCTCGCCGACGAACTCCTGCGCCCGCATCCGGCACCACGCGGGTACGTCGTGGCGTGCCGCAGTGTCGTCCGCGGCCACGCCGAGCAGCGCACCCACGGGGACGTCCCCGATCCGGCGCGCCAGCGCGATGATCGGGGCCGGGCAGAGCAGGCCGCGGCAGTCGAGCACGTCCAGCTCGGGCCCGCTCGCGGCGCCGCTCACAGGCCCGCTCGCAGGCCCGCTCACAGGCCCGCTCACAGGCCGGCCCGTTCGCGCAGCCCGCGGATCACACCCGGCAGCACCGCCAAGAAGCGCTCCACGTCGGCTCTGCTGGTGTCGCGGGTCAGCGAGAGTCGCACGTTGCCGTGGGTCAGCGCTCCCATCGCGGCCAGCACGCGGGAGGGCTCGCGGGTGTCGACCGCGCAGGCAGAGCCGCTGGCCAGCCCGAACCCCAGTCGATCCAGCTCGGTCACCAGCGCCTCGCCGTCGACGTACAGGAACGAGAAGGTGACCAGGTGGGGGAGTCGTCCCTGGGGGTCGCCGACGACGTCGACGTCGGGAATGTGCGCCACACTCGCTCGGATCAGGTCGATCAGCTCGCGCTGACGTGCACCGACCTGCTCACGTTCTGTGGTCACCGCCTGCAGCGCGGCCGCCGCTGCGAGCGTGCCCGCCACATCGGGGAAGCCGTCATCGACTCGGGCCAGCGGGTCTCCCGCGGGGAACGGGTGGCTCCAGCGCGCCCGGTGGCGCACCAGCAGGACGCCCACGCCGGCCGGGCCGCCCCACTTGTGCGCCGAGCCCGCCAACGCGTCCCAGCCGTCCGGCAGCGGTAGGCGGCCGAGGGAGGCGCAGGCGTCGACGAACAAAGGTACGCCGCGGTCCGCGGCCAGCTCGGCCGCCTCGGCGACCGGCTGGACCGTGCCGACCTCGTGGTTGGCGCTCTGCAACGCGATCGCGTCGGCACCGGGTGCAGCCTTGCCCAGCGCCTCGCCGAGCGCCTCGAGCAGGACCCGGCCGGTGGTGTCCACCGCGACCGTGACCGGCTCGCCCCACCACGCCGCTGCGTCGGTGACCGCCTGGTGCTCGACAGCGCTGTGCACGATCCGCCGGCCGTCCGCGGGCAGTCCGGCTGCGGGCGGACCTGACGCCGACCGACCGGGCCGCGCCGCAGCCAGGCCGAGCAGGCCGAGCTGCACCGCTCGGGTGCCGGAGGAGGTGAAGAGCACCTCGTCGCGCCGTACTCCGAGCACCTCGGCTACCACCTCGCGGGCGTTGTCGAGCAGCAGCCGGGCGTTGCGGCCGGGGCCGTGCAGGCGGCGCGGATCGGCGTACCCGTGCTCGAGAGCGGCCAGGAGCGTGTCGCGCGCGGCCGGGTGCATCGGTTCGGAGGACGCCGCGTCGAGATAGACGGCGGCATTTGTCACAGCCGAAGCGTAACGGCCTACCCACCCTCTCAACCCCGCGTCGATTCCGATAGTCTGCCGCTATCCGTGACTGGTCGTAGAGAGAGAGGCTCGTTCGTGGGTCTGCAGATGCCCGGATCGCCCGGGCCCAAGCGCGCCAAGGGGACGGCTGCACGCGTGCGCCGGCTCGCCTTGGTGGCGGGGCTCGGCGCCAGCGCCGTCCTGCTGGGTGGCTGCTCCACCGCCGCCAAGAACTTCGGCATGCCGACGCCCGCCACGAAGCAGGGCGATCACGTCCTCCACCTGTGGCAGGGCGCTTGGATCGCCGCATTGGTGACCGGTGTCATCGTGTGGGGTCTGATCTTCTATGCGATCTGGCGTTTCCGTCGTCGCAGCGAGGACGAGATCCCGGTCCAGACGCGTTACAACCTTCCGCTGGAGATCTTCTACACGATCGCCCCAGTGTTGATGGTGATCGTGTTCTTCTTCCACACCGTCAAGGCGCAGGACGCGATCCTCGACGACAAGCTGCCGGTGGACAACACCATCGAGGTCACCGGCCAGCAGTGGACGTGGACCTTCAGCTACGGCATCGGTGCGCGTGACGCCGCGGCTGACGATGACGCGGCGGACCTGAAGTTCCCGTATTCGAACTACGTGTACGACGCCGGTACGGCCTCGCACATCCCCACGCTGGTGCTGCCGGTCGACGAGACCACGCGGTTCAACCTGCACTCGCCCGACGTCATCCACGACTTCGGCGTGGACCACTTCCTGATGAAGATGGATGTCGTGCCAGGCCGGGTGAACCACTATGCCGTCACCCCGACCAAGATGGGTACCTACCGGGGAGCGTGCTACGAGCTCTGCGGCCTCTACCACTCGCGGATGCTCTTCAACGTCAAGGTCGTCTCGAAGGCTGACTACCAGGCGTACCTCAAGAACCTTCAGACCGAGGGCTTCACAGCCACCCAGCCGCTCATCGGCGGCCGGAACGCCTACACCCAGGCCGGTCTCCAGTCCGGAGGACAAGCAGAGTGACTGCGACAGCACACCCCACCACCACCACGACCGTCCCCGCGCGCAGGCCGCTGGGCCAGCAGCTCTACTCGCTGCTCACCACCACCGATCACAAGCTGATCGGCAAGATGTACGCCGTCACCTCGTTCTGCTGGTTCCTCGTCGGCGGCGTGATGGCGCTCCTCATCCGCTCCGAGCTCGCCTTCCCCGGGCAGCAGTTGCTCAACGACGAGTTGTACAACCAGATGTTCACGATGCACGGCACGATCATGCTGCTGCTGTTCGCGACGCCGCTGTTCTTCGCCTTCGGCAACATGATCATGCCGCTGCAGATCGGTGCTCCGGACGTCGCGTTCCCGCGTCTGAACATGTTCAGCTACTGGCTGTTCCTCTTCGGTGGCCTCATCGCCGGTTCGGGCTTCCTGACCCCGCAGGGTGCGGCTGACTTCGGCTGGTTCGCCTACACCCCGCTCTCCAACGCGGTCCGCTCGCCGGGCGTCGGCGGTGACCTGTGGATCATGGGTCTCTACATCGCGGGTCTGGGCACCATCCTGGGTGCGGTCAACTTCATCACCACGATCATCTGCATGCGTGCACCCGGTATGACCATGTTCCGGATGCCGATCTTCGTGTGGAACACGCTGGTGACCTCGCTGCTGGTCCTGATCGCCTTCCCGGTGCTCGCCGGTGCGCTCCTGATGCTCGAGTCGGACCGCCAGCTCGGCACGCACGTCTTCGACGCCAGCCACGGTGGCCCGATCCTGTGGCAGCACCTGTTCTGGTTCTTCGGCCACCCCGAGGTCTACATCATCGCGCTGCCGTTCTTCGGCATCATCACCGAGATCCTGCCGGTCTTCAGCCGCAAGCCGGTCTTCGGCTACATCGGCCTGGTCGGCGCGACCCTCGGCATCGCGATCCTGTCGGTGGCGGTGTGGGCTCACCACATGTTCGTCACCGGAGCCGTCGACCTACCGTTCTTCTCCGGCATGACCTTCCTGATCGCCGTGCCGACAGGCGTGAAGTTCTTCAACTGGATCGGCACGATGTGGGGCGGATCCATCAGCTTCGACACCCCGATGCTGTGGTCGATCGGCTTCCTCACGACCTTCCTCTTCGGCGGTCTCACCGGCATCATCCTGGCCAGCCCGCCGCTGGACTTCCACGTCTCCGACTCCTACTTCGTGGTGGCGCACTTCCACTACGTGGTCTTCGGTACCGTCGTGTTCGCGATGTTCGCCGGGTTCTACTTCTGGTGGCCCAAGATCACCGGCCGGATGCTCAACGAGCGCCTGGGCAAGGTGCACTTCTGGCTGCTGTTCGTTGGCTTCCACACCACCTTCCTGGTCCAGCACTGGCTCGGAGTCGAGGGTATGCAGCGTCGTATCGCCGACTACCTGCCGACCGACGGCTTCACCGGCCTCAACCAGGTCTCGACCGTGGGCGCCTTCCTGCTGAGCCTGTCGATGGTTCCGTGGTTCCTGAACCTCTACATCTCGCGGAACGCGCCGAAGGTCACCGTCGATGACCCGTGGGGCTGGGGCCGCTCGCTGGAGTGGGCCACGTCCTGCCCGCCGCCGCGACACAACTTCCACACGCTTCCGCGCATCCGCTCCGAGTCCCCGGCCTTCGACCTCCACCACCCGGAGATCGCCGCGCTGGAGATGGAGTCCGAGCAGGAGCTCGCCGCTCGCATTGGGAACGGAGACGTCTGATGAAGGCCGAAGCCTGGTTGTTCGTCGCCTGCACGATCTTCCTCGTGCTGGTGACTCCCACCTACTGGTTCGTCACCGCCGGCTCCGAGCACGGTGGCGACTGGACGGGCACGTCCGCCCTGACCATGTGCACCCTGCTGCTGGCGATGATCTCCGCCTACCTGGGCTTCCACGCCCGGCAGATGGACGACCGTCCTGAGGACCGCAACGACGGCGAGATCGCCGACGGTGCCGGTGAGCTCGGCTTCTTCCCGCCGTTCTCCTGGTGGCCGCTGTGGGCCGCGCTGTGCGTGGCGTTCATCGCCTTCTCGATCGCGATGCTGCAGTGGTGGCTCTTCATCATCGCCGGCGTGGTCGGCCTGATCGCGCTCTGCGGCTGGATCTTCGAGTACTACCGGGGCGAGTTCAGTCACTGAGCATGAGCTGACCCCACGACCGGACCCCGTGATGCTGGACACCCCAGCACGCGGGGTTCGGCCGTCTCACCGGTCGAACAGTTACCCTGGGGGCCGGACTCGTCCTCGGGACGGTCCTGTTTTGACTGAGCTGGGGGAGTCCACATGACCGCAACCGCATCACTGTCGCGTCGCATCGGAGGCGCTCGACGCCTCCGCATGGGGGTGACGGCGCTCGCGGCAGCGGCTGCGCTCGGCCTCGCGGGCTGCGGCGCCAGCACCTCCTCGGACGCCGACGGCACAGGCGGAGCGAAGGGAGGGGTCGCGGATGTCTCCGGCGCGACCAACGACAACGGCGTCGACAACGTCGCGGCGAGCATCACCGCTAACGTGAAGCGGGCCAAGCCGGTTCCGGTGGACACCACCGTGAAGGTGACCGGCGCCAACGGCAAGCTGCACGACGTCACCCTCACCTCGAAGGCCGGCGTCGCGATCGACGGCACGCTGGCCGACGACGGCAGCACGTGGCAGGCGGGCAGCCTGCTGGAGCCGAACACGACGTACGTCCTCAAGGCTTCGCTGACCAGCAACCAGGGCTCGAGCACCAGCTGGACCCGCCGCTTCCACACCCAGAAGCTGGCCCTCTCGCAGCAGACCTTCGCCTCGATCTCGCCGTTGAACGGCCAGAAGGTCGGCGTGGGCTTCCCGGTGATCGTGCACTTCGACGTACCCGTCACCGACCGGGCGTCGATCGAGAAGCACCTCTCGGTGGAGTCCCAGCCGGCCCAGGTGGGCTCGTGGCACTGGTTCTCCGACACCGAGGTGCACTGGCGTCCCAAGCACTACTGGAAGGCCGGCAGCACAGTGACGGTGCACGCCGACATCAACAGCGTCCCGGCCGGCAACGGCATCTACGGCCAGAGCGATCGCCAGGCCACGTTCAAGGTTGGCGCGCAGCACATCTACCGGGTCAATATGAAGACGGACCAGATGAAGGTCTACTCCAACGGCAAGCTGCTGCGGACCATCCCGGTCACGACCGGTCAGCCGGGCTTCACCACGCGCTCGGGCATCAAGGTCATCGTGGAGAAGGACGAGAAGCACACGATGAACTCCGAGACCATCGGCATCCCCAAGGGCGACCCCAACTACTACAACATGAAGGACGTCCAGTGGGCGATGCGGATGACCTACTCGGGTGAGTTCATCCACGCCGCGCCCTGGTCGGTCGGCTCGCAGGGCCGGGAGAACGTCTCCCACGGCTGCACGGGCATGAGCACCGCGAACGCGGACTGGCTCTTCCACATGACCCGCGTCGGCGACGTGGTCAACGAGTTCGGCACCTCCCGCAAGATGGAGGTCACCAACGGGTACGGCGATTGGAACATGTCGTACAAGGAGTACAAGGCGGGCAGCGCGCTGGCCTGAGGCCTGCTTCGCGGGTCGACGCCCGACCGCCCGCGGGGACACCTCGAAGCAGGCCTACGGCCGCGCGGCGGCTCGTACCTCGCCGGCGCGTCCTCCGGCAGCGCTTCTTCGGTATCCCCCGTGCGTCCGCGCGCCAGCCTGCGATCTTGCTGCCTCAGTCCAGCAGGCGGCGCACCCGCGGGATCACCTCGGTGCCGTAGAGCTCGATGCAGTGCATCAGCTGCTCGTGCGGCATCGGGCCGTTGCTGTACTTCAGGTCGAATCGGCTCAGGCCCAGCGTCCTGACAGTGGCGGCGATCTTCTCGGCGACGGAGTCGGGCGACCCGACGAAGAGCGCACCGTGGTCGGCCTCCTCGTGCAGCTCGGCGATCGAGCTGGGCGGCCAGCCACGCTCACGGCCGATCCGGTCGCGGTTCGCCTTGAAGTGCGGGAAGAGCAGCTCGCGTGCCTGGGCGTCGTCGTCCCAGACGAAGCCGGGGGAGTGCACGCCGACCGGCAGACGCGGTTGCTCGGGGTGCAGCTGGTCCAGGGCACGGTGGTAGAGGTCGACGTACGGCGCGAAGCGGTCAGGGGCGCCCCCGATGATCGCGAGCATCAGGGGGAAGCGGTGCCGCGCCGCCCGCACCACCGACTCGGGTGAGCCGCCGACGCCGATCCAGGCATCGAGCGTGCCGCGCTCGGTCTTCGGGTAGATCTCGGCATCGAGCGGCGCCCGAGTGCTGCCCTCCCAGTGCACGTGCTGCTCGCTGCGCAGTGCGGCGAAGATCTCCAGCTTCTCCTCGAAGAGCACCTCGTAATCGGCCAGGTCGAAGCCGAACAGCGGAAAGCTCTCGGTGAAGGAGCCACGTCCCAAGGTGAGCTCGGCGCGGCCGTGCGAGAGCGCGTCGAGGGTGGCGAACCGCTCGTAGACCCGGACCGGGTCGTCCGAGCTGAGCACGGTGACGGCGGTGCCGAGCGTGATCCGCTCCGTGCGGGCAGCCAGCGCGGCCAGCACGATGTCGGGCGCACTGATGGCGAAGTCAGGTCGGTGGTGCTCGCCGACACTGAAGGCGTCGACCCCGACCCGGTCGGACAGGACGCCCTGCTCGACGACGTTGCGCAGCACCTCGGGGTAGGGGAGGGGCACACCGTGGGTATCGGCGGTGACGTCTCCGAAGGTGTCTAGGCCGAACTTCACGTCGTACATCGTGTCTCCTCAACCGATGGTGCACGGAATGGAACGAGCGAGGGCCCGGGAGCAGTGCTCCCGGGCCCTCATGATGCCCTGGTAGGGGGCGCTGGGCGATCAGTGCTCGCCGTGGCCACCCTCGATCGCGCGGGCGTCGTCGTGACCGCCCTCGATCGCGTGGGCGTCGTCGTGACCGCCCTCGACCGCGTGTGCGGCGTGGGCGTGGGCCGCCTCGATCTCCTCCACGGTCGGCTTCTCCACGTCGTCCTCGTAGTAGAGGGTGCGGAGCTTGTCACGGAGGGTCAGCTTGCCGTTGGCCTTCGGACCGTCGGCCTCGCCGGCGCCCTCGGGGCCACGGTCACGGACGGTGATCGCGTAGGCCTTCTCCTCGCTGATCGGCAGGTGGATCTCGGAGTAGCCGCCCACGGCCGAGCGCATGATCACGCCGGTCTCGTAGCCGTGCAGCAGTACCTCGTTGTCGTGGCGCTGCAGCGCGATGCACCAACGACGGGTGATGAAGAACGCGATCACCGGGCCGAGGAACACCGCCGCCCGCAGGAAGTAGGTGATCTGGTTGATCGACATGTGCAGCTTGATGGCGATGATGTCGTTGCCGCCGGCGAGCCAGAACATGGCGTACCAGACCATCGCCGCGACCATCACACCCGTGCGGGTCGGCGCGTTGCGCGGGCGCTGGAGCAGGTGGTGCTCGCGCTTGTCGCCGGTGATCCAGGACTCGAGGAACGGGAAGGACGTCACGACCATCCACGACACCATCGGCATCAGGATGACCGGGATGAAGATGTTCCACGACCAGGTCGAGCCCCAGAAGTGGGACTCCCAGCCCGGCATGATGCGCAGCGCGCCGTCGGGCCAACCCATGTACCAGTCAGGCTGCGAGCCTGCGGTCACCTTGGTCGGGTCGTAAGGACCGAACTTCCACACCGGGTTGATCGAGAGGATCGCGCCCATGACGGCAGTGACGCCGAAGGTGATGAAGAAGAAGCCGCCGGCCTTCGCGGCGTAGACCGGGAGCATCGGGTAGCCGACGACGTTGGTCTCCTTGCGGCCGGGGCCCGCCCACTGCGTGTGCTTGTGGTAGACGAGCAGCAGCATGTGCGCGGCGACCAGACCCAGCAGGATGCCGGGGATCAGCAGCACGTGGATCGTGTACAGGCGCGGGATGATCGCGTCGCCCGGGAACTCCCCGCCGAAGAGGAAGAACCCGATATAGGTGCCGACGATCGGGATGGCCTGGATGAAGCCGTCTGCGGCTCGGACACCGGTGCCCGAGAGCAGGTCGTCAGGCAGCGAGTAGCCGGTGAAGCCCTCCAGCGTGCCCAGGAGCAGCAGCAGGGAGCCGATGACCCAGTTGAGCTCACGCGGCTTGCGGTGCGCGCCGGTGAAGAACACGCGCAGCATGTGAATCATCATCGCCGAGATGAACAGCATCGCGGCCCAGTGGTGCATCTGGCGCAGCAGCAGGCCGCCACGGACGTCGAAGGAGATGTTCAGCGCGCTGGAGTACGCCTCCGACATGGAGATGCCACGCAGGTTCGGGTAGCTGCCCTGGTAGGTGACCTCTGCCATCGAGGGCCGGAACCACAGCGTCAGGAAGACGCCGGTGACCAGCAGGACGACGAAGCTCCACAGGGCGATCTCACCGAGCATGAAGGACCAGTGGTCGGGGAAGATCTTGCGGAGGTTCTTCTTGCCCATGGCCGCAAGGCCGAGGCGCTCGTCGGCCCATTCAGCGGCGGCGCCGACCTTCGTCGGCTTGTTCGCGGTCGCAGCGGAGGTGTTGCTCGTGGCGACCTTGCTTGTGTCGACACTCACTGGCCGGTCTCCTTGCTCCACTCGTCATAGATCGCCTGAGGCGACTTGGTCTCGCGCTCCCAGAAGCTCGGTCCGACCGGCTCCGGGTAGTCGCTCAGCGCCACCAGGAAGCCCTCGTCGTCGATACCCAGCGGCAGCTGGGGAAGGTGACGGCCAGCCGGGCCGAAGATGACCTTGCCGGAGTCGGCGAGGTCGAAGGTCGACTGGTGGCAGGGGCACAGCAGGTGGTGCGTGGTGCGCTCGTTGAGCGAGATCGGGCAACCCACGTGGGTGCAGATCTTGGAGTAGGCGACGATGCCGTTGACGGACCAGTTGCGCGTCACGTCGGAGACGATGTCGTCGGGGTCCATCCGCAGCAGGACCGTGGCCGACTTGGCCTTCTGGACCTGCAGGTCGCTGCCCTCGATGACCTCGCCGGACGGCAGCGGCTGACCCTTGTCGGTGCCGAAGATGATCTCCGGCTCCGCGTTGACCAGATCGCCGATCTCGAGGTCGGCGGGACGGATCGGCGTACCGACGACGTCGCGGACCACGCGCATGTTCTTCGCCCACACGGTGTGGCGCAGCTTGTCGCCGGGCAGCGGACCGAGGTCGCGGAGCATGACCACGGCCGGAGCGACGAGCACGCCGACCGAGAGGACGAGCGTGTTGCGGATCAGGGGACGGCGGGCGATGCCCGACTCCTCGAGGCCGGCCTGCAGGGCGGCGACCGTGGCGCTGCGATCCTCCAACGACGAGGACGCCGGGTGGCGCTCCTCGACCAGCTCGACGTCGGCCATGAGCTTGCGCGCCCACTGGATGACGCCGATGCCGATGAAGAGGAAGGCACCGCCGAGGGTGAGGCCGAGCGCGACGTTCGAGGCGCCCAGGCCGATGAACTCCTGGCCGCCGATACCCGTCTGGAGCGTCACGTAGGAGACGACGAACAGGATCGTGCAGACCACGGAGAGGCCGAACAGCGTGGCGACCTGGCGCTCGGCGCGGCGCTCGGCCTTCGGGTCGACGTCGGTCGGACGCCAGTGGTGCTCCGGATGACCCGGATCCGGCAGCAGCGCGTCGGTGTGCGCCTGGATCTCGTGAGAGTCGCTCACTGGGCCGTTCCCTTCTTCTTGTTCGTGCGCGCGGTGTGGGCCGCGATCCAGACGGCGAAGCCGACCAGGCCGCCGAGGCCCACGATCCAGGCGAAGAGACCCTCACTCACCGGGCCGAGGTTGCCGAGGCTGAACCCGCCGTAGCCGGGCTGGGCCTTCATCGACTGGATGTAGGCGATGACGTCACGCTTCATCTCCGGCGAGAGGTTGCCGTTGGAGAAGGAGTCCATCGACTGCGGGCCGGTGAGCATGGCCTCGTAGATGTGCTTGGGGTCGGTGTCGAGCAGCTTGGGAGCGAAGCCGCCACGTGGCATCGCACCGCCCTCACCGGTGAAGTTGTGGCACGCGGTGCAATTGGTGAGGAAGATCTGGCCACCGCGCACGATGGCTTCCTGCTTCTCCTCAGCGCTGAGACCGTCGGTGCTGTAGTCCTCCTTGGTCGGGATCGCCGGGCCCGGAGCGAGGCTGGCGACGTACGCCGCGAGCTCGTTGATCTCGTCCTGGGAGAAGACGTTCTCCTTCTTCTGGACCTGGGCGCCCGGCTGCACCATGGGCATGCGGCCGGTGCCGACCTGGAAGTCGACGGCGGCAGCGCCGACGCCCGCCAGGGCCGGGCCGATGAGCTTCCCGTCCTTGGAGGTGAGGCCCTCGCCGTTCTGCCCGTGGCAGAAGGCGCAGCTGACCAGGAAGAGCTGTCGACCCTTGGCCGCCATGGCGGCCTGGTCCTCGGCGGTATCAGCCGAGGAGGAGGGGGAGAAGGCGGCGTAGAGACCACCTGAGAGGGCCAGGCCCAGGAGCAGCAGCACCAGGCCGGCGATCGGGCCGCGACGGTGCCGCGAGAGGCGACCGGCGGAGCGGTTCAGGAGACGCACATTCAGTCCTTGATCTACGCAGGCGGTCGAACTACTTGATGAGGTAGATGGTCGCGAACAGACCGATCCACACGACGTCGACGAAGTGCCAGTAGTACGACACGACGATCGCGCTCACCGCCTGCTCGTGGGTGAAGCGACGGGCCACGAAGGTGCGGCCGAGCACGAAGAGGAACGCGATCAGTCCGCCGGTCACGTGGAGACCGTGGAAGCCGGTGGTCAGGTAGAACATCGTGCCGTATCCGGAGCTGGGCATGGTGATGCCCTCCTGGATGAGGCTCGCGTACTCGGTCGCCTGACCGGCGATGAAGATCGCGCCCATGAGGTAGGTGAGCACGAACCACTCGCGCAGACCCCACTTGGCTACGTTGAACAGCGAGCCGGTGCGGCCCACCTGGCCCCGCTCAGCGGCGAAGACGCCCCACTGACAGGTGAAGGAGGAGAGCACCAGGATCGTGGTGTTCACAGAGGCGAACGGCACATTGAGGTGCTGGGTGCTCTGCGCCCACAGATCCGGGCTGACCGCACGGATCGTGTAGTACGCCGCGAACAGCGCCGCGAAGAACATCAGCTCACTGGAGAGCCAGATGATCGTCCCAACGCTGACCATGCTGGGCCGGTCGTGATGCCCGTGCAGACGGGAAGCCGGAAGAGTCGAAACTGTCGCCACGGGCGCCATTATGTCGTGACCTGTTGGCGAGGGCACCCCGCCCCCCTCAGTTAAAGGATAGTTTTCGGGCCGTGAGGCTCTCCGCGCGCTCGACGTGGTGGCTCGTGCCGCTTGCGATCTTCGTCCTGACCCGGCTCGTCGACATCTTCGTGATCGCCCATGCGGCGCACTCCCAGGTGCTGATGGACGGCTCCTACGGCATCCACGTGGAGGAGTCGAAGCCCGCCCACCCGGGCTACTGGGCGGCGCTGACCAACTGGGACGGGCAGTGGTACGAGACGATCGCCCGCCACGGCTACCCGCGCTCGCTGCCGACCCACGGACCGGTGCCGCAGACCGCGTGGGCCTTCTACCCGCTGTACCCGATGATCGTTCGTGCAGTGATGCTGGTCACATCACTCGGGTTCGCGCCTGCCGCGTCCCTGGTGAGCCTTGCGTTCGCGGCGGCGGCGATGGTGCTGATCTACCGGATGGTCCTCGAGCGCGCCGACGGGTTCGCGGCCACGATCACCGTGCTGGGGCTGTGCGTCTTCCCCTCGGCGCCGATCCTGCAGGCCGGCTACACCGAGGGACTGGCGCTGTTCGGCATCGCGCTGCTGATCTGGTGCCTTTCGCGTCGCCAGTACGGCGGAGCCCTCGCTGCGCTGTTGGTGCTCGCGCTGACCCGCCCGATCGTGATCGTGGCGGCGCCGGTGATCGTGATGCACGGCTGGCTGCACTGGCGAGACTCGACGCGCTGGCAGCGCTGGGCGGTGGGCGGCCTCACCGCTGCCTCCGGCTTGCTGGTGCTGCTGTGGCCGGCCGTGGCGGCCGCCGTGACCGGCCGAGGGGACGTCTACTTCGCGACCCAGCGCGCCTGGGGCAACGAGCTGAGACTGCAGAGCTCCTATCTGGGCTGGTTCTTCGGCGGCGACGACCGCCAGGACGCGGTCAAGGCGCTGCTGGTGTTGCTGGTGCTACTGCTCACCCTCGTCATACCCGGTGCTCGGGCGTGGCCGATCGAGCTGCGGGTCTGGGCGATGGTCTACGGCCTCTACCTCGCGCTGACCCTGCGCCCGACCAGCTCGATCGAGCGCTACATGCTGCTCGCGGCGGTGCCGTGGCTGCCACTGCCGGCGCTGGCGCCAGCGGGGTCGCAGCGGTGGGTGCGCGCGGTCGTACTGGGCGTGGTGGCAGCGGTCGGCATCCGGATGCAGGTCGGGTGGGTCGGGCACTACCTGATCCCGACCGCTGGCTCGTTGCTGCCGCCGTAGGCCCGCCGCGAGTAGAGTCGCGCCCGTGACCGCCTCCGCGAAGCCGCTCAAGGTGCTCGTCTACAGCGACGACGTCAGCGTTCGGAAGCAGGTGATCCTGGCCCTCGGGCGCCGGCCTCACCCCGACCTTCCCGACGTCGAGTACGTCGAGGTAGCCACCGAGCCGATCGTCGTGCAGAACTTCGACGCGGGCACCATCGACCTCGCGATCCTCGACGGGGAGGCCGTGCCCGCGGGCGGGATCGGTGTCGCCAAGCAGATGAAGGACGAGATCGCCTCCTGCCCGCCGATCGTCGTCCTCACCGGGCGACCGCAGGATGCCTGGCTGGCGACCTGGTCGCGGGCCGACGCGGCGGTGCCGCAGCCGCTGGACCCGATCGTGCTGGCCGAGACGGTCGTGGGCCTGCTCCGCGCCGCCGTACCCGCCTGAGGACGCGATGTCCACGATCACCTGGCCCGACGTGCTCGGGGCGCTGGTCACGCGCGTCGACCTGACCAACGAGCAGACCGCCTGGGCGATGGGCGAGATCCTCGAGGGTGAGGCGTCGCCGTCCCAGATCGCCGGCTTCGCGGTGGCCCTGCGGGCCAAGGGCGAGACCTCCGAGGAACTGGTCGGCCTCGTCACGGCGATGTATGACCGCGCCACGCCGATCTCCATCCCCGGCCGGCTGCTGGACATCGTCGGCACCGGTGGTGATCGCTCGATGTCGGTCAACATCTCCACGATGGCCGCGATCGTGGCTGCCGGCGCCGGCGCCAAGGTGGTCAAGCACGGCAACCGCTCAGCGTCCTCCAAGTCCGGCTCCGCGGACGTGCTGGAGGCGCTCGGCATCCGGCTGGACCTGCCGGTACCGCGGGTCGCCGCGCTGGCCGAGGAGGCCGGCATCACGTTCCTGTTCTCCGCCGTCTTCCACCCGGCCATGCGGTACGCCGCCGTCGCGCGGCGCGAGCTGGGCATCGGCACGACGTTCAACTTCCTCGGCCCCCTGTCCAACCCGGCCCGTGCCGCGGCGAGCGCGATCGGCTGTGCCGACGTCCGGATGGCCCCGGTGATGGCGGGCGTCTTCGCGGCGCGCGGCACCGACGCCTGGGTCTTCCGCGGCGACGACGGGCTCGACGAGCTGACCACCACGACGACCTCTTCGCTGTGGGCCGTGCACGATGGCGAGATCACCCAGCATGCGGTCGATCCGACCCGCTTCGGCATCGGCCGGGCCACGACCGAGGACCTGCGTGGCGGGGACGCCGTGCAGAACGCCGACGTCGTGCGCCGGCTGTTGGCGGGGGAGCCCGGGCCGGTCCGCGATGCGGTGGTGCTCAACGCGGGGGCCGCACTGGCGGTCTACGACGACGCCGAGGGTTCGATCGAGGATCGGCTGGCAGCAGGTGTCGAGCGGGCGACTGAGGCGGTCGACTCGGGTGCTGCCGCGAGCGCGCTGGAGCGTTGGGTCGCCGGCTCGTCGCGCTGACGGCGTACGGAAGCCCGGCCCGAGCGCGGCGCAGGCCTGAGTCTGCCTAGTCGAGGCCGAGGGAGAACGCAGCCTCCAGGTCGTGCCGGGAGTAGGTGCGGAAGGCGATGTGCGTCTCGGTGTCGACCACGCCCGGCACCTTGTTGAGCTTGTCGGCCACCACGGTGGCGATCTCGTCGTGGTTGCGCACCCGGACCAGCACGATCAGGTCGATCGGGCCGGTGACGGAGTAGACCTCGCTGACCCCGTCGATTGCCGCGATCGCCTGGGCGACCTCGGGGATGCTGGCGACCTCTGCGGAGACGTGCACGATGGCGGTGATCACGATGGCACGTTACCGCGCCGACGGCACGCCTTGATGGACGGTGGACAGCTCGCGGCGCTCGTCGAAGGGGACCAACGTGCGGCGCGACTCCTCGACGGCGTCGTGGACAGCGAGATGCCGGGTGGCCCCGGCGACCGGGCAGGTCCACTCGCCGTCGATGTCGATCAGCCGGATGCCGGGTGACTCCAGCCACTTGAGCACCAGCTCGCTCTCCTCGGCGCTGGCCGCAGGAACCGGTCCCGGGGCGGGCAGCACCGTCTCAGCGGAGGCGCGCAGCTGTCGGACGTAGGCGTGGGCGTCACCGCCGGGCGGCAGCGTGCCGGCCGCGGCGAGCCGGCCGCGCCGGACCACGTGCACCTCCCAGCGGCCGTCGTCGCGGCGTCGGCCGGCCACGATCTCGCTGCAACGAGCCAGCGCGGAGAGCCGCTGGGTGCGCGCAGCGGCGCGCAGGAACGCAGCGAGGCGGTCACGATGCACCCCGGCCTCCTCGAAGCGCTCCGAGGCCGCCAGCGCCTCCATCCGCCCGCTGATCGAGGCGATCACCTCGTCGGGCCTGCGCAGGAGGGTGTCGCGCAGCTGCCGGACGACGGCGTCGTAGGCGGCCTCGTCGGCGCTGCCATCGCAGGGGGACAGGCAGCGCCCCATCTCGGCCAGCACACAGGGCGACCGCGTGGCATTGCGCGCCAGCCGATCCGAGCACTGGCGCACCGGGAAGGTGTCGTGGAGGGCCTGGAGGGCCTTCTCGGCGACCTTCTTGGAGGAGAACGGCCCCAGGTAGTCGGCCTGGTCGTCGAGGACCCGCTTGACCAGCGAGAGCCGCGGCCACGGCTCGCGGGTGAGCTTGACGAAGTGCATCTTCTCCGGGAAGCGGGAGCGCCGGTTGTAGCGGGGCTTGTGCTCGGCGATCAGCCGAAGCTCGCGAATCTGCGCCTCCAGGGTGGTGGCGCACTCGATGCCGGTGACCGTCGCGGCCAGGCCGACCATCTCGCCCATCCGGGAGCGTGTCTCGGAGGCGGTGAAGTAGGACCGGACCCGGGTGCGGAGGTCGCGACTGGTGCCGACGTAGAGGACCCGCTCGCGGTCGTCGCGGAACAGGTAGACCCCGGGCGCGTGCGGCAGCGCCTCGGCGAGGTGACGCTTCTTGCGCTGGGCCGTGGAGACCCGTGCGGAGAACGTCTGCAGCTCCTCCAGGGTGTGCACGCCGAGGCCGCCGAGCCGCTCCATCAGGCCGTGCAGCACGTCGACGGTCGCGCGCGCATCGGAGAGGGCGCGGTGGTTGGGCGTGGTGCCGGACCGGAAGACCTGGGCGAGCGAGGAGAGCTTGCAGTTGGGAGCGTCGTCGCGGGTGATCACCCGGCGGGCGAGCTTGGCGGTGTCGACCACCTCGAACGCAGGCCAGGGCCGCTCCTGGCGGGTGGCGAAGTGCTTGAGGAATCCGACGTCGAAGGGGGCGTTGTGCGCCACCAGCACGCACCCCTCGGCGAACTCCAGGAACGCCGGCAGCGCCGACTCGATCCCGGGAGCGTCGGCCACCATCGTGTCGCTGATGCCGGTGAGCACCGCGATGAAGGGCGGGATGGCACTGTGCGGGTTGACCAGCGTCTGGAACTCGCCCAGGATCTCGCCGCTGCGGACCTTGACTGCCCCGATCTCGGTGATCATCGAGCCGCCCGCGGCAGAGCCGCCGGTGGTCTCCAGGTCGACCACGCAGAAGGTCACGTCGCGCAGCTGTCGACCCAGCTCGTCGAAGCTGCGCTGGGTCTCCCATCGAGACCGGGTCGTTGCGGTGGCGCTCATGCACGCGCTCCCAGCATGCGAGGGCGCCGGGCTCCGTGCGCGCATGAGGCACGGCGCGCACTGTGTCGCACGATTCGCTCGCTCCGCTCACTCATGTCGGTGACCGTAGATCCGAGCACCGACAGTTCTGGGACGGCGCGCCTGTGCCGGCGCACCTATCCTTCACTCGTGACCACTGCCCCGGCCCCGGTGCCGTCCGTCGCCGAGCTTCCGGAGCCGGTGCGGACGCGTCTCGTCGCGCTCTGCGCCGAGGTGCTGCCGCAGGTTCCGGACCTGCCGGCGGCGCTGCGCCGCATCGCCGCCTTCGCACCAGCGCGGCGGGCCAAGGCGGGAGGTACGGCGATCGCGACCGCGCTCGATGCGGACCCGGACGCCGAGGGCGGCCTGCGTGAGCGGCTCGCGGTGCAGCTGCGCTCCACCCAGCCGCGCTACGCCGCCGACCGACTGCCGTCCGGTGCCGAGGCCGCAGAGATCGCTGCGTTCGCCTGGCTGTTGCGGCCCGAGACCTGGGTCGAGCAGCTCGAGGAGGCGCTCCAGGGCCTGCAGCAGACCCGCTCGGGTGTGGCGGAGCAGGACGTGGCGCGCCTGCAGCGCCGGGTGGACCAGCTCGAGCAGGAGCTGCGCGAGGCCCGCGAGCGGCGGCGTACCGACCTCGAGGGGGTCAAGCAGGAGAACGCCCTGCTGCGGCGTCGGCTCGGGGAGGCCCGGAGCGGCGGCCGCGAGGCCCTCGCCGAGGCCGAGGAGGGCCTCGCCGCGGCACGGACTGCCCGAGCCGAGGCCGAGGCGACGGCGGCGAGCCAGGCCCGCGAGCTGCGTCAGCTGCGGGGCCGGGTCACCCAGCTCGAGGCGGAGGCGGGGGACGAGCGGCGTGCCGCCCGCGGCGAGCGCGAGGTGGCCACCCAGCGCTCCCGGCTCCTGCTCGAGACGATCATCGACGCAGCGTCCGGTCTGCGCCGCGAGCTGGCCCTGCCGCAGGTGAGCGGGACGCCGGGGGAGAACGTCGAGGCGACCTATGCCGAGGTGCCGTCCGAGCCGGCCGGGCGCAGCCGTACGGTGGCGAGCCTCGGCGAGCTGGAGGGCTACCTGGCGATGCCGCGTGCCCGGCTGGTCATCGACGGCTACAACGTCACCAAGCAGGCCTGGCCCGCCTCTCCGCTGGAGGCCCAGCGGATCCGGCTGATGCAGGCGCTGGCGCCGCTGGTGGCCCGCACCGGCGCCGAGACGACCGTCGTCTTCGATGCGGCCGCGGTGCCCGGTGCTGCCGCCCGTCACGTCGCCGGCGCGCCGCGCGGGGTGCGGGTGGTCTTCAGCCCGGCCGGTGTGATCGCCGATGACGTGATCCGTGAGCTGGTTGCCGCCGAGCCTGCGGGCCGGGTGGTGCTGGTGGTCAGCGACGACCAGGCGGTGGCGCGCGACATCGCGCTCAGCGGTGGACGGCCGGTGCCGACGCCTGTGCTGCTGCAGGCGCTGCGCTAGATCCGGCCTTCGGCAGCGCCGTGGCGACACGCCGCGACACGCTGTCCGGGTGGCGGATCGAAAACTGTCGGTGGCGGCTGCGAACGTCTTCGACATGAGCACGACGATCGATTGCGACACCTGTGTGGTGCGAGGCCTTGAGTGTCACGACTGTGTGGTGACGGTGCTGTTGGGACTGCCACCTGAGCTGACCATGGAGGACGAGGAGAGGCGGGCGCTGGAGGTGCTGGCCGACGGCGGTCTGGTGCCGCCGCTGCGACTGGTCTCGCCGGTGGAGGGGCCGGCGGTGGAGTCGGCCTAGCGTTTCGGCGTGATTCCTGATGCTGATGTGACTCATGTGACAAATGAGGCAGATTGGATATCGACACACTGTGGAGAGGGATTGGCAACGCTGTGCAGGACTCGGTTAAGGTCTAGGACACTTGGTGCCCGAGGCAGTGGATCACACCGGATCCGCGAGGGCACCGCGCTGAGTTGTGAGCCGCATCGGGGCGGATCACGAGCCGGGGAACCATCGGCGGCCTAGCCGCCATCTGGGGTGAATCTCCTGCGAGGCACGTCCTATCGGACGTGAGGAGTGGGAGTAGGGCATGTCGTGCCCGAATCCGTCAGCTCACCCGGTAGGCGTACGACAAAACAAGGAGAACGCCCGCTCGTGCTGAACGGTCGGAACCGACTCATCGCTGGTATCGCGACGATTGCTGTCGCCGGAGTCGTGGGAATGCTTCCCTCGACGGCCGCCCACGCGACCCCCTCCATCAAGGACGTCCAGGCCCAGGTCGACGACCTCTACCAACAGGCCGACGCCGCCGGCGAGAAGTACGACGCCGCCAACGTCCGGCTCAAGCAGCTGCGCAGCGAGCTCTCCGACCTCGAAGCCGACCAGAAGCGCCAGGACACGGCGCTCAGCGGTGTCCGCGAGCAGGTCCGCGACTCGGTGATGCGCCAGTTCGAGGGCTCCAACATGTCGGCCGTGGGCCAGGTCGTCGTCAGCGACGATCCCAAGGCGTTCCTCGCCGGCCTGTCGACGATGTCCGCTTACGACGGCATCCAGAACAGCCTGCTCACCGACTACTCCAACCAGGTCCAGGCACTCCAGCTGCGCCAGCAGGCGACCGCGGATCGCGCCGCCGATGTCACGCAGACCCAGGCCGACCTCAAGCAGGCCAAGGCGACGATCGACGACAAGCTCGCCGAGGCCAAGAAGGTCCTCGGCGGCCTCCAGGCCAAGCAGCGCGAGGAGCTTCTCTCCCGCGACTCGACCCGGGTCTCGGCCGGTGACATCAACGCCACCGGCAGCGCCGCGGCCGCGATCTCCTACGCGATGGCTCAGGTCGGCAAGGCCTACGTCTACGGTGCGGCCGGCCCCAGCGCCTTCGACTGCTCGGGTCTGACCATGCGCGCCTGGGGCGCCGCCGGCGTCTCGCTGCCGCACTCCTCGGCCGCGCAGTACGGCTCCGGTCGCCACATCGCCGCCTCCGATCTTCAGCCGGGCGACCTGGTGTTCTACTACCACCCGATCAGCCACGTCGGCATGTACATCGGCAACGGCATGATCGTGAATGCCGAGAACCCGAGCGTGGGCGTCAAGGTGACCGGCCTGTACTCGATGCCCTACGTGGGCGCCGTCCGCCCGGGCTGATCCCCGCACAACCCCTAGGCCGGGTCTGATTGACTCGGCGCCATGACTGCCGACACGGACCGCCACTCCTCGCGAGTGGCGGTCCGTGTCGTCGTGGCGACGGTCGCCGCGCTGGCGGTGGCGCTCGGTCTCCTCGCCTGGCGCCTGCACGGCGAGGACACCTACGTGGTGCCTCCTCAGGCGGTCGGCTCCGGCAGGCCAGCGACCGAGCAGCCGGGCAAGGCCGCCGCAGCCCTGGCAGCGCTTCAACAGGCGGTGCGCGACCGGCGCCCCGACCGGGTGCAGGGCAGCGAGGCACGCACCGTGGTGGCCAACGCAGCAGCGCTGCGGGTGCAGGACTTCACTGCGCGCTACGTCGCGCAGGACGGCGCCGTGGCGAGCGACGGTTCCTGGAACGCCGACGTCGCGCTCACCTGGCGCTTCGGCGGCATCGACACCGAGACCGCCTCCACCGACGTCAGTGCCACCTTCGCGCCTGCCGGCGGCGGGATAGAGCTGCGTGGCTTCGGGGCGGGTGGAGGGCGGCTGCCACTGTGGCTGGCCGGCCCCGTGCAGGTGCGGCGTACCGACGACGCGACGGTGGTGCTCGCCGGCACCGGTGCTGCTGCGCAGCGGCATGCCGCTCGCTACGGGACGCTCGCTGACCGTGCCGTCGCGGCGGTGCGCAAGGTGCTGCCCTGGCCGCGCCCGGACCTCGTCCTTGAGGTGCCGGCCGACGAGACCGGCCTGGAGCGGATGATGGGGGCCACGACCGGCAGCTACCACGGCGTCGCGGCGGTGACGGCGACGGTCGACGGCAGCACGGGCGGCCCCGTGCACGTGCTGGTGAATCCGCAGGTCATCGGCGGCCTCAACAGCCAGGGCGCGCAGATCGTGCTCAGTCACGAGGCCACCCACGCCGCGACCGACGTGGCCACCAACGACACCCTGCCGCCGTGGCTGCTGGAGGGCTTCGCCGACTATGTCGCGCTGCGTGACGTCACCCTGCCGCTGTCCACCACGGCTCGGCAGATCCTGGCCGAGGTGCGCAAGGACGGCGCGCCGAAGCACCTGCCGGGACCGGCGGAGTTCGACGACCAGTCGGAGTCGTTCGGTGCCGAGTACGAGGCGGCCTGGCTGGCCTGCCGGCTGTTGGCCCGGGTCGGTGGTGAGCAGGCCCTGGTCCACCTGTACGACGAGGTCCGCGGAGGAGCCGATCTGGACACGACGATGCGGCAGCAGTTCGGCTTCGGACTCAGCGGATTCACCGTCCAGTGGCGCCGTGAGCTGGAGGGGCTGGCCCGGTGAGCACCATGAAGCGGCTCTCGCTCGTCATGGCCGTCGGCGGCGCCGCGGCGTTCGTCGTACTGGCGGCGGTGCTGGTGCCGTGGCACCCCTACCCAGGCGGGCGGCTGCACCCGCCGGCCGCCGACAGCGTCTTCACCCAAGCGCAGATCGACCGTGCCACGGCGTACTCGCACGCGGCCCGCTGGCTGGGCCGCAGCAGCCTGGTGGTCTCGGTGGCCGTCGCCTGCCTGTTGGGTTTCAGCCGGTTCGGTCGGGCGGTCGCCGAGCGGCTGCGCGGGCCCTGGTGGCTGCGAGCGACGGTGCTGGTGCTGCTGGTCACGGTCATCGGCCGGCTCGCGACACTGCCCTTCGCCATCGCGCTGCAGCACCAGCAGCTCCGCTACGGCCTGTCGAGGCAGAGCTGGGCGTCGTACTTCTCCGACGTGGCGATCGGGGTCGGCGTCACCGTGGTGGCTTCCGCGATCGCGGTGGTGGTGCTGCTCGGCATCGCGAGGCGCTGGCAGCGCGCCTGGCCGGCGATCGCTGGTGTCGTGATCGCCGCGCTGGTGCTGCTCGGCTCGTTCGTCTACCCGGTCCTGGTCGAGCCGCTGTTCAGCGACTTCACGCCGCTGCCGCAGGGGGAGCTACGTTCCCAGATCCTCCAGATCGCGGCTGAGGAGCACGTTCGGCTCGATGACGTGCTGGTCGTCGATGCCTCGCAGCGGACCACGCAGCTCAACGCCTACGTCACCGGCTTCGGGTCGACTCGCCGGGTGGTGCTCTACGACAACCTGATCGACGAGCTGCCGCGCGGCCAGGTGCTCTCCGTGGTCGCGCACGAGCTCGGGCACGCGCATCACGACGACGTGCTGACCGGGACGCTGCTCGGGGTCGCCGCCGCGTTCCTCGGTGTCGGTCTGCTGGGGCTGCTGGTCGGGCGCAGGTACGCCGGTCTGCGCGATCCCGCCGCGGTGCCGCTGCTGCTCGCGCTCTTCGCGCTGGCCTCGGTGCTCGCGCTGCCGGTGGAGAACACCATCAGTCGCCAGATCGAGACCCGCGCCGACGTGGACGCGCTGGTGACCACCCGGGACGCGGACTCCTTCGTCGCGCTCCAGCGCCGGCTGGCGATCAGCTCGCTCTCCGACCCGACGCCGCCAGCGTGGTCGCAGTTCGTCTTCGGCTCGCATCCGACGGCGCTTCAGCGGATCGCGTTGGCAGGGCGGGTGCTGGGCGGTCACTGAGCGCCAGCGCGCGGGACCGGTGCGTGTCAACGCCCGCAGGTCACGTGCAGCTGCTCTGATGGGTCTCGTTGGTCATCGCGTTGCAGGTGTTGCCGAACATGTGACTCACGTGCGGGCCGAGGATGTAGACGATCACCGCGATCAGGGCCGCGATGCCCGCGGCGAGCAGGGCGTACTCGACCGCCGATGCGCCTCGGTCGGTCTTCGGTCGCTGTTGGGTCATCGCTATCCCTCCGATGGCGGTTGGCCCCATGTCACCGGTCAGGCGGTCAGGTGCAGTTGCCGGCCGAGGCGTTGCCGCCTCCGTTGACCGCCTTGCAGGTGTCCTGGAAGACGTTCTGCAGCTTGCCGCCGAAGGTGAAAACGACGCCGACGACCAGCGCCGCGATGCCGGCGATCAGCAGGCCGTACTCCACGGCCGAGGCTCCGCGCTCGTCCATCTTGGCGAGCCGCGCCTTCATCATGATGCGCACGTAGTCCAGCATCCGAAGTCCCCCTCAGGATCAATCCCCTTGGGCGAGGCAACCGCACCGCCCGACGACTCCATGGTGCCGCAGCTCAGCCGCTCCACGGATCGGGTGAAGGTGCCTGCCGGCGTAGTCCGTTCGGACTAGCGCTGGGTGCGCAGGGTCCCGGGTCGGGGCCTAGGCTCCGGTGGGTTTCACGCTGGAGAGCAGCCCGATCCGCATCGCCGTGACCAGGGCCTGGGCCCGGTTCGCTGCACCCAGCTTCTGGTAGATCCGCGCGATGTGCGACTTGGCCGTGGACTCCGAGAGGTAGAGCCGCTCACCGATCGCGGCGGCGCCCAGGCCGTCGGCCAGCAGCAGCAGCACGTCGTGCTCGCGATCGGAGAGCCGGGTGGACTCGCTGCTCTGCCGCCGGATCATCGCGCCGACCAGCCCCGAGCAGACGAAGGAGCGCGGCGAGACGGCGGCGTGGCGGGCGGCCCGCACGACCTCCTGCGAGGGGGCGTCCTTGCCGACGAAACCGGACGCGCCGGCCTCCATCGCGGCGAAGATCTGGTCATCACCCGAGTGCATCGTCAGCACCACCACGCCGGTGGTGTTGCTCTGGCGCCGGATGGCCCGCAGGATGTCGAGCCCGGTCCCGTCCTGGAGCTGCAGGTCCGCGACCACGACGTCGGGGGAGAGCCGCTCGTAGAGCTCCAGCGCAGCCGCGACGGTGCCGGCCTGGGCGACCACGTCGAGGTCCTCCTCCAGGTCGATCACCCCGGCCAGACCCTCGCGGATCAGCTCGTGGTCGTCCACCAACAGCACCGACGTCATGCGTCCACCCTCGCCTTCCCAGCCTCCGGGGTGGAGGCGTCGTCTGTTCCACTCGTGATCTCGACGGTGACGGCCAAGCCGCCGCCGTCCCGCTCCACCATGGCGAGAGTCGCGTTGATGAGCAAGGCCCTCTCCCGCATGATCGAGAGTCCGTGGGAGCCGGTGCGTGGCGCCTGCATGCCGCGACCGTCGTCGCTGACCGTGATCAGGGCCTGCGGAGCCCGCACCTGGCAGTGCACCTCGATCGCCGATGCGTGAGCGTGCTTGATCGCGTTGTTCATCGCTTCCTGGGTGATGCGGAACAGCTCCGCCTCCACCTCAGGGCGCAGCCGGTCGGTGGTCTCGTCCAGGGTGACGTGGATCGGCACTCCTGAGACCTCGGTCAGGTTCCGGGCGATCGAGCCGATAGCGGCGCCCAGGCTCTCGCTGGCACCCACCGACGTACGGAGGTTGACGAGGGAACGACGGATCTCGGCCACCACGGCGGTGATCCGTTCCCGCAGTACGCCGATCCGCTCGGCCTGCTGCGGCGTCGACGCCGTACTGGCCAGGGCATCGACGAGATAGCCGAGGCCGGCGATGTCCTGGGCCACCCCGTCGTGCATCTCGCGAGCCAGCCGGCGTCGCTCCTCAGCGGTCGCGGAGTCGCGGAACGCGGCGAAGAGCAGGGCGGTGTCGAGTTGGACGGCACTGACCTGGAGCGAGCGCCGCAGCTTCTCCAGTCGGTCGTGCAGGCCCAGCCCCTCCGCGGTGACCCGGTCGGAGAGACAAGCGACCACGACCGCGGAGACGCTGCCGTCGTGCGCGGACTGCAGCGGCACGGCGAAGACGTTTTCCTCGACGTAGGTGGCGGCGGTGGCCCAGGCGGCGAGGGCGGCGTCCTCCCAATCGGGCTCCACGCTGTCGCCGCTCTCCCTGGTGACCAGCCGCGAGAGGGTCTCTCCGCGGGTGACGTAGAGGGCCAGGGACGTCGTCGGCAGCTCATCGCGGACCTCACTGAGGATGCCGCCGCCCAGGGTGACCGGGTCGAGACCACCGTCGAAGCCGCCACTGATGTCGATGAGCTGACGCAGCAGCGACTGCGCGTAGAGATAGGGCGCCAGTGGATCGGCCCGCTGCTGCAGTGCGCTGCGCAGGAAGGTGCCGATCAGGCCGACGCCCAGACCGGCGAAGCACCAGCTGAAGATGCTGTAGCCCTGCTCGGGCGTCATCCCGTGGTGGACGGCCAGCGCAGCGGTGACGACCGCGAAGAGCTCGGTCGAGAGCGAGAGCGCGACGCCCCACACACCCCGGTAGAGCCCGGCGCTGAACGGCACGATCGCCAGTGCTGCCAAGACGGCGGGGGACCGGTCCAGTGCAATGCCGGCGACCAGGCCGACGCCGGCCGCCTCGATCCCGCCGATGACGTCGAGGGTGACCCGGCTGCGCCACTCGAGCAGGGTGACGATGCCCCAGGTCGCGGCGATGAACACCAGCGCGACCAGCGACCCGGTGTCCCGCGTCCACAGCAGCGGAACGAGCATTGCGACCAGGGCGAACCCGCGCGTCAGCCCTGCGACCCGACGATGGTGCGGGTCGGGCAGCAGGCTGAGTTCGGGCGTGGTGGCATTCATCTGCGCGGCCGACTGTTCATGGAGGTGAGCATCACTGGCGTGCTCGTCACCGACAGATGCCGGGCCTTGGTCGCGTGACGCACCTGGTCCACGTTGCACCGCCCGGTCGTGCCCCGCAAGCTTTCCGAGCGACCGTGGCCAACCCGCATGTCGCGCAGGATCTGCATGAGCTTCCCAGGAGGGCGGGCTGTCGTGATCGCGACCTGTCGCAGGGTGACGCAGTGACGCAGGATCCACTCGGTCGAGCCGGGCCCGTCGGCCCCAGCCGACTCCTCCGCGGCGCGCACGGTCGAGTTGAGCAGCAGAGTGACGACGAGGGCGACGACACCGAGGACCGGCAGCGCGATCACCTCACACCTCCACCCTCACCAGACGACTCATCCAGACAGGACAGATGCCCAGTCGGGCCGCGGAGAAAACGAGCCCCTTCGTCCGTCTAGCGTCGATAGAGCGCGTCCACCTCGTCGTGGAACTCCCGCATCACGACGTTCCGCTTGAGCTTCAGGCTCGGGGTGAGCTGACCACCCTCCTCGGTCCACGCGTCCGGCAGGATGACGAACTTCTTGATCGCCTCGGCGTGGGAGACGGCCTTGTTGGCATCATCGACCGCCCGCTGCACCTCCGCCCGCAGATCGGCGTCGTCGTAGAGCTCCTCCACGCCGCCCTGCTTGCCGTGCGCCTCGGCCCAGGTCGGCAGCGACTCGGGGTCGAGGGTGACGAGTGCGCCGATGAAGGGCTGGCCGTCGCCTACGACCATGCACTGGTCGACCAGCACGTGCGCCCGCAGCCTGTCCTCGAGTACGGCGGGGGCGACGTTCTTGCCGCCGGCGGTCACGATGATCTCCTTCTTGCGACCGGTGATCCGCACGAAGCCCTCGTCGTCGACCTCGCCCAGGTCGCCGGTGTGGAACCAGCCGTCACCGAGCGCCTCGCCGGTGGCCTTGTCGTTGTTCCAGTAGCCCGCGAAGACCTGACCGCCCTTGAACAGCAGCTCACCGTCGTCCGCGACCCGCACCGAGGTGCCTGCCAGTGGCCGACCGACGGTGCCGATCTTGAGCGCGTCGGGCAGGTTGACGGTGAGCGCGCCGGTCGTCTCGGTCAGGCCGTAGCCCTCGAGCACGGTCAGCCCGATGCCGCGGTAGAAGTGGCCCAGCCGCTCGCCGAGCGGCGCACCGCCGGAGACGGCGAACTGGCAGTTGCCGCCCAGCGCCGCCAACAGCTTGCCGTAGACCAGCTTGGCGAACAGCGCGTGCTTGGCGCGCAGCACCAGCGGAACCCGACCGGCCTCGTCGGCCCGGGAGAAGTTGATCGCGACATCGGTGGCGATGTTGAAGATCTTGCCCTTGCCGTCAGCCGCGGCCTTCTGCGAGGCGGTGTTGTAGACCTTCTCGAAGACGCGCGGCACGGCGAGGATGAAGGTCGGCTTGAAGTCGCCCAGGTCGTCGAGCAGGTTGGTGATGTCGGGGGAGTGGCCCAGTCGGGTGCGGGACTTGATGCAGCCGATCTGGATGATCCGGGCGAACACGTGTGCCAGCGGCAGGAAGAGCAGGGTGCTGGCGTTCTCGGTCTGGAACAGCCGGTCCAGCTCGTCCACGGCGACGCCGAGCTCGACCATGAAGTTGCTGTGCGTGAGCACGCAGCCCTTCGGTCGGCCGGTGGTGCCGGAGGTGTAGATCAGGGTGGCCGGGTCGGACGGGACGATCGCCGTACGCCGCTTCTCGATCTCTTCGTCGGCGACGTCGCCACCGAGACGGACGAGGACGTCGACGGCGTTGTCCGCGAAGGACCAGACGCTTGTCAACGACTCGAGGTCCACCCGCGCCTCCGCGACGCGGGCGATGTGGTCGGATCCCTCGGCCACGATGCCGCGGGCGCCGGAGTCCTCGAGGATCCAGCGGACCTGCTCCACCGAGGAGGTCTCGTAGATCGGCACCGTGACCGCACCCGCGAACCAGATCGCGTAGTCGAGCAGCGTCCACTCGTAACGGGTCTTGGAGAACAGCGCGACGCGGTCGCCCTGCTCGATGCCGGATGCGACCAGACCCTTGGCAACGGCCACGACCTCGGCATGGAACTGCGCCGCGGTGACGTCCTCCCAGCCGTTGCCGCCGGGGCGGCTGAAGGCGACCGTGTCGGCGAAGTCGCGCGCGTTACTCACGACGTCGTCGGTCAGGTTGCCCGCGGTCGGGAGCTCCAAGGTGGCCGGGGTGGAGAACTCGCGCACTACTTCCTCCGCACATACTGCTGGTAGGTGAACTCCGGCACACTACTCCGACCAGGTGTCCCGCGGGCATCCCTCCCCGATCCGGTACGCTGCCAATCCGTCCGACGAAGGTCGGAGCCCGTCAACCGAGGCCGCCGCAGAGGCCCGAAACGCGAAGGCACCTCATGGCCGAACAGACCACCTCTTCGATCGTCGTCCAGGCGGTTCCTGGCGCGGTGATGGACGTGATCGCCGACTTCCCGGCCTACCCCACGTGGGCCAAGGGGATGAAGGTCGCCGAGCCTCTCTCCACCGGTCCCGACGGCAGGGCCGAGCAGGTCCACTTCGTCCTCGACGTGCCGCCGATCAAGGACGACTACACGCTCTCCTACGTCTGGGACGGCGAGAAGAAGGTCTCCTGGACCCTGGTCAAGGGCACCCTGCTGCGCACGCTCGACGGTGCCTACCTGCTGCGTGACCTGGGCAACGGGTCCACCGAGGTCACCTACCGGCTCTCCCTCGATGTCAGCATCCCGCTCATCGGCATGCTCAAGCGCAAGGGCGAGAAGATCCTCATCGAGACCGCGCTGCGGGGGCTGAAGACGCGCGTCGAGTCGCTGTGACAGCGGCCCCTGCCCCCGAAGGCCGCTCGGAGGGACGCATGCGGGTCCTGCTGTTCACCGGGAAGGGTGGCGTCGGCAAGTCGACGGTCGCCGCGGCCACCGCCGCCCAGGCCGCGGCCGCGGGCAGACGCACGCTCGTGATGTCGACCGACGCGGCACACTCCCTCGCCGACGCGTACGCCGCGACAGTCACCGGCGGCTCGCCCACGGAGGTGGCGCCGGGCCTGTTCGTGCAGCAGATCGACGCGCAGCGACGCTTCGAGGAGTCGTGGGCTGACATCCAGGGCTACCTGCTGAGCGTGCTCGAGGTGGTCGGCGTGGATCCGGTCGCTGCCGAGGAGCTCACCGTCATCCCGGGCGCCGAGGAGGTGCTGGCCCTCCTCGAGCTGCTGGAGCAGGCGCGTTCGGGCCGCTGGGACGTCATCGTGGTGGACTGCGCCCCGACCGCCGAGACCTTGAGGCTGCTGGCGCTGCCCGAGGCGCTGGGCTGGTACATGCAGCGGATCCTGCCGATGCAGCGCCGGCTGACCAAGGCACTCAAGCCGGTGCTGACCAAGGCCGCGGGCGTGCCGATGCCGGGCGACACGGTCTTCAACGCGGTCGAGAGGCTGCACACCGAGCTGCGCCAGGTGCGTGAGCTGCTCGCCGGTCCGGATGCCTCGGTGCGGCTGGTGCTCACCCCCGAGCGGGTCGTCGCGGCGGAGGCCAGGCGAAGCTTCACCACGCTGTCGCTCTACGGCTACCGGGTCGATGGCGTGGTCGCCAACAGGGTCTTTCCGGCCGACGGTGCCGACGACTGGCGCGCCGGTTGGGTGGTGGCGCAGGACGAGGTGCTGGCCGAGGTCGACGAGTCGTTCCCGGGGCTGCCGGTGTGGCGGTCGGTCTACCGGCCGCGGGAACCCGTCGGCGTGGCCGCCCTCGTCGCACTCGCCGACGAGGTGTACGCCGGCGCCGATGCCCTCGCCGTACCGACCGGGGAGGGGCCGTTCCGCGTCACCCGCACCGCCGAGGGCGCGGTCGCGCACCTGGCCCTGCCGGGGGCAGCGCGCGAGCAGGTGCACCTGGGGCGCAACGGCGACGACCTGGTCGTCACCGTCGGCTCCTACCGACGGTTGTTGACCCTGCCTGCCGGACTCGCCAGGCTGCAGGTGGCGGGGGCACGTGTGGAACAGGGCGAGCTGCAGGTACGGTTCCGCGAGCGAGGGAGAGCAGACGGAGCCGGGGAGGAGCAGCTGTGAGCGATGACGGTCACGATCGGCCAGGTGCCGATCACGAGACTCGGCACGAGCAGCTCGGCAGCGCCGCCGAGGAGGCGGCCAAGCTCTTCGGCGCGCTCGGAGACTGGGCGAAGCAGCACGGCAGCGACGTCGCCGGGAACCTGGCGGTCGGCCTGACCACTGGTCTGGCCGGGCTCGCCAGCCACGCCCAGACCGTGGCTTCCGACATCAACCACGACCTCGGCGAGCACCTGGCGACAGGTGCACCCGAGTGTGCGTACTGCCCGGTCTGTCGCACTGTGCACGTCATCCGCGAGGCCTCGCCCGAGGTGATGACGCACCTTTCGATGGCCGCCGCATCCCTCATGCAGGCCGCCTCGGCCGTGATCACCGCAGCCGCGGAATCGCGCCCGAATTCCCGTCGAGGCACTTCGGTGGAGAAGATCGACCTCGACACGGAGCAGGGCTGGTCCGATGACTGGCCTGATGACTCCCGCGATGGACAGGAGAACCAGGAGTGACCGCACTCGCGTGTGGCGTCGACGTCGGCGGCACGAAGATCCTCGGTGGCGTGGTCGACGAGAAGGGGACCATCGTCGAGGAGTTGCGCGTCACCTCCCCGGCCACCGACCCCGACGCGATCGCCGATGCGATCGCCTCGGTGGTCCTTCAGCTCAAGAGCCGTCATGAGATCTCGTCGGTCGGGGTGGGCGCCGCCGGCTACATCGACAAGGGCCGCAGTACGGTGATGTTCGCGCCCAACATCGCCTGGCGCGACGTCAATCTGCGCCAGGGCCTGGAGAAGCAGGTCGACCTGCCGGTCGTCATCGAGAACGACGCCAACGCCGCGGCGTGGGGCGAGTTCGCCTACGGCGCGGGTGTCGACGTGGAGGATCTCCTCCTCGTCACGGTGGGCACAGGCGTCGGCGGCGGCCTGGTCCTGGACGGAGAGCTGTACCGTGGCGCCTTCGGCGTCGGCGCCGAGATCGGCCACATGCGGATGGTTCCAGGCGGGATCCCCTGCGGCTGTGGCAACCTCGGCTGCTACGAGCAGTACGCGTCGGGCAGCGCGCTGGTGCGTGACGTCCGGGCCGCGGCCGTCGCCGGTGACCCGGCCGCTGCCGGGGTGGTGGCGCGGGCCGGTGGGAATCCGTCCGCGATCAACGGCCCGATGGTGACTGCTGCCGCGCAAGAAGGTGACCCGTTCGCGATCCAGGCGCTGGCCACGCTCGGCACCTGGCTGGGCGAGGGCATCGCTTCGCTGACGGCCGTGCTCGACCCTGCCGTGGTGGCGATCGGTGGTGGCGTCGCCGATGCCGGTGAGCTGTTGTTCGGTCCGGCACGCACCGCCTTCCGCAACCAGCTGACCGGTCGCGGGCACCGTCCCGAGCTGGACATCCGAGGCGCGAGCCTGGGCAACAACGCGGGCCTGATCGGCGCCGCAGACCTGGCCCGGAGGTAGTACCTGTGGTCGACGAGGCGGACACGCCTACGGGCGTCTACATCGGCGTCGACATCGGCGGGACGAAGGTGGTGGCCGCGACGGTCTCCGAGGCGGGGTCGGTCGGGCCGATCGCGCGCCGCTCGACGCCGGGCCGACGGGTTGCGGTGGAGTTGGTCGAGGACGCCCTCACCGAGGCGATCGAGGAGGCAGCCGCCGGCCAGCCGATCGCGGCGGTGGGCATCGCCGCGGCCGGCTTCGTCGACGCCGATGGCGAGCGGGTGATGTTCGCCCCGCACCTGCCGTGGCGCGACGACCCGACCCGGTCGCGGCTGGAGGCGCGCTGGGGACTGCCCGTCGCGCTCGACAACGACGCCAACTGCGCGGCGCGGGCCGAGATCGCGCTCGGTGCGGCGCGGAGTGCCGGCGACGTACTGATGGTGACGATGGGCACCGGCATCGGCGGTGCTGTCGTGCTGGGCGGCACGCTGCTGCGTGGGCGCAACGGCATGGCCGGCGAGTTCGGGCACATGCAGGTCGTCCCGGACGGGCGCGGCTGCGAGTGCGGCGGGGAGGGCTGCTGGGAGCAGTACTCGTCCGGGAACGCGCTGGTGCGCTACGCCCGAGGCCGGATGTGGCACGAGTCGTACGCCGGCACGACGCTCCTCCAGGAGCTCACGGCCGGCGATCCGCACACCCTGACCGGGCCGATGGTGACGGCCGCTGCGGAGCGCGGCGACAGCCTCGCGCTGCAGGCCTTCGAGGAGGTCGGCGAGTGGCTCGGCATCGGCATCGCGAACCTCGTCGCGGCCTTCGATCCCGAGCTGGTGGTGGTCGGGGGTGGCGTCTCCGCCGCGGACGGGCTGTTGCTGGACCCGGCGCGCTCCGCGCTGCGTCAGTCCCTCGTGGGGGCGGCCCACCGGCTGATTCCGCCCATCGTGCGCGCACACTTCGGCCCCGAAGCAGGGGTCGTCGGAGCGGCTGCCCTGGCTCGCTCCGTTCGCTGAGGCCGAGGCGGCGGCCCCGGCTCGGGTGCCGCCCTCAGTTGCCCACGAGGTGGGGCGTGGCGGTCAGCACCCGGAGGCGTTGTGGCGTACCTGGAATCGTCAAGGTGTCGGGCAGTGGACGCCAGGCGCCGGTGCCGAAGCGGTAACGGCCGCGGTAGGTGATGTCCACCTGGGGTGCCACCTCACCCTTGCGCAGGTAGCGGTGAGTGACGCCCAGTGCTGGATAGGCGGCCCCTGGGTCGCTGCCGGTGTGACTCGTCCCGTCCCCGAAGCGCCACACGTACGCCGCGGGCGTCGCCTCGATCGTCACCTCGACGCTCAGCAGGGGCACTGTGTGGCTCTGGACAGCGGTCGTGCTGGTGTAGAAGTTTGTGGCGAAGTTGACCAGGGTCTCTCCGTCGGGCGGCTGGATGATCAGGGTGGCGGCGGGCCAGCTGAGGCTCCGGGCGGCCGCCATGACCTGGTCGGGTGTTGGAAGCTGTGGCGGATCGGGCGCCTTCCCGGTCCAGCACGTCTCGCCCACCTTGGTGGTGCCCTCGTAGACGATCATGTCCTCGCCCTGAGTGCCGTCCTCAGCGGGGCAGGTAGGTGTCTCCGCGCAGGTCTTGGCTCCGCTGTGGCAGTTGGGTGTGAAGGTGTAGTTGGGCCGGGTGCCGCCGCCGGCATCCTGTACCGCGTTGGCTGCGTCGTGGCCAGAGAACGTGCAGACCTCCGTGGCGCGGCTGATATCCACGGCACTTTCGCATGATGTCGCGGACGCGCCCCGTGCCGTGTCGGAGACACCTAAGGCCGCTGCCGCAAAGATACCTGCGATCAGAATCCGGACGACGGTCATTCCGCACTCCCCGCGAGTTCGGAATACTTTGCCATGCGCCACAGGTCGCCGACTCGCGCGACTAGGTAGATTTGAGTATCCGTTCCTCCAGTGAATTTTGTCCATTTCGCTCTCGCACTCTCGCGGTAGCGGCTTGGGGGAACGCGTTCGCGTGTGTAGTACTGGCCGTCTGGATGACGCGCGATAGAGAGAATCTCGGTGTCCGCGGCCTCGATAGTGCCTCCGGCCGCGTAGATACGGGTGACGGCCCTGGCGAATGACTTACACGACTCGCAGCCGGGCTCGTTCAGCGAATCGAGTGCGGTGAGGTCCCCGGTGCGCTGTGCCTCCGTGTTGACCTGAATCCAGCGGCGGATGAACTGCTTGGCGCTTTCGTGCGCGGGCGGAGTCGCGATCGTCGCCGAAGTCGAGGGGGTTGCGGGCATCGACGTCGTGGGCGAGGCGGCCGGCGAGGGACCGTCGGCGATGTCTTGAGTCCCGCCACCACAGCCTGTGAGCAGGATGGCGAGGGAAACAAGGAGCAGGGGTGAGCGGCGCATCAGTTCCTCCCGAGCGGAGTGAGCGAATGAACCGAACCGTAATGCGCGGGGGGCGACCTGAGAAGGGCCAGACGCCTACCTGTGGAAAAGTCGCCTTCTATCTCCGTCGTGGTTAGACGCAATCCCCTTGGTCGACTTCGTGGCGTAATAATTGGGGTCGCGGGAACGTCTGTGGTGGTGTCCACAGAGTAGAGATCAGCTCGAAAACGTAGTCGAACGATGTCGACTCGAATCACGGCATGCGGCCCTCGTTGCGGACCGCAACAGGCGAAAGCCCCGCCGTACCCGATCACACGCCTGGTGGCGCGACGCGACGTACGCGAAGGCACCCGATCAAGACACGCAACCACGCTGGGACTGGCCCACCCTGCTCGTTCGTCTCGAGCCACCCGCAAACGGACGCCCAATGCACTTCAACCGCAGAAAGTGACGTCTCAACCCGCAGAAAGTGACCTCTCGACGGGACCTACAGTCGTGCGCCGTCGTCCCAGGGATCCCGCGGCTCGCGCGGCATGTGGAAGACGAGATAGCCGAAGCCGACGAGGAAGCCGAGGATCAGGAAGTCGACCACCCAGTTCGGGATCCACCAGCCCAAGGTCATGTGCAGCACGACCAGCACGATCGCCGCCACGGGAGTGCCGAGCACGCCGATCCAGGCGAGCAGGCGGTCCGGCGATGGGCGGGGGAGCGTCGGGCTCGGGGCGACGAAGCCGTCGTCGTAGTCCTCGTCGTACATCTCGGGGTCGGGATCGAACGGCTCGTCGACGTCGTCGTCGAAGAGCAGCTCGACCGGCTCCGGCTGTGCGAGGTCGTCGCCGGAGAGCTCGACGCGGTCGCCGAAGTTCTCCACGATCTCCTGCCAGGCCGCGTCCTGCGCAGCCTTGTCCGGGTCGCTCACCGGTTCGCTCACCCCACCAGAGTAGGACGGCAGCCCAGAGCGACCTAGTCCGTATGCTCAGCCGGCGGTCACGCGCGCGACGAACGCCGCCGACTCGTCGAAGATGAGCTGAGCGTCGTTGTCGAGGGTGGCGACGTGATAGCTGTTCGGCAGTTCACGCACGGTGACCGGCCCGGACACGCGCGAGGTGATCAGCGGCTGCGAGGCGGCGTCGACGACGTGGTCCACGGTGGAACGGAAGTAGAGCACCGGGGCGGTCACCTTCGGCAGGTCCGCGACGAGCGTCGGCCACGCGCGGAACATCGAGTGTGCCGCCTTGAGCGGGGTGCGGAGGTAGCCGTGCTCGGCGACGCCCTGCTTCTTGATGTCGCTGGCGATGCCGGGGCGCGAGCGCACCAGATGCTTGAGCACCGGCAGCAGCTTCACGTCCAGCCGCTTGGTCGCCACAGCCGGGTTGACCACGACCACGCCGGCGATGTCCTCGGCGTGGTCCGCAGCCAGGCGGAGCACGAGCGCGCCGCCCATCGACAGACCCGCGACCACGACCACGTCGTTCTCGGCGCGGATCTTGTCGAAGGCGCGCGAGACCTCGGCGTACCAATCGGTCCAGGTGGTGCCGTTCATCTCCTGCCAGGTGGTGCCGTGACCCGGCAGCCGGGGGACCTCGACGGCGTAGCCGAGATCGGCGAGCGAGCGGCCCCACGGCACCATCGAGTACGGCGAGCCGGTGAACCCGTGCGAGAGGAGCACGCCGATGCGCCGGCCGCCGGTGAGCTCTGGCCGGGCCGGCACCGAGAGCGGCGCGTGGATGTCTGAGGACGAGGGTGCCTGGGTCTGCTCCGCCATGCCGGGCATTGTGCCGCAGCGACGGCAGGGCGGCCAGCAAGCGAAATGCCGCTAGGCTCGCCCCGTGAACGAAAAGGCGTTCTACTCGGTGCTCAAGCATGTCGTCATCGGCCCGTGGCTCAAGCTGGTCTTCCGGCCGAAGTGGGAGGGCGTGGAGAACGTCCCCACCGACGGTCCCGCGATCCTGGCCAGCAACCACCTCTCGTACTGCGACTGGCTCTTCATGCCCCTCGGCGTGCCGAGGATGGTGCGCTTCGTCGCCAAGGACGAGTACTTCACCGGGAAAGGCCCCAAGGGCTGGTTGCAGAAGACCTTCTTCGCCGGCACCGGCAACGTCCCGATCGACCGTTCCGGCGCCTCGGCCGCCGAGGGTGCCTTGATCGCCGCCCGGCGCGTGCTGGGCGACGGCGAGCTCTTCGGCATCTACCCCGAGGGCACCCGCTCGCACGACGGGAAGCTCTATCGCGGTCGCACCGGCGTGGCCAGGCTCGCCCTGGAGACCAAGACGCCGGTCATCCCGGTCGCGGTGATCGGCACCGACGTAATCGCTCCGCCCGGCAAGGTGTTCGGCAAGCTCGTGCGGCCCGTCGTTCGCTACGGCAAGCCGCTCGACTTCTCCCGCTACGACGGGATGGAGAACGACCGCTACATCCTGCGCGCGATCGCCGACGAGATCATGTACGAGATCCTGCGACTCTCCGGCCAGGAGTATGTCGACCTCTACGCCACCGACGCCAAGAAGCGTGACGGCGACGGGTCGCGCACGGACGCGGCGAGCAACGGGTCCGCAGGCGATGAGTCGTCGGGAAAGGCCGCTAAGCGGACGGACGACAAGCCGGCCGCGTGACGATCCACAGCGGTCATCCGTTCCCGACCGAGGACGACCCCGTACGGCGCCTGCGCGGCCGCCTGGGCGGCGCGGTCGCGTTGGTGACCTGCGGGTCCGGGGCCGACCGCGCCGGGCTGACGGTGTCCTCGCTGATGGTGGCGAACGGCGCCCCTGCCCGGCTGCTGCTGCTGGTCGATCCGGACAGCGAGCTCGGGGAGTCGCTGGAGGTCGGGTCGCGTGCTGTCGTGCAGCTGCTGGCCTGGGCGCATCGGGATCTGGCCGACGCGTTCGGCGGTACGGCGCCGGCACCCGGCGGTCCCTTCCGCACTGGCACGTTCGAGGACTCCGACTGGGGGCCGAGGCTGGTGGACGCGACAGCCTGGGCCTCGGTGACGGTCGAGGAGCTTCGGGAAGTGGGCTGGTCGCTGCTGGTCACGGCGGTGATCGACCACGCCGAGCTGGCCGAGGACCATGACGCGCTGCAACACCGTCGAGGGCGCTGGCAGCGATGACGCAGGACGAGCTGCTGGCCATCGCCGAGGCCCTCTACGGATTGCCGTTGGCGGAGTTCACCGCGGCCCGGGACGCGAGGGCACGCGAGCTCAAGGGCGAGCCGCTCGCGGGGCCGGTGAAGGCGCTGCGCAAGCCGGCCACGGCGGCCTGGGTGGTCGACCTGCTGGTACGCCGGGAGAGCGACCAGGTGACCCAGATGATCGCCGTCGGCGACGCGCTGCGGCAGGCGCAGGACGGGATGGATGCCGCCGCGCTTCGCGAGCTGACCAAGCAGCGGCGCCAGCTGACCGCAGCACTGACGGTGCGAGCGCGAGCATTGGCCCGTTCCGCCGGGCTGCGCGTCACCGAGCAGGTCGCCGAGCAGGTCGAGGAGACCCTGACCGCCGCCATGATCGATCCGCTCGCCGCCGAGGCGGTGCGGTCAGGGCTGCTCGTGTCGCCGCTGCGCGCCACCGGCGTCGGCTCGGTCGACGCGGCCTCGGCTGTCGCGCTGCCTGAGGCGCTCGGCTTCTCCGTCGCGCCGGTGGCGGATCCGCCGGTCTCGCTGCACGTCGTGCCCGATCCCGAGCCCGAGCTGCGGGCCCTGGAGGAGGCGCGGTCAGCGCTCGAGGCAGCAACGGCAGCGGCCGCGGACGCCGTGTCGGATCGGGACGGCGCCGCCGCCGAGGTGGATCGGCTGCAGGCGCGCTCGCTGCAGGTCCAGGCGGAGCTCGACGAGCTGCGGCGACAGCTGGCCGAGCTGGAGGCTGCCGCCCAGGAGGTGGACGACGATCTCGCCGACGCCGAGGAGGCGCGTGCGGAGGCGGAGTTGGCCGCGCAGCTCGCCGTACGGCGCAAGGACGAGGCTGCGGCTGAGGTCGAGCGGCTGAATCGGGAGTAACACGATGTTCAGGGGGAGTAGCAGCCTGTTCAGACGTGCCGCTACCTCCACCAACAGCGTGTTACTCCCAGCCCTTCGCGCGCTCCACGGCCTTCAACCAGCGCGCGTGATCCGCATCCGCGTGGCTCCGATCGGCGGCGGGGGAGAAGGTGCGATCCAGCGCCCAGGTCTGCCGCAGCTCGTCGTACGACGACCACATGCCGACGCCCAGCCCGGCCAGGAAGGCCGCCCCGAGCCCGGTCGTCTCGACATAGCGCGGGCGGGAGACCTCGAGCCCGAGCTGGTCGGCCTGGAGCTGACAGAGCAGGTTGTTGGCCGCGGCGCCGCCGTCGACCTTCAGAGCTGTGACCGAGGGCATCGTCGCCACCACGTCGCGGACCTCGTAGGTGATCGCCTCCAGCGTCGCCCGCACGATGTGACCCCTGGTGGTGCCGCGGGTCAGGCCGATGATCAGCCCCCGCGCGGACGGGTCCCAGTGCGGCGCGCCCATGCCGGTCAGCGCGGGCACGAAGACCACGCCGTCCGAGGAGGGCACCGTCGCGGCGATCGCCTCCGTCTCGGCCGCCGAACCGACGATCTGCAGCCCGTCGCGCAGCCACTGCACGGCCGCGCCGGTCACGAAGATCGAGCCCTCCAGCGCGTAGGTCAGCTCACCCGACGGCGCGCGCCAGGCTGCTGTCGAGAGCAGTCCCGAGGACGATCGGACGACGTCCGAGCCGGTGTTGGTCAGGATGAACGACCCGGTCCCGTAGGTGCACTTCACCTCGCCGGGGGAGAAGCAGGTCTGCCCGAACAGCGCCGCCTGCTGGTCGCCGGCGATCCCGGCCACCGGCAGCGACAGGTCGAGGAACGAACGTGCGTCGGTGACCGCCAGCTCGCCCCAGTTGGGCACCAGCTCGGGCAGCGCGTCGCGCGGTACGCCGAAGAGCGAGCACAGCTCGTCCGACCAGTCGCCGGCCTCCAGGTCGAAGAGCAGTGTGCGCGAGGCGTTGGAGACGTCGGTGAGGTGGTGCAGCCCGCGGGTCATCCGGGCGACGAGGTAGGAGTCGACCGTGCCGACGGCGTACCGGCCGGACTCCACGTGCGCCCACGCGTGCGGCTCGTGCTCGCGGATCCAGGCCAGCTTGGTGGCCGAGAAGTAGGGATCGAGCCGCAACCCGGTCAGCTCGGTGATCCGCTCCTCGTGCTCGGCCATCGCGGTGCAGATCTCGGCGGTGCGCCGGTCCTGCCAGACGATCGCGCGCCGTGGTGAGCCCAGTGTCTCCCGGTCCCACAGCACGACCGTCTCGCGCTGGTTGGTGATGCCGATGCCGACGAGCCGTTCGCGATCCACCCGCCGTAGGGCCTCCCGGCAGGCTTCCAGCGTCGCCTGCCAGATCTCCTCGGGAACGTGCTCGACCCAGCCGGGTCGAGGGAAGTGCTGACCGAACTCCTGGTAGCCCCTGGCCACGATCTCGCCGCTGCTCGCGACCACCAGCGCGGTGACGCCGGTGGTGCCCGCGTCGATGGCCAGGATCGCGCGCTCGGACCCTCCGCCAGCCAGCTGGCTCATGATGCTCGGACGATCGCCAGGATCCGCTGGTCGATCCAGGACAGGTCCTCAGCGACCCGCATCTCGTAGTTCTGCGCGCCGACCCACGCCAGGAAGTCCCGCGAGCCCTCGCGCTCGGCGAAGGCGGCGAGCTCGGTTTCGAGATCCGGGGTGACCGGCACCTTCTCCTCCTCGGTCGAGGCGGTCAGGTAGAGGTCGTTGAGGTCGAGCAGCCGGGCCAGCTCGGTGATGGGGTTCGCCCCCTCGATCGACCCGGCGTCGTCGACGCGAAGGTCGACGGCGACATCGTCGTTCCCGCCGTACCCGGCCTCCTCGCGTACGACGAGGAGCGCTGCCGACTGTCGTCCCCGCGAGTCGCCCCCGGCCGCGTCGCCGGCGGTGAGTGCGACCAGCAGCCGCCGCGCCAGGTCGGGCTCCGCCGAGGAGTCGAGCCAGGCCTGCTCCATCGCCTCGACCACCTCGGGGCCGGTGAGGATGTTGCCCTGGATCGCGTAGCCGTCGCCTGTCACGCTGCCGGCCCACGGCAGGCAGGCCGGACCCGTGTGCGACGCGGCACCGCCGTCCACGTCGACGATGCCGACCTGGCGGTGGTCGCGGCCCTCGTCCTCCTCGAGCAGCACCTGCAGCGCGACCGGTGCGGTGGCACCGTCGTCGAGGTGCGAGAGCGCGAGGCCCTTGTAGGCGACGTTGGCACTCGCCTGGGTGGCGATGGCGCCCACGCCGGCGACAGCCGCCGGCACGGCGTTGCCCACCGCGAGGAACTTGGAGGCGACGGCCACGCCCCACGTGCTGCCGTCAGCGGACCTTGCCACGATCGAGAACGTCATGAGGCCGAGGTTAGGGCACGGGTCAGCGTGACGCCCGGTGCCGTCAGGACGACCCACTGCGGATCGCTGGCTGCCGTGCTCCACCCGTCACGGTGCAAGGTGTCGATGGCACCCGTGCCCCAGGTGAGCAGAGCGGCGCACTTCACGTCGTACTGCTCGAAGACGCCGACGTAGGGCGAGTCGCTGGCCAGGACGCTCAGGTCGAGGATCTTCTCGGAGTAGGGGTCCTGGCGATTGTCGGCGAAGACCTTCACGTTCGGTGTGAACCAGATCAGGTAGGCGCCCGAGTCATAGCTGGTGTAGACGTGGCCCGGACAGCGCTCGATCGCCGCGGCGATCCGTGGGCTCATCGGATGCCAGCCCAGGTCGGCGGGCGGGGAGAGGTAGACCAGCGCGGTCACCAGCGCGCCCACGGCGGCGGCGACGGTGAGCAGTGGCGTGCCGTACGGCACCGCGTCGTTCGCCCGCACCCTCGCTTGCTCGCGGCGTAACAGCTGGACCAGCAGCGGCGCCGCAGCGACCACGAACATCGTCATGTTGCGGTTCGCGTCGATGGCCAGCGGCAGCACCGCCAACGTCGAGACCAGACCCAGCTTGGCCTCGAAGGTCGCCAGCCGCCGGCGGCGTACGACGACGGCGAGCAGCGTGCCGCCCACCCACACCCAGAACATGAGCGTGTAGAAGGTCAGGTGCTCGTAGGCCGGCTGCCACTCGGTGATGCGCTCCTCGAACGGTCGGCTGCCCGAGGTGAGCACGTAGTGCCACAGACCGGTGCCGAGCGGCGTCGCGAGGGTGGCGAGCGCCCCGAGCGCGGTGACGAGGATCAGCGGCGGCAGGTAGCGCCGGTGCCACAGCGCGGCGGCGCATGCCGAGCCGAGTGCCAGGCCGCCGAAGACCACGCCTCCGTGCGCGTTGGCCCACACCAGCATCAGCGGCACGCACCACCACCAGCGCCGGTTGCGCAGCAGCCACAGGATCAGCGCGAAGGCCAGCATGCTCAGCATCTGCGGGCGCAGGGTCCAGCTGCCGAGGACGCCCGGGATCGCCAGGAGGAGCACCACGAGATCGGTACGGCGTACGGGGCCCGCCGCGGTGGACAACGCCAGCGTCCCTCCGGCGATCAGGCCGACCGCGAGGGTGAGCAGCGGCAGCCCGCCGACCGAGTGCAGCGCGTAGGCGAGCACCTGCCAGAGCCATTCGTGGTCGGGCCAGCGATCGCCGTAGGCGGTGTAGGAGTAGCGGTCGGTCAGGCTGATCGTGCGGTGGTGCCAGATGTCGCGGCCGGCCCGCAACGCCCACCACGTGTCGCCCTGGGTCGTGGACGTGCAGGCAGCCGTGACCGTGGCCACCACCAGGATCAGCCGCCGGGCGAAGACGGGGAACGACACGCCTGCGGACCGGTGCACGGGCGTGACTCTACGGCTGGGCAAGGCGTGAGAACCGCCGGATCGGGGCACTGACGATTGCTGAAGTGGATACGGCAGGAGGTATTCCCATGACCGACAACTCCACCGACGGAACCGCCCCACCGAGCGGCACAGGCCGCAGCGGCGCCTCACTGGCCCGTGAGATCGGGGTGATCGGCCTGCTCTGGGCCTCGATGGGCTCGATCATCGGATCGGGTTGGCTCTTCGGCGCCCAGCGCGGACTGATCAACGCCGGCCCAGCGGCGATCCTGTCGTGGGTGATCGGCGGCATCTGCATCCTGGTGCTCGCGCTGGTGCATGCCGAGCTCGGCGCGATGTACCCGCTCTCCGGTGGGTCGGCACGCTTCCCGCACTACGCGTTCGGCGGGGTGGCCGGGGCGGGGTTCGGCTGGTTCTCCTGGCTGCAGGCGGTCACGGTGGCGCCGATCGAGGTCTCCGCGATGATCCTCTACCTGACCCACTACGACTTCGCCAGCGGCTGGTTGAGGAGCGACCAGACCCTGACCCACACCGGGCTGGCCGTCGCCATCGGGCTGATGGCGATCATGTGCGTGGTCAACTACCTCGGCGTGAAGATCCTCGCCACCACCAACAGCGCGCTGACCTGGTGGAAGGTGATCGTCCCGGTCTTCACCGTCGTGGTCGTGATGATCTTCTCCAAGAGCGGGCTGCACGCCTCGAACTTCCATGCCGCCGACGGCTTCAACCCCGGCGGCGTCAAGGGGATCCTGGTCGCGATCCCCGCCGCGGGCATCATCTTCTCCTACCTCGGCTTCGAGCAGGCCGACCAGCTGGCGGGGGAGAGCAAGAACCCGAAGCGCGACATCCCGCTGGCCGTGATCGGATCCATCGTGCTCGGGCTGATCATCTACATCGGCCTGCAGATCGCCTTCCTGCTGGCCCTGCCGCCCTCGGCGATCGGGGACACGTGGAGCTCGATGAAGGCGCCGTACTTCGGCTCCTACGACGGTCCGTGGGCGCAGCTCGCGGCCGGCGTGGGGCTGGGCTGGCTGGCCAGCCTGCTCTACTTCGACGCGGTGGTCTCGCCGGCAGGCACCGGTCTCATCTACACCGCTGCCGGCTCCCGCGTCTCCTACGGCCTGGCGCGCAACAACTACTTCCACTCGGTCTTCGCGAGCCTGACCAAGGCGAGGGTGCCGTGGTTCGGCGTACTGATCTCCTTCATCGCCGGTTGCGTCTGCTTCCTGCCGTTCCCGAGCTGGCAGTCGCTGGTCGGCCTGATCACCTCCGCGTCGGTCCTCATGTACGCCGGGGCGCCGCTCTCCTTCGGTGCCTTCCGACGTCGACTGCCGAATGCGGAGCGGCCGTTCAGGCTGCCGCTGGGTGAGGTCTTCTCGCCGCTGGCGTTCGTGGTCTCGACCTGGATCATCCTGTGGACCGGGTGGGAGACGCAGTGGAAGCTCGGCATCCTGATCGTGCTCGGCTGCCTGCTCATCTTCAACCGTCAGATGGACCCCGAGCACATGAACTGGCGGGCCGCCTCCTGGCTTCCGGTCTATCTCATCGGGATCGGCGTGATCACCTACTTCTCCACGTTCGGCGGCAAGGGCGCCTCCAGCCACTCGATGGGGGTCTGGCCCTCGCTCGGCCTCACCGCCGCGCTGGCGCTGGTCATCTACTACTGGGCCGTCGCGGTTGCCCTGCCCACGCACGTGATCGAGCGGATGATCGAGGACGTCGTGGTTCCCGAGGAGGAGGACCTCGCCGTACCGGCGTGACCCACGCCGAGCCTGTCGAGGTGTCTCGGCAGGCTCGGCGCACGCGCGCGCTGGAGACGCACCGGAAGACACGCCGGGGTGGCGGTGGGGCCGGGTAAGAGGACGTGGGCGATGATGTGGCGCATGTCACTCCTCACCCGCGCGGCCGCCACCCTGGCTGCCGCCTCCGTCGTGCTGGCGCCGACGGCCCTCGCGCTCAGTCCGGCTCACGCTGCAGACCCTGCCGTTCCGCTGCCGTCCTCAGACTCGTTCTACACGATCGGCTCCACGACACTCGGCAGTCACCATCCAGGTGACGTGCTGGGCTCTCGAACGGTTGGTCTCACGCTCAACGACCTGAACGGGAAGATCGCCGCTGCCAGCGGCACGCAACTGGTCTACCGGACGAAGAACGAGCTGGGCGACCCGAGCGAGACTGTCACCACGGTGGTCCGACCGGTCGGTGTCAGCAGGGGCGTGGTCGCGTATCTGAGCTTCTATGACGGTCTGGGCGTCGCCTGCGACCCGAGCTACACGCTGCGAGGCGGGGCGCCTGGGCAGGAGAAGTTCATCGTCAACGAGCTGGTCTCAGAGGGCTACACCGTGACGATCCCTGACTTCGAGGGCGAGACGCTGGACTGGGCAGCTGGCCACGAGGCCGGATGGGGAACGCTGGACGCGATCCGGGCCACCGAGAGGTACCTCGGGCTGCCGGCCGCTAGCACGAAGGTCGGCATGATGGGCTACTCCGGCGGCTCCATCGCTGGCGACTGGGCGAGCGAGCTCGCCCATGCGTATGCGCCCGAGCTGGATCTGGCTGCCACCGCGATCGGCGGCGTTCCGGTCGACCTCGGCGCCGTCATGGGGTACGTCGACAGCGATAGCGACAGCGACCGTAACAGCTGGGCCGGGGTGATCCCGGCCGCGATGGTCTCCCTGGGCCGAGCCTACGGCGAGGACTTCACCCAGTACCTCAGCAGCACCCCGACGTACCCGGAGGCGACGCCCACGAAGAGCGGCCAGGACATCGCGGCCGAGGTGGCAGACAAGTGCATCAGCGACTTCGCCGCCACCTACACGGGTCTTCACGTCGCCGACCTCCTGGACCCATCGGGTCCGTACACGAGTCTGACCGAGGTTCCGGGCGTACAACCCATCATCCACAACTTGGTGATGGGCAACAGCGGCACGCCGACAATGCCGATGCTGATCGTCCAGGGCCGTGACAGCGACGGCATCGGGGACGGCGTGATGGTCGCCGACGACGTGAAGGCGCTCGCCGCGAAGTATCAGGCCGCCGGCACCCCCGTGCAGTACGAGGAACTCGCCGGTGACACCCACACCCAGGCCGGTCTGGCCTGGACGTTCGCCAGTTTCAACTTCCTGGGCACGCAGATGCCGGTACTGGCTGCTCCGGTTCCCCAGAAGCCGGCCGCGATCCACGCCGCCATCAAGGGCCACTCGCAGGGCAAGAAGGACGTCATCGTGGTGACCGCCAAGGGCGCCGCCGGTGCGAAGGTGACCATCACCAAGGCCGGTCACGCGAAGGTGCTCGGTCACGGCGTGATCGGCGCCAACGGCAAGGTCACGATCAAGGTGCGTGACCACAACGGCTCGGCCAAGACCCGCTATCGCGGGCACGTCGCGGCAACCACGAAGACGTCAAGCGCGACCACGAAGGTGCTCAAGCTCCGCTGAGCCGGGTAGTCCGGGGCGGAAATCAGGCCTACTCCTGGGTAGACCCTGATTTCCGCCCCGGACTATCCCCACAACGTCTCAGCCCGCCGCCTCCAGGTCCACCACCAGAGCCAGATGGTCCGAGACCGGCAGGCGGCGTACGGAGGTCGTGGCGACCAGCCCGTCGAACCCGTCGGCCAGGACGTGGTCGAGCTGCGCCGTCGGTGCCTGGACCGGGAAGGTAGGTCGTCGGCCGCCGAGGGGCTGCATCCCGCTGACCTTGGCGGCCTTCGCGACGTCCATGTTGAGGTCACCTGTCAGCAGCAGCGGCCGGGGCTGCGCCTGCAGTGATCGGACCAGGGTGCGCAACTGCCTGCCGTTCCACCACGGCAGGAACGAGAGGTGCGTGGTCGCCACGCTGAGCTGCCCCAGCGGGGAGTCGATGCATGCGGCCATCGCGACTCGAGGTTCCTCGCGCACGAGCGTCGGCCAGCGCTTCCCGTGGAACCTCATCGGCGCCGGCCCCGGCACCACCGGAAGTCGCACTACCTCCCACGAGGTGACCGGACAGCGGCTCAGCAGCGCGATGCCGTAGGCGGCCGCATCGGGTTGCTCGGCACCCGTTGCCGCCGTCCAGGTAGCGCCCGGACTGCCCGAGAGCGCCGCGACGAACAGGTGCTCGTCCGCGCCCATCGCCTCGGCCGCCACGGCGGTGAGGTCCGCGCGCCCGGACCGGGCCTGGTTGCGATCCACCTCCTGCAGGGCGAGTACGTCGGCATCCAGGCTCGCGATCGCGTCGGCGAAGACGGCTATGTCGACCTCGCCGCGCTCGGGCGAGCGGCCATGGAGGATGTTGAAGGTCACCAGTCGCACGCAGGTGCGGTACCCGCTCGGCATGCCTGCTCACCCCCTGGGGTATCGGGTCGCATGCCAGACGAGGTACGCCGCGGGCTTCGTGAGGCCCTCAAGACCGTCGCCGTAGCCCTCAAGGAAGTGGGTGTGCCGTTCGCGCTCGCGGGCAGCTACGGCCTGTGGGCGCGGGGCGGTCCCGAACCGGACCACGACGTCGACTTCATCGTGGCCGAGGATGACGCGCCCCGGGTGATGGAGCGCCTGGCCGAGCACGGCCTGCAGGTCGTGCAGCCGCCCGAGGACTGGCTGTTCAAGGTCTACATCGGCTCAGGCCCGCAGCCCGCGATGGTCGACGTGCTCTACCGCAGCGCCGGCGTCCCGGTGACACGGCGCCACTTCGAGGGCGTCGACGAGCTCGAGGTCGAGTCCGTGGCGATGCCGGTGCTCTCGGCCACCACGCTGATGATCGACAAGATGCTGGCGATGGAGGAGCACGCCTGCAACCTGTCGGCCGCGCTGCCCGCCGCCCGCGCGGTGCGCGAGCAGATCGACTGGGACACCGTCCGGGGCGTGGTCAAGGACAATCCCTTCGCCTCGACGTTCCTCTACCTGCTCGATCGGCTGCACATCGCCGACAAGTAGGCGTGTGAGTGCCACCGTGACCTATAGGTCACGGTGGCACTCACACCGCCGTCCGCTGTCTACGTGCTCAGGGGATCAGCACGACCTTGCCCGCCGCGTGGTTCTCCGCGACGAACCGGTGCGCCTCGCGCACCTCGCTGAGCGGGAACTTCCGTACCACCCGCACCGCCAGCCTGCCCTCGCCGGCCAGTTCGGCCAGGGGAGCGCGGGCCGCGTTGCGGATCTCGGTGCCCGGATCGGCACCGGGTGCGCCGCCGACACCCTTGATGCCGGCCTCGGCGCTACGCGGCGAGACCACGATCGTGACGATCCGGTCGCGGTCGACGAGGTCGAGCGAGGCAGCGATCGACTCCTCCGTCCCGGCCGCGTCGATGGCGGCTGTCGGGGAACCGGCGTCGGCAGCCGCGGCGAGGATGCGGTCGTGCAGGCCTTCGCCGTACTCGATGGGGATGGCGCCCAGCGAGCGCAGCAGGTCGTGGTTGCGCGCCGATGCGGTGCCGATGACGCGCGCCCCGCGCAGCACCGCGAGCTGGATGACGGCCTGTCCGACGGCCCCGGCCGCACCGTGCACCAGCACCACGTCGCCGTCGCCCACGCCGGTCACCTCGAGCGCATGTACGGCCGTGACCCCCGCCAGCAGCAGCCCAGCGGCCTCCGGCCAGGGCAGCCCCGCAGGCTTGGGTACGACGTCGGCAGCCGGCACGGTCAGCGCGGATGCGTATCCACCGTCGATCCGGAATGCGATCACGTCCTCGCCCACGCTCACGCTCGTCACGTCCGAGCCGACGGCGTCCACCACCCCGGCCACCTCGTAGCCGAGCCGGAACGGGGCCTGGCCGCCGCGCATGCCCTGCCGCACCTTGAGGTCGATCGGGTTGACCCCGATGGCGCGCACCTGCAGCCGCACCTGGCCGGGGCCGGGGTCCGGCAGCTGCTCCTCTCGCAGCTGGAGGACGTCCACGCCGCCGTGCTCGTCGGCGCCGACATAGGTCGCAGTGAGTTCGCTCATGTCCGCGACAACCGGAGCGGTCGGCGGCGCATTCCGAAACGCCGTACCCTTGTGGCGTGATCCCGTCCCTCGAAGAGCTCCACAAGATCGGCGCCTCCCAGCAGCCGACCTACCCCGATCAGGCCGCCGTCGACGCTGCGGTGGCCCGGCTGCGCACGCTGCCGCCGCTGGTCTTTGCGGGCGAGTGTGACGAGCTCAAGGACAAGATCGCCGCGGCGTCGCGCGGTGAGGCGTTCATCCTGCAGGGCGGCGACTGCGCCGAGACGTTCGTCGACGCCACCGCCGACAACACCCGCAACAAGCTGCGCGTGCTGCTCCAGATGGCTGTCGTGCTCACCTACGCCGCCTCGGTGCCGGTGGTGAAGATCGGCCGCCTCGCGGGCCAGTACGCCAAGCCCCGCAGCTCGGACACCGAGACGCGTGACGGCGTCACCCTGCCGGCCTACCGTGGCGATGCCGTCAACGGCTACGACTTCACGCCCGAGTCCCGCATCCCCGACCCGCAGCGGCTGCTCGAGGTCTACCACTCCTCGGCCTCGACGCTGAACCTCGTGCGTGCCTTCACCACCGGCGGCTACGCCGACCTGCGTCAGGTGCATGCCTGGAACTCCGAGTTCGTGCGCAGCAGCCCCGTCGGCGCCCGCTACGAGGCGATGGGCAAGGAGATCGACCGCGCGCTGACCTTCATGAAGGCGATCGGCGCGGACCCGGACGAGTTCCACCGTGTCGACTTCTACTCCAGCCACGAGGCGCTCCTGATGGAGTACGAGCACGCCCTGACCCGGATCGACTCGCGCACCGACGAGCCCTACAACGTCTCGGGCCACTTCGTCTGGATCGGCGAGCGGACCCGGCAGCTCGACGGTGCCCACGTCGAGTACTTCCGGCACATCCGCAACCCCATCGGCTGCAAGCTCGGTCCGACGGCGACCGCCGACGACGCGCTCGCCCTTGCCCGCAAGCTGAACCCTGACAACGAGGCGGGCCGGCTCACCTTCATCACCCGCTTCGGCGCTGGCAAGATCCGCGACGGTCTGCCGTCCCTGGTGGAGAAGGTCACCGCAGAGGGGGCCAACGTGGCCTGGATCTGCGACCCGATGCACGGCAACACCTTCGAGGCGTCCAACGGTTACAAGACCCGCCGGTTCGAGGACGTCCTCGACGAGGTGCAGGGCTTCTTCGACGTGCACCGCGCTCTCGGCACCGTCCCGGCCGGCATCCTGGTCGAGAACACCGGCGATGACGTCACCGAGATCATCGGCGGTGGCGAGGAGCTCGACGAGCACAGCCTCGTCCACCGCTACGAGTCGGTCGTGGACCCGCGGCTCAACCGGGTGCAGTCGCTGGAGATGGCCTACCTCGTCGCCGAGATGCTGCGCAAGAGCTGAGCGTCGTCCGGCGGAGCGTCCGCTGCGTTGTCGTCACTCGACGGCCCGCTCCGCTCGAACGCCGCCTTGGTTCCTCCGTCTTGTGGCCGCACGCGCCGGACGACGCTCAGCGCGCTAGCGCCTGACAGGTGTCACGGTCGGCTCGTGATCGCTGACCCGCGTGCGCGCGTACGACGATGCGTAGCGTCGCCTCGTGCCCATCGCCAACGTCCTGATCGCGCTCGCGGTCCTCGCGCTCATCCTCTCCCGCCAGCTTCGCACCCGGGAGGTTCGGGAGGCCCAGCCCTACCGGATCATGCTGATCCTGGGCGTCGTCGGCCTGATCGAGACCGTGCAGTTCCAGCAACAGCACGCCGTCTCCGCGGCCGGATGGAGCCTGGTCGGGGCGAGTCTCATCGTCGGTGCCGTCTTCGGCGCGCTGCGGGGGCTGACCGTGCACGTCTGGCGTGAGGGCGGCGTGCTCTACCGCAAGGGCAACGCCGCCACGCTGGCGCTGTGGCTCGTCGGTATCGGGCTCCACCTCGGCGTGGACGCCGTGCTCAAGCATGTCGACCATGCCGCCGCCGGCATCGGCAGCACGTCGATCCTGCTCTACCTGGCTCTCACCCTCGGCGTCCAGCAGCTGCTGGTGCTCGGGCGAGCCGAGCACCTGCCCGTATCTGACCACTCGACCCGCGAAAACTGGCCTCTCGGCGGGTGAGTAGGTTGGGCGCGTGATCGACCTGCGCTCCGACACCGTCACCAAGCCCACCGAAGCAATGCGCGCGGCCATGGCCCGCGCGGAGGTCGGCGACGACGTGTACGGCGAGGATCCCGTCGTCGCCGAGCTCGAAGAGCGCGTGGCCGGGATGTTCGGCAAGGAGGCGGCGCTGTTCACGCCGACCGGGTCGATGGCGAACGTGCTCGCGGTGCGGACCCTCGTCGAGCCGGGCCAGGAGGTGCTGTGCGAGTCGGCGGCGCACATCGCTCGCGCCGAGCTGGGTGCCCACGGCGCACTGTCCGGGATCACCATGCGCACCTGGTACGACCCGCGTGGCCAGATCGACCTGCCGACCATCGCCGCGATGTTCGCCCCTGACCTCGGGCCCTTCTTCGTGCGCACCACCGCGATCGCGGTGGAGAACACCCACAACTTCGCCGGCGGCGCGGTGCTGCCGATCGAGGACCTCGAGGCGCTGCGTGCCTTCGCGGACGGTGTCGGCACCCGGATCCACCTCGACGGCGCCCGGATCTGGAACGCCCACGTCGCGACCGGGACGGCGCTGAGCGAGTACGGCGCGATCGCCGACGTACTCGCCGTGTGCCTCTCCAAGGGCCTCGGCGCACCGGTCGGCTCGCTCGTGGTGGGCACCGCCGACGCGATCGCTGAGAGCCGGATCCGGCGCAAGCGGCTCGGCGGCGGCATGCGCCAGGTCGGCATCCTGGCCGCGGCCGGCCTGCACGCGCTCGACCACCACGTCGAGCGGCTTGCCGAGGACCACGCCCATGCGCGACTGCTCGCCGAGGCCTGCGGTGTCGACCCGGCGTCGGTCCCGACCAACATCGTGGTGGTGCCGCGCGACGACGCGCAGGGCTTCGTGGCCGCGGCGCGGGAGCAGGGTGTCCTGGTCAGCGCCGTCGGTGCCAAGGCCGTCCGGCTGGTGACGCACCTCGACGTGAGCAAGACCGACGCGGAGCAGGCTGCGGCGGTGCTGGCGCGGCTGTGAGCTGCGCATGGTTTTGACCCTCAGGGGTCAAAACCGCACCTTGTTGGGCAAAGCTTTGACCCCCAACGTGCGGGATTGACCCCCAGGGGTCAAAACCGCCACCCTCAGCGCTCCCACCGGAACTGCAGGATCTCCTCGCCGTCCTGCAACTGGGACCGGTGCCCGCTCTCGCTGAAGCCGGCGGCCAGAAGCACCCGCTGACCGCGACGGTTGTCGGCGCGGGTCCAGGCCGAGAGCCGTGCCCACGAGCGCCCTTCGAGGTCGCGCAGCAGCTTGGTGCCCACACCCGATCCCCACACGGCGGGGTCGACGTAGAGCATCGAGACGTGGCCGGTGCCGGTCTCGGGCACGCCCCCATCCACGAACTGCTCGGCCAGCAGGATGCCGGCCGGCCGGGTGCCGTAGTGCGCGAGGAGCAGCATCGGGGCACGATCGATCTTCTCCCGCACCCTGCTGGCCCTCAGCTCGCCGGCGGGCCGGCGGCGCGCGTGGTTGGCGGCTCGCCAGATCCGCATCGCCAACTCACGCTCCTGCGTCGTGGTGACGACGTCGACGAGGATGCGAGGCACCCTCGAACGATAGCCGTCCGTCAGCGCAGCAGGAGGAACAAGCCCAGCAGTACGACGACCAGCATCGTGGCCAGTGTGGCCGCTACCGCGGCCTGGCCAGTCGCACGTGTAGGCCGCGCGGCCTCGTGCGAGGTTGCCTGCGAGGTTGGATCGACGGCAGCCGGCCGCCGACGGGTGACATCACGGGGTCCCGAGGCTGCGCCGGGAACCACTGCGGTCGTGACAGCGACCGTCGTCCGCGGGGTGCTCGGCACCGCCCGCGCCACAGCGGTGGCGTCGAGGTCTTGCGGCACCGATGGCGGCCGGCGTCGGGTCACCGCGGCGGTGCCATCGGCGTACAGCGGATAGCGCGCGTTGCCCGGTGCCTCGTGTCCGCAGGCGGCGCAGAAGCGGCCCCGGTCCAGGCCCCGGCCGAGCTCGATGCCACACCGGGCGCAGAACCTCATGGCTGCCAGGCTTCCCGCCGTACGGTGCCCCAAACCAGTTCAGGCGAGCTGGCGGGTGAGATCGGCCGCATCGACGCGCCCGAGCACCGGCGGCAGCTGCCGCACGGCCTGGGCCAGCTCGCGCAGCTCGGTGCCGAGCAACGCCTGAGGGCCGTCGCAGAGCGCATCCTCGGGGTGCGGGTGCACGTCGACGATCAGGCCGTCGGCACCGACCGCGATCGCGGCTCGGGAGAGCGGGACCACCAGGTCCTTGCGGCCGGCGGCGTGCGAGGGATCGATGATGACGGGCAGGTGGCTGGCGGCCTGCACGACCGGCACCGCCGAGATGTCGAGGGTGTTGCGGGTAGAGGTTTCGAAGGTCCGGATGCCGCGCTCGCACAGCACGATGTCGAGGTTGCCGCGCCGCGCGATGTACTCCGCAGCCAGCAGCCACTCCTCGATGGTCGAGCTCATCCCGCGCTTGAGCAGGATCGGCTTCCCGGACTCGCTCGCGGCCTGGAGCAGGCCGAAGTTCGCCATGTTGCGGGTGCCGATCTGGAGCATGTCGGCGTACTCGGCGACCATCTCCACGTCGCGCACGTCGACCACCTCGGTGACGATCGGCAGGCCGGTCACGGTGCGAACATCGGCAAGGATCTGTAGGCCGGCGAGGGCCAGGCCCTGGAAGGAGTACGGCGAGGAGCGCGGCTTGTAGGCACCGCCCCGGATGATCGTCGCGCCCGCGGCCTTGGCCATCTGTGCGGCGGCAACGGTCTGCTCCGGCGTCTCGACAGCGCAGGGACCGGCCAGGAAGGTGAAGGAGTCCGGCCCGATCGGGGTCAGCCCGATCTCGGGCCGGCCGACCCACACGGTCGAGCGCTGGGGGTGGTGCTGGCGGCTGACCAGCTTGTAGGGCGCCGAGATGCGGTGCACGTCGGCAACGCCGGGCAGGGTGCGGAGGTTGAGGTGGTGGAAGGAGTCGATGTCGCCGACCAGGCCGATGATCGTCCGCGTCACACCACGGGAGACGTTCGCCTCGCCGCCGACGCCCTCGACCCGCTGGACGACCCGGGCGATGTCCTCCTCCGTGGCGTCCGGTGCCATGACCACGACCATGCTCATTCCTCTCGTGCGCGCCTCACGGCACTCCAGGAACGTACGCCGGTGTCCGCGATGCGGGAACCGAATATCAGGATGCGATCACTGCGCGGGGTGCAGCACCTCTGCCTCGACCTTGCGGCGGGGTGCGAGCTCGACCAGGAGCATGGCCGCCAGCACCATCAGGCCGCCCACGAGCATCCGGACGGTCGCGGACTCGCCCCCGAACAGCACCGCGAACAGCGCGGCGAAGACCGGCTCCATCGACATGATCACCGCCGAGCGGGTCGGAGGCAGGTGCGCCTGCGCCCAGACCTGCGCCAGCATGCCGAGTGCGCCGACGATGATGCCCATGTAGAGCATCCGGACCCAGTCCACGCCGGTGTGCGGCAGCGTGACGCCATCGGGCACGGCGGCGGTCAGGCAGATCACCGCGATCACTACCAGCTGCACGATCGAGGAGCCCATCGAGCTCTCGGGCGTGGACCAGGCCCCCAGGCCGCAGATGTGCAGGGCGTAGAGCACGGCCGAGGCGAGCACGAGCAGCTCCCCGGCGCCGACGTGGAAGCCGCGGAGGGAGAGCACGGCCATGCCGGCGGTCGCCAGCACGACCGCGACCCAGGCCGCACCCGGGATGCGCTGATGCAGCAGCGGAGCGGCCAGGAGCGGCGTCATCACGACGTAGAGGCCCGTGACGAAGCCGGCCGTGGAGGCGGGCGTCCGGTCCAACCCCGAGGTCTGCAGGATCTGGGCGAAGCCGTAGAGCGCACCGAGCAGGACGCTCTGCGCCAGCGCTGCTCGCGAGAGCCTGGTCACCGCCCTCGGTGCGACCGCGAGCAGTGCGAGCGCGGCGATCGCGAACCGTACGCCGAGATAGTCGACCACCGGCATCCGGGCCAGCAGGTCCTTCGTCATGAAGAACGTCGAGCCCCAGCCCATGGTGAGGGCAAGAAGAGCCAGGGCGCCGAGGGTCTCGGTGCCCAGACGTGCCGGTCGGGTCATGCCACCGGCTCGTCGGCCATCCGAAGCGCCTCCGCCTCGGCGCGCAGTGCCTTGAGCAGCGGGAGGTCAGGCGTGCCGGGGTCGGTCGAGCTCGGCGTCTCGAGGATGAACGGCACACCCGCGGTCGCTGGGTGGGCGAACAGATCGCGGAACGCATCGGCGCCGATGTGGCCGGCACCGATGTTCTCGTGCCGGTCCTTGAAGGCGCCGCGCACGTCCATCGAGTCGTTGGCGTGGATCAGTCGCAACCGGTCGGGACCGCCGATCTCGACGATCCGCTCGAGGGTCGCCGCCACACCGCCCGGCTCGTCCAGCGGCGCACCGGCCGCGAAGACGTGGCAGGTGTCGAGACAGATCCCGGCCTTCGGGTGCAGGTCGAGCGCCCCCAGGTACGCCGTCAGGTCCTCCACCCCTGCGCACAGCGAGCGGCCTTGACCGGCGGTGGGCTCGAGGAGCAGCCACGGACCGTCTTCCCCGAGTGTGTCGAGGACCGGTAGCAGGGCCTCACGCACCTGAGCCAGCGCCGCGGCGTACTGCTGCTCGGCGAGGCCCTCGCCCGCAGCGGGAGTGACGAACGAGCCGGTGTGCACGACGACGCCCTCGGCGCCGATCTCGGCAGCGCGCTTGAGATTGTGAGCGATCACGGCCGCCGACTTCTCGTAGGTGGCAGGGGTCGGCGAGCCGAGATTCACGAGGTAGGGCGCATGGATGTAGGCGCGGGTGCCGCGCCCCTCGATCTCGGCACGGAACGCCCGGTCCTCGGCCGGCTTACCTGCCGAGAGGGCCCAGCCGCGCGGGTTGCCGACGAAGATCTGGAGGGTCTCGCAGCCGAGCGCATCAGCGGTGGCCAGCGCACCCGCCTTGAGCCCCTTGCCGACAGGAACGTGGGAGCCGATGGGGTTGCGCAGCACGAGGGAGAACTCTAGGCGTTGTGAGTGCCAGCGCGGCGCCGGGGCCGCGCTGGCACTCACAACTCGCTCAGAACAGCGACAGCGTCACCGTGGAGCCCTCGCGGACCTTCGTGCCCGAGCCGGGACTGACCGAGATGACGTAGCCGAGACCGGCGTAGAAGGCGGAGTTCTTCACCTGGACCTTGAGGCCGAGCGCCTCCAGCTTGGAGCGCGCGTCGTCGACGCCGCTGCCGCGCAGGCCGCCCGGGATGGTCACCATCGGCAGGCCCTTGGAGACCAGCAGGGTGACCGTGTCGCCCTTGTAGAGGGTGCCGCTGCCGGGAGACTGGCTGATGACCTGCCCCTGCGGGATGGTCTCGCTGTAGTCCTGGGTCGTCTTCACCACCAGGCCACGCGCGGTGAGCGCCTCCTCGGCGTGCTTGGCGCTCTTGCGCACCCAGTTGCCGACCTTGATCGGCTGGCGTCCCTTGCTCACGGTGACGGTCACGGCGGTGCCCGGTCGCAGGACAGTGCCGGCCTTCGGGCTGGTCGCGATGACCTGCCCCTCGGGCACGGTCTCCGACCACGCCTGAGCAGGGTCGGGCACGGCCATCTTGATCTGGGTCAGCGCCGCCTTGGCGTCGCTGAAGGACTTCCCGGCGAGGGCCGGCACGGGGTACTGCTCCACGCCCTTGGAGATGGTGATCGTCACGGTGCCGCCGTGCAGCACCCGGTCACCGGCGCCGGGATCCGTCGCCATCACCTTCCCCTTGGGGACCGTGTCGGAGTAGGCGGGGTCCGACACCTTCACCTCGAGACCGGCCGCCTTCAGCTTGGCGGTCGCCGCGGCCTGGGTCAGCTGCAGCACACCCGGTGTCGAGGCGTAGCGGGCGAACCCGAACCACCACGCGCCGACGCCGACGGCGAGCGCGAGCAGCAGTGCCAGCACCAGCGTGACGGGGCCACGCCTGCGCCGTCGGCGCACTCGGCCGCGGTCTCCGGTAGGTCCGGTAAGTCCGGTAGGACCGCCGGCGTCGTCGCCACGGGTAGAGGTCGGGGCGTTGGCCCGGCTCGCGCTCGGGGTGGTGCGGACGTGGTGCGTCAGGTCGTCGGGGAGGTACGTCGTGGGGGAGCGCAGCGTCTCCGTGCGCTCGGCGTACCCGCCTGGGGGGTCGGCCTGGAGCGCGCCGGCGGGCAGCGCCAGGTCGGCGACCAGGGCCGGGTCGTCGGTGACGCCGTTGGCCAGGGCGTGCTGGACCCGGCGCAGCTGGTGCAGGAAGACACCGGCGTCGGCCGGCCGCAGCGTGCGATCGCGGGCGGTCACGCGAGCCACCAGCGCATCGACGTACGCCGGCAGGCCGGGGACCTGCCGGGACGGCGGCGGGACGTCGGCGTGGACGTGCTTGTAGGCGACCTGGATCGGCGTCTCGCCGGCGTGCGGCTTGGTCCCGGTGAGCAACTCGTAGAGAAGGACGCCGGCCGCGTAGACGTCGGCGCGAGCATCAGCGGTGCCCTCGGTGACCAGCTCGGGCGCCATGTAGGAGACGGTGCCGATGAGCACGCCGGTCGAGGTGTGCTGGGTCTCGGAGGTCACGGCGCGGGCCAGCCCGAAGTCGGCGACCTTGATCTGGCGACCGTCGGAGGAGATGAGCACGTTCTCCGGCTTGACGTCGCGGTGGACCAGCCCGGCACGGTGGGCGGCGGCGAGCGCGCCCAGGACCGGCTCCATCACGGCCAACGCCTTGCGCGCCGGCATCGGGGCCTCCGCGATGATGGTGTCCCGCAGGGTGTGACCGGGCACGTACTCCATCGCCAGGAAGACGATGCCGTCGTCCTCGCCCTGGTCGTAGACCGAGACGACGTTGGGGTGCGCGAGCCGGGCGGCGGCACGGGCCTCGCGGACGAAGCGGGCCGCGAACGCGCCCTCGTCCCCATGCCCGTCCCCGAGTCCGGCGTGCATGATCTTGACGGCGACGACTCGGTCGAGCCGCTCGTCGTGCGCCTGGTAGACACTGGCCATGCCGCCGCGGGCGATCCGCTCGGTGATCCGGTAGCGCCGGTCCAGGATGCGACCGATCATGGGGTCGCCAGAGGCCTGACCCCCGGTGCGTCCGTGGGCAGGACCCTGCGCGCGCGACTCGTCGCGCGTGCGACCACGCGGGTCTGGCTGCACGTGGAACTCCTCCTGCTGACCCGGCCGAGACTGTTGCTCCATGGGAAGGCGACCGGGACCCCCATGGTACGGAGAGGACAGCGAGTTTCCCGCCGCGACACGTGAGGTGGGAGAGTGAGGGCATGCCCGACCAGACGCCTGAGCAGGCCCCTGACCAGCGGCGACTCGCCGATCACGACCTCGCCGCGCTCGTCACCGAGTGGCTGGACTGGGCCCAGGTGGGCAAGCTCCTCGGCGTGACCCCCGCGCAGGTGCGCACGATGGTGCGCGAGCACGAGCTCGCTGCCGCCGTACCGAACCCCGGGCAGAAGGGCGCGGGCCAGCGGGTGCCGGCGCTGTTCATCCAGGACGGCTTCCCGGTCAAGGGCCTGCCCGGACTGCTGACCATGCTGCACGACGGCAGGTTCGACGATCGCGAGTGCATCGCGTGGCTCTTCCTCGACCAGGGCCTGCCGGGTCGGCCGATCGACGCGCTGCGGGAGAACCGTGGCTCGGAGGTCAAGCGCCGAGCCCAGGCGATGGCCCTCTGAACCGACCCTGACGCGGGTTCTCGCGGATCCGTGGATGATCCCGCCGGCGGGGTAGTCCGGGGCGCAAATCAGCGTGACCGACCGGTAACCCCTGATTTCCGCCCCGGACTATCCCAGCAGAAACTCAGAGCGCACGTTGCGTAGCAGCCGACGCCAGCCCGCGGAGGACCTCGCGAGCGGTGCCGTCGATCGCGGCCGACTCCAGCGCTGACACCGCCTGGTCGCACAGCTCGGTGATCATCGCCTCCACCCGCGCCTGGGCGCCGGAGTGGCTGATGATCGCGCGCAGCCGGTCGACCTCGGGCTCCGAGAGCGGCCGGCCCAGCGAGGAGTCGAGCAGCTTGGCGTCCTCGGCCGGGGCGCCGTCCAGCGCGAGCGCGACCAGCACGGTGCGCTTGCCCTCGACCAGGTCGTCGCCGGCGGGCTTGCCGGTGGTCGTCGGGTCGCCGTAGACGCCGAGGAGGTCGTCACGGAGCTGGAACGCCTCGCCCAGCGGCAGCCCGAAAGCGCTCAGTGCCTCCAGCTGGGTGGCGGACGCACCGGCGAGGGCGGCGCCGATGTGCAGCGGTCGCTCGATGGAGTACTTGGCTGACTTGTAGCGCAGCACCGTCATCGCGGTCTCGACCGACGCCTGTCCGCGGGCCTGCACCGAGACGTCCAGGAACTGGCCCGCGATGACCTCGCTGCGGGTGATGTCGAAGAGGCCGAGCGCGGCCAGGGTGAGGTCGACCGGGAAGCCGGAGCCGCGCAGCATCTCGTCCGCCCAGGCCTGCAGGATGTCGCCGAGGAGGATGGCGCCTGCCGCGCCGTACTGCTCCGGCGAGCCGCGCCAGCCGGCCTCCCGGTGCTGCGACTCCAGCACGCGGTGCGAGGACGGACGGCCACGGCGGGTGTCCGAGGCATCCATGTAGTCGTCGTGGACGAGCGCGGAGGCGTGCAGCAGCTCCAAGGACGAGCAGGCTCGCAGCAGCGCGCGCTCGTCGGCAGGCGTCGCCTGCAACGCGCGATGGCCCCAGTAGCAGAACGCCGCCCGGAACCGCTTGCCGCCGCTGACCGAGGCACGGGCCTGGGCGAGCAGGCGGGAGGCGTCGGAGCCGAGCGGCGCGAGCAGCTCGGCCTGGGTGTCGAGGAACCCGTCGAGCGTCGCCTGGACGCTGGTGCGGAATCCGTCTGCGTCCCACGTGCTGCTCACGCCGCAACCCTAGCGGTGGCGCGACCGTAGACTTCGGGCCATGTCAGACGTCTCACCGCAGAGCCCTTCGCTGAGCTCCCCGCAGGGCATCGCCGAGCGCCTACGCTCCGGCGAGCGGTCGTTCTCGTTCGAGTTCTTCCCGCCCAAGGACGAGGCGGGCGAGACGCAGCTGTGGAACGCGATCGAGGCGTTGGAGCCCTATCGGCCGACGTTCGTCTCCGTGACGTACGGCGCCGGCGGGTCCACCCGCGACACGACCGTCCGGATCACCGGCCGGATCGCCCGCGAGACCAGCCTGACGCCGATGGCGCACCTGACCTGCGTCGGGCACACCGTTGCCGAGGTCGACGCCGTCCTGGACTCCTACGCCGGCGCCGGCATCGCCAACGTGATGCTGCTGCGCGGCGACCCGAAGGAGGGCCCGCGAGCGCCCTGGACGCCGACCGACGGCGGCCTGACCTACGCCACCGAGCTCGTCGAGCTGGTCAAGGGCCGTGGCGGGTTCGACATCGGCGTCGCGGCCTTCCCCGAAGGTCACCCGACAGCCGCCTCGCTGGAGGCCGACGCCGACGTGCTCGTCGCCAAGGCGCGCGCCGGAGCGCAGTTCGCGATCACGCAGATGTTCTTCCGCGCCGACGACTATGTCGCGTTGGTCGAGCGCGTGCGCGAGCGTGGCGTCGACCTGCCGATCCTGCCCGGCATCATGCCGATCCTGAACCTGGGTGCCATCCAGCGCCAGGGCGAGCTGATCGGCACCTCGGTGCCGGCCGACATCATCGAGCGGATCCAGCGATACGGCGAGGACAAGGCCGCGATCCGGGCCGAGGGCATCGCCATCGCCGCCGAGCTCTGCGAGGAGCTGCTCGAGGGAGGTGCGCCGGGGCTGCACTTCTACACGCTCAACCGCTCCACCGCCACGCTGGAGATCTTCGACCGGCTCAACGTCCGGGTCTGACGCCGGCAGGGGCTCACGCCCGCAGGTCGCCGCCGCCGGTATCGGTCGTGATGGCCTGCGCCACCAGCGCCGCGGAGAGTCCGACGAACGGCAGCCCGGCGCCGGGTGTGGCGTGCGCGCCGGCGGCGTACAGACCCGGGATCGGGGTGGTGGGGCCGAGCCTGTGCCGGACCGTGTTGCGGCCCATCCACAACAGCCCGTACGGCGACCCGCCCCAGCGGCCCACCAGCTCGCGCGGCCCCAGATCCACCCGGCTGACGACCTGGTCGCGGACATCGAGCCGGTGCCGGGCCAACGCGACGGTGACGTCCTCCAGCAGCCGGCCGCGGACGTGCACGGTCCAGGCGTTTCCCGAGGCGCGCACCACCAGGAGCGGGTCGCCGTGCAGCACGACCTCGGCGGCCGGCAACTCGGGGGCGTCCTTCAGGCCGAGGTGGAAGACCTGCGGCGGCATTGCCGGGAGGGTCCTGTCGGCGTACCGCTCGGTGGCAGGGAGGCGACGCGGGTCGATGGCGCTGACCACCATCTCGGACTCGATCTCGGCCTCCCCGTCCGGCCCGCTGATGGCCACGCCCACGACCCTGCCGCCCCGCAGCACCACGTCGGTGGCGGCGGTGCCCTTCAGGACGGCGACCTTGCGGGTCGCCAGCCGCTGCTCGAGGACACCTGTCACCTGGTGCATGCCACCTGGCACCGTCCAGGCGCCGAAACGCTGCTCGAGGTAGTGCACGAGCCCTGCCCAGGCCGGTACGTCGCGGGGGTTGTGCCCTTCCGCCTCGAACGGGAAGCCGGCCACCAGTCGCATCCGGCGATCCTTGAACGTGCGCCGGATGCGCTTGGCCATCGTCTCGCGAGACTCGAGCAGGGCGGCGACCTCGCGGGGGAGTGCGGTGGGACTCCACGGCACCTCGAAGTAGTGCTGGCGAAGCACCTCCCAGTCCTCGGCGTAGGAGGCGACGAAGTCGACCCACTGCCGCCCCAGGCCCTTGCCGAGCGCGTCGAACGCCTCCAGCTGCGCCGCCCGGGAGCCGCCGCTCATCTGCACCCGCGTGCGGTCCTCGAACCGGTGCTCGCGGATCACCTCGACGGGCTCCAGGTCGAGCTCGCGCTCCAGCGGCCTGCCCGACTTGCGGAACAGGTCGCGGGTCACCGCCGGCAGCAGCGTCATGGTCGGGCCGCCGTCCCAGGTGAAGCCGTCCTGGCTGATCGGCTCGAGTGCACCGCCGAGATGGTCGGCCGCCTCCAGCAGCGTGACGTCATGGCCCAGCTTGGCCAAGCGGGCCGCCGAGGCCATCCCGCCGAACCCTCCACCGATCACCACCACGCGCGCCACCCGCGGAACGTTAGCGGGTGCGCGTCGGCAGCCGTCGTGCTGCCATTGTGCTGCGTTGGTGAAGCGTTGGTGCAGCGGACGCTCAGTCCACGGCCAGCTCGGTGGCGCCGGTCATGGCCAGCAGCTCTGCGTAGGTGGTGGAGAACACCGAGGCGGGGTGCCCGGCGGCTGCCCACACGACCGGGTAGCGGGCCAGCCAGCGGTCCAGGTACGTCGGGACCGGCGCCGGATGTCCCAGCGGCGACACGCCGCCGATCACCTGGCCGGTGTGCTCCCGGACGAACTCCGGACTGGCCCGCTTCAGCTTCGGCACGCCGATCCGCTCGGCTGCCAGGGTGGTGTCCACTCGATGCGCGCCGGAGGTGAGGATCAGCACCGGCCGGCCGGCCGCCTCGAAGAGGAGGCTGTTGGCGATCGCACCCACCTCACAGCCGAGTGCCTCGGCCGCCAGTGCCGCGGTATGGACCGAGTCGGGCAGAATGACGATGTCGCCGGTACCGCCCCGCTCGTCGTGTGCGGTCCGGAAGGCGCTGATCGAAGGATGTTCGCTTGCCACGCTCGGGACCCTACTCAGGGATCGAGCGGGCCGGAGGAGGAAACACGTGGAAGAGAGACCAGTCGAGCTGACCCGCGCGCTGCAGGCCTTGGCGGCGCTCGTCGTGGTCGGCGGCATCACGGTGCTCTTCGTGGTGCTGTTCCGAGACTCGCTGGCTCGCGCGTGGGCCGAGGGCAACCCCGCCACCCGTCATCTGCTGCGCACCCAGGGCCTCGCGGCGGTGCGGGCCGGCACGGTGAAGCCGCCGCACTTCGTCGCCCCCGCCGTCACGTTGTACGTCGTGATGCTCGGCCTGCTGTGGGTCCTCTCCCAGTTCCTGCGCAACGGCTTCGAGTGGGGCCGGATCGGCATCACCCTGCTGCTGCTCGGGTCGGCCGTGGCCAGCGTCGGTGCGATCCTGACCGACCCGCCGGCGCTCTTCGTGGTCTGCACGATCATCGCGATCGTCACCGGCGTGACGTCGCTGGTCTTCATGTGGCTGCCACCCGTCACCCGCTACATCCACCCGAGTGCGTCGCAACAGCCCGCGCATCCGGCCGTCCCCGCGGCCCGGGGCTGAGCGAGAGGCCTGCGCCCATGAGCACCTCCATGAGCACTCCCAGCGAGCGACGCAGCTTCGCCCGAGACGCGATCATGTGGGAGGCGCTGCAGCCGCACCTGCAGGGCGACCCGCTCGACGTGGTCGACATCGGCGGCGGCACCGGCGGGTTCGCCGTACGGGTGGCGAAGCTGGGGCACCGCGTGACGGTCATCGACCCCAGCCCTGACGCACTGGCGGCGCTCGATCGCCGTGCCCGTGAGGAGGGCGCCGAGGTGTCCGCCCACCAGGGCGATCTTTCGGGTCTGCTGGACGTGATCGGCGCCGAGGGCGCCGACGTGGTGCTCTGCCACGGTGTGCTCGAGCACGTCGAGGATGTCGCCGCCGCGATGCGCAGCCTGCACGACGTGCTGCGCCCGGCTGGCGTGCTGAGCCTGATGGTGGCCCAGCGCACGGCCGCGGTGGTCGCCCGAGCCATGGCCGGGCACTTCACCCAGGCGCTGGCGATGCTCGACGACCCCACCCCAGCAGGCCGGGTCGGGCGTCGCTTCACCGCTGGTGAGGCGACGGTGGCCGCCGTCAGCGCCGACTTCGAAGTGCTCGCCGTGCACGGGGTGCGTGTCTTCGCCGACCTGGTTCCTGGATCGCTGCTCGACCTGGAGGCCGGCGCGACGGCGGCGCTGATCGAGCTGGAGCGTGCCGTCTCCCAGCGCGCTGAGTTCCTGACCCTGGCCTCGCAGCTGCACCTGCTGGCCGTCCGCGCTTGACCCGTCCTGCCCCCGGGGACCGCTGTCGCCTGGGCGGGCGTCAGGAATTTCGCCTGGTGCGCTACCGTCCCCGGCATTGCCTGCCTAGACTTGACCGCATCGCAACCAAGGAGGATCCGGTGCCATTGTCGGAAGAGGAGCTGCGACTGCTCGAGCAGATGGAGCGCGCTCTCTCCGCTGAGGACCCGAAGTTCGCCTCCACGCTGCGCGGTCACTCCCTGCGTCGAGCCGCGCAACGGCGCGTCATCATCTCCGGCGTCGCCTTCGTGGTCGGCGTCGGCCTGTTGATGGCGGGTGTCGTCACCAGCCTGTGGGCGCTGGGCATCGTCGGCTTCCTGATCATGCTGGCTGCGGCCACCGTCGGTCTGACGGCTCTGCGCGGTCGGCCACTGCCGTTCGCCGCCGGTCACGGCAATGCGCACCACAGCCCCCGCGGCGCACAGCGCTTCACCGTCATCGACGGTGGCCGCTCCGGCCGCGGCAACGGTCGGAGCAAGGCGCGCAGCAGCGGCACCTTCATGCAGAAGGTCGAGGCCCGCTGGCGCCGTCGCCGCGGCGGCTTCGGCTGGTAGGGCGACATCAGCCCACCCGGTCCATCGGGCGGTCGGCCGCGCCAGGGCCGCGGTGTCGGTGCAGCACCGATCGCGGCCACCAGGCCGCGTGCCGCACGGTCGCGGCCGGCTGACCCAGCTTCAGCCCCTCCAGAAGGTCGGTCATCACCTGCGGATCGAGTGGTGTCGAGCTTGCGGCGTAGCGCTCCCGCTCGACCGCGTCGACCAGTTGGTCCAAGGCGAGGTGGCCTTCGTGGGTGCCGACGTAGCGGTCGACGAGCTGCCGGGTCGCCCGCGGCGAGATACCGTCGGCCCAGGCGATGCCGAGGTCGATGACGGTGTCACGCATCTCGGCCCAGGCGTCCTCGGCGGTGCCGTTCAGGCGCGTACGCCGACGCCTGCGACGTACTGCTCCGGGCATGGCGACCAGTGCACCCAGCAGTGCGAGCAGCGCAGCCAGTGCCACCCAGCGCCAGGTGTGGTGGCTCTCCAGCGGGATCGGGATCGACTTGTCGCCGGCGGACTGCTGGGCGTTCGTTCGAGGCTTTGCGGTCTGCGCGGCCTGCGGCTGTGCCGACGCGCTCGCGCTGGGTCCGATGGACGGCTGCTGGGTGAGGGACGTCGGGTCGTGGGCGTAGCCGGGCACGACCGTCCCCGATGCCGGGGTGGGCTCGAAACGGATCCAGCCTGCGCCCGCGAAGTAGAGCTCGGGCCAGGCGTGCATGTCGTGGCTGGAGTAGACGTAGGTTCCGTCCGACTGCTCGGTCGGGCTGAGGAAGCCCACCGCCACGCGGGCCGGGATGCCGAGGGTGCGGGCCATCGCGGCCATCGCGGCGGCGAACTGCTGGCAGTAGCCCGTCTTGCTGTCCGGACCGGAGCCGAGGAAGCGGGCCAGGTCGGTAGCGCCGGAGCCGAGGTCCGTGGCGGTGGAGTAGGTGAATCCGCCACTCTCACGGAACCAGTCCTGCAGCGCCACGGCCTGCTCGAGCGGAGTGCTGGCATCGGCGTCGCGGGTGACCTTGTGGGCCAGCTGCGAGACGATCGCGGGGAGATTCGGCGGCTGGTCGGTGTAGGACGAGGCGACCTGACCGACGCCCGAGCTCATGTCGTCCAGATCGGCGGCGGTCAGATCGGGCTCGGACCGGACCGCCGTGTAGGTCAGGCCGGCCGTATTCAGCCCCTTGCCGACGGCGACGAAGTCGTCGGTGCTGGTGTCGTAGCGCCAGTCGCCCGCGGCGTCGATCGCCTTGATCGGCGCCGGGGTGGGCAGCCAGCGCGATTCGAAGTCGGGATTGATCGCGATGCTGTAGTTGTAGGTCGCCACGGGCGTCTTCGGCGACAGCCCGGCGATCGGCACCTCACCGTGGGAGCCCTGCGACTTGGGGATGCTGCGATCGCCGGCCGACCACTGGGTGGCGTTGAACCGGGTCAGCACCGCGATCCGCAGGTAGCCGGGGTCCGGGTCGTCCGTGGTCACCCTGACCAGCGGGACGTCGGCGCCCTGCACCAGGTTGCGCCGTACGTCGACCATCGGGTTGGTGACCGTGACGTGCCCGCCACCCGGGCCGGCGCCGAAGCCGTCGAGGCGCACATGCATGGTCGGGATCGCGAACGGTACGACGAGGGCCAGCACGGTGGCAGTGCCACCCACGGCGACGGTCGCGACGACCGAGCGGGACGTGACCGCTGAGCTCGCAGCATCGTCGACGTCGAGCTGCCGACCCCCACGGTCCAGCCGGTCGCCCTCGGCGATCACCACCTGCGCGAGCCAGCCGGCGACGACGAGCGCGAAGAGCCACGGCGCCACTCCGTTGCGGGCGGCGCCGGTGATGCCGGCCTGGCCGCTGACGACGCTGATCGGCACCGCCAGCACGGTGAGCAGCACCAGGCCGGCGACAGCGGGCAGGCGCAGGGTGTGCGCGAGCAGGTCGGCGACCACGAAGGCGAGCGCGGCGCCACAGAGAACGAACGGCAACACGCCATCGATCACCGGTACCGGCGGAGCGGCATGGGCGATGGCGTCGCCGGCGGCGAGGAACGCGTCCTCCAACCGCAGCCGGGGGACGTGTCGCAGCGGGACAGGCGTGCGGGTGAGCCGGCTCGAGACCACCGACCAGGCCAGCGCTAGCTGGACCAGCGGGATCACCCAGCGTGGCGTCGTGGTCAGCCGCAGGCCCCAGCCGGCGATCGCCACGAACGTGCCGATGAGCACGATGGGCACCATCGCGTGGTCCAGGCCGTAGACGATGCGGCTCCAGGAGCCGACCGCCAGCAGGACGGTCGCTGCGGTGAGGAGAGTGAGCAGGAAGTCGCGGGAGGCGCGCATCAGGTCGCACCTCCCAGCCTGATGCCGGCTCTGCTGACCGCCAGTCCTCGCCACGCCGTCTCCAGGCGTTCGCCGGCTCTCAGCGGAGCGGCCTGCCAGCCCTGCTGCCTGAGCAGCACCGTCGCGTCGACGGGAGATGCGATGTCCTCGGGGCGGGCCGGAGCCCAGCCAGCGACGTCGAGGACGAGCGCCAAGGCTGCGGGGGACTGGTTGCGCAGCCGGCGCAGGGCGGCGGTCTCGGTCCCGTCGAGCGCACCGAGCACCGCGATGAGCAGGCCGCCGGCACCCGGGCCGTCGAGCCAGTCCGCCTCGATGCCCACCGACGGCGTCGTGTCGACCACCGCAAGGGCCTCGAGCAGCGTCGCGGTGCTGGCGGCCTGTACCGAGGCACGCTGCCAGGCGGTGAGGTCGCGACCGTCGGTGGCGACCAGGCGGACGGCATACCCGCGCTCGGTCAGGTGTGCCGCGATCGACGCCGTCGCGCTGACGGCTGCTTCGAACGAGGCCGCCGAGCCGACCCCGCGATGGGCAGCCGCACGGGTGTCGAGCAGCACGGTGGCGCGCGCCTGCCAGTGCTGCTCCTCCCGGCGCACCATCAGCTCCCCGATGCGGGCGGAGCTCCGCCAGTGCACCCGGCGCAGATCGTCGCCGCGGCGGTACTCGCGCACGGTGACGTCCTCGGCGCTACCGCCGGCGAACGCCCGCGGCCGGTTGTCGCCGGTGCCGCTGCGAGCGGCGGTGAGGTTGATCTGATCCAGCGGCACGGTGCGCGGCGTGACCACCAGGGGAGCGGTGGAGGAGAACGCCCGGCCCAGCCGGACCAGCCCGAACGGGTCGCAGACGTGCACCGTCATCGGGCCGAGGTCGAAGCGTCCGCGCAGCTCGGCTCGGACCTGGTAGTCCAGCTCGCGGTGGCGGCCCAGCCTGCGCACCACGAACCGTGGCCGCGCGCCGAGCGTGAACGGCACGGTCTCCTCCAGCAGCAGCGGCGCCGAGGGAAGCGTGCCCTCGTTGCTCAGCCTGATCCGCACGCGGGCGGGCTGGCCGACGGCGACCACCGCCGGCACCACGGAGCGGGTCAGCGCCAACTGGTAGCGGCTGCGCCCCACCACGACCGCCACCACCAGCGGCAGCACGACCAGGAGCACGCCGACCCGGGTGAGCCCTGGCTGGCCGAGCAGTACCGCGCAGGCGATCGCCGTCGCCCCTGATGCCAGGAAGGCGCGGCCGCGGAGGGTGAGTCCTCGTAGTGCCTCGCGCATCGCTCTCGACTCCGCTCGGCGTGATCAGGCCGACGGCACAGGTACGGCGCCGAGCAGGCTGCGCAGCACGTCGGCGACCTGGCGCCCGCCCAGGGCGGCCTCGGCACTGAGCAGCAGGCGGTGGGTCAGCACCGGCAGTGCCAGCGCGCTGATGTCGTCGGGCAGCACGAAGTCCCGACCCTGCAGCGCGGCCGCGGCCTTGGCGGCGCGGACCAGGTGGAGGGTGGCACGCGGCGAGGCGCCCAGGGATAGCTCGCTGCTGGCCCGGGTGGCGGTGACGATGCCGACGGCGTACCGCTGGACGGGCTCGGAGACGTGCACCTGGCTGACGATGCCGACCAGCTTGCGGATCTCGGCGGCGTCGGTCACCGGCTCGAGGTCGTCGAGCGGGTTCGCGCCCGCGTGCGCGGTGATCATCGCCATCTCGGCCGCGGTCGGCGGGTAGCCGATGGAGACCCGGGCCATGAAGCGGTCGCGCTGCGCCTCGGGAAGGACGTAGGTGCCCTCCATCTCGATCGGGTTCTGGGTGGCGATCACCAGGAACGGCGACTCCAGTTGGTAGGTCTTGGTGTCGACGGTGACCTGGCGCTCCTCCATGCACTCCAGCAGCGCCGACTGGGTCTTGGGTGAGGCGCGGTTGATCTCGTCGCCGACCACGATGTTGGCGAAGACTCCGCCGGGCCGGAACTCGAACTCGCGGGTGTTCTGGTTGAACACCGACACCCCTGTCACGTCCGAGGGCAGCAGGTCGGGCGTGAACTGGATCCGGCGGACCGTGCAATCGATCGAGCGTGCGAGCGCCTTGGCGAGCTGGGTCTTGCCGACACCGGGCACGTCCTCGATCAGCAGGTGACCCTCCGCCAGGAGCACGACCAGCGTCGAGAAGACCACGTCGGACTTGCCCTCGATGACGCGCTCCACATTGCCACGGATGCGGCCGGAGACCCGGGCCACGGTCTCCAGATCGGCGCTCGGCGTACTCACCCCTCCACCGTACGGCGTGAGCGGTGGAGGTGTCTGCCACTCAGGCGCAGTCGAGCGGGGCCGCGGTGGAGCGCGACGCGAGGCGCGTCGTGGGGCGAAACGCCTGCGAAGTGGTTGACGGTGGAGGGAAGTGGAGTAGGGTGGAGCAAAGTGGAGGAAGAGGCCACGGAAGTGGAGGGGCGCCATGTTCTTCATGGGGACTTTCACTCCCAAGCTCGATGAGAAAGGGCGGCTGATCCTCCCGGCCAAGTTCAGGGACCGACTGGCGGAGGGCGTTGTGGTCACACGGGGGCAGGAGCGATGCCTGGTCGTGTGGCCCGAGGACGTCTTCTCCGCCGAGGCGGCCCGGGTGATGGCGCAGCCGAGGGAGCTGCGGGGGACGCGTGACGTCACCCGCTCCTTCTTCTCCGGCGCCGACTCCGGGACCCCCGACAAGCAGGGGCGGATCGCGATCGCGCCACTGCTGCGGGCCTACGCAGGGCTGGAGAAGGACGTCGCCGTCATCGGCGTCGGGGACCGGATCGAGGTCTGGGACCAGGCGCGCTGGCTGGAGTACGACGCCGAGACGGCGGAGAAGTTCTCCGACCTGGACGAGGCACCACTGCAGTAGCCGGAAATAACACAACAGCGGATCCGCAGGACGAGGTCTCAGTCCCGCTCTCCCGACTTCTCTGGGGTCACTTCCCCGGCTCCAGAAGAGGTCGCCCAGGGCTTCAACGCAGCCCCGGAGGCGGGCATGAGACCTGGCTCTGCGGGTCCGCTTTTCGGGTCCTCGGACCCGGGATGCACCAGGACAGATCGACGCCACAGGGAGGTGGGGAGAAGTGGAGCAACAGCACGTGCCGGTGATGCTCGACCGCATCGTCGACCTGCTCGCTCCGGCGCTCGCCCACGGCACTCCCGAGGCGCCCGCGGTGATGATCGACGCCACCACCGGACACGGCGGTCACACCGAGGCGGTGCTGCAGCGGCTGCCCGGCGTACGGGTCCTCGGCATCGATCGCGACACCTCCGCACTCGCCCTCGCAGGGGCCCGGCTGGCGCCCTTCGGCGAGCGGTGGACGGCGGTGCACGCGGTGTACGACGAGATCGCCGAGGTGCTCGAGGAGCAGGGGCTCGACCACGTCGACGCCGTGCTGTTCGACCTCGGCGTCTCCTCGATGCAGCTCGACCAGCGTGAGCGTGGCTTCGCCTACGCGGAGGACGCACCGCTCGACATGCGGATGGACGCCACTCGCGGGATCACCGCGGCCGACGTGCTCAACACCTACTCGGCCGGCGAGCTGACCCGGGTGCTGCGCGACTTCGGCGAGGAGAAGTTCGCCAAGAAGATCGCCGGTGCGATCGTGCGGCGACGTGAGACGGTGCCGTGGACCACCAGCGGGCCGTTGGTCGAGCTGCTCTACGCCGAGATCCCGGCGCCCGCGCGGCGTACCGGTGGACACCCCGGCAAGCGCACCTTCCAGGCGCTGCGGATGGAGGTCAACGACGAGCTGGGCGCGCTGCGCCGTGCCCTGCCCGCATCGCTGGCCGCGATCGGTGTCGGCGGCCGGGTGGTGGTGGAGTCCTACCACTCGCTCGAGGACCGGCTGGTCAAGCACGCCTTCACGGCAGTGACCCGGCTCGACGTTCCGCCGGACCTGCCGTTCGTGCCCGAGGGCATGGAACCCGACTTCCGACTCGTCACCCGAGGCTCCGAACAGGCCTCGCCCGACGAGATCGAGCAGAACCCGCGCGCGGCCTCGGTCCGGCTGCGCGCTGTCGAACGCGTCAAGAGAACTGCATCCGGGGGAGACAGACGATGAGCAACACCGCATCAGCAGCGGTCCGTTCCGTACGCCGCATCGCGGGCTGGGCAGATCCGGCCGCGCTCCAGCGCGCCCGGCTCACCGTGGTGCCGGGCGTGCGTCGCTCGACTGCGCCACGACTGCCGTTCATCGCACTGATCACCGCCATCCTGCTGGCGGGTGTGATCGGACTGTTGATGTTCAACACCTCGATGCAGCAGGCCGCGTTCGTGGAGAGCAGGCTCCAGACACAGGCCGACAACCTGGCCGCGCGCCAGCAGGGGCTCCAGTCCGACCTGCAGCGGCTCGACGATCCGCAGGTGATCGCGGCCAAGGCTCAGGCGCACGGCATGGTGATCGCGGGTAACCCCGCCGTGCTGGACGTGCCGTCCGGCAAGGTGGAGGGGACGCCCGCGCCGGCCACCGCGGACTCGACCCCGCAGCTGTGGGCGCGCAACCCGAAGCCGACGGCGACAGCGCCGAAGACCAAGCCGGTGACGAGCCCCTCGGACAGCGCCGCCCAGAAGCAGGCCAAGAAGCAGGCGAAGAAGCAGGCTGCGAAGAATCACGCGGCGCAGCACTGACGCGACACGCGCCCACGGTGCCCGGCGGCAACGTCTCGACGCGATAGACAAGTCCCCAACAGTCACACCAGTCACAGATGAGGGAATCAGTGCGCCCGAACGATCAGCGCCGGGGCTCGCGCCGCGGATCACCGCACCTGCGGATGCGGATCGGCTTCGTGCTGATCGCGATGGTGCTCTCGCTCTTCGGCGCGCGCCTGGTGCAGCTGCAGGGCTTCGATCCGCACGCCTACGCGCAGGCGGCTGAGCAGGTGAACCTGCAGCACCAGGTGCTGCCGGCGCAGCGCGGCGAGATCCTGGACCGCAACGGCAAGCCCCTGGCGGACTCCGCCGACGGCCTGATGATCACTGCCGATCCGACGATCACGCGTCAGTACGCCCCCCAGCTGGCCACCCTGTTGGCGAACAAGCTCGACCTGGACTACGCCACGACGCTGACCGCGCTGGAGGGCAAGGCCGCAGGCAGCGGCGAGCACTACGTCTACGTCGCCCGCAAGCAGCCGGCGGCCAAGGTCACCGAGGCGGTCGACGCTGCCCAGACCGCGGGCTTCAAGGGCCTCTACACCGCCGACGACCCGATCCGTGAGTACCCGGCGGGCGACGTGGCGGCCAACGTGGTCGGCTTCCTGGGCACCGACGGTCCGCTGGCCGGTCTGGAGAAGTCGCTCAACAACGAGCTCGCAGGCAAGGACGGCAAGGAGACCTACGAGGCCTCCGGTGGCACCCGGATCCCGCTGGGTGACTCCTCGACCGTCGAGCCGGTCAACGGCACCGACGTGCACACGACCATCGACCGCGAGCTCCAGTGGTATGCCCAGCGGGTGCTGCGTCAGGCCGACGAGAAGTCGAACGCCCTCAACGGGATCGCGATCGTCCAGGACGTGAAGACCGGCGAGATCCTGGCGCTGGCCGACGACCCGACCTTCGACGCCTCCGATCCCGGGGCCTCGCCGAAGGCCGACCGTGGCGCTCGCTCGCTCAACGAGGTCTACGAGCCCGGGTCGGTGGAGAAGATCCTCACCCTGTCGGCGCTGATCGATGCCGGCAAGGTCACCGACCGGACCAAGCTGGTCGTGCCCGGCGAGCTGCATCGCCAGGACCGGGTCATCCACGACTGGTTCACCCACGGCACGCTGAGGTTCACCCTGGCCGGCGTGATCGCCCAGTCGTCCAACATCGGCACGGTGCTGGCCTCCGACCGGTTCGATTCCGGCCAGCTGCACCAGTACCTCGAGCAGTTCGGCCTCGGCCAGCGCACCAATGTCGGCCTGCTCGGCGAGTCGCCCGGGATCCTGCCCACGATGGCGCAGTGGAACCACCAGATCCAGGACCGCGTCGACTTCGGTCAGTCGGTCTCGGTCAACGCGCTGCAGGAGATCAGCGCCGTGAACGCGGTCGCCAACGGCGGCGTACGGGTCGATCCCAGTCTCATCGAGGGCAAGGCCACCACCGACTCGGGCCAGGTGGTGGGCACCGACGAGACCACCAGCCACCGGGTGGTCAGCAAGCGGGCCGCGACCCAGATGATGAAGATGATGGAGCGGGTGCCGGATCCGAAGACCGGCACGGCGCCGCAGACGCAGATCCCGGGCTATCGGGTGGCCGGCAAGACCGGCACCGCGCAGCGCGCCGTCAACGGCGGCTACGACGGCAGCCTCACGGTCTCGTACGCCGGATTCGCCCCGGCCGACAACCCGCGCTTCACCGTCTACGTGGTGGTCAACGACCCGCGCAGCGGCGCGGCCGGTGGTGGTGTCACGGCCGGCCCGGTGTGGCAGAAGATCATGAGCTTCGCCCTGCGTCGCTACGGCGTCGCGCCGACGAACACCAAGCCGTCCAACCTGCCGACGATGTGGGGCAAGGGCAACAACCCGCACGGCCGCCCCTGAGCGACCGAGCTCGGATGGTGCTGGACTAGCCTGTGCCCACCATGAACCTTGCCGACCGCGAGCAGCGCGAGCGCCAGCGTCAGATCGCCTCGACCCGTCCGCAGCGACCCCTGCGGACCCGGGTCGGTGCGCTCGCCGCGGAGATCCTGGCCGAGACCGGCGACCCCATGCTCACGCTGGCGGGGGATCCCGACACCGAGGTCACCGGGCTCTCGCTGAGCTCGCAGCGGATCCTCGAAGGCGACCTCTACGCAGCGCTGCCTGGCAGCCGGGTGCACGGCATCGAGTACGTCGAGGATGCCGTCGAGGCCGGTGCCGTGGCGATCCTGACCGACCAGGAGGGCATCGAGCGGGTGCGGCCGAACGCGCCCGTGCTGGCCGGCGTACCCGTGCTCATCGCGGAGGAGCCACGCCGGCTGCTCGGGCGGCTGGCGGCCCGGATCTACGGCGAGCCGGCCGCGGGCATGCGGATGATCGGCGTGACCGGGACCCAGGGCAAGACGACCACCACCCGGCTCATCACCGCGGGTCTGGAGGCCGCCGAGGTGCCGGCCGGCGTGATCGGCACCGTCGGCACCCGCGTCGCGGGCCGGGACATCCGGACCGCGCTCACCACCCCCGAGGCCCCGGACCTGCACGCGATCTTCGGCGTGATGCGGGAGTCGGGCGTCGAGGCGTGCGCGATGGAGGTCTCCAGCCACGCCCTGGTGATGGGCCGCGTCGACGGTGTCGTCTACGACGTGGCGGTCTTCCTCAACCTGGGCCGCGACCACCTCGACTTCCACGCCGACATCGAGGACTACTACCGCGCGAAGGCGTCGCTGTTCACGCCGCAGCGCGCCCGGCTCGCCCTGGTCTGCATCGACGACGAGCACGGTCGGCGGCTGGTGCGCGAGACCGACATCCCGGTCCGCACGTTCTCCACCAGGGGTGCGAAGGCGGACTGGCGGGCCCGCGACATCCACCTCGAGGCGGAGGGCTCCACGTTCACCGCGGTCGGTCCGACCGGCCGCTACGACGTGCAGGTGCCGCTGCCCGGTGACTTCAACGTCAGCAATGCGCTGGCCGCTGTCGCCGCTGTCGCCGAGGCCGGGCTGGACGTCGAGGCGTTCGCGGCGGCGCTCGGCGGCTCGGGCGGCGTCCCCGGTCGGCTGGAGCGGATCGACGAGGGCCAGGACTTCACCGTGGTCGTCGACTACGCCCACAAGCCGGACGCGGTCGAGGCCGCGATCCGCACCCTGCGCCCGTTGACCGACGGCCGGATCATCACCGTCCTCGGCGCGGGCGGCGACCGCGACCCGGGCAAGCGGCCCATCATGGGCGAGATCGCCGCGCGCCTCTCCGACGTACTCGTGGTGACCGACGACAACCCGCGCACTGAGGACCCGGCCGCCATCCGGGAGGCGGTGCTCGCCGGCACCACCGCCGGTCGCGCCGAGGTCAGCGAGATCGGCGACCGGCGCGAGGCGATCATCGCCGCGATCGTCGCCGCCTCGGCCGGCGACATCGTGCTGATCGCGGGCAAGGGTCACGAGAGTGGGCAGACCGTGGGGGAGCGGACGCACCCCTTCGACGACCGCGACGTGGCCCGCGAGGTGATCCGTGCGCGTCTCGCGGTGGAGGCATCACCGGATCCGACCGAGAGCAGTCTCACAACTGACGCATAGCGACGGCGGGGCATCGTCCCCCCGGGTTCGGGGTGAGGAAGAATGGCCGACGGCCGTGTCAGCGAAGTGAGGGTGGGTGCATGAGGGCGATTCTGTTGAGCGGCGTGATTGCGCTGCTCCTCTCGCTCCTGGGCACCAGGCTGGCGATCCGCCAGTTCACCCGGTGGGGTTATGGCCAGGAGATCCGCGACGACGGGCCGACCAGCCACCACACCAAACGCGGTACGCCGACGATGGGTGGCGTGGCGATCGTCCTCGCCGCGGTGATCGCCTACCTGGTGGCCAAGCTGGCCGAGGGCGATGCGCCCAGCGCGAGCGGCTGGCTGCTGGTGTTCCTGTTCGTCGGGTGTGCGCTGGTGGGCTTCCTCGACGACTTCATCAAGGTCTTCATGCAGCGCAACCTCGGTCTGCGCAGCGGGGCGAAGATGATCGGGCAGACCGCAGTCGCGGTGATCTTCGGCATCCTCGCCACGATGTTCTTCGCCGACGACCGCGGTGTGCACCCCGCCTCGCGCTACCTCTCCACCATCCACGACTGGGGCCCGAAGCTGCCGCTGGTCGTCGTGATCGTGCTGATCTGGTTCATCGTGACCGCGACCAGCAACGCGGTGAACCTCACCGACGGTCTGGACGGTCTCGCGACCGGCGTCTCGATGATGGTCTTCGGCGCCTACACCCTGGTCTGCATCTGGCAGAACAACCAGCGCTGCGGCAGCAGCCGGCCCAACGTCGATCAGCTGCACTGCTACACCGTTCGCGACCCGCTCGACCTGGCGATCGTCGCCGCCGCCATCACTGGTGCGTGCTTCGGCTTCCTGTGGTGGAACGCCTCGCCGGCCAAGATCTTCATGGGCGACACCGGCTCGCTCGCGCTCGGTGGCGCGCTGGCCGGCTTCGCGATCCTGAGCCGCACCGAGCTGCTGATGGCCGTCATCGGCGGCATCTTCGTGCTCGAGACGGTCTCGGTGATCCTGCAGGTCAGCTTCTTCAAGCTCACCAAGCGCAACGGCGGTGCCGGCAAGCGGTTGTTCCGGATGACGCCGATCCACCATCACTTCGAGATGCTCGGCTGGGAGCAGGTCACCGTCGTGATCCGGTTCTGGATCATCGCGGGCATCTGCGTGACGGCCGGACTCGGTCTCTTCTACGGCGCCTGGGTGGCCGTCTCGTGACGACCGTGCTCGACGACTCGCGTGGTTTCCTCTGCCACAGCGACGCCGCGAACGAGGAGCCCGCATGACCGGTCCGGACCCGACGAAGCTTGGTCGGCGCGACTCCTGGGAGGGCGTGCGGGCGGTCGTGGCAGGCTTCGGCGTCTCCGGCTTCGCCGCGGCGGACAACCTGCTGCACCTCGGTGCCACGGTGACAGCACTCGACGAGTCGACCGGCGACGGCGAGCGCCAGGAGAAGGCCGAGCTGCTGCGGGTGCTCGGTGCTGACATCCGACTCGATGCCGGCGAGACGGCACGGCTGCCCGCGGACGTCGACCTCCTCGTGACGTCACCGGGGTGGAAGCCCTCGGCCCCGCTGCTGGCGCAGGCCCGTGACCGCGGGATCCCGATCTGGGGCGAGGTCGAGCTGGCCTGGCGGCTGCGCGACACCGGCCCTGGGGGCAACGCGGCCCCATGGCTCGCGATCACCGGCACCAACGGCAAGACCACCACCGTGCAGATGCTCGACACCATCCTGCGGACCGCTGGGCTGCGGTCGGTCGCAGTCGGCAACGTCGGCCTGCCGATCGTCGAGGCGGTGATGGACCCGGCGCCGTACGACGTCTTCGCCGTGGAGCTCTCCAGCTTCCAGCTCCACTACACCGACTCGATGGCCGCCGAGAGCGCGGCGGTGCTCAACGTCGCCGAGGACCATCTCGACTGGTATCCGTCGATGCAGGAGTACGTCGCCGACAAGGGCCGCATCTACCAAGGCGTCAGCAGGGCCTGCGTCTATAACGCCGCCGACGAGGTGACCCGCCGCCTGGTCGAGGAGGCCGACGTCCAGGAAGGCGCGCGGGCGATCGGCTTCACGCTCGGCATGCCCGGCGTCGGCATGGTCGGCGTGGTCGAGGACATCCTGGTCGACCGGGCCTTCATCGCCGAGCGGCAGAGCAGCGCCGCCGAGCTGTGCACCATCAGCGACCTGGGCGAGGCGCTCGGTCACACCCCGGCCCCGCACTACGTGCAGAACGCCCTGGCAGCGGCCGCCCTCGCTCGAGCCCATGGCGTCAGCCAGCAGGCGGTGCGAGACGGGCTGCGGTCCTTCCGGCCCGACGGCCACCGGATCGAGACCGTCGCGACCCACGCGGGCATCACGTGGGTGGACGACTCGAAGGCGACCAATCCGCACGCCGCCCAGGCCTCGCTGCAGGCCTACGACCCGGTGGTCTGGATCGCCGGCGGGCTGGCCAAGGGGGCGCGGTTCGAGGAGCTAGTGCCGGTGATCCGGGAGCGGTTGCGCGGCGTCGTCTTGATCGGACGTGACCAGGACGTGATTGCCGAGGCTCTTGCGCGACACGCGCCCGATGTCCCGGTGATCGCGTTGCCCGCCGACGAGACTGGTGCGGCAGTCATGGGGCACGCGGTCCAAGCCGCGACCCGGCTCGCAGTCGCCGGTGACACGGTGCTGCTGGCGCCGGGATGCGCGAGTCAGGACCAGTTCCGCGACTACAAGGCGAGGGGCGACGCGTTCGTCGCCGCGGTGAAGGAACAGATCAGCTAGCTGTCGAGCGGAAGGGGGAGCGGTGACCACGGCCAACCCCGAGGAGACCGCCGGCACCTCCTCCCCGGAGCGGCTGCCGCTCCGTGCCTCGTCGGCCTCCTGGCTCAACCACCGTCTCAGCACCCTGCAAGAGGCACTCGAGCGCCCGCTGACGTCCTACTACCTGCTGCTCGGTGCCTCGGCGCTGCTGCTGGTGATCGGGCTGATCATGGTGATGAGCGCCTCCAGCGTCTACGCCTACCAGCACTACAACGGCGACTCCTACGCGGTGGTCAAGAAGCAGTTGATGTGGGTGCTGCTCGGGCTGCCGGTCGCCTATCTGGCGAGTCGGATGTCGCAGCGCTGGATCCGTCGGCTGGTGTGGCCGGCGTACGTGCTCTCGCTCGGGTTGCTGCTGATGACCGCCTTCATGGGCATCTCGGTCTACGGCAACAAGAACTGGCTGGCGTTGGGCCCGATCCAGATCCAGCCCTCGGAGATCGCCAAGCTGGCGCTGGTGCTGTGGGCCGGGCACATCTACGCGCTCAAGGAGCGTCGACTTCGCAGCGTGCACCACATGGTGATGCCGGTGGTGCCGGGTCTCCTGCTGGCCACGGCGCTGGTGCTGGTGGGACACGACCTCGGCACCGCGCTGGTCTTCGGCGCCATCCTGCTGGGCCTGCTGTGGGTGGTCGGCTTTCCCAGCAAGTGGTTCACCATCGCCCTTCTCGTCGTCAGCTCGGTGGCGCTGTTCTTCGTCGGCATCAGCCACGAGCGTCAGGTGCGCATCGCCAACTTCCTGAACCCGTTCAACGACTTCCAGGGAGCCGGCTGGCAGGCCGGCCACGGCCTCTACGCGCTCTCCTCCGGCGGCTGGTTCGGGGAGGGGATCGGTGCGTCGCGGCAGAAGTGGGGCCAGCTGCCCGAGGCGCACACCGACTTCATCTTCGCGGTGCTGGGCGAGGAGCTCGGCCTGGTCGGCACGCTGCTGGTGATCGGCCTGTTCGTTGTGCTCGCCTACGCGGCCCTGCGGGTGGCGCGCCAGACCGCCGACCCGTTCGTCCGCTACGTGACCTTCGGCGTGGTGGTGTGGCTGGTCGGGCAGGCGGTGATCAACATCGGCATGGTGTTGGCCTTCCTGCCGGTCATCGGCATCCCGCTGCCGCTGGTCTCCTACGGTGGATCGGCGCTGCTGCCCTCGCTGGTCGCGCTCGGCCTGGTGATCGGCTTCGCCCGCCGCGAGCCCGAGGCGGCCGAGGCGCTCGCGCAGCGCAAGAGGTCCCGTTCCGCTGGTATCTCGGCCCGGTAGATTTCAAGCACCATGCGCGTCCTTCTCGCCGGTGGCGGCACCGCCGGCCACACCTCGCCCCTGCTCGCCACCGCCGACGCCCTTCGACGGCTCGATCCGAGCGCGGAGATCACCTGCGTCGGCACGCCTCGGGGATTGGAGAACACCGTCGTCCCGGCCGCCGGCTACCCGCTGGAGCTGATCCCGCCGGTGCCGCTGCCGCGTGCGCTCAACGCCGAGCTCCTGCGAGTCCCGACCAACCTGCGACGCGCGGTGCGCGCGGCCCGGGAGGTTCTTGACCGGGTCCGTCCCGATGTCGTCGTCGGATACGGCGGCTACGTCTCGCTGCCCGTCTACCTGGCGGCTCGCCGGCGCAAGGTGCCGGTGGTGGTGCACGAGCAGAACGCCCTGCCAGGCCTGGCCAACAAGATCGGCGCCCGGGTGGCTGTGCGGGTGGGCGTGAGCTTCCCCGACACCCCCCTCCCGCACGCCGAGTACGTCGGCCTGCCGATCCGCCGGCTCGTCTCGACGCTGGACCGGGCCGCGCTCCGGGCGGAGGCGCGCGCGTTCTTCGGCCTGGACCTCGAGCGAGTGACGGTAGTGGTCACGGGCGGCTCCCAGGGTGCGCGCCGGCTGAACGAGGCGATCACCGCCGCGGCACCGGTCTTCGCGCAGGCGGGGGTGCAGGTGCTGCACGTCGTCGGTCCCAAGAACGAGCTGCCGCAGGTGCCGCCCAGCGGCGTTCCCTACGTCGCGGTCAACTACGTGGACCGGATGGACTACGCCCTGGCGGCTGCCGATCTGATGGTGTGCCGGGCCGGTGCGTCGAGTGTCACCGAGGCCGCTGCCGTCGGCGTACCTGCTGTCTTCGTGCCGCTGGCGATCGGCAACGGTGAGCAGCGGCTCAACGCGCTGCCGGTCGTGGAGGCCGGCGGCGCGCTGCTGGTGGCCGACGCGGAGTTCACGGCCGACTGGGTGGCCGACACCGTGGTCCCGCTCGCCGTGGACGCGGATCGGCTCGCCGCGATGAGCGCGAGTGCCAGCGCCCTCATCCCGCGCGACGCCGACGAGAGGCTGGCCCGGATGGTGCAGGAGGTCGCGGGCCGATGAGAGTCCCTGTTCCGGAGCAGATCCTGCCGGCCGACGAGCTCGGCCGGGTCCACTTCGTCGGCATCGGCGGTGCCGGCCTGTCCGCGATCGCTCGGCTGATGCTGGCCCGTGGCATCACCGTCAGCGGCTCGGACGGCGTGGCCTCCCCGACGCTGGACAAGCTCCGCGAAGCGGGCGCGACGGTCTTCGTCGGCCATCACGCCGACCACGTCCAGGGTGCCGACACGCTGGTGGTCTCCACCGCGGTGCGCGAGGACAACCCCGAGATCCTGGAGGCACGACGGCTGGGCCTGCGGCTGCTGCCGCGCTCGGCCGGACTGGCCGCGGTGATGGCCGGCCGCCGGGTACTGGCGGTCGCCGGGACCCACGGCAAGACCACCACCACCTCGCTGCTGACGGTGGCCCTGCAGGCGGCGGGCGCCGATCCGACGTACGCCGTCGGTGGCGAGCTCACCGCGAGCGGTACCAATGCCGGCCAGGGTGGCAGCGACCTGTTCGTGGCGGAGGCCGACGAGAGTGACGGTGCGTTCCTGGTCTACCGCCCGCATGTCGCGGTGGTGACCAACGTCGAGGCGGACCACCTCGACCAGTGGGGGACCGAGGAGGCCTACCAAGAGGCGTTCGCCGAGTTCATCGGGCGGGTGGACCCGGCCGACAAGGGTGGCCTGGTGGTCGCATGCGTCGACGACGACGGAGCCGCCGCGCTACGCCCCGTCGCCGCCTCGCTCGGCCGTCGGTTCGTCGGCGTCGGCGAGTCCGACCTGGCCGACGTGCGCGCCGTGGACGTTGTTCTCGAGGGCACCACCTCCGCGTTCACCGTGGTCGATCGCGACGGCACCGTGGTCCGCGAGCTCGGCAGGATCACCCTGCAGATCCCGGGGCGGCACTACGTCGCCGATGCGCTGGCGGCGCTCACCGTCGGGTTGCGGTTGGGCTACTCCTTCGACCTGCTCAAGGCGGGTCTGGAGAGCTTCACCGGAACCCGCCGGCGGATGGAGCGCAAGGGTGAGGTCGCCGGTGTGCGGGTCTATGACTCCTACGCCCACCATCCCGCCGAGATCGCCGGCGACCTGGTCGCCGCCCGCTCGGTGGCGGGGCAGGGCCGGCTGATCGTGGCCTTCCAGCCGCACCTGGTATCACGGACGCGCATCTTCGGCGAGCAGATGGGTCGCGAGCTCGGGGCCGCCGACGACGTGGTGGTGCTCGACGTCTACCTCGCACGCGAGGATCCCGACCCGGCGGTGACCGGCGCGCTGGTCGCCGACGCGGTGCCGCACGGCAACAAGCGGTTCGTCAGCACCCTGCAGGAGGCAGCCGCCGCACTGGTTGACCTCGCTCGGCCGGGCGACCTGGTCGTCACGCTCGGGGCCGGCAATGTCACCGAGGTGGGCCCGATGGTGCTCGAGCTGCTCGGTGAGCGGGGTGCGTAGCCTGCGCCGAGGCGCGGGCGGCACCGCGAACGCCGACACCGCGGAGCGCACCCGCAAGCGCTTCGCGCGGCGGCAGTGGCGTCGCCGCTGGCTCGCCTGGCGGTACGTCGTGGCAGCGCTCGTGGTCGTTGCGCTGGTCGGCGGCGGCATCTGGGCGGCGTACTTCTCCTCCTGGCTCTCGGTCAAGACCGTCGACATCAAGGGTGTCTCGGGCGACACCACCCTCACCGCGGCACAGGTGCGCCGTGTCGCCGACGTACCGACCGGTGGGCCACTGCTGCGCGCCGACCTCGGCGCTGTCCAGCGCCGGATCGCGGCGCTGGCGGCGGTGAAGTCGGTCGAGGTCTCGCGGGAGTGGCCCTCCAAGGTGCGCATCGACGTCGTCGAGCGGACGCCCGTTGCGGTGATCGAGATCGGTGGCGCGTTGCACGCCCTCGACGCCAACGGCGTGGTCTTCTCGTCCTACCGGCACGCGCCGAGCGACCTGCCGAAGGTCTCCACGCCCGCCGGCACCGACTCCGAGGCGTTGCAGCAGGCCGCCGAGGTGGTCACGGCGTTGCCGCACGATCTGTCCGCCGACGTCGACCACGTCGAGGTGAAGAGCGTCGACGAGATCTCCCTGGCCCTCGCGTCCGGCCAGGACGTGCAGTGGGGGAGCGCCTCGGACTCCGGTACCAAGGCACAAGTGCTGGCAGCTCTGATGAAGGCGCAGCCGGACGTTCGCAGCTATGACGTCTCGGTTCCGGGGCAGCCGATCACGTCCGGTTGAGTCGGGCCTCCGTCCGGGTCGAGTCGGGCCTCCGTCCGGGTTGAGTCGGGCCTCCGTGGCGGCGCCGGGCGGCGGCCGTGGGTAGCTGCCACGGGGCAGGCCTCGCTCCGCGCCTCGCTCGTCCCTCACGACGCGCTCCGGCTGCGGCAGCGCCCCTTTGGCACCCACCCACGACCATCGCCCGGCCCCAGCGCCCTTTGGCGCCACCCACGACGACCGCCCGGCCCCGGCGCGTCCGCCGGCGGCCCGGCTGCACAGCGATTTGTCCATCGGCCACAACACGCCCTGCGTGTCTCCACGATCTGGGGCGTCGCGCTGCCTACTGTTCTGATCACGGCGAGGTTGACATAACTATAACCCTCAGGATGAGGGTCAGGGTTGAGGGACACGCCGGAAGACTTCAGAAGCAAGAGCGTCGGCAAGCAACAAGTGAGGGAGCGACCATCGTGGGAGCTGCACAGAACTACCTGGCGATCATCAAGGTCGTCGGTATCGGTGGAGGCGGCGTCAACGCCGTCAACCGCATGATCGAGGTCGGCCTCAAGGGGGTCGAGTTCATCGCGATCAACACCGACGCGCAGGCGCTGCTGATGAGCGATGCCGACGTCAAGCTCGACATCGGTCGCGAGCTGACCCGCGGTCTCGGTGCCGGCGCGCAGCCGCAGGTCGGCGAGAAGGCCGCCGAGGACCACATGGACGAGATCGAAGAGGTCATGAAGGGGGCCGACATGGTCTTCGTGACGGCCGGAGAGGGCGGTGGCACCGGCACCGGCGGCGCCCCGGTCGTCGCTCGGATCGCACGCAGCCTCGGTGCCCTGACGATCGGCGTGGTCACGCGCCCGTTCGCCTTCGAGGGCGCTCGTCGCCGGAAGTCCGCCGACGAGGGCATCGACAAGCTCCGCGAGGAGGTCGACACCCTCATCGTCATCCCCAACGACCGGCTGCTCTCCATCTCCGACCGCAGCGTGTCGGTGATCGACGCGTTCAAGCAGGCCGACCAGGTCCTCCTGCAGGGCGTCTCCGGCATCACCGACCTGATCACCACCCCTGGCCTGATCAACGTCGACTTCGCCGACGTCAAGGCCGTCATGTCCAACGCCGGTTCCGCGTTGATGGGCATCGGATCGGCCCGCGGCGAGGACCGCGCGGTGGCCGCCGCGGAGATCGCTGTCGCCAGCCCGCTGCTGGAGGCCAGCATCGACGGCGCCCACGGCGTACTGCTCTCCATCGCGGGTGGCTCGGACCTGGGTCTGTTCGAGATCCAGGAGGCCGCCGCGCTGGTCGCCGACGCCGTCCACGAGGAGGCCAACATCATCTTCGGCACGATCATCGACGACGCCCTCGGTGACGAGGTCCGGGTGACGGTGATCGCGGCGGGCTTCGACGGTGGCATGCCGAAGAAGCGTGAGACCACGCTCCGCGGCCAGGACACCCGTCCGGCGGCCGCCCAGGCCCCCGTACGCCGGGATGAGCGCCCGACCCCGGTCGCCGCCGCTCCGGCGCAGGCGCACCAGGCGCACCAGGCGCACCAGGCGCCGCAGCAGGCCGCTGCTCCGGCCGGCCCGTCGACCCCGCCCCCGGCGGCTCCGCGCCAGGCGGCTCCGTCGGTCCAGTTCGAGGACGACGACCTGGACGTTCCCGACTTCCTGAAGTGAGCCGTGCTTCGCGACGCTCCCTCCTCACCGGCCATGTTCGCGTTTCGTGACACCTGCGACCTCGGCCCGGACAGCCTCCGGGTCGAGGTCGCATTCACCGACGCGACCATCGACCTGCAGGGCATGAAGCCCGGCTTCGCCGACGCGCTCGCACGGGTCCAGTCGGTCACGGGCGTGCCTTTCGCCCGTCTGCATCAGGTGCACGGTGACGACGTGCTCGAGATCCGGGAAACGACGGCACTGGCGCCGGACGACGACCTGCCGCTCGCCGACGCCCTGATCACGACGCGGCACGACGTCGGACTGATGGTCCGGGTCGCCGACTGCGTCCCGATCGTGCTGGCCGACCCTGCTGGCGGGATCATCGGTGCCGTCCACGCCGGTCGCAAGGGTGTAGCCCTCAACGTCGTCGGTCGCGCCGTGGCGCGGATGGCTGCGCTCGGCGCCACCGACCTCCATGCCTGGATCGGGCCACACGTATGTGGCCGGTGCTACGAGGTGCCCGAGGAGATGCGTGCCGAGGTTGCGGCGGTCGTGCCGGAGTCCCACGCCGAGACCTCCTGGGGTACGCCGTCGCTCGACCTCGGCGCAGCCGTCGGCGCTCAGCTCACCGCCGCCGGGGTGCCAGCCGCCTGCGTGAGGCGTGTCGAGCGCTGCACCCTCGAGGACGAGGCCCTGCACTCCTTCCGTCGCGACGGTGAGAAGGCGGGGCGCCTGGCCGCCCTGGTGTGGGTCGCATGAGTGGCGAGCAGCGGGCGCGGGAGCTCGAGGACAACCTGGCGGCCGTGCGAGTGCGCATCGCCGCTGCCGAGGCGGCCGCAGGCCGGGCCGCCGGCGAGGTGGGACTGGTGGTCGTGACGAAGTTCTTCCCGGCCTCCGACGTACGCCTGCTCGCGGAGCTGGGGGTTCGCGAGGTGGGCGAGAACCGGCACCAGGAGGCGCAGGGCAAGGCCGCGGAGTGCGCCGACCTCGCGATCGCCTGGCACTTCATCGGTGGTCTGCAGACCAACAAGGCGGCGGCCGTGGCGCGCTACGCCGACGTGGTCGAGTCGGTCGATCGTCCCGAGTTGCTGGCCCGGCTGGATCGCGGCGCCACCGAGCGAGGCCGGCCGGTGGAGGTGCTGCTGCAGGTCAGCCTGGACGCCGCCGATGCCGCCCATCGCAGCGGCGCCGCGCCCGAGGTGTTGGCGGATCTGGCCGAGCAGACCACGACGTACGACGGGCTGCGACTGCGCGGCCTGATGGCGGTCGCACCCTTGGGTGCCGACCCCGAGGAGGCTTTTGCGCGGCTCGCTGAGATTCGCGCAGACTTCCTCCTCGATCATCCTGAGGCGACCCGGCTCTCCGCCGGAATGAGCGGTGACCTCGAGCAGGCGATCCGCCACGGCGCGACACACGTGCGTGTCGGCTCGGCGGTCCTCGGCTCGAGGCCGGCGGTCAAGTAGTGTCCGAAACAGTTCGATATCACCGGAAGGCAACAACATGAGCGGCGCGATGCGCAGGATCGGTGAGTACCTCGGCCTGGTCGAGGACACCGGCCGGTACGACGAGGAGTCCGCCTACGACCGCGGTTACGACCGCCGCGACGAGCGGGGTTACGAGCGGGGTTACCAGCAGGACGAGCACGACGGCCGAGGTGCCACCAGCACCCAGGCGCCCCGCGTGCGCGAGCCCCAGCGCCCGGCGCCGGTCGCCGACCTGGCCGAGCGCCGTCGCCCCACGCCGGTGCCGTCAGCGCCCGCGCACGTCGAGCTGTCCCGGATCGTCACGGTGAGTCCCACCACCTACAACGAGGCGCGCACGGTCGGCGAGACCTACCGCGACGCCATCCCGGTGATCATGAACCTCACGGAGATGGACGACTCCGATGCCAAGCGGCTGGTGGACTTCGCCGCCGGCCTGGTCTTCGCGACCCGGGGCGACATCGAGCGCGTCACCAACAAGGTGTTCTTGCTCTCCCCGCCGAACGTCACCATCGCCGCTGAGGACAAGGCGCGGCTGGCCGAGGGTGGGTTCTTCAACCAGAGCTGACGGCCTCCACTAGGGTTACGACCGATATGCATACGATCGGCGCCGTCATCGAGGTCATTCTTTGGGTCTTCCTCGGCCTGATGTGGATCCGCTTCATCGTGGACTGGGTGCAGGTTTTCGCCCGCTCCTGGGAGCCACGGGGAGCGCTCCTCGTCGTGCTGGAAGGGGTCTACAGCGCCACCGATCCGCCGATCAAGGCGATGAGGAAGGTGATCCCGCCGCTGCGCATCGGTACGGTGGCGTTGGACCTGAGCTTCCTGATCGTCATGCTGGCGGCGTACATCCTGCTGCAGATCGATGTCAGATACCTGCTCTGAACCGCACTACGCCGTCTTCGGCAGGTGAGGCAGGGACGGTGGGGGAGTCCACCCGGTCCGCAAGCGCTAGAGTTTCGACTCGAGCACCACATTGTTTTGCAACAACGAGATGAATGGGTGAGGTCATGCCGCTGACGCCAGAGGACGTGAGCAACAAGCGCTTTACTCCCGTCCGGCTCCGCGAGGGCTACGACATGGGCGAGGTCGACCAGTTCCTCGACGAGGTCGAGGCAGAGCTCGCGCGGCTCACCAAGGAGAACGAGGACCTTCGCGCGAAGCTCGCTGCCGCGCAGAGCGGCGGTGGCGCACGGAGTGCCGCGGTCGAGACCCCGGCACCGGTGGTCGAGAAGGCCCCGGAGCCGCCGGCTCAGCCTGCTCCGGTTGCCACTCCGGCCGCCGCGCCGGCGACGGGTGGGATCGAGACGATCCGCGTGGAGACCGTGCCCGAGGCGTCCAACGCCGCGGCTCGACTCCTCGAGCTCGCGACGCGCAATCACGATGCGCTGATCGACCAGGCGAAGAACGACGCCGACAAGATCGTGGGCGAGGCCCGCACCAAGGCCGAGCGCCTGGAGTCGGAGTCGAAGGAGAAGGCAGACAAGATGGAGTCGGACGCGCGGACCCGCGCGTCGATGCTCGACTCTGAGACCGCTGCGCGTCGCCAGCAGCTCTTCGGCGACCTGGAGCGGGAGAAGGACAAGCTCACCCACGAGGTCGAGGGGCTGCGCTCCTTCGAGCGCGAGTACCGCTCGCGCCTCAAGAGCTACTTCACTCAGCAGCTCGAGTCGCTCAACACCACGCCCGAGACGCCCGGTCAGGGCGGCAGCGAGGAGGCTCCGGCAGCGCCGAAGCGCCTGCGCTCGATCCTCGGCGAGGAAGAAGGCTGAGTCCTTCACCGAAGCACCGCCGACGGCCGGCTCCCTCCTGGGGGCCGGCCGTCGGCGCGTCTGGGTGCCAAGAATTCATACAGCTACCGAGAAATGGGCCCGGCCTGTCGGTTGAGCGTGCGCTCCCCAGCGGTTAACCTCCCCGGACGCGCCTGCGATCCGGGAGCAGGCCAGGGGAGAGAGCGGGAATAGAAACCATGCCCGACGAGTTGGCCGCATCCGCAACACTGTCGCAGTCCGTTCCGAAGAAAGTGAGCGTCGTGGCGAAGAAGGCAGCACCCCTGAAGGCCTCTGCCGAGACCCTCGTGGTCAAGGAGGGCGAGGACCCCTGGACCAAGGACGAGTTGGACGAGGTCCTCGACGAGCTGACCACGACCCGCGTGCACAGCATCGAGGTCCTCGAGGCGGCCGAGGCCGAGCTCGACGGTCTGATGAAGGACTCCGGTGACGGGGCCGGGCAGGACCAGGCGGACGTCGGCGCAACCAGCTTCGAGCGCGACCACGAGCTGACCGTGGTCAACAGCGAGCGAGACAAGCTCCACCAGATCGAGCGCGCCCTGGGTCGGATCGCGGACGGCAGCTATGGCCAGTGCGAGTCCTGCGGCCAGCCGATCGGCAAGATGCGGCTGATGGCTTTCCCGCGTGCCACACTCTGCATGACATGCAAGACGCGCGAGGAACGTCGCTGAGCGACGAGGCAACCCAGGACCACCCGTCCGGCCCGAGCACGACATTGCGACTTCTCTTCGTCGCTGTCGCGCTCGGTGCGTACGCCGTAGACCAGGTCACCAAGGCCTTGGCTGCGTCGCACCTGACGCCGGGCGAGCCGCGCCACCTGGTCGGCTCGCTGCTGCGGCTCGACCTGACCCGCAACGCCGGGGCGGCGTTCAGCACCGGCACGTCGCACACGGTCTTCTTCACCGTCCTGGCGATGGTCGCCCTCGTGGTCACCTGTTACTTCGCGGTCCGCGCCGGCACCCGGATGTGGGCGGTTGCGCTCGGTCTGCTCGCCGCGGGCATCGCCGGCAACCTGACCGATCGGATCGTGCGTGCGCCTCAGGGCTTCAGCGGCCACGTGGTCGACTTCCTCGAGCTTCCGCACTGGCCGATCTTCAACATCGCCGACGTCTGCATCAACGTTGCTGCGGTGCTCATCCTGATCCTCGCCTGGAAGGGCGTGCGGGTGGGCGGCACCAGGGCGGTGTCCGGGTCGGACGACGCGATCCGGTCAGGCGAGGAGAAGCCTGATGAGTGACCAGCGCACGCTGTTCGTGCCCGATGGGCTCGAGGGGGAGCGGTTGGACGCGGCGATGGCGCGCCTCTTCGGCGTCTCCCGGACCCGCGCCGCCGAGTTGATAGCCGAGGGTCTGGTGACCCTCGACGGCAAGGCGGCGATGAAGTCCGACCGGGTCTCCGCGGGCTCGATGTTGGATGCGACCATCCCCGTGGAGCGCGACCCGCTCGAGATCGTGCCCGAGATCGTGGAGGGCATCGGCATCGTCTACGACGACGATGCGATGGTGGTGATCGACAAGCCCGTCGGCGTCGCCGTACACCCCTCGCCGGGCTGGACGGGGCAGACGGTGGTCGGTCATCTGCGCGCGGCCGGCTTCCGGATCTCCACCTCGGGCGCGACCGAGCGCGAGGGCATCGTGCAGCGACTCGACGTCGGCACCACCGGCCTGATGGTGATCGCCAAGCAGGAGCATGCCTACTCGGTGCTCAAGCAGGCCTTCCGTGACCGCACGCCGCGCAAGGTCTACCACGCGCTGGTCCAGGGCCACCCGGACCCGCTGGAGGGGACCATCGACGCCCCGATCGCGCGCAACCCGAAGTTCGACCACAAGTTCGCCGTGCGCGCCGACGGTCGACCGTCGATCACCCACTACCAGACGCTGGAGGCGCACCGGTTCGCCTCGCTGCTGGAGATCCACCTGGAGACGGGGCGGACCCATCAGATCCGGGTCCACATGAGCGCCACCAAGCACCCCTGCGTCGGCGACCTCACCTACGGCGCCGATCCCACGCTTGCCAGCCGGACCGGCATGACCCGCCAGTGGCTGCATGCCCACCGGCTGGGCTTCGATCACCCGGAGACGGGCGAGTACGTCGAGTTCTCCTCGCCGTACCCTGACGACCTGCAGCGTGCTCTCGACGTCATCCGCCAGGCGGACTGAGGTCCGGGGGCACGCGATGGCCGTGGAGACGTCGCTCCGTGACCCCCTCGAGGTCGTCCGGTGACGGTCTTGAGGCCCGCCCTTCCGGCCGACGTCGCCGAGATGGCGACGATCCAGGTCGGGGCCCGGATGGGAGCGCCGATGCCGGTGAGCATCCATCCCGGGGCCGACATCGCTGCCTTCCTGGCCGCCCGGCTCGACACCGACGAGGCGTGGGTGGCCGAGGTCGACGGCGAGGCGGTCGCCTACGCCCGTTTCACCAGCACCTGGCTGGACGATCTCTACGTGCACCCCGCCTGGCAGGGCGAGGGGCTCGGCGGCATGCTGCTCGACCTGGTGAAGTCGCTGCGGCCAGGCGGACTGGGCCTCTACGTCTTCGCCTCGAACCTGCCGGCCCAACGTTTCTATGCCCGACGCGGTTTCGTCGTCACGGACCGCTACGACGGCTCCGCCAACGAGGAGCGCGAGCCTGACCTGCGGATGGAGTGGGTCGGTCCCGACCGACGCGGCTGAGCAAAGTTGTCGGGGGTCGATGACACGCTCTGGGGGTGTCCGGGACGGGCTGATGACCAGGTAGTCTGAGGGCCTTCCCCCAGAGCCTGGTCGCGGCCTGCGACCGACCCTGGTGACGCATGCCCAGATCGACCCAGCGAGAAGGAGCGTGAGATGTCGAGCGACTCGTTCGTCCACCTCCACGTCCACACCGAATACTCGATGTTGGACGGGGCATCACTCCTCGACGGTCTGTTCAAGCGCACCAGCGATCTGCAGATGCCCGCGATCGCGATGACTGACCACGGCAACCTGCACGGCGCCTACGACTTCTACTCCAAGGCGAAGAAGTACGGCGTGCAGCCGATCATCGGCATCGAGGCCTACCTCACGCCGGGCACGCCGCGTGGCGTGCGCAAGAAGATCCGCTGGGGCAAGGGCGATCAGTCCGAGGAGGGTGGCGACGACGTCTCGGGCGGCGGCTCCTACACCCACATGACGATGTGGGCCGAGTCGACCGAGGGGATGCACAACCTCTTCCGGCTCTCCTCCAAGGCCAGCCTCGAGGGCTACTACTTCAAGCCCCGCATGGACAAGGAGCTGCTGCAGACCTACAGCAAGGGCCTGATCGTCTCGACCGGCTGCCCGAGTGGTGCGATCCAGACCCGGCTGCGACTGGGCCAGTGGGACGAGGCGATCCGCGAGGCTGGTGAGCTGCAGGACATCTTCGGCAAGGACAATGTCTTCCTCGAGCTGATGGATCACGGCATCTCGATCGAGAAGCGGGTCCGCGACGACCTGCTCAAGCTCGGTCGGGAGATGGGCATCAAGCCGATCGCCACCAACGACTCCCACTACAACAACCCCGAGGACGCCAGCGCCCAGGAGGCGCTGCTGTGCGTCAACTCCGGCAGCCGGCTCTCCGAGCCGACCTATGCGCAGGGCGGCAAGCGGTTCGCCTTCGAAGGCACCGGTTACTACATCAAGTCGGCCGCCGAGATGCGTGAGCTGTGGGGCTCCCAGGACCTGATGGAGGCCTGCGACAACACGCTGCTCATCGCGGAGCGGTGCAACGTCGAGTTCACCGAGTCCACCGGTGGCTACATGGCGCGCGCGGACATCCCAGCGGGGGAGACCGAGGAGTCCTGGCTGCGCAAGGAGGTCTGGCGAGGCATTGAGCTGCGCTACCCCGGCGAGCGGCTGAACCAGGAGGTCAAGGATCGCACCGAGTTCGAGCTCGGGATCATCTCGCAGAAGGGCTACTGCGGCTACTTCCTCGTGGTCGCCGACTTCATCCAGTGGTCCAAGAACAACGGCATCCGCGTTGGTCCGGGCCGTGGATCCGGTGCCGGCTCGATCGCCGCCTACGCGCTGAAGATCACCGACCTGTGCCCGCTGGAGCACGGCCTGTTCTTCGAGCGGTTCCTCAACCCTGAGCGACCCTCGATGCCAGACTTCGACATCGACTTCGATGACCACCGCCGCGGCGAGGTGATCCAGTACGTCACCGAGAAGTACGGCTCCGAGCGCGTCGCCCAGATCGCCACCTTCGGCCGGATCAAGGCCAAGCAGGCGATCAAGGACGCCGCCCGCATCCTGGACCACGGCTTCGCCATCGGTGACCGGATCACCAAGGCCCTCCCGGCCGACGTGATGGGCAAGGGCGTTCCGCTCAAGGAGCTCTTCAACCCCGACCACAAGCGCTATGGCGAGGGCGGCGAGTTCCGCGCCCTGCATGACACCGACCCCGAGGTGCGGCGCATCTACGAGGTCGCTATCGGGCTCGAGGGCCAGATCCGGCAGACCGGTGTCCATGCCGCGGGCGTCATCATGTCGAGCGAGCCGCTGCTCGATGTGGTCCCGCTGATGGACCCGAAGCAGGACGGCGCCGTCATCACCCAGTTCGAGTACCCGATGTGCGAGGCGCTCGGACTGGTCAAGATGGACTTCCTGGGTCTGTCCAACCTCCACACGCTCGAAGACGCGGTCGCCAACATCTTGGCCAACCGCGGCGAGGATCTGCTTCTCGAGGAGCTGCCCTTCGACGATCGGGCGACCTATGAGCTGATGGGCCGTGGCGACACGCTCGGCGTCTTCCAGCTCGATGGTGGTGGCATGCGGGCGTTGCTGCGCTCGATGCTGCCCGACCAGTTCGCCGACATCACCGCTGTCTCGGCCCTCTACCGACCGGGCCCGATGGGCGCCGACTCGCACAACAAGTACGCCCACCGCAAGAACGGCCGCGAGCCGATCGAGCCGATCCACCCGGCTCTAGCGGAGGCGCTCGAGCCGGTGCTGGGCGAGACCTACGGCCTGATCGTGTATCAGGAGCAGGTGATGGCGATCGCGCAGGTGCTCGCCGGCTTCTCGCTGGGCGCTGCAGACAACATGCGCCGCGCCATGGGCAAGAAGAAGAAGGAGGAGCTGGACAAGCAGTACGCCGGCTTCGAGGCCGGCATGCTGGAGCGCGGCTATCCCAAGGACGCGGTCAAGACGCTGTGGGAGATCCTGGTCCCCTTCGCCGACTACGCCTTCAACAAGTCGCACTCCGCCGCCTACGGCGTGGTCACCTACTGGACCGCCTACCTCAAGGCCAACTACCCGACCGAGTACATGGCGGCGCTGCTGACCTCGGTCAAGAACGACAAGGACAAGATGGCGATCTATCTCGGTGAGTGTCGCCGGATGAAGATCAACGTCCTGCCCCCTGACGTCAACGAGTCGGCCCACAACTTCACCGCTGTCGGTAACGACATCCGCTTCGGCCTGACGGCCGTGCGCAACGTCGGGTGGAACGTCGTCGACGGCATCGTCAGCGCCCGTGAGGAGAAGGGCCGTTACGAGGACTTCAACGACTTCCTCGCCAAGGTGCCGGCCATGGCCTGCAACAAGCGCGTCATCGAGTCGCTGATCAAGGCGGGTGCCTTCGACGACATGAAGCACCGGCGCCGCGCTCTGGTGGCGGTGCACGAGACGGCTGTCGACCAGTTCGTCGACATCAAGCGCAACGAGGCGATCGGTCAGGACTCGCTCTTCGGCGGCCTCGACGACGACATGGGCGGATCCTTCGGCGTATCGGTGACGATCCCCGACATCGACGAGTGGGACAAGATGACCCTGCTCGGCCACGAGCGGGAGATGCTCGGCCTCTACGTCTCCGACCACCCCCTGTTCGGGCTCGAGCACGTGCTCGCCAACGGCTCCGACTGCACCATCGGCCAGTTGCTCGTCGATGAGACGCGGCCGCACAACAGCACGATCAACATCTGCGGGCTGGTCACTGCCGTGAACCGGCGGATCACCAAGAAGGGCGATCCGTGGGCGACCGTCACCGTGGAGGACCTCGACGGTGCCATCGAGGTGCTGTTCTTCCCCAGCAGCTACGTCCTGGCGGCGCCCCACCTGATCGAGGACGCGATCATCCGGGTCAAGGGCCAGCTCTCCCGGGACAAGGAGCAGCCGGAGATCCGTGGCCAGGAGGTGAGCGCACCCGACCTGACCGACGGCCCGAGCGGGCCGGTCGTGGTGAGCCTGCCGGCGACCCGTTGCACGCCGCCTGTGGTGGCGCAGCTGCGTGACGTGCTCGCCTCCCATCCCGGGATGACCGAAGTGCGGCTACGGTTGCTCACACGCGAGTCCACCAGGGTGCTGCGGCTCGACGACCGTCTCCGCGTCACCCCGAGTTCCGCGCTGTTCGCCGACCTCAAGCACCTGTTGGGACCTGGATGTCTGACCAGCTGACCACCGGCACTGCCGAGCCCGCTCAGCCCGCCGAGCGGCGTTCCGAGCGGGGACGGGACCTGCGAGTAGCACTGATGCAGGCGGGCGCGATCGTGGTCGCCTTCGCCGTGGTCGGTGTGGTCTGCGGCTTCATCTGGGAGGCTGCATGGAGCCCGGCCCAGGGCGAGGTGGTCAAGCACGTCTGGTATCCGATCTCCTGGGACCGGGCTCAGCCGACCTACTTCGCCGGCACGGGGTGGTATGTCGTGATCGGGATGGTCGCCGGCGCGATCGTGGGCGCGCTTGCGGCCTGGCTGTGCGATCGCGCCGAGCTGGTCACGCTGGCAGCGGTGGTCGTCGGCGGACTGCTGGCGGCGTACCTGATGCGGGTGGTCGGCCTGCATCGGGGTCCGGGTGACCCGCAGCGGATCGCGAAGACGGCGGCCGACGGCACCAAGCTGCCCAGCCAGCTCACCCTGACCAACTGGTGGATGCTGATGGCGGTGCCCGGGGGCGCGCTCGCCACGCTCAGCGTGGTCTTCCTGACCGTCTCCAAACGTGCGCCTCGGCGTCATCCACAGGGCGTGGGAGAACCGGCAGCGGCTGCGCCCCCAGCGGCGTAAACTCGAGGAGTTCGCCGGCGATATCGGCGCCGGCACCGAGTCATGGGGGATCCGTGTCCGACCAGCAGCCGCCAGCCGGAGGTCCGTCCTACGGCCCCTCCTCGTCCGGATCCCAGCCCAACTACGGCGCCCCGAGCAGCAACATGCCGATGCCGCCCCCCGACACCGTCACCCTCGGTGGGGGTGCCTGGAACGACCCGAAGGGTGATCGGCACGGCAGGACCTGGTGGTATGTCGGCGGCGGCGCCGTGGCGGCGATCGCGCTGGTCGCAGGCGGGACCGTCTTCGCAGCCAGCCACATCGGCAACCACCACGACCCGGGCCCAGCAGCCGGGCTGCCGAGCGACACGCTGGCCTACGCCGGGATCGACCTGGATCCGTCCGCGGGACAGAAGATCGAGGCGATCAAGGCGCTGCGCACGTTCCCGGCGTTCGCCCACGGGCTCTCGATCGATCCGAGCAGCGACCTGCGCAAGCTGCTGGTCCAGGACCAGCTGAAGAGCGACGGCTGCAGCCTTGACTGGAGCAAGGACGTCGCGCCGTGGCTCGGCAACGACATCGGGGCCGCACTGGTGCCCACCGCCGGCAACGGCGCGCAGCCAGTGGCGGTGCTCGCGGTCACGGACGAGGCGGCCGCCAAGAAGGACCTGCCCAAGCTGCTCGACTGTGCCCAGCTGCCGCACGGTCTCTCGGTCGCCCACGGCTGGGCGGTGGTCGCAGCCACCGACAACGTCGCGCGCGGTGTGAGCACGGGCGCCGAGAGCGGTTCGCTCGGTGACGACACCGACTTCAAGACCTGGGTCGATCGCACCGGCGATCCGGGGGTCGCGACCTTCTATGCCTCCAAGGACGCCGGTAAGACGATGGCCGGCTACCTGGACAAGGCGATGACCGAGTTCGGCTCCGCCACGGGGAGTAGCAGCGGCTCGTCGTCATACGCCGAGAAGTCCTCGGGCTCCGGATTCTCGCCAGCCGGCTACACCTCCGCCAGCGGTCTCGCCGCCGACGACGGCCCCACCGACGACCCCGCCGATCCGTTCGGCCTCTTCGACACCTCGGGTGGTGACGGCCCGATGTCGTCGTTCCTCTCGATCTGCCCGCGCCCCGGTTCGGGGGCGGCAGGCGGCACGGCGCTCAGCACCCCCCAGCTCGAGCTGCAGAAGCAGGCGCTGGAGCAGTTGCAGGGTGGTGCCGCGACCCTCCGCTTCGCCCACGGCGGCTTCGAGGTCGAGTCCGCAGCGGCGGCCAAGGACGCCCAGGCCTCCGGCTCGACCGCTGGCAGCACCGGTCTTGCGACCCTGCCTTCGGACACCGCCGTCGCGTTCGGCAGCGGCAACGGCGGCCAGGCGAGCGACACGTGGTTCACCAGCTTCACCCAGGACTTCGCCCAGAGCTGCGGGACCACGCCCGCCAAGGTGAGCCAGGGTCTCACCAAGCTGACCGGCCTGACCCTGCCCGCCGACCTGGACACCCTGTTCGGCAAGGGCGTGACATTCGCCGCCTCCGGATCGATCGACCCCGAGGCACTGAGCAACTCCACCGAGCCGACCGACCTGGCCGTCGGGCTGAAGCTGCAGGGCGATCCCGAGCAGATCAACGGCGTGCTGCAGAAGCTCAAGCTTCCGGACGCCCAGCAGATCCTCGGTACGACGAGCGGCGACGGCGTGGTAGCCGTCGGCCCCGACGCGGACTACCGTGCCGAGCTGGTCAAGGACGGTTCACTGGGCAAGAGCCACGCCTTCACCGACGTGATCCCGCATGCCGACAAGGCGACCTCAGCCTTCTTCGTCTCCTTCGACAACATGCGCAAGATCCTCGACAGCGACGCCGCCGGGGTCCCCGCCGACGCGCGGGCCAACCTGCAGCACCTGCAGGCGTTCGGGTCGAGCAGCTGGGTCGAGGACGGCATCTCGCACGGATTGATGCGGCTGAGCACCAAGTAGTGGCTCAGTGGCGGCTGCGTCGACCCGGCTCAGTTCGGCGACCAGCGGTTGCGAGCGACCTCGGTGGCCGGCAGCGAGGGAATGACGTTCATCGCCTGCAATTCGCTGCGCAGCAGATCGGTGACCAGGGTCAGCCGCTCCTCGGCATCGTTCGCCTCCAGCAGACTCTGGCGCTCGGACATGGGCAGCGGCGCGCACGCCGCCAGCGTCCAGGAGAGATACTCCGCGTCGCGCGGCAGCGTGCCGTCGTACGGGTCCGGACGGAACTCGGTCACCGCCAGCCGATACGCGGAGAAGGTCGCACGGGCTCGTTCCACGACATGGTCCGGTACGGCGACGGACGGCTCCGGCAGATCCTGGACCTCGCCGACAGGGAACGGCCCACGGCCGTCCAGCGCATCGAGCTGGATCCGGTCGATGCCGACCACGACGACCTCGAAGCTGCCGTCGGGATTGGTCGCCACCTCGGTCAGCTGCATCCGGCAGCCGATCCGGAACAGCGACTGGGCGCCGTGATCGCCGACCTCGTAACCCTCGCGGATCGCCACCGACCCGAAGACCCGCTCGGCCGGGTCCTCGATGGTCAGCAGGTGCTCGACGAGGGCGCGGTAGCGCTCCTCGAAGACGTGCAGCGGCAGGGTCACGCCGGGGAACAGGACCGCGTTCAAGGGGAACATCGGGAGCGTGTCGGACACGCGACCAACCTAGTGGCTGGGCGCCGGCTGCGTCCGTAAGCGCGCATGCCCTGAGGTCGCCGTCCGCATGACGTCGTCCGAGCAGGGTCCACCGGCGCCGTACTCGTAGAATCGACCCATGACCTCGACAGGCTCGGCCCAGCGGATCTCGACAGGCTCGATCCAACGGATCCGCCGCATCGACCTCCGAGGCGTCCGCGCTGCCAGCGGCGCGCCCCTGGACTATCGCGCCGTCGTGCCGCGCGCTGAGTTCGATATCGAGGCGGCCACGCATGCTGTGCAGCCGATCCTCGATGCGGTGAAGACGCGCGGCGTCGAGGCGATCCGAGAGTACGGCGAGCGCTTCGACGGCGTACGTGTCGACGACATCCGGGTGCCTCGCGAGGCACTGACCCGCGCCCTCGCCGAGCTCGACCCCGTGATCCGCGCCGGTCTCGAGGAGTCCATCGCCCGGCTGCGCGCGACGTGCGCCAACGAGCTGGAGACCGATGCGGTCACCGAGCTCGGTCCGGGTGCCCGGGTGACCCACCGCAAGGTCCCGGTCGGCCGGGTCGGGCTCTATGTTCCTGGCGGGCTGGCGCCGCTGGTCTCCAGCGTGTTGATGAACACCGTGCCTGCGCAGGTCGCCGGCGTGCGGTCGATCGCGCTGGCCTCGCCGCCGCAACGCACCCAGTCCGACTCGTGGGCGAGCGGCCTCCCGCACCCGAGCATCCTGGCGGCGTGCGAGCTGCTGGGTGTCTCCGAGGTCTATGCGGTCGGCGGCGCGCAGGCGATCGCGATGTTCGCCTACGGGGTCTCGACAGGCTCGACCGCCGGAGCGACAGGCTCGACCGCCGAAGGGTGCGAGAAGGTCGACCTGGTGACCGGCCCGGGCAACATCTACGTGGTCACCGCCAAGCGTCTTCTGAAAGGGGAGGTCGGCATCGACTCCGAGGCCGGCCCGACCGAGATCGCGATCCTCGCCGACGACTCGGCCCACCCCGCCTACGTCGCCGCAGACCTGATCTCCCAGGCCGAGCACGACCCGCTGGCCGCCGCGGTCCTGGTGACCGACTCCGAGGCGCTGGTCGCCGAGGTCGAGGCCGAGCTCGACAAGCAGGTCAGCGTGACCAAGCACGTCGAGCGCATCCGCACCTCGCTGGCCGGCTCCCAGTCGGGCATCGTGCTCGTGGACGACATCGAACAGGGCATCGAGGTGGTCAACGCCTACGCCGCCGAGCACCTGGAGATCCACACCCGCAACGCGACGGTCGATGCAGGCCGGATCCGCAACGCCGGCGCGATCTTCATCGGGCCGTTCGCACCGGTCTCCCTCGGCGACTACTGCGCCGGTTCCAACCACGTCCTGCCCACCGGCGGATGTGCCTGCCACAGCTCCGGGCTGAGCGTGCGCGCGTTCACCAAGTCGGTGCACGTCATCGACTACTCCCGCGAGGGCCTGGCCGCGGTCAAGGACCACGTCGTCACGCTGGCGCACGCCGAGGACCTGCCGGGTCACGGCGCGGCGGTGTCGGCGCGATTCGCCGACGCCTCGACAAGCTCGGCGAACGCAGGGGCCGAGGCCTGATGTTCCCTCCGATCCGCGCGGAGCTGGCGGGCATCGAGCCCTACGGTGCCCCGCAGCTCGACGTGCCCGTCCAGCTCAACGTCAACGAGAACCCCTACGGCCCGTCCGAGGCATGCATCGCCGAGATCGCGACGGCGGTCGCGGAGGCGGCGGTCGAGCTCAACCGCTATCCGGACCGCGAGTTCGTCGCACTGCGCGAGGCGCTGGCCGACTACCTCTCGCGGGACGCGCCGGTCACGCCCGAGATGGTGTGGGCGGCCAACGGGTCCAACGAGGTCATGCTCCAGCTGCTGCAGGCCTTCGGTGGTCCGGGCCGCACCGCGCTGAGCTTCGCGCCGACGTACTCGATGTATCCGGAGTACGCCCGCGACACCAACACCGAGTGGGTCACCGGTCAGCGCGAGTCCGACTTCTCCCTGGACCTGGAGAAGGCGCGCGCGCTGGTCGAGGAGGTCCGCCCCAGCGTCGTGCTCCTGCCCAGCCCCAACAACCCCACCGGCACGGCGCTCGACCCCGAGTCGATCGGTGCACTGTGCGCAGCGGTGGGCGAGTCGGGCATCGTCGTCGTCGATGAGGCGTACGGCGAGTTCCGCCGTGCCGGTGTGCCCTCGGCGCTGGAGTCGCTCGCCACCCACCGCAACCTCGTGGTCACGCGGACGATGTCGAAGGCGTTCGCCGGGGCCGGCCTGCGGCTGGGATACCTCGCCGCCGACCCGGCGATCTGTGACGCCATCCGCGTCGTACGGCTGCCCTATCACCTCTCCGCCGTGACGCAGGCTGCCGCGCTGGCAGCGCTGCGCCACACCGATGAGCTCCTCGGCAACGTCGCGACGCTGCGCGAGGAGCGCGACGCCACCGTGGCGTGGCTGCGCGGACAGGGGTTCACCGTCGCCGAGAGCGACGCCAACTACGCCCTCTTCGGCACCTTCCCGGACCGGCACGCGGTCTTCGAGGGTCTGCTGGAGCGCGGCGTGCTGATCCGCGAGACCGGCCCCAGCGGCTGGCTGCGGGTCTCGATCGGCACTCCCGCCGAGATGGACGCATTCAAGAAGGCCCTACTGGAGGTCACCCGATGAGCACCGGCCGCACCGCCCGCATCGAGCGTCAGACGTCGGAATCGAAGGTCCTGGTCGAGGTGAACCTCGACGGCACCGGCCGGCACGACATCTCCACCGGCGTCGGCTTCTACGACCACATGCTGATCGCCTTCGCGCGGCACTCGCTGCTCGACCTGACCGTCCAGACCTCGGGCGATACTCACATCGACGCGCACCACACCGTCGAGGACACCGCCATCGTGCTCGGCCAGGCGCTGCGAGAGGCGCTGGGCGACAAGCGCGGCACGCGCCGCTTCGGCGACGCCACCGTGCCGCTCGACGAGGCACTGGTGCAGGCGGTCGTCGACATCTCCGGTCGCCCCTACTGCGTGCACACCGGTGAGCCCGAGGGCCAGATCTACGTGACGATCGGCAACGACGGCACGGGTGGTCCGGGTTACAGCGGCTCCCTGACCCGCCACGTCTTCGAGACGATCGCGTTCCACGCCCACCTGGCGCTGCACGTGCGGGTGTTGGCCGGCCGTGACCCGCACCACCTGGTGGAGACGCAGTTCAAGGCCTTCGCCCGGGCGTTCCGCGACGCGATCGCGTTCGACCCGCGCGAGACCGGCGTGCCGTCCACGAAGGGCGCTCTGTGACGGCACCGAAGGTCGTCGTCCTGGACTACGGCTCCGGCAACCTGCGTTCCGCCGTACGAGCGGTGGAGCGAGCTGGTGCCTCGGTCGAGCTGACCGGTGACCTCGACGCGGCGATGGCGGCCGACGGCCTCCTCGTGCCCGGAGTCGGAGCCTACGAGGCGTGCATGCGTGGGTTGCGGGCCATTCGCGGCGAGCGGATCATCGGGCGCCGGCTCTCCGGTGGTCGGCCCGTGCTGGGGATCTGCGTGGGCATGCAGATCCTCTTCTCCCGCGGCGTCGAGCACGGCGTCGAGACCGAGGGTTGCGACGAGTGGCCCGGCGTCGTGGAGCGGCTGGAGTCCCCGGTCGTGCCGCACATGGGCTGGAACACCGTGGCGGCGCCGGCCGGCTCCGAGCTGTTCGCCGGGGTGGAGGACGAGCGGTTCTACTTCGTGCATTCCTATGGCGTCCGGCGCTGGGAGCTGGTCACCAACGACCGGACCAAGGCACCCTTGGTGACCTGGGCCGAGACCGGATCGGTGTCCGGAGCGGGCGATCGCTTCGTGGCCGCGGTCGAGAACGGTCCGTTGTCAGCGACCCAGTTCCACCCGGAGAAGTCCGGTGACGCCGGCGCTGCGCTGCTGCGCAACTGGGTCCAGTCGCTGAAGTCGGCCTGAGTCGTGCCGTCCGGGGTGCGTGCGAGAGCGCGGGCGGAGCGGGAGCGGCTCGCTGCCGAAGCGGCTGCCGAGCGGACAGCGCGGGCGGCGGCTGCTGCGCGACGACGCGCCCGCCTCGACAAGCTCGGCGTCCGGTTCGACAAGCTCGGCGTCCGGTCGCTGAGCCCGTCGACGCGCGGCCGCGGTCGCCAGACCGGTGCGCTGGCCGTACGCCGCCGCAACCAGACCAGACTGTTGATCGCCCTGCTCGTGGTGGCCAACGTGGTCGTATGGCTGATCGATCCTTCCTGGGCGGCGCGCGCGCTGGCCCTGGTCGCCAGCGTGCTGGTGGCCCCTGTCCTGTACACCGTGTTGTTCCGAAAGGCCTGAAACGTGTCCTATCTCGAGCTGCTCCCCGCCGTCGACATCAAGGGCGGCCAGGCCGTCCAGCTGGTGCAGGGCGTCGACGGGTCCGAGAAGCGATTCGGCGACCCGATCGAGGCCGCGCTGCGTTGGCAGGAGCTGGGCGCGGAGTGGATCCATCTGGTCGACCTGGACGCGGCCTTCGGAGGCGGTTCCAACCGCGAGCTGCAGGCCGAGATCGTGGGCCGTCTCGACATCTCGGTGGAGATGAGTGGCGGCATCCGCGATGACGAATCGCTCGAAGCGGCGATGGCGACGGGCTGTCGACGGGTCAACATCGGCACCGCGGCGCTCGAGCAGCCGGAGTGGTGCGCAGCCGCCATCGCCACGTGGGGCGACCGGGTCGCGATCGGCCTGGACGTCCGCGGTACGACGCTGGCAGCCCGCGGCTGGACCCGCGACGGCGGGGACCTCTACGAGACGCTCGCCCGCCTCGACTCGGAGGGTTGCGCTCGCTACGTCGTCACCGACGTGAACAAGGACGGCATGCTCCAGGGGCCGAACCTCGACCTGCTGCGCGACGTCTGCTCACGGACCTCGGCGCCGGTCGTCGCCTCGGGCGGCGTCACCACGATCGACGACATCCGGGCGCTGATGACGCTGGTCGCCGATGGCGTCGAGGGCGCCATCGCCGGTACGGCGCTCTACACCGGCTCGCTCTCGCTGGAGGAGGCGCTCGCCGTGACTCGGGTGAGTGCCTCGTGAGCCTCGCCGTACGGGTGATCCCGTGTCTCGACGTCGACGCAGGCCGGGTGGTGAAGGGCGTCAACTTCAAGCAGCTGCGCGACGCCGGTGACCCGGTCGAGCTGGCGCGGGCGTATGACGCCGAGGGCGCCGACGAGCTCACCTTCCTCGACATCTCCGCATCGGCGGACGGCCGGGCGACCACGATGGAGATCGTCTCTCGCGTGGCCGAGGAGGTCTTCATCCCGTTGACCGTCGGTGGCGGCGTGCGCGCGGTTGCGGACGTGGACCGGCTGCTGCGAGCGGGCGCGGACAAGGTGGGCGTGAACACGGCCGCCATCACGCGACCGGAGCTGATCGCCGAGATCGCGGACCGGTTCGGCAACCAGGTGCTGGTGCTGTCGGTGGACGCGCGCCGCGCTGCCGGTACGCCGTCGGGTTTCGAGGTCACCACCCACGGTGGTCGGCAATCGGCAGGGATCGACGCGGTCGCATGGGCGGTGCAGGCGGCCTCGCTGGGAGCCGGCGAGATCCTGCTCAACTCGATGGACGCCGACGGAACCCGCGACGGCTTCGACCTGGAGCTGATCCGTGCGGTCAGGGCCGAGGTCTCGATCCCGGTGATCGCCTCAGGTGGCGCCGGCGCGGTGGAGCACTTCGCGCCGGCGGTGGCCGCCGGTGCCGACGCGGTGCTGGCGGCGTCGGTGTTCCACTTCGGCACGTTGCGGATCGGCGAGGTGAAGTCGGCGCTGTCGGAGGCCGGCCTGCCGGTGCGCTGACCCCGACGGCGCCCGCCGGCGCCCCGACGGCGTTCGAGTCGGGGCACGCCGACCGCTAGCGTCAGGGTGTGACCCGCTTCGTCTACGCCACCGCCACCTCCCTGGACGGCTTCCTCGCCGACGCAGACAACTCCTTGGACTGGCTCTTCGCCGTCGACGGCGGGGAGGAGTCGATCGCCGGGCTGTCGGCGTTCGTGGCGGGCGTCGGCGTGATGGTCGAGGGGTCGACGACCTACGAGTGGGTGCTCGCACACGAGAAGCTGATGGCCTCGCCTGCCAAGTGGCAGGAGCTCTACGGTGACAAGATCACCTACGTCTTCTCCACGCGGACCGATCTGCCGCTGGTGCCGGGTGCTGACATCCGGGTGCTGAGCGGGTCGGTCGCCACGCACGCGGAGTTGCTGCGCGAGTCTGCCGCGGGCAAGGACGTCTGGATCGTCGGCGGGGGAGACCTGGCCGGTCAGTTCCACGAGGCGGGGTTGCTCGACGAGATCATGGTCTCGGTCGCCGCGGTGACGCTCGGCTCGGGGGCGCCGCTGCTGCCGCGCCGGATCGAGTCCTCGCGGTTGCGGCTGCTTGAGGTGAAGCAGGTCAGGCAGTTCGCGGAGCTGCGCTACGCCGTACTGCCGCTGGACTGAACGATCGCTCGAGCTCGGCGGGGGCTCAGCTCCCGGTCTGGACGACCCAGATCCAGTTCCCATCGGGGTCGGTCACCGGGAACATCTTCGGCACCGGCCCCTCCCCGCCCATCAGGTCGCCGACCTGGACGCCGTCGACACCGCTGAGGCGCGTCCGCTCGGCTTCGGCGTCGGGGGTGTCAACACCGATCGCGCCGCCACCGGGCTCACCGTTCATCGGCGGGTTGAGGGCAAGCACCGCACCGGAGCCGGGCGGAGCGACCTCGATCCAGCGGCCGGCTTGGTCGCCCTCACCGAACGTCGTCTCGGAGCGCAGCTCCCAGCCGAGCTTCTTGGTGTAGAACTCGATCGCGGCGTCCTGGTCGGCAACCGTGAACATGGCAGTGCTGATGCTCGTGATCGTGGTCATGGGTCGAGCCTCGCACCGGGGTCCGACAGCGGCAAGGGCTGCTATCGCAAAGACGCACGCCGTTCAACGCGCTGCCGAGCGACGTCCGAGCGGAGTACGTCGACGGAGTGGCGCTGATGACCGCACCGACGCGGCTCGGCCGCTAGAAACCCAGCTTCGCGGCTCGCAGGGCCGCGATCCGCTCGGCCGGACCGTCGAAGCTCAGCTCACGCACCTGCCCGCGGCCGAAGACGAACAGCGTGATCTCGCCGACCGGTCCGGCGACGGCGACCGGATCCTCGCCGCGTCTCAGCACGGCACGCCGGGACCCGGAGGAGATCGTCACCGGCACTCCGGCCGGTCGTACGAGGCCCCTTCCGGCTATCGCGACCTGTCGCTACAGCGTCGCTTCGTCGGCCGGCGCGAGGTCGCGGGGCGTCCACGAGGGTTGCGCACGGCGTACGTCCTCGTGATGGACGAAGAACTCCGTCGTGTTCACCAGCGCCTCCACCGGCGCCGCTCGCATCAGCAACGCGGGCGTTCGCAGCCGCTCGACCAACGTCTCGAAGGGCTCGCGTCGCAGTCGAGCCGAGGCCCGCTCGGTCAACCCACGCAGCGCCGGCACCAGGGTCCCTCCGGCGGCCAGCGGCTTGTGCTCCCGCACCAACAGGTGCACGACCAGGTCCTGCACGGTCCACCCAGCGCACAGCGTCGGCGCCGACGGGCCGACGGAGAGAGCGAGGTCGCACAGCGCCAGGCGTTCGCGGCGCGCCAGTGAATCGGTCATGATCACCCACCCTAGGCCGCACCCGTGCGGGCACGGGAGCAGCCGAGTCCTAGGATTCTCCGAGTGGAGCGGGCGAGCACGATGGATGGCTTGAAGGTGCTCGCCGTGGCGATCAGGCGCGAGCCGTGGATCTTCACCCTCTCCACCGTCGGTAGTGCCCTCTTCGGTGCCCTGACCGTCGCCGACGCCTGGGTGCTCGGCTGGTCGACCGACCACGTCATCCTGCCGGCGTTCCGCACCGGACACATCGGCACCGGCTGGCTGATCGCCGTGGTGGCGCTCTTCGTGGCCGTCGCGATCGGGCGCGCGGTCGGGGTGATCGCGCGTCGTCTCGGCGCGGGCGTCATGCAGTACCGCATGCAGGCCCACTACCGCCGTGCCGTCACCCGGCAGTACCTCCGGCTGCCCCTCGCGTGGCATCAGGCACACCCCACGGGGCAGCTGTTGAGCAACGCCAACGCCGACGTGGAGGCCGCGTGGGCTCCGATCGCGCCGCTGCCGATGGCGGTGGGCACGATCGCGATGATGGTGATCGCGGTGGCGCAGATGTTCCTCGCCGACACCGTGCTGGCCTGCCTCGGCATGCTGGTGTTCCCGGCCGTCATCCTGACCAACCTCGCCTACCAGCGCCGTGCCAGTCCCCTGATCACGCGTGCGCAGCAGCTGCGTGCGGAGCTCAGCGAGGTGGCACACGAGTCCTTCGACGGCGCGCTGGTGGTCAAGACACTCGGCCGTGAGGGCGAGGAGACCGACAGGTTCGCCGCCAAGGCCCGCGAGCTGCGCGACACCAACATCAGAGCCGGCCGGATCCGCGCCGCCTTCGATCCGACGCTGGCAGCGCTGCCTGACATCGGCGTACTCGTCGTGCTCTCGGTCGGCGTCATCCGGGTCCTGCACGGCCACGCTGCCGCCGGCGACGTGGTCCAGATCGGCTACCTGCTCACCATCGTGGCCTTCCCGATCCGCTCGTTGGGCTGGGTGCTGGGGGAGTTCCCGCGCAGCGTCGTCGGCTTCCGCCGCGTCCAGCACGTCCTCGACGCCACCGGAGGCCTCGAGTACGGCGACGAGCGCCTCCCGGCTCTCTCGGGTGACGGCATCCGAGGTGGTGCTCGGCTGGAGCTGGACGGCGTGGCCTTCGCCTACGAGCCGCAGCAACCGCTGCTGAGCGGGGTGACCTTCGAGGTCGCGGCCGGCCGCACGGTCGCCATCGTCGGTCCGACGGCGTCCGGCAAGTCCACCTTGACCACGCTGATGTCACGGTTGGTGGATCCCGACGCCGGCCGGATCAGTGTCGACGGCATCGACCTGCGCGAATTCGCACCCGGGGCCCTCGCCGAAGCGGTGTCCGTGGTGCCGCAGACCGCGTTCGTCTTCGACGACACCGTGCGCGACAACGTCACCCTCGGTGGCGAGTACGCCGATGACGAGGTCTGGGCGGCTCTGCGTGCGGCCCAGGCCGACGGCTTCGTGGCGGCGCTGCCACGCGGCCTCGACACCCGGCTCGGCGAGCGTGGCACCAGCCTCAGTGGCGGCCAGCGGCAGCGGATCTCCCTCGCCCGCGCCCTGGTACGCCGTCCGCGACTGCTGATCCTGGACGATGCCACCTCGGCGGTCGATCCCGAGGTGGAACAGCGGATCCTGGCTGCCCTGCGCGGTGCGACGGGCGCGTCCGAAGGCGGCGCCACGCTGGTCGTGGTGGCCTATCGCAAGGCGACCATCGCGTTGGCCGACGAGGTGGTGCACCTCGACGGCGGCCGGATCCTCGCCTGCGGCACCCACGAGCAGCTCCTCGTCACGAGCCCGGCCTATGCCGAGCTGGTCAACGCCTACGAGACCGAGCTCGACGAGCTCGCCGAGACCGAGGTGGAGCGATGAGCGCCGTCGAGTCCGGCGAGCAGCTCGGCGGTATCGATACCATCCGCCGTGGCATCCACCATTCACCCGAGCTGGTCGAGGGGGCGGGTCGGACGCTCGCGCTGGCCGTGGTCGCCAGCCTCGGCCAGGTGATCGTGCCGGTCGCCGTGCAGCAGACTCTCGACCACGGTCTCAACCACGCCGGTGGACCGGACGTGTCGTTCACCGTGTGGATGGGCGTCGCGGCGGCGATCGCACTGGTCGTCGCGAGCTGGGCCTCCTACCTGATGACCGCACGGCTGTTCACCGCCGCCGAACGCGGACTCGCCACGCTGCGCACCAAGGCGTTCCGCCACGTCCACGACCTGCCGATGCTGACGCAGAACACCGAACGCCAGGGCGCGCTGGTCTCCCGGGTCACGAGCGACGTGGACCAGATCAGCCAGTTCGTGGTCTACGGCGGCCTGCTGCTGGTCGTCTCGGTCGGGCAGATGCTGATCGCCAGCGTGGTGATGGTGGTCTACTCCTGGCAGCTGGCACTCGTGGTGTGGATCTGCTTCGTACCGCTCTTCGCCACCCTGCCGTTCTTCCAGAAGCGGCTCTCGCAGGCCTACACGATCGTGCGCCGCCAGGTGGGCGCGCTGCTCTCGGCGATCGCGGAGCCGGTGGTCGGTGCGGCGGTGGTGAAGGCCTACGCCGTGGAGGCCCGCACCCAACAGCGCATCGACGAGGCCGTCGCGGAGAACATGGCCGCCCAGATCCGGACGCAGAGCCTGGTCGCGAGCTTCTTCAGCCTGGGTGGCCTCGCCGGCGGTCTGGCGCTGGCCGGCGTCGTCGTGCTCGGCGTCGAGCTCGGGATCCACGGCAACCTCACCAGCGGCAAGATCCTGGCCTTCGCCTTCCTCGTCTCGCTGTTCGTCGGTCCGGTGCAGACCGGGTCGCAGATCCTCACCGATGCCCAGAACGCCGTCGCCAGCTGGCGACGCGTGATCGGGATCCTCGACACCCCCGCCGACCTCGTCGACCCGGGAGCCGATGGCGTGACGTTGCCGCGGGGGCCACTCAGCGTCACCTTCGAGGACGTGTCCTTCGCCTACCCGGGCGGTGTGCCGGTGCTGCACGACGTGAGCCTGCAGATCGTGCCCGGCCGGCGGGTCGCGGTGGTCGGCGAGACCGGGTCGGGGAAGTCGACGATCGCCAAGCTGCTGACCCGACTGATGGATCCGACCACGGGCAGTGTCCGGCTCGACGGTGTCGATGTCCGACAGATCGAGGGCAGCGGTCTGCGGCGCAGCGTGGTGCTGGTGCCGCAGGAGGGCTTCTTGTTCGACGACACCCTCGCGGCCAATGCGCGCTACGGCCGGATCGGCGCCACCGATGAGGAGATCGTCGCGGCCGCCGCCGACCTCGGACTGGGGGACTGGCTGGCAGGGCTGCCCCACGGCGTGCTCACGCGGGTGGGGCAGCGGGGCGAGGCCCTGTCGGCCGGCGAGCGACAGCTCGTCGCACTGTTGCGCGCGCAGCTCGCCGATCCCGACCTGCTCGTCCTGGACGAGGCCACCTCAGCCGTCGATCCCGCCTTGGAGATGCGGATCAGCCGTGCCCTGGAGCGGCTGATGCTCGGGCGCACGAGCGTCACGATCGCGCACCGGCTCACCACGGCGGAGAACGCCGACGAGGTGATCGTGGTGGACCACGGACGGATCGTGCAGCGCGGACCGCACCGCGATCTCGTGCAGCAGGAGGGCAGCGTGTACGCCGGCCTGCACGCCTCCTGGATGGCGCAGCAGCGGGCCTGAGTCGGTCGTCCGTGGGCTGGGTGCCGCGAGCGCCCAGGCGTGTCGGTCACCACAGTGGCGGCGGGTCGGAGCGACGACCACGGGTCTGGGACAATGGCCCTGTGAGCCTCGACCCGCAGATCGCTGCCCGTCTCAAGCGCACCGCCGATGGACTGGTTCCGGCGGTGGTGCAGCAGCACGACACGGGCGAGGTGCTCATGCTCGGCTGGATGGACGACGAGGCCCTGGCCCGCACGATCGCGACCGGCCGCGCGACCTACTGGAGCCGCAGCCGCCAGGAGTACTGGGTCAAGGGCGAGACCTCCGGCCACACGCAGGCGGTCAAGGAGATCCGGCTGGACTGCGACGGCGACACGCTGCTGGTCAAGGTCGAGCAGGTCGACGGCGCCTGTCACACCGGTGACCGGACCTGCTTCGACGCGGACCTCGTCTATGGCTGAGGGCCGCCGCACGTTCTGGCCCACGGTCCTGCTCGGTGCGGCCGGCGCCGGCCTTGCCGCCTACGCCGGGCACCACCACTGGGTGAGCCTCGACCATGCCGACCCGTTCTCGGCCGGTCAGCAGGCCGGCCTGGACAGCCCCGCCACCACCGCGCTCGCGCTGGTGGCGCTGGCCGCATGGGGGGTCGTCCTGGTCACCCGAGGGTGGGTACGCCGAGGGATCGCGATCCTCGGCGGTGTGGCCGCGCTGGCGGTCGTGCCGACCGTATTCACCACCCGCCACCACCTTCTCGCCAGCAACAGCGGCAGCCAGGCCAACGCCTGGCCCTGGATCGCGCTGGTCGCGGCGCTCCTCAGCGCGGCGATGGCTGTCATCGCCGTACGGAAGGCTCCGCAGTGGCCCGAGATGGGCGCCAAGTACGACGCCCCCGTCGGCGCTGGCGCGACGGTGATCACCACCCAGCAGCCGCTCGAGGAGCAGAGCAGCCTGGACCTGTGGAAGTCCCTGGACGAGGGCCACGACCCGACCCAGGACGTGGACTGACGCCCGGACTGAATAGACTCTCCCAGAGCACGACCCGTCCAAGCCTTCGCACCACCAAGGAGTTCGCAATGTCCGACAGCCACGGCAACACCCCGGCCGCCTGGAGCGCCGTCGTCGTGGGGCTCCTGGGCTTCCTAGTCGGCTCCGTCGGGCTCATGCTCAGCCCGATCAGCTACGTGGTGTTCTGGGTCGGCGTCGCCATCGTCGTCGCGTCCGGTGTCCTCTTCCTCGTGCTGGCGAAGATGGGCTACAACACCGAGACCCACTGACGGAGGCGTGATGTCGGTACTGGACGACATCGTCTCCGGAGTCCGGGAGGATCTCGAGGGGCGCAAGGCGCAGGTCAGCGTCGCCGACCTGCGCGCGGCGCTTGCCGACGTCGACGCTCCGCGCGACCCGATGCCGCACTTCCGTGGTGCCGGCAGCAGCGTGATCGCGGAGGTGAAGCGGAAGAGCCCGAGCAAGGGCCACCTCGCCGAGATCACCGACCCTGCGGACCTGGCCGCCAGCTACGCCCGCGGCGGTGCCGCTGCCATCTCGGTCCTGACCGAGCAGCGTCGCTTCGGCGGCTCGCTGGCGGACCTTCGCGCCGTACGGGCCGTGGTGGACACCCCGATCCTGCGCAAGGACTTCATCGTCGACGACTACCAGCTGCTCGAGGCACGTGCCGCCGGCGCCGACCTCGCCCTGCTGATGTGCTCCGCACTCGACGATGAGGCGCTGCGCCGGCTCTTCTCCTATGCAGGCGAGCTCGGGCTCACGGTGCTGGTCGAGGTGCACGACGAGGAGGAGACCGAGCGTGCCGTGGGCCTGGGTGCCGAGCTGATCGGCGTCAACGCCCGCAATCTCAAGACCCTCGCGGTCGACCCGGCGGTCTTCGGGCGGCTCGCTCCGCTCATCCCCGACGACCGGGTCAAGGTCGCCGAGTCCGGCATCTTCTCCGCCGCCGATGTCCAGACGTACGTCGCCGAGGGCGCTCGCGCGGTGCTCGTCGGTGAGGCGCTGGTCAAGGACGGCGACCCCGAGGCTGCCGTGCGCAGCATGACAGGACTCACCCGATGACGACCCACCTCAACGAGACCACCAGCTTCGACGCCGACCCGCTCGGCTGGTTCGGTGGCGCGGCCGACGGCTTCGGCGGGCGATTCATGCCCGAGGCGCTGATCAAGGCGCTCGACGAGCTCGACGTCGCCTGGGCCGAGGCCAAGCAGGATCCGGCCTTCGTGGCGGAGTTCGACGCGATCCTGCGCGACTATGCCAACCTGCCCAGCCCGCTTTACCACGCGCAGCGGCTCAGCGAGCGCACCGGCATCCGGATCCTGCTCAAGCGCGAGGACCTCAACCACACCGGCGCGCACAAGATCCGCAACGTGCTCGGCCAGGCGCTGCTGACCAGGCGGATGGGCAAGACCCGCGTCATCGCCGAGACGGGTGCCGGTCAGCACGGCGTCGCCAGCGCCACCGCAGCCGCCTACTTCGGTCTGGACTGCACCGTCTACATGGGCAAGGTGGACACCGAGCGGCAGGCGCTCAACGTGGCCCGGATGCGCCTGCTCGGCGCGGAGGTCATCGCCGTCGACTCGGGCAGCGCGACGCTCAAGGACGCCATCAACGAGGCGCTGCGCGACTGGGTGGCGAGCGTCGATCAGACCGCCTACCTGTTCGGCACCGCCGCGGGCCCGCACCCCTTCCCGTCGCTGGTGCGCGACCTGACCCGCGGCATCGGCGACGAGGCCCGGGCGCAGTGCCTGGAGCAGTACGGCGTTCTGCCGCACGCCATCGCGGCCTGTGTCGGCGGTGGCTCCAACGCCATCGGGCTGTTCACCGCGTTCCTGGAGGACCCGTCCGTGCGCATCTACGGCTTCGAGGCCGGCGGCGACGGCGTGGACACCGGTCGGCACGCGGCCACGATCTTCGCCGGCGACCAGGGCGTGCTGCACGGCGCCCGCACATTCGTGCTGCAGGACGAGGACGGCCAGACGATCGAGTCGCACTCGATCTCGGCGGGTCTGGACTACCCCGGCGTCGGTCCGCAGCACGCGTGGCTCGCCAAGAGCGGCCGAGCGACGTACGAGCCGGTCACCGATGTCGAGGCGATGGATGCGATGGCGCTGCTGGCCCGGACGGAGGGCATCATCCCGGCGATCGAGTCCTCGCACGCGCTCGCCGGCGCGCTGCGGATCGCGCCGCAGCTGCGCGAGGAGTACGGCGCTGACGCCACCTTGCTGATCAATCTCTCGGGCCGCGGCGACAAGGACATGGGAACCGCGATGGAGTGGTTCAAGCTGGGTGACCCCGACGAGGAGACCGGCGACGTGACGGCTGAGGCCGCGCAGGATCGAGAGGCCGGCAAGTGAGCACCAGCACCGCCTTCGCCACCGCGAAGGCCGAGAATCGTGCCGCGCTCGTGGGCTACCTGCCGGCGGGGTTCCCCGACGTGGACGGCTCGATCGAGGCGATCAAGGCGATGGTCGCGGCGGGCTGTGACGTGATTGAGATCGGGCTGCCCTACAGCGACCCGGTGATGGACGGTCCGACCATTCAGGCGGCTGCCCAGCAGGCGCTCGACCAGGGCGTCCGCACCCGCGACGTGCTGCGCACCGTGGAGGCGGTCGCTGCCACCGGGGTGCCGACCGTGGTGATGACCTACTGGAACCCCGTCGAGAAGTACGGCGTCGAGCGCTTCGCCCGCGACCTGGCCAGCGCCGGCGGAGCGGGCCTCATCACGCCCGACATCACGCCCGACTACGGCCAGGACTGGATCGCGGCCGCTGACGCGCACGAGCTCGACAAGATCTTCCTGGTTGCGCCGTCGAGCACGGACGAGCGGATCGCGATGACGACCGCCGCCTGTCGTGGCTTCGTCTACGCGACGGCGGTGATGGGTGTCACCGGTGCCCGCACCACCACCTCCGACCTGGCGGGGCCGCTCGTCGCTCGTGCGAAGAAGGCCACCGATCTGCCCATCGGCGTCGGCCTCGGGGTCAGCAACGGCGATCAGGCGGCCGAGCTGGCCCGCTACGCCGACGGCGTGATCGTCGGCAGCGCCTTCGTGCGCGCCATCCTCGACCATCCTGGCGACCGCACGGCCGCCCTCGGCGCGCTGACCGCGCTCACCGAGGACCTGGCCGGCGGGGTGCGCCGCGGTGCGTAGTCCCATCCGCAGCGGTCTGGCCGCCGCCCTCGCCGTGCTGGCGCTCGCGGTCTCGGCGTGCGGCAGCAGTGGGGGAGAGGCGAAGTTCGCCGGCATCACCCACGACGCCTACAAGGTGCTGCCGACACCGCTGACCGACACCGACGGCGAGCCGTACAGTCTGGTCACGAGCACGAAGAAGCCCCTCACCCTGGTCTTCTTCGGCTACACGCACTGCCCCGACTACTGCCCGATGGTGATGTCGAACCTGGCCAGCGCGATGACCCGGCTCGACAGCGCCGATCGCAAGAAGGTCGACGTGGTCTTCGTGACCACCGACCCGTCCCGCGACACCACCACCGTCCTGCGCCGCTACCTGGACCACTACGACAAGGGCTTCGTCGGCCTGACCGGGCCGATCGGCACGATCGCGTCCATCTCCGAGCCACTTGCGGTCTACGTGGCCCAGGGCCAGAAGCTGCCCGACGGCGGCTACGACCTCAACACCCACTCCACCCAGGTGACGGCCATCGGTGCCGACAACGAAGCACGGGTGCTGTGGGACATGGACACCTCGTCGGCGGAGTTCGCCTCCGACATCCACGCGCTGCTGCAGAAGTCAGCCTGAGGGCTGCACCAGAAGATAGGGCCCGAGCATGCTGCCGTTGTCGATTCCGAGTCCGAGCAAGGGTGTCGTGCACCTCGGCCCCATCCCGATCCGCGGCTACGCGCTGTGCATCATCGCCGGGATCGTCGTCGCCGTATGGCTCTCCGAGCGCCGCTGGAAGGCCCGTGGCGGTCAGCCGGGCCAGATCCAGGACATCGCGCTCTGGGCGGTCCCGTTCGGCCTCGTGGGCGGCCGGCTCTACCACGTCATCACCGACCACGACCTCTACTTCGGCGCTGGCCGGCATCCCATCGACGCGCTCTACGTCTGGCGCGGTGGGCTCGGCATCTGGGGCGCGATCGCTCTCGGCGCCGTGGGTGGAATCATCGCCGCGCGGCGGATGGGCATCAAGGTCGCGCCGCTGCTCGACGTGGCACTGCCGACCTGCCTGATTGCCCAGGCGATGGGGCGCTGGGGCAACTGGTTCAACCAGGAGCTCTACGGCCGCCCGACCACCCTGCCCTGGGGCCTCAAGATCGACCCGAGCAACTGGCCCGAGGGGCGGACGTTCCCTGTCGGTACGACGTTCCACCCCACCTTCCTCTACGAGTCGCTCTGGTGCCTGCTGGGCTTCTTCTTCGTGATCTGGATGGAGCGCCGCTTCCGGCTCGGCCACGGCCGCACGGCAGCCCTCTACGTGATGACCTACACCGTCGGTCGCTTCTGGATCGAGCAACTGCGGATCGACACCATCGAGCTCAACGACGTGCTCGGTCTGCGATGGGCCGACTGGATGGCGATCATCCTGTTCGTTGTCGCCGCCGCCTACTTCATCTGGGCCACCATCAAGCGTCCTGGCCGGGAGGAGAGCGTGTACGTCGACGGCCGCGATCCGGTCGGCGACGAGACCTCCGAGGGTGTCGCGGACGACGGTGCGGCCGAGGCCTGATCCGGGCTCGCACCAGCCTCATCCCACGCCTGGGTAATCTCAGGCGACAGCCGGCGTTACAAGGTGGTAACGTTTGGTCATCGCGCGGGCCAATGCCGTCCCATGCACACCACCTGCCATTGCCGAAAATAGCAAGGTGCGCGCACCTGTCGACTCCTCATGGGGGAGCCGGGACGCGCTGGCGCTCCGACAACGACGGGAGAACCTGGTGCCGTACGAGCACTCATTCCCCACCCCGCAAGGGCTGTACGACCCGCGATTCGAGAAGGACGCCTGTGGCGTCGCCTTCGTCGCGACCCTGACCGGTGAGGCGAGCCACGAGATCGTCGAGCAGGGCATCACCGCCCTGGTCAACCTCGATCACCGTGGTGCCGCCGGCGCCGAGACCAACTCCGGCGATGGTGCCGGCATCCTGCTCCAGGTCCCCGACGCGTTCCTGCGCGCCGTCGCCACGGAGGCGGGCTTCTCGCTGCCTGCAGCGGGTTCCTACGCCGTCGGCACCGCCTTCCTGCCCGGCGACGCCGAGCACGTGGCCAAGAGCCGGGAGCAGATCGAGCAGATCGCTGCCGACGAGGGCCTCGAGGTGCTCGGCTGGCGCGCGGTCCCGGTCAACCCCGACAGCCTCGGCGCCACCGCGCTCGCGGTGATGCCGACCTTCAGCCAGCTCTTCGTCCAGGCCAAAGGCGGCCACGTGACGGGGATGGCGCTGGAGCGACAGGCCTTCTGCCTGCGCAAGCGCGCCGAGCTCGAGACGGACGTCTACTTCCCCTCGCTCTCCGGCCGCACGCTGGTCTACAAGGGCATGCTGACCACCCACCAGCTGGGCGAGGTCTTCCCCGACCTGCGTGATGAGCGGATGACGTCGGCGATCGCCGTGGTGCACTCGCGCTTCTCCACCAACACCTTCCCGAGCTGGCCGCTGAGCCACCCGTTCCGCTACATCGCGCACAACGGCGAGATCAACACCGTGATGGGCAACCGCAACTGGATGCGGGCCCGCGAGGCTCTGCTCGGCTCGGACGTCATCCCCGGCGACCTCGAGCGGCTCTACCCGATCTGCACCCCGGGCGCCTCGGACTCGGCGAGCTTCGACGAGGTGCTCGAGCTGCTGCACCTAGGCGGCCGCAGCCTGCCCCACGCCGTGCTCATGATGATCCCCGAGGCGTGGGAGAACCACGCCGAGATGGACGCCAAGCGCACGTCGTTCTACGAGTTCCACTCCGCGCTGATGGAGCCGTGGGACGGCCCCGCCAACGTCGTGTTCACCGACGGCACGCAGGTCGGCGCCGTACTGGACCGCAACGGGCTCCGCCCGGGTCGCTACTGGGTGACCGAGGACGGCCTGGTCGTCTACGCGTCGGAGGCCGGGGTCCTGGACCACATTGACCCCGCGAAGGTGGTTCGCAAGGGCCGGATGCAGCCGGGCCGGATGTTCCTCGTCGACACCGACGAGCACCGCATCATCGAGGACGACGAGGTCAAGGGCGAGCTCGCCGCCGAGCACCCCTACGACGAGTGGCTGCACGCGGGCCAGATCAAGCTCGAGGACATCCCCGAGCGCGAGCACGTGGTGCACACCCACGCCTCGGTGACCCGCCGCCAGCAGGTGTTCGGCTACACCGAGGAGGAGCTGCGCGTGCTGCTCGCTCCGATGGCCAACACCGGTGCGGAGCCGATCGGCTCGATGGGCACCGACAGCCCGATCGCGGCGCTCTCGGCCAAGCCCCGCATGCTCTTCGAGTACTTCAGCCAGCTCTTCGCCCAGGTCACCAACCCGCCGCTGGACGCCATCCGCGAGGAGCTGGTGACCAGCCTGAAGAGCACCATCGGCCCCGAGGCGAACCTGCTCGACCCGGGCCCGCGCTCGTGCCGCCAGGTCGTGATGCCCTTCCCCGTCATCTCCAACGACGACCTGGCCAAGATCCGCCACATCAACCGTGACGGCGACATGCCCGGCTTCATCACCCACGTCGTGCGCGGTCTGTACGACGTCGAGGGCGGCGGCGCCGCGATGGCGGCGCGGCTCGACGAGATCTGCGCCGAGGTCAGCAGGGCGATCGCCGACGGTGCGCGCATCATCGTGCTCTCCGACCGGCACTCGACGGCCGACCTGGCCCCGATCCCGTCGCTCCTGCTCACCGGTGCCGTGCACCACCACCTGGTCCGGGAGAAGACCCGCACCCAGGTCGGTCTCCTCGTCGAGGCCGGCGACGTCCGCGAGGTCCACCACGTGGCCCTCCTGGTCGGGTACGGCGCAGCCGCGGTCAACCCCTATCTCGCGATGGAGTCCGTCGAGGACCTCGCCTACGAGGGCTTCTTCGTCAAGAACGACCCGGAGAAGGCCGTCGCGAACCTGATCAAGGCGCTCGGCAAGGGTGTCTTGAAGGTGATGTCGAAGATGGGCGTCAGCACGCTGGCCTCCTACACGGGTGCCCAGATCTTCGAGGCCGTGGGCCTGTCCCAGGCCGTGGTCGACAAGTACTTCACCGGCACCACCTCCAAGCTCGGGGGCATCGAGCTCGATGTCATCGCCGAGGAGGTCGCCCAGCGGCACGCCACCGCCTACCCGCGCGACGGGGTCGCTCCGGCGCACCGCGAGCTGCCGATCGGCGGGGAGTACCAGTGGCGCCGCGAGGGCGAGCCGCACCTGTTCGACCCGGAGACGGTCTTCCGGCTGCAGCACGCCACCCGCGAGGGGCGCTACGACATCTTCAAGCAGTACACCCAGCGGGTGGACGAGCAGTCCGAGCGGCTGATGACGCTGCGCGGCCTGTTCAAGTTCAGGGACGCCGCCGCGACCGGGCGCCAGCCGATCAGCATCGACGAGGTCGAGTCGGTCGAGGCGATCGTGAAGCGGTTCTCCACCGGCGCGATGTCCTACGGCTCCATCTCCAAGGAGGCGCACGAGACCCTCGCGATCGCGATGAACATGCTCGGCGCCAAGTCGAACACCGGTGAGGGTGGCGAGGATCCCGATCGGCTGCATGACCCCAGCCGTCGCTCGGCGATCAAGCAGGTCGCCTCGGGGCGCTTCGGCGTCACCAGCGAGTACCTCACAAACGCCGACGACATCCAGATCAAGATGGCTCAGGGTGCCAAGCCCGGCGAGGGCGGTCAGCTGCCCGGCCACAAGGTCTACCCGTGGGTGGCCAAGACCCGGCACTCGACGCCGGGCGTCGGCCTGATCAGCCCCCCGCCGCACCACGACATCTACTCCATCGAGGACCTGGCACAGCTGATCCACGACCTGAAGAACGCCAACCCGGCGGCTCGGGTGCACGTGAAGCTGGTCGCGGAGGTCGGTGTCGGCACCGTCGCCGCGGGTGTCTCCAAGGCGCACGCCGACGTGGTGCTGATCTCGGGCCACGACGGTGGCACCGGCGCCTCCCCGCTCACCAGCCTCAAGCACGCGGGTGGTCCCTGGGAGCTCGGCCTGGCCGAGGCCCAGCAGACGCTGCTGCTCAACGGCCTGCGCGATCGGATCGTGGTGCAGACCGACGGTCAGCTCAAGACCGGTCGGGACGTGGTCATCGCCGCGCTGCTCGGCGCGGAGGAGTTCGGCTTCGCGACCGCCCCGCTGGTGGTCAGTGGCTGCATCCTGATGCGGGTCTGCCACCTCGACACCTGCCCCGTGGGCGTCGCCACCCAGAACCCGGTGCTGCGCGAGCGCTTCACCGGCAAGGCCGAGTACGTCGTGAACTTCTTCCGCTACATCGCGGAGGAGGTCCGCGAGCTCCTCGGCGAGCTGGGCTTCCGTTCGATCGAGGAGGCGATCGGCCAGGCCGCGGTGCTCGACACCCGCGAAGCGGTCGACCACTGGAAGGCCGCGGGTCTCGACCTGGCGCCGATCTTCCACGTGGTGACATCGCCGGAGCAGTTCGCCGACCAGGACCTGCGCCACACCAAGACGCAGGACCACGGCATCGAGCGCTCGCTCGACTACACCACCCTCGTCCCGCTGGCGAAGCCGGCGCTCGAGAACGGTGAGCCGGTCCGCGCCCAGCTGCCGATCCGCAACGTCAACCGCACGGTCGGCACCCTGCTCGGTCACGAGGTCACCAAGCGCTACCACGGCGCCGGGCTGCCGGACGGCACCATCGACATCACCTTCACCGGCTCGGCCGGCCAGTCGTTCGGTGCCTTCCTCCCGCGCGGTGTGACCCTGCGGCTCGAGGGTGACGGCAACGACTACATCGGCAAGGGGCTCTCCGGCGGCCGGATCGTGATCCGTCCCGACCGGGCCGCGACGTTCCAGCCCGAGAAGCACATCATCGGCGGCAACACCATCGCCTACGGCGCCACCTCCGGGCAGATCTACCTGCGCGGCGGCGTCGGTGAGCGGTGCTGCGTGCGCAACTCCGGTGCCACGGTCGTCACCGAAGGCGTGGGCGACCACGGCTGCGAGTACATGACCGGCGGCCGGGTGGTCGTGCTCGGTCCGACGGGCCGCAACTTCGCGGCCGGCATGTCGGGCGGCGTGGCCTACGTGCTCGACCTCAAGCAGCAGCGGGTCAACCCTGAGCTCGTCGAGCTCGGGGCGGTGGAGGGCAAGTTCGCCGAGGAGCTCCAGCAGATCGTCCGGTCTCACCACGAGGAGACCGGCTCCGAGGTCGCGGCGGCGCTGCTCGCCGACTGGCCCGAGGCACTGACCCGGTTCACCCGGATCATGCCCAGTGACTACAAGCGGGTCCTCGAGGCCCAGGAGGAGGCCCTCGAGGAGGGCCTCTCCGAGGACGAGGCCGCGGCCCGGATCATGGAGGTGCTGCATGGCTGACCCGAAGGGGTTCTTGAAGAGCGGGCGCGAGGTCGCGACCCGCCGCCCCATCGACGAGCGCGTGGGGGACTGGAACGAGGTCTACCCGGGCGGCATCGGCAAGGCGCTGCTCCCGATCATCAACACCCAGGCCAGCCGCTGCATGGACTGCGGCATCCCGTTCTGCCACCAGGGTTGCCCGCTGGGCAACATCATCCCGGAGTGGAACGACCTGGTCTGGCGCGACGACTGGGAGGGGGCGATGGAGCGGTTGCACGCCACCAACAACTTCCCCGAGTTCACCGGTCGGCTCTGCCCCGCCCCCTGCGAGACGGCCTGCGTCCTGGGCATCAACCAGGACCCGGTGACGATCAAGAACATCGAGGTCTCGATCATCGACCGGGCCTGGGACGACCGCAACGTCAAGCCCCAGCCCCCGGAGTGGCTCTCGGGCAAGACCGTCGCCGTGATCGGCTCGGGCCCCGCCGGCCTGGCCGCGGCCCAGCAGCTCACCCGGGCCGGCCACACCGTGGCCGTCTACGAGCGCGCCGACAAGATCGGCGGCCTGCTGCGGTACGGCATCCCCGAGTTCAAAATGGAGAAGAAGCACGTCGACCGGCGGCTGGAGCAGATGCGCCGCGAGGGCACGGTCTTCCGCGCCGGCGTCGAGGTCGGTACGGCGATCACCGGCGAGCAGCTGCGCGATCGCTACGACGCCGTCGTGCTGGCGGTCGGTTCCACCGTGGCGCGTGACCTGCCGGTCCCCGGCCGTCAGATGGCCGGCATCCACCAGGCGATGGAGTTCCTCCCGCAGGCCAACCGGGTCGCGCTGGGGGAGACGGTCGAGGATCAGATCCTCGCCGACGGCAAGCACGTGATCATCATCGGTGGCGGTGACACCGGCGCGGACTGCCTCGGCACCTCGATCCGTCAGGGCGCCAAGTCGATCACCCAGCTGGAGATCATGCCGCGACCGGCCGACTCGAGCGGTCGCTCCGACGACCGGCCGACCGGCCAGCCCTGGCCGACGTACCCGATGGTCTTCCGGGTCTCCTCGGCGCACGAGGAGGGCGGGGAGAGGGTCTACGGCGTCTCCACCAAGGAGTTCCTCGGTGACGCGGAGGGCAACGTCCGCGCGCTGAAGCTGGTCGACGTCGTGTTCGAGGGCGGCAAGCTCACCGAGATCGAGGGCACCGAGCGCGAGATCCTTGCCGACCTGGTCCTCTTCGCGATGGGCTTCACCGGGCCCGAGCAGCCCGGCGTGGTCGAGCAGCTCGGCGTGGAGCTGGACGGGCGCGGCAACATCGTGCGGGACAGCTCGTTCAAGACGTCGGTCGACGGCGTGTACGTCGCTGGCGACGCCGGTCGCGGGCAGTCGCTCATCGTCTGGGCGATCGCCGAGGGACGTGCCGCGGCCGCAGCCGTGGACGCCTATCTGACCGGTTCGACGACGCTGCCGGCGCCGATCAAGCCCACAGACCGTCCGCTGATGGTCTGAGCTTTCGCACCGCCTGAGCAGGCGCAGGTCCATGCCTCACCGCGTGGGTCTGCGCCTGTTCGCCATTTGTTACCCACCAGTCCGTGGCCCGACTCTCATTGGAACGTTCCATTCCCGCTAGGCTCTACTCCGTGAGGCGAGCGAAGATCGTGTGTACGTTGGGGCCGGCCGTCGGGACCGAGCGCCGGATCCGTGAGTTGGTCTATGCGGGGATGGATGTGGCGCGGCTCAACATGAGTCACGGTGCCCATGCCGACCACGCCGAGAGCTACCGGATGGTGCGAGAGGCCGCGGCGTCGAGTGGCCGCGGCGTCGGCATCTTCGCCGACCTTCAGGGCCCGAAGATCCGGCTGGAGACGTTCGCGAATGGCCCGGTGACGCTCCGCCGCGGGCAGAGCTGGACGATCACGACCCGTGATGTCGAGGGCGACGACACGATCAGCGGTACGACGTACAAGGGCCTGCCGGGCGACGTGAGCGTCGGTGACCCGCTGCTCATCGATGACGGCAAGGTGCGGCTGCGCGTCACCGCCGTCGAGAACGGCACCGACGTGGTCACCGAGGTGCTCGTCGGCGGCCCGGTGAGCAACCACAAGGGCATCAACCTTCCCGGCGTGGCCGTCTCCGTGCCCGCGCTGAGCGAGAAGGACATCGACGACCTCAAGTTCGCCCTCGAGCTCGGCGTGGACATGATCGCGCTGAGCTTCGTGCGCAACGCCAAGGACGCCGAGGACGTGCGCGAGATCATGCGCGAGGTCGGCCGGATGGTCCCGATCATCGCCAAGATCGAGAAGCCGCAGGCGGTGGACAACCTCGACGAGGTCATCGACGCCTTCGACATGTTCATGGTCGCCCGAGGCGATCTCGGCGTGGAGTGCCCGCTCGAGGAGGTCCCCTTCCTGCAGAAGCGGATCGTCGAGAAGGCCCGCCTCAACGCCAAGCCGGTCATCGTCGCCACCCAGATGCTCGACTCGATGGTGGCCAACCCCCAGCCGACCCGCGCTGAGGCCAACGACGTAGCCAACGCGGTGCTCGACGGTGCCGACGCGGTGATGCTCTCGGCCGAGACCAGCGTGGGCGAATACCCCATCCACACCGTCGAGACGATGGCCCGGATCATCTCCGCGACCGAGGGACACGCCTTCGCCGCCGGCGGCTCCGGCGTCGGGCACCTCTCCCAGATCAGCTGGGACCCGCACACCCGCTCCGGCGTGATCGCCAAGGCCGCCGAGGAGGTCGCCGAGCGGGTCGGCGCCAGGTTCCTCGTCGCCTTCACCACCTCCGGCGACTCGGCCCGTCGCCTGGCCCGACTGCGCGGACCGATCCCGCTGCTCGCGTTCACGCCGTTCCCCTCGGTCCGCTCGCAGCTCGCGCTGAGCTGGGGTGTCGAGACCTTCAAGACCGCCGAGGTCGAGCACACCGACGAGATGGTGCGACAGGTCGACGAGCAGCTGCTCCAGCTCGGCGGGGTCGAGGAGGGCGACCTGGTGGTGATCATCGCCGGCTCGCCGCCGGGAATCCCCGGCTCCACCAACGCGCTGCGCATCCACCGGATCGGCGACGCGATCAATGAGGTCGCCCCGGCGTACCGCCGCTCCTGAGGGCGCCGGCAACGCACCTCGCGGCGTTGTCGTCGCTCGACGGGCCGCTCCGATCAAAGGCCGCCTTCGCTCCTCCGTCTTGCGATGCACGCACCCGGCGTACCCAGGAGTGAGGGCGGCCTCTTCGGATGCATCGGTGCGTTGGTGACTGCCAGCGCATCGACGCGACGCTACCCCGTGTGCCAGGAGGGCCGGAGCCTTTGCCACGTCGCAGCGGAGGCATGTCTGCACGCTTGCAGCGGTCGCGGTCTGTGTGGTGCCCCGAGTCGGATTCGAACCGACACTGTATGTGGTTTGAGCACACTCTCTCTGCCGTTGGAGTACCGGGGCCAACGCTCGCACAACCTACCGGAACACCGCGGCCGACGCCGACTCAGGGAGTCCCGCTAATCTTTCGCTCGTGACCGAGAGCCCGAGCACTGCCCGCCGCGTCGTCATCGCCGAGGACGAGGTCCTGATCCGGATGGACCTCAAGGAGATGCTGACCGACGAGGGGTACGACGTCGTCGGCGAGGCCGGCGATGGCCAGGAGGCGATCCGCCTCGCCGAGGAGCTGCGGCCGGACCTGGTCATCCTCGACGTGAAGATGCCGATCCTCGACGGCATCGCCGCCGCCGAGCAGGTGGCCCGCCAGCGGATCGCACCGGTGGTGATGTTGACAGCGTTCTCGCAGCGAGACCTGGTCGAGCGGGCCCGCGACGCCGGTGCGATGGCCTATCTGGTCAAGCCGTTCAACCCCAGCGACCTGGTCCCGGCGATCGAGCTGGCCGTCAGTCGCTTCCAGGAGCTCGCCCAGCTCGAGGCCGAGGTCGCCGGGCTGACGGAGCGGCTGGAGACGCGCAAGGTGATCGACCGCGCGAAGAGCGTGCTGCAGGAGCAGCTCAGCCTCACCGAGTCCGAGTCGTTCCGTTGGATCCAGAAGACGGCGATGGACCTGCGGCTCTCGATGCGTCAGGTCGCCGACGGTGTCCTCGAGCACGGCCCGCGCGCTGCGGGCAGTGCTGCGCCCGAGTAAACGTCACGACCGTCGTGCGCCGTCGTATGAGTCGCGCAGGTAACGCTTCAGCCTCGTAATGACGCGTTTTTGTGACTTGGGTCGCACGCAGGTCCACGCTGTGGGTACATTCGCCCGATCACGTCCCAGTGAAACAGTGGAGGACCTACCCATGACGGGAACCAAGAAGACCGCGCGCGTGTTCGCGCTGGCCGGTGTCGCTGCGCTCGCCCTGAGCGCTTGTGGCACCACCGGAGGCAACAACAGCGCGAACGCCGGCTCCGGCAACTCTTCCGGCAGCGGCTCATGCGGTCACTACGAGATCGCCTACATGGGGGCGCTCACCGGCCCGAACGGCGCTCTCGGCCAGAACATGCTCGGCGGCATCAACACCGCGTTGTCGGAGTACAACGCCAAGCACGCGGATTGCAAGGTGACTGTCAAGACCTTCGACTCCCAGGGCGACCCGGACCAGGCGAGCAAGCTCGCGCTGAACGTCGTCAACGACACCAAGGTCGTGGGCCTGATCGGTCCCGGCTTCTCGGGTGAGTCGAAGGCCACCGGCAAGACGTTCTTCAGCGCCGGTCTGCCGTCGATCTCCCCGTCGGCGACCGAGGTCGACCTGACGGAGCAGGGCTGGACCACCTGGCACCGTGTCATCGGAAACGACTCGGCCCAGGGCGCCGCCGACGCGAAGTACCTGACGGGCAAGAAGGTCTTCGTCGTCGATGACGCCTCGGTCTACGGCAAGGGACTGGCGGACGTCGTCCGCAAGGGCCTCAAGCCGGTCGGCAACGACGAGGTCCAGACGGGTCAGACGGACTTCTCCGCGACCGTGACCAAGATCAAGGGCTCCGGCGCCGACGCCGTCTTCTACGGCGGCTACTACGCCGAGTCGGGCCTCCTGGTCAAGCAGCTGCGCCAGGCTGGCTGGAAGGGCCTGTTCATGTCCGGTGACGGCTCCGAGGACCCGGCGTTCGTCAAGGTCGCCGGCTCGCAGGCCGCCGAGGGTGCTGTCCTCTCGGCCCCGGCTGCTCCGGCCCCGGCCGACTTCGGCACCAAGTACGCCTCGGCCAACCCGGGCAAGACCGCGGGCCTGTACTCCACCCAGTCCTACGACGCGGCGAACATCTTCCTCGCCGGCATCGACGCGGGGGACACCTCGCTGTCGAAGATGAATGACTTCGTGACCAACTACTCGGGCACCGGCGTGAGCGGTCCGATCAAGTTCGACTCCAAGGGCGACATCCAGACGTCGACGATCTACGCCTACAGCGTCAAGAACGGCCAGCTCGACACGGCCAACCCGGCACCTATCAAGTGATCCGCTGAGGCACCGCGACGGGTCCGCGGCCGAGGCTCATCAGCCGCGGCCGCGGACCCGCCACCGCGTGTGCCTGCCCGTCAACTGCAGCAGAGTGGAGAGACCTCACCTGTGCATACCTTCACGCACCAATTCTTCGAGCTGACGATCACCGGTCTCGTACTAGGTTCGATCTACGCCCTCGTCGCCCTCGGCTACACGATGGTCTACGGCGTCCTTCAGCTCATCAACTTCGCACACTCCGAAGTGTTCATGTACGGCACCTTCGCAACTGCCTGGGTCTTCGTCTTCTTCGACCAGACCGGCGTCAATAGCATCGGCGGCGAGATCGGCTTCCTGCTCATCGCCCTGGTCGTGGCGATGCTGGTCTCCGGCGGCGTCGCCCTGCTCCTCGAACGCGTGGCCTACCGGCCGTTGATCAAGAAGAACGCGCCGAAGCTGATCGCGCTCATCTCCGCTATCGGCGCGTCGTTCGTGCTATCGGAGGCGATGGGGCTGCGCGACCGGATCGCGGCGTGGTTCGGCCTCGAGGACAATCTGGGCAACTACGTGGGGAACGCCCGCAACAACTACACCATGCCCGTGCAGATCAATCCCAAGGGCTTGTTCACCATCGGTGACTACACGGTGACCGACATCGATGTGATCACGATCGTCGCGGCGCTCGGCATGATGTTCGCGCTGCAGGTCTTCGTCAGCCGGACCCGCTTCGGCCGCGGCATCCGTGCCGTCGCCCAGGACCCGGAGTCGGCGGCCCTGATGGGGGTGAACTCCACCCGAGTCATCCAGCTCACCTTCTTCCTCGGCGGCCTGATGGCCGGCGCCGCGGCGACGCTCTACATGCTGCGCATCGGTAGCACGCGCAACGATGCAGGCTTCATCTTCGGTGTCAAGGCGTTCACCGCAGCCGTCATGGGCGGCATCGGCAACCTTCGCGGTGCTCTCCTCGGCGGTCTGATCCTCGGCGTGGCCGAGAACTGGGGATCGGCGTTCCTCGGCAGCCAGTGGAAGGACGTCGTCGCCTTCGTGCTCCTCGTCGTGATCCTGCTGATCCGGCCGCAGGGCCTGCTCGGCGAGTCCCTCGGGAAGGCACGCGCATGAATCGCTACTACGACTTCGCCCCGTCCGGTCTCAGTAGGGGCTGGAGTGCCTTCAGGGGCTGGCTCGGTGGGCTCCTTGACAACAAGCCGACGAGGGTGGCCCTCATCGCTGTCGGCATCGTCTTCGTCTACGCGCTCCCATTGCTCAATCTGCCCGTCATCACGACCTCGGGTGTCGACTTCGGCGGCGTGATGTTCGATGCAGCGGCGTACGCCTTGATCGCCGTCGGTCTCAACATCGTGATCGGATACGCCGGGCTGCTCGACCTGGGGTACGTCGGCTTCTATGCCATCGGCGCCTACACCACCGGCATCTTGACGACGTACCACTTCCACTGGCCGTTCCTGCTCGCACTGCCGGTGGCCATCGCTGTCACCATGCTCAGCGGTCTGATCCTGGGCGCGCCGACCCTGCGTGTGCGCGGTGACTATCTGGCGATCGTCACGCTGGGTTTCGGTGAGATCATCCGGCTCGTCATCGTCAACACGCACTGGCTCGGCGCCGCGCAGGGCATCGACAACATCCCTGCCCCACCGAACATCGGCCCCAACGCGCCAGGGCAGGGCGGTGGGCTCTTCCAGGTCCCGCACCTGTCCTGGGGCACCTTCCCGAACATCATCGACGTGGGCCACAAGACGCCGTTCCTGAAGTTCGGCCCGATCGACGCGATCCCGTTCTACTGGATGATCGTGACCGCGTTCTTCATCGTGATCATCGCTGACATCCTGGTGAAGAACAGTCGCGTGGGCCGGGCGTGGGAGGCGACTCGTGAGGACGAGGACGCTGCTGAGCTGATGGGCGTGCCGACCTTCAAGTTCAAGCTGCTCGCCTTCGCCCTCGGGGCTGCCGTCGGCGGGTTGTCAGGGGCGTTCTACGCCACCCGCAACGGCTTCATCTCACCGGCGACGTTCCTGCTGCTGCTCTCCGAGCTCTTCGTCGCCGCCGTCATCGTCGGCGGTGCCGGCAACCGTTGGGGCGCCGCCTTCGGCGGCGTGCTGGTGGCCTACCTGCCCGACCGCTTCCGGAGCTTCTCGGACTGGCGCATGCTCGTGTTCGGACTGGCGCTCATGGCCCTCGCCATCTGGCGACCCCAGGGCATCTTCCCGCCACGACGCACCCGTCGGGCCTTGGCCGCCGAGGCCCAGATCGAGGAACTGGAAGGAGAGGCAGTCGATGTCTGAGGAGACCACCGACACCCGCAGGGCACTGCTCGAGGTCGACGACGTCACCATCAAGTTCGGTGGACTCACCGCGTTGGACGGAGTCACCTTCGACATCAAGGAGGGGGAGATCCTCGGTCTGATCGGGCCGAACGGTGCCGGCAAGACCACCTGCTTCAACGTGATGACGGGCGTCTACCAGGCGACGAGCGGTCAGGTCCGCTTCGCCGGGAGCCCGCTGGCGAAGATGCAGCGGCATCAGATCACCAAGCTGGGCATCGCGCGCACCTTCCAGAACATCCGGCTCTTCAAGACCATGACGGCCCTCGAGAACGTCATGGTGGGGGCGGATGCGCACAGCAAGGTCGGGGTCCTCAACGCCCTGTTCCGGACTCCGCGGCATCGACGTACGGAGTCGGCGGCGATCGAGGAGGCCCGCGAGCTGTTGAAGTTCGTCGGCGTCGGCGGTCGCGCGGACGAGCTGGCGGCCAACCTCTCCTATGGCGACCAGCGCCGGCTCGAGATCGCGCGGGCACTGGCCACGAAGCCGAAGCTGCTCTGCCTCGACGAGCCCGCGGCGGGGTTCAACCCCGCGGAGAAGCAGCGACTGATGGAGCTGATCCGCAAGGTTCGCGACCGGGGCTACACCGTGCTGCTCATCGAGCACGACATGCGGCTCGTCATGGGCGTCACCGATCGGATCGTGGTCTTGGAGTTCGGTCGCAAGATCGCCGAGGGTACGCCGGCCGAGGTGCGGGAGAACCCTGCTGTGATCGCTGCCTATCTGGGCGTGGAGGAGGACGACGACGATGCCGCTTCTTGAGGTGCAGGGCCTGTGTGTGAACTACGGACACATCGAGGCCGTCCGCGACATCACCTTCGATGTGGAGGAGGGTTCGATCTCGACCCTGATCGGAGCCAATGGCGCGGGCAAGACGACGACACTGAAGACGATCTCGGGACTGCGCCCCGTGCGAGCGGGCAAGATCGTCTTCGACGGCCGGGACATCACCGGGCTGCCTCCCTACGAGCGGGTGAAGATGGGGCTGAGCCAGTCACCCGAGGGGCGTGGCATCTTCCCCGGCATGACCGTGCGGGAGAACCTCGAGATGGGCGCCTACGTCCGCACCGATACCAAGACGGCCGCGTACAAGGCCGACCTTGACCGGGTCTTCGAGCTCTTCCCGCGCCTGCTCGAGAGAGTCAGCCAGGTCGCCGGCACGATGTCGGGTGGCGAGCAGCAGATGCTGGCGATGGGACGCGCCCTGATGGCGCGGCCGAAGCTGGTGCTGCTCGACGAGCCTTCCATGGGGCTGGCGCCCAAGCTGATCGCGCAGATCTTCTCGATCATCGACGAGATCAAGGCACAGGGCACCACGGTGCTTCTCGTGGAGCAGAACGCTGCTCAGGCGCTCAAGCGGGCCGACTCCGCCCACATCCTCGAGACCGGCTCCATCGTCCGGTCCGGGACCGGTGCTGAGCTGGCCAAGGACGGCTCGGTGAAGGCCGCCTATCTGGGTGGAGACCTCTGAGAGCAACCCAGCACAGCGCGAGGGCCCCAGCCGATATCGGCTGGGGCCCTCGTCGTACGTCGTGCGCGGGTTTGCTGCTCAGAGCACCTTGGACAGGAACGCCTTGGTGCGATCGTGCTTCGGGTCCGCGAGCACCTCGCGCGGATCGCCCTCCTCGACGATCACGCCGCCGTCCATGAAGACCAGCTTGTCGCCGACCTCGCGGGCGAAGCCCATCTCGTGGGTGACGACCATCATCGTCATGCCCTCGGCGGCGAGTTGCTTCATGATCGCCAGGACGTCGCCCACGAGCTCGGGGTCGAGCGCGGAGGTGGGCTCGTCGAAGAGCATCATGTCGGGATCCATCGACAGTGCCCGCGCGATCGCGACCCGCTGCTGCTGGCCGCCGGAGAGGTGGGCCGGGTAGGCCGACTCCTTCTCCGCCAGGCCGACCTTGGCGAGGTTGGCTCGCGCGACCTCGACGGCCTCGGCCTTGGAACGCCTCTTCGCGGTCCGCTGGGCGATGCAGAGGTTCTGCAGCACCGTCATGTGCGGGAAGAGGTTGAACTGCTGGAAGACCATTCCGATCCGGGCGCGGACCTTGTCCAGGTCCGTCTCGGGATCGGTGATGTCGATGCCCTCGACGAGGATCTGGCCGCTCGTCGGCTCCTCGAGGCGGTTGACGCAGCGCAGCAGCGTCGACTTCCCCGAACCGGAGGGGCCGATCACGCACACGACCTGGCCCGCATCAACCTGGAAGTCGATGCCCTTGAGCACCTCGTTCTCGCCGAAGTACTTGTGCAGGGCGCTCACATGGATCGCTGCTGACGTCGCTTCTACCGTCACGGCACTCACCGAGCCCTCTGCTGACGCTTCTCCAACCACGCCACCAGGCGGGTGAGGGGAAGGGAGATGACCAGGTACAGGATCGCGACCTGGGTGAGGCTTGTCCCGGTGCCCGCTGTGGGACCCGAGGTCAGGAAGTCACGCGCGACGTTCGTCAGCTCCCGCTGACCGGCGGTCGCCCCCACGATCGAGAGCAGCGAGGTGTCCTTGATCAGCAGCACGAACTCGTTCGTCAGCGGCGGGATGATGACCCGGAACGCCTGCGGGATGATGACGTGCGCCATCGTCGCGACGGGCCCCATGCCCAGGGAGCGGGCCGCCTCAGCCTGACCCTTCGGCACCGCTTGCAGCCCGGCGCGCAGGGTCTCGGCCATGTAGGCGCCCGCCACCAGCACCAGGCCCAGAAGGCCTGCGCCGACGGTGCCGCCGGGCACGTGCCAGCCGAACGCGATCGGTACGGCGAAGGCCATCAGCAGGATGGTGACGAGGGCGGGAAGGCCGCGGAAGATCTCGATGTAGACCGTCGCGATCCAGCGGTACGGCGCGACGGGGGAGAGCTTCAGGAGCGCAAGAGCGAGCGCCAGGACGAGGCCGAGCCCGAAGGCGATCGCGGTATAGATCACCGTGTTCTTCAAGCCCGTGAGGATCAGGTCGTGCCAGTTGCCTCCCAGGCCGGGCGCCCAGAAGTTGTCGTGGACCTTCGTCCAGTTGACCGAGGCGGCGAGGAAGACGACGACCACCACCAGGATGGCGTACAAGCCACCCTGGCGGAGTCGCCGCTTGGTTGATCTCTTCACGAGATCACTTGGTGGAGAAGTACTTGTTGTAGATCGTGTCGTACGACCCGTCACTGTGCATCTTGGCCAGGTCCGCGTTGACCGCGGTGATCAGGCCGGTATTGCCCTTCTTCGCGGCCAGGCCGTACTTCTCGCCGGTGTTGTAGGTCTCGACGACCTTGTAGCCGCCGGCCTGCTGGTGGGCGAGGTTGACCGGAAGGTCCTGCAGCAGCGCGTCGACCTGGCCGGCCTTCAGAGCCTGGAACTCCTCTGCGTCGCTGGGGAAGTCGACGATGCTTGCGCCGCTGGCGTGCTGGGTGGCGTAGTCCTTGCCGGTGGTGCCCTTCTGGACGCCGACCTTCTTGCCCTTCAGGTCGGCGATGGAGGTGATCGACGAGCCGTTCGGCACCAGCAGCGACTGCTCGGAGTCGTAGTAGCCGTCGGAGAAGTCCAGGTGCTTGGCGCGGTCGGGGGTGATGGTCAGCGCGGAGGCCACCAGGTCGCAGGTGCCGGCGTTGAGGGTCAGGCCGCTCTGCAGGCCGTCGAAGTCCTCATCGAGGTACTTCAGCTTGAGGCCGAGGTCGCCCGCGATCTTGGAGACGATGTCGACGTCGAAGCCCTTGAAGCCCGACGGAGCGGACTTGTCGAAGTCCTCGAACGGGGCGTAGGGGACGTCGCTGCACACGGTGAGCGTGCCCGAGGAGACCAGCGACAGGTTGGCGGCCGGGCCGCTTGCTGTTGTCGAGGAGGTGTCGGTCGCGGTGTTCGAGGAGCTGCCGCAGGCGGCGAGCATCAGGGTGGCGGCTGCGGCGGTGACGCCGAGCAACGTGCGCTTGATCATGGACGCACACCCTAGACCCGCGGTCGGACTCTGACGCACCGTTGCAGGACGGAGTTTTCACGTTCGTAACAAGGCGTGGCACCGCCGTCCGGCCCCACCGGATCTATGCAGTCTGGGCGACTTCTGTCAAGGGTGTACCGAGCGGGTCTGGCGGCGTACTCTCTGCCGCTGGGAGCCCAACAGTCCGGGGGAGGACGGGAGCGCTCCCAGCACACAAGGGATCCAGCGACTAGTGGGGTGTAGTGGAGTGACGCGCTCAGTCGTGACGTTGCGGGAGGCCGTGGTCGGCGATGCGCTGTTCCTGGCGGAGGTCTGGCACGAGAGCCTGCGCCGTGCGGACCGCCAGGATCAGGTTGCCGACCTCGAGGTCATCATCAAGGCCGCCGCTGTCTCTCCGGAGCAGCGTCTCGTGATCGCCCAGTACGACGGCGAGCCCGTCGGCGCGGTCTTCCTGCGTGCCGCGAGCATGAGTCCGATCAACCTGGAGCCGATCGTGCAGGTGATCGCACCGCACGTGTTGGCCTCGGCACGTCGCAAGGGCGTCGGGCGTGCGCTGATGGAGGAGGCGGTCACCTTCGCCGACGAGCTCGGCGTCGGCCACGTGATGACCGCCGCGTCGTCGACATCGCGCGACGGCAACCGGTTCCTGGCCCGGCTGGGGTTCGGCTCGCACGCGACCTTACGGGTCGCGCCGACCGCGATGCTGCGCGGTCGGCTCACCTCCCGCCTCACCGCCGGTCAGCGGGCGGTGGCCAACCGCGGGCACCTCGGTCAGGTCCTGGCCGCACGGCGCTCGATGCGGCACCCGCGCGGCACCTCGGCCTCGGTCTGAGGCAGACCCCCGGTCCGGGGATCAGCCGATCCGCTCCGGGTCGATCAGCGCACAGGTGATGCGCGCCGTACAGACCCGCTTGCCGCGCTCGTCGGTGACCACCACCTCGAACGTCGCCGACGTCCGACCCAGGTGCGCCGGCGTCGCCACGCCGGTGACGATCCCGCTGGTCGCCGAACGGTGATGGGTGGCGTTGATGTCCACGCCGACGGCGAGCTTGCCCATCGCGTGCGCGTGCATCCCCGCGCCGACGGACCCGAGGGTCTCGGCGAGGGCGATCGAGGCGCCTCCGTGGAGCAACCCGTAAGGCTGGGTGTTGCCCTCGACCGGCATGGTGGCGACCACGCGCTCGGGGCTCGCCTCGAGGAGCTCGACGCCCATCTTGTCGTTGAGTCCACCCATTCCGTGCGGCATGGAGTCGATGAAGGCGCGCATCTGCTCGGCGCTGTTCCCGGTCGTCCCGGTCGTCTCGGTGCTCTCCGCGTTCGTCATGCCAGCATGGTGGCAGAACGCGCCGTCCGAAGATGTCGGCGGTGTCGTCTAGGCTCCTGCTGTGCCGAGCCAGATCGCCTCTCCCGCCCGTCCGCGCCTGCTCCTGCTCGACGGCCACTCCTTGGCCTACCGAGCGTTCTTCGCGCTGCCGGTGGAGAATTTCTCGACGACGACCGGCCAGTACACCAACGCCGTCTACGGCTTCACCTCGATGCTCATCAACGTGCTGCGCGACGAGCAGCCGACGCACGTGGCGGTCGCCTTCGACGTCTCGCGGCAGACCTTCCGGCTGGAGCAGTACAGCGAGTACAAGGCGAAGCGGAACAAGACGCCTGACGAGTTCAAGAGCCAGCTGCCGCTGATCGAGGACGTCCTGACCGCGCTGCACATCCCGTTCCTGAAGAAGGACGGCTTCGAGGCAGACGACATCATCGCCACGCTCGCGACCCGGGCGCGGGAGCAGGGGATGGACGTCCTCATCCTCACCGGCGACCGCGACTCGCTCCAGCTGGTCCGCGACGAGGTGACGGTTCTCTACCCGATGCGCGGCGTCTCCGACCTGTCCCGGATGACCCCTGAGGCGGTCGAGACCAAGTACGGCGTGACCCCGCAGCGCTATCCCGAGCTGGCGGCACTGGTGGGGGAGGACTCCGACAACCTGCCCGGGGTGCCGGGCGTCGGTCCCAAGACTGCGGCGAAGTGGATCGCCACCTACGACGGCCTCGACAACGTCATCACCCACGCCGACAAGATCTCGGGCAAGGCCGGCGACAACCTGCGGGCCCACCTCGGCGACGTGATCCGCAACCGTCGGCTCAACGCGCTGGTCTGCGATCTGGAGCTGGGCCGGAGCCCGGCAGAGCTGGCCGTGCAGCCGTGGGACCGACAGGAGGTCCACACGCTCTTCGACAGCCTGGAGTTCCGAGTGCTGCGCGATCGCCTCTTCGAGACGCTCACCAGCGAGGAGCAGGTCGAGGAGGGCGGCTTCGAGCTCGACGGTCGTCGCATCGCCGCGGGGGCGGCCGGCGACTTCCTCGACGGCCTCGGCGCCGACCGCGTCGGCCTCTACGTGCGCGGTGCCTGGGGTTCGGGCACCGGCCGGGTGGACGGCATCGCGTTCGCGACCGCGCCGGAGCAGGAGGGCGCCGGTCGTGCGGGATACCTCGACGTCGCCGACCTGACACCTGAGGACGAGACCGCTCTCGCCGGCTGGCTCGCCGATCCGAGCCGCCCCACGGTGCTGCACGACGCGAAGGGCCCGCAGCTCGCGCTGGCCGCCCATGGGTGGGAGCTCGCCGGGCTGGCCAGCGACACCGCCCTGGCCGCTTACCTGGTGCGCCCCGACCAGCGTTCCTATGACCTGGCCGACCTGACGCTGCGCTACCTCAAGCGTGAGCTCAAGCACGAATCGGACGACGGGCAGGGAGCGCTCTTCGACGAGCTCGACGGCGGCGCGGACGACTTGGCGGCCACCGGGATGCTCCATGCCCGCGCGGTGGTCGACCTGGCGCAGGCGCTCGACGTCGAGCTCGAGGGCGCTGGCGGCACCCGTCTGCTCGCCGACCTCGAGCTGCCCCTGCTCGGTCTCCTCGCCCGGATGGAGCAGACGGGCATCGCGATCGACGCCGACCACCTCGAGTCGCTGGAGCGCCACTTCGCAGGCGAGGTCAAGCAGGCCGCCGAGGAGGCCTACTCGGTGATCGGCAAGGAGATCAACCTCGGCTCGCCCAAGCAGCTCCAGGTCGTGCTCTTCGACGAGCTGGACATGCCCAAGACCAAGCGCACCAAGACCGGCTACACCACCGATGCCGATGCGCTGCAGGCGCTCTACGTCAAGACCGAGCACCCGTTCCTCCTCGCCCTGCTGCGCCACCGTGACGTCACCCGGCTGCGGGTGACGATCGAGGGTCTGCTCAAGACGGTGCAACCTGACGGCCGCATCCACACCACGTTCAACCAGACGATCGCGGCAACCGGTCGACTCTCCAGCACCGATCCCAACCTGCAGAACATCCCGATCCGCACCGAGGAGGGCCGCCGGATCCGGGAGGGGTTCGTGGTGGGCCCGGGCTATGAGTCCCTGATGACGGCCGACTACAGCCAGATCGAGATGCGCATCATGGCCGACCTGTCCGGGGACGAGGCGCTGATCGAGGCATTCAAGTCCGGGCACGACTTCCACGCCACCACCGCCTCGCACGTCTTCGGCGTGCCCGCCGAGGAGGTCTCCTCCGAACAGCGCGCCAAGATCAAGGCGATGAACTACGGCCTCGCCTACGGCCTGTCCGCGTTCGGCCTCTCCCAGCAGCTCGGCATCGAGCCGGGAGAGGCGCGCGGCCTGATGGACGAGTACTTCCAAACCTTCGGTGGCATTCGCGACTACCTCGCAGGGGTGGTCGACGAGGCTCGGCGCTCCGGCTTCACCGAGACCATCCTCGGCCGTCGCCGCTATCTGCCCGATCTGACCAGCGACAACCGTCAGCGTCGCGAGATGGCCGAGCGGATGGCCCTCAACGCGCCGATCCAAGGGTCGGCCGCCGACCTGATCAAGGTCGCCATGCTCAACACCCAGGCGGCGCTGGATGCCTCAGGGCTGACGTCCCGGATGCTGCTCCAGGTCCACGACGAGCTCGTGTTCGAGGTCGCGCCCGGCGAGCACGACGCGCTCGAGGTGCTGGTCCGCGAGCAGATGGGCGGCGCCGCTGCCCTCGCCGTACCGCTGGACGTGTCGGTGGGAACGGGCCGTTCTTGGCATGAGGCGGCCCACTAGCGCGACCGGGCGCGCGCTCGCTGCGTGCCGTCGCCCGGCGGCCACTCCGAGCCCTCCGAGCTCAGGCGGTCGCGGCGGGCTTCTCGTCGCGCAGGTTCCGCAGACTGATCACCAGCAGGACGGCGGTCAACACCGCGTCGATCGTCACCACGACCAACAGCAGGTTGGTCACTGAGTTCGTCGTGAGGCCCGCCAGGGTGAGGGCGAGGGCCGCTCCCCAGACCAGGTAGGACGCGCCACGGTGCTGGCGCGCGAGGACGCCGTAGACGAGCATCTGCAGCATCGCGAGCAGCGTGCCGATGACGGCGAACAGCCAGAGCCGGTGCTCCACGGCGGAGTACGACGCACCGCCGACGAAGACCATCGCCAACCCGGAGAGCAGCCACGCGCCCAGCGTCGAGACCACACCGACGATGCCGACGGCGATCAGGCTGCGCATCAGCGTGCTGCGCTGACTGCCCTCGGTCGACATCGACGGGAACGCCACCACCACCACGAACTGCGGCAGGAACAGCACCGCCTTGGTCATGATCAGGCCGCCCGCGTACAGCCCGGCCTGGTGGTGGCTCAAGGTGTTGCGAGCGATCACGATGTCGAGGTTGGAGAGCACGAAGAAAGCCAGCAGCGCGGTCGAGCTGCGCACCGTCTCGACGACGACGTTGCGCAGCGAGTGCTCCTCCGCGCCCGCGGGCGCGGAGTCGGGGCGGGGATGGCGCAGCGCCCACCAGCCCACCAGCACCGGGAGGAACGCCGACAGCGTGACGCCGAGCATCGCCGAGGTCTCGGTAGGACTGATCAGGATGCAGACGATCCCGATCACCAGCCGTGGGATGCCGAGGGCCAGATAGAGCAGCGAGAGCGGCAGCCACCGGCGCTCGCCCTGCAGCATGCCGGCCTGGCCGCCCATCATCGTCAGGGGTACGGCGACGAGCGCGACCAGCAGGGCAGGCACGATGCTGTCGAGCTGCAGCACCTTCCACACCAGCGGCGACGCGATCAGCATGATCGCGCCCACGACGAGGCTGCCGCGCAGGCTGACCGTCTTGATCCGCCGCTCGATGCTGGCGACGTGGTCAGGTTCCGCCGCGATCCGACGCGCCGCGGTGGCCTGCAGGCCGAGCTGCACGACACCGATCACCATGAGGAGCGCCATCAGGCCGGCGACCCCGCCGTACTGCTCGGGACCGAGCCGGTGCGCTGCGGCGATCTGGAAGCCGTACGTCGCGACATTCATGACCACGATCGCGATCGCCAGGCCGCCGCTGCCCTGCAGCAAGGACAGCAGCCTGGAGCGCGCGGAGGGGGTGGCGGTCAAAGTCACGGGCAGAGCCTAGGCCAAGGGAAGACAGGGACACGGGTCGCCGCGGGCAGGTAACGATCTGGCAAACCCAGACCCAACGTGCACAAATCGGCAACGAAAGTCCCGATGAATGTGAAAAGAATGTGACGGACCCTACACTTCGAGCGTTTGCGCCTGTGGGAGGGGTAGACGCTCCGCGTGCACCGGCGTACGCGGACATTTCTGGGAGGAGCACGCGCCATGCGCGCAACTTTGTCGTCCTTGCTGACGGGGGTCTTGCTGACCGTCGCAGTGGTAGTCGTGATCGGGGTGAGCTCCGCTCTCGATCTGGAGATCGAGCCCTACGCGCTTGCCGGCGTACTCGCCGGTGGCATCGTGGCGCTGATCCCTGACCGTTCGGCCTGGTCCCGGCTCGCTGCCTTCGCGATCGGCTTCGTCGCCGTCTGGATCGGGTTCGTGCTGCGTGCCGCCCTCCTGCCTGACACCGAGGGCGGCCGCGCCGCCGGTGCTGTCGTCACCCTGCTGATCTGCCTGGTCGCGGTCGCGCTCGGGCGCTCCCGGCTGCCACTGTCGGCGATGCTGCTGGGCGTCGCTCTGTTCAGCGCCGCGTACGAGGCGGCCTTCGTGGCCAACGAGCCCGAGGTCGCCTCGACCTCGCTCGACGCTGCCACCGCACTCATCTTCGCTGTCGCGGTCGGCTTCGCGGTCGCGGTCGTCGCCTCCGGCCGGCGTGTGCCGGCGGAGAGCCGCGAGGCGGCGACGGACGACGCCCCGGGCGTACCGCTGCGGTCGACCCGACCCCGCCGCCGCGAGCTGACCGACACCGCCGCCACCAACACCGAGGTGACCCGATGAACCGCACCATCCTCGTCCGGCCGTTGGCCGTCGCCGCCGTCCTGGCCGCTGGACTGGTCGGCACGGGAGCCGCCAGCGCCGCGACCGGCACGGCCTCGGGCGTCGACGTGACCAACACCGAGACCGTGCAGGTCTACGTCAGCCCGGACGGCAAGCTCGGCGACCAGCACATCTACGAGCAACTCGTGCTGACCGGTCACGGCAAGGCCGACCTGGCCAACCCGATCACGACGACCGGGCTGCGCAACCTGGACGGCTTCTCGGGCGTCGACGTCAAGGACGGCAAGCAGGTCGTCGACACCACCGTCGACGGCGAGAAGCAGCTGCGTACCGTCAGCGACTACCACGGCGACCTGCCGCTGAAGCTGTCCGTCTCCTACAAGCTCGACGGCAAGCCGGTCAAGGCCGCCGACATCGTCGGCAAGTCAGGCCACCTCGACGTCTCGTACACGATCGAGAACGTGAGTGGGAAGCCCACCCAGCTGACCTTCGCCGACGGCAAGGGCGGCACCGTCACCAAGACGGTGAACGTGCCGATCCCGATGGTCGCGAGCATGAGCACCACCACCCCGGACAACTTCCGCAACGTCTCCTCCAAGGAGGCCAGCATGGGTGGCGACGGGCACGGCGGCACGATGATGCAGTTCACCCTGACCCTGCTGCCGCCGGTCGGTCCGGCCACCTCCACCTTCGGCTACAGCGCCGACATCACCGACGGCGTCGTGCCCCGGGCGGAGATCAGTGCTCTGCCGGTCGACCCGCTGGGTAGCCCGACCTTCGCCAGCGCGGCTTCGAGCTACAAGGGCGGCGCCGACACGGGCGTCGAGCTCACGAGCGGCGCGCTGAAGATGGACGCCGGCCTGGTCAAGCTCCAAGGTGGCGCCTCCGACCTGGTCGCGGGCCTGATCAAGCTGCACGACGGCGCGGGCCAGCTCAGCACCGGCCTGACCGCGACCGCCGTGCCCGGCGCCGCCAAGCTCGCCGACGGCACCTCGCAGCTCGACGCCGGCGGCAAGAAGCTCAAGGACGGCGCTGGTCAGCTCAACGACGGCCTGCACCAGCTCAAGTCGAAGGCGCCTCAGCTCGCCGACGGCGTGAGCCAGATCTACGGTGGCCAGAAGGCGCTCGCCGAGGGCCTGCGGCAGCTCTACGTCGGCGTCGAGGGTCTGCCCTCGCAGGTGCGCGACCAGGTCAACGCCGACCCGGACTACAAGTTCTTGACCGGAACCCTGTTTCCGCGGCTGCTCAATATCAATGCGAACGGCAAGAGCACGCTGACGTCCGTGCGGGCAGACATGGAGGCACTGTCGTCGATCACGGGTCTGAGCGGAGGCGACCAGGCCAAGGTGGACAAGGTCACGTCCGATGCCGCGGCGCATGGCTCGCTGGCGGACCTTGCGGACGATCTGGACTCCAGCTCGTCCGTCGTCAACACGATCGCGTCGCAGCTTCCCGTCATGGTCGACAAGATCACTGCCGGCATCAAGGCCCAGCTCACGGCGGCCATCGGTACACCGACCAAGGGCTGCGACCCGACCGCGACGCTGCGATGCGGTGCGTCGGCGCTCGTCGACGGCGGCAAGCAGCTCGACGAGGCGGTTCCGCAGCTGCGCTCGGGCGTCAACCAGCTCGCGGCCGGCAGCACGAAGCTGGCGGCGGGTGCCGGCACGCTCAGCGACGGTCTTGGCCAGGCCAACTCCGGTGCGCACCAGCTGGCCGACGGGCTCGGCACCGCCGCCGACGGCGCCGGCCAGATCAACGACGGTCTCGGCACGGCCTCGGACGGTGCCCCGCAGATCGTGTCCGGAGCCAAGAAGCTCTCGGTCAAGGGCAGCCAGAAGATCGCCGCGGCGGGCGAGGACACCGCGCAGAGCTACGGCGAGATGTACGCCGAGCTCGTCGCGGAGGCCAAGCGCGCCAACACCGGTGCGATGGCAGTCGGCGCACCTCAGGGCGCGACCGCACTGACGGCGTACGACTTCGTGATCACCGGTGCGGACGGCCAGGACAGCCGCAACGTCACCCGTTCCTTGCTCGCCGGCGGCCTGCTGGTCGTCGCGGCCGGCGGGGTGTTGCTGCGGCGTCGCTTCCGGGCCTGACCCGGGCTCCCGCGAGGGAGTAACACGACGTTGCGAGGGGGTAGCGGCCTGTCCAGACAGGCTGCTACCCCCTAGCAACGTCGTGTTACTCCCACGAGCAGCGTGTTACTCCAGCGCCGGCCGGCTCAGTCGAGGTTCGCCGCGAAGATCGCCGTGCCGGGGGTGAGCAGCCCGCGCACCCGCGACCAACCGCCCCAGACCCGGTCGTGATCCTCGGGCCACTGCGGCTCGACCAGATCGGTGATCCGGAAGCCGGCACCGGCAAGCAGCGCCACCCAGTCACCGAGGGTGCGGTGGTGCTCCACGTAGGTGGTCAGACCGGTCGCGTCGTCGACCTCGACGTACGGCGTCCGGTCCCAGTAGGACTGCGAGGCGACCAGGCCGTCCTCGCCCGGGTCGTCGGGGAACATCCAGCGCGTCGGGTGGGTGATGGAGAAAGCGAACCGACCGCCGCGGCGCAGCACGCGCGCGACCTCGGCCACAGCGACATCGATGTCTCTGATGAACTGCAGTGCGCCGAAGGAGCAGAACACCACGTCGAAGGATGCCGCAGCGAACGGCAGGTCGGTGGCCGTCGCCTGCACGGCAGGTACGACGATGCCGGTCGAGTCGTCGATGCGCCGGGAATGCTGCAACTGCCGATGGGAGAGGTCCAGGCCGATCGCGCGGCCCCCTTGCGATCTGACCCACCGCGAGCACTGGCAGGCCCCCGAGCCCAGCTCCAGCACGTCCTTGCCGCCCACGTCGCCGAGGACCCGGAGCTCCGCCTCGCCGATGCCCTCGGGGCCCCAGACGAATCCGGTGTCCCCGAGGAAGGTGCCGTGGGTGTCTTGGTACTCGTCGGCGTAGCGGTCCCAGTCGGGGCCGTTGGCGCGGCGGGACTCGTCCTCGTTGACAGGGCGGCGCTCGGCTCGCACGGGCGTGGGCGCGGGCCAGACGATGGGTTGCTCCACGCAGCCTGACTCTACCGGCGCTCGGGTGGCGAAGTGGGCGCGACGGCGTCGAGCGGCTGCAGTTGGACGTCATCCCTGCCCGCGTCGTACCCTGATAAAGCGTGTGGAGTCTGCCCAGGTCCCAGACCTAGCGGATCCAGGCTCGCTATTGATGCCGCGGTCGCTGACTGACCGGCGGTGCACCAACAAGTCGGTAGTGAAACAAGGTCTCCTGCGCGCCCGCACGACTATCTGCCCACCCAAGGACAATCCTTCAATATGACGACCATCTCCCTTCCGGACTACGACGCTCCGCAGGTCGCGATCAACGACATCGGGTCCGAAGAGGCCTTCCTCGCCGCCATCGACGAGACCATCAAGTACTTCAACGACGGCGACATCGTCGACGGCACCATCGTCAAGGTGGACCGCGACGAGGTTCTGCTCGACATCGGCTACAAGACCGAGGGCGTCATCCCCTCGCGTGAGCTGTCGATCAAGCACGACGTCGACCCCTCCGAGGTTGTCGCGGTCGGCGACAAGGTCGAGGCTCTCGTCCTCCAGAAGGAGGACAAGGAGGGTCGTCTGATCCTGTCCAAGAAGCGCGCTCAGTACGAGCGTGCCTGGGGCACCATCGAGCAGATCAAGGACGAGGACGGCGTCGTCGAGGGCACCGTCATCGAGGTCGTCAAGGGCGGCCTCATCCTGGACATCGGTCTGCGCGGCTTCCTCCCGGCCTCGCTCGTGGAGATGCGTCGCGTGCGCGACCTGCAGCCCTACGTCGGCCAGACCCTCGAGGCCAAGATCATCGAGCTCGACAAGAACCGCAACAACGTGGTCCTGTCGCGCCGTGCCTGGCTCGAGCAGACCCAGTCCGAGGTTCGCCACGGCTTCCTGACCCAGCTCCAGAAGGGTCAGATCCGCAAGGGTGTCGTCTCCTCGATCGTCAACTTCGGTGCGTTCGTCGACCTCGGCGGCGTCGACGGTCTGGTCCACGTCTCCGAGCTGTCCTGGAAGCACATCGACCACCCGTCCGAGGTCGTCACCGTGGGCGACGAGGTCACCGTCGAGGTTCTCGACGTGGACATGGACCGCGAGCGTGTCTCCCTGTCGCTGAAGGCGACCCAGGAGGACCCGTGGCAGCACTTCGCCCGCACCCACCAGATCGGTCAGATCGTCCCGGGCAAGGTCACCAAGCTGGTGCCGTTCGGCTCGTTCGTCCGCGTCGAGGAGGGCATCGAGGGCCTGGTCCACATCTCGGAGCTGGCCGAGCGCCACGTCGAGATCCCGGAGCAGGTCGTCCAGGTCAACGACGACGTCATGGTCAAGATCATCGACATCGACCTCGAGCGTCGCCGGATCTCGCTGTCCCTCAAGCAGGCCAACGAGACCACGGCTGCCGCCGATGTGGAGGAGTTCGACCCGACCCTCTACGGCATGGCCGCGACCTACGACGAGCAGGGCAACTACATCTACCCGGAGGGCTTCGACCCGGAGACCGGCGAGTGGCTCGAGGGCTTCGACGACCAGCGCGCCACCTGGGAGGAGCAGTACGCCAAGGCTCACGCCCGCTGGGAGGCTCACGTCAAGCAGCAGGCCGAGGCCAAGCAGGCCGAGGCCGAGGCTGGCGAGGCCACCTCGTACTCGTCGGCTGCTCCGGTCGAGGAGACCGGCGGCTCGCTCGCCTCGGACGAGGCGCTGCAGGCTCTGCGCGAGAAGCTCACCGGCAACAACTGATCCGACCACGTACTCGGCAACAGCTGGGTAAGTGATCGAAGGCCCGGCCCCCGATGGGGGCCGGGCCTTCGTGCGTTCTCCGCAGGGACAGGTCAGTCGAACCAGGCCGGCCGGCGCCGGGTCGAGAACCGGTCGTGGGTGGCCCAGGCGCTCAACCACGCCAGGGCGATCAGCAGGAGTAGCAAGGCGATGATGGTCATGGCATAAATCGTGCGCCCATCCAGATCCGGTCACGAGTGGCAGATATGACACCCTTGCGCGATTTACTGCCATGTGGCACGCTCGACGGGTGCTGAGCAACGTCGCAGTCATCATCTTCGACGGCCTGAACCCGTTCGAGTTCGGCTCGGCCTGCGAGGCCTTCGGTCTGGACCGCAGGGATCACGGGGTGCCGTTGCTGGACTTCGCGGTCTGTGCTCCGCGGGTCGGATCGGTGCGGACCAGGCTGGGTTTCGGCATCACCGCCGACCACGACCTGGGCCGCGTCGCCGAGGCAGACCTCGTTGCTGTGCCGGCCACGGGCCGCGGGCCCGAGGTGCCGCGCGAGGTCGTCGCGGCGCTGCAGGCGGCGTACGAGCGGGGGGCGCGGTTGCTGAGCTACTGCTCGGCGGCGTTCACGCTGGGCGAGGCCGGTCTCCTCGATGGGCGCGAGTGCACCACCCACTGGATGCACACCGACGAGCTCTCCGAGCGCTATCCGGAGGCCAAGGTGGTGCCTGAGGTGCTCTATGTCGACTCAGGTCAGGTCGTCACCAGCGCCGGCACCGCCGCGGGCCTGGACGCGTCGCTGCACATCTGGCGCCAGGAGTACGGCGCGGCAGTCGCCAGCACGATCGCCCGGCGGATGGTGGTGCCGCCGCAGCGCGATGGTGGCCAGGCCCAGTTCATCGCCCGTGCCGTGCCGGAGTGTGACGCGGAGACCCTCGGGCCGCTGCTCGGCTGGATCGCCGCGAACCTGGGCGAGGAGCTCGATGTCGAGACCCTGGCACGCCGCTCGCTGATGTCGCCGCGCACCTTCGCCCGACGCTTCCGAGCCGAGACCGGGGCGACGCCGCATGCCTGGGTGACCCGGCAGCGGCTGCTGCGCGCCGAGGAGCTGCTCGAGCAGTCCGACCGCTCGGTGGAGTGGATCGCCCGGGAGGTCGGGTTCGGGAACGCCGCCACGCTGCGGCACCACTTCCTGAAGGCCCGCGGGATCAGCCCGCAGGCCTACCGGCGCTCGTTCGCCTGCTGAGCGGTCGACGTGCCCCGTAGGAAGCGGTGGGCGACTCGCCGGATCAGCCACCGTTTCGTACGGGACGCGCGGACGGGGGCCGGAGCACTCAAGCAGCCTGCTGCAGCCCGCCCCGGACCAGCTCGGCATACTCGCCGCCGGCCAGCAGCAGTTCCTCATGGGTGCCCAGCTCCACGATCCGGCCGTGGTCCAGCACCGCGATCATGTCGGCGTTGCGCACCGTGCTGAGTCGGTGAGCGATCGTGATGGTGGTCCGGCCCGCGGCAAGCTGGTCGAGGGCGGCCTGCACCTCCCGCTCGGTGGTGTTGTCCAGCGCGCTGGTGGCCTCGTCGAGCACCAGCACGCGCGGGTCTCGCAGCAGGGTGCGGGCGATGGCCAGGCGCTGCTTCTCGCCGCCGGAGAACCGGTGACCGCGGGAGCCGACCATGGTGTCGTAGCCATCGGGCAGGTCGGCGATCAGCTCGTGGATCCGGGCGGCTCGCGCGGCGGCCTCGATCTCGGCGTCGGTCGCCGCGGGACGGGCGTGGCGCAGGTTCTCCCGCACGGTGGCGTGCAGCAGATAGGTCTCCTGGGTCACCACCCCGACGGCGTCCGCGACATCGGCGAGGGTGAGATCGCGCAGGTCGACGCCATCGAGCAGCACGCGGCCGGCGGTGGGATCGTGCAGTCGTGCCACCAGCCCGGCCAGGGTGGACTTGCCGCTGCCGGTGGCACCGACCAGGGCGAGGCTTCCTCCTGCGGGTACGGCCAGGGTGATGTCGTGCAGCACCGGTGTCTCGTCGTACCCGAACTGGACCTGGTCGAAGGTGATCTCGCCTCGAACCTTGGCGAGCGCTACGGGAGCGGCCGGGTCATCGATCTCGATCGGGAGGTCGAGGTAGGTGAAGATCCGGCTGAAGAGGGCCAGGCTCGAGGTCACATCGACGCCGACGTTGAGCAGGCCCATCAGCGGGCGGAAGAGCGAGCCCTGCAGGGACACGAAGGCGACCAGGGTGCCGATCGTCATCCCGCCGCTGGTGGCCGGGAAGCCGGCGGCCAGATAGAGCGCAGCGGGTACGGCGGCGAACACGATCTGCATCCATGCCATCCGCCAGCGGCCGGCGAGGCTGGAGCGGACCTCCAGGTCGACAAGGTCGCGGCTGGTCTCCTCGAACCGCTGTGCGAGCGCGGGCGCGGCGCCCAGTGTCTTGGTGAGCAGGATGCCGCTGACCGACAGGCCTTCTTCGATCTGGACGTGGAGGTCGGCCATGGTGGCCTGGCGCTCGCTGGTGACGGCGTATCGCATCCGCGCGACCGTGCGGGTGGTCAGCACCGCCGGCGGCAGCACCACCAGACTGATCAGGGCTAGCCGCCAGTCCATCGCCAGCATCGCCACGATGGTGCCGATCACGACGGTGACGTTGGCGGCGATCGAGGTCGCGGTGCTGGTGACGACCGCCTGCATCGAGCCGATGTCGTTGATGATCCGCGACTGGATCTCGCCTCCGCGGGTGCGGGTGAAGAAGCCGACCGACTGACGCTGCAGGTGAGCGAAGAGCTCGCTGCGCAGCCGGTGCATCACCTGTTGGCCGACGCGGGTGGAGAGCAGGGTCTGGCCGACGCCGAGCGCGGCGTTGAGAATCGCCACGCCCACCATCGCCGCCACACAGCCGATCAGGAGGGTGTGGTCGTGACGGGGGAGTGCCTGGTCGATGATGTCGCGGACCAGGAACGGCTGAGCCAGCCCGATGACAGAGCTGGCCACGATGAGCAGGACGACGACGCCAAGGGTCGCTCGATGTGGGGTGAAGAGTCGACCGATGCGGTGCAGCTCGACAGGGTGCTCCTGGAGCTGGCGCCGATCGGACGCCTTGTTCTTCGGATCGCGGCCGTCGCGGCCGCCGGATGCGCCGATCTGGGCGCTACGACCGGGGGACCCCGATCGCACTGCTGTGATGAAGTCACTCATGCACTCACCTCTTTCGCTGAGGTTACCTCACAATGAGGCTAACGCATGATCGGTAGGATCCATTCCCGTGGAGACCGGTGACCTGCTGATGATGGTGGCACGAGAGCTGCGCCGCGGGATCGGCACAGCGATGGCCCGGTGGGAGATCACCCCAGGACAGGCCCGGGCGCTCCGGGTGCTGTGCGCGGCCGGTTCGCTGCGGCTCTCCGCGCTCGCCGACGAGCTGCGGATCGCTCCTCGCTCGGCCACCGAGGTCGTCGACGCGCTCCAGGGCCGGGGTCTGGTCACCCGCGAGCCCGACCCCGCTGACAGGCGCGCCACCTCGGTGGTGCCTACCAGTGAGGGTCGGCGGGTGTCGGCCCTGCTCGACACGGCCCGTACGGCGCAGGCCGAGCAGCTGCTGGCCCGGCTCGCACCGCCCGACCGTGCGGAGCTGGACCGGATCCTGCGACTGATCATCGACGAGTAGTCTCACCTGCCATGCGCGTGGGACTCACCGGTGGCATCGCCTCGGGCAAGAGCACCGTCTCTGCCCTCCTCGCCGAGCTGGGAGCGGTCGTGATCGACGCCGACCGGCTGGCCCGTGAGGTGGTGGCACCCGGCACTCCGGGGCTGGAGCGGATCGTGGCCGCCTTCGGTCCCGAGGTGCTCACGCCCGCCGGCGAGATGGACCGGCCCAAGGTGGGCGCCCTGGTCTTCGCTGATCCCGAGCTCCTGCGCACGCTGGAGGGGATCATCCACCCGCTGGTGCGTGAGCGCGGCTCCGAGCTGGAGGCCTCGGCGCCCGCCGGCTCGGTGGTCGTGCATGACATCCCGCTGTTGGCCGAAACCGGTCAGGCGGATCGGTTCGATGCGGTGATCGTGGTCGACGTGCCGCAGGCGACCCAGCTCGAGCGGCTCCTGCGGGATCGGGCCATGCCGCGCGAGGACGCGCTCGCGCGGATCGGCGCCCAGGCCTCTCGGGAGGATCGGCGCGCGGTGGCGACGTACGTGATCGAGAACATCGGGACGCGCGAGGACCTTCGGGACAAGGTCGCCGAGGTCTTCGACAGCCTGGTTGCGTCCGGTGGTCGCACGGACCGTCGCTAGGCCGGGGTGGGCGTCGGCTGGGGTGTCTGCCCTCGCCCAGCGGTGAATCGTTTCATCATCGCACGTTAGCGACAGGGGCCGCACCACGCCAAGGGCCGAAAATCATGCGATGGGGTCGTCTTGTTCGGTCGCAGGAAGGCCGTTGACGCTCTTGAAACGATCCAACTAGAATCGCGACGCTTATGTGACCACCGTCATATTCCCCAAGGGTGCCTACTCGGCCGACTACTCGGCGTACTTCGTCCGCAACCTCGCCGAGTACTACCTCTACACCGGCGACACTGACTTCGTGCGCCAGGAGTGGCCGATCGTGGCCAAGGAGCTGGCCTGGAACGCCTCCCAGGTCGACGCCAACGGTCTGATGGCGACCACGAACGACGCCGGTGCCGACTGGGACTACTACGACGGAGCGAAGACCGGCGAGGTCACGGCCTACAACGCGCTCTACTACCAGACCCTGCTCGACGGCGCGAAGCTCGCTGCAGCGGCCGGCCACCCGGAGCTGTCGGCCGGCTACACCACCCAGGCCGCAGCGCTGAAGAACGCCATCAACGCGGCCCTGTTCAACCCCGCGACCGGCGTCTACGACCTGAGCAACAACGTCCGCGGCATCGTTGCGCAGGATGCGAACGTGTTCGCGATCGTCTTCGGCATCGCGCCTGCGAACAAGGTCCCGAGCATCCTCGCCAAGATCAAGGACACCCTCTGGACCGCGCACGGGACGAAGCCGTACTCGAGCAGTGCCTACTCCGACATCATCAGCCCGTTCATCTCCGGCTTCGAGCTCAATGCACGGCTGGCCTCGGACAACACCGCGGACGCGCTGACGCTGCTCTCGAACGAGTGGGGGCCGATGATCGCTCCGGGTGACCTCAACACCGGCACCTTCTGGGAGAACATCACCAAGGATGGCACCCAGGGCTCGGCCAACACCTCGATGGCGCACGGCTGGTCGACCATGCCGACGTCGGCCCTGTCGAATTACGTGCTCGGGATCCAGCCGGTGGACGCCGGCTACAAGACGTGGCTGGTCGAGCCGCACCCCGGCGATCTCGCCTGGACCACCGGGCAGGCGCCGACACCGCATGGCGCGCTGGTCACGAAGTGGAGCCACGACACGACGGCCCGGACCTTCGCCATGCATGTCCAGGCGCCGAGTGGCACCACCGGCACGATCGCGGTGCCGACCTTCGGCGCGGCCGTCGACATCACCGTCAACGGACACGTCGTCTGGAGGCAGGGAGCCGCGGTCGCCGGCGCACAGGGCGTACGGGCGGCCACCCTCGACGGTGCCTACGTCGATCTGCGAGTCGACGCCGGGACCTACGACATCGCCACGGCCCCGGCGGCGCCGACATCGGCACCGGCACCCACGCACAACCGGAACCCGCACGCGGCCCCGGACACCGCGAAGGCTGTCCGCAACAAGGCCACCACCATCGCCGTACTGAAGAACGACACCGATCCCGACCGGGACCGGCTCACCATCGTGAGCGTGAAGCGCCCCAAGCACGGCAAGGCGCGCATCGTCCGCGGCAAACTCGTCTACAAGCCCAGGCGCGGCTATCTGGGGCGAGACGTCTTCACGTACACGATCAGTGACGGCCACGGCGGGTTCGCTACCGCACGGGTGAAGGTGAAGGTCGTCCGACACCGCCGCTGAGTCGCGTCAGCAGCGATCTTGGACAGAATGCACGAAGGCCTCCGTCAGAGTCTGACGGAGGCCTTCGTACGTCACGGTGCAGGTCAGGCCGCGAGGTCCGGGTCGGCGAACCGGCGGAGCTTCTGGAGCGCCTCCCGCTCAAGCTGGCGCACCCGCTCGGCCGAGATGCCGTGCTTCTGGCCGATGTCAGCGAGCTTGTGCTGGCGGCCGTCCACGAGGCCGTAGCGGGCACGGATGATGTCGGCGGCACGGTCGTCGAGCTGTCCGACCAGGCTGGAGAGCCGCTCGCGCGACTCGGTGTCCAGGACCGTCGAGTCCGGACCCGGCGAGGTCTCCTGGGCCATCAGGTCGCCGAGCGACGTGTCCCCATCCTCATCGACGGGGGAGTCGAGGCTGACGTGCTCACGTCCCCAGGCCATCAGGTCGAGCACGCGGTCGACCTCCATACCGAGCTCCTTGGCGATCTCCGCCGGCTCCGGGTCGCGGCCGAGCTGACGCTCCAGGGTGCGGCGTGCGCCGCCGACCTGGTTGAGCTCCTCCACCACGTGCACCGGCAGGCGTACGACGCGGGCCTGCTGGGCGATGCCGCGGGTGATGGCCTGCCGCACCCACCAGGTGGCGTAGGTGGAGAACTTGTAGCCCTTGGTGTAGTCGAACTTCTCAACGGCCCGGATCAGGCCGGTGTTTCCTTCTTGGATCAGGTCGAGCATCGGCATCTGGGCGCGGCCATACTTCCGGGCGATCGAGACCACCAGCCGCAGGTTCGCGGTGATGAACTGGTCGACAGCCTTCTGGCCCTCTTCGGCCAGCCACTCGAGCTCCTCGCGGGTGGCGCCGCCCGGGGCCTTGCGCCCCGTTCGCCTCGCCGCCAGCAGGTGCTCGGCCATCAACCCGGCCTCGATGGCCTTGGAGAGCTCTACCTCCTTGGCCGCGTCCAGGAGGTCGTTGCGCGCGATCTCGTCCAGGTAGAGACCGACGCTGTCGCGTCCCTCGATCTCTCGTGTCGCGGTCTTCGTCGCCATGGGGCCCTCCTCACGCAGCGGGCATTAGCCCGACGTTGATGACAACGCAGCAAGTGCCCCGGAGATTCCCTCGGTATGCCTTGGGTGGGACCCGGTGCTGCATCGTGCTCTTGTCTGGTCTTACGTGCGGGACGAGCGAGAAGTTGCCGCGGCAGGCAGATCTCAGGGACTTCTCAGGGGATGCCCTGAGGGCGCGATGACGACTCCCGGCCCGATCACGTCGGCATAGACCCCGAAGCAGGGCTCACCGGCCGGGTTGCGCGGTCGGTACGCCGCCAGCGTGCGTAGCAGCCGGCTGCCTCGCTCGCCGGTACTGGGATCGATGTCGATCACGGCACAACGCCCGATGCCGCCGCCCACCCGGACCAGGGCGGTGCCGAGCCGAAGCTCGCGTCCGGCCCACTCGTCCTCCGTGCCCGGGCCATCGCCCGTGTCGATGACGAAGGTCGCCCGGAACCGCGCCGGGTCGACAGCGGTCGCGGTCCCGGCCCGTGCGGCCAGGTCGTCGAGCGACGACCGTGTCACGAGGCTCACGCCGGCGCCGTAGACCACCGCCCGCGGCGGCGCCGAGGCCAGCGTGACCGGCTTGCCCAGGTAGTCGGAGAGCAGGGCGCCGTGCGGTCCGCCGAGCAGGGTGAGCTCGGCAGGGCGGCCCCAGTAGTCACAGACCAGCCGCTCGGCGGTCGGCGCGGGCGCCCCGACGGTGCCGCGACCATCGGGCAGGGTGACGCTGAGTACGCCGTCGTGCTCGCGAGCGTCGACGGCCGTCAGCGCCGGGTGCTGCACGGTGCGCAGCACCCGGCGGGCGGTCACGTCGACCAGGCACAGCCGGCGGTCGCCGGCCGCGCCGTACTGGTCCAGCGTCACCTGCTCGAGGCTGAGGTGACGCGTGCCCTTGATGGGCGAGAAGCCTGCTCGCAGGACGACCGGATCAGGCAAGGCCGAGTCGGTCCAGGATCCAGCTGAGACTGAAGGCACGGTCGTGCCAGGCCTTGTAGCGACCGGAGACGCCACCGTGGCCGGCGTTCATCTCCGTCTTGAGCAGGACGTCAGCGCCGGCCACCTCGCGCAACCGAGCGACCCACTTGGCCGGCTCCACATAGAGCACTCGGGTGTCGTTGAGCGAGGTCTCGGCCAGGATCGGCGGGTAGGGCAGGTCGGCGACGTTGTCGTACGGCGCGTAGGAGGCGATGTAGTCGTAGACCTCGGGATCGGCCTCGGGGTTGCCCCACTCGTCGTACTCGACCACGGTCAGGGGCAGGCTCGCGTCGAGCATGGTGGTGAGGTTGTCCACGAAGGGCACCGCAGCCACGATCCCGCCCCACTGCTCCGGAGCGAGGTTGGCGATCGCGCCCATCAGCAGCCCACCGGCGCTGCCGCCCTCGGCCACGGTGAGCTCCGGCGAGGTCCAGCCGGTCTCGACCAGGTGTCGGGCGCACGCGATGAAGTCGGTGAACGTGTTGCGCTTGCGCAGCAGCTTGCCGTCGTCGTACCAGCCGCGGCCCATCTCGCCCCCGCCGCGGATGTGGGCGATCGCGAAGGCGGCCCCGCGGTCCAGCGTGGAGAGCCGGAACAGCGAGAAGCCCGGATCCATCGAGGCCTCGTAGGAGCCGTAGCCGTAGAGGTGCAGCGGCAGCGGCGCTCCGTCGGCGAGGGCGGCTTCGCGGGCATCGCGCCGTACGACCAGGGAGATCGGCACCCGAACACCGTCCTCGGCCGTCGCCCAGAGGCGGTGCTCCTCGTAGTCGTCGCGATCGAAGGGCCGGCCGTCGAGCGGTAGCACCGGCTGCTGCTTGCGCAGCTCCAGGCTGCGGTCGCGCACGTCGTAGTCATAGACCGAGCTCGGCGTGCGCAGGCTGGTGTAGCCCAGCCGCACCGTCGGCTGGTCGAAGGCCGGATTGCCGCCGGATCCGATGGTGTAGATCTCGTCGTCGAAGCGCACGAGGTAGTCGTCCCCGACGCCGTCGGGACCGAGTTCGAGGATGCGCAGCTGGGTCAGTCCCTCGCTGCGCTGGTGGACCACCAGGTGGCCGGCGAAGGCGTCCACGTCCTCCAGCCGTACGGCGGGGTCGTGGGGGATCAGCGTCTTCCACTCCGACCGCGGCGTCGGCGCGATCGGTGCCGTCGCCAGCTCGAAGTCGACGCCGGTGGCGTTGTGCAGCACCAGGAAGAGATCCTCGCCCGCGATCCGGGCGTGCTCGAGGTTGTACTCGACGCCCTCCTCGCGGGCAGCGAAGACCTGCCAGCCGGCCTCTGGCCGGTCCTGGTCGAGGAAGCGGTACTCGGTGGTGGTCTTGGCGCCGGACTCGATCACCAGGAACCGGTCGGTGCGGGTCCGGCCGACGCCGCACCAGAACCGCTCGTCGCTCTCGTGGTAGACCAGCTCGTCATCAGCCTGGCCGGTGCCGAGCCGGTGGCGCCAGATCTTGTCGGGGCGCCAGGACTCGTCGACGGTGGAGTAGTAGAAGCTCTCGCCCGCTCGGTCCCAGGTGACGCCGCCCATCACGCCCTCGAGCACGTCGGCGAGCAGGTCGCCGGTGGACAGGTCCTTGACCCGGACGGTGTAGCGCTCGTCGCCCTTGGTGTCGGTCGAGTAGGCCAGCAGCGCGGTGCTCGGGCTGACCGCGGAGCCGCCGAGGGAGAAGAAGTCGTGCCCGGCTGCGAGCTCGTTGTGGTCCAGCAGGACCTCCTCGCCCGGCAGCGCAGGCTGGTCGATGGCGACCTGTGCGGGGGTCGGCGGGGTCCAGTCCGCCTCGTCGGCGATCGGAACGCGGCACGAGGCGCCGTACTCCTTGCCCTCGAAGGAGCGGCCGTAATACCAGTAGCCGCGGTTCCGGGTGGGCACGGAGAGGTCGGTCTCAAGGGTGCGGGCCTTGACCTCGTCGAAGAGCCGCTGGCGCAGGTCCGCGAGATGGGCGGTGCGCTCGGCGGTCCAGGCGTTCTCGTCCTCGAGGTAGGCGATCACCTCCGGGTCGTCCTTGGCGCGCAGCCACTCGTAGTCGTCGGTGCGGGTGCGACCGTGGTGCGTGGTGGTGATCGGTGACTTCTTGGCGACAGGCGGCTGGCCGGGCATGTCCGTGACCCTATCCTCGGGTGCCATGGGACGTCCGATGCGCGTGGACCTCAATGCTGACCTCGGCGAGGAGATCACCGACGATGCGGGCCTGCTCGCGCTGGTCACCTCGGCGAACGTCGCCTGCGGCTTCCATGCCGGCAACGCGGCGATCATGCGCGCCGTCTGCGCGGAGGCGGCCCGGCTGGGCGTCGCGGTCGGCGCGCAGGTGTCCTACGCGGATCGGGAGAACTTCGGCCGCGTCGCGCTCGAGGTTTCCTACGAGGTGCTGCGTGCGCAGGTCGAGGAGCAGGTCGCGACGCTGAACGCCGTCGCCGTCGCCGAGGGTGTGGCCGTGAGCTACGTGAAGCCGCACGGTGCGCTCTACCACCGCACCATGGATGATCGGGAGCAGGCGCGTGCGGTGCTGGACGCCTCGGGCACGCTGCCGGTGCTCGGCATGCCCGGAGTGTTGCTCTCGCTGGCCGAGGAGGCCGGTCGGGACGTGTGGCAGGAGGGCTTCCCCGACCGCGGGTACGACGCAGCCGGGCGGCTGGTGCCCCGCGACCAGCCGGGCGCGCTGGTGGTCGACGCGGGTGCGATCGTGGACAACGCGCTCGGGCTCGCCGCGCGGGTCGACTCGCTGTGCCTGCACGGCGACTCACCGGGCGCCGTCGAGCATGCAAGGCTCGTCCGGGCAGCCCTGGAGGCGGCAGGCTGGGACCTGCGTCCCGTCGGCTGAGCCGGGGCCGGGGCCGGTGCCGGTTGCCGGCGCGGGTGCACTGGCCCGCTGGTGCCCGCGAAGGCGACCGCGCAGCACGTCGAGCACCGCCGGCTGGCCGAGCACGATGCCGCCGAGCACCAGTGCCATCCCGATCGCTCGGCTCGGCGTGAACGCCTCACCGGCCAGGGCCACGCCGATGACGGTGCCCGAGACCGGGTTGAGCAGCCCGACCAGCGAGACCGCCGCGGCGGGCAGCCGGCGCATTCCCTGGAACCACACCACGTAGGCGAGCACCGTCCCGGCCAGCCCGATCCAGGCGAAGCCGGCCAGCGCCCGGCCGTCGAGGTGCGGCGGTGCGCCCTCGACGAACAGGGCCACCGGGACCAGGAGCAGTCCGCCGAAGATCAGCTGCCAGGCGGTGAACGGCAGCAGGTCGACCGGCGGCCGCCAGGTCTTGACCAGGATGAAGCCCAAGGAGGAGACGACGACGGCGACCAGGGAGGCCAGCACACCGATCGCGTCGACGTGGGTCGTGCCGCGCAGCACGAGCAGTGCCACGCCGACGATGCCGACCACAGCGCCCGCCAGAGAGGCATGCGGCGGCCGCTCGCCGGCCAGCGCCCAGGCGAACAGCATGATCATCAGCGGAGAGGTGGCCGTCAGGGTCGCGGCCAGGCCACCCGGCAGGCGGTCGGCGGCCACGAAGATCAGGGCGAAGAACGCGGCGAAGTTGAGCGCGCCGAGCAGGGCCGTACGCCACCACCAGGAGCCGCGCAGCCGCGCCGGATGGAGCGCGAGCAGCAGCAGGCCGAAGGGGAGTGCGCGCACGGCCGCACCGAAGAGCGGCCGGTCTGGCGGCAGGTAGGTGGCGGTGACGTAGTAGCCGGAGCCCCACGCGATCGGCGCCAGCGCCGCCCCGGCCAGCCATTTGGTTTCCATGGAAGACATTATTGCTTCCTTGGAAGATATATTCCACCCCATGACCGATCACGTCGCTCGGGCGATGGAGCAGTGGCGACACGAGCGCCCCGACCTGGACCCGACTCCGCTAGGCGTCATCGCACGGCTGCACCGCGTCGCCAACCGGCTCACCGAGGAGCTCGTCGCCGTCTACGCGACCCATGGGCTGGCGGAGGCCGAGTTCGACATCCTCGCGACGTTACGCAGGCAGGGTGCGCCGTACGCGCTCACGGCGGGCGAGCTGGCGGAGCAGACGATGGTGACCTCCGGTGCCATCACCAAGCGGGTGGATCGCTGCATCGTGCGCGGCTGGGTGACCCGGGCGCCCAGCGACACGGACGCGCGGGGTCGGGTGATCGCGCTGACCGACGACGGGCGGTCGCTGATCGACGCGGCGTTCACCGACCACCTCGCCAATGAGGCCCGGCTGCTCGCGCTCTTCGTTGCCGCCGAACGAGACCAGCTCGCGGGCCTGCTGGCGCGCTGGAGTGACGAGCTGGGCCTGTGAGCCTCCCGTTGCGACGGTACGGCGAGCGAGCGGCGCTGGCCGAGGTCGACTCAGCGGTGCAGGCCGCGGAGCTGGCCGAGTGGGCGCGGGTGGCAGCTCGCTCGGGGCGTCTGCACGTGGACGAGATCGTGCCGGCGGCCGCGACGGTGCTCTTCGACGGCGTGGACGTCGGCCGCCTCCGTGCCCTGCTGGGGGGATGGCGGCCGCGGTCGGCCACGGTGGCGGGCGCGTTCGTCGAGGTGCCGGTGCGCTTCGACGGGCCGGATCTGGCCGACGTCGCCCGGCGCTGGCGGGTGAGCGAGGACGAGGTCGTCGGCCGGCTCACCTCCTACGAGCTGATGTCGGCGTTCTGCGGGTTCGCACCCGGCTTCGCCTATCTGGCCGGCCTGCCCGAGGAGCTGGCGGTGCCCAGGTTGTCCTCACCCCGTGAGTGGGTCGAGCCGGGGTCGGTCGGGCTGGCCGGTTCCTGGTGCGGCATCTACCCGAGTGCGTCGCCCGGCGGCTGGCGGATCGTCGGCCATACCGAGATGGTGCTCTGGGATGTGGATCGCGAACCGCCGGCGCTGCTGGCACCAGGCACGAGAGTGGTGCTGCGCCCATGCTGACCGTGCTCGCCGTAGGACCGCAGGTGCTGGTCCAGGACCGCGGTCGGATCGGCTACGCCCACCTGGGGGTCCCGCGGGCCGGGGCGCTCGACGCCCCTGCCGCGGACCTGGGCAACCGACTGGTCGGCAACGACCCGGACGCGGCGGTGCTGGAGATCCTGCTGGGTGGTCTCAGCGTCCGGGCGGAGCGAGCGTGCTGGGTGAGCGTGACAGGAGCCGCGTCGCCGGTCACGGTCGACGGCGTGGCCGCGGCGCACGGGGAGGCGGTGCGGCTGCGTGCCGGGGCCGTCCTGGCGCTCGGGCGTCCCGTCGCGGGCACGAGGTCCTACCTGGCCGTGGGCGGTGGCATCGACATCGCACCGGTGCTCGGCTCGCGGTCGACCGACACGCTCGCCGGAATCGGTCCCGCACCGGTTGCCGTGGGGGACCGGTTGCCGGTGGGGGCGGACTCCGGCGTACCCGCTGCGCTGGACACGCCCCGTCCGCCGTTGCGCGGCGCGATCCGGGTGCTGCCGGGGCCGCACCGGGAGTGGTTCGGTGCCGATGTCCTGGACCGGCTGGCGGGGGCGGGGTGGCGAGTGGCAGCCGCGTCGAACCGGGTCGGGCTCCGTCTCGAGGGCGGGACGCTCGCTCGCATCGCGGGCGAGCTGCCGAGCGAGGGGACGGTGCTCGGTGCGGTCCAGGTGCCGCCGGACGGCCGGCCGGTCGTCCTGCTCGCGGACCACGGTTCGACCGGCGGCTATCCGGTGGCCGGCGTCGTGCATGCCGACGACCTGTGGCAGCTGGCCCAGGCGCGCCCCGGTGAGAGGGTCACTCTTCGGGCGCTTCCTCCGGCCAGCGGCTGAGGTCGGGATCGTCGACGGCGAACGAGCGCACCGGACCGGTCGGCTGCTCCGCCGTCTCGAACCGCACGGTCACCACGCCTCGGCCGGCACCCCAGACCCAGCCCCGGCCGAGCTCCGCGTGGACGACGTCCATGCCCGGGTTCCAGGAGTGCCTGTTGCGCGCCGGCTGCACCGGCAGGGGTACGGCGACGAGCTCGTCGGGCTCGGGCTCCTCGCCGAACAGGTCCTCCTGGATCCAGTCGGCCAGTCCGGAGACCCCGACACCGAGCAGTCGTACGCCGTAGGAGGTGTCGAGGTCGGTGAGGAGGGCACGCGCCAGCCGGGCGATCGTAGCGGCCTGGTCGGTGGGCCCGGCGAGCGTGCTGGAGCGGTTCAGCGTGGTGAAGTCGCCGAGCCGGACCTTGATGGTGATGGTGCGTCCCGACAGGCCGCTCTTGCGCAGCCGGGTGGCGACCTCGCCCGCCTGACGGGTGAGCAGGTGCTCCATCAGCGTCCTGTCGGTCAGGTCGGTGTCGTAGGTCCCCTCGACGCTGACCGACTTGGTCTCCCGCTCGGGCACGACCGGCCGGTCGTCGGCGGCGCGTGCGAGCGCGTGGAGACCGGTGCCGTGGGCCTTGCCGACCAGCCGGATCAGCTCCTCGAGGCTGACCGCCTCGAGCTCGGCGACGGTGTGGATGCCCGCGCGACGGAGGCGCTCGGCGGTCGCCGGGCCGACGCCGGGGATGATCTGGACGCTCATCGGCCGGAGCAGGGCGATCTCGGTGCCCGGCGCGACGACCACGAGGCCGTCGGGCTTCTCCAGGTCGCTGGCGACCTTCGCGATGAACTTGCTGGTGCCCAGCCCTACGCTCGCGGTGAGCCCGCCGGTGAGCTCGTGGACCTGCGCGCGGAGTCGGTCCGCGAAGGCGGTGACCGTCTCGAGCTCGAGGTCGGGCAGCTCGGGATGGTCGGATGCGGCCAGATCGACGAACGCCTCGTCGAGCGAGAGCGGCTCGACCAGCGGCGAGGTCGAGCGCAACAGCGCCATCACCTTCTCGCTCACATCGCGGTAGGCGTGGAAGCGCGGGTAGAGGAAGGCCGCGTGCGGGCAGCGGGAGCGGGCCTCGCGCGTCGACATGGCGGAGTGGACGCCGTAGCGGCGGGCTTCGTAGCTGGCGGTCGCCACCACGCCACGACCGCCGACGCCGCCGACGACGACCGGCTTGCCCCGCAGTGACGGCTTGTCCCGCTGCTCGACCGAGGCATAGAACGCATCCAGGTCGAGGTGGAGCACCGAGGCCTGGGACCGCATGACGGCAACCTACGCGTTTCGCGCCTGATTGCTCGGCTCGCCCTCGTCGCCGATCGGTCTGTTTCGGTCCACACCGTCCTCTCCAGCAGCGGTATCCACCATCGGCCATGGGGGCGGTCGCGGGCAGTCGTCCGGCGCGGGAGCGTGGAGGCATGACCATCACCTTGCGCGCCAAGAACCCCGAGGATCTCCTCGCCGCCATCCCCGTCACCCTCGGCTTCGAGCCGCAGGAGTCCATCGTCATGCTCACCTTCGGTGGGGCGACGCCGCTGCACGCGCGCATCGACCTGCCGCCGCGTGGCGACCCGGACGCACTCCATGCGGTCGTCGGGGCCCTGCTCGACCCCTGCCTGCTACACGCCACGCCCCGGGTGGTCTTCGTCCTGTACGGCGCCGGCGCGGTGCATTGCCGGCAGGTCGCGCGGGCGCTGCGCCGGGAGTTCGAGGGAGAGGGGATCGACGTCTTGGAATGCCTGCGTGCTGACGCGGGCCGGTGGTATTCCGCGGACGGCCGGCGCTCGGGCGTCCCCGCCCGGGGCGTGCCCTACGACAGCGACCGGCATCCGTTCCGTGCGGAGGCAGTGATGGCGGGCCACGTGACCCTGGGATCGCGTGAGGAGCTCGCCGCCACCCTGACGGCGGACGAGGAGGGCACGATGGCGGTCGAGGCTGTGCTCGGGGAGGCCCGGCTGCTGAGCGCCGAGGAGCTGGCCACCTTGTGCGCCCAGCACGTCGATGCCGGCACCGTGCCGACCGATGTCGAGGCCGCGAGTGCCCTGCTCACGGTGCGGCTCGGTGCCAGGCGCGACGCCGCGTGGGTGCCGCTCACCCGCGACACTGCAGCCGGCCATGTGGCGCTGTGGCGCGACCTGGTCCGCCGCTCACCGGAGGCTCTGATGCCGTCGGCCGCGGCCGTGCTCGCCTTCGGGGCATGGCTCCAGGGCGACGGGGCGCTGGCATGGTGTGCGCTCGACAAGTGCTTCAGTGCCGAGCCGGGGCACAGCCTCGGCACACTGGTCGCGCACATGCTCTCGGGCGCGCTCCCGCCGACAGCGTGGGAGGCGATGCAGTCGACGCTGGGGGATCCCACCGAGCCCGGTCTGCCCGATCCGCCAGATCTGGGCCGCGCGCCGCGTGGGCGGTCAGCACTGCGGGCGTTGCCGCCGGATGGCGATGCGACGTGGCTGGCGGGCTGAGCCGTCAGGCGAGGGTCCGCGGGCGGGACCATTCTCGCCGGATGCCCGAGCAGGGGTCGTGCCAGCCGCGACGGTTGACGACCGCGAACAGCAGCTCGGCGCCTGCCTCGGCGTATGCCTGGCGTGCCGCCGCGTGCCAGTCCGCATCCACGTCCTGGAGCTCGAGATCGCCGCTGCGGGTGAGCCAGACAAGGGCGAAGGCGCCGGCTGCTGTTGCGGTGGTCGGGCCCGTCCTGCGTTCCTCGCTCCGGCGCATGGCGGCCACGATGTCGGCGCGCAGCGCATGGTCGGTCGGCTCGTCCGGCACCAGCGCGAAGACCTCGTGTGGCTGGCCCGGGACCCCGACGTGGAGGATCGGCACGTGGTGACGGCGCCGCTCGGCGGTTGCGTGCTCGAGCACGGCGCGCCGCAGGAGCACGGCGAGGATGCGTTCAGGGCTGCGCTTGCGTGGCACGGACCCAGCCTGCCCCTTTTCGGGCCAGCGTGTCGCAGCTCATCCACAGGCCGCGTCGCGTGGGCGAGGTTCGGCGCTGCTCGGTGTGCGGGGTACGGTTCCCGCAGAGCCGCGGGCAACGGGAGGAAGCGATGGCGACGGTGGTGGTCGGGTTCGTCCCCAAGCCGGAGGGCGAGGCGGCGTTGCTCGCTGCGATCGCTGAGGTCCAGCATCGTGGCGGCCGGCTCGTGGTCGCCAACACCCACCGACACGGTGAGGCCGATCCGGAGTGGCTGGCCAAGACCCAGGCGGAGCTGGCTTCCGCACGCGAGCGTCTTGATGCCGCCGGGATCGACTACACCGTCCGCGAGAGCGAGACCGATGAGGAGCTCGACGCCGCCGACGACCTCGTCCAGGTCGCCCGTGACGAGCAGGCGGCACTCATCGTCATCGGCATCAGGCGCCGTACGGCGACCGGCAAGCTGATCCTCGGCAGCCAGGCCCAGCGGATCCTGCTCGACGCGCCCTGCCCGGTGCTCGCCGTCAAGCCGGAATGAACCTCCCGGCGCGCTGACGCGTCGGGCAGGCGTGCGGCAGGATTGCCTCATGGCCTTCCAGATCGCTCAGGACCCCGCTGCTGACAAGGTGCTCGAGGAGTCGTCGTTCGCCCTTCTCGCCGGGATGATGCTCGATCAGCAGTATCCGATGGAGCATGCCTTCCGCGGCCCGGCGAAGGTGCTGGACCGGTTCGGCAGCATCGAGCCGGCGGCCATCGCCGCAGCCGACCCCGAGGAGTTCGCCGCGCTGTGCTCCGTGCCGCCGGCGATCCACCGGTTCCCCGGCTCGATGGCGGCTCGGTTGCAGGAGCTGGCCCGGATCGTCGTCGATGACTATGACGGCGACGCGTCCCGGCTGTGGGAGGGCGTCGGCACCGGCTCGGAGCTGCTCAAGCGGATTCAGTCGCTGCCCGGTTTCGGCAAGCAGAAGGCGCAGATCTTCGTGGCGCTCCTGGCCAAGCAGGTCGGTGTCCGCCCCGAGGGCTGGGAGAGGGCCGTGGGCGCCTACGCCGAGGACGGCTACCGCTCCGTCGCGGACGTGGTGGACGGCGTCTCCCTGCAGAAGGTGCGGGACTTCAAGAAGGCGGCGAAGGCCGCGCTCTGACCTCGACGGACGCCCCGTGGCTGGAACGCCGCGAAGTCCGTGGCAGAATAGGTGTGCGGCCTTGACGTATCCGGGCCTTGCCGCGCCCCGAAGCCAGTTCCACGAGAGGTGTCAGTGTCCTCGATCGCACGCAAGATCCCTGCTGAGGTGCTCGCCCATCCCGCCGTCGTGGCGCTGATCGAGGCGGGTGCGCCCACCGGGAGCGTGACCCCCGAGGAGGTGCGCCGCGCCAGTGAAGAAGCTGCCGTCGAGCCGCGCCACCTCAAGGCCCTGCTCGGCCACCTGAGCACCTTGGGCATCTCTGTCGACCTCGGTGCCGCGGCTGGCCGGGCGGCTGCTGCCTCCTCGACCCGCAAGGCGACGACCACGGCGACCGCGAAGAAGGCGGCGGCGAAGAAGGCCGCCGAGAGCAGCGCCGACGCGACGACGCCCGTCAAGGCGGCGGCCAAGAAGGCCGCACCCGCCAAGAAGGCGGCGGACGACGATGACGAGGTCGAGCTCGAGGAGATCGGGATCGAGGATGGCGACGACGCGGACACCGCGAAGCCGGCTGCGGTCGGCGCCGACGGCAAGAAGATCCTGCCCGACATCCCCGACGACCAGTTCGAGAAGGACGTCGCGACCGACCCGACGATCGCCGAGGACGAGAAGGAAGCCTCCTTCGTCGTCTCGGCCGCGGACGACACCGACGAGCCGGAGCAGCAGGTCATGGTCGCTGGTGCGACTGCCGACCCGGTCAAGGACTACCTGAAGCAGATCGGCAAGGTCCCGCTGCTCAACGCGGAGATGGAGGTCGAGCTCGCCAAGCGGATCGAGGCCGGCCTCTTCGGCGAGGAGAAGCTCGCCAAGGGCGGCAAGATCAGGCCCCAGATCCAGGAGGAGCTGGAGTGGATCGCTGAGGACGGCCGGCGCGCCAAGAACCACCTCCTCGAGGCCAACCTCCGTCTGGTCGTCTCGCTCGCCAAGCGCTACACCGGCCGCGGCATGCTCTTCCTGGACCTGATCCAGGAGGGCAACCTCGGTCTGATCCGTGCGGTGGAGAAGTTCGACTACACCAAGGGCTACAAGTTCTCGACCTACGCGACGTGGTGGATCCGTCAGGCCATCACCCGCGCGATGGCCGACCAGGCCCGCACCATCCGCATCCCGGTGCACATGGTCGAGGTCATCAACAAGCTGGCCCGCGTCCAGCGTCAGATGCTCCAGGACCTGGGCCGTGAGCCCACCCCGGAGGAGCTGGCCAAGGAGCTCGACATGACCCCGGAGAAGGTCATCGAGGTCCAGAAGTATGGTCGCGAGCCGATCTCGCTGCACACCCCGCTGGGGGAGGACGGCGACTCCGAGTTCGGCGACCTGATCGAGGACTCCGAGGCGATCGTTCCCGCCGACGCGGTCAGCTTCACGCTGCTTCAGGAGCAGCTGCACGCGGTCCTCGACACGCTCTCCGAGCGCGAGGCCGGCGTGGTGAGCATGCGCTTCGGCCTCACCGACGGTCAGCCCAAGACCCTCGACGAGATCGGCAAGGTCTACGGCGTGACGCGCGAGCGCATCCGCCAGATCGAGTCCAAGACCATGTCGAAGCTGCGGCACCCGTCGCGCTCGCAGGTTCTGCGCGACTACCTCGACTGAGGCCGTCAGACCATCACGAGGCCGCTCCGTCACTGTGACGGGGCGGCCTCTTTGGGTACTGGCTCCGCATGTGGGAGCTGGTACAGGTCGTGGGTGATGCGTCGAGCGAGACGTTGGGCGAGTACGACACCGAGGAACGGGCGCTCGCAGCAGCGCAGGAGGCGATGGACTACTCCGTTGCGCTCTACACGGTCCGCCAGGATGGCACCGACGTGTGGAGCAACGAGAGCGGGTCGTTCCAGCGGGTGTGACGCGCCGGACCCCGCTCAGCCGCCTGCGACGAGCGCCACCGCGACAGCACACAGCCCCAGGCCGAGTGCCTGCGCGCGGTGGATGTGCTCGCGCAGCACCACGACGGCGAGGAGCACCGTCGCAGCCGGATACAGCGCTGCGATGATGCCGGTGACCGCCAACATCCCGTGGTGCGTCGCAGCGAGGAACGCCACCAGCGCAGCCGCGGCGAGGACGCCCGTGCTGATCGCGGGCACGGCGCTCGCCTCGCGCGGCAGCCAGGCCTGGCGGGCGATGGTCGCGCCGATGATGGCCACCAGCGCTGCGGTGAGCAGGTCGAACGTGATGGGCCACTGACCGCTCTCGGTCGGTGCCTGCGCCAACGCGGCGAATCCGATCCCGAAGCCGGCGCCGGCGATCAGCCCGTCCAACACTCCGGACCCGCCCCTCTTCGCCGCGCTCGGATCGACCGCGCCGTGGCCGTCCTCGCCGGCGGCCACCAGCCAGGTCGCAGGCAGCGCCGCGATGATCCCGACCCAGCTCAGTGGCGAGGGTCGATCGCCGAGTGCGACGCCGACGACGGCAGGCACCAGTGCGGCACCGACACCGGAGAGCGGCGCCACGACGCCCATGCGGCCGTTCGCCAGGCCGCGGTAGAGGTAGATGACGCCGATGCCGCCCCCGAGGCCCGAGAGCGCGCCCCAGCCCACCGCAGACCAGGACAGCTCTGAGCCCGAGGCGAGGCTCGCCACGACGAGGATCAGGCCACCGGACAGCTGGCCGGTGAAGGCGGCGGTCCAAGGGCGGATGCGGGTGGAGAGGACCCCGCCGATGAAGTCGGAGGTGCCGTACAGCATCGCCGAGACCAGTGCGAGCAGGACCGCCATCACGCCGCCGCCACGCCGAGGATCCACACCCCGGTCGCCAGCAGTGCCGCGGCCAGGTCGATGAGGATCGAGGTGGCGGCCGCCCGCAAGGAGAGCTTGGTCGAGCGCCACGCCGCCGAGGGGCCGAGGCGACCCAGCTCCGCCACGTAGACGCCGAGGACGAATCCGAGGATCAGCCCCACGACGGGTACGACGAAGAACCCGATGATGCCGAGGATCGCGCCCAGCACCTGTGTCGACAGCGGGATACCGGCAGCCTTCAGCCCGCGACCGGGGACGGCGTACTTGGTGACGAGGCCGGCCAGCAGGATCAGCGCCGCAAGCGCGAAGACCAGCCAGGCGGTCGGGTTGTTGGGGCCGGCCCAGGCCCACAGCAACACCGCCGCTCCGACGAGGATGCTGCCACCCGGCACCACCGGCAAGACGATCCCCGCCAGACCGAGCAGGATCAGAAGGGCACAGAGGACGACGAGCACGGCGTCACCCTCTCACGTCGCCTGGAGCCGCCTGACGGCCCGGGCCCAGCTCCGGCAACCCGGCAGTTCCGGGCGTTGATGGAGTGGAAAAGCCAGCGGCCCCGGACATCCGTCCGGGGCCGCTGGATCGTCTGGGTCAGCGCATCAGCGTTCCGAGAGCTTGTGCGTATCGTCGGTCACGGCGGCGGCGATCTGCTTGATCTTGTCGCCATGCTCACGGGCGTGGTGGGCGCAGAAGAGCAGCTCGCCGCCCGTCTGGAGTTCCACGCGGAGGTAGGCCTGCGCTCCGCAACGGTCGCAGCGGTCCGCAGCGGTCAGCGGAGAGCTGGGAGCAACGGCAGTGTTCACATCGGCCTCATTTCTCGATCGTTCGGCAACTGTTGCAACGTAGTCGGGGTCACGAAGATTCCCCAGCTCATGTGTCACCGGCCACTCCATCTCACCATGAAGAGTCGTTCTCCACATCGGCTTTCCTGTACCCGAGTTGCGGTATCAGTCGATCTTGATCTGCGCTCACCGTAGTCCTGGCACCCAAGTGAGCGTGGCGAGGCGTGCGCGCGGGCGTGTCGCGGGTAGATTCAAGACCCACAGTAGGACCCCTCGCACCACCGGGAGCACGTCATCGCCGAGCACGCTGGCAACAACACGTACAACGCCGCACACCTCCTCGTCCTCGAGGGGTTGGAGGCGGTGCGCAAGCGTCCGGGCATGTACATCGGTTCCACCGACACCCGGGGTCTCATGCACTGCGTGTGGGAGATCATCGACAACGGCGTCGACGAGGCCCTCGCTGGCTTCGCCAACCGGGTCGAGGTGACCCTGCACGCCGACGGCTCGGTCGAGGTGTACGACGACGGGCGCGGCATCCCCACCGACAAGGAGCCCAAGACCGGGCTGCCCGGCGTCGAGGTGGTCGCGACCAAGCTGCACGCGGGCGGCAAGTTCGGCGGCTCCTCCTACGCCGCCACCGGCGGTCTGCACGGCGTCGGCCTCTCGGTCGTCAACGCGCTCTCGTCCCGGATGGACATCGACGTCGACCGGTCGCCGGCTCGGCAGGGGATGAGCTTCCGCCGCGGCGTACCCGGGATCTTCGACACTGCGGGGGAGAAGGCGGGCTTCACCGCGCAGAGCGGGCTGACCCGTAAGGGCGGGAAGGTCGCGAAGAACCGCTCCGGCACGCTGGTGCGGTTCTGGCCGGATCGGCAGATCTTCACCAAGGACGCCCACTTCCTCTACGAGGACCTGGTCACGCGGGCACGGCAGACCTCCTTCATCGTTCCCGGTCTGGAGCTGGTCATCCGCGACCTGCGCGGAGAGGTCCCGGTCGAGGAGAAGTTCCGCCACGACGGCGGCATCGCGGAGTTCGTCGACTTCCTGGCGCACGACGAAGGTGTGACGCCGATCCTGCGCCTGCAGGGTGCCGACACCTTCACCGAGACCGTGCCGATGCTCGACGAGCAGGGACACATGACTCCGCAGGACGTCGAGCGTGAGCTCACCGTCGACGTCGCGTGCCGCTGGGGGATGGGCTACGAGCCGGAGGTGCGCTCGTTCGTCAACGTGATCGCCACGCCCAAGGGAGGCACTCACGTCAGCGGCTTCGAGCAGGCGCTGACCCGCACCTTCAACGAGTCGATGAAGGCGGCCAGGGTGCTCAAGGCAAACGACGACGACGTCATCAAGGACGACGTCCTCGAGGGTCTGACAGCTGTCGTGACCGTGCGTCTGGCCGAGCCGCAGTTCGAGGGCCAGACCAAGGAGATCCTCGGCACGCCCGCGGCGCGCACGGTCGTGCGCAAGGTGGTCGCTGCGGAGCTGAAGAAGTTCCTGACCTCGACCAAGGCCGCCGACAAGGCCGTCGCCAAGCGCGTCATGGAGAAGGTCTACGGCGCCGCCAGGACGCGTCTGACCTTGCGCCAGCAGAAGGAGACCCAGCGCCGCAAGAACGCTCTCGAGTCGTCCTCGCTGCCGGCCAAGCTCGCCGACTGCCGATCCAACGACAACGACCGCACCGAGCTGTTCATCGTCGAGGGCGACTCGGCACTCGGGACGGCGAAGATGGCTCGCAACTCCGAGTTCCAGGCGCTGCTGCCGATCCGCGGCAAGATCCTGAACGTGCAGAAGGCCTCGGTCGGCGACATGCTCAAGAACACCGAGTGCGCCTCGATCATCCAGGTGGTCGGCGCGGGCTCGGGCCGCACCTTCGACCTGGAGGCGCGGCGTTACGGCCGGATCATCTTCATGGCCGACGCTGACGCCGACGGCGCTCACATCCGCACGCTGCTGGCGACGCTGTTCATGAAGTACATGCCGGATCTCATCAACGACGGCCGGGTCTACTCCGCCGTACCGCCGCTGCACCGCATCGAGCTGTCCAACCCCAAGAAGGGGATGGACAAGTACGTCTACACCTATTCCGACGACGAGCTGCAGCGCAAGCTTGCCGACCTCAAGAAGCGCAACGTCAACTGGAAGGACCCGGTGCAGCGCTACAAGGGTCTGGGCGAGATGGATGCCGACCAGCTGGCCGAGACCACCATGGACCCGCGTCATCGCACGCTGCGACGGCTGACCGTCGACGACGCCGAGGCCGCCTCGGACGTCTTCGAGCTGCTGATGGGCTCGGACGTGGCGCCGCGCAAGGAGTTCGTGATCGCGGGGGCCTACGAGGTCGACGCGGACGCGATCGACGCCTGAGGCGGCATACCCACTGAACAACCGTTCGGTGCGAGCGGCTTACGTCGGCGTGCCGAACGATCGTTCGTTCGGGTCCGATCTGCGTCGGCTCCGTCGAGTTGCCCTTGCGCGGAACACGGTGGGGTCGCAGTCCGCACGATCAGCATGATGGGCGAGACTTGGCCCATGCCAGCCCGAGACGGACGTGACGATGACCGCTGACCAGAAGTCCCGGCGGGCGGCCATCACCAAGGCCCTCAAGGCCGGCGGCGCCAAGCCGCGCAAGGGCCATCTGCGACTGCAGACCGGTGACCTGTTCTGGTACGTCGACGTGCGTGCCGACTCGCCCGCGCCGACGGCCGCGCTGGTCTTCGAGGTGGGCGGGTGGCTGCCGGCCGTGAGCCCGGAGCCGGAGGGCGGCGCGATCGACTGCCCGCTCCTGGCCGACGTACGGGTCGGGGAGGATGTGACCGAGGCAGCCGCCGAGCTGCTCGCGCTGCTCTCACCGGTCACCGACGTGACAGCGCTGCGCGCCTTCATCCAGCAGGGCGCGCTCACCGGCGCGCTGGTCGATCAGAGCCTGCGCGCGGTGCTTGAGGAAGGCTGAGCGAGCGGCGGTCGGTCTTCTCCGATCAGCTGCCGGCGCGGACCTCGTGGATCTCGTCGGCGACCAGGCCGTGCGCCTTGCGGTGCACCTCGGTGGCCGCGTCGGCGTCCGGGGCGTTGACGAGGCAGAAGATCGTCCCGTTCGCCTCGTCCACCCAGTAGCTCATGTAGTTGACGTTGTACTCGTCCTGGGTCGCCAGATCGGCGGCGTGCGCCTTTGCGACGTCATCGAGGCTGACCTCGCCGACGTGGTGGACATCCATGTAGAGCGGCATGTCCGGAACCTAGGCCCGCCTGCCGGGTGCGCAACAGACAACCGCGCGAAATTCACCAGAATTGGCCCCCACCCCAGTCCGTCGAGGGCATCACGCGGGCTCCAGCCGGACCACGATCGACTTGGAGGTCGGGGTGTTCGACTCGGCCGCGACCGAATCGAGCGGGACCAGCACATTGGCCTCGGGATAGTACGTCGCGGCGCACCCCGCGGTGGTCGAGTAGGACACGACCCGCAGCCCGGGCAGCCGCCGCTCGCGACCGTCGTCGGCGATCGAGACCAGGTCCACCTGCTGCCCGTCGTTCAGCCCCAGCGCGGTGATGTCGGCGGGGTTCACGAAGACGACGTTGCGGCCCTTCTTGATGCCGCGGTAGCGGTCATCGTACCCGTAGATGGTGGTGTTGAACTGGTCGTGCGAGCGCAGCGTCTGCAGCAGCAGGTGCCCCGGCGGCACCTCGAGCGTCTCCAACGGGCTGGTGGTGATCCGGCCCTTGCCGGTCTCGGTGTCGAACTTCAGCGAGTCGCGGGCGCCGTTGGGCAGCTGGAAGCCGCCAGGGTGCAGCACGCGCTCGTCGAAGGCGTGGAAGCCCGGCACCACGTGCGCGATGTGGCGCCGGATCAGCCCGTAGTCCTCGGCCATCGCGCGCCAGTCGAGCGCATCGTCGGACCCGAAGAGCGCGTCTGCGATGCCGCAGATGATCTGGACCTCGCTGCGTAGGTGCGGTGAGCCGGGCAGCAGCCGCCCGCGGGAGGAGTGCACCATGCTCATCGAGTCCTCGACAGTGACGAACTGGGCGCCGGCCGAGGTGACGTCGCGCTCCGTGCGGCCCAGGCACGGCAGGATCAGCGCCTCGCGGCCGGTGTGCAGGTGCGAGCGGTTGAGCTTGGTCTGGATGCCGACCGTCAGCCCGACCCGGGTCATCGCCTCGGTGGCCACCTCGGTGTCGGAGATGGCCACCGGGAAGTTGCCGCCGAGGGCGACGAACACGTCGGCCTCACCGTCGCGCATCGCCCGCACCGAGGCCACCGCGTCGTGTCCGTGCTCGCGCGGCGGCTCGAAGCCGAACTCGTCGCGGAGCGCGTCCAGGAAGGCGTCGGGCATCTTCTCCCAGATGCCCATGGTGCGGTCGCCCTGGACGTTGCTGTGGCCACGGATCGGCGCCGCTCCTGCGCCGGGTCGACCGATGTTGCCGCGCAGCAGCAGGAAGCTGGCGATCTCACGGATCGTGGGCACGGAGTTCTTGTGCTGGGTCAGGCCCATCGCCCAGCAGACGATCACCCGATCGTTGGCGATCACGTCGTCGGCGAGCGCCTCGATCTGTGCACGGGTGATGCCACTGATCGACTCGATCCGGGCCCAGTCCAGTGCAGCCCAGGCCTCGGCGGCGACGGCGATCCCGTCGGTGTAGCGCTCGATGAAGTCCGTGTCGATCGCGCCACGCTCGACCAGCACCTTGTTGAGGCCGGCAAAGAGGGCCTGGTCACCACCCAGGCGGACCGAGAGGTGCTCGTCGGCGATCTTCGTGCCGACGCCCGAGATGCCGCGCGGCGTCTGCGGGTTGCGGAACCTCACCAGCCCCGCTTCGGGCAGCGGGTTGATGGCGACGATCCTCGCGCCGCGCTGCTTCGCCTCCTCCAGGGCGGTCAGCATCCGCGGGTGGTTGGTCCCCGGATTCTGGCCGGCGATCAGGATCAGCTTCGACTCGAACGCGATGTCGTCGTAGGTCACGGTGCCCTTGCCGACACCGAGCGTCTGGGTCAGAGCGGTGCCGCTGGACTCGTGGCACATGTTGGAGCAGTCGGGCAGGTTGTTGGTGCCGAGTCGGCGGGCCAGCAGCTGATAGAGGAAAGCCGCCTCGTTGGAGGCGCGTCCCGACGTGTAGAAGATCGCGCGGTCCGGCGAGGCCATCCCACGCATCCGGTCGGCGACGAGGCGGAAGGCGGCATCCCAGCTGATCGGCTGGTAGTGCGTGCCGCCCGCAGGCAGGTGCATCGGCTCGGTCAGCCTGCCCTGGTGCTCGAGCCAGTGATCGTCGTGGGAGAGCAGGTCGGCGATCGAGTGCTCTGCGAAGAACGCCGCATCCACCCGCTTGCGGGTCGCTTCCCAGGCCACCGCCTTGGCGCCGTTCTCGCAGAACTCCGCCGCCTTGCGTCGGTCCGGATCGGGCCAGGCGCAGGAGGGACAGTCGAAGCCGTCGATGTGGTTCATCTTCGACAGCGTCTGGAGCGAGCGCTTGGGGCCCATCTCGTTCATCGCGTACTTCATCGACCAGTAGATCGCGGGCAGGCCCACAGCCGCGTGCTCGGGCTCCCCGACCTCCGGATCGGAATCGCTGCGCTGATCCGTCATACCGAAGCCGGTATCCCATTCCCGGTGGCCCAGCCACCAACGTCCGCAACGGCCTCCACTCGTTTCGCGTGCAGGAGGCCGGCGGCATCGTGGGTCGCCTACGCTGGCACCGTGGCAGTGATGACGACCAGGCGCGCGATCGTACGCCGCGGCGTGCGCGCCCCCGACGATCTCGCGGTCGAGTCCCCGCTCGTCCTGGGCCTCGACTCCTCGACGGGCTCAGGACAACCCGGCGAGGCGATCGCGACGCTGATGCGGACGCCTGGCCACGATCTCGAGCTAGCTGCAGGCTGGCTCACCGTCGAGTCCGGCGTCGAGCGCCCGACCGACATCGTGCAGCTGCGCTCCTGCCGCGAGGACGACACCGACCGGGTCCACATCACCCTCGCGGCCGGTGTGCGGCCGCCGCGTCCGCGGGCGTTCGTCACCTCGGCGGCGTGCGGGGTGTGCAGTGCCGACGTGCTCGATCTCGCCCCGCTGCGCCGCGCCGTACCGCACGAGGAGGGGTGGCGCGTCGACGGCCAGGTGCTGGTGGCACTGCCCGACGCCTTGCGGACCCGGCAGCGGGCGTTCGACAAGACGGGGGGAGTGCACGCCGCTGCGTTGGCCGCGGCCGACGGAACGCTGCGGCACGCCTTCGAGGACGTCGGCCGGCACAACGCCGTCGACAAGGTCATCGGACGGGCGCTGCTCGACGGTCTGCTGCCGGCCACCGGCGAGCTGCTGGTGGTCAGTGGCCGGGTCTCGTTCGAGATCGTGCAGAAGGCCGTCGCCGCCAGCGTCGCCGGCATCGTCGCGGTCTCCGCGCCATCCTCGCTCGCGGTCGACCTGGCTCGGGAGCACGGGCTGCTGCTGGCCGGCATGGTGCGCGGCGGACACCTCAACGTCTACGCAGGCGAGGACCTGGTCGACTGAGGCGTCACGACGCCATCACGGCCGCGGGCGCCAGCGCTTCCACAGTGCGTCGGCCTCGGCACGGACCTTGCCGTCGTGCTCCAGCCAGACGTGCGCGGTGATCTCACCCTCCGCGACCGCCGTCACCTCGGCCCCGAGCGTGACCGGCTCGTGCAGCGGTGCGGGGCGGCGGTAGCGGACGTCGAGGCCGGCCGTCAAGTAGGGCAGCAGCGCGTCGCCGAGCGGGCGCCATCCGTGCTGGTAGGCGGTGTCGACGACCGCCGCCGCGCTGTGGCAGTCGAGCAGGGTGCCGATGATCCCGCCGTTGAGGAACCCGGTGCCGTTGTCGTGCTCGGGCCAGGGCAGGAACTCCGCGACGTACCGCTCTCCCTCGGCGAAGCTGCGCAGCCGCAATCCTTTGGCGTTGGCCTGCCCGCAGCCGAAGCAGTTCAGCTCCGGGTACAGCGTCTCCTGGAGGGAGAGCGCCATCTCAGGCCTCCTGCTTGAGCAGCCCGCTGTCCACGTCGTAGATGAATCCGCCGATCTTGACGCTGTCGGGGATGAGCGGGTGTGCCTTGACCTTGTGCACGTCCTCGGCGAGCGCGCGGGCCTGGTCGGTGATGACGCCGATCGGCTGCCACGAGGCGTCCACGCCGGCCGAGGCGGCGATCCGGGCCTGGATCTCGGCCTCGGTGCCCGACGCCATCGCACAGCGGGTGTGCGGGACGATGAGGATGCGCGAGACGTTGAGCAGGTGGACGCCGAGGACCAGTGCCTCCATCGCCTGCGGCGTGACCCGGCCGCCCGGGTTGCGGAAGATCTTCGCGTCGCCGGGCTTGAGGCCGATCATGCGGAGCGGGTCGATCCGGGAGTCCATGCACGTCACGAGCGCGACGCCCGCGCGGGCGATGCCGTCGAAGCCGCCGTACTGGAAGTCGGCGGCGAACTCGGCGTTGGCGGCGAGGAGATCGGCGAAGTCAGTGGAGTCAGCCATGACCCGCAGGTTAGCCGAGGCCGCTCAGCGCCTCACGGGTGTCCACCCCACGAGTCGCCGCGCCACGCAGCAGCACCAGGGCGAGTACGGCGCCGGCCAGCGCCAGCACGGCCGCCCAGCCGAAGACGGTGTGCTCCTGGGCGACCCCGGCCTGTTGCAGCATCGTCTTGTACGTGTCGCACAAGCCGTGCGTGCCGCAGACCGTGCTCATGGGCGGCAGGTCGTCCTGGGCCGCGTAGTAGTGCCGCAGCCCGAGCGTGGTGAGCGTGGAGATGCCGATCAGCATGCCGACCATCCGGGCCACCACGACCAGCGAGCTGGCCAGGCCGTGGATCGTGGCGTAGGTGGTGGCGAGGACGGTCGCGTTGACCGGTGCCAGCACCAGTCCGAAGCCCAGCCCGCAGAGCAGCAGCGGCGCCGTCGCCATGACGTGCCGCAGGGCGTCCACGTCCCAGCGCGCCATCCAAGCCAGCCCTGCAGCGGCCAGCACCAGTCCGGCGGCTGCGATCCACTCCGCGGGTAGTCGGCGGATGAGCCAGCCGCCGACGATCGCCCCGATCGGCAGCGCCACCAGGAAGCGCACCAGCACCAGCGCCGCCTTCAGCTGACTGTCGGGATAGACCGTGGTGCGGGCGAAGAGCGGTACGTCGACGAGAGCCGCCACCAGCGCCGCACCGACGAGCAGGCTGACCAGCACGGCACCCCAGGCGGGCCGGGCGCGCAGCGCGGCGCGGGGGAGCAGCGGGGCCTCGGCGGTGCGCTGCCGGACCACGAACGCGGCCAGGGCGAGGACGGCTCCCAGCAGGTACCACCAGCCTCGCGGAGCGACCGCCTGCACGGCGGGGTCGGCGGTGGCGAAGGTGAGGATGACGCCCGCCAGCGCGAGCGCCAGGAGCAGCGCGCCGGGCAGGTCGACCTCGCCGAGGCTGGCTGCCCAGCCGCGCACGTCGACCAGCGGCCAGGCGGGCCGGCGAGCGAGGGTGCAGCGCAGTGCGAACAGCACCGCCGCGCCGATGCAGACCAGACCGAGCGGGGTCGCCCAGCGGCTGTCGCCGGTGACCGGGATGTAGAGCTGGCCCCAGGTGAGGTCGCGCATCATCGCGGTCGGCTCGATGAAGACGAGCCCGCCGGCAGCAGCCACCACGAGCAGGAGTAGCAGCCCGACCGGGTCGGGCCACATCCGCCGAGCCGACGTCCGCGGAGCTTGTCGAGGCGCCTCGACAAGCTCGGCGGGCGGGACGGCCTCGACAAGCTCCGCGGGCGGGATGGGATCGGCGTCCTCGGTGTCCGGGGCAGCGTTGGCGTGCGCTCCCACCGCCACGGCGAGCACGACACCGACCAGCAGGTTGACCACGAAGATGGCCCGCCAGTCCGAGACGGCCAGCACCACGGCACCGGCCAGCGGGCCCAGCAGCGAGCCTGCCTCCTGGATGGCGGAGACGATGCCGAGCGGCACGCCCCGGCGTTCGGCCGGATAGAGGTCGGCGACCAGGGCCAGCGTCGCGGGCACCAGCGCGCCGCCGCCGAGGCCCTGCAGGAAGCGCCCGACGATCATCGGCCCGAGGCCGTAGGCCAAGGCGGTCAGCAGCGAGCCGAAGGCGAAGACGACCAAGCCCGCGACCAGCACCGGGCGACGGCCCCGCTGGTCGGCGACGGAACCGATCAGGGGAAGCATGGCGACGTACCCGAGCAGGAAGGCCGACACGATCGGGGCCGCCTCCTGCAGCTGCTCCACCGACAGGCCGACGCCGGCCATCATCTCGGGCAGCGCGAGCACCACGACGTACGTGTCGGCTGCGGCGAACGCGACCGCTATCGCCGCCAGCGCGAGCAGCCGGCGCTGTTGGGGCGTGGCTCCGGCACCGGTAGGTACTCCGGTCGACGGCGAGCCCACGCCCGGCCTCACGGCTTGGTGATCGTCTTGGTCACGCCGTAGTCGTCGAGCGTGACGGTGTAGGTCGACTTCTGCTCGTCGGCGCCGTAGAACCGGCCGGTGATCACGGCCTGCTGCAGCTGGTGCTTGTCACCGATCGTGTAGGAGACGCCGAAGGTGCCCGACGCGCCGGAAATGATGGCGGCGACCGCGGACCCGGGCAGGGTGCCGGTGTAGGTGGTCAGGATCTCCTTGTTGTCCTTGCCGCCGCGCACGGTGCCGGCTGACTTCAGGCCGGTGGTCGCGGTGAGAAGGTGGGAGATGCCGGTGTCGGGCGCGATCAGGGTCGCAGGGTCGGGCACGCCGTACTGGGCCGGGTCGATCGTCTGCCAGGTCACGGTCAACGGCAGCTTGGCGTAGACCTTGTCGTCGACCGAGACCACCGGCACCTGGGCGGTGGCACCGAGAATCTTGACCGCGATCGTGCCATCGAAGGCCGGCGCGCGGGTCAGGGTGCCGTCTGCGCCGACCAGGACGTTGCCGCTGGGCAGGTCCTTGCCGGCGAGCTGCACGTGCACCCCCGAGGTCTGGTCGAAGGCGGTCTTGGCCAGCGCCATCTCCTTGTCAGGCGAGAGCGTGGCCGTGCTGCTCCCGCCGCCGCACCCAGCGAGGGTCAGGGCAGCGACCACGGTCACCACCACGGGCAGGGCAGTACGTCGGAGCATGCGCACGCGCGTCAGCCTTCCACACTCAGTCCGCGTGCGCGGCCGACTGCGGCGAGCCTACGGGGCCGCTGCAGGCGTCGATCGGCTGCGCCAGCGGCACACCCGAACCGTCGCGTCGACCGTCGGCCGCCGGGAGCTCGATCGGGGCGCCGCTGCTCGCCGCGGCGCGCGCGGGGGCGGGGCCCACCCAGGCGAAGACCAGGCCGTCCTCGCCCTTGAGGTAGCGCTGGCAACGCACTCCGCCGGTGGCGCGGCCCTTGCCCGGATACTCGCTGAAGGGTGTCACCTTGACCGAGCCGGTCTCGGTGCCGGGCAATGCGGTCGAGGTGCCCGCCACGGTGACGACGGTGGCGCCTTCGGGGCCGTTGGGATCGAAGGCACCGAAGAAGACCACCCGCGATCCGTGGGCCACCCGCACGCCGGAGATGCCGCCGCCGGAGCGGCCCTGCGGCCGGACCTGGTCGGCACCGAAGTGCAGCAGCTGGGCATCCGAGGTGACGAAGCAGAGCGTCTCCTCACCGGTGGTCAGCTGGACCGCGCCCACGACCTCGTCGCCGTCGGCCAGCCGGATCACCTCCCACTCGTCCTTGTTGAGCACCTCGGGGTTGACCCGCTTGACCGTGCCGAGTCGGGTGCCGAGCGCGAGCCCCGGTCCGTCGGCGGCCAGCGTGCACAGGCCCAGTGCTCGCTCGCCCGGGTCCAGCGAGAGCAGCGCGCTCAGCGGCAGGCCGCCCTGGAGGTTGGGGTCACCGGCCGTCGGTGGGATCACCGGCAGGTCCAGCACGCCGAGGCGGAGCAGCCGGCCCTGCGAGGTCAGCACGCCGATGTCGGCGCGGGCCGTCGTAGCGACCAGGGAGACGATCACGTCGTGGTTGGTCCGGGCGCCGCCGGTGCCGATGGGCTCGGTGCTCCGGGTGCGAGCGAGCAGCCCGGTCGAGCTGAGCAGCGCGTAGCAGGGGTCGTCGGGGACCTCGAGCGGAGTCGACGCGGCGGCGGCCGCCGCCGTACCGGCGGAGGAGAGCAGCACGGTGCGACGGGGCGTGCCGTAGGTCTTGGCGACATCGGCGAGCTCATCGGAGACAACCTTGCGCAGCAGGGTGTCGTCGTTGAGGATCGCGTCGAGCTCCTCGATGGTGGTCTGGAGCTCGGTCTGCTCCTTCTCCAGCTCGATCCGGGAGAACTTGGTCAGCCGGCGCAGCGCCATGTCCAAGATGTACTCGGCCTGGAGCTCGGAGAGCTCGAAGACGCTCATCAGCCGCTCCTTGGCGGCCGGCGCGTTGTCGCTGGAGCGGATCAGCTGGATGACCTCGTCGATGTCGAGGATCGCCAGGAGCAGGCCCTCGACCAGGTGCAGCCGGGCTGCGGCCTTGTCGCGGCGGAACTGCGAGCGCCTGCGCACCACGTCGTAGCGGTGGGCGAGGAAGACCTCGAGCAGCGGCTTGAGGCCCAGCGTGCGGGGCTGGCCGTCGACCAAGGCCACGTTGTTGATGCCGAAGGAGTCCTCCAGCGGCGTCTGCTTGTAGAGCTGCTCGAGCAGCGCCTCGGGGACGAAGCCGTTCTTCACCTCGATGACCAGCCGGGTGCCGTTGGACTTGTCGGTCAGGTCGATGAGGTCGCTGACGCCCTGCAGCTTCTTGGCCTGGACCAGCTGCTTGATCCGCTCCATCACCTTCTCGGTACCGACGCCGTAGGGCAGCTCGGTCACCACGATGCCCTTGCGGCGGCCGATCGTCTCGACCCGGGCGGTGGCGCGGATCTTGAAGGTGCCTCGCCCGGACTCGTAGGCGTCCCGGATGCCGTCCAGACCGACGATGGTCCCACCGGTCGGCAGGTCGGGGCCGGGGATGAACCGCATCAGCTCGTCGAGGTCGGCCTGCGGACGGGTGATCAGGTGGCGGCAGGCCGCGACCACCTCGATCAGGTTGTGCGGGGCCATGTTGGTCGCCATGCCGACCGCGATGCCGGAGGCGCCGTTGACCAGGAGGTTGGGGATCGCGGCCGGGAGCACGGTCGGCTCCAGCTCGCGGGAGTCGTAGTTGGGCCGGAAGTCGACGGTGTTCTCGTCGATGCTGGCGGTCATGGCGACGGCCGGAGCAGCCATCCGACACTCGGTGTAGCGCATCGCCGCGGCACCCGAGACGCCGTCAGGGGAGCCGAAGTTGCCGTGCCCGTCGACCATCGGCAGGCGCATCATCCAGGCCTGGACCAGCCGCACCAGCGCGTCATAGATGGCGCTGTCGCCGTGCGGGTGCAGGCGACCCATCACCTCGCCGACCACACGGGCCGACTTCACGTGGCCGCGGTCGGGCAGCAGCCGCATGTCGTTCATCGTGTAGAGGATCCGGCGCTGGACAGGCTTCAGCCCGTCGCGGGCGTCGGGCAGGGCGCGCGAGTAGATGACCGAGTAGGCGTACTCCAGGAAGGAGGACTGCATCTCGTCCTTGATGTCGGTGTCGAGGATGTGCTCCTCGAAGTCATCGTCGGGGAGTTCCTGCTGGGTCTTGCTGCGTGCCATGGGGCGCATTCTCCCCGGTGACACCGACAGTTCGTCAGCAGGCCACGCCGTACCGCGCCCACGCCCCGCTAGATTTGCGCTGTGACCTCGCAGCACGCTCCGACCTTTCCGGTGCACTGGACCGCCGACGTGCTGCTGCGCGACGGCCGCACCGCCCACATCCGTCCCGTGACGCCGGACGACAAGGAACTGCTGGTCGAGTTCTACGCACGGGTCTCCGACGAGTCGAAGTACTACCGGTTCTTCTCCCCGATGCCGGTCCTCTCGGACAAGGACGTGGACCGCTTCACCGAGGTGGACTACGTGAACCGGGTCGCCTTCGTGCTGACCTTGCGCGGCCGGATGATCGCCATCGGACGCTACGACGTGGTCAAGCCGGGCGAGGCCGAGGTGGCCTTCCTGGTGGAGGACGCCTACCAGGGACGCGGCATCGGCCAGCTGCTCCTCGAGCACCTCGCCCAGGCGGCCCGGGAGCGCGGTGTGCAGAAGTTCGTGGCCGAGGTGCTGCCCGACAACCACCGGATGATCCAGACGTTCCGTGACGCTGGCTACAAGGTGGCCAGCGGCTACGAGGACGGCGTGATCTCGCTGGAGTTCCCGATCGAGGTCACCGACACGGCCATCGGCGTACTCGCGGCGCGTGAGCACGAGGCCGAGTCCGCCTCGATCCACCGGTTCTTCAACCCCCGCAGCGTGGCCATCATCGGTGCCTCCCGCCGTCAGGAGACTGTCGGACAGCTGATCGTGCGCAACCTGGTCACCGGCGACTTCACCGGACGGGTCTACGTCGTCAATCCGAACACCTCGGCGGTCAGCGGCATGCCGGCCTACAAGTCCGTGGCCGAGATCCCCGGCGACGTCGACGTCGCCATCGTCGCGGTGCCCGCCGAGGCGGTGCAGGAGGTGGTGCTGGACTGCGCGGCCAAGGGCGTGCACGGCCTGGTCGTCATCTCCAGCGGCTTCGCCGAGACCGGCGAGGACGGCCGTCGCCGGCAGCGTCGGCTGGTCGGGCTCTCCCGCTCCTACGGCCTGCGCCTGATCGGCCCCAACGCGCTCGGCATCATCAACACCGACCCGCAGGTCTCGATCAACGCTTCCCTGGCTCCGATCATGCCGCCGCGCGGCCGCGCCGGGTTCTTCTGCCAGTCCGGCGCGCTGGGCAGCGCGATCCTGGAGAAGGTCAACAACCGTGGCCTCGGCCTGACCACCTTCGTCTCGGCAGGCAACCGCGCCGACGTCTCCGGCAACGACCTGCTCCAGTACTGGGAGGAGGACGAGTCGACCGAGGTCGTGATGATGTACCTCGAGTCGATCGGCAACCCGCGCAAGTTCTCCCGCATCGCTCGCCGGGTCTCGCTGCGCAAGCCGGTCGTCGCTGTGCGCTCCGGCCGCACGACCCAGGGTGTGCCGATGGGTCAGATGGTCCGTCGGATCGCGGCTCCGCCGCAGGCCGTGGACGCGATGTTCAAGCAGGCCGGCGTCATCCAGGTCGACACGCTGGAGGACATGTTCGACGTGGCCCAGCTGCTGGCCCACCAGCCACTGCCGCGCGGTCGGCGGGTCGCCATCGTCGGGAACTCCGACGCACTGGGGCTGCTTGCCGCCGACGCCGCGGCCGGGGTCGGCCTGGCGGTCAACAAGCAGGTGGCGCTGCCCGCCGAGCCCTCGCCGGAGGACTTCGAGGACGCGCTGGACGCCGCCATCGACGACCCGGACGTGGACGCCGTGGTGGCGGTCTACATCCCGCCGCTCAACGTCTCCGGCGACGAGATCGCCAACGTGCTCGCCGCCGTCGGGGAACAGTCCGACAAGCCGCTGGTCACCTCCTTCCTCGGGGCCGAGGGCGTGCCCGAGCTGCTGCGCGTTCCCGACGTCGCCGGCTCGACGGCCGGCCGCGGTTCGGTGCCGTCCTACTCCAGTGTGGAGAGCGCGGTCCGGGCGTTGGCCAAGGTCGTCGAGTACGCCGTCTGGCTGCGCAACGACGGCCCCGCCGAGCTCATCACGTCCGACGCAGCCGATGTGGTGGCCGCGCGACGGCTCGTGCAGGACATCCTGCGCCGGCGACCCGCCGGGGGAGAGCTCGACCGTGATGAGATCGCCGGACTGCTGGCGGCGTACGGCGTGGAGCTCTGGCCGGTCCGTCCGGTCGCGACACCCGAGGAGGCGGTCGCTGCGGCTGAAGCGTTCGGTTGGGACGTCGTGCTCAAGGCCACGGCCGACCACCTGCGCGAACGCCCCGACCAGGCGCACGTGGTGCAGCACATCCTCGGCCCCGGCGAGATGAGCGAGGCCTGGCGGTTCCTGGTCGAGGCCGTGGGCGAGCCCGACCTGACCCGCGGAACAGGGTTCGTGGTCCAGCCCAACGCGCGACCGGGCGTGCCGGTGACGATCCGCACCAGCGAGGACTCGCTGTTCGGGCCGGTGGTCTCCTTCGGCATGGCGGGCCCTCTCTCCGAGCTGGTGGGGGACCGGTCCTACCGGATCCCACCGCTGACCAACCGCGATGCGGCTGCGATGGTGCGTGAGGTCAAGGCGGCACCGCTGTTGTTCGGCTACCGCGGCGCCGACGTGGTCGACGTCGAGGAGGTCGAGCGGCTCATCCGACAGGTGGCGCAGCTGCAGAACGATCTCCCGCAGGTCAGCGTGCTCGAGCTCGGTCTCGTGCTGGTCGGTCTGGAGGGCGCCGCCGTCCTCACCGCGTCGGCGCGGATCGACCCCGTCGACGACCCGCGCTCGGACTGGTTCGTCCGTCGTCTGACCGCACCGGCCGCTGACACGCTGCCTTCCTAGAGCCTGGTTCTGACAGGTGAGAGACTGACGGCATGAGCTTCACCGAGGTTGACCAGAGCCGTGAGCTGCGCGCGGAGATCGAGCGCACCGGCTACTACCCCGACGTCGTCTTCGACGGCGTGCGCACCGCCGTCGCGGGCGAGCAGGTCACCGCCTACTTCGTGCACCACGAGCCGACCTTCGAGCACGACGAGGTACGCCGGCACCTCAGCGTGCTGGTGCTCACGCCGAGCCGGCTGATCCTGGCGCATACCGACGAGCACGCCGGCGACGACCTGCTGCCCGAGCCCTACACCTCCACCTCGACCGAGGCGGTGGCGCTATCGGCGGTGAAGTCGGTGGTGGTGACCCGGATGGTGACCAACCCGGCCAAGGGTGCCGGTCGCGCGGCGGAGGCGGTGCTCACCATCGGGTGGGGCGCCGTCGGCCGGCTCGACCTGGAGCCGGCGGCCTGTGCCGATCCCAACTGCGAGGCCGACCACGGCTACACCGGCTCGCTGACCTCCGACGACTTCTCGCTGCGGGTCTCGGCCGCGGCCGATGGCGTCTCCGCCGTCTCCAAGATGCTGGACTTCGCCGAGGCGCTCTCGGCGCGCACCGGGCGCGCGTGAGCGAGCGTCGCCGCGTGCGGACCGAGCCCGATCCGACCTTCGTCGCCCCGGCGTACGCCGATCGCTCGCTGGGCGACGTCGTCCCGGCGATCGCCGCCGCGCTGGGCTGTGAGGGTGCTCCCGCGGGGCTGGCCCTGCCGAACGCCGCGGCGTACGTAGTGATGCTCATCGACGGGCTGGGGGCGCGGCTGCTGGAGCGCTATGCGCACGCGGCGCCGTTCCTGTCCTCGCTGCTCGCGCACTCCGAGCCCGGGACCGCCGGGGTGCCGTCGACGACCGTCACCAGCCTGACGTCCTTCGGGACCGGCCTGACCCCGGGTTCGCACGGGCTGGTCGGCTACACCTCGCGCATTCCGGGGACCGACCACCTGCTCAACGCCCTGCAGTGGCGCAAGGAGATCGACCCGGTCGAGTGGCAACCGAACAAGACCGCCTTCCAACGGCTCGTCGAGGGTGGGGCGAGCGTGACGGTGGTGAACAAGCGCGAGTTCGAGGGATCGGGTCTCACCGTGGCAGCACATCGAGGCGCTGACTTCGTCGGTGCCGACAAGGTCGGGGAGCGGATCGCTGCGGTGGTCGAGGCATCGCGTCACCGGTGCTCGCTGACCTACCTCTACGACGGCGATCTCGACTGGACGGGACATCGGTACGGCGTCGCCTCCGCAGCCTGGCTGCAGCAGCTCTCCATGATCGACGCGGAGGCGGAGCAGCTGCGCGAGGCACTGCCCCACAGCACCCGGCTGCTGGTGGTGGCCGACCACGGCATGATCGACTCCGCACCCGAGCGGCGCATCGACGTCGATGAACACCTCGAGCTGCGCGACGGGGTGGCGCTGCTGGGCGGCGAGGCGCGGTTCCGTCATCTTTACTGCGCCCGCGGCGCTGTCCTCGACGTGGAGGCCACCTGGCGCGAGGTGCTCGGCGAGCGCGCCGAGGTGCTGACCCGCGAGGATGCCATCGCGAAGGGCTGGTTCGGACCGGTCGTCGCCGGCGTACTGCCGCGACTCGGGGACGTCATCGTGGCCTCCCGAGGCGATCACGCGGTGGTCTCCAGCGTCGACTTCCCCTACGAGACGACGCTGGTGGGGCTGCACGGCTCGCTGACCGCCGACGAGATGTTGATCCCGATCCTGATCAGCTGACGGTTCGTGGGAGGATCCTCCGTCGTGGCCTCGCTGACCTTCTTCACCGGCCCGATGGACTCGGGAAAGAGCACCCTCGCCCTGCAGACGAACCACAACCGGGCCGCCCGCGGCTTGGCCGGGCTGATCTTCACCGCACACGACCGGGCGGGCTCGGCGATGGTCTCCTCGCGGCTGGGCCTGACCCATGACGCCATCGAGGTGGGCCCGGAGTTCGACTTCTGGCGATACACCGTGGACGAGCTCACGCACGGTCGGCGGATCGACTACTTCATCTGCGACGAGGCGCAGTTCTACAGCCCCGAGCAGATCGACGCGCTCGCCAAGATCGTGGACGAGCTGCAGATCGACGTCTTCTGCTTCGGCATCCTCACCGACTTCCGCACCCGGCTGTTCCCGGGCTCGGCGCGACTGGTCGAGCTGGCCGACTCCACCCAGGTGCTCCAGGTGGAGGCGCTGTGCTGGTGCGGGAAGCGGGCCACCCACAACGCGCGCGTCGAGGACGGGATCATGGTCACCGAGGGCGAGGTGATCGTCGTGGGCGACACCGACGAGGCGCCGCTCGCACTCGACGAGCCCGGCATCGTCTCCTACGAGGTGCTCTGCCGCCAGCACCACCGGCGCCGGATGACGGCGGGCCGGGCGCGAGCCGTCTCGCTGGGTGCCGAGCCGCTGCCGTTCGACTGAGAGGTTTCGCGGGGCATCGAGCGCGGTAGAAGACAGGCGATCCCTCGGGAAGGACCGCCCCCATGACCCTCCAGGCCGAGTTGGCCGCTCTCGACCAGGCCAGTCAACAGGTCGGTCAGATCCGCGATGGACTCCTCGACGAGCACGCGAAGCTCACGACGCAGGTCGAGGATCTGCTCGACGCCCGCTGGTCGGGGGAGGCCGCCGACCAGTTCCGCACGGCGTGGGCGCAGTGGTGCCAGGGCATGTCCGACGTCCTGTCCGGGCTGGGACTGGAGAGTGCTGCGATCGCGCTGACCCGGTCCGAGCTGAGCGGCACCGACCAGGACCGCGCCGACGCGGCCCGGACGTTGCACCAGCGGCTCTCGGACCGGCTTGGCTAGGGGCCGACGATGACGAGATTCAAGGTCGACCTTGCCGAGCTCGACAGCGTGGTGAGGAGTCTGGATGCCTTCGGCGCCACCTTCGCCACCCAGCTCGGCGATCTCGAAACGGCGATCTCGGCACTGCAAAAGGACTGGCTGGGCGACGCCGCCGATGCGCAGTCCGAGGTCCACCGGCGGATCGCGGCGGGGGCCAAGGAGATGCACGCCGCCGTCGTCGAGTTGCACGCGGCCGCCCGCAAGGCGCACAGCTCCTACAGTGGAGCGGCCGCGGCCAACGTTGCGATCTGGCGACAGGTGCGCTGATGAACTACGCGGTGATCGACGTCGACAGCACCTCCTATGTCGACGCCGTCGGTGAGCTCGCCGGTGCCAACCGCGCGGTGGTGAATGCCGTCGACCAGCTCACCGACGTGCTCTACGGCTGCGGCGCCATGGCTGGCAGCGACACCGGTGGGACGGAGTGGGCCCAGCAGTACGACCCGGCGGCGGCGCAGCTCGTGCAGGCGGGCTGCACGATGGGCGACGCCCTGGCCAACGTGGCCAATCTGCTCAACGGCTCGCTGGCCAACCACGACGGTGCCGAGCACGGCGCGATGATGTATCCGGGCATGCCGGCCGCCGCCAGCGGCGACACGGACCCCGATCACGGGACGATGAGCCTGAGCCCGCCCGCACCGCCGTCGGCGGCCGGCGGCACCGGCGACCAGCCGGACTGGTGGCACTGGATCGCGAGCCACGTCGGCGGGCTGCTGTGGCCCGATGCCGACACCGGACGGCTCCGCAAGGCGGGTGCCGCCTGGAACGCGGCGGGCACGGCGATCGCGAACACGCAGTACGACGTGTACGCGGCCGACTCGGCCCTCTACGCGATCACATCCCCGGAGATGGAGGACGTGCACGGCGCCTGCGCGGACCTGGCCACGCATCTCAGCGACTTGGGCGCGATGTACGTCGCGGTGGGCAATGCCTGCAACGACTATGCCCAGCACGTGGATGACAAGCATCAGGAGATCCAGGACGAGCTGGTCAGCTTCCTGGAGTGGACCGTCGCCATCGAGGCTGCAGGGGGCATCCTCAGCGTCGTCACCGTCGGCATCAGCGAGGCCGCCGCGCAGGCCGCCGAGGGCGCGGAGATCGCCAATGCCGCCTCGAAGGTGATCCGGATCCTCAACGAGCTCATCGAGCTGGCCCGCACGGTCAAGGTCGCCGTCGAGACGGCGATCAAGTCGCTTGGTGAGCTCGTGCTCAAACTCGGGAAGTTCGTCAACGCGAAGCTGGTCAAGGCACTGGAATCAGCGGGGGAGGCGCTGCCGAAGACGATCGACGGTGTCGCCGTACCGCGCTTCGGGCCGGCGTCGAAGCTCTTCGGCGACTTCGAGCCCTTCGGTGGACTGACGGAGAAGGAGTTCTACGAGAAGTACTGGGATCCGGCGGCCCGGGACGGGACGGGTGGCTGGGACTACCCGCCGGAGGAGGGCTTCAAGGTCGGTTCGGATGGTGAACCGATGCTGGAGCCCAACGCGCTGAGCCCCGGTGACACGATCGACAGGTTCGGCGAGCCGCGCGGAAGATACGCTTCACCCGACGCGACGCCGTACGACCAGCGCGCGATCCCGCCGGACAGCGCGAGCCAGCCCTACCACCAGTACCGTGTGGAGAAACCGTTGCCCTCGGACGTCACCCAAGGCGAGATCGCGCCGTGGTTCGAGCAGCCCGGCGGTGGGGTCCAGTACAAGTTCGACAAGCCGATCCAGTGGTACGTCGACCACGGATACCTGAAGGTGGTCAGATGAGTGAGCTATCAGCGATCCGAACGGTCGAGGACCTCAAGGATGCGCTCGCCCGGGCTCGTCGCCATCCCGAGAACGTCGGGCGCGTCGGTGACCGAGGCCTTTCCCGCGCCGAGGGATCCAGTGCCATCCGGACGCTCCCGGACGGACGCGCGGAGATCGTGACGTTCGGCCGTGGCGAGAATGATGACCACATCGAGGCATTTCCCAGCGAGATGGCGGCGGTCCAGGAGCTGGCACGCGTGCTCCTGCAGCCGGTGCCGCCCGCGCGCGGGGCCGACGAGGACGCTCGGGATGCCCAGCGGATGCAACACCGAGCGCAGGACGTCCTGGCACGGTTGCGCGCTCGACACGGCGGGGCGCAGTGACCGCAGGCCGGCAAGAGGCGTTCGGAGACCGGCTTCGAGCGAGCGGCGTTCCCCTCACCTCTGCGATCCTGACCGACCCTCCCACCCCTGGCACGCCGCCACCGCCCGAGGGCGTCTGGGCCGTCGTCCCGTACGGCGATGGCTTCGTGGTCGGCGCGGTGGCTCGCGGACGGTTCGCGACCTACGGGACCGCAGCGGACCTCGACGGCGCCGCGGTGATCGTCTCGCGGCTCGTCCTGACGCGGCCGCGGACCCTGCCGACGGCGCAGGTCGACGCGCTGGAGCGTCGCGGCGAGGTCACCGCCGAAGGCATCAGGCAGCGCACGAGTGCTCGTGAAGGAGCAGCTGGTCCTGCGGCTGTCGCCGCCGGTGAGGCGCTTGACACCTTCGGCGCCGAGACGACGCACCATCTCTACGCCCTGGGCACGCCCTTCGCCGAGCGTTCGCAGCCGCCGACCGACGTGGATGCTCCCTACCACCGCTATCTGGTGCTCTCCCCGCTTCCCGAGGCCCAGGAGGGCCTCGCCGCCCCATGGTTCGCCCAGCCAGGAAGCGGCGCGATGGTCGTGTTGGGTCGACCGATTCGTTGGTACATCGACCAGGGACATCTGGTCGAGGTCGTCGACTGAAGCCGCGACTGCGCACGTCGCCAGGGATTGCGCGGGAACGGCAACTGTGGTGAGCAGGGTGTGAAACCCGAAGGGTGCTGGGACATCTACCTCTAGGAGCCTCGATGAGTCAGATGGAGGAGCAGGCGGAGACGCTGCTCGCGGCCCTCGACAAGCTTCCGCCCTACCGGGGACTGAGCTACCGCGGATTCGTCGAACAGCTGCCGTCTCGTCCCCAGCGGGCCAGCGTCAGCACCGTCCTGGTGGCGACGTCCAAGGACCCGCGCGTCGCGACCGGCGGCTTCACCACGCCGGGCGTCTACGCGATCATCGGGAACCGCGGCCGCGAGCTGACGAGCCTGAGCCGCCATCCCGCCGAGCGGGAGATCGTGTTCCGTCCGGGCAGCATGTTCCTCCCGATCGAGCGCTTCGACGTGGATGGCCTCGAGGTGGCCACCGTCGAGGAGTTGGATCCCGACGTCGATAAGTCGGCGCCGCCGTCCTTCACCCTCGAGGAACTGAGGGCTCAGGTGCGACAGAACATTGCGGAAGCACGCGCCAAGCCTGCGCTCGCCGGTGTCACCCCGGGCAAGTTCGTCGGCGGCTTGAGCTGACGCTCACGCAGCGCCGTCGGCGCCGAGCACCGCCCTACTTGGTGGGGCCGCCGCCGAACATGATCTCGTCCCAGCTGGGGACAGACGCCCGACCCTTGCGCTTCGTACGCCGCACCGGCGCCTCGGTCGTCTCCGTGGGAGCCGACTCGGCTTCGGGCTGCTCCGAGAGGGTCTCCGCGACTGGCTCGGCCGCGGGCTGCGGCTCGGTCGGCTCGTCGGACTTCGGTGCGGGCGCACTGGGCTTGCTCGACGGGGTGTCGAACAGGTAGGCCTCGACCGGCATGTCGATCAGCGGCGTTTCCACCGTCGGCTCGGTCGCACTGACCTCCTCGACGTGTGCAGCGGGCTCTGCCGGGGCGGCCGGCTCGATCTCATGCATCGGCTCGATCGGCGCGGGCTCGAACGCCTCGACCGGCTGCAGCCGACGCAGACGCGCCGCCTCGAGGTCGTCGCGCACTGCCGGCGCCGGCGCCTCGGCGATCTGCTCGCCGACAAGCCAGCGGGCGTCGTCGTTGTCCAGCGAGACGTAGTTCCCCGGGATGTCGAAGGTCAGCTCGGCGGTGCCGGCACGAGCCGGCAACTCGTAGGCGCCGATCAGCTTCCAGCGACCGTCGTGGCGGCGGTAGGAGTCCCATGTGACCGCACCGGCGATCGCGTCGGGCTCCAGCTCGAAGCCGCGCAGGTGTGCGGCGACGGCATCGCCGAGTGTGCGGACAGCTGACGCTTCGCCGGGTCGGCGGCGTACGGATGCCTTCTGCGCGCGCTGTGCGGTGTGCTCGCGCTCGGCGAGGACCGGTGCGGCGAAGGGCATGATCTTCTCGACCGTGCTGCGGGCCGCCTCGGCGACCTGCTCGGGGCTCTCTCCCGCGCGGATCCGAGCCTGGATGTCGCGGGGGCGCAGGGCGCTTTCCATCGGGACCTCCGTTCGGCGGGACTGCTCCTGGGGTGCGGCGGGACGCAGGCTCGGGTCGAGCTCGAGGGTGAACTCGCGACCCTGCTCATCGACCAGGATGGCGCGCCGCCCGTCGCGGGTGACTGAAGCGAGCGTGACAGCGACCGGACGCGTATCCGCGTCCAGCTCCGGCTGGGAGGCCGGAGGCGTCAGGGGCAGTTCTTCAGCCGGCATGATGCGAGTCAGCCTACGGCACCGGGTACGGCGATCCGACGTGGCACACCGGCGTGCCTGCGCCTTTCTACGACGCCCGTGCTGGAACCATGACGCCGTGGCACCTGAGCACTCCACCACCCTCGTGGTCCTCGACCTGTTGGGCATCTTCATCTTCGGCATCTCAGGGGCGCTGGTGGCGGTGCGCAAGGAGTTGGACGTCTTCGGCGTCGTGGTGCTGGCCTCCTGCACCGGCCTGGGTGGCGGATTCATGCGCGACGTCCTGATCGGTGCGACCCCGCCCGCCGCGCTGAACGACTGGCGCTACCTGATGGCGCCGGTCGTGGCCGGTCTGCTGACGTTCTGGTTCCACCCCACGCTGGGCAAGATGGAGCGCTCGATGCTGGTGGTCGATGCACTCGGCCTGGCGCTGTTCGCGCCTGCCGGAGCGCTCAAGGCGGTCGACTTCGGCCTCGGTTTCCTGCCGGCGACCCTGCTCGGCATGGTCACCGGCATCGGCGGCGGCATGCTGCGCGACATCCTGGCCGGGCGGGTGCCGCTGGTGCTCAAGCCCGGGGTCCTCTACGCGATCCCCGCGCTGGCCGGATCCGCGGTCGCGGTGCTCGGTCTCAAGATGGGGTTGCACGACGCCGCACCCACGGCGGTCGGTGCGCTCGTCGTGGCGATCTGGCGGCTGCTGGCGATCTGGCGCAACTGGCAGGCGCCGATGCCGCAGGGTCCGGCGTCGGTCTGACCGTTGGCCGAGCACGCCCGCAGAGTTCGCCCGCCGAGCTCGGCGAGGCGCCTCGACAAGCTCGGCGGACGGTGGCTCGGCGACCGGCGAGTGGCTCAGGCCCCCAGCACGCGCCGCAGGTAGTCGTTGGCGAAGACGCGGTCCGGGTCCAGCCGGTCGCGCAGCGCCACGAACTCCCCGAAGCGCGGGTAGGCCGGCGCCAGATCCGCGGCGCTCCGGGTGTGCACCTTGCCCCAGTGCGGCCGGCCGTCGGCCGCCTTGAGGATCGGCTCCACCAGCCCGAAGTAGGCGCGGTGCTCGGCCGCCTTGTGGGTGTGGAACGCCAGGTAGAACGAGTCGCGCTCGGACGCGGTCGACAGCGGTACGTCGTCGGCGGGCGCGACCCGCAGCTCGACCGGGAACGAGATCCGCAGGTCGGAGGCGTCGATGACGCGCCGGCACTCGCGCAGCACCTCCAGCCCGTCGGCGCGCGGGACGGCGTACTCCATCTCGCGGAAGACGACCCGACGCTCGGTGGTGAAGACGCGGTGGGAGATGTCGGAGTAGGTGCGTGCCGAGAGGAGCGAGGCGTTCATCCGGTTCATCCGCGGGATCACGCCGGGGGCGAGGTTGGCTGCGGCGGTGAGGGCGCCGAAGGCGGTGTTCTGCAGGAAGTCGTCGTCGAACCACGCCCTGGCGCGGGGGAGCGGCTCGATCTCATCGAGCGAGGCGAGTCGACTGTTCTGCTTGGTCAGCAGCCGATCGGTGTGCGGGAACCAGTAGGCGTCGACGTGGTTGGCCTGCTGGGCCATCGCGTCGAACGAGCCGTGGAACTCCGTCCACGACATCGGCTGCTCGGTCGCCTCCAGCGCGAACAGCGGCTCCACCCGGAACGTCACGTCCACCAGCACGCCGAGGGCGCCCAGGCCGACGCGGCCCAGCTCGAAGACCTCCGGATTCTCGGTGGCGCTGCAGGGGAGCACCTCGCCGGTCCCCGTGACCAGGGTGAATCCGGCCAGCTGGGCGGCCAGCCCCGAGGCGACGCCGCCCGTGCCGTGGGTGCCGGTGGAGACAGCGCCCGACAGGGTCTGCTCGGCGATGTCGCCCATGTTGTGCAGCGAGAGGCCGAGGTGCTCCAGCGCGGCGTTGAACGCCTTGAGCTGCATCCCGGCGCGTGCCGTGACGGTCAGCGCCTCGCGATCCACGGCGAGGATCCCGGTCATGCCGCCGGGGAGCAGGTGCACGCCATGGCCCGGCGAGGCGATCGCGGTGAAGCTGTGACCGGTGCCCGCGGCCTTCAGCGTCGTGCCGCCCGTGCGAGCCGCGACGACCTCCGCCACCACCTCATCGACCGACGTCGGTGTGACCACCCGTGACGGTGTGGCGTGCTCAAGTCCTGACCAGTTGCTCCAGCCCATGTGCCGCAGGTTAGCGGTAGCCAAATACGATGAGCGGCATGGACGTCTCGCCGTGCGACCCCAGCCCGTATGACGCTGTGCTCTTCGTTTCCTTCGGCGGCCCCGAGAAGCCGGAGGACGTGGTGCCGTTCCTGGAGAACGTCACCCGCGGCCGCGGTATCCCGCGCGAACGGCTCGAGGAGGTCGGGAAGCACTACTTCGATCGCGGCGGTCGCTCGCCGATCAACGACCAGAACCGAGGCTTCCTCGAGGCTCTGCGCGCCGACCTGGCCGAGCACGGCATCGACATCCCGGTCTACTGGGGCAACCGCAACTGGGATCCCTACCTGACCGACGCGATGGCGCTGATGAAGAGGGATGGCGTACGCCGGGCGGCGGTCTTCACCACCAGCGCGTACGCGTCCTACTCCTCCTGCCGCCAGTACCGGGAGAACCTGTTCGAGGCCCGCGAGGCCATCGGCGGCGGGATCGTGCTGGACAAGCTGCGGCACTACTTCAACCACCCGGGCTTCACCGAGCCCGTCGTCGACGGCGTCCTCGAGGCGCTGCAGACGCTGCCCGAGCAGGTGCGCGACCGGGCGCGAGTCGTCTTCGTCACCCACTCCATCCCGACCGCGATGAACGTCGCGTCCGGACCGCCGGACCAGGGTGGAGGCGCGTACGTCGCCCAGCACCTCGACGTGGCACGCGTGGTCATCGATCGGGTCGCGGCGGAGACGGGGACCGCCCATCAGCACGAGCTGGCCTTCTGCTCGCGCTCCGGTGCCCCCCACATCCCGTGGCTGGAGCCTGACATCAACGACCGGCTCGAGGAGCTGGCTGCTGATGGCGTCCCGGCGGTGGTGCTGTGTCCGGTCGGCTTCGTCTCCGACCACATGGAGGTCGTCTACGACCTGGACACCGAGGCTCTGGCCACCTGCGAACGACTCGGTCTGCCGGCGGCGCGCAGCGCCACGGCGGGGAACGACCCGCGGTTCGTGGCGGCGGTGCGCGACTTGCTGCTGGAGCGGGCCGCAGTCGAACGCGGCGAGGCCGTTGCCCGCACCGCGCTCGGCGACATCGGTGCGCTGTGGGACCGCTGCCCGGTGGGTTGCTGCGCCAACCAGCGCGCGGAGAAGCCGACCCTGACCGGGATCGGAGACCCCGCATGAGCGCCGCATCCAGCAACCCGTCCGGCACCGAGCTGCTCGCGCTGGCCCAGGAGGCCGCCCGTGCTGCCGCCGACCTGGTCCGTGAGCGCGCCGCCCGCACCGTCGAGGTGGCGGCGACCAAGTCCACCGACACCGACGTGGTCACCGAGGCCGACCGGGCCAGCGAGGACCTGATCCGCCGCATCGTGGCGGCCAAGCGGCCCGACGACGCGTTCCTCGGCGAGGAGGGCGACGACGTCGAGGGCAGCTCCGGGGTGCGCTGGATCGTCGACCCGATCGACGGCACCGTCAACTTCCTCTACGGCGTCCCGCGCTACGCCGTCTCGATCGCGGCCGAGCGGGAGGGTCCCGACGGTGAGCGCAGCGTCGTCGCCGGCGTGGTCATCGACGTACCGCGCCGGATCGAGTTCACCGGCTACCGCGACGCGGACGGGGCGATCGTCTCCCGCCGTGACGGCAAGCCGATCGGCGTGGCTGAGCCGGCTCCCCTCGGCAAGCGCCTGATCGCCACCGGCTTCGGGTACGCCGCCGCCCTGCGCCGGCTCCAGGCACAGTGCCTGGTGCGGCTGCTGCCGCAGGTGCGGGACATCCGCCGGGCCGGATCATGCGCCTTGGACGTCTGCGATGTCGCTCAGGGCATCTTCGACGGCTACCTGGAAGAGGGCGTGCACCTGTGGGACCACGCCGCCGCCGGTCTGATCGCCGAGGGCGCCGGCGCCCGGCTCGAGGTTGCCACCGGCCTGGGCGGAGGACGACTGCTCTTGGTCGCGCCGGAGCACGGGTTCGACGAGCTGCGGGCCGCCGCTCTGGGGTCGGGCTACTTCGCTGAGGAGTGATGGCCCCGGCGGCGTTCTCGGCGTACCGTCGGCCGCTCGGACGGGTCCGACGACAGCGTGTGCGGAACCCGAGTCCTTCCCCCTGAGAGGGGAATAGCGGTGCGTCACCAGATGTTCACGCGTCGATCCCGGTACCAGCGTGCATGAACCGGCACCCATAGGGCACAATCACGGCCTCACTGGGGCCGATGGGGACAGCTGGCCGGGCAGACGATGCTGGGTAGGACCACGAAGGGGAGTGACGCATGGCGACTGACTACGACGCACCGCGGAAGAACGAGGAAGAGCAGTCCGAGGAGAGCATCGAAGAGCTCAAGGCGCGCCGTCACGACAAGAACTCCGGCAAGGTCGACGAGGACGAGGCGGAGGCCGCTGAGTCCTTCGAGCTCCCGGGCGCCGATCTGTCGCACGAGGAGCTTGCCGTCGAGGTGAAGCCGAAGCAGGAGGACGAGTTCACCTGCATGAGCTGCTTCCTGGTGCACCACCGCAGCCAGCTGGCAGACGCGAAGCGGATGATCTGCAAGGACTGTGCCTGAGGCATAGCGCCACCAACGACACTGGGCCCCACCGAGGTGGGGCCCTACGTCATTTCGCTGTCACGAGAACGCCGTGAGCGCGCGGCGAGCTCGACCTTATCGGCCGTCCTCGGCGAGCTGCGGCGGCAGGTGCCCGGTGGACTTCACGTAGTAGTGGGCGGCCCGGCGCTGCGCGAACATCTTGATCATCGCCACCGTCGCACCGGTCAGGGCCGACCAGGCGACGGCCTCCCAGAGCTCGACATCGGGATCGGCGGGGTTGATCGGCGGGTTGCGCTTGGTGCTCGACTTCCAGAACTTGTTGAGCAGCACGCTGGCGCCCCGGGCGGCGACCAGGCCGGAGAGCAGGGCCATGGCGGACCAGGCCTTGGAGTTGGGCGCGACGGCCGACTTCTTCTTCCCCATGGCCTCACCCTAGGGCATCCACGGTGGCCCGATACCGACCGCTGTCCGCTGTCAGCTTTCCCGGACGATTGGTTAGGCTCGGTCCTCAGACAAGTTGCGGAGGGGAGCGCTCGATGGTGATCGTACGGCGCGAGCCGCTGGCCGAGCAGGCCGCAGAGCTTCTGCTCGGTCGCGTGCGGGCCGGGGAGTGGCAGCTGGGCGAGCGCCTGCCAGGTGAGACCACCCTGGCCGTGCAGCTGGGGGTGGGTCGCTCGACGGTGCGCGAAGCGATCCGACAGCTCGCCGGGCGAGGGGTGCTGACCTCACGTCAGGGCGCCGGGGTCTTCGTGACAGCGCTGGACGTGCCGGAGGACTGGGACGCGGTGCTGCGCCGGGTCGACATCGTCTCGGTGATCGAGGCCAGGGTCGCGATCGAGTCCGAGGCCGCGGCGCTGGCTGCACGGCGGCGTACGCCGGCCGAGCTGCGCGCGATCCGTCGCGCCCTGGACACCCGCGGAGCGCCCAGTCCGTCTCTCGAGCATCACGTCGACTCCGATACCGCCTTCCACCGCAGCATCGTCAGTGCGGCGCACAACGCGATTCTGATCGAGCTCTTCGACGGCTTCGTGCCGCGGCTGCGCCAGGCGATGGTGGAGATGCTGCGGTTGCGGCCGAATCCGGCACGCGACCGCGACGACCACCTCGACCCGGCCGACCACACCGCCCACGTCCTGTTGTTCGAGGCGATCGCGGCCCGCGACGCCGACGCCGCCGCCGAGCTGAGCCGCGCCCACCTGCTGTCCATGAAGGAGAGTCTTCGATGAGTCACCCCGTCCTCGAGCTGCGCAAGGTCACCTTCCGCCGCCAGGGCAACCAGATCCTGCACGGCATCGATCTGACGGTGCGGGCCGGCGAGCACTGGGCGCTGCTCGGACCCAATGGCGCCGGGAAGAGCACGATCCTCGGCTTCTGTGGCGCGCAGTCCCATCCCACCTCGGGCACCGTCGACGTGCTCGGGCGCCGGCTCGGCCGGGTGGACCTGCAGGAGCTGCGCCGGGTGATCGGGCACGTGAACCCGCGGCACGCGCTGCGCTCACCGCTCACCGCCGTCGAGGTGGTCCTCACCGGCCTCACCGGCACGGTCGAGCAGCCGCTGCGCTGGGCGCCGAGCGCGGAGCAGCAGGAGCTGGCTCGCTCGCTGCTCGCAGATGTCGGACTCGCCGGGCGCGTGAACGCCTCCTGGATGACCATGTCGCAGGGCGAGCGCGGCCGGACCCTGATCGCGCGCGCCCTCGTCTCCCGGCCGCGACTGCTGCTCCTGGACGAGCCGACCACAGGCCTGGACGTCGCCGCCCGTGAGCAGCTGCTGGAGACCATCGGGGCGCTCGCCCGCTCCGAGCCGGGCCTCGCCTCGGTGCTGGTCACCCACCACCTCGAGGAGCTGCCGGTCAGCACGAGTCACGCCCTGGTGATCTCGCACGGCCGCACGGTCGCTTCCGGCCCAGTATCCGGGGCGGTCAACACCCGCACGATCAGTCAGGCATTCGAGCACCCGATCCGAGTCGAGCGGGAGCGCGGCCGCTGGAGCGCACGCTCGGAATGGCGCGAGGACCGCGACACCTCCGGCGTACCTGACGTCGGTGACGAGGAGACCGGCGCGGCCTGAGGGCTCAGCGACCGGTCAGCGCGAGCCGGCGGAGAGCGCCTCGATCGCCGCAGCCAACCGGTTGGGGTGGCGGGTGCAGATCAGCCAGTACGGCGCCGGGTCGGCCGGGTCGTCGATCTCCACCTTGACGGCTCGGCTCAGGTAGGGCCGCAGCAGCAGGTAGGCGCGCGCGTCGGCCTCCACGCCGGCGATCCGGCGGGCAGCCTCCGGGTCGAGTGGCTCGACGGCGCCGAGGTAGCGCGCCTCGATCCGGGCCCGACCGGCACGAAGCGTCCCGTCCGAGACCACGATCCGGCTCGCCCCGTAGGCGTAGAAGGCCAGCACCAGTAGCACGAGGATCGCCGCGGTCAGGCCGCACGCGAGCGCGAACGGCATCGAGACGATCATGGCCAGCGCTAGCGTGGCCTCGAACATGATGCCCTGGACCCACCAGCGCAGCGGCACGCTCAGGCGCTCGTCGTATCCAGGGATGCTCACGAGGGGAGAGTTTTTCATCCCGCCCTCGCCGGTGCGAGATAGGGTCCGCCCCGTGCCTGACGCTAGCCCTGGTCCGACCGTGGACATAGCTCTCCTCCGCCTTGATGCCGATCTGGCGGTGCCAGCCTATGCGCACCCCGGGGATGCGGGTGCAGACCTGGTCACCACGGTCGACATCACGCTGGCCCCGGGGGAGCGAGCACTGGTGCCCACCGGGATCGCGATCGCGCTGCCGCACGGCTTCGTCGCGCTCGTCCACCCGCGCTCCGGCCTGGCCGCTCGACACGGCCTCTCGATCGTCAACACCCCGGGCACGGTGGACGCGGGCTACCGTGGCGAGATCAAGGTCCTGCTGATCAACCTCGACCCGCAGGAGACCATCGCGCTCCGCCGCGGCGACAGGGTCGCCCAGCTGGTCATCCAGCGCGTGGAGACCGCCCGCTTCGTGGAGGTCGAGGTCCTTCCTGACTCGGTCCGGGGCGCGGGAGGCTACGGTTCTACCGGAGGGTTCTCGCAGGGCTGAGCCTGCGGGAGAAGTCGTCAGAGAGAGCAGTCCGTTGAAGTTCCGCCGCAAGTCCAGGACCGAGGGTCAGACCGAGGTCGCCGAGACCACTGCCGAGACCGCCGGGGAGGCCGCGGGCGACAACGCGGCGACCATCGAGAGCGTCCAGGCGTCGAGCGGCCCGCGCGGTCCCTACGACGTCGACGAGATCCCCGCCGATGCCACTGCGATGAACCGGGTCGACCTCGGCTCCCTTCACATCCCGGCGGTCGAGGGTCTCGAGCTGCGCCTCCAGGTCGACGAGAGCACGGGCCAGATCGCGGCCGTCCTGCTCACCGGTGAGGAGGGGGCCATCGAGCTGCGTGCGTTCGCCGCGCCTCGCAACGGCGACCTGTGGGGCGAGGTGCTGCCGCAACTTGTCGCCGACGTGCAGCAGCGCGGCGGCCAGGTCGTCCAGCGCGACGGCAACTTCGGTCCCGAGCTGGTCTGCCAGCTCAGCGTGACCATGCCCGATGGCCAGGAGGGTGTGCAGCCCTCCCGGATCCTCGGCATCAACGGCCCGCGCTGGCTGCTGCGGGTGACGTTCCTCGGTCGCCCGGCGGTCGAGCCGGAGGTCGGCGAGGCCTGGGAGCAGGTGCTGCACCACGTCGTCGTCAGCCGCGGCAAGATCGCCATGCCCAAGGGCGAGGCCCTGCCGATCGTCATCCCGCCCGAGGCGCAGCAGGTGGTGGAGGCGTGAACACCCCCTTCAGCTGCTCGCTGCACTCCGCTTCCAGCGAGGAGCTGGCATGAGCAAGGGGCGGCTGCGGCAGACGCTGAGCAACTGGGCGAACAACGAGGACCAGCATGCGCGCGACCTCCAGGAGGAGTACGCCGACGCCGGGGTCACGCCGATCGCCGAGGCGCCCGACCGGGAGCTGCTGCGCCTGCGCGGCACGCTGCGGACCGTCACCCTGCGGCCTCGCGGCGGCGTACCTGCACTGGAGGCCGAGCTGTTCGACGGCACTGACGTGGTGACGGTGGTCTGGCTGGGCCGGCGTCGCATCGCCGGGATCACGCCGGGGCGCTCGCTGCAGGTGCAGGGCCGGATCGGTCGGCACGACGGCATGCGCACGATCTACAACCCCCGCTACGAGCTCATCCCGTGAGTGACGCCGCGGCCGATCCTGGGACTGACGCGATGACCGATCCCGCCCCGCAGCCGGGCGCCGACGCCGATCACCCCGACCACCACGTCGACGTCGAGACCGTCGAGGCGGTGGTGCGCCGCCAGATGTCGGCATCGCTCGGCGGCCGTCGCGGCATGCTGGAGGCCGGCCTGCCCGGGCTCGCGTTCACCGCCGCCTGGCTGATCGTCAAGGACATCCGGGTCGCGCTGATCGCCGGCGCCGCCCTCGCGGGCATCGCGCTGGTGCTGCGGCTGGTGCAGCGCTCCACGATCCAGTACGTCGCGAACGCCATCGTCGGGATCGCGATCGGCTGGCTGGTGGTCCACATCGCCCGGGGGATGGGTGGCAGCCAGGAGGATCAGGCACTCGCGTTCTTCGTTCCGGGGGTCGTGATCACCGGTGTCTACACCGTGGGCCTGGTGCTGAGCTGCCTGGTGCGATGGCCCGCGATCGGTTTCATGGTCGGCAGCGTCGCCGGCGATCCGCTGGAGTGGCACGAGAACCGTCAGATCGTCTCGCTGTGCACCCGACTGACCTGGCTCTTCCTGGCCCCGGGGGCGATCCTGGCGATCGTCGAGGGGATCGTGATCCTGCTCGGCTACGGCGGAGCGATGCACAAGGACGCCGCCGTGCTGGTGCTCGGCATCATCCGGCTCGGGATCGGCTGGCCGCTGCGGCTGGTCGCCTGGGGCGGAATGGTCTGGCTGCTGGCGCGGAACGCGACTCCGCTGGAGAGTTGAATCGGGCCTCCGTCCCGGTTGATTCGGGCCTCCGTCCCGGTTGAATCGGGCCTCCGTCCCGGTTGAATCGGGCCTCCGTCCCGGTTGAATCCGGGATGTCTGTTGCGCGGTGCGGTCGTCCGCGCAGCGCCGCGGGGCAGGCCTACCGCCGCGCGGCGCTCCTTCGTCGCGGCGCGTCGTCCGGCGGCGCCCCTTTTGGCGCTTCGCGACCGCACGCACCGCGCGCGGAGACAGATCGGGCTCTGCACTGCTGCCAGTGCAGAGCCCGATCAGCGGGGTCGATCAGTGGGGTCGATCAGCCGCCGTGGTTGGCGGGGGCGAGCAGCCGTTCGAGGGCGTCCTCGTTCTCGGCAGGTACGACGAAGAGCAGCTCGTCACCGGCCTCCACGGGCTCCTCCGGCGCGGGCACGTAGACGTTGCGGTCGCGCAGGATCGTCACGAGCGCGCAGTTCTCCGGGAGCGGGATCAGCCCCGACGGCTTGCCGACGTACGGGCTGTCGGCCGGCAGGGTGAGCTCGACCAGGTTGGCCTGGCCCTGCCGGAAGGAGAAGAGCCGCACGAGGTCGCCCACGGTGACGGCCTCCTCGACGAGAGCCGACATGATCCGTGGCGTCGAGACGTTGACGTCCACGCCCCAGGCCTCGGTGAAGAGCCACTCGTTGTTGGGGTGGTTGACCCGCCCGACCGTCCGCGGGACGCCGAACTCCGTCTTGGCCAGCAGTGAGGTGACCAGGTTGACCTTGTCGTCGCCGGTGGCGGCGATGACCACGTCACAGCGCTCCATCCGGGCCTCCTCGAGCGAGGAGAGCTCACAGGAGTCGGCCAGCAGCCACTCCGCGTCCGGGACGCGCTCGGGGCGGATGGAGTTGGGGTCCTTGTCGATGAGCAGGATCTCGTGACCGTTGGCGATGAGCTCGCGGGCGATCGAGCGACCGACCGCGCCGGCTCCGGCGATGGCGACACGCATGTCGGTCAGCCCTCCTCTGGACCGTGCTTGATGGCTTTGTAGGCGTGCGCTGCGTTCTCCTCGCGCATCACGAGGTGCAGGACGTCGCCCTCCTGGATGACACTCTCGCGGGTGGGCAGGACGCCCTCGCCGAGTCGGTCGATCCAGGCGATCCGGGAGCGGGACTGCTCCTGGAGGTGGATGGTGCGCTGGCCGATCCAGATCTCCGGCGCGGGCACGGAGTCGAGCCGGATCGTGCCGGACATGTCGCGGAAGTCCGGCTCGTTGCCCTGCGGCAGCAGCCGACGGAGCACCTGGTCCGCGGTCCACTTCACCGTCGCGACCGTGGTGATGCCGAGTCGCTGGTAGACCTCGGCGCGGCCGGGGTCGTAGATACGGGCCACGACGTTGCGGATGCCGAACGTCTCGCGCGCCACCCGGGCGGCGATGATGTTCGAGTTGTCGCCGCTGGAGACGGCGGCGAAGGCGTCCGCGCGGCGAATACCCGCCTTCTCCAGCACCTCCTGGTCGAAACCGATGCCGGTGACCTTGTCGCCGTTGAAGGCGGGTCCGAGACGGCGGAACGCTTCCGGCTCGCTGTCGATCACCGACACGGTGTGGTTGCGGTCCTCGAGGCCGCGGGCGAGCGTGGAACCCACGCGGCCGCAGCCCATGATCACGACGTGCACGCGGCTACCGTAGCCGCACTTCGCCCGGGTACGCCTACTTGTCCTCCACACCGTCTCGACAGACCCGAGCGGGCGTCCATGCCCTAGCCTCTTCGTCGTGGGCATGGGCGACGTCTCCAAACGAATTCTGCTGGGCCGCAAGCTGCGCAGCTCGCAGCTGGGCGAGACCCTGCTGCCGAAGCGGATCGCGCTGCCGGTCTTCGCCAGCGACGCGCTCTCGTCGGTGGCCTACGCCCCCGACGAGGTCTTCATCATGCTCTCGCTGGCCGGAGCGTCGGCGTACGTGTGGTCGTGGAAGATCGGCGTCGCTGTCGCCCTGGTGATGCTCACGGTGGTGGCGTCCTACCGGCAGAACGTGCACGCCTACCCCTCCGGCGGCGGCGACTACGAGGTGGCGACCGTCAACCTCGGTCCCAATGCGGGCATCACCGTCGCCAGCGCGCTGCTGGTCGACTACGTGCTGACCGTCGCCGTCTCGATCTCCTCGGGTGTGCAGAACGCCGCCTCGGCGCTCGGCTTCATCCATGGCCACGAGGCCACTGTCGCCACGGTGCTGGTGATCGTGCTGGCGGGCATGAACCTGCGTGGTGTCCGCGAGTCGGGCACGTTCTTCGCGATCCCGACGTACGGCTTCATGCTCGCGATCCTCGGCATGGGCGCCTACGGCTTCATCCAGTACGCCACCGGCTCGCTGCACCCCGTCGAGAGCGCCAACCTGACCGTCGTACCCGACGCCCACCACCAGAACGCGCTGAGCGGTGTCGCGCTGATCTTCCTGCTCGCGCGCGCCTTCTCCTCAGGCTGTGCGGCGCTGACAGGTGTCGAGGCGATCTCCAACGGCGTGCCCGCGTTCAGGCGACCGAAGTCGAAGAACGCCGCCTCCACGCTGCTGCTGCTCGGTGCGATCGCCGTCAGCATGCTGTTGAGCATCATGGCGTTGGCCAACACGATCGGCCTGAAGTACGTCGATCCCGGCGACGTCGGTCGCCTCCGCGACGCGAACGGCAACCCGCTCCCGGCCGGCTACGAGCAGCACACCGTGGTGGCCCAGCTCGCCCGGGCCGTGTTCCACGACTTCCCGCCGGGCTTCTACTTCGTGGTCGCGATGACCGGCATCATCCTGGTGCTGGCGGCGAACACCGCCTTCAACGGCTTCCCGGTGCTCGGCTCGATCCTGGCCCGCGACGGCTTCGCGCCGCGAGCGCTCGGCTCCCGCGGCGACCGCCTTGCCTACAGCAACGGCATCCTGTTCCTCGCGATCTTGGCGATCGTCCTGATCCAGGCGTTCAACGCCGAGACCACCCGGCTCATCCAGCTCTACATCGTCGGCGTCTTCGTCTCGTTCAACCTCAGCCAGCTCGGCATGATCCGGCACTGGACCCGGCACCTGAAGACCGAACGGGACCCTGCGGTCCGCCGGCGCATGCACCGGTCCAGGATCATCAACGCCTTCGGCCTGGGCATGACCGCGGTGGTCTTCGTGATCGTGCTGCTGACCAAGTTCCTCGCCGGAGCCTGGATCGCGATCCTGGCGATGGTCTTCTTCTTCCTGGTGATGAAGAGCATCCGCCGGCACTACACCAACGTGGAGAAGGAGCTGGCTGCCGACGAGGAGGACAGGGTCATGCCGACCCGGGTCCACGCCATCGTGCTGGTCTCCAAGCTGCACAAGCCGACGCTGCGGGCGCTGGCGTTCGCCCAGGCGACCCGGCCCAACGTGCTCGAGGCGGTCACGGTCTCGATCGACGACGCCGGCACCGCCGCGCTGCTGGAGGAGTGGGACGACCGCAACATGGCGATGCCGCTCAAGGTGCTGCACTCGCCCTACCGCGAGCTGATCCGCCCGGTGGTGGACTACGCCACCGCGATCAAGAAGGCGAACCCCCGCGGCGTGGTCGCCGTCTACATCCCGGAGTACGTCGTGGGCCGCTGGTGGGAGCAGGCGTTGCACAACCAGACCGCCCTACGGCTCAAGGGGCGCCTGCTCTTCACGCCCGGTGTCATGGTCATCTCGGTGCCCTATCAGCTGCACTCCTCGGCCCAGCGCGCCCGCGAGCTGCGCGAGGAGATCTGGGTGGCCCCGAGCGACCTGCGGGCCGGCCGCGCCGTCGATACCCGCAACCGTCAGATCGGCAAGTGAGCACCGCCCGCGGCGACCGCCGCCCGCACCACAACCGGGGTCGCCAGGCCCGTGCCAAGCAGGCTCGCGGCCGCTCTCGGGTCGGGGAGCGCTTCGAGGTGACCGCCGGGCCGGTGGCGCACGGTGGCCACGTGGTCGCGCGGGTGACCTCGAGTGCACTCGACGCCGAGGTGCTGGAGACGCGCGTGGTCTTCGTCCGGCACGCGCTGCCGGGTGAGCGGGTCATCATCGAGATCACCGAAGGCGGCGAGGGCGACCGGTTCTGGCGCGCCGATGCCGTCGACGTACTCGAGGCGTCGCCGGACCGCGTCGAGGCTCCGTGCCGATACGCCGGTCCTGGCGGCTGCGGGGGCTGCGACTTCCAACATGTAGCGGTGCCCGCCCAGCGTGAGCTCAAGGCCGCCGTGGTGCGCGAGCAGCTGGTCCGGCTGGCCAGGCTCGACGCCGCCGACCCGCTGGTCGCGGGCCTCGAGGTCGAGGCGGTGCCGGGCGACGTCGACGGGCTGCGCTGGCGCACCCGGCAGCGCTATGTCGGACCGGGCAAGGGGATGCGCAAGTACCGCTCCCACGACGTCATCGCCATCGACGACTGCCTCATCGCCCGCCCCGATGCCCGGGAGTCGTTCGACACCGGGGCAGCGCGCGATCCTCAGGAGACATCCGACCCCCGGACCGTCACGGAGACCGTCAGCGCAGCCGGTACGACGCACGTCTTCGACGTGGCCGCCGACGGCTTCTGGCAGGTGCACCCGGGTGCACCGACCGCCCTGGTCGAGGCGGTGCTCGGTGCGCTCGACCCGCGGCCGGGCGAGTCGGTGCTCGACCTCTACGCCGGCGTCGGCCTGTTCGCCGCCTTCCTGGCCGACCGGGTGGGGGAGTCCGGCCGGGTGGTGGCGATCGAGGGGGAGCCGACAGCCTCGGCGTACTCCCGCCAGAACGTGCCCACAGCGGAGGTGAGCGTCGGCGACGTCGCCGACGTGCTCGACTCCTTCCCGGAGCGGTTCGACCTGGTGGTGCTCGACCCGCCGCGCGAAGGCGCTCGGCGGCCGGTCGTGGAGGCTGTGGCCGACCGTGAACCGCGGGCGGTCGCCTACGTCGCCTGTGACCCGGCGGCGCTCGCGCGTGACGTGGCGATCTTCGCCGAGCACCGCTACCGGTTGACGAGCCTGCGGGGGTTCGACCTGTTCCCGATGACGCACCACGTCGAATGCGTCGCGCTGCTGGAGAAAACCGGCTCTGACCTGCGGTGATGGGGAGACGGGACGACGGACGGCCTGTGGAGCGAGGACGCCGTCGTCCCGTCGCCTGGATCAGCGTCGCTGGTTCACCCGGACGCCCTTGGCCGTCACCTCTCCCGGCGCGTAGCCGCTCTTCTCCGCAGTGATGCGAACAGAGACGCGCGTTCGGTAGTCGGCTGGACGAACGCGGTAGGTGGCGTGGGATGCGTGCGCGATCGCCTTTCCGTTGCGGAGCCACTGATACCTGACCTCCACGCCCTGGACACTCCACGTCAGCTTCGAGACGCGCAGCCTCTGGCCTACACGTGGCTTACCGGTCACATGAGGCCTCTTGGAGGGCCTCAGATGTCCCGCGACGACGGTGACCCTTGAGGAAGGGCCGTTGGCGGTTGCGGAGTCGGCGACCCGGACCGTACGCGGGCCGGTGGCAAGCCGCCAGGCGTTGCCGGCCGTCGACCAGTACTCGAGCTGCCGCTTGCCGACGTGAATCGTCTTCGTCGTCGACCTCCCGGCGCCGAGCATCACTCGGCCGTAGCCGGCAAGGGCGACGGGCGCGAACTGGACACCGGCCGCCTTGTGGGCCGGCGCCCCGAGGTAGACCTGCGGCACGGTTGAGCCGGCCCTGGTCCCGACGTTCTTGACCTGCACCGATACGTTGAAGCCCCCGTCGCTGGCGGATGTGATCCTCAGCCCGGAGTAGGAGAACCTCGCGTAGGAGAGGCCGAAGCCGAACGGGAACAGTGGTGTCTCGTGCTGCGCGGCGTACCAGCGGTAGCCGACGTCGACTCCTTCGGAGTAGTCGGTCTCGCAGTCGGGGATGCTGCCGAAGGTGGACGGTGCGGTGCAGGGCGTGCTCGTGCCCGGGTCGACACCCCGCGAGGAGCGCTCAGGGTGGGCCGGGTCGCTGGCTACGCCTTGAGAGGCCGCGGCCGGCCAGGTGAACGGCAGCCGACCGCTGGGGTTCGCTGCGCCGGTGAGCAGGTCCGCGAACGACCAACCGCCCTCGTCACCGGGGAACCAGCCCTCGAGGACCGCCTTGACCCGTGAGAGCCACGGCATCGCGACGGGTGCGTTCGACTGAAGGACGACGATGGTGTTGGGGTTCGCCGCCGCCACGTCCTCGATCAGCTCGTCCTGGTCGTCCGGGAGCGGCGTGGTGAGGTTGCCGCCCTGTGCATCGGCGTAGGCGAAGACGACGGCGGTGTCGGCGTTCTTGGCGGCCTTGACCGCGGCGTCGTGATTCGCCTGGGCCTGGGTCGGCGTGGTCCAGAACAGGTGGACCTGCACCGGGTCGCCCGACACGTCGGGGGTCTGGGTGATGGTGATGTCGTGGGCGCCGGCGGTCAGGTCGACCGATGCGCGCTTGTTGTTCAAGCCGTCGGTGGTCGGCAGCGGGCCGGCATCTCCGGCCTTGACCGTGCCGTAACGCGGCGCGCCGGTGATGAAGCTGTCGGTGGCGACGACCTGCTTGCCATCGATGGAGACGGTGCCGGTGGTGCCGAGCTCGCCGAAGTTGATCGAGTACGTGCCATCCTCGGGTGCGGTGATCTGGCCGGTCCAGGTGTGGGCAGAGCCTGCCGGCAGGGCGTTGCCCTGGGCGGTCGTGAAGTTCAGCTGGTCGTCGACTGCGGTGTCGCCGGAGGCTGTCGTGGTGCGCAGCAGACCCGGCTGCCCGTCGTGACTCAGCGCTGACGCGGGCACCGGCGTACCGGTCAGGTCGTCTCCCGGCCGGTAGGTGATCGCGGCGTTCGGTGCTGCCTTCTTGAGCGTGTCGACCGTGCCGATCCAGCGGTCAGCGCGCCCGGTCGAGCTCTCCCCGGCGCCGCCTTCGGCGATGGTCTGGCCGGCGCCCGGCCCGATCAGGGCGAGGGCCGACAGTGCCGAGGTGCTGAGCGGCAGGGCGTTGCCGGTGTTCTTGAGGAGTACGGCGGACTCCTCACCGGTCTGCTTGACGACGGTCGCGTTCTGAGTGATCGACTCTGCGGTGACGGTGTGCTTCGACTTGCCGTCGAGCAGGCCGAAGCGGTCGTACTCGTAGAGGATCCGGCCGACCGCGGTGTTGATCTCTGCCTCAGTGATGGTGCCTGCATTGAGCGCTTGGGTGAGGTTGGCCTGCGAGAAGTACTGCGGGATCACGCCGCCGAGTCCATTGCCGGGCATCTCCATGTCGAGGCCCTTGGCCAGGAAGTCGGTGGCGTGGTTCGCGCCCCAGTCGGAAGTGACGAAGCCCTTGAAGCCGAGCTGGCCGCGCAGGATCGTCTGCAGCGTGGTGGAGTTCCCACACGCCGCCGGCCCGTTCACGGCGTTGTAGGAGCACATGATGGAGGCGACGCCGGCGTCGACCGCGTCCTGGAACGGCGCCAGGTAGATCTCGTGCAGTGTCTGCTGATCGACCACGACGTTCCCGCTGGCACCGTCGTAGGCGATGTAGTGCTTGGCCTGGGCCATCACGCCCTGGCTCTGGATGCCCTTGATCTCGCTGGCTCCGGTGGACCCGGTCAGGAGAGGGTCTTCGCCGAACGTGTTCCAGCCGCGCCCCGTCGTCGGGTCGCGGTCGATGTTGATGAACGGCTCCAGCGCGACGTCTTGGCCCAGCGCTCGCGCATCGCGGCCGATGACCTTGCCGTTCTCCTGGGCGAGGGCGTTATCGAAGGTCGCTGCGACGCCCATCGTCGAGGTCATGCCGGTGGACGTGCGCCTGGTGGCGATGCCCGGTGGCCCGTCGGTGAGCCGCAACGAGGGGATTCCGAGTCGGGGAACGCCGGGCAGGTAGCCGGCCTCGTACTCGTTGGTCGAGGCATCCTCACTGGCGCCGGACAGGAGGGTCATCTTCTCGGTCGGCGTCATCTGGGTCAGCAGCTTGTCGACACGCGCGTCACCTGTCACCGCTGGAATTCGCGCGGTGGCGGAGCTGACGGCAGCGGCTGCGAGGTGGGGAGGTGCGGCCGCTGCCGCATCGCCCGCCCCGGCCGTGAGGGCGGCGCCCATCGCGATGGCTGTAGCCGAGGAGGCTACGGCGTACGCGATGTGTCGTGGTCGTGTTGTCATCGAGGAAGCCTTTCTTCAGGGCACTCGGCGGTGAGGGACCAGCAAGAACCCCGCTGACCCTGGCTCGGCACGTGGCCGAGGCAGCATGCGTCGCAGGCTTGAGCGCACGGGTGAGCGCTCCGAGAGCAAGCCCGGATCGGCATGTCTACGGGGGCTTGAGGCGCTGGGTCGCAACGCTCGAACCTCGCGGACCATCGGTTCTCGGACTCTAAAAGTGGCGTGCGTCACGCGTCAATGAGGCTGAAAGAATCCGCTTCATCCCGGGATAAATGACCGATTCATGCATAATCGCTAGGATTGATCTGCCTGCGCCTCGGTGCCGTTGTGGGCTGGAGAGCGGCAGTTCAGCCGTGGTTGGTTGACATGGCCAACCGCTGGCGCACCGAGGCCAGTCCGCCGAGGACCGTGGCGTCCTCACCCAGGGTGCCGGCGAGCACTCGGGTGCTCCGCGCCACGGCATGGCCGGCGCGCGCGTCGATCTCGGCCTCCAAGATCGCGATGACGCGCTCGGCAACGCGTGGGTCGAGTCCTTCGATGACGATGACGTCAGGGTTCAGCCAGATCGAGAGGTCCGCGAGTACCTTGCCGACGTGCCGGGTGGCGTCCAGCAACGCAGGTAGAACGGCGGAGCCGCCGAACGCCGCCCGGGTGAACACGTCGACGAGTTGAAGAGGGCCACTGCCCTCCTGGACAGGCGCCCGCAGCTCGGTGGTGGCGAAGACAGCGGCCAGGCAGCCGGTGCGCCCGCACATGCATCGCGGCCCGTCTTCGACGACGCTCACGTGTGCGATCTCGCCGGCCATGCCGGCCGCGCCTCGACACAGCTCGCCGTTGAGGACCAGACCGGCACCGACGAACCCGTCGTACAGAGTGACGACCACAGCGATGCGGGCTTCGCGGGCGGCGCCCCAACCGTGTTCGCCGACGCTGGCCAGATTGGCGTCGTTCTCCACGACGACCGGGACGCGCAGTCGGTCGGCCAGCTCGACTTCTGGGTCACGGGTCATCCAGGTGGGCAGCCGCTGGCCCCCGCGGATGTGGTGCACCTGGTCGGCGAGCTCCTGGACGCCGACAAGGCCGACGCCGGGCTGGTAGGGGCCTGGGACGGCGAGGGCCACGCCGATCAGGCGGGAGGATGCGGCATCGATGGAGGTCATCGCTGATTGCAGGAGGCTCTCGCTGCACCCGACGAGGTCGAAATCCGCCGAGAGCGGATCGGTGGGGGCTCGAACGTCAGCCACGGTCTTCCCGTCCAGGGTGAGGACCGAGGCTCGAAGCTCGCGGTGCGAGAGCACCAGACACCCGACAAGATCGTCGGAGCTGTTCAGAGCGAGGAGCACCGGCCGCCGTCCCCGGGCCGAACGGTGTGGAGCGGTGACCTCCCGCACCACGCCTTGGTCGACGAGGGTCTGCGCAACCCGGGCGACCGTGGAGCGGGCAAGACCGGTGCGCTTCTGAAGCTCTGCACGTGACTGGGGGCCGTGCACCAACAGCGCAGTCCGGACCGCGCGGACGGCCTTGCCGCTCGGCGCGGTGTCGGGCTCCTCGGCAAGCTCGTTGGTCACGGCGCCACGGTAGCGCCAGTCACTCGGGTGTTCCCCGCGACGATCATGGGCAGCGGAGGGATGGGTGCCTCACACGTCGAACTGGCCCGGTGCCAGGCTGCGGAGTACGCAGAACTCGTTCGCCTCCGGGTCGGCCATCACCACCCACGACTCGGCGCCGGTCTGGCCGACGTCCGCGCGCTGCGCTCCCAACGCCTCAAGCCTGGCGATCTCGTCGGCCTGTGTGCAATCGATCGGCGAGAGGTCGAAGTGCAGACGGTTCTTGACCTTCTTGCGTTCAGGGACCAACGCGAAGAACAGCGATGCTGCGACCGGCTCGCGGCGCACGGCGTCCAGCAGTTGTGCATCGGGCCGACGGTCTGGGCCGATCTCGACGAGGCTGTCGGTGGCTTCGAGGACCGAGTAACCGAGCGCCGCGCACCAGAAGCCTGCGAGCCGGTGGGGATCCATGCAGTCGACGTTGATCTCGGTGAGTCGGGACGTCATGCCTCCCAAGTATCGAGCGAACGGCCCGCGTAGCCCAGGGCGCGGCTCCAGGTGTCCTCGAGCGCCTGCAGCAGCCTGATGTCGTCCTGTTCTGGCACCAGGGCTGAGAGATGCGCAGCCCGCTCCACCATCGCCGAGAGCACCTCGGCGGTGTAGGGCAGGTCGAGGCCTTGTTCGATGGCGCCCTGCTGCTCGAGTCGCTTGAGGTTGCGAGCCATCCGACCGACGTACTGGCGACGAAGGGCGCGCCACGCGGTGCGGAACTCCTCGTCGACAGCAGCGCGCTCCTCGACCAGCTGGAACATCCGGGCATTCTTCCGGTAGAGGCGGAAGAACCGCTGGTTCTCGGCGGTGAAGCGCGCAAGCGGTTCGGTGACGTCGGCCGGTGCTCTCGAGAGGTCGTGCACCTCTTGGAGGAACTGGTCGGCGACGGCGGTGAAGATGTCGTCTCGCGAGGTGAAGTAGGCGTAGAAGGAGCCGTAGCCCACGCCGGCGCGGCTCGCGATCTCGGTGGCGTTCACCTCGCCGAAGCCCTGTTGCTCGAACGCCTCGCGCGCCGCCTTGAGGAGCGCTGCATGCGTCCGCTGTCCGCGGGCGCTCACGGGCTGGCGGACCGGGTCCGACTTGGACGCCTGCGCCTTCCGAACCCCGCTCGTCATGCCCGCCACCTTACTTGACAGATCTGTCGGGTATCCGCACACTCGATACGCAGCGCTTACCTGACACATCTGTCGGGTTTGGAGCGCGAAGGAGAAGCATGGACAAGACCTGGGTGCATTCGGGCGCCTCGCACATGAAGGGCGGCTTCGGCCATGCGCAGGACACGCTGCGGCACCTGTTCAAGAACGTCGGCGAGGACGCTAGGAAGCGGATCACCATCGGCTCCTTCCTCGACCTGTTCCCACACGTGGGTCTGCCGCCGACCGCGGAGCAGTCGTCGTGACCGTTCACGCGGAGCAGCGTGGCCGCATCCTGGTGGTGCGGATCGACCGGGCCGAGAAGCGCAACGCCATCGACGTCGACACGGCGCTGGGGATCGATGCCGCGCTGAACCGGCTCGACGACGATCCCGAACTCTGGGTCGGCGTCCTGACCGGCACGACGTCGCTGTTCTCGGCCGGCACCGACCTCGTCAACGGCCGTGACGCCCGCACGGAGCGCGGCGGTGAGTACGGCCTGATCCGCCGGCAGCGCGCGAAGCCGCTCGTCGCGGCCGTGGAAGGTGTCGCCTTCGGCGGGGGATTCGAGATCGCGCTCGCCTGCGACATCATCGTCGCCGCGAGCGACTGCCGCTTCGCCCTGCCCGAGACGCGGCGAGGGCTGGTGGCGACGTCGGGGGCACTCTTCAGGGCACTTCGAGCACTCCCGCTCCACGTCGCCAAAGACCTGCTGGTCACCGGCGCCGAGCTCAGTGGAGAGCGCGCGTACGCGCTGGGTCTGGCCAGCCGCCTCGCGGAGCCGGGCCACGCGCTCGAGACCGCGCTGGGGGTGGCTGAGGACATCTGTCGCTCGTCCCCGTTCGCGGTCAGGACCACACTCGCGGCCGTCGCCGAGCTCCACCAAGCAGCAGACGAGCACGGATGGCAGGCCACCGCTCGGGCGGCCGAGTCGACGATGGCATCCCAGGACATGCAGGAAGGCGTCGCTGCCTTCCTGGAGAAGAGACAACCTCAATGGAACGGTCAGTGACGACGATGGCGGACGACACCCCGATGAAGGAGCAGCGCCGCGGCCGCCGCATCGCGATGACTCCCGACGAGATGGACGCGTTCTTGAACCACGAGCGTATCGGTCGTGTAGCAACCGTCGGCGGCGACGGCCTGCCCCACGTCGTACCTCTGTGGTTCGTCTGGGACGGGAAGCACCTCTGGCTCAACTCGTTGACCAAGAGCCAGCGCTGGACCGACCTGATGCGTGACCCCCATGTCGCGGTCGTGATCGACGCCGGGCACGACTTCCACGAGCTCCGCGGTGTGGAGATCAACGGCACGGTCGAGGTCGTCGGCGAGGCACCCCGGACGTCGGCACCGAACCCGGACCTGGTCCAACCCGAGCTGCTCTTCGCACGCAAGTACGCCGGCAGCGACACCTTCGTCGCCGATGGCCGGCACGGCTGGCTGCGGGTCACCCCGACCAAGGTCACCAGCTGGGACTTCCGCAAGAACCCCGCGCTACAGCCGTCGAGCGGCGCGCGCGGCCCCGGAAGTACCCGCTGACGGCAACCCCGTCCCGGCATGGCGCCCTCCGCGGCCGAGGACCCGGTTGGCACCTACGGAGCATTGCTGACCCACATGGGCCTGGAGTTTGAGCCCGAGCAGCGCATCGACCGACAACGGGGCGCTCGGGCTGAGCTGCGCCGACATCACCCACGTCGTGCTGTCCCACCCACACTGCGACCACGCCGGTGGACTGCACTTGTTCCCGCACGCGAAGCTCTACGCCGGTGCCGACGACCTGCCCTACGCGCTGTGGCCGCACACGGCTGCCTTCGAGGGGCACTTCCGACGCGAGGACATCGAGCTCACCCGCGGCTTCGACTGGCACCCACTCCACGGCGACCACGACGTATTCGGGGACGGGAGCGTTCAGATCCTCTCGACACCCGGACACAGGCCGGGTCACCAGAGCCTCCTGCTGACCATGGACAACGGCCCGCTGATCCTCACCGGCGACGCGGTGCACCTCCAGATCGGGCTCACCCAGATCCTGCCGAGCGGATGGGACTGGAGCACCGAGCGCGCGGTTCGATCCATCCAGCGTCTGCGTGCCGTCGCCGACGCACTCGACGCCGCTGTCTGGGTCAACCACGACCCTGAGGACTGGGCGCGGTTCGGCGGTGAAGGGGAGGTCAAGCTCCCGTGAACGCGAAAGGCGCACGGCTCCCTGACGAACGGATCCGAGCGCTCAGCGCGGCCGTGAGGCCAGCACCTGTTCGCGCAGGATGTCGGCGTGTCCGCAGTGCTGGGCGAGCTCACGCAGGACATGCAGGTAGACCCAGCGCATCGGGAGCGGGCCACGTCGGTTGCCGTTGACGATGTCATCGACGCCGAGGTGCTCCACAGCCTTGCGCGACGCCACGCACGCTTGCACGTAGGCAGTCCTCACCGATGCGATCGTGTCCGCTTCGGTCAGATCGAAGGACTCGTCCGGATCGAGGGGGATGCCGATCTCGGAGCGGGGGCGGCACGTGACGGCCTCGTCGAACCACACCCGCTCAACGAAGGTCGCGTGCTTCACGAGTCCGAGCAGCGTCGTCTTGGACGGCACCAGCCGCTGGCGGGCCTCTGCTTCGGAGAGCCCGTCGAGGCAGACGGTCAATCCGCTTCGGTGCTCATCGATGAAGCTGGCGAGCTGCTCACCGATGCTCGCGCTGAAGTCCGAGGGCTCGTGAGTGCTCACCGGAGCAACGTATCGGTCGGAGGTCGATGCTGTGACGAACCGCCCCGTGCGACGATCGGCACATGAGACTCGGCGTCGTCATCGTCCAGACCCGGCCCTGGCGGCAGCTCGCGGCCGACTTCCGGCTGATGGAGGAGATCGGGTACGACGCGGCGTACGTCTACGACCACCTGACGCATCCGACCGCGGCCGGGGGCTGGCTGGCCGACGGCTTCGCCACCCTGGCAGCTGCCGCGACCGTCACCGAGCGGATCGAGCTCGGCCCGTTGGTCGCCTCGGCGATGCTGCACTCGCCGGTCTCGCTGGCGCGTCGTGCCGCCACGGTCCAGGACGTCTCGGGTGGCCGGCTGATCCTCGGCGTGGGCGCCGGGTCGCCGCGGGAGCCGCTGGCGGACACCGGCACGCCCCTCACCACGCGGGAGATGAGTGAGCGCTTCGCCGACCTGGTCGTCGGACTGGACGCGGTCTGGGCCGGGGCCACGCAGTGGCGGGGCACGGCGCGCGGGTTCGAGGGTCTGGAGACGGTGGCGCTGCCCGAGGGCACGGACCGGCCGTTCCTGTTGCTGGCCGCGCACGGGCCGCGAGCACTCGCGCTGACGGCGCGCTATGCCGACGGCTGGAACACCTACGGGGGCTGGGAGGCGAGCCGGCTCGAGCCGGAGGCCTACTGGACGCTGGTGCGTGAGCAGTGTGAGCGGCTCGACGACGCCTGTGAGAAGACCGGGCGCGAACCGGGGACGCTGCGCCGTTCGCTGCTGCTCGGGTTCGGCACCGTCCGACCGACCGCGTCGGTGGCGGCCTACCAGGACGCCATCGGTCGAGCCGGCGAGCTGGGCTTCGACGAGCTGGTGGTCTACGGGCCGTTCGGGCTGCCGGCCGCGGACGTTGCCTCCGACGTACGGGTGCATGCCGAGGTGCTCGCCGCACGCTGACGCCACACGAACGTCGGCCAGCTCTCGGTCACGCCGTCGTACGGCGAGATTCTGTGTGCCGGACGGGGGTCGGCGGGTGGACCGGTCCGACCATGAGTGGCGCAGGGGACGTCTCGGTGGTGTCGCAGCTGCTGGTGCCGAAACCGGAGAAGCTGAGAACGGACGTGGTCCCTGGCAACGTCACCCGGAGCGCGTCGTTGTCGACCACGGGGCACGAGTGCGAGACCGCCCAGGCGATGGTGATCACGGCCGGCTCGTCGGGGGCGACCAGCACCGGCTCCGCGCGGCCGAACGGCATGCCGCCCGCTTCATGCATCAGCGGCAGATCGAGGGGATGGCCGTGACTCATCAGCTGGATGGTCGGGTAGCCCTCGATCCGGCAGGGGCTGGTGCCTCGAAGCGTCAGGGTGAGGTGACGGTAGGCGGTTCCCATGGCACCGGCGATCTTGCTGATCTCAGCATGCAGGTCGCCGGAGATGCAGGCTTGCACGCCCTCGGCCGCGGCCGGGTCCGGAGACGCTGGGGCGGTCTTCGCCGGCGTCGGATCGGTCGTCGGGAGCGCCTTCCACGGCACGGCCCCGGCAGGTGTGGTCGCGCCGGTCACGCTGGTCGAACTCGTCGGAGCGCTCAGCGGCAGGCTGCGATCGGCCCCGTGAGCGAGGACGCCGACGGCGACGCTGATCCCGCCCGCCACGAGCAGAACGGCGGCGGCCACCCCTGCGACCCGCCAGCGCAGCGCCTGACCGATCTCGTCGCGGTGCCCGGGGTTCTCGGTCATCGTGCTGCCTCCAACTGTCGCGCCACGCGAGCCGGGCCTGGAGCGGCCGCCCCCAGGTTTCGAACGAGTCGTCGGTCCCGGCCATCGGGACCTCTCCTGTCGCATCGAGGGCTTGCTCCATGCTGGGTCTACACCCAGGCGACGCCCCTTCGCCCAGTGATCGGCAGATCTGAAAAATCCCTCGATCTCGTGTATCTTGATATCAAGACGTTAGGCCTGGGTGAATCACTCCCGAAGCAAGGGGAGCCTTACTTTCCCGCCCGTGTCAGCAGGCGGCAGGATGGCGTTGAAGACTTCACAGCCCGTCGCTTGAACCTAGGAGATGTGAGCGTTGGCCAGTCAGGACAGCTTCGGTGCCAAGAGCACCCTGGACGTGGACGGCAAGTCCTACGAGATCTTCCGCCTCGATGCGGTGAAGGGTGAGGGCCTCGACGTCGCCTCGCTCCCGTTCTCGCTCAAGGTTCTCCTGGAGAACCTGCTCCGCACCGAGGACGGTGCGGACATCACCGCGGACGACATCAAGGCGCTCGCCGGGTGGGACCAGAACGCGGACCCGGACAAGGAGATCCAGTTCACGCCGGCGCGCGTGATCATGCAGGACTTCACCGGCGTGCCCTGCATCGTCGACCTGGCCACCTTGCGTGAGGCCGCTGCCGACCTCGGCGGCGACCCGACCAAGATCAACCCGCTCAGCCCTGCTGAGATGGTCATCGACCACTCCGTGATCGCGGAGGCGTTCGGTACGCCGGAGGCGTTCGCCAAGAACGTCGAGATCGAGTACGACCGCAACCGCGAGCGCTACCAGTTCCTGCGCTGGGGCCAGACCGCCTTCGACGACTTCAAGGTCGTGCCGCCGGGCACCGGCATCGTGCACCAGGTCAACATCGAGCACCTCGCCCGCACGATCTTCACCCGCGAGGTCGACGGCGTTCTGCAGGCCTACCCGGACACCTGCGTCGGCACCGACTCGCACACCACCATGGTCAACGGCCTCGGCGTGCTCGGCTTCGGCGTCGGCGGTATCGAGGCGGAGGCCGCGCTGCTGGGCCAGCCCGTCTCGATGCTGATCCCGCGCGTGGTCGGCTTCAAGCTCACCGGCGACCTCCCGGAGGGCTCGACGGCCACCGACCTGGTGCTCACCATCACCGAGATGCTGCGCAAGCACGGTGTGGTCGGCAAGTTCGTCGAGTTCTACGGCGCCGGTGTCTCCGCACTGCCGCTGGCCAACCGCGCCACCATCGGCAACATGTCGCCTGAGTTCGGCTCGACCATCGCGATCTTCCCGGTCGACGAGGAGACCATCAACTACCTCAAGCTCACCGGCCGGAGCGAGGAGCAGCTCAAGCTCGTCGAGTCCTACGCCAAGGAGCAGGGCCTGTGGCTCGACCCCGCCGCTGAGCCGCGCTTCTCCGAGAAGCTCGAGCTGGACCTCTCGACGGTCGTCCCCTCGATCGCCGGCCCGAAGCGTCCGCAGGACCGCGTCCAGTTGACCGACGCCAAGACCGCCTTCCGCGGCGCTCTGGTCGACTACGCCGGCAACGCGAGCGACGAGCAGGGCTACGACGAGGCCGTCGCCGAGAGCTTCCCCGGCTCGGACGCTCCGTCCTACAGCGGCGGCAACGGCTCGCCCGCTCCGGACAACCACCTCTCGGCCGCGCCCAAGGACGGCGGTCGCGCGAGCAACCCGACCGAGGTCACCCTCGAGGACGGCTCGAGGTTCGTGCTCGACCACGGGGCGGTCACGATCGCCTCGATCACCTCGTGCACCAACACGTCCAACCCGTCGGTCATGCTTGGTGCGGCCCTGCTGGCGAAGAAGGCGGTCGAGAAGGGCCTTGTCCGCAAGCCGTGGGTCAAGACGACGCTGGCCCCGGGCTCGAAGGTCGTCTCGGACTACTACGACAAGTCCGGGCTGACGCCGTACCTCGAGAAGCTCGGCTTCAACCTGGTCGGCTACGGCTGCGTGACCTGCATCGGCAACTCCGGTCCGCTCATCCCCGAGGTCTCGGCAGCGGTCCAGGAGAACGACCTGGCCGTCGTGTCGGTGCTCTCGGGCAACCGCAACTTCGAGGGTCGGATCAACCCGGACGTCAAGATGAACTACCTGGCGTCCCCGCCGCTGGTCATCGCCTACGCGATCGCCGGCACGATGGACATCGACCTGTTCCACGACGCGCTCGGTCAGGACCAGGACGGCAACGACGTCTTCCTCAAGGACATCTGGCCGACCCCGACCGAGGTCGAGGACGTCATCGCCTCCTCGATCACCTCGGAGATGTTCGCCAAGGACTACGCCGACGTCTTCGCCGGTGACGAGCGCTGGCAGAACCTGCCGACCCCGACCGGCTCGACGTTCACGTGGGAGCAGGACTCGACCTACGTGCGCAAGGCGCCGTACTTCGACGGCATGTCCCTGACCCCCTCGCCGGTCACCGACATCGACGGTGCCCGTGTGCTGCTGAAGCTGGGCGACTCGGTCACCACCGACCACATCAGCCCCGCGGGCAACATCAAGGCCGACTCGCCGGCCGGTCGCTACCTCGCGGAGAACGGCGTCGCCCAGCGCGACTTCAACTCCTACGGTTCGCGTCGAGGCAACCACGAGGTCATGATCCGCGGCACCTTCGCCAACATCCGGATCAAGAACCAGGTCGCCCCGGGCACCGAGGGTGGCGTCACTCGCGACTTCACCCAGGCGGACGCTCCGGTCGCCGCCGTCTACGACGCGTCGGTGAACTACCAGGCCGCCGGCATCCCGCTGGTCGTCCTGGCCGGCAAGGAGTACGGCTCCGGCTCGTCGCGTGACTGGGCGGCCAAGGGCACCTCGCTGCTGGGCGTCAAGGCGGTCATCGCGGAGAGCTACGAGCGCATCCACCGCTCGAACCTCATCGGTATGGGCGTCATCCCGCTGCAGTTCCCGGCCGAGCAGAACGCCGACTCGCTCGGTCTGACCGGTGAGGAGACGTTCTCGATCTCCGGTATCACCGCGCTCAACGACGGCACCACGCCGAAGACGGTCAAGGTCACCACCGACTCGGGTGTCAGCTTCGATGCGATCGTCCGTATCGACACCCCCGGTGAGGCCAACTACTACCGCAACGGCGGCATCCTGCAGTACGTGCTGCGCAACCTGGTCAACAACAACTGACGCTGACCGGCTGAACCACCACACGACCCGCTCCCGGATTCGGGGGCGGGTCGTGTGCGTCTGTGGTTGGGTGGCGGTCTTGACCCCCAGGGGTCAAAACCGTCAGTGACCCGCGGCAGCGAGCACCCGGTCCCGTGCCTCCGCATCGAGCACCGCCAGCACCTCGAGTACGACGTCGCGCTCCTGGGCGTCCCCGGCCGCGTCCAGGATCTCGGACAGCGTCGGCTCGGGCAGCCTGCGGAAGAGGGTCGCGAGCCCGGTCTCCTCGTCGGCGTAGAGGACGATCTGCAGCAGGTCGGCGCCGCTCGCCTCCTCCGCGATCGTGACCATGATGTCGGCTTCCACGACCGCGACGAACCGGGCCAACGCGATCAGCTGGCCCGACCGGATCAGCCTGCGGGCGATGTCGAGCATCGTCTCGGCGGGCAGCAGCGCCAGGATCGGCCGCACCCGGTGCGGGTCGAGCCCGACCGCCAGCGCCGCCAGGAACTCGGGGGAGACGTGGCCGGCCACCCGGGCCGCCGCCTCGGGCTCCATCACGCTGACCAACCGTGCGCTCAGGCGGGGTCCCATCGCGTTCTCCGCGATCTTCGCCGTCACCCCAGCGGGCAGGATCCCGCTCGCCGAGGCGAGCATCCGAAGTCGGGCCTCGTGCCGCGCGAAGAGCGCGGCGCCGGTGACCCGGCGCAGCTCGCGCAGCTCCTCGGGACTGCTGGCGCTGAGGTAGTCGAGCTCGGTCTCCTCGACGTCGAGCTCGCGGGCCAGCTTGGTGATCTCGATCCGGGTGCGCAGCTCACTCATGCGCGCCGCCGAGCAGCTTCTTCGCCACCGGCCGCAGCAGGCGCGGGACGAAGGTGAGCGCCTCCTCCAGGGCGTGGGTCAGGGCAGCGCCCTCACGATCCATCGCCCGGTGCACGAGCTTCTCGTAAGCCAGGATCCGGGCCTCGTCGTGCTCGCCCAGTACCGGCACCTGGTCGACCGGCACCCGCAGGCGATGGGCAAGGTGCTGCAGTGCGGTGCTCATGGAGTCCTTCCGCCGGCGCGCGACCCGACGCGCGCGTGGTTGGTTCGGTGACCCTACCGTCACCGATCGACCTCGTGGCCTGCCCCTAGGGTGGAGCCATGCTTCTCGCCTTCAGCGTCGCCCCCACCACCGGTGATGAGAGCGGCGGCGTCGCCGAGGCCGTCGCCGCCGCCGTCAAGGTGGTGCGCGAGTCCGGTCTGCCGCACGAGACCACCTCGATGTTCACCACCATCGAGGGCGAGTGGGAGGAGTGCTTCGACGTGGTCAGGCGCGCCACCGACGCCGTGGTCGCGGTCGCGCCGCGCGTCTCGCTGGTGATCAAGGCCGACATCCGTCCCGGGTTCACCGGTCAGCTCCAGGCCAAGGTCGACCGGGTCAACAGGCTGCTCGGCGACTGATCGCCACGGCATCCGCGGGTTGCGCCACCCGGCAGCATGGGGGCATGGACTCACGGACCACGACCTATCGCACCGGTGACCGCGAGGTGGTGCTCGACATCACCGCCGACGCCCGGGAGTACGCCGCCGGCCGCGGGGACGGTCTGCTGCACGTGTTCGTCCCACACGCGACGGCCGGGATCGCGATCATCGAGACGGGTGCCGGCAGCGACGAGGACCTCCTGGCGGCGTTGGACGAGCTGCTGCCCAGGGACGACCGCTGGCGGCACCGGCACGGTTCGCGCGGTCATGGTCGCTCGCACGTGATGCCCGCGCTGATCCCGCCGTACGCGACCGTGCCGGTGCTCGACGGACGACTGGCGCTGGGGACCTGGCAGAGCGTCTGCCTGGTCGACCTCAACGTCGACAACGACGTCCGCGAGGTGCGGTTCAGCTTTCTTGGCTGACGAGCACCGCCGGTGCGGTGCGCTTGCGGCCGATCACCCAGTAGGCGGCAGAGCCGAGGGTGTTGACGCTCCCGAGCAGGCGCCAGATCGCCTTCGGGCCGCGCACTCCGGCCTTCGGGCGCCGGTTGATGTCGCGGATGGTGACCGCAGCGATGGCGGCCTGGACCGCGACGGCGGCAACGGTGAGACGGGCCTTCTGGGTGTTGTCGAGAGCCATGGGCCGAGTCTGCCACCCCGGCCCAGCAGTGCAACGCGCCCGGGGTGGGGGACAGGCCGTCGCTACCGTGAGGGGCATGACCGACTTCGCCTGCGTCCTGCTCGTCGACAGCCGTGGCTGGGTGCTTCTGCAGGAGCGCGACGAGCACGCTCCGATCGCCCCGGACCGCTGGGCGGCCAGCGGCGGGCACGTGGAGCCGGGGGAGTCGTTCCTCGAGGCAGCGGTACGTGAGCTTCACGAGGAGACCGGCCTCGTGCTCGCGCCCGAGGAGCTCCAGCTGGTGGGCGTCTACGACATCCACCACGTCGAGCGGGCCAGCGACGACCGGATGGCGCTCTACACCGCCGCCACCACCGCGACGGACGCCGACATCGTGCTCGGCGAGGGTCGCCAGATCGTCTTCGTCGATCCGGAGGTGATCCTGGACCTCCCGTTGAGCGATTCCGCCCGCGCGGTGCTTCCGGGGTTCCTCGGGTCCGAGGTCTATGCCACCCTGCGACCATGACGGCGCCCACCGACCTCGAGGTCCTGCCCGTGCCCGCCCAGGGCTGTGAGGACGTCCTCGTCGCCACCGCCGGCCCGGACGAGGGCTGCGTCTACACCGGCACCGCCGACGGCTCGCTGTGGCGGATCGCTCACGATGGGCGCCGGCTGGACCTGATCGCGCAGACCGGCGGGCGCCCGCTCGGCATCGAACTCTACCCCGACGGCCGGTTGCTGGTGTGCGACTCGACCCTCGGCCTGCTGCTGGTCGATCCGCGCAGCGGCGCGGTGGAGCGCCGGGTCGCCGAGGTCGACGGGCGAGCGATGCGGTTCTGCAACAACGCGGCGATCGGGACCGACGGCACCGTCTGGTTCTCGGACTCCTCCACCCGCTTCGGCCAGCCGCAGTGGAAGGACGACCTGGTGCAGAACACCCGCACCGGGCGGCTGCTGCGACTCGACGTTTCGGGCGAGGTGAGCGTCGTGCTCGACGGTCTGGCCTTCGCCAACGGCGTGGCGCTGGCCCCCGACGAGTCGTTCGTCGCGGTGGCGGAGACGGGCGCCTGCACCGTCGTACGGCACTGGCTCACCGGCGAGCGCGCCGGGATCAGCGACCTCCTCGTCGCCGGCCTGCCCGGCCATCCGGACAACATCGCCACCGGCTCGGACGGGCTGATCTGGGTGACGATCGCCAGCCCTGTCAACACGATGCTGGAGCGGCTGCACCGCGCGCCGTCGTGGATCCAGCGCGGCGCCACCCGGGTTCCCGAGTGGCTGCAGCCCAGGATCCAGCCCAGCGTCCGTGTGCAGGCCTACGACGTCGCCGGCCGGGTGGTGCACGATCTCCAGCTTCCGGCCGAGCACTACGCCATGGTGACGGGAGTGCGCGAGCACGACGGGACCGTCTGGTTGGGGAGCCTGGAGCAGTCGGCGGTGGCTCGCGTCGTGCTGTCGCGCTGAGCGGGCGTCGTACACTGCCGGGCATGGGTGTTCTCGCGTCGTTGTCCTCGCCCCGCGAGCTGAACGATCTCTCCGACGACGACCTGACCCTCCTCGCCAGTGAGATCCGTGACCTGCTCGTGGAGACCTGCGCGAAGACCGGCGGTCACCTCGGTCCCAATCTCGGCGTGGTCGAGCTGACCCTGGCGATCCACCGGGTCTTCGACTCGCCGGTCGATCGGATCGTCTTCGACACCGGTCACCAGGCCTACGTGCACAAGATGCTCACCGGCCGTGCCGACCGGTTCGGTGCGCTGCGGCAGGAGGGCGGCCTCTCGGGCTACCCGAGCCGGACCGAGTCCGAGCATGACATCGTGGAGAACTCGCACGCCTCCACCGCGCTGTCCTACGCGGACGGCCTCGCCAAGGCCTTTCGGCTGCGCGGCGACGCCCGCCACACCGTCGCCGTCATCGGCGACGGTGCGCTCACCGGCGGGATGGCGTGGGAGGCACTCAACAACATCGCGGTGGCCAAGGACAGCCGCCTGGTCATCGTGGTCAACGACAACGGTCGCAGCTACACCCCGACCGTCGGCGGACTGACCACCGCGCTGACCTCGCTGCGGACCAACCCGCGCTACGAGAAGGTGCTCGACCTGGTCAAGCGCCGGCTCAACGCCGTGCCGGGTATCGGTAGCGCCGCCTATGACGTGCTGCACGCGATGAAGAAGGGCCTCAAGGACGCCGTCGCTCCGCAGGGTCTCTTCGAGGACCTCGGTCTGAAGTACGTCGGCCCCGTCGACGGCCACGACCGGGTCGCGATGGAGCAGGCGCTGCGCCAGGCCAAGGGCTTCGGCGGGCCGGTGATCGTGCATGCGATGACCCGCAAGGGCTTCGGCTACGACGCTGCGGAGAAGCACGAGGCCGACCAGTTCCACAGCCCGGGTCCGTTCGACGTGGCGACCGGCGCGGAGACGCCGAAGGGCAGCATCTGGACCGACGCCTTCGCAGAGGAGATCGTCGCGATCGGCGAGCGCCGTCGAGACATCGTGACGATCACCGCCGCGATGATGCACCCGGTCGGTCTGCACGGCTTCCAGGCACGTTTCCCCGAGCGCACCTTCGACGTAGGCATCGCCGAGCAGCATGCCGCCACCTCGGCGGCCGGGCTCGCCCTCGGCGGCCTGCACCCCGTCGTCGCGGTCTATGCGACCTTCCTCAACCGGGCCTTCGACCAGGTCCTGATGGACTGCGCGCTGCACCGCACCGGTGTCACCTTCGTGCTCGACCGCGCGGGCGTCACCGGTGACGACGGCGCCTCGCACAACGGCATGTGGGACATGTCGATCCTGCAGGTCGTCCCCGGTCTGCGGCTGGCCGCGCCGCGCGACACCGCTCGGCTGCGCGAGCTGCTGAACGAGGCGGTCGAGGTCGACGACGCACCCACCGTGGTGCGCTTCCCCAAGGGCGCTCCGCCGAAGGACATCCCCGCAGTCGGTACGGCGGGTGGCTGCGACGTACTGCTGCGCGACGGGACCAAGGACGTGCTCGTCGTCGGCGTCGGCGCGATGGCGGGGACCGCCGTCGAGGTGGGGGAGCGACTGGTCGCCCAGGGCATCGGCGTCACCGTCGTCGACCCGCGGTGGGTCAAGCCCGTGGACCCGGCCCTGATCGAGCTCGCCGCAGCACACCGGCTCGTGGTCAGCATCGAGGACAACGGCGTGGTGGGCGGCGTGGGCGCGGTGTTGCTGCAGACCCTCGCCGAGGCGGGCGTGCGAACTCCGGTGCGGCTGCACGGCATCCCGCAGGACTTCCTCGACCACGCCAAGCGGGCCGTCATCCTGGACCGGATCGGGTTGACCCCGCAGGCGGTCGCGCTGGACACCATCACCCGGCTCAGCGCACTGGTGGACCACTCCGACGCCGAGCCGTCGCTGCACTGAGCGGCCGTGCCGCTACCAGGCAAAAGGAAAGGGCCCCGGTGGTGTCCGGAGCCCTTTTCCCTCAGGGAGCAACTGAGTTCATCCGGAGTTTACCGCGCCGTCAAGGCGATGGCACCCTCCGCGTTGTGGGAGTAGTCACGCGGGTCGCGGCCCCCTCCGGATCCTAGGTCTGGGAATATCGTGGGACGCGCTGACGCTGGCCCGACGCCATGTGGAAGCGGAACAGTCTCAACCGAAAGTCCCAGGAGCAGGCCGTGTCGAGATCGAAGCTCGTACATATCGTCGACGAGGTCGCTGAGCTCGACGACTTCGAGGGCCCGCTCACCATGATCCAGGTCCTCGACGGATTCCTGGACGCGGGCAACGCCGCTGCGCGAGCCGCGCGGCACCTCGTCGAGGTCTCCGACACCGCCCCGGTGGTGGCGACGTTCGACGTGGACGCGTTCCACGACTACCGGGCCCGACGGCCCGCGATCTCGTTCGTCCGGGACCATTACGAGTCCTATGACGCACCGCGCCTGGTGGTGCGGCTGCTGCACGACGCGGGCGGCACGCCGTACCTGCTGCTGACCGGCCCGGAGCCCGACAATCGCTGGGAGGCCTTCGCGCGGGCCGTGCGCGAGGTCGTGGAGCGCTTCGAGGTCGACAACCTGGTCTCGCTCGGCTCGGTGCCGATGGCGGTGCCGCACACCCGCCCGCTGACCGTCACCCATCACGCCAACAATCCTGATCTGGTGCCCGAGGAGAGCCACTGGACCGGGGAGATCCGCGTTCCCTCGAGTGCGCAGGCGCTGGTGGAGCTTCGGCTGGGCGAGTGGGGCCACGACGCCCAGGGCTTCGTGGTGCACATTCCGCACTACGTGGCGCAGCTGGACTACCCGTTGGCCGCCGCCGAGCTGGTGGAGAAGGCCGAGCTCGCCGGCCGCCTGACCATCGACCTGACCGAGCTGCGGCTCGAGGCGGAGTCGCGCGCCGAGGAGATCGCGCGCTACCTCGCCGAGCACGAGGAGACCGCCGAGGTGGTGCGCGCCCTGGAGCAGCAGTACGACGCGTTCGCGCGCGCCGAGGAGGGCGGCTCCTCGCTGCTGGCCGACGACCAGCCGCTGCCCACGGGTGATGAGCTCGGTCGTGAGTTCGAGCGGTTCCTGGCCGACCTGGAGAACCCGGAGAAGGGCGAGGGGGAGAAGTGACGGACGTGTCGGATGTCGTGTCGGCGGACTCGGTGATCGCGGAGCGGAGCCCTGCCGAGGCGGTCGCCGACCTGGTCGCGGTGCTCGAGCTGGAGACGATCGACGACGACCTCTTCCGCGGTGTGCCGGCACCCAACGACAGGGGCCGCACCTTCGGCGGGCACGTCGCAGCGCAGACGCTGATGGCGGCTATCCGGACCGCTGGCGAGGGCTTCACGGTGCACTCGATGCACTCCTACTTCCTGCTGCCCGGGGACCCGATGCACCCCATCGTGTACGACGTCCAGCGCATCCGCGACGGCCGTTCCTTCCAGACCCGCCGCGTAGCCGCGCGCCAGCACGGCCGCGAGATCTTCTACCTCACCGCCAACTTCCAGCTGCACGAGGAGGGCTTCGAACACCAGGACGTGATGCCCGCGGCCCTGCCGGCCGACGAAGGCATCGACCTGCGTGCCCTGATGTCGAAGGGCGGCACCCCCGAGGGCGAGGCGTTGGCTCGCGAGTGGGCGGCCATCGACGGCCGGATCGTGGGCAACTCGCTGCACGGTCTCGAGCCGGACCCGGCCCGGCCGGCGCAGCAGCGGATGTGGCTGAAGATCGCCGCCGAGCTGCCCGCAGACCCCAACGTCCACCTCGGCGCTTTCACCTGGGCCTCCGACATCAGTCTTCTCGGTGCGTCGCTGGCGGCGCACACACTGGACAGCTCGCGCGTGCAGATGGCCTCGCTCGACCACACCATCTGGTTCCACCGACCGTTCCGGGCCGACGAGTGGTGGCTCTACGACCAGGAGTCGCCGTCGGCCGAGAACGGCCGCGGGCTCTCCCTCGGCCGGGTGTTCTCCGCCGACGGTCGGTTGGTGGCGACCGTCGCGCAGCAGGGCATCATCAGGCCGCCGCGGCGCTGATACGGCGTACCTGACCTTCCCCATGGCTGGTGCACGCCGAGCCTGTCGAGGCGCCTCGACAAGCTCGGCGTACGTTGTCTCGGCTCGGCGTACGTGGTGCGTCAGAGGGCGGTGGTGCGACCCAGTAGGTGCAGGGTGTCGCTGCCGCGCTTGCGCAGCGAGAACGCGTACCCGCCCTCGGCCGGCCGGCCGCCGTAGGTCACCGCGCTCGGCAGGAAGACGGGCTTCTTGAAGGCGACGTCGACCCGCACCGCCTCGGGCAGCCGGTTCTCGAGCATCGCCACGCAGCGGGCCTTGGTCCACATGCCGTGCGCGATCTGGCGCGGGAAGCCGAGCGCCTTGGCCGTGAGTGCTGTCAGGTGGATCGGGTTGTAGTCGCCCGAGACTGCGGCGTACCGGCGTCCGAGGTCCGCCTTCAGCGCGAACACCGGCCCGCTCGGCGGTACGTCGATCAGCTCGTTCGGCCAGGCCGCGTCCGGGTTGCGCCGGCCCCGGCGCAGGTAGGTCGAGACCGACTCCCACACCGTCTCGCCGTCGACCGTGATGGTGCTGGTGAGCTGCCACGCGGTGCCGACCGGATGGGGGAGCGGGCTGCCGACGTCGACCCGGACGTCGAGCGTCTCACCGACGCCTATGCGGCGGTACTGGGAGATGGAGTTCTCCAGGTGCACCATGCCGATCGCCGGGACCGGGAAGCGCGGGTCGGTCAGGATCGCCAGGTGCAGCGGCTGGGCGAGCATGTGCGGGTAGGTCAAGGGGACGGTGTCCTTGACCGGGAAGCCGCACAGCAGCGCGTACTTCTCGACAGCGGCGCGCTCGACCCTCACCGGCGGCCGGGTGAGCGCGAAGCCGGCGGTGGCGTCGCGATCCTTCTTGATGCCGGGCAGCTGTCCCACGACCGGCAGCCCGGGCAGGGCGGCGCGCAGCAGCGCCTTGGGGCCACCGTCGCCGGAGACCAGGGTGGCCGCGCTCTCGGTGGCCACCTCAGGCACCCAGCATCATCTGGCCGCAGACGCGGACCACGTTGCCGTTGATGCCGGTGGAGGCGGGCGAGGCGTACCAGGCGATCGTCTCGGCGACGTCGACCGGCAGGCCGCCCTGCGCCATCGCGTTGAGGCGCTGGCCTACCTCGCGGGTCGCGAACGGCACGGCGGCGGTCATCTGGGTGATGATGAAGCCGGGCGCGACCGCGTTGATGGTGATGCCGTCGGTCAGCTCGCCGGTCAGCGAGTCGACGAGGCCGATCACGCCGGCCTTGGAGGCGGCGTAGCTGGTCTGGCCCAGGTTCCCGGCGATGCCGGCGATCGAGGCCACCCCGACGATCCGGCCGTTGGGGTTGATCGTCTTCTGCTCCAGCAGCTCAGCGGTGATCCGCTCCGGCGCCTCGATGTTGATCGAGAGCACCTTGCCGAAGCGGTCCGGGGTCTGGTTGGCGAGCTTCTTGTCCAGGGTGAGGCCGGCGTTGTGCACCACGATGTCGACGCCGCCGTGCTTCTCCTTGAGGTGCTGGGCGATCCGCTGCGGGGCGTCCTTGGCGGTGATGTCGAGCGTGAGCCAGTCGCCGTCGAGCTCCTTCATCACGTGCTGCAGCTCGCCGGCGGCCTGCGGCAGGTCGAGTCCGACGACGGTGGCGCCGTCGCGGTGCAGCACCCGCGCGATCTCCTCGCCGATGCCCCGGCTGGCACCGGTGACGAAGGCGACCTTGCCCGCCAGCGGTCGGGTCCACTCGGCCACCTCGCCGGCCTTCTGCTCCTGGTGGGCGCCGATCCGGACGACCTGGCCCGAGACGTACGCCGACTTGGGGCTGAGCAGGAAGCCGAGCGTGCTGAGCAGGGAGTCCTCGTAGCCTTCGGCGACGTACACGAGCTGGACGGTGCCGCCCCTGCCGATCTCCTTGCCGAGACTGCGGGTGAATCCCTCCAGGGCGCGCTGCGCGACCCGCTCGGCGCCGGCGAGCAGCTCGGGCGGCGTGCCGACCACGATCACGCGCGGGCAGGTCTGCAGGCTGCGCAGCACCGGGGTGAAGAACTCCTGGAGGGCGACCAGCTCCGCGATCGAGGTCAGGCCGGTGGCGTCGAAGACCAGGCCCTTGTACTTCTGTCCGTCGGCCTGCGCGGTCGCGGAGGTCACCCCGAGCACGTCGAGGAGGCCGGGCAGCTCGTCGGCGAGGCGGCCGCGGCCGCCGATCAGGACGGTGCCCTTCACCAGCGGGTCGCCGGCGGTGTAGCGCTCGAGCTTCGTCGGCTGGGGCAAGCCGAGGTTCTTGACCAGCAGCTTGCCAATGGTGGACTGGGTGAAGGCCTGGTACTTGTCGCTCATGCTCCGGCTTCCTTGCTCGCGTACGCGTTGGACGGTACTGATGTAACTAGACGTGTAACTCAGTGTCCACATTTCGTGGTGTCCCTCTCATACCCTTCTCTCACAGCCGCCTCGAAGCAAGGATGTACACATGACCAAGACCACCCGCCGCGTCGCGATCATCGGCGGCAACCGCATCCCGTTCGCGCGTTCCAACGGCGCCTACGCCACCGCCTCCAACCAGGAGATGCTCACCGCCGCGATCGACGGTCTCGTGGACAGGTTCGGCCTGGCCGGCGAGCGCATCGGCGAGGTGGCGGCCGGCGCGGTGCTCAAGCACAGCCGCGACTTCAACCTGACGCGTGAGTCGGTGCTGGGCTCGAGGCTCGCTCCCGAGACCGCCGCGGTCGACCTGCAGCAGGCGTGCGGCACCGGCCTGCAGGCCGCGACGTACATCGCCAACAAGATCGCGCTCGGGCAGATCGACTCGGGTATCGCCGGCGGCGCCGATACCACCTCGGACGCACCGATCGCACTGGGTGAGAACCTGCGCAAGATCCTGCTCGAGGCCAACCGCGCCAAGAGCACCTCGGCCCGGCTGAAGGCGCTGCTGAAGGTGCGGCCGGGCGACATCGTGCCGACCATCCCGGCCAACGTGGAGCCGCGCACCCGCCTCTCGATGGGCGAGCACGCGGCGCTGACCGCGGTCGAGTGGCAGATCGCCCGGGAGGACCAGGACGCGCTCGCGGCCGCGTCGCACCAGAAGCTCGCCGCGGCGTACGAGCGGGGCTGGTTCGACGACCAGATCATGCCCTTCCGCGGCCTGGAGCGGGACAACAACCTGCGCGGCGACTCCACCGCCGAGAAGCTCGCCAAGCTCAAGCCGGTCTTCGGCAAGGGCGAGGCGGCCACCATGACCGCGGGCAACTCCACGCCGCTGACCGACGGTGCCTCCACGGTGCTGCTCGCGTCCGAGGAGTGGGCCGAGGAGCGCGGTCTGCCCGTCCTTGCCTACTTCGTCGACTCCGAGGTCGCTGCGGTCGACTACGTCAACGGTGGCGAGGGCCTGCTGATGGCGCCCGCCTACGCGATGCCGCGGATGCTGGCCCGCAACGGGCTGACCTTCGACGACTTCGACTTCTTCGAGATCCACGAGGCGTTCGCCTCGCAGGTGCTGGCCACGCTCAAGGCGTGGGAGGACCCGATCTTCTGCAAGGAGCGGCTCGGCCTCGATGCTCCGCTCGGGGTGGTTCCGCGAGAGAAGCTCAACGTCAACGGCTCCTCCCTGGCGGCGGGCCATCCGTTCGCCGCGACCGGCGGCCGGATCATCAACAACCTGGCCAAGCTGCTCGCGGAGAAGGGCTCGGGCCGCGGTGTCATCTCGGTCTGCGCCGCGGGCGGCCAAGGCGTGACGGCCATCATCGAGCGCCCCTGAGGCACCGACGACTGCTTGCCGCGGCGCGGTGAGCATCGGGCATCACGGACTGGGTACCTCCCGTTCGTGATGCCGTGGGGTGATGGGGGCGCTGGCGCACCGATGTCCGGGGCCGGCCCCCTCGGTGGACGCTACGAGCTGCGCCGACTGCTCGGCACCGGTGGCTCGGGCGCTGTCTTCCTGGCACACGATCTGGTGCTGCATCGCGACGTCGGTGAAGTTGCTGCGCCCGGGCCAGGACGAAGTCGCCCACCAGCGCCTCAACCAGGAGGCACGCCTCGCGGCGTCGCTCGCCCATCCCGGGGTTGCGCGCCTGCTCGACGTCGGCGAGGACGACACGATCCTGGGCGGGGCGCCGTACCTGGTGATGGAGCACGTCGACGGGCAGACCTTGCGCGACCTGATCCGCTCGGGCGAGCGCCTCAGCGTCGAGGAGGTGATGCGCCTGCTCGCCCAGGTTGCCGAGGCGGTGGCCGCCGTCCATGCCGCCGGGATCGTGCACCGTGACCTCAAACCCGGCAACATCATGCTGGCCGCGAGCGGGCGGGCGGTGCTGCTCGACTTCGGCATCGCTCGCCACCACAGCGGAGAGCCGCTCACCCTGACCGGCACGATCGTGGGCACCGTCGACTACATCAGCCCGGAGCAGGCATCTGGTGCCTCGGCCACCACCGCCTCGGACCTCTACGCACTCGGCACGGTGGCCTACGAGTGCCTGACCGGGCTGCGGCCGCTGCATCGCGACACCCAGGTCTCGACCCTCATGGCGCATGCCACCACGCCGCTGCCGCCGATGCCCGCGACCATTCCGGCCGGCATCCGCGAGCTCGTCGAGGCGATGGTCGCCCTCGACCCGGCGCAGCGCCCGCCGAGTGCCGCCGCGGTCGCCGCGCGGGCACGCGCGTTGCTGCGCGAGCTGGGGGAGACGCCCGGCGTCGTACCCGCGTCAGGTGCGGCTCCGCTCGCGACGGTGCTCACCCGCGGGCCCGTCGGAGCTGCTGCGGAGCCGCGGCCCACGGCCGGTCTCTCCGCCCGACGTCGCCGACACGTGCTGGTCGGCGCCTGCGCGGTGCTGCTCGCGGCGGCGGGGATGGTGGCGTTCGGCAGCAGGGGCAGCGATCCGGCGGCTCCCGCAACCGCTGCCGTAGCGACCTCGGCAGCGCCGTCGCCGACAGCATCGGCCCCCGTGGTCCTGGCGGCAGTCGAAGGGACGTCGAGGCACGCGTCGGGATCATCGGGCCCGACATCGTCCGCGCATCGACACCCGGCGGCGCCGCGGGCCGGAGGGCACCGGTCCGCGAAACCGGTCGGCGCGGTCAGCGGTGCCCGGTCGAAAGGACATGGGAAGGCGAAGAAGCCGAAGAACTCGAAAGAGCCGAAGAAGCCGAAGAACTCGAAAGAGCCGAAGAAGCCGAAGAAGCCGAAGAAGAGGGGCCACGGGCCGGGCCGCAAGAGTTGATCGCCTCGACCGGTCTAGGCCGGTCGCGAACCGCTGCATCGAACTGCGCCGAGGGGATACCTCCCGTGCGTGATGTCTCTTCGGGAGAGCGGTGCCGGGGTGGCGGCCGGCGGTGAGCGCCGGGTGCGCTCCGTACGGCGCCACCACGCGATCGCCGCCCTGATCGCGCTGCTGTTGGCGCTGGTGGCCGGATTCCTGTTGGCGCAGAAGGCGGGGGTGCCGGCGGAGCAGGGCGTGACGAACAGCGTGCGCCCCTGAGCCGCAGTGCTGCCTGGCCTGTCGGCGGAACGTGCGCTCAGCCCTTGGCGAGGGCGATGGCGGCCGTGACGAAATGGTCCCGGACCTGCTCGGGGGAGAGCGTCGCGACGGTCGGTACGCCGGGAGACGTCTCCGCGACCAGGATGCCCACGTGCGCGAGCTGCAGGGCGCCGAGGCCGACGCCGTAGAGCATGTTGGCGAGCAGGGTGGAGTCCTCGACGGCGAAGTCGCCGGCGGCGGTGCCGTCCTCGAGCAGCCGTCGCAGCGGGCCCATCGCGCCCGCCATCGCGCGGCCGAGCCGGAACATCGCGCTCTCCGAGATCTCGTCGAACAGCTCGGGGCCGCGTCGGCGCATCAGCGCGTGGGCGCAGTCGACGAAGGCGGGGTAGCGCACGCCGTACTCGACGAACGCGCCGACCACCGCCCGCAGCCGCTCCGTGGCGTCGGCGTCCGTAGGGTCAGCCGCGACCAGCGCTGCTCGCAGCTCCTCGAGGTAGTCGACGAGGGTGAGCGCGAAGATCTCCTCCTTGCCGGTGAAGTGCCGGTAGACGATCGCCCGGTTGATGCCGACGGCGCGCGCGATGTCCTCGATCTGGGCGTCACGCAGCCCGCGCTGGTCGAACAGCTCTCGCGTGGCCTGGATGATCTCGGCCTCGCGCGCTCGGCGCCGGGCCGCGGCCGCTGAGCGACGGCCGTCCTTGGGCACGTCGTTGCTGGTCTTGCCGGCTGACTCCTCAGGGCGGTCCGTCGGCTCGGTCTGCGGACTCATGCGAAGAACTGTACGACGTGTGACACCGGGAGTTGCAGGAAGGCCGTCCGGCCCACTGCCGCGCTGGGTGCGATGGTGCCCGCGAGCGGTCAGTGTTGCTCGCCGGCGATCAGCGAACGGACGGTGGCGATCGTGTCGGCGTCCTCGGGTCGCTTGTCGTCGCGGTAGCGGACCACCCGGGCGAACCTCAGGGCGAGGCCGCCGGCATAGCGGGTGGAGCGCTGGAGGCCGTCGAAGGCGATCTCGACGACCTGGGCCGGTCGCACCGGCACCACCCAGCCGTCGGTTCCCTCCGTGGCGAGCTCGGTGAACCGCTCCGTCTGCCAACGCAGCATCTCGTCGGTCATCCCTTTGAACGTCTTGCCCAGCATCACCCAGCCGTCGGTGTCCGGGTCACGGGCGGCGAGATGGATGTTGGAGAGCCAGCCGCGGCGTCGGCCCGAGCCCCACTCCACCGCGATCACCACCAGGTCGAGGGTGTGCACAGGTTTGACCTTGATCCAGCCGGAGCCGCGTCGGCCGGCTTCCCAGGTGGCGTCGAGCGACTTGACCACCACGCCCTCGTGGCCTGAGCGCAGGGTCTGCGCGGCGAAGGTCTCCGCAGCTGCGACGTCGTCGGTGACCAGGCGCTCCACCCGGTGCTCCTCGGGCACGATGGAGTCCAGCACCGCGAGCCGGTCGCGCAGCGGCAGGTCATGGAGGTCACGGCCGTCGAGGTGCACCACGTCGAAGAAGTAGGGCGCGACCCGCGCGGCCGAGTCACCGTGCGTGGCCGTCCGGGAAGCGGTCTCCTGGAACGGTCGGGGCCGACCGCCGTCGTCCAGGGTCATCGCTTCGCCGTCGAGCACGCAGCGCTGCAGCGGCAGCGACCGGGCCACCGCGACCACCTCCGGCAGGCGCGCGGTGATGTCGTCCAGCGTGCGGGTGGCGACCAGCACGTCGTCGCCGTCGCGGTGCACTTGGATCCGGATGCCGTCGAGCTTGGCGTCCACGGCGATTGCGCCGGCGCTCGGACCGGCGACCTTGGCGATCGCCTCGGCCACCGATGGCGCACTGGAGGCAAGCATGGGCAGCACCGGCCGGCCGACGACCAGCCCGACCTGGCCCAGCGCCTGCTCGCCCTCGAAGGCCCGCGCCGCGATCGCGACCGTCGAGCCCGCCAGCATCGCCGCGCGACGCACGGAGGCCAGCGACACCTCGGCGGCACTCGCCAGCGCCTCCTGCACCAGTGAGTCGAGGGCACCTTGGCGCACCTCGCCGGTGACCAGCCCGCGCAGCCACGCCTGCTCCTCGGCACTCGCCCGCCCGAACAGCTCCACCACCGCGGCGGCCCGCGCCGCTGCCGAGCCGGCACCTGCCAGCAGCGAGATCCGCTCGAAAGCCTCGTGCACGTCCTGAACCTTCAGCGTCGAGGAGGAGGCCGGCGCCGGCAGGGTGGTCAGCGATCGCCAGCCCAGCCCGGTCCGCCGCTGGAGCAGCGCGCCGCCCAGGTAGGACACCACGACGGGCAGCTCATCGGAACCGGCCTGGACCAGGCAGGAGGCCAGCGAGGCCACCTTGGCCTTGCGCGAGCGGGTCGCTGCGACCGCGGCGGAGGTGGCGACAAGCGTGCTCAGCTGCATGTCCCTATCAAAGCCGAGACCTCCGACAGTTCCAGCGCTTGCGTAGGGTGAACCGTCATGAGCCTGACCCGCGCGTGGGTCCCGCCGTACGACCTCGACCTCGGCGCCCTGCTGATCCACCGGCGCGGCCCGGGCGACCCGACCTACCGCCTGGTCGACGGCGTGCACTGGCGCGGCATCCGCACGCCGGACGGACCGGCCACGCTTGCGATCCGCGCCCGCGGCGAGCGTGGGGGAGACGTCGAGGCGACGGCCTGGGGCAGCGGGGCGACCTGGGCGCTCGACAGCCTGCCGGCCATGCTCGGCGCCGAGGACGATGCGGCCGGCTTCGCTCCGGAGGACGACCTGCTGCAGGCAGCCCTCCAGCACTTCGGCGTGCCCCGGATCGGCCGCACCGGCCTGGTGCTGGAGGCGCTGGTCCCGGCGATCCTGGAGCAGAAGGTGACCGGGCAGGAGGCCTTCGCCGGCTATCGCCACCTCGTCAACAGGTACGGCGAGCCCGCACCCGGCCCCGCCGCCGCACAGATCCGGCTGCGCGTGCAGCCGACCGCGTCAGTGATCCGCCAGGTGCCCAGCTGGTGGTGGCTGCGGATGCACGTGGACCCCGCGCGCTCCCGCGCCCTCGTCACCGCCGCCCGCGTCGCCGACAGCCTCGAACGCACGGTCGGCCTGCCCGGTGAGGAGGTCGAGCGCCGGCTGACCAGCCTGCCCGGCATCGGCGAGTGGACCGCTGCCGAGGTGCGTCAGCGCGCGCACGGCGACCCCGATGCCGTCAGCTACGGCGACTATCACGTGGCCAAGGACGTCGGCTGGGCGGTGACGGGCGAGCCGTGGGACGACGAGCAGCTGAGGACGTTCCTGGCGCCGTACCGGCCGCACCGGGGGCGCGTGGTGCGGCTCCTGTACCGGGCCCGCGGATCACGCCCGCGCCGCGGCCCGCGGATGGCGCCGCGCACGCACCTGCCTTGACGCCGACAGCCACGCGTCCCGTACGGAACGGTGGTCGCTACCGGCGTGTCGGCCACCGTTTCGTACGGGGCGCGGGCGCTGCGGCAGGCGCCTAGAGGAACGGCCGCAGCGGAGTCAGCACGAACTCGGTGAACTTGCGGTGGACGTCGCGCGCCTGCCATTCGGCCATGGTCAGCTCGAGGCTGTTCGTGCAGTCGGTGGTGAAGATCTCCTCCATCGACTCAGCGAGCGCATGGTCGATCACCTCGACGTTGATCTCATAGTTCCCGGACAGGCTGAGGCGATCGATGTTCGCCGTACCGACCGTCGTCCAGCTTCCGTCCACGGTCGCGGTCTTCGCGTGGATCATCGCGTCGCGGAACCGGAAGATCCGTACGCCGGCGTCGAGGAGCTGGGCGAAGTAGCCGCGGCTGATCCAGTCGGTGACGACGTGGTTGGACTTCAGTGGCAGCAGCACCCGTACGTCGACGCCGCGCTGGGCCGCATCCTTGAGCGCGTCCACGAAGTCCTGGTCGGGCAGGAAGTAGGCGGTGGTCAACCAGATGTTGGTGGAGGCGCGGTTGATCGCCTCGAGGTACATCGCGCGGACCGGGAACATCATCAGTCGCGGCACGTTGCGGTGGAACCGGATCGTCGCCTCCCACGCGCTCGGTGCCTCGATGAGCAGCGGCGGCTGTGAGGCGCCGAGTCGCTTGCGGCGGTTGAGGTTCCAGAAGTCGGCGAACGCGCGCTTGAGGTCGACCACCCCAGGGCCCGTGATGCGCAGGTGGGTGTCGCGCCACTCGGTCGCGTAAGCAGTGCCGATGTTGTAGCCACCGATGAACGCGGCGGTCTCGTCGACGACCAGGATCTTGCGGTGGTCGCGGCCGTAGCGACGGAAGTCGAAGAACCGCCAGCCGGCCGGGTAGACGGGGTATCGGAGCACCTTGATGCCCGCCGGCATGCGCTTGAACCGTGGCGGCACGACCAGGTTGGCGAAGGAGTCGAAGACGCAGTAGACCTCGACCCCTCGGGCGGCCGCGTCCATCAGGGCGATCTTGAACCGCTGGCCGACCTCGTCGCCCTTCCAGATGTAGCTCTCGAAGAGAACCTGCCGCTGCGCGTCCTCGATCGCCCGGATCATGTCGGCGTAGAGATCCTGGCCGAAGGTGTAGGTGGTGATCGTGCCCTCGCCCACCGCGGTGGCACGCGGGGGCGTGACAGGAAAGGGCTTGGGCTTCTTGCCCCGGCTGCGGTAGGCGTCCACCAGCGTCATCACGACCGCCAGTGCCACCGGAGTGACGACGACGGCCAGGAGAGTACGGCGCAGCACGCGGGCGAGCCGCTCGATGTCGGGTGCTCTCACGCTGCCAATCTAGGGCACGCGCACGGCAGGGACCGGGCCGGTCGGGCTGGATCCAATCCTGTCGGTGGGCGGACGTACGCTCGGGGTATGCGACCCGTGACTGATCTCGAGCGCCGAGTGGCGCCGTTCGACGTCATCTCCGACTATGAGCCCGGCGGTGATCAGCCGGCGGCGATCGCCGAGATCTCCAAGCGGATCAAGGCCGGGGTGGAGGACGTCGTGCTGCTGGGCGCCACCGGCACCGGCAAGACGGCCACCGTCGCGTGGGTGACCGAGCAGCTGCAGCGCCCGGTGCTGGTGCTCCAACCCAACAAGACGCTCGCCGCGCAGTTCGCCAACGAGCTGCGCCAGCTCTTCCCGGAGAACGCTGTCGAATACTTCGTCAGCTACTACGACTACTACCAGCCCGAGGCCTACGTCCCGCAGACGGACACCTACATCGAGAAGGACTCCTCGATCAACGAGGAGGTGGAGCGGCTGCGTCACTCGGCGACCAACTCGCTGCTGACCCGGCGCGACGTCATCGTCGTCTCCACGGTCTCCTGCATCTACGGTCTGGGCACCCCGCAGGAGTACGTCGACAGGATGCTCCGGCTGCGCGTCGGCGAGGAGCACGATCGGGACTCGATCCTGCGCCGGTTGGTGGAGATCCAGTACACCCGCAACGACATGGCCTTCACCCGCGGCACTTTCCGGGTGCGCGGGGACACCCTGGAGATCTTCCCGGTCTACGAGGAGCACGCCGTCAGGATCGAGTTCTTCGGCGATGAGATCGAGCGGCTGATGACGCTGCACGCGGTCACCGGCGAGGTCATCACCGAGGACAAGGAGCTCTACGTCTTCCCGGCCACCCACTACGTCGCCGGCCCCGAGCGGATGGAGCGTGCGATCAACGGCATCGAGCGGGAGCTCGAGGAGCAGCTCGCCAAGTTCGAGCGCGAGGGCAAGCTGCTGGAGGCCCAGCGACTGCGGATGCGCACCACCTACGACATCGAGATGATGCGTCAGGTCGGCTCCTGCTCCGGCATCGAGAACTACTCGATGCACATCGACGGCCGCAGTCGGGGGAGTGCGCCCAACTGTCTGCTCGACTACTTCCCCGAGGACTTCGTGCTGGTGGTGGACGAGTCGCACGTGGCGGTGCCGCAGGTCGGCGGCATGTATGAAGGCGACATGTCCCGCAAGCGCAACCTGGTCGACCACGGCTTCCGGCTGCCGAGCGCGATGGACAACCGGCCACTGCGCTGGGAGGAGTTCCTGGAGCGGATCGGCCAGACGATTTACCTGTCGGCAACGCCCGGCGACTACGAGCTCGACAAGGTCGGGGGAGACACCGTCCAGCAGATCATCCGTCCGACCGGACTGGTCGACCCCGAGGTTGTCGTGAAGCCGACCAAGGGCCAGATCGACGACCTGATCCACGAGATCAAGCTGCGCACCGAGAAGAACGAGCGCGTCCTGGTCACCACCTTGACCAAGAAGATGTCGGAGGACCTGACCGACTACCTCCTCGACGCCGGCATCCGCACCCGCTACCTGCACTCCGAGGTCGACACCCTCAAGCGGGTGGAGCTGCTGCGCGACCTCCGTCTGGGCGAGTACGACGTGCTTGTCGGCATCAACCTGCTGCGCGAGGGTCTCGACCTTCCGGAGGTCTCGCTGGTGGCGATCCTGGACGCCGACAAGGAGGGCTTCCTGCGCTCGGACAAGTCGCTGATCCAGACGATCGGCCGAGCGGCCCGCAACGTGTCCGGCCAGGTCCACATGTACGCCGACAGGATCACCCCCTCGATGGAGTCCGCCATCGATGAGACCAACCGCCGCCGGGCGATCCAGGTCGCCTACAACACCGAGCGCGGCATCGACCCGCAGCCGCTGCGCAAGAAGATCGCCGACATCACCGACATGCTCGCCCGTGAGGGTGAGGACACCGACGCCCTGCTTCAGACCTGGGCGGGCACCGAGGCCAAGGGCCGTGCCGGTGGTGTGCGGAAGAAGTCTCCGACGCCGGTGCTCGGCGACCGCGCCGCCGAGGCTCGCGAGCACGGCCTGGTGGGCCTGCCCTCGGCCGACCTCGCTCAGCTGATCCAGGACCTCACCGAGCAGATGAGGGGCGCCGCCGCCGAGCTGCAGTTCGAGGTGGCGGCCCGGCTGCGCGACGAGATCGGCGACCTCAAGAAGGAGCTCCGTCAGATGATGGAAGCAACGAAGTGAGGAGGGAGAGCGCCCGCCGAGGAACGGGCGGTGGTGCTCTCCCGACGAACGCGGACGCTGCGCGAGCGAAGCCAGCGCCGGCGACTGAGTGAGCGCGAGCGACAGAGCGCCCACTAGTTGAATTTCGCCCGCCTCCGACCGCGGGCATAAAATCAAGCGATGAATCCCGCCCCCGCCTCGCGAGCCTGGCTCGTGTGGGGCGCAGGAGTCGCGGTCTACCTGCTGGCCGTCTTCAACCGCAGCAGCCTCGCTGTCGCCGGGCTCATCGCGACCGACCGATTCCACATTAGCGCCGGACAGCTCGCGACGTTCGCGATGCTGCAGCTGCTGGTCTACGCAGGCATGCAGATCCCCGTCGGCCTGATGGTCGACAGGTTCGGGTCGCGGACGGTGCTCATCGGCGGTCTGCTGGTGATGAGCGCGGCGCAGACCGGCTTCGCGTTGGCCACGACGTACCCGGAGGCGCTGGTCGCGCGCGTGTTCGTCGGGATGGGCGACGCGATGACCTTCATCTGCGTGCTGCGGCTGGTCAGCGCATGGTTCCCGCTGCGGCGGATCCCGCTGGTCACCCAGCTGACCGGAAACGTCGGCCAGCTGGGCGCGCTGTTCGCGGCCGTACCGATGACGTGGGCGCTGAGCCACCTGGGTTGGCATGCGGCGTACCTGATTGCTGCCGGGGCCGGCCCCGTCCTGCTGGTGCCGCTGCTGCTCTTCCTGCGGGACACGCCTGGGTCACGCAACCACCGGGGTACGGCGCTGAGCCTCCCCGACCTCGGACGCAACCTGCGCGCCGCCTGGGACCAGCCGGGGACCCGACTCGGGTTCTGGGTGCACTTCACCACGCCGTTCAGCGCGACCGTGCTCGCGCTGCTGTGGGGCTACCCGTTCTTCGTCGAGGGCGAGCACCTCTCCGACGGTGCCGCTGGCAGCCTGCTGAGTCTGATCGTGGTGGCGAACATCGTCGCCGGCCCGGTCCTCGGCTGGTTGGTCGGACGGCATCCGTGGCATCGCTCGTCGCTGGCCCTGTGCATCGTCGCCGCGATCGTCGCGAGCTGGACGGTGGTGCTGCTCTGGCCCGGCCATGCGCCGTACTGGCTGCTTGCCATCACCGTCTTCGTGGCCGGGTGTGGCGGTCCGGGGTCGATGATCGGCTTCGACGTCGGCCGCACCAGCAACCCGGGTCACCGACTGGCCAGCGCGAGCGGCATCATCAACGTGGCCGGCTTCGTCGCCGCGCTGATCACCATCGTGGCCGTCGGGTTCATCCTCGACTGGCGCACCCCCGGTGGCGGCACCACCTACACCGACTCCGCATTCCACTGGGCGATGTCCTTCCAGTACCTCGTGTGGGGACTGGGCACCGTCATGATCCTGCGCCAGCGTCGGGTGATCCGGGCGCAGGTGAAGCGTGCGGCGGTCGACTCCGGCGACAGCATGGTCCGCGCCGCGATCTGAGGCCACCGCCAGACTCCGTGACGGTGTCGAGAGGCCACCCTCCGCCTGCTATGGGTCAGCGCGGGCGGTAGGGGTCGGTCAGGCCGCACCTGGCGATGCAGGGACGTAGCAGCCCTCCCGCTCGGCCCGGACCGCAGCCAGGGTCCTCGTGGGCGCCTGCATCTTGTCCAGCAGGTGCTCCAGGTGCGCAGCGACGGTGCGGGGCGCTACGGCCAGCCTCTTCGCGATCTGCTGGTTCGAGCTGCCCTCGACCAGCAGCCCGAGCACCTGGAGCTCGCGCGGGGTGAGGCCTCGGCAGCCCGCATCCGGCGTCACCAGGAGCGTGCCGAGCACGAAGGCCGGTTCCTCAGTCGCAGCCAGCACCGTCATGCGCGCGTGACCGGTGGCTCCGGCACCGTCGTGCGTCGGCCACAGGAACGACCGGTACACCTGGCCGGCCGTGAGCGTCTCCTGGGCGATCTTGACGACTGGTGAGTCCGCGAGCAGGAGGGGGTGATCCCCGAGGCCGGGAAGCGGGAAGGTGGTGCGATCCCGAAGAAGCACGACACCCGACGTTGCACCTTGCACGATGCGCGCGGTAGCGAGCAGCGACCGCATCGGGGACAGACCCCGAGCGATCAAGGGCGAGATCCGCCTGATGCGGCCACGCATCCCAGCGGACGGTGAGTCCCTGGTGGAGGACAACAGGCCGAGGACTCCGATGTGCGGGCCGCCGGGCTCGAAGAGCGCCACGCCCAAGCCCTCGCGGAATCCAGCCGGGATCAGACACTCAGCCCACGTGGGCAGCTCGTCGGCGTGGATCGGGAGGTCCGCCAGGCTGACCGGCGGGCGGTCACGGTCCAGGCCGGCCAGCTCGATCTCCTGCGCCACTACCGGGCGGTTCATGTGGTCGACGACGGATCGATCGAGCCCGCTGCTCCCGACGGTCATGTAGACCGTCGACCCTGGATCGCACAGCGCCAGCCATGCGGCGTCGCAGGGCACCCAGCGGTCGAGCCACTGCAGGATCGCTTGGGCTCGTTCCGGTGCGGGAGCGCTCGACGCAGCGATCTCGACCATCTCGGCGACCGGCGGATCGTCCCGCATGGGACTCCCTCCAGCGATATCGGATCAGAGGCGTTCAGAGGTCCGACAGGGTCGGAGACTCGTGACTGGCCGGTGCCCCTCGCTCACGAAGGCACATGCCCCGGTACCCGCCGCGACCACCACAAACCCGTTGGTCGCTATAGGCATGTCTGCCGATACCGCGCGCCGCTGTCGGCCTCGTGTAATGGAGGTCCCGCCCCGATCTCGGGGAGGGGAGCACATCCGCGACGAGGAGGCAGGGCAGCATGAAGGCAGTGGTGTACGACGGCCCGCGGCAGGTCAGCGTGAAGGACGTACCGGACGCACGGATCGAGCGGTCGACCGACGTGTTGGTACAGATCACCTCGACGAACATCTGTGGCTCGGACCTGCACATGTACGAGGGCCGGACTGATTTCGAACCCGGGCGGTGGTTCGGGCATGAGAATCTGGGTCGGGTGGTCGCGGTCGGCGACGGGGTCGACAAGGTCCAGGTGGGCGAGTACGTCGTCCTGCCGTTCAACATCGCCTGTGGCCACTGCAAGAACTGCGAGCGCCAGCTGACGAACTACTGCCTGACGGCCCAGCCGGAGCCGTCGATGGCCGGGGCGGCGTACGGCTTCGCGGACATGGGGCCGTGGGCCGGGGGTCAGGCCGAGCTGTTGCGGGTGCCGTGGGGCGACTTCAACTGCCTGCGGCTCGGGGAGGATGCCGAGGAGCGCCAGGCCGACTACGTGATGCTGGCCGACATCTTCCCGACCGGCTACCACGCCACCGAGATGGCCGGCGTGAAGCCGGGCGACCAGACGGTGATCTACGGTGCCGGTCCGGTCGGGTTGATGGCCGCCCTCTCGGCGACGATCAAGGGGGCCAGCAAGGTGATGGTGGTCGATCGGCAGCCCGACCGGCTGCGGCTGGCCGAGTCGATCGGTGCGATCGCGATCGACGACTCGAAGGTTGATCCGGTGCAGGCTGTTCTGGACCAGACGATGGGGCTGGGCGCGGACAACGGCTGCGAGTGCGTCGGCTACCAGGCGCACGAGCCCGATGGCCATGAGCAGGCCAACCTGACGATGAACCGCTTGGTCGCCTCGGTGCGCTTCACCGGCACGATCGGCACTGTGGGTGTGTTCGTGCCTCAGGACCCGGGTGCCAGCGACGAGTTGGCGAAGCAGGGCAAGCTCGCCTTCGACTTCGGCATGTTCTGGTTCAAGGGTCAGCACGTTGGCAGTGGTCAGGCGCCGGTGAAGAAGTACAACCGGCAGCTGCGGGACCTGGTCGCGGCGGGCAAGGCCGAGCCGTCGTTCATCGTGAGTCACGAGTTGACCCTCGACCAGGCGCCGGGGGCCTACGAGCACTTCGACAACCGCGACGACGGCTGGACCAAGGTGATCCTGCACCCGGCGATGGCGGGAGCGGGTGCCTGACGTGGCCGCGGTGCTGAACGGACGCCGGGTCGCCATCCTTGCCGCTGACGGGGTGGAACGCGTCGAGCTGGAGCGGCCGCGGCAGGCGCTCGAGGACGCGGGTGCACACGCCGAGGTCGTCTCCATCGCCAGCGGCGAGATCCAGGCGCGCAACCAGGACCTTGTGGACGCCGGTACCTTCGCGGTCGACCGGCTGGTCGACGAGGTGTCGGTCGACGACTACGAGGCGCTGCTCCTTCCGGGCGGGACGGTCAATCCGGACAAGTTGCGGATGGAACCGGCCGCGGTGCAGTTCGTACGCAGCTTCGTCCAGTCGGGGAAGCCGGTGGCCTCGATCTGCCACGGCCCGTGGAACTTCGTCGAGGCCGACGTCGCACGGGGTCGCCGGCTGACCTCGTGGCCGAGCGTGCGCACCGACCTGCGCAACGCCGGGGCGGAGGTGGTCGACGAGCAGGTGGTCACCGACGGCAACATCACGACGAGCCGGTCACCGGACGACCTGCCGGCGTTCTGCGAGCGCATCGTGGAGGAGTTCGCCAGGGCGCCGCGGTCAGGACGGTAGCGAGACCTCGCGGGCGTGGCGGCCTCGCAGGAGACTGGTGGCGATCTACGTTGGATGGGTGACTCCGGCGAGCGTGCACCTGGCCCGGCTGACGGGCTGGTTCCTGCTGCTCGCATCTGTGGTCGTGGTGCTCGGGCTCACGCTCAGCCCGGGCATCTCCTCGGGGACGCGGTCCGCGAACCTCCGGCCCGGGCACGACATCTGGCTCGAGCTGCACAATCTGAACCCGCGGGTCGGGCTGATCAACATCTTCGGCAACGTCGCGATGTTCGTGCCGATCGGGTTCCTGCTGGTCACGGCAGTCGGCGACGGCATCGCCCGCGCGGTGCTCGGCGGGGCGCTGCTGTCGACGACGATCGAGTGCTGCCAGTACCAGATCGGCCGAGCCGCCGACATCGACGACGTACTGCTCAACGCCACCGGTGCGCTGCTCGGCGCGGTCGCCGCAGCGGTGTCCGTCGCCGTGGTCAGCAAGGCCGCACGCCGCCCCCGGCACCACCAGTCGCAACCTCGACAACGAGCGCGACATCCAGAACGCGTGCCATCGCGCTGAGCCTCGACGCGGCCGCGCCGACGGCGTACTGCCTCGACGAGCCCGGCGCGTGGGCCGACAACCCGTGGGTGCACGAGCATCCGGTCGTCAAGGTCGGGCCGGGCGAGGGCGGCAAGATCTTCGCGTTCCTCGGTGCCGGAACCGTCGGGATCAAGGCTGCCGCGACTCGCGAGGAGGCCGATGAGTGGCTGGCGCGCTATCCCGGCGACGCGGTGGTGATGGCCTACATCGGTCGCTCCGGATGGAACACCCTCACCGTCGGCGGAGCGATACCGGACGACGAGATCCTGGCCGCGATCGACGACTCCTACGACCTGATCCTGGCCAAGCTGCCGAAGCGGCTACGGCCGACCTGACTCCCGACCTGACTCCCGGCGGGGCTCGTTCGCGGGCTGGGGTTCGCTCGCCCGCTCACGTACTCTCGCGGCGATGCCTGCTCCCGACCACCGGCTCTCGCGCCCGCGCCCGCCGCGCCGACTTCTCGCGGTCGTGGGGGCTGCGCTCGCCCTTGTCGCCGTCGTCGTTGCAGCGCTCGCCCTGCACGGCGGGAGCACGCCGTCCAGCGCCGAGCGAGGCGACGAGGGCACCACGGCGCCCTCGTCGCCACCGGCTGCCAGTCCGAGCCCCACTCCGGCGCCCAAAGCCCTGAAGCGGACCACCAAGCCGCGGATCGAGGGCACCGCGATGGCGGGCCAGACGGTGCATGCGACGGTTCCGGGGCACTGGCGACCGAAGCGCGTCGCGCTCAGCTACCGGTGGCTCGCCGACGGGCGGCCGATCGCCGGTGCGACCAAGGCGAGGCTGACGGTGCCGGACAGGCTCGCCGGCGCGAAGCTCGCGGTCCAGGTCACCGGCACCCTGACCGGCTACGTCACCGCCAGCGAGCACAGCCACAGCGTCGCGGTCGAGCGGGACGACCCGCTGATCGGCGGTCGGTGGGCTGTGTACAAGGGGCCGTGGAACGGCATCTACCCTTCCTACGAGCACGCCAGCGGCAACGACCGTGCGCTGTTGGGCAGGATCGCGCTGCAGCCGCGCGCGATCTGGTTCGCCGCCAACCTGAGCACCAGCCGGATCGGCGACGACATCCGGCAGTTCATCGCCGACCAGCAGCAGGGCGACCCGGATGCCCTGGTGCAGCTGGCCGTCTTCCGGCAGTGGCCGCGGGAGGAGTCCGGCCGCGGGACACCGCTGAGCAGGGCGGAGCAGGCCGACTACCGGGCCTGGACCGACCGGGTCGCCGACGCGATCGGCGATGCGCGGGTCGCGATGATCCTGGAGCCCGACCTGGGGCTCGACGCCGTACCGAACGACCCGCACGACAAGCGCACCGCCGACCCGGCCGTGCGCCTCGGCCTGGTCCGTTATGCGGCGCACCGGTTCGCTCAGCTGCCGCGCACCACCGTCTACCTCGACGCCTCCGACAGCGATTGGCTATCGGTCGAGAAGGAGGTACCGCTGCTGACCGCTGCTGGCATCGACGACGTCCGCGGCTTCGCGCTCGGGGCGACGCACTACTCGAGCGTGGCCGAGAACATCGACTACGGCACCGAGCTGACCAAGGCACTCGCCGCGGCCGGCCATCCGGACAAGCACTTCGTCATCGACACGGCCGACAACGGCAAGCCGTTCACCTGGCAGCAGTACTACGCCAAGCACCCGCACGGTGACTTCGACAACGCCGAGCCGTGCGCCTCCGCCGGCGATTCGCAGTGCGACACCCTCGGCATCCCGCCGACCACCAACGTCAACGACGAACGCCTCGACCTGACCGCCACCCAGGCGGCTCGGGCGGAGAGGTACGTCGACGGCTACCTGTGGTTCGGCCGCCCCTGGCTGGTCCGCCAGGCCTCGCCGTTCTCCCTGTCGCGCTCGCTCCAGGTCGCGCGTACGACGCCGTTCGCCGACTGAACCAGGCGGCTCGTCACCGCCGGCGGATCGCCAGCCCGACCATCCGAGCGACCACGAGCGCCACGTAGAACACCCCGGCGACCTGTTCCATCATCACCACCGAGCGGGCGTGCGGGAGCACCGGTGCGAAGTCGGCGAGCCCGGTCGAGGTCAGCGTGGTGAACGAGAGGAAGAGCAGGTCGAACCACGGCTGGTGGTCGCCGAACGACCCCGGCCAGAGCACCTGCACGGCGGCGTACAGATAGGCGAAGCCCCACGCCACCACGGTGAACGCGGCGCCGGTCGCGAACAGCTCGTCGCCGCTGACGTCCTCGTCGTGGAAGAGGTAGCGGATCATGGCGTACGAAACGAAGCCGTAGAACGGCACGTGCAGCGCGGCCGAGAGCAAGACCACCCAATCGGTGTTCGGCGCGAGCGACTCCCACAGCGCCATCACCATCGTCGGTACGCCGAGGCTGACGGCCGCCCAGGTCTCCGCGGGCGAGAGCCGCACCGCGCTGACGGCCGAGAGGACCACCAGGACCTGCAGCACCCCGAGGATCGCGCGGCCGGCGGTGGAGCCGTCGAGGAACGGGTAGGCCAGGACGGCCGTGAGCTGAGCGGCGAGCAGGGTGGCGGACGGGTGACGTCGGACGGTGCGGATCGATAACACGTGCCGAGCCTATTGAGCCCGGAAGCAGGTCGGGAGCAGGATCAGCGGGGTGAGCGACCGTCTTGAGACCGACCTCGTCATCGTGGGAGCTGGCCCGACCGGCCTGTTCGCCACCTACTACGCCGGCTTCCGCGGGATCCGAGTGGCGGTGGTCGACTCGCTGCCGGAGCTCGGCGGCCAGATCACCGCGATGTATCCGGAGAAGCAGATCCTCGACGTGGCCGGCTTCCCCAGCGTCAAGGGCCGCGACCTGGTCGAGGGGCTGGTCGAGCAGGCCAACTCCGCCGAGCCGACCTATCTCCTCGACCGCGCCGCCATGCAGCTCGAGATCCGCGAGGACGGACTCAGCCTGACCCTGGCCGACGACACGGTGGTCGACGCCAAGGCCCTGCTCATCACCGCCGGCATCGGAACCTTCCACCCGAGGCCGCTCCCGGCGGGCGAGGGCTGGGTCGGCAGGGGAGTGGAGTTCTTCGTGCCGTCCTTCGCGCCGTACGCCGGGAAGGACGTGGTGATTGTCGGCGGTGGTGACTCGGCGTTCGACTGGGCCCTGCACCTGGAGCCCCTCGCCGCCAGCGTCACGCTGGTGCATCGGCGCGACGCGTTCCGGGCACACGAGCGCACGGTCGCGCAGGTGCGGGCCAGCAGGGTGCGGCTCGTGACCAACGCCGAGGTGGTCGAGCTGCGCGGTACGACGACGGTCGAGGAGGCCGAGCTGAAGGTCGACGGCGAGACCCAGGTGATCGCCGCACAGGCCGTGGTGGCGGCGCTCGGCTTCGTGGCCGACCTCGGCCCGCTGCAGACCTGGGGGCTGGAGACGAGCAGACGGCACGTGGTGGTCGACCAGGCGATGCGGACCAACCAGCCGCGGGTCTTCGCCGCCGGTGACATCACCGACTACCCGGGCAAGGTGCGACTGGTCGCCGTCGGTTTCGGTGAGGCAGCGACCGCTATCAACAACCTCGCTCCGGTCATCGATCCGGGCGCGCACGTCTTTCCCGGACACTCGAGTGAGGGCTGAGGCCCGGCGCGCCGAGTACTGGAACGTGATCTAGTCTTGCCTACGTTACTGGCGGGTCACATCGGGTGCCGCCGTCATCAGCTTCACCTTCGAAGGGTCGTGACGCATGCGGGTAGCCCTGCTGTCCTACCGAAGCAAGCCACACGTGGGCGGACAGGGCATCTACATCCGACGACTCAGCCGCGCGCTGGTCGCGCTGGGCCACACCGTGGAGGTCTTCTCCGGCCAGCCCTATCCCGAGCTCGACGAGGGTGTCACGCTCACCAAGGTGCCGAGCCTGGACCTCTACCGGCCCGGTGAGGAGTTCCGGAACCCGGGCCTGCGCGAGTTCCGCGATCTGATCGACGTCCGGGAGTGGCTGACCATGCGCAGCGGCGCATTCCCCGAGCCGCTCACCTTCAGCAAGCGCGTCATCAAGCTCCTCGAGGCTCGCCGCGACGACTTCGACGTCGTCCTCGACAACCAGACGCTGGCGACGCCGCTGCTGGAGATCGAGAAGCACGGCCTTCCGCTCGCCGCCGTCATCCACCATCCGATCACGATGGACCGGGCGATCGAGCTCGATGTCGCGCCGTGGTTCCGACGCAAGGCAGGGTCGAGGTTCCACCTCGAGCTGCCCAAGATCGGGGTGTGGCGCTGGTATGCGTTCCTGCGTCAGCAGAAGTTGACCGCGCCGCGGGTCAGGCACGTGATCGTGCCCTCGGAGTCGTCCGCGCGTGACGTGGTCCGTGAGTTCGCGGTGGACCCGGAGCGGATCACCACGGTCCTGCTCGGTGTCGACGAGCGGTTCCGGCCCTCGGGTGCGCCCCGAGTCCCGGGACGCATCCTCGCGATGGCCAGCGCCGACGCTCCGCTCAAGGGCATCCACATCCTGCTGGAGGCGTTCGCCAAGCTGCTCACCGAGCGTGAGCTCGAGCTGGTCCTGGTGTCCAAGCCGAAGCCGGGCGGTCTCACCGAGAGGCTGATCGACAGGCTGGGCATCGGGGAGCGGGTCACCTTCGCCAGCGGGCTCAGCGACGATGAGCTGGTCGCGCTGATGGGCTCGGCCGAGCTGGCGTGCGTGCCCTCGCTCTATGAGGGCTTCTCGCTTCCGACCGCCGAGCTGATGGCCTGCGAGACCCCGTTGGTCGTCTCGCGCGCCGGCGCCATCCCCGAGGTCGTCGGGCCCGATGGCCTGTGCGCCGACGTCGTCGAGCCCGGCGATGTGGGGGCGCTGACGAGGGCCATCGGCGCCCTGCTCGACGATCCCGAGCGGCGAGCCCGCATGGGCACCGCCGGTCGGCTGCGGGTCAAGGAGCTCTTCAGCTGGACCGCCGTCGCGACCAAGACCGCCGACGTACTTGCACGCGTGATCGATGACTACCGCACCTCAACGACGGAGGAGAACTGATGCTGACCGTTGACTTCGACCGGCTCGGACTGCGGCCGGGCGACCGCGTTCTCGACATGGGCGCCGGCGCCGGGCGGCACAGCTTCGAGATGTACCGGCGTGGCGCGGACGTGATCGCCTTCGACATGGACGCCGAGGAGCTGGAGAACGTCCGCAACCTCTTCGCCGCGATGAAGGACGCCGGTGAGGTGCCCGCGGGCGCCGAGGCCGACGTCAAGCAGGGCGATGCGCTCTCGCTGCCCTTCGCCGACGGCGAGTTCGACCGGATCGTCGCGGCCGAGGTGCTCGAGCACATCTGGCAGGACGTGGACGCGATCAAGGAGCTGGTGCGGGTCCTTCGCCCGGGCGGCACGCTGGCCATCTCGGTGCCGCGCTGGCTGCCCGAGGTGATCAACTGGCGGCTCTCCGCCGACTATCACAACGCCCCGGGCGGCCACATCCGGATCTACACCGCCGAGGAGCTGATCGACAAGGTCACCAAGGCCGGCCGGCCGAACGACGGCACGCCGGGCGATGCGATGGTCTTCGACGGCAAGGGCTATGCCCACGGACTGCACGCGCCCTACTGGTGGATCAAGTGCGCCGTCGGCGTCAACAACGACCAGCACCCGCTGGCGAAGGCCTACCACAAGCTGCTGGTGTGGGAGATCGTCAAGCAGCCGAAGGCCCTGCACTGGGCCGGCAAGGTGCTCGACCCGACCATCGGCAAGTCGATCGTCCTCTACTTCCACAAGCCGGAGTGACCTCGGCATGACGCCGAGCAACGTCCCGCCCGTCCCGCCCATCCCGCCCATCCCGTACGTCGAGGGCGTCCTGAGCGCCGACCAGGTGCGCGCCACCGCCGCGACCCTGGTCGCCATGCAGGAGCCGTCCGGGGCGATCCCGTGGGCGCCAGGGGAGCACGTCGACATCTGGAACCACGTCGAGGCCGCGATGGCGATGCTGGTCGGCGGTGAGGTGGCGGCCGCCGAGCACGCGTTGCTGTGGGTGCCCACCCTGCAGCGGTCCGACGGCTCCTGGCCGATGAAGATCGTCGGCGGCGAGATCGAGGATCCCCGCGGCGAGGTGAACATGTCGGCCTACTTCGCGGTCGGGCTCTGGCATCACTGGCTGATCCGTCGTGACCGCGGCTTCGTGGAGGAGCTGTGGCCCAGTGTCCGCTCGGGCCTGGACTGGGTGGTCGGGCTGCAGCAGGGGTGGGGCGGCATCCGGTGGACGCCGGTGGACGACTTCTGCCTGCTCACCGGGTGCTCCTCGATCTATCACGCGCTGCGAGCCGGCGTGGCGCTGGCCGACCTGCTCGACGACCCGCAGCCCGAGTGGGAGCTGGCCGGTGGGCGGCTCGGACACGCGCTGCGCGCGCACCGGGACCTGTTCGCGGACAAGTCGACGTACTCGATGGACTGGTACTACCCGGTGCTGGGCGGTGCGGTCCGCGGCGAGGCGGCGCATGCGCTGCTGGCGAGCCGCTGGCGGGACTTCGTAGTACCGGGCCTGGGGATCCGCTGCGTCGACACCAACCCCTGGGTGACGGGCGCGGAGACCTGCGAGCTGGTGATGGCGCTGGATGCTGTCGGCCAGCCTGAGCGTGGTCGGCAGCTGCTGGCCGACATGCAGCACCTGCGGCACGAGAGCGGCGCCTACTGGACCGGCTGGGTCTACGGCGATCCGGACTACGACAACGACAACCCCGACGTGTACTGGCCGCACGAGCAGACCACTTACACCGCCGCCGCGGTGCTGCTAGCGGTGGACGCGTTGGGGGAGCGGTACGGCGCTGCGACCGCCGGCTCCGGCATCATGCGCGGCTCCTCCCTCGCCCCCGACTTCGCCGAGATCGGGTTGGAGTGCGGCTGCGGCAGCGTCGAGTCACCGTTCTCCTCGCGCTGACGGCGCCGATTCCGCCCGGGGTGCCGTCTCACACCCGGCGCAGCACCCGCATCGACCCGAGGGCCTCGATCTCCTCGAAGCGACCGCTCGCCAGCGCCGGCAGGTAGATCAGCTCGTACGGCGGGCGCCCGCCCTCGGCGGGATCGGGAAACACGTCGTGGATCACCAGCAGGCCGCCCGGCATGACGTGCGGGGTCCAGCCCTCGTAGTCGTCCCGCGCGGGCTGCTCGCCGTGGCCGCCGTCGATGAACAGCAGGCTGAGCGGGGTTGTCCACCAGCGGCTGACCGCGCGGGAGCGACCGACCACGGCGATGACCTGTTCCTCGAGCCCGGCCGCCCGGACCGTACGCCGGAAGACCGGCAGCGTGTCCATCAGCCCGATCTCCTCGTCGACCAGGGAGCCGTCGTGGTGCTCCCAGCCGGCCTGGTTCTCCTCGGAGCCGCGGTGGTGGTCGACCGTGAAGACGACCGCTTCACCACCGGCTCGCTGCGCGGCGGCGCCGAGGTAGACCGCCGACTTCCCGCAGTAGGTGCCGACCTCGAGGGCGGGGCCGTGCGAGAGCCGTTCGACGGCGTACCGGAAGAGCAGATCGCCCTCGTCGGGCGGCATGAATCCCTTGGCGGCCCGTGCGTGAGCGAGCAGATCGGCAGGCATCGTGGCGGATGGCTGGGGCGCTGTCACCGGCCGAGGCTAGCGCGCCGGGAGCTGCCCCCGGGCTGGACACGCGTCCGGGGGCAGCTCCGACTTTGACTCACCCTGTTGTGGGGACAAGGGCCATGCGAAAGGTAGCGCTGAGGTGACCGCTGTCTCACGGAATCGGCAAACCCGGGCGTGGCTGGCTAGACAGGTAAGGCGCAGAAGCGGCCCGGAAACACGCGCATGACGAGTGAATGACACGCGAGTGACCCCCGATTTGGCACCGCATGGTGACTCGGCTAATGTTCTCGACGTCGCCGAGGCGAGGGGCTGGACCGCAAGGGAAAGCACCGAACCGAGGGGATGTGCGGACGTAGCTCAGTTGGTAGAGCGCAACCTTGCCAAGGTTGAGGTCGCGAGTTCGAGCCTCGTCGTCCGCTCTGAGGTGCACAGCCTCCGCGGTGGGTTGGCCGAGAGGCGAGGCAACGGACTGCAAATCCGTGTACACGGGTTCAAATCCCGTACCCACCTCCAACCCGCTAGAATTTCATAAAGACCCGGACGATTGGCGCAGCGGTAGCGCGCTTCCTTGACACGGAAGAGGTCACTGGTTCAAACCCAGTATCGTCCACCACCATGCAGATCGGCCCCGCAGTTGCGGGGCCGATCTGCATTTCATTCCTTCCTCACCAGCGGCAGGAAGATCGCCTCGTAGTACTCGCTCATCCGCAGCACCGCGCCAAGGCCGCACGGTCCGGGACGGAGGCCCGACTCGTCCCGGACGGAGCCATGACTCGACATCTGAGAGACTGCCAGCCGTGAGCGAGCCAGTCGTCCAGGTGCGCGGTGTCGCCGACGTGCCGGGGGACCTCCGGCTCCTGACAAGCGCCGAGGCCCGACGCCACGAGCGCCTCGTCCGGACGGCCGATCGCGAGGCCTACCTGGCGGCCCATGTCCTGGTCCGGCTGGTCGCGTCAGAGCTCGCCGGTGTGGCTCCCGAGCGGTTGGTGCTGGCGCAGCAGTGTCCGAGCTGCGGCGGTGCGGACCACGGCCGACCCAGCATCGCGGGGCTGCCGGATGTGCATGTCAGCCTCAGCCATGCCCGCGGGGTCGTCGCGGCCGTCGCGGCCGGGGGTGCCTGCGGGATCGACGTCGAGCCCTACCGCGGCGACGGCGTACCTGCCGGGACGCTGACAGCCCGCGAGCAGTCCTGGATTGCGCGCCAGCCCGACCCCGGCGCCGCCTTCACCAGGTTGTGGACGCGCAAGGAGGCGTGGGTCAAGGCCACCGGGGAGGGGCTGGACCGGGCGGTCGACATGGACGTGCTCGAGGCCGACTGGCTCACCGGCGAACTGCTCACCGATGGGTACGCCGCGGCCTGGGTGGTGCTCTGAGTCTCGACCCTCGCGCTCTGGTGGGGACAGGTGACCCGGCTACGCGCGGAGCCCAGGTAGTCCTGGACGAAGTGGTCCCCTGATTGGCCGGTGACCCAGCCATTCCGTCCGGGACTATCCCGCTAGGGTCGGTCCATGCGCGCCTGGATCGACGGAAAGCTCCTCGACGACCCCACCGCCCCGGCCGTCAGCGTCTTCGACCATGGCCTGACGGTGGGCGACGCCGTGTTCGAGGCGATCAAGGTGGTCGACGGGCAGGCGTTCGCCCTGACCCGGCACCTTGAGCGGCTGCAGCGCTCTGCCGCCGGGCTGGGCATCGGTCCGGTCGACGACGCTGCGCTGCGCGAGGGCGTTCGCGCCGTACTGGACAGCGAACCGATCGGGTTGGGCCGCATCCGGATCACCGTCACCGGTGGCCCCGCGCCGCTCGGCTCGGGTCGTGGCGACGCCGCGCCGACCGTCATCGTCGCTGTCAGCGAGGTGCCGGCGTTCGCCGAGACCACGCGCGTGATCACCGTGCCCTGGCCGCGCAACGAGCGAGGAGCGCTGGCCGGCCTGAAGACCACGTCGTACGCCGAGAACGTGGTGGCACTGGCCGAGGCTCACCGGCAGGGCGCCAGCGAGGCGGTCTTCGCCAACACGCGGGGTCACCTGTGCGAGGGCACCGGGACGAACGTCTTCTACGTCGTCGACGGCGAGCTCCGCACCCCGACGCTCGCCAGCGGCTGCCTGGCCGGCGTCACACGAGCGCTGATCCTGGAGTGGTACGGCGGGGTCGAGGTCAACGAGCCGATCGAGGTCGTCGCGGAGCAGGCCAGCGAGGTCTTCCTCGCCTCCACGCTGCGCGATGCGCAGGCCGTGCTCGGCTGGGACGGGAAAGACCTCCCGTACGGACCGATCACGCGGGCGGTACGGGAGGTCTGGCGAAGCAAGGAGTCGGAGCTTCTCGGGGGTTGACGACGCTGACAGGCGCCGCCGACGCGTTGGCTACTCGACGGATCGGAGCAGGTCCGCGATGAGGCTGTCCAGGTCGAGGTGATCGCTCTCGGTGCCGATCGGAACGGCCGCGAAGGTCCGCGAGAGGAACGTCTGGAGCTCGTGCGTGGAGGCCTGGGCGACCAGCCGGCCGTCGGGGGAGGAGAAGTCGAGCACCGCGACCGCACGGGCGTCGTCGTCGATGCTCGGGTAGACCTTGACGTCACCCTCGCCGGCCGGGGCTGCCAGACCACGCAGCAGCAGCGTCCGAGCGAGGACCCAGTCGACGTCGCCGGCGCTGGAGTGGAACGTCATCGTGACCGCATAGGGGTCGTGCGAGCAGAAGCCCAGGGTGGTCGGCACGTCGACGTTGCGGCCCCACGGGTCGACGCAGGCCAGGGTGATGTCCTGGAAGAGCACCGGAGTGGTTGGCTGCTGAGTCATCGTTCTCGCTCCTTGTCGCTGGTAACGAACTTGAGACGGTCTGTGCCGTCCCCCATGACGCCGGTTTCGGGAAAGTGACTCTGGTCGTGGATCGGACCATCCCGAAGACCGTCTCCACAGGTATCAACGCGCGTGAGCGTCCAGGGGTACGCCGGGACGGTCCTGGTTGCATAGACCAGATGGGCGCGAAGGGGTCGCCTGAGCCTCGCTGTGGTCAGCGCAGCACCGTGGATGAGCAACGTTCGCCCAGGTCAGGGGCGAGATCAGCACTCAGCGACGCGCGTGGCGCCCGGCCGTGCGGGCGCCATCTCCCGTGCCGCGATCGCAACGATGGCGCTGGCCGGTGCCGGCGTGGTGACCGGGCGCGGCGTCGTACCGGGGTCGCGGTGCTCTGGACCGGTCCGTGCTGCCATGCGTGGGCGAGGGCCACGAACCGAACCGCGTGCGGGCGGCGTAGGCGTTCGAGGCGTAGCCGGAGTAGTAGCCGGAGTAGTGCCCCGGATACGCGGTCGGGTAGGTCGCGGCATGCGCCACCGAGGGATGGCCGCCGCCGTAGCCGTTCCCGTAGCCGTCACCGGACCCGGCGCTACCGGATCCGCCCGTCCCCGTGCCGCTACCCGTGCCGTTGCCCGTGCCACTACCCGTGCCACCCGTCCCCGTACCTGTCGGCGGGGTGGGTGCCGTCACCGGCGGCGTCGTCACAGGAGCCACGGGCGGGTTCTTGGTGTGCGGGTTCTTGGTATGCGGGTTCTTGGTATGCGGGTGCTTCGAGGGAGGCTTCTGGGTGGGGCTTGTGTGCGCCTGCTGATGCTTCGCCGTCGTGCTGGCGGCGGTGGTGGTGGTGCCGCCGGCGTGCGCCTGGGTCGCCACCGCCTCGACGACCGCCGAGCTCGCGCTTGCGGAGGAGACCGTCGCGACCGACGGCTCGCTCGGCTCGCTGACGTCCTCCTTCACGGCATGCGCGAGGGACGACCCTGCGACGACGAGCTGTGCCGGGAGGAGCTCAGCGCCCGCGATGAGGTGCCAGCCGGGTCGGGGCAGGTGCGGAACCGGATGGGTGGGGCTGTAGTTCAGCGGGATGTGGAAGGCGACCACGCAGGCCAGAGCGACGGCGATGAACGCCGCCAGAGATGCCCTGTGGTTCGTGGTCATTGGACCGCCCAGTTGTGGTGTAACGCGATTTACATTGTGCAGCACAGCGGACGCGACCGGAAGGCAAAGGGCTCCCGATCTGCAGCAAGGCGGTGGTCGCTCCCAGCACCACCGCCGTCACGCTGGTCGGCAAGGTGCCCCGCAGATACGTCGGGCTCCTCGACGTACCCGGTGACCGTGGCTCTGGACCAGGAGGACCTCGACCTCCTGACAGGGGCCGCGATCGACGTCGTCCTCGGCTCGTCCACGCACGTCCTCAGCGTGCCGACGTCGGCGGTTGCGATGGTGCGGTGGAGGTGTACGCCGACGGCGAGGTCAGCCGTGTCCGCGTCACCACCGGCCTGGTGGCTCGGACCCGTACGGCTGTGGCAGCGGGACTCAAGGTCCGCCAGAAGGTCGCCCTGGCCGATGCTTCGATGGCGTGCCACGTGTCGCACCGTCAGCCTGGCGTATCCGGTCGGCCGCGACGGCGAAGCCGTGCCTCGAGGATCTCGATCCGCTCCTCGAGGGCCATGACACGGGCGATGCCGACGAGGTTGAGGCCCTCGGCGAGGAGTTCGCGGACGCGGTGCAGCCGGTCGATGTCGTCGGGGCTGTAGAGCCGCGAGCCGCCGGGGGAGCGGTCGGGTGCGACCAGCCCCCGGCGCTCGTAGACGCGCAGGTTCTGGATCTCCATGGAGACCATCTCCGCAGCCACTGAGATGGCGAACACCCCACGACGACGTGCATCAAGCCTCTCTTGACCGCGGTTCACTCCTCGACTATATAAAACCTATAACCGTCAATACAGATCCGGGGGCTCCGAACCTCGGCCCTCACGAACCAGGAGGACATGTGATGCTGATCCGTACGACCGACCCGTTCCGTGACCTCGACCGCGTGGCTCAGCAGGTCTTCGGTACGACCAACCGCCCCGCGGTCATGCCGATGGACGCATGGCGAGAGGGCGACCGCTTCGTCATCGAGTTCGACCTGCCCGGCGTGGCCCGTGACAGCATCGACCTCGACGTCGAGCGCAACGTGCTCACGGTCCGCGCGGAGCGCGTGGCTCGCAACGGCGACTGGGAGTCGCTGGCGGCCGAGCGCCCCCGCGGTGCGTTCAGCCGCCAGCTCGTGCTCGGCGACAACCTCGACTTGGATCGCATCGAGGCCGGGTACGCCGACGGCGTTCTGCGGCTGGTGGTGCCGGTCGCCGAGCGGGCGAAGCCCCGCAAGATCGAGATCACGCACGACCCCGAGAGCCGCACGGAGTCTCCGACGGCCATCACCGCCTGATCTGCGAGAGGCGACGAAGCCTCGGGACGTCCGCCCTCACGCAGCGAGCGGGGTCCCGAGGCTTCGTGCCGTTCTCCGTCCTACGCGTCCCGGGCGCGCGCCGGTTGCGGATTTCCTTCGCGACGTGCGTTCTAGGGGGCCGCGTGCGGCGAGGTCGACCGGGTCTCCGTGCGGACCCAGTCGCCTTCGCGGCACTCGATGAGGCCGCCGCGGGCGAACGCGTCCAACCAGCCCTGCATGGGCCACCGGCCCCAGCGGGAGCGGAAGAGGCGTCCGTTGCGGAGGATGTCGTCGAGGTGCTGGTAGGGCGGGTCGGCGGTGGAATGGTACTGGTGATAGGCCCGTGGCGTCCCGGCCCAGCCCAGCCTCAGGCCGCGAGCCAGAGCCGTGTGCCCGAAGTCGGTGTCCTCGCCGCCGTACCCCACGTAGCCCTCGCAGAAGCCGCCCGCCTGCGTCCAAGCGCGGCGATGGAGCCCGAAGGACAGCGACCAGAAGAGGTCGGGTGAAGCGTCTAGGACCACCTCGCCTGGCTCCGGTGCCGGCCGCGCCGCATGGGGCGCGTCGTAGGCATCGAGGTCGATGAGGCGATAGCCGCGTGGCTCGGCTGGCAGGTAGGTCACCGGACCCGACCACACCGCGGTCGGGTGGGTCGAGGCGACCTCCGCATACCCGTCGACCAGGTCGTGCCCGGCCAGGCAGTCCACGTCGAGCATGATGACGATCTCCGCGCCCGAGTCGAGGGCACGCTCGGCGCCGGCGTTGCGCGCGGCCGCGAGGGGAAGGCCACGCGGATCCGCCGGGAGGTGTACGACGTCGGGCCGCAGGCCGGAGCTGAGGCCGTCTGCGATCCTCGGGTCGTCCATCGCGACCACCACGTAGATCTCCGGGACGAGCGAGCCGGCGAGCAGCGAGTGCTGCTGGGCGAGGAGGTGCTGGTGGCGCCCATGGGCGATGGTGACGACCGCGGTGCTCATGGGCTCGGGTCCGGGAAGCGAGCGGCGAGCTCCTCCACGATCGCGGCGAACCTGCTCGCGGCCAGCCCGTCGCACCAGCTCGCCCAGGCCTCGCCGTCGAGGGCAGCGGTGGTGTGCAGGAGCGAGGCCCAGTCCTGCAGCGGCCACTCCGCTCGGACGGAGACAGGCCACGGACCTTGCTCGAGGGCCGCCGCCGTCCGTAGCTGCTCGTCGTGCGGGCGCCGGGCCGGGATGACGATCGCGGGACGCCGAGCGGCCGCCACCTCGGCCACCGCGTTCTGGCCGGCCTGCGTGATCACGACGTCCGCGTGCCGCAAGCTCTCGGACGGGTCCGCGTGCCATTGCCGAACATGCCGACCCATGATCGTCCAGTCCCAGCCTGCGGACCGGGTCCGCGCCTGGTCGATCATCACCTCGTCGATGTCGCTGCCTCCCGTGCCGAGCAGCACGCTCACCCGTGGGGGACCGGGACGGCGAGGCTCAGGTCGAACGACAGAGAACCGCGAGAGTCCACCCACGAGCCGAAGTCGGCCGGCCACGGCGGGGGAGCTTTCGAACAGGCCGCGAGCCTGGACCGGCCAGCAGCCGACCACGCTGGTTGCGACGTCGTACCCGAGCAGGTGGGCGGGATCGGAGCGGACACCGGGCATCGCGACGACCAGGACCGGGATGCCGTGCAACCGGGCAAGCAGGCACACCTCCACCGACACGTCGCAGACCAGCAGCGTGGGTCGCGCCGACCCGAGCCATGCGGAGATCTGCGCCATTCGCGTCGTCAGCCCCCTCTGGTGCAGCGGCGCCCAGTGCAGCCGCCCACCCGCATCGGGTTCTCGCGCCGGATCGCCGTCATCGCGTTCCAGCTGCACCCACTCGCCGGTCCAGTCTTCGGGGCGCGGCAGGGAGGAGAGGACCGTCGCCGGCAGATCGAGGACGCGCTGCACCGCTCGGGCACGGTGGAGGTGGCCGGCACCCTGGTGATGGACGTACCAGCCGATCACGCAGCGCCCCGGAGTCTCACCGTGCGATAGAAGTCCTCGTACTCGTCCACCATCCGGCTCAGGCCGTGATGCCGGCATGCCCACGCCCGGACCTCGTTGCGGCTCAGCGCCGCGGCCTCGAGAACAGCACGTGCCAACCCCGGTACGTCGCCGGGCTCCGCCAGCCGTCCCGCGGTCTTCCCGACCACTTCGCTCATCGCGCCGCGTCGGATCGCCGCGACAGGAGTGCCGCACGACATCGCCTCGGCTGCGACCAGTCCGTACGGCTCGTCCCAGGCCGGCGTGACGATGGCGACCCGCGCGCGGCCCACCACCGTGGCCAGCTCGCGCTGGCTCAGATGCCCGAGAAGGCGTACGTCGCCACCCAGCCGCGGCTCGATGTGGTCGGCGAAGTACGCGTGGTCGAAGACCGGACCAGCCAGCTCGATGGCCAGACCGGCCGCCCGGGCAGCGTCGATCGCGAGGTGCGGCGCCTTCTCGGGCACGATCCGCCCCGACCAGACGGCCCCGCCACCTCCGGGGCCCGGTGCCCACAGGTCGGTGTCCACGCCGTTGGCGATCGTGCGCGATGAGACGACGTGCCGCCAGGCCCGGCCGACATGGTCGCTGACAGCGACGAATCGGCTGTGGGACGGAGCGAAGCGGAGTGCCGACTCCAGCCACGCCACCGGCGGCGTGTGCAACGTGGTCACCATCGGCACCGGCACCGCGGCGGCCATCGCGATCGGAAGGTGATGCAGGCTGTTGTTGTGGATGATGTCGAACGTGCTCGGCGCCTCGCGGGAGAGGTCCAGCAGCAGCGCGAGGTAGGCGTGGTGGTCCTCCATCCAGCCGTCGGAGGAGACAGCGACGTCGGCACGCGCCTGCGTGCTGGCGGCGAAGCTCGCGACCTCGAGAGTGCGCGCCCCCAGGCTCGGATCGGTGCCCGCCGCGGCGTACAAGGTGATGTCGTGCCCGCGTCGGATGAGTTCGCGCGCCAGTGCGTGGGTGTGGGCCTCCATCCCGCCTGCGAAGGGCTCGCAGATCGGGAACCTGCTGGAGGCGATCAGGCAGATGCGCAGCGGCGTCATGTCCGCACTCCGCCCAACGCTTCGTGGTAGATCCGGCGGTGCGCTTCAGCGAGCCAGGCGCGCTGCCGGCGACGCTCGCCGACCGGTGTGGGCCCCGGGGCGCCGACCTCGTAGGCGTGCCGCAGAGCGCGATCGAGTGAGGTCGGATCGTAGGAGTCCTCGGTGTGGTGGAAGATCGCCGTCGCGCCCTGATCGGCGTAGTAGCCGCAGTCGGGGGCGACGACGGCGGTCCCGAGGTCGAGACATGCCTCCAACCACCCTGAGTGCGTGCCGAAGCGGTAGGGCAGCACCGATACGTCCAGGGACTCCAGGTAGTCCCACAGCTCGGTGTCGGACATGAAGTCATGCACCCTCAGGTCGAGATCACCACGCGCGGCGGCCGCGTGCAGGTAGTCGGCCAGTGCCGGATCGCGCCGCGGGCCTTCGTCGTCCAGTACGTCGCGGTGGCCGTTGACCTGCAAGACCGCATGTGGAAGTGCCCGTACGGTGGCGATCAGCTGAGGCAGCAGACGCAAGGGAGCCATGCTCGCACGCAGGCTCTTGACGTGCAGGCCGATGCGGAAGGGCTCCTGATTCGGACTGGCGAGGGCGCGTCGCCTCGTCCGGTCCAAGGGCACCACGTGGGGGTGGGGCAGGACGACGGCATCGCGGTCCCAGCGCCGCCGGATCTCGGCGGCGGCGCCCGCGGTCAAGGTGATCACCGTGTCCGCTGCGGGCACCAGCACGTCCAGCTGGGCGTCGTGCAGCCTGCGATCCTGGTGGTGCGGATTGCGTAGATCGTGCACGGTGTAGATCAGGGGCTTGTGCCGTGCGGCCAGCTCCGCGGCCAACTCGCGCAGCGCGTGCGGGTCCCACGCATCGAAGCCGAACTGGACGTGGAACACGTCGAAGTCATGCGAGGTCGCCCACCCCTTCTGAAGCATCACCGGCGGCCACCACGTCTGCTCGGTGGAGCGTCCGGGACTCGACGGGTCCGGATCGGCGAGGCGGCGTACGCCGTCATCGTCCTCGGCGGCAACATGTCGTACGTACACGTGGGAGGCAGGGACGGATGCAACCGTCACCCGCCGAAGCCGGGGAGAGGATTCGTCGACCACGGATACCAGTACCCTGCGACCGATGGACTAGCCGGCGACGACGCTGCCGACGTACGGGTTGCGAGTGGCAGTACGGAGTCGACTGATGCCCGCAGCTCCGGCTGCCGAGCTCCGGCCGCCGAGCTTGTCGAGGCGCCTCGACAAGCTCGGCGGACGTCGGCGGACGTCGGCGGACGTTGTCAGGCTGCGGTCGGCTGAGCGGGGAGCGACCGTTCGCGCAGGGCGGTGGCGGTGCGTGCGTAGGCGGCCTGCATGGCATCGGAGTCGACGACACTGAGCGCGTAGGCGCCGAGGTTGAGCGGATGATGGGTCTCGAGCTCGATGGTGCGGCCCATGAAGTCCTTGAGGCTCTCGACCCCGAGCTCGGCGAGGCGCTCGGAGAGGATGTCGATGACGTCGTCGTCGGTCTTGATCTGACGGACGGCTGCCTGGACGGCGTGGACGGCCTCGGCCTCGGTGATGAGGTGGTCGGCGGCGAGGGCGTGCACGATCGGCAGCGCATCCCACAGGCGGTACGGCAGGCCGTTGCCGTGGTCCCGCCGTTCCCAGAGCTGGGTCTTCGCGGGAGCGGTGGTGAGGAGGTCGCCGAGGAGCCCGAGCGCGGTCGAGACCTGGGCTGAACCGGGTGCGGGTGATCCGAGGGGGTCGGCGGCGATGTTGTCGAGCTCGTCCATGGGGGAGGTCCTTCCGGCGTCCGGGGCATCGTGGCGAGACGATGTACCCACAGGGGTGCGTCTTGACGCCGGTTCCGACGAGTTGCCGCGAAGGTGGCGGGTACCGTCGTGGCGTGGTCGAGACGGGTCCTGTGTTGGTCGACTACCGCGAACGGGGCAGTGCGATTCCCCACGCGCTCGTGGCTGCCGGCCTCGACGTCCGACTGACTGATCTCCCGGTCGGGGACTACGTGCTGGGTCCTGGGCTGGCGGTTGAGCGCAAGGGCCCGCATGATCTGGGCGCCTCGATCCGGGATGGGCGGATCTTCGATCAGGCCGTGCGGTTGCAGTCGGCGTTCCCTCAGGCGGTGCTGATGGTCGAGGGCGAGCCTCGGGGGATAGCCGAGGATGCCTGGCGTGGAGCGGTCTGTCGATTGGTGGAGGACGGGTTCACCGTGTTGCACAGCCTGGACGCGGAGGACAGCGCTGCGTGGATCGTCCGACTCGCCAAGCGGGCGCGTCGCGTCGCGCCGACCGTCCGCAGCGAGGGCCCGCGCCGGGCTCCACGCCATCCGTCGGCACAAGCCGAGGTGATGCTCTCCGTCGTGCCGGGCATCAGCCCGACGATGGCCCGCAGCCTGCTCGCCGCCTATGGCAGTGTGGCGGCGATCGCAGCGGCCGCTCCCGCCGGTCTGCTTCGCCATCCCGGCATCGGACCGGTGCGAGCTGCTCGCCTGGCCGAGGCGCTCAGCGGTGGGTATGTCGATGCGGTCGACCGCGAGCCGGAACCGGGGCGGCCCGCGCGGGCAGAGCGTCCGCCCCGGCGCTGGATCGTCGCCGGGCCTGACCGCAGCGCGGAGCCTGAGTCGTTCGACCGTCGCGCGGTCGCGCTGCGCGCCGTACGCTCGGCCGGCGACGGCGCCCAGTTGATCGACGGGCTGACAGGGGAGATCATCGGCGTGAGTTCCCACCCCGATGCTCTCGGTCCTTGGTGAGGGTGGTCGCAGGGCATCGGTGACCTCCGTGCCAGTACGTCGGAGACTTCGGACGGATGCGACCAGCTCGGCAACCGATTCTGCTGTTCGCACCGAAGAAGAGGTGTGGACACCGACCAGGCGCTCGGCATGCGGCTCGCACGCCGTGAGTCGTCTGCCCTGGACGACGTCTACACGGTCTACGGGCCGGCGCTGTTGACCTACCTCCGCCGGTTCGTGGGGGTGGACGACGCCGAGGACGTGCTGCAGCGGACCTTCCTCGATGTCTGGCGCAGCGCTGGACGCTACGACCCGCAGCAGCGCCTCAGCAGCTGGCTGTTCACCATCGCCCACCACCGGGCGGTCGACACGGTACGACGCCGGCACGACCACGTCGTGGATGTTGACACGATCCGCGACCTGGTCGGCGAGGACGGGCGAGAGACCGCAGCCAGGTATGCCGACGCGGCCGAGGTCCGTGCCGCGCTCGCACGGCTGCCTGAACACGAGAGGAAGGTGCTCGAGCTGGCGTACTTCGCCGACCTGACGCAGCGCGAGATCGCAAGCCGCCTCGATGTTCCCCTCGGGACGATCAAGTCCCGCGCCTCGAGAGGAACCCGTCACCTCGCCGACCTGATCGGTGCCGAGCATGCCGGAAGGAGTCAGTCCGATGGTCTCTGATGAGGGCCACCCGGACCTGTTCGGTCTGCTCACCGGGGAGGTCGACAACGTCGAGATCCTTGCTGCCGGTGACCACCTCGGCGGCTGCCGGGCGTGCCAGGACGAGCTGAGACAGACCGTGGTGGGACATGCGTTGCTGCGCCGCAGCTCGCGGGTCCTGGCAACCGGCGCGCCGGAGCCGACCCTGCGGCCGATGGCACTGCCGCACCCACGCCGACCCTGGACGGTGCTCCTGGTTGCGGGCGCTGCTCTGATCGGGCTGGTGCTGGGCGGCGTGGTGACGGCTGCGGTCACCGAGCACTCGACATCGTCCCGGCCGTCGTCGCAGCCGTTGGCCGTTGCTCGACTCGCGCCTGTTGAGCGCGGCAACCCCGCGGTGTCCGGCACGGTGAAGATGTACGGCGAGGCAGGCGGCCGCACGCTGATGCGGATCCGCACCACCGACCTGCCGGCGATCCGCGGCGGTCACTTCTACTACGCGTGGCTACTCGATCCGACAACCCAGAAGATGCTGCCGTTGGGTCAGGTCGGGCCCCACGGAAGCTCGTTCAACGTCACCGACGCGACCGTTGCCGCCTACAGCGCAGTCGATATCAGCCTGGAGTCCGACGATGGCGATCCCGGGCACTCGGCGACATCGGTGCTGCGCGGACGTTACTAGCGCCACATGCATCCGGAGCACGGCTGAGACGCGAAGTAACGAGTGAGGGCCGGAATCGCCGGCCGATCTCGGAGGGATTCTCATGAAACGAGTTCTTGCAGCGGTGGCGGTCAGCTTGATCGCCGTCACCGGTCTTGTCGCCACCTCCACGACGCCGGCAGCCGCGCACGGCGCCCACGCCCACGCCCACGCCCACTGGGGTCAGCAGTCCCGGGTGGGCTACACCCAGGTGGTTGTCGCCCCGCCCGTCTACGCCCTGGTCGCCTCCGCAGGAATCACGCCGGCTCCTGTCGGCGGCGCAACCGCGTTCCCCTACAAGGGGACTCTCGCAGCCCGGTTCCCGATCACCGGTTACCGGTTCTCTGCTCTGCAGATCCGGCATTCCGGAGGCATCAGCCTGACGGCTGGGCCGGCGACGATCTCGTTGTCCGACTTCACCATCGACCTCAGCCGGCTCCGCGTCAGTGGCGTCGTGGCGGGCACCGTTGGGAACGTCGGTCGTGTCGACCTGTTCAAGATCCGACGCTCCGACCGTCCGGACCTCGGCCTGGTGCGCCTGACGCTGACCAGCACGGCCGCCGGTGCACTCAACGCGACCTTCGGTGTGAGCGCCTTCGCGGAGAACGGCACCTTCGGGTACGCCACGCCACGGCCTTTCGGGCGGCTGTGACGCCGTACTCGGACAATCATGACCTGAACATCGGGAGCCGCGACCGTCATCGACGGTCGCGGCTCCCAGCGGCGATGAGCCACGTCGCGCCCGCTGATCTCGTCGAATCGCTTGACGCGGTAGGAGACGGTGCGGCGGAGCTCGGCGCCGACTCGCCCGGCCGCACCAAACCGTGTCGGGACCTTGGTCCTTGATACTGTCCCGCGTGGCGGCACCGACGGGCCGCGGTCGCTTGCGCTTCCGGGTACAAGCAGGCCGTAGTCCACCGCGGCGCACCGACGTTTCGACGGTGCCGGCACTGCGGGGCCGTTCGCGAGGGCCCTAACAGGGCCAGCGCACCCGACCGTCCATCAGCTCGGCACGCCCCGAGCCCGCAACAGCTCGAGATACGTGACCAGCTCTCATTCGCACGCCCGTTTACGCCGCCTCTGCACCGCAAGCCTCATCTGCCTCACCGTCTTGGTGACCACCTTCGTGATCCTCACCAGCGTCGAGAGCCGACCTGCCGACGCAGGGACGAACCCGACCGTGGTCTCTGTCTCCGTCGACGGCGCTACCGTCGCCGCAGCGAACGGGGGAACGAGCACGATCAGCGTGTGCCCGCAGGCAACGAGCATCGACGTACAGTTCCGTAACCGGGCCACCGGCGAAGCGCTCAGCCACAGCCCCTACGCGCTCGACTGGTACTCCCGCGGCGTCAAGGCCGGCCACATCGTCGCAGCCACCGCGAACGACGGCCGGGTGTCTCGCACCCTGACGCGCCCGGTCAGCGCGATCGAGGTCAGCGGCGAGGGCTACTCGCACTCGTTCAACCTCACCTACCGGGCCTGCAAGGTCTGGGTCTCGGGAGTGACCGTCTCTGCGCCGTACGGCGTCTCGGGGGACCACCGAGCTCACGTCCGCGTCACCGGCACCTTGTACGCCGAGCACGACAACGGCACCCGAGGCACCTATCCGCAAGGACAGGTCACGGTTCTCGAGGGAGGAGCATCGATCCCGGCCGCGACCCTGCGTGCCAACGCCGCCGGCGCCTTCTCCGGGGTGATCGCCGTCCCGGCTACGGCACCGTTGACCTTCACCCCGGCTAGCACGCCGACCCGCACGGTCCGGCCGGCCTCCCACGGAGTGAGCTGGGTCCTCGCCCCGACGACGACCGCGCCGGTCCGGGTGCCCACTTGGATGGCTCGAAAGCAGATCCGGTACAGCACGAGCCGGTCGTTCTCCCCAGCCATCACGAACTACCAGGGCGGGTTCGCCGACCCGACCGTGATGCGGGTCGGCAACACCTACTATGCCGCCTCCACCACCCAGTCGAACCTCAACCTGCCGTTGATGACCAGCACGGACCTCAAGCGGTGGCGTCCCAGAGCCGCGTTGCCGAACTACTTCGACTACTCCAGTTGGCGCAGCTACAACGAGGCTCTGACGAAGGCACCTTCGTGGGCTGCGAGCTTCTCCAGGCGAGAGAACGTGGAGCGGATCTCGCAGTGGGCCCCGTCGCTGGCACGCGTGCACAAGCACACGTACGTCGCCGCGTTCTCCGCGGCCACCCGGACCACCTCTGGTGATCGGCGGGACTCCTGCATCGGGCTGGCCGTCTCCTCCGACCCCGCCGGACCGTACCGCGCACGTAGCAAGCCACTGCTGTGCGACCCGTCCACGCCGTTCGGGGTGATCGACCCCGACGTGTTCGTCGACCCACAAACCCACCACGCCTACCTGGTGTGGGCCGCCGAGGGGATCCCTCACCAACGGCGCGCACAGCTCGCCATCAGGCGCCTAAACCGTGCCGGCACCGGATGGGCGAGGGGCAGCCACCGGCACAATCTGCTCAGCTTCACCCAGAAATGGGAAGGCGTCATCATGGAGAACCCGTCGATGATTCGCTACCAGGGCACGCTGTACCTGTTCTACTCCGCCAACCGCTACCAGACCGGGCACTACGCCACCGGGTACGCCATCTGCGCCTCCCTCGCGGGCCCATGCACCAAGCCGCGCAAGGGCCCGCTCCTGGCCTCCCGAGGCAAGATCTCCGGCCCCGGAGGCGCAGACGCCTTCGTCGACACGCACGGCCGCCTACGGCTCGCCTACGCGGCATGGAAGCGCGGACACACAGGCGATGACGCCGTCGGTCGGCGCCTCCATATCGCGACGCTGGACCGCAACCGGCACACCAAGCACCTGGGCGTCCACCGCATGACGCAATAGCCGCCTTCTGCGGCCGGCGCACGGCGTGCTGCAATCCGGCCCCTCGATGCCCGCAGCGAACTTGAAACTGATGCTCCCTACGTGGCCGTTGCCGGTGGGACCGGTCGGGTCACCGTCCGTCCTCCCTCGCCTGCTCTGCTCGTTCGTCGGCGACCCGCCCCAGGATCCACGTCGCCACCGAGGCGGTGACCGCGCCAACCACACCGATCCCGATCAGCATCAGCACCACGGCGACAAGCCGCCCTTGGGTGGTCACCGGGTAGTGATCGCCGTAGCCGACGGTCGTCACCGTGGTGGCGGCCCACCACAGCGCATCCCCGAAGGTCGTGATGTTCGCGCCGTGTGCATCCTGCTCGGCGTCGAGCACCGCGAGCGCTCCCAGGAACACCGCGAGCGTGGCCGCGCCGGAGACGTAGATCAGCACCCGCCCGGCGAGGTTCCGGGCGGCCGAGCGGTCCAGGATCCGCACCAGCGCCAGCAACCGCAGCAGCCGCAGGGGGCGGAGCACCGGCAGCGCGACCAAGGCGACGTCGTACCAGTGCGCCACCGCGTAGCGCTTCCGGTCGCCGGCCAGGCTGAGCCGGATGGCGAAGTCCACCGCGAACGCCACCCACACCGTCCACGACACGACCGAGAGGAATCCACGCAGCTCGTGGTCGATGCGGGGATCCAGCACCGGCCATGCGTAGGCGACGAGGAACGCCAGAGCTAGGAGGATCAGCGGAACCTCTGTATGGCGCTCCCAACGCTCAACCGGCGTAGCGGCTGGCCTCGTCATCGATGACCGGGGCATATTTCTCCCTCTCGTGGCGGCGCTGGTGGCGCTGCACAAGGTAGCGAGATGCGGCCCTTAGGTCGCTGACCTGCGGAGACGCGCGTCGTACATGTCGAGCACCTCGTCTCCGGTCGGCTGCGGGTGACCGCATCCCCCGCCGTCGCCGCGATCGGATCTTGTTGGTGCGACCAACGATGTTATTGTTGGTCGCACCAACATAATCTGAAGGGACAACGGGATGACTGACGAAACCCTCTACGGCACTCGTCTGATCGGTCAGACCGAGAAGACGCTATCGGCGATCCTCGACCGTCTGCTCACGGGAAGCGGCGTCACCGAGCCCCAGTGGGTGGCCCTGACCGTCACCGTGAACCAGGGCGCAGCACCGGCGACCGCTGCGGCAGAGCGGGTGGCCGCGAGCCTCAAGATCTCCCCGCGCGCGGGTGCCGCGGTGCTGACGAGCCTGATCGAGAGTGGGCTCGTGGAGATCGACGATGCGGGCACGACTTCGGTCTCGCGCACCGGCCACGAGCTCTACCAACGCGTCCACGGACACGTCGCCGAGATCACCGGACGCGTGTGGGGCGACATCCCCGCCGACGAACGGGAGACGGCCGCCTCGGTCCTCCACACGACGCTGCTGCGCGCCGCCGCCGAACTGACGGCCTTGGCTCCTGACGCAACAAGGGATGAGGCGTGATGCGACGGTGAGGGACGGCGGGCATGGTCGTCCCCAGCCCCGCCCTGGGTCACATCGCTGAGTCATCCGAGCCGTTCACCCACGGTTCGGCTCGTCATGCCGACCGTGTCGCCCTCCATGCCTGTTCAGGGGCACGGCGGTGATGGTCGTGGCTGAGCGGATTAAGCGGGTGAAGTCGACCTTCGATCCCTCGGGGTTCTTCGCGGCGCTGGAGCGGTTCCCCGAGGAGTACTGTGCGCATCGCCGTCGGCATCATGAGATCGCGCTGCCCGGCGCTCGGCGATGTGCACGGCGTACGACGGCCGTCGGCGTGCTCGTCGTCGTAGGGGGCGTCGATGAGGGCCTGGGGCGCGCGGCTGCTGCGGAATCTGGCGGACCGGATCGATGACGCCGGAGGTCCGAAGATCACGCATCTGCCGTTCACCGCCCGAGGGGCGCACAAGGGAAGGCTTGAGCGAATCGCGTTGACGAAATGCGAAAGGCCCCCTGACCATTTCTGCAGGTCAGGGGGCCTTTCGTTGCGGTGGGTGATACTGGGTTCGAACCAGTGACCTCTTCGGTGTGAACGAAGCGCGCTACCACTGCGCCAATCACCCGCGACGTTGCTGAACACTAGCGCATCTCCTGCCACACCTCACATTCGGGACGGCCCGAGAGACGGACGTCTAGGTGGGCGAGTCGGTGGCCTCGTCGAGACCGACGACCAGCAGCGCGACGTCGTCGTCGCTGGCCCCGAACCTGGCCAGCAGCCGGTCGGCGATCGTCTCGGTGGCGCAGTCGGCGAGGGTTGCCAGGAACGCCGAGACCTCCTCGAGACTCGCGTCCAGCGGTACGTCGCGGCGTTCGACGAGACCGTCGGTGAACAGCAGCAGCCGATCGCCCGGCTCCAGCTCCACGACGTGCTCGGTGTGGGTCGAGTCCAGCCCGAGGAGCACGCCCCTGAACGAGACCAGCTCGGCCTCGCCGCCCCGGACCACGATGATCGGCGGGTGCCCGGCGCTGACCACCTGCATGGTGCGCCGATCGGCATCGATCATGCCGATGCAAGCGGTGGCGATCACGCCGGGCACGTTGCGCACCAGCACCCGGTCGATCCGGCGCATGATCTCGGCCGGGCCGTAGTCGTCGTAGGCGTAGGCGCGCAGGGAGTAGCGCAGCTGTGCCATCACCACGGCGGCCTCCAGCGAGTGCCCCTGCACATCGCCGATCGCCACGAACAGGTTGCCGCCGACCTCGAAGGCGTCGAAGAAGTCGCCGCCGACCTCGGCATGGCGCTCGGAGGCGCGGTACCGGGCCGCGATCGTGACGCCGTCCGGCTCGGGCAGGCTCGCGGGCAGGAGGCTGCGCTGGAGCAGCACCGCGGTGCGGTGCTCGCGTTCCAGCGTCCGCAGGTTGTCGAAGGCCACCGAGGCCAGTTGGGCGAGGCGCTCGAGGAGGAGGTCGTTGCCGTCCTCACCCGATGTCGCCGGGACCGCCACCAGCCCGACGCGCTCGTCGTACACGACGATCGGGCAGACCCGCCACAGCTCCTCACGGAGCGTCGGGAGGAATGTCGACCAGGTCTCCTCGCGCGGACAGACCGTGTCGGTGGCATCGAGGCCGGCTAGGAGCTCGGCGAGCCCGTCACGGGAGAGCGGGCCGTTGACGTCGACGGTGCCGCCGGGCGCTGCGGCGGATCGGTGCGCGACCTGCGCGTCGAGCAGGACGGCGACCGCCGGCTCGTCCAGCACCTCGGCCGCGGCCCGGGCGACGCCATCGGTGAGCCGCGCCGTGGTGGCGGCGATGTTGAGCCGCACGGCCGCACGGTTGAGTCGGCTCATCCGACTGGCCAGCTCCTCCGCGTCTCGCCGCGCGCCGGAGGAGCGCAGCAGCGTGCGGATGGTCGAGAGCAACTCCTGCGGCTCGATCGGATCGACCAGGTACGCGTCCGCCCCGCTGTCCAGGCCGGCCACCCGGTCGAGCGTCTCCATCGCGACGGCGGAGACGTGCACGACCGGGATGCCCGAGTGCTCCGGGTCGTGACGCAGGTCGCGGGTGATGTCCAGGCCGCTCCCGTCAGGCAGGTGTACGTCGAGGACCGCGAGGTCGATGTCCTGCTCGGCGAGGATCCGCCGCGCCTCGGCAGCGGTGTCGGTCTCCACGATCCGGTAGCCGCTGCGGCGCAGCCAGCTGGAGATCACGTAGCGCTTGGCGGGGGTGTCGTCGCAGACCAGCACCAACGGCAGCCGTTCAGGCATGGCTGCCGCCGACCGGCAGCCGCAGCGAGAAGCAGCTGCCCTCGCCGACGACGCTCGTCACCTCGATGTGCCCGCCGAGCGCTGTCGCCACCACCTGGGCGAACGGCAGTCCCAGACCCGTGCCCTTGGCACTGGCATGCAGGGGCGAGGTGGCCTGGTAGAACTCCTCGAAGATGTGGGCGAGGTCGTCCTCGGCGATGCCGACGCCGGTGTCGCTGACCTCGAAGAGCAGGTCCTGCTCCTCGGCGCGCGCGCTGAGCCGGACCGACCCCGACGAGGTGAACTTCGCGGCGTTGCTGAGCAGGTTGCGGAGCACGTGTCGCAGCAGGTCAGGGTCGGTGCTGATCACGTCGACGCCGTCGAGCTCGACCTTGAGCGTGACGTCCGGGCGCAGGATCGGCTCGATCACGCCGCGCAGCTCGCCGAGCAGTGCCTCCAGCGAGGTCGCCGACATGGTGGGCTCCAGTCGACCTGACTCGGCCTTGGCCAGGTCGAGCAGCTCCTCGACGAGGCGCTGCAGATCACCCGCGCTGGTGCGCACGTACTGCACCTGCTCGGTGTGCTCGGCGCTCAGCCGGTCGGTCTGGTGGGGGTCCAGGAGCAGGCCGGTGAGGCCGAGGATGGAGTTGACGGGCGTGCGCAGCTCGTGGCTGATGCTGCGCAGGAAGCGGGTCTTGGCCTCGCTGGCCTGGCGCAGCTGGAGGTTCTTGTCGTCGATCTCGGCGTAGAGCGCGACCACGCCCTGGTTGGTTCGATCCAGCTCCGCGGACAGCTCGGCGTAGAGCGCCATCACCCCGCGGTTGGTCTCCTCGAGCTCGTTGTTGACCACCTCGAGCTCGCGGCTCTGGGCCCGCAGCTCCTCCAACGCGTTGAGCAGGTCGCGGTTCTGCTCGCGCAGCTCCTCGGCCGGTGAGGCAGGGTTCTGGGCGAGGAGCTGCCCGCGCAAGCGCTTGAGGACGTGGGCGTCGGGGACGGGCGAGGGGATGGACTTCTCCAGGGTCAGACCCACGCCGCGCGCGACGTCGTAGGGGAACTGCTCGTCGACGAGCCGGGAGGCTGCGGCGACCGAAGCTGGCCACTGGTCCGGTACCCCGTCGGCGTGCATGCGCACCTGCAGCATCGCGCCGCGCACACCGAGGACCACGGTGCCCCCGCCGGAGGCGACGACCTCGCGACCGAGCTCGCTGATGGCCGTCGCCATGCGGAGGGCATCGAGTCGGTCGAGACCCAGGCCGACCGCGCACTCGCGGCCGAGCTGGCGAGCGACGAAGAGGTCGTCCTCGGTGCGCAGCGTGACCTCGGCGAGCGGCGTGGCGATCATGAAGGCGTCCGCAGGACGAGGACGCCGGCGTCGTCGCGTCGGCTGGCGGCCGCGCGGAAGAGAGCGGCGCAGATGACGGCCGGCGCATGGGCCAGCACGCCGGGAACGTCGTCGACCGACCACCGGTGGGAGAGCCCGTCGCTGTGCATGAGCACCGCTGTCGCCGGCTCGACCGCGTACGTCGTCTCGCGCAGGCGCGGTGAGCGATGGCCGGCGATGCCGGGCTGCGGAGGCAGGGTGCGGCTGGTGCTCGGTCCGATGATGCGGGCTGCGACGTTCCCGATGCCGGCATGCACGAGGCGCTGCGCTGCCGGGTCGTAGCTGATCACCGTGACCGCCGCGCCGCGCGTACCGCCGAGGGCGGCATGGATTCGCTCCAGCACCGCGGCGGGCGAGACGGCCTCCAACGCCATCAGCACCTCCGCCGCGCGGCGGGACGCTTCGGCTGCCAGGGGACCGTGACCGAGACCGTCGGCGACCATGGTGACATGGATCCCACCGCTGACCCGGTGGGCCGCGGTGTCGCCGCACGGACCTTCGCCGGTCAACGGCCGGCTGAGATCTGCGACGGACGTCCCGTCTCGGTTCGGCGCGGCTGGGCCGCTGCCGCCATCGCGGCCGATGACGGCCTCGGCGATCGTGCCCATCGCGGGCACGGAGTAGATGTCGAAGGCCGACGAGAGTCGCTTGCAGGCGCCCAGGCCGATGCCGAGCGTGCCTCGGGTGGAGGCGCCGTCGGAGATCAGCGCATCGATGTTGCGGCTGCCGGGACCCCCGTCGATCGCCAGCACCCGCAGAGCCGCGCCGTCGCCCTTGCCGAGGGTGCGCAAGGCGATCTCGCCGCCCGCAGCGTGCTTGACCAGGTTGGTGGCGAGCTCGGTGACGACGATGCCGGCCTCCGCCACCCGCTCCGGCGCGAAGCCCAGCTCAGTGGCCAGGACAGCCGCGGCACGGCGTACGGCGGGGACGGCCGCGCTCTCTCCGACGTGCCACCAGATGTCGCCGGTGGCGTCGTAGAGCCCGACCATCCTCATCGCCTCCACTTGACGATGCTGATCCGGGTGCCCTCGCCCGCCGCTGTGTCGAGCTCGAAGTCGTCGACGAGCCGCCGGGTGCCGGACAGGCCCAGACCCAGGCCGCCGCCGCTGGTCCACCCGTCGGTGAGGGCCAGGTCGACATCCGGGATGCCAGGGCCTTCGTCGGCGAAGACCACCTCGACACCGGCCACACCGGTGCGCTCGAGGATCCGGACACGTGCCTCGCCGCCGCCGCCGTAGACCAGCGTGTTGCGGGCGAGCTCGCTGGCGGCCGTCACCAGCTTCGTCTGGTCGACGAGTGAGAGCTTCGCCGCCATCGCGAAGTCGCGCACGGACTGTCGCACGCGCACGACATCGGAGTCGGCGCGTACCTCGATGACGGTGCTCGCCTCACTCGGCGAGGTAGTCATCGCGGATCACGTCCCCTCCGCGGGCGCGGTCGTCGATGCCGCGGCTCAGCAGCCGGATTCCCCGGTCCACGTCGAGCGCGGTGCGCACCCCCGACAGCGTCAGGCCGAGTTCGACCAGGGTGATCGCCACCGCCGGCTGCATGCCGACCACGACGGTCTCCGCGTCGAGCACCCGGGACACTGCTGCGGTGGTGGAGATCATCCGACCGATGAAGCTGTCCACGATCTCCAGTGCGGAGATGTCGATCAGGACACCCTTGGCGCCGGTCTCCACGATCCTGTTGCTCAGGTCGTCCTGCAGCATCAGCGCGGTGTGGTCCTGCAGGTCCACCTGGATGGAGACCAGCAGCATGTTGCCGATCCGCAGGATCGGGATGCGCTCCATCAGGCCCTGCTGACGACGTCGAGACCGGAGCGGCGCATCGCCAGCAGCATCGCGTCGGACAGGCTGGCCTTGGTGTGGATGTCACCGAACTCGATGCCGAGCGCCACCACCGTCTGGGCGATCTGCGGCCGGATGCCGGACACGATGCACTCGGCACCGAGCAGGCGGGCGGCCTGGACCGTCTTGAGCAGGTGCTGCGCGACCTGGGTGTCGACCGCGGCGACGCCGGTGATGTCGATGATCGCGTGCTCGGAGCCGGTGTCGACCAGCGCTTGCAGCAGCGCCTCCATCACCACCTGGGTGCGGGCGGAGTCGAGGGTGCCGACGAGGGGCAGCGCCACGATGCCGTCCCACAGCTTCACGACGGGCGTGGAGAGCTCGAGCAGGGACTCGGCCTGCTGGGCGATGACCGTCTCGCGGGCGCTCGCATAGGTCTCGAACATGTAGAGCCCGAGATCGTCCACGAACCGCGAGAGCTTGGCGAACGCCTGGTAGGCGGCGAGGTCGGCGCGGTTCTCGAGCAGCTCGAGCACGGCGGTCTTGAGCGCGAAGATGCTCACAGCGGCCTCGGTGGGGGAGAAGCCCTGGCGAGCACGGGTGCGGCCGAGGTCGGCGACGAGCGCGCGCAGCCCGTCGTACGCCGCTGCGCGGATGTCGCTGCCGCGGCCGTCGCCGGCCGTCAGCCCGTCGAAGATCTCGCGGATGTCGTTGGTCAGCTCGCTCGTCGTCATACGGCCGGCGAGGGTCGCCTCGACGACGCTCGTCCAGGCGGGGATCACCTCGTCCCGACTGTCGCGGAGCAGGTCGATCCAGTCGTTCTCGGGTTGTGACGACACGTCTTGTCATCCTTCGTCGCAGGAGTTGCACGGTAAGGAGCTCACCGTGGTCCGTATCTTGGCAGAGGGCTTCGATTCCCGCCCTACTGACGCGTCAACAAGGTTCGGCAGGTCGCGTTGTTTAAGAATCTCGGCCCTCGGGCAGTGATGGCTCGACCGTGGGGACCGGCTGTACGACCAGAGGGGGAGCACCGTGGCGAGAGCTGCTGTTGGCGAGGGGAGCGCCCACGGCCACGACTGGCGCGTCGCCGAGGTGGTCTTCGATGACGGTGTGGCCCTCCGGCAGTTCGAGTGCTGGTGTGGCGCGACGAACCTGGACAGTGCGGCATAATGCGACCGACCCTCATGGGGGCGCACCGGCCCCGACACAGACGCTTCGCCGCTCCGATGGTGGGCCGACGGCGACGATCGCGCTTTCAACCGTGTGTGATCGTCTCGTCGCTTTTGAACGAGAGGAACCCTGCGAGTGGCACAGCCATCCGACCGGCTAGTGGCATCGCCCACGGAGCTGACGGCGCCATGATCGAACGTCGGGAGTCCCTCGAGCTGCCTGCCGTCCCTACCTCGATCGGCACGGCGCGCACCGTCGTGGCCACGGTCGGGGCGCGACTGCCCCAGGGACTGCGTGACGATGCTGCGCTGCTGGTCTCGGAGTTGATGAGCAACGCCGTACGTCATGGCGCTGGGCTCGCGCTCCTGACGGTCTCGCTGCACGACGGGGCGTTGACTGTCGCCGTGCACGACGACGGGGTCGGCCTGCCCCTGGTGCGGACCGGGATCGGCGACCCGTCGGCCGCATCGGGGCGCGGCCTCGGGATCGTGCAACGACTCGCTGACCAGTGGGGCGTGGACGTCGACCAAGGGCGCGAGGGCAAGACGGTGTGGTTCCGTCTCACGGTCGAGAATGCGACGTGGGACCAAGATGAGAGGGCAGGGGAGAAGGTATGAAGCTGACGATCACGCGACGAGACGACGAGGGCAACTGCACCTTGACTCTCGAAGGATCTGTGGATCTGGTCACCCGCGAGGCGCTGGTCGAGGCCGGCCGCGACGCGCTCGCACGGGGCGGCTCGCTGACCCTCGACATGGCGGGCGTGGACTTCATCGACTCCACCGGTATCGGCTCGATCGTCGAGCTGTCCCGCGAGGCTGCTGCCCGCAACGTCGCGATGGTGGTGGCGCCGCGCTCGGCCCGGGTCGAGCGCATCTTCGAGGTCACCGGCCTGGGCCAGGTGTGGACCCCCGTTCCGTCGCTGGTCGGTGCCAGCACGGTGGATCGTTAGGATGAGCGTCGTGCCCCTCTTCGCAGCAACACGCGAGATCGACGCGACCGGTCAGGACGTCCTCGTGATCACCGGCGACGTGGATCTGGCGACGGCGCACGAGTTCGTCGCGGCCGCCGATGCGTGGACGGCGACCGGTCGTAGCGGCCCGGTGCGGCTGGACCTCAGTGGAGTCACGTTCCTCGACTCCACCGGGATCAGCGCGCTGCTCGAGATTCGGCGCGCTGCGGCCAGCGTCGGCACCGAGGTCGTGGTGGTCGGACAGTCGGCGGCCGTGGACCGCGTACTGGCCGTGGCCGGCATCACGGACCTGTTCGCCGCTCGGCAGGGTGACGCGTGAGGCGCGGCGCCGTACTGAACTGATCGGTCACGCCCCCGCGCCCCTCGGGTCCGGGGGACTTCCGAGCCCCGGGTGCCGCGCGAGCGGCAGTGAGGTAGCAATGATCTTCCCTGGCAACGTCTCCTGGCCCTCGTCGGCCGTGACGGTGAAGGTGCCTGCGCACCCGGACTTCGTCGCCTCGATCCGAGCGATGAGTCGATCGATGGCCGTGCTCGCCGATCTGGCACTGGAGGACGCCGAAGAGCTCCAGATGGCCGTCGACGAGGCCGCCATCCTGCTGCTGCCGCTCCTTCGCGGTGCGGACGGTGCGCACTCCGACGCTTCCACTGACGCCGACCCCCAGATGTTGACCGCCACCTTCGAGGTGGATGAGGGCTGCGTCGGCTTCGAGCTGAGCGCGCCCTGTGCCGAGGGCAGTGCGGTGGACCGCACCGGACTACCCTGGATGATGCTCACTGCCATCGACTCCGATGTCTCCGTGCGACCCGACGGCGACGTCATCGCGATCGCTGTCACGCGGCGCCGGGAGGGCACGCTTTCGTGACGCAGGACGAATCCCGCTGGACCTCGAGGAAGTCGGAGGAGGTCGGGCGGCTCTTTGAACGCTTGTCGGCACCGGGGATCGGGGTCGATGAGTACCGCGCTGTCCGCGAGGAGATCATCGAGACGAACCTCCCGCTGGTCGGTTACCTGGCCAGCCGCCTGGCCGGGCGCAAGGGCGCGCTGGAGGACCTCGTGCAGGTCGGATCGGTGGGCCTGATCAAGGCGGTCGACAGGTTCGAGCCGCAACGGGGCCACGAGTTCGTCACCTATGCCGCACCGATGATCCTGGGCGAGATCAAGCGCTATCTGCGCGACTCGGGCTCGCTGGTTCGCGCACCGCGCCGCGCTCAGGAGCTGCAGAGCGCCGTCATCGAGGCGCGGGAGCGGCTGAGCCAGGAGCTCGGCAGAGCGCCCACGATCTCCGAGCTCGCCACCAGGATCGGCGCCAGCGCTGAGGAGGTGGTGGAGACGATCGAGGTCGGACGCAGCCGCGAGGGTCGCTCCCTGGAGCCGCTCATCGATCCCTCAGGTGGCTCGCTGCAGCACCTCGTCGCGGCGGAGGAGCGTGGGTACGGCAGCGTCGAGGATCGGGTCGACCTCAGCGAGGCCATCGCCGAGCTGAGCGAGGCGGAGCGACAGGCGGTCACGCTGCGGTTCACCGATGGCAAGACCCAGGCCGAGATCGCGCGCGTCCTCGGCGTCTCGCAGATGCAGGTCTCCCGGCTGCTGCGGCGCAGCCTGACGAAGATGCGGCTGCTGCTCGAGGAGTAGCCCGACCGGGGATCAGCCCTGCTCCACCGGCACCCTCCCGGCGCTGATCGCGCCGGCCAGCTGGCCGTGATCGTGCTCGGTCTGGTCGGCGTAGGCGAAGGCGAAGGCGGTCATTGTCTCCGCGAAGGCGGTGCCCGTCCCCAGGTAGGACGCGATAGTCAGCGCATCCCCGGTGCGGGCATGGGCCCGGGCCAGCACCCGGCCGCACTGCCGTGCGAACGGCACCAGGTAGGGAGCGACCGCTCGACTGTCGGGGATGACCTTCATGTCACGGAACTGCCGCACGTAGAAGTCGGCGCCCTGGTAGCTGGTCCAGCCCAGGAAGATGTCGCTCGCCGCCTGGATCAGTCGCTTGCCGCTGATCACCCGCTCGCCGTGGGTGGCGTAGGGGCTGTCGCCGAGGAACTTCTCGTAGACCGACGGGCCGGCCTGCTTGACCTGGAGGAACAGTGGGTCGGTGCCGTTGCGACCCTCGAACAGGGCCAGGTAGACCTGCATGCCGACGCTCCCGACACCGACGACCTGGCGGGCGGCATCGACGAAGCTGAACCGGTCCAGCAGGTAGCGGCGCTCGTAGGGCAGGCTGTCGTGGTACTGCTGCAGCACGGTGAGGACCGACACCGACACGTCCATCTCGGGACGCAGGTTCGCCAGTCGGATCCGGATCGGCGGGTCCTCGACGATCTGCAGATGGCCCTCGACCTGGTGGACCAGCTTGCGGGCAGCGCCGGCGCTGGTACGGCGGTTGGCCTGCTTGGTCAGCCGCCGCGCCGCCTTCTCCCGGTGCTCGGGTGCGAAGAGTTCGAGCAGCTCCTCGGAGGTGATCACGTCGTACCAGATGGCGAGCTCGCCTGCGCTCGCGTAGCGCGCGATCTGCTCGGCGTACGCCGTCATCGCCGCGCTGACCGCCGCGCGGGCGACCTTCGCGGGCAGCCCGTTGTCCCGAGCGAGGACGACCAGGCTGGCGAGGTAGCGCTTCACGTCCCACTCGAACGGCCCGCGCACCGTCTCGTCGAAGTCGCGCAGGTCGAAGGAGAGCTGCCGCTCCGGTGTGGCCCACAGGCCGAAGTTGAGCACGTGGGCGTCGCCACAGAGCTGGACGTCGATGCCGGTGTTCGGCGTCGAGGCGAGGTCGGCCGCCATCACCGCTGCCGCGCCGCGGTAGTAGGTCCACGGCGACGCCGCCATCCGCCACATCCGGATGGGAACCAGGTCGCGGACCCGGGTGGTGTTCTGCTCGAGGATCGTCTCCAGCGCGTCGTGCCCGCGGCTCGCCTGCTCCCACCCGCCGAGACGCTTGCGCGGCACCACCCCGCGCGCGGCCCGGCCGAGGGCCCGTCGTTCTGCTCGTCCCTCGCTCGGTGCGCCGACGGCACGTAGTCTGCTCAACCCCTTCGACCCCCATCGCCCGGAGACCCCGGGGCCGAGTGGCCGTCGAGGGGATGCTCCGCTGCCCGAGGATCCCGCGCCGAGCAGTCCGCTGGCAACAGTCACGGATGGCGGATGGTGGCAGCATGGGGACCGTCCACGTCGATGGCAGCCGCCCGCTGCCTCCATCCCGACAACGCACCAGAGGAGACGGCCATGGCCACCCCCGAGCAGAAGCGCATCCTCGTCACCGAGATCCCGGGGCCGAAGTCGGTCAAGCTGCACGAGCAACGGGGCGCGGCGTTCGCGGCCGGGTTCGGCGTGAGTCTGCCGATCTTCGTCGCGGAGGCCGGCGGTGGCATCGTCGTCGACGTCGACGGCAACCACCTCATCGACCTCGCCTCGGGCATCGCGGTGACCAGCGTCGGCGCCTCGCATCCCGAGGTGGTCGCGGCGGTGCAGGCGCAGGCCGAGCGGTTCACCCACACCTGCTTCATGGTCACCGAGTACGAGAGCGCGGTCGACGTCGCGACCGCGCTCAACCGGCTCACCCCGGGCGACCACGAGAAGCGGACCGGCCTGTTCAGCACGGGTGCGGAGGCGGTGGAGAACGCGATCAAGATCGCGCGCAGCTACACCGGCCGCAGCGCGGTGGTCGTGCTCTCGCACGCCTATCACGGTCGCACCCTGCTGACGATGACCATGACGGCGAAGAACGTGCCGTACAAGGAAGGCTTCGGGCCCTATGCGCCCGAGATCTACCGGGTGCCCTCGCCGTACCCGTTCCGCTGGGTGGGGGACCCGGACAACGTCGCGCAGGAGGCGTTCGACCAGCTCGTCGACGTGATCACCTCGCAGATCGGCGCGCACAACGTGGCCGCGATCGTGGTCGAGCCGGTCCAGGGCGAGGGCGGCTTCGTCGTGCCGCCGGATGGCTACCTGCCGAAGGTCGCGGCCTTCGCCAAGGAGCACGGCATCGTCTTCGTCGCCGACGAGATCCAGTCCGGCCTGGGTCGCACCGGCACCATGTTCGCCGTGGACCACGAGGGCGTTGTGCCGGACATCGTCACGACGGCCAAGGCGCTCGCCGGCGGGATGCCGCTCTCGGCGGTCACCGGCCGTGCCGAGATCATGGACGCCGTCGCGCCGGGCGGCCTCGGCGGCACGTACGCCGGAAATCCGGTGGCGTGCGCGGCCGCGAAGGCGGCCCTGGAGGTGATCGAGCGCGATGACCTGCCGGCCAAGGCGCGCCGGATCGAGCAGCTCGCCAAGCCGAGGCTGGAGGCGCTGACGGGGGAGGACTCCTGGGTCGGTGACGTCCGCGGCCGCGGGGCGATGCTGGCGATGGAGTTCGTCCGTCCGGGCACCACGGAGCCTGCGCCGGAGGCGGCGAAGAAGGTGGCGGCGTACGCCAACGCCCACGGCGTGCTCACCCTGACCTGCGGCACCTACGGCAACGTCATCCGGCTGTTGCCGCCGTTGGTGATCGGCGAGGACCTGCTCGCCGACGCCTTGGACGTCCTCGAGGCGGCCGTGGCGACGCTCGCATGAGCGAGCGCAGCGAGCGAGTCATCGGATGCAGCGCGGAGGGTGCCGCATGAGCATCACGTCCTACCGACCGGCAGATGGCACGGTCGCCGGTTCGGTGCCCGACACCACGCCCGCCGAGGTCGATGCGGTCGTCGCCGCGGCCAGTGCTGCGGCACCGTTGCTCGCGGCGGCATCCCCGACGACCCGCGCCGGGTGGCTGCTCGCCGTCGCGACCGCGCTGGAGGCGCACGCCGACGAGCTCGCCGCGCTGGCCGACACCGAGACCGCCCTGGGCCTGCCGCGCCTGACGGGGGAGGTCGGCCGAACCGCCGCACAGCTGCGCTTCTACGCGGGCGTCGCGGTCGAGGGATCCTGGCTCGGTGTGAGCGTCGACTCGGCCACGCCGACCAGCCCGGAGCTGGTCCGGCTCAACCGGTCGCTGGGTCCGGTGGCAGTCTTCGGCGCGAGCAACTTCCCCTTCGCCTTCGGCGTCCTGGGCAACGACACCGCCTCCGCTCTCGCCGTGGGCTGTCCGGTGGTCGCCAAGGCGCACCCGGCGCACGCGCTGACCTGTGAGCGGCTGGCCGAGATCGCCACGGCGGCGCTGACCGAGGCCGGTGCGCCGGCGGGTGCGTTCGGCATGGTGGCGGGCATGGACGCCGGCGTAGGGCTGGTGCGGGCCGACGGCATCACCGCGGTGGGGTTCACCGGCTCGCAGGCCGGTGGTCTGGCACTGTGGCGGCTGGCGAACGAGCGTGCGGTGGTGATCCCGGTCTTTGCCGAGATGGGCACCGTCAATCCGGCGGTGCTGACCCCGAGGGCACTCGAGCACCCCGATCGGTTGGAGCAGGTGGCCCGTGGCTTCGTCGGCTCCTTCACCCTGGGCTCGGGGCAGTTCTGCACCAAGCCCGGCATGCTGCTCGCGCCGGCGGGCGAGGGGGTCGCCGAGGCTGTCGGGGCCGCACTGACAGAGGCAGCGCCGTCGGCGACGATGCTCACCGAGCGGATCGCCAGCGCGGCAATCGACGGCGTCGAGCGACTGCTCGCGGCCGGCGCCACCGAGGTGGCCCGGGCCAAGGGTCCGGGGGCCGGCTGGTCGGCGGACGCGGTAGTGCTCCGAGCGGCCGCCGGGGCGTTGAGGGACGGCTCGCCGCTCCTGGAGGAGTGCTTCGGCCCGGTCGCGATCGTGGTCGAGTACGCCGACGACGCCGAGCTCGCGACCGCTCTGGACGCCTTGCAGGGCAGCCTGGCGGGGACGGTGGTCACCGACGGCTCGGGCACGGACCCCGGCGCTGCGGACCTGGTCGACCGTCTCGCCGGCAAGGTCGGCCGGGTCACCGTCGATGACTGGCCCACCGGGGTGGCCTGGACCTGGGCGCAGCAGCACGGCGGCCCCTGGCCGAGTACGTCGGCGCCAGCGGCGACGTCGGTGGGTGCGGCCGCGCTGGGTCGGTGGGTGCGGCCGGTGACCTACCAGTCGGTCCCCGACGCGGCTCTGCCGGAAGCGGCGCGCGCGGCGAACCCGTGGCAGCTGCCTCGCCGGGTCGACGGCGTACTCGCCCTGCCCTGATCCGGGTGGCGGTCGCTCACTCCTCGGGTAGTGCGGCGAAGGTCCGCTTGACGTCGCGGTACCAGCCCATGCCGGCGATGGGATGCTTCCAGCGTCCCTTCATCTCCTCGCGCGCTGGGACGTGCGCATCGTCGCCTTCAGCGACCATGTCCCGCAGGTGCCGGTCCTGGGCCTTGATCACCTCGTCGGCGCTCTGCCCATGCAGGGTCAGGTCGCAGGGGCCGCCGAGCTGGTGACAGGTCATCGTCTTCATCGGTGCACTTCCTGGTCGGTCGATGTCGTTCCTGAACACAGTCTCGACGCGCGAGCCCGGTCGGTTGTGACATCGGCTCAGATCTGTGGAGAAGTGCCGCGCCCGATGCCGGCTCTGGAGAGTTCTGCCAGATCTGTGTCACAACGCTACGGCTCGTCCGTCTCCTTCCTGTCTCCCAGGAATCGCTGGAGACAGGAAGGACAGATGGGCGACGAGGGTGTGGGCGCAGAGTCCGGGGCTGGCCCGGAACGGCACGGCGAGACCATGTCGGGCACCGCGGTGGAAGGCGTGGGTCAGAGGAGGAGCGCGCCGAAGATCATCCGGACGAGGGACCCGGAGGAGGCCTCGGCCAGAGCGGCCGGTTACTTCTACCCGAACCGGATCGATCTGGCCGCGCCCGGCTTCGGGATGGACATGCACGTGATCGACCTCGGGGCGATGGCCACGGCCCTGCTGCGCTTTGACACCGAGACGGTCTACAGCATCTTGGAGCGGGAGGACGCCTACCACGTCAACGCCGGGATCGACGGTGCCGTTGACCTGCGGATCGGCAGCAAGCGCCTGGTCGCGGACCCGTCGGTCGGGATCATCGCGACGCCGTCGACCCTGAGCACTGTCAGCGGCTGGCGGTCGGGTAAGGAGCGGCTGCTAGGGGTCAAGTTCGTCCGATCCGCACTCGAGGGTCAACTCCGGGCCCTGACCGGCCGCGACGTCGAGGGACAGGTCCGGTTCGACACCCAGATGCGGCTCGATCGTGGCATCGGGGCGCAATGGATCCGGCTGGTCCAGGCGCTCGCGACCGAGGCGGCGGAGCAAGCCGCCGAGCAGGGCCCGACCGGGTGGCACCCGCTCTTGGCTGCGCGGACCTCGGATGCGGTGATGACGGGGCTGCTGCTGGCCTCCGACCACCAGTTCAGCGATCTGTTGCGGCGCGAGGATCGGCCGGTCGGGCCGGCCGCGGTGGAGCGTGCGGTCGAGATCATCCAAGAGCGGGCGCACGAGCCGTTGACGGTCTCGAGCATCGCCGCGGAGGTCGGGCTCAGCGTGCGGGCGCTGCAGAGTGGCTTCCGCAGGGCGGTGGGAGTGACCCCAGGCGTCTACCTCACCCAGGTCCGGCTTGAGCGCGCCCACCGCACGCTGATCGACGCGACCCGGCAGTCGGCCTCGGCGACGGCGGTGGCCGCGATGTGGGGATTCGGCAACTACGGCCGGTTCGCGAGGAAGTATCGGGAGCGATATGGCGAGTCGCCCGCCGAGACGCTGGCCGGCGCTCCGCTGATCCGGGCGACTCGGATCATGGGGGGCCTTCGACGTCATGACGCGGCTCGCGCCACGTCCTCGTCCCCAGAGACTCAGGCGACGCCGCCGAGCACGTCGGCGTAAGCCGCCCGCAAGGCGTTGCGCGCTCGGAAGAGCACCACGGCGGTGGTGCTGCGGCTGGCGTCGAGGGCCTCGGCGACCTCGGGGACGGAACGGCCCTCGACGGCGCTGAGCCACAGGGCGCAGCGATACCGCGGGTTCACCATGGCCATCGCAGAGCGCACCTCGTCGGCCTGCTCGATGCGGTCGAGCTCGTCGGCCGGCGAGTCGGCGGTGAGGTCCAGCTCGTGCTCGCCGAGGGTCTCGAGATGGACGAGGTTCCTATCGCGGCGAAGCCTGTCGATGTGCAGGTTGTGCACGGCACGCATGAGGTAGCTCTTGAAGGACTCGATCCTGTGGCCGGCGACGACCCGTTGCCAGCTGCGCAGGAACGCCTCGGAGACGAGGTCCTCGCCAGAGCCGTCGGCTCCACGCAGGCGATGCGCGAGCCGGAGCGCCATCGGCGCATGCCGGCGATAGAGCTCCCCGGTGGCGCCTCCGTCCTCGTCACGGCCGGCTCGGATCGTCTCGACGAGCTCAGCGTCTGCCAACGCGGCGAGCGGTGTCATCGACGCTCAGCGCTCTCCTCGCGCCGCCTGCGGCGGACGTCTGGCCCGGCGGCCCGGAGCGTGGCGTGGACAGGTTGCGCGCGCCAGCGCGTGACATGGATCGAGTACATGAATTCCTCCCCCAAGGAATGGCGGCCCCACAGAACCGTGCTTCGACGCTAGGGGAGGGAACGCGGCGCCAACAGCCGCTTCGCGCCACGTCAATGGCCGCATTGCGCAGCCGAGGTCCGTCAGGGACGCGGGGCGGGGTTGAGGAGGGGAAGGATCTCGTGGCGGCGGCTGACACCGAGCTCGTCGCGGTCGTAGGCCGCCTCTTGCGACGCGGCGGCAAGCGCTGCAGCGGCGTCGACGAACGGGCCGGTCACGAACGTCGCGCCGGCGATCGGGTCGCAGGTGAGGACGACGTGCGGCCTGTCCAGATCCTCGACGTCTTGCCTGACCATCGCCTCGACGAGGATCTGGACCCACGTCTCGAGGTGGGGGTGGGCGTCGTCCGGCGATGTCTCGATGGCCATGCTGCCTCCTGCTGCGAATGTGCTTCCACAACAGGGACGCGATGCCTAGCGGACTGATGACAGTGGGGCAGGCCTGCCTGCCCCACTGTCGCCGTCAGAGCCCCATCTGCTTGGCGATGATCATCTTCATCACCTCGGAGGTGCCGCCGTAGATCCGGTTGACCCGGCTGTCGGCGTAGAGACGGGCGATCGGGTACTCGTTCATGTAGCCGTAGCCGCCGTGCAGCTGCAGGCATCGGTCGATCACGTCGGCGGCTGCCTCGGTGCAGAACAGCTTGGCCGAGGCCGCCTCGGCCGGCGTCAGCTCGTCGGCGTCCAGTGCCTCGAGGGCACGGTCCGCGACGGCCTGCATCGCGTCCACTTTCGCCTGGCAGGCAGCCAGCTCGAACTTGGTGTTCTGGAAGGACGCCACCGCCTGGCCGAAGACCTGGCGCTCCTGGGTGTACTTCTGCGCGAACCAGACCGCGGCCTGCGCCTGCGCGTAGGCGCCGTACGCGATGCTGAGCCGCTCCTGCGGGAGGTTCTGACCGAGGTAGGAGAAGCCCTTGTCCTGCTCGCCCAGCAGGTTCTCGGCCGGGACGACGACGTCGTTGAAGGCCAGCTCGGCCGTGTCGGAGGTGCGCAGACCGAGCTTGTCCAGCTTGCGTCCGACGGTGTAGCCCTCGGAGGAGGTGTCGACCACGAGCAGCGAGATGCCGAAGCGGCGGTCGGTCTCCAGCGGCGCCGAGGTACGGGCGCAGACGATCACCCGATCGGCGTGCACGCCGCCGGTGATGAACGTCTTCGCGCCGTTGAGCACGTAGTGGCTGCCGTCATCGGAGAGGCGCGCGGTGGTCCGCATGCCGGCCAGGTCGGAGCCGGTGCCGGGCTCGGTCATCGCGATGGCGAACATCGTCTCGCCGGAGACGAAGCCCGGCATCCAGGCCTCGAGCTGCTCGGGCGTGCCGAGCTTGAGCAGGTAGGGCAGGCACAGGGCCACGTGCACCCCGGAGCCGCCGAAGCCGACGCCGGCACGAGCGGTCTCCTCGGTCTGGATCGCCGCGTACTTGAACGAGCTGATCCCGGCGCCGCCGTACTCCTCGGGGACCTCGATGCCGAAGAGGCCGAGATCGGCGAGCTTGGCGTAGAACTCGCGTGGGACGAGCCCGGCGTCGAACCACTCCTGGTAGTGCGGCACGACCTCGGCCTCGATGAAGGCACGGAGGGTCTTGCGGAACGTCTCGTGGTCGTCGTTGAAGACGGTACGTCGCATGGCGGGGACTTTCCTTCCTGCTGGGTTGTCAGCACCTTAGGCCGCTCGAACCGTCTCACCCGATGCGGGGGAGGGTCGATGCCGTACGCGCTCCTAGGTTGTCATGCGAGCGGCAACCGGCTGCTCTGCTGAGCCGGGGGAGGGCGTGGTGATAGCGGCCCTGGTCAGTGGCGCGGTGGTGGTCCTCCAGATCGCGATCGTGCTGGCAGCCCTGTTCGTGCTGCCACGCGGGCGTCGACCGCAGACCGCCATGGCCTGGGTGATCCTCATCGTGGTGCTGCCGTTCCTGGGGCTGGTGCTCTTCCTCCTCTTCGGTCGTACCAGTGTCGGACGCTCCCGCCGGCGCGGGCAGGAGGAGGTCAACCGGGCGATCGTGGGAGCCGTGGCGCGGCAGTCGCCCAGCGGCGACCCGCGCCGCCCCCTCGACGACGTCGACCACGGCTTCACCGTGCTGAACCAGAACCTGTCGGGTCTGCCGATGACCTATGGCAACCGGCTCGAGCTCCACCCCGACTACCGCGAGACGATCCAGGCGATGGCGGATGCCGTCGCCTCGGCCAGCCGCTACGTGCACGTGGAGTTCTACATCGCGGCGTGGGACGAGGTGACGGCCCCGTTCTTCGAGGAGCTCGTCCGCGCGACCGAGCGGGGTGTCGAGGTGCGGCTGCTGTTCGATCACCTCGGATCGCGGGGGATCCCGGTGCACAAGGAATTCCTCCGGCGCCTGGAAGGGACCAGGATCCGGTGGGCCGCGATGCTCCCGGTGCGGCCGCTCCACGGCGAGCTGCGCCGGCCCGATCTGCGCAACCACCGCAAGATCCTGGTGGTCGACGGCCGGCTCGCCTTCAGCGGATCGCAGAACCTCATCGAGCCCTGCTACGACAAACCGGGCAACCAGCGGCTCGGTCGCGAGTGGATCGAGCTCGTGGCGCGGATCGAGGGGCCGGCCGTGCACAGCCTCGATGTCGTCTTCGCGACGGACTGGCTGACAGAGACCGGTGAGAACCTCGCCGACCTGGTGGCGCCGCCCACCGAGGCCGAGGCCTCCGACGTACCGCCGGCGGAAGGCGACGTCGGGATCCAGGTGATTCCCAGCGGTCCGGGGTTCGTCACCGAGAACAACCTGCGGCTCTTCACCAGCATGCTCTACTCCGCGCATCGGCGGCTCTCCCTGACCAGCCCGTACTTCGTCCCGGACGACTCGCTGCTGTACGCCGTCACCACCGCGGCCCAACGCGGTGTCGAGGTCGAGCTCTTCGTCAGCGCGACCGCGGACCAGTTCATGGTCGCCCATGCTCAGCGCTCCTACTACGAGGCGCTGCTGGTCGCCGGTGTGCGGATCTGGCTCTACCCCGAGCCGTTCGTGCTGCACGCCAAGCACTTCTCAGTCGACGACCGGATCGCCGTGGTGGGGTCGAGCAACATGGACATGCGCTCGTTCGCGCTCAACTACGAGGTGGTCATGATGATCACCGGAGCGGGTCCACTGCGCGCGCTCGCCGAGGTGCAGGACACCTACCGGGCACTCTCCACCGAGCTGACGCTCGAGGCGTGGCGGCGTCGGCCGTGGCGCAGCGTCGGCATCGACAACGTGATGCGACTGACCGCGACCTTGCAGTAGGAACCCGCGACGTGGCGTCACAGGGACCGCCGGCACCCCCGGCGTCACCGAAATTTCACCCGGAACGGGTGACCGTCGGACACCCGCGGGCTCTACGTTGGTTGCAGGCAAGAGACGAAGCACCGGCGCACGCGCTGGCCGGGATCCGATGTGAGACTCGAGCATGAACCGACCGGGCGGGGAAGAGTGGGGCTTCCCCGGGTTCGAAGGGAAGCGATCTTGGACCAACGTCGTGCGCCAGCAGTCGGGGATGCAACGAGCAGGGGGCGCGCTGCTGACCGGAAGCGTGACCAGGCGGAGCCCAAGGCGCGAGCGCGTGTGCCCCGACCGCGTGTCGCCCCCGACAAGATGCCTCGGCTGCCGCGGGTCTACGTGCCGCGGGCCCAGGTGTGTCGGCGCTTGGACCAGGCGCGCGAGTGCGCTGTCACCCTCGTGGTCGCTCCTGCGGGAGCGGGCAAGACCTTCGGCGTGGCGGGCTGGCTCGGAACCGCGGCCGAACGCGGGGAGCCGGCGGCCCGATGGGTCCACGCCGACGAGACCTGGGGGCCCGACCGGCTCACCGATCTGCTGGACGAGGCGGCTGGAGCCGACGGCGCCGACGAGGTGGCGCCTGCCCGGGTGGTGATCGACGACGCCCACCTCCTGCCCGCGGCGTCGCACCGTGCGCTGGACGATCGGCTCAACAACGACCCAGATTCGATGCGGGTGGTGCTGCTCAGCCGTTGGGATCTGCCGATCGCGCATCTGGTGCCCGAGCTCCTCGGCCACTTCGCTGTCATCCGGGGCGACGTCCTGCGGCTCGACGATGACGAGGCACGAGCCCTGATCGTCGCGCACGCACGCACCGAGGAGCCCGGGGTCGTCGACGCCATCACGACCTATGCGCGAGGGTGGTGCGCCGCGGTTGTGCTCGCGTCGCGGGCCGTCGCGGTGACGCCCGACCCCATCGCGGCCGCACAGCGGTGCGTCGAAGGTGGTAGCCGCTTCGGCGATCAGATGGCGAGCGACGTGTTCGCCTCGCTGTCGCCACGGACGCGGCACCTGCTGCTGTGCCTGTCGGCGGAGAGCGTGGTCACCCCGCAGACGGCGGCCCACCTGTCGCACGATCCGGTGGCGGGCGAGCTCCTCGAGGATCTCGACAGCACCGGGCTGCTCGTCTCCCGGCTCGTCACCGACGCTGCCGACGAGGCCGTCCAGTACCGCCTGCACCCGCTGCTCAACGAGGTGGTCCGGCGGCGGCTGATCACTGATGGAGTGGACATCATCGGAGCGCGGGCAACCGTCGTACGTGCTGTCCTGCTGGACGCCGCCGCCGGAAACACCGACCTTGCGCTCCCGCGGTTGGAGGCGGTGCGGGCGTCCGAGGAGGGCGCCGCCTTCATCGCCGAGTACGGCGCCTCGATGGTGATGCGCGGCGAGGGTGCCGGTCTGGCTGTGTTCGCCCGCGACCATCTCGAGCAGGTCGAGCACGTTCCGGGCGTGTGGTTCCCGCTCGCGATCGAGCGCTGGGTCGCCGGTGACACTGCGGCCGCAGAGCGCTGGCTCGACCAGTGCCTGGGCATGGTCGGGTGCCTGCGTTCGGAGGAGCTGGCGTGCGCGCGGCTGATGCGCGCCCGCCTAGGCCGAGAGCCGATGCTGCCCGCGGTCGGCTTCGCCCGAGGGGTCATGCTCGCGGAGAGAGCCAGCGAGGTGAGCGCGGCGATCCTGCCGCAGCTGCTGACCGAGCTCGCGATGACCCAGGCGTGGCTCGGTGACCTTCACGAGGCCGAGGTGAACCTGGTCACGGCCGCCGGTCTCGCGCGGACGAGGGAGCTGCCCGCGTTGAGGGCGGCGGCGCTCAGTCACCTGGCGCTGACGCAGTACATGCTCGGCCGCGAGCGCGCGTGCACCGAGGTCGCTCGCCAGGCGTTGGCACAGATCGACGCGACCCGCTCGTGGTCACCGCAGTTCACCCGCTGGCGGCTCGAGCTCGCCCTCGGCCTGGCCCGGAGCGTCGACGTGCCCTGGCAGCCCGTCTCGCCGCTCCAGGACGCCAGGGTCCACCCGGCGGACCTGTGCAGCGTCTTCTGGCTGCAGGTGCAGCGCGCGCACGCCGTGCTCGTCGAGGGCTCGGTGGCGGACGGACGGCTGATGCTGCAGCAGCCCTTGGACCTGCCCGACTCGTGGCCCCTGCCCGACCACCTGCGGGTCTCGTGGCTGGTGGCGGAGGCGACGCTGGCCGCGCTCGCGGGCGACCGCACCTCCCTCAAGGCCGTCGAGGACAGGCTCGCGGCCGCCGCCTTCCGCGGCGAGGCTGCCTGGGCAGGTGCCTTGCGCGCCGACCTGGAGGGCGAGCGGCGCCAGGCGGCCGAGCTCTTCGAGGCCGCTGCCGACGACGCGAGCTTCGCACAGCCGGTGATCCGTCCGATCGCTCTCGTCGCCCGCGCCCAGCTGCTCGACGAGCTCGGAGAGACCGGCGAGGCCCAGGAGCTCCTGTGGCAGGCAGTGGTCGAGACCGAGGTACGACGCAACGCGGCCCCGTTCCTCGGCTGGACACGACAAGGCACGCCGATTCAGACGATGCTCGAGCGGTTGGTCCAACGGGCGCCGCGCCCCTGGGCCACGGAGCTGGCCGGGGCGATGGCGGACGCGACCAGCCTGGCGACCTACTTCGATCCCGGCACGGCGACACCGCTGGAGGAGGTGGACGACCAGACCGTCCACCTCCCGGTCCTCAGCGCGCGGGAGCGCGAGGTGCTGCGGCAGCTGGCGAGGGGTGCGACGTACGCGGACATCAGCGCGATCCTGTTCGTCTCGGAGAACACCGTGAAGACCCACGTCAGCAACCTCTACGCCAAGCTAGGCGCGGCCCGACGCAGCGAGGCGCTCGCGCTGGCTCGCGGGCACCACCTCATCTAGCTCATCTAGGTCAAGGCTGGTCACCCACGACCGGCGCCGGGCTGGGCCCGATCGAGGCGAGGGCCTCCTCGACGGTGCGCTGCACGCGTCCGGCGTCGTGCTGCTTGCGGAACCACGGCGAGCGGTCGAGGACCGCGCTCGCGTCCGGCGCCAGACCCGCGACCACCAGCACCGAGTCCGTCTGCTCCAGATCGGTCGCCATCGTGCGCAGAGCGTCCAGGAAGGGAACGGTGACGTCGTGCACGGCGGCCGCCTCCAGGACGACCGCCCGCGCCGGTGGCTGGGCCGTGTCTGCTGCCGCCAGTACCGCATCGGCGGTGGGGCGCGCGTTGCCGGCGTAGAGGCTGCCGTCGAGATGGAGCAGCAGCACGTCGCCGACGGGCGGCGCGGCCTCCACGGCCGGCGGCGTGGTGGTCCAGCCGCCCTCGGGCCGGGGATAGAGGAGTCGGACGCGTGGCTGGTTGACGTGGCGCACGACCAGCACCAGCGTCAGCACCAGCCCGACGGCGACGCCCACCAGCATGCCGCCGGTCAGGCCGATGGCCGCCACGATCAGCGCGATCCAGAGCTCGGCGCGGTCGATGCGCGCGTAGTCGACGAAGTCGGTGGCGTCGAGCAGGCCGATGACCGCGACGAACACCACCGCTGCCAGCACGCACCGGGGCAGGTCGTCGAGCACGGGCGCGAGCACCAGAGCGACCAGTAGAGCGAGGACGACGGTGGCGAGCTGGGCCACCTGCGAGCGGGCGCCTGCCCGCAGGTTCACCGCCGACTGCGACAGCCCGCCGGCCGGGGGCAGCGTCTGGGTGAGGCCGCCGCCCAGCGACGCCAGGCCCACCGCCACCAGCTCCTGGTCGACGTCGATCGCCGGCTCCCCGCGGCGGCGATTGGTCCGAGAGACCAGCACCGTCTCCAAGAAGGCCATCACCGCGATCGCCAGGGCAGCGGGCAGCAGGTCCAGGATGTCGCCCGCCACCGGCAGCTGTACGTCGGGAAGACCCCGCGGCACCTTGTCGATCAGCGCGACCCCGTGGTCCTCGACCGCGGTGAGTGCCACGAGCGCGATGCCGGCCGCCACCACCAGCAGCGGGCCCGGGACGCGCGGAGCGAACCGGCGCAGCGCGAGCAGCACGACGAGGCAGACGGCACTGATGGCCACGGTCGGGCCGTTGACGCTCTCCAGCTTGCCCAGGACGTCGCCGACACGTCCGAAGAAGCCGTCGTCATCAGGGTCGGACGTCACGCCCAGCAACGCCGGCAGCTGGCTGGCCGCGACGGTGAGCCCGACGCCGACCCGGATGCCGCTCAGCGTGGCCGGCGAGACCATCTCGACCAGGCTGCCCAGGCGCAGCAGCCGCATCCCCAGCAGGCACACGCCGACCATGAAGGTCAGCGTGGCCGCCGCCTGCACCTGGTGGGCGGCCGTGTCGACGGAGTGCGCCGGCAGGGCGGTGAGCGCAGAGGCGACCAGCACTGCGATGGTCGAGGTTGTGGAGACGCTGAGCGCCCGGGCGCCACCAAAGAGTGCGTAGACGGCCATCGGCACCAGGCAGGTGTAGAGACCGACCTGCACGGGCAGCCCGGCGATGGTGGCGTAGGCCATGGCCTGCGGGATCACCACGGTGCCGGCGGTCAGGCCCGCGATGACGTCGGCGCGCAGCCAGACGTGCTGGTAGTCGCGCATCGAGGGGCACCACCACGCGGGTCGTTGCTTGGGCACGGTCCCACGCTGACGGTGCAGCCCACCGGCAACATCACCCGGCTCGGGTGAGTAGTGGCGGCGCCCGACCACGGGACACGCAGGTCGGCTCGCGCACGGCGTGCCGACGTCACCTCACACGGGCGGGTTGGCCGCGTCGTGCCCGTCCGGGGTGGTGATCGGCGCGGGCTCGCGCGGTGCCATCCGGGCGATGACCTCGAGGACCAGCAGGATCAGTGCGGCTACCACGATCAGCCACAGCGTCCAGGAGCCGGTGGGGTGGTCGGCAAGGGCGTAGATGACGATCACCGCTGCGGCGACGGCGATCCGCACCGCCCGCCGGTTGCGGTGCAGGAAGGTGCCGATCGCCCCGGTGTCGAAGCCGAGCCGGTCAGAGCCTGTTCGTGCCGTGTCCAGCATCCGGCCGCTGCCGCGGCGTACGGCGCTCGCGGAGGGGGAGGGCCCGATCAGCCAGGCGATCAGGGCGACCGCGAGCGAGAGCACCAGCAACGCCCTGAGGTTGAACCGGATGAAGCGGACGAGCGTGTCGTAGAAGAGCTGGGCGGTGGACTGCGAGACCTGCTGGCCGGAGAGGGCGTCGAGGTAGAAGCTGCGCGCGCCGTTGAGGGCGATGCCCAGGAGCAGCATCGAGGCCGCGATGACGATCGCCGCCGCGAGGACCGTACGACGCCGGTTGCGCGCCACCGCGATCGCTGCGACCAGCAGCAGCACGCCGATCACCGGCAGGGTGTGGGCCAGCGCCGACAGCGCCCGGAAGCCCTTCTGTGCCTTCTCCAGGTCGGCGGACTGCATCACGACGAACTCGGCATTCACGGTGGGGATGTTCGCGGCCAGGCCGAATCCCGCCGACACCAGCTGCGCCTTGACGGTGTCGATGAAGGCGGCCAGATTGACCCGGACGGCCCCGTCCTGGACCTGGGCGACACGCCCCTTCCCGGTCAGCAGCGCGACCATCTGGCTGTGTGCCTGGCGGTTGGCCTCGTCCCAGGCGGTTGCGAAGGTGTCCGAGGAGACGATCTTGTGGACCTGCTTGCTGATCCAGCCGTCCAGGGCATCGGCGAGCGGCCCGCTCAGCGCCCGGAGGCCCAGGGCGGCCGCCGGCGGTGCGCCGCGTTGCTGCAGTGCCGCGACCGCGCTGGCGGTGAGGCCGCTGACATCGACGCGGGAGGTGATCTCGTTGGTGATCCGGGCGGTGATCGCCTTCTGCAGCTGCGGGTCCCGGGCGAGCGGGGCGACCGTGGAGACATACCTGTCGGTGTCCGAGACCTCGTCATGGGCCCACGTCGCCACGATGGAGAGAGGTGCGATCAGCGCGAGCAGCACCAGGCAGACCGTCACGACCGGGAGTCGCCACCAGCCGGTCCGCGACGTACGCCGCCCGCTCCCGTCTTCCGCCCCGCCCGGAGGGTCGCCCAGCTTCGACTCGAGGCCCGAGACCTCGGCCCGGAGCCGACGCAGCCGCTCGGCGTCGCGCTCGGCCTCCGGGTCGCGCTGGGCTTCGGGCTCTGGGTCGTTCGTGCCGCTCATCGCGCTTTCCTCTCTTGCGGACGCTCTCGCGGGCGCTGGAACGATGCCTGGAAACGATGTTGGGAGCGGGCCTGCTACCGGCTCGCCCGTTTCGGGTGTGGCCGTTCCGGGCCGGCCGGTGCACCGTCGTGCTTGGAGGAACCCGCAGCACCTACTCGGGAGGGAGAGGCCATGGCCCACATGATGAGGTTCCATGCGAGCGTTCGACCGCGTCGCCTCGAACGGCGCGGCATCGGCACGGTCGCAGCCGGTATCGCGGCCATGCTGGCGCTGGCGGGCATGGTGGGCGGTCTGCTCGCCGTCGCCGCCTGGGCGACCTCGCGCCTCCTGCTCGGCGTGTTCTCCTGAACCGCCGCGATGCCGGCCCCGACACCGGGGCCGGCATCGGTGTCAGTAGGCACGCCGGGCGGAGCTCAGCTGGACGCACAGCGCCCAGATGACCAGGACGTTGAAGCCCACCAGCACCAGCGACCAGAACGGGTAGTAGGGCAGGAACATGAAGTTGGCCACGGCGCCGATGACGCCGATGACGATGCCGCCGATGCGACCCCACGTCTGATTGGCGATGATGCCGACGGCCACCGCGATGGCCAAGGCCCCGACGACGATGTGGATCCAGCCCCAGGTGGTGACGTCGAACTGGTAGACGTAGTTGATGCCTGACACGTAGATCTTGTCCTTGGCGACGGCGCTGATGCCCTGCAGGATCTGGCAGGCGCCGACGATGGCGAGCATGGAAGCGGCGAAGATGGTCGTGGACGTCGACACCAGCCCGCGCGCGCTGTCGTCGTAGTCATGACCTGAGTGAGTGGTGCTCATCGGTGACCTCCTGGGTCGGATCGAACGAAGTGGGCTCGGATTGGGTCAGACCCGACGTGGGATCATCGCGGCGAGCGCCCAGATGACAACGACGTTGAAGACGATCAGGGCGATCGCCCAGCCCGGTGAGTAGGGAAGGAAGAGGAACGACGCCAGGGTCGAGATGATGGCGGCGATCATGCCGAGGACATAGGCGAGATTCTGTTCCAGGACGATGCCGACGCCGATCAGCGCGGCGAGTGCCCCGATCACCAGGCAGATCCAGCCCCACGTGGTGAGGTCGAACTGGAACACATAGCTGCGGGTGACCACGAAGACGTCGTCGCCCAGGACCGCGGCCAGACCCACCAGGAACTGAAGGACTCCGACCAGGATGAGCATGATCCCGGCGAACAGCGCGAGCCCCTGGGCCCACAGCGAGTCGGACCGCTCGTAATGCGTTGGGAATTGTGAGGTCATGGCTGACGCTCCTCAGGTGTTGTCGACGATGCTGCGGCGATCCCGCCCGCTGACCTCGCAGAGGCGGGGCGGCCGGGGTCATGCTCAGAGCTACTCGTTGTCGTCTGCCTCGAAAACCTCGCGCAGCGCCTTCTCCTGCTCCTCGGAGAGGTTGGTGAAGACCAGCTCGGAGGGCTGGTGTCCGGCGAAGGCGTCACGCACCTTGTCCAGGACCGCGTCCGAGGTCATCACGAACAGGGCCGACGTACCGGGGGTGACCTCGTCGCGGACCTTGTTGATGAAGCGGTCGTCGATGCCGACATCGGTCAGGGACCCGGCCAATGCTCCCGTCGCCGCCCCAACGGCCGCGCCGAGAAGGGGGACGAAGAAGATGAGTCCGAACAGCATCCCCCAGAAGGCTCCGCCCAGCGCCCCGCCGCCGGTGGTGCTGCCGCTGAGCTGGCGGGTCTTGGGCTTCTTCTTGCCCACCTCCCAGGAGACTGCCGCGGCGTCATGCACATTGATCACCTGCTCGCGGGCGAGGTCCGCCAGGGTCCGGGCCGCCTCTTCCGCTCCTTCAGGCGTGTCGAACTTCCATACGGTCAGGGCTCCGTTGGCCATCGTGTGCTCCTTCGCTGTGAGTGCGGGGTTCTGCTCCCATCAGCGTGGGCGTGCCGGTGGGCCGGCTGCTCACCCGTTCCCGGTGAACGAGGCGCGGATCGCGGCCTCCACGGTGCGATAGATCTCCGGCTCATCGGAGTCGGCGGCACGCTCGAGCACGTCGCGGACCTGGCCGACGTCCTCGGCCATCACGAACTCCGTGCCCCGACGGCGCAGATCCGCCCGGAGCTGGATCAGCATCCCGGTGGCCGTGACGTCGATCGATGGCGTGGTGCGGCCGTCGAGCACCACCAGTCGCAGGTCGGATGCCGCGTCGACGATGGCGCAGACCTGTTCGCGGACGTAGTCCGCATTGGCGAAGACGAGGGGTGCCTCCACCCGCAGCACCAGTACGCCGGGAACCTCGGCGTACTCGGGGTTGCGGGTGATGTCGACCCACGGTCCGGCCGGATGACCGGCCTGAGCGAGGTCGGCACCCCCGACCGGCGCCAGCGGGGCGAGGTGCGGGCGCGACGTGCGGGCGATGAGCAGGAGCAGCGAGACGCCGATCCCGATCACCAGCCCGGGCAGCGTGTCGAAGAGCAAGACGCCCAGCAGCGCCGCCACAGCGCCGACGAAGTCGGCTCGGGCGCTGATCTGGTAGACCTTGGCGATCTGCCCGGCCCGGACCCGCCACAGCCGTCGCAGCGAGGCGATGTCCACCAGCTCGATCACCGCGGCGATCACGATCGCCGCCAGCGTCGCCTCGGGCAGGTTCTCGAACAGGCCGGTCAGGAAGAGCAGCGTCAGCACGGTCAGGGCGGCGGCGGTCACGCCGGAGATCTGTGAGCGTGCGCCGGCGGAGCCGTTGACGGCCGTCTTGGACAGGGACCCGTTGACCGCCATGCCCGAGGCCAGGCCAGCGCCGAGGTTGGCGGCCCCGAGCCCGAGCAGCTCCCGGTTGGCGTCGATCTCGTAGCCGCTGTGGGCGGCGTACGTCTTGGCGGCGCCGAGCCCCTCGGCGAACCCCACCAGCATCACGCCGACCGCTCCACCGAGCAGATCGCGGAACTGGTCGACGGAGACGTCGGGGAAGCCGAGGTGGGGCAGGCCTGCGTCGATGTGCCCGACGATGTCGAGGCCGTGGTCGTCCAGGTTGAGCGCGGCGGTCAGGCCGATGGCGACCAGTGCCACCACCAGCGAGCCGGGGAGCAGCGGCACCCACCGCCGCAGCAGGAGGAGTGCGGCCAGGCTGGTCAGCCCCACCGCGACGGTCAGGCCGTCGACGCCGCCGAGGTGGCGCAGCACGTCCCAGGTCTTCTCGAAGAAGTCGCCCGAGCCCTTCTCCAGTCCCAGCAGGGCGGGGACCTGGCCGATCATGATGGTCAGGGCCAGGCCGATGATGAACCCCTTGAGCACCGGCTCGCTGATGAACGCGGCCAGGAAGCCCAGCCGCATCAGTCCGGCCAGCAGTGCCACGATCCCGGTGGTGATCGCCAGCCCGGCGGTGAGGACGGCGGCCTGGTCATGACCCGTGCCGATCGCGGTGACGACACCGGCCGAGAGGGCGGCGGTCGCCGACATCGGGGCGACGATGAGGTGCCGGGACGAGCCGATGAGCGCATAGAGGAGCAGCGACGGCACCGCGGCGTACAGGCCGATCACGGGGGTGACGCCCGCGATGGTGGCGTAGGCGAGGGACTCCGGCACCAGCACGGCCCACACCGTCAGGCCGGCGATCAGGTCGGACCTGATCCACGAGCGCGAGTACGACGCGAAGGACGGGGCGAGCAGTCTGGGCACGTGCGGACCCTTTCGACGCGGCGAGCGGACCGTCGCCGGCGACGCAGCCGGCGCGTCTGTGGCAGCCTAGGTGCGGCCTGAGGAGGGGGTTGTCACCCGCATCGGGTGAGGTCAGCCCGGGGCGGAGCCGAAGGATCGCAGGAAGCTTGCCTCGGCGATGGCCAGCCGCGCGATCTCCCCAGGATCGACGCTCTCGTTCGGCGCGTGGATCAGGGCCAGCGGCTCCTCGACGCCCATCAGGATGAGCTCGGCATCGGGGTAGGTCTCGGCGAAGACGTTGCACAGCGGGATCGAGCCGCCTTGCCCCAGCAGCACCATGTCTCGCCCGTACGCCTCGCTCATCGCGGCTCGCATGGCGGCGTACGCCGGTCCGTCGGTGTGCGCGCGGAAAGGACCGCCGCTCGCCTCGACCTCGACGGTGACCCGGACGCCCCACGGTGCGGCGGCGCGCAGATGATCGGTGAGGGCCCGCTCGGCCAGGTCGGGCTCGGTTCCCGGCGGGATGCGGAGGTTCAGCCGGGCGCTCGCGCGCGGGACGATGGCCGCCGCAGACCCGATGACCGGCGGGCAGTCGATGCCGAGGATGGTCAGCGCCGGCCGCGCCCAGAGCATGTCGGACACGGTGCCGGCCCCGAGCAGGGATTCCGCCGGATCCATCCCGGCGTCCCGCCGGAAGGCTTCCGGCGGGTAGGGCGCGCCGCTCCAGGTCTGATCGTGGACGAGGCCGTCAACAGTGGTCTCGCCCTGCGCGTCGCGCAGGCTCGCCAGCATGGCGACCAGAGCGGCCAGTGCGTCTGGTGCCGGGCCGCCGAACATGCCGGAGTGCAGCTCGGTCGGCAGCGCCTCGACGTGCACGACGACGTTGACCATGCCGCGCAGGCTGACGGTGACCGCCGGGACCCCGACCGAGGCGTTCCCGGTGTCGCAGACCAGGATGGTGTCGGCACGGAGCAGGTCGGCGTTCTTCGGCACGAAGTCCTCCAGACCGCCGGTACCCTGCTCCTCGGATCCCTCGACCACCAGCTTGAGGTTGACCGGAAGCTGCTCACCCAAGGCCCGCAATGCCGTCAGGTGCATCAGGATGTTGCCCTTGCAGTCGGCAGCACCACGGCCGTACCAGCGGCCGTCGACCTCGGTCAGCTCGAACGGCGGCGTGCGCCAGGCGTCCTCGTCCAGGGGCGGCTGCACGTCGTAGTGGGCGTAGAGCAGCACCGTCGGCGCGCCGTCGCCGGGTCCACGACGGGAGCCGACGACGGCGCTGCTGCCGTCGCTCGTCTCGTGCAGGCCGATGTCGGCGAACCCTTCCTCGCGGAAGGCGTCGAGGACCCACTGCGCGGCACTGTCGCACTCCTCGGGAGGGAACTGGCGGGCGTCCGCCACGGACTTGATGGCGACGAGCTCGGCGAGCTCGGCGCGTACCCGGGGCATCAGCCCGGTGACGGCCGCCTCGAGGTCCGCGGTGCTCATTGCTTGACCACGTCGCCGGTCTTCAGGTCATCGAGATAGCCCTGTACGTCGTCCAGCTTGTCGGGGCAGTAGATGTTCATGATCAGGATCTGCCCCTTGACCACTCGGTCGTCGGCGACCACGGGGCGCATCCCCGGCCCGGTGGCCCCGTTCATCAGCTGGGCGAAGAGGGTCGCCTTGCGCAGCGCATCGCCCGGGTCTTGGCACACCGACCCGCCGTCGGAGCCGAGCACGCGCACGATCTGATCCTTGTCAGGTGCGGTGGCGCCGGCGTCCTTGAGTGCCTTGATCAGCTGATCGGCCTTGTCGTCGGCCTTGTTCGACGCGTGTCCGGAGCTGAAGGTGAGGAGCCCGATGACGACGAACACGACCAGCAGCCCGGCGGCGGTCCAGTAGACGAAGCGGTTCTGGTGGTGCGAGACGCCGTGCGATGTCGCCATCATGACGCCGCCTCTGGCTCTGCCTCGGCCTGCCGCCACGTCGGCTTGCGGAAGCGGTAGAAGAGGAAGGGGACCAGCAGGCCGAGCCCGAGTGCCCCACCGCCCACGATGATGAAGTAGACGAAGCCGTTGTCGCCGCCGAACTGCGACGGTGGGATGAAACCGACGAGCAGGGCTGCCAACGAGGCCGCGAAGCCGACCCCGCACATGGCCACGAGCATGGGCGCTCGGTATCCGCGCGGATGGTCGGGTTGGTTGCGCCGCAGGCGCAGCGCCGCGACGAACATCAGCAGGTACATGATCAGGTAGACCTGCGTCGTGATCACCGAGAAGATCCAATAGGCACTGGAGACGTCCGGAATCAGTGCGTAGCCCAGCGCGATGACCGTGGTGACGGCTCCCTGCGCGACGAGGATGTTCTGCTGCACGCCGTGCTTGTTGAGGGCCTGCAGGAACGGAGGCAGGTAACCCTCCTGCCGGGAGATGAGCAGCAGACCCCTCGAGGGCCCGGCGAGCCAGGTCAGCATGCCGCCCAACGAGGCCGCCACCAGCATGATGCCGAGGATCGGCGTCAGCCACTGGGTGCCGAACTGGGCGAAGACCGCATCGAAGGCCTGCATCACGCCGGCGGTCAGTGACAGCTCGTCGGCCGGCACGATCCAGCTGATGGCCAGCGCCGGCAGGATGAAGATCAGCAGCACGAGGCCCATCGCCAGGAACATCGCCCGAGGGAACTCCTTGCCCGGCTTGCGCAGCGAGCTCACATGGACGGCGTTCATCTCCATGCCCGAATAGGACAGGAAGTTGTTGACGATCAGGACCAGGCTCGATACGCCGGCCCACGCCGGCAACAGATGGCTCGAATCCATCGGGGCGGCCGACGTGTTGCCCTGGCCGAGGAAGACGACGCCGAGCACGACGAGGATGACGCCGGGAATGAGGGTCCCGATGATCAGACCGCCGCTGGCCAGGCCGGCGACCCCGGAGGTGCCACGCGAGGAGACCCAGACGCCGGCCCAGTAGATGACGACGATCACGCAGGCGGTCCAGACGCCGCTCGACGCCAGGTCGGGATTGATGACGTACGCGAGCGTGCTGGCCACGAAGCCGAGCAGGCTCGGGTAGTAGAAGATCGTCATCGCGAACTGGCACCAGACCGCAAGGAAGCCCATCGGCTTGGAGATGCCTTCGGAGACCCACTTGTAGATGCCGCCGTCCCAGCCCGACGCGAGCTCGGCGGAGACCAGCGAGGTGGGCAGCAGGAACAGGACCGCCGGGAGGAGGTAGAGGAAGACGCAGGCGAGCCCGTAGACGGCCATCGTCGGTGCAGCACGCAGGCTCGCGACCGAGCTCGTCGTCATCATGGCCAGGGCCACCCAGGAGATCCAGTGCGTGGCTGGGGCCGTGGATCTGGCCGTCGACCCCGCAACCGGGCGATCCGCCGGCATGTCCATCGCGCTCATCTGTGCCTCCGATGCTGGACTCCACCTGAGTTCGGTGTTGTGACACTGAGAGTCATGGTCACCGGCGGTGTCGGGAACGAGGTCACCCAGTCCGGGTGAGATTCACTCCACGATCTGCAGGCTGCGCGAGGTGCTGTTGAGCCGGCGGCCGCCGTCGTCGGTGACCGCGACGATGTCCTCGATCCGCACGCCGAACTCACCCGCCAGATAGATGCCGGGCTCGACCGAGAAGCACATGCCGGGAACGAGCTCCTGCTCCTCGCCCTCGACCATGTACGGCGGCTCGTGCGTGGTGACGCCGATGCCGTGGCCGGTGCGATGGATGAACTGCTCGCCGTAGCCCGCCTCGGTGATCACCCGCCTGGCCGCCCGATCGATCTCCTGGCAGGCCCCCCCGGGCCGCACCGCGTCGACGCCGGCCTGCTGGGCCAGCCGGACGATCTCGTGCACCTCGCGGACGCGTGCGCTCGGCTCGCCGACACTGACGGTGCGGCTGGTATCCGAGCCGTATCCGGACATCAGCCCGCCGAAGTCGAGGACGATCGCGTCGCCCTCCTCGATCGTTCGGTCGCCGGCCTCGTGGTGCGGGTTCGCGCCGTTCGGGCCGGACCCGACGACGGTGAAGTCGACCTGCTCGTGCCCGAAGCCGAGCAGGAGATCGGCGAGGTCACCGGCGACGTCGCGCTCCTTCCTACCGGCGAAGCGCACCTTGAGGATCTCGAGGTAGGTCGCGTCGGCTGCCGCGCCGGCTGCTGCGAGCCGGGCGAGCTCGTTCTCGTCCTTGACCGCCCGCATCATCGCGAGAGCCTGGGTGAGCGAGGCGAAGCGCGCGCTCGGCATCAGGTGCTGGAGTGCGAGCAGGTGCAGGGCCCACGCGGAGTCGGAGACGCCGTAGCGGGCGGCCGGTCGCAGCAGCGTGCTCGCGGCGGCATACGGGTCGGCGCCGTCTCGCCAGTCCGTCAGCGCCAGGTCGGCCGTGCCCGGGGCCGCCGCCGCATCGGGCCGCTCGAGCGTCGGTACCAGCAGGGTCGGCTCATGCTCGCGGGTGAGGAACAGCATGGTCAGCCGCTCCGTGATCGCGGTCGGCTGGTAGCCCGTGAGCCAGACCAGGTCCGGCCCAGGCGTGACAAGTACGCCGTCGAGTCCTGCGGCGGTGGCCGAGTCCACCACGCGCCGCATCCGGGCGGTGTAGTCACCGGTGGCGAAGGGAACGGCCACGGGAGGGTGAGTGTCGGCCATGTCGCATCTCCGTCTGGTCAGGTCTGGCTACCGGGGTCCGGCAGGGTGTGCAGGTGGGCGGCGGCACCAGCAGCGACGTCACGCATGGTGCCGCGGTCGGAGCGGTGGCGGACGATGACCAGGATCGCCAGCAGCAACCCGGCTGCGCTGAAGACGGCCATCACCCAGGATGCCGCGCCCAGCCCTGCGGCGACGGCGTCGGCGCTGGAGGCGCCGTCGTGCTCGTGGTTGGCGATCACGGTGCCGTAGACCGTCGCTGCGAGAGCGGTCGCAACGGCCGCTCCGACGTACCTCGCCATGTTGGAGACCCCCGAGGCCTCACCCACCTGGCCGGCATCGACCGCAGCAGTGGCCGCCGACGACGATGGCCCGTTCGAGAGGCCCATGCCGACCGCGATCGCGATGAGCGGCAGGACGAAGGCGGCGTACTTCCACGACCCCTCGGCGAACCCGATGACCGCGAAGCCGGCGGTGGTGACAGCGAAGCCCGCGCCGACCGTCAGGCGGGTCCCGAACCGCTTGGCGAGTCGGGGCACGAACGTCGCCACCACGACCAGCCCCACCGTCGCAGGGAGCGTCGCAAGTCCGGCCTGGAGCGGGGACATGCCGAGCGTCGCCGGATCCTGGAAGTAGAGGCCCAGCAGATACATCAGGCCGTTGATCGTGCCGGCGCCGATCAGGATGGCGATGGTGGCGCCGACGAGCACCCGGTTGCCGAGCAGGTGGAGGTCGAGCAGCGGGACCGCGACGTGCTGCTCGACCTTGACGAAGGTGAAGCAGGCGACGACACAGACCGCGAAGCAGGTCAGCGTGGCAGCGGACAGCCAGCCCCAGTCGCCGCTCTTGCTGACCCCCAGGATGAGCGGCACCAACGTGAGGGCGATGAGCAGGGTGCCCGCGTAGTCGATCGACCTGGTGCGGCCCGGGTCCCGGGATTCGCTGACCGTTGCCACGGTCAGGACGATGCACAGCACGCCGATCCCGGCGTCGATCCAGAAGAGGCCCTGCCAGCCGGTGGCCTCGACCAACACGCCCCCGAGCAGCGGTCCGGCGGCCGCCCCGACGGCGGCCGCCGCGCCCCACAGCGAGACGGCACGCAGCTGTTCCTCGTCGTCGGTGGCGACGGTCAGGAGACTGAGACCGCACGCCAGGATGGTGGCGCCCGCGGCCCCTTGGATCGCGCGCCCGGCGATGACCATCCCACCGGAGTTCGCCAGCGCGATCAGGATGCAGGAGCCCACGAAGAGAACCAGGCCGAGCTGGAAGATCAGCTTCCTGCCGAAGACGTCTCCGAGCGAGCCTGAGGTGATGATCACGGCCGCTCCCACCAGCGAGTAGCCGGTCACCGCCCACTGCAGGGTGTCGACAGAGGTGTGCGTGTCCTTGCTGATGGCCGGGAGCAGGATGCTCACCGCCGAGGTGTTGGCGTTGACGACCAAGGTGGAGATGCAGGTCGTGACCAGTACGCCGGTGGCGTGGCTGGTCTGACGCGGTACGTCGGCCATCGGACACCTCCCGCGGAGCACGCTAGGCCGACGGTGGCACGGCCGCCTTCACCCGTTCTGGGCGAACGACCCCGTCCCTGTCGGCGGGCACGCTGCACGGGTGCCTGGCCCAATGCACGAGCGCCGTCAACGCTTCTGGTCACGGCTGAATGCTGCGACGTCGCGCCGGTTGCCGAAGCCGGTGCCGGCGCCAGCGGTGGAGCAGCCGCCCGAGGAGGTGCTCGACTTCCTGCGCCGGCTCGGCGTCGCGATGTGCCGAGCGGGGGACGCGGCAGACCGGGTGACGGTCATCCTCGAGGACGTCGCCGACGCGTACGCCGCACGCAGGGTCTCGTTCTTCGTCCTGCCCACCGGCGTCTTCGTCCGGATCGCAGCCGACCCATCGACCCGTGTCGACTTCGCCCCCGGGAGCAACGACCCGCTCCGGCTCGATCAGATCGACGCGCTGTACCGGCTGGTCGACGACATCCGACAGGTCAAGCCGCCCGTCCGCGAGGCCGCCGACCGCCTGCAGGCCATCGTCACGTCCCGCCCCCGGTTCGGGCCGGCCGCGACGCTGCTGGGCAACGCGATCCTCACACTCGGCCTTGGCCTGCTGCTCAACCCGGCGACGACCGCGCTGGCGGCGTACGTGGTGCTCGGCGCTCTGGTCGGCGCGCTCGGTCTGCTGGCCGGGCGCTACCGGTGGCTCTACCCGATCCTTCCGGTCGCGTCCTCGTTCGCGGTGACGTGGGTCGCCTTCGAGCTTGCGGCGCCGCTCTTGAACACCGATCCGCTCGACATCGTCATCCCCTCGCTGGTCACGCTGCTCCCGGGGGCGGCGCTGACGATCGCCACGGTGGAGCTCTCCGCCGGCTCGATGATCTCCGGCTCATCGCGCCTGGTGTACGGGCTCCAGCGGCTGCTGCTCCTCACCTTCGGGATCGCGATGGGTGTCGACCTCGCGGCAACGCCGCCGCAGGCAGACACAGCCCTCCGACTGGGGGCGTGGGCGCCGTGGCTCGGGGTGCTGGTGTTCGGTCTGGGCCAGTACTTCGCCTCGTCGGCGCCCCGCGGGACCCTGCGGTGGCTGCTGCTGGTGCTCTACCTCGCCTACGCGGTCCAAGCGGGAAGTGGGCTGGTGCTGGGTCCGCTCGGCGCCAGCTTCATGGCCAGCGCCGTCGTCGTCCCGGTCGCGTACGCCGTCCAGCAGTTGCCCAGCGGACCGCCGGTGCCGGTCACCTTCCTTCCGGCGTTCTGGATGCTGGTGCCCGGCGCGCTCGGCCTGCAGGGTGTCACCCAGCTCGTCGGAGCCGATGCCCTGGCCGGCCTGGGGGAGTTCCTCAACGCGCTGCTGTCGATCGTGGCGATCGCTGCCGGTGTGCTGGTGGGCGCCGGCTTCTCAGAACGGGTCGGTCGCGCGACGTCGACGTGGCGCGGCCTGTGAGGGCCAGGCGGTGAAGTCGTGCGGCCTCGCCTGATTCCGGTGACCACAGCGCAGAAACACGCCCGTAGGTTCGCACGAAGTCGTTGGCGATCTACGACGCAGGGAGGCCGGGACATGGGCAAAGTGATCGGCGATCTGCTCCCCACCGCGCTCGGGGTGGCCATCTCGCCGGTGCCGATCATCGCCGTGATCCTCATGCTCTTCGCGCCCCACGCCCGGTCGGCGTCACTGGCGTTCCTGGTGGGGTGGGTGGTCGGCGTGGCCGTCGTACTGGCGGTCGTGACCGCGCTGCTGGGACCGACGAACGGCAGCCCGGACGACCCCTCGACCGTCGCCTCGGTGCTCAAGATCGTGCTCGGTGCGCTCGCCGTACTGCTCGGGGCGCGGCAATGGCAGGGACGCCCCCATGCGGGTGAGACCGCTGAGCTGCCGTCCTGGATGAAGGCCGTCGACACCATGACAGCGGTCCGGGCCGGCGGCCTGGGGCTGCTGCTCTCGGCGGCCAACCCGAAGAACCTGGCTCTGTGCATCGCCGGTGGCGCCACCATCGGCGGGGCCGGCCTCGCCGTCGGTCAGGAGGTGATCGCGGGGGCGGTCTTCGTGGTGGTGGCCTCGATCTCCATCGGGGTGCCGGTGATCGGATACCTCGTTGCGGCGGATCGGATGCGTGCACCGCTGAACGAGCTGCGCGAATGGCTGACCGTGCACAACGCGGCGGTGTTGTCCGTGCTGTTGCTGGTGATCGGCGTGGCCTTGATCGGCAAGGGCGTCGGCGGATTGTGAGTGAGGTGGGACGGCGATGATACGGGCCCTGATTCGGGTGGACGGTGAGATTCCGGAGGACGCGACGAGCGCCTTCCCGCACCTGATAGCGCGCCAGCAGCGCGCCTCGACGACGCTGGTCGGCGACGTGATCGACCAGCAGGAGCTGCAGGGTGTGCTCAACCTGCTCAGCTCGTTGGGCATCGACGTGGTCGAGGTGGTGACCATCCCCGATGACTGAGCAGCGCGCGCTGCCAGGGCTGCCGCGGATCCTGGTGGTGCTGCTGGGGCTCGCGGCAGCGGTCGTGGTGATCGCCGGCGCTCGGGGAGCGGCGTCGCTGATCGGGCCCATCTTTCTCGCGCTCGTGGTGACGATCGCCGCCCATCCGCTGCGGACCATGCTCGACCGCCACGTCCCTCGCTGGGTCTCGACGACGGTGTGCCTGCTGGTGGTGAACCTCCTCCTGATCGGGCTGGCCTGCACCCTGGTGATCGCCGTCGCCCGGTTCGCCTCGCTCCTGCCCGAGTACGAGGCGAAGTTCAACGAGCAGCTCAACCAGCTCACTGCGCATCTCCACACGCTGTCGATCTCGACCGACCAGATCGACAACCTCCGCGACCACCTCGACCTCGGCAAGCTGACCGGCGCTGTCACCGCGGCGTTGTCCGGGATCTTCGGTGCGCTCTCCAGCGTGCTCTTCATCGTCGCGCTCGTGTTCTTCATGACGATCGACGGGAGCGCGTTCCCGAGCAGGCTCGCGGAGGCCGCCAAGGCGAAGCCGACGCTGGTGGAGGCGGTGGAGGACTTCTGTCACGGCACCCGCCGCTACCTGCTGGTCTCCACCGTCTTCGGCCTCATCGTCGCGGTCTGCGACACCGTCGCCCTGGCGATCATGGGCGTCCCGGCGCCGCTGCTGTGGGGTCTGCTGGCGTTCCTGACCAACTACATCCCCAACATCGGCTTCATCATCGGCCTGGTGCCGCCCGCCGTCCTGGCCGGCCTCGACTCCGGTCTCGGGCTGATGCTGGCGGTGGTGGCCGTCTACTGCCTGCTCAACCTGGTCATCCAATCGGCCATCCAGCCCAAGGTCGTCGGTGACGCGGTCGGCCTCTCGACCACCCTCACCTTCGTCTCGCTGGTGTTCTGGTCATGGGTGATCGGTCCGCTCGGAGCGATCCTTGCCATTCCCCTCTCGCTGCTCGTCAAGGCGCTGCTGATCGACGCCGATCCGGGGAGCCGCTGGCTGCGGCCGCTGGTCTCCAACCGCGAGGCCACCACCGAGCCTGACCCTCCACCGCACGGCCCGCCCTCGTCTGAGCCGTCGCCCGCCGCGCCGTGAGCTCCGAGGACGACCGCGGACCGGGGCGGCGCTCACCCCTCAAGAGCCTGTACGGCGCCTCGTTGCAGCAGGCGCAGTCGCGCGCTGGACGTTGGCTCGGCCACCAGGCGCGCGAGATCATCCCGCGTCGTCACCAGTGGCGCCGCGACCTGATCGCCGGGCTGCCGGGAGCGATCTCGAGCGTGCCGGACGGGATGGCCTCCAGCGTGCTGGCGGGGGTGGGGCCCGCGCACGGCCTCTACGCCTCCTTCGCTGGTCCGATCGTCGGCGGCCTGACCTCCTCGACCCGGCTGATGGTGGTCACGACCACTAGCGCGGCAGCGCTCGCGGCCGGGTCCGCACTCTCGGGCTACGACCGTGGCGAGCGGTCGAGCGCCATGTTGCTGCTGACCGTGCTGGCGGGGCTGCTGATGCTGGCAGCGGCCCTGCTCGGCCTGGGACGCTACATCCGGTTCGTGTCGTACTCGGTGATGCTCGGGTTCCTCACCGGCGTCTCGGTCAACATGGTCCTGGGCCAGCTGCCGGACCTGGCCGGGGTCGACGCGCACGGAGACTTCGCTGCCGCCAAGACGTGGAACCTGCTGGGTCGTCTGGACGAGGTGGACTGGCCCACCCTCGCCACGGGCGTCGCCGCGCTCGCGATCCTGGTGCTGCTGGCGCAGACCCGGATCGCGGTGGCCTCCTCGCTGGTGGCCCTCGCCGTACCGACCGTCGTGGTGCTGGCGACCGGCGCGTCGAGCGTCGCCAAGGTGCAGGACGCAGGCCGGATCCCGCACGGACTGCCTGCTCCGCAGCTGCCCGACCTCAGCCTGTTGAGTCCCGGCCTGGTCGCGGGCGCCTTCGCGATCGCCGCCCTGGTGCTGGTTCAGGGCGCCGGGGTCGCCGAGGCCGTGCCCAACGCCGACGGCACGCGATCCTCGGTACGCCGCGACTTCGTCGCCCAGGGCCTGGGCAACGTCGCCGCAGGGCTGTTCCGCGGTCAACCCGTCGGCGGCTCCGTCGGCCAGACGGCGCTCAACGTCAGCGCCGGGTCGGTCTCGCGCTGGGGTGGGATCTGGAGTGGCGTGTGGATGGCGATCATCCTGCTGGCCCTGTCCGGCATCGTGGGCCAGGTCGCGATGCCGACCCTGGCGGCGGTGCTGATCTATGCCGGCGCCGGCTCGATCCACCCGCGCGAGATCGTGGCGGTGGCCCGTGCCGGGCGGATCTCGGCGGTGGCGATGTTCGCGACCTTCGTCGCGGTGCTGGTGCTGCCCGTGGCCCAAGCGGTCGGCATCGGCGTGCTCGCCTCGCTGGCGCTGCAGCTGCGGCAGGACTCGCTCGACCTTCGCGTGGTCAGGCTGCAGCGCGACGCCTCCGGTCACGTGGTCGAGACGAGCGTCCCGGAGACGCTCGCGGCGGGCGACGTCGTCGTCCTGGACGCCTACGGCTCGCTTTTCTATGCCGGCGTCAAGACGCTCCAGCGTCGCCTTCCGACGCCGTCCGGTACGGCGTCGCACGCCGTCGTGGTGCTGCGCCTGCGCGGGCGGACCACGCTGGGCGCCACCTTCTTGAAGATGGTCGGCGACTACGCCCGCAGCCTGGAGGCCGCCGGCGCCCGGCTCCACCTCTCGGGTGTCGACCCCGGACTGGTCGAGCGCTGGCGCGCCGACGGCACGTTCCAGCGACTCAGCGGTGTGCGGATCGAGCCGGCGACTCCGGTGCTCGGGGAGTCGACGCACGCCGCGGTCCTGGCGGCACACGGCGCACAGGGCGACGATGCACAAGGCGACCCGCAGGACGACAGCACGGCCGAATAGCTCTCGTGCGAAATGGGTGATGCGGGTGCCCCGTCCTCGGCGTTGACTCGGAACGTCCCGTCCGGGGTCGGGGAGGAGGGGCCTCTTGTCCGCGATGGTCCTGTTGGTGCTGGGGGCGGTGCTGTGCTTCCTGGGAGCGGTCTCGCTGCGCCTCGGAGTGCTGGCCGCGGGTTTCGGCGGCGGGTGGCTGCTGGCCGAGGTCTTCGACGCCTCGGTGCTGACCCGGGCCGTCGTCGGGCTGGTCGCGGCCCTGGCGGCGTTCGTGGTGACGCTGCTGTTCGCCAAGCTGGTCTTCTTCATCGGCGGCCTGTGCGCCGGCGCGGTGCTGGGCGCGAAGGTCTTCGTCATCACCGACTCCGGGGTCGGGCACGGCGACCCCGACGTCTTGCTGGCGTGCATCGTCGTACCTGCGATCGCGGTGCTGTGCGGCTTCCTCGCGGACCGGTGGCAGCGCGGCTTCCTGCGGATGGTGACCGCCGCGGCCGGAGCGGCGCTGCTGCTGTCCGGGATCGGTCGGATCGGGTCCGGGGACACCGACCAGCTGTGGCGACCTGACACGACCGCCGGGGGAGTGCTCTTCGCGGTCTTGTGGCTGGGTCTCACCGTGCTGGGCTATCGCGTGCAACGCGGTCGGACCCGGCAGGCGCGGCATCACGCTGAGGCGGCCGCAGGGGGAAAGGGGCGGTGATGACAGGTTCGACGACATTGACGGTCTGGGTCTACGACTCGGCGCTGGGTGCCGCGGCTGGAGAGGTCCGGCTCAAGGACCTGGAGCAGCGCAACGCGCTCACCGTGCACGACGCGGTCACGGTGACGTGGTTCCCCGGAGCGCACGAGCCCAGGATCGGCCATGTGCGGCACCATGCGCTGATGAGCGCGGGTCGTGGCTCGGTGCTCGGGGTCATCCTCGGTGCGGTGCTGTTCGCGCCGGTGGCGGGTGCGGTCGCAGGGGCCGGTGTCGGCGCGCTGCTGAGCAAGATGCGAGGCGTCGGCATCGAGCGTTCGATGTTGGAGGATCTCCGCAGCCGGCTTGGCCCGGGCCGGTCGGCGCTGGTGGTGCTCTCCAGCGAGGCCGATCCCGAGACGGTCAGGTCGTTCGTCGCCCGCGGCCTGGCTCGCGGTGACGTCCAGCTGCTCCACGCGCGCCTCGCCGACGATGCGCCCGCCGAGCTGCGTGCCCTGGTCGATGACGCCGTCGCGCGCGACGCGCCGGACCCGCCCGATGCGCCGTGACGATCCGGCACCGTGTCCGCCTGGCGGCGCTGCTGGCACTGATCGTGCTGCTCTACTTCGTCGTCCCCGTCGACTCCGATGCCAGGGGAGGTGTCGTCCTGCGGGTCGTGGCGGCGCTGGTCGTCTTCGCGGCTCTGGCCCTGCTGGTGCTCGTTCAGGTGCGGTTGTCGCTCGCCAGCGCCGACCGCCGGATCGACGGCCTGGTCTGCGCCATCGTCGCGGTCTGGGCGGTGTTCTCGCTCGCGTTCTACGTGTTGCAGCTGCATCATCCGCAGCAGCTCGACGGGTTGCACACCCGCGTCGACGCCCTCTACTTCGCCGCCTCCACGATGCTCACCGTCGGGTACGGCGACATCCACGCCACCGGCCAGCTCGCGCGGGTGCTGGTGCTCCTCCAGATGGCCTTCGACGTCGTCTTCGTCACCACGGCTGCCAGCCTGCTCACCTCGAGGCTGCGCCGCGTGGCCTCGGCACGGGAGCGCCAGCAGGCACCTCCCCGTGATGCTGAGCGCCGTGATGACTGAGGGCCGGGACGTCAGAACGTCGCGTGTCGGCCGCACTCAGGCGGTCGGACCGGCGCCGGACCTGCGTCGTACGGCCGAGGAGACCGGCCCCGCCAGCCATGCGATCGCTGCGACCACGACCGAGGACGCGAGCACCACCAGCAGGCTGGTGCGGATGAATCTGGTGATGGCGTCGTAGAACGCCTCAGCGGTGGCCCGGGAGATCTGCCGTGCCGAGACCGCGTCGAGGTAGACGTAGCGGGCGACGGCCAGGGCCAGCCAGAGCAGCAGCATCGAGAGCGCCAGCACGAGCGCGGCAGCCAGCAGCGTACGGCGCCTGCTGCGGCCGACCGCGAGCGCGACGACGAGCAGCGCGAGCCCGGCGAACGGCAGCACGTAGGCCAGGTCGTCGAGTGTCCGGAACACCTTCTGCAGCACTGACAGGTGGCGGGCCGAGAAGACGGTGAACTCGACGTGCACCGTCGGGATGTTCGCGGCGAGCGGGAGCCCGGCGTCGACGAGTCGCGCCCTGACCAGGTCGATGAAGGCGGCCAGGTCGATCGTCACCGCGTCGTCGCGGATCGCGGCCACGGTGCTCGTGCCGGTCAGCAGCCCGATCAGCTGGTGATGCGCCTCGCGGTTGGCCTGGTCCCACGCAGCGCCGAAGGCGCCGGTGGCCACCGACGTGCGGACCTGGCTGCTGATCCAGCTGCTCACCGTGTCGTTGATCGCGACGCCGTTGGACGCGAGCCGCGAGGTGATCTCCTGGGTGAGCCGGGTGGCGACCGCGTCCTGGATCTCCGGGTTGCGGGCCAGGGGCGCGACCATCGCGACGTACCTGTCGCTGTCGGCGATCTCGTAGTGCGTCCACAGCGACACGATCGAGAGCGGAGCCACCAGGCCGAGCAGGATCAGGCAGATCGCCACCAGCGCTGTGCGCCAGGTGCCGCGGCGGCCGGGAGCAGCCGTCGGCGAAGGTCGCGCCGCGGACTCCTGGGTCACGGGCGCGCCCTCAGCCGACGGGGTGGAGGCCGGTGGCCGGGCCCGATGCGTGGGGTGCCTGGCGTGCGAGGGATCGCAGCCGCAGGCCGGCCACGATCGCGACGATGCCGATCGCGATCAGCCAGAAGCAGACCACCACCACGAGCGCGGTCAGGGTCAGCTTGGGGTCAATCAGCAGGAAGCCTCCGGCCACGATGCTGATCACGCCGGTGACCAGGTCCCAGCCGCGGCGGCCGGGCACCGGCGCGACCAGGGCGCCGAGGATGTCGATGATGCCGGCGAGCACCCACCACACGCCGATCAGGAGGCTGATCGCGACCAGCGTCTGGACCGGGTGCCGCAGGCAGAGCAGGCCGATGATCAGCCCGACCGCGCCGGAGAGGCCGATCACGGCGCGAAGGCCACCGTCGAGACCGTGCCCGGCTACGGCGACGGTCAGCCGCATCACGCCGGAGACGATCAGCTGGATCGCGATCAGCACGGCACAGACCACGAGGGTCTCGTCCGGCCAGACCGCGAGCACGATGCCGAGGGCGGCGCTCGCCACACCGTAGGCGACCACCAGCCCCCAATGGTTGGCGATCTCCTCCAGCAGACGCCCGCCTGGGGTCCCGCCGTACGATGGCCGGCCGCCCGGCTGGGGATCGGTGTCCGTCGCGTCGAAGCTGCTCATGCCAGTCCCTCCGTCACGGGCGCCACGCGGGCGCCGGGATCGATGGTGCCCTCGCAGCGTACGACCACGGCGTGCCGATCAGGGCCGAGATTGAGCTGTGTCGCAGGAGGTCACCACGCGAGGCCGTCGAGGGGTGGGTCGGCCGCGGTGGCCACACCCCACACCTCGGTAGTGGGGTCGAGCCAGAACGTCCCGTGGTCGGCCCTCAGCGCCGGCCGACCGAGCTCGACGTCGAGGACGCCGACCTTGAGCCGTCCGCGCGAGCGCACGAAGACGATGTCGCCGCGCCGCGGGGTCCGCGTGGTGTCGACGACCATCTGCGTGCCGGCCGGGAAGCCGAGCGAGGCCAGGGCGTCGCTGCCCAGTGTGTGCACGAACTCCGCGCCCACCGCGACCTTGCGCCGAGACCGTCGCGGTCGTGCCTCTCGCTGCTCGGGCAGGCCGAAGGGCAGCGCCGGCTCCGGTGAGGCACGCCTCGATGTCGAACGCACGTTCGAAACACTAGCAGCCGAAGAACTGCTGCGCGGCCGGCGCGCTGCGGCCGATAGCATCGGCGATGTCGGAAACCGCCGAGCACCGCCAGCACACCAGGAGAGCACCGTGTCCGAGATCAAGATCGTCGTACTCACCCCCGCGGGTCGTGAGGAACGGTCGGTCACGACCGGCACGAAGGCCTGGGAGCTGTTCAAGGACGAGCCCGAGATCATCGCTGCGCGGGTCGGCAACGCCTCCAGTGCTGCCGCCCTCAAGGACCTCGCCTACGAGCTCGTCGACGGTGACGAGGTCGCGGGGGTGGAGATCGCCTCCAGGGACGGCCGCGACATCCTGCGGCACTCGACCGCACACGTGATGGCGCAGGCGGTGCAGGAGATCTTCCCGCAGGCCAAGCTCGGGATCGGGCCGCCGGTCCAGGACGGCTTCTACTACGACTTCGACGTCGAGACCCCGTTCGTGCCGGCCGATCTGGACAAGATCGAGTCCCGGATGCGCAAGATCGTCAAGGAGAACCAGCGCTTCTCCCGCCGCGTCACCACCGACGACGATGCCCGGGTCGAGCTTGCTGAGGAGCCCTACAAGCTCGAGCTGATCGGTCTCAAGGGCAGTGCCGCCGACGCTGCCGAGGGTGCCAGCGCCGAGGTCGGCGCCGGCGAGCTGACCATCTACGACAACATCAACCGCAACGGCGAGGTGGCCTGGAAGGACCTGTGCCGCGGCCCGCACCTGCCGACCACCAAGCGCATCCCGGCGTTCAAGCTGATGCGCTCGGCCGCCGCCTACTGGCGCGGGGACGAGAAGAACAAGCAGTTGCAGCGCATCTACGGCACCGCGTGGGAGTCGAAGGAGGCCCTCGACGAGCACCTGCACAGGATCGAGGAGGCCGAGCGCCGCGACCACCGCAAGCTCGGCAAGGAGCTGGACCTGTTCAGCTTCCCCGATGAGATCGGTTCGGGCCTGCCGGTGTTCCACCCCAAGGGTGGCGTCATCAAGCGGGAGATGGAGGACTACGTCCGCCGTCGCCACATCGAGGAGGGCTTCTCCTACGTCGGCACCCCGCACATCAGCAAGGACGGCCTGTTCCACACCTCGGGCCACCTGCCGCACTACGCCGACACGATGTTCCCGCCGATGGAGTTCGAGGGCGCGAACTATCAGCTCAAGGCGATGAACTGCCCGATGCACAACCTCATCTTCAGTTCGCGGGGACGCTCCTATCGCGAGCTGCCGCTTCGGCTCTTCGAGTTCGGCTCGGTCTATCGCTACGAGAAGTCCGGCGTGATCCACGGCCTGACCCGCGTGCGCGGCTTCGCCCAGGACGACAGCCACTCCTACTGCACCCAGGAGCAGGCCCCTGACGAGGTCAAGCACCTGCTCAACTTCATGCTGACCGTGCTGCGCGACTTCGGTCTCGACGACTTCTACCTCGAGCTCTCGACCCGCGACGAGGAGAAGCTGGACAAGTTCATCGGCTCGGAGGAGGACTGGGCGACCGCGACGGCGATCCTCGAGCAGGTCGCCACCGAGACCGGTCTCGAGCTGGTCCCGGACCCGGGCGGCGCGGCCTTCTACGGTCCGAAGATCTCGGTCCAGGCCAAGGACGCGATCGGCCGCACCTGGCAGATGGGCACCGTCCAGTACGACTTCAACCAGCCCGCGCGCTTCGAGCTGGAGTACCAGGCTGCCGACGGCAGCCGGCAGCAGCCGGTGATGATCCACTCGGCCAAGTTCGGCTCGATCGAGCGGTTCCTCGGCGTGCTGGTGGAGCACTACGCCGGCGCCATGCCGCCGTGGCTCGCGCCGGTCCAGGTGCAGGCGATCCCCGTTGCCGATGCGTTCGCCGACTACCTCTACGACGTCGCCGGACAACTGAAGAAGGCCGGTATCCGGGTCGAGGTCGACGATTCCAACGACCGCTTCCAGAAGAAGATCCGCAACGCCCAGCTGCAGAAGGTGCCCTTCATGCTCATCGCCGGCGGCGAGGACGTGGAGAAGGGCGCGGTCAGCTTCCGCTACCGCGACGGTCGCCAGGACAACGGCGTTCCGATCGCCGACGCGATCGCTCGGGTGGTCGCCGCCGTGGAGTCGCGCGAGCAGGTCTGAGCATCAGCCGTACGACGCCGCGCGGCGTCGTACGGCTTCCCTTCAGCGCCCCGCCGGGCCGGTCCGACACCTCGTGTCGGGCCGGCCCGTCGTGTTTCCGAGCGCTTCGAATATCTTTCCGTGACACGGTGTCGCGCAAACCCTTGTGATCGGGGCCACCCTCGATATACCGTCGGTATGTCGTCTTTGTTTCCAACGATGTAACGGGGGTTCGACATGACCGCGGTGAAGCCGGAGCAGGCTGCCGAGGGCCGGGTGCCGCAAGGCAGGCAGGCCTACTACGACACCCTGCGCACGCTGTCGCAGGCGTCGGTGGACCATCACTTCCAGGCCTTCAAGGACATCCCCTGGGACGACCCGGCCTTCGACATCCGCCCCGACGACGAGCGGCTCATCCTCACCGAGGCCGACGAGATCGGAGCCAGCGACTGGTACAAGTCGCTGCCGCGAGAGCGTCAGATCGAGGTCGGTGCCTACCGCTACGTCCAGATCGCCAAGGTCGGCCGCCAGTTCGAGCAGGTGCTCATCGGTGGCGTGATGAACCACCTGATCCTGGCCGAGGACGGCAATCCCGAGTTCCGCTACGCGATGCACGAGGTCACCGAGGAGACCCACCACATCCAGATGTTCCAGGAGTCGGTGAACCGCTTCGTGGCCAACGCCGGCATCGAGAACGTCGCCGGAGCGCCTAAGTGGTTCGCCCGCACCGCGCCGCTGGTGACCTCGGCGGGCACGTGGTTCCCCGAGCTGTTCTTCGTCGGCATCCTCGCCGGCGAGGAGCCGATCGACCACTTGCAGAAGAGCATCATGCGCGCCGGTGGAAGTCACCCGCTCATCGACCGCGTGATGCAGATCCACATCGCCGAGGAGGCGCGCCACATCGGCTTCGCCCATCAATATCTCGAGCATCACTGGTCACACCTGGGGCCGGTCAGACGTCGGCTGCTGACCTACCTGTTCCCGATCGTCATGCGAGCGCTGTGCGACGTGATCATGGTGCCCTCCAAGCAGGCCCGGCGCGACATGGGCATCCCGGACGAGGTGGCCAAGCAGATCTGGTGGGACTCCGAGGACTCCGCCAAGGTGCTGCGGGACCTGTTCGGCGACGTACGGCTGCTGGCGGACAACCTGGGGATCCGCACGGGCGCGGCCAAGCTGCTGTGGAGGATGCTCAAGATCGACGGCCGACCCTCGCGCCACCGCAGCGAGGTCGCCTCCGCGGCGGCCTGATCTCCTTCCCTGTCTTCACCGGCGGCGCCTGCGGGCGTCGCCGGCCCCGTCCCAGAGCGGAGTGCTCGTGCCTCACGTCGTCATCCAGTCCTGCTGCTCCGACGCCTCGTGCGTGGTGGCGTGCCCGGTCAACTGCATCCACCCGGCGCCGGGTGAGCCCGGCTTCGCCGAGGCCGAGATGCTGTACGTCGATCCCGACGCCTGCGTGGATTGCGGTGCCTGCGCCACCGCCTGTCCGGCGGATGCGGTCGTCCCGCACACGACGCTGACGGGCTCGCAGCTACCGTTCCTGGCGCTGAACGCCGAGTACTTCCAGGTCTTCCCGCATGCGGACCGCACCCCGCTCGCGCTGGTGCATGAGCAGCGCCGGCTGCAGCGCTCGGGACCGTTCCGGGTGGCCGTGGTCGGAGCCGGCCCAGCGGGGCTCTACGCGGCGGACGAGCTGCTCAAGCACCCCGAGATCAGCGTGGACGTCTTCGACCGGCTGCCCACGCCCTACGGACTGGTCCGCGCCGGGGTCGCTCCGGACCACCAGCGCACCAAGCAGATCGAAAGGCTCTTCGGCCAGATCGAGACGCAGCCGGGCTTCCGCTACTTCCTCGGCGTCGAGGTCGGCAAGGACATCTCCCACGCAGAGCTTGCAGCGCGCTACCACGCGGTGCTATACACCGTCGGCGCTGCCAGCGACAAGCCGCTGAACATCCCGGGCGACGACCACGCGGGCTCGCTCTCGGCCACCGACTTCGTCGGCTGGTACAACGGCCACCCGGACAAGCAGGACCTGGCCGTCGACCTCTCCCACGAGCGCGTGGTCATCGTCGGCAACGGCAATGTCGCGCTCGACTGTGCGCGGATCCTGGCCGAGGACCCGCGCGCCCTCGAGTCCACCGACATCTCGACGCTGCCGCTGGCCGGGCTGCTGGCGAGCAACGTGCGCGAGGTGGTCGTGCTGGGCCGGCGCGGCCCCGCGGAGGCGGCCTTCACCGTGCCCGAGCTGGTCGGACTGGCCGAGCACGCCGGCATCAACGTCGTCGTCGACGTCGGCGATCAGCAGTTGGTCGGCGACGACGTCAAGACGCGGCTGCTGCGCGACCTGGCGCAGCGCCCGGTCGACCCGGCCAAGCGCACCATCGTGCTGCGCTTCCATGCCTCGCCCGTCGCGGTCCATGGCGAGGGCCGGGTGAGCGCGGTGGAGGTCAGCCGCAACCGGCTGGTCGTGGACGAGCAGGGCGTGCCCCGCGCCGTACCGACGGGGGAGACGGTGCTGCTGGAGGCGGGGATGCTGCTGCGCGCGGTGGGCTACCACGGGCTGCCGGTCACCGATCTGCCCTACGACGCCGAGAGCGGGGCCGTGCCCAACGACGCCGGTCGGGTGCGGCCCGGTGTCTACGTCGCGGGCTGGGTCAAGCGTGGCCCGACGGGGTTCATCGGCACCAACAAGACCGACGCCGAGGAGACGGTGAGCTGCGTGCTCGACGACCTGGACGCCGGCGCCATCCCCGAACCCGTCGGTACGACGGAGGGCCTGCGCCGAGTGATCCGCGGCCGGCAGCCGGGCATGGTCGACCTCGCCGGCTGGCAGGCGATCGACCGGGAGGAGAAGCGCCGCGGGGCCGCGTCCGGTCGACCGCGGATCAAGATCGTGGACGTGGACGAGCTGCGTCGCGTCGCCGCGACCGCGCGCGAGCCGCGCTACTCCGGTCTGCGGCGCCGGACCGGCAGGTAGGAGTCTGACGATACGGTGAGCCTCATGACCTCGGGTGGAGCTGACAGCGGTCACGCCGACGCGGACGACGCGACCCTGGACGACGCGACCCTGGACGACGCGACCCTGAACGACGCGACCCTGGACACCGTCACGACGCCGGCGAAGAAGTCCGGCAAGCCCGATGGCCGCCAGGCGCGCTGGGCGCGGCACAACGAGGAGCGCCGCCAGCAGATCATCGAGGCAGCGGTCGCGGTGATCGGCGCGCGGGAGCCGGGGGCCGAGCTCCACGTCCAGCAGATCGCCGAGCGAGCGGGCGTGAACCGGACCGTCGTGTATCGCTACTTCAAGGATCGGGCCGATCTCGACCTGGCGATCCAGCAGGCCATCGTCGCCCAGCTGTGGGAGCGACTGCTGCCCGCCGTCACGCTCGACGGGACGGTGCCCCAGATCATCGACCGGATCGTTGGCACCTACATCAGCTGGGCGGTCAGCCATCCGGCGCTGCACCACGTGGTCGACCACGACTACGGCAGCGGCGCGCTGGAACAGGCTCTGGACGAGATCGCCACCGAGATCGGCGGGATCATCTCCTTCGCGATAGCGGCCTTCGGCGGGAAGCTGGACTTCGACGAGGCCGAGCTCGATCCGTTGATGCACGGGCTGGTTGGCGCCGTCTTCGGTTCCGTACGCCGCTGGCTCAACCGGCCGCAGCGGGCGCTGAGTGCCGAGCGGCTGCAGACGACCGTGAGCCAGTCCGTGTGGTTCGTGCTCGACGGCCACGCCCGAGCCGCCGGGGTGACGCTGGACCCCGAGCTCACCGTGGCCGAGCTGCTCGAAGCCACGTCCGGTCTCCCCGGGGCGGCGGATACAGTCGCTCCGTGACCCGGGAGCAGACGATCGACGAGGCGCCGTACACCGCTGTCCACCAGGATGGGATCGGGCAGCCCGACACCCTCGAGCGGCTCTGGACGCCGTACCGGATGGCCTACATCCGTGGCGAGAACAAGCCGGAGGACCCCTCGGCGGCGCAGTGCCCGTTCTGCCGGATCCCGGCGATGAGCGATGAGGCTGGCCTGATCGTCCACCGTGGTGCGCTCTCCTTCGTGGTGCTCAACCTCTATCCCTACGCGCCTGGCCACGTGATGGTCTGCCCTTACCGGCACATCGCCAACTACACCGAGACCACCGTCGAGGAGGCCGCCGAGATCGCAGCCCTGACGAAGGCGGCTGTCGAGACCCTGAAGCGCGTCTCCAACCCTGCCGGCTTCAACATCGGGATGAACCAGGGCGTCGCCGGGGGAGCGGGCATCGCCGCCCACCTGCACCAGCATGTCGTCCCGCGCTGGGTCGGCGACCAGAACTTCATGCCGATCATCGGCCGGACCAAGACCCTCCCCGAGTTGCTCGGTGACACCCGGGAGATGCTCGCGGGCGCCTGGGGCTGAGCCGAGGAACGCCCTGCGCGCTCCTCCCGGACGCATGCCCGCGTGGTCTAGTCCGCCGCCGCGGCGCCCCGTTCGTGGCCGCTCTTAGATCACGGGTAGGTCACGCTTGTCCCACAAGCGTTGAACTTCGCTTGTCAACCACCTCGCCCGATGAGTATGTTGCCGACGGCAACAATCAAAGTGACGGTAGTCACGTCATTGTTCTCGAGCAACGGAGGTCGAGGGATGAACACGAGCAAGGCAACCCGGATGGGTGCGCTCGTCGCGACGGGGGTGCTGGCGTTCGGTGCGCTGGCCGCCTGTGGCAGCAGTGATAACAACAGCGCCGGCAACTCCGGCAGCAACAGCAGCGCAGCCGGCGGCTCGGGCAAGGCAGCCGTCGGCGTGATCCTGCCCGACGCGACGACGTCCCCGCGCTGGGAGAGCCAGGACCGTCCGAACCTGAAGAAGGCGTTCGACGCCGCAGGTCTGAAGTCGGACATCCAGAACGCACAGGGCGACACGGCCAAGTTCGGCCAGCTGTGCGACAGCATGATCGGCGAGGGCGTCAAGGTCCTCCTGATCACCAACCTCGACTCGGACTCGGGCTCGGCCTGCCTCAAGAAGGCTGCTGACGCCGGTGTCAAGACGATCGACTACGACCGTCTGACCCTGGGTGGCGGAGCGTCCTACTACGTCTCCTTCGACAACGTCCAGGTCGGCAAGCTGATGGGCCAGGGCCTCGTCGACGCCATGGTCAAGCAGGGCAAGAAGTCGGGCAACGTGGTCATGGTCGACGGTGCCACGACCGACAACAACGCGGCGCTGTTCAAGCAGGGCTACCAGGGCGTCCTCAAGGCCAACCCGCAGTACAAGATCGTTGCGGACCAGTCCGGTAACTGGGACGCGACGAAGGCCGGTCAGGTCTTCGACCAGATGTACACCCAGAACAAGGGCAACATCGACGGTGCGGTCGTCGCCAACGACACCATGTCCGGTGGTGTGATCGCTCGTCTGAAGGCTGACGGCGTCGCGGGCAAGATCCTGACCACCGGTCAGGACGCCTCTACCGAGGGTCTGCAGAACATCCTGCGCGGCTACCAGGCCGGCACGGTGTACAAGAACACCTCGCTCGAGGCCGACGCGGCCTCGAAGCTCGCCATCGCCCTGATCAAGGGTGACACGAGCGGTGCCGCCGCCCTGGCGACCGGCACGGTGCAGGACACCACGCTGAACAAGGCCGTTCCCTCGGTCCTGGCCACCCCGGTCTGGATCACCCAGAACACGGTCAAGCAGGTCGTCGCTGACGGCCAGGCCGACGCCTCGCAGATCTGCACCGGCGACGTCGCCAAGCTCTGCACCAAGTACGGCGTCAAGTAACAACCCGCGGCCCTCAGGTCGGTACGGGCTTTCCGTGCCGACCTGAGGGTCAGGGACGTTCCACGTCGCACCCCGGGCGGTCGGTTCATCGACCCGCCCGGGGTGTGCGGAACGTCCCGGTACCTCAGCGCACCCCAAGCAAGGAGATCTCGTGAGCGTCGAAACGCCCGAGCGCACCGGCCCCACCGGGCCGACCACTCAGCCGCTGCTCTCACTGCGCGGCATCCAGAAGAGCTTCGGCGCCGTACACGTGCTGCGTGGCGTCGACCTCGACGTCCGTCCTGGCCGCGTGACCGCGCTGGTCGGCGACAACGGTGCCGGCAAGAGCACCCTGATCAAGGGCATCGCCGGTATCCACCCCTTCGACGAGGGCGACTACCTCATCGATGGTGCGCCGGTGAAGGTGCACGGTCCCAAGGACGCCAACAACCTCGGCATCGAGATCGTCTACCAGGACCTGGCCCTGTGCGACAACCTCGACGTCGTCCACAACATGTTCCTCGGTCGCGAGCTCACCAAGGGTGGGCTCATCGATGAGGACACCATGGAGCAGCGTGCCCGGGAGACCCTCGACGGTCTCTCGGTCCGCACCCTGAAGTCGGTCCGCACGCACGTGGCGTCCCTGTCCGGCGGTCAGCGCCAGACGGTTGCGATCGCCCGCTCGGTGCTGTGGAACTCCAAGATCGTGATCCTCGACGAGCCGACCGCCGCGCTGGGTGTGGCCCAGACCGAGCAGGTCCTCAAGCTGGTGCGTCGTCTGGCCGACCGCGGTCTGGGTGTGGTGCTGATCAGCCACAACCTCAACGACGTGTTCGAAGTGGCCGACGACGTCGCGATCCTCTATCTGGGTCAGATGGTCGGGCAGGTGGAGATCAAGGACTACAACCGCGAGCAGATCGTCCAGGCGATCACCACCGGACAGCTCCCGGTCAAGAAGGGCGGCGCAGCATGAGCGAGCGAAGCGAGCGAATCATGGAACACAGCGCGCGATCTGCCTCATGCGCGCCCGCAGCGAAGCGAGGACGCGCATGAGCACCACTACTACTCCGCCGACCACGCCGAACGAGAACTGGCATCCCGACGACGAGTCGCCGACCACGATCGGCGGCATCTTCTCGGCCTACATCACCCGGCTGCGCGGTGGCGACGTCGGCTCGCTGCCGGCGATCCTGGGTCTGATCGCGCTGGTGATCGTGTTCACCGTGCTGCGGCCCGACACGTTCCCCAAGGCGTTCAACATCGGCAACCTGATCGGTCAGTCGGCCGGTGTCACGGTGCTGGCGATGGGCCTGGTCTTCGTGCTACTGCTCGGTGAGATCGACCTGAGCGCCGGTTACACCGGTGGTGTCTGCGCGGGCTCGCTGGGTCTGGCCATGACCAACCACAACTGGCCGCTGATCCCCGCGATCTTGGCTGCGCTGGTGACCGGTCTGGTGATCGGTCTGTTCATCGGCGTGCTGGTCTCCCGGCTGGGGATCCCCTCGTTCGTGGTCACGCTGGCCACGTTCTTGGCCTGGCAGGGCGTGCTGCTCAAGATGACCGGTGCCGGTGGCACCATCCCGCTGCAGAACGACTTCATCATCAAGCTCAACAACGGCAACCTGCCGGTCTGGCTGGGCTGGGTGCTGGCGATCGCGATCGTGGTGGTCTACGTGGGTGGGTCGTTCCTGACCAACCAGCGTCGCCGCAAGAACGGTCTGACCGCGCAGTCCTCGCTGCAGTGGGTGCTCAAGGCAGGTGTGCTGACCGTGATCGTGCTCGCGGTGACGTTCTACCTCTCCCAGGAGCGTGGTCCGCACCCCGACGTCAAGTCGATCAAGGGTCTGCCGGTCTCGCTGGTCATCATGATCGGTCTGCTGCTGCTGCTGACCTTCGCGCTGGGCCGCACCACCTGGGGTCGGCACGTGTACGCGGTGGGCGGCAACGCCGAGGCCGCTCGTCGTGCGGGCATCAACGTGGCCCGGATCAAGCTGTCGTGCTTCGTGGTCTCCTCGGTGGTCGCGGCGATCGCGGGCATCATGCTGGCCTCGCGTACCAACTCGGTGGGCCCGCAGACCGGTGGTAACACCACGCTGCTCTACGCGGTCGGCGCGGCTGTCATCGGTGGCACCAGCCTCTTCGGTGGCAAGGGTCGCATCATCGACGCACTGATCGGTGGCACCGTGGTCGCGATCATCGACAACGGCATGGGTCTGCTGAACAAGACCCAGGGCACGGTCTGGATCGTGACCGGCGCGGTGCTGCTCATCGCGGCCAGCGTGGACGCGATCAGCCGCCGCCGCACCAACGCAACCGGGCGGGTCTGACCCACCCATGGTCGCGGCAGCGACTCTCTCGGGCACGGAGGAGCTGCGGCGGACCAACCTCCGGGCACTGCTGCGCGCAGTGCACACACGGGGGCCGATGACCCGGGCGGAGCTCACCCGCCTGCTCGGGCTCAACCGCAGCACCATCGGTGGTCTCACCGCCGCGTTGATCGACCTCGGCCTAGTGGCCGAGCGCACGGCTGCGGGCGCCGCTTCAGGCGGCGCCCGCACCGGGCGACCATCCCACCTCGTCATGCCTCGACCTGAGAACGCGGTGGTCGCCATCGACCTCGGGGTCGAGCGCGTCCAGGTCGCTCTGGTCGGGCTCGGCGGCACGGTGCTGGATCGTCGGGTGCGCGCCCACGAGCGCGGCGAGCACGACGTGCGCCACGTCGTCGAGCGGGTCGCGGCGATGGTTGAGGACATGCTCGCGGCGACCCCGCCGCAGCGATTCCTCGGCATTGCAGCCTCGATCCCGGGTGCAGTGCGGTTGCATGACGGGATGGTGCAGTTCGCCCCCAACCTGGGTTGGCACGGCGAGCCGTTCACCCAGATGTTGTCCGCTCGGCTGGGCCGCCCCGTACGGGCCGGCAACGACGCCAACCTGGGCGTCCTGGCCGAGCACCTGCGCGGCGCCGCCGTCGAACGGCAGCACGTCATCTACCTCTCCGCCAGCGTCGGCATCGGCGGCGGGTTCCTGATCGACGGTCGCATCCTCGAGGGTGCCACCGGGTACGCCGGAGAGGTCGGCCACTTCCAGGTCGACGCCAGCGGACCCGAGTGCCGGTGCGGTGGGATCGGCTGCTGGGAGCTCAAGGTCGGCGAGAACCGGCTGCTCTCCCTGGCCGGGCGTGAGCCCGGCGGGGGACCGGAGGCCGTGGCCGAGGTGATCGCCGCGGCCGACAAGGGCGAGGAGCGCGCCCAGCGGGCGATCCAGCAGGTCGCCGAGTGGACCGGGATCGGCCTGCGGTCGCTGATCAACGTCTTCAACCCCGAGGTGATCGTCCTCGGTGGCAGCCTGGCGCAGCTGTGGGAGAGCGCCGCACCTCTGGTCGAGGAGGTCCTCGGTCGCCGTGCGCTGCTCGCGCCGCGGGCGGACGTCGCCGTACTCCCGGCGATGTTGGGCCAGGACTCATCGCTGTTCGGCGCCGCGGAACTGGCCTTCGAAGCCGTCCTGGACGACCCGCAGTGTGTGGCGGCGTGCTGATCTTGGCGACCGGCCGGTAGCCTGCTGCCGCCATGCTCGAACGATTCCGCGCCTTCTGGACCAAGGTCTTCGCGCCCATCGCCCACCTGTTCATCCGCCTCGGGATCAGTGCCGACGCTGTCACGCTTGTCGGCACGCTCGGCGTCGTCGTCGGCGCGCTGGCGTTCTTCCCGACAGGTCATCTGCTCGGTGGCGTCATCTTCATCACCTGCTTCGTCTTCAGCGACCTGATCGACGGCTACATGTCGCGGACGGCCGGTACGTCGAGCAAATTCGGCGCCTTCTTGGACTCGACCCTGGACCGGATCGGGGACGGTGCGATCTTCGGTGGCCTGGCGCTCTACTACGCCGGTCCCGGCGACAACCGGCTCTATCTGTGGCTCTCGCTGGTCTGCCTGGTGATGGGCTCGGTCACCTCCTACGCCCGCTCGCGTGCCGAGGCGCTGGGCTACCAGGCCAAGGTGGGCATCGCCGAGCGCTCGGACCGGCTGGTCTCGATCCTGGTGATGACGGGCCTCAACGGGCTCCTGGGCCTGCCCTGGCTGACCTACATCACGCTGTGGGCGCTGGCGTTCGCCTCCACGATCACGGTGGGCCAGCGGATCTGGGTCGTCCGTCAGCAGGCGCTGGCTGAGGGCAATCCGCAGCCCTGACATAGGATCTGGGCATGGCTGAAGGCACCCCTGGCACCACTGGTACGACTCCCGTCAAGCGCGGCATGGCGGAGATGCTCAAGGGGGGCGTGATCATGGATGTGGTCACCCCCGAGCAGGCGAAGATCGCCGAGGACGCGGGCGCCGTCGCGGTGATGGCGCTGGAGCGGGTGCCCGCCGACATCCGTGCCCAGGGCGGCGTGTCCCGGATGTCCGACCCCGACATGATCGACGGCATCATCGAGGCCGTCTCGATCCCGGTGATGGCCAAGGCGCGCATCGGCCACTTCGCCGAGGCGCAGGTGCTGCAGTCGCTCGGCGTCGACTACATCGACGAGTCGGAGGTTCTCACGCCGGCCGACTACGCGAACCACATCGACAAGTGGGAGTTCACCGTTCCCTTCGTGTGCGGCGCCACCAACCTGGGCGAGGCACTGCGCCGGATCACCGAGGGCGCGGCGATGATCCGATCCAAGGGCGAGGCCGGCACCGGCGACGTCTCGAACGCCGTCACCCACATGCGCACCCTGCGCCGCGAGATCAACCGACTCCGCACCCTGGAGAAGGACGAGCTCTACGTCGCCGCCAAGGAGCTCCAGGCCCCCTACGACCTGGTGGCCGAGATCGCGAACACAGGCAAGCTGCCCGTCGTGCTCTTCACCGCCGGAGGCATCGCCACCCCGGCCGACGCGGCGATGATGATGCAGCTGGGCGCCGAGGGCGTCTTCGTCGGGTCCGGCATCTTCAAGTCGGGCAACCCGGCCCAGCGCGCCGAGGCCATCGTCAAGGCGACGACCTTCTTCGACGACCCCGACGTGGTCGCGAAGGTCTCCCGTGGCCTGGGCGAGGCGATGGTCGGCATCAACGTCGAGGAGATCCCGCAGCCGCACCGGCTGGCCGAGCGCGGCTGGTAACGGGACGGCCGGTTCCCGCTGATCCGGGACCACGGGCGTTGGAGCGGCGCTTCCGACGTGCCCGTTGTCTGGGTGTGCGGGAGCATCCCTACACTCATCCGGTGCGTATCGGAGTCCTCGCCCTGCAAGGCGACGTGCGGGAGCACGTCGCGAGTCTGATCAGCCTGGGGGTCGAGGCCTTCGGCGTACGCCGGGTCGCCGAGCTCGACCGCTGCGACGGGCTGGTGATCCCGGGCGGTGAGTCCACCACGATCGCGAAGCTCGCTCGCAACTTCGAGCTCCTCGAGCCGCTGCGCGATCGCATCCGCGGTGGCATGCCGGCATTCGGCACCTGCGCCGGGATGATCCTGCTGGCCGACCGGATCGTCGACGGCACCGCGGACCAGGAGACCATCGGCGGGTTGGACATCACGGTCCGGCGCAACGCGTTCGGGCGGCAGGTGGACTCGTTCGAGGAGGACCTCGACGTACGGGGGTTGGCGGAGTCGGTGCACGCCTTCTTCATCCGCGCGCCGTGGGTGGAGCAGGTGGGGGAGAGCGTCGAGGTGCTGGCGACGGCGGCCGGCCACCCGGTCGCGGTCCGGCAGGGGCACCTGCTCGCCACCAGCTTCCACCCGGAGGTGGGGCAGGACGCCCGGGTGCATGGTGTGTTCGTGGAGATCGTGGCGGGTCGGTAAGATCGGGCGACCCCCAAGCACTGAGACAACGCTGAAGTAGGGACTATGTCTGGCCACTCCAAATGGGCAACGACGAAGCACAAGAAGGCTGCGATTGACGCGAAGCGCGGCAAGCTCTTCGCCAAGCTCATCAAGAACATCGAGATCGCGGCGAAGGCCGGGGGCCCCGACCTTTCGGGCAACCCCACGCTCTATGACGCGGTCCAGAAGGCCAAGAAGCAGTCGGTCCCCAACGACAACATCGACCGCGCAGTCAAGCGCGGAGGCGGTCTCGACGGCGGCGGTGTCGACTACACCACGATCATGTACGAGGTCTACGGTCCCAGCGGCGTCGCGCTGCTGGTGGAGTGTCTGACCGACAACAAGAACCGCGCCGCGATGGAGGTTCGCACGGCCGTCACCCGCAACGGCGGCACCATGGCCGACCCGGGCTCGGTGAGTCGCCTCTTCAACCGCAAGGGTGTCGTCATCCTCGCCAAGGACCAGGAGGGCAAGCAGGTCGACGAGGACACCGTGCTGGAGGCGACCCTCGACGCTGGGGCCGAGGAGGTCAACGACCTCGGTGAGGCCTGGCAGGTGGTCTCCGAGGCCACTGACCTGGTGGCCGTTCGCTCCGCCGTCCAGGATGCCGGCCTCGACTACGAGTCGGCCGACGTGGAGTTCGTCGCCAGCCTCGAGATCCCGGTGGCCGACGCCACCACCGCCGGCAAGGTGATGAAGCTCGTCGACGCCATCGACGACCTCGACGACGTGCAGAACGTCTTCTCGAACGCCGACATCCCCGACGAGGTGCTCGACCAGATCGAGGACTGATCGCCGGTTCGCCGACGGCCCCGCGTGTCTGCGCGGGGCCGTCGGCGTCTCCGGATAGTCTGCGAACAGACGTTCGAAGGGATGGTGGGCTGATGCGCGTGCTCGGGATCGACCCGGGTCTGACCCGCTGCGGCATGGGTGTGGTCGACGGCGACCTCGGCAAGCCGCTGTCCCTCGTCGACGTCAACGTCATCCGCACCACCTCGACCCTGCCGGTCTGGGAGCGCCTGGTCTCGATCGAGAAGGGCATCGACGCCTGGATCGAGGAGCACCGCCCCGATGCGGTGGCCATCGAGCGGATCTTCGCCCGCTCGGACGTCTCCACGATCATGGGTACGGCACAGGCCAGCGGCCTCGCCATGGTCTGCGCCGCCAGGCGCGGCATCCCGGTGGCGATGCACACGCCGTCGGAGGTCAAGGCTGCCGTCTCCGGCAACGGACGTGCCGACAAGGCGCAGGTCGGTGCGATGGTGACGCGGATCCTGCGGCTCGCCGAGATGCCGAAGCCGGCCGACGCGGCCGATGCGCTCGCCCTCGCCATCACGCACATCTGGCGCGGCGGCGCGCAGTCCAGGATCGAGCAGGCCGCGAGCCGCGCCGGTGGCGGCGACGGGGCCGGATCCAGTGTCGCCGAGCGCAACCGCGCCCGGATCGAGGCGGCGCTGGCGCAGTCCCGCAAGGCATCGACCGCCCGATCTATCCGTACGACGATGGGAACGAAGTGATCGCATTCGTGCGCGGCAAGGTGGCCGCCGTGACGCTGGCCAGCGCGGTTGTCGAGGTCGGTGGTGTCGGCCTCGAGCTGATGTGCACGCCGGCCACGCTCGCAGCGTTGCGCACCGGTGCCGAGGCGACGCTGCCGACCAGCATGGTGGTCCGTGAGGACAGCCTCACGCTGTTCGGCTTCGCCGACGAGGACGAGAAGCAGATGTTCGAGATGCTCCAGACCGCCTCGGGCGTCGGGCCGAAGCTCGCGCAGGCGATGCTCGCCGTACTCTCGCCGGACGGGCTGCGTGCCGCGATCGCCGGCGACGACGTCAAGACGCTGACCCGGGTGCCCGGCATCGGGCAGAAGGGCGCGCAGCGGATCATCCTCGAGCTCAAGGACCGGATCGGCGCTCCGACCCGCACCGCTTCGGCCGCGGCGGCCCTGCCGCAGCTGGCGCCCTGGCGCGACCAGGTTACCCAGGGCCTCATGGGACTCGGCTATCCGGCCAAGGAGGCCGAGAAGGCGGTCGACGCGGTCGCGGACCAGGCCAACGGGAACCCTGACGTCGGCGCGCTGCTGCGCGCCGCGCTGCGCGCGCTGTCGAAGGCCTGAGCATGCCCTTCCACGAGGATGAGCTCCAGGCCGCCGAGGGTGCTCACCTCGAGCGGTTGACCGCCGCCGAGGCAGAGGGTGACGAGCGCGCGATCGAGGCGGCGCTGCGCCCCCGCAACCTCGACGAGGTCGTCGGCCAGGGTCGCGTGCGTGCCCAGCTCGGGCTTGTGCTGGAAGCGGCCAAGCAGCGAGGACGGGCTCCGGACCATGTCCTGCTCAGTGGTCCGCCCGGCCTCGGCAAGACCACCTTGGCGATGATCATCGCTGCGGAGATGAGCTCGCCGCTGCGACTGACCAGCGGCCCTGCCATCACCCATGCCGGCGACCTGGCGGCCATCCTCAGCGGCCTCAACGAGGGCGACGTTCTCTTCGTCGACGAGGTGCACCGGATGTCGCGCCCTGCCGAGGAGATGCTCTACCTCGCGATGGAGGACTTCCGGGTCGACGTCGTGATCGGCAAGGGTCCTGGTGCGACCGCTATCCCGCTCGAGCTGCCGCCGTTCACGCTCGTCGGCGCCACCACCCGCGCGGGCCTGCTGCCGGGACCGCTGCGCGACAGGTTCGGCTTCACCGGACACCTTGAGTTCTACGAGCCGCACGAGCTCGATCTCATCGTGCGCCGTTCGGCCGGCCTGCTGGGCGTCGAGGTGAACGCTGAGGGGTCAGCGGAGATCGCCTCCCGATCCAGAGGTACGCCGCGAATCGCGAACCGGTTGCTGCGCCGGGTGCGCGACTACGCCCAGGTCAGGGCTGACGGCGTGGTCACGCTCGACATCGCGCGCAAGGCGCTCGATCTCTACGAGGTCGACGCGTTGGGCCTGGACAGGCTCGATCGCGGCGTGCTCGACGCACTCTGCCGCCGGTTCGGCGGGGGACCAGTGGGCGTCTCCACGCTGGCCGTCGCCGTCGGCGAGGAGCGGGAGACCGTGGAGGAGGTCGCCGAGCCGTTCCTGGTGCGCAACGGCTTCCTGGCCCGGACACCACGCGGGCGAGTCGCGACCCCCGCTGCGTGGGCGCACCTGGGTCTGTCGGCGCCGCTGGGGGCGGCGAACGGCTGGGAAACACTGCTCGACGAGTGAGCCACGTGTGGCGTGCGTGACGTTCTCTCGGGTCGGCACGGCTACACTTGCGCGTCGGCTGGCCGCAGGCCTGCCTGAATCCCCGATCACTGGAGTCTGAGTAGCGTCGTGCTGACCATTTTGCCCCTCATCCTCATCGTCGCGGTCTTCTGGTTCCTCCTGATCCGGCCGCAGCAGAGGCGACAGCGCCAGGCCCAGCAGATGCAGGCGGAGCTTCTTCCTGAAACCAAGGTCATGTTGACCTCGGGGATCTTCGGCACCGTCCGTGAGATCACCGATGACTACGTCCTGGTTGAGATCGCCGACGAGGTGGCGATCAAGGTCGTCCGCGCGGCGATCGGCCGGGTCCTGCCCGAAGAGTTCGGCGAGCCGACCGAGGAGACCGAGCCGACCCCCGAGGTCGAGCCGAGCGCCGAGGTCGAGCCCGCCGAGCCGAAGGAGAATGAGTGATGGCAAGCAAGACCAGTCGGCCGGGTCGCACCCTCGGGGTGTTCTTCCTGGTCCTGGCCATCGCCTATGGCCTGGTGGCCCTGGGCGGCAGCTGGAAGCCTGAGCTGGGCCTGGATCTCCAGGGCGGCACCCGGATCATGATGATCGCCAAGGGGCACCCCAGCGCTGAGGCGATGAAGGAAGCCCGCAACATCATCGACCAGCGCGTCAATGGCTCCGGTGTGACGGCTGCGAAGGTGACCACGCAGGGCGGCAACCAGATCGTCGTCGAGATCCCCGGCAAGAGCCGTGACGACCTGGTCAACGAGGTCTCCCAGACCGCGCAGCTGCGCTTCCGCCTGGTCGCCTGCCAGAACACGTGTGCCACCAGCTCGACCAGCAGTGGCACCTCCGGCGTCACCGGCGGCACGGGCACGACCGGCGGCACGGGCACGACCGGCGGTAGCAGCACCGGCGCCCAGCGCGCCGGCCTCGGCTTCGACCACAAGGCCACCAAGAAGGCCAAGGCGAAGATGCAGCAGAAGGCGGCCGCCGCGACGCCGTCCGCGACCGCCTCGGCCGCGCCCAGCGCCTCCGCGAGCCCGTCGGCCTCGGCGACTCCGTCGACGTCCGGCACGCCGGACCAGAAGAACGACGTGAGTGTCGACGACGCCGTCGCCTTCATGAACAACCCGCCCGCCGACGAGGTCGCGAAGTTCGACGCCTACACCTGCCCCACCAGCGGCGCCCCGAACGTCACCGACGACCCGAGCCAGCCGCTGATCACCTGTGACGCCCAGGGTCAGAAGTACCTGCTCTCCCCGGCGATCATCGAGGGCACCCAGGTCAGCGACGCCAGCGCCGGGATCCCGCAGACCGGCGTCAACTACGTCGTCACGCTCGACTTCCACGGCGCCGGCCGCAAGGCGTTCGCCGACGCCACCGGCGCGATCGCCGGCACCAACCAGCTGTTCGCCATCGTTCTCGACGGTCAGGTCATCTCGGCGGCGACCGCCGACAGCCGGATCAGCGGCAGCGCGGAGATCAGCGGCAACTTCACCCAGGACACGGCCACCGCCCTGGCCAACAACCTCAAGTTCGGTGCCCTGCCGGTCGCCTTCGACAAGGAGAACGGCATCTCGCACACGACCGTCGGCCCCTCGCTGGCGGGCAACCAGCTCTCGGCCGGCCTGTGGGCCGGTGCGATCGGCCTGCTGCTGGTGATGCTCTACTGCCTGATCTACTACCGCGGTCTCGGCCTGGTCGTGATCAGCTCGCTGATCATCGCTGGCGCCTCGACGTACGCGATGGTGCTGCTGCTGAGCAAGGGCGCGGGCTTCACCCTCGACCTGCCCGGTATCGCCGGTCTGATCGTGGCGGTCGGCATCACGGCTGACTCGTTCATCGTCTACTTCGAACGCATCCGGGACGAGATGCGCGACGGCAAGTCGATGCGCGTGGCTGTGGATGCCGGCTGGGTGCGCGCCCGGTCGACGTGTCTGGCGGCAGACGGTGTGTCCGTCCTCGCCGCACTGATCCTCTACATCTTCGGAGCCGGTGACGTGCGGGGCTTCGCCTTCGCGCTCGGCCTCTCCACGATCATCGACCTGGTGGTGTTCTTCTTCTTCACCCACCCGATGATCAAGTGGCTCTCCCACTTCAAGTTCTTCAACCGCGGTCACCGGCTCTCCGGTCTCGATGCAGAGGCTCTCGGCATCGACCGCATCACCGTCGGAGGCCGTGCCTGATGAGTAAGTTCACCCGCCTCGGCAACCAGCTCTACACCGGCAAGAAGTCGATCGACTTCGTCGGCCGTCGGTGGACCTGGTACGCCATCTCCGCCGTCGTGATCGTCGCCGCGATCGTGGGTCTCTCGGTCCGGGGCCTCAACATGAGCCTCGAGTTCACCGGCGGCACCCAGTACACCGTGACCGTCTCCGGGTCAGCCGACCAGCCACTCGCCGACAAGGTGCGCACCTCCGTCGGTAACACTGGCGTCGAGGCTGCCGCCGACCCGACCGTCACCACCGCAGGCGCCCACAACCTGATCATCCAGATCAAGTCCGTCTCCACCACGGAGAACAACACGGTCCTCAAGGCGATCAAGTCGACGACCGGTGCCACCACGGACGACATCAGTCAGGACCACGTCGGGGCGAGCTGGGGCAAGGAAGTCGCGACCAAGGCGGTCCAGGGCCTGATCGTCTTCCTCATCGCGGTGACCGTGTTCATCGCGATGTACACCCGGCAGTGGAAGATGTCCGTCGCGGCGCTGGTGGCACTGGCCCACGACGTGATCATCACCGTCGGCATCTACGCGTTGGTGGGCTTCGAGGTCTCTCCCGCGACGGTCACCGGCTTCCTGACCATCCTGGGCTTCTCGCTTTACGACACGGTCGTGGTGTTCGACAAGATCAAGGAGAACACCAAGAACCTGCGCGCCACCAAGCGCTCCTTCGCCGCCGCCTGCAACCTGGCGGTGAACCAGACCCTGGTCCGCTCGATCAACACCTCGATCGTGGCGCTCATCCCGGTCGCCGCGATCCTCTGGGTCTCCGCTGTCCAGCTCGGCACGTCCACGCTGAAGGACCTCGCGCTCGCGCTGTTCGTCGGCATGGCCGCCGGCGCCTACTCCTCGATCTTCATCGCCACCCCGCTGTTCGTGCAGCTCAAGTCGCGTGAGAAGGACGTCGTCGACTCCGAGCGGCGCGCCGCCCAGCGGGCCAAGCAGGCTGACCCCTACGCCCACGTGCCGTCCTTCGCGGAGGGCATGGAGGTCGACGACAACGGTGAGCCGCCGGCCGAGGCGAACGCGCCCGAGGAGCACGCCTTCCGAGGTCGTACGGCGCCGCAGACCCGCGGCCCGGTGCGCGACAGCGGTGCCGCTGGTCGCCCGCAGCCCTCGCGCCAGACCCGCTCCAAGCGCGGCAAGTGAACGCGATGACGCTGACGGAGACACTGGACAGGCTCATCATCGACGTCCCCGACTTCCCCGAGCCCGGGGTCGTCTTCAAGGACATCACGCCGCTGCTGGCCGACCACGACGGCTTCACCGAGGTCGTCCAGGCACTGGCCGCCGCCGGCCGCGACGAGGCCGGCCGGCCGGTCGTGGACAAGGTGCTCGGCATGGAGGCCCGGGGGTTCATCCTTGCCGCGCCCGTTGCGCTGGCCCTGGGCGCCGGGTTCGTCCCGGTGCGCAAGGCCGGCAAGCTGCCGCGCGAGACGCACGCCGTCTCCTACTCGCTCGAGTACGGTAACGCCACCCTCGAGCTGCACCAGGACGCCGTGGCGCCGGGGGAGCGGGTGCTGCTCATCGACGACGTGCTGGCGACGGGTGGCACGGTGGCCGCCACCGTCGACCTCGCCCGCCGCAGCGGCGCGGAGGTGGTGGGGGTCGCGGTGCTGATGGAGCTGGACGCGCTGGATGGTCGCGCAGCCATCGGCGACGACGTACCGGTGACCGCGTTGATGCGGGTGTGAGCCGCGGGCTCCGGACTTCTGACTAGACTCACTGCATGACTGAGGAACGCGCTGCCGCTGCACCGCGCGAGCGGGCGGTGCGGGTGCGCGAGGGAGGGTCCTCGGCACCATCGGGCCGGAGCATGCGGGCGCGGCTGGCCCGGATGGGTCAGCGCAACAACGCAGCCAACCCGGTGCTGGAGCCGCTCTTCCGAGCGGTTCGCGCCAACCACCCCAAGGCCGATCTGGCGCTGCTCGAGCGCGCCTATGTGACGGCCGAGCGCCTGCACGAGGGGCAGCTGCGCAAGAGCGGTGATCCCTACATCACCCATCCGCTCGCCGTGACGACCATCCTCGCCGAGCTCGGGATGACCGAGGCGACGCTCGTCGCTGCGCTGCTGCACGACACTGTCGAGGACACGCCCTACGCCCTCGACGAGCTGCGCCGGGACTTCGGTGACGAGGTCGCGGTGATGGTCGACGGCGTCACCAAGCTGGACAAGGTCCAGTACGGCGAGAACGCCCAGGCCGAGACGATCCGCAAGATGATCGTGGCGATGTCCAAGGACATCCGGGTCCTGGTGATCAAGCTGGCCGACCGGCTGCACAACATGCGCACGCTGCGCTACGTGCCGCAGAAGTCGCAGGAGCGCTCCGCGCGCGAGACTCTGGACATCTACGCGCCGCTGGCCCACCGGCTCGGCATGAACACGATCAAGTGGGAGTTGGAGGACCTGGCCTTCGCCACCCTGCATCCCAAGATCTACGACGAGATCGTGCGGCTGGTGGCCGAGCGGGCGCCCTCACGCGACCAGTTCCTCGCGCAGGTGATCAGCCAGGTCGAGAACGACGTGCGTGAGGCCAAGATCAAGGCCACCGTCACGGGCCGGCCGAAGCACTACTACTCGATCTACCAGAAGATGATCGTCGGCGGGAAGGACTTCTCCGACATCTACGACCTGGTCGGCATCCGCATCCTCGTGGCCGAGGACCGCGACTGCTACAGCGTCCTCGGTGTGCTGCACTCGCGCTGGAATCCGGTGTTGGGGCGGTTCAAGGACTACGTCGCGATGCCGAAGTTCAACATGTACCAGTCGCTGCACACGACGGTGATCGGCCCGCAGGGCAAGCCGGTCGAGATGCAGATCCGTACTTTCGGCATGCACCGCCGCGCCGAGTACGGCGTCGCCGCGCACTGGAAGTACAAGGAGGACGGCCGCACCGGTGTCGACACGGACAAGCGTGCCGACGTCGACGACATGGGCTGGGTCAAGCAGTTGCTCGACTGGCAGTCCGAGGTCGAGGATCCGGGCGAGTTCCTGGAGTCGCTGCGCTTCGAGATGAACCGCGCGGAGGTCTACGTCTTCACCCCGCGCGGGGACGTGATCGCGCTGCCGGCCGGATCGACCCCGGTCGACTTCGCCTACGCGGTGCACACGGAGGTCGGCCACAAGACCATCGGCGCCCGGGTCAACGGCCGACTAGTGCCGCTCGAATCCACGCTGGACAACGGCGACGTCGTGGAGATGTTCACCTCCAAGGCGCCCACTGCGGGGCCGTCGCGCGACTGGCTCTCCTTCGTGAAGTCCAACCGCGCTCGCTCCAAGATCCGCGCCTGGTTCACCAAGGAGCGTCGCGAGGAGGCCATCGAGAAGGGCCAGGACGCGATCGCCAAGCTGATGCGCAAGGAGGGCCTGCCTCTCAAGAGGCTGATGTCCCACGAGTCGCTCACCCTGGCCGCGCGGCACTTCAACATCGCCGACGTCAGTGCGCTCTACGCCTCGGTAGGCGAGGGCAACCTCTCCGCGCAGGCGGTGGTTCGTCGGGTCGTTGATGAGCACGGCGGCGACCAGGGTGCGGCCGAGGACCTCGCCGAGGCAGTCACGATCACTCGGCCGCGACGCTCCAAGATCGCCACCGGCGGCGATGCCGGAGTCATCGTCAAGGGCAGCGCGGACGTGTGGATCAAGCTCGCCCGCTGCTGTACGCCGGTGCCGCCCGATCCGATCCTGGGCTTCGTCACCAAGGGTGGCGGGGTCTCGGTGCATCGGCTGGACTGCACGAACGCCGCCGAGCTGAAGAACCAGCCGGAGCGGCTGATCGACGTCGAGTGGGCGCCGACCTCTTCCTCGACCTTCCTGGTCAACATCCAGGTGGAGGCGCTCGATCGCTCCCGGCTGCTCTCGGACATCACGATGGCGCTCTCCGACGCCCACGTGAACATCCTCTCGGCGCAGCTGAGCACCTCGCGCGACCGGGTCGCGAAGTCGCGGTTCTCCTTCGAGATGGCAGACGCCAAGCACCTCGACACGGTGATCAAGGCTGTCCGCAACGTTCCGGGCGTCTTCGATGCCTACCGCGTGACCTCCTGACGCCGAGAGGTCACTTTCTGCGGCTCGAGAGGTCAGTTTCCACGGGCTGGGCGGCCGACTCACCACCGCCGGGTCGTGTACGTCGAGGCGAGGGCGCTGCGCAGCTCGCGTAGCCATCGGTCGAGTCCCTCGCCGGTGAAGTCACCCAAGCGCACCACGATGATCGTCCAGCCATGCTCGCGCAGCCACTGGCGACGCTCGCGGTCGTAGCGCCGCTGCTCGTCCGTAGCGTCGTGGAACTCGACACCGTCGTACTCGACGCAGACACGCTGTTGCGGATAGGCGAAGTCCAACCGGAATCTCCTCTCAGCGTCGGCGTCGATCCAGACCTGCGCCTCGGGCAACGGTAGGCCGGCATCGTGGATGGCCAGCAGCGTCCACGCCTCGCGGGCCGACTCGACCGTCGGTAGCACCAGTGGCGCCAGCTCGCGCAGCTGGCGCACCCCGCGGCGGCGCCCGAACCGCTCGGCCCCTCGCACCAGTTCGGGAATGTCGACGTCGTGCTGCCGGGCGATGTCGCACAGGGCGGCGAACGCCTCACGGCGTCGCAGGTGGCAGCCGAGGTCCAAGGCTGTGCGCAACGGCGTGGTCACCCTGAGACCGTCGATCTCCATGACGTCATCTGGATGAAGATCGCGCGTGCGACCGCGAGCTCCGCTGAGTCGACTGCGGGTGTGCCCGCGGAGCGCGCACACCTCGATCGGCGCCCCCGCGTCGAGCTCGGTGGTGGCAAAGGAGTCGATCCCGTGCAGCCAGGCCGCTGTCCGATCGACGATCACGTGCGCGGGGCCGACGACGAGGTGCAGGGCCGCGGTGCGCAGCTCGATCGAATCGCCGATCTCATTGCTGACATAGACCCCTCGCAGCACGCGCCGAACGCGGCCGTGCGCCAGTGCGCGACGCAGGTCGGCGGCGCTCAGGCCGAGGCGGACGAGATCGGCGACGGTGAACGGCTCCGTGGGCAGTACGACGATGGTCATGCCCTCAGCGTCCACACGGCCAGCCGACCGTGGGCGAGTGGATCTACGGGTTGTGGATCAACGCGCCCGGCGGCGTACGTGTGGATGAGAAGTGGCCGCTACCGAACCGGTAGCGGCCACTCAAGACGCAGAAACTGACCTCTCGAGACGCGAAAGGTGACCTCTCGGCGGATCAGCTGAAGTCAGCCGAGGCGCGCCTGGCCATCTCGAGGAACTGCTTGCGCGACTCGAGGTTCTCCTCCAACGAGGCGATCCTCTTGGTGTCACCGGCGGCCCTGGCCTTCTCGAGGTCGGACTCGACCTTGGCGATCGCGTCGGTGAGCTTGCTGATCATGTCGTCGGCGCGGGCCGACTTCTCCGGGTCGGACTTGCGCCACTGCTCGTCCTCGACGGACTTGATCGCCTGCTCGACCTTCCGGATGCGCCCCTCGAGGTCGCGGATGCGCTCCCGCGGCACCTTGCCGGCGGCATCCCACCGCTCGGCGATGTCACGGAAGGCGGCCTTCGCGGCAGTGAAGTTGTCGCCGCCGGCCTCGATCTGGGGCAGCAGCGCCTCGGCCTCGACCAAGAGCTGCTCCTTGACCTCGGCGTTGCCGGCGAACTCGGCGTCTACGGCCGCGTTGGCCTCGTCGCGAGCGCCGAAGAAGAGGTCCTGGGCGCCGCGGAATCGCTTCCACAGGGCGTCGTCGATGTCCTTGGGGGCCGGGCCGGCGGCCTTCCACTGTCGCATCAGGTCCCGGTAGCGACCGGCGGTGGCGCCCCAGTCGGTCGAGGTGGCGAGCGCCTCGGCCTCGGCGGCAAGGCGCTCCTTGACGGCACGGGCGCCCTCGCGCTTCTCGTTGAGCTCGGCGAAGTGCGACTTGCGACGACGGGTGTAGGCAGTGCGGGCGGTGGAGAAGCGCCGCCACAGCGCGTCGTCGCTGGCACGGTCGATGCGGGGGAGTGCCTTCCACTGGTCGAGCAGCTCGCGCAGCCGGTTGGCTCCGTTGCGCCAGTCGTTGCCCTCGGCAAGACGCTCGGCCTCGCCGACGACCCGCTCCTTCTCGGTGCGTGCCTCGGCCGACTTCGCCGCTCGTTCAGCCTTGCGGGCCTCGCGCTGAGCCGCGATCAGGGGGGTGAGCGCATCCAGGCGAGCAGCCAGAGAGGCCAGATCCCCGACGGCGTTCGCGTCGGTCACCTGGGCGCGGACGTTCTTGATCGACTCGCTGGCCTCTTCGGGGCTGAGCTTGGCGCCGTGGAGACGCTTCTCGAGCAGCTCGACCTCGAAGGCGAGAGCCGCGTAGCGCTCAGTGAAGAAGTGCAGCGCCTCCTCAGGCGTGCCCTCGGGATACTGGCCGACCGCACGTTCGCCGTCGGCGGTGCGCACGAAGACCGTGCCCTCGTCGTCGACCCGGCCCCACTGCTCGCTCGTCACTGGTCGTCCTTCTCGTCGGCTGATCCTGTGCTGCTCCCCGGTCCGCTCTGGCCCGCGGGTGCCCATCGTAGTCAGAGGTGTCGATGCGGCGGCGCCCGGTTGCGCTCGATAGGGTTGCGGAGTGTTGATCGCCGGCTTCCCCGCGGGCCCGTGGGGAACGAACTGTTACGTCGCCGCCACCGGCCCCGGGACCGAGTGCGTCGTGATCGATCCTGGCATGGACGCCTCGGACGGGGTCGCCCAGGTCGTCCGTGAGCACCGGCTCAAGCCGGTCGCCGTCCTGGTCACCCACGGTCACGTCGACCACATGTTCTCGGTGGCGCCCGTCGCCGGGGCCTACGACGCCACCGCGTGGATCCATCCCAAGGACCGCCACCTGCTCGCGGACCCAATGAGCGGCATGTCGCCCGAGACCACCCGGATGTTGCTCGGCGGCGACTACAGCTGGGCCGAGCCCGACGACGTCCAGGAGCTGACCGACGGGCAGACCCTGGAGATCGCGGGCCTGCGGTTCGTCGTCGACCACACGCCCGGACACACCGAGGGCTCGGTGACGTTCCGGACGCCGTACTCTGCGCCGGATCCGGCGCAGCGTGCCGAGATCTCCGAGGTGATGTTCTCCGGCGATCTGCTCTTCGCCGGCAGCATCGGCCGCACCGACCTGCCCGGCGGCGATCACGCCGCGATGCTGCGCAGCCTCGCTGAGAAGGTGCTGACCCTGCCCGACGACATCGTCGTGCTCCCGGGCCACGGTGAGCAGACCTCGATCGGGCGCGAGCGCGCCACCAACCCGCATCTTGCAGGGATGCAGCCTGCAGGACCTGACTACCGCACGAGGCCGTCCCGATGACCAAGCCGACACCGCTCTCCGGCTTCCCCGAGTTCCTTCCCGCGCAGCGCTTCGTGGAGCAGCAGGTGATCGCCACCCTGGCGCGCGCCTTCGAGCTGCACGGCTTCGCCAACGTCGAGACCCGCGCGGTCGAGCCGATGGACCAGCTGCTGCGCAAGGGCGACACCTCCAAGGAGGTCTACGTCCTGCGCCGCCTCCAGGAGGAGGACGGCGGCCGCGACGCGGGCATGGGCCTGCACTTCGACCTCACCGTGCCGTTCGCCCGCTACGTGCTGGAGAACGCCGGCAAGCTGGAGTTTCCCTTCCGCCGCTACCAGATCCAGAAGGTCTGGCGCGGCGAGCGGCCGCAGGAGGGCCGGTTCCGCGAGTTCACCCAGGCCGACATCGACATCGTCGGCAAGGACGTGTTGCCGTTCCACCACGACGTCGAGGTCACGCGGGTCATGCTCGACGCCCTGGCTCAGCTCGCCGGCTCCGACTCGATCGGTCTTCCCGGCTTCCGCCTCCAGGTGAACAACCGCAAGCTGATCCAGGGCTTCTACGCTGCGCTCGGCGCCCCCGACGTCGACGAGGTCATGCGTCTCATCGACAAGCTCGACAAGCTGCCCGTCGCCGAGGTGAAGAAGCTCCTCGTCGGTGAGGCCGGCCTCACCGACGAGCAGGCCGACCGTTGCCTGGGGCTGGCCACCATCTCGGCCGGCGACGACTCCTTCGTCGAGCGGGTCCGCGCCCTGGGTGTCAGCGGCGAGCTGCTGGAGGAGGGCCTGGACGAGCTGGCCACGCTGATCCGCGCGTGCGCGCCGCTCAACACCGACAAGGTCAGCGTGATCGCCGACCTCTCGATCGCGCGCGGCCTGGACTACTACACCGGCACCGTCTTCGAGACCCGCCTGGACGGCTACGAGTCGCTGGGCTCGATCTGCAGCGGGGGCCGCTATGACGCGCTGGCCTCCGACGGGCGTACGACGTACCCCGGCGTGGGGATCTCCCTGGGCGTCAGCCGGGTCCTCGTCCCGCTGGTCCAGCGAGGCTTCCTGACGGCCGATCGGCAGGTGCCGTCGGTCGTGCTGGTCGCGCTCAACGACGAGGAGTCCCGCCCGGCCGCCGACGCCACCGCCACGGCGCTGCGCGCGCGCGGCATCGCCTGCGAGGTGGCCGCGACCGCAGCGAAGTTCGGCAAGCAGATCCGCTTCGCCGAGCGCCGCGGCATCCCCTACGTCTGGTTCGACACCGCAGAGGGTCACCAGGTCAAGGACATCCGCAGCGGCAATCAGGTGGCCGCCGATGCTGCGACGTGGGAGCCTCCGAAGGCAGACCTCCGCCCGAGCGTGGTCGTCGCGACCGACGCCTCGACCGGCGACAACTGACCACTCGACCCGCCAGAACTGACCAGTCAACGTAAGGAAATGAAGAAGTGATCCGCACCCATGACGCCGGAACCCTCCGCGTCGAGCACGTCGGCCAGACCGTCACCCTCGCCGGGTGGGTGGCCCGCCGCCGCGATCACGGTGGGGTCGCCTTCATCGACCTGCGCGAGGCCAGCGGCGTGGTCCAGCTCGTGATCCGCGACGAGGAGCTGGCGCACAGCCTGCGCAGCGAGTTCTGCCTCAAGGTGACCGGCGAGGTCGTCGCCCGCTCGGAGGGCAACGTCAACCCCAACCTCGCCACCGGCGAGATCGAGGTCGTCGTCTCCGACCTCGAGGTCCTCAACGCCAGCGCCCCGCTGCCGTTCCCGATCGACGACGCCGCCGCCCACGGTGCCGGTGAGGTGGGCGAGGACGTCCGGCTCAAGTACCGCTACCTGGACCTGCGCCGCTCCGGCCCGGCCGCTGCCATCCGGTTGCGCTCGAAGGTCTACCAGGCCATCCGCGAGGTCCTCGGCCGGCGCGAGTTCGTCGAGGTCGAGACGCCGACCCTGACCCGTTCGACGCCCGAGGGCGCTCGCGACTTCCTGGTGCCGGCGCGCCTCCACCCCGGCAGCTGGTACGCGCTGCCGCAGAGCCCCCAGCTGTTCAAGCAGCTGCTGATGGTCGGCGGGCTCGAGCGCTACTACCAGATCGCGCGCTGCTACCGCGACGAGGACTTCCGCGCCGACCGGCAGCCGGAGTTCACCCAGCTCGACATCGAGATGAGCTTCGTCGACCAGGACGACGTCATCGAGATGATGGAGGACGTGGTCAAGGCGATGTGGGCGACCATCGGCGTCGAGGTCGCCACGCCGCTGCCGCGGATGACGTACGCCGACGCCATGGCCAAGTACGGCTCCGACAAGCCTGACCTGCGCTTCGGGCTGGAGCTCGTCGAGTGCGCCGCGTACTTCAAGGAGACGCCGTTCCGGGTCTTCCAGTCCGAGTACGTCGGCGCCGTCGTGATGCCGGGCGGTGCCAGCCAGCCCCGCAAGGTGCTCGACGCCTGGCAGGACTGGGCCAAGCAGCGCGGCGCGCGCGGCCTCGCCTACGTGCTGTTCAACGAGGACGGCACGCTCGGCGGCCCGGTCGCGAAGAACCTTTCCGAGGCTGAGCAGGCCGGCCTGGCCGCGCACCTCGGCGCCAAGGCGGGGGACTGCGCATTCTTCGCGGCAGGGGCCACCAAGCCCAGCCGGGCGCTGCTCGGTGCTGCACGCGTCGAGATCGGTCGGCGGCTCGACCTGCTCGACCCCGACACGTTCGCGTTCACCTGGGTCGTCGACGCGCCGATGTTCGAGCCGGCCGCGGACGCGGTCGCGTCGGGTGACGTGGCCGTCGGCGCGGGCAGCTGGACCGCCGTACACCACGCGTTCACCGGTCCGAAGCCGGAGTTCGAGCAGACCTTCGACACCGACCCGGGCTCTGCCTTGGCCTACGCCTACGACATCGTCTGCAACGGCACCGAGCTCGGTGGCGGCTCCATCCGTATCCATCGCGAGGACATCCAGAAGCGGGTCTTCAACGTGATGGGGATCAGCGAGGAGCAGGCGGACGAGAAGTTCGGCTTCCTCCTCGACGCGTTCAAGTTCGGCGCACCGCCGCACGGCGGCATCGCGCTCGGCATGGACCGCGTCCTGCAGCACCTCACCAAGACCGACTCCATCCGCGAGGTCATCGCGTTCCCCAAGTCCGGCGGGGGCTTCGACCCGCTCACCGCAGCACCGGCTCCGATCACGGCTGAGCAGCGCAAGGAAGCCGGTGTGGACCCGGTCACACCGAAGAACCTGTAGGGGCACTCGCTGCGGCGCCGGAACACATCCTGTGAAACGGCGCCGCAACAGGTTGAGACCAGATCGTTACCGCCAGGTGGTCGCAGGGGAGTCCGACGTCACTTAAAGTCGTTACGGTGCATCAATCAGTTGCATCGGCTTCGACGCGACCGCATGGTCGGGAGACGTCGTGTAGCTGGATGTGCCGGACCAGTCCGTCTTGACCCGAGCAGCCACGAGGTACGCATGGCCATCAGCCCCACGGAGACAGAACAGCGCTCCGAGGTTGGAGTCGTCATTGCCGGGGAGACGACGGCGGCCAAGTCGCCGATGCGCCTCGCGGTCGATCGGTTCCGCCACGACAAGCTGTCGATGGCTTCCTTTGTGGTGGTCGCCCTCCTGGTGATCGGTGCGATTCTCGCGCCCATCCTGGTCAAGCTCGGCGTGCTGGACTACAGCACGCTGCACCAGGACCTCATCGACAACACCAACGGCGGGTTGCCGACGGGTGCCCACGGCGGCATCAGTGCCTCGCACCCGCTCGGCGTGGTGCCCGGCACGGGCTGGGACGTGCTGTCCCGAGTGTGGCTCGGGGTCTCCTTCTCGCTCGCGATCTGCCTGTGCGCGACGGTGGTCTCCGTCGTCATCGGCGCGGTCCTGGGCATCATGAGCGGCTACTCGCGCGGCGCCCTTGACTGGGTGATCGGCCGGCTGGTCGACCTGACCCTCTCGTTCCCGCAGACCCTGATGCTGCTGGCGCTCTCAGCGCCGATCATCGCGTTCTTCAACAGTTCCCTGCACCTGCACGGGAACCTGGCGAACGCCGTCTACATCATCGTCGTGCTGGGCCTCTTCGGCTGGCCCTCGGTCGCGCGTCTGGTGCGCGGCCAGGTGCTGTCGATTCGCGAGCGGGAGTTCATCGACGCTGCTCGCTCGATCGGCGCGTCGAACAGCCGCATCTACTTCCGCGAGATCCTGCCGAACGTCTGGGCGCCTCTGCTCGTGCAGACCACGCTGCTGCTTCCGTCCTACGTCTCTGCCGAGGCCGCACTGAGCTTCCTCGGCGTGGGCGTGCAAGCACCGCTGCCCACCTTGGGCAACGTCCTGGCCGACGCGACGACCTGGATCCTCGGTGATCCGCTCTACTTCTGGATCCCGGCCGTCATGATCGTGGTCATCGTCGTCAGTCTGAACCTGCTCGGTGACGGGCTGCGTGACGCGCTGGACCCCAAGTCCGGCCGATAGCCGCAGACCCCATCTATGTACCTCCCCCACCGGGGGACGTGCGCCGCCCATCGGGGGCGCCAGCCACACAAGGAGAAAGAATGACCACGAATCGAAGGCGAGTCGCCGTAGTGGGTGCCATTGCGGCACTCTCGGTGGGCGCTCTGGCGGCCTGCGGCGGTGCCGGTGGCAGCGGTGGCAGCTCCAGCAGCGCTGCCAAGGGCACGCTCTACTACCTGACGCAGACGTCGGCGAAGCCTGAGCACCTCGACCCGCAGCGCGTCTACATCGGTCGCGACATCACGAACCTGTCGCGTCTGGTGTACCGGCAGCTGGTGACGTTCCCCGACAGCGCCGACAAGACCGCGGGCGTCACGCCCGTTCCGGACCTCGCCACCAACACCGGCACGTCCTCCAACGGCGCGAAGACCTGGCAGTTCACGCTGAAGGACGGCGTGAAGTGGCAGGACGGCAAGGCGATCACCTGCGACGACCTCAAGTACGGCGCGTCGCGCGTCTTCGCTCAGAGCGTCATTCCCGGTGGCCCGAACTACCTGGTCGCCTACCTCAACATCCCGACCAACAAGGACGGCTCCTCGATCTACGCCGGTCCTTACGACAAGTCCGCCGCGAACCAGGCCGGTCAGGCCGCGTTCGACAAGGCCGTGACCTGCAACGGCAACACCATCACCTACGACTTCAAGAAGCCGTGGCCTGACTTCCCGTTGGCCATCGCGGCGCTGCACATGATGGACCCGTACCGCCAGGACAAGGACCAGGGCGACAAGTCCAACTACTCGGTCTTCTCCGACGGCCCCTACGAGCTCCAGGGCACGTGGAACCAGAACACGGGTGGCACCTTCGTGCGCAACCCCAACTACGACGCGGCGACCGACTCCACGACGGTGCGCAAGGCGCTGCCGAACAAGATCGTCTTCCAGGTCACCTCGGACGCCGAGACCATCGCCGACCGGCTGATCGCCGACACCGGCAACGACAAGAACGCCGTGACGGACCGCTCGGTGCCGTCGAGCCGGTTCAGCCAGCTGAACAGCGACTCGGTGAAGAGCCGACTGACGTCGGTCTCCTCGCCGTACATCGACTACCTGCAGATGAACATGAAGCGGCTCTCCAACCCGCTGGTTCGCCAGGCCCTGTACGAGGCCACGAGCCCGCAGGCGTGGATCGACGCGGGTGGCGGCTCGAAGGCCTACCTGCCGGCGCACTCGATCGTGAACCCTGTCGTCCACGGCTACCAGCCCAACCCGGCGTTCAACGCGCCGCTGTCGGGTGACGCGGCCAAGGCGAAGCAGCTCCTGCAGCAGGCCGGCGTGAAGACGCCGTACCCGATCAACTTCATGTACGAGAAGACGACCACGGCTGACAAGCAGGCCGCTGCGCTGAAGTCTTCCTGGGAGCAGGCCGGCTTCAAGGTCACCTTGACCGGCATCGACGCGGACAACTACTACTCCACCATCCAGAAGCCGTCCAACAACGGCGACCTGTACTGGGCCGGCTGGGGTGCCGACTGGCCGTCCGCCATCACGGTCACGCCGCCGCTCTTCGACGGCCGGATCAACCTGACCAAGACCTCGAGCCAGAACGACTACGGCCAGTACAACTCGCCGGCGTTCAACAAGCTCGTCGACGAGGCGCAGAACGCGTCCACGCTGGACGCCCAGACCACCGCCCTGCAGAAGGCCGACGCACAGCTGGGTAAGGACTACGCCTACGTGCCGCTGGAGAACCAGGTGTTCAACCTGCTCCACGGCTCGAACGTGACCAACTACCTGCAGACGCCGTCCTCCAACGGCTACCCCGACCTCGGCGGGATCAACGTTAAGTAATGGCGACGGGTGGCGACCGATGACCTCGGTCGCCACCCTCACCACTCGATGACCGTTCATCGGTGCGGGGCAGGCGCCGCCGGCGTTTCGCCCCGCACCGATCGGTCCTGAGCGGCAAGGTGCAACTGAACCCATGTTTGCCTACATCGTGCGTCGGGCCGTGATAGGCGTCGCCCTGCTCATCGTGATGAGTCTGGTGACGTTCATCCTCTTCTTCTCCGGCGCATTCGACCCGGCGCGGAATGCCTGTGGCAAGGTCTGTTCCCCGGCACAGATCGAACAGACCAGCAAGGCGCTGGGTTACGACAAGCCGATCCTCACCCAGTGGGGAAGCTTCCTCGCGGGCATCGTGGTCGGCCGCGACTACCCCTTGGACAAGAAGGTGCGCGAGGAGAACCCCGACCTCGTCACCCACTGCGCGGCACCTTGCCTCGGCTACTCGATGGTCAACACCGACACCGTGAACAACGTGCTGAAATCGGCGATCCCGATCTCGGTCTCGATCGCGCTGGTGGCGTTCGTCTTCTGGATCATCGGTGGTCTGCTCTTCGGCATCATCGCCGCCATGACCAAGGGATCGTTCCTTGATCGCGGCATCGTCGGGTTGTCGCTGATCTTCTATGCCTTCCCGACCTTCGTGGTCGGGTCCCTCCTGCTGCGCTTCGTCGCCATCAAGTGGCAGATCTTCGCGCTGCCGGTCTACGTGCCGCTCACGCAGAGTCCGGGCCTCTGGTTCACCAACCTCATCCTCCCTGCCGTGACGCTGGCGCTGTTCTACATGGCGGCGTACGCCCGGATGAGCCGAGCCTTCATCATCGAGGCCTCGACGGAGGACTACGTCCGTACGGCCAAGGCCAAGGGCGTCAAGAAGGTCCCGCTGATGTTCAAGCACACCCTGCGCGCGGCGCTCACGCCGCTGGTCACGATGGCCGGCCTTGACCTGGCGATCCTGCTCGGCGGCGCGATCATCACCGAGGATGTCTTCGGCTTCCACGGCCTGGGCCTGCTCGCCGTGACCTCCAACTCGCGACAGGACCTGCCGACCATCGTCGGCATCGTCCTGCTGCTGTCTACCTTCGTCATCATCGCCAACATCGTTGTCGACATCCTCTATGCCTACATCGACCCGCGGGTCAGGCTGGACTGACGACGATCCATGAGCACACCAGCAGAGAAAGCCGTCCCCATGTCGACTGAGCAGTCACGCAGCTACCTCACGGTCCGCGACCTCGTCGTCCACTTTCCCACCTCCGATGGCGTCGTCAAGGCGACTGACGGTCTGTCCTACGAGGTCTCTCGCGGCAAGACGCTGGGCATCGTGGGCGAGTCGGGCTCGGGCAAGTCGGTCTCCAGCTCGGCGATCCTCGGTCTCCACCGCGGCACCAACGCGCAGGTCTCCGGTGAGATCCTGCTCGACGGCGTCGACCTGCTGACGATCTCCGACGAGGAGATGCGACGCAAGCGGGGCAAGGACGTTGCGATGATCTTCCAGGATCCGCTCTCGGCCATGCACCCCTACTACTCCGTGGGGAACCAGATCGCCGAGGCCTACCGCGTCCACAACAACGTCTCGCGACGCGCCGCCCGGGCTCGCGCGATCGAGATGCTCGACCGGGTCGGCATCCCGCAGCCCTCGCGACGCGTCGACGACTACCCGCACCAGTTCTCCGGCGGCATGCGGCAGCGCGCCATGATCGCGATGAGCCTCATCAACGACCCCGGCCTGCTGATCGCGGACGAGCCGACGACGGCACTCGACGTCACCGTCCAGGCGCAGATCCTCGATCTGCTGCAGGACCTGCAGCGCGAGTTCAACTCGGCCATCATCATCATCACCCACGACCTCGGCGTCGTGGCGGAGATGGCCGACGACGTCCTGGTGATGTACGGCGGCCGCGCGGTCGAGTACGGCCCCACCGCGGAGATCCTGGTGCGGCCGGAGATGCCGTACACCTGGGGGCTGCTCTCCAGCGTGCCCGACGTCACCGGTGACGTCGATGCCAAGCTCATCCCGATCCCGGGCAACCCGCCGAGCCTCCTGCACCCGCCGAGCGGGTGTGCCTTCCACCCGCGGTGCACCCACCGCGACAAGGTGCCTGGCAACCTGTGCTTCACCGAGATGCCCGAGCTGTTGCCTGTAGCGGACGGCCGGAACCACACGAAGCGATGCCACCTCGCCAACCCGGACGAGGTGTATGCGGTCGAAGTCCTGCCCGCGATCGCGCCTGACCTGGCGGAGGAGCAGCGATGAGTGCCGAGAACGTCCTGAAGGCGGAGGGTCACGCCGCGATGACGGCGGACCTGTCGGCGCCTCCGGTCCTGACGGTCAACGACCTGAAGATGCACTTCCCGGTCAAGAGCCCTGGACTCTTCCGTCGTACGGTCGGTCACGTGAAGGCCGTCGACGGGGTCTCCTTCCAGGTGCCGACCAACGGCTCCCTCGGCCTCGTGGGTGAGTCCGGCTGTGGCAAGTCGACGACCGGTCGGCTGATCACCAGGCTCTACGAGCCGACGGGCGGCCAGATCGAGTTCGAGGGCCACGACATCGCCAAGCTCTCGCAGCGCCAGATGCTGCCGTTGCGTCGCGACATCCAGATGATCTTCCAGGACCCGGCGACGTCGCTGAACCCGCGCCACACGGTGGGCTCGATCATCGGCGCGCCGTTGCAGATCCACAACGTGCTGCCGAAGAACAAGGTCCTCGGTCGGGTCCAGGAGCTGCTCGAGATCGTCGGGCTGAACCCGGAGCACTACAACCGCTACCCGCACGAGTTCTCCGGCGGCCAGCGCCAGCGCATCGGCATCGCCCGCGCGTTGACCCTGCAGCCGAAGCTGCTCGTGGCCGACGAGCCGGTTTCGGCGCTCGACGTGTCGATCCAGGCCCAGGTGATCAACCTTCTGCAGGACCTGCAGACGGAGTTCGGGATCGCGTTCCTGTTCATCGCCCACGACCTGGCCGTCGTACGCCACTTCTGCCCGGAGATCGCGGTGATGTACCTCGGCAAGATCGTCGAGATCGGCGACCGGGAAAGCATCTACGGCCACGCTCATCACCCGTACACGCAGGCGCTTCTCTCTGCTGTGCCCGACGTCAAGCAGGCCACGCTGGGCGGCCGCCGCGAGCGCATCCGGCTCACCGGGGACGTGCCGAGCCCGATCAACCCGCCCTCCGGCTGCCGGTTCCGCACGCGCTGCCCGATCGCCAAGGAGATCTGCGCGAAGGTGGAGCCGCCGTTGCTGCAGATCGGTCCGCGGCACAAGGTCGCCTGCCACTTCCCGGGCGAGATGGGCAAGGCTCCGGAGACGCCTGTGACCTCACGGCTGCTGGGTGTGGACAACCACGGCACCCCGGACCCGGGCGCGAGCCCGGTCGAACTCCCGACCGGTCCGAGCTTCAGCAACACCTGGTTCGACCTTGGGAACCGGACCATCCATACTGCGTAATCGTGGATGGGCTCTTTGAGATCGCTGACGAGCCGCCGCGTGGGCCACGTACAACGGAGGGCGGGTCGCTCTCCGACGCGGACCACGCGGCGGCTCCGTTGGCGGTTCGGATGCGTCCGCGCACCCTCGACGAGCTGGTCGGGCAGGCACAGCTGCGCGCGGCCGGTTCCCCGCTGCGCCAGCTGATCGAGGGCGACCAGTCGCTCTCGCTGCTGCTGTGGGGTCCGCCGGGCACCGGCAAGACCACGATCGCCTCGATCGTCTCGCGGCAGACCAACCGTCGCTTCGTCGAGGTCTCGGCGGTCAGCGCAGGTGTCAAGGAGGTGCGGGCGGCGATCGACGCGGCCCGTGCCGATCTCGTCCGGACAGGGCGGGAGACGGTGCTCTTCGTCGACGAGGTGCACCGATTCAGCAAGGCGCAGCAGGATGCGCTGCTGCCCGGCGTGGAGAACCGCTGGGTCACCCTGGTGGCGGCCACGACCGAGAACCCGTTCTTCTCGGTGATCAGCCCGCTGCTCTCCCGCAGCCTGCTGCTCCGGCTGGAGTCGCTCACCGACGACGACGTCCGGGGCGTCCTGCAGCGTGCGCTGACCGACGAGCGCGGGCTGGGCGGACGACTCACCATCAGCGACGAGGCGCTCGAGCACCTGGTGCGGCTCGCCGGGGGGGACGCGCGGCGGTCTCTGACCTACCTGGAGGCGTCCGCAGGTGCGGCCCGCTCTAGGCTGGGCGGCCGGGCCGCGTCCGACGGGCCGGTCGAGATCGATCTGGAGTCGGCGGAGACTGCCGTCGACCAGGCGGCGGTGCGCTACGACCGCCAGGGCGACCAGCACTACGACGTGGTCAGCGCCTTCATCAAGTCGGTACGCGGCTCGGACGCCGACGCTGCGCTGCACTACCTCGCCCGGATGCTCGAGGCGGGGGAGGACCCACGGTTCATCGCGCGCCGTCTGATGATCCTGGCGAGCGAGGACATCGGGCTGGCAGACTCGACGGCGCTGCAGACCGCTGTCGCGGCCGCCCAGACTGTGCAGCTGATCGGCCTGCCGGAGGCGCAGCTGACACTCGCCCACGCCACCATCGCGCTCGCGGTGGCGCCGAAGTCGAATGCGGTCACGACCGCGATCTCGGCGGCGATCGCCGACGTGAAGGCCGGCAAGATCGGGCAGGTGCCCGCTCATCTGCGCGACGCGCACTACGGCGGGGCCAAGAAGCTCGGTCACGGCTCGGGCTACAAGTACGCGCACGACGAGCCGTTCGGCATCGCCGAGCAGCAGTACGCACCCGACGCCGTCGAGGAAGCGGCCTACTACCAGCCGACCAGCCACGGCGCCGAGGCGGCGGTCAAGGAGCGTTGGGAGCGCATCCGCGCGATCATTCGTGGTGGTGCGCGATAGGGTCGGGGGCCATGACCGCGCTCTCGATCACCCTCGCCCTGGTGGCGGTGGTCGCGGCTGCCCTGGCACTGGTCGCGGTGCTCGCCTGGCGGCGTGCGCTGGCCGCATCCGTACGGCGCGAAGAGGCGGCCGAGCAGGGCCTCACCGAGCTGCGTGAACGCCTCGCCGTACTGGAACGAGTGACGGCGCCCGCCGTCCGGGCCGAGCGTCCTGTGGATGATCGCGAGTTCGTCATCACGCGGCTGGGAACGCTCGAGCCGACCGGTGCCGATGACACCGGCGGCGCCGAACGAGCGACCGTGAGCCTCAAGGCGCCGGCGTTCGCCGACGCGGTGGTGCGCGAGACGGTGGTGCAGACGGCCTCGCTCGTGCAGGGTCTGCGGCGCGCACTCGCCCCGGAGACGCGCAACCGCATCCGGTTCGAGATGAAGCGCGAGGTCAAGCGCAGCCGCAAGGACCGCAAGCTCGAGGTCAAGGAGGCGCTGCGCGAGTATCGCGCCCGTCACCGGGCCGGTGCAGCGTTCGCCGGCACCGCGGGTGATCCGCCGTCGCCCGCGACCGAGATTCGCGTCGGCGCCGCCGACGAGGGGGTCGCCTGATCATGAGGCGAGGATTCTGGTTCGCCGCAGGCGCCGGTGCCGGCATCTACGCGGCGATCCGAGGTCGACGCGCGGCTGAGGTGCTCACGCCCGATGGACTGCGCGATCGCTGGCAGGCGCTCGGCCTCGGTGCGCGGCTCTTCCGCGAGGAGGTCGCCAGCGGCAGGGCCGAGACCGAGGTCCGGCTGCGCGAGCGCTTCCCATCACCCCGGCTAGCGAGCACCGACGACGACCCCACTCCGCAGCTCGAGGCAGGCAGCACCGAGGCCACCCCGGTCGCGCAGATCGACACCCCTGAACCCCGCAAGGAAGGCACGCAGTGAGTACAGCGACACCGGACGGCCGGCCCGACACCTGGCTGAGCACGGCGGAGATCCGCCGCCGGTTCACCAGCCACTTCGCCGACAATCCGGCCCTGCCGCACACCGCCGTACCGTCGGCGTCGCTGCTGCTCGACGACCCCAACCTGCTGTTCGTCAACGCCGGCATGGTGCCCTTCAAGCCCTACTTCCTGGGCCAGGCCACACCGCCCTTCCCGCGCGCCACCTCGGTGCAGAAGTGCATTCGCACGCCCGACATCGAAGAGGTCGGCAAGACCACCCGGCACGGCACGTTCTTCGAGATGTGTGGCAACTTCTCCTTCGGTGACTACTTCAAGGAAGGCGCCATCACGCTCGCCTGGGAGCTGATCACCAAGGCGATCGCGGACGGCGGCTTCGGCTTCGATGAGGCGGTGCTCTACCCGAGCGTCCTCGACGGAGACGAGGAGGCGGTCTCCATCTGGCGCAAGGTGACGGGCCTGCCCGACGACCGCATCGTCCGGCTGCCCCCGAAGGAGAACTACTGGTCGATGGGCATCCCCGGACCGGGAGGTCCGTGCTCGGAGATCCTGATCGACCGGGGCCCGGCCTACGGCGCCGACCGGGACTGGGACGCCGGCGACCGCTACCTGGAGTTCTGGAACCTCGTCTTCATGCAGGACGAGCTCTCCGCCGTACGGTCGAAGTCTGACTTCGACATCGCCGGCCAGCTGCCCAAGAAGAACATCGACACCGGCATGGGCCTGGAGCGGGTCGCCTACCTGCTGCAGGGCCGGAACAACATGTACGAGACCGATGTCGTCTTCCCGGTGATCGAGAAGGCGGAGGCCCTCACCGGCAAGAAGTACGGCGCCAGGGGGGCCGACTCTGCGGCGAACGACGTGCGCTTCCGCGTCGTGGCCGACCACATCCGCTCCTCGATGATGCTGATCAGCGACGGCGTCACGCCCGGCAACGAGGGCCGCGGCTACGTGCTGCGGCGGCTCCTGCGCCGTGCGATCCGCAACGTCAGACTCCTCGGCTACGAGGACCCGGCGCTGCCCGAGCTGATGCCTGTCTCGCGCGACAAGATGGGCGAGACCTACACCGAGCTGCACAGCGACTGGGAGCGCATCATCCGGGTCGCCAATGCCGAGGAGGACGCTTTCCGCAAGACCCTCCAGGCCGGTACGCAGATCTTCGACCTCGCCGCCGGCGCCCTTCGACAGGCTCAGGGACCGGGTCAGGCGGCAGAGCGACCGCAGATGAGCGGCGCGACGGCGTTCCAGCTGCACGACACCTACGGCTTCCCGATCGACCTCACCCTCGAGATGGCAGCCGAGGCCGGCCTGACCGTGGACGAGCAGGGCTTCCGATCGCTGATGACCGAGCAGCGCGAGCGGGCCAAGGCCGACGCCCGCGCCAAGAAGGGCCAACACGCCGACCTGTCGGTCTACCGCGACATCCTCGACACCAACGGTCCCACCGACTGGCAGGCCTACACCACGCTGGAGACCGAGTCCGGACGGATCGCGCTGCTCTCCGGCGGCAAGCCGACCGATGTGCTCGGCAACGGTGAGATCGGCGAGCTGGTCCTCGACCGCACCCCGTTCTACGCCGAGTCCGGCGGCCAGGTCGCGGACGCCGGGATCATCGAGTTCGACGGCGGCCGGCTCGAGGTCGTCGACGTGCAGCGCCCGGTCAAGGGCCTCGTGGTCCACCAGGTGCGTGTCGTCGACGGCGAGCTCACGCCCGCCGCGAAGCACTTCCACGCCCAGGTCGACCAGGACTGGCGCATCGGCGCCCGGCAGGCGCACTCCGGCACCCACGTGGTGCACGCGGCCCTGCGTGAGGTGCTCGGCCCCACCGCGCTCCAGTCGGGCTCCTACAACCGCCCCGGCTACCTGCGCCTCGACTTCGGCTGGACGCAGGGTCTGACGCCGGGTCAGGTCAAGGAGATCGAGGAGGTCTCCAACAACGCGCTGCGTGCCGACCTGCCGGTCTCCTGGGACTACATGACGCTCTCGCAGGCCAAGGACTGGGGCGCGATCGCCCTCTTCGGCGAGACCTACGACGACTCGAAGGTCCGCGTCGTCGAGATCGGCGGCCCGTGGTCGCGCGAGCTGTGCGGTGGCACCCACGTGGACCACTCCTCGCAGATCGGCACGATCGTGGTCACCGGTGAGGCGTCGGTGGGCTCGGGCAACCGTCGCATCGAGGCATTCACCGGCGTCGAGGGCTTCCGCTACCTCGCTCGTGAGCGTGACGTCGTGGGCCAGCTCACCGACCTGCTCAAGACCCAGCCCGACGGCCTGCTCGACCGCGTCGGCGACCTGGTCGAGCGGCTCAAGAGCGCTGAGAAGGAGATCGAGAAGGTCCGGGTGGCGCAGTTGCTCGCCAACGCCGGCTCGATCGCCGAGAAGGCCATCGACGTCGATGGCGTAGCGGTCATCGCCGCGCGTGCGTCGGGCGCAGGTGGCAACGACGTACGGACGCTGGCGATGGACGTGCGCGGCCGCATCCCTGCCGATCGCCCGTCGGTCGTGGTGATCCTCGGCGACGCCGATGAGAAGGTCGCGGTGGTGGCGACGGTCAACGAGGCCGGTCGCGCCCGCGGGCTCAAGGCCGGCGACTTCGTCAAGGCGCTCGCGCCGGTGCTCGGCGGCCGTGGCGGTGGCAAGGACGATCTGGCCCAGGGCGGTGGCACCGACGTGGCGAAGATCGACGAGGCGATCTCGCTGGTGCCCACGCTGGTCCGGTGAGCGCCGCGTGAGGCACGGCGTCAGGCTGGGCATCGATCCTGGGGACACCCGGATCGGCGTCGCCCGAAGCGACCCGACCGGCTTCCTCGCCACGCCGGTGGAGACAGTGAAACGCGGTCGCGGTGACCTGGCCCGGATCAAGGCCATCCTCACCGAGATCGGCGAGGAGAGCACGCTGCTGGAGGTGGTGGTCGGACTGCCCCGCTCGCTCAAGGGCGGAGAGAATCCGGCGACCGCCAAGGTACGTGTCTTCGCTGCGAGCCTGGCCCGCAAGGTCAGGCCGTTGCCGGTGCGGCTGGTCGACGAGCGGCTGACCACTGTCAGCGCAGAGGCTATGCTGCGAGATCGCGGTCGCAAGGGGCAGGACCGTCGCTCCGTCGTCGACCAGGCGGCGGCCGTCCTGATCCTGCAGCACGCACTGGATACCGAGCGCGCCTCGGGGGACGCGCCAGGAGAGATCGTCGAGCTCGAAGGAGACACCCCGCATGAGTGACGGGCAGGATCGTCACGGCTTCGCACCGGAGCCGCCCGGCTCGTTCCGGGGCGACCCTCTGAATGACCCACTGAGCGACCCGCTGAGCGACCCGTGGGTCGATCGCTCGGCCGAGGGCCGAACTGACCGCTGGGCCGACGCGGAGCACAGCGACGTCCCCGAGTACGCCGCCGGAGACACCGGCACCCGCGCCGTACCGATCGTGCCGTCCGAGGACGAGCCCGTCGATGCGTCCGCGGATGTGCCGGATGTCCCCGACCAGCCGACGGAGCCCTCCTCGCACGACGAGCCGGCCCCGCGCGGGACGCACGCTGCTGCCTACCCCGACGATCATCTCGACGATCATCCCGGCGAGTATCTGGCCGAGGACCCCGCCGATTACGCCGCTGAGCGTGACGCGGGGGAGCACCACGAGCCGTTGGACGACCACCTCCTCGGCGCCGCACCGGCGCTCGACGCCGAGCGCGGCGGTCGCCGTGCCGGGCCGCGCCGTACGCGTCGGGGGAGGAGTCTGCCCGGCTGCCTGGCGGCGCTCGTCGCGCTGGGAATCGTGGTGGGGCTGCTCGCGCTGGGCGGCGCGAAGGGCTACTCCTTGCTCAAGGATCATCTCGGCGGCTCGGCCGCGGACTACCCGGGACCCGGCACGGGCGGCGTGACGTTCGAGGTGCACAAGGGCGACAGCGCCACCGTCATCGGTCGCAACCTCAAGAGCGCGGGGGTCGTGCAGTCGGTGGGCGCGTTCGTGGACGCCGCCCAGGCCAACCCCGACTCCGGCAGGATCCAGGTCGGCTTCTACCAGCTCAAGAAGCAGATGAAGGCCTCCGATGCCCTCGGCGTACTGGTGGATCCGAAGAGCCTGATCCAGAACGTGGTGGTGGTGCCCGAGGGCGCCCGGGTGGACCAGATCGTCTCCAGCATCGTCGCCAAGACCGACATCAAGCGCGCCGACCTGGTCGCCGCCCTCAAGGACTCCAGCGCGCTGGGGCTGCCGGCCGCGGCGAAGGGCAACCCTGAGGGCTATCTCTTCCCGGCCACCTACAGCGTGGTGCCCGGCGAGACCGCCGCGGAGCTGCTCAAGCAGATGGTCGACAAGGGCACGCAGGTGCGCAAGGAGCTCGGCGTCGACACCGCCGCCGCCAAGGTCGGGCTCACCCCCGAGCAGGTGGTGACGGTGGCCAGCATCCTGGAGTACGAGGCGAGGCGGAGCGAGGACTACCCGAAGGTCGCACGTGCCATCTACAACCGGCTCAAGGCGAACATGCCGCTGCAGTCGGATGCCACCGTCTCCTACGCCAACAAGGTGAGCGGCGAGGTGTGGACCACCGCGCAGCAGCGGCAGAACGCCTCCCCGTACAACACCTATCAGCACACCGGCCTGCCGCCGGGCCCGATCGGCAACCCGGGCGAGACCACCCTCAAGGCGGCGCTCAACCCGGCCGCCGGCCCGTGGCTCTACTGGGTGGTGGTCAACCTGAAGACCGGCGAGACGATCTTCTCCACCACGCTCGCCGAGCACGAAGCGGCGACCCAGAAGTTCCGGGACTACTGCAAGACCTCGGACGCCTGCTGATGGGCGCCGGGATGCGCTGCGCCGTGCTGGGCGACCCGATCGGGCACTCGCTCTCGCCGGTGCTGCATCGGGCCGGGTACGACGCGCTCGGGTTGAGCTGGACCTACGAGCCCCACCAGGTGCGCACGGGTCATCTGCCGCAGTTCCTGGCCACGCTCGACGACTCCTGGCGCGGACTGTCACTGACCATGCCACTCAAGCGTGAGGCACTGGCGCTGGTGGAGGACTGCTCCCTCCGCGCCCGGTTCGCCGGTGGTGTGAACACCCTGGTCCGCACCACCTACGGCTGGGCCGGCGACAACACCGACTACCCGGGGGCGGTCGCCGCCGTACGGGAGAAGTACGACGCCCCCATCCACAGCTGCGCCGTGCTGGGAGCAGGTGCGACGGCGGGCTCGACCGGGCTGGCTCTGGTCGAGCTCGGTGCACGCTCGGTCACCGTGCTGGCACGCGATGCCGTCCGGGCCGAGGAGGCCCGTGCGGTGATCGCGGGACATCCGAGTCGCCCCGAGGTGAGGATCGAGCCGCTGGAGGCTCGGCCAGAGGTCGATGCACTGGTCACCACCATCCCGGTCGCTGCCCAGATCGCCCCGCTGGTCGCGGCCTGGCGCGACGTGCCGCTGCTCTTCGAGGTCGTCTACGACCCGTGGCCATCGCCGCTGGTGGCCGCCGCCACCGGCACGGTCGTCAACGGACTCGACCTCCTGGTGCACCAGGCGGTGCTGCAGTTCGAGCTGTTCACCTCCCAGCCGGCACCACTGGCAGCGATGCGAGCCGCCGGAGAGGCAGCGCTCGGTCTGACGCCGGTCGACGCCTCGGTATGACCTGGATGACCTGGTTGGTCGGCATGGTGGGGCTGCTCGCCCTCGCCGTACCGGCCGGGATCCGTGCTCTGCCGGAGCCGCCCCCGGAGCTGCTGCCCGACTCGCCGGCCGACGACACCCCACTGGAGCGGATGCTGCGGGCCGAAGGCCCCAGGGAGAGCTACGTGCAGGTCGGGGCACTGCCCGGGCTGGCGCTCTGGTCGGCACTCGTCGGCGTGGTCGTCAACCTCGCCGTCGGGCTGCGCCTGGGCGATCACCCGTACACCTGGGTGATCGCGCTGCTGATGCCGGTGCTGATCCTGCTCGCGGTGGTGGACTGGCGCACCCGGCTGTTGCCGCGCGTGGTCGTGCTGCCGGTGACGGCCGTGCTGATCGGGCTGACGCTGGTGGAGTGGCTCGTCACCCGGGACACCGACGTGCTGGTCCGCACGCTGGTGGCGATGGTGGTGGCCCGATCGGTCTTCTGGGTGCTGTGGTTCATCCGCAGGGCCGGGATGGGTTTCGGCGACGTCCGGCTCGCGGCGCTGCTGGGCCTCGTGCTGGGTCGGCTCGGCTGGAACCAGTGGCTGCTCGGCCTGTACGGCGGTCTGGTGCTGTTCGGCATCTTCGGGCTCACCCTGACCGTCGTGCGGCGTGACCGCGCGACGCTGCGGAAGGCCTACCCGTTCGGTCCGTTCATGATCGGCGGCACCGTGCTCGGCGTCCTACTCGGCGGATCCGTGCACCTGCTGGCCTGAGGCCCGTGGGAGGATTGGGCCCATGTTGCGCTGGCTCACCGCGGGCGAGTCCCACGGCCCTTCCCTGGTCGCGATCCTGGAGGGTCTCCCTGCCCATGTCCGGATCACCTCCGAGCAGATCGGCGACGCGTTGGCGCGTCGTCGTCTCGGCTACGGCCGCGGCGCTCGGATGAAGTTCGAGCGCGACGCGGTCACCATCGTCGGCGGCGTCCGACACGGCGAGAGCCAGGGCGGCCCGGTCGCCGTCGAGGTCGGCAACACCGAGTGGCCCAAGTGGGAGACCGTGATGTCGGCCGATCCGGTCGACCCCGAGATCCTCGAGAAGCAGGCGCGCAACGCGCCGCTCACCCGCCCGCGCCCCGGGCACGCCGACCTGGCGGGCATGCAGAAGTATGACTTCGAGGACGCCCGCCCGATCCTGGAGCGTGCCTCGGCCCGCGAGACAGCGGCCCGGGTCGCCCTCGGCGCCGTCGCCAGCGCGTTCCTCGAGCAGACCGTCGGAGCCCGCATCCTCAGCCACGTCATCGAGCTCGGCGGCGTGCGCACCACCGGCGCCGAGCTGCCTGCCCCCGACGACGTCGCCGGTCTCGACGAGGACCCGGTGCGCTGCTTCGACGCCGACAGCTCCAAGCTGATGGTCGAGCGCATCGACCAGGCCCACAAGGACGGCGACACCCTCGGCGGTGTCGTCGAGGTCGTCGTCTACGGCCTGCCCCCGGGCCTCGGCTCGCACGTGCACTGGGACCGCCGCCTCGACGCGCGCCTCGCCGGCGCGCTGATGGGCATCCAGGCGATCAAGGGTGTCGAGGTCGGCGACGGTTTCGAGCTCGCCGCCACCCCTGGCAGCCAGGCCCACGACGAGATCCTCGCGACCGAGGCCGGCATCCGCCGAGCATCGGGTCGCTCCGGTGGCACCGAGGGGGGCATGACGACCGGCGAGGTGCTCCGGGTCCGGGCCGCGATGAAGCCGATCGCGACCGTGCCGCGGGCCCTGCGCACCATCGACGTGGCCACCGGCGAGGAGGCCGTTGCACATCACCAGCGCAGCGACGTCTGCGCCGTACCGGCAGCGGGGATCGTCGCCGAGGCCATGGTCGCGCTGGTGCTGGCTGACGCGGTGCTGGAGAAGTTCGGCGGCGACTCGGTCGCGGAGACCAAGCGCAACGCCGAGTCCTACCTGGCCAACATCCGCTACCGGTGATGGGTGGCCCACGCGCTGTCCTGGTAGGCCCCATGGGCGCCGGGAAGACCACCGTCGGCAGGATTCTGGCCGAGCGGTGGGGCGTGGTCGTGCGCGACACCGATGCCGATGTCGAGGCGATCGTCGGCAAGTCCGTGCAGGACCTCTTCGTCGACGAAGGCGAGGCCGCCTTCCGGGCGCTGGAGAAGAGGGCCGTGGTCGACGCGCTGGCCGAGCACGACGGTGTGCTCTCGCTGGGTGGCGGAGCCGTCCTCGACCCGGACACCCGGGCGGCCCTGGCCGGCCAGCCGGTGGTCTTCCTGCACGTCGGCCTGGCCGACGCCGCCAAGCGGGTCGGTCTCGGTCAAGGGCGCCCGCTGCTGCTGGGCAACGTCCGCAGCCGGATCAAGACGCTCCTGGAGGAGCGCACCCCCGTCTATGAGTCGGTGGCCGTCCTGGTGGTCGAGACCGACGGTCGCACTCCGGCCGACATCGCCGCCGAGATCGCCACCCGTCTGGAGGAACAGCAGTGAACGAGCGCAGCGAGCCCGCCACCCACCACCGTGGCGTGGGTGCCTCATCGGCGCACGGAGCGCGGTGCCAACTTCGGGGAGTGGGTCGATGAGCGCGACCACCATCCGCGTCGGCACGTCGTACGACGTCGTCATCGGCCGCCACCTGGCCGACCGGCTGCCGGGCATGCTCGGCGAGGGCGTGCAACGGGTCGCACTGCTCTACGCGGGCGAGTTGGGCCAGCTCGCCGAGCCGATCGTGGACGTCCTCGTCGAGCACTATGAGGTGCTCGCCCTGGGCCTACCCGACGGCGAGAACGCCAAGACAGCACCCGTCGCCAACGACTGCTGGGAGGCGCTGGGGGAGAAGGGCTTCACCCGCTCCGACGCGGTGGTGACGTTCGGTGGTGGCGCAACCACCGACCTCGGCGGCTTCGTCGCGGCATCGTGGCTGCGCGGCGTCCGGGTGGTGCACGTCCCGACGACGCTGCTGGCGATGGTCGATGCCGCAGTGGGCGGGAAGACCGGCATCAACACCGCGGCGGGGAAGAACCTGGTCGGCGCCTTCCACGAGCCGGCCGGCGTGCTGTGCGACCTGGCACTGCTCGAGACGCTGCCGGCTGCGGAGCTGACAGCCGGGCTAGGTGAGGTCGTCAAGTGCGGGTTCATCGCCGACCCCGAGATCCTGGCGATCGTCGAGCGGTCGTCGGCCCTGGCGGCCGAATCGCCGGAGCTGGCCGAGTTGGTGGAGCGCGCCGTGCGGGTCAAGGCGGAGGTTGTCGCCGGAGACCTGCGCGAGACCGGCGGTCGCGACGGGCACCCGGGCCGCGAGGTGCTCAACTACGGCCACACCCTCGGGCACGCGATCGAGAAGCACTCCGGATACGCGATGCGGCACGGCGAGGCTGTCGCAGTCGGGTGCGTGTACGCCGCGGAGATCGCGGCCCGATCCGGCCTCATCGACGCCGACCTGCTGGCTCGGCACCGCTCTGCCTTCGCGAAGGCGGGCCTGCCCACGACGTACCCCTGGGGTGACTACTCCGCTTCCTTCGACGACCTGATCGGTGCGATGCGGGTGGACAAGAAGGCTCGCGGCTCGGTGCTGCGGTTCCTGGTGCTGCGGGGCCTGGCCGACCCGACCATCCTGGCCGGGCCTGACGATCAGCTGCTCCGCGACGCGTTCGAGGCGCTGGCGTGAGGGTCCTGGTCCTGAACGGACCCAACCTGGGTCGGCTCGGCAAGCGTCAGCCGGAGATCTACGGCCGCACCACCTACGCCCAGCTGGTGGCACTCTGTGTCGAGTGGGGCCGCGATCTCGGTCTCGAGGTCGAGGTCCGTCAGACCAATCACGAGGGTGAGATGGTCGATTGGCTGAACGCCGCCGCGGACGAGCACACCCCGGTAGTGCTCAACGCAGCCGCCTGGACCCACTACTCCTACGCGATCTACGACGCGTGCGCGCAGCTGGAGGCGCCGCTGGTCGAGGTCCACCTCTCCGACCCCGAGGCGCGGCCGGAGGAGTGGCGGCACTTCTCGCTGGTGCGGCCGCACGCGGTGGAAGTGGTCAAGGGGCTGGGTGTCGAGGGTTATCGCGAGGCGTTGGGGATCATCGCTCGTTGAGCTTGTCGGCTGCGGACGCTGGGTGGTGTGCGGCCCGGGTGGCCGACGGACGCCTGGGGGCAGGCCTACCGCCGCGCGCGGCTCGTTCCTCGCCGGCGCGTCGTCCGGCAGCGCCCCTGGCGGCCCCCGTCGGCCGCCCGCGCGGCACTCAGCCGTCGTTCGGCCGCGCCTCTGTCAGCGGTCCCTCGTCCGCCGGTCGGCAGTCAGCAGTCGGCGGTCATCGTGGCTGTGACGGCGGGCTCGGGTGCGACCGTCGTCGTACGTGGGGTGGGGGCGTCGAGTCGGACGATCCAAGCCGGAAGCCAACGCTGGGTGAGGGGGCCGATGACCAGGGCGAAGACGACCGTGCCGACGCCGAGCGGGCCGCCGAGGAGCAGGCCGACCAGGACGACCGAGATCTCCAGGGCGGTGCGGATCAGCCGGATCGAGAGGCCCGTATGCCGGACCAGTCCGGTCATGAGGCCGTCGCGCGGACCGCGGCCGAACTGAGCCCCGATGTACATCGCGGTCGCCAGGGCGCAGAGCGCGATGCCGGCGAGCATCAGCGGCACTCGCGCGACCTGGCCGTCGGGGCGGTGCACCAGGGCCAGCGTGACGTCGGTGCTGGGGCCGATGAGCAGTGCGTTGGCGATGGTGCCGATGCCGGGCTTCTCACGCAGCGGGATCCAGAGCAGCAGGACGACGAAGGACATCACGACCAGCACGGTGCCGAGGTCGAGACCGGTGTGCTTGACGATGCCGAGGTGCAGCACGTCCCACGGCGCCACGCCGTCGTTCCCGCGGACCATGAGGCCCAGCGAGACGCCGTAGAGCCAGAGCCCGACGAAGAGCTGGGTGAGACGGCGGGGGAGTCGGCCTGCTCGCAGCTGAGCGAGCGGACCGAGGTCGGCGAGCGTGGTCATGACACAAGCATCGATGAGATTGGACTGTTGAGAAATATCCAATCGTGAGAAGGTGGACTGCATGCACCGGTCCATTTCGCCCCGCCGACTCGTCGAGCTGCTCGGCGCCTTCGAGCGCACCCCGGCCTACGTCGGCCTCGCCGATGCGCTGACCGTCCTCATCGGCGACGGCCGCATCGCGCTTGACGTCCGGCTGCCGAGCGAGCGCGACCTGTCCGGCGAGCTGGGCGTCTCACGCACGACCGTGACCCGCGCGTACGCGTTGTTGGTGGAGAGCGGCTTCGCGGTCGCCGCGCGGGGCGCCGGCACCTTCACCCGGGTGCCCGGTGGCCGCTCCAGGGCGCACGACCAGGCGCTCACGCCTTCGCCGCACGCCGGTCTGATCGACCTGACCTGCGCGGCGGCCACCGCGCCGCCCGGCATCGCTGAGGCCTATGCGGCCGCGGCCGCCGAGCTTCCGGCCTACCTCGGCGGCCACGGCTACTTCCCGGTCGGTCTGCCCGCGCTGCAGGCGGCGATCGCCGCGACGTACGACGCCCGTGGACTGCCGACCCGGCCCGAGCAGATCATGGTCACCTCGGGTGCCCTGGCTGCCGCGGCCATCGCAGCGCAGGCGCTGGTCGGCGGCGGCGACCGCGTGCTTGTGGAGACCCCCACCTACCCGAACGGCGCCGAGGCGCTGCGGCGCGCCGGCGGGCGGCTGGTGCCGGTCCCGGTGGAGCCGGACGGCTGGGACCTGGACGGCATGGTCGCCACCGTGCGGCAGACGCGCCCGGCCTCGGCGTACCTCATGCCCGACTTCCAGAATCCCACCGGGCTCGTCATGTCGGGTCCTGAGCGCGAGCGGTTCGGTACGGCGCTGACCCGGGCCGGCACCGTCGCGATCGTGGACGAGGCACACCAGGGGCTGGCCCTCGACGGTCAGGAGATGCCGCCGCCGTTCGCGTGCTTCGCGCCCGGTGCGGTCACGATCGGCAGCGCGTCGAAAATGCTCTGGGGCGGCCTCCGGCTCGGCTGGCTGCGGGCGCCCGACGGTCCGAGCATGGCGCGGATCGTCGGCTCTCGGCTCTCCGTCGACCTCGGCTCACCGCTGATCGAGCAGCTTGCCCTGCTGCACCTGCTCGACGACCCGGCGGCGTTGCGCGCGGCGCACCTCCAGCGACTCCGGACCCAGCGCGCCGCCCTGGTCGCGGCGCTGAGCGAGCGGCTGCCGGAGTGGGAGTTCCGGGTGCCGGCAGGCGGCCTGTGCCTGTGGTGCCGGCTGCCGGTGCCGGCCGCCTCGAGTCTCGTCGCCGCCGCGGAGCATGCTGGCCTCGCCATCGCGCCAGGGCCGATCTTCGGCGTCGACGGCGGCCTCGAGCGGTTCGTCAGAATCCCCTACGCACGCCCGGAGGCCGAGCTCGTCGCGGCCGTCGAGATTCTCGCCGCGGTCTGGCCCGGCGTGCGCGCACGGCGGACGATCGAGACGTCTGTGACACGGGCGGGTCGAGCCCCCGATCGTTTCATCGTCGCCTGACCGGGGATCTCGGCCGTGCCCGTTGGGGAGCCGGTCCTAGCGGTCCCCGGGCTCGCTCTCCCCGTGGTGCCCGTGGCCCCCGTGGTGGTGTCCGTGGTGATGCCCGTGATGGTGGTGCTCGTGCCGCGCGTGGTACCGCTCGTGACCGTGGTCGCGGTGCTGGTGCACCGTCGTCACGGCAGCTGCTGCATCGGTGCCGTGATCGTCGCCGGGCGCGGAATCGCCGGCGTACGCTGCGCCGACTCCCGCGAGCACGAGTGCCGACAATGCGGCGGCGATCGCGAGACTGGCCTTCATCGGGTGATGCATGGGAGCTCCTTTCGAGTCGGGTGACGCCGGGGTGCGGTGTCGCTGTCCCTTCTGACACGAGGCCCGGCACCGGATCGGTTCAAGGCGCTGAAGCATTCGCCACGACGTGGTTTTCCCCACTCGGTGGCCCGACGATAGACTCGGCCGCTGTGCCTGGCGCTCGCGCCCGGGCCCGCACGAACTCTTTGACAACCTGCATCTGAAACGAAGGCTGGCGCGCACGACATGGCAACCACGAACGACCTGAAGAACGGCATGGTTCTCAACATCGACCGCCAGCTCTGGCAGGTGGTCGAGTTCCAGCACGTGAAGCCGGGCAAGGGCCCCGCGTTCGTCCGCACCAAGCTGAAGAACGTCGAGTCGGGCAAGAACGTCGACAAGACGTTCAACGCCGGTACCAAGGTCGAGGTCGAGACCGTCGACCGCCGCACCTTCCAGTACCTGTACAACGACGGCACCAACTACGTCTTCATGGACGTCCAGGACTACGAGCAGATCGAGGTCACGCCGGAGATCATCGGCGACGCCGCGAACTTCCTCCTGGAGAACGCCGAGGTGATCGTGGCCACCAACAACGGCCGGGTCCTGTTCATCGAGCTCCCGCCGTCGGTCGAGCTGACCATCACCTACACCGAGCCGGGCGTCGTCGGCGATTCGGCCACCGGCCGCACCAAGCCGGCCACCGTGGAGACCGGTGCCGAGATCCAGGTCCCGCTGTTCATCGAGAACGGCGAGAAGATCAAGGTCGACACCCGCGAGGGTGGCTCCTACCTCAGCCGCGTCAAGAGCTGACCTTGTCCGCACGCTCCAAGGCACGCAAGCGCGCTCTCGACCTTCTGTTCGCGGCCGAGGCGCAGGGCACCTCGGCCACCGATCTGCTCGCCGCGCAGGTCGCCGATGGTGAGCTCAACAACCCCTACACCGCCACGCTCGTCGAGGGCGTGGTGGCCAAGCAGGCGGCCATCGACGAGATCCTCGGTCGCTACGCGCAGGGCTGGACCCTCGACCGGATGCCGGCCGTGGACCGCAACGTGCTGCGCCTGGGCGCGTGGGAGCTGCTCTTCGCCGACGACGTTCCCGAGCACGTCGCCCTGAGCGAGGCGGTCGAGCTGGTCCGCGATCTGTCCACCGACGAGTCGCCGACCTACGTCAACGGCGTGCTCGGTGCCATCCAGCGCGACAAGGCGAGCCTGGCCTGATCGGCAGGCGTTGCCGCAGCACCACACAGCTCCAGACGAAGCACGAGCGCCCGGGCGGATCGCCCGGGCGCTCGTTCGCATCCGACGTACGTCGGGGTGTTGTCTCAGGCCGGCCAGATCAGGTCGACGCGGATGTCGTGGAACAGCTCGTTCGGGTCGATGCCGATCGCCGCGGAGAGGCGAAGGTACTTCGAGATGCCGCTGTCGGTCTCACCCCGCTCCATCCGAGCGATCTGGGTCACGCCGAGACCGCTGCGGCGGGCGACGGCGTCCTGGGTGAGGTGTCGGCGAACGCGCTCCGCGCGGAGGTTCGAGCCGATCTGTTCGAGGAGGTTAGATGTGGGAGAGGCCATGGCCGCACTAGCCTCTCGACATCTGGTGTCGGTCACCAGAACACCAGTGTGCTGATACCGGCAGGCTCTGTGTTTTATCGCAGGGAGTGATGGTGGAAGGTGTTCCGATGGTCGACAACGCGAGCATTCCACGTATGCATGGAAAACACATAAAAGATTGAGCGTAGGTCTTATGTGTGCGTTAGAGTTCCTCCTGCCGCGCTCGAGTAGAGCGCTTCGAGGAAAAGGAACCCACCATGACCGAGCCCGCTCCGGGCTTTGAGCCCACCGCGAATCCCAAGGCCGCCGCGAAGGCAGCGAGGGCCTACGCGAAGGCCACCCGCCCCTGGTATCGCAAGAAGCGCTGGTGGCTGCTCACGGTCGTCGTCGTGGTCATCGCCATCGCCGCGGCGAGCACCGGCGGCTCGGACGGGCCGAAGAAGGTCGGGGATGCGGGCGGTGCGTCCACGACCGGGAGTGCCGGGGGCTCGGGCGGCGGAGCGACGAAGCACGACGACACCGCAGGGACCAAGGACAAGCCGATCGCGGTCGGGGAGACCGTCGAGCTGGCCGGCACGCGCTACACCGTCAAGAAGGCCGCCACCGCCTCGAGCGTGGGTGGAGACTATGGCGCCAAGGCCGACGGCATCTTCGTGGTCGTGACGCTGACGATCGAGAACATGAAGGACGAGACCAAGACCTTCAGCGAGTCGGCAGCCAAGCTCATCACCGCCGACGGCAAGGAGTATGCGACGGACGACGACGGCTCGATCTTCTCTGACAAGCCGCTGATCCTGGAGGACATGCAGCCCGAGCTGCCCAAGACGGGCGTGCTGGTCTTCGACGTGCCGCCAGGCAAGGTGGCAGGCGCCAAGCTCAAGGTCAGCGACCTCTTCGGCCACGGCGACGCCTATGTCGATCTCGGTCTGAAGGGGTGACGGCAGCGCTGCAGTGAGGCTGGTGGGTAACGTCGAGGCATGCGCGCTGTCGTCTACTCCGAGCCCGGTCCCTCCTCCGTCCTCCGCCTGGTCGAGCGCGACCTGCCCGAGCCGGGCGCCGGTCAGGTGCGGGTGCGGGTGGTGCGGTCCGGGGTGAACCCGACCGACTGGAAGCAGCGCGCAGGCGGCACCTACGGGGCTTCGCCGTACGAGGAGATCACGCCGGGACAGGACGGTGCCGGGACGATCGACGCTCTCGGGCCGGGGGTGTCCGGCGTCGCGGTCGGCGATCGGGTCTGGGTGCACATGGCCCAGCACGGGTCGGCCCATGGCACGGCCGCCGAGTACGTCGTCGTCCCGCTGCACAAGGCGGTCCCGCTGCCCGCGGCCGCCTCCTTCGACCTGGGGGCCTCGCTCGGGGTGCCTGCCATCACCGCGCACCGCGCCCTGACCAGTGGCCCCGAGGCGGACCGGCTGGCACCAGGAACGCTGGCCGGGCGGACCGTGCTGGTGCAGGGTGGGGCCGGGGCGGTCGGCAACGCCGCGATCCAGCTCGCCCATTGGGCGGGAGCGATGGTGATCACCACGGTGAGCAGCGCCGAGAAGGCCGCGCTGGCTACGGCGGCCGGCGCCGATCACGTCGTCAACTACCGCGAGGACGACACTGAGTCGCTGATCCGTGAACTCGCTCCTGACGGGGTGGACCTGGTGGTCGAGGTTGCGCCCGCGACCAACAACGATCTCGACCGAGCGGTGATCCGCAACGGCGGCACGATCGCGATCTACGCCAACAACGGCGGCGACGAGCTGACCCTCCCTGTGCGAGCGACGTTCTCGCTCAACCTGCGCTACCAGTTCGTGCTGCTCTACGGCGTGGCCAAGGAGCTGCTGGCGGCAGCCGTCGAGGACATCACGGCGGCGCTCGCCGCAGGTGCCATCGGCGTGGGTGCCGAACACGGCGTCCCGCTGCACCACTACAGCCTCGACCAGGCCGCGGCCGCCCACGACGCCGTCGAGAGCGGCGTGACCGGGAAGGTGTTGATCGACCTGGCCTGAGCGCCTGGAAATCGCTGGCCGCCGACCGCACAGGCTAGGCTGAGCGTCGTTCGACATTCCTTTAAGAGCCGTCCTGTGAGGCGGAGAAGGAGGTCTTCGCTGTGACGGCGAACCCTGACGAGGGCCGGGTCGTCCTCGACGCGGACGACATCGCCCGCGCGCTGACCCGCATCTCCCACGAGATCCTGGAGCGCAACAAAGGCGCCGCGGACCTGATCCTGCTGGGCCTGCAGACCCGCGGCGTTCCGCTGGCGAAGCGCATCGCCGCCAAGATCTCCGAGGTCGAGGGGACCAGCATCGCGACCGGCAGCCTGGACGTCACGATGTATCGCGACGACCTGCGCAGCAACCCCACCCGCACCCCGCACCGCACCGCGCTTCCCGGGACGGGCATCGACGGCAAGACCGTCGTGCTGGTCGACGACGTGCTCTACTCCGGCCGCACGATCCGAGCGGCACTGGACGCACTCTCCGACCTGGGCCGGCCGGCGGTCGTGCGCCTCGCCGTACTCGTGGACCGAGGGCATCGCGAGCTGCCGATCCGGGCCGATCACGTCGGCAAGAACCTGCCCACCGCTCGGGCCGAGCGTGTTCGGCTGCGCCTGGTCGAGGTCGACGGGCTCGACGCTGTGTCGATCAGTGGCCCTCCGGGCGGGGCCGAGATCACCGACGTCCCCAGCCAGGAGGCCGCGCGATGACTCGGCACCTGCTCAGCATCGACGACGTCAGCGTCGCCGACATCCATCAGCTGTTCGAGACCGCTGCCGAGATGCACGACGTGCAGAAGCGCGAGGTCAAGAAGCTGCCCGCGCTGCGCGGCCGCACCGTGATCAACCTCTTCTTCGAGGATTCCACCAGGACCCGGTCCAGCTTCGAGATCGCCGGCAAGTGGCTCTCGGCCGACGTCATCAACCTCTCCGCCAAGGGCTCCTCGACCTCCAAGGGCGAGTCGCTGCGCGACACCGTCCTGACGGTGACGGCGATGGGCATCGACGGCCTGGTCATGCGCCACTCCGCGTCGGGTGCCGCGCACCAGGTCGCCGGTTGGCTGGACATCCCGGTGATCAACGCCGGCGACGGGACGCACGAGCATCCGACCCAGGCGCTGCTCGACGGCTACACCCTCACCCGACGCCTCGGGTCGCTGGAGGGCAAGCACGTAGCGATCGTGGGGGACCTGACCCACTCGCGGGTGTTCCGCTCCAACATCAAGTCGCTGACCAAGCTCGGCGCCTCGGTCACCGCGGTCGCGCCGCCGACCCTGATGCCCAGCGGCGTGGGCCCGTGGTCGGAGGAGGCCGGATTCGCGACGTCGTACGACCTCGACGCGGTCCTGCCCGAGGCCGACGCGGTGATGATGCTGCGGGTGCAGAAGGAACGGATGTCGGGTGGCTACTTCCCCTCGCCGCGGGAGTACACGGTCGGCTACGGCCTCACCCGCCAGCGACTGGGAACGCTCAAGCCTGGCACGCCGATCCTGCACCCGGGGCCGATGAACCGGGGCCTGGAGATCGCAGCCGACGCCGCCGATGCGGCGGACAGCCTGATCCTGGACCAGGTCTCGGCCGGCGTCGCCGTCCGGATGGCCGTTCTCTACCACCTGCTTGCCGGAGAGGAGGCAGCTCAGTGACGAGCCTGCTGATCAAGGGAGCCTCGATCCTGGGGCAGAAGACCGCCGACGTGTACGTCGAGGACGGGCTGATCCGCGAGGTCGGGGTCTCGACCGGCTCGGCCAGCGGGGGCCGCGCAGACTCCGTCGTGGATGCGGACGGGCTGGTGCTGCTGCCCGGCCTGGTCGACCTGCACACCCACCTGCGCGAGCCGGGCCGTGAGGACGCCGAGACCGTGCTCACCGGATCGCAGGCCGCTGCGGTCGGCGGGTTCACCGCCATCCTCGCGATGGCCAACACCAGCCCCGTCACCGACACCGCGGAGGCCGCCGAGCGGGTTCACGACCTCGGCCGTGCCGCGGGGCTGGTGGACGTGCAGCCCGTCGGTGCTGTCACCAAGGGACTGGCCGGCGAGGAGCTTGCCGAGCTCGGCCTGATGGCGCGCTCCCGCGCCCGCGTCCGGGTCTTCTCCGACGACGGCAGGTGCGTCGGCGATGCGCGTGTGATGCGTCGCGCGTTGGAGTACGTCAAGGCGTTCGGCGGCGTGATCTCCCAGCACAGCCAGGACCCGGCCCTGGCCCCGCACGCCGCGTGCTGCCACGAGGGTCAACTGTCGGGCGAGCTGGGGCTGCCCGGCTGGCCGGGCGTGGCCGAGGAGGTGATCGTCGCGCGTGACGTGATGCTCGCCCGGCACACCGGCTCGCGCGTCCACGTCGCACACGTCTCGACCGCAGGATCGGTGGAGGTGATCCGCTGGGCGAAGTCGGTCGCCAAGTTGGATGGGCGCTGGGACGTGACCGCAGAGGTCACCCCGCACCACCTGCTGCTCACGACCGATCTGCTGCGCGACTACGACCCGACGTACAAGGTCAACCCGCCGCTGCGCCCGGCCGAGGACGTCGAGGCGCTGCGCGACGCGCTCGCCGACGGCACCATCGACGCGGTCGCCACCGACCACGCGCCGCACGCGCGGCACGACAAGGAGCACGCGTTCGTCGACGCCGCCTTCGGCATGCTCGGTCTGGAGACGGCGCTCTCGGTCGTCGCCTCTGTCATGGTCGAGTCCGGCCGGCTCGACTGGGCCGGCGTCGCGCGGGTCATGTCGCAGGCGCCTGCGATGATCGCCGGCCTCGCGGAGCACGGCGGCGCCGTCGCGGTCGGGGAGCCGGCCAGCCTCACCCTGGTCGACCCGTCGACCTCCTACGTGGTGGACCGTGACGCGTCGGTCTCGCTCTCGCGCAACAACCCCTGGCACGGGCGCAAGCTGACCGGCCAGGTGGTCGGCACGTGGCTGCGGGGCGCGCGGACCTTCGGTGGCTGAACAGCGCTAGCCTCGAGACCATGAGCGTGGACGCCTTCGACCTGAATCGATTCGTCGCCGCCCAGGCCGGTGGCGTGCACGAGCAGGCGCTGGCCGAGCTGCGCGCCGGCCGGAAGACCAGCCACTGGATGTGGTTCGTCTTCCCGCAGGTGGCAGGCCTCGGTACGTCGCCGACCGCGCAGCGCTACGCCATCGGCTCGCTGGCCGAGGCCCGCGCCTACCTCGACGACCCGGTGCTCGGCCCGCGACTGCTCGAGGCCGCGCACGCCGTGTCGGCCTTCACCGGTACGCCGGAGCAGCTCCTCGGGCCGATCGACGAGGAGAAGCTCCGCTCATCGATGACGCTCTTCGAGGCAGCGGCCCCGGACGAGCCGGTCTTCGCCGAGGTGCTGGAGCGGCACTACGGCGGCTCGCGCTGCGCGCACACGCAGCGGTTCGTCGCCGAGCACCCCTGAGCGAGACCGTGGAGTGTTGTGCGCACCAGGTGCGCATTCCGCTCCACGGTTCCTGCCAGGACAGCTCAGCTCATCTTCTTCAGGATCCGCGCCAGCGTCAGCGGCGTGCGCGAGGTGACTTCCTTGGAGTAGGTCCTCTCGATCCACCCCATCGTGTCGGGAGTGCCGGTGACGGTGGTATCGGAGACCGTGCACAGAGCGCCGTCCACGAGACCGACGACCCGCAGCGCGGTGCCGTCGGGCGGGGTCGCGACGTCGGTGATCGGACGCTTGAAGAACGACACCAGCTGATACGAGTCCTTGCCGTGGGGCACGTCGCCGAACGGCTCCTGGGAGAGCAGGTGCTCGAGCTGCTCGCGGGACCGGACGATGGTGGTGGCCTTGAAGCCACGCAGCTCGGGCCAGGCCGCCTCGATCCTCGTTCCGAGCTCATCGGGGGAGGAGGAGTCAGGTGCGGTGAAGACCACGTTGCCGCTGCTGATGACCGACCTCACCTCGTCGTACCCGAGCTCCTCGAGCACCCCGCGCAGCGACTCGTTGGACTTGCGCGGATCGCCGGGTCCTATGCCGCGGATCAGCGCTACGTAGGTCGTCATGGAGTCACGGTAGGCGATGGCGGACCGAGTGCAGCCGGCTGATAAGGTCGCCGGGAACCGAACATCCTTTAAGCACCGTCCTGTGAGGCGGAGAAGGAGGCCCGGGTGCACAGTCGTGCCGCCACCCCTGCATTGCTCGTCCTCGAGGACGGGCGCACCTTCCACGGTGAGTCCTACGGCGCCGAGGGGGAGACCTTCGGCGAGGCAGTCTTCGCGACCGGGATGACCGGTTACCAGGAGACGCTGACCGACCCCTCCTACCACCGCCAGGTGGTCGTCCAGACCGCACCGCACATCGGTAACACCGGTGTGAACGACGAGGACCCGGAGTCCCAGCGGATCTGGGTGGCCGGCTACGTCGTGCGTGACCCAGCCCGAGTCCCCTCCAACTGGCGCGCGCAGCGCACGCTGGATGAGGAGCTGAGGGCTCAGGGCATCGTCGGGATCTCCGGTATCGACACCCGTGCGCTGACCCGCCACCTGCGCGAGCGCGGCTCGATGAGGGTCGGGATCTCCACCGTCGAGACCGACCCCGAGAAGCTGCTCGACAAGGTGAAGGCCGCCGCCGAGATGGCCGGTTCGAACCTGTCGGAGGCCGTCTCCACCACCGAGGCCTACGTCGTGCCGGCCCAGGGCGAGAAGCGGTTCACCGTCGCCGCTCTCGACCTCGGCATCAAGGACATGACGCCCCACCGGATGGCCGAGCGCGGCATCGAGGTGCACGTGCTCCCGGCGACCAGCTCGATCGAGGACGTTCTCGCGGTCGGGGCCGACGGTCTCTTCTACTCCAACGGCCCCGGCGACCCGGCGGCCACCACCGGCCAGATCGAGGTGCTGCAGCAGGCGCTGGAGCGCGATCTGCCCTACTTCGGGATCTGCTTCGGCAACCAGCTCTTCGGCCGCGCGCTCGGCTTCGGCACCTACAAGCTGAAGTACGGCCACCGCGGCATCAACCAGCCGGTCCAGGACCTCACCACCGGCAAGGTCGAGGTCACCGCGCACAACCACGGCTTCGCCGTGGACGCGCCGAGAGACACCGCCACGACCACGCCGTACGGCGAGGCCCGCGTCAGCCACGTCAACCTCAACGACGACTGTGTCGAGGGCCTGGAGCTGCGCGAGGTCTCGACAGGCTCGACCCCCGGGAGGCTGAAGGGCTTCTCGGTCCAGTACCACCCGGAGGCTGCGGCCGGACCGCACGATGCGGCGTACCTCTTCGACCGATTCGTCGCCCTGCTGGACGGGAGCATCTGATGCCGAAGCGTGAAGACATCAAGTCCGTCCTGGTGATCGGCTCAGGCCCGATCGTGATCGGCCAGGCCTGCGAGTTCGACTACTCCGGCACCCAGGCCTGCCGGATCCTCAAGGCCGAGGGCCTGCGCGTGATCCTGGTGAACTCCAACCCGGCCACGATCATGACCGACCCGGAGTTCGCCGACGCCACCTACGTCGAGCCGATCACCCCGGAGTTCGTCGAGAAGGTCATCGCGAAGGAGCGCCCCGACGCGATCCTGCCGACGCTGGGTGGCCAGACCGCGCTCAACACCGCGACCGCCCTGCACGAGAACGGCGTCCTGGCCAAGTACGGCGTCGAGATGATCGGCGCCTCCTTCGAGGCCATCCACCGCGGCGAGAACCGCGAGCTGTTCAACGACATCGTTCGCAAGGTGGGCGGCGAGGTCGCCCGCTCCTTCGTGTGCCACTCGATGGACGAGGTGGAGAAGGCCACCGAGGAGCTCGGCTACCCGATCGTGGTGCGGCCCTCCTTCACCATGGGCGGTCTCGGCTCGGGCATCGCCTACGACGAGGTCGACCTGCACCGCATCGCCGGCGCCGGCCTCTCCGCCTCGCCGACGACCGAGGTCCTCATCGAGGAGTCGATCATCGGGTGGAAGGAGTACGAGCTGGAGGTGATGCGCGACAAGGCGGACAACGTCGTGATCATCTGCTCGATCGAGAACCTGGACCCGATGGGCGTCCACACCGGTGACTCGATCACCGTCGCCCCGGCGATGACCCTCACCGACCGCGAGTACCAGTACCTGCGCGACCTTGCCATCGGCATCATCCGCGAGGTCGGCGTGGACACCGGCGGCTGCAACATCCAGTACGCCGTGAACCCCGCCGACGGCCGGGTCATCGTCATCGAGATGAACCCGCGCGTCTCACGCTCCTCGGCGCTGGCCTCGAAGGCGACCGGCTACCCGATCGCCAAGATCGCCGCCAAGGTCGCGATCGGCTACACCCTGGACGAGATCGAGAACGACATCACCGCGGGCCCCCAGGGGTCCACGGCCGCTTCCTTCGAGCCGGCCCTGGACTACGTGGTGGTCAAGGTGCCGCGGTTCGCGTTCGAGAAGTTCCCGACCGCCGATGCCACCCTGACCACCCACATGAAGTCTGTCGGCGAGGCGATGGCGATCGGCCGCAACTTCACCGAGGCGCTGAACAAGGCGCTGCGCAGCCAGGAGAAGAAGGGCGCGCAGTTCGAGTTCACGCTCACCCCGGAGATGGGCAAGCGCGCAGTGCACCACCTCGGCGACGGCTCGACCTTCCTCGACGGGCTGCTCGACGCGATCAAGGTGCCGCACGACGGTCGGCTGCAGAAGGTCATGCAGGCCGTCTGCGCCGGTGCCACCCCCGAGCAGATCTTCGACGCCACCAAGATCGATCCCTGGTACGTCGACCAGCTCTTCCTCATCCACGAGGTCGCCGGAGTCGTCCGCGACGCCGCCGAGCTCGACGCCGCCACGCTGCGGCTGGCCAAGCGGCACGGTCTCTCCGACGTCCAGATCGCCGAGATCCGCGGGCTGAGCGAGGACGAGGTCCGCGCGGCCCGCTTCGAGCTCGGGGTGCGGCCGGTCTACAAGACGGTCGACACCTGTGCTGCGGAGTTCGCCGCCAAGACCCCCTACCACTACTCCTCCTACGACGAGGAGACCGAGGTCGCCCCCCGCGAGCGTCCCGCGGTGCTCATTCTCGGGTCGGGCCCGAACCGGATCGGTCAGGGCATCGAGTTCGACTACTCCTGCGTGCACGCCGCCCTGGAGCTGTCCAAGGTCGGCTACGAGACGATCATGGTCAACTGCAACCCGGAGACGGTCTCGACCGACTACGACACCTCCGACCGGCTCTACTTCGAGCCGCTCACCTTCGAGGACGTGCTCGAGATCGTCGAGGCCGAGCGGGCAGCCGGCCCGATCGCCGGCGTGATCGCGACCCTCGGCGGCCAGACGCCGCTCGGCCTGGCACAGCGGCTGCAGGACGCCGGCGTACCGATCGTCGGTACCTCGCCGGAGGCGATCGACCTGGCCGAGGAGCGCGGCGCGTTCGGCCGGGTGCTGGCGGAGGCCGGCCTGGTCGCCCCCAAGCACGGTACGGCGGTCTCCTTCGAGGAGGCCCGCGACATTGCACACGAGATCGGCTACCCGGTCCTGGTCCGGCCCTCCTACGTGCTCGGCGGGCGCGGCATGCAGATCGTCTACGACGACGACGCGCTGCGCACCTACATCGAGGCCGCGATGGGCGACATCGGCATCACCGCCGAGCGTCCGGTGCTGGTCGACCGCTTCATCGACGACGCGGTCGAGATCGACGTCGACGCGCTCTACGACGGCACCGAGCTGTTCCTCGGCGGCGTGATGGAGCACATCGAGGAGGCGGGCATCCACTCCGGTGACTCGTCCTGCGCACTGCCGCCGATCACGCTCGGCAGGTCCGAGATCGATCGCATCCGGCAGGCGACCGAGGCGATCGCGCGCGGCGTCGGCGTACGCGGGCTGATCAACATCCAGTTCGCGCTCGGGGCCGATGTCCTCTACGTGATCGAGGCCAACCCGCGGGCGTCGCGGACCGTGCCGTTCGTCTCCAAGGCGACGGGCACCTCGCTCGCCAAGGCCGCCGCGCGGGTGATGCTCGGCGAGTCGATCGCCGACCTGCGCACGGCCGGTGTCCTGCCGGCGAGCGGCGACGGCGGCATGCTGCCGGCCGACGCGCCGATCGCGGTCAAGGAGGCGGTGCTGCCGTTCAACCGGTTCCGCACCAAGGAGGGCCAGTTCGTCGACACCGTCCTCGGTCCGGAGATGAAGTCGACCGGCGAGGTGATGGGCTTCGACGCCGACTTCGGCAAGGCGTTCGCCAAGGCGCAGGCCGGCTCCTTCGGGCCGCTCCCGACGTCCGGCAAGGTGTTCATCTCGATCGCCAACCGGGACAAGCGGACGATGATCTTCCCGGCCCGGGTGCTGGCCGACTACGGCTTCGAGATCCTCGCCACCGAGGGCACCGCCGAGGTGCTGCGTCGCAACGGCATCCCGTCCACGGTGGTGCGCAAGCACTCCGCCGGCGTCGGCCCCGACGGTGAGAAGACCGTCGTCGGCCAGATCCTCGACGGGGAGATCGACCTCATCGTCAACACCCCGAACGGGTCGGCCACCGGCGCCCGCGCCGACGGCTACGAGATCCGCTCGGCGGCCGTCCTGTCCGGTACGCCGTGCATCACCACCGTGCAGGGGGCCGCAGCAGCGGTCCAGGGCATCGCCGCGCTGCGGGCGGGTGGCATCGGTGTCCGGTCGCTGCAGGAGTGGGCGGCTCTGTCCACCGGCGCCGAGGTGCGTTGATGCCGGGTCCGTACCGGCTGCTCTTCGACCAGTTCCTGGTCAAGTCCGATCCGGAGGAGGCGCACCGCCAGGCCTTCGCCGCCATCCGCGCGGCCGGCCCGGTGCTCTCCCGTCGAGCGTTCCCCGGAACCCCGGTCCGGGCGTTGGGGCTCACCTTCCCCAACGCCCTGGGCCTGGCCGCGGGCTTCGACAAGAACGCGGTCGGCATCGACGCCCTGGCCGGGCTCGGCTTCGGCCATGTCGAGATCGGCACGGTCACCGGCGAGCCCCAGCCGGGCAACCCGCAGCCGCGACTGTTCCGGCTGGTCAACGACCGCGCCGTGGTCAACCGGATGGGCTTCAACAACGACGGCGCCGCGGTCGTCGCGAACCGGCTGCGACACCGGGCCGAGCGGCTGGGGCGGCACCCGGAGCGGCAGCGGCCGGTGCTCGGGGTCAACATCGGCAAGACCAAGGTCGTCCCCGAGGACGACCAGGCCGCGGTCGAGGCCGACTACGCCAAGTCCACCCGGCTGCTGGCGCCATACGCCGACTACCTCGTGGTCAACGTCTCCTCGCCCAACACGCCGGGTCTGCGCAACCTGCAGTCGACCGAGCGGCTGCAGCCGCTGCTGGAGCACGTACGGCGTACGGCCGACGCCTCGACACAGACCCGGGTCCCGCTGCTGGTCAAGATCGCGCCCGACCTGGCCGATGAGGACGTCCTCGCGGTGGCCGACATGGCGCTCGCGATCGGGTTGGACGGCATCATCGCGACCAACACGACGATCAGCCGCGACGGCCTCCGGGCGCATCCGCACGAGCTCAGCGAGATCGGCGCCGGCGGCCTGTCGGGCCGTCCGCTGCGTCCGCGAGCGGTGGAGGTGATCCGGATGCTGCGCGAGCGCGTCGGCGACCCGACGACGGACTCAGGACGACGTCGCCTCACCCTCATCGGAGTGGGCGGCATCGAGACCGTCGAGGACGCGGTCGAGCGGCTCGAGGCGGGCGCCGACCTGCTGCAGGGCTACACGGCGTTCATCTACGAGGGTCCGCTGTGGCCGCGGCGCGTTGCCGCGGGTCTGTCTGCGTGAGCTTCGTGGCCGCTTCACCGGACGTAGCGGTAGTTCTCACCCAACTTCTTGAACATCCGGCTCAGGTAAGGCGCGAGCTCCTTGTCGATCAGTCGGCTGCGGTCGGGGTCGAGGACGATGCCCGGCGGCATGCGCTCGACCGACTCGATCAGGCGGATGCGGTCGACCGTCGGAGGGTGGCTCGCGTCGATGCTGCGGCGGTCGTCCTGGGCGAGGCGACGCGCGCCGGCACGCTGTCCGGAGTCGTAGGATTCCATCCGCGTCGCGATCGCCTCCCCCAGGTCGGGGCGCGTCGGATCCACGGCGGCCCGATTGGCGACCACGTCGACGGCATCGCCCATGAGAACGGACTCAAGGCAGTCGACCGCGCCATCGGTGCCGCCGACCAGCGCCGAGGCCAGGTCGGCGTAGAGCTCCTGGCGCCGCGACGACGCCGAGTTCACCGCATCCAGCAGGTGCAGGTAGCCGACCACCAACAGCCGCGGGGGAGCCATCATCGCCCGGACGAGAATAGGTGTGGAGTGCTTGTACATCTCGGCACCGAGCGGATCCAGCAGGTCCACCCACCGACCGAGGGTGCGGTAGGCGCTGCCGACGTAGCGCAGGCTGAGCAGGTCGCCGTGCGCGAGGTGACCGAGCTCGTGGCCGAGCAGCGCGACGCGCGCCTGCGGTCCGAGCGCGGCCCACAGCGGCGCTCCGAGGACGAGCTGTCGTCCGCGAACACCTCGAGGGGCGACGAAGGCGTTGAAGTCGGCATCGAGGCGGATCTCGTCAGGCGGTCGGGTCCCGAGGCGACGGACGACGTCGCCGACCAGCGCGGTCAGGGCCGGCGCGCGGTCCGAGGTGAGGAGCACACTGCCCGAAGCGGCACGCCCGCCGAGGTGTGGCCTGGTCGTCCAGGCGATCGCCAGCAGGAAGGCCGCCATGACCCACTGCCACCAGCCCGCGCCGAGCACCACCAACGCGATCCCGCCGAGTGTGAGGACGACACTCGCGAGGTGCACCGGCGTCACGAGGACGAAGGCCGCGACCCGCGCCAGCCAGGTGCTCCGTCCGCTGCCGACCCGGTCCACGAGACGCTTGTCGAGCGCTTCGGCGACACGAGCGTCGAGGCGCGTCGCGAAGGACTCCGTTTGCATGGCCAGATGGTAGGCATCCAGGCTTCATCCACGAGCGCGAACAGAGAAAGTGGGAGACATGAGCACCTTCGGTGAGCGGCTGCACGCCGCCGTCCAGGCCCGGGGGCCGCTGTGTGCGGGCATCGACCCGCACGCCGCGCTGCTGGGCGCGTGGGGACTCGGCGACGACGTCGCCGGACTGGAGCGGTTCGCGCTCACGGCCGTCGAGGGGTTAGCGCCGTACGTATCGGTGATCAAGCCCCAGAGTGCCTTCTACGAGCGCTTCGGGTCGCGTGGCATCGCCGTGCTCGAACGGGTGATCGCGGAGTCGCGCGCCGCGGGCGCGCTGGTGCTGCTCGACGTCAAGCGGGGCGACATCGGCTCGACCTCACAGGCGTACGCCGACGCCTACCTCGACCCGACCTCTCCGCTGGCCTCCGATGCGATCACGGTCAGCCCGTTCCTCGGCTTCGGCTCACTCGACCCGTTCGTCGACACCGCGCGGCGCTTCGGTGCAGGTCTGTTCGTGCTCGGCCTGACCTCGAACAAGGAGGGTCCCGAGGTGCAGCGCGCGACCACGGAGACGGGGGAGACCGTGGCAGCCCGCATGTTCGACCACCTGGCGGCGCTCAACCACGGTGCCAAGCCGTTCGGCTCGTTCGGTGCCGTCGTCGGCGCGACGATCGGTGACGCCGGCACCGAGCTGGGATTCAACGGCCCGATCCTGGCCCCCGGCTTCGGCGAGCAGGGTGGCACCGCTGCTGACATCAAGCGGATCTTCGGGGACCTGCCGGTGCTGCCGTCGTCCTCGCGCGGGCTGCTGCGGCACGGTCCCGACGTGAGCGCGCTGCGCGACGCCGCGCTGGCGACCAATGCCGAGCTCGTCGAGTCCGGAGTGCGCTGAGTCGTGGACGTCCCTGGTCGCGTGCCCCGTACGAACGGGTGGCCGACACGCCGTTGCGGCCACCGCTTCGTACGGGGCGCCGCTGCGGCCGTCGCACTGCTGAGCGGCCTCGCAGGTCTGGCGGCCTGCGGCGGCACCTCGACCGACGCCTACTGCGGCAGCGTCGAGGACAACCAGGCCCGGCTCTCGAAGGTCCTCGGCGACGGGGGAGAGGCGGCACTGATCGAGGCCCTGCCGATCTTCCGCACCCTGCAGGCCAAGGCACCCGATGACATCCGCCCGGACTGGGACACCGTGGTGAAACGGCTCTCCGGCCTGCAGAAGGCGCTCGCCACTGCCGGTGTCGACCCCAAGACGTACGACGCCAAGACCCCGCCCACCGGTGTCAGCGCGGTCCAGCGACAGGCCATCGCCGCCGCTGCCACCGCGCTCGGGAGCACCGCGACCGTCGCCGCGCTGGACGCCGTGCAGCAGCAGGCTCGCGACGTCTGCCACACCCCGCTGTCGCTGTAGGACCTGACGAGGCGGGGTCGCCGTTGCCGCCTCGGAGCGTTCTGACTAGATTGGCGCGGACCGCACCCCGCCCGTCAACCCGAGATCATGAAGTAGGACTCTGTGGCACTTCCTCCGCTCACCCCCGAACAACGTCAGGCCGCACTGGAGAAGGCCGCGGCCTCCCGTCGGGAGCGGGCCGAGGTCAAGAACCGGCTGAAGAGCTCGGGTGCCACCATCCTCGAGGTGATCAAGGAGGGCCAGGCCAACGATGTCGTCGGCCGGATGAAGGTCCTCGACCTGCTCCAGGCCATGCCCGGGCTGGGCAAGGTCCGCGCCCGTCAGGTGATGGAGCGGCTCGGCATCGCCGAGAGCCGTCGTGTCGCCGGCTTGGGTGCCAAGCAGATAGCCGCGCTGGGCGAGGAGTTCGCCGGGCGTGAATGAGCCTGATCTGGCGGGTTCTGACAGCACGGGCCAGCTCGGCGCTACGCACCGGCTGGTGGTGCTCGCCGGCCCGACGGCGGTCGGCAAGGGCACCGTCGCCGCCGCCATCCGGTCGGGCCACCCGGACGTGTGGATCTCGGTCTCCGCGACCACCCGGGCACCTCGCCCGGGCGAGGTCGACGGCGTGCACTACTGGTTCGTCTCCGAGGAGGAGTTCGACCGGATGATCGCCGACGACGAGCTGCTGGAGTGGGCGACGGTGCACAAGGTCGCCCGCTACGGCACCCCGCGCAGACCGGTGGAGGAGGCCCTGGCAGCCGGACGTCCGGCGCTGCTGGAGATCGACCTGCAGGGGGCTCGGCAGGTGCGCCGTACGCTCGATCGGATCCCCGGGGTGGACGCTGTGTTCGCGTTCCTGGCACCGCCGTCGTGGGACGAGCTCGTCCGGCGACTCGTCGGCCGCGGCACCGAGACCGAGGCCGAGCGCGAGCGGCGGTTGGAGACCGCGAGGGTCGAACTGGCCGCCGAGGCGGAGTTCGATGTCACCATCGTCAACCGCGAAGTTCGTGCCGCCGCCGACGAGTTGGTAGCCTTGATGAAGCTTGGCGCGGGATTCCGTGCGGGCGACCCCGATCCGAAGACCAGTGAGGCTTAACCGTGGCTGCTCCCGCAATCGACGCCCAGGGCGTGACCAACCCTTCGATCGACGACCTGCTCACGAAGACCGACAGCAAGTACAAGCTGGTTCTCTACAGCGCCAAGCGCGCCCGCCAGATCAACGCGTACTACTCCCAGCTCGGTGAGGGCCTGCTTGAGTACGTCGGCCCGCTCGTGGACACCCACGTCCAGGAGAAGCCGCTCTCGATCGCTCTGCGTGAGATCAACGACGACCTGCTCACCTGCGAGGATGTCGACCCGGCTGAGCTGGCCGCCGAGGAGGCTGCCGCTCGCGCCGCGACGACGGACGACCCGTTCGCTGCGAGCGAGTGAGTCGGCTCTGACGACTCAGCACAACACGTCGGCCGCTGCCCCATCGGGGCAGCGGCCGGTCGTCGTTGAAGGGCAACGGGTCCAGGGACCGAGACCCCGGGTCGTCCTCGGCGTCTCCGGCGGCATCGCGGCCTACAAGGCGGCGGAGCTGCTGCGCAGGTTCACCGAGGGGGGCTACGACGTAACGGTCGTCCCGACCGCCGCGGCCCTGGAGTTCGTGGGTGCCCCTACCTGGGAGGCGCTCTCGGGCAAGGCGGTGGCCACCGAGGTGTTCGAGAACATCACCGAGGTCCCGCATGTGCGGCTCGGGCAGAACGCTGATCTGGTGGTGGTGGCGCCGGCCACTGCCAACACGTTGGCGCGCGCGGCGCAGGGCCTGGCCGACGACCTGTTGACCAACACCCTGCTGACGGCGCGCTGCCCGGTGGTCTTCGCCCCGGCGATGCACACCGAGATGTGGGAGCACCCGGCCACCCGGGAGAACGTCGCCACGCTGCGTCGCCGCGGGGCGATCGTGATCGATCCCGCCGAGGGCCGGCTGACCGGCAAGGACACCGGCAAGGGCCGCCTGCCCGACCCGGTCGAGATCTTCGAGCTGTGCCAAGCCGTGCTGGCCCGCAGCGGTGCCACTGACCTGACCGACAGACACGTCGTGGTCAGCGCGGGCGGCACCCGGGAATACCTCGACCCGGTGCGCTTCCTCGGAAACCGCTCGAGCGGGCTGCAGGGCTACGCCATTGCCCGGGCCGCCGCCGCTCGTGGCGCCGAGGTAACTCTGGTCGCCGCCAACGTGACACTGCCCGAGCCTGCCGGCGTCAAGGTGGTGCGGGTGGAGACCACCGCCCAGTTGCACGACGCGATGCTGACCGCAGCGGCGAGCGCCGACGCGGTGGTGATGGCGGCGGCGCCGGCCGACTTCCGACCGATCAGCGTCTCGGAGGCGAAGATCAAGAAGGCCGCCGACGGGTCGGCGCCGACGATCGAGCTGGCCCAGAACGCCGACATCCTCAAGCAGCTCAGCCAGCACCGCAGCAGACCTGGCCAGGTGGTGGTCGGGTTCGCCGCCGAGACCGGTGACGCCACCGGCTCGGTCCTCGACCTGGCCCGCGCCAAGCTGGCTCGCAAGGGCTGCGACCTTCTGGTCGTCAACGACGTCAGTGGCGGCGCTGTCTTCGGCAGCGCCGAGAACGAAGCGGTCATCCTGGGCTCCGACGGCACCGCCGCGGAGGTCCCCCAGGGCAGCAAGAACGCGCTCGCCCAGGTGATCGTGGACCACATCGTGGCGCGGCTCTGACCGCCCGCTACGCTAACTGCACTCATCCGATCAAGAAACGGAGCACATTCGTGACCGGACGTCTTTTCACCTCCGAGTCTGTGACCGAGGGCCACCCGGACAAGATCGCTGACCAGATCAGCGACACCGTCCTGGACTACCTCCTCGAGCACGACCCCAAGAGCCGCGTGGCCGTCGAGACGCTGCTCACCACGGGTCTGGTGGTGGTGGCCGGCGAGGTCACCACGTCGGCCTACGCGCCGGTCGCACAGCTGGTGCGCGAGAAGATCCTCGAGATCGGCTACGACTCCTCGGAGAAGGGCTTCGATGGCAACTCCTGCGGCGTGCAGGTCGCCATCGGCGCTCAGTCCGCTGATATCGCCCAGGGCGTCGACACCGCCGAGGAGAACCGGCTCTCCGGTTCCGAGGACGCGCTCGACAAGCAGGGCGCCGGCGACCAGGGCCTGATGTTCGGCTACGCCTGCGACGACACCCCGGAGCTGTTCCCCCTGCCGATCAAGATCGCGCAGACGCTCGCCGAGCGGCTCACCGCGGTGCGCAAGGACGGCACGCTCGCCTACCTTCGCCCGGACGGCAAGACGCAGGTGACGATCGAGTACGACGAGGACAACCGCGCCGTACGCGTCGACACCGTGGTGCTGTCCACGCAGCACGCCGAGGACGTCACCCAGGAGCAGCTGGGCGCCGACATCAAGCAGTACGTCATCGAGCCGGTCCTGGAGCAGTTCAAGACCTCGGTGCCGTTCGACGGCTACAAGCTGCACATCAACCCGACCGGTCGCTTCGTGGTCGGTGGCCCGATGGGTGACGCCGGCCTGACCGGCCGCAAGATCATCGTCGACACCTACGGCGGCATGGCCCGTCACGGTGGCGGTGCCTTCTCCGGCAAGGACCCGTCCAAGGTCGACCGCTCGGCCGCCTACGCGATGCGTTGGGTCGCCAAGAACATCGTCGCCGCGGGCCTGGCCCGTCGCGCCGAGGTCCAGGTCGCCTACGCCATCGGCAAGGCACACCCGGTGGGCGTCTTCATCGAGACGTTCGGCACCGAGACCGTGCCGGTGGAGAACATCCAGAAGGCCGTCCTGGAGACCTTCGACCTGCGTCCGGGCGCCATCGTGCGCGACCTCGACCTGCTGCGGCCGATCTACGCCAAGACCGCCGCCTACGGCCACTTCGGCCGCGAGCTCCCGGAGTTCACCTGGGAGAAGACCGACCGCGCGGAGGCGCTGAAGGCCGCCGCCGGCGCCTGACCGGTCGCCCGCGAACCATCGCCGAGTCGGCGCATCCTCAGCGGAGGATGCGCCGACTCGGCGATTTCGGGCTGGGCTACTACTGGGCTCGGGTGAGCTGGCCGGTCAGGAGGATGTCCTCCAGCGCCGTCGGTCGGCCGAACAGGAAGCCCTGCGCCTCGCCGCAGCCTGCCTCGCTGAGCAGGGCGAGCTGATCATCGGTCTCGATCCCCTCGGCGAGCACCGCCATCCCGAAGGTGCGGCCCAGGGACAGCACCGTCTGGATCAGCTCGACTGTCTGCTGGGGCGTACCGCTGCCGGAGAAGAAGGACCTGTCGATCTTGATCCGGTCGAAGGGGAAGGACCGCAGCGCGTCGAGGGAGGAGTAGCCGACGCCGAAGTCATCGAGTGCCACCCCGACGCCCATCGCCTTGACCTCCTCCAAGGTGCGCAGCGCGTGCTCGCGGTCAGTGAAGACGGCCGTCTCGGTCATCTCGAGCTCGAGCCGGTCCGCGGGCAGGCCGGTCTCGGCCAGCACGTCGCGGACGGTGTCGGCCAGGCCGGGCTCGATGAGCTGGACGGCGGAGACGTTGACCGAGACCCGGTACGGCGGCTCCCAGCGCACCGCCTCCGCGCACGCCGTGCGCAGCACCCATGCGCCGATCGGCACGATCAGCCGGGTGTCCTCGGCGAGCGGGATGAACTCGTCGGGAGAGATCAGGCCCCGCTGGGGGTGCTGCCAACGCAGCAGCGCCTCGTAGCCGAGGGGCTCGCCTGTCTCCACCGCCGTCTGCACCTGGTAGTGCAGGAACAGCTCGTCGCGGTCGAGCGCCTCACGCAGGTCAGCGGAGAGTCCGCGTCGCGAGCGGGTCCGTCCGTCGAGCGACGCGTCGTACAGGCACACGTTGTGCAGGGGATCGCTCTTGGCGCGATACATGGCCAGGTCGGCGTTGTTGACCAGCGTCTCCGCGTCGTCGGCGTGGTCGGGGAAGACTGCAGCGCCGATGCTGGCGCGGGGCACGATGGTCTCCGCGCCCAGGGCGATCGAGGGGGCGAGCACCCGGCGCAGGTCGTCGACGAAGCCGGTCAGCCCGCGCGAACCATCCAGCCGGCAGAGCGCGACGAACTCGTCGCCGCCCATCCGGGCGATGAACGCACCGTCCTCACCCTGGGTGAGCTCCGCCATCCGGGCGCCGAGCACGCGGAGCACCTCATCGCCTGCCGGGTGCCCGCGCAGGTCGTTGATCTCCTTGAAGTTGTCCACGTCGATCACGATCAGGCCCAGCCGCCCCTCGTGCTGCCGCGCGCGCTCGATCTCCTCGTCAAGCCGGTCGTTGAGACTGGCGCGGTTGGGGAGGCCGGTGAGGACGTCGTACATCGCCAGCCGGCGGAAGCGCTCCAGCGTCACCGCGCGGGTGTGGCCGTCGATGACGTAGCCCACCATGCCGGCGCCGATCGTGACGAAGGACATGACGGCGATGGCGATGGCGAGGGCGTATTGCGAGGCCTGGTTCATCGGCGTCCCCATGTCCATCCCGGCCATGCCCGAGCCATGGCGCATCGAGGCCATGCCGGTGAAGTGCATGAGGACCACGGAGGCGGCGAAGAGCAGGCACATCTGGTTCGCGGCGTGCCGGGAGCCGGACCGGGCCGCCTGCAGGGCGAGGACCGCCGGGATGACGCCGAGCGTCACCGACAGCACGACGAGCTCGGAGTCCCACGACATCGAGCCCGGCATGTGCATGGCGGTCATCCCGACGTAGTGCATCGAGGAGACCGAGAGCCCGACGACGGCACCTCCGAGCGCGGGCCAGCCGGCGAAGCGACCGATGCCGGCCGCCAGCAGGAAGCCGGCCGCGCTGCCGGCGACCGCGATGACCAGGGAGATCGCCGTCAGGGTCCAGTCGAGCTCCATGGCGACGCCAGGGCGGTAGCCGAGGATGTCCACGAAGTGGGTGCACCAGATCGTCACCCCGCTGGCCAGCGCGGTCAGGAACAGCCAGGCGCCGCGTTCGTCCTCGCCGTCGGTCATCCGCTGGAAGAAGCGGGAGGTGGCCCAGGCGCCTGCCAGGCACACGAGCGCCGCGACGCCGACCAGCGCGAGACTGTGGTCGGCCACGGCGCCGTGGTTGATCCTCATCGAATGTGCCTCACGAGAGCCCCATGGTCAGTGCCGATCCTCGGCATGGTCGGCGATGTCTCCTGTCCCCGTGGGCACAGCCTGCGGAGGTTACCATCGGCGGGTCTTTACCAAAGCTGAGTCAGACGGTGTCGGTGGGCGCTGGTAGAACTGCGCCCATGACCGACCCCGGATCCGACGCCGACCAGCTCCTCGAGCTGCCGGGCTTCGTCCGTGACCGGGTGGCCGAGGGGCGAGCCAAGGCTCGCGCCACCAAGCAGCGCAAGGCCGCTGAGGCCGAGATCACCGAGGTCGATCCGGTCGCCCGGGTCTTGGTCGACGTGCCGCTGGCGCACCTCGATCGCCCCTTCGACTACGCCGTGCCGGTGGCCATGGCCGACACCGCTCGCCCCGGCGTGCGGGTCAAGGTGCGCTTCGCCGGCCAGGACGTCGACGGCTACGTCGTGGCCCGGGCCGCGCAGAGCGATCACCCCGGCAAGCTCGCGCCGCTGCGTCGGGTCGTCAGCCCTGAGCAGGTGCTCTCGGCGGAGGTGGCCGCGCTGACGGCGACGATCGCGGAGCGGTACGCCGGGACCCGCTCGGACGTGCTGCGGCTTGCGGTCCCGGCCCGGCACGCCACCACTGAGCGCGAGGCATCGACCCCGGCTCCGATGCCCGTGCGCTGGGACGCTGCCTCGGCGGAGCGCGCGTGGGCCGAGCACGAGCCCGGCGCGGCGTTCCTGCGTCACCTGCGCGACGGCGGCGCACCGCGGACGGTGTGGCACGCCGCCGCCGGGACCGACTGGCCGCAGTTGCTCGCCGAGGCCGCCGCCGCCACCTTGGCGAGTGGCCGGGGCAGCCTGCTGGTCGTGTCCGACCGCAAGGCCGTCGCGCGGCTATCCGCTGCGCTGGAGAGCGTGCTGGGGCCGGGGCACCATGTCGCGCTCACGGCCGACGCGGGCCCGGCCGAGCGCTACCGTTCCTTCCTCGCGGTGGCCCGCGGTGCGGTGCGCGTCGTCGTCGGCACCCGCGCCGCCGCGCTCGCCCCGGTCCGCGACCTCGGCATGGTGGCGCTGTGGGACGACGGCGACGACAACCATGCAGAGCCGCGAGCTCCCTACCCGCACGCTCGCGAGGTGCTGGTGCTCCGGGCCGACCACGAGGGGGCAGCTGCGCTGATCGGCGGTTTCGCCCGCACCGTCGAGGCTGACCAGCTGGTCCGCACCGGATGGGCGCATCCGATCGCGCCGAGCCGGGCGCTGGCCCGAGGCCGGGTGACGGTGGCGGTCACCGGCGCCACCGACTTCGACCTGGAGCGTGACCCGCTGGCGCGGGTCTCGCGGGTGCCCCGTGACGCCTTCGCCATCATCAAGAGCGCTCTGGAGCAGGGCCCTGTCCTGGTGCAGACGCCGCGGCGTGGCTATGCGGCCGCCCTGGCCTGCGACACCTGCCGCACGCCGGCGCGCTGCACCACCTGCACCGGCCCGCTTGAGCTGACCGGTCCGGTCACGCCGCCTCGGTGCCGCTGGTGCGGGATCGAGGCCGAGGCATGGTCCTGCCCTGCGTGCGGTGGCCATGGGCTGCGCGCACCGGTGGTGGGCGATGCTCGCACCGCCGAGGAGCTCGGCCGTGCCTTCCCTGGAGTGCGCGTGGTGTCCTCCAGCGGCGACCGCGTGCTGGAGACGGTGCCCGGCCGGCCGGCGATCGTGGTCGCGACGCCGGGCGCGGAGCCGGCGGCCGAGTCCGGCTACGCCGCTGTGCTGCTGCTGGACACCTGGCTCGCCCTTGGCCGACCCGACCTGCGCACCGAGGAGGAGGCGCTGCGCCGGTGGAGCAACGCGGCAGGCCTGGTCATGCCCGGCGGTCGGGTGCTGCTGGTCGGCGATCCCGGGCATCCTGCCGTGCAGGCGCTGGTGCGCTGGGACCAACCCGGCTTCGCCGTCCGCGATGCCGACCAGCGGGCGCTGGCCCATCTTCCCCCCGCGTCGCGGCTGGCATCGCTCACCGGCGAGGCGGGCGCGCTGGCCGATGCCCGAACCCTGCTGGCCCTCCCGGATCACGCCGAGCTGCTCGGTCCGGTTCCGCTCGATGGCGCCGGTGGGGAGAGTCTCGAGGAGGGGGAGCAGCGGTTGGTGGTCCGGGTACCGCACAGCGAGGGAGCGGCACTCTCGGCCGCGCTGGGCGAGCTGCAACGGCTGCGCTCGGCGCGGCGTCTCGACCCGGTGCGGATCCAGGTCGACCCGCCGACCCTGTGAGCGCTGCGCCGGTGGGCGCGGTCGCAGCCGGAACCGCTCGCTCGCCTAGACTGACCGCCATGGCCGTTCAGCCCATCCGCCTCTTCGGCGATCCCGTCCTGCGCCGACGCGCGACCGAGGTCGTCGACTTCGACAAGGAGCTGCGTCGGCTCGTCGAGGACCTCACCGAGACCATGCTCGACGCCCCCGGCGCGGGTCTGGCGGCACCTCAGATCGGCGTCGGCCTGCGGGTCTTCACGTGGTACGTCGACGGCGAGGTCGGCCACCTCGTCAACCCGCAGCTGACGCTGTCGGAGGAGTGCCAGGACGGCGGCGAGGGCTGCCTGTCGTTGCCGGGCCTGACCTACGACACCCGGCGCGCGCTGCACGTGGTGGCGAACGGCTTCAACATGCACGGCGACCCGATCACCGTCGAAGGCTCGGAGCTGCTGGCCCGAGCGATCCAGCACGAGACCGACCACCTGGACGGCGTGTTGTTCATCGACCGGCTGGACGAGGCCTCCCGCAAGGTTGCGATGCGCGAGATCCGGGAGTCGGACTGGTTCGGGCTCGAGAAGCCCGCGGTCAAGGTCAGCCCGCACCCGATGTTCGGCACTGGCCGATGACCCGACCCGGAAGGTCCTGACATGCGCTGTGTCTTCGCCGGCACCCCGGACGTCGCGGTGCCCTCGCTGGACGCCATCGCCGCCAGTGGGCACGAGCTGGTCGGCGTCGTCACCCGCCCCGACGCACCCACCGGCCGCGGCCGCAAGCTGGTCGCGTCTCCGGTGGCGCAGCGGGCTGAGGAGCTCGGCGTACCCGTGCTCAAGCCGGACCACCCGCGCGATCCCGCCTTCCAGGAGCAGCTCAAGGCGCTCGCCCCGGACGTCTGTCCGGTGGTCGCCTACGGCGCGCTGCTGCCGCAGAGCGCCCTGGACATCCCCGAGCACGGCTGGGTCAACCTGCACTTCTCGCTGCTGCCCTCCTACCGGGGAGCGGCCCCGGTGCAGCGCGCGATCTGGGAGGGCGAGGAGATCACCGGCGCCACCACGTTCCGGATCGTCAAGGAGCTCGATGCAGGTCCGACGTACGGCCTGATGACGCAGACGATCCGCCCCGACGACACCGCCGGCACGCTGCTGGCCAAGCTCGCCGAGGGCGGTGCCGGCCTGTTGGTCGCTACCCTGGACGGGATCGCCGACGGTTCGCTGGTCGCCCGCGAGCAGCCGAGCGACGGCATCACCTATGCCGCCAAGATCAACCCCGAGGACGCGCAGATCACCTGGACCCACCCCGCGGCAGGCATCGAGCGGCAGATCCGCGCGTGCTCGCCGGCGCCGGGCGCCTGGACACTGCTGGACGGCGAGCGATTCAAGATCGGCCCCGTGCAGCTCACCGACGAGAAGCTCGAGCCGGGCACCCTCGAGGTGCGCAAGAACGAGGTCCTCGTCGGCACCGGCACTGTCGCGGTGCGGCTCGGCACGGCGAAGGCGAACGGCCGCAAGGAGATGTCCGCCGCCGACTGGGCGCGCGGTGCGCGGGTGGAGTCCGGTGTCCGGTTCGAGGCGTGAGTCGCGCGGGGGACGTGGCCAGGGCCGCCGCCCCGGTACGCCGCCGCGCAGTGGCCGCGCGCCTGTCGACCCGGCGAGGCTGGCGGCGTTCGAGGTGCTCAAGGCCGTCCGCGTCGAGGATGCCTACGCCAACCTCGTGCTGCCGCACGTGCTCGGCCGGCTCGGCCTGAGCGGACGCGACGCCGCCTTCGCCACCGAGCTCGCCTCTGGCACGCTGCGCGGCCGCGGGACCTACGACGCGATCCTGGCCCGCTGCATCGACCGCCCGCTGGCCAAGGTCGAGGCGAAGGTGCTCGACGCGCTGCGGCTCGGCACCCACCAGCTCCTCGCCATGCGGGTGCCGACGCATGCCGCCATCGCCACCACCGTCGACCTGGTGAAGTCGAAGGTCGGCCCCGGTGCCGGCGGGTTCAGCAACGCGGTGCTGCGCAAGGTCGCCGAGCGTTCGCTGGCGGAGTGGACCGACGGGATGGCGCTGCCGGAGCGCACGTCGCACCCGGCGTGGATGGTCGAGCTGCTGCGTGATGCCCTCGGCGTCCCCGATGAGCTCGAGGCGCTGCTGGCCGCGGACAACGAGCCGCCGCGGGTGACGTTGGTGGCTCGACCGGGCCGCGCGGTCCGGGACGAGATCGTGGGGGAGCCCACCCGCTTCTCGCCGTACGGCGTGACGCTCGCCGGCGGCTCACCCGCCGGGATCGCGGCCGTGGCCGAGGGGCGCGCGGGGGTGCAGGACGAGGGCTCGCAGCTGGTCGCACTAGCCCTCTCCGAGGCACCCGTCTCCGGTCGTGACGAGCTGTGGCTGGACCTGTGCGCCGGCCCCGGCGGCAAAGCGGCACTGCTCGATGCATTAGCGAACGAGGCCGGTGCCGTGCTGATCGGCAACGAGCGAGCGCCGCACCGCGCCGGCCTGGTCCGCGCGAACGGGGTCGCGCGCGTGGTCGCCGCTGACGGCATCCGGCCGCCGTTCGCACCCGGATCCTTCGACCGGGTGCTGGTCGACGCCCCGTGCAGCGGGCTCGGTGCGCTGCGCCGACGCCCCGAGGCCCGCTGGCGCCGCCGCCCCGCCGACATCACCGAGCTGGTCCCGCTGCAGCGCGACCTGCTGCGCTCCGCCCTCGACCTGGTCCGACCTGGAGGCGTGGTGGTCTACGCGACCTGCAGCCCGGTGCTCGAGGAGACCCGCGACGTGGTGGCTGCCCTCTGCGACGAGGACCCGAACGTGACGCTCGAGCCCGTGTCGGGCGTGGCCGGCGGCGTACCTGAAGCGCGAGGGCCGCTGGCCGGCACGGTGCAGCTGTGGCCGCACCGGCACGGCACCGACGCGATGTTCATCGCCGTGCTTCGCAAGGGGGCGGCGCGATGAGCACCTACCCGACCTTCCTGCTCTTCGCCGTGCTGCTCGCGCTCGCGCCCGGGCCGGACACGTTCATCACGCTGCGCGTGACGGTGGCTGGTGGGAGGCAGCGCGGGCTGTGGACCGTCGCCGGCATCATCGCCGCCAACGTCGTCCTCGGCGTCCTCGCGGCGACCGGCCTCGGTGCGGTGATCCGCAACGCCCACACGGTCTTCGACGTGCTGCGCTGGTTCGGCGTGGTCTACCTGGCCTGGCTCGGCCTGCAGGCGGTCTGGGCAGGGCTGCGCGGTGACGGCGACGGCTGGAAGTCGGGCGGTGGCACCCGGCTGGCGCCGCACGCAGCGATGCGTCAGGGCTTCGTCTCGACCTTTACCAACCCGAAGGCGCTGGCGTTCTACCTGGCCGTGCTGCCGCCGTTCGTCAGCTCGGACGCCGGGTTCGCCGAGCTGATGGCCTATGCGCTCACCCTCGCGGTGCTGGGTGGCATCTACCTGGTCAGCATCACTCTCGTCGCGCACGGCGCGATGACCTTCATCCGCCAGGAGCGCGTACGCCGCGGCATCGACGCGGGGGTGGGCGTGATCATGCTTGGGTTCGCGGGCGCACTGGCGCTGGACAGCTGAGCGTTGTGAGTCTCAGCGTGGTCCCTGGGTCACGCTGACACTCGCAACCCGTCCGGGCTGGCTAGGCTCGCAGCGTGCCGTCATCACCGCCCTCCGTCGAGATCGAGGTCGACAACCGCGTCATCAAGGTGACGAACCCGGACCGGGTCTACTTCCCCCAAGCTGCCGGATTCGACGGCGGGGCGACGAAGCTGGATCTGGTCGACTACTACCTCGCCGTGGGGCCCGGCATCGTCAACGCGCTCTACGAGCGGCCCTGCATGCTGCACCGCTTCCCCAAGGGCCTGACCGGCGAGCCGGGGGAGAAGGTGCACCAGAAGCGGCTGCCGGCGGGTGCGCCGGACTGGGTGGAGACGGTGCAGCTGTTCTTCCCGCGCTGGAAGCGCACCGCTGACGAGCTCTGCGTGACCGAGCTCGGCGCGGTGATCTGGGCGGTGCAGATGTCGACGGTGGAGTTCCATCCCTGGAACAGTCGTCGTGCGGAGACCGAGCAGCCGGACGAGTGGCGGATCGATCTCGATCCCGGTCCGGCGTCGACCTACGACGACGTACGCCGGGCCGCGCATGTCGCCCACGAGGTGCTCGACGACCTCGGTGCGGTCGGCTACCCCAAGACCTCGGGCAGCAAGGGGATGCACATCTACGTCCGGATCGCGCCCGACCACGGTTTCCCCGACGTACGCCGTGCCGCCCTCGCCTTCGCCCGCGAGGTCGAGCGCCGTGCGGGCGGCGACGTCACGACCACGTGGTGGAAGAAGGATCGCGATCCGGCAGCCGTCTTTGTGGACTGGAACCAGAACACCCGGGACCACACCATCGCTGCCGCCTACTCCGTGCGCGGTCTGCCCGATGCGCGCGTCTCCACGCCGATCCGATGGGAGGAGATCGACGAGGCTGACCCTCGCGACTTCACCATCGCGACGGTGCCCGAGCGTTTCGCCCGGCTCGGTGACCTGCACGCCGACATCGATGACCACGTCTACGACATCGCCCCGCTGCTGGAGTGGGCCGACCGCGACGAACGGGACGGCGCCGCCCCGCCGCCGACGCCCTAGACTCCTGGGCCGTGGGACACATCCAGATCACCCCCAGCATCCTCAACGCCGACTTCGCCAACCTGGCCGGTGAGGTGGCCCGGATCGGCAGCGCCGACTGGGTGCACGTGGACGTGATGGACAACCACTTCGTGCCCAACCTGACCCTGGGACCGGTGATGGTGGAGGCGCTCAGCAGGGCCACCAGCATCCCCCTGGACGCGCACCTGATGATCGAGGACGCCGATCGGTGGGCGCCCACGTACGCCGAGGCAGGTGCCGGCAGCGTGACGTTCCACGTCGAGGCGGCCAAGGCTCCCGTGCGGCTCGCCCGGGAGATCCGCGCGCAGGGTGCCCGGGCCAGCATGGCGCTCAAGCCGGCCACGCCGATCGAGCCCTACGAGGACCTCCTGGCCGAGCTCGACATGGTGCTGATCATGACGGTGGAGCCGGGCTTCGGCGGACAGAAGTTCCTGGACCTGTGCCTGCCCAAGATCCGCCGCGCGCGGGCGCTGATGGACAAGCACGGTCTGGAGACCTGGCTGCAGGTCGACGGCGGCGTCAGCCTGGAGACGATCGAGCGCTGCGCCGAGGCCGGGGCCGACGTCTTCGTGGCCGGTTCGGCGGTCTACTCCGCCCAGGACCCCGACGCGATGGTGCAGTCGCTGCGTGCCGCGGCCGAGGCCGCTCGCGGCTGACCCCCACGGCGGGCCGTTCCACCTGGCGAGCACGCCCGGGAATGTCGAGTGGGCGGCTGTGGTTCAATGACCGCAGACGAGTGAACAGCTCGCGTGCTCTGGGGGCGGTGAAATTCCGCACCGGCGGTGACTGGGCAGATGCCCGGAAGTCCGCGACCCGATGGCAGCCAGCCATCGGTTGACCAGGTGCCCGATGCGAAGCATCCTGCTTCGTGTCGGAAGTCCTGGACCGACGGTCAAAGTCCGGATGGAAAGACGCACGCGGTCATCGCTGGCCGGGGTCGAGCACCCCGTTGTCAGGCGAGCCGCCGCCCCAGGGTCCGTGACCGGACAGAAGGGGCAGTGATGGCCGACCAGCCAGCCGACGTGGCTGAGACCGAGATCGCGGCGATGCGCCGTGCGCTCGACTTGGCCGCGCTCGGCCCCTTCAGCCCCAACCCCCGGGTCGGCTGCGTGCTTCTCGCCGACGACGGCAGCGTCGTTGCCGAGGGATATCACCGAGGCGCCGGCACGCCGCACGCGGAGGCTGATGCGCTGGACCGGGCGGGGGAGGCCGCGCGCGGGACCACGGCGATCGTCACCCTCGAGCCGTGCAACCACACCGGCCGGACCGCGCCGTGCGCGCAACGCCTGGTCCAGGCAGGGGTACGCCGCGTCGTCTTCGCCCAGCCCGATCCCAATCCGGTCGCAGCGGGCGGAGCCGAGACGCTGCGGGCAGCCGGCATCGAGGTCGTCTCCGGCGTACTGGCCGAGGAGTCGCGCACGCTCAACCGGGCCTGGTCGCGGTCAGTGGAGCTGCAGCGACCGTTCGTGACCTGGAAGTTCGCCACCACCCTGGACGGTCGTTCGGCCGCGACCGACGGCACCTCGCGCTGGGTCTCCAGTGCCGCGGCGCGCCGCGACACGCACCTGCTGCGGGCAGAGTGCGACACGATGCTGGTCGGTGCGAACACGGTCGCGGTGGACGACCCGCTACTGACGGTGCGAGACGATGCCGGCAACCCCCTGCCGCGGCAGCCGCTGCGCGCGGTGATGGGACTGCGCGACCTGCCCGAGACGCGCCGGGTGTTCAACAGCGATGCCGAGACGGTCGTGCTGCGCACGCACGACCCGCACGCTGCCCTCGTCGAGCTCTGGGGCCGCGAACGTCGGCACGTGTTCCTGGAGGGCGGTCCGACGCTGGCCGCAGCTTTCCTGAGTGCCGGCCTCGTCGACGAGATCGTCGTCTACGTCGCCCCGATGCTGCTCGGCGCCGGTCGCACCGCCGTCGCCGACCTCGGCATCACCACGATCGGCGCGGCAATGCGTCCGCGCGTCACCGACATCACCGTCCTCGAGCCGCTCCCCGGAGACGGCGACGAGGAGCCCAACGTCCGCCTCACCATGGAGATGCACTGATGTTCACCGGAATAGTCGAGGAGCTCGGCACCATCGCGGCCATCGAGGACCAGGGCGACGCGCTCAGGCTGACCGTTGCCGCCCGGACCGTCCTCGAGGGCGTCGCGCTCGGCGACTCGATCGCCGTCAACGGCTGCTGCCTGACCGTCGCGACGCTCGGCCCGGAGGACCAGACGCCGCGGACGTGGACCGCCGACGTCATGCAGGAGACCCTCGACAAGACCTCGCTGTACGGCGCGAAGACCGGCGACCGGGTCAACCTCGAACGAGCGGTGACGCCGCAGACGCGCCTGGGCGGCCACATCGTCCAGGGCCACGTCGACGGCGTCGGCGAGATCCTGCGCCGTACGCCCAGCGAGCACTGGGAGGTTGTCGAGATCTCGCTGCCCGCGCAGCTGAGCCGTTACCTGGTCGACAAGGGCTCGATCACCGTCGACGGGGTCAGCCTGACCGTCGTGGAGGCCGGCGCGTCCAGCTTCACCATCAGCCTGATCCCGGAGACGCTGGCGCGCACCACGCTGGGCGTGCGCCAGGTCGGCGAACGGGTCAACCTGGAGGCCGACATCCTGGCCAAGCACGTCGAGAAGCTCCTCGCGGCCGGAGTCGTCCCCGGTTCGGGTGCCGAGGTGAACGCATGAGCGTGCTCAACTGGCTCTACGACGCCCAGATCACCATCGCGGGCCACCCGATCACCTGGCGCGAGATCATCGGCAACGCGTTCGGGTTCGGCTCGGCGATCGGCGGACTGCGCCGCAAGGTGTGGGCCTGGCCGATCGGCATCGTCGGCAACGCGCTGCTGTTCAGCGTCTTCATCGCCGCGACGTTCCACCAGGGCGCGCAGGTGCCGCTGTTCGGTCAGGCCGGGCGGCAGGTCTTCTTCATCGTGACCAGCATCTACGGCTGGTGGCGGTGGCGTGGCACCCGTGCCGTGCACGAGGCGGCCGGTGACGACCACGCCGTCTCGCCGCGCTGGGCCACAGCGCGCGAGAGACTCGCGTACGTCGCGGTCTGGGTCGCCGGCGTCCTGGTGTTCCAGTGGCTCTTCGCCGTCATCGGGGCCGGCTGGCCCGCCCCGCGCTGGTACTACTGGTGCGACGCGTGGATCTTCGTCGGTTCGTTCATCGCCACCTTCGCGATGGCCCGTGGCTGGGTCGACTTCTGGCTGTGCTGGATCGCCGTCGACCTGGTCGGAGTGCCCGAGCTGTGGCACTCGCAGTACTACCCGTCCGCCGTCCTCTACGCCGTCTACGCGGCGCTGGTCGTCTACGGGTTCACCGTCTGGCTCCGCGTCTCCCGCCGGGAGAGTGCACCGGAGGCAGCCTTGGTAGGAGAAGCAGCATGACCGAGCAGTCCATCCACCACGAGCCGCAGCACGGCGGCGTCCGACTCGACCCGGTCGAGCGGGCGATCGCCGACATCGCCGCCGGCAAGGCGGTCGTCGTGGTCGACGACGAGGGCCGGGAGAACGAGGGCGACATCATCTTCGCGGCCGCCAAGGCGACGCCGGAGCTGATGGCCTTCACCATCCGGCACTCCAGTGGCGTGATCTGCGTGCCGATGCCCGGCGAGATGCTCGACCGGCTCGAGATCCCGCTGATGACGCCGCACAACCGGGACAAGCTGCGCACGGCGTACACGATCTCGGTGGATGCCCGCGATGGTGTCACGACCGGGATCTCGGCCGCCGACCGCGCACACACGGCGCGTGCGCTGGCCGACTCGGCGACGGAGCCGTGGGAGCTGACCCGACCCGGGCACGTCTTCCCGCTGCGCTACCGCGAGGGCGGCGTGCTGGTCCGGCGCGGTCACACCGAGGCGGCCGTCGACCTGGCCACCCTCGCCGGGCTGACGCCTGCGGGCGTGCTGGTCGAGGTGGTCAACGACGACGGCACCATGAAGCGCGCACCCGAGCTGCGGGCCTTCGCCGACGAGCACGGCCTGGCGATGATCTCGATCGAGGACCTGGTCCGCTACCGGCGGCGTACCGAGGTGCTCGTCGAGCGCAAGGCGGAGACGCGCCTGCCGACCAAGTACGGCGACTTCACCGCCTACGGGTACTACGTCCCTGTCGACGGCTCCGAGCACGTGGCGCTGGTGCACGGTGACATCGCCGCGGCCGTCGCCGCCGGCGAGCCGGTGCTGACCCGCGTGCACTCCGAGTGCCTGACCGGCGACGTCTTCGGTTCGCAGCGGTGCGACTGCGGTCCGCAGCTGGACGAGGCCCTGGAGCGGATCGTGGCCGAGGGCCGCGGCGTGGTGATCTACCTGCGCGGCCACGAGGGTCGCGGGATCGGGCTGGTCGCCAAGCTGCAGGCCTACCAGCTGCAGGACGGTGGCCGCGACACGGTGGACGCCAACCTCGACCTCGGCCTGCCGGCTGACGCGCGGCACTACGGCGCGGCCACCCAGATCCTGCGCGCCCTGGGTGCGACCTCGGTGCGGCTGCTGACCAACAACCCCGACAAGGTGCGTAACCTCGAGGACTACGGCATCAAGGTCGCGGAGCGGGTCCCACTCACGCCGCACCCCAACGACCACAATCTGGCCTATCTGCTGACCAAGCGCGACAGGATGGGGCACGTGCTGCCGGACCTGGACGATCACGTCGGCAGCGAGACGCACGAGAAGATCGAGGAGCAGAACGCATGAGTGGTCACGGAGCACCCCAGGCGCAGCCCACGGACTGCCACGACCTGCGCGTCGCGGTGGTGGCGGCGAGCTGGCACGACGTGGTGATGGGCGGACTGCTGGCCGGTGCCGACCGCGCGTTGGCCGACCACCGGGTCGAGGCGCCCGTGGTGGTCCGCGTGCCGGGCACCTTCGAGCTGCCGGTCGTCGCCGCGGCGCTGGCCAAGGAGGGCTTCGACGCGGTCGTGGCCCTCGGTGTGGTGATCCGCGGCGGCACGCCGCACTTCGAGTACGTCTGCTCGGCCGCCACCGACGGGCTCAACCGGGTCGCGCTGGATCACGGCGTGCCCGTCGGCTTCGGCGTCCTGACCTGCGACACCGAGGAGCAGGCCCTCGACCGGGCCGGCCTCGAGGGCTCGGCCGAGGACAAGGGCTACGAGGCGACCGCAGCGGCGCTGGCCACCGCGGGCACGCTCAAGCGGATCAAGCGGCACTTCCAGGGCTGAGCGAGGGCCGAGATCAGCCTCACCGCCGAGGCCCGCGCCGGCCGCGGCTGGAGATGCTGCGCGAGAAGCACACTCGGTCGTAGATTGCCAGAGTGCGCCTGATCCTGAACCTCATCTGGCTGGTCCTGTGCGGGTTCTGGATGTTCCTGGGCTACCTGTTCTTCGGGGTGATCTGCTGCATCCTGATCATCACCATCCCCTTCGGGTTGGCGTCCTTCCGGATCGCGGGCTTCGCCCTGTGGCCGTTCGGGCGCACCATCGTGCGTCGCGCGGACGCAGGCGCCGCGTCGACGATCGGCAACGTGATCTGGTTCGTCTTCGCCGGGCTGTGGCTGGCCATCGGCCACCTCATCACCGGCGTCGCGCTGTGCCTGACCATCATCGGCATCCCGCTCGGGCTGGCGAACTTCAAGCTCATCCCGGTCTCGCTGATGCCGCTGGGACGCGTGGTCGTGACCACCGAACAGGCCGCTGCGATCGAGGCCGGCTGGGTCGGGCCGGAGTTCTGAGGGTGTTGATCCGTGCGGCGCTCACCGCTGACGCCGAGGAACTCGCCGCGTTGCACCTGCGGGTGTGGGACCAGACCTATACCGGCCTCCTAGACGCGGCCCTGCTCGCCGCGAGAGCCGCCGAGCCGGCGGGGGAGCGGGCAGCGAGGTGGCGCGACCGGCTCGGCACCCCGACCTGGGTAGCCGTCGAGGAGAGCAGCATCGTGGGCTTTGCCCAAGCGGGACCCGGCCGCGATCAGGATCGCCCCGGACTCGAGCTGATGTCGCTGTACACGCTCGACGCGGTGCACGGCACCGGTGTCGGCCGTGATCTGTTGACCGTTGCGGTGGGTGACAGCCCGGCGTACCTGTGGGTCTTCGAGGGCAACGATCGCGCGGTGCGTTTCTATCGGAAGCACGGCTTCGTCTTCGACGGGACCCGACGTCAGGACCGGTACGGCGCGGAGGCGAGGATGGTGCGCTGAGCGACGTGCTCTCCGTGGGCCCCACGAGTTTCGTCCGACTTCATCGCAGGTGCTCGCCTACACGTCCTGACCGCCCGAGGAGCTTGCGCGCGATGCTCCCGGACGTCGTCGGTGAGACCCGCGGTCGGCGCCGCCGGCGTACGGCCTAGGCTTGGGGCCTGTGAAGACGTTCGAGGAGCTGTGGGTCGAGCTCGCCGAGAAGGCCCGCACCCGCCCCGAGGGATCTGGTACGACGAAGCTCCTCGACGGCGGCGTCCATGCCATCGGCAAGAAGCTGGTCGAGGAGGCCGCCGAGTCCTGGATGGCCGCCGAGCACGAGGGCAAGGACGCTGCTGCCCTCGAGCTCAGCCAGCTGCTCTACCACGCTCAGGTCATGATGCTCGCGGCCGGCCTGAGTCTCGACGACGTCTACGCCCACCTCTGAGGACCCCACCATGGCATCCACCAACGGCCTCCTGCGCATCGCCGTCCCCAACAAGGGCGCCCTGTCCCAGGCCGCGTCCGACATGCTTCGCGAGGCCGGCTACCGACAGCGCGAGGACGCCAAGCGCCTGACCCTCATCGACGAGGAGAACGGCGTCGAGTTCTTCTACCTGCGCCCGCGCGACATCGCCCTCTACGTCGGCGAGGGCACCCTCGACGTCGGCATCACCGGCCGCGACCTGTTGCACGACTCCGGTGCGAAGGCCGAGGAGGTGCTGCCGCTCGGCTTCGGTCGCAGCCGGTTCCGCTTCGCCGGGCGCACCGGAGCCTTCACCAGCCTCGACGAGCTGGCCGGAAAACGGATCGCCACGTCGTATACGGGCGTGGTGCGGACCTTCCTGGCCGAGCACGGCATCGAGGCGAGCGTCACCCGCCTCGACGGCGCGGTCGAGACGAGCATCCAGCTCGGCGTCGCCGACGTGATCGCCGACGTCGTCGAGACCGGCTCGACGCTTCGCCAGGCAGGCCTCGAGCCGTTCGGGGAGACGATCCTGGAGTCCGAGGCGGTCGTGATCACCCGCAGCGAGGCGATCGACTCGGCTGTCTACGAGACGTTCCTGCGGCGTATCGAGGGCGTCCTGGTCGCGCGCAGCTACGTGATGATGGACTACGACATCCGTGCCCAGGACGTGCCCGCAGCCACCCAGCTGGCGCCGGGCCTGGAGGGCCCGACGGTCAGCCCGCTGCACCGCGAAGGCTGGGTCGCGGTCCGCGTGATGGTGCCGCGACAGGGCGCGCAGAAGCTGATGGACGACCTGTGGGCCATCGGCGCTCGCGCCATCCTGCTGACCGACATCCATGCCTGCCGCCTCTGACGCGGGCGCGCCGCGGCCGGCGCCCCCCGCTCCGCCGGCGCTGCCCAAGACCTGGCGTCCCTTCGGCGTCCGCGCGATGGGCATCGTGCTGGTGGTGTGTCTCTACGGTCTGTGCGCCATGTCTTGGATCGAGTTCGACGACGAGACCCGGGCGAAGTTCACCGTCTTCGAGAAGGGCACGCTGCTGTTCTTCGGGCTGCTCATCCTGGTGCTGGTGCATGCCCTGATCCGCTCGCGGGTCGAGGCGCGGCCTGAGAAGCTGGTGGTGGTCAACGGCTATCGGCGCCGCGACCTGGCCTGGGAGCAGGTGCTCGCCGTGCACCTCCCGCCGGGGGCACCATGGGTGACCCTCGACCTCGCCGACGGTACGGCGGTACCCGCCATGGGCATCCAGGCCTCGGACGGCGGCCGTGCCAAGGCGGCGGCCCGGGAGCTGCGCGCGCTCGTCGCTGCTCCGCCGCAGGCCTGATTCGGGACTTGGTCCGGGTTGAGTCGGGCCTTGGTCCGGGTTGAGTCGGGCCTTGGGCCAGCGTTGCCCGGACGGAGACGAGATTCGACGCGGACGGAGGCATCACTCAGCGGGCCCGGATGCCCCAGCTAGCGCTGAAGGTCTCACCCGGTGCCAGCACGACCAGGTCCTCGCCGGAGTTGAAGGCGTCGACCGGGGCGGTCATCGGCTCGATCGCGATCGAGGCCCGCGGAGGGGTGCGGTCGTCGGCGGTGTAGAGCATCAGCCAGCGGTGACGGTCGTCCATCCACAGCTGCACGGCCCGCTCACCGCCGTCGGCGTCGACCGTGCTCAGGGTCACGGTGGCACTGCCATCGGCGTCCCTGGCCAGGTCGGTGAAGCAGTCGTCGAGCGAGGTCTCGCCGATCACGCGTGGCTCGCGGAAGTCGTGGGAGGTACCCGCCACGGACGCCCTGCCGATCGGCAGCATCCGCTCACGATCCGTCTCCAGCATGGTCGCCGCCGGCGCGTGCAGCGTCCACGGGTCGACGGTGCCGCCGATGTCGAGGGTCAGGTAGGGGTGCGCGCCGGAGGCGTAGGGAGCGTCGGTCGTGCTGCGGTTGGTCGCCGACTGGGTGACGGTCAGGCCCTCCCCGCCGAGCTCGTAGACCACGCCGAGGTCGAGCACCCACGGGTAGCCCGACTGGGCCGGCAGTCGCAGGCCCATCTCGATCCGGCCCGCGCTCCGCGCAACGAAGTGCCACGCGGCCCAGCGGGCCAGGCCGTGCGAGGCGTTGTGCCGGGCCGGCTCACTGAGCGGAAGCTGCAGCGAGGCTCCCTCGAAGGTGTAGCGGCCATCGCGGATCCGATTGGGCCAGGGCATCAGCAGCTGACCGCGGCAGGCACTGGGCATGGTGTCCTCGGCGAAGCCGTCGATCAGCCGTCGCCCGTCCTTGGCCAGTAGCCGGAGCGAGGCGCCCGCCTCGGTGATGGTCGCGGCATAGCCCGCCGCCTCGATCTCATACTGCTCACCCGTCGGTGCAACCATGGCGGCAGGCTATCGGGTGCCGTCGAGACCCCGCACGGTCCGATCGTCATGGTCCGATCTCACTGCCAGACCAGGTCCGCGGCCGCGCGGGTGCCCTCCCGGGCGAACAAGGCCTCCTCGTCGCGCTGCCAGGCGGCGATGAACGGCTCCGCCGCAGTGCCGTCCCGGGCCCGCCACCGATCCAGCCGCACCTGCGGCGGGGCATCCACCCAGACCAGCAGCGTGCGCACCGCGGCGTACGCAGCCAACCCGCTGCCGACGCCCTCCAGGACCAGCAGCGGCGCGGGCGGCACCCTCACCGTCTCGGCGAGGCGCCCCGCCGCCCAGTCGTAGCGCCGGTAGGTCCCCGGCTCACCCTGCGCCAGCGGTCCGAGCAGGGTCGCAAGCTGTTCATCGATGCGGGGGAGGCCGGACCAGCCGTCGTACAGGTCGTCGAGGTGGACGACCGCCGCCGCCGTCAGTGCCGCGACCTCGGCAGCGAGGGTGGTCTTGCCGGAGCCAGCAGGGCCGTCGAGGCACAGCAGCCGTCCGGACCCGAGCGTGGGCGGCTTCGACAGGAGGAGCGAGACCACGCCGGGGGCGGAAGATTCAGAAGGCGAGCCCATGACCTCGGTACGTCGGTGCAGCCTGCACGATCCGCTCGCCCTCCACGAGGTAGCACGTGGGGGTGTGCTCGAAGAGCTCGCCGGACTTCGCGTGCCGGAACCACACCAGGTCGCCCACCCGCAGCCGCTCGGTGGCCTCGCCGGTCAGCGGTGTCTGCACCTCGCCGGCGCCCTCGAGGGGCGTGACCGCGAGTCCCGCCGGCGCCCAGGGGACAGGCAGCCGGTCGGGTCCTGCCGGCCCGGAGGCGGACAGACCGCCGCCGTGCACGGTGACCATCCCGGCGGCGGGGCGCCGCGTGACGGGCACGGCGAAGTAGGCCGCGGGCCGCGGTGCGAAGGCACGGTAGTGGTCGAACAGCCCCGGCACCAGGAGCCCGGAGCCGGCGGTCACCTCGGTCACGGTCGGGTCCGACGAGGAGGTCTCCAGCGAGCCCGAGCCGCCGGCGTTCCAGAACTCCAGCTCGGTCAGCTCGTGCAGGCCGGCCGCGATCGCCGCCCGTCGCTGTTGCAGCTGCGAGACCGAGAGCGCCTTGACGCGTCGTACGGCGAAGGAGCGGGCGCGCTGCCCTGGCACGTCGTCCGCGAGTCCGGCGACCTGACCCTCGTAGGTCATCACCCCGACCAGTCGGAAGCCGGACCGCGACACGATGGCTCGGGCCAGGTCGATCACCGCTCCGGCGGCAAGCAGGGGAGAGCGCTTGGGGCCCAGGTGGCGGCCGGCGACCTGCAGCCCGGCGTCGACGTCGATGGCGATCCGTACGGGCACGGCCAGGGACGAGCGCACCGAGTCGATCGCGTCGAGGTGCTCGACCGAGTCGGCCATGAGAGTGATCCGCGCGGCCGCGGACGGCGAGCCGACCAGCCGCTCCAGGGCACCGCGATCCACGGTCGGGTAGGCGACCACGACGTCGTCGCTGATGCCCTGCTCGACCAGCCACAGCGCCTCGGCCAGCGTGTAGCCGAGGACGCCCTGGAACCCGGGTGCGGCCAGTGCGCGCGAGATCAGTGCGGGCACGCGGAGCGACTTGGAGGCGACCCGGATCGGCGTACCGCCGGCGCGGCGGGCCAGGTCGGCGGCATTCGCGTCGAACGCGTCGAGGTCGACGACCATCGTCGGCGTGGGCAGGGGCTCCTCGTAGCCGGCGACGGCGGCATTGAGCCGGGTCCAGAGCCGGTTGCGGGCAGCGACCGACGCCGGTCCGGCCACCGGACCGTGGGAGGCGGCGCTCACGAGATGCCGTGCTTCTTGAGGATCGCCTCGATGTCGTCGAGGTCGTCGCCCAGGCCGAGGTCGGCTCCGGCCGGCGCCTTGCCGCTCTTCTTCGTGCGCACGGCCTTCGGTGTGCCGCTGCCGGCGTCCACGTCACCGGAGCGGCCGGAGAGCCGGGTCGAGACGCCGATGAGCAGGAAGCCGACGACGGCCATCACCAGACCGAGCCAGACGGCGGGGTTCCAGACGAAGCCGACGGCCCAGTCACTGACCGCGGTGCCGATCCGGCCGAGCAGCCGCAGCGTGTGGGTGAAGTACGCCGCCAGTGGCAGCAACGTGATGCCGGCCCATCGCACGGCTGCGGCGGGGCCGGCCTGCTTGGCGCGCATCCAGGTCACGCAACCAAAGACCAGTGTCAGCGCCAGCGCTAGAGCGCCCCAGGCGATGTCGTCCATGAGGCCATCTTCCCACTCGCTGGTTCAATAGGCGCGTGGAACACCACGACAGCGCTCCGGATCAGCGTCGCCTGCAAGTACCCGCCTTCCCGGACGACGACGGGACCGCTGGGACGGCGGTCGCTGACGCACTCGCCCGCTACGCGAGCGATCGGGCCGCATACCCGCAGGCGTTGGCCGCCCTGGCCGACGACCGGGTGCTGGTGCCGGTCGTCGCGGTGCTCGGCGAGATCGAGTACGACGCCCAGGGACTCGCCCACGACAAGACCAGTGACATGGCCACCGTGCTGCTCACCGGTGCCGACGGCCGGCAGGCGCTGCTCGCCTTCACCAGCATGGCCACGATGGCGGCGTGGCGTGCCGACGCCCGGCCCGTGCCGGTCTCCTCGCGTGACGCGGCTCGTGCCGCGGTGCAGGAGGAGGCGCACGCGATCGTCGTCGACGTGGCCGGTCCCGCGACGTTCGTGATCGAGGGGGAGGATCTGCACGCGATGGCGCGCGGTTGGCAGCTCACCTGGGTCGGGGAGCGGACCGCCTGGGTCGCGCCCGCCTGAGAGGCTCGTTCGCCGAGCGTGTCGAGGCGCCTGAATTGGTCGCGCCGGGAATGGTCGGGTAGGGTCCGGTGTTGACCGATCAGTCGACAACCGTCGGCTGATCCGCAAGCGGAGACAGCAGCAACGTTTCCCACCCGCATCGACCACCGCAAGATCAGGTCGTCGGGTCCGGTCCAGGAGCAGGTTTTGGGCATCATGCCTGATTTCTGTCTTCGGGTGCGAGCCCTAGCTTTGGGACTCGTCGCGACTGGCTTCCGCTTGTGACAGCGGAAGCCTTTTTTCGTTCTCGGGCCAGTGTGCACATGGTCCGAACGCGTGGAAGGCCTCCTGACAGACGATCACTGGAGGACACATCAGCACCGAGCTTCGTATCAACGACCGGATCCGCGTACCCGAGGTCCGCCTCGTTGGTCCCAATGGCGAGACCGTCGGCATCGTGCCGACGGCCGACGCACTGCGCCTTGCCCAGGAGGCAGACCTCGACCTCGTCGAGATCGCCCCGATGGGCAAGCCCCCGGTCTGCAAGCTCATGGACTACGGGAAGTTCAAGTACGAGAACGCCCAGAAGGCTCGTGAGGCGCGTCGAAACCAGACGAACGTGATCATCAAGGAGATGAAGCTTCGTCCGAAGATCGACAGCCACGACTACGAGACCAAGAAGGGTCACGTAGTCCGCTTCCTCAAGGCCGGTGACAAGGTCAAGATCACGATCATGTTCCGTGGCCGTGAGCAGCACCGTCCCGAGCTCGGCTTCCGGCTGCTGCAGAAGCTGGCCGAGGACGTCCAGGAGCTCGGCTTCGTGGAGTCCTCGCCCAAGCAGGACGGCCGCAACATGGTGATGGTCCTCGGTCCGAACAAGAAGAAGGCCGACGCCAAGGTCGACCAGCAGGTCGCCAAGGAAGAGAAGGCGGCCGAGCGCGAGGCGGACCAGGCGGCTGAGCGCGCCGAGCGCGCCACCCACACCGGGCCGGTCGCGCAGAAGAAGGAGCGGGGTCGCTCCGAGAATCTCGACCCCGAGATCGACGCCTGAGTTTTCAGTACGAAAGAGAGAGCAGAGATGCCGAAGAACAAGAGCCACTCCGGTGCCGGCAAGCGCTTCCGCGTGACCGGCTCGGGCAAGATCCTTCGCGAGAAGGCTGGCAAGCGTCACAACCTGGAGAAGAAGCCCTCCAAGGTCACCCGCCGCATGACCGGCACCGTCGAGGTCGCCAAGAACGACGTCCCGCGCGCCAAGAAGCTGCTGGGTCTCTGATCTTTCCCCGGGCACAGCGCCGCCGAGGCCTGGCCACCAGATTTTCACGCAAGGAGTAACACATGGCACGCGTCAAGCGCGCAGTAAACGCCGCCAAGAAGCGCCGCGTCACCCTCGAGCGGGCCTCCGGCTACCGCGGTCAGCGTTCGCGCCTCTACCGCAAGGCCAAGGAGCAGGTCACCCACTCGCTGGTCTACAGCTACAACGACCGCCGCAAGAACAAGGGCAACTTCCGTCGTCTGTGGATCCAGCGCATCAACGCCGGTGCGCGTGCCGAGGGCCTGACCTACAACCGCTTCATCCAGGGCCTGGGCCTTGCTGGTGTCGAGGTCGACCGCAAGATCCTCGCCGACCTTGCCGTCAACGACGTGGCCGCGTTCAACGCGCTGGTCGAGGTCGCCAAGAACGCCCTCCCCGAGGACGTCAACGCTCCGGTCTCCGCCTGATCCTTCGTCATCGAGCCTGTCGAGATGACTCCCCTTTCCGCGGGCAACAGCCGCGTGAAGGAGGCAAGGAAGTTGAGCCGCCGCTCCGCTCGCGCGCAGCGGCGGCTCTTCCTTGCTGACGGCCCGAAGGCCGTCGAGGGCGCGCTCTCCACGGTGCTGGGCTCCGGAGAGGGCTGCGTGGTCGAGGTCTTCGCCACGCCAGCCGCAGCCGAGGAGTACGCCGAGCTGCTCGCGCCCGCTGCCGCTCAGGATGTGCCGGTGACGCTGGTCGAGCCGCGCGCCATCGAGCTGCTCTCCGACTCGGTCACTCCCGCCGGACTGGTCGCTGTCTGTCGCTTCCTCGACGTCGAGTGGTCAGATCTCGCCGGTCGAGAGGTCGGTTCCAGCGGGTCGAGTGGTCCGCGGCTGGTAGCGATCTGTGCCGATGTCCGCGACCCCGGCAACGCCGGCACCGTGATCCGCTGCGCCGATGCGGCCGGAGCCGATGCCGTGGTGCTGGCCGGCGACGCTGTCGATCTGTACAACCCCAAGACCATCCGCGCCTCCGTCGGCTCGGCGTTCCACCTGCCGATCGTGATCGAGCGAGACCCGCTCGTCGCCGTACGGGCCGCGCGGGCGGCGGGTCTGGCAGTGCTGGCAGCAGACATGGGGGGTGAGGCCACCATCTTCGACGGCGACGCGCTGCTGGCGCGGCCGTCGGCCTGGCTGCTGGGCAACGAGGCATGGGGCTTGCCCCCAGCTCTGGCTGCCGAGGCCGACCATGTCGTCAGCATCCCGATCTTCGGTCGTGCCGAGAGCCTCAACCTCTCCACGGCAGCGGCGCTGTGCCTCTACGCCAGCGCCCGCGCCCAGCGCGCGTCGATGAGTGCGGCCTCGACTCTCCCGGACTGAGCTCTCGACGTCGCGGAGTGGCCTGTCGACTTGGCTAGGGTGAGGTCGTGGACGCACAGGACCTGGCCGACAGTCTCCCCGATGGCGTCGTGCTCGCCGATCGGAGCGGCCGGGTCACCCTGGTCTCGGCCGTGGCCGCCCGCATGCTCGGGATCGATGCCGCCGCTGCGGTCGGCGCACCGCTCGAGCAGACCCTGACGCTGCGCGACGGTGAGGGCTGCAGCTGGGTCGACGTCAACCAGCCGTACGGTGGGTTGAGGTCGCGCACCGGGGTGCCGGAGCAGTCCTGGCTGTTGCCGAACGGCACCGAGGTGCTGGTCGTGGCCCGGATCGGCAGCGACAGGACACTGGCGATCACGCTGCGCAGCGGGCGCGGCAGGGCACGGCTCGACCGAGAGCGATCGGACCTGGTCGCGACGGTCGCGCACGAGCTGCGTAGCCCCCTGACCGGCGTGAAGGGGTTCGTCCAGGCGCTGCTCAACCGCTGGGACAAGCTCAACGACGAGCAGAAGAAGCTGATGCTCACCACCGTGCACGCCGACTCCGACCGGCTCTCACGGCTGATCGCCGAGCTGCTCGACGTGGCCAGGATCGACACCGGTAGGCTGCAGCTCTACCCCCGGCCGTGCGACGCCGCCGTCCTGGTCGGCCGGGTCGTCGATTCGGTGCAGGCCGGTACGGCGCGGGGCATCGAGCTCAGCGCGGCCGAGGAGCTGCCCGAGATCCTCGCCGACCCCGACAAGTTCACCCAGGTGATCACCAACCTGGTGGAGAACGGCGTGCGCCACGGCGAGGGCGTCGTACGGGTGCGGCTGGAGCCGACGGAGGGCGGGGTGCGGGTGCTGGTCGACGACGAGGGCGACGGCATCCCTGCGGACCTGCGCAAGCGCGTGTTCACCAAGTTCTGGAAGGGCGGTGCCCGGGGCGGTTCCGGGCTGGGGCTCTACCTGGTCGGGGGTCTGACCAGGGCGCACGGCGGGACGGTGACGATCGCCGACGCACCGGGCGGGGGAGCACGGATCGTGGTCGAGTGGCCCGGCGAGGACCCGAGGCTGGCATGACGGCGGCCGAGCCGCGGGCGATCGAGGAGTATCTCGCCGGCCTCGAGCCGGCCAAGCGTGAGCCGGTGGAGCGCTACTACGCCCGGGCGGCCGATCTGATCGAGGCAGTGCAGGTCGGGCGCAGCTACGCGATGCCGTGCTACCTCTACCGCGGGAAGGGACTGATCAGCGTCATGGCCACCCAGCAGGGGCTGTCGGTCATTCCGTTCAGCGGCTCCGTCACCCAGCAGCTCCGCGCCGCGCACGCCGACGCCGCCCTCGATCTCTCCGAGGGCTCCGGCTCGATCCGGATCACTTTGGCCTCGCCGCTGCCCGACGCGCTCTTCGACGAGCTGATCCGGCTCCGGGCGGCCGAGATCGACGCCAAAGCGCGCCGCTGAGGCACGATCCGCGAGCGGCTCGGACCCTCGTCGAGGCCCATTCGGAGGACGATAACCCGAACCCATTCGCTGTCGGGCCCGTTGCCTTCCTAGACTTGCCCCGCACGTCACCTGCTGGGGAAAGGCACCCATGTCCGGCCCGAACACCGACTACGACCCCGTGGAGGTCACTCCCTTGAAGGCCGAGGAGGTCGACGCCGCTCGCGACGCGGCCCTGGCCGCGATCGCGGCAGCCCAGGACCTGGAGGAGCTGAAGCAGGTCCGCATCGACCACGTCGGCGACAGGTCCGCGCTGGCGTTGGCCAACCGCGAGATCGGCGCCCTGCCACCCGCGGCACGCAAGGAGGCCGGCCAGCGCATCGGCCAGGCCCGCGCTGCGGTCAACAAGGCACTCGCCGAGCGCCAGGCCGTGCTCGAGGCCGAGCACGAGGCGCGCATCCTGGTGGAGGAGGCGGTCGACGTCACGCTGCCCACCGACCGGTGCCCCACCGGCGGCCGCCACCCGTTGACCACCGGCGCGGAGCTGATCGCCGACATCTTCGTGGCGATGGGCTGGGAGGTCGCCGAGGGTCCGGTGATCGAGGCCGAGTGGCTCAACTTCGACGCCCTCAACCTTGGTCCGGACCACCCGGCCCGGACGATGCAGGACACGTTCTGGACCGAGCCGGCCGAGAACCATCTCGTGCTACGCACCCACACCTCACCGGTCCAGGCGCGCACCATGCTCACGCGTGGTGTCACCGAGGATGCGCCGATCTACGTGGTGTGCCCCGGGCGGGTCTTCCGCACCGATGAGTACGACGCGACGCACAGCCCGATGTTCCACCAGGTCGAGGGTCTCGCCATCGACGAGGGCATCACCATGGCCCACCTCAAGGGCACCCTGGACCACTTCGCCTCCCAGATGTTCGGCGAGGGCATCACGACGCGCTTCCGGCCGTCGTACTTCCCCTTCACCGAGCCCTCGGCCGAGGTCGACCTGGTCTGCTTCGTGTGCCGCGGCATTGACTCCGAGGACTGCCGCACCTGCCGCGGTGAGGGCTGGATCGAGTGGGGCGGCTGCGGCATCGTCAACCCGCGCGTGCTCCGCGCCTGCGGCGTCGACGCCGATCGTTTCAGCGGCTTCGCGTTCGGCATGGGCATCGACCGGACCCTGATGTTCCGGCACGGCCTGGAGGACCTGCGCACGCTCTTCGAGGGCGACGTCCGCTTCACCACTGCTTTCGGATCGGAGATCTGATGAAGGCCCCCGTCTCCTGGATCAAGGAGTACGTCGACCTGCCCGCCGACCTCACCACCGAGGCGCTCACCGACCGGCTCACCGCCCTCGGCCTCAAGCTCGAGGCGATCGAGGCCGCCGGTGCCGGCATCCAGGGTCCGCTGGTCATCGGCCGGGTGCTGACCCAGGAGAAGGAGCCGCAGAAGAACGGCAAGGTGATCAACTGGTGCACCGTCGACGTCGGCGACGCCAACGGCACCGGCGAACCGCAGGGCATCGTCTGCGGCGCCCACAACTTCGGTCCCGGCGACAAGGTCGTGGTGATCCTCCCGGGAGGCGTGCTGCCCGGGAACTTCCAGATCGCCGCCCGCAAGACCTACGGCCACGTCTCCGCCGGCATGATCTGCTCCGCGGCCGAGCTCGGCCTGCCGGACGACGGGGCCCACGGCATCGTCGTGGTCCCGACCGACGGCCCGGAGCCGGGCACCGACGCGCGCGAGTTCCTCGGCTTCGGCGAGGAGGTCATCGAGTTCGAGATCAACCCCGATCGTGCCTACGCACTGAGCCTGCGCGGCATCGCTCGCGAGGCCGCCCTCGGCTTCGAGGCTCCCTACCGCGACCCGGCGCTGCGAGAGACCCCGGCCGCGAACGACGACGGCTACCCCGTCGTCATCGACGACGCGATCGGCTGCCCGGTGTTCGTGGCGCGCTCGGTCAGCGGCTTCGACCCCGCCACGCCGACCCCCGAGTGGATGGCGCGCCGGCTCGAGCAGGCCGGGATGCGGCCGATCTCACTGGCGGTCGACGTGACCAACTACGTGATGCTCGAGACCGGTCGACCCATCCACGGCTATGACCGTGACACGCTGCGGGGTCCGCTCCGGGTCCGTCGCGCGGCCGAGGGCGAGCGCATGACGACGCTCGACGGCACGGAGCGCACCCTCTCGGCGCTCGATCTCGTCGTCACCGACGACTCCGGCGTGATCGGGCTCGGCGGTGTGATGGGTGGCGCGACCACCGAGATGTCTGCCACCACGACCAACGTGCTGATCGAGGCGGCCCACTGGGACGCGGTGTCGATGTTCCGCACCGGCAAGCGCCACAAGATCAGCTCGGAGGCGGGCAAGCGCAACGAGCGCGGGGTCGACCCGACGATCTGTGAGGCCGCTGCCGACCGGGTGGTCGAGCTCCTGGTCGAGCTCGGTGGCGCGACCGCCGAGCCCGGCGTCACCGTCGTCGGCGTGCCGCCGCAGCCGGAGCCGATCGAGATCGGGACCGACCTGCCGGCACGGATCAGTGGCATGCCGATCCCAGCCGAGACGACGATCGCCCACCTCGAGGCGGTGGGCTGCGCGGTCACCGTCGCCGGCGACCGCGCGACCGCCACCCCGCCGCCGTGGCGACCTGACATCACCCAGCCCTACGACCTGGTGGAGGAGGTCGTCCGGATCGTCGGCTACGACCAGGTCCCCAGCGTGCTGCCGCGCCGGGCCACCGGTCGGGGCCTGACCCGGAGCCAGCGTCTGCGCCGCCGGGTCGGCCGCACGCTGGCCGGAGCCGGGCTGGTCGAGGTGATCAGCTTCCCGTTCGTCGGCGAGTCCACGTGGGAGGCCCTGGGCCTGCCGGCCGACGACCCGCGCCGCAACACCGTCGGCCTCGCGAATCCGTTGTCGGCCGAGGCCCCGGCGTACACGACCACCGTGCTGCCGGGCCTGCTCGAGGCTGCCGGCCGCAACCTCGGCCGAGGTGCCCCGGGCGTCGCGCTTTTCGAGACCCAGACCGTCGCGACGCCGTCCGAGGCGGGCGCCGCTCCGATCTACGGCGTCGACCGGCGCCCCACCGATGCGGAGCTGGAAGCCCTGCTCGCGGCCATCCCGAAGCAGTGGACCGAGCTCGGCGTCGTACTGGCGGGGGAGCACGAGCGGGCCGGCTGGTGGGGCCCCGCCCGGCCGGCGGGCTGGCAGGACGCCCTGGCCGTGGTCGACCGGCTCACCACGGAGCTCGGTGTGGAGATCACCGTCGAGTCGGCAGCCGTGATGCCGTGGCACCCCGGCCGCTGCGCGAAGGTGACGGCGGGGGAGACGGTTCTCGGCTTCGCCGGCGAGCTGCACCCCAACGTCTGTCGCAACTACGGGCTGCCCGAGCGCAGCGCCGCCGTCGTACTCGACCTCGACGCGCTGATCGGGCTCACGCCCGCGGTGACACCGGGGCCGACCTTCTCCACCATGCCGCTGGCCAAGGAGGACGTCGCGCTGGTGGTCGATCAAGCCGTCACCGTCGCGTCCGTCGAGGCCGCGCTGCGTGAGGGCGCTGGCGAGCTGCTGGAGTCGATCCGACTGTTCGACGTCTACGTCAGCGAGCAGCTGGGCAAGGACAAGAAGTCGCTGGCCTTCGCGCTGCGCTTCCGCGCTCCTGACCGGACGCTCACTGCTGAGGAGACGGCTGCCGCCCGCGACGCTGCGGTGGCCCGCGCGGCTGAGCGCACCGGCGCTGTGCAACGCGCCTGACGTCGAGAGGTCACTTTCTACGGCTCGAGAGGTCACTTCCGTCGACTCGAGTGGTCACACCCGGGCCGCCCTCCCTGCGGAATGTGACCCCTCGACCTGCGGAATGTGACCCCTCGACCTGCGGGATGTGACCTCTCGACCTGCGGAATGTGACCTCTCGCGTGGCTCGGCGGCGGTGACTCTCGCCAACCTGGCATGATCGCTCCGTGGTTCGACTGCGCGTCCTCGACGAGGTGACCTGGGACGGCAACCCGGTCCCCGGCGAGCGGACGCACGCCCTGCTCCGAGCGCTCGTCGAGGCCGGCAGCCGTGGCCTGGGGGAGCGGACGCTGGTCGAGGAGGTGTGGGCGGAGGACGCCCCGGCGAACCCGACCAAGGCGCTTCAGGTGGTTGTCTCGCGGGCCCGCGCCGCGACGGCCGCCCAGGCCATCGAACGAACCGGGCAGGGTTACCGGCTGGCCCTCGACCCTGCCGAGGTCGACGCGTGGTCGCTGCGCCCGGACGCGATGCGACTCGTCGCCGAGGGCAGGTACGCCGATGCGCTCCCGCTGCTGGACCAGCTGGCCCAGCTCGACGAGCACAGTGCTGACGACGAGGCGGTGGAGGCGCGACTGAGGGCGACGGCTGCGGTGCACGGGACCCCGGCCGCGTTGGACGCCTACGAGCTCTATCGTGAGCAGCTGGCCGACCGGCTGGGCATCGATCCCGCCCCGCGGCTCCAGCAGCTGCACCGTGAGCTGCTCGCCCGGGACGCACCGGTCCGTGCGGGGCTGCGCTTCGACGCCGACGAGATGATCGGTCGCGAGTCCGACGTGGCGGCGCTGGCCACGCTGGTGCGCGGACATCGGGTGGTCTCGATCGTCGGGGCCGGCGGACTCGGCAAGACCCGGCTGGCGCACCTGATGGGCCGACTGGCCGAGCAGCCGGTGGTGCACTTCGTGGAGCTCGTCTCGGTGACCAGCGACGACGGCGTCGCGGTCGAGGTCGCCGATGCGCTCGGCGCGCGTGAGTCGGTGGCGAGCCGCCGGACGGCGGTACCGAGCCGGACCGACCCGGTCGGTCGGATCGTCGAGCTCATCGGCACCGTCCCCACGCTACTCATCCTGGACAACTGCGAGCAGGTGGTCGAGGGCGTGGCCGACCTGGTCTCCGGGCTGATCGCCCGCACGCCTGCGCTCACCGTGCTGACCACCACTCGCATCTCGCTGGGCCTGGCGGCGGAGCGCACCTATCTGCTGCCCGAGCTCAGCATCGAGGACGCGGCAGCACTCTTCGTCGAGCGCGCCGAGGCCGCGCGTCCCGGCGCCGTACTGGATCCGGAGCGGGTGCGCGCGCTGGTCAGCCGCCTGGACGGCTTGCCACTGGCGGTCGAGCTGGCGGCGGCCAAAGTGCGGGTGATGAGCGTTGCGGAGATCGAGCGACGGTTGGAGAACCGGTTCGCCCTCCTGCGCGGCGGTGCCCGTGACGCGCCCGAACGGCACCAGACGCTGATCGCCGTCATCGACTGGTCCTGGAACCTCCTCACCGAGGACGAGCGGATCGCGCTGCGACGCCTCTCGGTCTTCCGGGACGGCTTCTCCCTCGACGGCGCCACGGCCGTCCTCGCCCCCGACAACGACGATGGTCACAGCGACGCGCTCGACGTGCTGATCGCGCTGGTCGAGCAGTCGCTGGTCGTGGTGGTCGAGGACGAGTCGCTGCGCTACAGGCTTCTGGAGACCGTCCGCGAGTTCGGTCGGATGCAGCTGGTCGATGCCGGCGACGACAGTGAGGCCAACGACAGGCTGCGGGCGTGGGCGGTGGCGCTGTGCCGGGACGCGCAGGCACGGCTCTTCAGCCGCGAGCAGGTCGCCACCATGACCCTGCTGAGGGCCGAGGAGGGCAACCTGGTCGAGGGCCTGCGGCACGCGGTGGCGGGTGAGGATGCGGAGGCCGCAGCAGCCTTGTTGGCCGCTCTGGTGGGCTTCTGGTCGGTCGAGGGCAGCCACCTCAAGATCCTCAACCTGGCGGTGCCGGTGCTGCCCCTGCTGACCGAGCGGCCGATCGTGCCCGGCAGTGAGGACGACCTGCGCGCCGCGCTCGCGAGCACCCTGCTCACCGCGCGGATCTTCAGCGGCGCCGGTCAGGAGGCGGGCATCGCCCGGTTGCGCGAGCTGGGCGCCGGGTCCGGCTCACCGCGGACTCGAGCGGGAGTGGTCGGACTGCTCGCGATGAGTGAGGTCGGGTCGGACGAGCAGATGGACGTTCTCGATCGCCTCACCGCGTCCGAGGACCGCTACGTCGCCGCCTGGGCATCGATCTGGGCGAGCCAGGCATGGGAGAACCTCGGCGACCTCGATGCGGCGGTGCGGTTGGGGGAGCAGGCCCTCGCGCTCGCCGACCCGGAGGACGGCCCCTGGGCGGTGGCACTGGTCCAGGCGCACCTGGCCGGCGTACTGCTGCAGTCGGGCCGGCGCGAGCAGGCCAGGACGTACGCCGAGGCAGCCATCCCGACGATGGCCGAGCTGGGCGCCGTCGAGGACTGGGCGCAGACCCGTGCGACCGTCGCCCTGGTCGCGATCGCGCAGGGTGAGCTCGACGAGGCCGAACGGACGCTCGACGAGCTGGGTCGCGACGACCGCATCGAGTCCGTCTTCGGCGGCGCGATCGGCTACCTGTGCGGCCGAGCCGAGCTGTTGTTGGCGCGCGGGCTGGTCGACGAGGGCCTCGAGGCCTATCGGGTCGCCGTGGGCCGCCTCAACGGCCAGACGATGCCCGGCGTCGATCTGGAGGGTCTGGAGCCCTGGGTGCTCTTCCCGCAGGCGGCCTCGGTCGCCGCGCACTGCCGCTACGGCCACCGGACCGCGGCACACAGTGCCCGCGACGACCTGCGAACCAAGGCCGCCGACGTCCTCGCGACCGCGGATCCCTACCTGGACCACCCGATCATGGGCGGTGTGCTCTTCGCACTGGCGGCGTGGGAGATCACCGGCGACCAGACGAGCGACGCCGGCCGCAGGCTCGTCGGCCTGGCCGAAGGGTTCAGCCTCAACCTGATGCTGCCCAGCCTCGACCCGGCGTGGCTGTTCGCCCTGACGGGCTCACCGGTGGCTGCGCTCGACCTACCACGGCAACAGCTGCGCGAGGAGGCGGTTGGCCTCCTCGCGCAGCTGGGCTGATCTCGGATCAGACCTTGCGGCTGTAGGACCGGATCGCGAGCGGGGCGAAGATCGCCACGATGACGAGGCAGCCCAGCAGCGCCCACGCGACGTTGGCGGTGATGTTGCCGTCGTTGATCAGGTCGCGTACAGCGTGGATGACCAGCGTCACCGGGTTGATGGCGACGAAGTGCTGGAGCCAGCCCGGCATGGTGTCCTTCGGCGTGAAGGCGTCGGAGAGGAACGTCAGCGGGAACATGATCATCATGCCGATGCCCTGGACCGCCTGGGCCGAGCGCGCGATCGTGCCGAGCCAGGCGAAGATCCACGACATCGACCAGCCGGCGATGATCACCAGCAGCCAGCCGAGCGTGATGCCGAGCACGCCGCCGCCCGGGCGGTATCCCATCGCGAACCCGGTGGCGAGCGTCAGGGTCGCGGCGATCCCGTAGCGGAGCACGTCGGCCAGCATCGGGCCGGCCAGCGGTGCGATCCGCGACATCGGCAGCGACCGGAAGCGGTCGAAGACGCCCTTCTCCATGTCCTCGCGCATCTGTGTCCCGGTCGCCATGCAGGCCGTGAGTGCGGTCTGCGCGAGGATGCCCGGGATCACGATCGGCAGGTAGTCCTTGACCGATCCCGACACGGCGCCGCCGAAGATGTAGCTGAACATCGCGGTGAACAGCAGCGGCTGGATGATCACATCGAAGAACTGCTCGGGGTTCCGGCGCATCTTCTTCAGCGCCCGCCACGCCATCGTGATCGTCTGCGAGACCGTCTCGCGCGGCGTGGGACGCGGTGTCAGCCGCTGCTTCGCAGCCTGGATGCTGCGCTCGGCCATGAGAGCACTCATCGGCGGGCCTCCTCGGACTCGGTCTCGCGGGCGTCGGACTGGGCATCGGGCTGGCCGGTGTCGTGGCCGGTCAGGGCCAGGAAGACCTCGTCCAGGGTGGGCTGCTGTACCGCGGCTGACGTGATGGACAGGCTCGCCTGCCGCAGCGCGATCAGTACGTCGGCGGCCTGGTTGGCATCCGGTAGTGGCACGTTGAGCCCGCCCGCCTCCGGGGTGAGGACCGGACTGCTGCCGGTGATGCGCTTGACCAGCAGCGCCGCCTCCTCGATCAGCGACTTGTCGCTGAGGCGAAGCTGCAGAGAGGACTCGCCGACGCTCGTCTTGAGGTCGGACGGCGTGCCTTCGGCGACCTTGAGGCCGCGGTCGATGACGGCGATCCGGTCGGCGAGCTGGTCGGCCTCGTCGAGATATTGCGTGGTCAGCAGGATGGTCGACCCGTTCGCGACCAGGTCGCGGATGGTGTCCCACATCTGGCTGCGGGTTCGCGGGTCCAGACCCGTGGTGGGCTCGTCGAGGAAGATCAGCGGGGGTGAGCTGATCAGCGAGGCACCCAGGTCCAGGCGTCGGCGCATGCCGCCGGAGTAGTCCTTGATCTGCTTGCCGGCGGCCTCGGTCAGTCCGAAGCGACCGAGCAGGTCGTCGGCGAGCGCCTTGGCCTGCTTGGACGAGCGGCCGTGGAGGCGTGCGAAGAGCCAGAGGTTCTCTGCGCCGGTCAGGTTCTCGTCGACGGAGGCGTACTGCCCCGTCACCCCGACGAGTTGCCGGATCTGGTGCGGCGAGGAGGCGACGTCGACGCCGAAGATGGAGGCGCGGCCGCCGTCGATGGGCAGCAACGTGGCGAGCATGGACAGGGTCGTGGTCTTGCCGGCGCCGTTGGGCCCCAGCACTCCGAAGACCTCGCCGGGCTCGATGGCCAGGTCGACGCCGCCCACGGCGGTGAAGTCACCGAAGCGCTTCACCAGGCCGGTGGCATCGACCGCCAGGTCAGAATTGGTCATGGCACTAGCCTGGGACACACCGGTTTCACCGCGCTTTCAATAAACCCCGCCGCGGTTTCATGCAAGACTGTGTATAGTCATGCACATGACCAAGGTGCGGGTAGCGGTAGCAGGAGCGAGCGGGTACGCCGGAGGCGAGATCCTCCGCCTGCTGTGCAGCCACCCGGCAGTCGAGATCGGCGCCCTGACGGGTGCCTCGAACGCGGGTCAGCTGCTCGGCGCGCTCCAGCCGCACCTCCTGCCGCTGGCGGACCGGGTGATCGAGGAGACCACTGTCGAGGTGCTCAGCGGGCACGACGTCGTCTTCCTGGCGTTGCCGCACGGTCAGTCCGGCGCGATGGCCGCGGCCCTGCCTGAGGGCACCGTCGTGATCGACTGCGGTGCTGACTACCGGCTCGCCGACCCGAGCCTGTGGGAGCGGTTCTACGGCTCGCCGCACGCGGGGACCTGGCCCTACGGGCTGCCGGAGCTGCCGGGTCAGCGGGCGAAGCTCGCCGGCGCCACGCAGGTCGCCGTACCGGGCTGCTACCCGACGGTCGCCACGCTGACCCTGGCGCCGGCGATCGAGGCCGGCCTGGTCGAGGCGGACGTGGTCGTCGTGGCCGCGTCCGGCACCTCGGGCGCAGGCAAGGCCGCCAAGACCCATCTGCTCGGCAGCGAGGTGATGGGTTCGGCGAGCGCCTACGGCGTCGGCGGGGTGCACCGGCACACCCCCGAGATCATCCAGAACCTCTCCGCCCTCACCGACGAGCAGGTCACCGTCAGCTTCACTCCGCTGCTGGTGCCGATGTCGCGCGGCATCCTGGCGACCTGCACCGCCAGGCTGCGCCCCGGCATCACGGCCGAGCAGGTCCGTGCCGCCTATGAGAAGGCGTACGCCGAGGAGCAGTTCGTACACCTGCTGCCCGAGGGCATCTGGCCGCAGACGCAGTCGGTGGCCGGCTCCAACGCCGTACACCTGCAGGTGACCGTCGACGAGGCGGCCGGCCGGCTCGTCGCCGTCGGTGCCATCGACAATCTCACCAAGGGCACTGCCGGCGCCGCCGTGCAGTGCATGAACCTCGCCCTCGGCCTCGATGAGGCCACCGGCCTGAGCACGATCGGACTGGCCCCGTGACCGACGAGACGAGCACCACCCAGAGCTGGAGCGAGCAGACCTTCACGCTCGCCGAGTACCCCGAGAAGCTCGCGATCGTGAAGCTGGGCCCCGGTGCCGAGATCCCCAAGTGGGCGGAGTCGTCCTCGCTGTTCTCGGTCACCGCGACAGCGAGCGAGACGAGCCTGATCTGTGCGGGCCGCTCGGTGCCGACCAAGACGCCGTCGATCCGGCCGCTGAAGGCTTTCCGCATCGTCGGGGAGCTGGACCCGTCGGCGATCGGCGTCCTGGCGGCGCTGCTGGTCCCGCTGGCCGAGGCGGGAGTGCCGGCGTACACGTTCTCGACCTTCGAGACCGACTGGATCCTGGTGCGGGTGATCGACTCCGAGCAGGCGGCCGAGGTGTGGCGACGACGAGGCCACACCGTCACCGCCGCCGTACCCGTCACCAAGGCCGAGTCCCGCAAGGCCGCGTCTCCTAAGAACGCGCCGGGCAAGGCCGCACCACGCAAGAAGGATTCGTCTCGATGAGCGTCACCCACCCGCAGGGCTTCCTCGCAGCAGGCGTCGCCGCCGGTCTCAAGTCGACGGGCAAGCCCGACCTGGCACTGGTCGCCAACCAGGGACCCTCGTTCGCCTCGGCCAGCGTCTTCACCAGCAACCGTTGCAAGGCCAACCCGGTGCTGTGGAGCCAGGAGGTCGTCAAGGACGGTGTCGTCAAGGCGGTCGTGCTGAACTCCGGTGGAGCCAACTGCTACACCGGCGCCGAGGGCTTCCAGACCACGCACCAGACCGCCGAGCGGGTCGGCGAGCATCTCGGCATCGGTGCCGGGGACGTGGTGGTCTGCTCCACCGGACTGATCGGCATGCTCAACCTCCGTGAGCACGTCCTTGCGGGCGTCGACGCCGCAGCCAAGGAGCTCAGCTCCGACGGCGGACCGGCCGCGGCCGAGGCGATCATGACCACCGACACCGTCGCCAAGCAGGTCGTCGTGGCCGGCGACGGCTGGTCCATCGGCGGGATGGCGAAGGGTGCGGGCATGCTCGCCCCGGCGCTGGCCACGATGCTCGTGGTCCTCACGACCGACGCCGACCTCACCGCCGAGGATCTCGACCAGGCGCTGCGCGCCGCCACCCGGGTGAGCTTCGACAGGCTGGACTCCGACGGCTGCATGTCGACCAACGACACCGTGACCCTGCTCGCCAGCGGCGCGAGCGGCGTCAAGCCGAGCGTCGAGGAGTTCACCGCCAAGCTGTCGCAGGCCTGCCAGGATCTCGCCCTGCAGCTCCTGCAGGACGCCGAGGGTGCCGACCACTCCATCGCCATCACCACGGTCAACGCCGCTTCCGAGGAGGACGCCGTCGAGGTGTCCCGCTCGGTGGCCCGCAGCAACCTGTTCAAGGCCGCGATCTTCGGCAAGGACCCCAACTGGGGCCGCATCCTGGCCTCGGTCGGCACCACCGCGGCCGCCTTCGACCCGGCCGACCTCGATGTCGCGCTGAACGGCGTGTGGGTCTGCAAGCAGTCGACGCCGGCCGAGGACGCCTCCCAGATCAGCCTGGAGGACCGCGACGTGACGGTCACGATCGACCTCAAGTCCGGTGGCGCTTCGGCGACCGTGTGGACCAACGACCTCACCCACGCCTACGTGCACGAGAACAGCGCCTACTCCTCATGAACGCACCCGTGAAGGCCAACGCGGCCGTCCTCGCCGCAGCGCTGCCGTGGCTGAAGAAGTACAACGGCAAGATCATCGTGATCAAGTACGGCGGCAACGCCATGGTCGACGAGAGCCTCAAGGCGGCGTTCGCCGAGGACATCGCCTTCCTCCGCCTGGCCGGCTTCAAGCCGGTGGTGGTGCACGGCGGCGGCCCGCAGATCTCCCGGATGCTCGATCGGCTCGGCATCGAGTCGGAGTTCCGCGGCGGCCTGCGCGTCACCACCCCGGAGGCGATGGACGTCGTACGGATGGTGCTGGTCGGCCAGGTCCAGCGCGAGCTGGTCGGGCTGCTCAACCAGCACGGTCCGCTCGCCGTCGGACTATCCGGTGAGGACGCCGGACTGTTCACCGCCAGCCGGACCAACACCATCGTGGACGGCGAGGAGGTCGACCTCGGTCTCGTCGGCGAGGTCAGCGGCGTGCGGCCCGACGCCGTGCTCGACCTGATCGAGGCCGGCCGGATCCCGGTCATCTCCTCGATCGCGCCGGACGTGTCAGGCCAGGTGCACAACGTCAACGCCGACACCGCCGCGGCGGCCCTCGCGGTCGCCCTCAAGGCGGAGAAGCTGCTCGTCCTGACCGACGTGGAGGGGCTCTACCGCGACTACGGCAACTCCGACGACCTCGTCCAGGAGATCAGCCCGGAGACGCTGGAGAAGCTGATGCCGACCCTGGCCAGCGGCATGGTCCCGAAGATGGGCGCCTGCCTGCAGGCGGTGCAGGGCGGCGTCCCTCGCGCCACCGTCGTCGACGGTCGCGAGCAGCATGCGGTGCTGCTGGAGATCTTCACCGACGAGGGAATCGGCACCCAGGTGCTGCCCGGCGTGGACACCAAGCTGAGGAAGGCACGGGCATGACCACCGCATCGAGCACATCGAGCGAGTCGAGCCAGGAGCGCTACCAGCACGCGCTGATGAACACCTTCGGCGCGCCCAAGCTCATCCTCACCCGCGGCCAGGGGGCCCGGGTCTGGGACGAGGACGGCAAGGAGTACGTCGATCTCCTCGGCGGCATCGCCGTCAACGCCCTCGGCCACGGTCACCCCGCACTGGTGAAGGCGGTCGCCGAGCAGTTGTCGACACTCGGCCACATCTCGAACTTCTTCGCGTCCGGACCGCAGATCCAGCTCGCCGAGAAGCTCATCTCGCTGCTCCAGCCCGCGAGTGGTGTCGGGAGCCGTCCGGCGAAGGTGTTCTTCACCAACTCCGGCACCGAGGCCAACGAGGCCGCGTTCAAGCTGACCCGTCGGACCGGTCGCACCCACCTGGTCGCGATGAAGAGCTCCTTCCACGGCCGCACCATGGGGGCCCTCGCGCTGACCTCCAAGGAGGCCTACCGTGCGCCGTTCGAGCCGCTGCCGGGCGACGTCACGTTCGTCGAGTACGGCGACGCCGCGGCCCTCGCGGCCGCCGTCACCGACGAGACGGCGGCGATCGTGGTCGAGCCGCTCCAGGGCGAGGCCGGCGTGGTCGTGCCACCGGCCGACTTCCTGGCCAAGGCCCGCGCCATCGCGGACGAGCACGGCGCCCTGCTGTGGCTCGACGAGGTCCAGACCGGTATGGGCCGCACCGGTGCGTGGTTCGCGCACACCGCCTCGGGCGCCACCCCTGACATCGTCACCCTGGCCAAGGGCCTGGGTGGCGGCTTCCCGATCGGGGCCTGCATCGGTCTCGGTGACGCCGCCGACCTGCTGCAGCGCGGCAACCACGGCAGCACGTTCGCCGGCAACCCGCCGGCCTGTGCTGCGGCGCTCGCAGTGATCGCCACGATCGAGACCGAGGGCCTGCTGGAGCGGGCCACCATGGTCGGCGAGAAGCTGCGTGACGGTCTCGCCGCCGATCCCCGAGTCACGGCGGTGACCGGCGAGGGTCTGCTGATCGGTGTGGTGACGACAGTCGACACCGCGAAGATCGCCGCTGCAGCGCTGGCGCAGGGCTTCATCGTCAACAACGCGACCCCCGACCGCATCCGGCTGGCCCCGCCGCTGGTGCTCACCGACGAGGACGTCGCAGCGTTCCTTGCGGCTTGGCCGACGATCCTCGACGCGGCGGAGGCCCTGGCATGAGCAGCGCCGTCCGGTCGTTCCTGCGTGACGATGACCTGAGTCCGGCCGAGCAGTCGCACGTCCTCGATCGTGCTGCCGCGCTGAAGGCCGCGCCGTACGACCACAAGCCGTTGGCCGGTCCTCGTACCGTCGCGACGATCTACGACAAGCCGACGCTGCGCACCCAGTCGTCCTTCGCGGCCGGCATCGCCGAGCTCGGCGGCTTCCCGATGCTGGTCGACGGCGCGCTCGCTGGCATCGGTGTCCGCGAGTCGGTCGCCGACGTCGCCCGCGTGCTCGGCCGGCAGGCCGGCGTCATCGTGTGGCGAACGTTCGCCCAGGTCAAGCTCGACCAGATGGCCGCGTACGCCGGTGTTCCCGTCGTCAATGCGCTCACGGACGAGTTCCACCCCTGCCAGCTGCTCGCCGACCTGCTCACCATCAGGGAGCACAAGGGCACCCTCGCCGGGCTGACGGTGGCCTTCCTCGGCGACGCCGCCTGCAACATGGGCAACTCCTGGGCGCTGGCAGGTGTCACCGCCGGCATGCACGTGCGGTTCGGCGCACCAGAGGGCTACGTCCCGGACACCGAGGTGCTCGCGCGGGCCGACGAGATCGGCAAGGCGACCGGCGGCAGCGTGGAGCTGCACACCGACGCCTCCAGCGCCGTCGCCGACGCCGACGTGCTGGTGACCGACACCTGGGTGAGCATGGGCAAGGAGGACGAGGCGGCGGCGCGCACCGCCGTGTTCTCGCCGTACTCGCTGACCACGGCGCTCGTCTCCCGCGCCAAGCCCGACGCGATCGTGCTGCACTGCCTGCCCGCCTACCGCGGCAAGGAGATCGACGCCGAGGTGCTCGACGGGCCGCAGAGCGTGGTCTGGGACGAGGCCGAGAACCGTCGGCACGCGCAGAAGGCGATCCTGGCCTTCCTGGCCGAGCAGAGCGGCATCTCCGCTCCGTCCGCCGAGCTTGTCGAGGCGCACGGAACATCACGATGACCGAGCAGGCCACCCGCCCGGCGACCAAGAACGCCCGCCACCAGCTCATCGTCGACCTGGTCTCCAGTCACGAGATCAAGTCGCAGACCGAGCTGGCCGACCTGCTCGCCGGCAACGGCGTCAAGGTTACCCAGGCGACCCTCTCCCGGGACCTGGTGGAGCTGGATGCCGTCAAGGTCCGGGCGGCCTCCGGGGTGCTCGTCTACGCCGTGCCCGGCGAGGGTGGCGACCGGCGGCCGGTCAGCGCGGGGGAGTCCGCGGCCACGCGGTCGCGACTGGCCCGGCTCTGCGGCGAGCTGCTGGTCAGCGCGGAGGCCAGCGCGAACCTGGTCGTCCTCCGCACCCCGCCAGGCGCCGCCCAGTTCCTGGCCAGCGCCTTCGACAAGGCAGAGTTTCCTGACATCCTCGGCACGATCGCCGGTGACGACACCGTGCTGGTGATCGGCCGTGACCCGCAGGGAGGCGAGGACCTGGTTCGCAGGTTCCTCGCGCTAGCGCAACACACCGGGACGTCGGGCGAGGAGCCTCACGACCACCACGACGACAACACAGAACACTCGGAAGAGGAGCAATGAGCAAGGTCCTGACCTCCCTGCCCCAGGGCGAGCGCGTCGGCATCGCGTTCTCCGGAGGCCTCGACACCTCGGTCGCGGTCGCCTGGATGCGCTCGAAGGGCGCCATCCCCTGCACCTACACGGCCGACATCGGGCAGTACGACGAGCCGGACATCTCCGGCGTCCCCGATCGGGCCAAGCAGTACGGCGCGGAGATTGCCCGTGCCGTCGACATCAAGCCGCAGCTGGTCGAGGAGGGTCTGGCCGCGCTGGCGTGCGGCGCGTTCCACATCCGCTCCGGCGCGAGGGCCTACTTCAACACCACGCCGCTGGGTCGCGCGGTGACCGGCACGATGCTGGTCCGCGCGATGCAGGCCGACGAGGTCAACATCTGGGGCGACGGCTCGACCTACAAGGGCAACGACATCGAGCGGTTCTACCGCTACGGCCTGATGGCCAACCCCGAGCTGCGGATCTACAAGCCGTGGCTGGACGCCGACTTCGTCACCGAGCTCGGCGGCCGTCACGAGATGAGCGAGTGGCTGGTCGCCAACGGCCTGCCCTACCGCGACTCGACCGAGAAGGCCTACTCCACCGACGCCAACATCTGGGGTGCCACCCACGAGGCCAAGACGCTGGAGCACCTCGACGTCTCGCTGGAGACCGTCGAGCCGATCATGGGCGTGAAGTTCTGGGACCCGAGTGTCACGGTCGAGACCGAGGACGTCACCGTCAGCTTCGAGGCCGGTCGCCCCGTGGCGATCAACGGCAAGCGGTACGACACGGCTTCGGATTCTGGGGCAGTGGCGCTGGTCCTCGAGGCGAACGCCGTCGGAGGCCGCCACGGGCTGGGCATGTCGGACCAGATCGAGAACCGGATCATCGAGGCGAAGTCGCGCGGGATCTACGAGGCGCCGGGCATGGCGCTGCTGTTCGCGGCGTACGAGCGACTGCTCAATGCCGTGCACAACGAGGACACCCTCGCGAACTATCACACCGAGGGCCGAAAGCTCGGCCGGCTGCTCTACGAGGGCCGTTGGCTCGACCCCCAGGCGCTGATGCTGCGGGAGTCGATCCAGCGTTGGATCGCCTCGCTGGTCACCGGCACCGTCACGCTGCGGCTGCGTCGTGGCGACGACTACACGATCCTCAAGACCGAGGGCGCCAACTTCTCCTACCACCCGGAGAAGCTCTCGATGGAGCGCGTCGAGAACGCCGCGTTCGGTCCGACCGACAGGATCGGCCAGCTCACGATGCGCAACCTCGACATCGCCGACTCCCGCGCCAAGCTGGAGCTCTACGCCAGCCAGCCTCTCGACCAGGGCACGGTCCTCGTCGAGAACGGCACCTTGTTCGGGGAGCTGCCGGCCGGCGGGTTCGACCAGATCGCGGCGAACGCCGAGGTCGACGCCGAGGCGGAGGCAGTGCTGGACGAGGCAGCGATGGAGCTCGGGACCGACTGATGGGGGAGCTGTCTTCCACCAACGAGGGCAAGCTCTGGGGAGGCCGGTTCGCCGGTGGCCCCAGCCCGGAGCTCGAGCGGCTCTCCCGTTCGACGCACTTCGACTGGCGGCTGGGCCTCTACGACCTGGCCGGGTCGCACGCCCACGCCAAGGCGCTCGGTGCCGCCGGACTGCTGACGGCGGATGAGGAGCTGGAGCTGCACCGCGGGCTCGACGTACTCGCCGCGAAGTGGACCTCGGGCGAGCTGCGTCCAGCCGAGTCCGACGAGGACGTGCACGGTGCGCTGGAACGCCTGCTCATCGAGGAGGTCGGACCGGAGGTCGGCGGCAAGCTGCGCGCCGGGCGCTCGCGCAATGACCAGATCGCGACGCTGTTCCGGTCCTACCTGCTGGACCACGGCCGGGTCGTCGCCGGTCTGGTGCTCGACCTGATCGACGCCCTTGCGGCCCAGTCCGAGGCCCACCTCGGCGACATCATGCCGGGGCGTACGCACCTCCAGCACGCCCAACCGGTGCTGCTCTCGCATCATCTGCTCGCCCATGCCTGGGCGCTGCTGCGTGACGTCGACAGGTTTGGTGACTGGCGGGAGCGGGTGCAGGGCGACTCCCCGTACGGCTCGGGTGCGCTCGCGGGGCAGAGCCTGGGCCTGGACCCGGAGCTGGTCGCCCGTGAGCTCGGCTTCACCGGCTCGACGGCGAACTCCATCGACGGCACCGCGTCCCGCGACTTCGTCGCCGAGTTCGCGTTCGTGTGTGCGCAGGTCGGCGTCGACGTCAGCCGGATCGCGGAGGAGGTGATCCTGTGGGCGACCAGGGAGTTCGACTTCGTCACGCTGCACGACTCGTGGTCGACGGGATCCTCGATCATGCCGCAGAAGAAGAATCCGGACATCTCCGAGCTCGCGCGGGGCAAGGCAGGTCGCCTCATCGGCAACCTCACCGGCCTGCTCGGCACCCTCAAGGCACTCCCTCTCGCCTACAACCGCGATCTCCAGGAGGACAAGGAGCCGGTCTTCGACTCCGTCGACACCCTCGAGGTGCTGCTGCCGGCGTTCACGGGCCAGATGGCCACCCTGGTCTACAACACCGCCCGGATGGCCGAGCTGGCCCCCCAGGGCTTCTCGCTGGCGACGGACATCGCCGAGTGGCTGGTGCGCGAGGGCATCCCGTTCCGGATCGCCCACGAGGTGGCGGGCGCCTGCGTGCGGGCGGCCGAGACCAAGGGGACCGACCTTGACGGGTTGACCGATGAGGAGTTCGCTGCCATCTCGCCGGCCCTCACGCCACAGGTCCGGCTGGTGCTGACGGCGGAGGGGTCCGTGGCCTCGCGCAACGGCCGCGGCGGCACCGCACCTGAGCGGGTCGCCGAGCAGCTCGCCGAGCTACGGACGCGCAGCGCGGTCTTCCGCGAGCGGCTTGCCTGAGAGTGGAGAGCACGCTGTGAACCTCGAGGAGGCGCTGGTGGGACCGGTCGAGCTGGTCGCGCCGCGCCTCCTCGGTGCTTTTCTCACCCATGCCGGTGTGACGGTTCGGCTGACCGAGGTCGAGGCGTACGGCGGAGCAGCCGACCCGGGCTCGCACGCCTATCGCGGCCCGACCGGTCGCAACCAGGTGATGTTCGGTCCCGCCGGCCACCTGTACGTGTACTTCACCTACGGGATGCACACCTGCGCGAACGTCGTGTGCGGCCCCGAAGGGGACGCCTCGGCGACGTTGCTGCGGGCGGGCGAGGTCGTCTCCGGCATCGAGCAGGCCCGGGAGCGGCGTCCGGGAGCGCGTGACAGGGACCTGGCGCGCGGCCCGGCGCGCCTGTGCCGGGCGCTCGACATCCGCCTCGACGACAACGGCGCCGGCCTGTGTGGCGACGACTTCAGCCTGAGCCTGCCTGAGACACCGCCGACGGACGTCGCCACCGGCCCCCGGGTGGGACTACGAGGTGCTCCGGAGCGACCGTGGCGGTTCTGGGCATCCGGGGAGCCGAGCGTGTCGACCTACCGCCCCGCGAAGGGCCTCGCGCGACCTTCCTGAGCGTGGAGCGAGCTCGATTTGGCCTGCCTGACACACGCATGTAATGTTCTCTTTGTCGCCGGGTGCGACACCCAAACCGAACGCCGCGAGGCACAACGAACTGGGTGTAGCGCGTGGGTGACAGCGGGTCGGACGAGCCGGAGTCAGCGCCAAGTTGACGCCGGGGCGGCGAACCGGTAAGTTTTTGCAGGTTGCCCCGCAGCCAAGCCGCAAGGCAGAGCGCGGTGCGCGTGTGATTCTTGAGAACTCAACAGTGTGTCATAGTCGACGAATTAGTTTGTTATGCCCCGTTACCTTCGGGTGATGGTTTTGACAATGAATTCTGGCAATATGTCAGGTTCTCTTGTTCAGGCATCTCTTTGTCCCGGCTGGCCTTTGGGTTGGTTGGGTTTTGTTTTTCTACGGAGAGTTTGATCCTGGCTCAGGACGAACGCTGGCGGCGTGCTTAACACATGCAAGTCGAGCGGAAAGGCCTTTCGGGGTACTCGAGCGGCGAACGGGTGAGTAACACGTGAGTAATCTGCCCTGCACTCTGGGATAGCCACCGGAAACGGTGATTAATACCGGATATGACAATCTT
>NZ_KB822575.1:48236-893654 GCF_000364605.1 Nocardioides sp. Iso805N | reverse complement strand
GTCCTCTCGCCACTTTGGCTGCCTGCCCAGCAGGCTGCGGAACAGTGAGCGAATGGAAGAACGACCGGGTCGGCTGCACGACGAGTGACAGGTCAATCTGGAACCCAAACGGTGAGGCAGGTCACCTTGCACGGCAAGCGCGTTCCTGCATTGCGATGCTGGAACGAACCCCGCAGCCCCGGAAGGCACTTCCACCCGCATCGTCGGGCAGCACTCTGGCTCGCTGCACGTGGAGTGGATGCCGTGGCCGACGTACTCGGCGACCAGAGTGGATCCACGCACGTCGAGGACGGGGACTTGTGCGGGTTCACCCCGGCGGCAAACTGGCCGGATCCCGACACGTCGCTGGCCTGATCGAGAACCGAGGGACGCGAGGCGGCTCCGATCATCTGAACGGCGGTTCGGTCCAAGACCTGGACGGCGAATCGGTCAAGCAGCCCTCACGACGTGGCGAAGCCAACTACTACAACTGGTGACGCACCCCGGCTCGACCTTGTGCGGGGCAGGCCGGGGCGGACGCCGCCGCCCACAACTTAGCCCGTCGCAGCACAGTCAGGTCGCGGCTGTGGTTCCAGAGCAGGCTGTTGCACCCGAGCGTGATTGTGTGCGGAGTGCGTATCGCTCGGGTCGCGTCCGGCGTACGGAAGTCGGCTTTTCCGTGGTCCCCGGCTCCATCGACCTACCGCACTGGAGGCGGCCAGACTGTCGGTGGAGCGGATAATTTATCCGGCTGTCGATCTCGTCAAACTACGTTGCATCTCGACAAGCAGAACTCGGCTAGTGCGCCATGTCGACGAACCGGCTGTAGTGACCTTGGAACGCCACCACCAGGTCGCGCGTGGGGCCGTTGCGGTGCTTGGCGACGATGATGTCGGCCTCGCCGGGGCGGGTCGACTCCTTCTCGTAGACATCCTCGCGGTGCAGCAGGACGACCATGTCGGCGTCCTGCTCCAGCGAGCCGGACTCACGCAGGTCGGAGACCATCGGGCGCTTGTCGGCGCGCTGCTCGGAGCCACGGTTGAGCTGGGAGAGCGTGATGATCGGGACCTCAAGCTCCTTGGCCAGCAGCTTGATCTGGCGGGAGAACTCCGAGACCTCGAGCTGGCGGCTCTCCACCTTCTTGCCCGAGCTCATCAGCTGGAGGTAGTCGAGGACGATCAGCTTGAGGTCGTGGCGCTGCTTGAGCCGCCGCGCCTTCGAGCGGATCTCCATCATCGTCATGTTGGGGCTGTCGTCGATGAACATCGGAGCCGCCGACACCGCCGGCATGTGGCGGGCCAGCTTGTTCCAGTCGTCGTCGGTCATGTTGCCGTTGCGGATGTGGTTGAGCGGCACCTTCGCCTCGGCCGAGAGCAGACGCATCGTGATCTCGGCGCGGCTCATCTCCAGGCTGAAGAAGACGCTGGTGAGGTTGTTGTGGATCGAGGCCGCACGGCAGAAGTCCAGCGCCAGCGTCGACTTACCCATCGCGGGACGCGCCGCAACGATGATCATCTGGCCGCCCTGGAAGCCGTTGGTCAGGTCGTCGAGGTCCGCAAACCCCGTCGGTACGCCGTAGAGGCCCGCGTCCCGGTTGGAGATCGTCTCGATCTCATCGAGGACGGAGTCCATGATGTCCGACAGCGGGGCGTAGTCCTCGGTGGACCGCTTCTCGGTGAGCTTGAAGACCTCGGCCTGCGCGACGTCGACGATGTCGTCGACGTCACCCTCGCCGGCGTAGCCCATCTGCACGATCTTGGTGCCGGCGTCGACGAGCCGGCGCAGTGTCGCCTTCTCCTTGACGATCTCGGCGTAGTAGCTCGCGTTGGAGGCGATCGGGACGTTGGCCGCGAGGGTGTGCAGGTAGGGGGCGCCGCCGATGCGCTCGAGCTGCGCGCGGCGCTGCAGCTCACCGGCGACGGTGATCATGTCGGCCGGCTCGCCGCGCCCGTAGAGGTCGATGATCGCGTCGAAGATCGTCTCGTGGCTGGGCCGGTAGAAGTCGGCGCCGCGGACCGACTCCGAGACATCCGCGATGGCGTCCTTGGAGATGAGCATCGCGCCGAGCACCGACTGCTCCGCCGCCATGTCCTGCGGCGGCGTGCGGTCGTTGGGTGCGCGCTTCTGCTCGCCAGGCTCGAACGCCGCGGGCCCGTCGCCCCACCCGTCGAACGGCGGCTCCTGCATGCTGCGCGCATCCTCCTCGGTGACGCTCAAATCCGACCTCCCAGTCTCGCGTTCGCGACCATAGTCGGCAGATCCGACAGTTCCGGGAAGGTGCCTGATGGGGTGCTCCCCAGAGCCTGCGTGCCGACCGGTCAGCGCGACCTTACGTGGGCATCACCCCCAAAAGACACTCCCTTATCCACAGGCCCTGGGGATAACCGGCCGATACCCGTGGAAGACCCGTGGATTGAGGTGCACAGCCTGGGGAGACTGCTGTGCACGACACACCGAGCGACACGCCGACCATGCCTCTGACCTGCGGAAACGCGCCTGTGGGAGTGTGGAACCGAAATTGTGGTCCTGGGACCGCGTTCATCCGGCGGTCATCTCGGCGTGGTCTGCGTGTTTGTCGACTTAGCGCCGGTCTAGACCCCTATGCACAGGTTTTCCACCGCCCGTCAAAACGAGGCCTTTCGTCCTAGGCCGACTGCCCCAAGCGGGCCAGCGCCCGCTACCGTGTGCCGGTGCCAGGACGCGATCACCAGGCCGATCGGGAGATCTGGCGCCTCGCCGTACCGGCCTTCCTCGCACTCGTCGCCGAGCCGCTCTTCCTGATCGCCGACTCGGCGATCGTCGGCCACCTCGGCACCCGCCAGCTCGCCGGGCTCGGGGTCGCCGGCGTGGTGCTGCAGACCATCACCGGCATGTGCGTCTTCCTCGCCTACGGCACCACCGCAGCGGTGGCGCGCAAGCTCGGGGCGGGCGACACCCGCGGCGCTCTGACCCAGGGCATCGACGGACTCTGGCTGGCCGTCCTCATCGGCGTGGTCGTGACCGTCCCGTGCGTCCTGCTCGCCCACCCACTGGTCCAGGTCGCCGGCGCCGATGCTCCTGTCGCCGACCAAGGCGCCGCCTACCTGCGCATCGCCGCCGTCGGCATCACCCCGTTGCTGCTGATGATGGCCGCCACCGGAGTGCTTCGCGGCCTCCAGGACACCCGCACGCCGATGGTGGTGGCGATCTGCGGCAACGTGCTGAACATCGTTCTCAACCTCCTCCTCGTGTACGGCGCAGGCCTCGGCATCCGCGGCTCCGCGCTCGGCTCGCTCTGCGCCCAGCTGCTGGCCGCTCTCGCACTGGTCGCCGTGGTCGTACGCAGCTCGGACGGCATCTCGCTGCGTCCCGATCTCTCCGGCATCCGACAGGCGGCCCGCGCCGGCGTCGCGCTGGTGGTACGGACACTCACCCTGCGGGCGGCGCTGCTGGTGACCACCTTCGCGGTCAGCCGCACCGCCGCGACGCACGACAGTCACGAGCAGGCCACCGCGCTCGCTGCGCACCAGATCGCCTTCACGCTGTGGACGCTCCTGGCCTTCGTGCTCGACGCCATCGCGATCGCCGCCCAGGCCATCACCGGGCGCGCTCTGGGAGCCGGCGACAGCGCAGCCGTACGTGCCGCGACCAACCGAATGGTGTGGTGGGGCGTCGTCGTCGGGGTCGCGGGCGGCGTACTACTCGCGGCCGGGTCCCCGCTGCTCGGCGCGCTCTTCACCGACGACGCCGACGTACGGCAGCGACTCGTCACGGTGCTGCTCATCGTGGCGCTCGCCGAGCCCGTCTGCGGCGTCGTCTTCGTCCTCGACGGCGTCCTCATCGGTGCCGGCGACGGCCGCTACCTCGCCCTCGGCGGACTGCTCGTCCTCGCAATCTACGTGCCCGTCCTCGCGCTGACCGTCGCGCTCGGCGGCGGGCTGGCATGGGTCTGGGTGACCTTCTCGGTGGTCTTCATGGGGGCCCGGTTCGTGGTGCTCACCCACCGGGCGCGCGGAGATCACTGGCTCGTGACGGGTGCCTCGGCCTAGCGTCAGGCCATGACGAACTCTGAGAAGGAGGCGCTGCAGCGCTACCTGCGCCTGGCGCGCGAGGCCGTGCTGTGGAAGGCCGACGGCCTCTCCGAGCGCGAGCTGCGCCTGCCCCGTACGCCCACCGGGACCAGCCTGATCGGCATCGTGAAGCACTGCCTCAACGTCGAGGCCGGCTACTTCGGCACGACCTTCGGCCGCACGCCGCCGATGTCCACCGAGCTCATCCCCCTCAACGCCTACGACCAGGACCCGCAGGTCGACTGGTACGCGACCGAGGAGGAGTCCGCAGCGGAGCTGATCGACCTCTACCGCCGGGTGGGCGAGTACGTCGACGCGACCCTCGAGGAGCTGCCCCTCGACACCGTCGGTCGGGTCCCGTGGTGGCCGCCGGAGCGCGCCGAGATCGCGCTGCGGCAGCTGATCGTCTACGTGCTCGAGGACATCGCTCGCCACGCCGGGCACGCGGACATCCTGCGCGAGCAGATCGACGGCGCCGCCGGGCTCAGCGCGACTCACACGAACCTGCCGGGTGAGGCTGACTGGCCGGCGTACGTCAGGAAGCTGTCGGCGATCGCGGAGCGCTTTCCTGACGAGGGGGCTGCCGACGATTGGGAGTAACACGGTGTTCAGGGGGAGTAGCAGCCTGTCCAGACGTGCTGCTACTCCCCCTCAACATCGTGTTACTCCACCCAACGACGTGTTACTCCGCCCGCAACCCCCCGAAATGCAGCAGCGGCCGGCCCCCGAAGGGACCGGCCGCCGAACGTGGATCAGGCCGGAACGACGTTGAGCGCCACCGAAGCGGTGACCTCGTCGTGCAGGCGCACGGCGACCGTGTGGCTGCCGAGGCTCTTGATCGCGTTCTTCACCGCGATGGTGCGCTTGTCGATCGACTCGCCCGTGGTGGCCTCGAGGGCACCCGCGATGTCGGCGACGGTGACGGCGCCGAAGAGGCGACCGTCCTGGCCGGCACGGACCTTGAGGCTGACCGCGGCCGACTCGAGCTTGCCCTTGATCTGGGCGGCGTGGTCGAGGTCGCGAGCAGCGCGCTTGGCACGCGCGGCACGGATGGACTCGACCTCCTTCTCGGCGCCCTTGGTCCAACGGATCGCGACGCCCTGCGGAAGCAGGAAGTTGCGCGCGTAGCCGTCCTTGACCTCGACGACGTCACCCGCCGAACCGAGACCGGAGACTTCCTGGGTCAGGATGATCTTCGCCATGATGTCGTCTCCTCTCAGCGACCGGTAGAGGTGTAGGGCAGGAGAGCGACCTCGCGCGCGTTCTTGACCGCGATGGCCACGTCGCGCTGGTGCTGGACGCAGTTGCCGGTCACTCGGCGAGCACGGATCTTGCCGCGGTCCGAGATGAACTTGCGGAGCAGGGTGGTGTCCTTGTAGTCGACACCGGTCGCCTTCTCCTTGCAGAACTGGCAAACCTTCTTCTTCGGCTTGCGAATCACTGCCTTGGCCATTGTGGTGCTTCCTTTCTAGAAGCCCGACCTAGGTCGGAATGGTTGAGGGATTCGGTCTGAGCTGTTGATCAGAACGGGGGCTCGTCCGAGCCGATGCCCGGAGCTCCCCAAGGGTCGTTGGCCGGAGCGCTGCCGCCCTGGCCGCCCTGGCCCGGGTTGCCCTGGTTGCCGCCGTAGCCGCCGCCCTGCTGGGCGGGAGCCTGCGGAGCCGGGGTCGCCCACGGGTCGTTGGCCGGAGCCTGCTGCGGAGCGCCTCCACCGGCGTTTCCGCCACTGAAACCACCGCCACCGCCGGCGTTGAAGCCGCCGCCACCGGAGCCACCCTGACGGCTGACCCGGTTGACCTTCGCGGTCGCCCAGGTCAGCGACGGGCCGACCTCGTCGACCTCGAGCTCGGTGACGGTGCGCTTCTCACCCTCACGCGTCTCGTAGGAGCGCGCCTTGAGGCGGCCCTGGACGATGACCCGGGTGCCCCGGGTCAGCGACTCAGCGACGTTCTCAGCAGCCTGACGCCAGATCGAGCAGCGCAGGAACAGCGTCTCGCCGTCCTCCCACTGCTGGGTCTGGCGGTTGAGCGTGCGCGGCGTCGAGGCCACCGTGAAGTTGGCGACCGCAGCGCCGGAGGGCGTGAAGCGCAGCTCCGGGTCGTCGGTCAGATTGCCGATCACGGTGATGACGGTCTCGCCAGCCATGGCGTCTCCCTAGGTCTCGTTCTGATCTACGTCCTTGTCGGCCCATCAAACAGCACGGGACCGACAAGAACGAGGGGGTCACTTGCCGGGGCGAATGACCTTGGTACGCAGGATCGACTCGTTCAGCGTGAGCTGACGGTCGAGCTCCTTGACGGTGGCCGGCTCGGCGGTCAAGTTGACGATGGCGTAGATGCCCTCGGCGTTCTTCTTGACCTCGTACGCCAGGCGGCGACGGCCCCACACGTCGACCGACTCGACGGTGCCACCGTCGTTGCGGACCACGTTGAGGAACTTGTCGAGCGACGGAGCGACGGTGCGCTCGTCAGTGGCAGGGTCGAGAATGACCACAACCTCGTAAGCACGCATAGCTTCCCACCTCCTACGGACTCAGCGGCCATGGTCTCTCCATGGCAGGAGGGCTGTGCGTTGTCCTCATCCGACTGGGCAGACGAAGACGGGACAGGCTATCAAGCGCCGAGCGGCCGGCCTAAATCCCCAGGTGGCGCTCGGTCCAGGCGTTCCGGAACCGGCCCTCAGGATCGAGCCGTGCGGCCAGGTCGAGGAAGTCGCTCCAGCGCGGATAGAGCGGCGCGAGCGCGTCGGCGTGCGCCCGGAACACCTTGCCCCAGTGCGGGCGCGCCCCCAGCGGGAGCAGCACCTCCTCGAGCCGGTCGACCAGCGGCTGGACCCGGAGCGGATCCCGGTGCCAGGTGAAGTGCAGGGCGATCGCGTCCTCGCCGTACGCGCCGGAGAGCCAGAGGTCGTCGGCCGCGATCGTACGCAGCTCGGTCACGAACAACACCTCGTGCATCGCCTCCCCGAGCGCACGTACGGCGCCCAGCGCCTCAGCGGCCCGCGACATCGGGACCAGGTACTCGGTCTGCAGCTCCTCCCCGGCGCTCGGCAGGAAGCCCATCCGGAAGTGCGGCAGCCGCTCGTGCCAGGGACCCGCGACGCCGAGCTGCGGAGTGGTGTTCTCGACGGCCATCCCGGCGATCATGTGCCGCTGCTCGGTCGCCACGTGCGCGCCCGCGTCGACAAGCACCTCGACCGGCTCCCCGGTCACCGAGCCTGTCGAGGTGCGCGCCTTCACCCAGACCTGGCCGACGTCCTCACCGACCCAGGGGGTGAAGACCGAGACCGAGTAAGCGCAGCTCAGCACCTCGTCGAGGCGGTCCAGCAGCGCCGTCCAGCTCAACCCCTCGTAGACGACCTGGGTCAGCTCGAACGCCGGCTCCACGGCGAGGTCGAGCGACGTCACGATGCCCAGCGTGCCCATGGCCACGACCGCACCGGTCAGCTCAGCGCCGGTGAGCCGCACCAGCTCGCCGGTGCCGGTGACCAGCTCCATGCCCCGGACGGCACCCGCCAGGGACTGGTTGCGCCGTCCCGAGCCGTGCGTGCCGGTCGCGACGGCACCTGCCACGGAGATGTGCGGCAGGGAGGCGAGGTTGGCCAGCGCCAGGCCGCGCGGCACCAGCTCGGTGGCGAGGTCGCCGTACCGCAGGCCGGCCGGCACCCGCACCACGTCACCGATCACCTCGACCGTCGCGGGCAGCCCCTCGAGCGAGACCTGTACGCCGGGGGTGTCGGCCAGATCGGTGAAGGAGTGTCGACTGCCGAGCGCCCGGATGCGCGGCGAGGCCGCAATCAGCTCCTGCACCTCAGTGACGCTTGCCGGTGTGACGACGTCGGTCGCCTCGTAGGTATGGCTGCCTGCCCAGTTGGTCCGCACAGACACCACCGTAGGACCTGCCCGGGTGGCCTAGGCTCCCAGCCATGGAGCCCGGGCTCGGCAGCCGGCAGCACCCGATCGCCGGCCGCTACGTGCTCGTCGACCAGATCGGGTCCGGCGGCATGGGGTCGGTCTGGCGCGCCTACGACCAGCGGACCCAGAGCTGGCTGGCGGTGAAGGTGCTCACCCAGCGCGGCACCTCGCTGCTGCTGCGGTTCGTTCGCGAGCAGGGCCTGCGGATCCCGCACCGGCACGTGGTGGCACCGACCGGGTGGGCCGCCGAGGACGACCTGGTGGTGCTGACCATGGACCTGGTCAGGGGCGGCTCCGTGCACGAGCTGCTGCTGACCCACGGCACCCTCCCGGAGCCGCTCGTCGGCGTACTCCTCGATCAGTTGCTGCAGGCCCTCTCCGCCGTGCACGCGGCCGGGGTGGTGCACCGCGACGTGAAGCCCGCGAACCTGCTGCTGGAGGCGACCGGACACGATCGCCCGCACCTGCGGCTGGCCGACTTCGGGGTGGCCGCGACGCGGGAGGAGCCGCGGCTGACGCGCACGCCCGGTGGCGTCGGCACCGACGGCTACATGGCGCCCGAGCAGGCTGCCGGCGGCCCTCCCGACCCCCGTTCGGACCTGTACGCCGTCGGCAGGGTCGCCATCCAGCTGTTGACGGGTGACCCAGCGTCGGCTGTCGCGGCGATCCCGGCGTCAGCCCTGGGACCGGTGCTGTCGACGCTCACCCGGGACGATCCGGAGGACCGGCCGGCGACCGCAGCGGCGGCGCTGGTGGAGCTGCGCGGCCTCGGTCTGCCCGCCTGGGACGGCCGGATCGAGATCCCGGACCGGCTGCCGGCCGCCGCGTTGCCGTTGCAGAGCGGGCTCGCGCTACCGCCGCCACGTCCCCCTGCCGGCCCTGCCGTCCGCACGCCCGGACGACTGTGGGCGGCCGCCGGCTGCTTCCTCGGGGCGATCGCGCTGTCCGGCGCCGCCGTGGCGCGGATCCTGGCCGGCTGAGCGCAGCAGCACGAACCCGGCCGCTGTCAGCGCGGCGGCCGCCGCGATCAGCGCGATGGTCATGCTGCACCCTAATCACGCTCCCGCCTAGGCTGCTCCCATGCTCATCGGTGCCCATGTCGACCAGACCGATCCGATCGCGGAGGCCGCTGCGCGCAAGGCGCCGCTGGTGCAGTTCTTCCTCGGCGACCCGCAGGGCTACAAGGGCCCGGAGTTCGCCTACGCCGGCGGCGCCGAGGCGCTCAAGGCGGACGCGGAGGCGGCCGGGATCGCCCTCTACGTGCACGCGCCGTACATCGTGAACGTGGCGACCACCAACAACCGGATCCGCATCCCGTCGCGCAAGCTCCTGCAGCAGCACGTCGACGCGGCCGCCTCGATCGGCGCCAAGGGCCTGATCGTGCACGGCGGCCACGTGAACAAGTCGGACGACCCCGAGAAGGGCTTCGACAACTGGCGCAAGGCGATCGAGGCGACCGACCTCAAGCTGCCGCTGCTGATCGAGAACACCGCCGGCGGAGACAACGCCATGACCCGCTACCTGGACCGGATCGGTCGGGTCTGGGACGCGATCGCCTCCTGCGAGCAGGCCGACATGGTCGGCTTCTGCCTCGACACCTGCCATGCGCACGCCGGCGGCAATGCGCTCGAGACGGTCGTCGACGACGTCCGCGCGATCACCGGCCGGATCGACCTGGTCCACTGCAACGACAGCCGCGACGAGTTCGACTCCGGCGCCGACCGGCACGCCAACTTCGGCGCCGGCCGGATCGACCCGGACCTGTTGGCCGGCGTCGTCCGCGCGGCCGACGCGCCGGTGGTGTGCGAGACACCGGGCGGTGCTGCCGAGCACCAGGCCGACTTCGCCTGGCTCCGCGAGCGGCTTTAGTCGAGCGGGATGGTTGACTTAGCGCCATGAACCGCCCGCTGCGCCGCCTCGGCTTCCTCACCATCGGGCTCTTCGACCCCGCCGACCCGCGTCCCGGCATCGAGGAGACGCTGCAGGTGATCGAGCTGGGCGAGCGACTCGGCTTTGACTCCGCATGGCTGCGTCACCGGCACCTGCAGCACGGCATCTCCTCGCCGGTGACGATCATGGCGGCCGCCACCCAGCGCACCTCCCGGATCGAGCTCGGCACCGCCGTCACCCCGCTGGGCGCCGAGAACCCCTTCCGCCTGGCAGAGGACCTCGGCACCCTCGACGTACTCTCCGCCGTCGACGGCGTCGGCCGGATCAACCCCGGCTTCTCGGTCGGGCCACCGATGAACTACGACCGCTACAAGCACGCCCTCTACCCCGCATCCCACGAGACCGAGGACCTGTCCTACGGACGCCTCGAGCGGCTGCTGTCCTACCTCGACGGCGAGCCCGTCTCCGACTTCGAGGGCACGATGGGGATCGAGACGTTCTCGCGCTCGATCCAGCCCCAGTCGCGCGGGCTGCGCGATCGGGTCTGGTACGGCGGAGGATCGCTCGGCTCCTGCGTCTGGGCGGGCGAGCACGGTCTCAACCTGCTGACCTCCTCGGTCGTCAAGGCGGAGGGGTCCGCGGACGACTTCGCCACCATCCAGCGCCGCCAGATCGACGCCTACCGGGCCGCACACCCGGCCGGTGCGCAGGCCCGTGTCTCCCAGGGGCTGGTGGTCATCCCGACGGACACCGCCACGCCCGATCAGGCCGCCCGCTACCGGGCCTACGCCGATGCCCGGCTGCCGCGGACGCGTGAGCCGCAAGGTCCGGCCGGGCTGCTCTTCGCCCCCGACATCGTCGGTACCTCCGCCGAGATCGCCGATGCGCTGCGCGCCCATGCGGGCTACCAGGCGGTCGACGAGGTGGCCTTCGCGCTGCCGTTCAGCTTCGAGCACGACGACTACGTGCAGATCCTCACCGACATCGCCACCCGGCTGGGGCCGGCGCTGGGCTGGGGGCCTGCGGCGTAGGAGGAGGTTTTGACCCCTGGGGGTCAAAACCGCACCTTGGGGGGCAATGCTTCGCCCATCAACCTGCGGTTCTGACCCCTGGGGGTCAAAACCGCCGCCCCACCGCCCCACTCCCAACCCAGGTAACCTTCCGCAGGTGAGTGTCACCGTTCGACCCCTGTCCACAGCGGAGCATCTGTCCTTCATCCGCAGCCGGTCATCGGTGAGCTTCCTGCAGACCCCCGCCTGGGCCCAGGTGAAGACCGAGTGGCGCTCGGAGTCGCTGGGCCTGTTCGAGGGTGAGGAGCTGATCGGCGCGACCCTGGTGCTGCACCGGCCGGTGCCGCGCCTCAAGCGCTACACCCTGGCCTACCTGCCCGAGGGACCCTCGGTGGACTGGACCCTCCCACTCGCCGACTGGCTGGACCCGCTGGCCGAGTACCTGAAGCGCAACGGCGCGTTCGGGGTGCGGATGGGGCCGCCGGTCACCACGGCCTCCTGGAGCGCCGACCAGGTCAAGCAGGGCATCGCCGACGACGGCGTCGGCCGGCTCGGCGACCTCGTACCCAGCCGCCGGGACCCGGTCGGCGCCCGCGTCGTCAGCCAGCTGCGCGGCGCCGGGTGGCGGCTGCAGAGCCCCGAGGACGGCTTCGGCGCGGGGCAGCCGCAGTACACCTTCGAGATCCCGCTGCGGGGTCGGAGCGAGGACGACGTACTCGCCGGGATGAACCAGCTGTGGCGACGCAACATCAAGAAGGCCGCGAAGGAGGGCGTCGAGGTCACCTCCGTCACTCCCGCCCAGGACGGCTTCGACCAGGCGTTGGCCGCCTTCCACGACCTCTACGTGCACACCGCCGAGCGGGACCACTTCACGCCGCGACCGCTGAGCTACTTCCGCACCATGTTCGGCGCGATGAGCGCCGAGGATCCTGACCGGATCACGCTCTTCTCCGCCCACCACGAGGGCGACCTGGTCGCCTCGACGATCCTGGTCCGGGTCGGCACCCACGCCTGGTACTCCTACGGTGCCTCCTCGACCGCCAAGCGCGAGGTGCGCGGCTCCAACGCGTTGCAGTGGGCGATGATCCGGCACGCGATCGATGCCGGCTGCGACGTCTACGACCTGCGCGGCATCACCCCGACGCTGTCGGCCGACGACTCGCACGTCGGTCTGATCCAGTTCAAGGTCGGTACCGGCGGCCGTGCCGTCGAGTACGTCGGAGAATGGGACCTGCCGTTGCGCCCGATGATCTACCGGGCCTTCGACCTCTACATGAGGAGGCGCGCACGATGACACTCAGACTGACTGTCGACGGCACGCGCTGGCGCGACCACCTGCGCTCGGTGCTGGAGGAGACGCCCGGTCTGGTGCCGGTCGCCAAGGGCAACGGCTACGGGCTCACGGTCGGCAGCCTCGCCCGCCGCGCGGAGTGGCTGGGCAGCGACGCCCTGGCCGTGGGCACCTACGCCGAGCTGCCCGAGGCGGCCAGCCGCTTCCACGGCGACCTGCTGGTGCTCACCCCGTGGCGTCCCTACGAGCCGACCCTGGAGGCGGCCCTGGCCCACCGGGTCATCCACACGGTCTCCCGGCCCGCCGATCTCGGCGATCTGCTGGCGCGCCAGCCCGGCGCCCGCGTCGTACTCGAGCGGATGACGTCCATGCGTCGGCACGGCCTGTCCGCCGCCGACCTGTGGGACCTGGCCGGCCAGGCCCGCAACCGCGCGCGGCTCGAGGGCGTCGCGATCCATCTTCCGATGGGTGCCCAGGGCGCCAACCTGGCCGAGGCACGCGCCTTGATGGACGACGTCATCGGCGCAGGCGTCACCACGGTCTGGGTCAGCCACCTCACCGCGGCCGAGCTGGCCACCCTGCGTCAGCAGTACGCCGACCTCACCATCCGACCGCGCGTCGGCACCGGGCTGTGGCTCGGAGACCGGGGCGCGTTCGAGGTCACGGCGGTCGTGCAGGACGTGCACCCGATCGACCGTGGCGACACGTTCGGCTACCGGGGTCGTACGGCGCTGCGGGCCGGCCACCTGATCATCGCCAGCGGCGGGACGGCGCACGGGCTCGGCCTGACCGCACCGACAGGGGCGGGCTCGTTGAAGGCGCGTGCGAACGCGGCCGCTCGCGGCGGCCTGGATGCCGTCGGGCTGGTGCGCTCGCCGTACTTCCTCGACGGCCAGCAGCTGGTCTTCGCCGAGCCGCCGCACATGCAGGCCTCGATGCTGCTGCTGCCGCACGGCGCTCGGGTGCCCGACGTCGGCGAGCGGATCCCGCTGCGGGTCCGCTACACCACCACGACGTTCGACGAGATCATCGTCGACTGAGTCGAGCGCTCCTCGTCGGCGGCCTCGGTGAGCACGACCGGATCGTGCTGCGGCCAGAGCATGTCGCGCACCACGACACCGACCAGGTAGAGCTCGCCGGCCACGCGGATCGCGACCACCAGCCAGTAGAACGGCTGGTCGGTGCCGCCGCCGGCGGTGAACAGGCCACCGAGGTACCACCACACCCCGGCGAAGTAGAGCACCTCGCTGACCTGCCAGATCAGCTGGTCACGCCAGCGCGGCCGGGCCAGCACCGCAAGCGGGAGCAGCCACAGCACGTACTGCGGCGAGTAGACCTTGTTGACGATCAGGAACCCGGCGACGATCAGGAACCCGAGCTGCGCGAAGCGCGGTGTGCGGGGCGCGAGCATCCCCACGACGAGTACGGCGAGGCACCACGCGGCGAACAGCAGCCACGACCAGACGTTGATCGTGTGCGGGCTGAAGGTGTGCCCGGTGACCTGCTGCGCCACCAGCCACAGCGAGCCGAGGTCGGCGCCACGGCTGCTGTTGAAGGACCAGAACACCTTCCACTGCGCCACGCCGCTGATCAGCGCCGGCAGGTTGAAGAGCACCCAGGCGATCACCGCTGAACCGGTCACCATGATCAGGTCGGTCCATCGTCGCTTGCGCCAGCAGATCACGAGCAGGCCGCCGAGCAGGAACAGCGGATAGAGCTTGGTCGCCGTACCGAGCCCGATCATCACGCCGGTCAGGATCGGCCTGTCGCGCGACCACGCCCACAGCGCGCCCGCCACGAAGCCGACGGCGAGGAGGTCCCAGTTGATCATGCCGGTCAGCAGCAGTGCCGGGGAGAGCGCGAAGGCCGCGGCGTCCCAGGGTCGTCGGCGGTTGACGCCGGCGATCAGCCAGCACGCGAGCAGGGCGACGACGGCGAAGCCGATGGTGTTGACCGAGACGTAGAGCCTGATCTCGTGCAGCACGCCGGGCTCACCCCAGAGCTTGTCGGTCGACAGCGCGGCGCGGGAGCTCAGGTCGGGCGATCCCGCCAACCAGTGCGTCACGTAGGCCGTGCCCCACGCCCAGTAGGCGATCCCGACCGGGTACTCCATCACCTCGTAGCGCGAGCGGGTGGTGGCGTCGCCGCTGTAGGGCCACTTCAGCTCGGCGAAGCCACGACCCGTGTAGAGGTAGGGCAGGTCCGAGTAGCACATGTGGGTGTAGCGGGTGTTCCCGTTGGACCAGGTCTGGCTGTAGCAGCTGCTCTTCTGCACCATGCCGAGCGCCATCACGATGGCGGTGAGCAGCAGCAGCACCCGGACGGGGGTCCACCAACGGTGCCGGCCGGCATGCTCGCCGACCGGCCCGCCGATGGACTCACTGAGCGTCTCAACGACGCGGTCCTCGTGCGCGGGTGCGACGACGCCAGCCATGCCCGGATCCTAGGCGATCAAGCGAGCGGCAGCGCGAGCGAGGTACGAGCTCTGGCGCTGACCGCGAGCGCGGGAGCCAGCGCGCGGAGCGCGCCCCAGAGTGCAGCTAAGGAGTCGCCGTGATGGTCTGCCCGGGCGTGGTCGACGGCTGCGAGGTACACGCGAAGCCACAGTTGTTGCCGCCACCGTTGCCGCCACCGTTGCCGCCACCGTTGCCGCCACCGCCTACCGGGGCCTGGCTGCTCGCCGGCGCGGAGGGCTGCACCTGGTGCGACGGGGTCGGGGTCGACTTCGGCGTCTTGGACGGCTTGGGCTTCTTCGACGGCTTCGGCTTCGGCGTGTACGACGGCAACGGCGCGTGGCTGGTGTCCGGCGGGGTGCCTGTGACGTTGGCCGCCGGCGGGAACTCCTCGACCGGCAGCCCCTCCATGTCGGCCTGCATCACCGCGGTCCAGGTGCGGGCCGGGTAGTCGGCACCGAAGTACGACGGCATCCAGCCGTCGAGCGCCTCGCGGCCGTTGCCGCGGATGTACATCACCGCGGTGGCGGCCTGCGGCGTGTAACCGACGAACCAGGCGGAGGAGACGTGCGTGCCGTTGCCGTCGGCGTTGGGCGCCGTCGCCGTACCGGTCTTGCCGGCGGCCGGGCGACCCAGTGCCAGTGCTGCCTTGCCGGTACCGCCCTTGACGACCTGCTGCAGCGCGTAGGAGACGTCGTCGGAGACGTCCTGCGGGATCGCCTGGTCGGTGTGGTTCTTGTACTTGTAGAGCACGGTGCCGTTCTGGTCGGTCACCTTGCTGATCACGTGCACGCCGGCACGCTTGCCACCGTCGGCGATGGTGGCGTAGGTGTTCGCCAGGTTGATCGGGCTCGCGGCCGCCTTGCCGAGCGTGATCAGCGAGTCGGAGGACTGGAGGTCGTTGGTCGTCGACGGGATGCCCGGGTAGTCGGGGTTCGCCTTCTCCGGCGTCAGGCCCATCTTCAGGGCGTTCTGGTAGATCTTCTTCGGGCCGTTCGGGATCGAGTGCGACATGTCGACGAACGCGGTGTTGATCGACTGCTGCAGCGCGTAGATCGTGTTGACCTTCGCCCCGTAGCTGTGGCCGTTGGCCTCACCGGCCTGCTCGCCCTCGTTGTGCACCTCGAGACCACCGGGGAAGGTGTACGGCGAGTTGCCGTCGAAGGTCGACTTCAGCGAGAAGCCGGCCTCCAGCGCCGTGGCCAGCGTGACCGCCTTCATCGTGGACCCGGCCATACCGCCGGTGGCGGCCCAGTTGATCTGCGACTGCAGGTAGTCCTGACCGCCGTAGAAGCCGAGCAGGGCGCCGGTGCCGGGCTGCACCGTCGCGACGCCGATGTGCAGCTGCTTGTCGCCGAAGCCCGCGGGCTTGGCCTGCGCGACGCCGTTGGCCGCGGCGTCCATCGCCTTCTTGGTCAGCGTGGTGGTGACCCGCAGCCCACCGCCCTGGATCTCGGCGTCGGTGAAGCCGAGCTTGAGCAGCTCGCTCTTGACCAGGGCTAGCGCGTGGCCCTTCTGGCCGCCGTAGGTGTTGGAGGCGTGCTCCTTGGGGAACTTCGGCAGCTTCGCGGCCGCCTTGGTCGCCTCCGCGGCGGTGATATTGCCGGCACTGGCCATGCCCGCCAGGACATAGGAGTAGCGGCGCTGCAGCGCCTCCTTGTGGGTGGCACCGTTGGCCGGGTCGAACTGGGTCGGGTTGTTGAGCACGGAGGCGATCACCGCGGCCTGGCGCAGGTTGAGCTTGCTGGCCGGGACGTTGAAGTAGGCCTCCGCCGCCGCCTGCACGCCGTACGCGCCTCGACCGAAGTAGATGGTGTTGAGGTAGCCCTCGAGGATCTGCTGCTTGCTCATCTGGCGCTGGATCTTCAGCGACAGGATCGCTTCCTTCGCCTTGCGCTTGTAGGTGCGCTCCTGGTTCAGGTAAAGCACCTTGACGTACTGCTGGGTGATCGTGGAGGCGCCCTGGGTGGAGTTTCCCTTGGCGTTGCTGAACGCCGCGCGCAGGATGCCCTTGGGGTCGATGCCGTGGTTGGTCCAGAAGGTGCGGTCCTCAGCGGCGACCACCGCGTCCTTCAGGTTCTGCGGCATCTCGCTGTAGGAGATGGAGTCGCGGTTCTGCAGCGCGAACTGGCCGACCTTGTTCTTGCCGTCCGCGTAGTAGATGTAGGACGTCTGCGTCTTGAACTCCGCGTTGGGGTTCGGGACCGACGTCCTGTTGTACGCCACCACGGCGAGACCTGCGACGAGTACGACGCCGGCGAGGCCGACCAGCACGCACCACTTCAGGACACGGCGGACCTGCTGCTTGCGGGTCAGCGGCTTCTTGGGGCGTCCGCCCTTGCTCGAAGGGCGCTGGGCGGGGGTGCCGGAGGGCGACGTGTTGCGTCGTCTACCGCCACTGGGCGAGGTACCACTCACGTGTCAATATCTCCACGATCTCGGGGTCGGGCGTTACGAGGGTACGCATGGGGGCGCAGGATCCCAGATTCATCGGACACCGTCCCGACCGGCCGCAACCCCCTGTCGAGGCCTCGGGAGGAGCGTCGAGCCCCACCGATGCGACACTCCGATGTACCGGGGATTCGCAACATGCGGATATATCGCTACGATAGGTCTCATGACACGTCGGGCAGAGACCATCGAGCTGGCAGTCCTCGGACTGCTGCACGAGGGACCCATGCACGGCTATGAGCTGCGCAAGCGGCTCAATCTGATGCTCGGATGGGGTCGGGTGCTGTCCTACGGCTCGCTCTACCCCACTCTCAAGAAGATGCTGCGTGCGCACCTGATCGAGGAGTCGACCACGTCGGTCACCCCGGTCACGCGCCGCCCGCGGATCGTCTATCAGGTGACCGAACCAGGTCACAGGGAGTTCGAGCGGCTCATGTCGGAGGTTGGTCCCACCGCCTGGGAGGACGACAACTTCGACATCCGCTTCGCCTTCTTCGGTCGCACCGACATGGAGATCCGGCTGCGCGTCCTCGAGGGACGCCGCAGCCGCCTCCAGGAGCGACTCGATCGCGTCCAGCGCGAGCTGTCGCTGACGCAGAAGGAAGTCGACCAGTACGCCGGGGAGCTTCAGCGCCACGGTGTCGAGTCGGTGGAGCGGGAGGTGCGATGGCTCTCCGGACTCATCGATGCCGAGCGAAATCCCGCCTCAGGTCTTGCAGGTGCGGAAGTGACCACCACAGAAAGGAAGGAGCCCTGATGGGTTCGATTCGCGTAGCAATCGTGGGGGTCGGCAACTGCGCCAGCTCCCTCGTGCAGGGTGTCGAGTACTACAAGGACGCCGACCCGACGGGCACCGTCCCCGGTCTCATGCACGTCAAGTTCGGTGACTACCACGTCTCCGACGTCGAGTTCGTCGCGGCGTTCGACGTCGACGACAAGAAGGTCGGCAAGGACCTGTCCGAGGCCATCAACGCCTCGGAGAACAACACCATCAAGCTGGCCGATGTGCCGTTCAAGAACGTCGAGGTCCAGCGCGGCCCGACGCTCGACGGCCTCGGCAAGTACTACCGCCTGACGATCGAGGAGTCGGCGGCCGAGCCGGTCGACGTCGTCCAGATCCTCAAGGACCGCGAGGTCGACGTCCTCGTCTCCTACCTCCCCGTGGGTTCGGAGGAGGCCGACAAGTTCTACGCGCAGTGCGCCATCGACGCGAAGGTCGCCTTCGTCAACGCGCTCCCGGTCTTCATCGCCTCGGACCCGGTCTGGGCGAAGAAGTTCGAGGACGCTGGCGTTCCGATCGTCGGTGACGACATCAAGTCGCAGGTGGGCGCCACCATCACCCACCGCGTCATGTCGAAGCTGTTCGAGGACCGCGGCGTCATCCTGGACCGCACGTACCAGCTGAACGTCGGCGGCAACATGGACTTCAAGAACATGCTCGAGCGCGAGCGTCTTGAGTCCAAGAAGGTCTCCAAGACCCAGGCCGTGACCTCGAACCTGACCGGCCCGCTGGCCAACAAGATCGACGACAAGAACGTCCACATCGGCCCGTCGGACTACGTCCAGTGGCTCGACGACCGCAAGTGGGCCTACGTCCGCCTCGAGGGTCGCGCCTTCGGTGACGTTCCGCTCAACCTGGAGTACAAGCTCGAGGTCTGGGACTCCCCGAACAGCGCCGGCATCATCATTGACGCCGTCCGTGCCGCGAAGATCGCCAAGGACCGCGGCGTCGGCGGCCCGATCATCCCGGCCTCGGCCTACCTCATGAAGAGCCCGCCGGTTCAGATCGAGGACACCGAGGGTCGCGCTCTGCTGGAGAAGTTCATCGCCGGCGAGTGACACCGCTCAACGACAGCCCCGCCTCCCGATTCGGGAGGCGGGGCTTCGTCATTTCTCTTGGCTGGCGATCGGGAGTAACACGATGTTCTGGGGAGTAGCAGCCTGTCCAGACGTGCTGCTACTCCCCCTGGGCATCGTGTCACTTCAGTCGATAGCGTGTTACTCCTCCCAGACCGGCCGAATCTCGTCCACAGCGACCCGCCAGTCCGCGAACTTCACAGCCCCAGGTACGGCGCTGGCAACGGGCCAGCCACTGACCGACGCTCATACCATGCGGACGAAGGTGCTCGGCCTCATGGCGAACCAGCACGGGCTCATCAGCCGGGCCCAGGCCCTGGCAGCCGACATGACCACCGAAGAGATCGTCCGACTCGTCCGCAGTGGCCGATGGTGCGTCGTACGGCGCGGCGTCTACGCCGACGCCGAGCTGGTCTCCTCGACCACGACGCTCGCCGGGAGGCAACGGCTGGTCGACCGCGCGGCCTGCCTTCGGATCACCGTCCCGTTCGTCCGCAGTCACGAGACGGCCGCCCTGGAGCTGGGGCTCGGTCTGCTGCTACCACCGCGCCGGATGACCCATGTCACGCGCCCGAATGTCGGCACCCACAATCGCCATGGCATCAAGCACCATCTAGCGCCCTACCGCAAGGGCGACGTCGTCGAGGCCAACGGTTTTCGAGTGCTCGACCCGGCTCGAACCGCGATCGACATCGCGCGCGAGCACGGCTCGCCGTACGGTGAGGTGGCCATCGACCGCGTGCGCTGGCAGGGCACGACCGTGTTGGAGCTGGAGAACATCCTCGACACGATGCTGCACTGGCCGGACCACCGACGTGCTGTGATCTGCCTGGCGCAGTCCTCCGGCGGCTCCGAGTCCGTGCCGGAAACGCTGATGCGGCTGCTGTTGGAAGAGTCCGGGATCGGCCCCGTGCACACCCAGTTCGGGATGCGCGACGAGCGCCGCGAGGCGTGGGCCGATGCTCGAGCAGGGCGACACCTGTTCGAGTTCGACGGTCGCCAGAAGTATCAGCGCCCTGACACGAGCCGCCGGCTCCTCACCCCCGAGGATGCTCTGTTCGAGGAGAAGAATCGCGAGGACTGGTTCCGCGGCTACCGCCTCGGGATGTCTCGCTTCATCTGGACCGACGTCTGGGGACCTGGCCGGGGAGCCGCCAAACTTCGAGCGCGTCGTGCCTATGACGCGACCACCGCCATGTGGGGCACCGACATCAGCGACCTCGCGCCGTACGTCATCGTCGAGCGCCGCCGCGCGGCCTGAGCAACGTCATCGCTGTCGCGGCCCGGGGCGGGCCATGTCACGTCGTCGGGAGTAACACGATGTTCAGGGGGAGTAGCAGCCTGTCTAGACGTGCAGCTACTCCCCCTGAACATCGTGTTACTCCGACGGACGACGTGTTACACCGACCAGCGCGCCCGAGATCAGTTCTCCGCAGCCACCTTGATCCGCTGCAACGTCTGCGCCATCCCGGTCTCGAGCGAGCCGATGAAGTACTCCTGCCCGCCCAGGCCGACCTTGACCAGGGCGTGGGAGATCGGGGCGATCCCGTCGGGGGTCTCGCGGGCCTGGGTCAGCACGGTGCCACCGTCGGCGGTCGGCTCCAGCCGGAAGGACCAGACCGTCCTGTTCTCGGTGATCCGGAACGCGAAGTCTGCGTTGGGCGCGAAGCGGACCACCTTCGCGGTCGTGGGCCAGTGCTTCCAGCCGTCGCGGTTGATGTTGAAGAACCGCGTGCCCAGCCGGACCTGACCGCCGGCCACGAAGGAGCGCCGGACCTGCGGGCTCCACTCAGCCATCCGCTTCACGTCGGTGACCAGGGCCCACACGTCAGCGGGCGGGGCGGCGATGGTGACAGAGGCAGTGAGATCGCTCATGGGGAGGAACCTACTCCCGAGTAGCCCACCACGCACGCAGTCTCGCGGCGGCCTCGTCCTCCGACAGGACACCCTCGTCCATGCGCAGCTCGAGCAGGAACCTGTACGCCGCACCCACCGTCGGCCCCGGCCCGATACCGAGCAGCGCCATGATCTGCTCGCCGTTGAGGGCCGGGCGCATCGCAGCCAGCTCCTCCTCCTCGGACAGCCGCTCGATCCGCTCCTCGAGCGCGTCGTAGGTCCGCGCGAGCCGCTCGGCCTTGCGCCGGTTGCGGGTGGTGCAGTCGGCACGGGTCAGGATGTGCAGCCGCTCCAGCTGGTCGCCGGCGTCACGGACGTAGCGACGTACGGCGGAATCGGTCCACTCCCCGGTCCCGTAGCCGTGGAAGCGCAGATGCAGCTCGATCAGGTGACAGACCGCGTCGATCTCGTCGTTGGAGAAGCGCAGATCCTTCATCCGCTTGCGGGTGATCTTGGCGCCGACCACGTCGTGGTGGTGGAAGGTGACCGCGCCGCCGTCGACGAAGCGGCGGGTCTTCGGCTTGCCGACGTCGTGCATCAGCGCCGCGAAGCGGGAGACGAAGTCGGGACCGCCGTCGGGCAGCCGTGACTCCAGGTCGATCGCCTGGTCCAGCACGGTCAGGCTGTGCTCGTAGACGTCCTTGTGACGATGGTGCTCGTCGGCCTCCAGCCGCAGCGCCGGCAGCTCGGGCAGGACCAGGTCGGCCAGTCCGGTCTCGACCAGCAGGGCGAGTCCGCGGCGCGGGTACGGAGCGCAGATCAGCTTGACCAGCTCGTCGCGCACTCGCTCGGCGGAGATGATCGAGATGCGACCCGCCATCGCGGTCATCGCCTCGACCACCTCGGGCGCGACGGTGAAGCCGAGCTGGGCGGCGAAGCGGGCGGCCCGCATCATCCGCAGCGGGTCGTCGGAGAACGAGTCCTCGGGCCGACCCGGGGTGCGCAGCACCCGGTGCGCAAGATCGAGTACGCCGCCGTACGGGTCCTCGACGCTGCGTCCGACCCCCTCGGGCCCGGCAAGGCGCACCGCCATCGCGTTCACGGTGAAGTCGCGGCGACCGAGGTCACCGGCCAGGGAGGAGCCGTAGGCGACCGTGGGCTTGCGCGAGTCCGGGTCGTAGGCCTCGGAGCGATAGGTGGTGATCTCCACCACCCAGTCGTCCTTGCGGGCACCGATCGTGCCGAAGTCGCGACCCATGTCCCAGGTCGCCCTGGTCCACTGCTTGAGCAGCCGCTCGGTCTCCTCCGGGTGCGCGGAGGTGGTGAAGTCCAGGTCGTTCACCGGCCGGCCGAGCATCGAGTCGCGGACCGGGCCACCGACGAGGGCCAGCTCGTGTCCGGCGGCCGCGAACAACTCACCCAGCGGCTCCAGCACCCCGGCCAGCCGGTCGAGCTCGGCGTCCACCGCTCGCTGCACCTCGACGATGGAGAGGGGAGCGAGGGACGGATCAGACACGACGGAGGATTCTAGCCGCGCTGCCCGTGGCTGGCGCACTCGCGGCGGGTCCGCGAAGGACCGGGCACGGCCTTGCCTCATCGCGCAGTCGGAGCCCCGCCGTCCGGCCGATATCCTCAACCGCATGCCCGCTCGCCGTACCGTCCCTGCGTGGGCGCCGGCGACGACCGTCGTCACGCTCCTGCTCGCCGTCCTGACCGGCCTCGCCGCGCTCCCGACGACGGCTGCACACGCCGCCCAGGTGCACAAGACCGACAGCAGGACCGCCAGCGCCAAGGCCGACCCGCTGGGCGTGACGATCGAGAGCCTGAGCCCGTCCTCGCTGAAGGCCGACCCCACCAAGGGCACGGTGCAGGTCTCGGGCACGATCACGAACGACGACACCCAGACCTGGCAGGACATCAACGTCCACGCCTTCATCGGCAGCACCCCGCTGACCACCGAGACCGAGCTGACCGAGGCGTCGCTCTCCGACCCCACCCAGGACGTCGGCAACCGGATCACCACGTACGGCGACTTCGAGACCATCGCCTCGCTGCAGCCGGGGCAGAGCGACACCTACTCCCTGACGATCCCCCGCGGCGACCTGGTCGACAGCGACGGCAACCCGATCACGGCACCGGGCGTCTACTGGTTCGGCGTCCAGGTGCTCGGCACCGACGCCGCGGGCCGGGACAAGGCCGCCGACGGGCGGGCCCGGACGTTCCTGCCGCTGGTCGATGCCGGGAAGAAGACCACTCCGGTGAAGACTGCCGTCGTCGTACCGCTGCGGCAGCGGGTGCTGCGCCAGCCCGACGGCACCCTCGCCGCTCCGGAGAAGTGGGTGCAGCGGATCTCCACCGGCGGCCGGCTCGACAACGTGCTCACTTTCGCCGCAGGCCACCCCGTCTCCTGGCTCGTCGACCCCGCCGTCATCGACGCCATCAAGCAGCTCGCCGACGGCAACCCCCCGCGCAGCATCGCCCCGACCGACGGCAGCGACACGGCCGGCGGGGCCTCCCCGAGCCCCAGTCCGACGCAGAGCGGCGACGAGCGAGCCGCCGCGGACGACGCCGCCGACATCGCCAAGGCATGGCTGGCGCGCCTGATCGCCGAGCTCAAGACCAGCCCCGCCGTCTACGCGCTCCCCTACGGCGACCTCGACCTGGCGGCCAGCGCACGCCACGATCCCGGCCTGTACGCCGTCGCGCGCCGGCGCAGCACCGAGGCGTTGACCGCGCTCGGCATCACCAACGCCGCCCCGATCGATGCCCCGATCAACGGCTATCTCCAGCCGGGCGCCCTCAACGTCGGCTCCAGCGCGCCCAAGCTGCTCCTCAGTGACCAGGCCATCAGCGGGACCGTGCCGGCCGTCGCCAGCGTGAGCGGCCGCGCGGTCATCACCACGTCCTCGCTGGTCGCCTCCGGCGGGCCGCCGCCGGGCGACCAGCTCGGCCTGGTCCCGGTTCGCCAGGAGCTGCTGGCACAGTCGGCGCTGCGGCTGGGTACCGACGACCCGGTGATCGCCGTACTGCCTGCCGAGTGGAACCCCGCGGGGGACAGCACCGCCTTCTTCGACGGTCTGCACAAGAGGTGGATCCAGCCGAGCTCGATCGACGGGGCGACCTTGACGTCGGTGGCCCAGGAGGTTCAGCCCACCCGTATGCGCTATCCCGACGCCGAGTTCGAGAGCGAGCTGCCGGGACGCACGTTCGCCGCCGTGGACGGGCTGCGGCAGGCGGGCAGCGTGCTGCAGAGCGTGCTGAGCCACAACAACGCCGTCGGCACCACGGTGCTCGACGATGCGCTCACCAGCGCGTCCTACACCGCCCGCGGCGGGGCCGGCGGGGCCGCGGCAGAGCGCACTCGCGAGGCGATCGACGCCCAGTTGCGCACTGTCACCGTGGAGGCGCCGCCGTCGGTGACGCTGGCCAGCGATCGCGGCAAGTTCAACGCCACGGTGGTCAACGGCCTCGATCAGGACATCACCGTCAAGGTGCGCTCCGTGGCCGACAACGGCATGACCATCTCGGCCCCGCGCAAGCTGGACATCCCGGCAGACGGCCGCACCGGTGTCCTTCTGACCGCGAAGGCCACCACCAACGGCGTGCACACGGTGATCCTGCAGCTGACGGACAGCGGCGGCATCCCGCTCGGCTCGCAGACGAGCTTCCCCATCCGTACGGCGCAGGTCAGCCGCATCATCTGGCTCTTCATCGGCTGCGGCCTGGGCCTGCTGTTCACCGCGATCGTGGTCAGGCTGGTGCGGCGGCTCCGCGCCGGGACCCGACCGGCAGACCCCGAGCCCGACACCGACCCCGATGCCAGCCCCTCGACGTCCGCGAACGCGGCGACCGAGGCCGCCGGCGTGGGCGACGCTGACACCCCGGCGGAGCCCCGATGAGCGCTGGCAAGCGCAAGGCGGTGCCTGCGCGGCGTACGGCCATGCTGCCCGGTGTCGGTCGCACCTCGATCGGCGGCGCGAGCGCGGTGATGGCCGTCGGGACGCTGTTCTCCCGGCTCAGCGGCTTCGTCCGTGCGGCGCTGCTCGCGGCGGCGATCGGCTCGGGCGCTCGCGCCGACGTCTTCAACGTCGCCAACACGATCCCGAACATGCTCTACATCCTGCTCGCGGGCGGCGTCTTCAACGCCGTGCTCGTGCCGCAGCTCGTGCGAGCGCTGAAGAACGACGAGGACCGCGGCGACGCCTTCACCCAGCGGGTGATCACGCTGGCGGCGCTCTTCCTCGGCGCTGTCACGGTGCTGCTGGTGCTGGGCGCCCCGTGGCTGATCCATCTCTACTTCCACCATCACAGCGCGGAGGAGACGGCCAGTGCGGTCGCCTTCGCCCGCTACTGCCTGCCGCAGGTCTTCTTCTACGGCATGTTCGTGCTGGTCGGCCAGGTGCTCAACGCCCGGGGCAGCTTCGGGCCGATGATGTGGGCACCGATCACGAACAACATCATCTCGGTCGCGGTCCTGGTCACCTACATGGCGCACTTCGGGACCGCCGGCACCGGCGCGTACTCCCCCGCCGAGGAGCTGTGGCTCGGGCTGGGGTCGACCGCCGGCATCGCCGTGCAGTTCCTGGTGCTGGTGCCCTACCTGCGCCGGTCCGGGTTCCTCTACCGACCACGCTTCGACTTCCGCAACACCGGCCTGAGCCACACCCTGCGCCTGGGTGTGTGGACGGTGCTCTTCGTGGTGGTCAACCAGATCGCCTACACCGTGGTCACCATCCTCGCGACCAGCGGCAGTGGCCGGGACGGCACCGGCTACACCATCTACTCCTACAGCTTCCTGCTCACGCAGGTGCCGCACTCCATCGTCACGGTCTCGCTGGCCACGGCGATCCTGCCGACACTCTCGGCACGGGTGGTCGCGATCGATCCCCGAGGATTCGCGTACGGCGTGGTCCGCACGCTGCGCGCCTCGCTCGCGATCGTGCTGCCCTTCGCCGCCCTGCTCCCGGTCCTCGCCATCGACCTCGGTCACATCATGTTCGGCTTCGGGGCCTCGGCGTCGCAGTACAAGGCCTACGGCCCGACCATCGCCATGTTCGGACCGGGCCTGGTCTTCTTCACCGCCCAGTACGTCCTGCTGCGCGGCTTCTACGCCCTCGAGCGCAACAAGACGGTCTTCTGGATGCAGTGCCTGGTCGCCGCCGTGAACATCGTCGCCGCGGTGGCCCTGGTGCATCGGGTCGACCCCGAGCACACCGCCCCGGCGCTGGCCGCGGCCTGGGGTCTGGCCTATCTGGTCGGCTCGGTCAACGCCTACACCCGGCTCAACCGGCGCATCGGCCCGCTGCGTACCGACCTGCTCTTCCGGTTCGCGATCAGGATGCTGCTGGTGACTGCTGTCGCGACGACGGTCGCCTGGTTCGCCGGCCGCGGCTTCGACCACCTCTGGCCCGAGCGGTCGTGGTCGCAGGCCGCGATCAAGACAGCCGTGGTCGGCAGCCTCGACCTGGGCCTGATCTTCCTCGGCGCCCGGGTGCTGCGGATCGCCGAACTGACCTCATTCATCTCGGCATTGTCTGCTCGGCTCCGCCGCGGCTGACTAGTCTCGGGTTCATGACAGTGCATCGGCCAGGTGACGTCCTCGCGGGGCGCTACCGGCTGGCCGACCTGCTCAGCGAGACGGCCCACGGCCGGTTCTGGCTCGCGCACGACAGCGTGCTGGGCCGGCCCGTGGCCGTCCACGTGATCGACGCGGACGACCCTCGAGCGCCGGCCTTGATGAGCGCCGCGCGGGCCTCCGCCTCGATCCTGGACCCGCGGCTGCTGCGGGTCCTGGACGCGGAGACGCGCGACGGTATCTCCTACGTCGTCAACGAGTGGGGTCGCGGAACCTCGCTCGACATCCTGCTCGCCCGCTCGGGACCGCTGTCGCCGCGCCGCTCGGCCTGGATCACCGCCGAGGTGGCGGCAGCGCTGGGCAGGGCGCATCGGCTCGGCCACGCACACGGCCGGCTCAACCCCGAGAAGGTCCTGATCGACGAAGGCGGGTCGGTGCGGATCATCGGGTTCGCCGTCGAGGCGGCCCTCTACGGGATGCCAGCCGGTACGCCGGCGGACGACGACGCTGCCCTGGCCGCGATCCTGGCGGCCTGCCTCACCGGCACCTGGTCCGGCGTGCAGGAGTCGGCGGTCCCGTCGACGCCGAAGGTCGGTGGCCATCCGATGCGTCCACGCCAGGTGCGCGCGGGCGTGCCCAAGGCGCTCGACGACCTCTGCGAATCGGCGCTCAATCCGTCCGCCCGCGGACGGCACGAGGGCCCGATCCTCGACGCTCCCTACCTGTACGAGCGCCTGATGGCCTACCTCGGCGATCCCTCGGACGTCGTCGGCCTCCCCGCGGAGCAGCCGCCGGCGCGCAACGGTGGTCCGATGATCACCACGGCACTGCGCCTGCCGGCGGAGAACAGCGCTCCCGAGCCCGCCGATACCGCGGGCGGCATGGGCGACACCGCTGCGCGCAGTGGCCACACCGACGTACCCACCCAGGCCTCGCTGCCGTCCTTCGAGGACGACTCCTCCTGGCATCTGCCCCGGACGACACCTGCACCGCCGCCACCGCCGCTCGAGCCGCCGGCGGCGAAGCCGTTGTTCGCCGATGAGCCCCGAGTCCCCCGCGCCCCGGACGAGACGGTGGCCGACACGCCTCAGTCGACCGCCGTTCGGTCCGGTGCGCCGGCACCCCTGCCAGCGCCCGCGCCGGAGGACTACTGGCCCTGGGGCGAGGATCGGGTGCCGCCTCGTCGACGCCGCTGGCTGCCGCTGGCGATCGGCCTGGTCGTGCTCATCCTGGTGGTCGCCGCGGTGCTCGCCGTACGGGACTACTCCGGCAACGGCGGCAACGGCGGCACGACGACGCCCTCGCAGAGCGCCTCCCCGACCTCCACCACCGCGAAGGCGATCAGCGGCGTCACCGCGACCGACTTCGATCCGCTCGGGGACCCACCGAGCGAGGACCCCGCCGACACCAAGTACGCCGTGGACGGCAAGCCGTCGACCGCCTGGCACACCAGCACGTACACCGCCCAGCTCGGTCCGAAGCCGCCGGCGCTCAAGAGCGGTGTCGGCCTGGTCCTCGACCTGAAGGACGTCTACGCGATCGACTCGATCAGGGTCACCATGAACGGCAGCCCGACCGGTGTCTCGCTCTACGTCTCGGACACCAAGCCGGCGGGCGTGACCGGACTCCAGCGCGCCGCCACCGCGACAGTGACCCATGCCGGTCAACGGGTCGACCTCAAGGGTGCCAAGGGCCGCTACCTCGTCGTCTGGCTGACCTCGCTACCGAAGGTATCGGGCGGCTACCGTGGCGAGGTGGCCGACGTCACGGTCACCGGTACGCGGCGGTGACAGCCCGACCTCGTCCCGGTCGAGTCGCGCGTCCGGCCGCCGTACGGACAGGGAATCTTTCTCGCCTACGATCGGTTCTCTCAGCGTCACCAACCCAGGGAGTCAGTCCATGCCCAGCTCGTCCTTGACCGAGCCCCGCAACGTCATCGTCATCGGTTCCGGGCCCGCCGGCTACACGGCCGCGGTCTACACCGCCCGCGCCAGCCTCGAGCCGCTCGTCTTCGAGGGTTCGGTGACGGCCGGTGGCGCGCTGATGAACACCACCGAGGTGGAGAACTTCCCCGGCTTCCGCGACGGCATCATGGGCCCGGAGCTGATGGAGAACATGCGTGCCCAGGCCGAGCGCTTCGGCGCCGAGCTGATCCCGGACGACGTGGTCGAGGTCGACCTGTCGGGTGAGATCAAGGTTGTCAAGACCGCCACCGAGACCCACTACGCACGCTCGGTGATCCTGGCGATGGGCTCGGGCTACCGCAAGCTCGGCCTCGACAACGAGGAGCAGCTCTCCGGCAAGGGCGTCTCGTGGTGCGCGACCTGCGACGGCTTCTTCTTCCGTGAGCAGCACATCGCCGTGGTCGGCGGTGGCGACTCCGCGATCGAAGAGGCGACCTTCCTGACCCGATTCGGCTCGAAGGTCTCGCTGATCGTGCGTCGCGACGAGCTGCGCGCCTCGAAGATCATGCAGGAGCGTGCGTTCAACGACCCGAAGCTCGAGATCGAGTGGAACTCCGTGGTCGAGTCGATCAACGGCGCCGAGCGGCTCGAGTCGCTGACGCTGCGCGACACGGTCACGGGCGACACCCGCGAGCTCCCGGCCACCGGTCTGTTCATCGCGATCGGCCACGACCCGCGCTCGGAGGTCGTCAAGGGTCAGGTCGAGCTCGACGGTGAGGGCTACGTGCTGACCGCCCGCGCCGGCGGCGGCTCGACGGCGACCAACCTCGCCGGCGTGTTCGCCTGTGGCGACCTGGTCGACCACGTCTACCGCCAGGCGATCACGGCCGCCGGCTCCGGCTGCTCTGCCGCACTGGACGCTGAGCGGTTCCTCGCGGAGCAGGGTCACGAGGTCTCCGCGGCCAAGCAGGCGGAGGCCGAGAGCGACGCCGAGATCCTGACCGAGCTGGCCCAGGCCGGCTCCTGACGCCGCGGCCGCCGGGAACAGAACCGGCGCCGTCCCTGTTCCACTGATACAGACTTCGCCACACACCACAACGAAGGGTGAGCCCGCATGGCTGACAACATCACCGCCGTGACCGACGCCGAGTTCGACGCCAAGGTCCTCAAGTCCGACAAGCCCGTTCTGGTCGACTTCTGGGCGGAGTGGTGCGGTCCGTGCCGCCAGGTCGCGCCGATCCTCGACGAGATCGCCGGCCAGCACAGCGACAAGGTCACGTTCGTCAAGATGAACGTCGACGAGAACCCGGTGACCCCGTCGAACTACCGCGTGACCGGCATCCCGACGCTCAACGTCTACCAGGGCGGCGAGGTCGTGAAGTCGATCGTCGGCGCAAAGCCCAAGGCTGCTCTGCTCGCCGAGCTCCAGCCCTTCCTGGGCTGAGAAAGCACGGCCTGAGCAGCTCAGGCAACCAGCGAGGCCCGCACTTCGGTGCGGGCCTCGCTGCGTCTACGGGTGATCCGTCCGACCGAAGTGCGCACCGGCACGCGGCACCGGTCGCGGATGCGGCTGATGATGAGGCCGTACGGCGCCGAGCACCTTCTCCAGCGCTGCCTCCACCTCATCGCGCCAGGTCACGGCGCTGGTCAGCTCCATCCGCAGGCGTGGCGCGGTGGCGTGGGCTCGGTGCGTCTTGAAGCCGACGTGCGCCAGGAACTCCGCTGGCGCCGCGCACCGCGATCCGTGCGCGATCGCGCTCATCGCGCCGACGTCGCCGAACGCCTCCACCGCCTTGATCCCCCCGCGCCGGAGGAGGTCGCTGGCCATCGCCTGGACGAGCATCCGGCCGAGCCCGCCTCCGGCGTACTGCGGGTCGAGCCAGACGGTCGTCAGCAGCACCGCATCCGGCGAGACCGGCGCCGTCGGGAATGCCTCCGCGCCCGGCGCGAACGCCGCCGGCACGTAGACGATGAACCCCACCGGACGGTCGTCGACAACCGCGACCCGACCGCACGAGCCCCACTCCCGGAGCACCTCGCTGAGCCAGGTCTCCTTGGCCTCCGTCGACTCGGCAGGCGGCACCCGGTTGCGACGTACGGGATCGAGCTCCCAGAACAGGCAGGTCCGGCACGGCGCAGCCAGATCGGCCAGTCGGTCCAGTGTCAAGGGGACGATCTTGCGTGACATCTCACTCCGGGGAGGGAAGCGGTGATGCGCCAACGTGTGACATCCTTCATGCTAGAACGATCATGGACACTTCCCCCACCACGCGCAGCAGCAATCGCCTCGATCCCTACGTCGACCGCTATGCCGCGCGCACGGCCGGGATGACCCAGTCCGAGATCCGCGCTCTCTTCGCGGTCGCATCCCGCCCCGAGGTGGTCTCCCTCGCCGGCGGCATGCCGAACATCTCCGGTCTTCCCCTCGATGTCGTCGCCGGCGCCATCGACGGCGTGGTCCGCGAGCACGGCACCGTCGCCATGCAGTACGGCTCCGGACAGGGCATCCCCGAGCTGCGCGAGCAGATCACCGACGTGATGCGCCTCGAGGGCATCGAGGCCCACCCGGACGATGTCGTCGTCACGGTCGGCTCACAACAGGCCGTTGACCTGGTGACCCGCATCTTCTGCGACCCGGGCGACGTCATCATCTGCGAGGCACCCTCCTACGTCGGAGCTCTCGGGGTCTTCAAGTCCTACCAGTGCGACGTCGTGCACGCGGAGATGGACGCCGACGGCCTGCGGCCCGACGCGCTGCGCGCTGCGATCGCCTCGGTCAGGGCCGCCGGCAAGACGATCAAGTTCCTCTACACGATCCCCAACTTCCACAACCCCGCAGGCGTGACCCTCTCGGTCGAGCGCCGCCGCGAGATCGTCGAGATCTGTGCCGAGGAGAACATCCTCATCCTCGAGGACAACCCCTACGGTCTGCTCGGCTTCGACGGCGAGCCGCTGCCGGCGATGCGCTCGATGTCGAACGACAACATCATCTACCTGGGCTCGTTCTCCAAGACCTTCGCGCCGGGCTTCCGGGTGGGCTGGGCGCTGGCTCCGCACACGGTGCGCGAGAAGCTGGTGCTAGCGCAGGAGAGCGCCACGCTGTGCCCCCCGCAGTTCAGTCAGATGGCGATCTCCGCCTACTTGGCCAGCCACGACTGGCAGGGTCAGATCAAGCAGTTCCGCGAGATGTATCGCGAGCGTCGCGACGCCATGGTCAGCGCGCTCGAGGACATGATGCCTGCGGGTTGCCACTGGAACGTGCCCTCCGGTGGCTTCTACGTGTGGCTCACCCTGCCGCCCGGTGTCAACGCCAAGGCGATGCTGCCGCGCGCGGTCACAGCGCGTGTCGCCTACGTCCCCGGTACGGCGTTCTTCGCCGACGGCTTCGGCTCCTCGTCGATGCGCCTCTCCTACTGCTACCCCACACCCGAGCGCATCCGGGAGGGCGTACGGCGCCTTGCCGGTGTGATCGAGGAGGAGATGGAGCTGCGTCAGACCTTCGGTGCCATCGACACGATCGGTGGTCGGTTGGCCCCGAGCGCCGAATACCCGAGCACCGACACGCAGTAGGCGCTTCTCAGAGACGCGAAACGGCCCGGATCCTGCTGGATCCGGGCCGTTCTGCTTCACGCCGTGGCGCTCAAAATCGGTCTGACAGAACCGAAGTCGCCCACTATGTCCTCGGTTGCTGACGATATGTCGACATATACCTTTATCGCTAGATCGCTCTATCGTTACGATTCCGCGGATCCATGATGTCGACGATGCGCTGTAGGTCTTCGAATGTCGCGAACTCGACGGTGATCTTGCCCTTGGCCTGACCCATGTCCACCTTCACGCTGGTCTCGAACCGGTCGGCCAGGCGGTCCGCGAAGTCGTTGAGATCGGGCGTCGGACCCTTCAGCCTCGCCGAGCGACGCTTCGGCTGCTGCGCGCCGTCGATGTCACGCAGCGCGACGATCTCCTCCAGGGCACGCACGCTGATCCCCTCGGCGACGACGCGCTGGGCAAGCTGGTCCTGGGTCGCGGCGTCGTCGACGCCGAGCAATGAGCGAGCGTGTCCCGCGGACAGTACGCCGGCGGCGACGCGGCGCTGGACAGCCGGCGAGAGCCGCAGCAGGCGCAGCGTGTTGCTGATCTGCGGGCGCGAGCGACCGATCCGGGTCGCCAGCTCCTCGTGGGTGCAGCCGAAGTCTTCGAGCAGCTGCTGGTAGGCGGCCGCCTCCTCCAGGGGATTCAGCTGGGAGCGGTGCAGGTTCTCCAGGAGTGCGTCACGGAGCATGTCGGTGTCGTCGGTCTCGCGCACGATCGCGGGGATCGTGGCCAGGCCGGCGCGCTGGCTGGCCCGCCAACGCCGCTCGCCCATGACCAGCTCGTACTCCTCGTCGCCCGTCCGACGGACGACGATGGGCTGCAGGAGGCCGATTTCCTTGACCGAGTGCACCAACTCGTCCATCGCCTCCTCGTCGAAGACCTGACGAGGCTGGACGTGGTTGGGCCGGATGAACGTAAGTGGCAGCTCGGCGAAGTAGGCCCCTTCGACCGGCCTCAGAGCCGAATCTTCGATCTGACGGGCTCTCGCGGCCTCAGTGGGCCCCTGGCCCGCCAATCCGCTGTTCGTGGCTCCTGCGGGAAAGTCCGCATCCCGGACGTCATGGTTGCGCTGAGTCGGATCAGTCGACTCAGCGGGCATCGTCGGGATCAGAGAGCCCAATCCGCGACCCAGTCCTCGCTTCGGCGCCGGCTTGCTCACGCTTCCATCCCCTTCCGAGCGATCTCACGAGCAGCTTCGAGGTAGCTCAGTGCGCCCGGAGAGCCCGGGTCGTAGGTCATCACGGTCTGCCCGTACGACGGCGCTTCGGAGACCCGAACGGAGCGCGGGATGTAGGTGCGCAGCACCTGGTCACCGAAGTGGCCGCGGACCTCGTCCGCGACGCCGGCCGCCAGCCGCGTACGGGCGTCGTACATGGTGATGAGGATGGTGGAGACCGCGAGGTCCGGATTGAGGTGCGCACGGACCATGTCGACCGTCTTGAGGAGCTGTCCCAGGCCCTCCAAGGCGTAGTACTCGGCCTGGATCGGGATGAGGAGCTCGGCGCCGGCGACAAGCGCGTTCAGGGTCAGCAGTCCGAGCGAGGGCGGGCAATCGATGAGCACGTAGTCCCAGCGGTCCTCCCCCAAAGAACTGTCTCCGACGCGACCGCTGCCGAGCAGCGCTTTCTTGAGCCGACCCTCTCGGGCCACGACGCTGACGAGCTCGATCTCAGCGCCCGCCAGGTCGATGGTGGCAGGGACGACGTCGAGGAGGGGGATCTCCGGGCAGGGTCGCACCACCTCGTTGAGTGCGGTGTCATCCACCAAGAGCTCGTAGGTACCGAGCGTGCCCTGGAAGTGATCGACCGAAAGCGCCGTCGATGCGTTGCCCTGGGGGTCGAGGTCGACCACGAGGACGCGCTGGCCGAGCTGCGCCAGTCCGGCGGCTAGGTTCACCGTCGACGTGGTCTTCCCGACGCCACCCTTCTGGTTCGCGACCACCATCACGCGGGTCGCGGACGGGCGCGGCATCGGCGGACGCATCTGTGACTTCGAGCGCGCTAGCAGTGTGTTCTCGGTAGCGCGCGCCAGGGGAGTCTCGTCGTCAGCGATCACCTGGGCGAAGTCGGCGAGGTCCGCAGCGGTACGCACACGGAAGCCCCCGGTGGCTGTTTCACGTGAAACATCCGACGACCCATCCTGTGGAGGAACAGCGCCTTCCTGTGGATAGTCACGCTCAGAGGCATCCCCTGAACCGGTGGAAAACTCTTCGGCCGCTGCCGGCGAGGTCTGCCCGTCCTGGTCCGTAAGGCCCTCGGTCACGTGTTCTTCCTTCGCTTCGATCGAGCATTCTTCCCGCCGTCGCGACGTGGTGTCGCTGCGGGCACAGACGGCCAAGATACCTTCGCGGGATCGGCCCAGGCCACTCGGAGGGCGAGCGTTGTGGACTCCAGCAGGCCCGCGCCGAGGACGGACACCGTCGGCTCCGCGCACCCGAATCGCCGCAGCACGGGGCGGGCCTCCTCGATCTCCTCCGCGATCGACGATCCCTTCATCGCAACCAGCTCACCCTCGGCGGCCACGAGGGGCATCGACCACTCCAGCAACCGGCCGAGCGGAGCGACCGCACGAGACGTGACCACGTCGAACGTTCGCCCGCCGTGGAGCGCATCCGCTCGACCCCGCACCACCTCGACGTTCTCCAGCGACAGCTCGTCGACCACTTCACTGAGGAAGGTTGTTCGCCGCAACAGCGGCTCGATCAGCGTGATCCGCAGATCCGGCCGCTGGATCGCGAGCACGAGACCGGGGAGGCCGGCGCCCGATCCGATATCGGCGACCTCCGCCTCGTCGGGGAGCAGGTCCGCCAGGACGGCGCAATTGAGCAGGTGCCGGTCCCAGAGTCGCGGGGCCTCCCGTGGTCCGATCAGGCCGCGCTCGACACCAGCAGTCGCCAGGAACTGCGCGTAGGCCTCGGCGAGGGGGAGTCGGTCAAGACGAAACACCCTCCGTGCCACCGCAGGCACGGAGGGTGTTTCACGTGAAACATCACTCATCGGATCAGGCCGGGAGCACCACGACGTACCGACGAGGCTCGATGCCCTCGGACTCAGAGGTCAGGCCGGCAGCCGCAACAGCGTCGTGAACGACCTTGCGCTCGAACGGCGACATCGGCTTCAACGAGACCGACTCGCCAGACTCACGGACCTTCGTCACCGTCTCCGCGGCCAGAGCCACCAACGTCGAACGACGGTTGGCCCGGAAGCCAGACACGTCGAGCATCAACCGCGAGCGCTCGCCGGTGTCTCGGTAGACAGCCAGACGGGTGAGCTCCTGAAGCGCGTCCAGCACCTCGCCATGCTGTCCGATCAGCTGCGCCAGGTCGGCGCCGACGATCGAGACAGCGGCGCGGTCGCCTTCGACGTCCATGTCCAGGTCGCCATCGAGATCCGCGATGTCGAGCAGTTCCTCGAGGTAGTCGGCGGCAACGTCGCCTTCTCGCTCGAGCAGTTTGATCCGGTCGGCCTCAGACAAGGCCACCTTGGTCTCCTCGGTCACTCCATGATCCCTTCTCGGGGGTCGGTCAGCGCTTGCCCTTGCGCTGGCTACGGGTCTGCTTCTTCGGCTGCGCACGCGCAGCAGGACGGTCGGTGTCGTCCGGAGCAGCCTCAGCGTGCTGCTCGACGGACTCGACAGAGGCCAGCGTGCCACCGTGGCGGGCCGCCTTACGGGCCGCTTTCTCCCGGTCGCGCTCCTGCTTGGCCTTCTCCGCGGGCGTACCGGGAGCGGGGCTGTTGCGGATGACGTAGAACTGCTGGCCCATCGTCCATAGGTTCGAGGTCGTCCAGTAGAGCATCGCGGCGATCGGGAAGGCGATGCCGGAGATGGCGAAGACAAAGGGGAGGACGTAGAGCAGCATCTTCTGCTGCTGGGCGTACTGGCCCTGCATCGCGTCGGCCGGCATGTTCTTGGCCATCAGCTGGCGCTGGGTAAGGAACGTGGTGGCGCACATCGACACGACGAGGATCGCCGCGAGGATCTTCACCGACGTGTCATCGGTGCCGTTGAACGTGTCAGCGAGCCGGGCGCCGAAGATCTTGGCGTTGCTGAAGTGCTCGACATCATCGCTGGACAGGAAGCCGCGAGCGTCGCCGTGGGCGGCCGAGTTCACCAGTCGGAACAGGCACAGGAAGATCGGCATCTGGATCAGCAGCGGAAGGCACGAGGCGAACGGATTGGTACCCGTGTCCTTGTAGAGCTTCATCGTCTCCTGGGCGAGACGCTCACGGTCGTGGCCATACTTCTTCTGCAGCTCCTTCACCTTCGGCTGGATGAGCTGCATGTTGCGGCTGGACTTGATCTGCTTGACGAACAGCGGGATCAGCAGCGCGCGGATGGTGACGGTCAGACCGACGATCGCCAGCACCCAGGACCAGCCGTTGCTGGGGGAGAGCACCAGCGTGGCCAGCTTGTGCCAGAACAGCAGAATGCCGGAAATGGCGTAGTAAAGCGGCGTGGCGATCCAGCCGAACAGCTGGCCGATAGCTCCCACGGATCAGGCTCCTTGCATCGGGTTGCCCGCGCTGGTGCGGGGCGAAGAAGAGGGGACGGGCCTGCGAGCCGGCACCGGATCGTAGCCCCCGGCAGCCCATGGGTGGCAGCGACCGAGTCGCCGCACCGCAAGCCACGAGCCGCGGAGCGCGCCGTGCTGCTGCACCGCCTCCAGGGCGTAGGCCGAGCACGACGGGTGATAGCGGCAGACCTGGCCGTAGAGGGGGCTGATGAGCGCCCGATAGAGACGCAGCAACCCGATGAGAACGAATTTCACGATGACACCCGCTGGAGACAACGGTCGAGATCGGCGCCCAGTTCCTGGTACGTCGCCTCAGCCGCCGCCGGGTTCGCCCGCACCACGAGCACAGCAGCGCCCGGGAGCTCCCCAAGGGACTCCCGGGCGAGATGCCGGAGGCGTCGCTTCACGCGGTTGCGGACCACCGCAGGGCCTACAGCCTTGCTGACCACGAAACCGACACGAGCCGGACCCGCCCCGTCGCCTTGCCACAAGTGCACGACCAGACGAGACGATCCGGCTCTGCGCCCCTGACGCACCGCGACCCGGAATGAATCCGGGTCGGTCAGACGGTGTACCGGGGGTAGCACGGCGGGGACAGCCGGCTGAGGCCTCAGACGGCGAGTTCCTTGCGACCCTTGCGACGGCGAGCCGCCAGGATGGCGCGGCCGGCGCGGGTGCGCATGCGCAGGCGGAAGCCGTGCGTCTTCGCCCGACGACGGTTGTTCGGCTGGTACGTACGCTTGCTCACGAGCTCAATCTCTTTCGGTAATGGTTCCGCTGCTTCTGGATCCGGCGCTGTATCGCCCCGGCCAGTCTCCTGGTGCCATGGTGCACATCGGCTGACACCGGACATCCACGCAGAACGACTGCTACTTCGTGGACATGCGGCGCCCGTCGTGGGTCCCGTGACTGTCGAGCGACCTGCCAACGGTACGCGTTGGCGAGAAGCAGGGTCAAACCCACGCGACCCCGGTCGGGGGCGACTTCGACAAGAGTGCCAGATGCCTGTGGATGACGGGTTGCCCCTAGGTCGTCCGCAGGGTTACGTTCGGCGCCTACCGAGGTTCCCTGCCATCGCGCGGCGGACTCGTCCGGGAGAGGCTGAATCCAAGGCCGATCTTCTTCGATCACCTCTCTGACCTGCCGAAACAGATCATTGGACGGTCGCGACGATGTGTCTCGGTCGGCTCTGTCCACAGGATGGGGCACCGGTTCACAGCTTGTGGATAGAGCTGTGGACGGATTCCAGCACCCCGACGAACGACAGCCCCGACAGGGAAGGCAGACACCGTGGAGACGCCACCGGACAACGGCCAGCACGACGAGCTCGGTCAGGCCTGGCAGAGCGTCGTCGCCGAGCTCCAGCCGCACCAGCGCGCCTGGCTCACGGCATGTCAGCCGGAGGCCCTGCACGGCACCACGGTGCTCGTCGGCGTACCCAATGATTTCACCCGCAACCAGCTCGAGGGGCGACTCCGCGCCGAGCTCGAGGACGCCCTCAGCACGCGCTTCGGCCAGGAGATGCGGATCGCCGCGATCGTGAAGCCGGAGCTCGAGGACCGTCCGCTCGAGGCGACCACGCCAGCCCCGGCCATCAGCGATGCGCCCGTAGCGCCGATTAAGCCACACATCGATTTGTCGACAAATCGATTCGGGGGATCGAGCCACAACGACACGCCGGACTCCGGCGGGGCGGCGCCGAACTTCCAGCTACCGCCGCTGCGCCACGAGGCGCCCGAGACCGAGCGCACCACCTCCGAGAGCCGACTCAACCCGAAGTACACCTTCGAGACGTTCGTCATCGGCTCGTCCAACCGCTTCCCGCACGCGGCCGCCGTTGCCGTCGCCGAGGCCCCCGGCCGGGCCTACAACCCGCTGCTGGTCTACGGCGAGTCGGGCCTGGGCAAGACGCACCTGCTGCACGCGATCGGCCACTACGTGCGCAGCCTCTACAACGGCGCCAAGGTGCGTTATGTCAGCTCCGAGGAGTTCACCAACGAGTTCATCAACGCGATCCGCGACGACCGGCAGGATCGGTTCAAGCGGAAGTACCGCGACATCGACGTGCTCCTGATCGACGACATCCAGTTCTTGGAGGGCAAGACCCAGACCCAGGAGGAGTTCTTCCACACGTTCAACACGCTGCACAACGCGAACAAGCAGATCGTGCTCACCTCCGACCGCGCACCCAAGCGGCTGGAGGCACTCGAGGACCGGCTGCGCAACCGGTTCGAGTGGGGCCTGATCACCGACGTGCAGCCGCCGGACGTGGAGACCCGGATCGCGATCCTGCGCAAGAAGGCCGCGATGGAGCGGCTCAAGGCGCCGGCGGACGTGCTCGAGTTCATCGCCACCAAGATCCAGACCAACATCCGTGAGCTCGAGGGCGCCCTGATCCGGGTCACAGCGTTCGCCAACCTCAACCGCCAGGAGGTCGACATGACCCTGGCCGAGATCGTGCTCAAGGACCTGATTCCCGAAGGCGGCGAGCCGGAGATCACCGCCGGGCTGATCATCGCGCAGACCGCGGCCTACTTCGGGCTCAGCATCGACGAGCTGACCGGCCCCTCGCGCGGCCGACACCTCGTCATGGCCCGTCAGATCGCGATGTACCTGTGCCGCGAGCTCACCGACCTGTCGCTGCCGAAGATCGGTCAGCAGTTCGGCGGTCGCGACCACACCACGGTGATGTACGCCGAGCGCAAGATCAACCAGCTCCTCGCCGAGCGTCGGTCGGTCTTCAACCAGGTCTCGGAGCTGACCAACCGGGTGAAGATGCAGGCACGTCAGGCCTGAGCCGAGAGGTAGCTCTCCACGCTGTCGAGCAGCTCGTACAGCTGATCGGACAGCTCGCGGGCCTGCGTCTGCGTCATCCCCAACGCCGATCCCAAGGACGTGGGGACGCGGGCCGCACGCTCCTCCATCGCGCGGCCGGCGTCCGTGAGCTCCACCAGCACGCGGCGCTCGTCCTGAGGATCCCGCCGTCGCAGCACCAGGCCGGCCGTCTCGAGCCGCTTGAGCAGCGGGCTCAGAGTGCCGGAGTCGAGCTTCAGCGCGGAGCCCAGGTCACCGACAGCCATCGGCTCGGTGCGCTCCCACAGCGCCAGCAGTGCCAGGTACTGCGGATAGGTCAACCCCAGCTCGGACAGCAGCAGCCCATAGACACGCGTCACGGCTCGGCCCGCTGCGTAGAGCGGGAAGCAGAGCTGCTGGTCGAGTCGGAGCTGTGGGTACGACATGCGCACCAGCATAACTCTTGCATGATTCAATTGCGCACAATATGTTTGTGCACATGACGACTCCTCTCTACACCGCTTCGGTCGCCTCGACCGGCGACGGCCGAAACGGCCACGTCCAGTCCACCGACGGCATCCTCGACCTCGATGTCCGCCTGCCCAAGGAGATGGGCGGCGCGGGCGGCGCGACCAACCCCGAGCAGCTCTTCGCCGCCGGATACGCCGCTTGCTTCCACTCGGCGCTCAAGCTCATCGCCGGCCGTGCCAAGGCCGACGCCACCGACACCGAGGTGGTCGCCGACGTCTCGCTCCACGCCAACGAGCAGGGCGGCTTCGATCTCGCCGTGCAGCTCGAGGTGACGGTGCCCAACGTCGACGAGGCGACCGCGCGCCAGCTCGTCGAGCAGGCGCACCAGGTCTGCCCCTACTCCAACGCGACCCGCGGCAACATCGAGGTCACCCTCACCATCGCCTGACCTCTTCGACCCGTCTGAACCGATCGCACGCGTGCCGACCCGGCCACCCACGACCTGTGGACAAACCGGGTCGGCACAAATGAATTACACAGTGGTGAGATGCGCGGAGACCGCGTCGTACGCCGTGACAACCGGCGACGACTCACAGGCAGCCTCGCGCCTCCCCATGTAGTTCCACACCCCCTGTGCATGCCGATTGCACCGCGCCACCTGCGGAAACGTGATTCCTCCACAGTTTCCACCGACGCTATTACTCACTCGGAACTACATATATGCAGATCGATCGTCGAACTCCTCCCGGCCCTCGACCTGTGGATGATGGCTCGATTCGCGAGCCGGCCAGGACCAAGTGGTACGGCCGAGACCGCCCGCCACTGCCGCACTCACACCCGACGTGGCAGGATGCAGATCCCAGAAAGCCGACTCATGAGGACAGGTCAGAAGTGAAGTTCCGCGTCGACCGCGACGTATTCGCGGATGCCGTCGCCTGGGCTGCCCGCAGCCTTCCGGTCCGGCCCAGCACCCCCGTCCTGTCAGGGCTCCTCATCGAGGCCGGCCACGAGGGCCTCGTGCTCTCCACCTTCGACTACGAGACCTCCGCTCGGGCGACGCTCAGCGCCGAGGTCGCCGACGAGGGCAAGGCGCTGGTCAGCGGCCGCCTTCTCGCCGACATCTGCCGCAGCCTGCCGGCCAAGCCGGTCGAGATGGTGATCGACGGCGCGCGCGTCTCGCTCACCTGTGGTTCGGCTCGGTTCAGCCTGCAGACCATGCCAGTCGAGGACTACCCGACGCTGCCGGACATGCCGACCGCCACCGGCACCGTGGACAGCGCCGAGTTCGCGCACGCCGTCGTCCAGGCGGTGACAGCCGCCGGCAAGGACGACATGCTGCCGGTGCTCACCGGCGTACGTCTGGAGATCGAGGGCTCGACGATCTCGCTGCTCGCCACCGACCGCTTCCGGCTCTCGCTGCGCGAGCTGCAGTGGAACCCGCGGACACCCGACGAGACCGTCGCCGCCCTGGTCCCTGCCAAGGTCCTGGCCGACACCGCCAAGTCGCTGACCAGCGGCTCCGAGGTCACGATCGCGCTCTCCTCCGGTGGAGCCGGCGAGGGCATCATCGGCTTCGAGGGCGCGGCCGCGGGCGGCATCCGGCGTACGACGACGCGACTGCTCGACGGCGAGTTCCCCAAGGTGCGCAGCCTGTTCCCGAACGAGCACCTGACGACTGCGCTGGTCGACAAGGGCTCGCTGATCGAGTCGGTCAAGCGCGTCGCGCTCGTCGCCGAGCGCAACACCGCCGTCCAGATGCAGTTCAACGACGGCGTGATCACCCTGGACGCCGGCTCCGGCGATGAGGCGCAGGCTTCGGAGTCGATCGAGGCCACGGTCAACGGCGAGTCGCTCACCACAGGCTTCAACCCGCAGTTCCTGCTCGACGGCCTGGGCGCGATCGACGAGGCAGTCGTCGAGCTGGCCTTCACCCAGGCCTCCAAGCCGGTCGTGATCAGCGGACAGCCGGCCGAGGATGCAGCCGACCCCGGCTTCCGCTACCTGCTGATGCCGAGGCGTCTGCTTTCCTGACCTGCTTTGCTGAATTGGGAACGTTCCTGATTTCTGGAGAGGATCTGCTGCATGGACATCGGACTCGTTGGACTGGGCAAGATGGGCGGCAACATGCGCACGCGACTGCGCAACGCCGGTCACACGGTCGTCGGCTACGACCGCAACCAGGAGATCTCGGATGCGGCCTCGCTGGCCGAGATGGTCGAGAAGCTGCCCTCGCCCAAGGTGGTGTGGGTGATGGTCCCCGCCGGTGAGCCGACGCGCTCGACGATCACCGAGCTCAAGGGGCTCCTCGACGAGGGCGACCTGGTCGTCGACGGCGGCAACTCGAAGTACACCGACGACGCGATCAACGCGGCCTCACTGGCGGAGAAGGGCATCGGCTTCGTCGACTGCGGCGTCTCCGGTGGCGTCTGGGGCCTGAGCAACGGCTACGCGCTCATGTACGGCGGCAAGACCGAGGACGCGGCGAAGGTGATGCCGGCGTTCGAGGCCCTCAAGCCGGAGCACACCGAGGACGGCCTGGTCCACTGCGGCGAGACGCCGGGTGCCGGGCACTTCTCCAAGATGGTCCACAACGGCATCGAGTACGCCATGATGCAGGCCTATGCCGAGGGCTGGGAGCTGCTCGACAAGGTCGACATCGTGGACAACGTCCCCGAGATCTTCGCCTCCTGGCGCACCGGCACGGTGGTTCGCTCGTGGCTGCTCGACCTGCTGGTCGACCAGATCCGCGCTGACGAGCACCTGGAGAAGATCCGCGGGTACGCCGAGGACAGCGGCGAGGGCCGCTGGACGGTCGAGGCCGCGATCGACAACGCCGTACCGCTGCCGGCCATCTCGGCCTCGCTCTTCGCCCGCTTCGTCTCCCGGCAGGACGACAGCCCGGCCATGAAGGCGATCGCGGCGATGCGCAACGGATTCGGTGGCCACGCGGTGATCTCGGAGTCCGAGGCCTGAGCATCCGACACGTCCTCCTGGACGCTGACGGCGTGCTGCAGCGCCGGCCGGGCGGCTGGGAGGACGCGTTCGTCGGCTTCGTCGGATCCGCACATGCGACTGCGTTGTTGACCGAGATGTTCGAGGCCGAGAAGCCTGCCGTCCGCGGCGACGCCGACATCCTCGAGATCCTGGCCACGATCCTCGCCCGGTACGGCGCGGCGACCGACGCCGAGATCGTCTTCGACACGGTCTGGCAGCGCATCGAGCTTCCGGAGCCGAGCCACGAGCTGCTGCGCCGGTTGCGCGCCAGCGGGCTGGGCGTCCACCTGGGCACCAACCAGACGCTGCGCCGGGCGGCGTACATGCGTGCCGAGCTGGGCTATGACGATCTCTTCGACGTCTCGTGCTACTCCGCGGAGATGGGGGTCTCCAAGCCGGAGGCCGCCTACTTCCAGATCGCGGTGGACCGGATCGGCGCCTCCCCTGGCGAGGTGCTCTTCGTCGACGACACGCTGCCCAACGTCGAGGCGGCTCGGCAGGTGGGCCTGGTGGCGGTGCACTGGCACATGCGCGAGGGCCTGGCGGCGCTGCTCGAGAGGTTCGCCGAGCACGACGTCGTCCTCGCCACCGCGTAGCCGGCACCACCCGTCTGGTCGCCTAGGATTCACTGCGACGGTGTCGCGCGGGAGGAGGAGCTGGGTGTTCGTCTCCCACCTCTCCCTGCACGACTTCCGCTCCTACCCCAGCGCGGAGGTGCCACTCGAGGCCGGCGTGACCGCGTTCGTGGGCCGCAACGGCCAGGGCAAGACCAACCTCATCGAGGCGATCGACTACCTCTCCCGGCTGCAGTCGCACCGGGTGGCCGGCGACGCGCCTCTGGTCCGCGCGGGTGCCGACCAGGCGGTGGTGCGCGCAGCGGTGGTCCGCGACGGCCGCACCGCCACCCTCGAGATCGAGATCAATCCAGGCCGTGCCAACAAGGCCCGCGTCAACCGGTCGCCGCTGCAGCGCACCCGCGAGCTGGTCGGACTCGTCCGGACCGTGGTCTTCGCCCCCGACGACCTCGCTCTGGTCAAGGGGGACCCCTCCGAGCGGCGCCGTTTCCTCGATGACCTGATGGTGCTCCGCTCCCCCAGGCTCGCCGGCGTCCGCGCCGACTACGACCGGGTGCTCAAGCAGCGCAACTCGCTGCTCAAGACCGGTCGCTCGGGTGGCCGCGGTCACCAGGATTACCTGCTCTCCACCCTCGCCGTCTGGGACGACCACCTGGCCCGGATCGGGGCTGAGATCCTGGCCGAGCGACTGTCCCTGGTCGATGCGCTGCGACCGTACGTCGGCAAGGCCTACGAGACCGTCGCTCGCGGCGCCACCCGTGAGGATGCCCAGATCGCGTACAAGGCCAGCTTCGAGCTGGTCGATGAGAACGGGCTGCGACCTTCGACGGGGCCCGGGCTGGAGAAGGTGCTGCTCGCCGAGCTCGCCCGTCGGCAGAGGGACGAGCTCGACCGCGGCGTCTCGCTCGTCGGGCCGCACCGTGACGACCTGGTCTGCACCCTGGGCCACGCGGCCGGCGAGCCGCTCCCCGTGAAGGGATATGCCAGCCACGGCGAGTCCTGGTCCTTCGCGCTCGCGCTGCGACTCGCCTCCTACGACCTGCTGCGCGCCGACGGTGACGACCCGATCCTGGTGCTCGACGACGTCTTCGCCGAGCTCGACGCCGACCGCCGCGAGCAGCTCGCCGAGCTGGTCGCGGGCGCCGAGCAGGTGCTGGTGACAGCGGCGGTGCCGGAGGACGTGCCGAAGGCGCTGCAGGGCGCTCGCTATCGGGTCGCGGGCGGGCAGGTGACCCGTGAGCAGTGAGGAGTCCGGCGCCCCGGACGAGACGGTGGGCGCCACGCCGGCAGGGGCCACCGGTTCGTCCGGGGAAGCGACCGAGCACGACCCGGACGGGCTCGACCTCGCCCGCGCCCTGACCAGGGCGGTCGCCCGGGTCGGCGGCAAGCCGGCGAAGCGCCGCTCGACCCGCTCGCGGCGTACGAACGAGAAGGGTCGGGTCTCGGGGGCGCACCCCGACGAGCGTGACCCGCAGACGCTCGACGCCACCATCAACCGGCTGGTCGGCGACCACGGCTGGGACCTGTCGTTGCGGGTGCACGGCGTCTTCGGTCGCTGGGCCCAGATCGTCGGACAGGAGATCGCCCAGCACTGCGAGCCGGAGTCGTTCGCCGACGGCAAGCTGATCGTCCGGACCGACTCCACCGCTTGGGCGACCCAGCTGCGGTTGCTGGCGCCGACGCTCGTACGGCGCCTCAACGAGGAGCTCGGCCACGGCACGGTGACGATCATCGAAGTGCTCGCACCGAACGGCCCCACGTGGAAGAAGGGTCGTCGCTCGGTGCGCGGTGGCAGAGGCCCGCGTGACACCTACGGCTGACCCCGCGCTGGCGGGCGCCGGAACCGCTGTTCTGCGATCCTGATGCCCCATCGGACGTACCGGGCCTCATTCGACGCCCCGTTAGAGCCCACAGAGCGGCTTAAAACGTCCTACAGAGCCGTTTTCCACCGACGATCGGCGGGTCTCCACAGGCGCTTCGTGTCTCCAAGGCCTCTGACGGGTAGACTGACGACTTGGGTCGACCTCTGCGTCGACCCGCTGCATGCCCTGCACCCACTCTTTAGAGGTGACCGTGTCCACTGAGCCCGACGCAAGCGCCGCGACGCCCGCCCCCACCCCGCCCGACGGATTCGAGTACGACGCCTCGGCGATCCAGGTGCTCGAGGGCCTGGAGGCGGTACGCAAGCGCCCGGGCATGTACATCGGCTCCACCGGTGAGCGCGGTCTGCACCACCTGATCTGGGAGATCGTCGACAACGCTGTCGACGAGTCGCTGGCCGGATACTGCGACACGATCGTGGTAACGCTCAACGCCGACCGCTCGGTCAGCGTGTCCGACAACGGTCGAGGCATCCCGACCGACACCGCCCCCGGGCAGGAGTTGCCCGCGGCGACGCTGGCGCTGACGGTGCTGCACGCCGGTGGCAAGTTCGGTGGCGGCGGCTACAAGGTCTCCGGCGGACTGCACGGCGTGGGCTCCTCCGTCGTCAACGCGCTCTCGACCAAGCTGCACCTCGAGATCAAGAACCGCGGCCACCTGTGGGAGCAGGGCTTCTCCCTCGGCGTCCCCGACTACCCGTTGCGCCAGGTCCGTCCCCTCGAGGACGGCGAGCGCACCGGCACCACCGTCACCTGGACTGCCTCCGACGAGATCTTCGAGACCACCGACTACAACCTCGAGACGATCTCCACCCGCTTCCGCGAGATGGCGTTCCTCAACAAGGGCCTCAAGATCGTGCTGCGCGACGACCGCCCGGCGGCCGAGGAGATCGCCGACGCCGTGGAGGAGGACGAGAGCTCGGACGTGGTCGAGACCGGCGACGCGGCCATCCACCGCACCGCCGGCGGCCTGGAGCAGGTCTTCCAGTACGAGCGCGGCCTCGCCGACTACGTCGACCACCTCAACCGGCGCAAGGCGGTGGTCTCGCCGATCATCGCCTTCGAGGCAGAGACCGCCGACGGCGCCAACAACCCGATGAGCCTCGAGGTCGCCATGCAGTGGCAGACCTCGTCGTACAACGAGTCGGTCCACACGTTCGCGAACACGATCAACACTCCCGAGGGCGGCACGCACGAGGAGGGGTTCCGCTCCGCGCTGACCAGCCTGGTCAACCGCTGGGGCGAGACCTGGGGCCTGATCAAGAAGAAGGAGGACAGGCTCACCGGTGACGACATCCGTGAGGGTCTGACCGCGATCATCAGCCTCAAGATCGGCGAGCCGCAGTTCGAGGGACAGACCAAGGCCAAGCTCGGCAACACCGAGGCCAAGGGCTTCACGCAGTCGGTGGTCAACGACGAGCTCGGCGCCTGGTTGGAGCAGAACCCCAACGAGGGCAAGGAGATCATCCGCAAGTCGATGGCGGCTGCCACCGCCCGCATCGCCGCCCGCAAGGCCCGCGATCTCGCCCGCAACCGCAAGGGCCTGCTCGGCAACGGCTCGCTGCCCGGCAAGTTGTCGGACTGCCAGTCCAACAACCCCGAGGAGTGCGAGGTCTTCATCGTCGAGGGCGACTCGGCCGGTGGCTCGGCACGTCAGGGTCGCGACCCGCGCATCCAGGCGATCCTGCCGATCCGCGGAAAGATCCTCAACGTCGAGAAGGCACGCATCGACAAGGTCCTGGCCAACCAGGAGGTGCAGTCGATCATCTCCGCGCTCGGCACGGGTGTACACGACGAGTTCAACGTCGAGAAGCTGCGCTACCACAAGATCGTGCTGATGGCCGACGCCGACGTCGACGGCCACCACATCAACACCCTGCTGCTGACGCTGCTGTTCCGCTTCATGCCGCACCTGATCCGCGACGGCTACGTCTACATGGCCCAGCCGCCGCTCTACCGCCTGCGCTGGAACAAGCCGCACGAGCACGAGTTCGTCTACTCCGACGCCGAGCGCGATGCGCTGATGCGCGACGGCCTGGGCCAGGGCAAGAAGCTGCCCAAGGAGAATCCGGTGCAGCGCTACAAGGGTCTGGGCGAGATGAACGCCAAGGAGCTGTGGGAGACCACGATGGATCCCGCTCAGCGCCTGATGTTGCAGGTGACCCTGGAGGACGCCGCGCAGGCCGACGAGATCTTCTCGATCCTGATGGGCGAGGACGTCGAGCAACGCCGCTCCTTCATCCAGCGAAACGCCAAAGACGTCCGCTTCCTCGACATCTGATCCAGCTAGAGAGAACAACTCATGACTGAGACTCCTACCGAGGGCACCCCCGGCGGCCGGATCGAGCCGATCGAGCTGCAGACCTCGATGCAGCGTGCCTACATCGACTACGCGATGGCGGTCATCGTCGGGCGCGCGCTGCCCGACGTCCGTGACGGCCTCAAGCCGGTGCACCGACGTGTGCTCTACGCGATGTACGACGGCGGCTACCGCCCCGACCGCGGCTTCTCCAAGTGCTCGCGCGTCGTGGGCGACGTGATGGGTCAGTACCACCCGCACGGCGACTCGGCGATCTATGACACCCTCGTCCGGCTCGCCCAGCCGTGGGTGATGCGCGCTCCCCTGATCCACGGTCAGGGCAACTTCGGCTCGCCGGGCAACGACGCAGCGGCCGCGATGCGATACACCGAGTGCCGGATGGCTCCGCTCGCGCTGGAGATGGTGCGCGACATCAACGAGGAGACCGTCGACTTCCAGCCCAATTACGACGGTCGTTCCCAAGAGCCCGTCGTCCTGCCCGCTCGCTTCCCCAACCTGCTGGTCAATGGCAGCGCGGGCATCGCGGTGGGCATGGCGACCAACATCCCGCCGCACAACCTGCGTGAGGTCGCCGAGGGCGCCACGTGGGCCCTGGAGCACCCCGACGCCACCCGTGAGGAGCTCCAGGACGCCCTGATCGAGCGGATCAAGGGCCCCGACTTCCCCAACGGTGCACTGATCGTGGGGCGTTCCGGCATCGAGCAGGCCTACCGGACCGGCCGCGGCTCGATCACCCAGCGCGCGGTGATCGAGGTCGACGAGGACAACAAGGGCCGCACCTGCCTGGTCGTCACCGAGCTCCCCTACATGGTCAACCCGGATAACCTCGCGCTGAAGATCGCCGAGTTGGCCGATGGTGGCCGGGTGCAGGGCATCGCCGACGTCCGCGACGACACCTCCGACCGCACCGGACAGCGGCTCGTTGTCGTGCTCAAGCGCGACGCCGTCGCCCGGGTCGTGCTGAACAACCTGCTCAAGCACACCGAGCTGCAGACGAACTTCAGCGCCAACATGCTGGCGCTGGTGGACGGCGTCCCGCGCACGCTGACGGTCGACCAGTTCATCAGCAACTGGGTCGAGCACCAGATCGACGTCATCCGCCGGCGTACGGAGTACCGACTCCGCAAGGCCGAGGAGCGCGCCCACATCCTGCGCGGACTGGTCAAGGCGCTCGACCAGCTCGACGAGGTCATCGCCCTCATTCGCCGCTCCCCCGACGTCGGCGAGGCCCGCACCGGCCTGATGCAGCTGCTCGACATCGACGAGCTGCAGGCGACCGCGATCCTCGACATGCAGCTGCGTCAGCTGGCAGCGCTGCAGCGCCAGAAGATCATCGACGACCTGGCCGCGATCGAGCTCGAGATCGCCGACCTGCAGGACATCCTGGCGAACGTCGTGCGTCAGCGCACGATCGTGGCCGAGGAGCTCAACGAGATCGTCGAGAAGTACGGCGACGAGCGTCGCAGCCAGATCATCGCTGCGGACGGCGACCTGTCCATGGAGGACCTGATCCCGGACGAGGACCTGGTCGTCTCCATCACCCGCGGTGGCTACGCCAAGCGCACCCGGTCGGACCAGTACCGCACGCAGAAGCGCGGCGGCAAGGGCGTGCGAGGCGCCTCGCTGCGCGGCGATGACGTGGTCGAGCACTTCATCTCCACCACCAACCACCACTGGCTGCTGTTCTTCACCACCGCCGGCCGGGTCTACCGGACCAAGGCCTACAACCTGCCGGAGGCCTCGCGTGACGCCAAGGGCGGCCACGTGGCCGGGCTGCTCAGCTTCCAGCCCGACGAGAACATCGCGCAGGTGCTGGCGATCCGCGACTACGAGCAGGCGCCGTACCTGGTCCTGGCGACGCGTGCCGGTCTGGTCAAGAAGACTCGGCTGGCCGACTACAACAGCCCGCGTCAGGCCGGCGTGATCGCGATCAACTTCCGCGAGGAGGACGACGAGCTGATCGGCGCCGAGCTGGTGCACGACGAGGACCACATCCTGCTGGTCTCGCGCAAGGGTCAGGCGATCCGCTTCCCTGCGGCCAACGACCAGCTCCGGCCGATGGGCCGAGCGACGTCCGGCGTGACCGGGATGAAGTTCCGCACCGGCGACGACCTGCTCTCGATGTCGGTCATCCGGGCCGCCGACGCGGCGCACGAGGACGCCGACGAGGACGTCCAGTACGTCTTCACCATCACCGACGGCGGCTTCGCCAAGCGCACCCGCATCTCCGACTACCGCCTGCAGTCCCGCGGTGGCCTGGGCATCAAGGCGATGGCGCTGGCCAACGAGGACCGCGGCAGCCTCGTGGGTGCCTTCATCGTCAAGGACGGCGACGAGGTGCTCTCCATCACCGCCACCGGTCAGGTTGTTCGCAGCCCCATCAACGCAGACTTCCGCCCGACCGGCCGATCCACCCAGGGCGTGAAGTTCGTGTCTCCGAAGAAGGGCGACGCGGTCGCTGTGGTGGCCCGTTCGGTGGAGGCCCGAGACGAGGACGAGGAGCTCGAGGGCGACGCCGAGACAGTGGTCGAGGTTGCCCAAGATGCAACAATCGAGCCCAACGCAGCGTCGAATGAGTCGAACGAGTCGACCGAGAGCACTGACGAGAACACTGACGAGGGAGCTGACGGCTGATGACGGAACGCCCCGCCCAGCGGACCACCGGGGGTCCTGGCGCGGACAGGGGTCGTGAGGACACCGCCGTACGCCCCCTGTCGAAGCGCGTCCAGGACAAGCTGGCAGCCGCGGCCGAGGAGGGCCGACGCAACGCGACGGCTCCCACCACCGCGACGGCCGCCAGCCCGGCCCGGGGGCCTCGTCGGGCACGACTCCGCCTCACCCGGATCGACCCGTGGTCGGTGATGAAGACGGCGTTCCTGCTCTCGGTCGCCCTCGGCATCGTGATGATCGTCGCCGTGGCGATCGTCTGGGGGGTGCTCAGCGCGGCCGGCGTCTGGGACTCGGTCAACCGCACCGTCGAGGACATCGTCGGCAACGACTCCACCTCGACGTTCAACGTCAAGGACTACGTCGGCACCACTCGGGTGCTCGGCTTCACCATGGTGATCGCCGTGATCGACGTGGTGCTGCTGACGGCTGTCGCGACCCTCGGCGCCTTCCTCTACAACATGGCCGCTGCCCTCATCGGGGGCATCGAGGTCACGCTCGCGGAGGACAACTGAGCCGTGGATTTCATCCATCGCGGCTCGCTCCGGTAGTGTTTCGCCTCGGTTCGACCGACGGGGCTTCCACCCTGAGGTCGTTCCACCCGGGCCTATAGCTCAGACGGTTAGAGCACCACACTGATAATGTGGGGGTCGGAGGTTCAAGTCCTCCTAGGCCCACGGAACAGCCCCGGACGCGACAGCGGACCGGGGTTTTTCGTAAGGAGAAGCGCGTGAAGAAGATCGTCCTGATCGCCCTTGCGGCGGCCGGTGCCATCGTCGCCAAGAAGAAGTTCGACCAGAGTCGGGCCGAGCAGGCGACCTGGGCCGCTGTCACCGACCCGGTGGCAAAGCCCTGATCCGCTGATCCACCCTCGGGGCGTTGGCGCAATTGGTAGCGCACCTGCTTTGCAAGCAGGGGGTTAGGGGTTCGAGTCCCCTACGCTCCACCACGAGAAGCCGCAGGCCAGCCTGCGGCTTCTTCTCGTATCGGGCGAAGTCGGGAGCGTGCTCCGGCGCTCGTCCTACGATCCACCGTCGAGTACGTCGCGCACGCTGGCGACGGTGAACGCGTTCCAGGCCCGCACCCGGCGCAGCAGGTAGTGGCCGACCGGTCCCATGTCGGTGAAGGTGGCGTCGGCGGTCCGACCGGCGCGCTCGACGAAGGCTGTCGTCGCGGCCGGCGAGGTGATGCGGTCGAGCTCGCCGTGGGCTGCTCGCAACACCTTCCCCGCAAGCGGTACGACGCTGTCGCCCGGCGGCAGCCAGGGCGCCAGGGCGACCACCCCGCGGACGGACGGGTGATCGCCCACCGCGACGGCGGTGCGCGCGCCCATCGAGTGACCGACCAGGGCGACGGGGACGTCGTACCGTGCGGAGAGTTCGGCGAGCGCCCAGCGCGCGTCCTGGACCGGCGCGGGCTCGCCGCCGGTGGTGGCGTTCCAGCCCCTGACCCGGTAGCGCAGCAGCACCAGCCCGATGCCGTCCGCGAGCAGCGCCGGTGCGGTGTCGCGCAGCAGCCACCGGGCGCGCTGCCACGACAGGTTTCGACCGTTGACCGGCTGGGTGCCGTGCACGGCGCCACCGTGCAGGAGCAGCGCGATCGCGCGCGGGTCGGCCGGCAGGCGGACGTCGGAGAACGATGCTGCGCTGTCCGGCAGTGGGGAGGTCACATCAGCCATCCTGGGTCATTCGTAGTGACGACCGGTTCGGATGGGTGATCGTCGGGATAGTCCGGGGCGGAAATCAGCCCTACCCACGGGTAACCCATGATTTCCGCCCCGGACTATCCCCTCACGCCCCCTCCAGCAGCCCCGCGAACTCCTCGGCAGGCATCGGCTTGCCCACCAGGTACCCCTGGATCACGTGGCACTGCAGCTCGCCTAGCACACGCTGCTGCTCCTCGGTCTCCACACCCTCGGCGATCACCGAGAGCCCGAACGCGTGCGCCAATGCGATGGTCGCCCGCACGATCGCGGCATCACCGGGCTCGCTCAGCATCCCGTCGACGAAGGACCGGTCGATCTTGAGCGAGGTGACGTCGAATCGGCGCAGGTACTCCAGGCTCGAGTAGCCGGTGCCGAAGTCGTCGATCGCGACCTTGATCCCGAGCTCCCGCAGGCGGCGTACGACGTCGATCGCCTTCTCGACGTCCTGGGCGAGCTGCGACTCGGTGAGCTCTAGCTCGAGCAGCTCGGCGGGGAAGCCGGTGCGCTCCAGCGTCGAGACCACCCAGGCGACCGGGTCGCGCTGGAAGAGCTGGGCGGCCGAGATGTTCACCGCCAGGATCACCGGCGGCAACCCCGCGTCGAGCCAGGCGCGCGCCTGCCGGCAGGCGTTCTCCAGCACCCACTCCCCGATCGGCAGGATGAGCCCCGAGTCCTCGGCGACAGGGATGAAGTCGACCGGCGAGATCGAGCCGTGCTCGGGGTGGTCCCAGCGCAGCAGCGCCTCGCATCCGCTGATCGTGCCGTGGCTGAGGTCGACCTTCGGCTGGAACGCCAGCCACAGCTGTCCCTCGGCGGCGGCCGTGCGCAGGTCGATCTCCATCTCCGTACGCCGCTGCGCCGTCTCGGCCATCGCCGGCGCGAACACCCGGTAGGCGGACCGGCCGGCCGCCTTGGCGTAGTACATCGCCATGTCGGCGTTGTCGATCAGCTCGGTCCCGGTCCGGCCGTCGCGCGGGTAGAAGCTGATCCCCACGCTGCCGGTCAGGTGGATGAGCCGGCCCTCCACCAGGAACGGCTCGGCGAAGGAGTCGACCAGGCGTTGGGCCATCTCGTGGACGTCGTGGACCCGGTGCACGCGCGGCACGAGGATGTAGAACTCGTCGCCGCCCATCCTGACCACGGTGTCCTCGAGGCAGACCAGCGTGCGCAGCCGATGGGCGACGGCCTGGAGCACCACATCGCCGAACGGGTGCCCGAAGCCGTCGTTGACGACCTTGAACCGGTCCAGGTCCAGGTCGAGCAGGGCGACGAGATGGCCGCCGGTCCAGGCGGCATCGATGGCCGCGGCAAGCTCCTGGTAGAGCAGGGTCCGGTTCGCCAACCCGGTCAGGGCGTCGTGGGTGGCCTCGTGCTGCAGGCGCTGCTGCAGGGTGACCTGCTCGGCCATCGAGAGCCCGATGCCGACGTACCCGAGCTTGCCGGCGTGGGTGAAGCGGCGGCCGGTGAAGAAGTACGGCAGCCGACGGCCGTCCTTGCACAGGAAGTCCGCCGAGACCTGGCTGTAGCCGGTGGCGAAGACCTCGTCGATGGCGGCCGCGACCTTGGATCGATGCTCCGGGGCGTAGAACTCGGTGACGGGCATCTGGCCGAGCTCCTCGTCGGAGTAGCCGGTGATCTCGCCGAACGCGTCGTTCCAGCGGACCATCACCAGGTCCGGCCCCACGTGGTAGAGCGCTCCGGGCAGGCTCTGGAAGAGCGCATCGGTGTAGTTGACGGCCAGCCGCATCCGTCGCTCGGCCTCGCGCTCGGCGGTGACGTCGCGGATGGTGCCGACCATCCGGGTGCTCACGCCGTCGTCACCCAGCACGCTTCCGTTCGCGACGATGACGCCGTAGCTGCCGTCGTCGCGGCGTACCCGGTATTCGTCGGTCCAGACCTCACCCGGCGTCTCCCACCCGGCCCGCTGGCGAGCGCGGACCCGGTCCGCGTCGCCCGGATGCAGTCGCTCGATCAGGGCGGAGAGATGGCCGACGGCGAACATCGTGTCAAGCCCCAACGAGGCCCGGTACGGCGACTCCCACCACCGCAGCTCGCCCGAGGGATACAGCTCCCAGACCGCCTCACCCGTCGCTTGGATGAGCGGCTCGAACAGCTCGCTATCGGTCATGCATCTCTCCGGGGGCTGAAGGGTGTGCACGTGTCGTGCGCCACATCGGCCGCTGATCGGAGGATCGGAGAAGTGTGCGCCAACGCCGTACGTGCGATCGGTGAGGGATCACGTCAGCGGGAGCAGCCGATCGGACTCAGGCCAGGGTGAGCGTGGTCGACACCTCCTTGCCGTCGCGGAGCACCGTCACCTTCAGCTCGTCACCGGCACGGGCGCGCAGCTGCACCTGCACCAGGTCGTCGGTTTCGTGCACGGGCGTGCCGTTGACGCTCAGGATGACGTCCCCGACCTCGAGCCCGGCCTTGTCCGCGGCCCCGCCGGGCTGGATCTGCTGGATCATCAGCCTGGTCTCGGCGTCGGGATCCTCCAGCGAGGACCGCACCGTCTGCACCTGCAGGCCGAGGGCGGGCCGGTTGACACTGCCCTGCTTGGCCAGCTGCTCAGCGGTCGGTACGGCGAAGTCCGCCGGGATGGCGAAGCCCAGACCACTGCTGCCGCTCTCCCCACCCGGGGACGCACCCGCGGTGTTGATGCCGACCAGGCGGCCGGAGCAGTCGGTGAGCGCTCCACCGCTGTTGCCGGGATTGATCGCGGCATCGGTCTGGATGGCGTCGAGCAGGTGGGCGGTGGTGCCGGCGTCGCTGGGCACCCGCACGTAGCGGTCGGTGGCGCTGACGATGCCGCTGGTCACCGTGGAGGTCAGCCCGAGCGGAGCGCCGAGCGCGACCACCGGCTCGCCCACGCGGAGGTCGCCGGAGGAGCCGAGCGGGATGGCCGGTGCCTTCGGAGCGTCGTCAGCGGGCTGCAGTACCGCGAGGTCGGTGAGCTGATCGGCACCCAGCAGCTTGGCCGGCGCGGTGCTCCCGTCGGCGTAGGTGAGCGTGAGCTGGGGGACGACTCCGGCCGCGGCGCCGCCCGGGAAGACGACGTGCTCGTTGGTGATGACGACCGTGCCGTCGACCCCCGACAGCTTGGCCACCACGCCGGAGCCGGTGCCGGCACCTGACGACGTACGGGCGCTGATGGTGACCACCGAGGGCAGCGTGTCCTCGGCGACGGTGGCCACAGCGCAGGACCCGTCCGACGAGGAGCTCTCGTGCGTCGCCCAGCCGCTCCACCAGCCGATCAGCGCGACCAGGCCGCCGCCGACGAGGCCGCCGACCAGGCCCATGATGGCGAGGGTGGCCGTCACCGGCGATGGTCGGCGTGCCGGTCTGCGGCGCGGGCGGTCGTCCGGCGTCGGCGACGGTGCGGGACTGTTCGGTGTGTCGGTCATCGTTGCCCCCTCCGAACACACCATCTTGACCTGGACGCCGCGTGTCAACAGCGGTGCATCATGTGCTCGTGCGTTCGATGCGTCGCGTTCTGGCCGTGCTCGGCGCGGTGGCGCTTCTGGTCGGCCTGGTGGCAGGTGTGGCCGATCGGCAGCTCCTCGACACCTCCCGGTTCGTGGAGCATGCCGATCGCATCCGGCAGGACCCGGCGGTGGCGCGCCACCTCGCCGTCGACCTGACCGACCGGATCGTCCAGCAGCAGCCCGACCTGGTGGTGGTGCGACCGCTGCTGGAGGGCGCCTTGCAGAGCAGCATCAGGAGCTCGGCATTCCGGCCGATCTTCCGCACCGCCCTCGCGCCGCTGCATCAGGCGTGGACCGGATCCGCCCCCACCACGGTGGTGCTGCAGGTCGCCGACGTCGGCGCCGTGCTGGTAGCGGTCAGCCGGACGTTCCTGCCCGACGCCACGCAGCACGTGCCGACGGGCATCGAGGTCCGGCTGGCGCGGTTCGGGTCCGGCAGTGCCGGCCGGTCCGCGCTCAGTGGCATGCGGACGGTGCGGGTGCTCAGCTGGCTGTGCCCGTTGCTGAGCATGCTGTGCCTCGGTGGCGTGGTCGCGCTGTCCCGCGGCCGCAGGCGCCGTGCGCTCGGCGTGGTCGGGGTGATCGTGGCTGGCACCGGCGTGACGCTCGCGCTGGCGACGGTGGTGGTGAGCTTCGTGGTGTCCCGAGCCGCGCCCGACACCCTGGACGGCGCCCTCGTCGACGCGGGCTGGCGCGAGCTCGCCGGCCCGCTGCGCAACGCCGGCCTGCTCACGGCAGCTGCCGCCTACCTGCTGACCGTGGCGTCCCGATGGGCGGCACCGGTCCTGGGCGTGACCGCGTGGCGCGCGTGGCTGACCACGATGCGCTGGCAAGAGCTGCCTGCGCGGACCCGGTCCGGCGTCGCAGGCGCCGCCACCGGCCTGGGCGTGCTGCTGGTGCTGGAGCCGACAGCGATGCTCGCCATCGCGGCCATCAGCGCAGGTCTGGTGCTGGCACTGCACGGACTCGCCACGCTGGCCCGGGAGGCGGGCGCCCGCCTGCTCGCGGCTGCCGACGGCCGGCGGCAGCACGCGGCTGAGCGGACCGCCGACGGCTCCGCGGAGACGGCTGGCCAGACGGCTGACCACACGGCCACCGACGAGCGATCGCGCCGGGTGAGGATCGGCATCGTCGTCGGGATGGCACTGGTGCTGCTGTCCGGCCTGGTGGTGTGGAACAGCTCGGGCAGCGTGGCCTCGGCCCTGCTCTCGGCCGACGACCCGACCGCCTGCAACGGCTCGCCGCTGCTCTGCGATCGCCGCTACGACCAGGTCAGCTTCCCCGCGACGCACAACTCGATGGCGGCGGCGGACCAGGCCGGCTGGTTCCTGGCCGAGCAGCCGGACGGCGTCATCGACCAGCTCGACGCCGGGATCCGTGGGTTCCTCATCGATACCTGGTACGGCCAGGCGACCTCGCGCCCGGGCGTGATCGCCAACACCGAAGCGACCCATGCCACGGCGCTCGCCCAGGCCGAGGCCGAGTACGGCGCGGACGTGATCGCGAGCGCACTGCGGCTGCGGCAGGGTGCCGGGTTGGTTCCCGAGGGCCCGACGGCGGCGTACCTGTGCCATGCGCTGTGCGTGCTGGGCTCGACCAAGTGGGAGCCGCTGATGGTCCAGGTCCGGGAGTGGCTCCAGCAGCACCCCCGTCAGGTACTCACCTTCATCCTGCAGGACGAGGTCTCGCCCGCCACCACCGCCCAGGTGTTCTCCGCCGCCGGCCTGATGCCCTACGTCTACACGCCATCGGCGGAGGGGACCTGGCCGACGCTGGAGCAGATGATCGACTCGGGTCAGCGGGTCGTCGTGATGAACGAGAACCAGGGCGGCGGGACGCGGTACCCGTGGCAGATGTCGGCCTTCGAGGAGCTCCAGGACACGCCGTTCGACGCGCGTCAGGCCTCCGACTTCAGCTGCCGGCTCAACCGCGGCCCCGCCACCGCACCGCTGTTCCTGGTCAACCACTGGCTCAACCAGTCGCTGTCCCGGGTCAGCGCCTCGCGGCTCGCCAACAGCGACGCCGTCCTCGGCGCCCGGCTGGACCAGTGTCAACACGAGCGCGGCCTGCTGCCCAACTTCGTCGCCGTCGACAACTACGACCAGGGCGATCTCTTCGGGCAGGTGCTCAGGCTCAACGGTCTCGACGGCGGTTCGTGAGCGCGCTAACCCACGGCTGATCTTCCCCCACGGTGAGCAGGTCGTCGCCCGTTCGGTCGCCGCGGGGCACGCGACGTACCCTGGCGGGGTGCCGCACGACCCGACCCCCCGCTGGTGGAGTGCCCGGCTGTGGGGCGTCCACGCGCTGGGCACCGTGGTCGTCATCGCGACCCTGTTGCTCGGCTGGTGGCAGTGGGACGTCTCCGAGGGCCACAAGGCCGACAAGAGCGCCTCGCTCGCGCACGCGACGCCGGTGCCGCTGAGCGACATCCTGGGCCACAACGACGCGTTCCCGGGTGCCGAGACCGGCCGCCCGGCGATCCTCCAGGGCACCTGGGTCCCCTCCGGCACGGTCTACGTCAGCGGCCACCAGGGCGGCTACTGGGTCGCCACCCCCTTGGCGATCGGTGCCAACGGTGACGCGCCCGCGATCTACGTCGTGCGCGGCTGGGTGGCCGAGCCCAAGGACGCACCGGCCGCACCGACCGGCACCGCGAAGCTCATCGGCTGGGTGCAGCCGCCGGAGGACGGCGGCCTGACCGACGACGACACCCACGACGACGTCCTGCCTGAGCTGGCGATCTCGGATGCGATGAACCACGTGCGTCAGGACCTCTACAGCGGGTACGCCGTGGTCGCCGACCGTGAGCCCGGCTGGCCCGCCGCCGACGCGGCGACCAATGACGGCACCACCGGGCTGAAGGCGGCCCAGGTGAACTCGATGCCGGAGGCCAGCTTCACCACGGGCCTGCGCAACCTGCTCTACGCGCTGGAGTGGTGGATCTTCAGCCTGGGTGCGCTCTACGTGTGGTGGCGCCACGTGCGCGACATCACTCACCCCAAGGCCACCGACGAGGGTGCTGAGGAAGCCGCTCAGGAGCACGCCGTACCCTCGGGCTCGTGAGCAAGCTCTTCACCGCCTACCGAGTGCTGGCGCTGACCGTCGGTGTCCTCCTCCTCCTCGGCACTCTGTCCGTGCTTCTGACCGGTTCGCTGGAGAGCGTGACGCTCTACAACGTTTCGACGGACTCGATCGCCTACAAGATCGGCCACCCGCTCGAGCTGATCTGGATCCTGCACGGATGGTTCTACATGGCCTACCTGGTTGTCGCCTTCGTGCTCAGCCGCAAGGTCGGCTGGAGCCTCGGCTTCTTCCTCGTCATGCTCCTCGCCGGCCTGGTCCCGGTGATGATGTTCGTGGTCGAGCACTACGTCTCGGAGAAGCTCAAGCGCGAGCACCCCGAGCTCGTCGCGGCCTGAAAACAGGCCCTCGGGTCAGGTCGTACGCGCCCGATCACCGCTGCCGTGGGAGGATCGGGAGCGCACATTCGACGACGTACGACCTGAAAGGGAGTCCCATGGCGGACCAGCAGGCCATCCTCCACACGAACAAGGGCGACATCCGCATCGACCTGTTCCCCAACCACGCTCCGGAGACGGTGGCGAACTTCGTCGGGCTGGCGAAGGGCGAGAAGGCCTACGACGCCGGCAACGGCAAGACCGGCCCGTTCTACGACGGTCTCACCTTCCACCGCGTCATCGAGGGCTTCATGCTCCAGGGCGGCGACCCGCTCGGCACCGGCACCGGCGGTCCGGGCTACACCTTCAAGGACGAGCCGCACCCCGAGCTCGTCTTCGACAAGCCCTACCTGCTCGCGATGGCGAACGCCGGTCCGGGCACGAACGGCTCGCAGTTCTTCATCACCGTCGCACCGACGACGTGGCTCAACTTCAAGCACACCATCTTCGGTGAGGTCGCCGACGACGAGTCGCGCAAGGTCGTCGACGCGATCGGCAGCGTCGCCACCGGTGCGATGGACCGCCCCGTCGAGCCGGTCGTCATCGAGACCGTCGAGATCGTTGGCTGAGCTCCACCCCGAGGCCTCCGCGCCCGGGGTGCCGGTCTGCTACCGGCACCCCGGGCGCGAGTCTCACATTCGCTGCCAGCGCTGCGAGCGGCCGATCTGCCCGGAGTGCATGACGCCCGCCTCGGTGGGCTTCCAGTGCCCCGAGTGCCTCGCCGAGGGCCGGTCCACCGTCCGTACGCCGCGAAACTCCTGGGCGAGCACCTTCAGGATGAGTGGCGCCCCGGTCACGCTGACGCTCATCGGGATCAACCTGGTGGTCTTCCTGCTGGCGCAGGTCGTCTCGACCCCGGTCCTGTACGACCTGATGCTGCACGCGCACAGCTTCTGCACGCTTCCCGGCTTCGGGACAGGCGTCGGCGACCAGGCCACCTGCGTGGCCCATGGCGGCACGTTCTCACGTGGCGTCGCCGACGGCGCCTACTGGCAGCTGCTGACCAGCGTGTTCACGCATCAGGAGCTGCTGCACGTGGCGTTGAACATGTTCTCGCTGTGGATGATCGGCCCGCTGCTCGAGGTGGGTCTGGGTCGTGCCCGCTACCTGATCACCTACCTGCTCTGCGGGCTGGCCGGCTCGGCGCTGGTCTATTGGGCAGCATCGCCGATCCTGCCGACGCTCGGTGCCTCCGGAGCGATCTTCGGCTTGCTCGGCGCGCTGATCGTGCTCTTCGCCCGGCGCGGCCTGCAGATCCAGCAGCTGGTGGTCGTGGCGGTGCTGAACTTCGTGCTCACGTTCAGCAACTCGCAGATCTCCTGGCAGGCCCACGTCGGCGGCTTCGTCGCCGGGCTCGCCGTCGGTGCGGTCTTCGCCTACACCCCAGGCGTACGCCGGCGCGGTCTGCAGTGGGCCGGGATCGCAGCGGTCGCCGCCGTGGTCGTGGTCGCCGTGGTGGTGCGGACGATGCAGCTCAACTGACCACTCGGTCGCCGAGGACTGACCTTTCAACACCCCGAAAGTGACCTCTCGATGATCCACAGGTGTGAGTAACTCTGTGGAGAACTACACGCGTGTAATTCCTCCACAGGGTTATCCCCCGCTGGGGAAAACCGGGAAACAGAGAGCGCCGGCGTCCTGACAGGACGCCGGCGCTTGGCCGTGGAGGGCCGCTGGAGGGGAAGTCTCACTCCCAGCGGGTGGCGAAGGCGAAGCCCACCGCCATGAACCCGATGCCGACCAGCAGGTTCTTCTGGCCCAGGTCGTTGAACACCCACAGCGCGTCGGGGTTGTTCGAGGTGATGTAGTAGACGCAGATCCAGACCAGGCCGAGGATGAAGCAGCCCAGCATGCCGACCACCACGCCGCGACCGCGGCCCAGCGGCGTGTCCGGGTGCGCCGAGATGATCAGGCCGAAGAAGAGCAGACCGAAGCCGATCAGGTAGTTCCAGTTGCCCAGGTTGCTGATGAAGTCGATGCCGTGCTGCTTGCCCGACAGGCCCTCGCGGGCACCGAAGTAGTAGTAGATGATCCAGGCGATGCCCAGTGCGATCGCCACCAGGGCGATCACGAATCGCACGGTGAAGACCGGCGGGCGCTCCGCGATCATCGGGTCTCGCCCCAGCTTGAGCTTGGCCACGGGTCCTACTCCTGTTCGACTGCACTGACGACTGCGTCCGTTCGGACGCTGCGGCGTAGCCTAGTCGGCGTGACTCCGGGAACCCACGCAAGCCCCGAAGAGCGGCCCGTACGCCGCCGCAGGACGGCGTGGCGGGTCGGCACTCCGGCGGTGGCGCTGCTGTGCGGATCGCTCTTCGTGGTCAGTGCCGTCAACAGCCACGGGACCGACCTGCGGCCAGGCCGTTACACGGACCTGGCCACCCTCACCGGCAGCGAGAGTGACGCCTACCAGAAGCTCGAGGGCCAGGTCGCGGACCTGCAGAAGCAGGTCACCACGCTGACCAACGCCGTCCCCGACGCCGATGTGGAGAAGGCGCAGGAGCGTGTCGGTCGGCTCAAGTCGCCGGCAGGTCTTACCGCTGTCAGCGGCACCGGCATCAGCATCACCCTCTCGGACGCACCCCGCGAGCTGATCGACAAGACCACCCGCAACCCCAACGAGATGGTCGTGCACCAGCAGGACATCCAGGCGGTGGTCAACGCGCTGTGGGATGGCGGAGCCACGGCCGTCACGATCCAGGGCCAGCGGATCATCTCCACCACCGGCATCAAGTGCTCCGGCAGCACGGTCCAGCTGCAGGGCGTGCCCTACCCGCAGCCCTACGTCATCAGCGCCGTCGGCGACCAGGCGGCGCTGCTCAACGCCGTCTCCGGGAGCAGGTACCTGCAGATCTACCAGGAGCAGGCCGCCGACCCCACCATCGGCATCGGCTGGAATCTCAGCGCCGACCGCATGGTGCGGGCTCCGGCGTACAAGGGCCTGCTCGACCTGAGCTACGCCAAGCCGCTCTCGGCCTCCTGATCCCTACTGCCCGGCCGGCGGGATGGTCGAGGTGTCGGCCGGACAGGTCTGGGTGCCGTCGGGCAGGGTCACGGGTGCCGTGCAGGTCGGGGTGGTGGCCGGCGTCGACGGCGGCGCGGTGTAGGTCGAGACGAAGATGACGACCTGCGAGCCCTGCTTCTGGGTGCTGTTCGCCGGCGGCGACTGCTTGGTGACGGTCCCGGCCGGCGCGGTGGAGGTGTTGTCGTCGGCCGTCACCGGCTCGAACCCCTGTGCCCGGATGGCCTGCTGAGCCTTGTCAGCCATCATGCCGACCACGTTCGGGACGGCCTTGGGGCCCTTGGACACGTCGAGGATCACCGTGGTGCCGCTGGCGACGGTCGTGCCGACGGCTGGGTTGGCAGAGAGCACCTGGCCCTTGGGCTGATCGGATTCGACGTCATTGCGATCGACCTTGAGTCCGGCTCCTTCCAACAGTGCCTTGGCGTCCTTGTAGCTCATGCCGGCGACCTGCTGGATGGTCACGTCCGGCTTCCCCGAGGAGAGCACCAGGTTGACCTCGGCACCGGGGTCGGCGTAGGCCCCCACGCCGCCGGTGGGATTCTGGTGCAGCACGGTGTCGGCGGCGGCACTGTCGTCGGGCTTGTAGCTCACGTCGCCGACCTCGAGGCCGGCCTGGCCGATCGCCTCGCGGGCCTGGTCCTGCGTCTTGCCGACCACGTTGGGGATCTGCACCTGATCGGGGGCACTGCTGAACAGCCGCGGCAGGAAGAACGCGCCTGCGGCGATCACCGCGAGCACCAGCAGGGCGAGTACGACGAGCAGGCCGGTGCGTGGCCCGCTGCGCTCGTCCTCCTCCTCGGCGGCCGCGAGCGGGACCACGTTGGTCGGGGCGACCACCTGCGTGGCGGCGGCCTGCTTCGAGGGCTCCGGGGCCAGCACCGGTGAGACGGCGTCGACCGGCCGGCCCGCCAGGTAGTGCTCGATGTCGTCGCGCATCGCCGCGGCCGACTGATAGCGCTCCTCGAGCCCCTTGGCCAGCGACTTCATCACGATCGCGTCCACGGCGGCCGGCAGCGCGGTGTCGTGGGTCGACGGCGCCTGGGCCTGCTCGCGCACGTGCTGGTAGGCGACGGACACGGGGGAGTCACCGACGAACGGGGGTCGGCCGGTGAGGAGCTCGTAGAGCAGGCAGCCGGCGGAGTAGACGTCCGAGCGCGAGTCGACGGTTTCGCCGCGAGCCTGCTCGGGGGAGAGGTACTGCGCGGTCCCGACCACGGCCGCGGTCTGGGTCATCGTCGACTGGGCGTCGGAGACGGCACGGGCGATGCCGAAGTCCATCACCTTCACGTCGCCGCTCGGCGTGAGCATGACGTTGCCCGGCTTGATGTCGCGGTGGATGATCCCGGCGCGGTGGCTGTAGTCCAGCGCGGACAGTACGTCGGAGGTGATCTCCAGGGCACGCTCGGGGAGGATCTTGCGGCCCTCGCGCAGGATGTCGCGCAGGGTGCGGCCGGCGACGTACTCCATCACGATGTAGGGCTGGGAGATGCCGTCGGCCGTCTGCTCCTCGCCGGTGTCGTAGACCGACACGATGGCGGGGTGGTTCAGCGAGGCCGAGGACTGCGCCTCACGCCGGAAGCGCGCCTGGAACGTGGTGTCGCTCGCCAGGTCGGTGCGCAGCCGCTTCACCGCGACGATGCGTCCGAGGCGGGTGTCGACGCCCTTGCGGACCTCGGCCATGCCGCCGCGACCGAGGAGCTCACCGAGCTCGTAACGGCCACCGACGACGGTGGGCTCTGGCTGGACCATCAGCTGGCTCCCGGGGTGTTCTGGATGGTGCTGGGCGCCGTGGTGTCGACGGCGCCTGTGGTGGTGACCTCGCTGGGCGAGGTCGTCGGAGTGGGGGTCGGAGTGGGCGTCGGCGTCGCGCTGTGGGTGGGCGCGTGCGACGGCGTCGGGGTCGGCGTGGGCGTCGCGCTCTTGCGCGCCGCGCCGTAGTAGTTCACCGTCACCGAGTCGCCCTGCTGCAGGCCGGTGGTCGGTGAGACGGAGATGACGGTGTCGGCTTTGTGGCTGCCGTCGTTGGTCTGCTGCACCGGCCTGGGCTCGAGGCCGAGCGCGCGCAGCTGGTTGAGCACCACGTCGATGTTCTGTCCGGTGTAGGACGACTCCTCGAGGGTGATCTCGGAGGGGCTAGCCGACGGGCTGGGCGGTGCCGAGCTCGCCGGCGCCGACGTGGTCGGCGTCACGGTGGGCAGGTCGTTGCTCGGCGCCGGCGAGCCGTTGCCGCGCAGCAGCAGCCACGCGACGACCGCGACGGCTGCCAGCGCCAGGATCAGGAAGACCAGCAGGGCGATGTTGAGCCAGCTGCGCTGCTGCTCCTCGTCCTCCTCAGCGGCGCCGATGCCGGTGGTCGCGCCGGTGAGCGCCGTCGCGTCGGTCGGGGAGACCAGCTGCGTGACCGGCACTGCGATCGGTACGCCGGAGGCAGGGGTGTTGGTGCGACCCCCGCCCATGCCGCGCAGCGCCGCGGTGAACGCGGCGGCGTCGGGGTAGCGCTCCTTGGGATCCTTGGCGAGCGCGCGGGTCACCACGGCGGCCAGGTCGGCGGGCACCGTGTCGGGCAGCGGCGGGATCGGGTCGTGCAGGTGCGCGAGCGCGGTCGCGACGGCGGTGTCCTTCTGGAACGGTCGATGTCCGGCCAGGCACTCGAAGGCCATCACGCCGAGGGAGTAGACGTCGGAGGCCGGGGTCGCCTGCTCGCCGCGGGCCTGCTCGGGGGAGAGGTACTGCGGCGTGCCCATCACCTGGCCGGTGCCGGTGATGGCGCTGGAGGAGGCGGCCCGGGCGATGCCGAAGTCGGTCACCTTCACCTCGCGGTCAGGCGTGACCAGGATGTTCGCGGGCTTCACGTCGCGGTGCACGATGCCGGCGCGGTGTGCGGCGGCCAGGGCGTCACCGGCCTGGCCGAGCAGGTCGCGCACAGCTTCGGGGTCGAGCGCGCGGCCGTCGCGCAGCAGGCTGGAGAGCGGCTGACCGTCGACCAGCTCCATCACCAGGTAGGGGCGCAGCAGCCCGGTCGCGGTCGGCATCTCGCCGACGTCGTAGACGGCTGCCACGTGCGGGTGGTGCAGCGCCGCCGCGTGCCGTGCCTCGGAGTCGAAACGGGCCCGGTTGACCGGGTCGTCGGCGTACTCCGGCTTGAGCAGCTTGATCGCGACCGGACGATCGAGCGCGGTGTCGGTGGCGCGGTAGACCTCGCCCATCCCACCCGTCGCGATCAGGTCGCCGAAGACGTAGCGTCCCGGGCTCGGCTGGTTGTTGATCGGCCCAGTGGTCGTCACGGGTTGATCACCGCTTCCATCATCGCCTTGGCGATCGGGCCGGCGAGCGCGCCACCCGCGATCTCGCTGCGGTCGGTGTTGCTGGACTGCACGAGCACTGCTACCGCGACCTTCGGGTTGTCGGCCGGGGCGAACCCGGTGAACCAGGCGTACGGCGGGCGCTCCGCGGTGCTCTGCGCCGTACCGGTCTTGCCGGCCACCTTGACGCCGGGGATCTTCGCCGGGGTGCCGGTGCCCTGGTCGACGACCGAGGTCATCATCTCGGTGAGCATGCCGGCCGTCTTGGCCGAGACAGCGGTGGAGAGCTCGCTCGGCTTGGTCTGGTCGAGGACGTCGAGGTCGGCCGAGGTGACCCGGTCGACGACGTACGGCTTCATCACCACGCCGTGGTTGGCGATGCCGGCCGAGACCATCGCCATCTGCAGCGGCGTTGCGGCGACCTCGTACTGGCCGATGGCCGAGAGCGCACGCAGCGGCGGCGTCAGCACCTTGGGGAAGCGGCTGGTGGCCTGGCCGGGCAGGTCGGTGAGGTACTGGCTCTGGTCGAAGCCGAACTTCTCGGCCTGCGCGCGCAGCTGCGCGTCGGTGAGCTTGAGCCCGATGTCGGCGAAGGCGACGTTGCAGGAGCGGTCCAGAGCCTGGGTCATGGTGACCTTGTTGCCGCCGCAGGACTCGTTGTTCTCGTTGTGCAGGACGTGGGTTGTCTGCGGCAGCTTGAGCGAGGAGTTGCCGTTCACCTTGCTGTCCGGCGTCATCCCCAGGTCCTCCATCGCCGCGGCCGAGGTGACCAGCTTGAAGGTCGATCCCGGCGGCAGGGTGGTCTGGATTGCGCGGTTGAGCAGCGGCTGGCTGTCATCCTTGAGCAACTTGTCGTAGGCCTTGGTCGAAGCGGTCAGGTCGTGGTCGGCGAGGACGTTGGGGTCGAAGCTCGGGGTGGACGCCATGGCCAGGATCCGGCCGGTGCTCGGCTCGATCGCGACGGCCGCCGCCTGGAGGCCGGAGCCGAGCTGCTTGAACCCGTTCCACGCTGCGTCCTGGACCTTGGGGTCCACCGTCAGCTCGACGTTGCCGCCCTTGGGGTCGGAGTTGTTGACCAGGTCGACCAGGCGGGTGACGAACAGCCGCGAGTCGTCCCCGGAGAGCACCTCGTTCTGGCTGTGCTCGATGCCGGTCTGGGAGTAATAGGAGAAGTAGCCGGTCAGCGGGGCGTACTCCGGTCCCTTCGGGTAGGTCCGCTGGAACTTGAACTGGTCGTTGCTCGGCACGCTGTGCGCGACGGCGGTCTTGCCGGCGAGGATCGCGCCGCGCTGGCGGGAGAACGCCGCCTGGATCACCCGTCGGTTGCGCGGGTCGTCGTTGAGCGACTTGGACTTGAAGTATTGAAGGTAGGTCGCGTTGAGCATCAGCGCCACGAAGAGCAGCAGGCAGAAGACACTGAGCGTGCGGATCGGGCGGTTCATCCCCGCGGTCATGGCAGCTTCACCACCTGGGTGGCCTCGTCGCTCGCGCTGAACGACAGGTCGGGCAGCGGACGGCGGGCCTGGTCGGAGATGCGCAGCAGCAGCGCCACGATCACCCAGTTGGCGACCAGCGATGAGCCACCGTAGGACAGGAACGGCGTGGTCAGGCCGGTCAGCGGGATGAGCCGGGTCACGCCACCGACGACGACGAAGACCTGCAGCGCGAACGAGGACGCCAGGCCCACGCTCAACAGCTTGCCGAAGTCGTCGCGGCAGATGATCGCGGTGCGCAGGCCGCGCTCCACGATCAGGCCGTAGCAGAGGATGACGGCGAGCACCGTCGCCAGGCCGAGCTCCTCGCCGATCGCGCCGATGATGAAGTCGGAGTTGGCGTAGGAGATCCGGTAGGGGCTGCCGTTGCCGAAGCCGCGACCGAGCAGTCCGCCCCAGGCCATCCCGAACATCGACTCGACCAGCTGGTCCGAGTGCGGTCCGGCAGTGGTCTGGTAGTGGTTGAACGGATGCAGCCAGATGTCGACCCGGGCGGAGACGTGGCTGATCAGCTTGGCGGCGGCAACCGCCCCGACCAGGAACAGGCCGCCTCCGACGATGATCCAGCCGCGGCGCTCGGTGGCGACGTACAGCATGATCACGAAGAGCCCGAAGAACAGCAGGCTCGAGCCGAGGTCGCTCTGGCGGACCAGGATCATCAGGCTGATCAGCCACATCGCCAGGATCGGACCGAGGTCGCGGCCGCGGGGGAGGTCGATGCCGGCGACGCGGCGACCGGCGAGGGCCAGCGCGTCGCGATGCAGGACGAGATAGCCCGCGAACGCGATGACGAGCAGCACCTTGGCGAGCTCGCCGGGCTGGAAGCTCAGCGGTCCCACGTGGATCCAGATCCGGGCGCCGTTGATGTCCTTGCCGATGCCGGGCAGCATCGGCAGCAGCAGGAGTACGACGGCGGCCAGGCCGCTGGTGTAGGTGAACCGCTGCATGATGCGGTGGTCGCGCAGCCCGATCAGGGTGCCGGCGAAGAGGACCACGCCGAGGGTCATCCAGATCAGCTGCTGCTTGGCGAAGCCGTCGTTCTGGGTGGCGCCTGCGGCCAGGTCGAGCCGCCGGATCACCGCCAGGCCGAGGCCGTTGAGCATCGCCACCAGTGGCAGCAGCACCGGGTCGGCGTAGGGGGCCACGAAGCGGACGACGATGTGCGCGCCGATGATCAGCACGGCCAGCCATCCGCCGTACCCGACGATGTCGGCGGGGACCTTCTGCTCGACGCCGATCCCGACGGCGGCGTAGCCGCCGATCCCGACGACCAGGCTGAGGATGAGCAGGAAGAGCTCCGCGCCCCGGCGCTGCCGGTGCACGAACTCGCGAGCCCAGGTCTGGGCACTCATGCGCGTACTCGCTTCGCTCCGTGCGCGCATGAGGCACACGCGTGCGGCGTTGGACGATTCACTCGCTGGCGCTCGCTCATGTCAGCAACTGCTGCCCGGGGTCGACTCGCACAAGAGCTCGCGCACCTTGGCGCGGGCCTGGCCGAGCGTGTCGCGGTGGATGCCGTCGCGGACCTGGTCGGCGTAGGCGTCGGGCAGGCTGTCCAGGGCGAGGTCGGTGGACTGGTAGGCGTTCGACAGGTCCAGACCGAGCAGCGTGGTGTGCACGCCGCGGAAGATCGTCACCTTGCCGTCCTGCTCGCCGACGTACCACTGCTTCTGCGTCCATGCCCATCCGGCCGCGGCCGCGATCCAGAGCAGGCCGATCACGAGTACGGCGCCGAGCAGCCCGCGGATCCAGGCGCGTAGGCCACCGCTGTGCGGGCGCAGCGCGTAGCGCTCGGTCTCGGCGGTGATCGGGTCGTTGGGGATCGCCTCGGCGGGGACCTCGTCGTCGTCCTCCGCCGCGATCGCCTCCAGCTCACCGGTGTCGCCGTTGCGGTGGCCGCGGAACCGTGACGCGCGGGTGGCGAGCGGAGCGCGGCGGCGCAGCTCAGCGGCGGCACCGACCAGGAGCGGCGTGGGGACCTCGGCGTCGTCGTCGGCCTCGGTGACGTCCAGGGCGTCGGCGACGATGCACGTCACGTTGTCGGTGGTGCCGGCCTCAAGGCTGGCACGGGTGAGCTCGACGGCGGCGTAGTCGGGGGTACCGGTGGCCAGGATGTCGGCCAGGCGGCCGTCGTCGAGGGAGGCGGTGATGCCGTCGCTGCACAGCATCAGCCGGTCACCGGCCTGGAGCTGGAGGACGAACAGGTCGGGCTCGAGCTCGCGGGTCCCGTCGATCGCCTGCAGGATCAGGTTGCGGTGGGGGTGCACCCGAGCCTCGTCCTCGGTGATCCGGCCCTCGTCGATCAGGGTCTGCACGAAGGTGTGGTCGTGCGTGATCTGGCTGATGTGGCCGTCGCGGAACAGGTAGCCGCGGGAGTCGCCGACGTGGCCGACCGCGACGAGCTCGCCGTCGAAGAGCAGCAGCGTGGCGGTGGTGCTGGTGCCGCTGAGCGACGGGTCGTCCTCGACCAGCTCGCCGATCCGGTCGTGAGCGCGGTGCAGCGCACCCGAGACCAGGCCGAGCAGCTCGTCGGGCGTGTGGTCGGGCTCCGGCGGGGCGTCGAGCCGGCGCAGCTGACCCACGGCCGTGGCGCTGGCGATGTCGCCGCGGGCCGCGCCGCCGACACCGTCGCAGACGGTGAGCAGCCACGGTCCGGCGTAGCCGGAGTCCTGGTTGTCCTTGCGCACCCGTCCCACGTCGGAGACGGCGGCGTACCGCAGTCGGAGCGTCACTTGCGCAGCTCCAGGATGGTCTTTCCGATCCGGACGCGGGTGCCGATGGCGATCGCGGTGGGCTGGTTGATCCTCACACTGCCGATGTAGGTGCCGTTGGTCGAGCCCAGGTCCTCCACGAACCACTGGTCGCCACTCGAGGCGATCCGGGCGTGGCGGGTGGAGACGTAGTCGTCGTCGAGCACGATCGCGGCGTCAGCGCCACGGCCGATCAGGATGGGTGCCTTGCTCAGGTCGGCCCGCTCACCCTGGCTGCGGCCCTCGACCACGAGCACATGGGTCGGGGCGCCGCGGCGGGGCTTGGCCGGCTTGGGCTGCTTCTTGCTCTTCTTCGCCGCCCGCGGAGAGGCCGTGGCGGCGCCGTCGCTGACCCGCGCGCCGAACATGTCGGAGCGCACCACGCTGACCGCGCTGAGGACGAAGATCCACAAGATGGCCAGGAAGGCGATGCGGATCAGGAAGAGGGTCAGCTCAGACATCGGTCTCCACGATCCGTACGACGAGGTCCGTGTTGCCGATGCGCACCACCGAGCCGTCGTCGAGCAGCGAGCTGGTCATCCGCTGCCCGTTGATCAGCATGCCGTTGGTCGAGCCGAGGTCGTGCACCTCGACGTGGCGGTCGTTCTGCCGGAACTCGGCGTGCCGGCGGCTGACGCCGGGGTCGTTGATCCGCAGGTCGGCCTCGGTGCCGCGGCCGACGACAAGGCTGCCGAGATGGAGCGGGTGCCGGGAGCCGTTGACCTCGATGAAGGCCGTCGCCCGGCGTACCTGGGTCTCGGTGGCGTCGCTGGTCACGCTCGCCTCGGCCTTGCTGCGGATCCGGAACCGGCCGGTGGTGAGGTCGGCCGCCTCCTCGAAGTCGATGTGGATCGGCCCGGGGAAGACGTAGGCCTGCGCCTCGGCGTGCTTGTGCAGCTGCTCGCTGAGCTCGCTGGCCAGCGCCGAGTCGTAGGGGGAGAGCCGCGCCATGTCGCTGGCGGCCAGCTCGACGTGGAAGGAGTTGGGCACCAGTCGCCGCTCGCGGCTGAGGATCTGCGCGTTGTTGTCGCACTCGCGCTGCAGGGCCGCGGCGATCTCGACCGGCTGCACGGCGCTGCGGAAGGCGCGCGCGAAGGCACCGGAGATCACTGACTCGAGGCGCTGTTCGAACCGCTGCAAGCCGCCCATGCGCACTCCTCTCCACTGGTCCTTCGCCCGTGCTCGTGCACGCCACGTTGCCCCGACGGGGCCGTCGGGTCCGCTCGATCGTATCGGTGCGACGGTTGCGGGTCCCCTTCACGCGCCGCCGGTTTGGGTCTGATCGTGCGAGTGGGATAACCTTCCGGTGCATCAGCGCGCGAGTGGCGGAATAGGCAGACGCGCACGGTTCAGGTCCGTGTGCCCGAAAGGGCGTGGGGGTTCAACTCCCCCCTCGCGCACGCAGAGGTAGTTGGCGAAACTATCCAGATGAGATTGACGAAGCGGCCGGCCAGGGAGACCTGGCCGGCCGCTTCGCTGTGCGAGGCGCTCCTCAGGTGCCGCGAGCTGCCGTCCAGCGGGCGTCACGCTGTGCGGAGGGATCTGACTCGCGCCTCGTGGGCGTGGGCGTGGGTGTGGACCCGGGCCGCCGCTCGCTGAGCGGGGCGAGACCTGCTGGGGCGTGCTCCCGCCCGGTGTCGTGTCCTCCCCGGCAGCCGGCAGACACGAACTTCCTCAGGCACAACGGCTGACACCTTCAGCAGAAGACCCCGGATCTCGCCTCTCTTGGACATGAGCCATGATGCATTCGGGGGCTTTTCTTTTGCGACGCGCTCAGCGGCCGCAACGCCTCGCCAAGAGGAACAGATATCGGTGGCCCGAGCGTCAACCGACCTCAGGTCGAGCATCGATCCTTGCTGCTGCTGTGCGGGTCACTGATCACCTAGGGCCGGACAAGATCATCCGCCTCGGCTGAGACGTAGGTGAGCGGCGAACTCGAGATGGGGAGCAACAAGTGCAGGAGACCTTTTACTTCACGCAAGCAGTTCCGATCCCAACCGGCAATCGCGTTGTCGTCACGGAGTACGCGGCGGAGCGGCGCGACAGGCGCGGACGTTCTATCGGAGTGAAAGCGGGGCCAGCGGTGGTCGATCTCGAAACGGGGATCCTCTACGCCGAGTATTGGCAACTGCTCGCGACGGTCCCGGACAACAAAATGGGTCGCGATAACAACGCCTACTCATCGCGACCGCTCGACGACCTGCAAACCGTTCGCGTCGCCCACGGGCAGGTGATTTCCGCGACGCTCGTCTCGGAGTCGCTTTTCATGGGCAACCCGATCCGATCAGTCCTCGTCATCGAGACAGATAACCGGCTCTTCACAGGTGAGGGTGTTGGCGCGTCGTGAGCTGAGAGGCGTCGAGGTCTCTTGAGATGGAGGTTCCTCGGCGTGGGTCCGACTCTCCGGGGGTCGCCCCGAACCCGCTCCTGAGCAGGCGTCGAACGGGTCAGGGGCGGGCATACGGTAGAGCGCCGCGAGCAGGTTCTTCACCTGTTCGGTCGGATCAGCGTGGTGAACGCTCGGGGTGAGACATCCCCTCACCCCGAGGGGTGAGGCCGTCACTGCGTGGGGGAGTCACACTGATGACAGGTGTCCCGTATCCCCCCACTTGGGGCACGTGCCCGCCTCGTCGCGCTTACGCATCACGGCGAGGCGGTGCCACGCAACGGGACTTCCTACCCAGCATTCGCCTCCGATGAGGCACTGCTGCCGCGTGCACGGTGCCCTGAGACTGAGCGGGCGTCCCGTCTCCTCCATTCCCCAACGGAGGCGGGGCGCGCTGCGTGGGCGGTGACCGGCGGCCCGAGCTACTCGGTCGTGCCGGATCGGCCGCCGCCGCTGGCTGCCGTGTCGTACGTGGTCACCGTCGGCTCCTCGTCGTTTCCGGTGGTCGCTCCGCTCTCGGCCACGCCTGCTGTCGGTGAGGCGACGGCCTCGCCGCCGCGACCGAGGGTCGGCATCACCAGGAACGCCTCGGCGCGCAGTGCCGACGTCGCGACCCGTGGGAGGTCTCCGGGGGAGCGGAAGACGAGGTAGCGCGGCACCCACTCGGGGTGGTACTTCGCGTTGGCACGGTAGAGCGACTCGATCTGCCAGAACCGCGAGGCCCACAGCAGCACCGCCCGCCACATCCGCAGCACCGGCCCGGCGCCGAGCCGCTCGCCCCGGGCGAAGACGCTGCGGAAGACGGCGAAGTTGAGCGAGACCCGTTCGACGCCGAGCGAGGGCGCGGCTGCCATGAGGCCGGCGACCATCGTCTCCACGACGCCGTTCTCGGTGCCGCGGCTGCGTCGCATCAGGTCCAGGGAGAGGCCGTCGGTGCCCCAGGGCACCAGGTGCAGCAGTCCGACGACCCCCTCGGGGCAGGCGGCGGTGACCAGCACCGCGTCCCGGTCCTCGACCGCGCCGAAGCGACCCAGTGCCATCGAGAAGCCGCGCTCCACGGCACCATCGCGCCAGTGGTCGGCCAGTGCCTGCACGTCGGCGATCTGCTGGGCGCTCAGGTCGCGCATCCGGGTCACCGTCACCGTGACCCCGGCCCGCTCGCAGCGGGCGACGGCCTGACGCACGCCGCGCATCGCGCGCCCGCTCAGGGTGAACTCGCCGGTGCGGACGACCGCCTCGTCGCCGAGCTCCAGGCACTCCAGGCCGGCACGGTGGAACGCTGTCGCGCCGCGCTCGCTCGAGCCCAGCGCCGCCGGGGTCCAGCCGTAGGCCTTCGCCTCGTCCAGCCAGGCGCGGACGGCGTCGCCCCACGCGGCCGGGTCGCCGATCGGGTCGCCGCCGGCGAGGCTGACACCGCCGATCACGCGGTAGCTGATCGCGGCCCGGCCCGCGGGCTCGAAGATCACCGACCGGTCGTCGCGCAGCGCGAAGTAGCCCAGCGAGTCCAGCCAGCCCCACCGTTGCAGCAGCTCGCGCAGTCGGCCCTGCTCATCGGCCACGAGGCGGTGCGGTCCGCCGGCCGGCCGCATCGCCGCGAGTACGGCGAGGAGCAGCACCGCTGCGCCGAGCACCAGCAGCGCGACCGCGGCCTGGTCGTAGTCGCCCTCGCTGACGAACGAGATCGGGCCAGGGATCCCGATCAGGCCGAGGAACGCCTGCGCCAGCCGCGCGGCCATCGACGTACCGGGGACCTGGCCGCGTGAATCGAGCGCCAGCCAGACGAAGCCGATCGGGCCCGCGACCACCGGCCCGACGAGCAGCACGGCGAGGACGCGGGAGAGCGAGCGCGGGTCGGGGCGGGCGGTGAACTCGCGCCGGGCGCGCAGCAGCAGCCCGGTCAGTGCCACGCACATCAGCGCTTCTTCGACGTCCAGCCCCTTGAGCAGGTGCAGCACCGACGCGGCGGCGGCGAGGATCGTGGCCAGCACCCACGCCCGGAACTTGCCGCGGCGCAGCGCGCGGCTGAGCACGATCAGGATCACGCCGATGGCGGCCGTGCCGGTGGTGGCCGCGGCCGGGAAGACCAGCGGGACCATCTCGTCGACCAGGTGGAGCCGGGCGTGTAGGGCGGGGAGCAGCGCGGACGCCACCGAGACCGCCCCCACGACCAGCACGAGGCGGCTGATGCCTAGCGGTGTCCGCAGAGCGGCGAGCAGTCGTCGTACCCAGGTCACGGGGAGGGACGGTAACGGAGTCGAAGGGCCAGGAACCTGACTGCCGACGCCACGCGTTTGGAATGTTTGTTGATCAACCAACATGACAAGGCAGGATGGAGACATGACCGACCTGCTGCGCACGCCCGGTCCGGGCGCCGAGGGACTGACCGATCACCTGCGCGAGCGCTGGAGCGTGAGCGTCTTCGACGCCGCCCGTGAGCTCGGTGACGAGGAGATCGCGGCCTTGCTGCACGCCGCGCAGTGGGCGCCGAGTGCAGGCAACGGGCAGCCCTGGGCTTTCATCGTGGCCGAGCGCGGCAACGCGGCCCATGACGTGCTCGTGCAGCACCTCTCCCGAGGGAACTCCGGCTGGGTGCCGCGAGCCTCGGTGGTCTTCCTGGCGCTCGCCCAGGTGGCTCCGGACGAGGATGGCAACGGGCCGAAGTGGCCCACGTACGCCTACTACGACCTCGGCCAGGCCGCCGCCCACCTGACGGTGCAGGCGGCGTCGATGGGGTTGTGGGTGCACCAGTTCGCCGGGTTCGACCAGGAGGCGGTGGCCCGCGAGCTGGGCGTGCCCGATCACTTCCAGCTGCTCACCGGGATCGCAGTCGGCGCCCGTGGCAACCACGACGAGGTCTCCGAGGACGATGCGGCCCGTGAACGGCGCGACCGGATCCGCAAGCCGCTCGAGCAGTTCGTGTACGGCGATCGGTGGGGTCAGCCCTGGCGGTGAGGGCGCCTTTGGTCGGGTAGTCCTGGACGAAGTGGTTGGGTCTGGGGCCGCCAGGGGTGCAGATCGTCCAGGACTATCGAGCCGGCACGCGACTAGCTCTGCTCGGAGGCGTAGAGCGCCGCACCGACAGCGCCGGCGTCGTTGAGCAGCTGCGCCGGCACGATGTCGGTGTCGAGGTCCAGCAGCGGCAGGAACTGCGCCGACTGCTTCGAGACGCCGCCACCGACCACGAACAGGTCGGGGGCGAAGAGGTTCTCCAGGGCTCGGTAGTAGGTCTGCAGCCGCTTGGCCCAGTGGCTCCAGGACAGGTCCTCGCGCTCGCGGGCCGAGTTCGCGGCGCGACGCTCGGCGTCGTGGCCGTCGATCTCCAGGTGGCCGAGCTCGGAGTTGGGGATCAGGACGCCGTCGTAGACCAGCGCGGTGCCGATCCCGGTGCCGAGGGTGGTGACGATGACCAGGCCACGCTGGTCGCGCGCGGCGCCGTACCGGACCTCGGCCAGGCCCGCGGCGTCGGCGTCGTTGACGACGTGCACCTCCCGGCCGGTGGCCTGGGAGAAGAGCTTGTCGGCGTCGGTGCCGATCCACTCCTCGTCGATGTTGGCAGCGGTCCTGACCACGCCGTGGCGCACCACGCCCGGGACGGTGACACCGACCGGGCCGGTGCTGTCCGGGAAGGCGGCGAGCAGCTCGACGAACACCTCTGCGACGTTCTTCGGGGTCGACTTGGACGGGGTCTTGATCCGCACCCGCTCGGCGGAGAAGTCGCCCTTCACCAGATCCACCGGGGCGCCCTTGATACCGGTGCCGCCGAAGTCGATGCCGAATGCATGAGTCGAGGTCATGGGGACCATTGTCCCAGTAATCGGTTGCGCCGCTCTGCCACGCTGAGCCCCATGCCGACCGAACTCAGTGTGGCCGACCATCTGGAGGGACTGCGCGAGGCGATGATCGCCTTCGTGCGGTACGCCGACCGCGCGGGGCTGGCCGCCGACGTACCGACCTGTCCCGGGTGGACGGTGCGCGACCTGGTCGCCCACCAGGGGATGGTGCACCGCTGGGCCGCCGACCAGCTGCAGGGTGGCGCCGAGGCAGACCCGGAGGTCTGGGCGGCCGAAGGGTCGGCGGAACCGGATCCGCTGGAGTGGCTGCGTGACGGCGTGGTCGAGCTGGCCCAGACGATCGCCCGCACGCCCGACGATGTCGAGGCACTCGTCTTCCTCCAAGACGCTCCGCCGCCGCGGGCGTTCTGGGCCAGGCGGCAGTGCCACGAGACCACCATCCACGCGGTGGATGCGCAGGCGGCGGCGCTGGGCCGCGCGCCGCGGGCGGAGGAGACCTGGATCCCGGCAGCGCTGGCGCTCGACGGGCTCGACGAGCTGGTGATGGGCAACGTCCCGCGGTCGAAGTATCGGCTGAGGTCGCCGTCGCCCACCACCCTCGCGGTGGTGCCGAGCGATGCCGACGTGTGGTGGCTGATGGAGGTCGGTGCCGATCCCGTCGTCTCCTCGCGCCACACCGGCCCGGTCGCGGCCGAGCACGTGCTCGAGGGCACCGCTACCGAGCTCTACCTGCGGCTGTGGAACCGCGCGGAGGAGACTCGTACGCCGCTGGGCGACTGGCGTGACCTGGTGGCGGTCGTCTGAGGTCTGGCGGTGCTGGCCCCTCACGTAGGCTGTCCCGCCGGGAGGGACGATGATGCGGAGGCTGGTGGCGGTCTGCCTGGCCGCGGCGACGGTGGTCGCGGTGGCCGGGTGCGGTGCCGCTGACCCGTCCGCTGACCCGTCCGGCGCCGCCTTGCCGTCAGTGGGCACGTCGGCGAGCACGTCGCCCGGCGCATCGGCCAGTACGTCGGCGTCAGCGGGCGTCTCGACGGTCCCGGTGGCCGACCCCTCCCACGCCGTACCCGCTCCTGGGCCGCGGAGCGGCGACCTGCACTCGGCCGACATCCTGGTGCGGGCGAGCACGACGCTGACGCCCGCACAGATCGCGGCGATCAAGGCGATCCCCAAGGTGACGGGTGTCGAGCAGCTCTCCATCGGGGAGGTCTCGATCGAGGACAAGCTGCTCAACGTGGTCGCCGTCGATCCTGCGACCTACCGCAACTACACGCCGCTGGCCTCGGCGGACTCGACCGAGGTCTGGGACCGGGTCGCGGGCGGGGAGCTCGCGGTCAACCCCGACCTGAAGAAGCAGCTCCCGCCGGACGCGAACGGCTACTGGCAGATGGGCTCGAACGCCTCGGCGCCGAAGATCCACGTCGGCGCGTGGGCGGCGCAGATCCCGGGCCTCGTCGACGCAGTCGTCAACACCGCCTGGGGCACGTCGCTCGGGATGGTGCCGGACAACGCGGTCATCATCTCCACCGCGATCACCTCGCCCGAGCGGGTGGCCAAGCCGCTGAAGAAGCTGCTCGGCTCGTCGGCCTCGGTGCAGCGGCTCGACGTGGTGGCCCGTCTCGGCCTGGACCCGGACGTGCGGCAGTTCGCCAACGTCGTCGGCACCGTCGCCCAGGCGGTCGGGCACTACACCTACCGCGTGCTCGGCGGCGGCATGATCGCCCCGGACCCGGCCTGGGTCACCTCACACATCGTGACCGACACCGTGCCGATCCTGGGTCGGGTGACGTGCAACAGGCTGCTCTTCCCCCAGCTCAAGGCGGCGCTGGCCGAGGTGCAGGCGCGCGGTCTCGCCGGCACCATCCACTCGACCGCCGGCTGCTACTACCCGCGGTTCATCGCCGGGACGTCGTCGCTGTCCAACCACGCCTTCGGCCTGGCGATCGACATCGACGCGCCACAGAACGAGCGGGGCACGGCGGGCCAGATGAACCGCCAGGTCGTGCAGATCTTCGAGGAGTGGGGCTTCACGTGGGGCGGGACGTGGCACTACACCGACCCGATGCACTTCGAGATGAACAAGATCGTCACGCCGCGCTGATCTTTGTCGGGGCGCCCGGCTAGGGTCGGGACGTGACCACTCTCGATGACGCCCGCGAGGGCATGGACCTGGCGATCCGACCGCAGGACGACCTGTTCGGCCACGTCAACGGCACCTGGCTGCGCACCTACGAGATCCCCGACGACAAGGCCAGTGCCGGCGCCTTCGTGGTGCTGGTCGACGAGGCCGAGGCACAGGTCCGCGAGATCATCGAGGGCGCCCCGGTGGGGTCCAAGATCGGCGATCTCTACGCCTCCTTCATGGACACCGCCGCGATCGATGCCGCCGGCACCGCGCCGATCCAGCCGCTGGTCGCGGCGGTCGACGGGCTGCGCGACGTCGCCGACCTGGCGGCGTTCCTCGGCGAGTTCGAGCGGGTCGGCGGTCACGGCCTCTTCGGTGGCTACGTCAACACCGACGACAAGGACTCCGACCGCTACGTCTTCAACCTGCTCCAGGGCGGCCTCGGGCTGCCGGACGAGTCCTACTACCGCGACGAGAAGTTCGCCGAGATCCGCACCAAGTACGTCGACTACCTCACCCGGCTCTTCGCCCTCGGCGGAGCCGAGTCCCCGGCCGAAGCGGCGGCGACGGTGCTCGCCATCGACACCAAGATCGCGGCCGGCCACTGGGAGCGCGCCGAGACCCGTGACCGGCAGAAGACCTACAACCTGCTCACTCTTGAGCAGCTGCGCGAGCTGGCGCCGGCCTTCGACTGGGACGCCTACGTCACCAACCTCTCCGGTGCCAAGCTCACCTCCGAGCAGGTGCTCGGTGAGGTGATCGTCCGGCAGCCGTCGTTCTTCGAGCACCTCAGCGGCGTGCTGTCGGAGACCCCGGTCGAGGAGTGGCGGTCGTGGCTGCTGGCGCACGTGCTGCGCTGGTCCGCTGCCTACCTCACCGATGACTTCGTCGAGACCAACTTCGACTTCTACGGCCGCACCCTCAACGGCACGCCGCAGCTGCGCGAGCGCTGGAAGCGCGGCGTCTCGCTGGTGGAGGGCGCCCTCGGCGAGGAGGTCGGCCAGGAGTACGTCACCCGGCACTTCCCGCCTGCGTCGAAGGCGATGATGGACGAGCTGGTCGCCAACCTGCTGGCCGCCTACCGCACCTCCATCGAGAGCCTCGACTGGATGAGCTCGGAGACCAAGCAGCGGGCGTTCTCCAAGCTGGAGAAGTTCACCCCGAAGATCGGCTACCCGAAGAAGTTCCGCGACTACTCCGCGCTGGCGGTCTCGCGCGGTGACCTGCTCGGCAACGTGCAGGCGGCGTCGATCTTCGAGACCGACCGCGAGCTGGGCAAGCTCGGCGGACCGGTCGATCGCGACGAGTGGCACATGCTGCCCCAGACGGTGAACGCCTACTACAACCCCGGCACCAACGAGATCTGCTTCCCGGCCGGCATCTTGCAGAAGCCGTTCTTCAGCCCCGAGGCGAGCGCCGCCGAGAACTACGGCGGCATCGGTGCCGTGATCGGCCATGAGATCGGCCACGGCTTCGACGACCAGGGCTCTCAGTACGACGGCGACGGCAACATGGAGAACTGGTGGTCCGACCAGGACCGGTCCGCGTTCGAGGTGAAGACCAAGGCGCTGATCAGCCAGTACGACGGCTTCGAGCTGCGTGACCTGCCCGGCGAGAAGGTCAACGGCTCGCTGACGGTCGGCGAGAACATCGGCGACCTGGGCGGTCTGACGATCGCCCTCAAGGCGTTCCTGATCGCGTGCGGCGGCGAGGCGAGCGCGGAGGAGCGGCGCGACCTGTTCCTCAACTGGTCCTACGTCTGGCGTGCCAAGCGCCGGCCCGAGCAGCTGCAGCAGCTGCTGGCCGTCGACCCGCACTCCCCCGCGGAGTTCCGGGCCAACATCGTGCGCAACCTCGATGAGTTCCACGAGCTGTTCGCCACCGAGCCCGGCGACGGGCTGTGGCTGGAGCCGGAGTCTCGCGTCCGCATCTGGTAGCCGAGTTCGCAGAAATGGCCGTCGAGTCCCCACCCCTGGGGTGCGGACTCGACGGCCATTTCGACCGACTCGCCAGCGGCCTGATGACCACCTGTGGATAGCGGAAGCGGAAATGTCGTCGACGCCTGATAGACACGAGGCATGACCACCACCACCGACGTCCGGGCCGCTGCTGAAGGTCACCTGCGCGCGCTCGTCGGCCGCGACGACGCGGTCCTGCGCGAGGATCAGTGGACGGCGATCTCCGCGCTCGTGGAGCAGCGCAGTCGGGCGCTGGTCGTGCAGAAGACGGGGTGGGGCAAGTCGGCCGTCTACTTCGTGGCCACGCTGCTGCTGCGCTCCGAGGGAGCCGGCCCGACGGTGATCATCTCGCCGCTGCTGGCGCTGATGCGCAACCAGATCGAGGCGGCGGAGCGGGCCGGCATCCGGGCCGCGACGATCAACTCCACCAACATCGAGGACTGGTCGGCCATCGAGCGGGGCGTGCATGCCGGCGAGATCGACGTGCTGCTGGTCTCGCCGGAGCGGCTCAACAACCCCGGCTTCCGGGACGCTGTGCTGCCTCGGCTGGCGGCCACCTGCGGCTTGCTGGTGATCGACGAGGCGCACTGCATCTCCGACTGGGGTCACGACTTCCGTCCCGACTACCGCCGCATCCGCACCTTGCTCGGCGAGCTCCCGGCCGGCATCCCGGTGCTCGCCACCACTGCCACCGCCAATGCCCGGGTCACGGCCGATGTCGCCGAGCAGCTGGGTGAGCGTGTCCTGGTGCTGCGCGGCTCGCTCGACCGCGAGTCGCTGCGGCTGGGTGTGGTCAGGTTGCCGACGATCGAGCAGCGACTCGCCTGGCTCGCCGATCACCTCGCCGAGCAGCCCGGCTCCGGCATCGTCTACTGCCTGACCGTGGCGGCCACCCAGGAGGTCGCCGACTACCTGCGATCCCGTGGGCATCACGTCGCCGCCTACTCGGGACAGACCGAGACCACCGAGCGGCAGGCGCTGGAGGCCGATCTGGCCTCGGGCCGGATCAAGGCGCTGATCGCGACCAGCGCTCTGGGCATGGGCTTCGATGCCGCGCTCGGCTTCGTGGTCAATCTCGGGGCGCCGTCCTCGCCCGTCGCCTACTACCAGCAGGTGGGCCGTGCCGGCCGCGGGGCGATCGCCGACGCGTCGGTGGTGCTGCTGCCCGGCACCGAGGACCGCGACATCTGGGCCTACTTCGCCTCGCTGGCCTTCCCGCGCGAGGAGCTCGTCCGTCGCACCCTCGAGGTGCTCTCGGAGTCAGACCGTCCGCTCTCCACACCCACCCTCGAGTCGTACGTCGAGCTCGGCCGCTCCCGGCTCGAGACCATGTTGAAGGTGCTCGACGTGGACGGTGCCGTCCACCGGGTGCAGGGCGGCTGGGAATCGACCGGGCAGGCATGGTCCTACGACGCCGACCGCTATGCCCGCGTGGCGGAGGCGCGCGCCCGCGAGCAGCGGGCCATGCTCGACTACATCGCGACGGGCGAGTGCCGGATGCGCTACCTGCGCGAGCAGCTGGATGACCCGGACGCGGTCGACTGCGGCCGCTGCGACAACTGTGGCGGAATCCAGCTCTCCGCGAACATTTCGCAGGCCGCGATCGAGGAGGCCGGCGCCCGACTTGCCCGGCCCGGGGTGGTCATCGAGCCACGCAAGATGTGGCCCCAGGCGCTGCCCAACCTCGGCATCGACCTGCGCGGCAAGATCGCCGACGCGGCCGAGCCCGGTCGTGCCATCGCTCGGCTCACCGACCTGGGTCACGGCCAGGCGCTTCGTGAGCTGTTCCGCGGCACGGGCGGCTCGGGCGGCTCGGGTGAGGGCTCGGGCGGCTCGGGTGAGGGGACCGACCGTGGCGTGGGCGTCGACCGGGTGCCTGATGCTCTCGTGCGGGCCGTGGTCGAGATCCTGGGCGACTGGCGACCGCAGATCGATGCCATCGTGACGGTGGAGTCGGCCACCCGCCCGAGCTTGGTCGATGATCTCGCCGCCGGCCTCTCGCGCTACCTGCAGCGGCCGATCGTCGGCACCTTCGCGCTGGTCGACCCGAGCGTGCCGCCGGGTGCCGGAGCTGCCAACTCCGCCCAGCGGGTCGCAGCGGTCTCACGCCGCTCGTCGCTGCGTGCGGAGGTGCCGGATGGTGCCCGCGTGCTGCTGGTCGACGACCGGGTGGTCACCGGATGGACCCTCACGCTCGCGGCTCGCGCGCTCCGTCGGGCCGGCGCTGGCGGCGTACTGCCGTTGACGCTGGCCGTGGAGAGCTGAGCCGAATCATGAGAAATGGGCGCCGAGTCTGCACCCGGGAGGTGCAAACTCGACGCCCATTTCTGCAAAGTCGGCGTCAGTGCATGACGACCGGCTTGGTGCCCAGCTCCTGGCTCTTGCTGCGGGGCAGGAAGAACGCCGGGATCAGGACGACAGCGACCAGGATCGTGGCGACGACGAAGACGGCGCCGAAGGCCTCAGCCATCTGTCCGGCCCACTTGGGGTCCGTCGCGGGAACGGTCACGTTGTTCTTGACGTAGTTGGTCAGCAGCACCGAGAACAGCGCTGTGCCGATGGAGGCGGCGATCTGCTGCACGATGTTCATCAGGGTGGAGCCGCGCGCGATGGTGTGATCGCGGAGCGTCGCCATCGCAGCGGAGTAGATCGGCATCATCGTGCAGCCCATGCCCAGCCCCATGATGAACAGCGCGCCGAGGAGATAGCCGGTCGAGGTGGTGTCCGAGACGGGGATCCACATGGCCATACTGACGGTGATGAGCACGATGCCGGGGATCACGACCTTGCCGGCGCCGAGCTTGTCGGCCAGCACGCCTGCCACCGGCATGGTGATCATCGCGCCGATCCCCTGCGGTGCCAGGAGCACGCCGGACTTCAGCGGCGAGGCCCCGCGGACCTCCTGGAAGTAGGTCGGCAGCAGCAGGCTCGCGCCGAAGAAGGCGATCGCGAACAGCGAGATCGCGATCACGGAGACGCTCATGTTGCGGTCCTGGAAGAGGCGCAGGTCCAGCAGCGGGTGGATGTTGGCCTTGCGCAGCGCCCACGGCACGAACGCGACCACGAGAACCAGGCCGATGACAGCCGGCCAGAGGACGCCGGCGGTCCACATGGTGCCGTGATTCGCCTGGGCGGCCGGGATGGAGCTGACGCCGTAGAGGAAGCAGGCCAGGCCGGGAGAGAGAAGCAGCATGCCGACGAAGTCGAAGCTCTCCGAGGACTGCGGGTTGTCCTTGTCGAGCACGCGCCAGGCGTAGATCAGGGCGATCGCCCCGAGCGGGACGTTGACCAGGAAGATCCAGTGCCACGAGGCGACGTCGATCAGCCAGCCGCCGAGGATCGGCCCGAGGATCGGACCCAGCAGCATCGGCACCCCCAGGACCGCCATCACGCGGCCGATCCGCTCGGGACCAGCAGCGCGGGTCAGGATCGTCATGCCGAGAGGCATCAGCATGCCGCCGCCGAGACCCTGCAGCACGCGGAAGACGATCAGCGTCTCGAGGTTGGGCGCGGTCGCACACAGCGCCGAGCCGAGCGCGAAGAGTAGGATCGCCAGCATGTAGAGGCGCTTGGTGCCGAACCGCTCGGCCGCCCAGCCGGTCAGGGGGATGACCGTCGCCAGGGCGAGCGTGTAGCCGGTGGCGACCCAGGCGACCTGGGCCTGGGTCTTGCCGAACGCCTTCATGAACGTCGCCATCGCGACGTTCACGACGGTGATGTCCAGGATCGACATGATCGAGCCCAGGACGACGACGCCGGCGACGATGAGCACGCGGGCGTCGAGCTTCTCCGAGGCGCCGGGCTCGGCCTGAGGTGAGAGATCGGTGGTCACCCGTAAAGACTAGGTGGGACCACCGACAGTCTCAGAGTCGATAAACCTGATCAGCAGGTGACAGCCCTCACAACCGGGCCGGTCGCCGCTCGCGTCAGCGCTTCACCTTCACCGTCGGCGAGGTCAGCGAAAGCGGCGTGCGACCGGCCCCGGTGGCCGTCACGACGTACCTGATCCTGTGCTTGAGCCACGCCTTCTTCACCCGCAGGTGCTTGCCGTGCGCGACCGGCCTGCCGTTGACCAGCCAGGTGACGGTCGCGGTGGTGCCTGCGTCGAAGCTCCCGTACGCCGCCTTCAGCCTGGCGCGCACCCGTGCCTTGCCGCTGACCTTGACCTTGCCGGAGTGCCGGATCGGCCTGAGAGCAACGGGCGACGGCGAGGTCGACGGCGAGGCGGAGGCGGTGATGGGAACGAGGTAGTCGGCCGGGATCGGGTCGTCGAGGATCGGACCGTCGTAGGGCTCGAGGCTCTCGAGGCCATGCGGAGTGCCCAGTCCCGTGGGTCCGTCCCAACCGACGCCGTCGCTGCACAGGTGCCACCGATCGGAGATCGGGCAACCACGGGTCGCCGTTCCGCTGGTGATGTCGTTGAAGGCGTCGGGCTGGGCGGTCGCGCGGGCGTAGATTTCGAACGGGCTGGTGTGGTTGCCGGCCCGGGCGTACATCGCGGTCAGGAGGGGCGCGGCCAGCGAGGTGCCGCCGCCGATCCACCAGTTCCGGTCGGTGTCGGTGTCGTGGTGGTACATCGAGAAGCCGTCGGCCAGTGCGGAGATGTCGGCCGTTCCGCGCGCCGTGCCACACGCACCCCGGGCGCGCCCGTTCAACGCCTGCGCGGCGTTCATCTTGGTCCAGCCGGAGCAGCCCGATGAAACGCCGCCGGCGTTCGGGGAGCCGTCGTCGTCCGCATCGCCCCACATCTGCTCGGACAGGCTGCCGTCGCTCGCCAGCACCGGCGTGGTGCCGCCGGCGGCGATCACGTGCGTCGAGCTGGCCGGGTAGCTGGTGCAGGAGTGGGTGTCGCCGGGCGTCGACGGCATGCTGGTTGCCCCGCAGGCGAGGCTGTCCTGGGGATTGCCGTCGTCGGCGGGAATGTAGGTGTGCCACCCGAAGTCACCGGTGGCGGCGACGAAGGTGACGCCGGCTGTGCTGAAGGTTCGTTCGGAGGCCGCCACGTCCCGAGCTCGTAGGCCATCGTCGGAGGAGCCCCACGACATCGACACGTAATCGGCACTGGCGGCTGCGGTGGCGGCTGCGATGTCGAGGTCGTCCGTGTAGGTCGAGGCGGCCTCCACGACGAGGATCTTGCAGGCGGGGCACGCTGCTGCGACAGCCTCGACGTCCATCATGGTCTCCCACGCCCAGTCGGGGTCGGCGGCGGGCAGTGGTGAGGTGCGGCCCTGCTGGTTGACCACGGACAGACAGCCGGAGGTGACGGAACAGGCGCCGAGGTTGTATTGGGTCCGATAGGTGGCCAACTCCGCGTCGAGCTCGGGCACGTCACCCTCCTCGACCAGTGCGACGGCGGGACCCGAGCCGGGCGTGTCAGCTTCAGACGCGGGCGGCAGGTCGTACAACGTGGCGATGTCCGCCGGCGTGATCCCGTGCGCCACGTCCGGCGCGGTCGTAAAAGAGCGCACACCGCCCGGCGTCGTCGCGACGGTCGGGCGCTGGATCGTCGCGTAGCAGCGCGCCTGGCCGGGCAGCACGTCGACGTTGCAGCCGACCGGTTCGGAGGTCGCGGCGACCGAGGGGGACGGCGCTGCGAGCAGCACCCCGACCAACGCGATCGTCAGCAGCGTTGCGGAGGCGAGCACGGCCCGTGCCCGTCGTACCTGTGCCATATTGACATGGTCGACTATGACGGGCGCGATCTGATGAGAGGCGCCCGCTTTGCCAGGGACTCCTTAGGTTCGCCCCCCGCGGGGGCGTGCTCAGTCGAGCAGCGCGGTGATCGCGTCGACGACGCGCGGGTCCTCGGGCTCGGTGCGCGGGCTGAACCGCTGCAGCACCTCACCGTCGACGGAGACGAGGAACTTCTCGAAGTTCCACTGGATGTCGCCGTCGGTGCCGGCCTCGTCCGCGGCCTTGGTGAGCTCCTGGTAGATCGGGTGCCGGCCCTCTCCGTTGACCTCGATCTTCTCGGTGAGCGGGAAGGTCACGCCGTACGTCGCTGAGCAGAACTCGGCGATCTCCTCCGGCGAGCCCGGCTCCTGCCCCATGAACTGGTTGCAGGGGAACCCGATCACCGCAAGGCCCGGGTAGGACTCGGCGAGCTTCTCCAAGCCCTCGTACTGCGGGGTGAGGCCGCACTTGCTGGCGACGTTGACGAGGAGCGCGGGGCGGCCGCCGGTCAGCTCGCCGAGGGTCGCAGACGTGCCGTCGAGCCGAGCGATGGGGGCGTCGAGGATGCTCATGTCCGCGAGCCTAGCGCCGGCTCACAACGCCCGTGTCATGTACGTGCTGTGCGGGTCGAGCGAGTAGTCGCCGAACGGTCCGCACTCGACGAAGCCGTGCCGGGCGTAGAGGCGGCGCGCGGGTGCGAAGAAATCCTCGGTGCCGGTCTCCAGCCACAGGGTCGTGTAGCCCGCGGAGCGAGCACGGCCGAGCAGGTGATCGACCATCGCTGTGCCGACGCCGGCGCCTCGGGCCTGCGCCGTCGTACGCATCGACTTGAGCTCTGCGTCGGTGGCCGAGAGCCGCTTGAGCGCTCCGGTCCCGCGGACCTCGTCGCCCTCCCAGACCGACCAGAACTCGACCTCCGGCGTACGCAGGGCCGCCAGGTCGAGCGCGTGCACGCTCTCTGCGGGCGAGGTCGCGTACATGTCGTCGAGGTGCTGCTCGAGGAGCCGGTGGACGGAGGGGCGGGTGAGGTCGTCGAGCTCGAAGCGCAGCGTCGTGGCTGTCATGGCGCACATCCTGCACCAGCCCCTCGGCCGGTGAGGAGATGGGGACTGTCGGGGCTGGCGGTTAGGTTCTGGCCATGAGCTCGCTCTACTCCCTCACCGGTGCCGCGGCCTTCCGGGCCGCACGGCCGCCGCGTGCCTCGGTGGTGGAGTTCGGCGGCGGCCGCACGGTCGCGATGCCGATGGCGGCGGCGATCCCGGTGCTCAGCAAGGCACATCGCCGCGAGGATCTGCATCCCTCGGTCGCCCTGCTCACGGGTGCGGTCATGCTCGGCCTCCGGCTGGTCGCCGCCGGCCGCATCGAGCCGGGGGACGGCCTCGAGCCGGGCTGGCGCGCGGTGGTCGAGGGCGACGACGAGGACCGGGTGCTGATGCTGGCCAGGTCCCGTGCGTACGCCGAGGTCGACGTGACCGGCGCCGAGGAGATCGTCCGCTCCGTCCTCGACGCGGTGGCCGATGCGGTGCCACGAGCGGCGCCCGCGCCCGGCTCTCGACCGGCTGGGGTCACCAGTGCGGTCTCCTCGACCGACGACGCCTTCCAGGACCGGCTGCGCGCCCGACTGGCCCGGCACGTCACGGCGCCCGCGGGCGCGGATCTGCCGCAGTTGGTCTCGGTCTCCCTGCGCGTCGAGGCGGACGAGGAGGAGCTGGTCGGCGGATCGATCCGACTGGTGCCGCAGGCGCACGACGACAACGACCCGCTGCACGTGGTCGATCTGGCCAGGCTGTGGCGGGAGAGCTGGGAGGAGCACGGCTTCGGTGACAGGGCCCGCACGCACGCCCTCGTCGCGCTGCGGGGTGCCGCGGAAGCGTGGCCGGTGCTCGACAGGCTGCTCGACCTGCCGGTCCCCGACGAGATCACGCTCGACACGGCGGAGCTGGGCAGCCTCCTCGAGGACGGCGTCGGAGCGCTGAAGAGCCGTGCCATCGACGTCCTGTGGCCGCGTTCGCTCACCGGCGAGCTGACAGCGCGCGTCGTCGTCGATCGCAGCGAAGCACCGCACGAGGACCTCATGCAGGACGGACTGTTCGGCGTCGAGCAGACCTGTGCGTTCAAGTGGGAGCTCGCGATCGACGGCGCAGAGCTGACCTCGGCCGAGATGGACGCCTTGGCGAGCGCCGCCTCACCGATGCTCAAGCTGCGCGGCTCCTGGACCGTCGTCCATCCCAGCATCACCCGCAAGGCACGCAAGCGGCTGCTGCGGCGGGTGACGGCGACGGAGGCGCTGGCCACAGCGCTGACCGGGACGCTGCCGGAGAAGGTGGCCGAGAAGGTGGCGCAGGAGGCGCCGGGCGAGCAGGTCGTCGTGGGTGCCAGCATCGGGCGGCTGCGCGACCGGGTGGCCGGCGTGGTGGAGGCGCCACTGGTCCCTGTGCCGCCGGGCCTGCGGGCCGATCTACGCGACTACCAACGCCGTGGCCTGACGTGGCTCGCCGAGGTCACCGGGCTCGGACTCGGCGGCTGCCTGGCCGACGACATGGGGCTCGGCAAGACGATCACGCTCGTCGCGCTGCACCTGCACCGGGCGGCCGGCCCCACCCTGGTGGTCTGTCCGGCCAGCCTGCTCGGCAACTGGGAGGCGGAGATCGCCCGGTTCGCACCCGGGGTGGCGGTGCGGCGGTTCCACGGGGCCGCGCGGGACCTCGACGGCGTAGGAGCCGGGTTCGTGCTGACCACCTACGGCACCATGCGGCGCGACGCTGCCGTCCTCGCTGAGGTGCCGTGGGACCTGGTCGTCGCCGACGAGGCTCAGCACCTCAAGAACGCCGCCTCCGCGACGGCCAAGGCGATCCGCACGATCACCAGCCGCGCACGGGTGGCGCTCACCGGCACGCCGGTGGAGAACAATCTCACCGAGCTCTGGGCGATCCTCGACTGGTGCGTGCCCGGACTGCTCGGCAGCCGGTTGGCCTTCCGGCGGGCCTGGGCCAGCCAGATCGAAGCCGGCGTCGACGAGCGGATGACGCAACTGTTCGCCGCCCTGATCGCACCGTTCCTGCTGCGCCGGCGCAAGTCCGACCCCGGCATCGCACCCGAGCTGCCGCCGAAGACCGAGACCGACCACCCGCTGGCACTGACCCGCGAGCAAGCGGTCCTCTACGAGTCCTTCGTCCGCGACTCGATGGAGCGGATCGAGCGCGCCGACCCGGCCACGCGGCGGGGTCTGGTGCTGATGCTGCTGACCGGGCTGAAGCAGATCTGCAACCACCCCGCCCAGTTCCTCAAGCAGCAGAGCGGCCGGATCGCGGGCCGCAGTCAGAAGATCGACCTGCTCGACGAGCTGCTCGAGACGGTGCTGGCCGAGGACGGCGCGGTGCTGGTCTTCACCCAGTACGTCGCGATGGCGCGGCTGTTGGAGGCGCACTGGGCGGCCACGGGGGTGCCGTATCAGTTCCTGCACGGCGGCACTCCGGTTCCAGAGCGCGAGCGGATGGTGCGGCGCTTCCAAGATCCCCACGATCCGCAGAGCGCGCCGGTCTTCCTGCTCTCGCTGCAGGCCGGCGGTGTCGGGCTCAACCTCACCCGCGCCGACCACGTCATCCACGTCGACCGCTGGTGGAACCCCGCCGTCGAGGACCAGGCCACCGACCGCGCCTACCGGATCGGGCAGACCAAGCCCGTGCAGGTGCACCGCCTGATCACCCGCGGCACCGTCGAGGAGAAGGTCGCAGAGCTGCTCACCCGCAAGCGCGCCCTCGCCGACGCGGTGCTGGGCAGCGGCGAGGCCGCGTTGACCGAGCTCACCGACGCTGAGCTGCGCAGCCTGGTGGCGCTGACATGACCGCTCTGATCTTCCCCCAGGAGCCACACCGTCGGGCCTCCCGCCGGTTGCGGTCGTGGTGGGGCCGTGCGTTCTGGCGGGCGGTGGAGGAGATCGCCTACGACGAGACCCAGCTGCTGCACGCGCGAGCACTGGCCCGCTCGGGTCGGATCGGTGGTGTGGTGGTCGACATCGGCCGGTTCGCCGCCGGAGTCGCGGAGGATCCGGGCGTCTGGACGATCACCGGGACGGTGCCGCCGCTCGACGAGGACGGCCGTGCCGCCTTCCTGGAGGTCGTCACCGGCCACGCGGACGCCCTGCTGTCCGGCGAGCTGCCGCACGACCTGGTCGAGCACGCCGAGGAGGCCGGGGTCGAGCTGGTGCCCTATGGCGTCGAGCTCGGTGCCACGTGCAGCTGCCCGCACTGGCAGCGCGCGAGCCGGCACGGAGATGTGTGCGAGCACGTCATCGGCGTACTCGTCCAGGTGACGGACCTGCTCGATCAGGACCCGCTCGTGCTGCTGCAACTACGCGGGATCGGGCGCGAGGAGCTGACTGCACGTCGGGCGTCCGAGCCGGGGCCCGCGCCGCATCGTCGCGACCGGGTGGCCGAGGAGGTCGAGATCGCGGCCGACGCAGCGCTGCGAGCCGCCCTGCTCCTGGCCGAGGCGGACGCGAGCGAGGAGGAGGATCCGCGCGAAGCATTCGGAATGGATCCACCGTCGGGTGCCGTTGAGTAGGTCCGTGACCACCCTGACGACCGAGTCGCCCATCTCGCTACGCCTGCTCAACGTGGTGATGGCGGCGGCGTGTGGGCTCGCGGTCGCCAACATCTACTACTCCCAGCCGCTGCTCGACCTGATCGCGCACGACTTCGGGGTCAGCGAGGGCACCGCCTCGTTGGTCGTCACGTTCACCCAGGCCGGTTATGCGCTCGGGCTGCTCTTCCTGGTTCCGTTGGGCGACCTGCTGGAGAGCAGGGCGCTCGTGACCAGGATGCTGCTCGGCACCGCTGTTGCGCTAGCGCTCGCGGCCTTCTCGCCGGTCTTCGGTGCGTTCCTGGCGCTGTCCGTCCTGGTCGGGATCACCTCCGTGGTGGTGCAGATCCTGGTGCCGATGGCGGCCCACCTGGCGCCCGAGGGCCAGCAGGGCGAGTTCGTCGGCAAGGTGATGAGCGGGCTGCTGCTCGGCATCCTGCTGGCGCGCAGCGTCGCCAGCGCCGTCGCACAGTTCCTCGATTGGCGCGCCATCTACCTCATCTCGGCCGTGCTGATGGTGCTCCTCTCCGTGGTGCTGCGGCGCACGCTCCCCACCCACCGGCCCCCGCAGCGGACCAGCTACCGCGCGATGCTGGCCGGCGTCGTACAGGTCGCGCGGGAGGAGCCCGCGCTGCGCCGCAAGGCGCTGGCCCAGGCCTCGATGTTCGGCGCCTTCACCGCCTTCTGGACCGCCATCGCCTACGAGCTGATCGCTGAGCACGGCCTGAGCCAGGGTCAGATCGCCCTCTTCGCGCTGGTCGGAGCCGGCGGCGCGGCAGCCGCCCCGGTGGCGGGCAGGCTCGCCGACAAGGGGTACGGCGAGGTCTGCAGCGGGATCGCGCTCCTCCTCGCCTCCACCACGTTCCTGCTCGCCGGCCTCGGCCACGGCTCGATCCTGCTGCTCGCGATCGCTGCCGTGGTGCTCGACTTCGGCGTCCAGTCCCACCAGGTGATGGGGCAGTACGTCGTCTACGGCCTGCGACCCGAGGCACGCGCACGGATCAACACCGTCTACATGACGACGATCTTCGTCGGCGGCACCCTGGCCTCGCTGCTGACAGGCTTCGTGCACAGCCGCAGCGGCTGGACAGGCGTGTGCTGGCTCGGCGCGGTGCTGCCGCTGCTCGGCTTCGGCGTCTGGCTCTCGGGCCTGCGGTCACGGCGAGCCGCCGGCACCGCGCGGGCGGCCTGACCCCGAGACCCGGCTCAGACGTGCGTGCGCGGACTGCGCCGCACGAACAGCAGCCCGAGCAGCCCGATCAGCACCAGTGCCACGCCCGGTGCGGCGATGCGGCGCAGGGATTCCGGGGCCCCGACCTTCGGCTCGCCGAAGGTCACGGTCGGGGGTGCCAGGGCCGCGACGACCTGCTGCTCGGTGGCCGGCACGTTCTGCGAGGTGGTGCCGAGCGTGCCGGGGGCGAGCCAGGCCTGGCCGTGCGCGTTGACGAAGAACAGGTACTGCGTGCCGGGCTGCAGCCGGCCGATGCCGCAGCTGCCGCCGCGGGTGATGACGGTGACCCGGCCCGTGGCGCTGCCCTTGAGGCTGGTCTGCACCGTCACCGGGTAGGTGAATCGCTTCGGTTTGACGCTGTCGTCGGTCTGCCCGGCGCCCGCCAGCACACCGGTGAAGACGGCATCGGCCTCCTGCGCCGCTGCCGTGGGGGCGAGCGGCGTGCACGCGGTGGCGGCGTACGAGGTGGCGGGCGCGCCCACGAGGGCGAGGGTGCCGAGGAGCACGGCGAAGAGGCCCGGAACGGTGCGACGCATGCGCCCATCGAACCAGATCACAGGTCGAACACCTCGGCGAGCACGCGTGCGACACCGTCCTCCTCGTGCGAGGGCGCGAGGCCGCCGGCGCACTCCCGGACCGTCGGATGAGCGTCCGCCATCGCGAACGACCGACCCGCCCAGGTCAGCATGGCCAGGTCGTTGGGCATGTCGCCGAACGCGATCACGTCCGCGGCCCTGACGCCGAGCGACTCGGCGACCTGCGCCAGCGTGCTGGCCTTGGTGACGCCGTACGCGCTGATCTCCAGCAGCGCGAAGGTGGAGGAGTGGGTGACGGTGGCGAGCTCGCCGACAGCCTCCTGGGCTCGCTTGCCGTAATCGTCGGGCTGGTGCTCGGGGTGCAGGCTGAGCAGCTTGAGCATCGGCGTGGCCGTGAGCTCGGCCAGCTCCTGCTGGGGCGCCTCCTCGCGCCCCGCGGGGAAGCCGGGCTCGAGGGCGAAGCCGTCGATCCGCTCGGCACCGAAGAACGAGCCGGGCAGGGCCTCCCGGATCCGCGAGGCGACCTCGAAGGACACCTGGCTCTCCAGCGCGTGCGACAACCGCGGAACGTTCTCGGCGACGTCCCACACCAGCGCGCCGTTGGAGACGATCGCCAGTCCGTGTGATCCGACGTGCTCGAAGACCGGGGTGGTCCAGCGCAGCGGCCGGCCGGTCACGAAGATCACCGGCACGCCCAACGCCTCGAGCCGCGTGAGCACCTCCCGGGTGTACGGCGAGACGGTGCCGTCCTTGCGCACCAGCGTGCCGTCGAGGTCGGTGGCCACGAGCTTGGGTTTCACGAGAGCCATTGTCTCCCTATCCTGTTGGCGATGATCTCCGGCAACCTGCCCCTCCACGGAGTGGACCGCCTCCTGGTCGCGGTCCAGGAGCTCTCCATGGCGCGCACGCTGGAGCAGGTCGTGGAGATCGTGCGGCACGCTGCGCGGGACCTCTGCGGCGCCGACGGCGCGACCTTCATCCTGCGCGAGGACGGCGCGTGCTACTACGTCGACGAGGACGCGATCGCACCGCTGTGGAGTGGGATGCGCTTCCCGTTGGAGACCTGCATCAGCGGCTGGGCGATGCTGCACCGGCAGCCCGCGACCATCCGTGACATCTACGCCGATCCGCGCATCCCGCACGATGCCTACCGCCCCACGTTCGTGAAGTCGCTGGCGATGGTGCCGATCCGCTCGGTCGACCCGATCGGCGCGATCGGCAACTACTGGGCCGATCAGCATGAGCCGACCGACGCCGAGGTCCGGCTGCTGCAGGCGCTCGCCGACTCAGCATCGGTCGCAATGGAGAACGTCGCCATCTTCGCCGAGCTCACCGCCGCCAAGGTCAGGGCGACCACCGACGAGCTGACCGGCCTGCTCAATCGTCGCGGGTTCGCGCTCTCGGCGCAGGCCACCATCGACGCCGCGCGCTCCGCCAACCTCGACGCGGTGATGACGTACGTCGACCTCAACGGACTCAAGACGGTCAACGACCGAGACGGACACGAGGCCGGGGACGCCTACATCCGGGCGGCCGCCGACGTGCTCGCCGGGCTGTCGCGAGAGGGCCACCTGGTCGCGCGGATGGGTGGGGACGAGTTCTGCGCGCTCGCCATCGACCCGCCGATCCCGGGTGAGGCGATCAAGAAGCGCATCCTCGAAGAGCTGACGCTGCGCGGTGTCTCCGCCGCGATCGGGTACGTCGAGGTCGGGCCGCACTCGCAGCTCTCGGCGGCCCAGCTGGTCAACCTCGCCGACGAGCGGATGTACGCCGAGAAGGTCGCAGCGGCCACTCACGCCGCAGAAGGTGACCTCTCGGCCCGCGGAAGGTGACCTCTCGGCCCGCGGAAGGTGACCTCTCAACCCTGAGCGGGCCGGACCATCACCAGTTCGCCGTCGTCGGTGGTGCCTCGCAACTGGGTGAAGCCGCACTTGGCGACGACCCGCAGCGACGAGGCGTTCTCCGGCCGGATAGAGGCGCGCACAGCGACGCCGGCGTCGAGCTCGGCGAGCAGACCTTGCAACGCCTCGGTCGCGAAGCCCCAGCCCCACGCCTCACGGACCAGGCCGTAGCCCACCTCCACCTCGGCGCCGGCAACACCTGAGTCGGGCGGTCCGAAGAAGCCGATCGAGCCCAGCACCGTCCGGCCGCGGGCGATCGAGCGCGGTCCCCAGGCGTCGTCGGCGTGCCACAGCGAGGCGGCCGCGACGTCGTCGGGCCGGGGGAACTCGGGATGCCACTCACCGCGCGAGTCGCTGTCGCGGGCGTCCCGGCTTCCGGCGCGGATCGCTGCAACATCCGCGGCGCTCCACAGCGGCAGCACCAGTCGCTCGGTACGGATGGCCGCGAGGCTCAGAACCACCGCGAGATCTCCACGGCCGCGCCGTCCTCCTCGACCGAGAGCGTCACCGCGTCGGCGGCCTCGAGCACCTCGGGGATCGACTGGCCCATCGCCACCGATCGGCCGGCCCAGGCGAACATCTCCAGGTCGTTGCGCCCGTCCCCGATCGCGAGTACGTCGGAGGGCTCCAGCCCGAGCTGATCCACGACGTAGGAGAGCCCGGATGCCTTGGAGACCCCGATCGGGGTCAGGTCGAGCCAGGCCGTCCAGCCGACGACGTAGGAGATGCCCTGCAGGCCGATCCGCCGGCCCATCTCCATGAACTCCTCGGCGCTCGCCGCCGGGTTGCGGATGATGACGCGGGAGACCGGCTCCTTGACCAGCTCCTCGACGTCGACCAGCGTCATCTCGCCACTGAGTTCACCGGGCGGGAAGTGGTCGTTGAGCCGGTAGCCGACGCCACGCTCCTCGACCGCGACCAGCGCGGAGGGTTGGTCCGCCATGATGGCCCGCACCGCCGGGCCGGCGTCGAAGAGCTCCTCGTGCACCACGTCCAGCGGTGGGTAGCGGACGATCACCGCACCGTTGGACGCGACGATCCAGAGCCGGTCCTCGCCGTCGCGGGGCAGGTCGAGCAGGTCGGCGACCCGGGTCATGCCGTGCGGTGAGCGGCCGGAGGCCAGCACGATGTGGGCGCCGGCGTCGTAGGCGCGGCGGACCGCCTCCTTCACCGCTTCGGTCATCACCTCCGAGGTGGCCCCGGTGCCCTCGACCCACTTGAGCAGGGTGCCGTCGATGTCGAGGGCGATGACCTTGGGGCGCCAGTCGGCCGGCATGCCGCCGCGGGCCGCCGCACGGCGGCGCAGCCGGCGGGCCCGCCGCGGGTCGCTCGCCCGTCGGTCGTCCGCCTCACGGTCGTTCGCCCGCCGGTCGCCGGCACGCTCGTCCAGGACGTCGTCCGCCTCGCTCGATGCCATGGTCCGGCTCAGCCCGCGATCGGGGTGAGCACCTCGCGGCCGAGCCATTTCTGCAGTGCCTTCGGCACCCGGATAGAGCCGTCGGCCTGCTGGTGGGTCTCCAGGATCGCCACGATCGCGCGGGTGATGGCCGTCAGCGTGCCGTTCAGCGTCGCGACCGGAGCCGTCGCCGTCCCGGTGGTCGAGCCCGTCGAGGCCCGCTGACGGATGTCGAGGCGGCGCGCCTGGAACTCGGTGCAGTTGGAGGCGGAGGTGAGCTCGCGGTACTTGCCCTGCGTCGGGATCCAGGCCTCGCAGTCGAACTTGCGGGCCGCGGACGGCCCGAGGTCGCCGGCGGCGACGTCGATGACGCGGTAGGCCAGCTCGAGCTTGTCCAGGAACGCCTTCTCCCAGGCGAGCAGGCGCGCGTGCTCGGCGTACGACTCCTCGAGGGTGGTGTAGACGAACATCTCCACCTTCTCGAACTGGTGGACGCGGATGATGCCCTTGGTGTCCTTGCCCGCCGAGCCGGCCTCCTTGCGGAAGCAGGACGAGAAGGCCGCGTAGCGCAGGGGCAGGCTGGCGGCGTCGAGGATCTCGTCGGAGTGGTAGGCCGCCATCGGCACCTCGCTGGTGCCGACGAGATAGAGGTCGTCGCCCTCGATCCGGTAGACGCCGTCGTCGACCTGGTCCAGGAAGCCGGTGCCCGCCATCGCCTCGGGGCGGACCAGCGCGGGCGCGATCACCTGGGTGAACCCGGCCTCGCGGGCCTGCTCCATCGCCAGGTTGATCAGCGCGAACTCCAGCTCGGCGCCGACACCGGTGAGGAAGTAGAACCGCGAGCCCGACACCTTGGCGCCGCGCTCGAGGTCGATCGCGCCCAGCATCCGGCCGAGCTCGACGTGGTCACGCGGCTCGAAGTCGAAGGTGGGGATCTCGCCGACGGTCTCGATCAGGACGAAGTCGTCCTCGCCGCCGGCCGGGGTCTCCTCGGCGGTCAGGTTGGGGATCGCCTTGAGCGCGGTGGCCCAGGACTCCTCGGCCACAACCTGGGCGGCCTCGGCTTCCTTGACCGCGGCGGCGAGCTCCTTGACCTGGGCCAGCAGGGCAGCCTTCTCCTCGCCCTTGGCCTGGGCGACCTGCTTGCCCATCTTCTTCTGCTCGGCGCGCAGGTTCTCGAAGGTCGCGATCGCCTCGCGGCGGGCCTTGTCGGCGGCCAGCGCGTCGTCGACCGCTGATTCACTCGCCCCCCGCTTGCGCTGCGAGGCGCGGACACGGTCGGGGTCGTCACGGAGGATGCGCGGGTCGATCACGGTCAGAGCCTAGGCGACCGAGCGCGTGGCAGCGAGAGCGAGGTAGGCGCGGGCAGCGCGATCTGTCCGCGGGGGTCCGGGCATAATCAGGGGGTGTCCGCCCACCCCCGTCGCTCCGTCCTGGTGTGGGCTGCCATCGGCGCGGTCCTCTTCGTCCTGCTCGGCATCTACGTCTCCGCGGTCAACGGCGTCCCGCCCGTCGACCAGTGGGCCGAGCACGCCGCCCACTGGGCCGCCGGCCACCGGATGCTGCACCACGTCCTGCGCGGCATCGAGCTGGTCTTCAGCGGCTACGGGATCATCGTGATCGCGCTGATCGTGGGCGGCGGACTGGCCCGGAGCTACCGTCGCGCCGCGATCTTCGTGGTCGGTACGACGCTGGCCGCCGTCGTACTGCGCCCGCTCATCGCCTGGGTCTTCGACCGGTCCCGGCCGTCGTGGCAGGAGAACGCCCACCTGATCGGCGGCCCCGGCTACCCCAGCGGCCACGTCACCTGGACCACGGCGCTGGCGGGGGCGGTCGCGGTCACCGTGGCGATGTTCGTCCGCCGCGCCGGCGTACGCCGGGCGGTGTACACCGGACTGGTCCTGGTGGTGCTCGCGGTGGCGGCCGACCGGATCCTGCTCGGCCGGCACTATCCGACCGACGTGATCGGGGGGTTCCTGCTCGGCATGGTGCTCGTCCTGGTCGCGCTGGCCGTCTACAGCCCGGTGCCGCGCAGCCACGCCGTGCACCAGCTGCCGCTGGTCGCCTCGGTGCCGGGCGGGCGCTCGCTGCACGTGGTGCTCAACCCGATCAAGGTCGAGTCGGTCGGGCAGTTCCAGGCGATCGTCACCGCGATGGCGGCCGAGGCGGGCTGGGATCGGCCGACCTGGCACTTCACCACCGTGGAGGATCCCGGCACCGGGATGGCGTCGGCAGCAGCGGTCGCCGGGGCGGACCTGGTGATGGTCTGTGGCGGTGACGGCACCGTCCGCGAGGTCTGTGCCGAGCTGGCCGGCACTGGCATCCCGGTCGGGATCATCCCCGCCGGCACCGGCAACCTGCTCGCCCGCAACCTCTCCATCCCGCTCTACCTGCGCGCGGCGATCGACGTCGCCCTGACCGGCCAGGACCGCGCGGTCGACCTGGTCGAGGTCGGCGGCGACGGCATCGAGGACACCCACTTCCTGGTGATGGCGGGGATGGGCTTCGACGCGGCGATCATGGAGGGCGTCAACGAGGACATCAAGAAGCGGGTCGGCTGGATCGCCTACGTGCTTTCGGGGGTGAAGGCACTGATGTTCCCGCCTGTCCGGCTGGAGATCTCCATCGACGGCGGCCCCACCACCAAGCACCGCGCCCGCACCGTCATCGTCGGCAACGTCGGCACCCTCACCGCGGGGATGCCGCTGCTCCCGGACGCACGGATCGACGACGGACTGCTCGACGTCGTACTCCTGCATCCGCAGCGGTTCCTGTCCTGGCTGCCGCTGGCCTGGCGGATCCTGTCCAAGCGTCCGCACACCGACGAGCTGGTCAACCGGATGCGTGGCAGCAGCGTGGTCATCCGCGCCGACCGCGACACCCCGCGCGAGCTCGACGGCGACTCGCTCGGCGCCGGACGGGAGCTGCGGATGACCTGCCTCCACGCCCGGCTGCTGGTGCGCGTCCCGCGCTGACCCGAATCGTGAGTTCCGCAGCATCGAATCCGGGATTTCGCAGGCTCGAATCGGGCATTTCGCCCTGCAAAAAGCCCGATTCGAGCCTGCAAAACTAACGACTCAACGACGCAGCTGGCCCAGTGCCTGCTCCTCCTCCGGCGAGAGCTGTACGTCGCAGCGCCAGCCGCTGATCGTCTTGGCATAGGACCGAGCGTCGTTGCGGCCGTGGATGCTGGTCAGTAGCACCCCGTCGCCGGCGTCGTCGGCCAGGGCGAGGCTCCAGGAGAGGTGGCCGCCCATGTCGCCGAAGGCGTCGTAGCGCACCATCGCCAGGTGCCGGAGCGCCTGGGCGCCCTCGGCGCGCAACGCGGCGACCTCCTGGCGCAGGCCGAGGACATCCTCGGGCAGCGGCGCGCCTGCCGAGTTGGCCCGATTGCGCTGCACGGCTCGCTCCCGCCACAGCAGAGCCACCCCGATGAGGGCGAGGATCGCGACGACGAGACTCAGCACGGCCAGCATGGTGCCCAACCCTAGACTTCGACCCGTGGTTCCCACCCCGAAGACACAGCCGCCAACGGGCCGCGCCCGTCGGATCGCCTACCAGGGCGAGCCCGGTTCCAACTCCGACATGGTGTGCCGACGCGAGTACCCCGAGCTGGAGCCGGTGCCGTGCGCCTCGTTCGAGGACGTCTTCGCAGTCGTGGAGTCGGGGGCGGCCGATCTCGCGATGATCCCGATCGACAACTCGCTGGCCGGCCGGGTCGCCGACATCCACCACTTCCTGCCCACCTCGGGCCTGCACATCATCGCCGAGCACTTCCTGCGCATCCGGTTCCACCTGATGGCGCTGCCCGGCGTACCGCTCTCCGAGATCCGCACCGTCCACAGCCACGTGCACGCGCTCGGCCAGTGCCGCAAGATCATCCGCGAGCACGGCCTGATCCCGGTGATCTCGGGCGACACCGCCGGCGCGGCTCGCGAGATCGCCGAGGCGGGCGATCCGAGCATGGCCTCCATCAGCCCGCCGATGGCCGCCGAGATCTACGGTCTCGACGTGCTCGCCGAGGACGTCGAGGACGAGGACCACAACACCACCCGCTTCGTGGTGCTCTCCCGCGAGTTCGTCCGAGCCCCGGCGAACAACGGTCCGGTGGTCACCAGCTTCATCTTCAACGTGCGCAACCTGCCCGCGGCGCTCTACAAGGCACTCGGCGGCTTCGCCACCAACGGCGTGAACATGACCAAGCTCGAGTCCTACATGGTGGGCGGGGAGTTCATCGCCACCCAGTTCCTGGCCGAGGTCGACGGCCATCCCGACGACCCCGGTCTGAAGCGCGCGCTGGAGGAGCTGGCCTTCTTCACCACCGACATCAAGGTGCTCGGCGTCTACCCGGCCAGCCCCGACCGCGCCGGTCGGCTGCTGTAGCGCAGCGGCTCAGGCGGCCTCGGGTGAGGCTCCCATCAGCCAGAAGCTGCCGCCCTGCGGGTCGGCGAGCATCGCCATCCGCCCCACGTCGGGTACGTCGAAGGTGGGGACCATCGTCCTGCCCCCGAGCGACTCGGCCTTGGCGACGCTCTCCTCCACGTCGGCGACGTTGAAGTAGACGTTCCAGTGGGGCGGCAGTCCCTCCATCGGCGGCCGGACCGCCCCGGCGACGGCTCGGCCGTCGACTTGCAGCATCTTGTAGGACGCCAGCACCGAGTCCTCGGCCACCGGGGCGTCCTCCCAGGTCACGCCCAGCAGCTCGGCGTAGAACCCGGTCGCGGTCTCGATGTCGGGGCTGACCAGCTCGTTCCAGATCGGCGTCCCGGGCTCGTTGGCCCGCTCCGTGCCGATGGCGCTGCGCGCTTCCCACAGGTTGACCCGCGCGCCGGTCGGGTCCTGGATCGCGGCCATCCGGCCGAGGTCCCTCACGTCGAACGGCTCGGCGTCGACCTTGCCGCCAGCGGTCGGCACGGCCGCGACCGTGGCGTCGACGTCGTCGACCGCCAGGAAGACGCCCCAGAAGGCGGGGTGGCCGGCCAGCTCGGGCATCTGGCTGGAGATGCCGGCGACCGCATCGCCCTCGACCGCGACGGTGACATAGGTCTCGCCGTTCTCGCCCACTGGCCTGTCGGCCAGCGACCAGCCGAAGAGCTCGCCGTAGAACGCCTTGGCGGCACTCGTGTCGGGGGTCGTGAGCTCGACGTAGCAGGGCGTTCCCTGCGCGTAGGAGTCGAAAGTGGGCATGAGGCCAGTTCACACCCGAGGTCTGACAACCTCAATGGGGTGAAGGTGAAGTCCGGGCTCTAGGTTATGGCGGTGGACATCGGCCTGATCGCGCTCGCCTTCTTCTCCATCTTCATCGTCGAGCTGCCCGACAAGACCTTCCTGGCAACCCTCGTGCTGGCCACGAAGTACAAGCCGCTCTACGTGTGGATCGGCGTCGGCCTGGCCTTCGCCGTACAGACGATCCTGGCGGTCGTCGCGGGTGGCGTCGCCTCGCTGCTGCCCAAGGACCTGATCCACACCATCGCCGGCCTGATCTTCCTCGCCGGCGCGGTGCTGCTGTTCAAGGAGGGCCGCAGCCACCAGAACGCCGAGGAGGACGAGGAGGAGTACGCCGAGAAGGCGAAGCCGACCAACGGCGCCCGCCAGATCCTCGCCGCCTTCATGGTGCTCTTCGCCGCCGAGTGGGGCGACCTGTCGCAGCTGCTGACCATCTCGCTGGTCGCCAAGTACAAGGAGCCGCTGTCGATCTTCATCGGCTCGCTGGCCGCGCTGCTGGCGGTCAGCGGCCTCGCGGTGATCGTCGGCAAGCAGCTGCTGAGGTGGATCTCGCTCCACCTGCTGCACTTCATCGGCGCCGGGATCTGCCTGGTTCTCGGCATCTACACGCTCGTGGAGGTTGTCGCCTCGTAGCCCCGACCGGCATGCTTCGTTGGAGTTGTAACTCCGAGTCACACGAAGGGGCATCCGTGGGCGACACCTTCTTCTCCATGTTCAAGCCGGCCGAGATCGCCAAGATCAGCGGCTCAGGCACCGTGGTGAACCTCCCTCAGGGCTGGTCCCCGATCTGGGAGTCCACCCCGGCGGACAAGGCGTACATCATCCTGCAAGGCACCGTCAGCGTGCGCCGTGACGGCGAGGAGATCGCGCAGGCCGGCCCGGGCGACATCATCGGCGAGGCGGCGATCCTCAACCAGAAGCTGCGCAACGCCTCGATCGTTGCGCTCACGCCGCTCGAGCTGATCCACCTCACCCCGCAGGTCCTGCAGCGGCTCTCCGTCGAGATGCCGTCGTTCCACGACGCGCTGGAGAAGGTCGCGGCCGAGCGCTTCGGCGGTCAGTGAGCGAGGAGGCGGCCGAGCTCGACAGTCTCGTCGAGCTCGTCGAGGGCTACCTGCTGGGGGAGACGCCGAGCCTGACGCGGCGGCAGGTGGCCGAGCAGGCGGGCGTGAGCATCGACCTCGCCCTCGAGCTCTGGCGCGAGCTCGGCTTCGCCCACGTCGAGGACGACGTGGTCGCCTTCGCCCAGGCCGACGTGAAGGCGCTGCGGATGAGCGCCGACCTGCGCGAGGAGGGGGTGCTCAACGAGGACCGGCAGGCGGCGCTGGTCCGGACGTGGGGGCGCTCCTTCGCGCGGCTCGCCGAGTGGCAGACCGCCCTGCTGGCCGATCTGGCCCGCGAGCGCGCGCTGACCGATGTCGAGTCGCTGGCGATGCTGGCCGGCGAGGTGCTGCCGCGGGTGGAGTACCTCCAGACCTACATCTGGCGCCGGCACCTGCTCTCGGCCAGCAACCGCGGCCTGGTCGCCTTCTCCGGCGCCCCCGCGGCACCCTCGGCGGTCTGCTTCGTCGACATCGTCGGCTACACCTCGCGCAGCAAGTCGCTGACCGAGGAGGAGCTGGTGGCCTGGCTGGAGGAGTTCGAGGACGCCTGCACGGCGCTGATCGTCGAGCGCGGCGGCCGGGTGATCAAGACCCTCGGCGACGCGGTGCTCTTCGTCGCCGACACCGTGCTGGACGCCGCCATGACGGCCCTGGCCATCTGCGCGCTCGGCGCCGACGAGGACAGCCCGTTCCCGCAGGTGCGTGCCGGCCTGGCGTACGGCGAGGTCGTCAGCCGGCTCGGCGACGTCTTCGGGCCGACGGTCAACATCGCCTCGAGGCTGACCTCCATCGCCCGGCCGGATGCGCTGCTGGTCGACGAGCACGCCGCGAACGCACTGCGTGACGTGGGCGGGCTGGACGTGACGCGTCTGCGGCGTACGTCGGTGAAGGGCTACTCGCGACTGCAGCCGTTCGTGGTGCGGCCGGAGCGGCGTACGTGAGGACCGTGGAGCGGAATGCGCACCTGATGCGCATCTCACTCCACGGTTCCCGCCGGCAACGTGCATCCGGGGCCGCATCGTCGTAGCTGTCCTTGCCAACCGCGGCGGCGGAGGAGCCGGTCGAGCTGGGCGGCTGTGTCGCAGGGAGTCCCGAACACCTGCCGCCACCGCAGCCTGACCGCGACCTTGCCGGCTGCCTGGTCGGCGAGGTCGCGGGCCGCATCGCGGTTCTCGGCCTCCCACGAGTCGTGGTTGAGCCGTCCGTCGAGCTCGATGACGACGCCGAGATCCAGGTACTCCTGGTCACGGAACTCCTTGCCGCCGCTCGTGCGACGCGCGACCTGCCGGGTCGGAGCCGGGAGGCCGTGGGCGCGCTCCACCCGCTCCACATAGCCCCATTCGAGAACCGAGTTCACTCCTGCGTCGAGATCGTCGAGCAGCACGCCGACGAAGGCGCGACGGTGGATCCGACGATGCCGGGGGAAGGCTGTGCGGAGGCGGGCGGCGCCGATCGTCCGGGTGCGGGCGGCATCGGTGAGGAGTCGGACGACCTCGAGCTCGTCCTCGGCGACCCCGGCCTGGAGGAGCACAGCATCCTCCCGACGCATCCGCGGTGGCTCGGTCCGCCACTGTGCCATCGCGTCCAGGCCGCGGACGCGGTGCAGCCGAACACCGTCGGGCGGGGTCAGCCGACGGCTCGCGTCGACCGCGATGTGGATGATCGGCGCCGTCGGGTCGGGCGAGAGCAGCGTCGGACCGCAGATGACGGCCGGTGCGCACGCCAGCACCGCTGCCCAGATCCGCTGGTCGAGCGACAGCGGCCCGGTGTGGTCGACGTAGACCCGACCGTGGACCTGGCGGAGGCTGCGGCGACGCAGCAGCCGCTCGATGTCGTGGCGACGCAGGCCGGCCGCGTTGAGCTGGGCACGGGTCACCACGCCGTACTGCCGGAACCGGTCGACCTCCAGCTGCCGCGTCGCGGCGAGCGCGCAGCCGCGGTCGGCAGCGTCGGGACGTGCGGCGGCCTTCGCGGCGGAGAGCTCAGCGGGCGTCACTCCCAGTGACTTCCCGCAGGCAGAGCGCCGAACCATGGCGCTTCAGGCCCTGCGGAAGAGGCAACCGTGGAGCGGAATGCGCACCTGATGCGCATCTCACTCCACGGTCGCCGTCAGCGGATGGTGACCTGACGGTTCGCGAGTCCGGCACGTGCGGCGCGCACCTCGGAGCTCGGCTCGGAGGTGTCGGCCAGCGCGGCGTCGAGTGCCGCCTTGAAGGCCACCGCCGGCTCCTCGAGCGCCTCGGCGCCGGTGCCCAGCGGCAGGTCCCAGACCGGCGCCAGCAGGCCGTGCGTGCGGAACATCCCGATGAAGCGGGCACCCGGCACGATCACGTCCTCGCCGCTGAGGTGCAGCCGCGCGAGTGCGGTGAGCAGCGCGTCCTCGGGCTCCGGCATCACCCAGCGCAGGTGCTCCTTGGTGCCGGTCGAGGTCCAGTACGCCGCCTCCACCGACGCCAGCCGAGCCGTCGGCAGCGCTGCGGCGTTGGCCTGTTGGAGCGCGCCCTCAAGGCCTTCCCGGTCCTCGACGTCGGCGATCCACCAGTCGAAGCCGTCGTGCACCTTCACGGCGAGCTCGGTGTCGGCGACCAGGTCCTGCAGGCGAGGACCCTCGCCGGGCGCCTCGGTGAGGCCGACGATGCCGGACTCGTCGGCCTCCAGCGCCTTGACCAGCACGGCCGCGACCTCGCGGGAGACGTCACCGAAGTTGTGCTGGACCTGCAGGCCGGCCCAGACCTGGCCGCTGTCGCGCCGCATCGCGGGCGCGGCCAGCGGCAGCAGCGTGCCGAGCTGGACGGGGGTGTCCTCGTGGCCCTTGATGGTCAGCGCGACCGTGGCGGAGGGGACCAGCTCGCGCAGGGCGACCAGGTCGCACTCGTTGGGGAGCCCTTCGAACGGCCGGGCGACGAACACGCCGGCGCCGCCGGGGGCTCCGTGACAGGCCTTGTAGCGCTTGCCGGAGCCGCAGGGGCAGGCGGCACGGGGGCTGATGCCACCCTCGGTCTCAGCGGGTGCGTTCTTGGTGCGGTTCTTCTTGGCCACGGGCCGACAGCCTAGCGGGCTTCGCCCGCTGGCTCCCGCACTCACGGCCAGCGTCCGAGCTCGTCCCTCGCTCACGCTGCCGCTCACTTGGTCGCCTAGACGGCACAGCGGCGGACGGTTGTCGGCGGTGGCACCCGGCCATATTGTTCGTATCCAAACGATGGGAGTCCCGATGTCTGCTGCCCCGAGGATGCTGCTCATCCTCAGCGAGAACTGGACCTTGGCCGACGGCCGCGACCTGCCCGCCCTGGTCCGCTGGGCCCGTGAGGCCGAGGACGCGGGCTTCGATGCGGTCATGCTGAGCGAGCACGTGGTGCTCGGTCCGGACGCCGGTGCCCACGGTGTGATGGCGAACCCGCGGGCCTATGCCGCGCCGGGCAACCAGGATCCAGCGACCCCGTGGCCCAGCTCGTTGCTCCTGCTCAGCGCCATCGCCGCGGCCACCTCACGGATCCGTCTGGTCGCCAGTGCGGTGCTGGCGCCGCTGCGTCATCCGCTGCTGCTGGCCCGCGAGCTCGGCACCCTCGACCTTCTCTCCGAGGGCCGGCTGGTGGTCCAGCCGGGCGTCAGCTGGAGCCGGGACGAGTACGCCGCCCTCGCCGTCCCGTTCGGCCGCCGCGGCCGGATCCTCGATGAGCAGCTCGCCGTGCTGGAGACGGTCTGGCGGGAGAGTCCTGCGAGCTTCCACGGCGAGTTCTTCGACTTCACCGACGTCTACCTCGAGCCGAAGGCGTACCGACCCGAGGGACCGCGGATGTGGTTCGGCGGCCAGCACGTGCACGGCCCGGTGCTGGACAGGCTGGTGCGCTACGGCCACGGCTTCCACCCGTTCGGCACTCCGACACCTGCGGATCTGGACCTTCTCCGCGCGGCGCTGACCGAGGCGGGCCGAGACCCGGCTCAGCTCGAGATGGTCGGCGGGACCCGTGCGACCTTCGCCGACGACGACTCCTGCGCCGACCTGGGCGCGGCCATGGCACCGATCGCCGAGCAGATCGAGCAGGGCTTCACCACGTTCTGCGTCAAGCCGTCGCAGTTCATCGACGACCCGGCCGAGCTGCCGACGTTCCTGCGCGAGGTGATGCGCCGCGCGGAAGGGTTCGCCGTCTGATCGCGGTCTGATCGCCGGTCAGACGAGCCGCGAGAGCCGGTTCAGCATGTACCCGGGCCGGTCGGTGATCACGGCCTCCACGCCAAGGTCGAGACACAGCTCGAGGTCATCGTCCTCGTTGACGGTCCACACGTGCAGCCGGCGCTCGTCCAGCAGCAGCCGCCGGGCGAAGCGCCAGTGGTCGCGCAGCTCGCTGATGCCGGGACCGATGATCCAGTGCGGCGAGACCATCCGGCGCAGGGTCGGCCAGTACTGCGCGCGGTCGATGAGCTGCACCAGCGGCACCGACGGCGTCAGTCGCTCCATGCGCTGCAGCGCCGTGAAGCTGAACGACATCACCCGCACCGGCGAGCCCGGCCGGTCCCAACCGAACTCCCGCAGCAGCTCGGCCAGCTTGCGCTCGGTGAGGCCGCCGTAACGGGTGGGGTGCTTGGTCTCGATGGCCAGCTCCACGCGGCGGTCGTAGTCGCGCACCGTCTGCAGCAGCGTGCGCAGGGTGAGCACCCGGTCGAGCCGGTCGTCGCGGTCGGGTTGCTCGCCGGACTGGCCCTTCTTCCAGGTGGCGAAGTTGAGCTCCTCGAGCTCGGCCAGGGACATCTCGGAGACGAGTCCCTCGGTCTGCGCCGTACGACGCAAGGTGCGGTCGTGCACGCAGACCAGCTGGCCGTCGGAGGTCAGCCTGATGTCGCACTCCAGGCCCCCGGCACCGACGTCGAGTGCCTCGACGTACGCCCCGAGGGTGTGTTCGGCGATCTGCTCGCTGGCGCCGCGGTGTGCGACGACCTGGGGCCTCATGACATTCATTGTGCTGAGGTTCCAGCCGATCTCAGCGGAACCCGCCGGTGAGGTTCGTCAAGGTGATGAACAAGGCGAACACGGCCGTCCCGAGGACCACGCCCAGGCACCCGAAGGTCAGCGCGGTCCACTCCCGACGACGGGCGCGTACGACGATGGTGACCACCGCCACGACCGCAAGCACGGCACCGACCGGCCAGAAGAAGACGCTGATCAGGAAGGCGGCGAACGCGAGCGGGATCGCCGGAGCCCACTCGACGCGGTTCTCCTCGGGCTGGTTCACGCGGGAGATCTTAGGCAAGCCGGCCGCACACGCCGCATCTAGACTCGGGCTCATGCCCGAGCTGCCCGAGGTCGAAGCGCTCGCCGTCGACCTGCGTGGTCGGCTCAAGGACCGCGCCATCACCAAGATCCACCTGGCGCAGTTCAGCGCGCTCAAGACCTTCGACCCGCCGCTCTCGGCGCTGGAGGGCACGCTGGTCGACGACGTGACCCGGCACGGGAAGTTCCTCGACATCGAGGCCTCCGGGATCCACCTGATCCTGCACCTGGCCCGCGCGGGGTGGGTGCGCTGGCGCGACGAGGTCCCCACGATCCCGCCGAAGCCCTCGCCGAAGTCGACGCTCGCGGCCCGGGTGGTGCTCGACTCCGAGGAGGGGCTCGACATCACCGAGGCCGGCACCAAGAAGTCGCTGGCGCTGTACGTCGTGCGCGCGCCGCAGGACGTGCCCGGCATCGCCACGCTCGGTCCCGAGCCGATGAACGACGATTTCACCCAGGAGGTGTTCGCCAGGATCCTGCAGGAGGCCGGCCGCAAGCAGCTCAAGGGCGTGCTGCGGCACCAGGGCACCATCGCCGGGATCGGCAACGCCTACTCCGACGAGATCCTGCACGCGGCGCGGATGTCGCCGTACAAGCCGGCCGACTCGCTCTCGGAGGAGGAGCTGACGACGCTCTACAGCGCCCTGCGGTCGACCCTGGCCGACGCGGTGGCACGCTCTACCGGGCTGGCCGCCAGCGAGCTCAAGGGCGAGAAGAAGTCGCACATGGCCGTGCACGGCCGCACCGGGCTGCCCTGCCCGGTCTGTGGTGACACCGTCCGCGAGGTGAGCTTCGCGGACTCGTCGCTGCAGTACTGCCCCACCTGCCAGACCGGTGGCAAGCCGCTTGCCGACCGCCGGATGTCCAAGCTGTTGAAGTAGGAGTAGACCCTGATGAGCATCCCCACCGTGGAGATTTCCGGCGTACCCGACCCGCTGCCGGTCCCCGTCCTCGACGTGCGCGAGGACTTCGAGTGGGAGGCCGGCCACATCGACGGCGCCCTGCACATCCCGCTCTCGGAGCTCCCGGCGCGGATCGACGAGGTGCCCGAGGGCCAGTTCCTGGTGGCCTGCAAGGTCGGCGGGCGCTCCGCGCAGGCGGTGGCGTGGCTGACCGCGAACGGTCACGAGGCCGTCAACCTAGCCGGCGGGATGCTCGACTGGGCCGCCGCTGGGCGAGCGATGGTGAGTGAGAGCGGTCAGGCCCCTCAGGTCGTCTGAGGCGCTCGTCTGCCGCTTCCGCTTGGGGTAACACGCTGTTACACCTGGGTAGTCGGCCGTTCTGACGACCGTCTACCTGGGGCGGACAACGTGTTACCCCCCGAAACAGCGTGTTACCCCAACGCCGCAGGCGACCCCAACGCGTCGTCCAACAGCTCCAGGTATTCCACCCGCGGCACCTCGATCACGCCCAACGATGCGAGATGAGCGGTCTGCCACTGCACATCCAGCAGCCGCGGGCCGGGGGCGGCCGCGAGCGCTCGGGCGAGGCCGACCAGGGCCGCCTTGGAAGCATCACGCGCTCGGTGGAACATCGACTCGCCGGCGAACAGCCCGCCGATCTCGATGCCGTACAGGCCACCGACCAGCTCGCCGTCGCGCCACGCCTCGACCGAGTGCGCCCAGCCCAGCCGGTGCAGCTCGGCGTACGCCTCGATGATCTCCTGGTTGATCCATCCGCCCTCGCGCTTCGGATCGCCGCAGGCCCGCACCACGTCCACAAACGCGGTGTCGAGGCGGATCTCCAGGTGCTTCATCGACTTGCGAAGCGAGCTGGTCACCCGCACCCCGCCGAACTCGGCGTCCGGGTCCAGGGGCAGCACCCCGCGCTCCACCGGCGAGAACCACAGCAGCTCCCCGGGCACGTCGCCCGGCATCGGGAAGAGTCCGAGCCGGTACGCCGCCAGCAGCGTCCCGGGCGCCAGGTCGGCGCCGACGGCCACCATGTCGTCGACCTGCGCCTCCAGGCTGGGAGAGCGCAGGTCGGGCAGCATCCACGGCGTCCGGGAGGGCTCGATCGGCACGGCCTGAAACTACCGCCCTTGGGCGTCGGCGTGCTTGGGGCCGCTTCGTAGGATCGGGCCATGCAGTCGAAGAAGCTCGCCGCCACGCTGGGCACGGTCCTGGCCCCGAAGGCGATCGAGCTCGCGCCCGGGGTGACCAGCTCGTTCGTGCTGCACGCGCTCAACCGGGCCATCGTCGGGGTCGGCCCGCTGCCGGGTGCGGCGGCCGCGGCCGACAAGCAGCTCGAGGAGCAGCACGGCGACCGCGACAAGGCGGTGCACGAGGTGATCGAGAACCACGTCGCCTACGCCGGGGCCGGCGGCTTCGTCACCAACGTCGGCGGCCTGATGACGGCCGCCTTCACCATCCCGACCAACATCGCCGGGCTCGCGCTGATCCAGTGCCGGATGGTGGCCGGCATCGCGCACCTGCGCGGCTACAACCTGGAGGACATGCGCACCCGCAACGCCATCCTCGAGTGCATCCTGGGCCGCGAGCGGGTCGAGGCGCTGGTGAAGTCGAAGAAGCTGCCGGCACCGCCGATGGCTGTGGCCACCGCCCCGGTCGCCGATCCGCAGCTCGACCGGGTGATCACCCAGCTGGTCGCCTCGGAGATGGTGGCTCGGCTGGCGGGCAAGCGGCTTGCCATCAGCGTCGGCCGCAAGATCCCGGTCGTCGGCGGTGTCGTCGGCGCGGGCGCCGACGGCTACGTGACCTGGCGGGTCGGCCGCTACGCCAACCGCGAGCTGCTGCCCCGCGCCCGGTAGTAGGCGTCCAGCACGCGTTGCCCGGTCCGGCCCTTGGTGAGCACCCGGTAGAGACGCTCCTTGAACCGGTAGGCCGGGTTCATCCGGGCCCGGCTGAGCTGACCGTGCAGGTCGGCGATCTCGGCGTGCAGGCGGGCCTCGTTGGCCCGCCAGCGGCCGACGTCGTTGACCAGGGCCACGATCGAGGTGGCAGCGGCATCCACGACCTGGGTCAGGTCCGGCGCATCAGGATCGGCGTACGCCGCAGGGCGGGCGCCGCTGAGGTCTGCCAGCGACCCGACCACGTCGTACCCCTGGCTGCTCAGCTCCTCGACCCAGTCGTCGGTGAGTGTCGAGACCCAGTCGAAGGCCGAGGGCGGCAGCGCCAGCCGGGGTGAGCCGCTGCGGGCCGAGAGGGTGCGGTGCGCGAGCACCTCGCGGACCAGCTCGCGGTAGTCCTCCGGCTCGACCTGGTCGTTGGCGCGCAGGTTGACCTGGCGCAGCAGGTAGGTCTCCGGCACGCCGAGGGAGACGTTGGCGCGGTCGGTGCCGAGGTCGAGGTCGATCCCGCCGAGTCCGAACGTCTCCACGAACCGCTCCCAGAGCAGGTCCCGCGGGCTGCCCGGCGGCGGCACCGTCACCAGGTGCACCCGGTCCGCGGGCAGGCCGTGGTCGCCGGCACCGGCGCGCCAGCGATCCACGATGTCCGGCAGCTCCTGCACGGCCCAGAACCAGGAGCCGATGAGGCCGCTGCGGCTCGGCTCCCGCAGCTCGGCGAGGAAGTCGGCGTAGGAGGTGGTGGTGCGGTGCTTGACGTTCTCCTGCCACTCGGCCGGGATCTGCCGGACCAGGTCGCGCACCGAGAGGATCAGGTGGACCTCGGTCGTGCCGTCGCCGTGGCCGAGCGATGCCAGCGCTCGCCGCGCCTGTGCCGGGGTGGCGCGGGCGAGGATCTCGTGGCTGATGATCGCGGTGCCGTCGAAGGCGCGCACCTGCGCGGCGAGCCGGTCCCAGGCGCCGACGGCCTGCTCCTCCAGCCCGCCCCAGGGCAGCCGCATCAGGTCGAGCGCCGCCAGGAAGTGCGCGTCGAACCGCTCGGCCGGGTAGAGGATCCGGTGCTCCTCCAGCAGCGGTCGGTTTCGGAAGCACACGTCCTGGAGGTAGGTCGTGCCGGTCTTCGGGGTGCCGACGTGCAGCAACACGCGCTCAGCCACGCCAGGCTCCTTCCACGTGGGAGTGGGGGTCGTTCTCGAGCAGGGTCCGGAGCGCGAGCCCCAGCACCGCCTGCTCCGACGGCGAGGTGCCCGGGCCGCCCGCGGACCCCGGCCGGTCGGAGGTGCCGGGTCCGCCCAGGACCAGGGCCGGATCGCCGAGCACAGCGTAGCCACAGCCGGTCAGCTCCTCGTACACCAGCCGGGCTCGCCGCTCGACCCACTGCCGGAAGCGCTCCGGCACCGCGAGCGGCAGGCCGTCGGTCCGCGCCAGCCGTGGCACGAGTCCACGGAGCATCAGCTCCTCGCGCTGGCCCGGCCCGGCGAACAGCCCGACCAGTGGCGAGACCCGGCGCGCCAGGTCGAGCGCGTCGGCGGCCAGCACCGGCGGCTGCGGCAGCGCAAGGTCCACGCCCAGGATCGTCGGGACCAGCGCCGCGTCGGTGACGATCCGGACGTTCTGCGGGCCGACCCGGCGCTCCCACCAGCGCGCCTGGCGCATCAGGTCGGCGCGCGGGGGCAGGCGGTCGGCGCGACGCAGCTTCGTCAGCCACGTCTCCCATCCGGCCGCTCCGTCCGTCAGGCTTCGACGCGTCCAGGCATCGACCAGCATGCCGCCCAGGTCGCGACCGACCAGGTAGGTGACGGCACGGCCGCCACCGGGCGGGAAGCCGTGCCGGGTCAGCTCCGCACGCATGGGTACGGCGAGCCACGGGTCGCCGCCGAGCCGGTAGCGCACCCGCCGGAAGCGGGGCCGCTGGTCGGCCGGCCGCGGGGGAACGCCTACGCGGACCACGTCCTCGGCGAGCAGGCCGGTCAGGACCCGGAGCAGCTCGTTGACGGGGAGGTCGGCCGGGTCGACCGGCGGCGTACCGAAGTGGGGCTGTGCCTCGCCCGCCAGGCCGAGGTCTCCGCGACCGCGGCCGACGAGGTCACCGGACAGCACCCGCTCGACCAGGGCGGGCGAGGGGCGCCCGGCCTGGTTGAGACGACGCAGCGCCTCCAGCTGCTGGGCGCCCGGGACGCCCGCAGGGTCGGTGGGTGGCGGACCGGTGTCGGGCATCCCGTCGCGGAACGCGCGCCACGGCGTGATGCCGCCGCCTCGCAGGTGCGCGACCCAGGCGGACGCCCGGCTCACTGGCCCACCAGGCGCTGCCGGGCTCGTTTCACCTTCGCGCCGAGCGTCAGGTCGGGATCCTCGCGTCGGGCGGCCTCGTCGGTCATGGCAGCGAGCGCGTCCAGCGCTGCCTGCAGCTGGAGCCGGGGCCGGACCCGGTCGGGGTTGTGCCAGGGCACCTCCGGATCGGGAGCCGGCGGTCGCAGGTCGTCGAGGTCACCGACGACGTCGATGTTGCTCTGCACTGCCCACTCGATCCAGCGCTCGGTCTTCTCGGCGATCCACGGATGCAGCGCGGGAGGGACCCGGACCCGGTCGGACTCCCGGTTGACCAGCACCGACTCGGCCAGCATGAGCCGGATCAGGCTGTCGTAGGTGCCACCCGGGCGCTGCGAGCGCTCCAGCCGACGGTTGAGCCGGCGGATCACCTGGGTCTCGGCCATGCCCAGCGAGCGGTTGGACCGGGCGCCGTCGCGCGGACCCCAGGCGGGATCGAAGCCGCAGGCGGAGGCGAACCGGCGCCACAGCTCGTCGCGCGGGACGGAGGCGTCGACGCCCGGGACGGTGACCAGGTGGATGTGCTCCGGTGGCAGGTCGGCGCCCCAGGTGGTCAGCACCCCGGGAAACCGGAACGCCTGGTAGAACCACATCCGCTCCGCCTGGAACCGCTTCAAGAACCCTTCGAAGGTCCAGCGCTGGCCCTGCTTGATGCCCTCCTGCCAGGCCGCGGGCAGCTGCCGGGCGAGGTCGCGGGCGGTGTAGACGACGTGCAGCTCGGTCGAGTTGCCGACGTCGAGGTCCTGCCAGAGTCGGGCGACATGCTTGGGCCGGGCGCCGGCCAGGATCTCGTGGCTGAGGATCACGGTCCCGCTGCTGCGTCGGATCCGGCGTGCGAGGGTCTCCCAGGCGCCGTCGGACTTCGCGATCGGCCCACGCCAGTCGGTGCGGCCGAGCAGGTCGAGCGTGGCTCGGAACTGGAACAGGCTCGGCGTCGCCAGCGGCCCGCGGGTGGCGTAGTGGACCTCGTGCTCGGCGAGGGCGGCCATGTTGGCGGTCAGTCGGTTCTGCAGGTACGTCGTCCCCGTCTTCGGGGCACCCACGTGGACATAGAGCCGGCGCCTCATGGAGGGATTGTGACAGGGGACCCCTACAGCGGCTGGCGTGAGACCTGTCGGTGCGGAGCGGTCGCGCGCTCCGCGGGCTCCCAGCCCGGCGGCCGGAACAGGTAGCCCAGTCGGTCCCGCCAGGTCTGCGCGGTGCGGACGTCGCGCCACAGGGCGGCGTAGTCGCCGTACTGGAGCTTGATCAGGTTGTAGGTGTCGACCTGCTTGGTGAGGCCGTAGCGCGGACGGTGCAGCTCACGCTGGAAGGTGCCGAACAGGCGGTCCCAGACGATCAGGATGCCCGCATAGTTCTTGTCCAGGTAGATCGGGTCGGAGCCGTGGTGGACCCGGTGGTGCGAGGGCGTGTTGAAGATCAGCTCGACCGGACGGGGCAGGGTGGTGATCGTCTCGGTGTGCACGAAGAACTGGTAGACGAGGTTGATCGAGAACGCCAGGTAGATGCCGACGGGGGAGAAGCCGAGCAGGGGCAGCGGCAGGAAGAAGAAGAACTCGAACCAGGGGTTCCACTTCTGTCGCAGCGCGGTGGAGAAGTTCATGTACTCCGAGGAGTGATGGGCCTGGTGCGCCGCCCAGCCGACCCGTGCGCGGTGCACGAAGCGGTGGTTCCAGTAGTAGGCGAAGTCCACCGCGACGACGCTGATCAGCACGCCCCACCAGGTGCTCGGGACGTGCCAGGGTGCGAGGTAGGTCCAGGCTCCGACGTACGCCACGAACATCGCCGCCTTGATCGCGGTGGTGCTGACCAGGGAGCCGACGCCCATCAGGATCGAGGTGCGTGCGTCCTTGGCCAGGTAGCCGGTGCGTGCGGTCGCGGCCGACCACGGGGTGTCGTCGTGGTCGAGCCACTTCAGCGCGGCGAGCTCGACCAGCATCGCCAGCACGAAGAACGGCACCGCATAGGTGACCGGGTTCTTCATTGGATCGAGCATCTCGCGCACGACAGTAACCTCCATCGCAATATGACCTTGGAGTAAGTTACCTCCTGGTCATATGCCGTGGCTAGGCTTTCGCCATGCCTCGCTCCAACGCCGGAACCAAGGGTGTCCCGCGTGCCGACCGCGAGGCCCAGATCCTGGTGGCTGCCACCCGCCTCTTCGGCACCCTCGGGTACGCCGGCACGTCCGTGGCGGCCGTGGCAGAGCCCGCCGGCATCTCCAAGCCACTCGTCTACAGCTACTTCGGCTCCAAGGAGGGGCTCTACAGCGCCTGCCTGCGCCGCGCCGGCGAGCAGCTCGCCGTCGAGATGGAGGTGATCGCTCGCAGTGGCGTCGTCGGCCTCGAACGCGGCCTGCGCACACTCGAAGGGGTCTTCGACCTGCTCGAGCCACAGCCCTGGGTCTGGCGGCTGATCTTCGACCCGACCGCTCCGGCCGAGGGCGAGGTCGCCGAGGTGATGGCGACCTACACCGCCCGGATCACCGCGCTGGCCGAGGAGGGCGTGGGAGAGCTGGCCGCACTGGTCGGGATCAGCGACCCGCTCGACGTCTCCGCGCTGGTGCGGGTCTGGATGAGCATCTTCGACGCGTTGGTCGGCTGGTGGGTCGACCACCCGGATCAGAGCGCGGAGGCGATGACAGCGCGCTGCGTCAGGCTCTTCACAGGTGTCACCGGGGCGGACCTCGGTACCGTGCTCGCGTGAGCGAGCGAGCACTCCTATGAGCACGGGTCGTGACATCCAGGGCCGCATCTATCGCGCCGGACTCTTCGGCACCAGACCCACGGTGCCGACGTCGTACGACGAGCTGGAGGCCGCCGCCCAGCGCCGGATGAGTGCCGAGGCCTGGTCCTACGTGTACGGCGGGGCGGGGCTGCAGAGCACCGTGCGGGCCAACCGCGAGGCGCTCGACCGGGTGCGGCTGGTGCCGCGCTACCTGGTCGACGTCGAGCAGCGCGACCTGTCCGTCGACCTGCTCGGCCGCCGGCTCTCCTCGCCGTTGCTGCTCGCCCCGATCGGGGTGCTGGAGATGGCCCACCCCGACGCCGAGTATGCCGTCGCGCGAGCCGCGCGCGAGCTCGACGTCCCGATGGTGATCTCGACGCAGGGCAGCGTCGCGATGGAGGAGACCGCGCGGACCCTCGGCGCCACGCCGCGGCTGTTCCAGCTCTACTGGAGCCGTGACGAGGACGTGGTGCGCTCCTTCGTGCAGCGGGCCGAGTCGATCGGGGCGGACGCCATCGTCGTCACCCTCGACACCCACCTGCTCGGCTGGCGCACCCGCGACCTTGATCTCGGCTACCTGCCCTTCGCGCGGGCCGAGGGGATCGCGCAGTACACCTCCGACCCCGCGTTCCGGGCGCTCGTCGAGGGGCGCGTTGCGACGCCCGCTCAGGGTCGGGGTGCGTCGGCCGATGCTGGCGAGGTCCGGCCGAGCCTGCGGCAGATCCCGGCCGCGCTCCGAGCCCTGAGCTCGATGCGCCGGCACTGGCCCGAGGCCGCGCCGGGATCGGGCTCGGGATCGGGCTCGGGTCGGCGCCGGGTCGGGCTGGGCGACCCGCGTCCGCGGGCGGCGGTGGAAACGTTCCTCGACGTCTTCTCCCGCTCCGACCTGACCTGGGCCGATCTCGCCCGGCTGCGCGAGATGACCCGGCTGCCGATCATGGTCAAAGGCGTGCAGCACCGCGGGGATGCTCGACTGGCCCTCGAGCACGGCGTGGACGGACTGGTGGTCAGCAATCACGGCGGCCGTCAGGTCGACGGCGCGATCGGCTCGCTGGAGGCGCTGCCCGGGGTGGTGGAGGAGGTCGACGGCCGGGTGCCGGTGCTCTTCGACAGCGGCATCCGCGGCGGTGCCGACGTGGTCAAGGCACTCGCCCTCGGCGCCCGCGCGGTGCTGGTCGGCCGGCCGTGGGTCTACGGTCTGGCGCTCGCCGGAGAGGCAGGTGTCCGGGCGGTCCTGGAGCACCTCCTGGCCGAGCTCGACCTGACCCTGGGACTCGTCGGCGTACGCACGGCCGCCGACCTCGGCCCGCACGTGCTGGCCGGAGCGGCATGAGCGGCACCGGCGACAACGGCGGCACAAGCGGCGCGGGCGCGTACAAGGGCGGCAAGCGGCGTGCCGATCCTCGGGGACGACACAGCGGGCCGGCGGGGGAGAGCGCTCCCGGGAACGCTTCCGCGCATTCGAACGGGCACGCGCATCGGGACTCGCACGGTCACGGACATGGTCACGGTCACGGGCCGGCCCCGGACCTCGCCGTGTCGCCGACCGCACGGTTCGCGCTGCTCGGCACGCTCGCGGTGGTGGCGGTGGCCATCGTCGTCGGCGTCATCGGGCTCTGGCCCGACCGCGGCACCGTCCGCCAGCTCTCCCACAGCCTGGCCTTCGCCGCGCCGGGCGTGACGTTCCCGCACGCGACGGTGGAGAAGGTGCAGCCGGCCTGCGCCGACGCCGGGACGCAGAGCGACACCTGCGGCAACCTCGAGGTGCGGGTCGACGGCAAGGCCTCCGGCACGGTGCTGGTGCCGGTCCCCGCGGAGGTCACCCACTCCGGGCTGAGCAACGGCAGCAGGGTGCAGCTGCAGGTCACGCCCGCCAGCGGGACCACGCCGGCGGCGTACGCGTATTTCGCCACCGACCGCTCCACCGTGCTCTGGGTGCTGCTCGGCCTCTTCATCCTGGTCGTGGTCGCCGTCGCTCGCGTCCGGGGACTGTTGGCGCTCGTCGGGTTGGCCTTCGGCGGCCTGGTCATCGGCGGCTGGCTGCTGCCGGGACTGCTCAGCGGCCACTCCCCACCGTTGGTCGCCCTGGTCGCAGCGGGCGCGATCATGTACGTCGTCCTCTACCTCACCCACGGCCCGTCGCTGCGCACCTCGGCCGCGCTCGCCGGGACGCTCGGCGGCCTCGCTGTGACAGCGCTGCTGGGACTGGTCGTGGTGCAGGCGACCCATCTCACCGGTGTGGGCGACGAGGGCGCCAGCATCCTCACCTCCACCGTCGGCAACCTGGACTTCCAAGGCCTGATGACCTGCACCGTGATCATCGCGGGGCTCGGCGTGCTCAACGACGTCACCATCACCCAGGCCGGTGCGGTCTGGGAGCTGCGCGCCGCGGCGCCGGAGATGACGCGCTGGCGGCTGTGGGCCGGTGCGATGCGGATCGGCCGCGACCACATCGCCTCGACGATCTACACCATCGTCTTCGCCTACGCCGGCACGGCGCTGACCACGTTGCTGATCATCAACCTCTACAACCGTCCGCTGACCGATCTGATCGGCACCGAGCAGATCACCGAGGAGATCGTGCGCTCGCTGGTCAGTGCGATCGGGCTGGTCCTCGCCGTACCCCTGACGACGGTGGTCGCTGCGCTCACGGTGCCGGGGCCGGTCCGCGTCGAGCCTGATCTGTTCTAGCGGGTGTCGCCGGCGCGCCCACCGATGCGCGCCCCGTACGAAACGGTGGCCGACACGCGGAGTCGGCCACCATTTCGTACGGGGCGCGGGCGCCTCAGCGACGACGCGGAGCGAACAGCGCCGCCACGAACCCCAGGGCGACCGCAGCCGCACCGGTGAGCAGTGCCGGCCCGATCGCGCCGGCGTAGCCGTCGGGAGCGATGTGGCCGCCGTTGCCCAGGAACACGGCCGTCAGCAGGGCGATGCCGAGCGCGACGCCGAACTCCCGGATGGTCGAGTTGGCCGAGCTGGCGATCGCGAAGTCGCTCTCCGGCAGCCCGTCCAGCACCGAGGTGGAGAGGGTCGGGAAGACCAGGCCCATCCCGACGCCGGCCATGGCGAGGGGAGGCACGAAGGAGGAGTACGCCGAGCCGTTCTCGGTCAGCGCTGCGAACCACGCCAGCGAACCTGCCTGCAGGGCGAGTCCGACCAGCATCAGCGGGCGCGCCCCGATCCGGCCGGTCAGTGCGCCGGCGATGGGCGCGACCACCATCGGTGCGGCGGTCCACGGCAGCGTGCGCACGCCCGCGCCCAGCGGGGTGTAGCCCTGCACCACCTGCAGGTACTGCGAGAGCAGGAAGACCGCGCCGAACATGCCGACCGTGAAGCCGAGGGAGACCAGGTTGGCGACCGAGAAGCTGCGTGAGGCGTAGAGCCGCAGTGGCAGCACCGCGTCGCGACGACGCCGGGCCCAGGCGACGTACGCCGGCACGAGCAGCGCGGCCACGATCAGAGGTGTCAGCACCTGCGGCGAGGACCAGCCGTCGCCGTTGCCGTGCACGATGCCCCAGATGCCACCGAAGACCGCGCCTCCGAGGAGCAGCGTGCCGACCGGGTCGAGCCGCTGCCAGGTGCCGCGGGACTCGTTGACCGTGGTGATCACCAGCGGGATCGCGAGCACGGCGACCGGCACGTTGAGCCAGAAGATCGCCTGCCAGCTGATGCCCTGGACGACCGCGCCGCCGACGACCGGACCGAGCGCGACCCCGAGCCCGGAGACGCCGCCCCAGATGCCGATCGCTGCCGGGCGCAGCCGGTCGGGCACGTTGGCGGCGAGCAGGGTGAGCGAGAGCGGCATGATCGCGGCGGCGCCGAAGCCCTGGACCGCCCGCGCAGCGATCAGCGTGCCCGAGGAGTCCGAGAGTGCCGAGCCGATCGAGGCGAGGGTGAAGACGGTGATGCCGGCGAGCATCACCCGACGCCGGCCGATCCGGTCGCCGAGGGTCGCGGCCGGGAGCATGAAGGTGGCGAAGGCGAGGGTGTAGGCGTTCATGAACCACGACAGGTCGCTCACGCTGGCGTGCAGGTCGCGCTGGATGACCGGCAGCGCGCTGGTCATCACCAGGTTGTCGAGGGTCGCCATGAACATCGGCAGGCTGACGGCGGCGATGGTCAGCCACAGCGGGACGCGGCGTACGGCGCCGGCGAGCCCGGGCGACGCCTCGCCGTCACGATCGGTGAGGGTGCTCATCGCTCCTCCTGAGTTGTTGGCATTGAATGATTACTTCCTCGTAAGACCGTAAGTAATCGACTGATAACATGTCAAGCGTGAATGTCCGGATGCCTGCAGAAGAGCGCCGAGCGCTGATCCTCGAAGCCGCGACGCGTGCCTTCGCCGACGGCGGCTACACCGGCACCAGCACCGATACCGTGGCCAAGGAGGCCGGCGTCAGCCAGCCCTACGTGGTGCGGATGTTCGGCACCAAGCTCGACCTGTTCCTCGCCGTCTTCGGGCGCGCGTGCGACCGGATCGAGGCGGCCTTCCGGGCGGTGCTCGAGGCCCAGCCCTTCGATCCGGACAGCGAGGACGACAAGGAACGGATGGGCCACGCCTACACCGGCCTGCTCGCCGACAGTGACTTCCTGCACGTGCTCATGCACGGCTTCTCGGCCAGCAGCGTCCCCGAGATCGGGGCGGCCGCGCGCGACGGCATGGGCCGGATCTTCGACACCCTGCTCGAGACCGGCTGGGGCGAGGAGAAGGTCCGCGACTTCGTGGCATACGGCATGCTTCTCAACGTGCTGCTCGCCATCGACGCCTTCGAGGGGGCCAGCGGTCCGCTGGCGCGCCTGGTCGAGGCGTGCGTCCAGCACCACGACGGCAGCGTCGAGGCGGCGATCCGCGACCACGGCTGGTCGCATGGGTGATCCTTACGTCGTCGTCATCGGCGGCGCCAATATGGACCTGCACGCCCAGTCGACGACCGACCTGGTGCTGGGCAGCAGCAATCCCGGCTCCTCGCAGCTCTCGCCGGGCGGCGTGGGCCGCAACATCGCCGAGGTGATCGCCCGGCTCGGCACCCCCTGCCACCTGATCTCCGCGGTCGGCGACGACCCGCTCGGCGTGGAGCTGCTCGCCCACACCGATGAGGCAGGCGTCGAGGTCGCCCACGTGCGACAGCGCCCGGTGCCCACCGGCACGTACGCCGCGATCCTCTCGCCCACCGGCGAGCTCGTCGTGGCGGTGGCCGACATGGCAGCCACCGACCAGATCTCCCCGCTGGCCGTGGAGGCGGCCGCCGGCCTGATCCGCGGTGCCGCTCTGCTGGTGCTCGACGGCAACCTGCTGCCCGCGACGGTCGAGCACGCTGTCGAGGTCGCCCGGGACGCGCAGGTGACGGTGATCCTCGACCCGGTCAGCGTGCCGAAGGCCGAGCGGCTGCGCTCGGCCGTCGGCCACGGCATCGACCTGGTCACCCCCAACCAGGCGGAGCTGTCGGCGCTGACCGGGCTGCCCACCCGCACCCTGGCGCAGGTGGATCACGCGATCGAGCGGCTCCATGCCCTCGGCGTACCTGCTGTGTGGGTGCGGCTGGGGCGGGACGGCTCGATCCTCGACGGTCCCGACGGCCGGTTCCCGCTGAGCGCGCCGGAGGTGGATCCGATCGACGTGACCGGGGCTGGCGACGCGATGCTCGGCGCCTTCTGCCATGCGCTGCTGCGCGGCGAGGATCCACTGGCGGCCGCGCGCTACGGGCACGCGGCCGCGGCGCTCACCATCACCTCGCGCTCGACCGTGCGCACCGACCTGTCCGATGAGCTGATCAGGAGCATGCTGTGAACGTCGAGATCGCCCCCGAGGTCCAGGACGCGCTCGCCGCCGACCGGCCGGTGGTGGCCCTGGAGTCGACCATCATCAGCCACGGCATGCCCTATCCGCAGAACGTCGCGATGGCCCGCGAGGTCGAGGCGATCGTGCGTGCCGGTGGCGCGGTGCCGGCGACCATCGCCGTCCTGGGTGGCGTGCCGAAGATCGGGCTCTCGGATGCCGAGCTCGAGCTGCTCGGCTCCTCGCCCGACGTGGTCAAGGTCAGCGTGCGCGACCTCCCGTACGTCGTGGCGCGCGGCCAGCACGGCGCCACCACGGTGGCCTCGACGATGCGGCTGGCCTCCCTCGCCGGCATCCGGGTCTTCGTCACCGGCGGTCTGGGCGGCGTGCATCGAGGTGCTGCCACCTCCTTCGACATCTCCGCCGACCTCACCGAGCTCGGCCAGACCTCGGTCGCCGTGGTCTCGGCGGGCGTGAAGTCGATCCTGGACATCGGCCTGACCCTGGAGACACTGGAGACCCTGGGCGTGCCGGTCCTGGTCAACGGAGCCGACGAGTTCCCGTCGTTCTACTCCCGCTCGTCCGGCTTCGCCGCCCCGATGCGCGTCGATGGTCCCACCGAGGTCGCCGCCGTGCTTGCCGCCAAGTGGTCGCTCGGCCTGCCCGGCGGGGTGGTGGTGGCCAACCCGATCCCGGTCGAGGACGAGATCCCGGCCGAGGAGATCGGCGTCATCATCGAGCAGGCGCTCGGCGACGCCGACCGTCTCGGCGTGACCGGGAAGGACGTCACCCCCTACCTGCTGGGGCGGATCGTGGAGATCACCGGTGGGGCCTCGCTGACGGCCAACATCGCGCTGGTGAAGGCGAACGCGAGGCTCGGTGCCCAGATCGCTGCCGAGATGTCACTTTCGGCGGGTTGAGAGGTCAGTTCGCGTCGGTCGAGTGGCCGGTGTTCGGGTTCGACGTACCGGAGATGTCCATCAGCTCCAGCGAGGCGCCGTCCGCGACCATGTCGATGTCGGTGATCAGCCCGTCGACCACGGTGAACAGGAACGCCACCTTGACCTCGCGGTGGTGCACCCAGGCCGCGTTGGCCCAGCCGTCGACGGTGACCGGCATCGCCCCGCGCGCGCCGTTGAACCGGTCCGCGACGGCCTCCTGACCCACCCGTACGTCGGCACCCATCGCCGCTCCCGCCTGGTCGGCGTGCAGGGCGACGTCGGGGGCGAGCAACGACAGCAGCCGGGGCAGGTCGCCGCCGCGCGCGGCATCCAGGAACGCGTCGACGACTGCGCCGTGCTCGCGCCGCTCCGCCTCCAGGTCCGCACCTCGCAGCCGGCGCCGCGCCCGTGACGCCAGCTGGCGCACTGCCGCGTCCGACCGGCCGAGGGTCGCGGCCACTTCGTCGAACGGCACGCCGAACAGGTCGTGCAGCACGAAGGCGACCCGCTCGATCGGGGAGAGCGTGTGCAGGACGACCAGCATCGCCGCGTCCACGCGGTCGGCCAGGATCGCGTCCGCCTCGGGCCCGGCAGCCGGGTCCGGCTCCTCGGGCAGCTCGTCGGTCGGCTGCACGTGCCGGCGGCTGCGCAGCTGGTCCAGGCACAGCCGGGTCACGGCGGTGGTCAGCCAGGCGGCGACGTTGTCCGGCCCCTCCGGGGTGGAGCCGGTCGAGATCGACCCGCCCAGCCGCAGCCACGCCTCCTGCACGACGTCCTCGGCGCCGACCGGCGACCCGAGGATCCGGCCGGCGATGGCCAGCAGTCGCGGTCGCTCCGTCTCGAACCGGGCTCCGAGCTCGCTCTCGTTCACGCTCATATCGTCCTCGACGGACGAGCGGAGCGAAACGTGACATCACACCTCAGGACGGGACACGTCAGGACGGCGCTGCGGCCCGGAGCCGCTCCAGCAGCGGACCCGCAGCCTCGTCCAGGAACCGCTGCTGTCCCTCGTCTCCCACCTGCACCAGCCCGATGTCGGTGAACCCGGCCGACCAGAAGGCGCTCACCGCCTCCACGATCCGGTCGAGGTCGGGTCCGCAGGGGATCGAGCCGGCGACATCCTCGGGCCTGACGAACTGGCTGGCCGCCGAGAAGCCGGCCGTCGTGGGCAGGTCCGCGTTGACGCTCCAGCCGCCACCGAACCAGCGGAACTCCCGGTGCGCCCGCTCGATCGCCGCCTCCTCGGAGCGATCCCAGCAGATCGGGATCTGCCCGATCGCCCGGGCTCCGGAGCCGATCTCCAGCGCGTCGGGCTGGGCGTTCCAGGCGGACACGAGCTGCCCCTCCGGCTCCACGGCGATGAGATCGTCGCCGTACGGTGCGAACGCCTCGACCGCCCGCTCACCGGCACACGCGATGGCGATCCGCACCGTCTCCTCGGGCAGGTCCCACAGCCGGGCGGAGTCGACGTCGAAGTGCTCGCCACGATAGGTCACCAGATCGCCGGCGAAGAGCGCCCGGATCACCTCGATGGCCTCGGTCAGCATGTCCTGCCGGGTCTCCAGGCCGGGCCAGCCGACGCCGATGGTGTGCTCGTTGAGGTTCTCGCCGCTGCCCAGGCCCAGGGTGAACCGCCCCTCGCTGAGCAGCCCGAGGGTCGCGGCCTTCTGCGCCACCACCGCCGGGTGGTAGCGCATGGTCGGGCAGGTCACGTAGGTCATCAGGCCGATCCGCGAGGTGGCCTGCGCGACGGCGGCCAGCACCGCCCAGGCGTACGGCGCATGTCCCTGCTCGGTCAGCCAGGGCGAGTAGTGGTCGCTGCTCTGCAGGAAGTCGAAGCCGACCTCCTCGGCGCGCTGCGCGTAGCCCACCAGCTCGCGTGGCCCGCTCTGCTCGGTCATCAGGGTGTAGCCGAAGTTCGTCATGCCGCCCCTGTACCCCCGCGCTACCGTCAGGGACATGAGTCCTGCACAGCTGCTCAAGGACGCCTTCGGGCGCATCGCGGAGGGTGGCACGGCCGTCATCGACGGTCTCACCGACGCCCAGCTCACCTACCGGGTCGACCCGGAGGCGAACACCATCTCCTGGCTGGTCTGGCACCTGGCCCGCGTCCAGGACGCCCAGGTCGCCGACGTCGCCGGTCACGAGCAGGTCTGGACCGCGCAGGGGTACGCCGAGAGGTTCGGGCTGCCGTTCGACGTCGGCGCGACCGGCTACGGGCAGAGCTCGGACGAGGTGGGCCAGGTGCGGGCCAGCGCCGAGCTGCTGGCCGACTACCTGCGCGCCACCCACGAGGCCACGCTGCGCTACCTGGAGGCGGTCGTCGACACCGAGCTGGACAAGGTGGTCGACGATCGCTGGGACCCGCCGGTGACCCTCGGCGTACGGCTGGTCTCGGTGCTCGAGGACGATGCCCAGCACCTCGGCCAGGCCAACTACGTGCGCGGCATCGTGGAGCGCGCCGGCGTCTGATCGCTCGACTCAGACGTTGAGCGGATCCGGTCGCTTGACCCGGTAGGCCACGAACGTCGGCGCCAGCACCGCGCACAGCGCCATGCCGACGATCACCAGCACGCCGCCACCGAAGGTGGTCGCCGCGGTGCCGACCACCGCCGCCGCGCCGCCGTGCACGACGTCGGCGATCCGGGGCCCGCCGGCCACCACCACGGTGAAGACACCCTGGAGTCGGCCGCGGACGTTGTCGTCGGCTGCGGACTGCAGGATCGAGCCGCGGATCGCTGCCGAGGCCACGTCGGCGGCGCCGGCGACCATCTGGAAGAACAGGCCGAGGATCAGCATCGGGATGCGCAGGTTGGGGGTCACCCACAGGGTCGCGCCGAACAGTGCGATGCCAGCGCCCCACACCGTGATGCAGCCGAGCACGATCAGGCCCTGGCGCTCCACCCGCGACATCCACCCCGACAGGACACCGCCGACGACCGAGCCGGCCGGAATCGCGGCGAAGAGCAGCGCGAAGGCGATGCCACCGTCGGCGGGACCGAGGAAGGACTCGTGCGCGATCTGCGGGTAGAGCGCGCGCGGCATGCCGAAGATCATCGCGATCAGGTCGACCACGAAGCTCATCAGCAGCACCGGCTGCGTGCGCAGGTAGACGAACCCGTCCAGCACGGAGCGCAGGCCCGGAACCTTGGCGCCCGCGCCCTCGACGGGCATCCTCGGCAGCAGCACCACGGCGTAGAGCGTGGCGAAGAGGGTGAGGGTGTCGATGAGGTAGAGGTAGGTGTAGCCGGTGACCGGGATCAGCACGCCGGCCACGAGAGGTCCGGCGATGGCGCCGGCCTGCATGACCGTCATGAACAGCGAGTTCGCTGCAGGAAGCAGCTCGGGGGAGAGCAGCTTGGGCAGCATCGCCGCGCGGGTGGGGGAGTTGACCGCGAAGAACGCCTGCTGCACCGCGAAGAGGCTGAGCAGCAGCCACACGTTGGAGTTGCCCATCGCCGACTGTAGCCAGAACAGCGCGCTGGTGCCGATCAGGCCGACCGTCGAGATGAGCATCATCAGGCGTCGGTCGAAGTGGTCGGAGAGCGCTCCGCCGTACAGGCCGAAGATCACCAGGGGGACCAGCCCGAACAGGCCGGTCAACCCGACGTACGCCGAGGAACCGGTGTCGGCGTAGATCTGCGCGGGAACCGCGACGACCGTCAGCTGGGCGCCGACCATCGTCACGATCATGGCGATCCACAGCCGCCGGACGTGTGGTTGGCGCAGGGGTCGGGTGTCGGCGACGAGGCTGCGCAGGTTGACCACGGTGCCACAACTTACGTCGAGGCGGCTTTACTCCCGGAATCGATGGCGGAGGTCGTGGCCGGGGTAACACGATCTCCCGGCGTGGCAGGGTGTCTCCATGACGTCGCCGACCTCCCCCGAGCCCCTCGTCCTGCCCGACGCCGAGTCCGCCGGGTCCGCCGAGGCCTGGGTCCGGCAACGCTACGAGCAGGCCTTGGCCCGCGCGGAGGAGCTCGCCGAAGAGCTCCGCACCAACCCGCCGCGGGACGCGCTGGCAACGTTGCGGATCTGGGACGACGTGACCCTGGCGTTGCACGGCACCTCCGGCATGGCGAGCCTGCTCGCCAACGTGCATCCGGTCGAGGCGGTGCGCACCGAGGCCGAGGCAGCGGAGAGCGGCGTGCAGAGGCTCACCACAGCGCTCGCCCAGGACGCCGGCCTCTACGCCGTCTTCGCCGGCCTGGACATGACCGGTCTGGACCCGCTGGCGGAGCGGTTCCACAACAAGATCCTGCTCGACTTCCGCCGGGCGGGCGTGGACCGGGACGACGCCACCCGGGCCCGGCTTCAGGAGATCAACGAGCGACTCCTCGAGCTGGACCAGGAGTTCTCCCGGATCGCGCGCGACGACGTACGGACGGTGCGGGTCTCGCCCGACCGCCTCGGTGGGCTGCCGGCCGACTTCATCGCCTCACACCCTGTCGACGACGACGGCCTGGTCACCATCACCACCGACTACCCGGACTCGCTGCCGGTCTTCGACTACGCCGAGGACGCCGAGCTGCGGACCGACCTGCGCCGCGTCTACCTCAACCGCGGCTACCCGGCGTCGGACCCGGTGCTGCACGAGATGCTCGATCTCCGGCACGAGTACGCCACCACGCTCGGCTACCCCGACTGGGCCTCCTTCGACGCGGAGGTGAAGATGATCGCCTCCGGCGAGGCGATCCCGGTGTTCGTCGAGAAGATCGCCGAGGCCGCCCGCGAGCCGGGCGAGCGGGACCTGGCCGTCCTGCTCGAGCGCTACCGCCGCGACGTACCCGACGCGGAGCGGGTCGCTCTCGCCGACGCCAGCTACTACCGCAACCTGGTCTTCGCCGAGCGCTTCGACCTCGACACCCAGCTGGTCCGCACCTACTTCGACTTCGCCAAGGTGCGCGCGGGCCTGCTGGAGGTGACGGGGCGACTCTTCGGCGTCAGGTACGACGAGGTCGATGCGCCGGTCTGGCACGAGGAGGTGACGTCCTATGACGTGGTGCGCCTCTTTGACGGCGCGCGGCTGGGCCGGATCCACCTGGACCTGCATCCCCGCGAGGGGAAGTACAAGCACGCGGCCCAGTTCGACCTCGCGCCCGGTGTGGCAGGCAAGTCGGTCGCGGAGGGGGTGCTGGTCTGCAACTTCAGTCGCCACCTGATGGAGCACGACCACGTCGTCACGCTGTTCCACGAGTTCGGCCACCTGGTGCACCACGTGCTCGGCGGCCAGGGCGAGTGGACCCGGTTCTCCGGCGTGGCCACGGAGTGGGACTTCGTCGAGGCGCCTTCGCAGATGCTGGAGGAGTGGGCGTGGGACCCGGCCGTGCTGGCCTCCTTCGCCACCAACGAGGCGGGCGAGCCGATCCCGGGCGAGCTGGTCGCCAAGATGCGTGCCGCGGAGGAGTTCGGCAAGGGCTACCTGACCCAGACCCAGACCATGTATGCCGCCGTCTCGTACTGGTTCCACCAGGAGCGGCCGGCCGACCTCACCGCACGGATGGTCGAGCTGATGGATCGCTACGGTCCGTTCCCGTACCTGGAGGGCACCCACTTCTACGCGTCGTTCGGTCACCTCGGCGGCTACTCCTCGGCCTACTACACCTACCAGTGGTCGCTGGTCATCGCGAAGGACCTCTTCAGTGCCTTCGACCCCGAGAACCTCTTCGACACCGACGTCGCCGGCCGCTACCGCGACACCGTGCTCGCCCCGGGCGGGTCCAAGGATGCTGCCGACCTGGTCGAGGACTTCCTGGGGCGGCCGTTCACGTTCGCGGCATACGCGGACTGGCTCGCCCGCTGACGGGCGGGCTGATCCGTCCGCCGAGCCTGTCGAGGCGCCTCGACAGGCTCGGCGAACGTGCACGCGGCGAACGTGCAGTCACAACTCAGGTCAGCGGGTTCAGCTCCGGCTCGACATGCGCGTCTCCCAGGTCGGCCACGTAGTCGCTGGCGACCGTGCGATCCTCGCCATCCGGCACGCGCAGCGCTCGGAGCACCACTGTCGCCAGCACCGCCACCACCACGTTGATCACGAACGCCGTGAGCGCGATGTAGACCCCGGTGTTGGTGAACGGGAAGTTCGCCACCGACCCGCCGAAGTGGCGCTGGGTCGGAGAGGCGGTCCGGTAGGCGGTGATCGTGCCGTAGGCCATCGCGACAGCCCAGGCCAGCAGCAGCGCCCAGCGGTGGAACCAGCGGGTGTAGAGCCCGGCCACGATCGCCGGGAACGTCTGCAGGATCCAGACCCCGCCGAGCAGCTGCAGGTTGATCGCGAAGCTCTTGTCCATCGCCAGCACGAACAGCAGCGCACCGAACTTGACCACCAGTGAGACCAGCTTGGCGACCTTCGCCTCCTCGGTCGGCGAGGCGGCGGGCTTCAGGTACGCCTTGTAGATGTTGCGGGTGAAGAGGTTCGCCGCAGCGATCGACATGATCGCCGCCGGCACCAGCGCACCGATCACGATGGCGGCGTACGCGACCCCTGCGAACCACGCCGGGAACTGGTTCTCGAACAGCTGCGGGATCGACTGCTGCGGGTTGGCCACCTTGACGCCCGCGGCGATCGCCACGAAACCGAGCAGGGCGAGCAGCCCCAGCAGGAAGGAGTACGCCGGCAGTAGCGCCGCGTTGCGCCTGATCACGCTGCGATTGCGGGTGGAGAGCACACCGGTGACCGAGTGCGGGTACATGAACAGCGCGAGCGCGGATCCCAGCGCGAGCGAGGCGTAGGCCCAGTGGCCCGTGGGTCCCGGCATGATCGCCTTCGGAGCGGCCTGCTTCGCCGCGATCGCATCCGCGTTCTGCGTGTTGAAGTCGGTGAAGCCCTTCTGCACGGTCTCGAAGATGTGCCCCCAGCCGCCGACCTGGTGCGGGATGTAGATCACCGCCACGATGATCACGACGTAGATCAGCGTGTCCTTGACGAAGGCGATCAGCGCCGGAGCGCGCAGTCCGGCGGAGTAGGTGTAGGCCGCCAGGATGATGAAGGCGACGAACAGCGGCAGGTCCTTGACGAACCAGTTGTCGCTGTTGCTCTGCAGGCCCATCACCTGCAGCACCACCTGCATGCCGACCAGCTGCAGCGCGATGTAGGGCATGGTGGCGACGATCCCGGTGATGGCGACCGCGAGTCCCAAGCCCTTCGACCCGTAGCGCCCCTCCACGAAGTCGGCCGGCGTCACGTAGCCGTGCCGGTGCGAGACCGACCACAGCCGCGGCATGAACGCGAACACGAGCGGATAGATGATGATCGTGTAGGGAACGGCGAAGAACCCCGTCGCACTACCGGCGTACAGCGTCGCGGGCACCGCGATGAAGGTGTAGGCGGTGTAGATGTCGCCGCCGATCAGGAACCACGCGATGAACGTGCCGAAGCCGCGGCCGCCCAGGCCCCATTCGTCCAGGTTGTCGAGCCGGCTCACCCGTCGCCAGCGCGCGGCGGCGAAGCCGAGCACGGTGACGACCAGGAACAGGAACAGGAAGACCCCGAAGGCGACGCCGTTCACAGCGGCTCACCGCCGTTGCCAGGGGCGTCACCGTCGCGCGGCGCCTGCCCGCGAGCCGCGCGGTCGCGACGGAAGGCCTCGCGGGCCACGAGGAAGGCGATCGAGGTGCACAGCGCCGCGAACAGCACCAGCAGGAACTGGAACCAGAAGTAGAACGGGAACCCCCACAGCGTCGGATCGATCCTGGTGTACGCCGGTACCACCAGCGGGGGGACCGCCGCGAGCAGCAGCAGGATCCCGACCGCTATCCACAGAGGGGTGGAACGAGTCGACATTGCTCACCTCCGAGTCAGAGCGATGACCAGCGTGACCGTAGTCACACTTGTCCCGCCTGTCACCCGATGAGCGGTCTTCCATGCGCCCACCGGTGGCTGTGCCGCGGTGACCGGCGCCGGAAGCGCGAACGGGCGCGGATCCGATGAGGATCCGCGCCCGTTCGCAGGCGTTGAGCAGACTCAGGCGGTCTTGATCGCCGAGATGTCGAACTCGAGCTTGATCTTCTCCGAGACCAGCACGCCGCCGGTCTCGAGCGCGGCGTTGAAGGTCAGGCCCCAGTCGGAGCGGTTGATGGTGGTCGCGCCCTCGAAGCCGACGCGGGTGTTGCCGAACGGGTCCTTGGCCGAGCCGGTGAGCTCGAACGGCACGGTGACGGGGTGGCTGACACCCTTGATGGTCAGGTCGCCCGTGACCTCCCAGGTCTCACCGTCGAAGGCCACGTTCGTGGACTTGAAGGTGATGTGGGGGTGGGCGTCGTTCTCGAAGAAGTCGCCGGAGAGCAGGTGACCGTCGCGGTCCTTGTTGCCGGTGTCGACCGAAGCGGCGTCGATCGTGATCGAGACCGAGGACGCGGCCGGGTTCTTGGTGTCGACGTGGGCGGTGCCCTCGAACTGGTGGAACGAGCCACGGACGGTGGTGACCATGGCGTGCCGGGCGCTGAAGCCCAGGTGCGTGTGCGCGGTGTCGAGCGTGTAGTCGCCCGAGATGTCGTCGATGGCGGTGGTCGGAGCGTCGAAGGTCTCGGCGGTGGCGTCCGACTTCTTGCTGAAGATGCCCATGATGTCTCCCAGATCGCGGTAGTTGAAACGTTGATTACCTTAGCGACCGTCGGGCCCGATTCATTCCCGTTCGGGAGGAAAATCTTTGGTGAACGCGACAGAGCCGCGACTCCGGGCGGGAGTCGCGACTCTGGGTGCGGCGCGCCCGTGAGGCGCGGGCCCGCATGCGTCAGGCCGACAGTGGATCAGCGGCGGATCAACGGGGTCGGATCAGGCAGCGTGCGGCGAGTGCGCGTGCAGCTGGATGTCGGTCATCCAGACCGCCTCCAAGCGGGTGCGGCCCTTCGCGTCCACGACCGGGACCCAGCGAAGCGTGAGCTGCTGCTTGGACACCTTGGATTCCTTCATGAGACACCTCCTGTTCACCATCTGTTCACCAAAGGTAGCGCCCCTCCCCGACAAATGCCAGCGAACGCCGAAATTCGTTGGCGTCGCTCCACCTGGCACCCGGAATCGCGGCGGAATCGGCGTGTTTCGCTCCACCGCCCGCGGGAGCACGACCTGGTGATGCCCTCCGCGCTCGGCTCGTGACGGCGCACGGGTGCGCGGTTATAGCAGGTCGACACCCCGCGTCGAACAGGTTGTGACCTGGCGCACCGCGCCCACGAATGACCGAACCCCGCGCGGAGGTTCTACCTTTGTGGGGTGAGCAACACCGACGAGACCACCGCGCCCGCGCCGACCTTCGCCGAGCTCGGCCTCGCCGATGCCGTTCTCGCCGCGGTCACCGCCGCCGGCTACGAGAACCCCTCGGCCATCCAGGCCGCCACCATCCCGCCACTGCTGGCCGGCCGCGACGTCGTCGGCCTGGCCCAGACCGGCACCGGCAAGACGGCCGCCTTCGCGCTGCCGATCCTGTCCAACCTCAACCTCTCCGACACCTCCGCGCCGCAGGCGCTGGTGCTCGCGCCGACCCGCGAGCTCGCGCTGCAGGTGTGTGAGGCCTTCGAGCGCTACGCCGCCAGCATGCCGGGCGTGCGCGTGCTGCCCGTGTACGGCGGTCAGGGCTACGGCCCGCAGCTGACCGCGCTGCGTCGCGGCGTGCACATCGTCGTCGGCACCCCAGGCCGCATCATGGACCACCTCGACAAGGGCACCCTCGACCTGTCGAAGCTGCGCTTCCTGGTGCTCGACGAGGCCGACGAGATGCTCAACATGGGCTTCGCCGAGGACGTCGAGACGATCCTGGCCGACACCCCCGAGACCAAGCAGGTCGCGCTCTTCTCCGCGACCATGCCGGCCCAGATCCGGCGCCTCTCCAAGCGCTACCTGAACGACCCGCAGGAGATCTCGGTCAAGTCGGCGACCAAGACGAACGCCAACATCACCCAGCGCTACCTGATGGTGTCCTACCCGCAGAAGGTGGACGCGCTGACCCGGATCCTCGAGGTCGAGAACTTCGAGGGCATGATCGTCTTCACCCGCACCAAGTCGGAGACCGAGACGCTGGCGGAGAAGCTGCGTGCTCGCGGCTTCACCGCGACGGCGATCAACGGCGACATCGCCCAGAACGTGCGCGAGCGGACGGTCAACCAGCTCAAGGACGGCTCGCTGGACATCCTCGTCGCCACCGACGTCGCCGCCCGCGGTCTCGATGTCGACCGCATCTCCCACGTCGTGAACTACGACCTGCCGACCGATGTCGAGGCCTACGTGCACCGCATCGGCCGCACCGGGCGTGCCGGCCGCAAGGGCGATGCCATCTCGTTCGTCACCCCCCGTGAGCGCTACCTGCTCAAGGCGATCGAGAAGCACACCAAGGCCGCGCCGGCCGAGATGAAGCTGCCGAGCGTCGACGAGGTCAACGCGACGCGTCTGTCCCGCTTCGACGACGCCATCACGGAGGCGCTCCAGGAGCAGCCCAAGGTCGAATTCTTCCGCGACGTGGTCCAGCACTACGTCGACGAGTTCAACGTGCCCGAGGTCGATGTCGCCGCGGCCCTGGCCGTGGTGCTCCAGGGCGAGGTCCCGCTGCTGCTCGAGGACCAGCCGGAGCCGGCCCCGCGCGAGCGGCGGCAGCGCGAGGACCGGGGTGAGCGTGGCGAGCGCGGCGACCGGGGTCCGCGAGAGAGTACTCGTTCGCGTCAGACCGGCCAGCCGCTGGCGACCTACCGGATCAACGTCGGCAAGCGTCACCGCGTCGAGCCGCGCCAGATCGTGGGCGCCATCGCCAACGAGGGCGGCCTGCGTCGCGGCGACTTCGGCAACATCTCCATCCGGCCGGACTTCTCACTGGTCGAGCTCCCCGCCGACCTGGCGCCGGAGACCTACGCCGCGCTGGAGAACACCCGGATCAGCGGCAAGCTGATCGAGTTGCGCCTCGACGAGGGTGGCTCTGCGGGCGGCTTCGGCGGACGCGGCCCGCGGCGCGAGTACGGCGACCGTCCGCGCGGCCGGTCCCACGACCGCGACGGCTCCGACGAGGGCTCGGACAGCCCGCGCAAGAAGCCGCGTCACAAGAGCTGACCACATCGCTTCTGGCCCCGGCAGCCTGACGGCTGTCGGGGTCTCCTGGTAGAAACCGGGACATGAAGCGCGTGATTCTCGGGTCTGCTCTCCTCCTGGTGCTCACCGGGTGCGGGGGCGGTGGAGGGACGCCGCACCCCAACGAGCCCGATCGGGCGAGCAACGTCGCCGTCCTCGCCGGGGCCCTGACCGGAGACTTCCGCTTCGACCAGGTGCACTTCGCCACCGGCAGCACCGCAGCCGGGGCCGCTTCTGACTACCAGCGCATCGTCGCAGGCATGGGCGGGGTCAAGCCGCAGGTCAAGGCGGTCGGCACGGCACTGCGGTGGAGCTGGCCCCTGCGGGGTGGGTCGTGGACCTACACGACCAAGGTGTCGGCCAAGGGCGCGGATGGGCCGGTCACCTGGAGTCCGACAGTGGTCAGCCCGACGCTGACCGACGCCAAGGCGGTGCTCAAGGCGGTCACCGAGGAGCCCGCTCGTGGTGACATCCTGGGCGCGGGCGGTCAGCCGCTCGTCACCAGTCGCCCGGTCGTGGTCTTCGGCATCGACATGGCGCAGGTGTCGGGCCGCGCGAAGGCCGTGCGTTCGGCCCGGCGGCTTGCCCAGCGCCTCGGCATCGATCCGGACGCCTACGCCAAGCTGGTCAAGGCGGCGGGAGACAAGCAGTTCGTCGAGGCGATCACCTATCGGGCGGGGCAGGCTCCGGTGAGTGCCGCCCAGGTCGCCACCATCCCGGGAGCGCGCGTGGTCCACACCGACTCCCCGCTAGCGCCGACGAAGAGCTTCGCAGCGCCGATCCTGGGCGCGGTCGGACCGGTCACCGCCGAGATGGTCAAGAAGGACCCGGCGAAGTACCGGGCCGGCGACGTCGCCGGCATCAGCGGCCTCGAGGCGCGCTACGACGACCAGCTGCGCGGCACCCCCGGCACCATCGTCGACCGAGTGGCCGGCGACGGCACCGTGACGCAGGTCTTCGACGCGCCCCCGGTCGACGGCAGGCCGCTGACCACCACCCTCGACCTGAAGCTGCAGAATCTCGCCGAGAAGTTGCTCGCCGGGGTGAAGCCGGCCAGTGCGCTGGTGGCGCTGCGGCCGAGCACCGGGGACATCCTGGCGGCCGCCAACGGGCCCGGCAACAACGGTCTCAACCTCGCCACCTACGGCCGGATGCCACCGGGCTCGACGTTCAAGACGGTGGACTCGCTCGCGTTCCTCCGGGCCGGCATGACCCCGAGCTCGATCGTGCCGTGCACCAACGAGACCACCGTGGATGGCAAGAAGTTCACCAACGACTCCGACTATCCCGCCGGCGCCACCGGCAACGTGCCGCTGTCCACCGCGATCGCCAACTCGTGCAACACCGCGGTGATCAGCCAGCGCGACAAGGTCTCCAGCGACGCGCTCGCGTCTGCGGCGGCCTCGCTCGGCTTCGGCGTGGACCACGACACCGGCTTCCCGGCCTTCTTCGGTCAGGTCCCGCCGGCCGCGAGCGAGACCGAGAAGGCCGCGGACATGATCGGCCAGGGCAAGGTGCTCGCCTCCCCGATGGTGATGGCCAGCGTCATCGGAGCCATCCAGGCGGGCTCCTCGACAGTGCCGCGCCTGATCGACGGCACCGAGGTGAAGCCGGCCGGCAGGGCGATCACCGCCAAGGAGGACGCGCAGCTCAAGGAGATCTTCCGCGCGGTGGTCACCCGTGGGACCGGTCTCGGCCTGGCCGACATCCCGGGGAAGCCGGTCATCGCCAAGACCGGCACCGCCGAGTTCGACCGCGGCGGCAAGAGGCTCACGCACGCCTGGATGATCGCCGCTCAGGGCGACATCGCGGTTGCGGTCTACGTCGACGAGGGCGTCACCGGCGCCCAGACCGCCGGTCCCGTCGTCGAGGGCTTCTTGCGTGGCGCGTCGAAGCAGGTGCACTGAGCAGGCACCCGGAAATCGGGGAGGCCCCCCGCTGCATGGGGTCAGTGAGGGGCCCATCGAAATGCGGAGTGCTCCCTCCTCAAGTCGACGAACACATGATGCAACGCCGTGCGCCATGCTGTCGAATACCTGGTCCGCAGTGCGACTCTTGAAGCATGAGTGGAATGGATCTGGTCGGACCTCAGCAGCGCGGACTGTTCATCGGCGGGACGTGGCGGGAGGCGGAGGGCGGCGAGGACTTCGCCGTACTCGATCCTGCTGACGGTTCCGTGCTGGCGCGCGTCGCCGACGCCTCGGTGAACGACGCGATCGAGGCCCTCGATGCTGCTGTCGCGGTGCAGGAGGAGTGGGCGCGGACCGCCCCGCGCGCCCGAGGCGAGATCCTGCGAGGTGCCTTCGAGCTGATCAACGAGCGTGCGGACGACTTCGCCGAGCTGATGAGCCTGGAGATGGGCAAGACCGTCGCCGAGGCGAAGGGCGAGGTGTCCTACGGCAACGAGTTCTTCCGCTGGTTCTCCGAGGAGGCGGTGCGGATCCACGGCCGCTGGATGCAGGCGCCCGCCGGTGGCAGTCGGCTGCTGACGGTGAAGAAGCCGGTCGGGCCGTGCTTCTTCATCACGCCGTGGAACTTCCCGCTGGCGATGGGCACCCGCAAGATCGGCCCGGCGATCGCGGCCGGCTGCACGATGGTCGTCAAGCCGGCTGAGCTGACGCCCCTGACGATGCTCGCGCTGGCCCAGGTGCTGACAGAGGCGGGTCTGCCCGAGGGCGTCCTCAACCTCATCCCCTCGACCCGCGCCGCCGAGCTCAGCAAGGCGCTGATGGAGGACGACCGGCTGCGCAAGGTCTCCTTCACCGGCTCCACGCCGGTCGGCAAGATCCTGGTGCGGCAGTCCGCCGACCAGCTGCAGCGGATGTCGATGGAGCTGGGTGGCAATGCGCCGTTCCTGGTCTTCGAGGACGCCGACCTCGATGCCGCCGTCGAGGGTGCGATGGTGGCCAAGATGCGCAACATGGGCGAGGCCTGCACCGCTGCGAACCGCTTCCTGGTGCATCAGGACGTCGCGCGGGAGTTCGCGCAGAAGCTCGCCGACCGGATGGGCCGCCTCACCGTCGGGCGCGGTCAGGACGACGGCGTCGACGTCGGCCCGCTGATCGAGGAAAAGGCGGTGGAGTCCGTGCACCAGCTCGTCACCGACGCCATTCACGACGGCGCCACCCTCGTCACCGGCGGTACGTCGCCCGACGGCCCCGGCTTCTTCTACCAACCGACCGTGCTCGTCGACGTTCACCCGGAGTCGGAGATCAACAGCCACGAGATCTTCGGCCCGGTCGCACCGATCAGCACCTTCGCCGACGAGGAGGAGGCCGTTCGCCGCGCGAACGCCACCGAGTACGGACTGGCCTCCTACGCCTACACCCGCGACCTGGCCCGCACCATCCGGCTGGCGGAGTCGCTGGCCTATGGCATGGTCGGGATCAACACCGGCCTGATCTCCAACCCGGCCGCGCCCTTCGGCGGGGTGAAGTCGTCCGGCTTCGGGCGCGAGGGCGGGTTCGAGGGGATCGAGGAGTACCTCGACACCACGTACGTCGCGCTGCCCGCGGACCACTGAGCGGATGACAGCGGCCTGATGGCGGCGCCGGGTCACCGCCGGGTCACCACCGGGTCACCGCCGCACTAGCCTGCGGTCATGGAGCCGTACGCCGACGTGGTCGATGCCTACCGTGACTTCGCCCGCGACGTGGGCACCGACTCGCCGACCTTCAGTGCGTGGGCAGAGGCGGTGGCCGCGGACGCGGAGGTGCTGGCGTGGATCGGGACGCTGCCCGGCATCAAGCAGCAGCCCAATCTCGTCTTCGCCGCCGCACGCTGGCACGGCGTACCTGCTCCCGGTCCCTACCAGGGCCTGCGCGAGGCGTTGCTCGCCGACGGTGTCGACGGCCCGATCCGCGCCACCATCCTGAGTCGGGCCACCCAGACCAACGAGGTCGGCCGATTGGCCACCCTGGTGCCGGCGTTCGGCCGGATCGCGGCCGATCAGGCGGATCCGGCTCGTCCGCTCGCCCTGCTCGAGGTCGGCGCCTCGGCCGGCCTGTGCCTCTACCCCGAGCGCTGGGGCTATGCCTGGCACACCGACGAGGGCGACGTACTGCTCGGCGAGGAGCCACGGCTCGCGTGCCGGGTCAAGGGTCCGGCGCCACTGCCGGCGCGGATCCCCGAGGTCGGCTGGCGCGGTGGCATCGACCTGCACCCGCTCGATGTCGCCGATGCGGACCAGATGGGTTGGCTGGAGCAGCTGATCTGGCCTGAGCACGAGGAGCGGCGTACGCGGCTGCGTCAGGCCGTGCGGGTGGCCCGCGCCGACCCGCCGCAGTTGGTCGCCGGCGACCTGCTCACCGAGCTGCCCGCGGTGGTCGAGCGCGCGGCCGCGCACGGCACGGTGATCGTCTTCCACAGCGCCGTGATCGCCTACCTCACGCCGGACGACCGACAGCGGTTCGACCGGCTCGTGCGCGGCCTGGTCGCCGACGGTGCCTGCCACTGGGTCAGCAACGAGAGCAAGCGGGTGCTGCCGAGCGTGACCGCGACCGGTCCCGAGATCCCGGAGCAGAAGCCGACCTTCGTGCTCGGCATCGACGGCCGGGCTGTTGCGCACACCCACGGGCACGGCCGCTCGATGCGCTGGTTCGGCTGAGCGTCGGCCACCTCGGCCGCAGGGCTCAGCGAGCGTCGGGCTCCTCGTCGCCCAGCAGCACGACCAGGGCCTCCCGCGAGGTGATGCCGAGCTTGCGGTAGACCCGCGACAGGTGCCACTCCACGCCCTTGACGCTGACGCCGAGCTCGGCCGCGATCTGGCGGTTGGTCAGCGCGTTCGAGGCGAGCTTGGCGACGCGCTGCTCGGCAGGAGTGAGTACGTCGAGAGCCCGGCCCGCCAGCGGCCGTGCCGCCTCGCCGACCCTGGCCAGCAACGCCACCACGCGGGCGTGCAGAGGCCACAGGCCCTCCTCGCCGGCGTAGGTCTCCGCGCTGCGCAGCATCGGCACGATCTCCGGTCCGGTGGCGCCGGGGGAGAGGATCGTGAGCGCGGCGACGTCGGTGTCGAGCTGGGCGGCGAGCCGCTGGCTGCCCGACAGGCCGGCCAGCTGCTGCGCGCGCCGGAGCATGCCGAGCGGGTCGCGGCTGGTGTCGGCGGTGGCCAGGGCGCGCAACCCGTGCGCGAGCGTGAAGGGGTCCTGGGTCTCCTCGGCGCGAGCGACGTGTTCGCGGGCGAGCTCGGCGCCCTCGCGGCGGCGCCCGGTCCGCACCAGGGCCGGTACGGCGCCGACCCACCACGGCCGGAGCAGGGTCTCGCCGGCACCCGGGAGCGCCCCAGCTGCCAGGAAGTGGTCACGCGCGACCGCATGGTCGCCGTACGCCGCGGCGGCGTCGCCGCTGGCGAGCTCGGCGGCCAGCTCCTCCACCTCGCCGCTCAGCGCGGTGAGCGGTCCGAGGTGCCCGGTCGCGGCGGCGACCTCGCCGGCGGCCAGGTCGAGCTCGACCTGGAGCAGGGCGGTGAGCGCGAGTTGCGGGGAGGTGAGCGTGGCCGCGGTCTCGGGTCGCTGCAGCCGGTGCAGCTCGTCGACGGCGAGACGGATCCGGCCGGCGCGCGCGAGCGACCAGGCGGGGGCGACCGGTCCGGCGAACGTCGGCGGGGTCGCGTGCGGCGGTGGCGCCGTAGGCCTCGTCGGGTCGGTCATCGACACAGTGTTCACCCTGGCACGCCGGCCCCGGCGCGGGGGCCGGTTTGGTCTAAAACAGCAGGCCGCATCCCGGCAGCCCCGGCGCACGCGCACCTCATCGGAACTGCCACACCAGCAGCTCGGTCGGGACGGCCGCGGTGACCTCGATCGGGGCCTGCCCGTCCTCCCCGTCGATCACGAACGCATCGCCCTGCGAGAGCGGCTCCGCGAGCGAGGAGCGCAGCAGCGCCCCGGTGGCGACGTACACGTGGCGCAGGGTCGCGGGCGGGACGCTGACGCTCTCACCGGCGGCCAGGCGGGCGACCGAGAAGGTCGCCCCGTCGGTCGGGCGCAGCACCTCGCACAGCCGGCCGGGCACGATGGCGGCCTCGGCCGTCGCGTACGCCGGAGTCCGACCCGGCTCGTCCGGTGTCAGCCAGACCTGCACGAACCGCGTCTGGGGTGCGGCCGCGAGCTCACTGTGCGACACCCCGGTGCCAGCGGTGAGGTGGCCGACGGTGCCGGGCGTGACGGTGGCCGACGAGCCGAGGGTGTCCTCGTGGACGACGGAGCCGCTGATCACCCACGTGACGATCTCGAGCTCCTCGTGCCGGTGGCTGGTGAAGCCCTGGCCGCGACCCAGGAGGTGCTCGTCGTGGCACACGATCGGCCCCAGCCGCAGCCGGTCCGGGTCGTAGTTCTCGCCGAAGGAGAGCGCGTGCCAGGTGGCTCTTGCGCCGACGCGCTCCATGAATCGGGTGTTTCCTCGGCGGATCTCGACCGTCACAGGGAAGATTGTGCCTGTGGTTGCACCTCAGCTCCCAGCGGGCTTCCGGTTCGGGACCGTCGCGGCGGCGTACCAGGTCGAGGGCGCCGTCGCCGAGGACGGGCGCGGCGCCAGCATCTGGGACACCTTCGCGCGTCGCCCGGGCGCGATCCTGGACGGCAGCGACGCGGCGTCGGCCTGCGACAGCTACCACCGCTACCCGGAGGACGTCGCCCTGCTGCGTCGCCTGGGAGTGGGTGCTCACCGGTTCTCCTTCCCCTGGACGCGCTTCCAGGCCGCGGGCCGCGGGCCGTTGAACCCGAAGGCCGTCGACCACTACGACCGCTACCTCGACGCCTTGCTCGACGCCGGCATCTCTCCGGTCGCCACCCTCTACTTCCACGACCTCCCGCAGGCGCTGGAGGACGACGGCGGCTGGCTCAACCGGGCCACCATCGAGGCCTTCGCGACGTACGCCGCGCTTCTCGGCGAGCGGTTCGCGGACAGGGTCGCCTCGTGGGTGCCGATCCAGGAGCCGAACGCAGTCGCCTATCTGGGCTATGGCACCGGCCGATGGGCGCCGGGGCGGGACCTGGTCTTCGGGTCGGCCGCGGCAGCGCACACCCTGCTGGTCGCCCATGGCCGCGCGGTGATCGCGCTGCGTGAGGCCGGAGCGCACGACATCGGCTGTGCCAACAACCACTCCCCGATGTGGCCGGCCTCCGACGACCCGGCCGACGTCGGCGCGACCAAGCTGATCGACACGCTGTGGAACGGGCTGTTCCTGGAGTCGATGCTGCTCGGCCGCTACCCGGTGGACCTGCTGCCGCTCGCCGAGGAGATTGTCGAGGAGGGCGACCTCGCCACCATCCGGCAGCCCCTCGACTTCTACGGCGTGAACTTCTACCACCCCTGGCGCGTGGCCGCGGTCGCCGAGGACAGCGAGAGCGAGCTGCCGTTCCAGATGACACCGCTGCTCGGCTACCCGACCACGGACATGGACTGGCCGGTGGTGCCTTCGGCACTACGCGAGTGGCTGGTCCTGACCCGCGCGCGCTTCCGTGCCGCGCTTCCGCCGTTCGTGATCACCGAGAACGGTGCGTCCTACGGGATGGGACCCGACCAGCACGGCGTGGTCGACGACCAGCCCCGGATCGACTTCCTCGCCGGTCACCTCGAGGCGGTCGCGGAAGCATGCCGCCGCGGTGTCGACGTCCGTGGCTACTACGTCGGCCACCTGCTCGACGGCTGGGACTGGGACGAGGGCTTCCGGCAGCGCTACGGGCTGGTCCACGTCGATCATGCCAGCGGCGCTCGCACGCCGAAGCGCTCGTTCGACTGGTACGCCGGGGTGATCGCGGCTCAGGAGCACCACCTGCTGGGGTAGTCCGGGGCGGAAATCAGCCTTACCGATCGGTAGCCCCTGATTTGCGCCCCGGACTATCCCAGCGCCAGCTTCGCACCCGTCGCCTTGATCTGGTCCAGGTCCCCGGGCTCGGGGATCCACGGCAGCTGCAGCCGGTCGCGGGACTTGTCGGCGTACCGCGGGATGACATGCAGGTGGAAGTGGAAGACGGTCTGCCAGGCGTGCTCACCGCGGTTGTTGAGCAGGTTCACGCCGTCCGCGCCGAGCACCTCGGTGACCCGGCGGGCGAGCCGCTGGCCGGTCAGCAAGACGGCGTTGAGGTCGTCCGCTCCGATCTCCAAGATGTCCTTGGAGTGCCGCTTCGGCACCACGACGAGGTGGCCCTCGGAAGCCGGCGAGATGTCCATGAACGCATAGGTCAGCTCGTCCTCGTAGACCTTCGTCGAGGGGATGTCACCGGCCACGATCGCGCAGAAGAGGCAGTCCACGCGTTCGAGACTATCGGCACGGGTCGTCGAGCCCGTCGAGGCGCCTCGAGCGCCTCGTGCAACGATCCGCTCAGAGCGCGGCGGCGACCCGGGTGCCCTGCTCGATCGCCCGCTTGGCGTCCAGCTCCGCGGCCACGTCGGCGCCGCCGATCAGGTGCCAGCCGGCCCGCTCCACCCACAGATCGCGCACCGACTCCTGGCCGGCGCACAGCACCACGGTGTCGACGCTCAGCGTCTGCGGCTCGCCGTCGACCCGGTAGCGCACCACCAGCCCGCCCTCGGGTCCGGCTTCGATCCCCTCGTACGCCGCGCCACTCACCATCCGCACTGCCTCCTGCTTGAGGCGAGCGCGGTGAGCCCAGCCGGAGGTCTTCCCCAGCCCGATGCCGATCGGGGTGGTCTTGCGCTGCAGCAGGGTCACGTGGCGCGCCGGAGTGCGCGGTGCCGGCTCGACCAGCCCGCCACGGTGGTACGCCGGGTCGCCGACGCCCCAGTGCTCCATCCACTCGTCGAGCGTCTCCGGGTGCTCCTGGGTGAGCCAGGTGGAGACGTCGACACCGATGCCACCGGCACCGATGACCGCGACCCGCTGGCCGGGGTCGACCCGGCCGGAGAGCACGTCGGCGTAGGACACCACGCCGGGAAGGTCGACTCCGTCGAGGCTGGGGACGCGGGGCGCGACACCGGTGGCCACGATGACGTCGTCGTACTGCTGGAGGTCGGCGAGGGTCGCCTCGGTCTTGAGCCGTACGTCGACGCCGAGCACCTCCAACCGACGGCCGAAGTAGCGCAGGGTGTCGGTGAAGTCCTCTTTGCCGGGCACCGCCATCGCGAGCCGGAACTGGCCGCCGATCTCCTCGCCCTTCTCGAACAGCGTCACCTCCAGGCCGCGCTCGGCGGCCGAGACCGCGGCCGAGAGCCCGGCCGGACCGGCGCCGACGACCGCGACCCGCTTCCTGGTCCGGACCGGCGAGAGCACCAGCGTCGTCTCGCGGCAGGCGCGCGGGTTGACCAGGCAGGATGCCGCCTTGTTGCTGAAGGCGTGGTCGAGACAGGCCTGGTTGCAGCCGATGCAGGTGTTGATCTCATCGGCGCGGTCCTGCGCCGCCTTGGCGACGAACTCCGGGTCGGCGAGCAGCGGCCGCGCCATCGAGACCAGGTCGGCCTTGCCCTCGGCGATCGCTGCGTCGGCCAGCTCGGGGGTGTTGATCCGGTTGGAGGCGCAGACCGGCACGCTGACCTCCGAGCGCAGCCGCGCCGTGAAGTCGAGCCAGGCGCCGCGCGGGACCTGGGTGATGATCGTGGGCACACGGGCCTCGTGCCAGCCGATGCCGGTGTTGAGCACGCTCACACCGGCGTCCTGCAGCGCGTAGGCGAGGTCGATCGTCTCCTCCCAGGTCTGGCCGCCCTCGACGAGGTCGATGAGGGAGAGCCGGAACATGATCGGGAAGTCGGCGCCCACCAGCTCGCGCGCGCGGCGGACGATCTCGACCGGGAAGCGCTGCCGGTTGCTCGCCGTACCGCCCCAGCGGTCGGTGCGCTGGTTGGTCCGCTCGGCGAGGAACTGGTTGATCAGGTAGCCCTCCGACCCCATGATCTCGACCGCGTCGTAGCCGGCCTTGCGGGCCAGCGCGATGCTGCGGGCGAAGTCGCTGACGGTGCTCTCCACGCCCTTCGTGGACAGCGCGTGCGGCTTGAACGGGTTGATCGGTGCCTTGATCGCGCTGGCCGAGACCGACCACGGCACGTAGGCGTAGCGACCGGCGTGCAGCACCTGCAGTGCGATCGCGCCGCCCTCCTCGTGCACCGCGGCGGTCACCTCGCGGTGCCGGGCCGCGTGCAGGCGCGAGCTCATCTCGGCGGCCAGCGGCTTGAGCCAGCCGCGCTTGTTGGGTGCGTAGCCGCCGGTGACGATCAGGCCGACGCCGCCACGAGCGCGCTCGGCGAAGTAGGCGGACAGCCTCGGGATGTCCCGCACGTGGTCCTCCAGACCGGTGTGCATCGAGCCCATCACGACGCGGTTGCGCAGGGTGAGGTCGCCGATGGTGATCGGGGACAGCAGGTGGTCGTACGCCATGCGCAGAGGTTACTTGCTAGTAACTGAATCGGCGAGCGCGGTGTGTCGAACGGCGCAGGTGTAGAAGGGTGAGCGAATGGGTAGACATACTGCTCGCGCCGTACGATGCCGCCATGCGCCTGCGTTCCTCCGCTGCCCTCGTCGCCGTCGTGTTGACCGCCGCGAGCCTGGCCGCCTGCTCCGCCAAGAACAACTCCGCCTCCGACGCTGGTGACTCGCCGTCGGCCGGCGGCACGGCCAGCGCGAGCGCCGCCTCCTGCGCGCCCGCCGACCTGCACCTCTACGACGCGGGCAAGCTGACCATCGCGACGGACTCGCCGGCGTACGCGCCGTGGTTCAAGAAGAACGACCCGAGCAACGGTCAGGGCTTCGAGTCGGCGGTCGCCTACGCGGTGGCCAAGCAGCTCGGCTTCACCGCTGACCAGGTGAACTGGACCAAGGAGTCGTTCAACAGCTCCTACACGCCGGGCGCGAAGAAGTTCGACTTCGACATCAACCAGATCTCGATCACGCCCGACCGCGCCAAGGTGGTCACGTTCTCCGACGGCTACTACACCGCCGACCAGGCCGTGATCACGCTGGCGAAGAACAAGGACAAGGCCTCCAGCCTGGCCGGCCTGAAGGACCTCAAGCTCGGCGCCGAGACCGCGACGACGAGCCTGACCGCCATCCGCGACGACGTCCAGCCGAGCAGCCAGCCGCTGGTCTTCGACACCGACGACCAGGCGAAGCAGGCCCTGCTGCACGGCCAGATCGACGGTCTGGTCACCGACCTCCCGAGCGCCGACTACATCTCCAGCGAGATCAAGGGCAGCGTTGTCGCCGGCCGGTTCTCCAACAGTGAGCCGGAGGAGTTCGGCCTCCTCTTCGAGAAGAACAACCCGCTGGTGACCTGCGTCAACACGGCGCTCGCCACGTTGAAGTCCAACGGCACCCTCGACCAGCTCCAGCAGCAGTGGCTCGCCAACATGGAGAGCGTGCCGGTACTGAAGTGAGCACAGAGGCCGTCACGGGCCCTGACTCCGGCATGGGTCAGGGCTGGACCCCGAGCCCGCGCCAGGTCGAGCGTGCCCGCGTCGCCCGTGCGATGCGCGTACGCCGCGCCGTGCTGGCCACGGTCGTCACGATCGTGGTGCTCGGTGCCGTGCTCTCGGTCTTCCTGACCTCACCCGGCTGGCCGGCGTTCCGCAGCTACTTCCTGTCCTGGTCGGACTTCAAGGGTTCCTTCCCCTCGGTCAGCCGCGGCTTCTGGATGAACATCCGGATCTTCCTGGTCACCGAGCCGTGCGTGCTGGTACTGGCCTCGCTGGTCGCGGTGTGCCGCCAGTCCCGCTCACCGTGGCTGGCGCCGTTGCGGGTGGTGTCGGTGGTCTACACCGACCTGTTCCGCGGGGTGCCTTCGCTGCTGGTCATCGTGCTGATCGGCGTCGGCGTACCGGCCCTGCAGCTCAACGGCGTGCCGACGTCCCTGTTCTGGCTGGCCTGCATCGCGCTCACCCTCTGCTACGGCGCCTACGTCGCGGAGGTGCTGCGCGCCGGCATCCTGTCCGTGCATCCCACGCAGTGGTCCTCCGCCGAGGCACTCGGCCTCTCCCGGACCCAGGCGATGTGGCGGGTGGTCTTCCCGCAGGCCGTCCGCCGCGCGGTGCCGCCGCTGATGAACGACCTGGTCTCGCTGCAGAAGGACACCGCGCTCATCTCGGTGGTGGGCGTCTGGGAGGCCATGCGCGCCGCCAGTGACTGGCAGGGTTACCACTTCAACGGCACCTCGCTGTTCGTCGCCGCGATGTACTTCTTGATCGTGGCCGTGCCGCTGACCCGCCTGACCGACTGGCTGATGCTGCGCCAGATCCGACGGGAGCAGGGTCGATGAGTCAGACGGCGAACGGCTCGACGAGCGCGCTCCTGGAGGTGCAGAACCTCCGCAAGGCCTATGCCGACCGCGTCGTGCTGCACGACATCTCGCTCTCGGTCGCACCGCACGACGTGATCTGCCTGATCGGCGCATCCGGGTCGGGCAAGTCCACGCTGCTGCGCTGCCTCAACCTCCTGGAGGAGATCCAGGACGGCGTGATCGCCTTCGACGGCACGGAGATCTCCGACCCGCGCGTCGACCCCCGGACCGTACGCCGCGAGATCGGCATGGTGTTCCAGGCCTACAACCTCTTCCCGCACCTGACGGTGCTGGACAACTGCACACTCGCGCAGTCGCTGGTCCACAACGTGTCGAAGCGGGAGGCCCGGTCGCGCGCGCTGGAGCTGCTCGAGCGGTTCGGTCTGGGCGACAAGGCCGCGGCGTACCCGGATGCGCTCTCGGGTGGTCAGCAGCAGCGCGTCGCGCTGGTGCGGGCGCTGTGCACGCGGCCGCGGCTGCTGCTGCTCGACGAGATCACCGCGGCCTTGGACCCCGAGCTGGTCGGCGAGGTGCTGGAGATCGTGCGCGCCGAGGCGGCCGCCGGGATGACGATGATCCTGGCCACCCACGAGATGGCGTTCGCCCGCGAGGTCGCGACCTCTGTCTGCTTCCTGGACAAGGGCCGCATCCTCGAGCAGGGGCCGCCGGAGCAGCTCTTCGGCGACCCTCGCGAGGAGCGCACCCGCGAGTTCCTCGCCCGGGTGCTCTGACGCCTCGACAGGCTCGGCGTGCGGGTGCTCTGACGCCTCGACAGGCTCGGCGTGTGTAACGACGCCCCCGAGCTACGCCCCGCGAGCTTGTCGAGGGGTCCCAGGCTCACATGACAGCGGCCCCGCGGGATCACTCCCACGGGGCCACGGTCGATTCGACTCAGCGACGACGACGCAGCATGCGCTCCGCCGCAGACGTCAGGCGGAGAAGGACTCGCCCTTGGCCGCCATGTCGCGCAGGTACTGCGTCGGGCGCAGCTGCTCGCCGTAGGTGTCGGCCAGCTCGTCGGCGCGCTTGAGGAAGGCGTCGATGCCGATCGAGCCGTCAGCAGCCTCGTAGCCGGTGATGAACTGGGCCGCACCACCGGTCGCCGGCGGGAAGCCGATGCCGAAGATCGAGCCGATGTTCGCGTGCGCGGCCGAGGTGACCACGCCCTCCTCGAACGTCTTGGCGGTCTCGATCGCCTCGCGGAACAGGATGCGGTCCTTCATGTCCTGCAGGGAGTACTGCTCCTCGGCGATCGGGAACAGCCCGGACAGGCCTGACCAGAGCGAGCCTCGCTTGCCCTCGGCGTACTCGTAGAAGCCGGCGCCCTTGAGCTTGCTGGGCCGGCCCGCCTCGATCATCCGGCCACAGACGTGCTCGGTGACGGTCAGCTCGGTCTGACCGCTCGCGTCGCGGGTGGTCTTGGCGATCTTGACCATCAGCTCCATGTTGAGCTCGTCGGCGATCTGCAGCGGGCCGACCGGGTAGCCGGCCTGCGTGGTCGCACGCTCGATGGAGTAGGGGTGCTGGCCCTCGAGCAGGAGCGCGAGGCCCTCCTCGATCTGGGTCCCGATGACGCGCGAGGTGTAGAAGCCGCGCGAGTCGTTGGCGATCATCGGCGTCTTCTTGATCGCCAGGGTGACGTCGTACGCCTTGGCGAGCGCCTCGTCCGAGGTCTCCGCGCCACGGATGATCTCGACCAGCGGCATCTTGTCGACGGGCGAGAAGAAGTGCAGACCGATGAAGCGGCCGGCCGCGTCGGTGCCCTCGATGCCCTTGGCGAGCTCGGTGATCGGCAGCGTCGAGGTGTTGGAGCACAGCAGCGCACCCTCGGCGAGGAACGGGATGACCTCGTTGAAGACCTTCTGCTTCAGCGTGACGTCCTCGAAGACGGCCTCCACGACGATGTCGGCGCCCTGGGCGTCGGCGGGGTCGATGGTCGGGGTGATCCGGGCGAGGATCTCGTCGGCCTTCTCCTGGCTGAGCTTGCCGCGCGAGACGGCCTTCTCGTTGAGGCCGGCGGTGTAGGCCTTGCCCTTCTCGGCCGACTCGATCGCGACATCCTTGAGGACGACGTCGACGCCGGCGCGGGCCAGGACGTAGGCGATGCCGGCGCCCATCATGCCGGCGCCGAGGACGACGGCCTTGGTGGGCATGTACTTCTCGACACCGCTTGGGCGCAGGGCGCCGGAGTTGATCGAGCCGAGGTCGAAGAAGAACGCCTGGATCATGTTCTTCGCCTGCTGGCCGGTGACCAGCGAGACGAAGTAGCGCGACTCGATCCGCGACGCGGTGTCGAAGTCGACCTGGGCGCCCTCGACGGCGGCCGAGAGGATCGCCTTGGGGGCGCGCATGTCGCTCTGCTTGAGCTGCTTGCGCAGGATCGGCGCCAGTGCCGGCAGGAAGGCGGCCAACGACGGCGAGGACGGGCTGCCGCCGGGCAGCTTGAAGCCCGGCTTGTCCCAGGGCTGGGCGGCCTCCTCGGGGTTCGCCTTGATCCACGCCTTGGCGGCCGGGACGAGCTCGTCCTGGGTCGCGACCAGGTCGTTCACCAGGCCCTTGGCCTGCGCCGCGGCGGGCTTGAAGCGGGCGCCGGTGCCGAGGATCTCGGTCAGCGCGGTGATGATGCCGAACATCCGCACCGTGCGGGTCACGCCGCCGCCGCCCGGCAGCAGGCCGAGGGTGACCTCGGGCAGACCGATCTCGTAGCGGCCATCCACGGCGATGCGGTGGTTGGTGGCCAGCGCGATCTCAAGGCCGCCACCGAGGGCGGCACCGTTGATCGCGGCGACGACCGGCTTGGGGAAGGTCTCCAGCTTGCGCAAGGTGGCCTTGATGCCCTCGACCTCGGCGAAGATCTCCGCGGCGTGCTCGGGGCCCGCCGACATCATGTTCTTCAGGTCGCCGCCGGCGAAGAAGGTCTTCTTCGCGGAGGTGACCACCACGCCGCTGATCGTGTCCTGCTCCTCGTAGAGGCGCTCGACAGCGGCCTTCATCGAGCTCGCGTAGAGCTCGTTCATGGTGTTGGCGCTCTGGTTGGGGTCGTCCAGGGTCAGGGTGACGATGCCGTCGGCGTCGATGTCGTACTGGACGGCGTTCTGGTCAGTCATGTCTCTTCGTATGCCTATCCGTGATGTCAGACGAGCTCGACGATGGTCGCGATGCCCATGCCGCCGCCGACGCAGAGCGTGGCGAGACCGCGGCGCAGGCCGCGGCGCTGGAGTTCGTCGACGAGCGTGCCGAGGATGATCGCGCCGGTGGCGCCGAGCGGGTGGCCCATGGCGATGGCGCCGCCGTTGACGTTGGTGACGTCGTGGCTGATGTCCATGTCCCGCATGAACCGCATCGCGACGGCGGCGAAGGCCTCGTTGATCTCCCACAGGTCGATGTCGTCGGCGGTCAGGCCGGCCTTGGCGAGCGCCTTGCGGGCGGCCGGGGCGGGACCGGTCAGCATGATCGTCGGGTCGGCGCCCGAGACGGCGGCCGAGATGATCTTCGCGCGCGGGGTCAGGCCGAGCTCCTTGCCGACCTCCTCGCTGCCGATCAGCATCAGTGCCGAGCCGTCCACGATGCCCGAGCTGTTGCCGGCGTGGTGGACGTGGTCGATCTTCTCCAGCCAGTGGTACTTGGACAGCGCGACGTCGTCGAAGCCGGCCTCCTGACCGTGCTGGAGGAAGCTCGGCTTGAGGCCGGAGAGGCCCTCCACAGTGGTGCCGGGGCGCACCAGCTCGTCGCGGTCGAGCACGAGCTGCCCGTTCAGGTCAGCGACCGGGATGACCGCATCCTTGAAGTAGCCGGCCTCCCAGGCCGCCGCCGCGCGGGCGTGCGACTCCGCGGCGTAGGTGTCGACGTCGGTGCGGTTCCAGCCCTCGACGGTGGCGATCAGGTCCGCACCGATGCCCTGCGGCACGAAGTCGGTGGCGAGCGCGGTGGCCGGGTCCATCGCCCAGGCGCCGCCGTCGGAGCCCATCGGCACGCGGCTCATGGCCTCAACGCCGCCGGCGATGATCAGGTCCTCGAAGCCGCCGCGAACGCGGGACGCTGCCTGGTTGACCGCCTCGAGGCCGGAGGCGCAGAAGCGGTTGAGCTGGACGCCGGCGGTGGTCTCCGGCAGGCCGGCACGCAGCGCGGCGGCCTTGGCGATGTCACCACCTTGGTCGCCGAGCGGGCTGACGACGCCGAGGACGACGTCATCGATGCGCTCGACATCGAGCGAGGGGTTGCGCTTGCGCAACTCGTCGATCAGGCCGACGACCAGGTCGATGGGCTTGACCTCGTGCAGGGCGCCGGTCTTCTTGCCGCGACCACGCGGCGTACGCAGGTGGTCGTAGATGAATGCTTCTGCCATGAGTCGATTGTGACACCAATACTGTAAGCGTCAACCGCCGGGTGGGTAGCGCAGGTCACACGCTCTTGCGCAGGCTCCGGCCGATGGTCCGGTTGACCGCGTTCTGGAACGAGATCATCACCGACTGCACCACCAGGCCGCGCAGTCGAGGAAGGCCCTCCTCGAGCACGGCGACCTCGTCCGGCGAGTGGTGCGTACGCCGCCACGGGTCCAGCAGCTCGTCCTCCAGCAGCACCCGCAGGTCGCCGGCCAGCGCATCCAGGTGCCGCTCGGTGAGCTCGTGCGCCGCGGTCAGCGCGTCACGGGAGAGTCCCAGCCGGCGCAGCTCGCGGCCGATGTCGCGCAGCACCTCGTCGGCGTCGGGCAGGGTCCAGGAGGTGATCATCGCCCGCTGCATCGCGAGGTCCTCGACGGTCACGTCCTCGGGCAGCCGGGCGAGGTAGCGCTCGATCGCCTGCAGCGTGAAGCCGTGCTCCTGCAGCGCCACCGTCAGGTCGAGGCGGGCGCGGTGCGCGGGTCCGTAGTAGGCGACCCGGCCGCGGCGCTCGGGCGCCGGCAGGAGTCGGAGGCTGGCGTAGTACCTGATGTTGCGCACCGAGACGCCGGTGGCCTCGGCCAGCTCGTCCACGGTCAGCATGCCGGTGGCGGCCTCGTTCGACGCCTCGCTTGGGCGGGTGGTCGAAGCCGTGGTCGCCGTGTCGGATTCGGTCTGCGCCATGCCGCGGGACCCTACTCCGATCCCTTGAAACATGACAGTTGTGCTGTCACAGTTCTCGTGTCGTTCGCCGTACACGCAAGGAGCACCATGCCCACCAAGCCGTCGATCTACGAGCCGGAGCACGAAGACTTCCGCGCCACAGCGCGTGCGTTCCTGGACAAGGAGGTCGCTCCGCACCACGAGCAGTGGGAGAAGGACGGCATCGTCCCCCGCGAGGTGTGGGCGAAGGCCGGCGAGGCGGGGCTGCTCTGCTTCGACGTCCCGGAGGAGTACGGCGGCCCCGGCATCGACGACTTCCGCTTCAACGCCGTGCTGACCGAGGAGATCACCCGGATCGGGGCGAGCGGCCTGGGCTTCTCGCTGCACAACGACATCGTGGTGCCCTACCTGAACACCCTCGGCACCGACGAGCAGAAGCGGCGCTGGCTGCCTGGCTGCGTCAGCGGGGAGACCATCACCGCGATCGCGATGACCGAGCCCGGCGCGGGGTCGGACCTGCAGGGTGTGCGAACCACTGCGGTCGACAAGGGCGACCACTACCTCCTCAATGGCTCCAAGATCTTCATCACCAACGGCATCAACGCCGACCTGGTCGTGGTGGTGGCCAAGACCGATCCCGAGAAAGGTGCCCACGGCATCTCGCTGCTCGTGGTCGAGCGCGGCATGGAGGGCTTCAGCCGCGGCCGCAACCTCGACAAGATGGGGCTCAAGGCGCAGGACACGGCCGAGCTGGTCTTCGAGGACGTGGTGGTGCCGAAGGAGAATCTCCTCGGTGAGCTCAACGGCGGCTTCGTCCACCTGATGACCGAGCTGCCGCGTGAGCGGGTCTCGGTGGCGACGATCGCCGTCGCGGCGATCGAGCGAGTGCTCGAGCTGTGCCTGGACTACGCCAAGACCCGGGAGGCGTTCGGCCGACCGATCGGCGCCTTCCAGAACACCCGATTCGTCCTCGCCGAGATGGCCACCGAGGCACACATCGCCCGGGTCTTCGTCAACGACTGCATCACCAAGCTCAACGCGGGCGAGGTCGACACCTCGCTGGCCTCGATGGCGAAGTGGTGGACGACCGAGCTGCAGAAGAAGATCGTGGACGCGGGCGTCCAGATCCACGGCGGCTACGGCTACATGAACGAGTACCCGATCGCCAAGGCGTACGTCGACAGCCGCATCCAGACGATCTACGGCGGCACCACCGAGATCCAGAAGGAGATCATCGGTCGGTTCCTCGGCGTCTGACCCGCGGGCGCGGCTCGGGCGGAGAGATCGACCGGAAGAATCGACCGGCGACGATCGGGCATTCGTCTGTCAAGATGAGTCAGTCCGGCTGGTTGGCCGGCGCCTGGAATCAGGGAGGCTCCGATGCGTGCACTGATCAACTCCTTGCCGGCCGAGGACCAGGACCTGCTCCGCGAGATCGAGACCGAGCGCATGGCTGAGCTCGACGAGGACGCGCTCCTCAAGCTCCACAAGCGGGTCCGTCGCGCTCGCAACAAGTCCGTCAAGAACTACCGACGGCAGGCCGCCGCGGGCATCGAGGACCACGGCGGCCGCGGTGCCGGACACCCGAAGAACACCCGCGCTCGCGACCGGGCCGAGGTCTATGAAGACGCGCTCGCCCAGGTCAGCGCCCGCGTCGAGGTCCTCGCTCGTCAGGCCTCCGCCGAGCTCCGGGCCGAGCGTCTGGCTGCCGCCAGGCAGGACAGGGACAGTGGACCGGAGCTCGGCCGCCCCGACGCTGCCCCGGCGCCCGAGCGCATCGCCGGCACCGCCAAGAAGACCACGGGTGGCTTGAAGAAGGACGCTTCCACGCGGGCCGAAGGAGCGCGTCGGCAGGCGAAGCGCGACACCCGCTGACGCGGCCACCGACCCCCCTGGAGCGATCCGTTCGAGCGGCTCGTCAGCGACGTGGGTCGCTGAGGGTCGGCTGGCCGGGTGGGAGCAGGGCACCGATCGGCGCGTCCGGATCGAGGGCCTGTCCATAGGCGCGCAGCCGTGCGTCGATGACGGCCCAGGCACTCTCCACCACCAGGTCCGTCAGATGCTCGGCGTCCGGCACCTTGCCACCCAACTGGAGCCAGCGCCGGACGGTCGCGAAGACCGCCCCGACGAGGCCGTGCGCCAGCGGGTCGGCCGCGGCGACGTCGGCCTCACTCACCTCGGCGCCCCCGAGCCGGAAGCCTTGCACCAGCGTCCCGGCGATCTGGCCGGCTATCCGATCGATCGCCTGGCTGAGCGGGCCGTCCACGGCCGCGTCGAGGTCGGCGAGCTGGTGCAGCCGGGGGTGTTCGGCGGCCCAGTCGATGTAGGTCGAGGCGACCCGGCGCAGCACCTGGCGGATCGTGCCGGTGAGCACGAGCGAGTCCGTCAGCCGGCCCATCAGGTCGTCCAACACGTGGCGCTCCACCGCCAGCTGCAGGTCGCGCCGGTCCTCGAACTGCCGGTAGAGGACCGATCGGCTCAGCCCAGCGCGCGCACCGATCTCCTGCAGCGATGCGTTGATGCTGCCCTCGTCGTACAGGGCGATCGCGGCGGCGACGATGCGCTCACGCTGAGCGTCGTTGTGCTCTGCCCAGCGGGTCGACCGTCCGTCCATGACGGACCAGGGTAGTCAGGATCAGGTGCAGCGTCAGGCGGCCGCGCTGGTGGGCTCCGCGCGGAATCGTGCCGGGCGGCCGTCCACGCCCCACAGCCGCCACGACCAGCGGGTCAGCGGTGTGCGCAGGCCGAGATCGTCGGCCAGCATGCGGATGTCGGAGAAGAGGTCGCGACGGAACTTGCGCGCCTGCAGGCTGTCGCCCCAGACCTCCTTGGCCACGTGGTCCGGAACGCCCATCAACTCTCGGTCCGCCCTGCTCGGCACCAGGATCGCGTCGGAGCCGAGTCGCAGCGAGACCGGCCACATGATGCCCAGCCAGGCGCGGGCGAGTGGTCCGCGGTTGGGCGCGTGGTGTTCCAGCCAGGCGTGCGCGAAGCCGATGTGACGGGCCTCCTCGGCGATGTGGATCTGCATGATCCGGTTGATCAGCGGGTGCCCGCCACCGCGCCGCATCAGGTCCTTCTGCACGTGATCGATCGGCTCCTCGCCGGCCAGGATGACGGTGAAGAACATGGTCGGACTGAGCCAGCCGAGCTGTGCCACGAGCGGGATCGCGTTGAGCAGCCACCGCGGCGCCCCGGTCACCTCGGGACAGACCCGGTTGGTGAACTCCTGGAACATCTGGATGTGGTGGGTCTCCTCGGTGAGCTCGTGCATGAAGTAGCGGAACTCCGGGTTGCCGTTGGGCGTGCGCATCAGAAAGCCGGAGCCGCCCTGGAGCAGCAGCTGCTCGAACTGCGAGCCGATCTTGGTGACCAGTGCCAGACGATGCTTGCCGACCTCGATCTGCCGCTCGCGGGGGAGCGCCTGGTACCACGGGTGTGCGCCCAACGGGTCCACGCTCGGCAGGATCCAGCGCTCGTCGTCCTCGGTGAGTGCGTACGCCGGGTCGTCCCACGGGACGTCCCTGAACGCGTTGAAGCACCGCTCCACGGACGCCTCGGACAGGGTCCGCAGGGTCTCCGCGTAGGGCTGCTTGCCTTGGGGCCGGAACGGCATCGCCACCCCGGCGGTGCGCACGCCGCCGCCGATCACACGCTTGGCAAGAGTCACCGGTGCCATCGGGCCACCTCCAGTCTCGGTTGGTGCCCTCAGGGTAACCAGGACACGCTGTCCTGCATAGACCGCCGAATCTGCAGAAATGGCCGCCGAGTCCGCACCTCTAGGGGCGGACTCGGCGGCATTTCTGCAAAGTCGGTCAGGAGAAGCGGATGACGCCGTCCTCGACCTCGCGGCGCATGACCCGCAGGTCGCTCAGGTAGTTCTGCTTGAGCATCCACGGCGCCCGGTCGCCCTGACGCGGCATCGCCTCCGCGGCTCGCTGGATGTAGCCCGAGGCTAGGTCCATGAACGGCCGCTCCTCGACGCTCGGGTCGCGCTCGACCAGTGCCTCGGTGAAGCCGCGGGCGCGCATGTGCTGCAGCATCCTGACCACGAAGTCGCCGACCAGGTCGGCCTTCAGCGTCCACGAGGCGTTGGTGTAGCCGATGGTGAACGCGAAGTTGGGCACGCCGCTGAGCATCAGCGCCTTGTAGGACATCGACGTCGAGATGTCGACCGGCTCGCCGTCGACGTGCACCTTCACACCGCCGAAGAGCTTGATCTTCAGCCCGGTCGCGCTGATCACGATGTCGGCCTCGAGCGTCTCGCCGGACTCCAGCTCGATGCCCTTGGGGGTGAAGGTCCGGATCCGGTCGGTGACGACGCTGGCCTTGCCCTTGCGGATCGCCCGGAAGAGGTCGCCGTTGGGCACGACGCACAGGCGCTGGTCCCAGGGGTCGTACGGCGGGGAGAAGTGCTTGGCGGCGTACGCCTCCGCCTCCTGCTCGCTCATGCCGGGCTGGCCGGGGCGGGCGGTGAGCTGCTCTACGACGTTCTTGCGCACCATCCGCTTCATCAGCTCCGGCTTGCGGCGGGACAGCTGGTAGGAGCCGACCAGGAGCAGGATGTTGGCCCAGCGGGTGGCCTCGTAGCCGGCCTTCTCGCGCAGCCGCTTGAAGGGCACGGAGTCCGGCACCCGGTCCAGCGTGCTGCCGAGTAGGCGGGCGAGCGGATCCTTCGCCGGCCGGGACATGATGTACGTCGGAGTCCGCTGCAGCATGGTGATGTGCTCGGTCTGCTCGGCCATCGCAGGGACCAGGGTGACCGCGGTGGCGCCCGACCCGACCACGACGACCTTCTTGCCCGCGTAGTCCAGGTCGTCGGGCCAGTGCTGCGGGTGCACGAACGTGCCCTCGAACTCGCTCAGCCCCGGGAACTCCGGCTTGTGGCCCTCGTCGTAGTCGTAGTAGCCGGCGCACGCCCACAGGAAGTTGGTGGTGAACCGCTTCTCGCCCTCGGGCGTGGTCGCGGTGACCGTCCACTGCTTGGCCGCCGTGTCCCAGTCGACGGCCGTGACCGTGTGCTGGTAGCGGATCAGCCGGTCGACGCCGTACTCCTGCTCGATGGTGTGCAGGTAGTCCAGGATCATGTGGCCGTCGGCCAGCGACTGGTCGCTGGGCCAGGGGTGCCACTTGAAACCGAACGTGAACATGTCCGAGTCCGACCGGATCCCCGGATAGCGGAACAGGTCCCACGTCCCGCCGCTGGCCTCGCGGCCCTCCAGCACGGCGACCGACAGCTCGGGCAGACCCTGCCGGAGCTGCGCGGCCGCGCCGATGCCGGACAGGCCGGCTCCGATGATGAGGACGTCGACGTGCTCGCTCATGGGAGACAACGTACCCACCAGTAGCCAGCGGCGGGAGAGGGAACGGAGATCAGCGCCCGCGGCGTGCCCACTCCTCGGCGAGCAGCTCGTAGGAGCGCACCCGGTCCTCGTGGCCGTGCGTGATCGTGGTGACCAGCAGCTCGTCGGCCCCGGTCGCCTGCTGCAGCGCCTCGAGCTCGTCGGCGACCTGCGCCGCCGTACCGACGAACTGGGTGTCGACCCGGTCCTGCACCAGCTGGCGGTCGGCGTCGCTCCACTCCCAGCGTCCGGCCTCCTCCGGGGTCGGGAAGGGGATCGCGCCCTCGGCGGTCCTGATGCTGCGCACCCACAGGTCGTACCCGGTGGCCAGCTCACGGGCCTCCTCCTCGGACCGGCCGACCACGACGTCGGCCGAGATCAGCACGTACGGCGCGGGCAGCTCGGCCGATGCTTGGAACGCCGCCCGGTAGGAGCGCACCGCATCCAGGACCGTGGCCGGGGCGACGTGGTAGTTCGCGGCGAACCGCATCCCGCGGCGGCCGGCCGCCTCCGAGCTCTCGCCGGCGCTGCTGCCCAGGATCCACAGCTGCAGCTCGGCGTGCTCGCCGGGGATGACGTGCGCCTCCTCGCCCTCGGGGGACTTGTAGGTGCCGTCGATGAGGGCGAGCACGTCGTCGACCTGCTCGGCGTAGTCCTGCGACTGGGCCTCGGGGAGGGTGAGCAGCCGCTTCTGCAGGGCGAGACGGGGTGAGGCGAGCAGGTGGGCATAGGAGAACTTCGGCGGGATCAGCAGGCCCTCGGGGGTGCGTCCGACGAACGCCTCGCCGGCGGGCTGGGTGGTCGCCGGCGGCTTGCCCCCGGAGCGGCCGAGGCCGAGGTCGAAGCGGCCGGGATGCAGCGCGTCGAGCAGGCCGAACTCCTCCACGGTCGAGAGCGCGGTGCGGTGGCCCATCTGGACGGCGCCCGAGCCCAGCCGGATGGTGCTGGTCGCCTGCGCGAGGAAGGCCAGGACGACGGCCGGCGAGGTGCCGGCGACGCCGGGGTTGAGGTGGTGCTCGGCGACCCAGTAGCGGGCATAGCCGAGGCGCTCGGCCTGCTGGGCGAGGTCGAGGGTGCGATGCAGTGCCTCGGTGGCGTTGGAGCCGGACGAGACCGGCACCAGGTCGAGGACGGAGAGCGGTGTTGGCACGGATGGTTCCCTTCGAAGAAGCTGGTGTCAGCCGGTGACGGTGAACGGGGCGGGCACGTTGCCGGGGTCGACCTGGTCCTCGACGAGCGGACCGGGGCCCCAGCCCAGGGGCGGGTCCGGGATCTGGCGCCGCAGCACCGGCGCGATGTCGGACTGGAACAGCTCCAGCGACGCGCGGTGCTGCTCATCGGTCAGGCCGCCGGCGTCGGCGTGGAGGTGGAGCACGGTGTGGCCGAAGCGCTCGTGGTAGCGACCGACCTTGTCGATCACCTGCTCTGGGCTGCCGATCAGCGCGGAGCTCCGCTCCGCGAAGTCCTCCAAGGTGGGAAAGACCGGGGTTGCGCCGAGCTTGGCCTGGAAGGCGAGGTAGGAGGCGAAGACCGGCCGGTAGGCCTCCAGCGCCTCCTGGCTGGTCGGTGCGGTGTAGAACCCGGCGGTTCCGGCGCCGACCGTGGCCAGCTCCGGATCGTGGCCGTAGTGCTCCCAGCGCTCGCGGTAGTACTCGATCAGCTCCGCGTAGGGGTCGATCGGGTTGGTCACGTTCGCCGAGAACAGGGGGTCGCCGTAGCGGGCGGCCAGGTCGACCGACTCACGTGAGGTCGCGCTGCCGTGCCAGATCCGGATCGGCCGCTGGTAGGGCCGCGGCCAGACCTCGGCCTCGAACAGCGGCGGCCGGAACTTGGTGTCGTAGGTGATCCGGTTGTCCGCCCACAGCCGACGGAAGACCTCGTAGGACTCCGCGTTGCGATCCCACTGGTCCTCGGGCGTGACGTTGAACAGGTCCCGCTGGGCGGCGCCGTTGCCCTTGCCGATGATCAGCTCGAGCCGGCCCTCGGAGAGGTGGTCGAGGGTGGCGTAGTCCTCGTAGGCGCGCACCGGGTCGAGCAGGCTCAGCGTGGTGACGGCGGTGAAGAGCCGGATCCGCTCGGTCCGGGCGGCGATGTGGCTCAGCACGACCGTCGGTGAGGAGGAGATGAACGGCCGCTCGTGCCGCTCGCCGACGCCGAAGCCGTCGAAGCCGAGCTCCTCGGCCAGGATCGCGTTGTCCACCACCTCGCGGAACCGCTCGTGCGTCGACTTCTGCTTCCCGCTGAACGGGTCGGCCGCGTGGACGATCAGGGAGATGGTGATGAACTTCATGCGCTGACCCGCTTCGCCTCGGGCCGGTCCGGGTGGGCGAGACCGAGGTTGTCGCGCAGCGTGCTGCCGTCGTACTCGGTGCGGTGGACGCCGAGCTCCTGCAGGATCGGGACGACCTTGTCCACGAACGGGTCCAGGCCCGACGGGGTGATGTGCGGGACCAGGATGAAGCCGTCGGCGACGTCGTCCTGGACGAAGCGGTTGATGGTCTCCGCGATCGTCTGCGGGGTGCCCACGAACGCCTGTCGGCCGGTGACCTCCACGATCAGCTCGCGAGTGGTCAGTCCCTCGGCCTCGGCCTTGGCACGCCACTTGGCGGCGGCGTCGAGTCGGTCCCGGTGCTGCCGGACACTCGCGCGGCCCTGCGAGATGAGGCCGTCGACGTCGCTCTCCACCGGGTCGAACGACGGCAGCGGGCCGTCCGGGTCGTGCGTCGAGAGGTCGGTGTTCCACAGCTGCTCGAGGAACTTGATCGCGGTGGCCGGCGAGACCTGCTGGAAGCGGATCTCGCGGGCGGCCTCGGCGGCCTCCTCGTCGGTGTCGCCGAGCACGAAGGTGGCGGCGGGCAGGATGAGCAGCTCGTCGCGGGAGCGCCCGTACTTGGCCAGCCGGCCCTTGACGTCGTCGTAGAACACCCGGCCCTCGTCGTACTGGCTGTAGCGGGAGAAGATCGCGTCCGCGCTGGCCGCGGCGAACTCCCGGCCCTGCTCGGACTCGCCGGCCTGGAAGATGACCGGGCGGCCCTGCGGGCTGCGCGGCACGTTGAACCGGCCCTCGATGTCGAAGTGGCCGTCGTGATGACCGAAGGTGCCGGCACTCGCCGAGCCGAGGAACCGGCCACTGTCCTTGTCGGCGAGCACGTCCTCGGGGCCCCAGGAGTCCCACAGCTCGAAGGCCGTGTCGAGGAAGGTCTGCGCACGCTCGTAGCGCTGGTCCTGCGGAAGGTAGCCGCCGCGGCGGAAGTTCTCACCGGTGAAGGCGTCCCAGCTGGTCACCACGTTCCAGGCGGCGCGGCCCTCGGAGAGGTGGTCGAGGCTGGCGAACTGGCGTGCCACCTCGTAGGGCTCGTTGAAGGTGGAGTTGATCGTGCCGGTCAGGCCGAGGTGCTCGGTGACGGCGGCCAGTGCCGTGAGCACGGTGAAGGTGTCGGGTCGGCCCACCACGTCGAGGTCGTAGATCTGGCCGCCCTGCTCGCGCAGTCGCAGGCCCTCGGCCAGGAAGAGGAAGTCGAAACGGCCGCGCTCGGCGCTCTGCGCGAAGCGCTTGAAGCTCTCGAACTCGATGTGGCTGCCCGATGCCGGGTCGCTCCACACGGTGGTGTTGTTGACGCCCGGGAAGTGGGCGGCGAGGTGGACCTGCTTGAGCGGCTTGCTCGTCATGATGGCTCCTGTGTGTCGCTCAGGCGGACTGAGCGGTGGTGGCGTAGCGGTTGGCGGGGCGGGACAGGCCGAGGTGGCCGCGCAGCGTGTCGGTCGCGTACGACGTCCGGAAGGCGCCACGGCGCTGCAGCTCCGGCACCAGGCCCTCGGTGATCCGGACCAGGTCGTGCGGCAGCGCGGCCGGACGCAGTCGGTAGCCGGTCAGGCCGGCGGCCTGCCACTCCTGGAGCAGGTCGGCGAGCCCGGCCGGGGTGCCGACGAAGATCTCGGCGTCGCTGGTCAGCTCGGCACCGGCGCGCTCGTCCAGTCGTCGCTTGCGCGCGTGGGCGGCCTCGTCGGTGTCGTCGAGGACGACCAGCAGGTCGCCGAAGACGTGCACGGTCTCCTCGGCGCGGCCGGCCGCTGCCTGCGCCGTACGGATCCGGCCGACGATGTCAGCGGCGTCGGCGGCCGAGTGCGGTGTCACGAAGCCGAGGTCGGCGGAGGTGGCGATCAGGCGGTAGGGGATGTCGGCGTGGCCGAGCGCGGCGACGACGGGCTGGCCCTGCGGCGGCCGCGGCGTGATCGAGGGCCCCTTGACCGAGAAGTGCCGGCCCTCGAAGTCGATGTAGTGCAGCTTGGTGTTGTCGATGAAGCGGCCGGTCGCGGCGTCGCGGATCTCGGCGTCGTCCTCCCAGCTGTCCCAGAGCCGACGCAGCACCTCGACGTAGTCGGCGGCCTCGTCGAAGGCCTCGGTCACGCGGCGGCGCAGCTCGGGGTCGGACCAGTCCAGCTCGCGGGTCGAGCTGAGCGGCTCGAGCTGGCGGCGACCGAAGTGCGCGGCCTCGTCGGCGCGGCCGGAGACCTGCACCCGTACGCCGGCACGTCCGGTCGCGGCGTAGTCGAGGGTGGCGATCGCCTTGGAGAGGTGGAACGGCTCGGTGTGGGTGACGACGGCGGTCGGCACCAGCCCGATGTTGCTGGTCACCGGCGCGACACGCGCGGCGATGAGGGTGGCGTCGAGGCGGCCGCGGACCCGGTCGGTGCGCTCGTCGGGGACGAACGGGTCCTCGGACTGCAGCCGCAGTGCGTCCTCGATGGTGACCAGGTCCAGGAGGCCGCGCTCGGCCTCCTGGACCAGATCCACCCAGTAGGAGGGGCGCAGCAGATCGGCGGGACGGGCGTCGTCCTCCCGCCAGGCGGCGGGGTGCCAGCCGGCACCGTCGAGGGCGACGGCGAGGTGAAGGTGCTCAGTCATGGTGATCCTGGTTCGGGTAGGGGTCAGGCGCGCGGGGTGCGCAGGGCGACGAAGCTGGTGTGCTTGCGCAGCACGAAGCCGAGCTGCTCGTAGAGGCGGATGGCGGTGGCGTTTGCCGCTGAGGCGTGCAGCAGCACGCGGTCGCCGCGGGTGACGATGTCGTGCGCGACGGCGCGGACCAGCCGGCCGCCGAGGCCCTGGCCGCGGAAGTCCGCATCGGTGCAGACCGCGCTGATCTCCGTCCAGCCGGGGGGTCGCAGTCGTTGGCCGGCCATCGCGATCAGCAGGCCGTCCCGGCGGATGCCGAGGTAGGTGCCCAGCTCCACGGTGCGCGGCTTGAACGGACCGGGCTTGGTGCGCTCGACCAGCGCCAGCATCTCCGGTACGTCGCAGGCGCCCAGGACCACGGCTTCGGCATCGGGCTGCGGCGCCAGCGACTCGGCGATCATCTGCACGCCCTTGCCGCTCTCGACGACCTCCCAGCCGGCCGGCGGGACCACCGTGGACCCGGTGACCGGAATGACCTCGCCAGGGCCGACCAGCTGTGCGAGGTCGTGCCAGTCCTGCTCGGTCGCGCCGTCGGGCAGCGCGGTGAAGACCGAGACGTCGGGCTGGTAGCGCACCGCGTCGCCGCGCCGCTGCGCGAAGCGGGCGTGTGGGCCGGTCAGCGCGTGCCAGGCGGGGTTGTCCAGCACCGAGATGTCGCTGGGGCGGTCTCGGAGGTGGTCGGCGGAGATCGTGCGCGAGGGGAGGGGGCTGGCGGGAGCGGCCCGGTCGGGCGCTGGTTCGACGACTGTCACAGGTAGCCTCGATCTAATGTTTGTCTAGAAATCTGATCTACATTGACAACATACACCGGAAACACCTACGTTCGGCAACCAGTTCAAGACCCACCCGGAAGGTGAGACATGAGCAGCGTCCGCGCCGTCGACACGGCGACACTCGACCCGGAGAGACCCGCTCCGGCCCCGCTGAGCGGTGAAGCCGCCAGCGCGCTCGCGAGCAGGCCGGTGAGCCCGCGGCGGCAGTACGGCTGGTGGGTCGCCTCGGTCGTCGTTCTGGCGCTGCTCTTCGAGCTCGTCCAGAACATCGCCCACAACGACGCCTGGGAGTGGGCCAAGTTCGGCCACTACTTCACCCTCGACGTGGTGCGCCACGGCGTCTACATGACGCTCGAGCTGACGGCGCTCAGCGCCGTACTGGGGCTGGTCGGCGGCATCGTGCTGGCACTGGCGCGGTTGTCGCACAACGCGCTCTTCAGTGGCCTGAGCTGGCTCTACATCTGGTTCTTCCGCTCGCTGCCGCTCAACGTGCTGCTGATCATCTTGTTCAACTCGGCATACTTCTTCCCCAATGTGGGGCTGAAGCTGCCGCTGCTGCCGACGCTCTTCTCGCACGAGACGACAGCCATCCAGTCGGCGTTCGTCTGGGGCCTGATCGGCCTGGCCCTCAACGAGGCCGCCTTCGCTGCGGAGCTGATCCGCGGCGGCATCCTCTCGGTCGACCCGGGACAGATCGAGGCGGCCAACGCGCTCGGCCTGCCGACCACGCGACGACTGCGTCGCGTCGTGCTGCCACAGGCGCTGCGCACGATCGTCCCGGGCTACGTCAACCAGCTCGTCGGACTGGTGAAGGGCACGTCGCTGGTCTACTTCGTCTCGCTGGTGGACCTGTTCGGCATCGTCAACCAGCTGGAGAGCACGCATCCGCAAGATGTCGTGCCGATCCTGATGGTCGGCGTCGCGTGGTACCTCGTCATCGCCGCGGCCCTGACCATCGTGCAGTTCTACGTCGAGCGCTACTTCGCCCGCGGCGCGGTCCGGACGCTGCCGCTGACGCCGCTCCAGAAGGTGCGTGCGAAGCTCGGCGACCTGCAGTTCCGGCTCGGCAACATCGGCTCGAGCGGGGGTGTCCGATGAGTGCGCTGACCGCCGTACCGCCGAGCCCTGCCGTCGAGATCCGCAACGCGCGCAAGGCGTTCGCGGGCGTCGAGGTCATCAGCGGGATCGACCTGTCGCTGCCCGCCGGCGGCGTCACCGTGATCCTCGGCCCCTCCGGCTCCGGCAAGTCGACGCTGCTGCGGGCGATCAACCACCTCGAGCCCCTCGACCTCGGGTACGTCGCGGTCCACGGCGAGCTGGTCGGCGTCCACGAGAAGCACGGCCGGCTGCACGAGCTGCCGCCGAAGGAGATCCGTCGTCAGCGCACCCGGATCGGCTTCGTCGCGCAGAGCTTCAACCTCTTCCCCAACCTCACCGTGGCCGAGAACGTCGCCGAGCCGCTGCTGGCTCACAAGCGCGCCGGCAAGGAGGAGGCGCGCGCCCAGGCGATCGCGCTGCTGACCCGTGTCGGACTCGGCGAGCGCGGGGACGCCTACCCGCGACAGCTCTCCGGCGGCCAGCAGCAGCGGGTCGCGATCGCACGCGCCCTGGCCCTGCAGCCCGACATCCTGCTCTTCGACGAGCCGACCTCCGCGCTCGATCCGGAGCTGGTCGGCGAGGTGCTTGCGGTGATCCGCGAGCTCGCCACCGACGGTCGCACGCTCGTGATCGTCTCGCACGAGATCGGCTTCGCCCGCGAGGTCGCCGACCACGTCGTCTTCATCGACGGCGGCGTGATCGTCGAGCAGGGGCCGCCCAGTCAGGTGATCGACCATCCGGTCGAGGCGCGCACGAAGGAGTTCCTCGGCAAGGTCCTGTGACCCGGCCTGACCTCGCCGCCACCGCACCTGCACCCGTACCTGCACCCCCTAGACCCCACCAGACCCGACCGGCACAGGGCCGGCGGGCCGAACCTGAGGAGAACCATGTCCATCGCCCGACCCTTCCGCCGCGGCCTCGGCGCGGCTGCGTCCGCCGGAGTGCTCACCCTGGCCCTCGCCGCCTGCGGCAGCAGCTCGGCGTCGGACGACGCCGCCGCGGGCGCCAGCCCTGCCACCGCCGGCGGAACCGCGACCGTCCAGGTGGCCACGGCTGCCGGTGACCAGTACACGCCGACCGCCATCTCGGTGCCCGAGGTGGCGGCCATCCGCAAGGAGCTGCCGGCCGCGATCGTGAACAGCGGGAAGCTGACCATCGGCGAGGGGGCGTTGCCGTCCGGCTTCCCGCCCCTGGCCTACGTGGGCACCGACAACAAGACGTTCACCGGCGCCGAGCCCGACCTCGGTCGCCTCATCGCCGCCGTGTTCGGCCTCAAGCCGGTGATCAACAACTCGACGTGGGACAACCTCTTCGTCGGGATCGACTCGGGCAAGAACGATGTCGGCTTCTCGAACATCACCGTCACCGAGGAGCGCAAGGAGAAGTACGACTTCGCCTCCTACCGCCAGGACAACCTGGCCCTCGCGGTGAAGAAGGGCACGACCTGGACCTTCGACCGCAACGACCCCAAGGGCTACGAGGTCCTGGCCGGCAAGAAGATCGCGGTCGGCTCGGGCACCAACCAGGAGAAGATCCTCCTGCACTGGCGCGACCTGCTGAAGAAGGAGGGCAAGACGATCGACGTCAAGTACTTCGCCGACGACACCTCCGCCTGGACTGCGCTGTCCTCGGGCCAGATCGACGGCTACTTCGGCCCGAACCCGGGCATCGCCTATCAGGAGTCGATCACCAAGGGCACGCCGAAGGAGGTCGCCACCGCCGGCACCTACTCCGGCGCCGGGGCATCGCTGCAGGGCCTGATCGCGGCGACCACGAAGAAGGGCGACGGGCTCGCCCAGCCGCTGGCCGACGCGATCAACTACCTGATCAAGAACGGCCAGTACGCCAAGTGGCTCGCGGCGTACAACCTGTCCAACGAGGCTCTCCCGACCTCGCAGATCAACCCGCCGGGGCTGCCGCTCAGCGACTCCTGACACCTGCTGGAGACGACACCGGCGGCCCCGCGATCGACCGATCGCGGGGCCGCCGGCGTACCGACGTCCTGGGCGGGTTGACCGATCGGCCATTTCTGCGCCGGAAGTGACCTCTCGACGGGTGGAAAGTGACGTCTCGACCGCATCATGAGGGAGTGAACGAGGTGACCCCCGTGGTGGAGGTGCGCGGTCTGCGCGTCCGCTTCGGGGAGGTCGAGGCGGTCGCGGGGGTGGACCTGAAGGCCTATCCCGGCTACTCCACCGCGCTGCTGGGCCGCAACGGCGCCGGCAAGTCCACCACCATGCGGGTGCTGGCCGGAGTCGTACCGCCGACCGACGGTGACGTGCGGGTCAAGGGCATCGACGTACGCCGCGAACCCCTCGCCATCAAGCGCCGGGTCGGGTACTGCCCCGATGTGGGCGGCCTCGTGCCCCGCGCGACGCCGTGGGAGCACCTCCAGCTGGCGGCCCGGTTGCGCCGGATCCCCGATTGGGAGCCGCGCGCACGCGAGCTGCTGGAGCGCTTCGAGCTCGGCGACGTCGCCCACCGCGTCACGAGCGGGTTCTCCCACGGGATGGGCCGCAGGCTCTCGGTGGTGCTGGCCGCGCTGCACGAGCCGGACGTGCTGCTGCTCGACGAGCCGTTCGACGGCGTCGACCCGATCGGGGTGGAGGCCACCCTGGACGTCATCGCCGACGCCCGGGCCCGGGGCGCCTGCATCCTGGTCTCCACCCATCTGCGTGAGCTCGCGGTCGAGGCGTGCTCGAGCGTCACGGTGCTGCGCGGCGGCTCTCGGGTCGCCACCCTGACCGCCCGGGACATGGCCGGCGAGGAGGGTGCGCGTGCCTACCGGGCTCTCCTCGACTGAGCTGCCGCGCATCCTGGCGCTGGAGCGCCGTGCCGTCGCCGACCTCGGACACCTGCTGCGCTTCCGGGCCGCCACCGCTTCGCGGCGCCGGACGCTGCTGATCGGCAGTGCGTTCCTCGCGCTCACGCTGGCTGCGACGGTGGTGCCGGCGTACCTGCCGGGGGCGGGTGCTCCCGGTGCGGGCCGCGCCCGAGACGCGCTCACCCTGCTACCGGCCGCCTTCGCCGGCTTCCAGCTCCTCAGCCTGGTGGCCGCGATCGCCTCCGGCGGCGGCCGCGAGCTGGTCTCGCGCGAGCAGCTGGTCGCCTATCCGGTCAGTCCCACCACCGATCATCTCGGTGCGCTGCTGCTGGCGCCGCTCAGTGTCGCCTGGCTGCTCCAGTCGTGGGCCCTGCTCGGCACCGCCGCGTTCGGTCTCGGACCCGCGCGCACGGCCGCGGCGGCCGTCGGCGTGCTGCTGTGGATCGCTGCCGCGACGGCGATCGCCCAGGCCGCAGCCTGGTCCGTGGAGGGCGTACGCCGCCTGCCACACGGCATCGCCGTGGTCCGGGTCGGCGCGCTGCTCCTCGGGGTGCTGGCGGCGTGGCTGCAGCTGACCGGCAGGCTCGGTCCGCTGCTGGACGCGCTGCCGACGCGGTGGTTCGTGGTCGGCCTGGTGGACGGCGCGAACGGCCGGTGGGTGCTCACCGTCGCCGCCGAGCTGGCGCTGCTGCTCGTGGCCGTGGTGCTCGGCGCGATCCCGGCCCATCTGTGCGCCCGGCTGGCCCCGCGCGAGGAGCACGACGTGGACTCTGCGCTGCACCTCCCGCGCCCGATGCCACGCTCGGCGTGGGCGATGCTGGTGCGGATCGACAGGGCCTCGGTATGGCGCGCGGTGCCGGTCCGGCGGGGGCTGCTGATCCTCTCGGTCGGTCCGGGCGTGGTCGCCGTGGCCGGTGCACTGACCTGGCCACAGCTGGTCCTGCTGCCTGGTCTGGTCGCCTCGGGCGGCGCGCTGCTCTTCGCCGTCAACGCGTGGTGCCTCGACGGCCGCGGTGGGCTGTGGCGCGAGTCGCTGCCGATCGGGCCTCGGGCGGTGTTCACCGCACGGGCGTGGGTGTGCCTGGAGTTCTTGGCGGTGGCCTCGGCGATCACGGTGGGGATCGGCTGCCTGCGGGCCGGCGTGCCGGATGCCCGCGAGGCGACCGCCGTCCTCGCCGGCTGGCTGGTGGTGCTCGGCCAGGTGCTCTCCGCCTCGCTGCGCTGGGCGCAGGCGCGGCCCTACCCGGTCGATCTGCACACCGCGCGGTCGACGCCGGCACCGCCGATGGCGATGGTGGCCTACTCCAGCAGGCTCGCGCTGACCACCACGCTCACCTCACTGATCTTCTCCACGCTGGCGCGGGACGGGACGCCGGTCGTGACGATCGCGGTCGCCGTGGTGCTGGGCGCCTGGTCGGCGCTGCGCTTGCGGCGTACGGCCGTGGCGTGGGTCGACCCCGTCATCCGCGCCCGGGTGGTGACCGCCGCCGCCCTATGACGGCCGAGAGGCCACCTTCCGCCGGCCGGGAGGTCACTTTCCGCGGGCTCGCCACCAGGCGACCGTCTCGCGGGCTCCCTCGGCCATGGGGGTCGGCGACAGGCCGAGGCGGGCCTCGCTCGCGCGGGAGTCCAGCACGAAAGGCTGGTCGAACTGGTAGGTCATCTCCGCGATCTCGCGGGTGTCGCGGTGGACCGTGCCGACGGCACGAAGCAGCCAGGTCGGGATGGCGGCGACTTTCGGCGCACGTACGCCGGCGACCTCGGCGTAGAGCCCGACGAGCTGGCGCTGACTCAGCGGCGCGGCGGTGGGGGCGTGCAGCACCTCGCCCCACAGCGTGGAGTCGTCGGCGGCGTGGATCATCGCGGCGGCCAGGTCGGGGATGTAGGTCCAGGAGTGCGGCGCGTCGGGGTCGCCGAGCACGCGCATCGTCTTGCCGGCCAGGACCGTCGGCACCATCCGCTCGCCGGCATGGGCCATCAGCACACCCGGACCGTAGAAGTCGGAGGCCACCACGCTCACCGTCGCGGTGGAGGAGCGCTCGCGAGCGTGCAGCAGCTCGGTGCGAATGCCGGGCTTGCCGAAGTCGGCGGTGCGCGGGCTGGTCTCGGTCATCGGGGCGGAGACGTGGCCGTAGGAGTAGAGGCTCTCGGGGAAGACCACCACCGCGCCGGCACGACCAGCGGCCTCGAGCACCGCGTGCTCGGCGCGGGGGAGCTCGGCCCGCCACACGTCCGCGCGGTAGGCCGAGGCGTGCATGCAGTCGAAGACCGCGTCTGCGCCGGCGAACGCCTCGTCGAGTGCGACCGCGTCGCTGGCGTCGGCACGGCGACGCTCGACGAGCGCGTGCTCGGGGCCGCTGCCCGAGCGGGTCAACAGCGTGACCGGGCGGCCCACCGCGGCGAGCTGGAGGGCGACGGTGGTGCCGACTGGACCGGCTCCGATGACGACATTGCTCATGGGATCTCTCCTTCAGGTTCGGATTGGCGAGAGCAGTGCTCTCGGTTTCGAGCATGCGCCTTGTCGGGAAGAAACTCAAGAGCAGTGCTCACATTTGCTTCAGACGCTCTCTCGCGGCAGGATGGAGCCATGGAAGGCACGCCGCGCGACCGGGCACGGTCCCAGACGATGGCCGACATCGTCCGGATCGGCCGCCAGCACCTGAGCACCGAGGGCGCTGCGGCGCTGTCCCTGCGCGCGGTGGCGCGCGACCTCGGCGTGGTCTCCTCCGCGGTCTACCGCTACGTCGCGAGTCGCGACGAGCTCCTCACCCTCCTCGTCGTCGCCGGCTACGACGAGCTCGGCGATGCGGTCGACAGCGCTCTCGGGAAGGTCGAGGAGGGCGACTTCGGTGCCCGACTGAGCGCGATCGGCACGACGGTGCGCGCCTGGGCGGTGGGTGAGCCGGCGATGTACGCACTGCTCTTCGGCAGCCCGGTGCCCGGCTACCACGCGCCCGCCGAGCGCACCACCGAGCCGGGCACGCGGGTGGTCCGCGCGCTCGTGCAGCTCTGGGCACAGGCGTACGCCGCCGGAGCGATCCAGGTGCCGCAAGGCCCGCCGGTGCCCGGCTCACTGGCGGAGGCGTTCGTCGCCGTACGGGCGGAGCTGGGGCTGGACCTGCCCGACCAGGTGCTGGCGCGCGGGGTGCTTGCGTGGGCGGCCCTCTTCGGTTGCATCAGCTTCGAGGTCTTCGGGCAGTACGGCCCCGACACCTTCGGCGACCCGGCCGCGCTCTTCGAGCACCAGCTCCGGGTGCTGGCCGAGACGGTCGGTCTGACCGACCGAGCCTGAGAGCCGCGGAGACCCTCGCGGACTGCGGACTCAGCCGATTCTGCTGCGCCGGATGCGGTCCGGCGTCTACGTTCGGCGCACGCATGGTCCAGGGCTTGCAGGATCGGCCCGGCGGCAAGGACCCGTCCTGGCGGCCGTGACCTGCGGCCTCCACCACGAAAGCCGAGCAACCATGGACGCACCGGACTCGAGCGGGTGGATCTACGCCGCCATGTGGATCGCCCTCGGCCTCGGCACGTCGGTCGTGGCGCTGTGGCTGGTCGTCGCGGCGTTCCGGAGACGCGCTCTGAGCCGTTGGATCGCCGTGTCGCTGGCAGCCGCCGTGGTGGGAACAGGTCTGGTGACCGCGAATCTGTGGATCAACGCGGCCAAGATCGACGGTTCCAACTGCACGATGGACGCACTGTCGACGGCACTGGCCAGCGGAGTCACTACCGCTGCCGACAAGGCCTGCCTCGATAGCGGCCGTCGCCGCGTCGGCATCAGTGGCGGCGTCCAGGCGATCGTGCTGGCAGGGTCGGTTCTCCGGCTGCGGAAGCGCGGCGCTTCCGGGCGGGTGAGACGCCGCCGCGCGGCCGAGATTTAACAGCATCGTTTCAGGATCGGTGATGTCCCGATTCAGTTCGCGGCCCTAGACATAGGGCGTGAAGTTGTGGGTCCACGCCGTCCGGTCGAGCGCGCTGTCGGCATGGGGGACCGGACGGTGGCGGTGAGCAGGCCCGGCCCCTGCCCGGACGTCGAGCCGCTGCTGGTCTTCGTGAAGGCTCGGATCGCCGATCAGGTCAGCCGGGCGCATGCTGATCCCCTGCGTGCCGGATGGCTCGAGGGCCTCTTGGACGAGGTCCGGAAGATGGAGGCCTTCCTCTGGGCAGCGCCGCCGAGTGCGTACGAGGTCGAGCGATTCCTGTTGCGGGTCGCCCACTCCTATCGCCGCCATCCCGACTACCTATCGCACTGGGACCTGCGGCAACCGGGCTAGCAATTAAAAGGCAGTCTTGACTGTTTGTTAGATCCGAGCCAGGCTGGCAGGGTGACGGCGACCACACAGCGCGTGCCCCAGGAGGAACGCACCCGGTTGATGCGGGCGCGGCTCCTGGAGGCGACCGTCGAGGTGCTGACCGAGCGTGGCTGGGCCGGCACCACCACCACGCTGGTCTCCGCTCGGGCGGGGGTGAGCCGCGGGGCACAGCTGCATCACTTCCCGACGAAGAACGCCCTGGTGGTGGCCGCGGTCGAGCACGTGATGGCCGGCCGGGCCGACGAGCTCCGCGCCGCCGTGGCGAGCTATCAGGGCGCCAAGACCCGCGGCGTACTGGAGATGTTGGCCGACCACTTCACCTCACCTGGCTTCCAAGCCGCGCTCGAGCTGTGGGTGGCCGCACGGACCGACCCTGACCTGCTCGCCGCGGTGGCGCCGCTGGAGCGCCGGATCGGCCGCGAGGCCCACCGGATCACCGTGGAGCTGCTCGGTGCCGACGAGTCGGCGCCCGGAATGCGCGAGCTGATCCAGGCGACCCTCGACCTGTGCCGCGGGCTCGGCCTGGCCGACACGCTCTCCGACGACGCGAAGCGCCGCGGCCGGATCCTCGACGAGTGGGCCAAGGTCCTGGAGAAGGAGACCGGTGATGGTTCCTGAGGAGCTGTTGGCCGACCTGGCCGCCGAGAGCGAGCAGCTTCGGGCTGTGGTCGCAGACCTCCCGGACGAGGCATGGCGTACCTCGACGCCCGCCGCCGGCTGGGACGTCGCCACCCAGATCGCGCACCTCGCGTGGACCGACGAGTGCGCGGTTGCAGCCGCCACCGACAAGGCGGCCTGGGATGCCTTGCTCGAGGCGGCGCTGGCCGATGTGGCGGGCTTCGTCGACAGCGCCGCACTCGCGGGAGGTGCCGCGCCGCCCAACGAGCTGCTGGCCCGCTGGGACGTCGCCCGGGCCGCACTGCCGTCGGCCCTGCGGCAGGTCGAGGGCAAGCTGCCATGGTTCGGCCCGCCCATGTCGCCGGCCTCGATGGCCACGGCTCGGTTCATGGAGACCTGGGCACACGGTCTCGACGTCCGCGATGCTCTCGGGCTGCCCGCGGAGCGGACCGATCGGATCCGGCACGTCTGCCACCTCGGCATACGGACCCGCGGATACGCCTACTCGGTCCGTTCCCTGGACCCGCCCGAGGAGGAGATCCACGTCGAGCTCCTCGCGCCCAGCGGCGAGACGTGGCACTGGGGGCCGGAGACCGCAGCGCAGTCCGTGACGGGCTCGGCCTGGGACTTCGCCCGGCTGGTCACCCAGCGGGTGCACCGCGACGACACCGACCTGGTCGCCCAGGGCGCCGACGCCGCGCAGTGGCTCGGCATCGCCCAGGCCTTCGCCGGGCCCGCAGGAGAGGGGCGTCCCCGTGGCTGAATCCGTCAAGCGGTCCATCCGGGTGGGCAACTGCTCCGGCTTCTACGGCGACCGGCTCAGCGCGATGCGCGAGATGCTCGAGGGCGGTCCGCTGGACGTGCTGACCGGCGACTACCTCGCCGAGCTGACCATGCTGATCCTGGGCAAGGACACCATGCGGGATCCGTCGCTCGGCTATGCGAAGACCTTCCTCGCCCAGGCCGCCGACTGCCTCGCTCTTGCCCTGGAGAAGGGCGTGCGGCTGGTCAGCAACGCCGGTGGGCTCAACCCCGCCGGTCTGGCGCAGGCCCTGGACGCGCTGGGCACCGGCGCCCGGATCGCGTACGTCGACGGCGACGACGTCCGCGGCCACCTCGAGGACTTTCCCGACGCGCTGACCGCGAACGCCTACCTCGGCGGCTTCGGCATCGCCCGGGCCCTGGCGGCGGGCGCCGACGTGGTCGTCACCGGCCGGGTCACCGATGCGGCGGTGGTGATGGGCCCGGCGATCTGGTGGCACGACTGGGATCGGGGCGACCACGACCGGCTCGCAGGCGCGGTGGTCGCCGGGCACGTCATCGAGTGCGGCACCCAGGCCACCGGCGGCAACTTCGCCGGGCTCTTCGACGCCATCGACGCAGGCCTGGTCGAGGACCCGGCCCAACCGTTCGGCTTCCCGATCGCGGAGATCGCGGCCGACGGCAGCACCGTCATCACCAAGCACGCCGGCACCGGCGGCCTGGTCACCGTCGACACGCTCACCGCTCAGCTGTTCTACGAGATCCAGGGCAGCACCTACCTCAACCCCGATGTCACCACCGACCTCACCTCCATCTCGTTGCGGCAGCTGGCCCGGGACAGGGTCGAGATCAGCGGCACCAGGGGCAGCGAGCCGCCGGCACGGCTCAAGGTCGCGGTCAACCGGCTCGGGGGCTGGCGCAACCAGGTCGAGTTCGTGCTCACCGGGCTGGACATCGAGCGCAAGGCCGAGCTGCTGCGCGCCCAGGTCGAGGCGGCGCTGCCGGACCTGCAGCGGTCCTGGTCCACCTGGCGTGCGCCGGCGCCGGACTCGCCCACCGAGGAGGGCGCGGCCGTGCTGCAGCGGCTGACGGTCTGGTCCAGCGACGAGGCAGCGGTCGGCCGGGCGTTCACCGGCCCCGCGATCGAGCTGGTGCTCGCCTCCTACGCCGGGTTCCACGTCACCGCACCTCCCGGCAAGGCGAGCGCCTACGGCGTCTACACCCCGACGTACGTCGATCGCGAGCTCGTCCACCACACCGTCCACCTGCCCGACGGCACCACGGAGGTGATCGCGTGAGCGCCACCGCCCGGCCACTCGGCGACCTGGTCTACGCCCGCTCCGGCGACAAGGGCGGCGACGCCAACATCGGCCTGTGGATCCCGGCCGGACGCCCCGACGCGGCCGTCGACTGGCTGCTGACGACCGTCACCGTCGACTGGGTGCGCACCCTCCTGCCCGAGGCCGCGGAGCTGGAGATCGACCTCGTGCCGCTGCCCAACCTGCGCGGCATCAACATCGTCATCCACGGCATCCTCGGCGCCGGGGTGGCCGAGGGGGTGCGCTTCGACCCGCAGGCCAAGGCGCTGGGCGAGTGGCTGCGCAGCCGGTACGTCGTCATCCCCGACGCCCTCGTCGAGTCGGGGATTTCGCAGTGATGAGTCCGGAATTGTTCGAGCTCGGTGCCGAGTTCACCCGCCGCGAGGTCGTCGACTCGCTGCAGGAGTGGGAGGACGCCGGCGAGGTGCCACGCGCGCTGCACCTGGCGGCGGCCAAGCAGGGCCTGCTGGGGATCGGCTTCGCCGAGGAGCTCGGCGGCCAGGGCGGCACCCTCGCCGACGTGACCGCGCTGCAGGAGGGGATGCTTGCCGCGGGCGCCTCCAGCGGCCTGCTCGCGGCGCTGTTCACGGGCGGTATCGCGCTGCCGCACCTGGCCCGGCACGGCTCACCGGAGCTCATCGACCGCTACGTGCGGCCGACGCTGGCCGGGGAGAAGATCGGCTCGCTCGCGATCACCGAGCCGGGCGGAGGGTCCGACGTCGCGCACCTGACCACGCGGGCGGCGCGGGTCTCGACAGGCTCGGACCCCGAGGACCACTACGTCGTCAACGGAGGCAAGACCTTCATCACCAGCGGCGTACGGGCCGACTTCGTCACGGTCGCGGTGCGCACCGGCGGCCCCGGCGCCGGCGGCATCAGCCTGCTGGTGATCGACAAGGACTCGCCCGGCTTCAGCGTGGACCGGCGGCTGGCCAAGATGGGCTGGCACTGTTCGGACACCGCCGAGCTCGGCTTCAGCGACGTCCGGGTGCCGCTCAGCCACCTCGTGGGCGAGGAGGACGCGGCCTTCGGCTACATCGCCGAGGCGTTCGTGACCGAACGGATCGCCCTCGCCGTACACGCCTATGGGATCGCCGCTCGCTCGCTCGCGCTGACGGTCGATCACGCGCGCGAGCGCAGCACCTTCGGCGAGCCGCTGATCAAGCGCCAGGTGGTGCGGCACAGGCTCGTCGAGATGCACCGTCGCATCGAGGCGGCGAGGGCCTACACCCACGCGATCGTGCGGGAGTACGACGCCGGCGGCACCCAGGAGGCCGGTCTGAGTCCGTCTCTCCTGGCGGGCGCGGCGCTGGCCAAGCAGACCGCCGTCGAGGCGGGTCAATGGGTCTGCGACCAGGCGGTGCAGCTGCACGGCGGCACCGGCTACATGCACGGCACCGAAGTGGAGCGGCACTACCGCGACACCCGGATCCTGCCCATCGGAGGAGGAGCGACCGAAGTGATGACCGACCTGGCCGCGAAGCTGTTGGGGTATGCCTGATGAGTGAGAACCGGACCGCGATGCTGAGCCGGCTCGCCGACCTCGACGCCGAGCAGGCGAAGGCCGTCAACGCCGGCGGCAAGTACATGGAGCGTCACCACCGGCGCGGCAAGCTGCTCGCCCGCGAGCGGATCGAGCTGCTGCTGGACGAGGGCGCGCCGTTCCTGGAGCTGATGACGCTGGCCGGCTGGGGGAGCCCGTTCCCGGTGGGCGGGTCGACCGTCACCGGCATCGGCGTCGTCTCCGGCGTGGAGTGCATGATCGTGGCGCACGACCCGACGGTGAAGGGCGGCACGATCAACCCGATCTCGATGAGGAAGACCGGCCGGGCGATGCAGATCGCCGAGGAGAACCACCTCCCGGTCGTGACCCTGGTCGAGTCCGGGGGAGCCGACCTGCCGCACCAGAAAGACATCTTCATCCCGGCAGGCAAGGGCTTCCGCGACCTCACCCGGGCCAGCGCCCGCAAGCAGCCGACGATCGCGCTGGTCTTCGGCAACTCCACCGCCGGTGGCGCCTACATCCCCGGGATGAGCGACTACATCGTGATGGTCGACAAGGGCGCCAAGGTCTTCCTCGGCGGTCCGCCGCTGGTGAAGATGGCCACCGGTGAGGTCTCCGACGACGAGGCCCTGGGCGGTGCGGAGATGCACGCCACCACCTCGGGTCTGGCTGACTTCCTCGCCGTCGACGAGCGCGACGCGATCAGGATCGGGCGCCGCATCGTGGCCCGGCTCAACATCACCAAGCGCGGAGTCTCGGCCCTTCGACAGGCTCAGGGAACGGCGTACGCCGAGCCGCTGCTGGACCCCGACGGGCTGCTCGACATCATCCCGACCGACCTCAAGGAGCCGTTCGACCCGCGCGAGGTGATCCTGCGGATGGTGGACGGCCCCTCGGAGAGCAACGAGGTCGCTTTCGACGAGTTCAAGCCGCTCTACGGCCCCTCGTTGGTCACCGGGTGGGCGCGGATCCACGGCCGTCCGATCGGCATCCTGGCCAACGCGCAGGGCATCTTGTTCAGCAAGGAGGCGCAGAAGGCGACGCAGTTCATCCAGCTCGCGAACGCCTCGGACACGCCGCTGCTCTTCCTGCACAACACCACCGGCTACATGGTCGGCAAGGACTACGAGCAGGGCGGCATCATCAAGCACGGCGCGATGATGGTGAACGCCGTCTCCAACTCGACGGTGCCCTCGATCTCCATCCTGATCGGGGCCTCGTACGGCGCCGGCAACTACGGCATGAACGGTCGCGCCTACGACCCCCGCTTCCTCTTCACCTGGCCGAATGCGAAGTCGGCGGTGATGGGACCGCAGCAGCTCGCCGGCGTGATGTCGATCGTCGCCAGGGCCGCCGCCGAGTCCAAGGGCGTGCCGTTCGACGAGGAGGCCGATGCCCAGACCCGTGCCTTCGTCGAGCAGATGATCGAGGAGCAGTCGCTGCCCTACTTCCTCTCCGGGATGGTCTACGACGACGGGGTGATCGACCCCCGCGACACCCGCTCCATCCTCGGCATCTGCCTGTCCGTCATCGAGAACCAGCCGATCGAGGGCAACCTCAACTTCGGCGTCTTTCGAATGTGAGTGCCGTGATGATCACCAAGCTCCTGGTCGCCAACCGCGGCGAGATCGCTCGCCGGGTCTTCGCCTCCTGCCGCCGCCTCGGCATCGGCACGGTGGCGGTGCACTCCGACGCGGACGCGCGCGCGCCGTTCGTGCGGGACGCCGATGCCGCCGTACGGCTGCCGGGGAACGCCCCGGCCGAGACCTATCTGCGCGGCGACCTGATCATCGCCGCCGCCCGGGCGGCCGGTGCCGACGCCATCCACCCGGGCTACGGGTTCCTCTCGGAGAACGCGGAGTTCGCGGACGCCGTGATCGAGGCAGGCCTGACGTGGGTCGGGCCCTCGCCGGAGTCGATCCGGCAGATGGGCTCGAAGGTCGAGGCGAAGAAGCTGATGGCTGCCGCCGGCGTACCGGTGCTCGGCGACCTGACCCCCGACACCGCTGTTGCCGACGACCTGCCGCTCCTGGTCAAGGCCAGTGCCGGCGGTGGTGGCCGCGGCATGCGGATCGTCCGGGACCTGGCCGAGCTGCCGGGCGAGATCGCCAAGGCGCGCGCCGAGGCCGAGTCCGCCTTCGGCGACGGCACCGTCTTCGTGGAGCCCTTCATCGAGAGCGGGCGCCACGTCGAGGTCCAGGTCCTCGGCGACGGCGCCGGCCAGGTGCTGGTCCTCGGCGAGCGCGACTGCTCCTTGCAGCGTCGGCACCAGAAGGTGATCGAGGAGGCGCCTGCCCCCGGTCTGCCCGCCGACACCCGGGTGGCGCTGCACACCGCCGCCCGGCTCGCCGCCGCGGCGATCGACTACCGCGGCGCGGGCACGGTGGAGTTCCTCTACGACCAGGCCAAGGACCGGTTCTTCTTCCTGGAGATGAACACCCGGCTCCAGGTCGAGCACCCGGTCACCGAGGAGGTCTTCGGGGTCGACCTGGTCGAGCTGCAGCTAGCCGTGGCCGAGGGACGTGAGGCGTTCCCCGAGGGACGTGAGGCGTTCCCCGAGCTTGTCGAGGGGCAGTCGCCTCGACAAGCTCGGCGTCCGGGGAGCCCGAACGGTCACGCGGTCGAGGTGCGGCTCTACGCCGAGGACCCGGCCGCCGGCTTCGCCCCCCAGACCGGGTTGCTGACGGCGCTCGACATCCCGGGCGTGAGCGCCGAGTTCGAGCTCGTCTCGACAGGCTCGACGGTCGGTGGCGGGTTGCGGCTCGACTCCGGCGTCGTCGCCGGCGACGAGATCGGCACGTTCTACGACGCGATGATCGCCAAGGTGATCTGCTGGGCGCCGACCCGCGAGCAGGCGGCGCGGCGGCTGGCCGGTGCCCTCGCAGGCGCCAAGATCCACGGGCTGCGCACCAACCGGGACCTGCTGGTCGGGCTGCTGCGCAGTGAGGTGTTCCTCGAGGGCCGGATGCACACCACCTGGCTCGACGACCCGGCCGTCGTCGCCGGCTTCTCGGCCGTCGACGAGGACGCGATGCAGCTCGGTGCGTTCTCGGCTGCGGTCGCGCTGGCCGAAAGGGCCCGGTCGGCCTCGGCGTACCACGCGCGGATCCCGGCGGGCTGGCGCAACGTGCCCTCGCAGCCGCAGCTGACCACGTTCGTGGTCTCGACCCTTCGGCAGGCTCAGGGCGGCGCAGGCTCGACCAACGACGTGCCGGAGATCGCCGTGCGGTGGTGGGGCGGCCGGGTGCCGCAGCATGCCGACCGCGACGACGTCGTCGTGCTGGCGGCAGGTCCGGACGAGGTCACCTTGGCCGTGGCGGGGGTCGCCCGGACGTTCCACGTCAGCGTCAGTGACGCCCACGGGATCCACGTCGACGTGGACTCGCCGCTGGGCCACGTCGCGCTGCGCAAGCTGCCGCGGTTCACCGACCCGTCCGACAGGGTCGCCGCCGGCTCGCTGCTGGCACCCATGCCGGGCAGCGTGGTCGCGGTGCACGCCGGCGTGGGCGACGTGGTCGCGGAGGGGCAGCCGCTGCTGGTCCTGGAGGCGATGAAGATGCAACACACCATCGCCGCGCCGCACGCCGGCACCGTCACCGAGCTCGACGTCGCCGTCGGCGACCAGGTCAACGGCGGGGCAGTCCTCGCCGTCGTGGACACAGCGCCCGAAGGCGCCAGGGAAGAGGATCAGGCATGAACGACTTCACCGAGTCCGAGGAGCGCGTCGAGCTCCGCAAGGCGGTCGCGAAGCTGGCCGCCAAGTACGGCCAGGAGTACTTCCTGACCAAGGCCCGGGCCGGCGAGAAGACCACCGAGCTGTGGCTGGAGCTGGCCAAGAACGGCTACCTGGGCGTCAACCTCCCCGAGGAGTACGGCGGGGGTGGGGGCGGTCTCGGCGACGTCGCGGCGGTGCTGGAGGAGGTCGGCGCCGCTGGCTGCCCCCTGCTGCTGATGGTCGTCAGCCCGGCGATCTGCGGCACGGTGATCGCCAAGTACGGCACCGCTGAGCAGAAGCAGCACTGGCTGCCGGGGATCGCCGACGGCACCGAGACGATGGCCTTCGCGATCACCGAGCCCGACGCCGGCACGAACTCGCACAACATCACCACCACCGCGCGCCGTGACGGCGACGGCTGGGTGTTGAACGGTCGCAAGATCTACATCTCCGGTCTCGACGAGTCCAAGAACGTGCTGGTCGTCGCGCGCACGGAGACTGTCGACGAGAGTGGGCAGAAGACCGGCAAGCTCAAGCCCTGCCTCTTTGTGGTGCCCACCGACGCGCCGGGGTTCACGTTCACCCCGATCCCGATGGAGTTCGTCTCGCCGGAGCTGCAGTTCCAGGTCTTCATCGACGACGTACGGCTGCCGGCGGATGCGCTCGTCGGGCACGAGGACGGTGGCCTGGTGCAGCTCTTCGCCGGCCTCAACCCGGAGCGCGTGATGGCGGCGTCGTTCGCCACCGGCCTGGCTCGGTTCGCGCTGGGCAGGGCTGCCGCCTACGCCCAGGAGCGGACGGTCTTCTCCACCCCGATCGGCGCGCACCAGGCGATCGCGCACCCGCTCGCCCAGGCGCACATCCAGGTCGAACTGGCCCGGCTGATGACCCAGAAGGCGGCGGCTCTGGTGGACGCGGGCGAGGACCTGGCGGCGGGCGAGGCCGCCAACATGGCCAAGTACGCCGCCGCCGAGGCCTCGTGCTTCGCCGTCGACACCGCCGTACACACCTTCGGGGGCAACGGCCTCACCCAGGAGTACGGCATGGGAGCGCTGGTCGCCGCCTCGCGCGTGATGCGGATCGCGCCGGTGAGCAGGGAGATGATCCTCAACTTCGTCGCGATGCACTCCCTCGGGTTGCCCAAGTCCTACTGACCCCGGCGGTAGCCACCTCCACACGGGCGAGCGCTCGACAGTAAAGAATTCAACGTGTCCCGTCATGGTCGGCGTGGCACACCGTCTCTCCGATGTATCAGTGCTGTGCATCGGGGGAAGAATGTTTCATCTAAGCGACGTTGGTCGCGTCGTGTCGGGCCGTCTGCGGTGGCGGCAAGGCCGTGTTTTCGGCTCAGCGCGCCGTCGGTTCACGCTGTCGCTCAACCTGCTCGTGGTCGCCGGCGTGGTCGCTGCGTTCATCCTGTCGAACGCCTCCGCTGGCATGCCAGGTGGCACGGCCCAGGGCGTCACCGCCGACCTGGTGCCTGCGGCGGCACGAGTCCCGGCACCCGGCACACCCGTCTACACCGAGGACTTCTCCAACCAGAACGCGACCGCCGGGGCGATCTCGATCCTCAACTACACCGGCGGCGCGGCGGCGGCGAACCAGACCTACACCGCCGACACGCCCTACACCCCGGCAGGCAACCAGTGCGACGGCTGGATCCTCAATTCCTCCACCCCCCTCCCCTCAGGAGATGGAGGTTGTGCCAACAACCAGCCGGCCGGATGGGGACAGATCCAGCAGATGGCCAAACAACTGGGTTTGGCGCAGGGTCAGAGCGCGACTCAGGCCGCGAGCAACCAAGCTCTCTCGGAGTACACGAACGCCACGTCGGGCACCATCGCCGCGGGCACGGAGTTCAAGACCACCAAGTCCAACTCGATCACCGCGATCCCCGGTCACTATTACGCCGTCTCCGCCTACTTCGCCGAGGTGAACTGCCCCGCCGCAGGCAGGGCGAGCGAGACGTTCAGCCTGATCACCTACAACGCGGCAGGCGTGGGCACGTCGACCGTGCTCGGCTCAGGCCTGAATCCGTGCACTGACCTCACCAATTGGGACGTCCAGATCCAGAAGCTGCAGTCCGCTGCGATCCAGGTCCCGCCCGGCACGGTGTCCCTCGGCCTATCCCTCTACAACGCCACCACGACCGGATCGGGCAACGACGTCGCTTTCGACCTGCCGCAGATCGTGGACGTGACCCCGATCGTCGACAAGTCTCTCTCGCCGGCCCTGGTCGAGCCCACTCAGACCTCCGTGCTCACCTTGACGATCACCAACACCTCGGAGCTGATGGCCAAGACCGACTGGGGCTTCGTCGACAACCTGCCGGCCGGCTTGACCCTGGCCAACACGACCTTCGGCGGCACCTGCGCGCAGCAGGCTGGCGCGGCGTTGAGCAAGACCGGTACGACGGGTGGCTCCACGATCACGGTGACCGGGGGCGATCTGGGGCTCAACCAAACCTCCTGCACGATCACCGCCAACGTCACCTCGGCCACGGAGAACACCTACACCAACTCGCCGTCCAATCCGGCCAATATGACGCTCTCCGGCCTCCTCCCGGGCGACCCCGGCACCGTCCAGTTCCTCTACCCGCGCCTGACCTTGGTCAAGGCACTCGGCTCAGCTCGGGCGAAGTCCGGTGATCAGTTCAACGTCGCCATCCGGACCGGGTCCGGCACGGGTGCCGTCGTCAGCAGCACCGCCAATGCGACGACCCAAGGCACCGGATCCACTGTCACCGCCGGCACCGGCACGACCGGCACCTACGTCGCAACCTCGACCAAGACCTACTACCTGACCGAGTCGGGGATCAACGGCGCCGACCTATCGCTCTACAACGCGACGTTGACGTGCGTGGACTCGACCGGCCGCACTACGGGCCTGCCGACGAACGCCGCCTACACGGGCAACAACGCGATCACCCCCGCGATCGGCGCCAACATCACCTGCACGCTGACCAACAGTGCGTCGGCGCCCACGATCACGCTCACCAAGGCGCTCGGCAGCGCCCGCGCTGCCGACACCGACCAGTTCACGGTGGCGATCCACACCGGCTCGGCGACCGGACCTGTGGCCAACCCGCTGACCAACTCGACCACGACCGGCACCGGCAGCACCGTCAGCACCGGATCCGGCACGACCGGGGCGGTCACCGCCACCGCCGGCACGAGCTACTACCTGACTGAGGCTGCCGCCGGCACGACGACGCTGGCCAACTACACGAAGACGATCACCTGTACGGACGCCTCCGGCATCCAGACCGGTCTGCCCACCAACGCCGCCTTCGGCGCGTCCCTGCAGATCACGCCGGTCGCCGCCGCCCGGATCTCGTGCACCATCACGAACACGGCCGTCCGTGCCGACGTCTATCTGCACAAGGTCGGTCAGAGCCAGAGCGGCGCCACCGTCTCCCTCGGCGGCTCGCAGTGGCAGCTCCAGGCCGACGCCAGCGGTGCGCCCGGCGCGACCGTCGCGAGCGGCGTCCAGCCCGTCTCGGGACAGACCGGCGAGTTCAAGATGACCGGGCTGCTGCCGGGAACGTACTGGCTGACCGAGACCACTGCTCCGAGCAACTACACGCTCCTTGCTCAGCCGATCCGGTTCACCGTCGCGACCGACGGCACCGTGACGCTCGTCGGCGGAGCGAACTCGACCGCCTCCCTCGGGACGGCTACGGGCGGGGCACCCGAGATCACCGTCCACGATCCTCAACCGCTCACGCTCCCGCTGGCGGGTGGCAGCGGGACGAAGGCCTTCGCGCTCGTCGGCGCGCTCCTTCTGATCGCGGCCGGTCTGGTCCTCCTCATCCTGCGGCGTCGCTCGGCCTCCGACGCCCTGGCGAAGAGGCGGGTGGGCAAGCACCGCACCGACACGTAAGCACCTGATCGCGGCGCGAGCAACCTGTCGGCGCCGGACATCGACCACGCACAACTCTTCACCGAAAGACGAGAAACACGCATGACCATTGCAACCACGGGGCGCCTGCGGGTGCTGCTCATCGGGATCGCGGCCATCGGCCTCGCGATGCTCGGCCTGGCCGGTCCCGCCGGCGCGGCGTCGTCGTCGCAGTCGCTGCCCGACTCGACCAAGACCGGCTCCATCAACATCCACAAGTTCGCCACGCCTGACAGCCCGACCGCACTTGCCCACAACGGCACCGCGGTCGACACCACCGGCCTGACCCCGATCGCTGGCGTGGTCTTCAGCGTCCAGCAGGTCACCGGGATCGACCTGACCACCAACCAGGGCTGGCAGAACGCCAACACCCTGAGCGGCACCTTCAACCCGGCCAACGCCTCCGGCTCGATCACGAGCGCCGGCTACGGTCTCAGCACCGCTTCCGGCTCGCCGGTCACCACCGGTGCTGACGGCTCGGCGTCGCTGAGCGCTCTCCCGCTGGGTCTCTACCTGGTCAGCGAGACCTCCTGGCCGGCCGGTGCTACGCCGTCCGCGCCGTTCCTGGTGTCGGTGCCGCTGACCGACCCGACCAACGAGAACGCGTGGCTCTACAACGTCAACGTCTACCCGAAGAACGCGGTCACGAACGTCACCAAGACCGTCACCGACCAGAGCGCTGTGAAGCTGGGCGACACGGTGACCTGGACGGTCAACGCGGACATCCCGAACGTGTCCTCGATCGACGGCTACAAGGTCACCGACAAGCTCGACACCAAGCTCACCTACGTGAACGCCACCGCCACGCTCGCCGACGGGACGACGCTGGTCAAGGGCACCGACTACACGGCCACCCTCGACTCCGCCACCAACACCGTCACCGTGGAGTTCACTGCCTCGGGCCGCGCCATCCTCGCTGCGCACAACACCAGCCAGGTCGTCGTCAAGGTCGGCACCACCGTCAACGCGGTCGGCGACATCGCCAACACCGCCGTGCTCTACCCGAACCAGGGCAGTTACAGCGTGACTCCGGGTCAGCCCGGTGGCCCCGTCGTCAGCCCGCCGGTGGACACCAAGTGGGGCTCGATCACGGTGCTGAAGACCAACGGCAGTGGCACCGCCCTTCCCGGCGCGGTCTTCAGCGTCTACGCCTCCCAGGCCGACGCCGAGGCAGGCACGAACCCGATCTCACTCGGCGGAGCGACCACCTTCACCGCCGGCGCCGACGGCACGGTGACCATCTCCGGTCTGCGCTACTCCGACTACGCCAACGGCGCGACCGTCGCCCCCGGGGCCACGGGGTACCAGGACTACTGGCTGGAGGAGGTCAAGGCGCCCGCCGGCTACGAGCTGCTGGCCGACCCGATCAAGTTCGACGTCACCGCTGCGACCAGCGCCGTCGGTGTCGACCTGACCGTGAAGAACATGCCCGCCAACGCCGGCTTCACCCTGCCGTTCACCGGTGGTCCGGGTGGCCTGTTCATCTACCTCGGTGGCGGTCTGCTCCTCCTCGGTGCCCTGGTGATCGGCGCGACGCGCAAGCGCGCCACCGCCTGATCGAGAGCATCACGGCCCGCTGAGGGCGCCGCTGGCGCCCGGGTGGGGGCGACGACTTCGGGTTGTCGTCCCCGCCCCTCAGCGTGGCCCTTCCCCCTCACCACGAAGAGAAAGCCACACACCGTGACCAGTCAGGTGATCAGCTCACCGCCGCGGCGTGTGAGCGGGCGCCATCGATCCTTATGGAGTCGATGGACGATGTTCACCGCCTGGACGATCCGGCGCGCACTCGTCGTCCTGATCGCCGCCGCCGGTCTCGGTGTCCTGCTGTATCCGGGTGCGGCGACCTGGTTCTCCGACCGCGCGCACGCAGCCACGGTGGGTGCCTACGTCGACACCGTCCATTCGCTGCCGCCGGCACGTATCCAGGAGATGCTGCAGGCGGCGCACGACTACAACGAGCATCTGCCGGCCGGCCCACTGCAAGACCCTTACAGCGCGTCGGGGGCGGGTAGGCAGACAGCCCAGGGAGCCCAGGTCGACGACTACCTCCGCACCCTCGATGTCGGTCCGGAGTCCATGATGGGTGTCGTCGCCGTACCGTCGATCGGCGTCAGCCTCCCGATCTTCCACGGCACGGCAGCGGAGACCCTCGACCGCGGCGTAGGCCATCTCTACGGCACCGCGCTCCCTGTCGGCGGGGCGGGCACGCACAGCGTGCTGACCGGCCATTCCGGCATCGTCGGTTCGACGTTGTTCACGAACCTCCACAAGGCGAAGCTCGGCGACGAGATCACCGTGACGGTGCTCGACCAGACGCTCACCTACCGTGTCGACCAGATCAAGACCGTCCTGCCGAGCCAGACCGAGTCACTCGCTCCGACGCCCGGCAAGGACTACCTCACCCTCGTCACCTGCACACCCATCGGCGTGAACTCGCATCGTCTGCTGGTGCGAGGCGTGCGCGTCCCGCCCGCCGCGGCCGCCGCGCAGCAGTCCGCGGTGGTCACCGGCCGCCCGCACGTCGGCTTCCCCTGGTGGGCCCTGGAAGGCGCAGGTGGGCTCCTCGTCCTGCTCCTCCTCACGAGCCCCCTGGGCGTTCGGCGCACGTCGGTCGCGCCGGCGAAGGCGACGTCATGAGCGCGTACGGCGACCGATGGCGTCGCGGTGGGTTCTGGACGGGAGCGACGGCCGTCCTCGTCGGCGTCTGTCTGCTGTCCTACGTCGCCTGGCAGTTCTGGGGCACGACCTGGGTCTCGGTGCACCATCGTGAGCAGGCCCTGCAGCAGATCGACACCGGGTGGACGACGACGAAGACCGCCGAGGTGAGGACGCGGTTCGGACGCGCCGACGCGATCGTGGAGATCCCGCGGTTCGGGTCGGACTACAAGGTGCCGGTCTTCGAGGGGACCGACAGCAGCGTCCTCGCCGTCGGGTACGGCCACTTCCCGGGCTCGGCGGGACCGGGTCAGGTCGGCAACTACGCCCTTGCCGCCCACCGCGTGACCCACGGTGAGCCGTTGCGTGACATGCCCGAGCTTCGGGTCGGTGATCTGATCAGGATCGTCACGCGCGACCGGACCTACGACTACCGACTGGTCACGGGTGGGGCCGATCTGGTCGTTCCGATGACCACGAGGTGGGTGACCACGTCCCTCCCGCACAACCCGCAGGGCGGGGTCGAGCCGCCGCAACGACCCGGGGAGCACCTCATCACGTTGACGACGTGTGCCGAGCTGTTCCACACCGACAACCGGATGATCGCCTTCGGAGTCCTCGAGCGCAGCGTCGCGTCGAGCGCGTCCACCTTGCCTGGCCAGTCCTCGGACCGCGAGGAGCGTGCGGCCCGACGCTGACGGCGCCGACGGCGGGGCGGCCGCGCCGCCTGGCCCGGTCACAGGCAGCCGGCATCGAGCCCGATCCGCTGCAGTGCGCTGATGTCTCCGCGGTTGTAGTTCCCGCTCGGTGCCCCGACATCGAGCGGGTACATCACCTGGTGGCGGTCCTTGACGTGCTCCAGCCCGAGAGCATGACCCAGCTCGTGCAGGAGCAGGCCGCCGATCGAGTTCGGCCCGGTCCAGCCCTTGTGGAAGTGGTACGTCCGGTCGATCACCACACCCGACGTGATCTGCTGGTCGTTGACCGCCCAGCCACCACCGCCGAACCCCACCGCGCCGCTGGCCAGTCCGCTGACCTGGCGCGACGTCGCCCAGGCGAACCCGATCCCGCGCGCGGGCAGCCCGTTGTTGTGTCGACCGCTGAAGGGGACGCCGGAGTAGGAGCCGGCGTAGACGAAGGTGAGGCCCGAGGCGGCGCGTGCCTTCGCCAGCGCGACCGTGACGAGGTGCCGGGCATTGCGCGGCGCTCCGGCGTAGTTGATCCGGTAGGGGATCGGCGTGCAAGGATCGAAGCGACTCCCGCTGAGTCGTCTCGCGCCCGCCCGCCCAGCGGCCGGATAGGGCACCGGCACGTTCACCGACCGCACCGGCGATGCAGCGGGTACGACGACGGCGTCGCGTCCGTTCGTCTGTGCCGAGACCAGCACGCGGAAGGAGTGGCGGCCGTAGAAGTACGTCGGAGCGCTCATCGCGAACCGGCCACCGGGGCCGGTGAGGCCGGTGGCGCCGGGCGGCGTCGCCCAGCCGTGCCGGCTGCGCAGCTGCAGGGTGACCCGTACGCGCGGGAGCGGCTGGCCGGTGCCGACGTCGGTGACGGTCCCTGAGATGCCCGCGTGCCGGTTCAGCCGCACCCTGCCCGATACGGCGGTCAGACTGACCGCCACCCGGTGCTGCGTGGCGCCGACCGCGGCCACCGCTGCTCGCGGTGGCTCGACCAGGAGCCCGGACACCAATGGGACGAGCGTGGCGAGGACGGCGGCGGCGTACGTCGTGCGGCGGCGAGGCATGGGGCGACTCCTTTCGCCGCCCCATCGGCACGCGCTGCCGTCAGGTGAGCCGCGACGTCAGTCGCTGCGCGCTACCGCTTCGGCGTGTTGAGCACCACCGTCTCGACGATCTTGTCGGCGAAGGTCTGCCGCTTGCGATCCCACAGCGGCCACAGCCAACCGAGGTAGAGCAGCGCGCCGTCGACGGTGTGCAGGATCTGGCGCCCGAAGGACAGCCAGGCGCCGATCGGCTGGCCGGTCGACTGCTTGACCAGCTTGATCCCGACCACGCTCTTGCCGAGGGTGTAGCCGGTGTGGCCCTGGCGGACGAAGACGTTCCAGATGCCGAAGGCGATCATGAAGATGAACCCGGCCCCGATGAGCACGATCCCGATCGTGCCGCCGGCGTGGGTGATGTGGATGCTGTCGGTGCCGTCGGACTCGGTGTGATAGTCGGCCGTCCCGAACAGGACCCCGAGACCGATCAGCATGGGAATGGCCGCCAGTAGCTCGAAGAGCCCGTCGAGCAGACGCCCCGCGACCCGCTTGATCCAGGAGGCGTACGCCGCCCGCGGGAGCTCGACCGGATAGCCGTAGACCGGCGGCTGGGCCATGGGCGGCTGCGGCGCAGGCTGGTAGGCGTACGGATCTGGTGGTGGTGTCTGGTAGCTCATCTGGTCCCCCTCGTGTGCTGATCATTCCCACCCTGTCGGCGTACTCGGGCAGCCGCAAGGCGTCCCCGGATTCCCGGTGCCGGAGCGCCACTCCGCCGCGCGGCTAGGGCGGGGTGCCCTATAGCGCTTAACCTGCTCCCGTGGCGGGGGTGGTGCAGACACTGGACCGCGCACAGCGGCAGTTCACTCCGGTGTCGTTCCCGCTCGGCGTGATCTACAAGTTCTTCGACGACCAGGGCAACTACCTGGCCGCGATCGTCACCTACTACGCCTTCATCGCGATCTTCCCGCTGCTCCTGCTCGGGTCCTCGATCCTCGGCTTCCTGCTCCAGGGCAATCCGCACCTGCAGGAGGAGGTGCTGAACTCCGCACTACGGCAGTTTCCGATCATCGGCGACGAGCTGGGCCGCAAGGAGCTGCACGGCTCGACGAGTGCGATCGTCTTCGGCGCCCTGACCGCGACGTACGGCGCGATGGGGCTGGGCCAGGCGATCCAGAACACCGTCAACACGGCCTGGTCGGTGCCGCGCAACAGCCGGCCCAACCCGTTCCTGCTGCGACTGCGCTCGCTGGTCCTGCTGGCGACCGCCGGCTTCGCCGTGCTCGGCGTCTCGGTGCTGGCGACCGTCGGCTCGCACACCAACGTGATCGGCTCACACGGCACCGAATGGCTGCGCTGGGCGATCCAGCTCGGGTCGTTCCTGATCATCGGCTGCATGCTCACGCTGCTGTTCCGGCTGGCGACCACGCGTGACCACCCGCTACGCAACGCGGCTCCTGGAGCGTTCACGCTGGCGCTGATGTGGCAGTTCCTGCAGTGGATCGGCGCCTACTACGTCGAGCACGTCATCCAGGCGACCAGCGGCGGGATGAACCAGACCTTCGCGCTGGTCCTGGGTCTGATCGGTCTCCTCTACATCGGCTCCGTGATGGGTGTGCTCGGCATCGAGGTCAACGTCGTCATCGCCCGGCGACTGTGGCCGCGGGCGCTGCTGACCCCGTTCACCGATCGGGTGGACCTGACCGAGGCCGATCGGCGGGCGTACGCCGGCTATGCGCTGATGCAGCGGCACAAGGGCTTCGAGACGGTGGCCGTCACCTTCGACGGTCGCGACGGCCACACCCATGAGATCGTGATGGACCCGTCCTGGCTGGCCAAGACGCGCCGGATCAGGATCCGGCACGACGACTTCGCCGACAACCCGCATCTTCCCGATCAGGACGAGGAGCCCGAGGCCTGAGCCTCCCCGCTACGGTGCAGGGATGACTGAGCAGTCCGTACGGCCTGAGCTGGTCCACTACGAGGTGGCCGACGCCATCGCCACCGTCACGCTGGACTCACCGCACAACCGCAACGCGCTCTCGGCACAGCTGGTCGGCGAGCTGTACGAGCGGCTGGAGCGCGCGGAGAACGACGACGCCGTCAGGGTGGTCGTGCTGGCGGCGACCGGCACCGTCTTCTGCTCCGGGGCCGACCTCTCGGAGGCATCGGCGGCCTCCCCTGGCGCTGGACACAGCACGGAGGGGCCGCGCGCGATCGTGCGGCTGCAGCGGGCCATCGTGAGCCACTCCAAGCCGGTGGTCTGCCGCCTGCAGGGTGCGGTCAGGGCTGGGGGGATCGGCCTGGTGGCAGCCGCGGACATCGCGATCGCGTCCGAGGCGGCCAGCTTCGCGCTCACCGAGGTGAAGCTCGGCCTGGCGCCCGCGGCGATCTCGTTGACGGTGCTGCCGCGGCTGACGTCGCGTGCCGCGGCGTACACCTTCTTGACCGGGGAGAGGTTCGGCGCCGCCGATGCGATGGCCATGGGTCTGGTGACCGGCGTCGTCGCGCCCGACGCGCTCGACGCGGAGGTCGCCCGCGTGTGCGCCGAGCTGGCCACCGGTTCGTCGCAGGGACTCCGGGAGACGAAGCGGCTGCTCAACCGCGACCTGCTCGCCACCATCGACGCCCACGCCGAGGACGTCACCCAGCTCTCCGCGCGGCTGTTCGGCTCCGACGCGGCCCGCGCGGCGATGCTGGCGTTCCTCTCGCGCGGGAAGTAGCACCGGCCACTTTCCTACCGTGATGAGCCATCACTCAGCCTCTGCCGGTAGAGTCTTCTGCTTGCCGTCCGCGACCGGGCGGCGATGGCGCGAGACGTGGGGAACACAGCGTTGAGTGAGGATCTGGTCCAGCAGGAGATCGGCCACGAGCAGCAGTTCGTGGACCGGGTCTACGTCCAGCTGGAGGAGTCGGCGCGAGCCGCGCAGGAGCTGGCCGCGGAGGGACAGGCACGTGGCCGGCTGGGCCACGAGGGCGGTCTGGTGGAGCGCGATGCGATGGTGTTCCAGGCCGCGCGTCGCATCGCCCAGCTCGACGCGGCCCACGAGGGGCTGGTCTTCGGCCGCCTTGACATGAACCCGGAGCTCGACCCCGAGCCCCGCTACATCGGCCGCATCGGGCTGCGCGACGCGAACCGCGACTCCCTGCTGATCGACTGGCGCGCGCCGGCGGCTGCGGTGTTCTACCAGGCCACCGCCGCCGAGCCGCAGCGCGTCGTACGCCGTCGGGTGCTGCGTAACGAGGGCCGCACGGTCGTCGGCGTGGAGGACGAGCTGCTCGACGACGCCGCGTGGCCCGGCGAGGCCGAGCTGCCCATCATCGGCGAGGGCGCGCTGATGGCGCAGCTCTCCCGAGCTCGCGACCGCACCATGCACTCCATCGTCGCCACCATCCAGGCCGAGCAGGACAAGGCGATCCGCGCGCCTGCCAAGGGAGTGGTCTCGATCTCCGGCGGCCCCGGCGTCGGCAAGACCGTGGTCGCGCTGCACCGTGCCGCCTACCTGCTCTACACCGACCGGCGGAAGTACGAGACCGGTGGCGTGCTCGTCGTCGGGCCCTCCGGCGTGTTCATGAACTACATCGCCCGGGTGCTGCCCTCGCTCGGTGAGACGGCCGTCGCGCTGCGCTCGCTCGGTGAGGTCGTCGACGGCGTCCGGGCGACGCGGCACGACGAGCCCGCCGTGGCCGAGATCAAGGGCTCGGCTCGGATGGCCGAGGTGTTGCGGCGTACGGCCCGCCAGCAGGTGCCCGGCTCGCCGACCGAGTTCCGGATCTTCTACCGCGACGACGTCCTCACCCTGAACCAGGGCAAGCTCAGTCAGCTGCGGCGCCAGCTCATGGGCGGCGGCCGACGCAACCAGCAGATCCGACGGGTGCCGCAGGCGCTCCTCGACGCGCTCTGGCGGCAGGTCCGCGGCGAGCGGGGGCGGGAGCGCGGCAAGGAGGCGTTCGAGGACGAGATGCTCGACAACGCCACCTTCCTCGACTTCGTGCACGCCTGGTGGCCGCCGCTCGAGGCGCGCACCGTGCTGGGGTGGCTGGTCGAGCCCGAGCTGCTCGCCCGGGTCTCGGACGGGATCCTGGCCAGTGACGAGCAGGCGCTGCTGGTCAAGTCGTGGGGCTCGTCAGGTCCGGCCGGGCTGGACCTCTCCATCGACGACATCCCGTTGCTCGACGAGCTGCGCTACGCGATCGGCGACGTGCCCGAGGCGGCGGTGGACGAGCGCGACGAGGAGCTGGGCATCAACGTCGCGGAGCTGATGACGGCCTCGGACCGCGAGTTCGCGACCGGCCCGGGCTGGCGGCCGCCGTCCTACCGGATCGACGACGACCCCTTCGCGCACGTCCTCGTCGACGAGGCGCAGGACCTCACGCCGATGCAGTGGCGGATGGTGGGCCGGCGCGGCCGCACCGCCTCGTGGACGATCGTCGGCGACCCCGCGCAGTCGTCGTGGCCGATCCCGGCCGAGGCGGCCGAGGCGCGCGCGACAGCGCTCGAGGGCAAGGTCGTGCACGAGTTCCACCTCTCGACCAACTACCGCAACAGCGCCGAGATCTACGAGTACGCCGCGGCCTACGCGGCCCGGGTGGGGCTCGACGCCGACCTGCCGACGGCGGTCCGCTCGACGGGTGAGCCGCCGGTGGAGCTGGTCGACGTACCCGATCTCGAGGCGGCCGTCCGCGCCGAGGTCGTCCGGCTCGCCGGTGCGGTCTCGGGCACCGTCGGCATCGTGGTCTCGGTGGCCCGTCGTGGCGAGGTCAACGGCTGGCTCGCTTCCTGGCCGGAGGTCGCCGCGCACGCGCCCGGTGCCGTGGCCGCGGCCCGCGACGCCCAGTCGGTGCCCAGTGGCGAGGACCGGATCGTGGTGCTCACCGGGCTGGACACCAAGGGGCTGGAGTTCGACGCGATCGTCGTGGTGCGGCCGCAGGAGATCGAGGACGAGTCCCCGACCGGTAGGGCGACGCTCTACGTCGTGCTGACGCGGGCCACCCAGCTGCTGACGACGATCTCGTGACCCCCCATGGACGGCATGTGACCCCGCCCGACGCGGTCGCCTAGCCTTGCCCCATGACGACCCACACTGATGCCCGGACCGCGATCGAGGCGATCACAGGGCACGAGGCGTGGGCCATCATCCGACGCTCCACCCGAGCGGGCGACCGCGACACCGTCGGCATCATCGGCGGCACGCGCTGGGAGGCCGACTCGATCCTCGACGTCCCCCTCGAGACAGGTACGCCGAACGACGGCCACGTGGCCGATCGGCTGGTGGCGGTCCCGTTCCGGCAGGTGGCCGAGCGCGGCTTCGAGGCGCACGACGACGGTACGCCGCTGGTCGTGGTGGACATCGCCGAGGAGCACGAGTTCAGCGTCGCCGAGGTGATCGCGGCGATCGACGAGCAGCCGGTGGAGTTCACCGACCGCGGTGGGTTCGAGACCACCGACGAGGAGTACGAGAAGATCGTCCGCGGCATCATCGAGGACGAGATCGGTCAGGGCGAGGGCGCCAACCTCGTCATCGGCCGTCACTACCGTGCGACCGTCGCCGACTGGGACACGGCCAAGGCCCTCGCGGTCTTCCGTCGCCTGCTCGAGCGCGAGCGCGGTGCCTACTGGACCTACGTCTTCTTCACCGGCGACCGCTACCTGATCGGCGCCTCGCCGGAGCGACACGTCTCCGTGCGTGGCGGCGACGTACGGATGAACCCGATCTCGGGGACGTTCCGCCTTCCCGCGAGAGCACAGGCCGCCGGCGAGCTCAAGCCGCAGCTGCTGGACTTCCTCCGCGACGAGAAGGAGATCTACGAGCTCTTCATGGTCGTCGACGAGGAGCTCAAGATGATGTGCGACATCTGCACCGAGGGCGGCCAGGTGCTCGGGCCGTTCCTCAAGCCGATGTCGCGGCTGATCCACACCGAGTACCTCCTGGCCGGCCGCTCGACCCGCGACCCGCGCGAGATCCTGCGCGACACGATGTACGCCGCCACCGTCACCGGGTCGCCCGTCGAGAACGCCTGCCGGCTGATCAAGGCCTACGAGCCCGAGGGCCGCGGCTACTACGGCGCCGCGCTGGCGATCCTGGGTCGCGACGATGCCGGTGAGCCGGTGGTCGACAGCCCGATCGTCATCCGCACCGCCGACGTCTCCCTCGACGGCCGGCTCAAGGTCAGCGCCGGCGCCACGCTGGTGCGCGACAGCGACCCGGCCTACGAGGTCGCCGAGACCCATGCCAAGGCGGGCGGCATCCTCGGTGCGTTCGGCCTGGTCGCGCCCGCACCCGCCTCGACCGTCAACGTGGCCGAGCTGGTGGTGGACGAGGACGTGCTGATCGAGCTCAACGCCCGCAACCGGCGGCTCTCGTCGTTCTGGCTCGCGGACCAGCGCGGTTCCGCGCCCGACCCGCGGCTGCGCGACAAGCACGTGGTCATCCTCGACGGCGAGGACGACTTCGTGAACATGCTGCGCCACATCCTCGGCGTGCTCGGGATGACCTCGGCCGTGGTCCGGCACGAGGACTACCGCCCCGGCGCCTTCGACGGTGCCGACCTGGTCATCGTCGGCCCCGGTCCGGGTGACCCGCGCGACGACGCCGACCCCAAGATGGCGCAGCTGCGTGCCGCCGTCGACGAGCTGCTGGCCGCGAAGAAGCCGTTCCTGGCGGTCTGCCTCGGTCACCAGGCGCTGTGCCACCGGCTGGGCATCGGCCTGCACTACAAGGACATCGTCTTCCAGGGCACGCAGTCGCCGGTGCGGCTGGCCGGGCGGACCGAGCGGGTGGGCTTCTACAACACGTTCGTGGGCCGCGTCCCTTCGACAGGCTCAGGACGAGCGGGGGACGCGGAGCTGCCCGAGGGCGTCAGCGTCGACGCGGACCCCGAGACCGGCGACATCCACGCGATCAGCGGGCCGCACTACCGCGGCATCCAGTTCCACGCGGAGTCGATCCTGACCGAGCGCGGATACGACATCCTGCACGACCTCGTCAGTGGGCTCCTCCTCGACTGAGCGAGTGGTGGTGATCGATCACCACGACTCCTACACCCAGAACCTGGCTCACCTGGTCGCCGCCGTCACCGGCACGCTGCCCGACGTGGTCCCGCACGACGAGGTCGGCCTCGCGGATCTGGCGGACTTCACCCACGTGCTGCTCTCGGCCGGCCCCGGACGGCCCGATGACCCGCACGACTTCGCCGTGGGCCGTGCGGTCCTCGCCGCCGCGGATCGGCCGGTGCTCGGCGTCTGCCTGGGCATGCAGGGGATCGTCGTCGCGGCCGGCGGCCGGGTCGAGCGCGTACGACCGGCGCACGGCGAGGTCGCCGTGGTGTCGCACGACGGCCGCGGGGTGTTCTACGGCGTACCGTCCCCGATGAGGGCGATCCGCTACCACTCCCTCGCCGCCGTCGAGGTACCGCCTGCGCTGGAGGTCTCGGCGCGCGCTGAGGATGGCACCGTGATGGGCGTGCGACACCGCGAGCTGCCGTTCGAGGGCGTGCAGTTCCACCCCGAGTCGATCCTGTCCGAGTACGGCGCGGCCATCGTCGCCAACTTCCTCGCCGGTGTGCGATGAGCGCTCCCGACCGCTGGGTCGAGGTCGCCGGCCGGCGCTTCGAGGCGGAGCTGTCGCTGACCTACTCCGCCGCCGCGGGTGAGGTGCGGTTGCATCGAGCCAGCGGTGCCGGCGGTGTCGTCACCGAGGTGGTCGGCGACGACGTATGGGTGGTGCTGCGTGGGCTTCTCGACCAGGGCCTGACGGCCGCCGGTTACCTCGGCTACGCCTGCCGCCGTGACCTGCCCGCGCGGCCCTCGGCGGGTGTTCCGGATGCGGTGCTGGTGCTGTGCGAGGGGTCGGCGGTTTTGACCCCCAGGGGTCAAAACCGCACGTTGTCGGGCAAAGCTTTGCCCCCCAGCCTTCGGGTTGGACCCCCAGGGGTCAAAACCGCCGACCGAGCCCCGGGCACCTACCGCGAAGCGTTCGCCCAGGTGCAGGAGGCACTGCACGCCGGCGACACCTACGAGACCAACCTGACCTACCGCATCGCCGGCACCACCAGCCGCACCCCCGGCGAGCTCTGGTCGGCGCTGGAGCCCACGTCGTACGCCGGAATGCTCGTGCACGACACCCCCGGCGTCCGGTGCGCGAGCGCCTGGCTGATCAGCGCGAGCCCGGAGTGCTACGCCCGGATCGGCGACGGTGTCGTGGAGACCAAGCCGATCAAGGGCACCACGCCACGCGGCTCGACGCCGGAGGAGGATGCGGCCAACGCCGAACGGCTGCGCACCGACCCGCGCTTCCGCGCCGAGAACCTGATGATCACCGACCTGCTGCGCAACGACCTCTCCCAGGTCTGCGAGCCCGGGACGGTCGAGGTGCCAGCGCTGATGGCGGTCGAGTCCTATGCCAGCGTCCACCAACTCGTCACCACCGTGCGCGGTGCCCTCCGCCCCGGCCTGGACGCTCTCGATGCCGTACACGCCCTCTTCCCGGCCGGCTCGATGACGGGCGCTCCCAAGTTGCGCACGATGGAGCTGATCGATCGGCTGGAGGCCACCCCCAGAGGCGCGTACGCCGGGGTCTTCGGCTGGCTCACCCGCGACGCGGCGGACCTCGGCGTGGTCATCCGCAGCATGACCAGCCCGGACGGCCGCACCTGGACGCTGGGCACCGGTGGCGGGGTCACGGTGCACAGCGACGTCGAGGAGGAGTACGCCGAGACGTGCTGGAAGGCGGCGCGGCTCCTCAACGCCTTGGGCCTGTGACAATCTTGTCGCTATGGGAATCCACCTGCGCAATGTCGTGCTCGACACGACGGACGTGCCGCAGCTCGCGGAGTTCTACCGCGCGCTGCTGGGGTGGAGCTACCCCGACGGCTTCGAGGTCGGGGCGGAGGACTACCAGGACTGGCGATCGATCGTCGGTCCAGGGGGTGAGCGCCTCTCCTTCCAGCGAGCCGAGTCGGTGACGCCGACGACCTGGCCGGACCCGACCGTGCCACAGCAGTTCCACCTCGACTTCCTTCTCGACAGCGTCGAGGAGCTGGAGGCGCAGCACCAGCACGCACTGAGCCTGGGAGCCGAGGTGCGGATGGACCGGAGCGACGACGAGTTGGAGCCGCTACGGGTCTACACCGACCCGAGCGGCCACACCTTCTGTCTGTTCGCCTGGCCCGAACAGGACCTGTGAGGTTCACCCGATGATTTCCGACGCGAGAAGTAGGCAGGCAACAGCGATGGTTACCGTGGAAGACATGGAGCAGCCGCACGTCATCGTGCTCTTCGGGGCGACAGGAGACCTGGCCAAGCGAAAGCTGCTGCCCGGCCTGCTGCGGCTCTTCGAGGCCGGGCTGCTGCGCGACGCGATGATCGTCGGCACCTCGTTGGAGGAGATCGACACCGAGCAGTGGGCCAAGCTGGCACGCCAGGCGTGTGAGGAGTTCGGCAAGGGCGAGGTGACCGACAAGCGCTGGGCCCCGTTCGAGAAGATGCTCGCCTACGTGCCGACCGGCCTGGGTCCGCACGCCCTGGCCGACAGGGTCCGCGAGGCCGAGCGCCAGCTCGAGCCGCTGGGCCGGACCATCGGCCGCCTGCACTACCTCAGCGTGCCGCCGAAGGCTGCGCTCGACGTGATCCGGCAGCTCGAGGAGGCCGGCCTGGTCGACCGTGCGCGGATCATCATGGAGAAGCCGTTCGGCACCGACCTCGCCTCGGCGAAGGTGCTCAACGCCAAGATCCACGAGGTCTTCGCCGAGCAGCAGATCTTCCGGATCGACCACTTCCTCGGCAAGGAGGCGGCGCAGAACATCCTCGCCTTCCGCTTCGCCAACGGTCTGTTCGAGCCGATCTGGAACCGGAACTTCATCGACCACGTGCAGATCGACGTACCGGAGACGCTGGGTCTGGAGGGGCGCACCGCCTTCTACGAGGGCACCGGCGCCTACCGCGACATGGTGGTGACCCACCTGATGCAGATCCTGGCGTTCATGGCGATGGAGCCGCCGACCTCGCTTGCGCCGGGGCCGATCAGCGACGAGAAGAACAAGGTCTTCCGCTCCATCCGGCCGATCGACCCGAAGAACGTGGTGCGCGGCCAGTACACCGGCTACCGCGGCAAGAACGAGGTCGCCGACGACTCCGACACCGAGACGTTCATCGCGCTCAAGGTGATCATCGACAACTGGCGCTGGGCCGGCGTGCCGTTCTTCCTGCGCACCGGCAAGAAGCTGGCCGAAGGTGCGCGGATCATCTCGATCGCCTTCAAGGAGCCCCCGCTGACGATGTTCCCGGCGGGCTCCAACGCCGGTACGCAGGGGCCCGACCACCTCACCTTCGACCTGGCCGACCAGTCGAAGATGTCGCTCTCCTTCTACGGCAAGCGGCCGGGTCCGGGCATGAAGCTGGAGAAGCTCTCCATGCAGTTCGCCACCTCCGAGACGTCGTCCTCGACAGGCGTGCTGGAGGCCTACGAGCGGCTGATCCACGACGCCATGCGCGGCGACCACACACTGTTCACCAGCGCCGAGGGCATCGAGACGTTGTGGGAGGTCTCCCAGCCGCTGCTCGACAACCCACCGCCGGTGCGGCTCTACGCGCCCGGCTCGTGGGGGCCCAACGCGATCCACCAGCTGATCGCGCCGCACGCCTGGCGGCTACCGTTCGAGCGGTCGTGGCGCGAAACGCCCACGACGACCAACCGGCGCGGCTGAGGTCCGGCGGTCTTGACCCCCAGGGGTCAGAACCGATGGCTGGGGGGCAAAGCATTGCCCGTCAACGTTCGGTTCTGACCCTCAGGGGGCAAAACCGTCGTTCAGCTCGCGGGAGCCCCTGCGGACAGCTGCGCCAGGATCTCCGTCGTCGCCCGCGCCATGCCCTTGGCGTCGTACGGCGGAAGCGCGACCCCGTTGAGCGACTGGATGAGGCTGCCGTTCTGCAGGAACGCGGAGACGACGTAGCCGCTCTTCTTGCGCTGCACGACCAGCTTGGCCGCGTCCGCGCCGGGCACCTCCGGCTCGGTGACCGTGCCGGCCGGCTTGTCGGTCAGCGTCTTCCAGGCGGCGTCGAGCCCGCCGTCGAAGAACAGGTAGGACATCACGAACGTGGGGCCGTTCTTCTTGGCCGGCAGCAGGGCGCAGCGCGGCGTCGCGGCGGTGCCCTTGCTGATCGTCAGCTTCTCACCGAGGGCCTGGGAGATCTTCGCGGCCGAGAGGCTGTCGCACGGGTTGAACGTGGCAGCGGCGGTCGCCGAAGCGCTCGGCGAGGCGGCACCCGAGGCGGCACCTGAGGCGGCACCCGACGTGGCGCCGGTCGTGGCGCCGGTCGCGGTGGGCGAGGCGTCGTTCGACGAACCGCCGCACCCCGCCAGCAGCACCGCCAACGGCAGCACTGAGAGCACGGACACGACACGACGCTTCACGAGACCTCCACGGGCTGGGTGCGGGGCGCGGGCGAGGGCGAGCCGGGCACGCGCATGGTCAGCCGGGCGCCGCCGTACGGCGAGCGGCTGGCCGAGACCGTGCCCGCGTGACGCTCGACCACCTGGCGCACGATCGCCAGGCCGAGCCCCGAGCCGGGCATGGAGCGCGACTCGGTGGCGCGGTAGAACCGGTCGAACACGTGGGGCAGGTCGTCCTCGGGGATCCCCGGGCCTTCGTCGTCGACCGTGAGGACGCCGCCGTGCAGCGTGACGTGCACGGTGCCGGACTCGGGCGACCACTTCGCGGCATTGTCGAGCAGGTTGGTGATCGCCCGCTCCAGGCCGGGGGCCTCGCCGACCACCCACCACGGGTCCGCCTCGATCTGCCAGGTGACCGAGGGCGCGCGACGGCGTACTCGGGTGACGGCGTGGTCGAGGACCTCCGGCAGCTCCACCGGCTCGACCACAGGCGGCAGCGGCTCGTCGCGGGCCAGCTCGACGAGGTCCCCGATGAGGGTGGTCAGCTCCTCCATCTGCGCGCGTACGTCGTCGAGCAGCTCCTCGCGCTGCGCCGGCTCCAAGGACGCGCCGGCCTGGGTGAGCAGGTCGATGTTGGTCCGCATCGAGGTCAGCGGCGTGCGCAGCTCGTGGCCGGCGTCGGCGACCAGCTGCTTCTGCCGATCCCTGGAGGCGGCCAAGGCGATCAGCATGTCGTTGAAGGAGACCGAGAGCCGGGCGATCTCGTCGTCACCTTCGACAGGGATCGGTGTGAGGTCCTCGGTGCGGGCGATCCGCTCGACGTCGGCGGTGAGCCGGCGGACCGGCCGCAGGCCGCCGTTGGCGACGAACCAGCCGGCGAAGCCGGCGGCGATGACACCGGCGATGCCCAACGCCAGCATCAGGAGGCCGAGCTTGGTGAGCACGTGCTCCTGGGAGGACATCGACTGTGCGAGCACGAGGGCGCTCCCCGGGCTGTGTGGCAGCGGTACGGCGATGACACGGTAGGTCGTGTCACCCACCGTTCGCGTGCGCAGGCTCTGGATCGACTGGCCCTTGGCAACCGCGAGCTCCGGGGCGCCGAGCGCCGGGAATGGAGCCGTGTCGTTGGTCGGCAGGCCGACCTTCCCGTTCGAGCTGTAGATAGCGATCCGCAGGTCTGCGGCGCCCAGCGCCCACGGCGGGATCGAGGCGGTACCCGAGTACGGATTGACCTGCAGCGCCTCGGCCGCGGTGTGGGCGCGCTGGCTCAGCGAGTCGTCGAAGGTCGACTGCAGCTGGGCGCGGACGGTGATGTAGCCACCGATGGCGATCAACGCCACCACCAGCCCCACCGCCGCCGTCGTGAGGATCGTGACCCGACTGGCGAGCGAACGCCCACGCAGCCAGGTCGGATGCGGGATGGTCATTCCTTCAGCACATACCCCACGCCGCGCACCGTGTGGATCAGGCGCGACTCGCCCTCGGCCTCGGTCTTGCGTCGCAGATAGCCGACGTAGACCTCCAGCGAGTTGGCGGTCGTGGGGAAGTCGTAGCCCCAGACCTCCTCGAGGATGAAGGAGCGCTCCAGCACCCGCTTGGGGCGGCGCAGGAACATCTCCAGCAGCGCGAACTCGGTGCGGGTCAGCTCGATGGCGCGGCCTGCTCGAGTGACCTCGCGCGAGGCGGTGTTCATGGTCAGGTCGGCGAAGCTGAGCACCTCGTCGGCGCCACCCTCCGTCGGTACGGCGCGGCGCAGCAGCGCCCGCATCCGCGCCAGCAGCTCCTGGAGTGCGAACGGCTTGGTGAGGTAGTCATCGGCGCCCGCGTCGAGCCCCTCGACCCTGTCACCGACGGCGTCGCGCGCTGTCAGGACGAGGATCGGCAGGTCGTTGCCGGCCTGGCGCAGCGCCTTGGTGGTCTCGATGCCGTCCAGGCGCGGCATCATCACGTCCATCACGACGATGTCGGGCGCGGCGGCGGAGATCCCTGCCAGCGCCTCGGCTCCGTCTGCGGCCATGACGACGTCGTACCCGTTGAACTCCAGCGACCGGCGCAGGGACTCGCGGACAGCCTTGTCGTCATCGACGACAAGGACCCGGGACTTCACGGTGCTCACGGTGTCACTCTGCCACCTGTCACTGAGTCGGCGCTGAGAGCGCGGCTCACGAAACCTAAGGTGTCGATCCCTCGGGAGCTGGGAGGCACAACCGGACGAAGCTGCCCGGAGCCTTGCGCTCGTAGGTCAGCAGCCCGCGGGAGAGGCTCACCGCTCGCAGGTGCCCGTGCGGCGTACGGACGAGGGCGCCGGCGCCGTGGCAGTGCTCGGGCGCCTGCGCCGCGGGCACGACCAGGTCGCCGGCGAGGGCGGCGGTGACCGATCCGTCCGGCGTGTCCGGGGCGGCCGAGACCACCGTCGCCGCGGTCACCGGGATGACGAGCAGCGCGACCAGGGCCATGCCCCTGACGCCGCCGAGGGTTCCGCGGAACGGCTGCACGCAGTGTTCAACGAGGAGCGGGCCCGGACGTGACGCGGCTCGGGGCGCGGTTTTGACCCCCAGGGGTCGAAATCGCACCCCGAGCGCGTGGACACCGCCCCATCCCCACCGCTCCTCGGGCAGGATGCAGCTATGTCCGCTACCGCCTGGTTCAGCTCACCCGCCGACGCTCTGGAGCGCCTGGGTGCGACCGGCTACCTCGCCGACGAGGCGACAGCGACCACCGCCTTCCTCGCCGGGGCCCTGGAGAAGCCGGTGCTGGTCGAGGGGCCGGCAGGCGTCGGCAAGACCGAGCTCGCCAAGGCGGTGGCCCGGGCGACGGACGCCGAGCTGGTCCGCCTGCAGTGCTACGAAGGACTCGACGAGGCCCGGGCGCTCTACGAGTGGAACTACAAGAAGCAGCTGCTGCGCATCCAGGCCAGCCAGAGCCTCGGTCAGGGTGCCGAGGGCGGGGCCAGCTGGGAGGACGCGCACGACGAGATCTTCAGCGAGGAGTTCCTGCTCAGCCGGCCGCTGCTGACAGCGATCCGGCGGGACCGGCCGACGGTGCTGCTCATCGACGAGGTGGACAAGACCGACGTCGAGGTCGAGGGCCTGCTGCTGGAGGTGCTCAGCGACTTCCAGGTGACGATCCCCGAGCTCGGCACGATCACCGCCGTACGGCGCCCGTTCGTCGTCCTGACGTCCAACGCCGCCCGGGAGCTCTCCGAGGCGGTGAAGAGGCGCTGCCTCTACCTGCACCTGGACTATCCGTCGGCCCAGCGCGAGCGCGAGATCGTGAGCCGGCACGTGCCCGATCTCGACGAAGGCGTGGTCGGCCAGCTGGTCGACGTGGTGGCGCGGCTGCGCGAGCTGGAGCTGAAGAAGGCGCCCTCCATCGCCGAGTCGGTGGACTGGGCCCGCACCCTGATCGCCCTGCAGCGCGACACCCTCGATGCCGCGGCCATCGACGCGACCCTGGGCGTGGTGCTCAAGCACGTCTCGGACCAGGAGCGCGCCCGCCGGGCCCTGCGCGATGCCTCCCCCCGCAACTCCTCGACCACCTCGGCCCACCCGTTCCGATGAGCGCGCAGGCACCTGACCTTTCCTACCGCGACACGCCGGTCCGGGGTGCGGAAGGTCAGGTGCGTCCATGAGTCTGCTCGACCGGCACATCGCGTTCCTCGAGGCCCTGCGCGGGGCGGGGATGCCGGTCTCGCTCTCCGAGGACCTGGATGCGGTGACAGCGCTGGGAGCGGTCGGCTGGTCCTCGCGGACGACCGTGCGCGACGTGTACGCCGCCACGGTGGTCAAGCGGCAGAGCCAGCGGCTCACCTTCGACGCGCTCTTCGAGCTCTACTTCCCCCGGCTGATCGGCGACGGCGCGCAGAAGGTGACCTCTGAACGCGCAGAAGGTGACCTCTCGACGTCTGCGGACAATGCCGGGGCCCTGGCTGCTCTGCAGGAGGAGGTTCTGGCGGCTCTCGAGGCCGACGACGTGGATCGGCTGCGTGAGCTGGCTGCGGAGGCCGTCGGCCGGTTCGGAGCGATGCCCGGTCGCGGCCCGGGACTCTCGTCCTGGTCGTCCTACACCGCGTTGCGCCGGCTCTCCACCGACGAGCTGACGGCCAAGCTCATCGACGGGCTGAGGCGGCACGGCTGGTCCGAGGAGGAGGCCGAGCGGGTGGCGTCGCGGCGTACGGGCTCCTACGTGGCGATGGTGGAGGCCGATGCGCGCCGCCGGATCGCGGAGGAGAAGGGTCCCGATCACATCGCCCAGGTCACCGTGCGACCCACCATCGACCGGCTCGACTTCCTGCAGATGCGGCGAGCCGACCTCGACGACCTGCGCCGCGAGCTCTATCCGCTGGCGCGGCGGTTGGCCACCCGGTTGGCGCGCGAGCAGCGCTCGCGGCGACGCGGCCCGCTGGACTTCCGGCGTACGGTCCGGGCGTCGATGGCGACCGGTGGCGTCCCGATCCAGACCCATCACCGCCCGCGACGCCCGCACCGCAGCGAGCTGGTGGTGCTGTGCGACGTGAGCGGCTCGGTGGCCAACTTCGCCACCTTCACGCTGATGCTGGTCTTCGCCCTGCGTGAGGTCTTCACCAAGGTGCGGGCCTTCACCTTCGTCGACGACATCACCGAGGTCACCGACCAGTTCCGGCCGGGCGCCGACCTGGTGGACGTGATGACCGGGCTGGTGGCCTCCTCGGCGCACGCGGCGCGGATGGGCCGGACCAACTACGGGCGGGCGTTCAGCCGTTTCGTGGAGTCGCACGCCGATGCGCTGACCCCGAAGACCTCGCTGCTCATCCTCGGTGACGCCCGCTCCAACTACGCCGACCTCTCGATGCCGGCGCTGCGCGAGATGGTCGACCGCACGCGCCACCAGTGGTGGCTCAATCCGGAGGTACGCCGGCAGTGGGACACCGGGGACTCGGTCGCGTCGCGCTACGGCGCCCTCGTGCCGATGGTGGAGTGCCGCAACCTGACCCAGCTCGCGGAGTTCGTGAAGGATCTCGCCTAGCGGCACTCGGCCAGGCTGCCAGCGCACGGCTCAGGCCAGGTAGCCCAGCTCTCGCATCCGGTCGAGCTCGGCGACCAGCTCCGGGTGGTTCGCGGAGTCGGCCTGACGGCCGCCGGTGAGATGCCGGTCGGCACTGCCCACCGTGCCCGCAGCATCGGCGTCGTAGACCACCGTCAGCCGGTGGCTCGCGCCTGCATTGACCAGGCCGCCGAGCAGGGCCACCGGGTCGTTGCGATCCTCCAGCGCGAGGACGCGGGTGGTCTCCGGGACACGGGTGGCCTGTGCCGCCGGCGCCCCGACGGTGACCACCTGGTCGACCACGAACTCCTCGACCGGTGTCGCCGCGAGTGCCGTCGCGGTGGCGCCGCCGGCGGCAGCACCGACAAGCATCACGCGCGCGCCGGGCTCGACCGCCGCCGCGATGCTGCGGGCCGCCTCGACGACGTAGGAGCCGGTGGGGGCGGTGACCAGCCGGAGCCGTCGCTCCCCGACGTGCTGGCCGGCCAGGTAGACGATGTAGCGGCCGGGCGCGGCGAGCCTGATGGTGACGGCGGTGGTGGCCTGCTCCAGGGCGGCGATCAGGTCGGTCAGTCCGCGCGGTGCCTCGCCGTCGTCGGCGGCCGAGGCTCCCTCCGCCTCGAACGGCTCCGCGATCAGCTCGGCCGCTGTGTCGCGGATGGCAGCGCCGACATCGACGTGCAGCGGGGCGATGCCGATCGCGCGCAGGCCGCCGGCTGTTGCGGCCACGTGCTCCTCGCCGGCCGGCATCCCGGAGGTGAGCATGCTGCGCAGCTGCAGACTGTCGAGCAGGCCGCCGCCACCCGAGGTGATGTGCTCCATCAGCTCGGGGTTGGCCGCGGCGAGCTCGCCCAGGTAGGCGGCGACGCCGTCGCGATCCAGGGCGTCGGTCTCGATCATCCCGGCCGAGACCAGGGAGCCGCCGAGCTCCACCTCCGGCGCCAGGAACCCGATCGCCCGTCCGGCGATCGAGCCGAGCGAGCGGTAGGCGGCGGTCTGCAGCTCGTCGATCCAGCGATAGGTCAGCACGGTCGCCCGTACGGCGAGGGCGTCGGCGTCCATCTCCAACGAACGCCCGAGCAGCCCGCCGCGTCCCAGCGACGCGGCCTCGATCGACTCGACGGCTGCGTCGTAGGTCTTGTCGGAGAGCTCGGCCGACTCGGTCACGTCGGGGTCGCGCAGAACGTCCTGGCCGGTCCGCGACCAGGCCCGCAGCTGCTCCCCGACCGCGTCGAAGCCGTCCGCGACCTGGAGCATCCGCTCGTAGGTGGCCTCATCCATGCCGCTCGACATCAGGCCACCTCCGCCAGCAGCGGCGCCAGCTCGGCGGCGAGATCGGCGGCCTCGACCCGGACGACCTCGAGGCGGTCGTCGCCGCCGGTGGCGCTGGTGGGATCGTCGGGCTCGCTCGCGCGATGGGGGCGCAGCGCGTGCCATCCGTCGGCGAGCAGTGTCCAGGCGGCGACGCCGATGGCGCGTGGCTGGGCGGCACCCGAGGCGGTCGGGACCGTCGAGACCATGGCGCGCACCCTTCCGTGTGCCTCACCGGCCAGCGCGGTCAGGACCGTGCCCAAGGTGGCGTCGCCGGCGATCACCGGGACCAGCTCGGGTCGGCCCGCTCGGATCGCCTCTGCGGACGCGGCGGCGACCTGCCAGGGCACCCGCAGCGTCGTCGGCACGAGGGAGGAGCGCCGGCGGGTCTCATCGGGCAGCGCCGCGACCCGGCCGAGCTCGGCCGGCCAGGCCGCGGCGGCGAACCAGGCCAGCTCGAAGACCAGCCCGTCACTGGTCGCCAGGGTGGCCACCGAGCCGTCGCGGTAACGGTGCCAGGCGCGCGCCCTCAGACCGTCGACGGCGACGTCCAGGTCGAGTGCCACGGTCGGCGCGGCGAGCAGGCCGAGGGCACCGGCGATGCCCGGGTCGACGCCGGTCGCGGCGTCAGGGCCGGACGGCATGAGCAGTCCCCGGCGATGCAGCGACTGCGCCGGGTCGCCGAGCCGGGCGAGAACCTCGGCGTACGCCTGGTCCTGCGTGGCCGTCGGGTTCAGTCCCAGCCTCGCGGAGAGGCCGCCGCCCTGATCGACCGTGGGCGTCACCAGGTCGAAGGGCAGTGGTGCCGTCAGGGTCTCGGCGAGCAGCCGCAGCTCGGGCAGGGTCAGGCCGACACGGCGTGGCAGGTCGGCCCAGACGCGGTCGACGGGGGCCGGCGTCGGAGGTGCGACCCCCAGGTCGATGGTCGGCATCAGAGCTCCACCTCGAGCCACTCGCGGCGGCCTGGGGACGGCAGGGTGGTGGCCGGGAGCCGCCCCTCCTGAGCCAGGGAGTCGGCGCGGCGCTCGGTGGCGGCGATGGCCTCCTTGCGACGCTCGACCTCGACCAGGTGGCGCTCGAGCAGGTCGGCCGCCTCGTCGTGTCGTTCGGCGGTGGCGCGCAGCGAGACCGCCCTGTCGCGGATGCGTGCCCGGAGGGCCTCGGCGGCACGGCCGGGCCAGAGCACCGACTCGTTCCGGGAGACCAGCCGGTCGGCCTCGGCGCGGATGTCGCCTGCCTGCTCCCGCAGCCGTCCGACGTGGGCGCGGATCACCTCGCTGTCGCCGTACATGCTCCGGCTCCTTCCCGTGCGCGGTGCTTGCGAAACGTGGCGGCTCGGTATGAGGGTCGGCGAGGCGCTGGCACGCACGTCGCGCCTACCGGTCTCGGGTGATCTGGAAGAGCTGGCCGTGCGCTTCCTGCCCCGGATCCAGGTAGCCGTCGAGGGTGTCCCGGTTGGCGGCCACGTCGGGATCGGTGGAGGTGTCCACGGCAGCGGCGCCTGCCGTGTAGTGCTCGAAGGAGTGGTTGCCGGCCACGCCCTCGATGCCGGAGTCGAAGCGCACCGTGACGTGGTGGGCCGACGCCGGGGCCGGGCCGGCGAGCAGCGGAACCACGTCTCCCTCGTGCTCCAGCGAGAGCACGTGCACGCCCGGCGGATAGTGGTGCACCTGCGCGGTCGGTGCGCCGAGGGTGACCACGTTGGTCACGTCGTAGGGCGTCGGGTGCGAGGCCAGCGCCACCGCCTCCATGCCGCCCTGGCTGTGCCCGACCAGCAGCACCGGCTCCCCGGGCCGGATGCCTGCATCCCGCATCGCGGCGAGGACTCCGGCGCCGTACGCGGTCGGCTCACCGGCGAGCAGCCGCACGTTCTCCTGCATGTCGCGGACCTGGCCGTCGCTGCTCAGCGGGTTCATGTCATCGGTCCCGGGCAGGTAGACGACATGGCGCCGGGTGCCGTCGGCCGACACCAGGGTCTGCACCTCGACAACACCGTCGTAAGCGGGGTCCGAGCCCGACAGCTCGCCGAGATGGCCGACCAGGTCGGCGACGTTCCGAGGTGGTCGGTCCGACCCTGCGACCGTCAGTGGCAACCGCGTGGTGAGCGCCGCCGTCTCCGGGCCGTGGAGCCCGTCCAGCCGCCCGGTCAACCTGGCGACACCGCCGACGCCGAGTCCTGCGGTGAGCAGGCCGGCCGCCCCGCCGAGCGCCAGCCCGGCCTGGTCGCGCAGCGGCAGATCGGGCGCCTCCAGAAGGAGTGTCTCCTTGGCGTCGAGCCACAGTCGCTGCACCTCGCCGCTGTCGACGGCCTCGATGCTCTCCCGTGCCCCGGCCACCGCGCAGGCCAGCGTCTCCCACTCGGCTGCCACCACCGGCAGCGACTCCGTGCCGACCAGCGTGGCGACGAGCGCACCCTCGACCCGGGCGAAGCTCAGCGGTGCGAACGCCGCCGAGGCCAGGAGGTCGGGGTCGAGCAGCGTCTCGGTGGGCAGCCTGGACCAGCCCAGCAGGCGCAGCCCGGTGTGCGCGAAGCCGGTCGCGAGGAGGTCGAGATCGGCGTACGTCGCGGCGAGCGCCTCGCCGCCGCTCACGCCGGTGACGTGCGCCTCCCGCAGCTCACTGTGCTCGACCGGGGGCCTCATCCCAGCGCCCCGAGCGCGTGCGACAGCGCGTGCACCGCGCTGTCGAGGGCGTCGTGCACGACGCCGACCCGACGGGCATGCCTCTCCAGGGCTTCGGCGGCGTCCTCGTGCAAAGCCGCCGTATGCCGCAGGCCGCCTGCGCTGTGCCGGGTCGCGGCACGCATCGCGTCGGCGGCAAGGCCCTGCCAAGCGGTGTTCTCGGCGGCAGCGACCAGCTGGTCGGCGAGGTCGTGGATCTCGTCTGCTCGCCGGCGCAGGGCGTGGGCGAGGGCACGGATCGCGGCTGGGTCTCCGAACATGGTTCCTCCTTGCGGGTCGTGCCGTCCTGCTCGACACCTGCCCGCGCCTGAGGGCCGGAAACGTCAGCTCCGCACGGCTGTGGACAACCGGTCGAGCGCGCTGCTGATGTCGGCGCCGTCCCCCGCGAAGCTCATCCGCACGAACCGGTGCCCCGCCTCGGTGTCGAAGTCGATCCCCGGCGCCAGCGCGACGCCGTGCGTGGCCAGCAGCCAGCGCGCCCACGCCATCGTGTCGTCGGTGAGGTGGCTGACGTCCGCGTAGACGTAGAAGGCGCCGTCCGCGGGCGCCAGCCGATCGATGCCGAGGCTGCGAAGACCGTCCAGGAGCAGGGTGCGGTTGGCGGCGTAGCGCGCGACGTGTCCGTCCAGTTGGGCATAGGACTCGTGCGAGAAGGCCTGCACCGCCGCCCGCTGCGCCAGGGTCGGCGGGCAGATGGTGAAGTTGCCGGTGAGCACGTCGACGGCGCGCCGCAGCCGCTGTGGCACCAGCATCCAGCCGATCCGCCAGCCGGTCATGGAGAAGTACTTGGAGAAGCTGGCGAAGACCACCGCCTCGCGGCTGGTCTCCCAGGCGCTGGTGGTGCTGGCCAACCCGTTGTCCTCGGTGCCGTACTCGATGCCGTGGTAGATCTCGTCCGAGATCAGCTGCACGCCGTTGCGCTCGCACCAGGCTGCGATCGCGGCCAGCTCCTCGGGCCGCATGATGGTGCCGGTCGGGTTGGCCGGGCTGGCCACCACCACGCCCTTGAGGTCGGGCACCTGCTCGAGCTGCTCCAGCGTCGGCTGGAACCGCGTCTGCGACCCGGTCGGCAGCTCGACCACCTCGCAGCCCAGCGCGGTGAGGACGTTGCGGTAGCAGGGGTAGTTGGGCCGTGCCATCGCCACCCGGTCGCCCGCCTCGAACGCCGCCAGGAACGCCAGCAGGAAGCCACCGCTGGCGCCGGTCGTCACCACCACATCGTCGGCGTCGACCGCCACCCCGTGCGTACGCCGATGGTGTCCCGCGATCGCCTCGCGAAGCTCCACGATGCCCGTGGCCTGGGTGTACCCGAGCGGGTCGCCGCTCTGCAGCAGCCGGACGGCCTCGGCAGTGACCGGCCCGGGCGCCCCGCTGAGCGGCTGTCCGGCGAGCAGGCTGAGGACATCGCCGCACTCCCGCTGGCGACGGGTCGCCGCCTCGATCATGTCCATCACGTGGAAGGGCGGGACGTTCGCCCGCTGGGCAACCTGGAGGCGGGGGAGTCGGACATCCATGGGCCCACGTTAGGACTCTGGCTAGGCTGGCATCCCGCCGCCCGCGACAGCCCTCGTCCAACTGGCCTGCCGAAGCAAGGTGACATGAGCGTCCACGAGCTCGACCTGTTCCTGCTCGTGGGGTCTGCCGTGACGCTGTGCGCGATCCTGGCGGTGCGGCTGACCTCGGTGGCCGGGCTGCCCTCGCTGCTGGTCTACCTGCTGATGGGCGTCGCGCTGGGAGACGCCGGGTTCGGCATCCACTTCAACGACGCGGAGCTGGCACACTCGCTCGGCTTCGCGGCACTGGCACTGATCCTGGCCGAGGGCGGTGTCACCACCTCCTGGCGGGTGCTGCGGCCCTCGATGCGGCTCGGCATGTCGCTGGCGACGATCGGGGTCGCGGTCTCGGTCGGCGTGATGGCTGTCGGCGCGCACTACGTGCTCGGCCTGCCCTGGGAGCTGGCCGTGCTGCTCGGCGCGGTGACCTCGCCGACGGACGCCGCCGCGGTCTTCTCGGTGCTGCGGGTGGTGCCGCTGCCGCGGAAGCTGACCGGCGCGCTGGAGGCGGAGTCCGGGCTCAACGACGCTCCGACCGTCGTGCTGGTGACGCTGATCGCCGCCGGCACGGTGCACGACCACTCCTGGTGGGTGGTGGTCCTGATCGTGGCCGGCGAGCTCGTGCTGGGTCTGGTCGCGGGGCTGCTGGTCGGCCTCGCCGGCGCATGGATCCTGCGCCGGGTCTCGTTGCCGTCCTCGGGGCTCTACTCGCTCAGCGTGCTGGCGCTGTGCTTCCTCGCCGACGCCGGCGCCTCCATTCTGCACGGCAGCGGCTTCGCTGCGATCTACGTCGCGGCGCTGGTGCTGGGCAACGCCGAGCTGCCGCACCGGCAGGTCACCCGCGGCTTTGCCGAGGCGGTCGCCTGGCTGGCCCAGATCGGCTTGTTCGTGATGCTCGGGCTGCTGCTCTCGCCGTCGACGCTGGAGTGGTCGATCGTCGGCAAGGCGTTGGTCGCCGGTCTGCTGCTCACCTTCATCGCCCGACCCCTGGCGGTGCTGGTGGCGATGGTGGTCCAGCCGCTCAGTGCGCGTGAGGGGGCCTTCCTGTCCTGGGCGGGCCTGCGCGGCGCGGTCCCGGTGGTGCTGATGACCATCCCCCTGGCCGACGGCGTACCCGGGGCGTTGCAGCTCTTCGACCTGGTCTTCGTGCTGGTCGTCGTCTACACGCTGGTCACCGCGCCGACGCTTCCGCTGGTGGCGCGGTTCCTCGGCCTGATCCAGCCGCGCGACCCACGTGCCTTCGAGCTCGAGGTGGCGGTGCTGGAGCGGATCGCCGCGGACCTGCTGCAGATCACCATCACGCCGCGATCGCGGCTGCACGGCGTCGAGGTCGGCGAGTTGCGACTGCCGCGTGGATCCTCCGTCTCGATGGTCATCCGCGACGGCGACTCGATCCCGGCGGAGCTGCGCACGGTGCTCAAGCACGGCGACGACCTGCTCGTGGTGACGCCACGGGCCTTGCGGGAGCGGACCGAGCGGCGGCTGCGGCAGGTGTCCCGGCACGGCCGGCTGGCCGGCTGGGTCAGGTCGCTGTGAGGCGCCGCTAGCTCAGCGTGGGGCTGCAGATCGTCGCGTTGGCCGACGCGGTGATCGACTTCGGCCCGGTGCCGACCGCGCCGAACTTGTCCCCGACCACCACGACGACACCGGGTTCGGCGACCGTCCTGCGCACCACCTTGGCGCCCGGCAGCCAGGCAGCGACCAGCCGTACGGCGGGGCTGTTCGGGTTGTCGGTCCAGATCTGCACGCTGCCGACCTTGGTGCCGCTGGCCGCGTTGCCGGAGCGACCGGTCGCGAAGCCCCCGTCCTTCAGTGCGGTCATGGTGCGCCCGGCCAGGCCCTCACGACGCGATGCGTTGAGCACGGTCACGGTGACCTGTGCCGGGAAGACGTGGTCACCGGCCTGCACGCTGGCGGAGCTGCACACCGGTGCGTCCGCCTTCTTCGGGAAGGGCTTGGTGAGCATCGCCCAACCCCAACCGCCGATCACCACGACGAGAAGGGCGACGACCGCGAGGGTCAGTAGGGTCCGGGCTCCGGTCAGCACGCGGGAATCCTAGGCGCTCGGGCCAGCCGCCACCTCGTCTGTGACGGTGTGCACCCGCGCGTGCAGGACCAGCCGCTGCTGGAGGGCGGCTCGCAGCGCCCGGTGCAGCCCGTCCTCGAGGTAGTACTCGCCGTGCCACTCGACCACGTGCGCGAACAGGTCGCCGTAGAACGTGGAGTCCTCGTCGAGGAGCGAACCGAGCTGGAGCGTGTCCTTGGTGGTGATGAGCTCGTCGAGCCGCAGCTGGCGTGGCGGCAGGGCCGCCCAGTCCTTGGCCGCCAGCCCATGATCGGGATAGGGGCGGCTCGCTCCGACGCGCTTGAAGATCACCTCTCGACCCTAGCGCCACCTCGCCCGGGACGGTCCTGAACCGGCTCCTCTCGGTCCGCGCGCTCGCTGCGGACGTCGTGCGAGGAGGTCGGCTGGACAGGCCTTCGCAGGACGCCCCGAGACACGTCAGGCCGGGTCCCGTGCGTAACGGGCCCGGCCTTGGTGTGTCGCTGCCGATCTGAGCCGTGGCTCAGGCGGACCAGCGCAGGGAGTCGTCGACGAGATCGGCGAAGGCATAGGTGCCACGCAGGTCGTCGCGCTCCTCCATCAGCTTGGCCAGCGCGCTGGCGTGACGCTCGCGAAGGCTGAATCGCTGTGCGGTGACGCGGTCCAGCTCGTCGACCGTCTCGGTCGTGGTGGGGTTCTCCATCTCGGCCCTCCTGTCGTGAATGCGGGTTGGTGACTCAAGCGTGGTCCACGAAAGTCGCCAGAAGGTTGTTGGAACGTTACAAGTAGATGACCAAACCAGTCAAAGTCATTCAACTTACATGACTTATCGGTCTAGACCGCTTCAGAGGGAGGGCTCCGCCCAAGCGAGCTGCACCACGTCGGTACCCCTGTCGCGGGTGATCAACCGACCGCGACCCGGCGGAGCAGGTACGGCGCGGACATTGCCGATCAGCTGACCCTCCGACGGGTCGCCGGAGAGCAGCAGACCGGGCATGGCCAGGTCGCGCATGCTCTGGATGACGGGCTCGTACAGCGCGCGGGAGGCGCCACCTGCGCGGCGCGCAACCACGAGGTGCAGCCCGGTGTCGCGGGCCTGCGCGAGCAGCGGCTGCAGCGCGTGCACCGGCGAGCCCTGCTGGGTCGCGACCAGGTCGTAGTCGTCGACCAGCACGAACACCTCGGCGCCGGTCCACCAGGATCGGCTGCGCAGCTGCTCGGGCGTGACGTCGGGGCCGGGCAGCCGGCTCTCGAGATAGCTGGCCAGATCCTTGAGCGCGGGCCCGGCCTGGCCGGCGGAGGTGAGGTAGTTGAGCAGGTACTCGTCGGGGATCTCGCCGAGCAGCGAGCGTCTGTAGTCGACGACCACCAGCTGGGCCTGCTTCGGAGTGCGCGTGCGCATCACCTCACGTGCGTAGGCGCGCAGCAGCGCACTCTTGCCGGACTGGCCGTCGCCGAAGACGAGTAGGTGCGGCTCGCTGCCCGGGTCGAGTCCGACCGGCGCGAGGTCGCGCTCGTTGATGCCCAGCAGCAGTCGACTGCCACGGTCGTCGTCGCTGACGCCGGCCGCGGCGCGGATGTCGTCGATCTTGATCTGCTCGGGCAGCAGCCGCAGCTTCGGCCCCTCCGGGCCCGTCCACGCCGTCCGCACCCGCTCGATCAGGTCCTCGACGCCGTCGCCGAGCGTCGTGGAGCGGTGGTCGCCGTCGACCCGCGGCAGCGCGCCGAGGAAGTGCAGCTTCTGCGGAACCAGACCTCGACCGGGCCGGCCGGCGGGGACCAGGCTGGCGACCTTGCGGTCGATCTCGGAGTCGGTCGCATCCCCCAGCCGCAGCTCGAGTCGGGTGCCGAGCAGGTCGCGCATCGCGGCGCGGTAGTCGGCCCAGCGCGTCGCCGAGGTGAGCAGGTGGAAGCCGAAGGTCAGCCCTCGCTGGGCGAGCTGCTGCAGCTCGATCTCGATGTCGTCGAAGTCGGCGCGGAGCGTTGCCCAACCGTCCACGACGAGGAAGACGTCGCCGTACCCGTCGTCGGCCCTGCCCTGCGCCGACTCCTGCCGGCGCCGGGTGCGGTAGGTCTCGATCGAGTCGATGCCGGCGCTGCGGAAGTAGGCCTCGCGACGATCGACCACGCCCCGCACCTCGGCGATGATGCGGCGCACCACATCGGGCTCACTGCGGGTACCGACGCCGGCGACGTGCGGCAGCCGGGCCATCGGAGCGAACGTGCCGCCGCCGAAGTCGAGCACGAAGATCTGCGTCTCCAGGGGCGTCGTGGTCAGCGACAGGGACGCGACGAACGTCCGCAGCAGGGTGCTCTTGCCCGACCGCGGGCCACCCACCACCGCCGCGTGGCCGGCCGCCCCGCCGAGGTCGACGCTGAGCGTGTCGCGGCGCTGCTCGTGTGGCCGGTCGACCGTGCCGAGCGGCACGACCAGAGCGCCGGTCCCGCGCCACGCGGGCGAGGTGAGACCGGCCGTCGGATCCGTCACGAGGTCCGGCAGCAGACCGTCCAGCGTGTCAGGTACGTCGAGGGGCGGCAGCCAGACCTGGTGCGCCGGCAGGCCGTGTCCGGTCATCCGGGCTACAGCGATGTCGAGCAGCGAGTCGTCGGTGACAGGCGGCGCAGGCACGTCCTCGGCCGCCGGCAGCGCACGGTCGTCGACCGGGTCGAGGCCGCGGACCGCGGCGATGGTGAACGGGAGGATGCCGGTGACGCCGCCGTCCTCGTCGCGGCGTACGCGTGCGGCGCCCGAGGGCGGCCCGGAGACGTAGGCAGCCTTGAACCGCACCATCGAGGTCGGGTCGGGCTTCAGGTAACCCAGACCCGGCACGGCCGGTAGCTCGTAAGCGTCCGGTACGCCGAGGACCGCGCGGGACTCCTGCGCCGAGAAGGTGCGCAGGCCGACGCGGTAGGAGAGGTGTGACTCGAGGCCGCGCAGCCGGCCCTCCTCGAGCCGCTGCGAGGCGAGGAGCAGATGCAGCCCGAGCGAGCGGCCCAGCCGGCCGATGGCCACGAACAGGTCGATGAACTCCGGCTTGGCCGAGAGCATCTCGGAGAACTCGTCGACGACGATGAACAACGACGGCAGCGGCGGCATCGACGGGTCGCCGGCACGGGCCCGCTCGTAGTCCTTGATCGAGGAGAAGTTGCCGGCCTCGCGGAGCAGCTCCTGACGGCGCACCATCTCACCCGACAGCGCGTCCTGCATGCGGTCGACGAGGGTGAGCTCGCCGGCCAGGTTGGTGATCACCGCCGAGACGTGCGGCAGCTGCGCCATCCCGGCGAACGTCGCGCCGCCCTTGAAGTCGACCAGCACCATGTTGAGCTGCTCGGGGGAGTGCGTCAGGGCCAGCCCGAGCACGAGCGTGCGCAGGAACTCCGACTTGCCCGAGCCTGTCGCGCCGATGACCAGCCCGTGCGGGCCCATGCCCTGCTGCGCCGACTCCTTGATGTCCAGGTGCACCGGTGCGCCGTTGTCGCCGAGGCCGATCGGCACCCGCAGTCGGTCGCGGGTGGGTCGGGGCCGCCACGACACCGCCGGGTCCAGGACACGTACGTCGCTGAGCCCGAGCAGCTCCATGATGTCGGTGGGGCCGGTGAGCTCCGCCTCGCCGGCCTCGGCCGCACCGGCGGCGACCGTGTGCAGCGGTGTCAGCCGCCGGGCGAACGCCTCGGCCACCGCCTGGTCGCACTGGTCGAGTCGGACGCGGACCGGCTCGGCACGGACCCGCAGCACCGACGCCGCCACACTGTGCTCATCGGCACCGCCACCGACGCTGTCGCCAACGCCATCCGTGCTCCGCTCGCCCTCGATCTGCAGCCGCAGCCAGCTGGCATCGACCAGTTCGTCCCAGTGCGCCGGCAGGTCCAGCACCGTCACCCCGTGGACGCCGTCCTGTGGCAGCACGTGGTTCCCCGGCGGGACGGTGACGCCGTCGACGACCACCAGGATGTGAGGGGTCAGGATGCGGTCGTCGGACCCGAACCGCGGCCGGTCGACCAGGTCGGCGGGCAGCAGCGCGGCCAGGTCGTCGAGCGAGGTGGTGACCATCCGGCGCGGCCCGACCGCGTCCGCCTCCCGGGTGCTCTGGGCGTGCGGGAGCCACTTCACCCAGTCCCAATGCGCGCGCTGGGACTCGGTGGTGAGCACGGCGACGACGAGCTGCTCGGGGGAGTGGAACGCGGTCGCGGCGCAGATCAGCGACCGCGCGGCCGAGCGGGCGGTGTCCTCCGCGCCGCAGATCTCGATCTTGTCGAAGGCCCGCAGGTCGAGGGAGGCCGGCAGGTCCGGCTGCAGCCGGTGCACGACCAGAAGTCGGTGCAACGCGGAGGCAGCCGCGGGGTCGACCTGATCGATGGGCGCGCTGTCGGGTGGCACCAGGCTGAGCGACAGCGGCTGGTGACAGACGCCGTACCGGACCTGGAGGAAGCGGGGATCGGACACGCCGCGCTCCCAGAGCCGGGAGCGCTCCTCAGCGATCGCGGGCAGCGAGCTGGGACGGGGGTGGTGCCAGGTCAGGGCGCGGCGCTGCTGGTCGCCGGCGTTGCGGGCGGTCTCGCGGACCGAGGCGAGGTAGCGCAGGTAGTCGGTGCGCTGCCCGCCGACGCTCTGCTGCTTCTGCTTCCGCTGCCGGTCGATCTGGACCACGATGAAGCCGATCGTGGCGAAGAGGAACATGCCCGCGGAGATGTACTGCCGCCCGCCCGCGCCCTGCCCGGTGCCCCCCATCGTCGCGACCAGCACGATCGAGCCGAGGCTGCCGAGCATCGGGATCGCGTTCATCAGCACACCGCTGCTGCCCTCGGCCTGGTCGAGCGGGGGCGGCGGCTGCAGGACGATCTCGCCGGTGGGCAGCTCGGGCTCGTCCGAGCGGCCTCCACGCAGTGTGGACGGGGCCGGCGAGAGGGCAGAACTCACGACGTTGCACTTCCCTGATTCAGGCGCTCGAAACCTGGGTAGTAGTGCGCCGTGACCGCCGGACGCATCGCAGGGAGCCTCGCACTGACCGTGCACGGCACCCGTGGCGCGGTGGATCTGGTCGTCCCGCCCGATGCGACAGCGATGGACCTCGCTCGGGAGTACGCCGCCCAGCTCGGGCTGGCCCACGTCCCACCCCTGCTCACGCCCCTCGGCGAGTCCTTGACGCCGGACGACGTGCTCAGCCGCCGCGGGCTGGTCTCCGGTGACCTGCTGGTCGTCGCCGAGCCGGTCGGTGCACGTGCCGACCGGCACCGGCGCGCGCTGTGGCGCGACGCGCTGGCGGCTCAGGCCGACGACCCGCCCGGTGCGGTGTCGTCGCTGGTGGTCGCGCTCGCCGCTGCCGCGGGCGTCGTGGCCGGCTGGCTGGCACCTCGGCTGGGCGATGCGCGCCAGGACGCCGTGGTGTGGCTGCTGCTCCTCGGCGCCTTCACCGGGCTGGTGCCGACCGGGCGACTGGCACCGCGGCGGGCCGTGGTCGCGCCGTTCCTGGCCGGTGCCGCGGCCTACGCGATCGCGTGGGACCCGGCGCCCGAGCGGCTGCCGACGATCATCGGCATCGGCGCACTGGCGGCTGCCGTCACGGCCGCCGTCGCCCGCGCCTTCGACCGACGCGCCGAGGAGGCCCTTCGGGTCTGGATCGTGGCCGGCACTCTTGTCTTCGTGGTCAGCTGCGGCGCCGCGCTGCTCGACCTCGCGCCACGCGTGGTCTGGGCGGTGCTGCTCGCGGCGGCCGTGGTGGGAGCACGGGTGGTGCCCGCGCAGGCCATCGACGTGCCGGACGGTTACCTGGTCGACCTCGAGCGGCTGGCGGTCAGCGCCTGGTCGGCCCGCGCTCAGCCCGGACGGCGCGGCCGCACGATCGTGCCGGTCGGTGCGGTGGCGGACGTCGCCGCACGCGGGGCCCGGATCGTGCAGGCGGCGGCCGCCGCCGTGCTGGTGCTGTGCCTGCTGAGCGCGCCGCTGCTGCTGACCAGCGCCGACCTGCCCATCGACCGGATCGGCGCGCGGCTGATGGTCGGCCTGGGCGGGATCTCGCTGCTGTTCACCGCGCGCAGCTATCGCCACGCGCTGCCGCGCGGGCTGCTGCGGGCCGCCGGCCTGTGGTGTCTGGTCTGCGACCTGGTGGCGCTGCTGCCGGGCCTCGGGGGAGCCCAGACGGTGGTCGTGGTGTGCGTCGCGATCGCCGTCGCCCTCGGCGTACTGGCTGCAGCGGTGGCCACCGGGCGGGGCTGGCGCTCGGCGTGGTGGTCCGCCCGCGCGGAGCTCGCGGAGGCGCTCGCGATGGCCGGCACGCTCGCGCTGCTGGTGGTGGCGACGGGATTCTTCCGGGCCCTGTGGGAATCGCACTTCGGTGTTTAGCACCGCAACCCCCGGGAATACGGCGAATGTCCGGACGATCGGGATCCGGAACGAACTACCTCTTCGATCCGGCGGCCTACCGCCAGGAAGGAACGAGACCATGAGTGGTCCCAACGGCGGTGGCGTGGTGAACCAGGGCGGTGGCGTCCTCGAGCAGGCTGCCAAGGAGGTCGCCTCGGCCAAGAGCGACCTCGATCAGATCGCGGCGAGCCTGCGCGGACAGATCGAGCCGATGGTGGCGAGCTGGAAGGGAGCCGGTGCGAACGCGTTCTTCGAGTTCCACAACGCGTGGCACGAGAAGGAGAAGAAGATCGTCGACATCCTGACGAACTTCTCCAACGCGATCGGCGCCACGCACACCAACAGCACCCAGGTCGACTCCGACGAGTCGTCCAACTACAAGAACATCGCCGGCCGGCTCGGCTGAGCCTCCCGAAGAGAAGGAGACACGACATGTCTGACGGGACGATCCGCGTCGCCGGTGCCGACCTCGAGCAGATGGCGACCGACATGAAGACCGCCAACGGCTCCATCCAGTCACGGCTCGACGACCTCAAGTCCAACCTCGAGAAGATCTTCGGCGCCGGCTGGGAGGGTCAGTCGCGCGAGGCGTTCGACACCGCGCACGCGCAGTGGACGACCCAGATCGCCGACATGCAGCAGATCATGACCGACGCCCACAACAACGTGCTCACCTCCCGCGAGAACTACGCGGCGGGTGACAAGAAGGCCGCTGGGTTCTTCTGATCCGCACGCCTCCTCGATGACACAAGCGCCAACGGCCGCCTCCGGGCTGGTCCGCGTCACGGTTGCCTCAGGCACGCGCCGGGTAGATCTCGTTCTGCCCGGCGCTGTGCCCGTTGCGGAGCTCGTTCCCGAGCTCGCCCGCAGCGTCGGCCTCCTCGACGCCGCGACCGTCTACGGCGGCTACCGGCTCGTCCTGCCGGACGGTCGCCGGCTCGCCCTCGACTCCGGCCTGATCAGCCAGGGCATCGAGGATGGTGGCGTGCTCACCCTGAGCGCCGGTGTCGAGGAGCCCACCCCCCGGGTCTACGACGACGTCGTCGAGGCGATGACCGACGTCGTCGAGCGCGAGCTCAAGCCCTGGCAGCCCGAGCAGAGCCGGATGACGGCCCTGGTCGCGAGCGCGCTGTTCCTGCTGCTGGGCGCCGTCGCACTGCTGGTGCAGCACGAGTCGCGGCTCGCCGGGGTCGCGGCAGGCGTCGTCGCGGTGGTGCTGATCGGTGCCGCGGTCGTGCTCTCACGCGCTGAGCGGGAGCCCGAAGCCTCGGTCGCGGTCGCGTGGCTGGCCGCCGTCTACGGCGCGGTCGGCGGCTTCACGCTCGCCTGGAGTGCCGCCGGACCTGGCGAGGAGGTGCTCGGCGTGCCGCTGGCCGCCGCCGGTGGCGCCGTTCTTCTGGTCGGGTTCATCGGCCTGCTCGGCCTCGCAGTCGAGGGCCGCACCCTGCTGCTGCCCGCAGCCGTCGTCGGCGCGACCCTGCTCGCCGTCGGCCTCGTCGTACGAGCCACGGACTGGGACGCAGCGGTGGTGCTGACCGTCGTGCTGGTCGTGGTGGTGCTCGCCGGCGGCGTCCTCCCGTGGCTCGCGTTGGGGATGACCTCGACGGACGTGGACCGGCTCTACTCCCCGCAGGACATCACCGCCGACCCCGCGACGATCGACCCGTCCCGGGTCGCCGCGGACGCACGCATCGCCCACGAGATCCTGGTCGGCATCTCCGCCACCGTCGGGGTGCTGCTGGTGCTGGTGGCGCCGTTCGCGGTCAGCCTCGGACTGTGGGGCACCCTCCTGGCGGTCGCTGCCTGCGCAGCGGTGATGCTCCGCACCCGGCAGTACCGCACCGGCAGCGAGGTGCTCGTCGGCCTCGCTCTCGGGGTGCTCGCGCTCGCGGTCACCGCGGTCGCAGCGCTGTGGCTGCACCCGTCCTGGCGGCCCACCACCGCGGTGGTGCTGGCTGCCATGGGTGCCGTCGTGCTCGCCACGACGATGCTGCCCGCGACGCCGTCGGTGCGTCGTGGTCGGCTCGGCGACGTGGCCGAGTCGGCCTCGCTGATCCTGCTGCTCCCGTTGCTGGTGCTGGCCAGCGGCGTCTTCGGCTCGGTCTCGGTCTGAGGCCGGTCGGCGATGACGACGAAGAAGGACCTGGTCGAGGCGCATGCCTTCAGCCGCCGCCGGCTGGTGACGGCCTTCCTCTCCGGAGCGCCCGGTGGCCGCGAGGTCGAGCCGTCCCGGCCGGGTCGCACGATCGTCGGCGGCGCGGCACTCGCCCTGCTGCTGGTCGCCGGTGCGGCGATCGCCTCGGTGCTCGCGCCGCGCACCCAGACCGACTGGGACAAGCCCGGTCTGGTGATCTCCAAGCAGACCGGTGAGCGCTACGTCATCACCGCGCAGGGCGCCGCGCTGCGGCCGGTGATCAACGTGACCTCAGCCCAGCTCATCCTGGGGGCCCACGTCACGCCCACGATCGTGTCGCAGAAGACCCTCGACGGCCGGATCCCGGGTGACGACATCGGCATCCTGGGAGCGCCCCAGCAGCTCCCCACGGAGAGCGTGTTCGTGGAGTCCGGCTGGACCGCCTGTACGGCGGACGGTGCGGGCGCCTCAGTCGCCGTCGCCCGCCGACCCGCCGTCTCCGTCGCCGCCGGGTCGGGGACCACCGTGACAGCGGACGGCAAGACGTTCTGGGTCGTGGCCGTGGGCGCCGACCATCATGCCTGGCGCTATCAGGTGCCGAGGATCCGCGGCGAGGACAACCTGCTTGAAGCCGTCGGCCTGCCGCAGGAGGCGCAGGCCGCCCGTGTGTCCGACAGCTGGCTCGCGCTCTTCCCGGCGGGCGGCACGCTCGGATTCGCCAGCTTCGGTCTGGGCTCACGGGTCGGTCAGCCGGTCTCCTACGCCGGCCAGGGCGGCATCGCCGGAGACGCCAGGATCGGCGACTTCGCCACCGTGACGAGCACCAAGCGCGTCTTCCTACTCACCGCCGACGGACCAGCGCCGCTGGATGCGTTCGCGGCAGCGATCTACACGATCACCGCGGAGCTCACCCCCAACGGCCCGCGGGAAGCCGGCACCGGCCAGCTCCCCAGCGTCGCGCAGGTCGCCCCGACCTGGGCGGACGCCCAGTGGCCCACTGCCACGCTGCAGTCGCTCGACGGTCCTGCGTGTGGCGAGCTGGTCGCGAAGGCGGGCGCAGCGCCGTACGTGCTGCTGGCGGGGGGTCCGCACGGTAGTGCCTGGTCCTCGCCCGACGCCGGCCAACTTGATCCGGTCGCCGACCCCGGCGCGGGCGCGCTCGTGCGCAGCGGTGACTGGGGGCAAACCACCAGCAGCAACGTCTGGATCGTCGACGACCGGGCGAAGGCCTATCCGATCCAGGACGAGCAGACGCTGGCCAGGCTCGGGTTCGGCAGCTACCGGGCGCCGCTGGTGCCGGACTCCTGGATCAAGGTGCTCGGCGCGGGCGTTCCGCTCTCCAGCGCGCTGGCGCTGTGCTCGCCGGAGACTCCGCCGCAGGCCGAGAGCACAGCCGGCACCGGGGCCGGATCGTGCTCCTGAGATCCGCCGCACTGGCAGTATCGGCGACGCTCGTCCTGACGCCGTTGGTGGCCGGGGCCCCGGCGCAGGCGGCCGACCGGTTGCCGGAGTGCAGCGGTGTCTCGGCGACCCAGCCGAGCGGCTCCACGCTGCTCGACGTCCCGGCGCACGGGCCGCTGGAACAGATCGGTGTGCCGCAGGCCCAGCAGTGGCTACGCGCTCGCGGTACGCAGCCGGGTGCGAAGGTCACCGTCGCGGTGGTCGACTCCGGCGTCGGCGCTGGGGTGACCCGGGCGGCCGGCAGCGCGGAAGGCACCCCGGAGTACTTCCACGGCAGCGCCGTCGCCGGGATCATCGCCGGCATCGCCCCGTCGGCCCGGATCCTCGATCTCCGCGTCTACTCCCCCGAGGACTCTCCGGGTGGCCCGCAGGTGTCAGCGGCGGGCGTGCGGTCCGCGTTCGACGGGTTGGTCGCGCATCCCGAGTGGGACGTCTCCATCGTCAACGCATCGCTGGAGATCGGCGACGACCCGAAGGTCGCCGCCGACATCGCGACGCTGCGCGAGCGCGGCGTGGTCGTGGTCGCCTCCACCGGCAACCGGGTCCAGCAGGCGTCCGGCGTGCCGTCGGCCTACGTCGGCGGCGAGGACTTCGCGACGCGCTACTTCCCGGCCGGGTACGACGGAGTTGTCGGCGTCAGCGCGGTCGCGCCGCCCGGTGGCGACACCGCGGCCGCGGTGCTGGCCAACTCCGCGACCGACATCAGTGCGCCGACGGCGGGGCTCCGCACGCTGAGCCTGCTCGGGTCGCCGTGCCTGCTCAGCGACGTGGCCACGTCGTGGGCCACAGCCGAGGTGAGCGGGGTGCTGGCCCTGCTGCGTTCGGCGTACCCGCACGCGAGCGCGGCCGAGCTCGTCGCCCGGCTGGAGGACACGGCCTCGGGCCGGACCGACGTGCGCACCGACTTCGCCGGCGCCGGGATCGTGCAGGCCTACCAGGCGCTGACCCGGCCGCTGACGCTGATGCCCTCGGGCCGACAGTCCACCGACGCCGTGGCGGCACCGGACGACCGGGCCTCAGTCCCGCCGGCGCGGCCGGACGTGCTCGCCGGCACCCGGCACCTGTCGGTCTGGTGGGGGCTGCTCGGCGGGGGAGCGCTGCTGCTCGCGCTGGTGCTGCGGCCGGTGCTGTCGCGGCGGGGCCGGATGCCTCCGCGGCGACCGTAGGAGTCAGCCGGCGCTCGGCTCGCGGCCATCAGAACCGCTGGCCGACCCAGATCGACGGGCGCCATCGACAGGACGCAGAAGAGCCCCTCCGAGGAGGGGCTCTTCTGGTGGCGGATCTGGGGGGATTCGAACCCCCGAGGGCGTTAACCCAACCCGCTTTCCAAGCGAGCGCCATAGGCCACTAGGCGACAGATCCGTCGCGTACCTTACCGGTGCGTGACAGTCGCCGGAAATCGGGCGGCGCAGCGGCCCGCCTCGCAGCGATCCGCCGCGCAGCGTCAGCCGGTGGCGGCGGCGATCACCGCTGTGAGTCGGCGGTGCAGGTCGAGCAGCTCCTCAACCGGCATGCCCAGCCGCTCCACGATGGTCGGTGGGATGGCGAGCGCGTCCTCGCGAAGCGCGCGGCCCCGCTCGGTGAGGACGACGGCCAGGGCCCGCTCGTCCTGCGGATCCTTCTCACGACGTAGATAGCCCGCGGACTCCAGCCTCTTGAGCAGCGGCGAGAGCGTGCCGGGATCGAGCTGGAGCGCGCCGGCCAGCTCTCCGACGCGTCGCGGCTCGCGCTCCCACAGCGCCAGCATCACCAGGTACTGCGGGTGGGTCAGGCCCAGCGGCTCGAGCACGGGCCGGTAGAGCGAGATCACCGAGCGAGCGGCGATCGCCAAGGCGAAGCAGACCTGCTGGTCGAGGGCGAGCGGGTCCTCCACGCCGGGGAGCGCCGGGGGAGGTGTCTTGGACGTCACTTTGTGAGTGTACCAATAGTTGGTGTACAAATTAATACGTGGAAAGCCCGCAGAAGCCGGTCAAGCGCCCGCGTCACCTGATGGATCCGAACAACCCCGTGCGCCCGGTCAACGACAAGGCGCTCACCCACGTGCAGCGCTGGGTGCTCTCGGTGCTGACCGTCTTCACCATCGCGCACCTGTGCGTCGGCATCGTGATCGCTGCGCTGATGACCGACCAGCGCAGCGGCCAGATCGGGCTGAGCATCATCGCCGGGCTCTTCGGCGTCGCCGCGGTGATCGCCGGGCAGGCCATCCACCGGCACGATCCGCGCAACGCCTGGCTCCTGCTGGGCCTGCTGCCGACGGCGATCGGGCTGTTCCTGGTGCTGCGCTGAGCAGTGCCGACTCGGCGGCCATTTCGGCAAACTCGGTCCAGGATCGACGCCGGGTTGGGTGACGGCGGCAGCCTCACCTAGACTCCTCCGCAACCCCCCATGTGGCGGCATCTCGCCGAATCCCCCAGGGCCGGAAGGCAGCAAGGGTAGGAGAGCTCTGTCGGGTACGTGGGGGGCCTTTGCATTTCCATCCCCGCCTGCTCCGCCCCGCCTCCGTCTTCCCGGTAGGACCCGGCCGGTGCGACGAGGGTCTAGCGTCCGGCCATGACGTTCACGCAGCTGGCCGTGGTGGTGCTGATCGGGCTGCTCGGCCCAGCACTGGCCCTCCCGCGGCGCTGGCACCTGCCGGTCGTGCTCGGTGAGCTGATCGCCGGCATCGTCATCGGTCGCACCGGCTTCGGCTACCTCGACTCGACCGATCCGACCTTCACCTTCCTCGCCGACATCGGCTTCGCCCTGGTCATGTTCGTGGCCGGCACCCACGTGCCGGTCCGCGATCCGGCGCTTCGTCCGGCGCTGCGCAGGGGACTGGCTCGCGCGGTCGCCGTCGGCCTGCTGGCGGTCCTCGGCGGCTGGCTGGCCGCGCTCGCGTTCGGCGTACCGCATGCGGCGCTCTATGCCGTCCTGCTGGCCTCCTCCAGCGCGGCCCTGATCCTGCCGATCGTGGACTCGATCGGCCTCGTCGGCCCGCAGGTGCTCGGCCTGTTGCCGCAGATCGCCGTCGCCGACTCGGCGTGCATCGTGGCGCTGCCGCTCGTGATCGACCCGCACCACGCGCTCCGGGCGGCGGGAGGGGCGGTGGCGGTGATCGCCGCGGCCATCGTCGCCTATCTCGGGCTGCGGCACCTCGAGCGCAACGGCGTACGCCGTCGTGTGCACGCCGTCTCCGAGAGCCGGCTCTTCGCGGTCGAGCTGAGGGTCCAGCTGGTCATCCTGTTCACCCTGGCCGCCCTGGCCGTGCGGACCCATGTCTCGATCATGCTGGCCGGCTTCGCGCTGGGCCTGGCCGTGACCGCGATAGGGGAGCCGCGCCGGCTGGCCAAGCAGCTGTTCGCGCTCACCGAGGGCTTCTTCGGGCCGTTGTTCTTCATCTGGCTCGGCGCCAGTCTGGACCTGCGCGACTTCGGCACCCATCCGGGCATGATCGGGCTCGGGATCGCGCTCGGTGTCGGTGCCGCCCTCACCCACGTCATCGGCGGCCGCCTCCTCGGTCAGCCGGTCCCGCTCGGCCTGCTCGCGGCCGCCCAGCTCGGCGTCCCTGTCGCAGCGGCGACGGTCGGCACCCAGCTCGGCGTACTCCGGGCAGGGGAGGCCTCCGCGCTCATGCTCGGTGCGCTGGTGACCATCGCGCTGGCGGTGGTCGGAGGAGGTGTCGCGGCCCGATCGGGGATGGTCCGCTGAGCCCGCAGGACGAAAGTCACGCGGTTGAGGGCTTGCGGTAGCGTTAACTAAACCTCATCATTTGTGTCTACTTAGTAGACGGAAACGTTCGCCCCGCTGCCAGAGGAGCCCCCTGATGACCCCTGCTCTCCCCGACCGGGCCCTCAGCCGCCGCGGTCTGCTCAAGGGCCTCGGACTGGGCGCCGGCGCGCTCTCGTTGGTCGGCTTCCTCGAGGCATGCGGCTCCGGCGCACCCGGCAGCGCCAGCACGTCGAGCGCCAACGCCAGCGCCGGCGTCGACACCGGCAAGGCGATCGCCTCGCTGCGGGTCTCCCTGCCCGGCACCCTCTCGAACCTCTACCCGGGCATCGAGAGCGGCATCCTCAACTACTACCTGGCAGCCCCGGTGCTGGAGTCGCTGACCGGCGTGGACGCCACCGGCAAGATCGTGCCGGCCCTCGCCGAGAGCTGGACCCAGCCGAACGCGACGACGTACGTCTTCAAGCTGCGTGCCGGCGCGACCTTCCACGACGGCTCGCCGGTCACACCGGCGGACGTGGTCGCCTCGATCAAGGCGGCCTCCGACCCGAAGATCTCGACCGCGACCGGCTCGTACTGGTCCAACCTCGCCGGCTACAAGCAGACCGGCGCCGACGAGGTCACCATCACGACCAAGACCGCCGACCAGGCGTTCCTGTGGGCGACCACGAACACCGACATCCTGTGGGTGATGCCGGCGTCCTACTGGAGCCAGCACGGCAAGGACGTCGGCACCAAGGCAGCGCTGCCCATCGGCTCCGGTCCCTACAAGGTCACCGACTTCGAGCCCGACTCCCACCTGACCCTGACCCGCAACGACGCCTGGTGGGGCACCGCCCCCAAGGTCGCTGAGGTGAGCGTGGAGTTCGTGCCCGACGACAGCACCCGGCTGCTGGCCTGGCAGTCAGGTAAGGCGGACATGTCGCTCAACGTCCCGCTCGCCCAGGTCAGCCAGTGGGAGGGCTCGAAACAGACCCGCGTCGTCTCCGCTGCCGACCGCTCCTGGGTCGGGCTGATCCTCAACCTGAAGCAGAAGCCCTTCGACGACCCCCACGTACGCCGGGCGGTTGCCTACGCCATCGACCGCAAGACGATCGTGGACAGCATCCTCAAGGGTCACGGCCAGGTCGCCCTCGGCCTCTCCACGCCCGAGCAGTTCGGCGGCGTGTGGACACCCGAGCAGGCGACCACCCAGCTGCAGGCCATCCCGCAGTACGACTTCGACCTGGCCAAGGCGAAGGCCGAGCTGGCGCAGTCCTCGGTGCCGAACGGGTTCAGCGTGGACCTGTCCTACCCGAACACCGGCCCGCAGCTCGGCACCGCGGCGCTCTCCTTCGCCGACGCGCTCAAGCCGCTCGGGATCACGATCAACGTCAAGGAGCGCTCGATCGACCAGTGGCTGGCCGAGACCAACAAGCCGCTGGCGTACATGTGGTACTTCAACACCACCGGGGACGCCGCCGAGCTGGCCAGCTGGTTCCTCGCCGACGGCAACCCGGCCGGCTACTCCAACGCCGCGGTCACCAAGCTGCTCGCCCAGCAGGCCGCCGAGACCGACCCGACCAAGCGCGCGCAGCTGATCATCCAGGCGCAGGCCGCCCAGGCGGCCGACCTCGCCTACGCACCGCTCTGGTACGGCCAGTCCACGACGGCCTTCCGGGACAGCATCGGCGTGCAGGACTACTCGTCGTACACGCTGCTCGGGAACTGGCCGGGCTCGGTCTACGCGGCCAAGTGAGCACCCCGTGAGCGAGGGCCGGGCGCGGCCGCTGGTGGCCTACACGCTGCGCCGACTGCTGGGTGCGGTCGCGCTGCTGTTCGTGCTCTCCGTGGTCGTCTTCAGCCTGATCTACTGGGCGCCCGGCGACATCGCGCGCAACCTGCTCGGCAACCGGCAGGTGACGCCCGAGTCGCTGGCCGCCGTACGACGGCAGTACCACCTCGACCAGCCCTTCGTCGTCCAGTACGCCGGCTGGCTCCGGGCGGCCCTGCACGGGGACTTCGGCCGGTCGATCCGGACCGGTGAGCCCGTCGGCGGCCTGATCCGCGACCGGATCGGCGTCACCGCGGCGATCTGCGGGCTTGCCTTCGTGCTCTCGGTGGTCGGTGGTGTCGCGGCCGGCATCGCCTGCGCCGTACGCCGAGGCAGCTGGCTGGACCGGATCCTGGTCAGCGGCTCGGTGCTCGGCGTCAGCGCACCCGCCTTCGCCGTCGGCCTGCTGCTGCTCTACGTCTTCGCCGTCTGGCTGGGCTGGTTCCCGTTCTACGGCACCGGTGACGGCCTGCTCGACGGGCTGTGGCACCTGGCGCTGCCGGCGCTGACGCTGGCGATCGGACTGGCTGCGTTCGTGGTCAAGCTGACCCGAGCGGCGGTGGCGCGCGAGCTGGACGCCGACTACGTCGTCTTCGCTCGAAGTCGCGGGCTGGGGCGCGGCGCCGTACTGCGGATCGTCCTGCGCAACGCGGCGGTCCCGATCGTGACCAGCCTCGGGCTGCTGCTGGCCTATCTCTTCGGCGGGACCGTACTGGTCGAGGTCACCTTCGCCCTGCCGGGCGCGGGCGCCCTGATGCAGGACGCGGTCGAGTTCAAGGACTTCCCGGTCGTGCAGGCGCTGACCCTCGCCGTCGGGCTCATCGTCACGCTCAGCGCGGTGGTGGTCGACGTGGTCTACCTGCTCGTCGACCCGCGGTTGCGGGGGCGGGTGAGCCACCGATGAGCATGCTGACCCGAGCGCGCACACCGCGCACTCCTGACACTTCTGGCACGCCTCGCACCGTGGCCGCTCGCCGTCCGCCGCTGACGGTGATCGCCGCGATGGTCGTCCTCGCGCTGGTCGTGATCGCCGCCCTGCTGCACCCCCTGGTGATGGACTGGGCGCTGACGCAGAACGTCGCGCTCGGACCGGTCGGGACCGGTGTCGAGGGACACGTGTTCGGCACCGACCAGCTCGGTCGCGACGTGCTGGCGCTCTCCCTGGCCGGGGCCAGGTCCGCGCTCGGTGGCCCGATCCTGGTCGCGCTCGGCTCGATGCTGATCGGCGTCGTGCTGGGTGGTACCGCCGGCTACCGCGGCGGGTCGCTCGACTTCCTGGCCGGCCGTTACACCGACCTCCTGCTGGCACTGCCCGCGACCCTGCTGGCGATCGTGGTGGCGGGGGTCCTCGGCGGCGGCTACTGGGTGACGGCGGTGGTGCTGATCGTGCTGTTCTCGCCCTCCGACGTAAGGCTGGTGCGGGCGGCGGTGATGGAGCAGCGGCCGCTGCCCTACATCGAGGCCGCACGGGTCAGCGGCATCTCCGGGCCGCGCGTGCTCTTCCGGCACATCGCGCCCAACGTCCTCCCGATCGTGGTCGCGAACGCCCTGCTCAACGTGGCCTTCGCGCTGGTCGCGTTCTCCTCGCTCTCCTACCTCGGCCTCGGTGTCCCGCCCGGTACGCCGGACTGGGGGCGCCAGCTCGCCGACGGCCGCGACCTGCTCGGGTCCAACCCGATGGTGACGATCGTGCCCGGCCTGCTGATCATCGCGACCGCGACAGCCGTCAACCTGGTCGGTGACTGGCTCGAGGGCCGGCTCAACTCCGAGGCGGTGGAGCGGTGAGTGCGCTGCTGAGCGTGACGGGGCTCTCCGTGCTGGGTCCGCGCGGCAGGCTGGTCGAGCCCGTCGACCTGGCCCTGGATCCGGGCGAGACGGTGGCCATCGTCGGCGAGTCCGGCTCCGGCAAGTCGATGACCGCCAAGGCGCTCACCGGGCTGCTCCCGTCCGGGGTGCGGGCCGCCGGGACGATGCTCCTCGGCGGACGCGAGCTGGACCTGGCCGCCGGCGAGACTGGCTGGCGCGGGATCCGCGGCGGCGGCATCGCACTGCTGCTGCAGGATCCCTTCACCTCGCTCTCGCCGGTGCACCGCTGCGGTGACCAGATCGGCTGGGGGCTGACCGGGTCGCGGCGCACACGCTCGGCGCGGGTGGCGACGCTGCTGGCCGAGGTGGGGCTGCCCGAGCGGGTCGCCGGGCAGTACCCCTTCGAGCTCTCCGGCGGCATGCGCCAGCGGGTCGCGCTCGCGGCAGCCCTGGCCGCCGACCCGCAGGTGCTGATCGCCGACGAGCCCACGACGGCGCTCGACGTGACCACCCAGAAGGACGTGCTCGACCTCATCGCCGGGCTGCAGCGCAGCCGCGACATGGGGCTGATCCTGATCACCCACGACCTCGGCGTCGCACGGAGCCGCGCCGACCGGATCCTGGTGATGTACGCCGGCCGCCTGGTCGAGCAGGGCTCGGCCGCGGCGGTGCTCGACACCCCTGGCCACCCCTACAGCGCCCGGCTGCTGGGCTGCGAGCCTCCCCTGGACCGCCAGCTCACCAGGCTGGCGAGCATCGCGGGCTCGGTCCCGCAGCCGTACGACGTCGGCGCTGCCTGCGCGTTCGCCCCACGCTGCATGCTGGCCGTGGACGCGTGCGTGGCGGCCGCGCCGCCGCTGGTCGCGATCGGCCCGGGTCACGCCGCCGCGTGCGTGCGGACCGGTGAGGTGCTCGACGACCCGGTCGGTCCGACGGTCGACGGCCCTCGGCCCGAGCCTGTCGAGTCCCCCGAAACCGGTGAGGTCATCGGGGCGACCGGGGCGGTGCCGCTGTTGCGGGTCGCCGACCTGACCAGGCGCTTCCACGGCACCGAGACCCCGGCACTGGACGGCGTGAGCCTCGAGGTGGCCCAGGGCGAGTCCGTCGCCGTGGTGGGTGAGTCCGGATCCGGCAAGACGACGCTGGCACGCTGCGTGGTGGGCCTGGAGCACCCTGACAGTGGCAGCATCGAGCTGGCCGGCGGAGCGGACGGACGAGCGCAGCGGGTGCAGATCGTCTTCCAGGACCCCTACTCGGCGCTGAACCCCGGCCTGACCATCGGCACCACCCTGCGCGAGACCCTCCGCGCGGCCGGCCGCCCTGCGGAGCTGGTGGAGGGACTGCTCGAGCTGGTCGGTCTGCCGGCGGCGTACGCGCGTCGACGGCCGAAGGCCCTCTCCGGTGGTGAGCGCCAACGGGTCGCGATCGCCCGGGCGCTCGCGGTCGAGCCCGATCTGCTGGTCCTGGACGAGTCGGTCTCCGCGCTGGACGTGTCGGTGCAGGCGCAGGTGCTCAACCTGCTGCGCGACCTCCAGCAGCGGCTCGACCTGACGCTGCTCTTCATCACCCACGACCTGGCCGTGGCGCGGCAGGTCTCGCAGCGCGTCTACGTCATGCGGGCGGGCCGGGTCGTCGAGCACGGTCCGACCGACGCTGTCCTGGCCCGACCGCAGCAGGACTACACCCAGCGGCTGCTGGCCTCCGTTCCGTCCGCCCATCGCACCGAGGATTGAGATGAACCTCCCTGCCACGCCCCACGTCGAGCTCCTCCCGGTGCTCGGCGCGTTGAGCGTCGCCGCCCCCTGGACCGCCGAGCTGCCCGAGGAGGTCCGGACGCGCTGGGACCGCGCCGGGGCCGCCCAGGTCCGCACGCTGGTGGTCGCCACCCGGGCCGGGCGCCGGGTCGCGACGGCTTTCGAGGTGCACCGGCCGCTGACGGCCTACCGCAAGCTCGTCGACGTCATCGCCGAGACCCCGGCTGACGAGGCGGCGCTGCTCGACGCGGTGGAGCAGCGGGCCTGGTCCGAGGGCGCGGTGGCGGTCAAGCGGGAGTTCTGGACGCGGGACGCGGGCTGGGAGCGCTCGCTCGCGCGCGGGTACGTCGAGATGGCGCTGCCGCGCTGGGGTGCCCCCGTCACCTCCGCCGACCGGCTGCCCGGGGGGCAGGTGCGCTGGCGCGAGGCGGGACCGCGACGGCGGTTGCCCTACATGCGGCAGACCACCGACTTCACCTGCGGACCGGCCGCGCTGCAGATGGCCCTGGCCGGGCTCGGCCTCGAGGGCGAACCCGATCGTCACCGCGAGCTCGCGCTGTGGCGGCGGGCCACCACCGGCGACGGCTGCGACCCGCTCGGGCTGGGCCTGGCGGCCGCGGATGAGGGTGCCGCGGTACGGGTGCTGCTCTCCACCACCGAGCCGACGCTGCTCGAGCTGGCGGCCAACGAGGAGAGCCGCGAGCTGCGGCGCTTCATCCAGGAGGGCTTCCGCACCGAGCTGGCCGAGCGCGGTCTCGCCCCGGACGCGACGGCGTACGACGTGCGGGACCTGCGCCGCGCCGTGGAGCGCGACGAGATCCCGCTGGTGCTGATCGACGAGCAGGGCATGCACGCCGACAGCTGCCCGCACTGGATCGCCGTGCACGACGTCGTCGGCGATGTGTTCCTCGCGCACGACCCGTGGACCGACGCGCACCTTGGCGAGACCTACGTCGACGGCCGCGACCTGCCGATCCCGTCGGCAAGTCTGGACAAGCTGGCCTGGTACGGGCACCCTGCGTACCGAGCTGCGGTGATCGTCGCGGCTCAGTGAACACCGAGAGCGTGCAGGAGTGACGGGTGAGCGAGGCGGCCGACCAGATTCGCGCGGCGATCGCGCAGAACCTGAAGTATGGCCGGCGGACCGCTGGGCTGAGCCTGCGTGAGCTCTCCGCCCGGTCGGGGTTGAGCACCGCGCTGCTCTCCCAGCTGGAGCGCGGCCTGGCCAACCCGACGGTCGAGGTGCTGGCGGGGCTGGCCCAGACCCTCGGGATGTCCTTCGCCGACCTCAGCCGGGTGCCGCTGCACGACCCGCAGGTGCTCGGCCCGCTCGAGGGCGATGCTGCGACCGTGGCGGCCCGCACCCTCTTCGGCTCCACCGACAGGCGGCGCTTCGAGCTCTACGAGTCGATGTTCCCCGCCAGGCACCGGCACGAGAGCGCCCCGCACGGGCTTGCCTCGGAGGAGTGGGCCTACGTGCTGACCGGCTCGCTCGAGCTGGAGGTGGGCGGCGCGGTGGTCGAGCTGCGCAGCGGGGAGGCGGTCCGGTTCTCGGCCGAGACCGAGCACGCGTACGCCGTCGGCTCGCAGCCGACCCGTCTCCTCACCATCGTGTCGATGCCGACGGAGTGAGGGCGCGGCCTGCCCGCTGGTGACCGCCGCCTACCGGCTGTCAGGGGCGGTCGTGAGCGCGCTCCGCGCGCTGTCTCCCTCACTCACGGCCAGCGCCCGAGCTCGTTCCTCGCTCGCGCTGTCGCTCACTCGGTCGTCTACTGTTCAGGCGTGGACTCCGTTGGATCGTCGGGGGCAGGCTCGCCGGGGCCGCTCGCCCTCTACCGCCGCTACCGGCCCGAGACGTTCGCCGAGGTCATCGGCCAAGAGCACGTCACGACGCCGCTGCGCGCTGCCCTGGCGAACAACCGGGTCAACCACGCCTATCTCTTCTCCGGCCCGCGCGGCTGTGGCAAGACCACCTCGGCGCGCATCCTGGCGCGGACGCTCAACTGCGAGAAGGCACCGATCGCCGACCCGTGCGGCGAGTGCGATTCGTGCCGTGATCTTGCTCGGGGTGGCCCGGGCAGCATCGACGTGATCGAGATCGACGCGGCCTCGCACGGTGGCGTCGACGATGCGCGCGATCTGCGGGAGAAGGCGTTCTTCGCCCCGGTGCGGAGCCGTTACAAGGTCTACATCATCGACGAGGCCCACATGGTCTCCACGCAGGGCTTCAACGCCCTGCTCAAGCTGGTCGAGGAGCCGCCGGAGCACCTGCGGTTCATCTTCGCCACCACCGAGCCGGAGAAGGTCATCGCGACCATCCGCTCGCGCACCCACCACTATCCGTTCCGGCTGATCCCGCCGCGACTGCTGACCGCCTACCTCTCCGAGCTGTGCGAGAAGGAGCAGGTCCGGGTCGAGCCGGCGGCGCTGCCGCTCGTGGTGCGCGCCGGCGGCGGCTCGGCCCGCGACACGCTCTCGGTGATGGACCAGCTGCTCGGCGGCGCCGGCCCAGAGGGAGTCACCTACGACCTGGCGGCCGGCCTGCTCGGCTACACGCCCGACAGCCTCCTCGACGAGGTGATCGACGCGTTCGCGGCCGGTGACGGTGCGGCGGTGTTCGGCGTGGTCGACAAGGTGATCGAGACCGGGCAGGACCCCCGTCGCTTCACCGAGGACCTGCTGCGCCGGCTGCGCGACCTGGTGATCGTCTCCGCGGTCCCGGACGCGCCCGCCACCGGTCTGATCGACGTCGCCGAGGACGCGGGGGAGCGCCTGGTCGCACAGGCGACCCGCTTCGGCGCCCACGACCTCAGCCGGGCCGCCGACCTGGTCGCCACCGGCCTGACCGAGATGCGCGGTGCGACCGCACCGCGGCTGCTGCTGGAGCTGATCTGCGCCCGGGTGCTGCTGCCCGGCGCCGACCACGGCGTCGACGGCCTGGCTGCCCGGTTGGACCGGGTCGAGCGCCGGCTCTCGGTCACCGGTGTGCCGACCCCGGCCCCTGCCGCCCCGGCAGCGCCGCCCGCCCAGGACCGGCCGGTGCTGCGGCCGTCCGTCGGCGCGCCCAGCGATGAGCAGGTCCGGCCGGCCGCACAGGCGGCGCCCGCCGCCCGGCCCGCCCAGCCGGTTGCCTCGTCGGAGCCGGCCTCGCGACCGTCGCCGCCCCAGCCCGCTCCGCCGGCCGCTACCGAGCCGGCGCCAGCCCCCGCGCAGCAGCCCGCCCCGGTGCACCAGCCTGCTGCCGCACCTGCCGCAGCCGCGCCCGCCGCGCCGCCGGCCTCCTCCGGATCCTCCGGCTCCTCTGGCGGGATGAGCGTCGTGGATGCCCGGCGCCTGTGGCCCGAGGTCGTCAGCAAGCTGAGCCAGCTGCGCAAGGCCACCTGGACGCTCGTCAGCCATAACGCCCAGGTGATGGGGCTGGAGGGCGACGTGCTCACCATCGGCTTCGCCACCCAGGGGCTGCGTGAGCAGTTCACCAGAGGCAACCACGAGCCGCCGCTGAAGCAGGCGATCACCGACGCGATCGGGGCCAGCTGGCGGATCGAGGCGATCGTCGACCAGGGGACCGCGCCCGGTGGCGCCGTGCCGCAGACCCAGCAGGCGCAGGCTCAGCACGGGCCCCAGGCACAGCAGGCCCAGGCGCCCGCGCCGACACCGCAGACCGCGCCGGAGCCCCCTCCGTGGGACGACCACGGCGTGCCGCCGGAGCCCGACGAGGCGCCTCAGCCCTCGGCCCAGGACGCGCCGCCCCCGTGGGACGAGCCGGGCCAGGCGGTGGGCCAGGCGGCGCAGCCCACGTCCTCCTACGACGCCTCGCGTGCCGCTCGGGAGGCGATCCAGCCCACCCGCGTGGGCAGCGGCGTCCCGGACCATGCCGAGGAGCAGAGCCGGGCGGCCGCCGAGCTGGCCGCTCGCGATGCCGACGTACGGCCGGACGACCAGCCGTTCGAGGAGGACCAGCTCGGCGGGGCCGAGCTGCTCCAGCGTGAGCTGGGCGCCCAGATCATCGAAGAGATCCGCCATCAGTAGGCAGCAGCGAGGGAGCACGACATGACGCAGAACCCGTTCGACGCACTCGGCGGCGGAGGCCTGGACCTCAACGCCCTGCTGCAGCAGGCACAGCAGATGCAGGAGCAGCTCGCCTCCGCCCAGGACCGGCTCGCCGAGACCCTCGTCGAGGGCACCGTCGCCGGAGGCGCGGTCAAGGCCAAGGTCAACGGGGTCGGCGAGCTCGTCGGCCTGGAGATCCGGCAGGGGGAGTTCGACGGCAACGACCCTGACGAGCTCGAGGACCTCGCCGCGGTGATCGTCGCCGCCTACCGCGACGCCAAGTCGCAGGCGGACGCGCTCGCCGGCCAGGCGCTGGGACCGCTGACCGGTGGCCTCGGCCAGGGCGGCACCCCCGGCCAGCTCGGCTTCCAGTAGTAGAGAAGAAGGCAGAAGTTGTACGAGGGCGTTGTCCAGGACCTCATCGACGAGCTCGGCAGGCTCCCCGGTGTGGGGCCGAAGAGCGCGCAGCGGATCGCGTTCCACCTGCTGCAGGCCGACCCGGCCGACGTGCAGCGGCTGGCCACCGTGCTGGTCGAGGTGAAGCAACGGGTGAGGTTCTGCTCGATCTGCTTCAACGTCTCCGAGGAGGAGACCTGCCGGATCTGCCGCGATCCGCGCCGCGACCCGACCGTGTTGTGCGTGGTCGAGGAGTACAAGGACGTGGTCGCGATCGAGCGCACCCGCGAGTTCAAGGGCCGCTACCACGTGCTCGGTGGCGCGATCAGCCCGATCGACGGCATCGGACCCGACCAGCTGCGCATCCGCGAGCTGCTGGGCAGGCTCAACGACACCACCATCACCGAGGTCATCCTCGCCACCGACCCCAACCTCGAGGGCGAGGCCACCGCCACCTACCTCACCCGGCAGCTGAGCCCGCTCGGCCTGCGCGTGACCAGACTGGCCAGTGGGCTACCTGTGGGCGGAGACTTGGAGTACGCCGACGAGGTCACTCTCGGACGGGCATTCGTCGGTCGAAGGTCCGCAGAGTGACCACATGCAAGACCAGGTGCAAGACCAGGCTCAGGGCCGGGCGCAAGGAAAGAAGGCTGACGAGGGTATGACCACGACGGTGACCACCAGCGAGGGCGAGGACTTCTCGACCCAGATCGCGGACTCGGTGGAGAGCTTCCTGATCGCGGTCCGGGCGATCGCGGCCGAGGGCAACGCAGGCAGCGCCGTACCGCTGCTCCTCCTCGAGGTGAGCCAGGTCCTGCTCGCCGGCGCGCGGCTGGGCGCACACCAGGACTTCGAGCCGCGTGAGGAGTATCAGCCCGACGTCGGCGAGGAGGCCGACGTCGACGAGTTGCGGCTGGGCCTGGCAGGGATCCTGGACAACGTCGACACCTACAGCTTCGTCTTCGACCCCTACGAGCCCGAGATCGTGATCAGCCAGATCTCCGACGATGTCACCAGCATCGTGGCCGACCTGGAGAACGGTCTGCGCCACTTCCGCCGTGGCGACGTCGACGAGGCGCTGTGGTGGTGGCAGTTCAGCTACGTCAACAACTGGGGCAACCTGGCCGGCGCCGTCCTCAACGCGCTGCTGATGGTGGTCGCCCACGACCGGCTCGACGCGGAGCCGTTCACCGGTGAGGACGAGGACGTCGCTGCGGCCAATGAGATGTTGGAGGGCGACGCCGAGCTGCCCCGGTAGAATCTCGGTGGCCCTTCCCCTGCACATCCCCGAGGATTCTTGACGTGGGTATTGTCGTCCAGAAGTACGGCGGCTCGTCCGTCGCTGACGCTGCCGGCGTCAAGCGCGTGGCGCAGCGGATCGTCAACGCCAAGAAGCAGGGCCACAAGGTGGTGGTCGTCGTCTCCGCGATGGGCGATACGACCGACGATCTGATCGAGCTTGCCAACGAGGTCTCCCCGCTGCCGCCGGCCCGCGAGCTCGACATGCTGCTGACCGCCGGCGAGCGGATCTCGATGGCCGTGCTCGCGATGGCGATCCAGAACCTCGGCCACGAGGCGCGCTCCTTCACCGGCTCGCAGGCGGGCGTCATCACCGACGCCGAGCACGGCCGCGCGAAGATCATCGATGTCACGCCGGGCCGGATCGAGACAGCGCTGGGGGAGGACGCGATCGCGATCGTCGCCGGCTTCCAGGGTGTCTCCCAGACCACCAAGGACATCACCACGCTGGGCCGCGGCGGCTCCGACACCACCGCTGTCGCGCTCGCGGTGGCGCTGCGCGCCGACGTGTGCGAGATCTATTCCGACGTCGACGGCATCTTCACCGCCGACCCCCGCATCGAGCCGCGCGCCCGCAAGGTCCCCCGCATCTCGTATGAGGAGACGCTGGAGATGGCCGCCCAGGGCGCCAAGATCCTGCACCTGCGCTGCGTCGAGTACGCCCGCCGCTACGACATGCCGATCCACGTCCGGTCCTCCTTCTCGGAGAAGGAGGGCACCTGGGTGGTCAGGGCCGAAGACGTCACAGCGTCCAACACGAACGAGGACCGAACCATGGAAGCTGCCATCATCACCGGCGTTGCGCATGACCGCAGCCAGGCCAAGATCACGGTCGTCGGCGTGCCGGACAAGCCGGGTGAGGCCGCCGCGATCTTCCGAGCCCTGGCCGAGGCCCAGGTCAACATCGACATGATCGTGCAGAACGTCTCGGCCGCGGCGACCGGGTTGACCGACATCTCCTTCACCCTGCCGCGCGGCGAGGGCCAGACCGCCATGACGGCACTGGCACGGCTGCAGGCCGACGTCGGCTACGACCGCCTGCAGTACGACGACTCGGTCGGCAAGGTCTCGATCGTCGGCGCCGGCATGAGCTCGGCTCCGGGCATCTCGGCGCGCTTCTTCGAGTCGCTCTCGGACGCCGGGGTGAACATCGAGATGATCTCCACCTCGGAGATCCGGGTCTCGGTCGTCGTCTCCGAGACCCAGGTCCAGGACGCGGTCAACGCCGCGCACGCCGCCTTCGCCCTCGGCACCGACGAGATCGAGGCGGTCGTCTACGGAGGTACCGGACGATGAGTGCCGCCCGCCCGATCAACATCGGCATCGTCGGCGCGACCGGCCAGGTCGGCGTCGCCGTACGACAGATCCTGCTCGACCGGAGCTTCCCGATCGGCGAGGTCCGCTTCTTCGCCAGTGCACGCAGTGCCGGCAGGACGATCCCGTTCGGGGACCGGGAGGTGGTGGTCGAGGACGCCGCGACCGCCGACCCGAGCGGTCTGGACATCGCGATCTTCTCCGCGGGTGCGACCACCTCGCGCGCGCTGGCGCCGACGTTCGTCGAGGCAGGTGTCGTCGTGATCGACAACTCCAGCGCCTTCCGCAAGGACCCGGCGATCCCGCTTGTTGTCTCCGAGGTCAATCCGGACGCGATGGACGGCGTGATCTCGGCGCGCCGCGGCATCATCGCCAACCCCAACTGCACCACGATGGCGGCGATGCCGGTGCTCAAGCCGCTGCACGACGCCGCAGGGCTCGAGCGGCTGATCGTCTCGACCTACCAGGCCGTCTCCGGCTCCGGCGTGGCCGGGGTCGAGGAGCTCGTCTCGCAGGTGACGGCAGCCGGCGACAAGGCCCGCGAGCTCGCTTACGACGGGTCCGCGGTCACCATGCCGGAGCCGGAGAAGTACGTCGCGAACATCGCGTTCAACGTCGTGCCCCTCGCCGGCTCCCTGGTCGAGGACGGGCTGAACGAGACCGACGAGGAGCAGAAGCTCCGCAACGAGTCCCGCAAGATCCTCTCCATCCCGGAGCTGCGCGTCAGCGGCATCTGCGTGCGCGTCCCCGTCGTCACCGGTCACTCGCTGGCGATCAACGCCGAGTTCGGTGCCGAGATGACCCCCGAGCGCGCCGTCGAGCTGCTGGCCGACGCCCCCGGTGTCGAGCTGGCCGATGTCCCGAACCCGCTCTACGCCGCCGGCAAGGACCCGTCCTACGTCGGCCGGATCCGGCAGGACGAGGGCGTGCCCGGCAACCGCGGCCTCGCGCTGTTCGTCAGCAACGACAACCTGCGCAAGGGCGCCGCGCTCAACACCGTGCAGCTGGCGGAGATCGTCGCCGCCCGCCTCTGACCGCGTCTTTGCAGAAATGGCCGCCGAGTTTGCACTTAAGTGCCAGCTCGGCGGCCATTTCTGATGACTCGGCGTCAGTCGTCGACGGGGTCGATGTAGGTCGCGCTCACCCAGTGCGCCAGCAGGTAGGCCGCAATGGTGAGCGCCGGCACGGCCAGGATCATCCACCACGCCCCGTAGTGGTCGTTGAGGAACAGCACCGCCAGGACCGTCACCAGCGCGACGGCGAGGAAGCTGTCGCCCATCGGAGAGGTGACCCGGAACGCCCGCAGCAGGGTGCCGCCGCCCACCACGGCGACGAGTCCGATCGCGAGCAGCAGCGGGAAGCCGGCCCGGCCGCCGCACGTCGAGGCGCCGCGGACGGTCGAGCACAGGTTGAGGGCGCCGTACGTCGCCAGCACCAGGAACGCACCCACCAGCAGGCCGGTGATCGCGGCCGCCTGCATCCCGGTGATCGCGGGCATCCCCGACGGCCTCGGTACGCCGGAGCGCGCCCGCCCGGTCCGCGCTGGCCACCCGGTCCGCGCTGGGCGCGGTGGCTCGGTCGCGCGCGGCTGCGTGGCCACGGCTGCGTGGACGGGGGTGTCGTCGGCTTTGGCCGCCTCTGCGGGGCTTTCTGCGGGGCTTGCCGCGGCCTCAGCGGAGCTACCCACGTCAGGAGCGTGCTCGGTGGCGGCCTCCGGCGTACGGGCTGGCTTCTTGCGTCCGAACAGCTTCGGTGCGGCGAGCTTCGCCTCGGACTCGGCGTCTGACCCCATGTGAGGAGTCTCTCACCTCGCCTCAGAAGGGCGAGTACATCCCGGCGCGGATGGCCTTGGACCTGACGAACGGGGTCGCCTGGTTGCGCAGCCACGGGCGGCCGAACCAGAGGTACCCGTCGACGAGCTGCGCGGCGGTGCTGCGCTGTGCGGCGCTGAGCGGCAGCGAGGTCGAGGTGACCTTCCAGGTCGGCGGGACGCCGAGCGCGTTGCAGACCGTCGCGGTCGGCTTCTTGCAGGGTGCGGAGTTGTCGAAGAAGCCGTGCGGGTGCTTGGCGTAGAACTGGCCGTAGGTGAACGGCCGACCGTTGTCGGCGGTGTCGATCACGAAGTGGCGGTGGATCCCCTTGGCGGCCAGGGCGGCCGCGATCGCGGCACCGTGGTCGATGTCGGCCTGGGTGGCGGAGTAGTGGGTGGCGCCCAGGGCGAAACCGCGCGCGTAGGCAATCCCGGAGCTCTGCAGCAGCGTGACCGCCTGGTTGGTGCTGAGCCAGTCGGCGTCACCGGCGTCGAGGTACACCGCCGCCTGCGGGTTGCGGGCGGCGAAGGTCTGGGCGGCGTACCGGGTCAGGCCCTGGCGCGCCGCCAGGCCCTTGGTCCGCTGCTTCTTGGCCAGGTCGGACCGCTTCGCGGCCAGCGCCAGGTCCGGCTCCAGCACGATGGCGACGCGGGAGGAGCCGATCTGGGCGGAGGCCTGGTCGATCCAGGAGCGGTACGTCGCCCGCTCCTTCGCGGTCAGCTTGTGCTTGGTCCGGTTCCTCTCGCCCTTGAACCCCCAGATGCCGAAGATCGCCAGCTGCACCAGCACGCTGGGGTCGCCGTCCTGCTCCTGCGCGATGTAGGACGAGATAGCCGTCGGCCGGTGGGCGGAGTTGCCGATGGTGAACCACAGTGCCCGTGGCTGCAGCGCCGACTTGGCCAGGTAGGCACGGTCGGTGCCGGTCGCGGCCGCGTACGCCGGATACAGGCTGTCCCAGTAGCCGGTGTTGACCGACCACCGGCCGCCGGCGAGCGGGTTGCCGGGATTCTGGGGCAGTGGTGCGCCGCTCATGTCGACGTCGTACGTCACGGCCTTGGCGCGGGCGCTTGCGCGGGCGTTGGCCGGCTGGGCGTCCGCACCGGTGCCGGCGTCGATGCCGACGAGGCAGAGGGCGAGGGCCAGGAGACCGGTGACGAGGGCGGTGAAGCGCTTTCTCACCTCACGAGGATCGGCGATCTGACCCGCTGGCCTGAGTCGAACGTCTCAGATGGCGAACACATCGGAGTCCTTGGACGGTCCTGAGGCTCCCCGATGTCCGAATCCGGTCAACCTTCGGTGTCGCTGCAGGGGCGGCCGTGCGCGGCCGGGCCGTACGCTGTGCTCCGTGCACTCCCGGCTCCGCCGCGTGGCGGTCTTCTGCGGTTCGGCACCCGGCCACGACGAGACTCTGGCCCGATCGGCGTACGACGTCGGTCGCGGTCTGGCCGAGCGCGGCATCGGCCTCGTCTACGGCGCGGGCGGGTTCGGCCTGATGGGCGCGGTCTCGCAGGGCGCGCTCGACGCCGGCGGCGAGGTCATCGGGGTGATCCCGCGCTCGATGGTGGAGCGCGAGTGGGGGCGCGACGACCTGACCGAGCTGCGCGTCGTGGAGACGATGCACGAGCGCAAGGCCCTCATGGCCCAGTACGCCGACGCGTTCCTCTGCCTGCCCGGCGGCATCGGCACGCTCGAGGAGATCATCGAGATGTGGAGCTGGCGTCAGATCGGCTTCAACGACGACCCGGTCTGCTTCTTCAACGCGGGCGGCTTCTGGACGCCGCTGCTGAACGCGCTGCAGGGGATGGTCGATGCCGGCTTCGTCCGGCAGAGCGCGCTGGACGACGCCGTCGTCGCGGCGACGCTCGACGAGGCACTCACCGGACTCGCCGGGCGCATCGGCGCGAGCTTCGGGGACAAGCTGCGCGGCTGAGGCGGCCCTGCCTGTCGGGGGTGCGTGGGTCGTACGGGCGTGGTGGTGCCAGACCGTGCAGGTGCGGGATATGGCACGCCGCTGACCCGAATCGGGGCGGAAACATCGCGCACGTGCGGGATCTGTCTCGCCTCGGCCACCTCTCGGCGACCAGCCCGCCAACTCCGAAATGACCAAGACCCGGACCCACATCCGTAGGTCCGGGTCTTCCGATGTCCTGAGACATCACAGGGTCGGGGTGACAGGATTTGAACCTGCGGCCTCTTCGTCCCGAACGAAGCGCGCTACCAAGCTGCGCCACACCCCGAATCGCATCCCGCTTGCGCGTTTTGCAACGCACCGGAGCATAGCGGAGGCGGGCAGGTCATCTGTAATCGGGCCGTGCGACGAACTCCAGCAGGGTCGCCTCGGGTCGGCACGCGACCCGGATCCGGGCGTACGGCGAGGTCCCCAGCCCGGCGGAGACGTGCAGCCAGGAGTCCTGGTGGAAGTGCAGGCCGCGGGCGCGGGCAGGGTCGATGTCGCAGTTGGTGGTCAGCGCCCGGCCGCCGCCACCGAGCCGCGGCAGGCAGACCTGGCCTCCGTGGGTGTGGCCGGCGAGGATCGCGTCGTACCCGTCCTCGGCGAAGCGGTCCAGCACCCGCAGGTAGGGGGCGTGGGTGATGCCGAGCCGGAGGTCCGCGTCGGCCGGTGCCGGTCCGGCGACCTTGTCGAGCCGGTCGTAGCCCAGGTGCGGGTCGTCGACGCCGGCGAAGGCGATGTCGAGCCCGTTGACGCTCAGCCGTGCGGTGCGGTTGGTCAGGTCGGTCCAGCCGGCTTCGGTGAAGCGGGCGGTGAGGTCTCGCCAGGGCAGCTGCGGCACGTTGATGTGCCTCTTGCCGTCGTCCGGCAGCAGGTAGCGGAACGGGTTGCGCAACCTCGGCTCGAAGTAGTCGTTGGAGCCGTGCACGAACACGCCGGGCACGTCCAGCAACCCGCCGAGCGCCTCCAGCAGCGGTGGCACGGATCGCTGGTGGGAGAGGTTGTCACCGGTGTCGACCACCAGGTCGGGTCGCAGCAGCGCCAGGCCGGCCAGCCAGTCGAGCTTGCGCTGCTGGGTCGGGATCAGGTGGATGTCGGAGAGGTGCAGCACCCGGAGAGGGTCCGCACCCGGCGGCAGTGCCGGCACCGTCACCTCGCGCAGGGTGTATTGGCGGGCCTCCCAGGCCGCGTAGGCGGTCAGTCCGGCCCCCGCGAGTGCGCCCGCGCCGACCAGTGAGCCGAAAACCGAGCGGAGCCGCATGGTTCAACCCTGCCACAATGCTGTTCATGACCCTCAAGGAGACGATCCGCACCGACCTGACGACTGCGATGAAGGCGCGCGACGAGATCCGTTCCAGCACGCTGCGGATGGTGCTCACCGCGATCACCAACGCCGAGGTCGCCGGCAAGCAGGCTCGCGAGCTCTCCGACGACGAGGTCATCGGAGTGCTCTCCAGCGAGGCCAAGAAGCGCCGCGAGGCAGCGACGGCGTTCGCCGACGGCGGCCGCCCCGAGCAGGCCGCCAAGGAGAAGGCGGAGGCGGCCGTGCTCGCCGACTACCTCCCGGCGCAGCTCACGCCGGCGGAGATCAGCGACCTGGTCGCCGAGGCGATCGCGCAGACCGGCGCCGCCGACGTGAAGGCGATGGGCAAGGTGATGGGCGTGGTGACCCCGCAGGTCAAGGGACGTGCGGACGGCGGCGCCGTCGCCGCGGAGGTACGCCGCCAGCTCGGCGCCTGAGGCCGGCGCGGGTCCCGACGTACAGCCGGAGGCCGGCGCCCCCGGCGTCGATCCCGCGTCGCCTAGCGGCCCTTCTTGTGGTTCGCCTTCTTGTGCTGCTTCGGCGGTGCGGGCGCGTGCCCGGTCGAGGTGTAGAGCATGATGACGGAGCCTGTCGGCGCCGTGCCCGAGGGCGTGCCGTAGACGACCGTCCCGGCGGCGTACGTCGAGGCGACGGCGGAACCGCGCGCGACGTGGAAGCCCGCGGCCTCCAAGGCCTGCTCAGCCGCCTTGTAGCTCAGGCCGCCGACGCTCGGGATGCTGGCGCTGACACCCGTCTCCGCGGCGACATTGATGGGATGGAACGGCACCGGGTCGAGCGAGGACTGGATCGGGTGCATGGCGTCGGCCCACATCGGACCGGCGAACCCGGAACCGGACACCTCGCTGTGCACATAACCGCCCACGGCCACGTTGTCGAGCGAGATCGGAGTGCCCTGCTCATTGGCGCCCGCGATCATGGCAACGGTCGAGATCTGTGGCGTGTAGCCGTCGAACCACACCGAGCGATCGGACTGCGTGGTGCCGGTCTTGCCCGCCGAGGGGATCACCGCGCCGGTCGAGGTCTGGAGGTTGGTGTGACCGAGCTCGTACCCGAAACCGGCGTGGCCCTCGTTGCGGGCGTTCGCCGGCTGCTGGACACCTTGGGTGATGTCGTTGACCTGGTCGGCGACCCAGTCCGGGATGACCTGCTTGCAGGACTTCGCGTAGGTCTTGATCGGCGTGCCCGCCGCGTCGTCGATCTCCGTGACCGGCCGCGGGTCGCAATGCTCGCCGCGAGCGGCGAAGGTGGCGTAGGCGCCTGCCATCTCCAGCGGGCTGACGCTCGGGATGCCGAGGGTGAACGACGGCGTCCGCTCCGCGCCCGCACGGGTCTGCGGATCCCCGTCGGGGTCGGTCAGGTCCACACCCATCTGCTTGGCCAGGGCGAAGGGCTGGCAGATGCCGGTGAGCCGCTCCAGCTGGGTGAAGTAGGTGTTGATCGACAGCTGGGTGGCCTTGTACATGTCGAAGATGCCGGTGCCGGTCTCGTTGTGGACCACCCAGGGTCCGCCCCACTGCGGCGCGCCGGCGCAGTTCTTGTAGTCGGCCTGGTTGAACGTCATCGGGGACTGCGAGTTGAACTTCGTCGACGTCGGGATGTGATCCTCGATGGCGCTGGCCAGCACGAAGAGCTTGAAGGTGGACCCCGCCTGGAAACCAGCCGAGCCACCGAGCTCCTGCGGGATCGTGTAGTTGATGTAGGTCTGGCCCTTCTTGGCGGCGTTGCCCATCGGCCGGGACTGGGCGAGCGCGAGCACGTTGCCGGTGCCCGGCTCGACCTCGGCGATGCCGCCGACCGCGTTGTCGGTCGGATAGACGTGCTTGGCGAGCGAGGAGTCCGCGGCGCGCTGGTTCGGTGACTCCAGGGTGGTGTGGATCGTCAGGCCACCGGAGGTGAGCAGCTTCTTGCGCGCATCGACGGTCTTGCCGAGGTCCGGGTCGCGCTCGAGGTAGTTGATCACGTAGTCGCAGAAGAACGGCGCGGTCGCGTTCACGCAGCCGTTCTGCGAGCTCTGGACGTGCAGGCCCAGCTTCTTCTGCTTCAACGCGTCGGCCTGGTCGCTGGTGATGACGTGCAGCTGCGCCTCGCGGTCGAGCACGACGTTGCGGCGAGCGACGGCGGCGTCGGGGAAGTTGGTCGGGTCGTAGCCGGTGGGGTTCTTCACCAGACCCGCCAGCAGCGCGCTCTGCTTGACCGTGAGCTGGTTGGAGTTCACGTTGAAGTAGTGCCGTGCCGCGGCCTGGACGCCGTACGCGCCGTCACCGAAGTAGGCGGTGTTCAGGTATCGCTCGAGGATCCAGTCCTTGCTGTGCGCCTGCTCCAGCGCGATGGCGTAGCGCAGCTCCTTGAGCTTGCGGGCGTAGGTGTCGGCGGTGGCGGCCTTCATGGCGTTCTTGTTGCCGGACTCCTCGGCCTGGGTCAGCAGGGTCTGCTTGACCAGCTGCTGGGTGATCGAGGAGCCACCTTGGACCGTGCCGCTGTTGGCCTGGTTGGTGACGAAGGCGCGCAGCGTGCCCTTCAGGTCGATCGCACCGTGCTGGTAGAAGCGGTAGTCCTCGATCGAGACGATCGCCTGGGTCATGTTCCGCGAGATCTGGTCGAGCGGCCGGTAGACCCGGTTCTGGTCGTAGAGCGTGGTGATCAGGTTGCCGTTGGCGTCGACGATCCGGGTGGTCTGCGGCAGCGTCCCGGTGTCGAAGGTCGCCGGAAGGTCGTCGACGGCCTTGGCGACTTGACGTGCACTGATGCCGGCGATGCCGGCGAAGGGGATCGCGATACCCGCGACCACCACTCCGAGTACGACGGCGAGCACCGCCATCACCCCCAGGTGACTGAGGACGCGAGAAGGCGGGACCTGCTGAGACATGCCGCTCAGGGTACCTGGGAGACCCTGATCCTGCGGTGATCGCGGCGCACTGCCCTACCTAAGCGGACGGCCTAGACGTCTAGTCATATCGGACTATGACACGTGAGTCGAAAAGAGTCTGGGCAGGCGTTCAGGTGGCCCTTAGGTTTACCCCACGGGTAACAGGCCGGTCGCGTGGTCGTGGGGACACACGCACCCGGTTCGAATTTCATCTGGGGACACAACATGTGGGTTGAAGACTGGACACCCAAGGCGGCTTGCCGAGTCGAGCAGCCGGACGCACTCTTCGTGCGAGGTGCCGAGCAGAACAAGGCCAAGCAGGTCTGCAGCGGGTGCGCGGTGCGCACCGAATGCCTCGCCGAGGCACTCGACAATCAGATCGAGTGGGGCGTCTGGGGCGGCATGACCGAGCGTGAGCGCCGGGCGTTGCTGCGTCGCAAGCCGTCCGCGTCGTGGCGATCGGTGCTCGAGGCGGCGCGGATCAAGGATCACACGCCCGCCTGACGGCCGCATCAGTCCTCCGCGCGAGCCCCGGCGAGCAGCCGGCCGATCTCGCGGAGGCCGTCCAGGTCGTGCACGTCGCCCGCCAGCGCCGGCACGACGACGCTGGCGACCTGCGGGTGTGCGGCGGCGAAGCGCTGCCGCAGCGTGCGCTGGCGCGCCACCAGCCGCTCGCGGTCGGCATGGATCCGCAGCAGGCCTGCGGTCACGCTCTCGGCCCCGAGCCGCTCGGTCGCGGCCATCGCCGCAGCGACGGACAGGTCGGTGTGGTCGGAGACCGCGGCGCGGTTGACGACCAGGCCGGCCAGCGGCATCCGGTCGCCCTGCAGCCGCTCGACGAAGTACGCCGCCTCGCGCAGCGCGTCGTCCTCCGGCGCCGCGACGACCAGGAACGCCGTACCCCTGGCCTGGAGCAGGGCGTAGGTCTGCTGGGCTCGCGCGCGGAAGCCGCCGAAGACGGTGTCGAGCGCGCTGACGAACATCTGCAGGTCCTTGAGGAACTGCCCACCCAGCACCTTGCTCAGCGCGCCGGTGACCAGCGAGAAGCCGGCCGACATCAGCCGGGCCGGCCCTCGGGCCGGCGCCAGCATCATCCGGATGAACCGGCCGTCGAGGAAGCTGGAGAGTCGCTCGGGGGCGTCGAGGAAGTCCAGCGCGGAGCGCGACGGCGGCGTGTCGACCACGATCAGGTCGTAGCTCCCGCTCGCCTCGGCGTCGCGGTAGAGCTGGCCGAGCTTCTCCATCGCCATGTACTCCTGGGTGCCGGCGAAGCTGGAGCTGAGCGCGATGTAGAAGGGGTTGTGCAGGATCTGCTCGGCCTTCTCCGGGGTGGCCTGACTGAGCACCACCTCGTCGAAGGTGCGCTTCATGTCCAGCATCATGGCGTCGAGGCTGCCCTCGCCCTCCGAAGCCCCCGGGACCGGGCGAGGGGTGTTGTCCAGCTGCTCGATCCCCATCGACTGCGCCAGCCGGCGGGCCGGGTCGATGGTGAGGACGACGACCTTGCGCCCGCGCTCGGCCGCCCGCAGCGCGAGCGCGGCGCTGGTGGTCGTCTTCCCGACGCCGCCGGAGCCGCAGCAGACGATGATCCGGGTCTGCCGGTCGTCCAGCAGGCCGTCGATGTCGAGTTCGTTCTTCATGCCATCCCCTGCTGCTTGAGCGAGGCCGCCAGCTCGTAGAGACCCCCGAGATCGATCCCGCCGGCCACCCGCTCCAGCTCGTATGTCGGTACGCCGAGGCCCTGCACCACCGTGCGCTGGCCGTCCTCCAGCGCCCGCCGCTCGGCGTGCTCGGCCGCCTCCGCCAGCAGCCCCTCGATCATCTCGTCGGAGGGCTGGAGCCCCGCGGCGGCCAGGTCGCCGCCGATCTCGGCGCGATCCAGGCTGCCCTTGCGGGCCGCGGCCAGCGCCTCCTGGGGCAGGTCGCGCGGGCGGACCTGGTTGACGATGACGCCGCCGACCGGCAGCCGGGCCCCGCGCAGCTCGCCGATCCCGTCGGCGGTCTCCTGCACCGGCATCTCCTCCAGCAGGGTGACCAGGTGCACGGCGGTCCGCGGCGAGCGGAACAGCGTCATCATCGTGTCGGCCTGGTTCTTGATCGGGCCGACCTTGGCCAGCCCGGCCACGGACTCGGAGACGTTGAGGAACGCGGTGATCCGGCCCGTCGGCGGCGCGTCGAGGACGACCGCGTCGTACTGCCGTGCGCCCTTGTTGCGGCTGTTGCGCTGCACCGCCTCGAAGACCTTCCCCGTCAGCAGCACGTCGCGTACGCCGGGGGCCACCGTGGTGGCGAACTCGGTCACCCCGAAGCGGTCCAGCGCCCGCCCAGCCGGCCCGAGCTTGTAGTACATCCGCAGGTACTCCAGCAGCGCCGCCTCGGCTTCGATGTGCAGCGCGTAGACGCTGCCCGGCTCCTCGGGGCCGGTGCGCAGGCCGGTGGCGATGCGGGTCTCGGCGTAGGGCAGGGGATCGACGTCGAACATCCGGGCCACGCCCTGGCGCCCCTCGACCTCGCAGAGCAGGACGTTCCTGCCCTCGCCGGCGAGGGCCAGGGCGAGGGCGGCGGCCACCGTCGACTTGCCGGTGCCGCCCTTGCCGGTGACAACGTGGAGCTGCACGCGCGGCCAGTCGGTCATGGGGGTCAATGTAGACGGCGCTGCGCGCCGCTGGCTCAATCGCTCGCCGGAAACGAGCAAGCTCGCTCCGGCTCGCTCAATCGCCTAGCCAGGACTGTCGGTGTCCGAGCGTAGGTTCGTTCCATGGCACTCGCGACGTTCAAGGATCTGTGCATCGATGCGCACGATGCCGGACGGCTCGCGCGGTTCTGGGCCGACGTGCTCGGGCTCGAGGCGAAGACGCTCGACGACGGCGATCTGCTGCTCTCCGGATCGACCGAGCAGCAGGCGATCTGGGTCAACGAGGTCCCTGAGCCGGTCTCGGTCAAGCAGCGTGTCCACCTCGATGTCCATGCCAGGTCGGTCGATGACGTGGTGGCGCTGGGCGCGACGCCGGCTGACCTGACCTCGTTCGGATGGAAGGTGCTGCGCGACCCGGAGGGCGGCGAGCTCTGCGTCTTCGAGCGCGAGACCGTGCCCGCCTACCGGCTCTACGAGGTCGTGGTCGACGCCCGCGAGCCGGAGCGGATGGCGACCTGGTGGGCCGACGTGCTCGGTGCGCGGGTGGAGCACGAGGAGGAGTTCTCCTCGGTCGTGGACATCGTGGGCGCGCCGTTCGAGGCGCTGGTCTTCCAGGTCGTGCCCGAGCCCAAGACGGTGAAGAACCGGATCCACTGGGATGTCACCGCGGCCGACCTCGGCCTGTTCCTCGGTGACGGGGCCACGGTGCTGCGCCCACAGGACGACGAGATCGCCTGGACGGTGCTCGCCGACCCCGAGGGCAACGAGTTCTGCGCGTTCGAGCCGGCCTGATGGCGATCGAGCTCCCGGAGCTGCTGCTGCCCGACGCCGCGGCCTGGCGCACCTGGCTGGTCGAGCACCACGCCACCTCGCCCGGGGTGTGGCTGGTGCTGACCAAGAAGGGCGGCACGATCACCTCGCTGACCTACGACCAGGCGCTGGATGAGGCCCTGTGCTTCGGCTGGATCGACGGTCAAGTACGCCGCCGCGACGACCAGACGACCTTCCAGCGCACCACGCCGCGCGGTCCGCGCAGCCGGTGGTCGCTGCGCAACGTCGGCCACGTGGAGCGGCTGGGCGAGGAGGGCAGGATGACGCCCGCCGGGCAGGCGGCGGTGGAGGCGGCGCGAGCCGACGGCCGCTGGGACGCCGCCTACGAGGGCCCGGCCACGGCGGAGACCCCGGCGGACCTGGCGGCCGCGATCGCGGCGGTGCCGGCTGCGCGGGCGATGTTCGACGTGCTCACCTCGCAGAACCGCTACGCCCTCTACCACCGGCTGACCGCCATCAAGGGCGAGGAGGCTCGGGCACGACGGATCGACTCCTTCGTGGCGATGCTCGCGCGCGGCGAGACGCCGCACCCGCAGAAGCGACGACCCGTTTGATCACGATGATCCGATTCGGCTGTCGGTGAGGGTGGGATCTCCTACGGTGTCGCCATGAAGGTCGCCACTGAGCGCATCCTCGGCGCGCTCGCCGTCGCAGCGCTGTTCCTGGTCGCCACCCCGGTGCTGGCGTTTGCAGATGATGTGGACGACCTCTGCGACGGCGATCCGTCCTGCACCATGGTCAACCAGGGCTACGGCTCTGGCCCCGGAATCCCCGCATGGTTCCCGGTGATCGTCGTGCTGGTCATCTGCCTCGGCCTCGGGACCACGATCTACCGGGTCAGGGCGGCGCGCGGCCTGGCCCGCAAAGCAGGGCTCGACGAGGCCGCCGCGGGTTCCGTCGCTCTGCTCGAGGACAACGGGCTCAGCGCCGCCTACCTCGCATCCAGCCTGAGGGCCGCGCCGAGCACCGTGGCTGAGCCCCCAGGTCCGCCGCCTCGCCCGGCTGCCGAGCGCCTCGCCGAGCTTCAGCAGCTGAAGGATTCCGGTGTGATCACCGAGGGCGAGTACGCGACTCGCCGACAGGCGATCATCGACTCCGTCTGAGGGCCCGCCTAGGGCGTGACGGCCAGCGCGGCCAGGAAGCGGGCCGCGAGGTCGCGGTCGCCCTCGACGGCGACGTTGTCGGTCGCGGTCGGGCGGCGTCCGCCGGCCAGCAGGATGAAGGTCTCTCGATCCATCCGGAGCGTGACGTCGGGGTCGCTCGGCGGCTCGGCCAGCGGGACACCACGGCCGGAGTCGTCCACGGTGACGGCGGTGGGCCGGTGGCCCTCGACGTACGCGACGAGGGTGGTGCCGGGGTCGGCCTTGAGCCGCTTGCCGAGGACGAAGCCGAGGCTCTCCAGCAGGTAGTCGGCGCTGTGCCGGGCGCCGGGGGAGTCGAGGTTGCCGGGGCGGCCGGTGGCGCGGCGGACGTCCTGCTCGTGCATCCAGATGTCCAGCGGCCGGTTGCGCAGCAGGGTCTGGTCGGTCCAGCCGATCAGGCCGAAGAGGCCCGGCGCCGTCGCGCGGGGATCGCTGGGCGGGGTGGCGGTGAGATCCGCGTGCCGGGCAGCGGTGTAGCTGCGGATCTGCTCGACGATCACCGCGGGCTCGACGTCGCGGCGGGTGATCACACCGATCTCGGTGAACCGGCCCATCGGTCCGGCGACGTGCGGCAGCTCCGGCACCTCCGCCTTCTCCTCGGGAGCGCCACCGAGGACCCCCTCGAGATGCGCGACGTGCGAGACGACAGCCTGCACGTCCCACCCGGGCAGGTCGGTCGGCAACGACCACTCGTCGGCAGGTACGGCGGCGACCAGCTCGACGAAGTCGCCGACCGAGTGCCACCAGACCTCGACGTACTCCTGGAGATCCGTCATGACCGCAACCTAGCGCCGAACGCGGAGGCTGTCCCGGACGTTCCGGATCCGTGACGCGGCCGACCTGCGGGCCCGCCGCATCGGCATGATGACGTGGTCGACGGCACCGGAGACCGCCCGGCGGGCGAACCCGCCGGCGGTCCTGACCACCTGGGCGATGCGGCGCGCGGGCCACAGCACGATGCGGCGCAGGCCGCGCAGGAGCTGGGTGAGGAGCCGGATGAGTGCCCGAACACCCGTCAGGAACCACCGCACCGGCGGCCACAGCAGCCGCTTCAGCGCGCGACGAGCCACCCGGATGCTTCGGGCGAGGACGGAGGCGACGGCCGCGACGATCGTGCCGAGCAGCAGACCTGCAGCCGCGAGGGCGGCCGGGATCCAGCCGAGGAGGAGCGAGAGCAGGCGGCCGATGGCACGGGCGAGACGCGCCAGGATCACGGCGCCGAGGCGCGCGAGGAGCGCGAGGTGACGACCTAGCCCGGTGATCGCGCCAGCCACCGCACGGCCGGCTGCGCGCAGAAGGCGAGCGATCCCGCGCAGCGGGATCAGCAGGAGCCGCCAGATCATCGTGAGACCGAGGCCGACCGGGCGTACGACGAGGCGCGCGACGATGTGGGTGAGGAGGCGGATGAGGTTCAGCAGACCTGGGCCGATCAGGCGCAGCGCGCGACCGGCCGCGGCGGCGAAGCGGCAGACGACGCGGAAGGCGGCCAGGGCCGCAGCGAGGGTCGCCCGGACCACCTGGCCGAGGAGCCGCGCGGGCCGGCGCAGCATTGCTGCGATCACGCGGCCGACCGCTGTCACCGCCACCACCAGCTGATCGACCACGAACCACCATGCCTCCGCGACGAGGCGGTACGCCGAGGAGAGCCAGCGCCACGTCGTGGCGAGGCCGTGGGCCATCCAACGGCCGACCCAGCGGCCGGTGCCGCCCAGTGCGTGGGCGATCCTGCGGAGAGCGAGTCCGAGCCGGCGTCGTACGGCCACCAGCGAGCGCGCCAGGGGACGCAGGACCCGGCTACCGCCCGCCACGATCGCTCGACGAAGCGTCAGGACGAGCGCCCGGACGGTGTCGAAGGCGAGCACCAGCGGCATCAGCACGGCGACGACCGCGGCAGGTGCGGTCTCGTCGTCGGTGCGCTCCGGCGGCAGCTCGTCGGGGGCGGGCGCGGGGCCGGTCACGTCGGGAACCCTAGAGCAGTAAGGTGCCAGACATGACCAAGTGGGAGTACCAGGTGGCGCCGATCCTCAACCACGCCGCCGCGCAGATCCTCAACAACTTCGGCCAGGACGGCTGGGAGCTCGTCACCATCACCGACAACGGCTCGGGCAACCTGGTCGGCTACTTCAAGCGTCCGGCGCAGTGATGACGACCCCCGAGGAGAGGCTCGCGGAGCTGGGCCTGACAGTGCCGCCGGTCGCGCCGCCGGTCGCTGTCTACGTGCCGGCCGTGCGCACCGGCAACTACGTCTTCACCTCCGGCCAGCTGCCGATGCGCGACGGTGCCCTGATGGCGACCGGCAAGGTCGGCGCCGAGGTCACGCCGGATGAGGCCTACGAGTGTGCCCAGCAGTGCGCGCTCAACGCGATCGCGGCGGTGAAGGCCGAGATCGGTGACCTGTCCAAGGTCAAGCGGGTGGTCAAGGTGGTCGCGTTCGTGGCCTCGACGCCCGACTTCACCGGTCAGCCGGGTGTCGCCAACGGCGCCTCCGAGCTGCTCGGCAAGGCGTTCGGTGACGCCGGCGTGCACGCGCGCTCCGCGGTCGCCGCCCCGGTCCTGCCGCTGGATGCCCCGGTCGAGGTCGAGATCCTGGTCGAGGTCGGCTGAGGTGGCGATCCCGCTGCCGCCGGTGGCGTTGCCGCCAGAGGCGGTGCTGAAGGCGGCGGAGTACGCCGACGGGCGCCGTACGCCTGTCGAGCCTCGCGATGCCGCCACCGTCGTGCTGGCACGTCCCGGCGCGGGCGGGTCGGAGGTGTACCTGCTCAACCGCCAGCGGTCGATGTCGTTCGCCGCCGGGATGTCGGTCTTCCCCGGTGGTGGGGTCGATCCCCGCGACGCGGCCGAGGAGACGCCATGGGCGGGCCCCTCGCCAGCGGTCTGGGCCGAGCGGCTGGGCTGCGAGGAGGCGAAGGCGCGCGCGCTCGTGTGCGCTGCGGTGCGGGAGACGTTCGAGGAGTGCGGCGTCCTGCTGGCCGGCACGTCCGCATCGGACGTCGTTGCCGACGTCAGCGGCGACGACTGGGAGGCCGACCGGGTGGCCCTGGAGGAGCGTTCGCGGTCGCTCTCGGAGCTGCTGGAGCGCCGCGGCCTGGTGCTGCGCTCGGACCTGCTGGGCGCGTGGGCCGCCTGGACGACGCCGGTCTTCGAGGCACGGCGCTACCGCACGTGGTTCTTCGTCGCGGCGCTGCCTGCCGGTCAGGTGACCCGCGACGTCTCCTCCGAGTCGGTCTCGGTGCGCTGGATGTCCGCCGGCGCCGCTGTCGCGGCCGCCGAGGAAGGCACGCTGGCGATGATGCCGCCGACGTACCTGACCTGCCTGGACGTGGCGCAGCACGCCGACCCTGCCGAGCTGCTCGCCGAGGCGGCGACACGCCGTATCGAGATGTTCACGCCCACCGTCGAGGGCGAGCGGCTCTCCATGATGCCCCGCCACCGGGAGCTGCTGCAGGCGCGGGGCCGGCTGTGAGCGCTGCCGGCGACGAGGGCAACCTGGGCGCTTGGTCGGGAGGCTCGTACGGCGAGCGCGGCCGCTGCCTGCTGGCGCCCAACCCCGGCATCATGACGTTGGACGGCACCAACACCTGGGTGCTGCGCGAGCCGGGCGGTCGCCGCTCGGTCGTGGTCGACCCGGGGCCCTCCGACGCCGTCCACCTGGATGCGGTGGTCGAGGCTGCGGGGGAGGTGGCAGTCGTGCTGCTCACCCACCACCACTCCGACCACGCCGAGGGCGCGCGCGAGCTCGCCGAGCGGGTCGGCGCGCCGGTGCGCGCCCTGGATCCGTCCTTCCGGCTGGGCTCGGAGGGTCTGGGGGAGGGCGACGTGATCGAGGTCGACGGCCTGGAGGTCCGCGTCGTGGGGACCCCGGGCCACACCGCCGACTCGCTGTCGTTCTGGGTGCCGGCCGACGGTGCGGTCCTGACCGGCGACACCGTGCTCGGGCGCGGCACCACCGTGGTCGCGCACCCCGACGGCGCGCTCGGCGCCTACCTGGACTCGCTCGATCGGCTGCACGCGCTCGCGGCCTCGCGGGAGGTCTCCACGATCTGGCCCGGCCACGGCCCGGTCATCGGCGATGCGCTCGCGGCCCTGGACTACTACATCGCGCACCGCCGCTCGCGGCTCGAGCAGGTCGAGGCTGCCCTCGGCGTACTGCCTGCCGAGGTGGGCGAAGACGACCTCCCGCGCCGGGTGGTGGAGATCGTGTACGCCGATGTCGACCCGGTGCTGTGGGGCGCCGCGGAGCTGTCGGTGCGGGCGCAGCTGGTCTACCTCCGCCGCTGATTCGTGACTTTCGTAGGTCCGAATCGTGATTTCCGCAGTGTCGGATCGGGGATTTGTCTGAGGCGGCATGCGTAACCCATCCACAGGACGTCTCCGAATGTGCCCCGTCCACAGGTCGTCCTGGCGCCGTGGCGGCGAGGGCCCCGCGGAGCCAGGCTCGAGTCATGACGGAGATGGAGCATGACTCGCTCGGCGAGCCCTTCCGGACCTGCGACCTCACGCGGATCGGTCTGACCCGGCACGGCCTTGTCGAGGGCGTCGCGGACGGGTCATTGCGGCGCATCGTGGCGGGCGTCGCGATCGGAGCACACGTGGCCGACTCCATCGAGCTCCGCGCGGCCGCGGTGGCCCTCGTGCTCGGTTCCGACCACATCGTCTGCGACCGGACCGCAGCCTGGCTCCATGGCGTCGACACCTTGCTCTACCAGGAGCACGAGATCCTGCCTGCGGTGGAGGTGTGTGCACTGCGCGGGCACGAGCCGAGCGTCCGCTCGGGCGTCGACGGCCGTACACGGGATCTCGCGCCGGAGGATGTCATGATCGTCCATGGCGTGCAGGTGACGACGCCCCTGCGCACAGCACTCGATCTGGGCTGCCATCTCCGCCGTCGCGAGGCATACGCCGCGCTCAACGCCTTCGCCCGACTGCATGAGCTCGATCCAGCCGACCTCGAGACCGAGATCCTGAGGTTCCGGCGGCGCCGAGGGGTGCGACAGCTGCGCCAGCTTGTCCGGCTCGTCGATCCGCGGATCGAGTCGGCTCGGGAGTCGTGGACCTATCTCGCGATCCACGACGCGGGGCTGCCGCTGCCCGAGCCACAGGTGTGGATCGAGGTCGGCGGGGTGCCGACCTACCGGCTCGACTTCGGCTACCGGCTCTCGAAGGTCTGCGTCGAGTACGACGGCGTCGACTTCCACGACATGACGGCCGAGCAACGCGCGTACGACGAAGAGCGCCGCGCCTGGCTCCGCGACCGCGGCTGGACCGTCATCGTGGTGCGCACCGGAGACTTCACCGGCGCAGCGCTAGAAACGTGGCTCGGCTGTCTCAGGCGAGCGCTGGCTCCGGCGTACAGGAATCGGCGGTTCTGATAACCGAATCAAGCCTGGAAAATCCCCGACTCGACGCTGCGAATCCCCCGAATCAACGCGCCCGGCGCGCCATCCGCTCAACATCCATGATCACGACCGAGCGCGGCTCGAGCCGCAGCCAGCCGCGGGCGGCGAAGTCGGCGAGCGCCTTGTTGACCGTCTCGCGGGAGGCGCCGACCAGCTGGGCGAGCTCCTCCTGGGTGAGGTCGTGGTGCACGTGCACACCGTCGTCGGCGGTGCGGCCGAAGCGGTCGGCCAGGTCGAGCAGCGCCTTGGCCACGCGGCCGGGCACGTCGGAGAAGACCAGGTCGGCGACCACGTCGTTGGCCTTGCGCAGCCGGCCGGCCAGCTGGGCCAGCAGGCCACGGGCGACGACCGGGCGGCCGTCGAGCCACTTGAGCAGGTCCTCGTGGGACAGCGAGGCGAAGCTGGCATCGGTGACGGCGGTGACGGTCGCCGAGCGCGGGCCCGGGTCGAAGAGCGAGAGCTCACCGAACATCTGGCCGGGGCCCATGATCGCGAGGAGGTTCTCCCGGCCGTCGGAGGAGGTGCGACCGAGCTTCACCTTGCCCTCGAGCACGACGTAGAGCTTGTCGCCCGCGTCGCCCTCGTGGAACAGCACCTCGCCTCGGCGGAGCCTGGTCTCCGACATCGAAGCGTGCAGCGCCTCCATCGACTCGTCGTCGAGTGCGCTGAACAGCGGCGCCTGCCGGAGTACGTCGTTGTCCACGCCAATCTCCTTATTGGTCCCCCACGAGCCGGTGTGCGTCATTGCGCATCGTATCGATGGAATCTGTCACATTAAGTGGAAGTCTGCTCGCGGACAGCCTACCGGTGTGAACGCGCCTGCAGATGAGCGGGCTGTCGGTGGCGCGCCGTACTCTTGCCAACGTGCCTGCCGCGCCGATCCTCCCGCCGCCCCCCACCAGCCTTGTCCGGCGTGCCCGCAAGATCGACCGGATCCTCGCCGAGACCTATCCCGACGCCAGGGCCGAGCTCGATTTCGACAACGCCTTCGAGTGCCTGGTCGTGACCGTCCTGTCGGCGCAGACCACCGACAAGCGCGTCAACGCCGTGCGCCCGACCCTCTTCGCCGCCTACCCCGACGCCAAGGCGATGGCAGCGGCTGACCGGGCACACCTCGAGCAGATCGTGGGTCCGCTCGGGTTCTTCCGGGCCAAGACCGACAGCCTGCTGCGGCTATCGGCCGCCCTCGTGGAGGAGTACGCCGGAGAGGTCCCCGGCAGGCTGGAGGATCTGGTCAAGCTGCCCGGGGTGGGCCGCAAGACCGCCAACGTGGTGCTCGGCAACGCGTTCGGCGTCCCTGGGATCACGGTCGACACCCACTTCGGGCGGCTCGCGCGGCGCTTCGGCTGGACCGAGCACACCGACCCGGTGAAGGTGGAGCACGAGGTCGGCGCACTCTTCCCGAAGCGCGACTGGACGATGCTCTCCCACCACCTGATCTGGCATGGGCGCCGGCGCTGCCACGCGCAGAAGCCGGCCTGCGGTGCCTGCCCGGTCGCGAAGCTGTGCCCGGCGTACGGCGCGGGGCCCACCGACCCGATCGTGGCGGCGGCGCTGGTCCGGACCGAGGGCCGCAATTGAAGCGCTCGCTCGCCGCGGCCCTGGTGGCCGTGCTCTCCGTCGTGCTCCTCTCCGCCTGCGGGGCACCCAAGTTGACGGCGCCGCCGCCGTCCAAGGTGGATGTGGCAGCCCCTGACATGGTCGCGATGAAGGCCAAGTCCGACATGGCGGACTGCCCCAAGCCGCAGACGCGGGGCGGCACGCTGGCGAACGTCACGCTCAAGTGCCTCGGCGGTGGCACCAGCGTCGACCTGTCGACGCTCAAGGGCCCACTCGTGATCAACCTGTGGTACGCCGGGTGCGTGCCGTGCCGCGAGGAGATGCCGGCGCTGGCCGCCTTCTACAAGCAGTACGGCGACCAGGTGCCGCTCCTCGGCATCGACTCCACCGACGTCTACCCCGGCGTGGCCCTGCGCAAGGCGATCAAGTGGGGCGTGACCTACCCGCTGCTCGCCGACCCGGGTGGGGATCTGCAGGGCACCGACATGAGCATCCACAACTATCCGTCGTTCTTCTTCCTCTCCGCCGACGGCAAGCTCACCGGCCCGATCGTGGGCGGTCTGAACTCGGTCGACGAGGTCAAGGCGATGATCCAGAAGCAGCTCGGGATCACTCTGTGAACCCGCCCTCCTGGCTCGACCCGATCAAGCACGCCCTGGATACGATCGACGGCTCCGACCTGACCGGCTTCCTGCCACCGGAGGACCACGACGCCCGCCAGTCGGCGGTGCTCATCCTCTTCGGCGAGGGCGAGTCGGGCCCGGACCTGCTGCTCACCGAGCGCGCTCACACCATGCGCTCCCACCCGGGCCAGGTCTCCTTCCCCGGCGGCGGCCTGGACGAGGGGGAGGGGGCGCACGAGGCCGCACTGCGGGAGGCCTACGAGGAGACCGGCCTGCTGCCCTCCGGCGTACAGATCCTCGGCGACCTGCCCGAGCTCTGGCTCCCGCCGTCGAACAACGTGGTGACGCCCGTGGTGGGCTGGTGGCGTGACCCCTCGCCGGTCAGCGTGCGCAGCCTGGAGGAGGTGCACGCGGTCTACCGGGTGCCGATCTCGGAGCTGCTCGACCCCACCCACCGGATCCGGGTGCGCTCACCGCGCAACCCCGACGTGGTCGGCCCCGGCTTCATGATCGGCCCGGACAAGGACGTCATCCTGTGGGGCTTCACCGGCGGGATCGTGGCCCGGCTCTTCGAGTACGTCGGCTGGCTCGGCGACCTCCCGGACGCGCCGGTCGTCGACCTGCCGGACTACATGCTGCAGGGGAGGACCGGCCGTGAACGTCCTTGACTGGCTGCTGATCGTCCTGGTCCTGGCCTACGCGCTCTCCGGCTACTGGCAGGGCTTCGTCACGGGTGCCTTCGCGACCGCCGGGCTGCTGCTCGGCGGCCTCATCGGGGTGTGGCTGGCGCCCAAGGCGCTCGGCAACGCCAACCCGTCGATGTGGGTCTCCCTCGGGGCCCTGTTCATCGTGATCCTGGCCGCCTCGATCGGCCAGGGCCTCTTCCAGTACGCAGGCTCCCGTGTCCGCGACAAGATCACCTGGCGGCCGGTCCGAGTGGTCGACGCGCTCGGTGGGGCGATGCTCTCGGCCGCGGCGGTGCTGCTGGTCGCCTGGGCGCTCGGCGTCGCTGTCACCGGCACGCGGATCAACGGCCTGACGAACCTGGTCCGCACCTCCACCGTGCTGAGCCACGTCAACGGCGTCCTGCCGCAGGAGGCGAGCAAGGGTCTGCAGACCTTCAACAACGTCGTCGGCACCAGCTTCTTCCCGCGCTACCTGGAGCCGTTCGCCCCCGAGCGGATCGTCAAGGTCGGCCCCGTCCCGAGCAAGCTGCGCAACGACCCGGACGTGATCAAGGCAGGTGCCAGCGTGCTCAAGGTGCGCGGCGCCAGCTCGTGTGGCCGCGGCGTGGAGGGCAGCGGCTTCCTGATCTCGCCGGGCTACCTGATGACCAACGCGCACGTGGTCGCAGGTGTGTCGCACCCGACGGTGCTCGTCGGCGGTACGACGCAGAACGCCACCGTGGTCACCTACAACCCGGAGCTCGACCTCGCCGTGCTCCGCTTCGACAGCGGTGACCTCCCCGCGCTGTCCTTCGACGACGGGCTCAAGGCCCACCAGGGCGTGGCGATCCTGGGCTATCCGCAGGACGGTCCCTTCGACCTCGAGGCGGGCCGGTTGCGAGCCGAGCAGCGGCTGCGCTCGCCCAACATCTACGGCAGCGGCACGGTCATCCGCGAGGTCTACTCCTTGCGCGGCCTGATCCGGCCGGGCAACTCGGGCGGCCCGATCATCGATGCCGACGGGAAGGTCGCCGGCGTGGTCTTCGCCGCCTCGGTGACCGACCCCGACACCGGCTATGCGCTGACCGCGGGCCAGGTGAAGGCGACCGCCGCGAACTCCGTCGGGCTCACGGACCACGTCTCGACCGGCGGCTGCGCCAGCTGACTCCGACTTCGCAGGCTCGGCGGCCATTTCTACGAAGTCGGGGTCACTTGCCCTTGAGTGCTCGCGGGATCTGCTTGCCCTGCGCGATCGCCCGCTCGGGCGCCTTGACCTTCTTCACGCTCCGCACCCCGAGGAAGCCGAGCAGCGCGGCGAGCAGCACGTAGAGGGCGAAGACGATCAGGAACGCCCAGTGCAGCGCCAGGCCCTTGCCGTTCCAGTTGATGAAGTAGGCCAGCGCGATCGAGAACATGATGATGGCGAGCACGAGGATGAACGCAGCGCCGGCGAAGAGGCCCATGCCGACCCCACCCGCGGTCAGGCTGACCTTGAGCTCCGACTTCGCCAGCTCGATCTCCTTGGAGACCAGGGTGGAGATGTCGCGGCTGGCGTCGGCCACCAGCCGGCCGATGGTGGGCTCCTCGGTTGCTGCCTTCACGGGTTCGGTGGCCATGCGCTTCCTTCGGGCTCGGTGCGGTGGTTCGCCTGCTCTTCTGATTGCTCTGCTGACCCTATACGGCGATAGACCCGGTTGCGGGCCCGCAGCAGGATGCTTGCCAGCGCGGCGGCGATCAGAGACCCGAGCAGTACCCCGACCTTGACGTGCTCACCCTGCACCGAGCGTCCGAAAGCGAGCTCGCCGATGAGCAGCGAGACGGTGAAGCCGATGCCGCCGAGCATCGCGATCCCGATCACGTCGATCCACGCCAGCTCGTCATCGAGCTTGGCGGAGGTGAACCGCGCCAACAGCCACGTCGCCAGCGTGATCCCGACGCACTTGCCGACGACCAGGCCCAGCACGACCCCGAGCGTCACCGGGTCCTGCAACGCCTCGGTGATCCCGTGCCAGCCGCCCACGGCGACGCCGGAGGCGAAGAACGCGAACACGGGTACGGCGAAGCCCGCACTGATCGGCCGGTTGATGTGCTCGAGGTGCTCGGCCAGCCCCATGCCGTCGGTCCCGTCGCGGCGCCGGACCGGCACGGTGAAGGCCAGCAGCACGCCGGCGACCGTCGGGTGGATGCCGCTGGCGTGGACGCAGACCCAGGCTGCGGCGGCCAGAGGTACCAGCAGGAAGTCGTTCCAGATCCGGCGCTGGACGAGCACGCCGAAGGCGACGAGCGGCACCAGCGCGACCACCAGCCAGCCCAGGCGCAGCGACGAGCTGTAGAAGACGGCGATCACCACGATCGCGAGCAGGTCGTCGACCACCGCCAGGGTGAGCAGGAACGTCCGCAGTCCGCTCGGCAGGTGGGTCGAGATCGCTGCCAGCACCGCGACCGCGAAGGCGATGTCGGTGGCGGTCGGGATCGCCCACCCGACCGGTGCGCCGTCGGGGTGCACGAGGTTGATCGCGACGTAGATGAGCCCGGGCACCACCATCCCGCCGACCGCCGCGACCACCGGGAGGGCCGCCCGCCGCGGGTCGCGCAGGTCGCCCGCCACGAACTCGCGCTTCAGCTCCAGGCCGGCCACGAAGAAGAAGATCGCGAGCAGGCCGTCACCGGCCCACTCGTTCAGGGTCAGGTGGAGGTGGAGCACGTGCGGGCCGACGGCGAAGTCGTGCAACCGGAAGTAGGAGCTGTGCCAGGGGCTGTTCGCCCAGATCAGTGCGAGCGTCGCCGCCGCGATCAGCAGCAGCCCGCCAGTGGATTCCGCACGCAGGATCTCGGCCGCGCGCGAGGACTCCAGCCAGCTGCCTCGGGCGAAGAGGTTGCGAGGTCGGGTTGCGGGCAACGTGGCTCCTTCGGGCGTGCGACGGCTGACCGCCGACCAGACTTCCCGGCACACCGATGCCCAGCCTACCGGCGCCGCAGCCGCATCCCGCTCGGCCACAGCAGCGGCAGGCCGGTGTAGAGGATCACCCACAGCGGCCAGAACAGCCCGTGCGCAGCGAAGCGCCACAGCAGGACGCAGGCGGCGGACGGCACCAGGAACCCGGGCAGCCGACGCCACCGCGAGGATCGGTCGGGGCTCGGCGGAGCTTCCGCACCCCTGTCGGAGCCCGCACCGGCAACCGTGTCGACGTGGTCATCCGCATCGTCCTCCCACTCCGGCACCAGGTCGACCACGAGCCCGCGCAGGTCACCGAGCGTCCTGGATCGCGCCAGCGCGGCGGCGCGCTGGCCGTGCTCGACCGGCGTGAGACGGCCATCGGCGTACGCGTTGCTGAGCAGGGTCTGTACGACGTCGCGGTCCGCGTCGCTGGCGCGCAGCGCGGCGGCCCCGGCCACGCGGGGATCGTGACTCAGTTCGTGCCACACGCTCACGTCGCCCCCTGCTGCGGGAGCTGGTCCGGAGTCTTGAGCGGGGTGAAGGTCTTCGGGCAGGTGTCGCCAGCACAGGTGCGGTAGCGCCGAGCCAGCTCGCGCAACCGCACGAGCGTGACGTGGTAGGCGGGATCGGCGGCCAGGTTGCGCAGCTCGTAGGGGTCGGTGCTCCGGTCGAAGAGCTCGTTGCCACCCCGCAGCCGGGCATAGGTCCAGGCGCCCGCCCGCACGCCCCAGTAGAGCTGCTGGGACCCGTCGGCGAGCTTCCACGCCTCGATCGGGATGACGCGCAGCTGCGCCGGCCGGTCCAGCCATGGCAACAGGTCGACGCCGTCCAGCGGACGCGGCGGCGTCGCGTGGGCGGCCGCCAGGATCGTCGCGGCGATGTCCGGGTTGGTGATCGGCGTCCGCGTGGTGGTGCCCCGCGGGACGCCCGGCCCGCGCATCAGCACCGGGATGCTGATGATCGGGTCGTAGTGCCACAGCTTGCCGTTGATGTTGCTGCTGCCGACGGTGTAGCCGTTGTCGGAGGTGAAGATGATCAGCGTGCTCGCCAACTGGCCGGTGCGGCGCAGGGTGGCGACGTCGTGACCGACCGCGCGGTCCAGGCTGAGCACCGTCTCGAGCCGGCGCTGGTAGACCATCCGCAGCGCGTCCTTCTGCTGCTGGGTGAACCGCTTGTGCCGCGGCGATCCCGGCGGCAGGTCATGGGTGTCCTCCGGGAACATGTCGGGTGTCGTCGGCAGCCGGACGTCGCGCAGCGTGTTCCGGTCGCGGGCGGCCGGGACCGTCACCCTGTACGCCGCATCGGTGCCCGCATAGCGCTTGACCGGGTCATCGGGCCCGGCCGGGCCGCCGACGTGCGGCGCGACGTAGTTGAGCCATTCGAACCACGGCTGCCCGGTCTTCTTCCGGACCTTGGCGGCGCCTCCGATCATGCTGTCGGACTGCCGGGTCATCACATCAGTGGTGTAGCCGCTCTCGCGCTTCAGTACCCCGTCGATGTTCATCTTGGGGTCGACGAAGCGGTAGGTGGAGGGGTCCACCGTCGCCCGCCACTGGTTCCAGCCGGTCGGCTGCACCAACTCGGTGCCGTCCTTGCCGTAGCCGTTGAGGTACTTGCCGGCGAACATCGTCCGGTAGCCCGCCTCCTGCAGGGCGGTGGCGATGGTGTCGTGGTCGTCGAAGGATTGGTAGCCGCCGTACGGGCCCGAGATCGTGCGGGCGCCGTGATTGTGCGCATACTGCCCGCTGAGCAGGCTCGCCCGAGCCGGGACGCACAACGGCGTGGGGGCGATGCCGTCGCTGAATGTGACGCCTTCATCGGCAAGCAGCCGTCGGGTGTTGGGCATGTAGTCCAGGTCATGCACCGCGAGGTCGTCGGCGGTGATGAGCAGGATGTTGGGTGAGGGGGAGGCCGCGACCGGCTGCGGCTTGCGGGCGGTGTGCCCGAAGAGGCCGCTCACGGCCAACGCGCCGACGGCCAGCGTGGCCAGTGTTGCGCGCGACCTCACCCGTTCCCCCGTATACTTATAACAAGACTGAATTACTAGTGTAACAGGAAATGGACAGCGACCGCTCAGCCTTCGCCACCAAAGTCGAGAGGTCACTTTCTCGGGGTCGAGTGGTCACGTCCAGCGCGGAATGTGACCTCTCGCCGCGTGGAAGTGACCTTTCAACCTGCGGAAGGTGACCTCTCGGGGTGGTCAGGGGGCGAGAAGTCGAGGCGCCCGGGACGGCTCGGTACGCCGCTGGCCGGTCGCCTCGATCGCGACGCCGAGGCGCAGCAGCGCGGTGTCGTCGTACGCACGGCCGGCGATGGTGAGCCCGACCGGCATGCCGATGTCGGACATCGTGCCCATCGGCACCGTCACGGTCGGGATGCCGAGGTGGCGGATGACCAGGTTGCCGTTGGCCACCCAGACGCCGTTGCGCCAGCCGAGGTCGGCGGAGTCGGGGTCGACGTCCATGTTGGCCGGGCCGACGTCCGCGACCGCCGGGAAGAGCACCGCGTCGAGACCCAGCCCGTCGAGCCACTCCTCAAGGTCGACCCGTCGGGTCTCGGCCAGCGCGTGCACCCCCGACTCGAGCTCGGGGATGTCGGTCAGCGCCGCGTAGGGATGCGCGCGGACCTGCTCGGGATAGGTGGCGATGTCGTCGTCGAAGCCGGTGTAGCGATCGGGCAGCGCACCCTCGGGGTGCGGGAAGATCGTCGCGCCTTCGACCTGGGTGAGCGAGTCGAGCGCCGGGTCGCCGTTGGCGGCGAGGAAGTCGTCCCACGCCCATGCGGACAGGTCGACGATCTCTCTCCGGAGGTACTCCGGGCTGACCAGGCCTCGGGTCTTGATCGTCGGTGCACCCGGCCGGTCGCCCTCGTAGTTGCTGACCACCGGGAAGTCGACCTCGACGACCGTGGCGCCGGCCGCCTCGAGGTCGGCACGAACGGCCTCCCACAGCGCGATCACCGAGGGTCGCGTCTCGATCCGGCGCCCGGTCGGACCGCCGATGCCGACGCCGTCGGGAGCCTCGTCGGCGTTGATGTACATCCGCGGCACCCCGAGGCGGACGCCGGCGAGGTCGCGGCCCTCCGCGAGGGCGGCGTACGACGAGGGGCGCAGCGCGCTCGCCGCGGGGATCTCGACCCAGGGCTGGACGCGCCAGAAGTCGCCACGGGTCTCGGCGTCGTCGGTGACCACCACGTCGAGCACCTCGAGCAGGTCCACCATCGTGCGGGTCTGCGGAACCACCACGTCCATCGTCGGCACCAGCGGCCAGTTGCCGCGCACCGAGATGACGCCCCACGACGGGGTGTAGGCGCACAGCGCGTTGTTGGACGCCGGACCCCGGCCGCTGGACCAGGTCTCCTCGCCCAGGCCGAAGGCGCCGAAGCTGGCCGCGGTCGCCGTCCCCGACCCGTTGGAGGAGCCGGAGCCGAAGGGCGCGGTGAGGAAGTCGGCGTTGTAGGGGCTCTCGGCGCGACCGTAGACGCCGCGCTGCATGCCGCCGTTGGCCATCGGCGGCATGTTCGTCAGACCCAGGCAGATCGCGCCGGCACCGCGGAGCCGCTCGATGGTGAAGGCATCGCGCTGGGCGAGGAGGTGCTCGAAGGCGGGGCTGCCGGCAGCGGCGGTCAGCCCGCGCACCAAGTAGGAGTCCTTGGCCGTGTAGGGGATGCCGTCCAGCGGCCCGAGGACCGCACCCTGCGCCCGCCGTTCGTCGGAGGCGCGGGCCTCCTCGAGCGCGGTCGGGTTGGCGACGACGACTGCGTTGAGGCGTGGCCCGGAGGCGTCGTACGCCGCGATGCGGGCCTGATAGGCCTCGACCAGCTCGACGGCGGTGACCTCGCCGGCCTCGAGAGCGCCGCGCAGGTGGGGGATGGTCGCTTCGACGACATCGAACATAGGAGGATGGTGCCATGAGCATCATGCCTCCCGAATGGGCGCCTCAGGACCGGATCTGGATGGCCTTCCCGGCCCCCGGCTACTCGCTCGGCGAGACCGCCGAGGATGCCGAGGAGGCACGGTCGACGTGGGCGGCCGTCGCCAACGCGGCCGCCGCGTTCGAGCCGGTCTCGGTCGTGGTCGACCCCGGTGAGGCCGCCGCCGCCCGAAGGCTGCTCGCGCCGGAGATCGAGATCCTTGAGGCGCCGCTCAACGACGCCTGGATGCGCGACATCGGCCCGACGTTCGTGCACCAGGCCGACGGCTCGGTGGCAGGGGTGGACTGGGTCTTCAACGGCTGGGGCCAGTGCGACTGGGCGACCTGGGACCGCGACGAGCTGATCGGCGCCCGGGTCTGCGAGGCGGCGGCCGTGCCGCGGATCGGCTCGACGATGGTCAACGAGGGTGGCGCGATCCACGTCGACGGCACCGGCGTCGTGCTCGTCACCGAGACCGTGCAGCTCGGTCAGGGCCGCAACGAGGACTGGACCAAGGAGCAGGTCGAGGCCGAGCTCACCCGGACCATCGGCGCGAGCGAGGTCTTCTGGCTCCCGCGCGGGCTGACCCGCGACTACGAGCGGTACGGCACCCGCGGCCATGTCGACATCGTCGCGACGTTCACCGCACCGGGCCGCGTCCTGCTCCACGCCCAGCAGGACCCCGCCCACCCCGACCACGAGGTGAGCCGGTCGCTGCACGCACTCCTGGCCGAGCGCTTCGAGGTGGTGGAGCTGCCCGCCCCGAGCACGCTGCGCGATGCCGAGGGCTGGGTGGACTGGTCCTACGTCAACCACCTGGTGGTCAACGGCGGCGTCATCGCCTGCTCGTTCGACGACGCCCGGGACGCCGACGCCCTCGCCGTGCTCCGGGAGGCCTACCCGGGCCGCGACGTCGTCACGGTCGATGCCCGTCCGCTGTTCGACCGTGGCGGCGGGATCCACTGCATCACCCAGCAGCAGCCCTCGCCGCGCTGAGGGCGAGCACCTCGCGGGTGGTCGGCGGCGTACCGGGCGACCACCTGCGAGGTGGACACTCGACGTGCGGAAGGTGACCTCTCGAGGTGCGGAAGGTGACCTCTCGACGTGTCAGTCGTCGGTGGCCTGGGCCTGTCCCGCCGCGATCAGCTCCATGATCGAGGAGTCGGCCAGCGTGGTGGTGTCCCCGACGCCGCGGCCCTCGGCGAGGTCGCGCAGCAGGCGCCGCATGATCTTGCCCGACCGGGTCTTGGGCAGCTCGGGCACCACCATGATCCGCTTGGGCTTGGCGATCGGGCCGATCTCCTTGCGGACGTGGTCGGAGAGCTCCTTCTCGCAGTTCTCGGGTGCACCCTCGCGCAGGATGACGTAGGCGACGACCGCCTGGCCGGTGTCCTCGTCGGTGGCGCCCACGACGGCCGCCTCGGCGACGTAGGGGTGCGAGACCAGGGCCGACTCGATCTCGGTGGTGGAGAGGCGGTGGCCGGACACGTTCATGACGTCGTCGACGCGGCCCAGCACCCACAGGTCGCCGTCCTCGTCCTTCTTGGCGCCGTCACCGGCGAAGTAGTAGCCCTGGTCCTTGAAGCGCGCCCAGTAGGTGTCGACGTAGCGCTGGTCGTCGCCCCAGATCGTGCGCAGCATCGAAGGCCACGGCTCGGTGAGCACAAGGTAGCCGCCTGAGCCGTTGGCCACGGGGTGACCTTCGTCGTCGACGACGTCGGCGCCCACGCCCGGCAGTGCCGTCATCGCCGAGCCGGGCTTTCCGTGCGTGACCCCTGGCAGCGGGCTGATCATCATGGCGCCGGTCTCGGTCTGCCACCAGGTGTCCACGACCGGCGTGCGGTCGCCGCCGATGACGTGGCGGTACCAGACGTAGGCCTCGGGGTTGATCGGCTCACCGACCGAGCCGAGGATCCGCAGGCTCGACATGTCGTGCTGGTCGGGGATGTCGTGACCCTGCTTCATGAACGAGCGGATCGCGGTCGGGGCGGTGTAGAAGAGCGTCACCTTCTTCTCCTCGATGATCTGCCACCAGCGGCCGCGCTCGGGGAAGTCGGGAGTGCCCTCGTAGAGGACCTGGGTCGCACCGTTCGCGAGCGGCCCGTAGACGATGTAGGAGTGGCCGGTGACCCAGCCGATGTCGGCGGTGCACCAGTAGACGTCGGTCTCGGGCTTCAGGTCGAAGACCTCCCAGTGCGTGAACGCCGCCTGCGTCAGGTAGCCACCGGTGGTGTGCAGGATGCCCTTGGGCTTGCCGGTGGTGCCGGAGGTGTACATGACGTAGAGCGGGTGCTCGGCGTCGAACGCCTCCGGGGTGTGATCGGTCGAGGCGGTTGCGACGGTCTCGTGCCACCACACGTCGGGGCCGCCGGTCTCGGGTCCGTCCCACGCGACCTCCTGCCCCGTACGCCGGACCACGAGCACCTTGGCGACCTCGTGCCCGGCGCGGGCCGCGATCTCGCGGGCCTCGTCGACCGCAGGCTTGAGCGCGGACGCAGCGCCGCGACGGTAGCCGCCGTCGGCGGTGACCACGACCTTTGCCTGGCAGTCCTCGATCCGGCTGGCGAGTGCCTCGGCCGAGAAGCCGCCGAAGACCACCGTGTGCGGGGCGCCGAGCCTGGCGCAGGCCAGCATGGTGACGATCGCCTCGGGGATCATCGGCATGTAGATCGCCACCCGGTCGCCGGTCTCGACGCCGAGGGCCGTCAGCGCGTTGGCTGCCTGGGAGACCTCGTCCTTGAGCTGGGCGTAGGTGATGGTGCGCTCATCGCCCACCGGCTCGCCGACCCAGTCGATCGCGACCCGCTCGCCGTTGCCGGCTTCGACGTGCCGGTCGACGCAGTTGTAGGCGGCATTGAGCCGGCCGCCGACGAACCACTTCGCGAACGGCGCGTTGTCCCAGTCCAGCACCCGGTCCCACTTCTGCGCCCAGGTCAGCCGGTCGGCGGCCTTGGCCCAGAACGCGTCGCGGTCAGCGCTGGCCTCGTCGTACGCCTCCGCCTTGACGTTCGCGCTCGCGGCGAGCTCGGCCGGCGGATCGAAGCGCCGGTTCTCGTGGAGCAGGTTGGACAGGTTCCCAGCGTCTGATGAAGCAGTACTCACGTGATCACTTCCCGGTGCGGGTCGGTAGAGGTGGCCTACGCCACATTAGGCCCGAAGATCCAAGGTGGCGTAGGCGGACCGGCGGTGGACGAAGAGGCGGGTCGCGGTGTGCGGGTGCCGGCTCAGGCGCGCGGTCCCACCGGAAGGACCTGGCGCTTGAAGGTGAAGGCGGTGACACCGGCGAAGGAGGTGTACCAGGCGACGGCCGCTGTCACGATGCCGAGGTAACCGCCGACCTTGATCCAGCTCGACGACTCCTTGTCGAACCAACCGATCGCCAAGACCGCGAAGGTCACGGTCAGCAGCGCGAATACACCGAGCACCGCACCGGAGACCCGGGTCGCGGCGACTGTCATGTAGGCCGTGAAGATCGCCCAGCCGAGGAGGAAGACGCCGACGACCTTGTAGCCGTCGGGGCCGAGCTTGGCCAGGTCCTTCTCGGCCAGCCACCAGAAGGAGACCCAGAAGCCACCGTAGGAACAGAACGCGGTGGCGCCGAAGGTGTTGCCCTTCGCGAACTCCCAGACCCCGGCGGTGAACTGGCAGATGCCGCCGTAGGCGAGCGCGAGACCGAGTGCGCCGCCGACGAGGGCCTGCGGAACGATGTTGGCGTTGACGCAGCTGAGGACGAAGGTCGTGAGGGCGAACGCAGCCAGCCCGAGCGGAGCGGGATCTGCGATGTGAGCGCCCGGGAGGGGCCGCGAGACGGGCGCCTCCGCCGGGTGCTCGGTGCTGAAGTTGCTGGACATGTCGTGCTCCTTCGAGATGCAGGACTGGACCATCCCGGATGCCCGGGCATCACGACGCTATGAGGTCGTGGCGGCCGCGACTACAGGTGCGGGTGCCGGCATCGCCGGACGGTGCCGAGCCTGCGGTGTGCGCTGCGTCACACGGGACGAGCGGTGTCTTCGTTGCGACGAGCGGCGGCTCAGTCGGCGCCGCGCGCCCGGAATCCGCCGCGGTCCACCATCACGGCTTCCGGCGTGTGCAGCCGCACCATCGTCCGGGCCACGTGCAACGGTCGCGCGGTGGCCAGCGAGACGCAGACCATGGTGGCGAAGGCGAGCGGCACGGTGACCAGCGCCGGTTGAGAGAGTATGGCGCCGCCCAGCCCGCCGTAGCTGCGCCCGCTCAACCCGATCGCCACGGCGGCGGTGGAGAGCGCTCCGCCGACGGCCATCCCCGAGATGGCGCCGGCCGCGGTGAGGCGCGGCCACCAGATGCCGAGCAGCAGCATCGGCGCGAACGTCGAGGCGGCCACGGCGAAGGCGAGCTCGACCGCGTGCGCCACCGCCAGGCCGGGGGAGAGCAAGGTCAGCGCGAGTGTGGTCAGCGCCCCGATGGTGGCGGCGATCCGGAAGGCGGCGACCCCGCCGAACCGGTGGCCCAGGACGTCCTGCCCGAGCACGCCCGCGATGGAGAGGACCAGCCCCGAGGAGGTGGAGAGGAACGCCGCGAACGCGCCGGCCGCGAGCACCGCGGTGAGCAGGTCGGCGGTGGTCCCGCCGAAGACGCTGCCCGGTAGGTCGAGGACCGCGGTGTCGGTCGCGTCGGTCGCACTGAGGCTGGGTAGGTAGTGCCTCCCGAGCACGCCGTACACGGGCGGCAGCAGGTAGAAGACGCTCAGTAGGCCCAGCACCGTGACGGTGGTGCGGCGGGCCGCGAAGCCGTCCCGGTTGGTGTAGAAGCGGACCACCACGTGCGGCAGCCCCATCGTGCCGAGGAAGGTCGCCACGATCAGCGAGTAGGTCAGGTAGAGGCTGTGCGGGCCACGCATCGGCTCCAGCCAGTCGGTGCTGTGCAAGCGGGCCGCGGCCCCGGGCGCTCCGCCGTGGCGGGTGGTGAGCAGGAACGCCAGCGGGACGAGGAGCGCGGCCAGCTTGAGCCAGTACTGGACCGCCTGCACCAAGGTGATGCTGCGCATCCCGCCGCCGACCACGCTGGCCAGCACGACCACCGCGACGGCGGTCGACCCGATCCAGGCCGGCGCACCGGTCAGCGCGTGCACCGTCAGTCCGGCGCCCTGGAACTGCGGGATCAGGTAGAGCACCGCGATCAGTACGCCGAGTGCGCTGGCCAGGGTGCGGGCGCGCTGCGACTCCAGCCGGAACTCCGCGAAGTCCGGCAGCGTGTAGGCACGCGAGCGGCGCAGCGGAGCGGCCACGAAGAGCAGCAGCACGAGATACCCGGCGGTCCAGCCGACCGGGTACCAGAGCATGTCGACGCCCCTCGCCATCACCAGCCCGGCGACCCCGAGGAACGACGCGGCGGAGAGGTACTCCCCGCTGATCGCGGCGGCGTTGGTCGCCGGCCCGACGGCGCGCGAGGCGACGTAGAAGTCGCTGGTGGTGCGAGCCAGCCGCAGACCGAACGCGCCGACGGCGAGCGTCAGCGCCGAGACCAGCAGCGCCGCCAGGGCGGCGATGGCGTTCGCGCTCACCGGGTGGTCACCGGGGCCCGACCAGGTCCTGGAACGCGCGCTCGTTGCGTTCGGCGCGGCGTACGTAGACGACCGCCAGGGCGATGATCACCGGGTAGCAGCCGCCGCCGAGCAGCAGCCACGCCAGGGGTACGCCGAGGACCCGGCCGTGCTGCAGCCACGGCACGAACACGAAGAGCAGGGGCAGAGCGCCCACCGTCAGCACGAGCACGAACAGCAGCCCGAGGGCGAGCCGTAGCTGGCTGCGCACCAGCGAGCGCATGTAGACCTCGCCGACCGGGCTCTGCGCATCGATCTCACGGGCCACGGTGGTTCGCCGCGGCCGGCCGGCGGCCGGTGCGGTCACGCGAACCCGAGGAGCCGGGTTGGTGTTGCTCACGCGTCACCTCGACGGGTACGCCGCAGCTGCTCGCGCAGTGCCGGCGTGTGTCGCCGGCTGACCTGCAGCTCGCGGCCGTCGACGATGACGGCGACGTGGCCGTCGTCCTCGCGGATCTCGTCGACGTGGCGCAGCGAGACCAGCAGCGAGCGGTGGATCCGGATGAATCCGGTGTCGCGCCAGCGCTCCTCCAGACTGGAGATCGGCAGGCGCACGAGGTGGCTGCCGCTGGCGGTGTGCAGCCGGCTGTAGTCGCCCTGGGCCTCCACGTAGACGACCGTCGAGCGGGCCACCAGCCGGGTGACGCCGCCGAGCTCGACCGCGATCGTGTCGTCCTGGGGCGCGGTCCCCCCGACGTCGGTGATCCGGCGTACCGCCTCGCGCAGGCGCTCCTCGCGCACCGGCTTGAGCAGGTAGTCCACGGCGTGCAGGTCGAAGGCGTCGACCGCGTGCTCGGCGTGCGCGGTCACGAAGACGATCCGCGGCGGGGTGCGGAAGCGGGCGAGCACCGCGGCCAGGTCGAGGCCGGAGAGTCCGGGCATGGCGATGTCGAGGAAGACCGCGTCGACGTCATGCTCGCGCAGCAGCCGGAGCGCCTCGGTGCCGGAGTCGGCGGCGGTCACCGACGCGATCCGGTCGTCGCGCTCGAGCAGGTAGGTGAGCTCGTCGCGGACGGGGCGCTCGTCGTCGACGATCAGGACGCGCAGGCTCATGGGCGGACTCCGTGGGCGTACTTGGGGACCCGCACCGTCACCTTCGTGCCGGCCCCCGGGGCGGTCTCCACGACGAGGCCGTAGTCGTCGCCGAAGGTCGATCGCAGCCGCTCGTCGACGTTGAAGAGCCCGACCGAGTCGAGGCTGGCGTCCCCGGCCAGGACGCGCCGGATCCGCTCGGGATCGCCACCGACGCCGTCGTCCTCGATGGTGATCACCGCCTCCCGGTCCAGGTCGCGGGCCACGATCTGCACGGTGCCGCCGTCGGGTCGCGGCGCTAACCCGTGACGTACGGCGTTCTCCACCAGCGGCTGCAGGCTCAGCACCGGGATGGTCACGGGGAGCACCTCGGGGGCGACACGGAGGGTCACGCCGAGCCGATCGCCGAACCGGGCCTGCTCCAGGACGAGGTAGCGCTCGATCGACTGCAGCTCCTCAGCGAGCGTGGTGTAGTCGCCGAGCCGGCGGAAGGAGTAGCGGGTGAAGTCGGCGAAGTCGAGCAGCAGCTCGCGGGCGCGGTCGGGATCGGTCCGGACGAAGCTCGCGATCGCGGTCAGGCTGTTGTAGACGAAGTGCGGGCTGATCTGTGCCCGCAGCGCCCGGACCTCGGCCTCCATCAGGCGTGACCGGGAGACGTCGAGCTGGCCGAGCTCGAGCTGCCCGCTGACCCAGTGCGCGAGCTCGTCGGTGGCTCGGACCAGGATCGCGGAGGTGCGCGCGGTGAAGACCTGCAGCGTGCCGACGACCCGGTCCTCCACCGTCAGCGGCGAGACCACAGCGTGCCGGATGTCGCAGGCCGGGTTGCCGCACCGGAACTCCCGGTGGTCGCGCACCGTCGTCGACCCGTCCGCGATGCCGTCGCGGGCGAGCTGGGCGGCGTGCTGCTCGTGCTGCACCGCCCCGCCGTCCCACGCCAGCAGCGCCTCGGTGTCCGTCAGCGCGACCGCGGGCGCGGCGACGAGGGAGCGTAGGTGCTTGACGGAGTCTGCCGCTGAGGTGAGGGTCAGGCCCTCACGTAGGGCGCTGGTCATCAGCGAGGCGGTGTGCAGCGTCCGGAATGTCGCCCTGTCCGCCTCGGTGCCGAGGTGGCCGTGGCGCCGCCTCCAGCGTGTCATGGATCACAGGCTAGTTGAGACCTCGTCGCGTTCCCGGCGTCGAGAGGTCACTTTCTGCGGGTTGAGGGGTCAGGTTCGCCGGGCCGCGCCCGCCGAGCTACGTACGCCGAGCTTGTCGAGGCGCCCGAGAAGTCGCCCGACGACACCGACCGGTCCCATCGAGCGTCGTTAACCCCGCAGGGCCGCGGTTACCGGGCTTGCATGAGCCATCCGCAACTCGCGATCGTGACCGGCAGCGACTCGGGTATCGGCGCCGCTACCGCTGCGCTGCTCGCCTCCGAGGGATACGACGTCGGCCTCACCTTCCACCATGACGAGCAGGCCCTGCTGGCGACCGTGCGCGCGGTCGAGGAGCGTGGACAGCGCGCCTTCGTCGAGCCGTACGACGCCGCCAGTCCTCACGCCGGTGATGTCGTCGACAGCCTCGCCGACCGCCTCGGCGGCCTCGGCGTCGTGGTCAACGTGGCCGGTACCGGGCACAACGATCGGGTCCTCGACCTGTCCTACGAGCGCTGGCGCCAGGTGCTGGCGACCGACCTCGACGGCCCTTTCCTGGTTGCCCAGCGGGCGGCGCAGCGGATGGTCGACGCCGGTCGCGGTGGCCGGATCGTCAACGTCACCAGCGTGCACGAGCACGTCCCGCGCTACGGGGCAGCCGCCTACTGCTCGGCCAAGGCCGGATTGGGCGGCCTGACCAAGGTGATGGCGCTGGAGCTGGCCGAGCACGGCGTGACCGTCAACGCCGTGGCTCCGGGTGAGATCGCCACCGAGATGACCGGCACCGAGGAGCAGGACGCCTACGCGACCTCCCGGCCGGGCAACCCGACCGGTCGGCCCGGCCACGTGAACGAGGTGGCTTCGGTGATCGGGTTCCTGGCGAGCCCGCGCGCGGCGTACGTCACCGGTGCCTCGTACGTCGTCGACGGGGGCCTGATGCTGATGGCCGCGCACGGGCACGACCTGCAGTCGGAGGACTGGCGCAGCGTCTGAGCGGCTCGACCCCACTTTGGGGTACAACGCCGCACCCCTGGCCGATCCGAGCCCAACTGCTGCAAAGACTCACCTCGAAGCACTCGACGTGGGGAAAATAAATGAACAAGCAGTTGGCAATGGGGCTTGGCCTCATCATGGGGATTGTCGGAGCGCTTCTCGGAGTCGCTCCTGTGCACGCTGCCATCACCGGTGGCACGTGCGCGACCGATCACGAGGAGTTCCGCTACGAGAAGGTCGTTCCGGGCGTGGCTGCCGTGTCGCATCCCGAGTACCGGACGCGGGCGCGCACGCCCCTCTACGGCTCGGAGGAGATCAAGAGCATCCGGGGCTGGAACTTCGTGGACGGCGGGACCACCTACGTCCGCGGCCAAGCGGTCGCCGGCCAGTGGGTGAAGGCCGACAGCGGGACCTGGTACGTCATCCCGGCGGTGATCATCAACATCGTGTGGGGGCCCTCGGGCGTCCCGGCGGCCTACCTCGGCCAGGGCACGATCTCGCTGGCCGCGTACGGCGGCCCGAACGTGATCGTGGCATACAACGCCACCAAGATCACCACGACCGCCGGGTACACCGCGTGGGGTCCCTGGAGCGCCTGGTCGACGCACGATCCGGGTGCTGCGACCGCCACCACGGACGTCGACTCCCGGGTGATCGTGGACAGCGCCGCGACCCCCGCCACCACCGTGTACTACCTGACCGGCGGGGCCACCTCGACCGACCTGACCGCCGCGAACTGGACGACCGACAAGCCGGCGGCGCCGTGGACCCTGATCGACCGGCGCAGCGTGCACGACAGCACGGCCTGCGTTCCGCCCCAGACGGCTCCGCCGAAGGACGACGTCCTCCCGGCGAGCCCCCACGCACACCTCGCGTGTGGGCCGAGCAGGCAGACGGTGACCCTCCGGGTGCGTCACGACGGGACCCTGCACGCCACCTCGCTGCGCGATGTCATCCGGGTCTCCGGTCTGCCTCGCGGCGCGACCGTCTCAGGCTCCGCGACCCTCTACGGCCCGACCGCACACCGGCCGGTGCGCGCCACTGTGCCGAGGGTCGGCGCGGTGAGCTTCACCAGCGGCAACGGCACCGTCCGAACGAGGGCGCTGCAGGTGACGAGGCCCGGCTACTACGCCTGGGTCGTCACCTCGAACGGCAATGCGAAGCGCTGCTCGCCGGTGACGGCCCACCGTCCGCGCCCTGACGTCGACCGGATCCCGACAGGGTTCGCCGGAGAGGTCCCCGTCGACGCTCGCCGTGCCGCCCTGTCCGCGGTGTCGGTCCCGGCAGTCGGCATCCACGACTCGCTGCAGACCGTCGGCTCCTCCCGCGGCTCGATGACGGTGCCCGAGGGCGCTCGCGCCGCCGGGTGGCTCAGGTCCTCGGCCGCGATCGACGAGCTCATCGGTACGACGGTGATCGCCGGTCACGTCTCGGACCGGTCGGACCGTCCCGGGGCGTTCTGGAACCTGCGCAACGCCAAGCCCGGTCAGATCGTCTCGGTCACGGCCGGCGGACGAACCCTGCGGTTCAAGGTGGTCTCACGCACGGCGTACGACCGGAACAGGCTGCCGGCGAGCCTCTTCCGAACGACCGGCGCGCACCGGCTGGAACTGGTGACCTGCGCTGGACGCGTCAGCGAGCCGGGCGGCCACTTCCACTACCGCCAGAACCTGGTGGTCGTGGCGGTGCCGGTCCGGTAAGGATCTCAGCGGAAGTCGATCAGGATCAGGTCGTCGCCGCCATCGTTCTCACCCCTGCCGTGCGCGCCGACGCCGTTGACGACGACGCGCGGCAGGCGGTGGGCGGTGTCGGTCATGGAGGGCGGCGGCCCGGACGGTGGGGCCGTCGTCGGCGGCTCGCTGAACAGGATCGGCGAGGTGGCGGGTGCCGGGGCGGGCCGGGCGTGCTCCAGCACGGCCGACCGGAAGACCCGGCAGGTGTAGGGCAGCTGCATCCCGTCCATACCGCGGCCGTAGTCGTCATAGAAGGCCAGCACCTCGACCCGTTTGGCCTCGCGGTCCTCCTCGGGGAGCACGGTGACGTTGGAGCGGGAGAGCACCAGGTCCTGGATGGTCTCGCGGTTGACGACCTGCCAGAACCGGAACTGCTGCTCCTCCACGGCGCTGAACATCGCCGAGTCGTCGATGACACCGGTGGGATCGACGTCGCGCTCGGGGCGGCCGATCAGCTTGCCGAGGCGGCGCACCCACGGGATGCGATCGTCGCGTTCGTTCCACAGCAGCACCAGCCGACCGCCCGGCGCGAGCACCCGACTGATCTCAGGCAGCGCGGCGATCGGGTCGAACCAATGGAACGCCTGCCCGGCGACGACGACGTCGTACTGCTGGTCGCCGGCGGGGATCTGCTCGGCGGTGCCGACCGTGGCGCGGAGGTCCGGCAGCTTCGTCGAGAGCACGTCGAGCATCTTCTCGTCGGGCTCGGTGGCGAACACGTCGTGGCCGAGGTCGAGGAGGACCTCGGTGAGCTTGCCGGTCCCGGCACCTAGCTCGAGCACCCGCAGCGGCGTCGTGCCCAGCGCCCACGCCACCGCCTCGCGCGGATAGGGCGGCCGGCCACGGTCATAGGCGGCGGCTGCGGTTCCGAACGAGAGGGCGGGATCGGTCATCCTGCTCAGGGTAGCGCCGCGTAGGGTCTGGGCTCGTGACTGACGAACCGCTGGCCTGGCTCGTGTCGCTCGAGGGCGTCGCCGCCGCCTTCGCCGGAGCGCGCGACGGCATCGACGTGATGCTGCGCGATCGGGGCCTTCGGCGTACGGCGCCGGACATCACGGGGGAGTCGTTGCTGCGCGGAGCGCACGCGTCGGCGGTGCTCGAGGGTTCGGCCTCGACGCTGGCCGAGGTCCGCGAGTCCGGGGGAGATGCGATCGCCCGCGACGCCGTACGGTTCTCGGCCGAGCTGCTCTCGCTGGTGCCGGTGCTGCGCCAGACGCCGCTGCAGGCCTTCGCCCGGCTGCACGCCCTCGCTGCCGCCGGCACGCTTCCGGACGGGGAGCTGGGCCGACCACGCGGGGCGCACGAGGTCGAGCGCCTGCGCGGGCTCGCCGAGCTGTTGACCACCGACAAGACGACCCCGGCGCTGATCATCGCCTCGATCGCGCACGCCGACCTGGCCACGGTGGCTCCGTTCGGTTCGCACAACGGGATCGTCGCCCGCGCCGCCGAGCGGCTGGTCCTGGTGGCGCGCGGCGTCGACCCGACCTCGTTGGTGGTGCCGGAGGCAGGTCACCTGGCGCTGCGCGAGGCCTACGAGTCCAACCTGCGCGGCTACGCGTCGGGCCAGCGCACGGGCATCCACTCCTGGCTGCTGTACGCCGCAGAAGCCTTCACCGCCGGTGCGGAGGCATCGCCGCTGCGCCGTGAGGCGTTGTGAATCGATCCGAGACAAGCTGGTGGCACCCGACCGACTGATCGAGTGCCACCGCGAACACGGGACCCTGGGCTACCAAGCGTGCATCATCAACTGCTGCCGCGGGACTGGTTCCCGGCTCGGCATGGCGCCCTGTAGGAAGGGTAGATCGCCGCGTGGGTACCCCGGTCACGTGTGGGTATCAAGTTGTTCTTGACTCTGTTCTACGCCGCATTGCCCGGCGCTTCAAGGGTTGACTTCCACCCGTTCCGGGGGATGAGCCACGCGCGGTGATGCGCTGGTGAAGCTGGTTGCGGACGGCGCGTCAGGCGCCGAGGCGCCGACGTGCCCGTGCGCCGGCCCAGAGCACTCCGCCGATGGCCACCACGCCGCCCACGGCGAGGGCGGCCAGGGTGGGGCCGGCGGGAGGGAGCGAGGTGCGCAGCGCGACCGGCTTGGTGAAGACCAGCACCGGCCAGTCGCGCTCCTTGGCGGCCCGACGCAGGTCCTTGTCGGGGTTGACCGCGAACGGGTGGCCGACCTCCTCGAGCATCGGCAGGTCCGTCATCGAGTCGGAGTAGGCGTAGCTGCGGCTCAGGTCGTAGCCGCGGGTGCGGGCGAGCTCCCGGATCGCCTCGGCCTTGTGCTCGGCGTAGGCGTAGAAGGCGATGGTGCCGGTGTAGTGGCCGTCGCTCTCCTCCATGCGGGTGGCGACCACGTGGTCGGCGCCGAGCAGGGCGCCGATCGGCTCGACCACCTCGGTGCCGCTGGCGCTCACGATGACCACGTCGCGGCCCTCGGCATGGTGCTGCTCGATCAGCTGCACCGCCTCGTCGTAGACCAACGGGTCGACGACGTTGTGCAGGGTGTCGGCGACGATCTCCCGGACCGTGTTGACGTCCCAGCCGGTGACCAGCTCGGACATCATCTGGCGCATCTTCTCCATCTGGTCGTGGTCGGCGCCGCCGATCACGTAGACGAACTGGGTGTAGACGCTGCGCAGCATGGCCTTGCGAGAGATCAGCCCCCCGGCCAGGAAGGGCTTGCTGAACGCCAGTGCGCTCGACTTGGCGATGATCGTCTTGTCGAGATCGAAGAACGCGGCCTCGCGCGGTGGCGCCGTTCTTCCCAGGTCCATGTCTCCATCGTAGGTGCCGCCTCGGTCAGTTTCGGTCCACAATCACGGCTTCGAGCGTCCTGATCCACAGGGACCTTCCTCCCGAGTTCGGTACGTCGGGGGTCCCGGGCACGCTCCCAAACATGACAGCACTGCTCCTGATCACCGCCGACGACCTGCTCCTCGACGAGCTGCTGCGGCTGGCCGCAGCAGCCGGCGCCGCTCCCGAAGTGGCCCGTGACCTCTCGACCGCCCTGCGGGCGTGGTCGCGAGCACCGGCCGTGGTGGTCGGTGCCGATCTGCTGGTCGGCCTGGCCCGGATGGGGCCGCCGAGGCGGGACGCGGTGCATGTCGTCGGGTGGGGTTCGGCCGGTGAGGACGTCTTCCGGGCAGGCCTCGCGGTCGGCGCCGAGCACGTCGTCGAGTTGCCCGACGGCGCATCGTGGCTGACGACGCTGCTCACCGACCTGGGCGATGATCCCGGTGGTCGCGGCCTCACTCTCGGCGTGCTGAGCGGGTCGGGTGGTGCCGGGGCAACGACCTTCGCGTGCGCGCTCGGACAGGCAGCCGCGGACATCGGTCCGGCGCTGGTCGTCGATGCGGACCCGCTGGGGCCGGGCGTCGACCGGGTGCTCGGCATGGAGGAGAAGCCCGGCGTCCGCTGGCCCGACCTGGCCCACACCGCCGGCCGGCTCGGCTCGAGGTCGCTGCGCGAGGCGTTGCCACGCCGAGGTGCCCTTGGTGCGCTGTCCTGGGCGCCTGGCGCAGCCGGTCGCGCGGCGATGCCCGATCCGGTGGCGGTGCGCGAAGTGCTCTCCGCAGCGGCGCGCGGCCACCAGACAGTGGTGCTCGACCTGCCGCGGGGCGCTGGCAGCGCCGAGTTGATCGGTCGCTGCGACGAGGTGCTGGTGGTGGTGACGCCCTCGATCACCGGCATCGCCTCTGCGGCGCGACTGGTCGACAGTCTGGTGGATCGCGGCGGCGGTCTCGGTGCGGACAGCGGGCAGATCGCCCTCGTCGTACGTGGGACGGGCGTGAGCCCCGATGCCATCGCTCGGACCGTTGGACTTCCGGTGCGAGCCACGATGACCGACCAGCGTGGTCTGGCCGAGGCGATCGATCTGGGCCTCGGGCCGCTGCGCTCGCGACGGGGTCCGCTGGCGCGGGCGACGGCGGAGGCTCTGAGTCTCTGCCGGGTGCGGGCGGTGGCGGCATGAGCTTCTCGGGCGCCGGGCTCGACCTGGCTCCGGAGGTGGTCGACAGGGTGCGCGAGTGGCTGGCGCACAGCCCCGGTCCCCTGACCCCGCACCGGGTGGCCGACGCATTGCGAGCTGCGGGTCGTCCGGTCGGCGATGCGACGGTGCTGGCCGTCTACGAGACGCTGCGCCGGGATGTGGTGGGAGCCGGTCCGCTCGAGCCGCTGCTGCGGCTGCCGGGGGTGACCGACGTACTGGTCAACGGCCCCGACCAGGTCTTCCTGGACCGGGGCGCCGGGCTGGAAGCGGCCGCGGTGAGGTTCCCCGACGAGTCCTCCGTACGCCGCCTCGCGCAGCGACTGGCTGCCACCGCGGGCCGGCGGCTGGACGACGCGGCGCCGTACGCGGACGTCCGGCTGGCCGATGGGACCCGATTCCATGCCGTCCTCGCGCCTCTGGCGCGTCCTGGCACCGCGATCTCGTTGCGGGTGCCGCAGCAGCGTGCCTTCGACCTAGCTGAGCTGGTCGAGCGCGGCATGGTCACCGCGCCCGGCGCCGACCTCCTGCGGCGGTTGGTGGCGAGCCGACGCGCCTTCCTCATCACCGGCGGCACAGGCAGCGGGAAGACCACCCTCCTGGCCGCGTTGTTGTCCCTCGCCGACCCCGCCGAGCGGCTGGTCATCGTCGAGGACTCCTCCGAGCTTCGTCCCCGGCACCCGCACGTCATCGGTCTCGAGGGTCGTCCGGCCAACATCGAGGGGGCCGGTCGGGTAGAGGTCAGCGCGCTCGTGCGTCAGGCGCTGCGGATGCGGCCAGACCGGCTCGTGGTGGGAGAGGTCCGCGGTGCCGAGGTCGTCGATCTTCTGGCCGCGCTCAACACCGGCCACGAGGGCGGCTGCGGCACGTTGCACGCCAACTCCGCGATCGACGTGCCGGCTCGGATCGAGGCGCTGGCGCTCGCGGCCGGACTCGGCCGGGAGGCAGCGCACAGCCAGCTGGCGTCCGCCTTCGACGTGGTGTTGCATCTCGGCCGTGACGAGGGTCGACGCCGACTCAAGGAGATCGCGCTGCCGCGACGCGAGCCGGCCGGCCTGGTGGTGATGGAGCTGGCGGTCGCGTGGGGGCCCGACGGGCTGCGCGAGGGACCGGCTGCCGAGGCGCTCGCCAGGCTGTTCTCATGAGCCCGGACGTTGCGGCCGGTCTGACGGCCGCAGCAGCCGCGGCCCTGCTCGTCGAGGTGCCGCCCGCGCCCGACGGCGCGAGAAGCATTCAGCCGCACTGGCTCTGGGTGGCGGCCTCGGTGGGCCTGGTGCTCGTCTTGCCGGCACAGTGGTGGCCGCTCGTGGGCATCGCCGCGGGCGTCGTGCTGGGCGGCTGGCTGTTGTGGCGTGCGCGTGGTCGTCGGGCGGCCGCCGCGATGGTGGCGACCCGCCTGGTCGAGTTCTGCGAACAGCTGGCCGCGGAGCTGTCGTCCGGTCAGCCGCCGGGGTCCGCGTTGGACCGGTGTGCAAGCGACTGGGCCGAGCTGCGTCCTGTCGCGGAGGCGTTCAGGATGGGCGCCGACGTCCCGGCCGCGTTGCGGCAGGTCGCCGGACGCCTGCCTGGCGCCGGTGAGCTGCGCATGGTTGCCGCAGCTTGGGAGGTCTCGCATCGGACCGGCCAGGGATTGGCGGAAGCGGTGGAACGGGTGGCCCTGGACCTGCGCGCTGGGGCAGCAACCCGGCAGGTGGTCATCGGCGAACTGGCCTCGGCCAGGGCGACCGCGCGGCTGGTCGGACTGCTGCCGGTCGCGGCGCTGCTGATGGGCTCGGGCGTCGGTGGCCGGCCGTGGGCGTTCCTGCTCGGCACGCCGGTCGGGCTGGCCGCGCTGACCCTCGGATTGCTGATCGGCTGGGTCGGGCTGGCCTGGATCGAACGGATCGCGGCCGGGGTGAACCCGTGACTGGCGCCGCACCGTGGCAGGTGTGGGGCGCGGGGGCGTGCCTGGCATGCGCAGTCATGTTGGCGCTGCGCCCGCCGGGTGGGGCCCGCATCGACCGGGAGCCGATTGACGCGCGAGAGCCGGCACCTGACGTCGGCTGGATGCACCGCTGGCGGTGGCTCCTGGCCAGCTCGGCAGGTGCAGGCGCCTACGCCTTCCTCGGTGGCCCCCTCGGAGCTGCCGCCGCGCCGGTCGCAGCGGCACTGACCTGGACGAGCATCGGACGGGTCGAGCCGATGCCGGTCAGACGTGCTCGCGAGAGGGCTGCCAGTGAGCTGCCCCATGTCGTCCGGCTGTTGGGGCTGGCCCTCGACTCAGGCGCACCGCCCGCCCAAGCGCTGGAGATCGTCGCCGACGCGCTGCCCGGTCCGGCCGCCGATCGTCTCCGGCCTGTCGCGGTGAGAATGCGACTCGGTATTGATCCCGCAGCAGGCTGGGCGGCGCTCGGCCGGGATCCCGCGCTCGCCCCGCTGGGCCGCACCCTGGCCCGCGCTCAGGAGGGCGGAATGTCGGTCGCCGCCGCCGTGGGCCGATTGGCGGACGACCTCGCCCGCCAGGCACGCGCCGACGTGGAGCGGAGGGCCCGTGCGGTCGGCGTGAAGGCCGCTGCGCCCCTGGGCCTGTGCCTGCTGCCGTCGTTCCTGCTGATCGGCATCGTGCCGCTGGTCGGCGGCCTGCTGACGACGCTGCAGTGGTGAGGGCCTGGCCCGGCATGGTGATTGACGTCACAGGGCCATGACCGGTTCACTTTACCTCCACCGCCTCCAGCCGACGGAGCTGTTCACCCGCATGTCCACTCCACAACCGCCGACCCGGCTCACCCTGCTGGAGTCGGTCCGCCGAGGAGGGGCCTCGACGCGTGGTGATCTCGGTCAGGTCACCGGCCTCTCCCGCAGTGTCGTGGCGCAGGTCGTCTCCGAGCTCGTCGCCGAGGGGTTGTTGGTCGAACGCCGAATCTCCGGCCCGGTGAGGCGCGGTCGCCCGACATCGCGTGTGCAGCTGGCGCCGCAGCAGGGGTTCGCTGCCGGGATCGACGTGAGCCACCGTCACATCGCGGTGATGCTCAGCGAGCTCGACGGCGAGGTCGTACGCGATCAAGAAATCGATTTCGACGTGGATGTCGACTCTTCGGCCACCTTCCGGATGGCGCGCAGGCTGCTCGGCGACGCGATCGCTCGTGCCGGTCTGCGCGGCCGGCGCTTGGTCGCGGCCGGCGTCTCACTGCCGTTCCCGGTGGTCGGCGCCGATCGAGTCGTCGCGCCGGTGGGGTACGTGCCCGGCTGGGACGGCGCCCGCCCGCACGACCTGCTGCGACTCGAGCCCGGCACTCTGCTCGTCGTCGACAACGATGCCGACGCCGGCGCGTGGGGCGAGCTGATGCAGGACGATACCGCCCGCTCGCTGCTCTTCGTCAAGGTCGGCGAAGGGCTCGGGTCGGCGCTGGCCGTCGGCGGTCAGGTCTTCGGCGGCGCCCACCACATGGCCGGCGAGATCGGGCACGTGCTGGTGCCGGGATCACGGCTTCCATGTCGCTGCGGTGGAGTCGGGTGCCTCGACGCGGTCGTCACCCGGGCGGTCGACCCTGCAGCCTCGGCCGAGGAGATCGACGCCGCCGGAGCTGCGCTCGGCGGCGTGCTCGCCCAGCTTGCCAGTTTCGTCGACCCTGACGTGGTCGTCCTGGGCGGCAGCGTCGGCAGTGACCCCGGACCCTTCGCCGAGCGGATCGCGGCCGGCTACAACGCGCTGGCTTCTCGGATCCACCACGCACCCCTGCGGGCAGCCGTTCTCGGCCGCCGCTCCGAGCTCCAGGGCGCCCTCGACCGAGCGCTCTGCCAAGCCTGGAACGCCTTGGCCAGCCCGTCGGCGTACGCCTTGGCCCGCTGAGGCGGCCACGGACGGGACTCTGTCCTGGCGCCGGACAAATACCTGGTGTCGACTGCGCCGAAGCGTGTCTGCCGATCGGTTGCGCGCGCCCACAGCGGTTGACGAAGGAGACACACGTGCGATCGATGACGCACAGGACGCAAGCGCGCGCGGCACGCTGGCGCCGGGGGATGACCGCCCTGGTGGCGAGCACCACCCTGGCGATCAGCGGTGTCGTGGCGACGCTGCCGTCCGCCTCGGCCGATACACCGGCACCCGACCTGGCGAGGTTCGGCACGATCTCGGCCGACAAGGTCCAGAACGACCCCGGCACCACCAACGGCGGCTACTTCCCGGCGTCGAACATGATCGACGGCGACGACACCAACACCCGCTGGGCGAGCGGCAACGGGACCGACAGCGCTGCCTCCACCTGGACCGCTGCCATCACCGAGGACCTCGGCGCGCCGGCGACGATCAGCGGCACCACGATCAAGTGGGAGGCCGCGTACGCGTCGGGCTATCACATCGAGGTCGCCACTGCGGCCCCGGACGACCCGGCCAGCTGGACCACTGTCTACACCACCACGACCGGCACTGGCGGTAGCAACGACCAGGCGACCTTCGCTGCGCCGGTCGAGGCCCGTTACGTGCGTCTGGACCTCGACACCCGTGCGGCGGTCGGGGGCAGCCACTACTACGGCTACTCGATCTACACGTTCTCGATCTGGGGCTCCTTCGACACCCCGCAGGTCGAGTTCGCGTCGCTGTCCAACACCACCACGGCGGGCACTGCGGCGACGGTCCCGCTGATCCTCTCCGCACCGCTGGACCACGACGTGACGGTCCACGTCAGCTCCACGGACGGTACGGCGACGGCCGGCGTGGACTACCCGGCCGTCGACCAGGACATCACGATCCCGGCCGGATCGACCTCGGCGAACGTGAGCGTCCCGACCACAGCCGAGGGACCGCTCGCCCCCACGCGCACGCTGCAGCTGGCGCTCTCCGCGCCTTCGGCCGGGCTCGAGGTGGCCCCTGCGCTGGCCCGTGCGACGGTGAGCATCGCGCCTAGCGGCACGCTGACCAACACCGGCCAGACCAAGGTGCTCGACGACTTCGAGAGTGGTGTGGCGACGACGTACGCCGTCTGGGCGAACGGCTCGGCGAACAACCCGGTGCTGTCCGCGCAGACCGCCACCGTGCCCGGTGACTCCGACGACAACCACGCCCTGGTCGCCACGGTGGCCAAGACGAGCAGCTACTTCGGCTTCACCTATGAGCCGAAGAACGGCGACGGCACCAACATCCTGATGGACTGGTCGGCCTACGACGGGTTCAGCTTCTGGTTCAACGGCAAGAACACCGGCAAGACGTTCAGCTTCGAGCTGCACAACCGCAACGCCAGCAACACCGAGCAGGGCTTCACCTCCAACGTGGTCGACAACGTCGCCGGCTGGCGCAAGATCACGGTGCTCTTCCAGGACCTCAAGGCCAAGAGCGGTAACACCCTGACCCGGTTCAACCCGTCGATCTCCACCGGCTTCGCCGTCACCCTGACCGGGTTCGGCGCGACCGGCGACTACAGCTTCGACGACTTCAGCCTCTACTCCCGCGGAGCATTGCTCGACGACTTCGAGCCGCCGTTCGCGGTCGGTGATGCCCAGGCGCAGACCGGCTGGTTCAGCACCGACGACGGCATCAGCGTTGGCGTCGGCTCGCAGGACCGTGGCGAGGTGAGCAACAACCACGTCCTGACCGGCAGCTACCAGCGCAGCGCCGGTGCCACCGGCGGGCTGACCGACAACCTGGCCTACTCGCAGGATTGGAGGAGCTTCCGAGGTATCCAGTTCTGGTGGTACGCCTCCCAGTCGACGGAGCCGGCGACGGCCGAGACCGGCGCGGTCATCCCGGTCGAGATCAAGGACGGCGGCCCCGATGCGGCCCACGCCGAGGTCTGGACCGCGACATTCCGCGACAACTGGAGCAGCGGCAGTCGCTGGAAGCTCGTCCAGCTGCCGTTCTCCGACTTCACCCTGGCCGACGACGCCCTCCAGCACGGCAGCGACACGACCCGTGACGGCGTGCTCGACCTCAACAACACCTGGGGCATCTCGCTCGACCTGCCGACCGGCACCGTCGCGACGCCGTACTCGGTCGACGACGTCGGCCTCTACGGAACGCCGCAGCAGTTCACCGACGTCAGCGTGAGCGTTCCGGACATCACGTTGGTCAACGCTGGTGACACCGCCCACGTGGCACTCACGCTCACCACCGCTTCGGGCAACCCGACCACCACCGCCACCGCGGTCAAGTGCGCAACCGGCACCACCGCGGCGGTCAACGGCACGGACTACACGAGCGTGAACACCACTGTCACGTTCCCCTCCGGCACGACGTCGGGTACGACGATGGCCTGCGACGTCCCGACCCTGCCCGGTGCATCGCAGGCGCAGGCGCTGCAGATCCCGATGACCGTCACGAACCCCGCGATCACGCTCCCGCTGACCGCACCGCTGGTGGTGATCGACGCGCACGGCTTTCCCTACCTCGACAAGTCGCTGCCGATCGCGACACGCGTGCAGGACCTGATGAGCCGGATGAGTCTGGCCGACAAGGTCGGTCAGATGACGCAGGCCGAGCGCGGCTCGATGACCAACCCGCGCCAGATCAGCCAGCTCGGACTGGGCTCGCTGCTGTCCGGTGGCGGCTCGCTGCCGTCGAGCAACACTCCCGACGGCTGGGCCAGCATGATCGACGACTTCCAGCGCGAGGCCCTGGCCGCACCGCTGCAGATCCCGCTGGTCTACGGCGCCGATGCCGTGCACGGGCACTCCAACGTCAAGAACGCGACGATCTACCCGCACAACGTCGGCCTGGGCGCGACCCGCGACCCCGCGCTGGTGGAGCAGATCGGCGAGCAGACCGCCTCCGAGACCCGCACCACGGGCGTGACCTGGGCGTTCGCGCCGTGCCTGTGCGTCAGCCGCGACGAGCGCTGGGGCCGCACCTATGAGTCCTACGGCGAGGACCCGGCATTGGTCTCCTCGTTCGCGGGCGACGTGGTCAAGGGTCTCCAGGGTTCCGACCCGACCGACAAGTCGGCTCCCGACGAGGTGCTGGCCAGTGCGAAGCACTGGGCTGGAGACGGCGGCACGACGTACGACGCCTCGAAGGCCGGCACGGGTGCCTACCCGATCGACCAGGGCGTCACGAACGTGACTTCGGAGCAGCAGTTCGAGTCGCTGTTTGCCACGCCGTACGTGCCGGCGATCAACGCGGGGATCGGCACGATCATGCCGTCCTACTCCTCGCTGTCGATCAACGGCTCGACGCCGATCAAGATGACCGCCAACAAGTCGCTCGACACCGACCTGCTCAAGCAGAAGATGGGCTTCAGCGGGTTCCTGATCTCCGACTGGCAGGCGATCGGACAGCTCCCGGATGCCACCTACGCGGCCAAGGCCGTCACGGCGGTCAACGCCGGGCTCGACATGGCGATGGAGCCGACGAACTACGCCAGCTTCATCAGCGCCATCACCGACGGCGTCACGAGCGGGCAGATCGACCAGAGCCGGATCGACGACGCGGTCTCCCGCATCCTGACGCAGAAGTTCGAGCTCGGCTTGTTCGAGAAGCCGTTCACGAATACCAGCCAGCGCGACGAGTTCGGGGGCGCCGCTCACCGGGCAACCGCCGCGCAGGCGGCAGCGGAGTCGCAAGTGCTGTTGAAGAACACCCGCGACGCGCTGCCGCTGGCCAAGACCGGGAGCCTCTACGTCGCGGGCTCCAACGCCGACGATCTGGGCAACCAGATGGGTGGCTGGACCCTCTCGTGGCAGGGCGGCTCGGGCAAGGGCATGACCGCCGGCACCACGATCCTCGAGGGGATCAAGGCAGATGCGCCCAACCTCGACGTCACCTACTCCAAGACGGCCTCCGCTTCCACCACCGGCTATGACGAGGGTCTGGTCGTCGTCGGTGAGACGCCGTACGCCGAAGGCCAGGGCGATGTGGGCAACAACAACCACACGCTCAACCTGTCCGCGGCGGACACCCAGGCGATCAACACCGTCTGCGGGGTGATGAAGTGCGTCGTGCTGGTGGTCTCCGGTCGCCCGCAGATCATCAGCTCGATCGTGCCTAACGCCGATGCGGTCGTGGCCGGCTTCCTGCCCGGCTCCGAGGGCGAGGGAGTGGCCTCGGTGCTGCTCGGCGACAAGCCCTTCACCGGACGGCTCTCGCTGAGCTGGCCCGGCAGCATGAGCCAGATCCCGGTCAACGTCGGGGACGCGAACTACGACCCCGAGTTCCCCTACGGCTGGGGCCTGCGCACCGACACAGCTCGCCAGCGGCTGACCGGGTTGGTCGATGACCTCACCGGTCAGGCCAAGACGGCCGTGCAAGCGCTGCTGGATGCCGATGTTTGGGGCTCCGACGGCTCGCTGTCCGACCACGAGGTCGGGCTGCGGCTGGTGGCGAACGCCGCTCAGGCGCTGAGCCAGGTCAACCAGTCGGTGGTGGATGCCGTCTCGGTGGAGACCGCCCAGCAGAACCCGCTGAGCCCGGCGAAGCTGCAGCAGGCCGACACCGTCGTATCGCTGGCCCGCGACCTCGCCCAGAGCGCGATCGTGGCCCAGGGCGCGGACCCGGCAGCCGCCGACGTCTCCGCCACTGCGGACGCCGAGCACGACCTCGAGTCGGGCGATGCCTACGACGCGGTCAAGCTGCTGGCGAGCGTGGCGAGGGTCGACGTGACCGCCGCCGAGGCGCCGGCGCCGACCAACAGCACGCTGCCGTCGATCAGCGGCACCCCCCAGGTGGGCGCCACGCTGACCGCGGACGACGGCTCCTGGTCGGTCCAGGGCGTGACGCCGTCCTACCAGTGGAACGCCGACGGCGCCGCCATCGAGGGTGCGACCGGGGCGACCTACGTCCCGACCCCCGACGTGCTCGGCAAGGCGATCACAGTGACCGTGACGGTGAGCAAGGCCGGCTATGCCGACAGCGATGCCGTCACCTCGCTGGCCACCTTGCCGGTGATCGCGGCGGCGACGCCGGCGCTCATCAGCACGGGGGCGCCGAGGATCGCGGGCACGCCGCGGGTGGGGGTCGCGCTGACCGCAACGCCGGGTTCGTGGAACGTCGCCGGAGCCAGTGTGACCTACCAGTGGCTGGTGTCCGGGCGACCGATCGCCCGAGCGACGCGAGCGGTGTACACGCCGAGCGCGGCCGACGTGGGTAAGCGACTGACGGTGACGGTCACGGCCCGCAAGAGCGGGTACGGCGACGGCAAGGCGACCTCGGCCATGACATCGCCGGTCGCTGCCGGCGTGATCCGGCTGGTGCATGCGCCGTCGATCAAGGGCAACGCGAAGGTGGGCAAGCGCCTCACCGCCGCTTCCGGCACCTGGTCGGTGCCGGGCGTGACCGTGCGGTATCAGTGGTACGCCTCGGGCAAGCGGATCAAGGGCGCCACCGGGTCGAAGCTGACCCTCCGCAGGGCCCAGGCGGGCAAGAGGATCACCGTCAAGGTCACCGTCTCCCACACCGGCTACGCGTCGGCGTCGGCGACCTCGAAGGCGACCGGGAAGGTCAAGCGCCCCTGAATCCTTGACCGGTCGACCGTGTGATCGGTGGCCGCCCCGGGCCTGGCCCGGGGCGGCCACTGCCGTTTCCCCGGGAGGCAGTCGCAGGCGTTTCTCCTCCACAGGCGACCCCGCGGGAAGCGGTCTCCACAACCGCTCGATGGGTGGTCGCGGCAGCGCTCCCACTCGCCGAATCTGGACCTCTCACGCCGCGCCGCGGCCCGAACCCAGGAGGACGAGATGATCCACCCTCAGGCCCCACGGCTGCCCGGCCGCCCACGCCGGCACCAGCGCTCTGACAGAGGCATCACCACCGCCGAGTACGCCGTCGGCACCGCAGCGGGTGCCGGTCTGGCGGGCCTGCTCTACAAGCTGCTGACGGGTGGCCTCGGCGATGAGCTGCTGCACAAGCTCTTCGACCACGTCATGTCGTTGCTCGGGATCTGATGCGCGGCGGTCGAGGTGCCGGCGGCCGGTGGGCGACGCGGCGCGCCGAACGAGGTGCTGCAACGGCCGAGCTGGTGGCGGTGCTGCCGGTGCTGGTCGCCGTCGTGCTGGGCTTGGTCTGGCTGCTGAGCCTCGGCGTCGCCCAGGTCCGCACCGTCGATGCCGCCCGGGAGACCGCTCGAGCGCTTGCGCGAGGCGACGCGCCCGCGACCGCCATCGGTCGAGGCCAGCGGATCGGCCCCGCCGGCACCTCGATCACGGTCGATGAGCTTGCTGACCAGGTCCGGGCAAAGGCCAGCGTCGAGGTGCACGGACCTGGTGGCCTCCTCGGATTCCTGCCGGGCGTTCGCCTGCACGCGACAGCGGTGGCCGCCGCCGAGGGCACCGGCGGCGTCTCGTGAGGTCTCACGTGAGGCGGGCCGGACAGGGCGGGCGGGGTGCCGGGCGTGGGCATCCGGAGGAGCGGGGTGCGATCACCGTGCTCGCGCTCGCTCTGCTCGGGTTGCTGCTCCTGCTGACCGCGGCCTTCGGTGTCGTCGAGGCGATGTTCGCCGCCCATCGGCGGGCCCAGTCGGCGGCCGACCTCTCGGCGCTGGCCGGGGCGCAGGCTATCCAACGCGGCCGCGACGGCTGCGCCGCGGCGTCGGCCATCGCCGGGGCCAACGGCGCGCTGCTCGACCAGTGCCGCGCCGATGGCGGCGATGTCGTCGTCACCGTCCGGGTGGCGGGGCCGGCCTGGCTCGGCGCGCATGGCGACCTGTCGGCTCAGGCGCGAGCGGGGCCCGATTCGTCGGCGGCTGCAGGCTGAGGGTTGCTCGCGTTCAGTTCACTCGTCCTTGGGCTCTTCGCGCTGCTCGCCCTCGAGCCTCTCCAACTTGGCGGCGAGCCCCTGCAGACGACGCTGTTCCTTGCGCTGGCGCAGCTGTCGCCTGCCGCCGTACCGGGCTAGCGAGAGGCCCCAGAGGATCGCGACCCCGGAGAACACGCCCAGCAGGAAGACGGCCGTCGCTCCGAGGTGGATGCCGACCAGGCTGGCGTTGCCGGAGTCGCCTGCGGTGAAGACCCCGGCCAGAAGTACGAGGGCGCCGGCAGTGAGCAGAACCAGGCCGAGGACCAACATGACGGCGAGGCTACGGCGCAGCGAGCAGCAGCCGCAGCAGGCGTGCCGCAGCATGCTTGTCGAGCGGGTTGTTCTGGTTACCGCACTTCGGCGATTGGATGCAGGAGGGGCAGCCCTCGTCGCACTCGCAGGCCTCGATCGTCTCCAGCGTTGCGGTGAGCCACTCCCTGGCGGCCTCATAGCCGCGCTCGGCGAAGCCGGCACCGCCCGGATGGCCGTCGTAGACGAAGACCGTGAGCACTCCGGTATCGGGATGACGGGCGGTGCTGACGCCGCCGATGTCCCATCTGTCGCAGGTGGCGATCAGAGGGAGCAGACCGATCGAGCAGTGCTCGGCGGCGTGTGCGGCCCCCGGGAGGTCGGCAGCGCTCAGACCGGCGTCCTCGAGGGCGGCATCGGGGACCGTCCACCAGACCGCGCGGGTGCGCAGCGTGCGCTCGGGCAGGTCCAGCGGCTCCTCACCGATGACCTCACCGCCTGGCTGGCGGCGACGGAGGAAGGCCACCACCTGATGGCTGACGTCGACCTCGCCGAAGAAGAGCCGGCTCTCGCCCCAGCGCTGCTGCCGGTGCTCGGCGACGATGCTGATGTCGGTGACCTCGCGGGCGGAGGTGGTGTAGCCGGGATCGGCGCGACCGATCACGGCGACGTGCTCGTCGAGGTCGAGCTCCTGGACCAGGTAGGTCTCGCCGCGATGCACGTAGACCGCGCCGCGATGTGCGGTGCCGTGGGCGCTGGCGGCGTCCACGGTGCCGACGACGCGGCCGGTCTCGACCTCGATGAGCTGGACGGGGGAGCCGCCCGCGGAGCGGATGTCGGCCAGGTCGGCGGCGCGCCGGCGATCGGTCCAGTACCACCCGCGGGGTCGCTTGCGCAACAGGCCGCTCTCGGTGAGCGACGTGACCACGTCGCGTGCCGAGGGGCCGAACGCCGGCAGGTCGGCCTCTGTCAGCGGGATCTCCTGTGCGGCGGCGCACAGCTGCGGTGCGAGCACGTAGGGGTTGTCGGGGTCGAACACGGTGGCCTCGACCGGAGTACCGAGCAGGGAGTCCGGGTGGGTGACCAGGTAGGTGTCCAGCGGGTCGTCGCGGGCCACCATCACACCGAGCGCGTCGCCGGCGCCTCGGCCGGCGCGGCCCACCTGCTGCCACAGCGCCGCCCGGCGACCCGGATAGCCCGCCATCACCACCGCATCGAGGCCGCTGATGTCGATGCCGAGCTCGAGCGCGTTGGTGGCCGCCAACCCCAGCAGGTCGCCGCGGCGCAGCCGGGCCTCGATGTCGCGCCGCTCCTCGGGCAGGTAGCCGCCGCGGTAGGAGGCGATTCGGCCCGGGAGTGAGGGATCGACCTCGGCGAGCAACGACGCCGCGGTCATCGCGACCTGCTCAGCGCCGACGCGGGAGCGGACGAAGACGAGGGTGCGGATGTCGCTGGAGACCAGGTCGGCCAGCAGGTCGGCGGCCTCGGAGGAGGCGGCCCGGCGCACGGGCGCGCCGTTCTCCCCGGCGTGGCTGGTCAGGGGTGGCTGCCACAGCGCGAGGCTGATCGTGCCGCGCGGCGAGTCGTCAGCAGTGATCGGCAGCACCGGCACGCCGGTCAGCCGCTGGCCGGCGATCTCGGGGTCGGCCACGGTCGCCGAGGCCAGCACGAAGGTCGGGTCAGCGCCGTAGGAGGCGCAGATCCGTCGCAGGCGACGCAGCACGTGCGCGACGTGGGCACCGAAGACGCCGCGGTAGTGGTGGCACTCGTCGATGACGACATAGCGCAGCGTCGCGAAGAAGCTCGCCCACCGTTCGTGGGCCGGGAGTAGCGAGCGGTGCAGCATGTCGGGGTTGGTCAGCACGAACTCACCGTGGTCGCGGGTCCAGTCGCGCTGCTCGCGGCTGCTGTCGCCGTCGTGCGTCGTCACCCGGACGTCGAGCCCCAAGGCGCGGATCCGGCTGAACTGGTCCTGGGCGAGCGCCTTGGTCGGCGCGATGTAGAGGACCGTCGCACCGCGCTCGCCACGGCGCCCCCGGCCATCGCGGATGGCAGTGAGAGCCGGCAGCTGGTAACCCAGTGACTTGCCAGAGGCGGTGCCTGTCGCCAGCACCACGTGCCGGCCCTGGTGGGCCGCGTCGGCAGCGGCGACCTGGTGCCGCCAGGGCTGGGTGATGCCCTGATGAGCGAACGCCTCGACCACGTCGCTGGCCGCCCACGAGGGCCACGCCGCGACCACTGCCTCGCGTGGCGGCAGCACCTCGACATGGGTCAGGCGGCCATCGCGGCCGGGCGCGGAGGCCAGCCGGTGCACGAGATCGCCCATCTGATGGGTGCGCAGTGCAGAGAGGGATGCCACTCATCGATTGTGGCAAACGGCACTGACAATGGCGGTTCCTGCTGCTTACCGAGCAGTATTCCGTACCCTTACCCGCGTATCGCCGTTGCGTGATTACATAGCCTTCGGCCGCGGGCGCCGGGCGCATCCTGTTGCTGAGCTCGTGCCCGCCACACGTCATCGAGGAGTGCTCACGTGGATCTGACGCTTGCCACCCGGGAGGTCGGGGCGACGACCGTCGTCGCCGTTGGGGGCGAGATCGACGTTTACACGGCGCCCAAGCTCCGCGACAAGATCACCGAGCTCGTCGGTGCGGGCGTCTACCAGCTGGTGGTCGACCTCGAGGCGGTCGAGTTCCTCGACTCCACCGGTCTCGGCGTGCTCGTGGGCGGCCTCAAGAAGGTACGTGCTCACGACGGCACGCTCCGGCTGGTGTGCACCCAGGACCGGCTGCTCAAGATCTTCCGGATCACCGGCCTCGCCAAGGTCTTCGACATCCACGAGACCGCCGACGCCGCCGTGACGGCCGGCTGACACCGGACCGCGACCGTACCCGGAGCCCACCGTCAGCGCGCGGAGCGCGCTGGGCTCGCGGCCAGCGCCAGAGCTCGTGCCTCGCTCGCGCTGCCGCTCACTTGGTCGCCTCGCGCTTCGCGCACAGGGCTTGCTCGCTCGGCCCGAACGAGCAAGCTCGCTGGGCCTCGCTCGCTTCGCCTAGGCTCGGCCGGGTGAGCGACCTGACCGACCTTCCCTTCCGTCTGCGCGAGACGCTCGAGCGTGCCGGGTTCACCTACGACGGCGTCGCCGAGCTGCTCGGTCCGCTGGCCCACGCCGCCCTCGGACGCAACGAGACGATGCCGGGTCTGCGGCGCACGCGCGGCGGGTCGCCGCTCGAGACGCTGGTGCGGCTCTTCCTCCTGCAGGCGCCGGTGAGCCACGAGCAGGCCGAGGCCGCGCTCCCTGGCCTGGTCGACCAGCTCGCGGTCGAGGGCATCCTGGCGCAATCCGTGGGCGAGGTCGCCGCGCGCCTCGACGTACGGCCCTATGCGGCAGACGCCGGGCCCGGGGACGTGGCGAACCTGTGGGTCGTCTCCGACCTCACCCCCGGCCTGGACGGACTGCCGCAGCGAGTCGGGTCCGACCACGTGCTGGGGATCAGCCCGGCCTCGACCTCGCTTGCGCAGCTGACCATGCGTCATAAGGTCGGTCGTTCGCTCGATCTGGGCACCGGTTGTGGCGTCCAGGCGCTTCACCTGGCTACCCACAGCGACCAGGTCGTCGCCACCGACGTCAACCGGCGCGCCCTGTGGGTGACCCGCTTCAACGCCGCGCTGAACGGCGTGGCCGACAAGGTCGACGTCCGCGACGGATCGTTCTTCGAGCCGGTGGCGGGGGAGCGCTTCGACCTGATCGCGACCAATCCGCCGTTCGTGATCTCCCCGGCCACCGGCGAGCGGCTGGTCTACCGGGACTCCGGCCTTCCGGGCGACAGGGTCGTCGAGGATATCGTCCGCGCGGCACCCGGCCTGCTGGCCGAGGGCGGCTGGTGCCAGATCCTGGCCAACTGGGTGATCAACGACGGGACGCCCTGGGACGAGCGTCTGGCCGGCTGGCTTGCGGGCAACACGCCGGAGGAGGAGGTCGACGCCTTCGTGGTCCAGCGAGAGGTGCTGGACCCGGCGGCCTACGTCGAGCTCTGGCTCAAGGACGCGGGTCACCACCCCTCGACCGGTGGCGCGCACATCGACGACTACCGGCACCGCTACGACACCTGGCTCAACTGGTTCGAGGAGCAGGGGATCGAATCGGTCGGATTCGGCTGGATCAACCTGCACCGCAGCGGCCAGGCTCCGCGTCACGAGTTCTTGGAGTGGCCCTACGACGTCGAGCAGCCGATCGGACCGGCGATCGCCGCCTGGGGCGAGGCCGCGCACGCCGAGGTCGGACTCGACGACCGCCTGGTGCGCCCGGACGACATCCAGCAGGAGACGCTGGGCGCGCCGGGCGCCGAGGACCCCAGTGCGGTGGTCCTGCGGCAGCAGCGCGGCCTGCGCCGAGCTCGCCAGGCCGACACCGTCGAGGCGGCCCTCGTCGGTGCCAGCGACGGCGACCTCACGCTCGGGCAGATCCTGGACGCGCTCGCCCAGCTCCTGGACCGAGGCGTCGAGGAGACCCGCGCGACCTATCTCCCGGTCGCACAGGAGCTGGTCCGCGAGGGCTTCTTGACCGAGGACTGACCTGCATCACGCCGCCGCCCGCTCTTCGGCCCGGGCGGCGAGGGCGTGCTCGCGCACCCGAAGGAGCTGCGCCCGGGTGCGCGAGGTGAGCAGGTCGAGGTGGCCGAGCGTCCCCAGCGCGGGAAGCGCCGGTCCCGGCCACGTCCGCTCGATGTGCCAGTCCCACAGGCCCTTGAGCGCGGTCCGGATCGGCCGCGCATAGGTGACCGGCGAGCCGGGTGTCTCCAACGCGTACTTCAGCCGCGACGAGGTCACCCGGCGGTCGGGCCCGACCAGGCCGTTGGCCTCGCCGATCGTCCAGGCGACCCCGGAAGCGACGTACGCCGGGGTGACCGGCGCGGTGACCAGACCCGGGTCGACCGACCACACCCGGGCCAGCCCGCGCAGGAACGCCACCTCGGCCTCGGCGTCGAAGTAGCCCCCCGCGACGCTGCGCAGCAGCGCGCTGACCTCGGCGACGCGCGGATCGTCGGGCAGCGACACCGGCCCCTGCAGGGGAGCGGTGTCGAGGGCGTGCACCGCCGCCGGACCGCCACAGACGGCCTGGAGCCACTGCAGGGCCTTGTCGTGCTCCTTCACCTTCGGGCGCTCGAGCTCCTGCTCGAGACGCTCGATCACGCTCAGGACGCGCTGGTAGAGCGCATCGCCATCGGGCCTGCGGCAGTCGTCGCAGGGGCAGTCGTAGTAGTGCATGGCAAGACCTCCAGTCGTGCTTGATCGGTGGGTCTCGCCGTCCACGAGGAACTGTGCCAGAGGGCACTGACAGTGCAGGAGGGCGCACGTGCGTCGGGTCACAGCCGGTGCCGGGAGGACGCTCACGTCCACCACCGCGGGGCACGGTATTGCGGCAGACGCGCTACCGTGTCTCGCCGTGGGCAGAACACACCGTGTCCACCGACAGCGCAGCAGCAGGACGGCTTGGAGACGGAGCAAGGCTCAGTGGCACACAAGTTGGTGATCGTCGAGTCCCCGGCGAAGGCCCGCAAGATCGGCGGGTACCTCGGCCCGGGCTATGTCGTCGAGGCCTCTATCGGCCACATTCGCGACCTGCCGCAGAGCGCCGCGGACACCCCGGCGAAGATCAAGGACAAGCCGTGGGGTCGCCTCGGCGTGGACGTGGACAACGGCTTCGAGCCCTACTACGTCGTGCCGCGCGACAAGAAGAGCCACATGACCAAGCTCAAGTCGCTGCTGAAGGACGCCGACGAGCTCTTCCTCGCCACCGATGAGGACCGCGAGGGCGAGGCGATCGCCTGGCACCTGCTCGACGAGCTCAAGCCGAAGAAGGGCATGCCGGTCCGGCGGATGGTCTTCCACGAGATCACCGAGCCCGCGATCCTGGCCGCTGCGGCCAACCCGCGCGAGCTCGACATGGACCTGGTCGAGGCCCAGGAGGCACGCCGCATCCTGGACCGCCTCTACGGCTACGAGGTCTCCCCGGTGCTGTGGAAGAAGGTCATGTCCGGCCTCTCCGCGGGCCGAGTCCAGTCCGTCGCCACCCGCCTGGTCGTCGACCGGGAGCGGGAGCGGATCGCGTTCCACGCCGCCAGCTACTGGGACCTCGAGGGCACCTTCGACGCCGGCAGCAAGCACGACCAGCGGATGTTCCCGGCGAAGCTGCACAGCATCGACGGCGCCCGCATCGCCCGCGGCAGCGACTTCGACAACACCGGGGCCCTCAAGGCCAGCGGCGTGGTCCACCTCGACCGGCAGCGCGCGGAGGCGCTGGTCGCAGCGCTCGGCGAGACGACGTACGACGTCCGCTCGGTGGAGGCCAAGCCCTATCGACGCTCGCCGTACGCGCCCTTCCGCACCACCACGCTGCAGCAGGAGGCCAGCCGCAAGCTCGGCATGTCCGCCAGCGTGACGATGAGCGTGGCGCAGCGGCTCTACGAGAACGGCTACATCACCTACATGCGTACCGACAGCACCACGCTGTCGGAATCCGCTGTCGGTGCCGCCCGCAGCCAGGTCCGCGAGCTCTACGGCGCCGAGTACGTGCCCGATGCGCCGCGCACCTACGCCAGCAAGGTCAAGAACGCCCAGGAGGCGCACGAGGCGATCCGGCCTGCGGGCGACACGTTCCGCACCCCGGCGCAGACCGGGCTGACGGGCGAGCAGTTCCGCCTCTACGAGCTGATCTGGATGCGCACCATCGCCTCCCAGATGAAGGACGCGGTCGGCCAGTCGGTCACCATCCGTCTCGGCGGTGGCGCAAGCAGTGGCGAGGACGTCGTCTTCTCCGCCAGTGGCCGCGTGATCACGTTCCACGGCTTCCTCAAGGCGTACGTCGAGGGCACCGACGCGGCCGACCAGGCCAGCGACGACGCCGAGACCCGCCTCCCCAACCTCGAGCAGGGCGATGCCGTCAACGCGGCCAGCCTCAGCGCCGAGGGCCACGAGACCCGCCCGCCGGCGCGCTACACCGAGGCCACGCTCATCCGTGAGCTGGAGGAGCGCGAGATCGGGCGACCCTCGACGTACGCGAGCATCATCGGCACGATCCTCAACCGCGGCTACGTCTACAAGAAGGGCACCGCGCTGGTGCCGGCCTGGATCGCCTTCAGCGTGGTGCGGCTGCTCCAGGAGCACTTCAACCGGCTCATCGACTACGACTTCACCGCGCTGCTCGAGGACACCCTCGACGAGATCGCGCGCGGCGAGAAGGGCCGGGTCAGCGAGCTGCAGGAGTTCTACTACGGCTCGGACAAGATCGCGGGCCTCAAGACCCTCGTCGACGAGCTCGGTGACATCGATGCCCGCGAGCTGGCCACCTTCCCGATCGGTGGCCCGGACAGCGGCGTCCAGCTGCGCGTCGGCCGCTACGGCCCCTACATCGAGGGCCCGGGCGACGACGGGGCTCCCGCCGGCAAGCGGGCGAACGTGCCCGACGACCTGCCGCCCGACGAGCTGACCCTGGAGAAGGCCAAGGAGCTGTTCGCCAACCCGGCCGGCGAGGAGATCCACCTCGGCAAGCACCCGGAGAGCGGCCTCGAGGTCGTCGCGAAGTCGGGCCGCTACGGCCCCTACGTGACCGAGGTGCTGCCCGAGGACGCTCCCAAGAAGGCCAAGGCGCGGACCGGCTCGCTGTTCAAGTCGATGACGCTCGACACCATCACGCTGGACGACGCGGTGAAGCTGCTCAGCCTGCCGCGCGTGGTGGGGGTGGCCGAGGACGGCGAGGAGATCACCGCCCAGAACGGCCGCTACGGGCCCTACCTCAAGAAGGGCACCGACTCGCGGTCGCTGGTCACCGAGGACCAGCTGCTGACGATCGGTCTCGACGAAGCGCTGAAGATCTACGCCCAGCCCAAGACCCGCGGCCGGGCGGCCGCGAGCGCGCCGCTCAAGGAGCTCGGGAACGACCCGGTCTCGGGCAAGCCGATGGTGATCAAGGACGGCCGGTTCGGCGCCTACGTCACTGACGGCGAGTACAACGCCACGCTGCGCAAGGACGACGCGATCGAGACGATCACGACCGAGCGGGCGGCCGAGCTGCTGGCCGAGAAGCGCGCGAAGGGTCCGGCCAAGAAGACCGCGAAGAAGACCCCTGCGAAGAAGACCACCAAGAAGGCGGCGGCGAAGAAGACCACAGCGAAGAAGACGGCCACGAAGAAGTGAGCCTCGGTCCCGTCGCCCCGGCTCTGGACCACGTGCGGGTGACTCGGGCCGAGGGCACCAGCTTCAGGCTCACCCTCGCCCGGTCGACTTCGGGCGCGTCTACCGCCCCCGTGGTCGTGCTGCAACCGGCGATGGGGATGAGGGCCCGCTACTACGGCCCCTTCGCGGCCGCGCTGGCCGCGGCGGGGGTCCACGCCGTTGTGGTCGAACAGCGCGGTCACGAGGCCGAGGGTGGGCGTCTCCCCGGGCGTGACTACGACTTCGGGTACGCCGAGCTCCTCGACGACCTCGAGTCAGCGATGACGATGGTGCGCACGCAGTTCCCCGGTGCACCGGCGTACCTGCTCGGTCACAGCCTCGGCGGCCAGCTCGCCGTCATGTACGCCGCCCTGCACCCCGGCGAGCTCGCGGGCATCATCCTGGTCGCTGCCAGCACGCCGCACTGGCGGCACTGGGGTCCGCGGCTGCTGGCCGCGTCGTACCTCTTCCCGCTGGCCGCACGCGTGGTCGGCCACTTCCCGGGCGCGCAGCTGAGGTTCGCCGGCCGGGAGGCCCGGGGCGTGATGCGCGACTGGGGCCGGCTGGCGCGCACCGGTCGGTTCGTCAGCGGTGAGAGCGGCCTGGCCGAGACGGACCTCCCGGTGCTGGCGGTGTCGATCGAGGGCGACTGGCTCGGTCCGGTGGCTGCCGTCGACGCGCTGGTCGCCAAGCTGCCGGCGGCCACCGTGAGCCGGGTGCACGTCGAGCAGGATGGCATCGACCACTTCCGCTGGGCGCGGCAGGACGAGCCGGTCCTCCCCCTGATCACGGGTTGGCTCAGCGCTGTCGGTGCGACCCCGTAGGGTCGTGCCATGAGTCATCGCGGGGTCTACGCCGAGCGTGGGGTCTTCGTGTGCCTCGAGGGCGGCGAGGGCTCGGGCAAGTCCACGCAGTCCAAGCTGTTGCGCGAGGCGCTGGGCGCCGAGGGCTACACCGTCGTGCTCACGTTCGAGCCGGGCGATACCGCGGTCGGCAAGGAGCTGCGCCGGATCGTGCTCAGCCCCGAGACGGGTGCGCTGGCCGACAAGACCGAGGCGCTGCTCTACGCCGCCGACAAGGCTGAGCACGTCGAGACGCTGGTCCTGCCGGCGCTCGCCCGCGGCGAGATCGTGGTCACCGACCGCTACGTCGACTCCACCCTGGCCTACCAGGGCGCTGGGCGGGCGCTCGACGTCGGCGAGGTCGAGGAGGTCGCTCGCTGGGCCACCGGCGACCTGCGCCCCCACCTGACGATCGTGCTCGACCTGGAGCCGGCTGCCGGGCTCGGCAGGTTCGAGGGTCGGGACCGGATCGAGGGGGAGTCGCTGGAGTTCCACCAACGAGTGCGGGAGGCGTTCGTGGCGATGGCCAAGGACGACCCCGATCACTACCTGGTGCTCGACGCCCGCGCTCCGATCCAGGAGATCCATGAGCAGATCCGGGCCCGGCTGACGCCGCTGCTCGCACAGGCCCGCCGATGACCGGTCGACAGGCTCCGGACGGACCCCTCCGACAGGCTCATCACGGCGCACTTCGACAGGCTCAGCACGGAGCGGTGTGGGACTCGCTGGTGGGCCAGCGGCACGTCATCGACTCGCTGAGCAACGCCGTCAACGGGCACGGGATGACCCAGTCCTGGCTCTTCGTCGGACCGCCCGGATCGGGCCGCTCCAACGCGGCGATCGCGTTCGCCGCCGCGCTGCAGTGCAGCCAGGGTGGCTGCGGTGTCTGTCACGAGTGCCACACCGTGCTCGCCGGCAGCCACGCCGACGTCAAGGTGGTCCGCACCGAGAAGCTCACGCTCGGCGTCGACGACGTCCGCGAGCTGGTCCGCACGGCGGCCCTCAGCCCGGTCGGCGCACGCTGGCAGATCCTCATCGTCGAGGATGCCGACCGACTCACCGAGCAGGCCAACAACGCCCTGCTCAAGGCGATCGAGGAGCCTGGCGCGCGGACCGTGTGGATGCTCTGCGCGCCCACGGTCGAGGACGTGCTGCCCACCATCCGCAGCCGCTGTCGGCTGGTCACGCTGGCCACGCCCGCCACCGAGGACGTGGCCCGGTTCCTGGTCGCCAGCCAGGGCGTGGAGCCGGCGCTCGCGTCGTACGCCGCCCGGGCCAGCCAGGGCCACATCGGCCGGGCCAAGGCCCTCGCCCGCGACGCGGCCACCCGCAACCGGCGCAGCGAGGTGGTCGCCCTCCCGGGTCGGCTGACCTCGCTTGGCGCCTGCATGCGCGCGGCCCAGCAGCTCACCGAGGTGACCAAGGAGGAGGCCGATGCCGTCACCTCCGAGCTCGACGCCCGGGAGAAGGCCGATCTCGACGCCGCCTACGGAGTGGTCGAGCGCGGCCGCCGACCTCGGGAGTATGCGCCTGCCCTGGCGGCGATGGAGCGCGACCAGAAGCGCCGAGCGACCCGACGTCACCGCGACGTGATCGACCGCGGCCTGATGGACCTGGTCAGCGTCTATCGCGACGCGATCGCGCTGGCCTCCGGTGCGCCCGGGCAGCTGGTCAACGAGGAGATCCGTACGGACGTCGTCGCGCTCGTCGAGTCCTCGACCCCCGAGCTCAACCTGCGACGGATCGGCTGGATCTTCGAGGCCAGGGAGCAGCTGATGGAGTTCAACGTGCCGCCGGCACTCGCCCTGGAGTCGATGATGGTCGCGCTGGGGAGCACGTCATGAGCCGCTCGAGCAGCTTCGTCGGCCTGGCAGCTGTCGGCGTGCTCGTGGCCGGCCTGCTGAGCGCGTGCGGCGGCTCCTCTCCGTCCGCAGAGTCGTCCGCATCAGGGGCCGCGTCGGGCACGTCATCGTCGAGCACGGCTGGCGGCTCCGATGCCACCACCCCGCCGGACCCCGCACTGGCGAAGTTCTACGACCAGCGGCTGTCGTGGTCCAGCTGTCGTTCCAAGGATCAGTGCAGCTCGCTCACCGTCCCGCTGGACTACCGCCACCCCGAGGGAGCGACGATCAAGCTCGCCGTGCTGAAGGTGCCGGCGGCCGACAAGAGCGAGCGGATCGGGTCGCTGGTGGTCAACCCGGGTGGCCCAGGTGGCTCCGGCATCGACTACGCCGCCTCGGCCAGCGACTCCTTCCGCGCGCCGCTGCGCGATCACTACGACATCGTCGGGTTCGACCCGCGCGGCGTCGGCGAGAGCGACCCGATCGACTGCCTCTCCGACGCCCAGCTCGATGCCTACCTTGCCCAGGACCCGGCGCCGAGCACGCCCGCCCAGGTGCACACCTACGATCAGTGGAACCAGACCCTTGCCGACGGCTGCGACAAGAGCCCTGTCGGAGCCCACATCTCCACCGTCGACGCGGCCCGCGACATCGACGTGTTGCGCGCGGCGCTGGGGGAGAGCAAGCTCGCCTACTTCGGCGCCTCCTACGGCACCGAGCTCGGCACGACGTACGCCGACCTCTTCCCCAAGCGCGTCGGCCGGTTCGTGCTCGACGGCGCCGTCGACCCGACGCTCGACAACGAGCAGCTGAGCGTCCAGCAGGCCGCAGGTTTCGAGACTGCACTGCGTTCCTACGTCCAGAACTGCGTGAGCACCTCGCAGAGCTGCTTCCTCGGGTCGAGCGTCGACGCCGGCCTGGCCAAGATCAAGGCGCTGCTCACCCAGGTCGAGCAGCAGCCGTTGCCGGGCAGCGGCAACCGCAAGCTGGAGGGAGGCAACGCCTTCTACGGCATCGCTGTGACGCTCTACAACCGCGACTACTGGATCTATCTCACCCAAGCGCTGAAACAGGCGTTCGCCGGCGACGGCTCGGTGCTGCTCCAGCTCTCTGACGCCTACACCAGCCGCGCAGCCGACGGCTCCTACACCGACAACTCGATGGAGGCGCTCCCCGCCGTCACCTGCCTCGACGACCCGTCCTCGATCTCGACGGCGAAGGTCTCCTCGGTGCTGCCTGAGTTCGAGAAGGCCTCGCCCACCTTCGGCGACGTCTTCGCGTGGGGCCTGACCGGCTGTTCCCACTTCAAGGACAGGTCAGATGACCCCGCCCCGCCGGTGGGCGCCCCCGGCGCCGACCCGATCGTGGTCATCGGCACCACCCGCGACCCTGCCACTCCGCTGCAGTGGGCCCAGCATCTGGCCACCCTCCTCGAGTCCGGCGTGCTGGTCACCCGGGACGGCGACGGCCACACCGGCTACAACGCCGGCAACTCGTGTGTGAACAGTGCCGTCGAGGACTACCTGGTCGATGGCAAGGTCCCGAAGGACAACCTCTCCTGCTGAGCGCCGGCACGCCACGCCTGCCCGCGACCGGTACGACGCCGGTTTCGCCAGTCAGGTCGGGCATCGCTACACTTCCGGCGTTGCCTGATCCGTCGGGTGACAGGCCGTCTTAGCTCAGTCGGTAGAGCAGCTCACTCGTAATGAGCAGGTCGTCGGTTCGATTCCGACAGACGGCTCCACAAGGGCCTCTCACCTCGGATACCTCCGGGGGAGGGGCCCTTCGCCGTTGAGTGGTGGCGCTAGGCATGGCGAAATCGCGGGCGGACGGCACGGGCCCAAGCGGCGATGATTCTCGGACGACCTCGGACAATCGTTTCCAGCCGCTCGTCCCCGAGGTCCCCGCAAGCACCGGCCTGCGTCGCCAGGACCGCAGTGCGCATCTACGGGACCGTTGTCGGGCCGCATCGCGTGGGCGGAATCGAATCCCTCCTCGACGCGAAGGCAGCAGCGAGGTTGCTGTGTGGGTGGCGGCCGCCTGACCACGCCGACGATGACTTCGGCAGTCGGTGGGCTACGGCTTTCCAGCGCACCCGTGAGCGAGGAACGACGCCTACGCAGGCACCTACTGCGCCAACGTGGCTTCCGCTTGTTTTGGAACGGAGAGACGGTCAGTGCGATCGGCAGCAATGGCACCCGCGTCGCCCTTCCGCTCGTCGGTGGGAACGTGCTCAAGGTCAGCTTTCGCCAGACCTACACGCCTTGAGCCCTGCTGGGCCGCGCGGTCGTGAGCATGCAGTTCCTCAACTACGCGACTATCCCGGTGGGTGCCCTCATCGGAGGGGTGCTCGGCAACGAGCTCGGACTTCGTTCGACGATGTGGATCATGGTCGTCGCGTTCGCGTTGACACCCCTCATCTTGCTGATCGGTCTGATGAAGCGGGGCCGGGACTTCCCGACCGGTATCGACGCCGAGGAACCGCTGGCGGGTTCATCCTCGAAGAGCTGCGGCACAGTCTTGGCTCGTCGTAGGCGTGCGGTTCATGCGCTACTCTGGATGTGCACGAATCGCACGGAAATGGAGTAGCCATGGCCACGATCGAAGAGCTGCGGCACAGTGACCAGATCATCCGAGACAGCGCAGAGGCGCTGGGTGTCGCGCTGCTGGCCGTTCCGGGCTACGCCGCGCCGTCCCTGACTCGGGCCGTCCAGGCGGAGCACAACCTCTACGACCGCATCCAGGCCGAGTTCGGTCTGTTCACGGCCACCGAGGTCGGCCGCGGCATGGGGTCACGTTCCAGCGCACCTCGGAACCTGGCCTCCGCGGCCCGTAGCGCCGGACGCCTCCTGGCGATCCGGCGCGGCAACAACAACTTCTACCCCGGCTTCCAGTTCGACGCCGACGGGCAACCGCTGCCGGTGATCGAGCAGTTGCACGATCTCGCCCAGAAGCACCGTCGCTCCGAGACCGGCATCGTCCAGTGGCTCTGCGCTCCGACCACCTACCTGTCGGGGGAGAGCCAGGACGCTCGCCGACCGGTCGACCTGCTGGTCAGCGACCCTGCCATCGTGGTCGACGTGGCTGCTCGAGCCTGGGATATCGAGTGGTGACGCCTAACCCGCCTCACCCGTTCAACGCTGAGATCGAGACCCTGGCGTCCGGCGCTCTGCTGTACCGGGTGCACAGCAACAACTTCGGCCCGTACGAGTTCAACCCCGGCAAGGGTGCACCCACCCGCTTCGCCTTCTTCGCCGACGAGCATGGTGCGACGGTGCCGATCCTCTACGCCGCCGCGGGGCAGCCTGCAGCGGTCGCAGAGAGCCTGCTGCACGACATCCCGGCTACCGGCGGGCTGATGCCGTATGACACCTACGCGCCAAGGGTGATGAGCCGGCTCTCCACCAGCCGACCTCTTCGGCTGGGGGCTCTCCACGGGCTCGGGTTGCGTGCCCTCCGCGTCACGGCCGAGCAGGTGACCGCCTCCGCCGCCTCGACCTACGACCGGACGGTGCTGTGGGCCAAGGCTGCCCACCGGGCCGGTCTTGACGGCCTGGTCTGGATGTCGCGGCAGTGCAACGACACGTTGGCGTACGCCTTCTTCGGCGACCGCTGCGAGGGCGCGTTCGACCGCGACCCCACGTTTGCCCGGATCTTCGCCACCGGGAACGACCTGCTGTGGCTCATCGACATGTGCGCACCGCTCGGCGTGGACGTTCTCCCGCCGCCGGCCTGAACCCTTCCAGATCGGATTGGCGACCCCAACCCGCCGCTTGGTGATCACCGGGCGGCACCTGCCGATCGGCAGACGCGTCGTGGGTTCAACGCGACGACCACCTACATGACCGGTGCGCCTTAGACGTTCCCGGCGAAGCGATCGAAAACCTGGGCCGCGACACGAAGGGGTTCGGCCATGGATGCCCGATCGATGACTGTGAACGGCGACGCGCAGTCTGGAGCGACCTCGACGGCGCGCGATAGTGCCGCTGACCTCCCAAACGCGCGGCCTGGTCTGCGCGGCTGTCGCATCCCGGATCGCGTCGATGTGACATCGATCGCGCGCCTGACCCCGTGTTGTGACCCTGTGATGCGGGGTAACGGTCCGGCGAAGCATCCGACGACGAGAGGAAGCAGATGAGCACCATCGAGAAGTCCGTCACCGTCGATGTCCCGGTCCGCACCGCCTATGACCAGTGGACGCAGTTCGAGAGCTTCCCGAAGTTCATGGACGGAGTGCAGGAGGTGCGTCAGCTCGACGACAAGCGACTGCACTGGAAGGCCACCATCGCGGGCATCACCCGGGAGTGGGATGCCGAGATCGTGGATCAGACACCCGACGAGCGCATCACCTGGCGAGCTGTCGACGGCACCACGAACGCCGGCACCGTCTCCTTCGCGGCGACAGATGCCGCCACAAGCAGGGTGACGCTGCGGCTGGAGTTCGAGCCGGAAGGCATCGTGGAGAAGGCCGGCGACGTACTGCATCTGGTCGATCACCGCGTGACGCGCGATCTGGAGAGGTTCAAGGACTTCATCGAGGCGCAGAACGGCGCCACTGGGGCCTGGCGCGGCGAGGTGAGCCCGGCCGATCACACGGGGCCGCGGCCCTGAGTCGCACCATTGATCCCCAACAGGCGCCTCCGGTCACGACATGACCGGGGGCACCTGGGCATCGTTCGGTACGCCGCAGCGCGCTCCGGCGATGATCATCTCGGCGACGAGCTCGGGATCATCGGGCATCGGGACGTGGCCGCAGTGGTCCAGCCAGACATGGGTGGCGTGCGGCATGATCTGCCGCGCGCGCCGGGCCTGGTAGGGCAGCAGCACCTTGTCGTGGTCCGCCCAGGCGATGGTCACGGGAATGCCGCGCGGCTCACCGGGAGTGAACGTGTAGGGCTGCTTGAGCAGGTGGCGCACGGTCGAACGCGCACGCACCAGGTTCTCCAGGTCGCCCAGCGCCATGTCGGGCGCGAGGTTCTGCGGGTGGGCGTAGAGCCAACCCATCAGCGCCATCCGGCCGGTGACCGAGCGTGAGAGCGGGCCGGCGAACGGTCGGGCCAGCTGCGCGCCGGCCAGCACCGAGCCGAACAGCGTGCGCACGTAGGCGAAGTCGCGCCGACCGGCCCAGAAGCCGGCCGGGGAGAGTGCGGTGACGGATCGCGCCAGGTCGTCCTCGCCCAGCTCGAGCGCGATCAGGCCGCCCAACGAGTTGCCGGCCACGTGCGGGCGTTCGAGCCCGAGCTTGCTGAAGAACTCTAGGAAGGCGCTGCGCAGAGCGTCGCGTGCGGGCACCGAGGTGTCCAGCGGCATCGGCGTCGTACCGTGCCCGGGCAGGTCGGGGATGATCACGTCGAACTCGCGGGCGAGCCTGCGCACCACCGGGTACCACGTCTGTCGGCGGTGTCCGATGCCGTGGATCAGCACCAGCGGCTCACCGCTGCCGAAGCGTTCGTAAGCGAGCACGTCGATCCCTCTCGAAAGTTACCGATACACGTTGTATCAGTAACCCAGAGTTGGTACAAGGGCGTACCACGCGGGGCCACGACCGCGGCGAAGCCCTACGGGACTACTCGGGCCGGATGGATCCACGACTCGATGCCGACAAATCCACGACTCAACGGATCAGGAGAAGACGACCGTCCGCGGTCCGATCAGGAGGACCCGGTCTTCGGCGTGCTGGCGCACCGCACGGGAGAGGACGAGTCGCTCGGTGTCGCGACCCAGTGCCACCAGCGCCTCGGGGGAGGCGGCGTGGGTCACCCGCGTGACCTCCTGCTCGATGATCGGGCCCTCGTCGAGCGCCGCGGTGACGTAGTGCGCGGTGGCGCCGATCAGCTTCACACCGCGCTCGTAGGCCTGGTGGTAGGGCTTGGCGCCCTTGAAGCCGGGGAGGAACGAGTGGTGGATGTTGATCACCCGTCCCTCGAGGGAGCGGCACAGGTCGTCGGAGAGGACCTGCATGTAGCGCGCCAGTACGACGAAGTCGACGTCGTGCTCCTCGACCAGCGCCAGCAGCTCGGCCTCTGCCGCCGCCTTGTTCTCCCGGGTCACCGGGAGGTGCACGAAGGTGATGCCGTGGTGCTCGACCAGGGCCTGCAGGTCGGGGTGATTGCTGACGACCAGCGGGATGTCCACGGGGAGCTCGCCGGTCTCGTGCCGGTAGAGCAGGTCGACCAGGCAGTGGTCGAACTTGGAGACCATCACCAGCATCCGGCGGCGCAGTGACTCGGGGCGCAGCGTCAGGCTCGGCTCGAACGGCGCCAGCGTCGCGAGCAGGTGCTGCTCCACCTCGTCGGATGACTCGAGGGGGGAGTCGAACTCGGTGCGCATGCAGAACGTGCCGGAGTCCGGGTCGGAGAACTGCTGGTTGTCGACGATGTTGCCCGAAGCGTTGACCACGCCTTCGGCGAACGCCCGGATGATGCCCGGCTGGTCGGGGCAGCGCAGGGTCATCACATAGCGCTTCATAGGGAGAAGGATGAGGGGCGCCCGTCGGCTTTGCCAAACGGCCCCTGGTCACCGCGTCAGGCGTGGCGATCTGGCACGATCTGACCATGGATGCCGCCGATGCGTGAACAGCCGGTTCGGCTCGCGATCGTGAGCCGCCAGGAGGTGGTGGCTCGCGGCTTGACCGCCATGCTCGCCGACTACCCGGACCGGGTCATCGTGACGGCGTTGCCGAGCGTCTGGACCACGGCGGCCGGGGTTGAGGTGGTGCTCTACGACACCTACGGGCTCTACGAGAACGAGGGCGCCGACCTCGAGCACCTGCTCCACCACACCCGCGCGAAGGTGGTCATCTTCAGCCGCGACATGAGGCCGGACCTGCGCGCCCGCGCCCTGGCCAAGGGCTGCAGGGCCTGGGTGTCGATGTCGATCCGGGCCAAGGAGCTGGTCGAGGCGATCGAGCTGGCCGCGGCCGGCGAGTCGCTGCCCGACCAGGAGGAGCGGCTCGGTCTGGAGGCGGGGCTCTCTCCTCGCGAGGTCGAGACCATCGCGCTGATCGCCCAGGGCTTCTCCAACCAGGAGGTCGCTGAGCGGCTGCACCTGAGTGCCAACACGCTCAAGAGCCACATCAGGCAGGCCTACCGCAAGATCGGCGCGAGCTCGCGCGCGCAGGCGGTGGCATGGGCCCTGCAGAACGGCTTCGCCCCGCCCGATCGGACCTGACGGCACCCGCCGGCGGCGTACGACGCCCCGGTGGTGGCGGGTGGCTCCCGCCACAGGATGAATACCGACCGGTGCAGGTGGTACCTGAGGTGGGTGTCAGGCTCGGTCGGGTGACCTGGGGGGACCAGGTCAGGACACACCGCACTGATCCTGATGTCGCCGTCCCGGCCAGCCCGGTCTCCGGCTGGCTCGGCTGGGGCGGCGGCTCGGCACTCTCCAGGCCCCCATCACCCCTAGGGGTGGCGTTTAGGGCGACATGCATGACCCCTGAGGGGGAATTTGGACCTCGCCCTGTTACGTCGTGAGAGGGCGCGGGCAGGGTGGGTCCATGAGTACGAACGCGACGCTTCTCCAGGATCTGCCGCGCGAGACCCGGCGGCGTGAGACCACCCGACTCCTCCTTGAGGCTGCCGACGCGACCGGTGACGAGCGCAACGCGATCATCGACGAGGTGATCGTGATCAACACGTCGGTCGCCCGTGCCATCGCCTCCCGCTACGCCAATCGTGGCATCGCCCTCGAAGACCTCGAGCAGGTCGCCTACGTCGCTCTGGTGCGGGCCGCGCACAAGTTCGACGGCCGTCTTGCCGAGGACTTCCTCGTCTACGCGGTGCCCACCATCCGCGGCGAGGTGAAGCGCTACTTCCGCGATCACGGCTGGACGGTGCGCCCGCCGCGCCGCGTCCAGGAGCTTCAGGCCGACGTGATGCGGATGAGCGAGGAGACGACTGACGCTGCCGAGCTGGCCCAGACGCTGGGGGTCACCGAGGCCGAGGTGCAGGAGGCCCAGATGCTCAAGGGCTGCTTCTCCCCGCTCTCGCTGGACGCCCCGGTCAACGCCGAGTCCGATGCTGCCTCTCTGGGCGAGCTGCTGGCTGGCGAGGACCCCGACCACTCGGCGTCCGAGGCTCGGCTGATGCTGGCGCCTGCTCTGCACTCCCTGACGGATCGCGAACGCCTCATCGTCCGGTTGCGTTTCGTGGAGGATCTCACGCAGGAGGAGATCGGGGAGCGGATCGGCGTCACCCAGATGCAGGTCTCGCGGCTGCTCAAGAAGGTGATGACGAAGCTGCGCGAGCAGCTGGGCGTCGACCAGGACCTCGCCGTCTCGGCCTGACGGCTTCACTTCCGCTGCCCGGGCGAACCGCCCGGGCAGCGGCATGTTTGGGATTAAGCAGATAAAGTCACTAGACTTAGGTCTGTGACTGTCGCAGCCGAGCTCCGCCCCGCGTCCTCAGCCGCTGTCGCCGACCGTGTCGTGATCATCGGCGGCGGCGCGAGCGGCACCTTGACCGCGCTCAACCTCCTGCGCACCGACCCGCGAGTGCACGTCACGGTCTTCGAGCCCACCGGCCGGCTGGGCTCCGGTGTCGCCTACGGCACCACCGATGCGCGCCACCTGCTCAACGTCAGGGCGGGCAACATGAGCGCCTTCCCGCAGGAGCCCGGTGACCTGCTCACCTGGGCCGAGCAGACCGGCCGCGAGCTGAGCGCCACCGACTTCCTGCCCCGGCGCGAGTACGGCGAGTATCTCCGCGACCGTCTCGCCGACACCGCCGGCCGCCGTCTGCGGGTGATCGCGGAGCGGGTCGAGGAGATCACGCCCGTGCCGGGTGGCTACGAGGTCCGTGGCCACGCCGGCGCGGCTGCCGTGTCGGCGTCCGTGGTGCTGGCGCACGGCAACGAGGCGCCTGGGCACCTGGCGATCGGCGGTACCCCGCTGCCGGAGGCGCCGTGGCACGTCGCGGACCCGTGGAACCTGTCCTGGATCGAGGCGCTCGCGCCCGACGCCACGGTCGTGGTCGTCGGCACCGGGCTGACCGCCATCGACACCGCGATCAGCGTGCTGGACGGCGCCCCGCAGCGCAGTGTCGTGATGGTGAGCCGGCACGGTCTGCTGCCGCAGGCGCACATCGATTGTCAGTGCGTGGCCTGGGTCAGCGCCCTGCCGTCGGGGCCTTTGACCGCCGACCAGCTCGCCGACCTCTACCAGCAGCAGGTCGAGGCGGCCGCCGAGCACGGGGTGAACTGGCACCACGTCGTGGACGGCTTCCGCGGACCGACCCAGTCGATCTGGGCGCGCCTCCCGCTGGCCGAGCGGGAGCGCTTCCTCGCTGTCTACGCCCGCGCCTGGGAGGTACGCCGGCACCGGATGGCGCCGCAGATCGCGGCTCGGCTCGACGCGTTCCAGGCCGAGGGCCGCCTCCGGGTCAGCAGCGGTGGGATCACCGGGATCGAGGAGGCTTCGCCGTACCCGCTGGTGCGGATCGGCGAGGCCGAGGTGGCGGCGCATGCCGTGGTCAACTGCACCGGCCCGCAGACCGACGTCACCCGGAGTGCCAACCCCGTGCTGAGCGCCCTGCTGCGCCGCGGACTGGCTGCCCCCGACGAGCTGCGGCTCGGCCTGTCCTGCACCCCTCAGGGTGAGCTGCTCGACGCGGTCGGGCAGATCGTGCCCGGCCTGCTCACAGTCGGCCCGCCGCGCAAGGGCACGCTGTACGAGACCACTGCGATCCCTGAGATCCGAGTGCAGGCGGCGGAGGTCGCCGCACACCTGCGCGGGCCGCGCAGCCGGGCGACCGCCTGACCCACCGACACAGAGCCACCGACACAGAGCCACTGACACAGAGCCACTGACAACAGACGCCCTGGCCGCTCAAGCGGCCAGGGCGTCTGCTGTTGTCTTGAGGGTCAGGCGTGAACGTTGCTCGGCGGCGCGACGATGCCCAGTGCCCCGGCGGTGCGGGTCATGGTGGCGACGGCCTGCGCCGGGTCGGCGGCCAGCGACGTACCGAAGCTCGGGATCATGGTGGTCAGCGTCGGCTGCCAGTCGGCCCAGCGGTCGGCGAAGCAGCGCTCCAGCACCTCGAGCATGATCGGCGTCGCGGTGGAGGCGCCCGGTGAGGCGCCCAGCAGGCCGGCGATGCCCTCGCGCGAGGTGATCACCTCGGTGCCGAACTGCAGGGTGCCGTCGGGGCGGATCACCTGCACACGCTGACCGGCGGTGATCTTCTCCCAGTCGCCCTGCTGGGCGTCGGGGTAGAAGTCGAGCAGGTCCTTGAACTTCTTGCTCGCGCTGGCCAGCACCTGCTGGATCAGGTACATCGTCAGCGGCACGTTGTGCACGGCGGTCTTGAGCATCGGCCGCAGGTTGTGCGGCCGGATGGAGCGGAACAGGTCCAGCCAGGAGCCCCTCTTGAGGAACTTGGGGCTCCAGCCGGCGTAGGGGCCGAACATGAGGTAGGACCGGCCGCCGACCACGCGGGTGTCGAGGTGGGGCACCGACATCGGCGGGGCGCCCACGGCGGCCTTGCCGTAGACCTTGGCCATGTGTCGGTCGACCAGCTCGGGCTTGTCGGTGCGCAGGAACTCGCCCGAGACGGGGAAGCCGCCGAAGCCCTGGATCTCGCGGATCCGCGACTTCTGCAGCAACGGCAGCGCGCGGCCGCCGGCGCCGACGAAGACGAAGTCGGCGGTGTAGTGGAATCGGCCCTCGCGGCCACGGCCCTGGACGTGCCAGGTGCCGTCGTTGGTCTTGTGCACGTCGCTGACGTCCGCGCCGAACTCGACGGTCGCACCCTTGGCCAGGAGGTTGTCGGTCAGCACGCGGGTCAGGGCGCCGAAGTCCACGTCCGTGCCGGCCGCGTGGTACGTCGCGGCGATCGGCTCGTTGCCGGTGCGGCCCTCGAGCAGCAGTGGCGCCCACTGCTTGATCTGCGCGGGGTCGTCGCTGAACTCGAGCCCGGCGAAGAGCGGGTGGTCCTTGAGCGCCTCGTGGCGCGCCTTGAGGTAGGCGACATTGGCCTCGCCCCAGACGAAGCTCATGTGCGGGGTGGTGCGGATGAACGCGGACGCGTCCGGGATCCGGCCGTTCTCGACCAGGAAGGACCACAGCTGGCGCGAGACCTGGAACTGCTCGTTGACCTGGACCGCCTTGGCGATCTCGATCGTGCCGTCCGGCTTGGCCGGCGTGTAGTTGAGCTCGCAGAGCGCGGAGTGGCCGGTGCCGGCGTTGTTCCACGGGCCGGAGGACTCCTCGGCGAGCGCGTCGAGGCGCTCCAGCACGCGGATGCGCCAGGTCGGCTCGAGCTCCTGCAGCAATACCCCGAGGGTGGCGGACATGATGCCGCCGCCGATCAGGACGATGTCACGGGTCTCCGCTTGCGTGTCCACCTCTTCATTATGTGGCTGTCGCGCCGCAAGGCCATTTGCGGGCCCCGATCTGAACGTTCCAGACGGATCGCTGTGACCAGCATCACCGATGGTGTAGTGATGAGGCATGTCCAGCACGCCCACTGATCGGTTGCGCGACGCGCGCGACGAGCTCCTCCGGTTGCGCACCTCCTACGACGAGGCGGTGGCCTCGTTCAGCTGGCCCGACGTGGGTCCGACGTTCAACTTCGGCCACGACTGGTTCGACGCGTTCGCCCGCGGGAACCAGCAGCCGGGTCTGGTGATCCGGGAGGAGGACGGCTCGCGGGCGGCGTACTCCTTCGACGAGCTGGCCCGCCGCTCGGACCAGGTCGCCGCGCACCTGCTCGGGTCCGGCGTGGAGCAGGGCGACAGCGTCATCGTCATGCTCGGCAACCAGGTCGAGCTGTGGGAGTCGATGCTCGCGATCATCAAGGTCGGCGCGGTCGTCATGCCGACCACCACGGCCGTCGGACCGGCCGAGCTGGTCGACCGGATCGGGCGCGGACAGGCCAAGGCGGTCATCTGCAACGCCGAGGACGCCGAGAAGTTCGACCAGGTGCCGGGGCACTACCTGCGGGTCGCTGTCGGCGTACCGGAGGCGACGCCGCCGGGTTGGCAGGACTACTCGGTGGCCTACCGTCTGCCGGACGTCCCGCTCGAGCACCCGGGCAACGCCTCCACCGACCGGATGCTGCTCTACTTCACCAGCGGCACCACGTCGCGGCCCAAGCTGGTCGAGCACACCCACGTCTCCTACCCGGTCGGCCACCTCTCGACGATGTACTGGCTGGGGCTGCTGCCCGGCGACGTGCATCTCAACATCTCCTCACCGGGGTGGGCCAAGCACGCCTGGTCCAACTTCTTCGCGCCGTGGCTGGCCGAGGCGACGGTCTTCGTCTACAACTACGACCGGCTCGACGCCGCCGCCTTGCTGGAGGTGCTGGCGCAGGAGCAGGTCACCACGTTCTGCGCGCCGCCGACGGTGTGGCGGATGTTGATCAACGCCGACCTGTCCGCGGCGCGCCCGACAGCGCTGCGCGAGGCGATCGGCGCCGGCGAGCCGCTCAACCCGGAGGTGATCAGCCAGGTCGAGCGACACTGGGGTCTGACGATCCGCGACGGCTTCGGCCAGACCGAGTGCACCGCGTCGGTGGGCAACACCCCGGGCCAGCCGGTGGTGCCCGGCTCGATGGGCCGGCCGCTTCCGGGCGTCCCCGTCGTGCTCGTCGACCCGGCCACCGACGAGCTGGTCGACGGCCCGGGCGAGGGTGAGATCTGCCTCGCGCTGGACGGCCCGACCGGCCGTCCGATGACACTGATGACCGGCTACCAGGGCGACGAGGAGCGCAACGAGCTGGCGATGGCCGGCGGCAACTACCACACCGGCGACGTCGCCAGCCGCGACGAGCACGGCTACATCACCTACATCGGCCGCACCGACGACGTGTTCAAGGCCTCCGACTACAAGGTCAGTCCCTTCGAGCTGGAGTCGGTGCTGATCGAGCACCCCGCGGTCGCCGAGGCCGCGGTGGTGCCGGCCCCGGACCCGGTCCGCCTCGCCGTCCCCAAGGCGTACGTCGTCCTCGTGCCGGGCCGCACCGCCAGCCCGGAGACGGCGCGCGACATCCTCGCGTTCGCGCGCGAGAAGCTGCCGCCGTACCTGCGGGTGCGTCGGTTGGAGTTCTTCGAGCTGCCCAAGACGATCAGCGGCAAGATCCGCCGCGTCGAGCTGCGCCAGCGTGAGCAGGAGGTGGCAGGTGATCGCCCCGTCGGCGAGTACCGGGACGACGACTTCGGGCTGAGGGGATGAGGGCGATGGAGTCCTACGCCAGGGGCGAGACCGAGCCCGCGCTGCTGGAGCAGACGATCGGCGCGAACCTGGAGGAGACCGTCGCCCGTGACCCGGACGGCGATGCGCTGGTGGAGGTGGCCAGCGACAGGCGCTGGACCTGGCGCGAGCTCGACGACGCCGTGAACGAGGTGGCTAGGGGACTGATCGGCCTCGGGCTGGCCAAGGGCGACCGGGTCGGCATCTGGGCACCGAACTGCGCGGAGTGGACGATCGCCCAGTACGCGACCGCCAAGGCCGGGATCGTGCTGGTCAACCTCAACCCGGCCTACCGCACCCATGAGCTGGCCTACGTGGTCGACCAGAGCGGGATGCGGGTGCTGCTCTCGGCCACGTCCTTCAAGACCTCCGACTACCGCGGCATGGTCGAGCAGCTGCTGGGGACCCGCGAGGCGGGCGCGCTGGAGCGGGTCATCTACCTCGACGGCCCGGACTGGGCCGAGCTCATCGACGCGGGCGGCGAGCTCCCGGAGGACGCGCTCGCGGACCGTGGGGCGACGCTGCGCCCCGAGGACGCGATCAACATCCAGTACACCTCGGGCACGACCGGCTTCCCCAAGGGAGCGACGCTCTCCCACCGCAACATCCTCAACAACGGCTACATGACCACCGAGACGATCAGGCTCACCGGCGCCGACCGGCTCTGCATCCCGGTGCCGTTCTACCACTGCTTCGGGATGGTGATGGCCAACCTCGGCTGCACCAGCCACGGCGCCACGATGGTGATCCCGGCGCCCGCGTTCGACCCGGCCGCAACGCTGCAGGCCGTGCAGGACGAGCGCTGCACCGTCCTCTACGGCGTGCCGACGATGTTCATCGCGATGCAGGCGCTGCTGCTCCCGGACGGCCCCGGCTCCGCCACGTACGACGTCAGCAGCCTGCGCAGCGGGATCATGGCCGGCTCGATCTGCCCGGTCGAGGTGATGAAGCGCTGCGTCAACGACATGCACATGAGCGAGGTGTCGATCGCCTACGGCATGACCGAGACCTCGCCGGTCTCCTGCCAGACCAGGGTCGAGGACGACCTGGAGCGGCGTACGGCGACGATCGGGCGGGTGCATCCGCACGTCGAGATCAAGGTGATCGACCCGGTGACCGGACACACGGTGGAGCGCGGCGAGCCGGGAGAGTTCTGCACCCGCGGCTACTCGGTGATGCTGGGCTACTGGAGCGACCCGGCGAAGACCGCCGAGGCGATCGACGCCGACGGCTGGATGCACACCGGCGACCTGGCGGTGATGCGCGAGGACGGCTACTGCAACATCGTCGGCCGGATCAAGGACATGGTCATCCGCGGCGGGGAGAACATCTATCCGCGCGAGATCGAGGAGTTCCTCTACACCCATCCCGACGTCGAGGACGTGCAGGTCGTGGGTGTCCCCGACGAGAGGTACGGCGAGGAGCTCTGCGCCTGGGTCCGGCTGCGCGCGGGTGCCGCCCGGCTCGATGCCGATGCCGTGCGGGAGTTCGCGACCGGCAAGCTGGCGTCGTACAAGATCCCACGGTACGTGCTGATCGTCGAGGAGTTCCCGATGACAGTGACTGGGAAGGTCCGCAAGGTGGAGATGCGCGAGCGCAGCGCCCAGCTGCTGGGCATCGGGAGCTGACGGCGTCGATCGTCAGCGACCCGACCGAGCATCAACAGGTCTCGCTGGTGCCATTCGTCCTGGAACGGATCATGTCGCCGTCCGCCGGCCTCCGGAGTCGATCGCATCGACCAGACCCTTGGCGGCGCTGGTCCGCATCACGCCGACAGCGCCGTTCCAGCGGTTCTCGCCCCAGCCCGGCGTGCAGTTGTACTTCTGGCCCGCGACGTTGAGGAACACCATGTTGCGCCACGGCCAGACCCCGCGCTTCGCGGTGACCTGATCGACGGGGGCCTGCGCGATCAGGTCACCCTGGGTGCCGTACAAGGAGAAGGACTTGTTCGCGCCCACGACGACGGTCCCGTGCTGGGCCAGCGGGCGCATTCCGCGGGCGATCTGGGTCTGGGAGAAGACGATGCCATCGATGTCGGTCATTGAAGTCGCGGCGCGAGATCCTCGGATCGGATCCGAGGCGGGAAGCGCCGCTCCCTCCCTTCTGTGCTGTTGCCGGTGCTGGCTGCTGGCTGCTGGATGTGGGGTCAGCTGGGCTGTCTCTACCCGCGAGATGGGTCATCGACTCTTTCTCACGCTTATGAGACGGAGCTCCGGCCTCGTCGATGACGCCCGCCCGCTGTCCCTTCCCGTCCGTGCGGCCGGCAACCTATGTCTTCCCTCAGCCGGAGTCAGATCTACGCTGCTGGCATGCCGCAGCAGACGCACGAGCACCGGGCCTGGATCGACGAGGCCGTCCGACGGGTCGAGGCGGACGCGCAGCGCTCGGCAGACACCCACCTGCACCACTTCCCGCTGCCGGGGTCGCCAGGCCTGACCGGCGGCGTCGATCTCTACCTCAAGGACGAGTCGGTGCATCCGACCGGCTCGCTCAAGCACCGGCTCGCCCGCTCGCTGTTCCTCTACGCGCTGTGCAACGGCTGGTTGCACGCCGGCTCGACGGTGGTGGAGGCGTCCTCGGGCTCGACGGCCGTCTCGGAGGCCTACTTCGCCCGCCTGATCGGGCTGCCGTTCGTCGCGGTCATGACCGCGACGACCTCGCCGGAGAAGATCGAGCTCATCGAGTGGTACGGCGGACGCTGCCACTTCGTGGACGAGCCGGGCCAGGTCTACGAGGCCGCCCGGGCGCTGGCCGCTGAGGTCGACGGGCACTACATCGACCAGTTCACCTTCGCCGAGCGGGCGACCGACTGGCGCGGCAACAACAACATCGCGGAGTCGATCTTCGAGCAGATGTCGCACGAGCCGCATCCGATCCCGGCCTGGATCGTGGTGAGCGCCGGCACCGGCGGTACGTCGGCGACCATCGGGCGCTACCTGCGCTACAAGCGGCTGCCCAGTCGGCTGCTGGTGGCCGATCCGGAGGGCTCGGCGTTCTACCAGGGCTGGCTGGACGACTCCGTCGCACCGACCGCGCCGGGTTCGCGGATCGAGGGCATCGGCCGCCCGCGGGTGGAGCCGTCGTTCGTCGGCGGGGTCGTCGACGACATGGTGCAGGTGCCCGATGCCGCCTCGATCGCCACCATGCGCTGGGTCTCCGAGCGACTCGGTCGCCGGGTCGGACCCTCGACCGGGACCAACGTGTGGGCGGCGCTCGGCGTGATCAGCGACATGCACCGGCGTGCCGAGCCGGGCAGTGTGGTCACGCTGCTGTGCGACGGCGGGGAGCGGTATCTGTCGAGCTACTACGACGACACCTGGCTCGCCGGCCGCGGCATCGATCTGGCGCCGTACCTCGTCGCGCTGGGCCGCTTTGAGAGCACCGGTTTCTTGACGCTTGTCTAGACCACTGAGCAGCTTTTTGGGCGAAGCTGCGAAATCGCGTCATGGCTCCGAGGCTCGCTCGTTTCATCAACGACGGGAGGTCGTCCACCGGTGGGGGGTGGACGACCTCCCGTCTTCTGCTCATCGCAGCTCACGCCAGGCGGGCCTCGACCACGGTGCCCTCCACGTCGTCGTCGGTGTGGATCGTGACGATGAGTCCCGCAGCCGTCGCCGCCGCGGCCGTCAGCGCCGCCTGCGCCCTGCTGGTCTCGATCAGCAGCGAGCCGCCCTCCACCAGACGCGTACCGGCCCCGGCGATCACCCGGCGCTGCACGGTCAGACCGTCCGGCCCGCCGTCGAGTGCGACCCGGTGCTCGTGGTCGCGCGCTTCCGGGGGCATCAGCGCGATCGCGTCGGTGGGGACGTAGGGCGCATTGGCACAGATCACCTGGGCGCGGAGCCCGTCGGGAAGCGGCGCGTAGAGGTCGCCGAGCAGTACCCGCTCCGGCGGCAGGTTGAGCCGGGCGCAGGCGACCGCGTCCGGGTCCACGTCGACCGCCCACACCTCCACCCCCGGCACTCGCGTCGCCACCGCGGCGCCGATCCCGCCGCTGCCGCAGCCGATGTCGAAGATCCGCGTTGCGGCTGAATCGACGGACCGAGCGGCGGACGCGGCCGCGATCCGCACCAGCAGGGTGGTGCGCAGCCGCGGCACGAAGACCCCGGGCAGCACCCGCACGCGGATCCCGTCGAACGCGGCCCAGCCGATGACCTGCTCCAGCGGCTCCCCGCCGATGCGGCGTACGGCCATCGACGCGAGCTCGTCAGGCGTGCCGGCCGCGTCCAGAAGCGCAGCGGCCTCGTCCTCGGCGAAGACGCAGCCGGCCGCGCGCAGCCGGGCGACGAGCGCGGCGGTGGCGGCGGGTTCGGGGAACGGGTGTGTCATCGGGAAGGATGCTCCCATGCACGGCTCGCTCGCACCGATCGCCTGGATCGTCGTCGGGTACGCCGTCATCGTCGCGCTCGCTGCCGGGCTCGGCCTGGCACTGCGTGCTCCCCGGCCGCGTTGGCTAGACCAGATGGCCTGGATCCTGGAGGTGCTGTGCGTCGTGCTCGGCCTGGGCGCGCTCGGCTCGCTGTTGCAGGGGCATCGGCCGGAGTCGATGTCGACCCACGTCGGCTACCTGGCTGCGCTGGTCTGCATCATGCCCGTGGCACTCGGCTCGATGCGCGAGGAGCGTGAGTCGTGGTCCTCGGGCGTGGTCGTGGTCGCGGCCCTGGCGACGGCCGTGGTCGCCGTACGGTTGATGATGACCCGGTGAGCACCGCCATGACGACGACCAGCAGCACCTTGCGCCCCAAACGCGGTCCGCACCTGGTCCTGATGGCGCTCTACGCGCTGTTCATCCTCGCTTCGGGCAGCCGGGCGGCGGTGCAGATCTCGACGAAGTTCCATGTCGCGCCGCTGGCCTACACCCTGTCCGCGGTCGCTGCCGTCACCTACATCGTCGGCTGGTTCGCGATCCGCCGCGCCGCGCACGGCAAGCCTCGGCTCGCAGAGGTGATGCTGTGGGTCGAGCTCGCCGGGGTCGTGGTGATCGGGACGCTGTCTCTGGTAAAGAAGGACTGGTTCCCGGACGCGTCGGTGTGGTCGGACTACGGCGGCGGCTACGGCTGGGTTCCGGCTGCGCTGCCGATCGCCGCGTTGCTGTGGCTGCATCGGACACACGAGAAGACTCCACCGAACCAAGGGGGCGCGGCATGAGCGTGCCGACGTCGAAGGCGGTGTCGCCGGACTCCGGGGAGCACTGGGCCGAGCCGGGCGCCTGGAAGGTCGCCGAGGGGATCCACCGGATCCCGCTGCCGCTGCCGATGGACGGCCTCAAGGCGGTCAACGTCTACGCCGTCGAGACGCCCTCGGGACTGACCCTGATGGACGGCGGTTGGGCGGTCCCCGAGGGCCGGGAGGCGCTGGAGAAGGGGCTGGCCCTGCTCGGCGCCGGCGTCGGAGACATCACCGACTTCCTGGTCACCCACGTCCATCGCGACCACTACTCGCTCGCGGCCGTCCTCGGGACGGAGGTCGGCGCGACGGTCAGGCTCGGCTCGGGTGAGCGGGCCACCCTGGAGCTCGTGCAGCGCGGCGAGGAGGGCGCGATGCTGCACAACCTGCAGGTCTCCGGCGCCCAGGCGCTGATCGAGAGGTGGGGCGACGTCGGTCGGCCGGTGCAGGACCCGAGCCACTGGCGCGATCCGGACATCTGGCTGGAGGGCGACACCACGATCACGGTGGGCGAGCGCTCGCTCGCGGCGATCCACACGCCCGGGCACACCCAGGGTCATTACGTGTACGCCGACCACGACGCCGGGCTGCTCTTCTCCGGCGACCACGTGCTGCCCACGATCACGCCGTCCATCGGCTTCGAGCCCGCCAGCACGGCCACGCCGCTGCGTGACTTCATGGCGTCCCTGACCCGGATGCGTGCGCTGCCCGACCTGCGACTGCTGCCCGCTCACGGCCCGGTGGCGCCGTCGGTGCATGCCCGCGTCGACGAGCTGCTCGAGCACCACGAGCATCGGCTCGCGCTCTCGCTGGAGGCCATCCGGGCCAACCCGTCCACCGCCTACCAGGTGGCCGGCGAGCTGCCCTGGACCCGCCACGAGCACCGGTTCGACACTCTCGACATGTTCAACGGTTCCCTGGCCGTGCTGGAGACGCTCGCGCACCTCGACGTAATCGTGGCGCGTGGGCTGGCGACCCGGACCACCGCTGCCGAGGGAGACCTCTTCAGCGCCGCGTGAGCCGCATCGGGGTGTGCGCGATGTCGTCCTCGACGAACTCCGGCCCATCGACGGCGAAGCCGAGGGTGGCATACCAGCCGGCCAGCGGTGACTGCGCGTCGAGCACCACATCCCTGCCAGCGGCCGCCTCGATCGCTGCCCGCATCAGCCGGTCCGCCAGCCCCTGGCCGCGGTGGGCCGGGTCGAGCACGACCCGGCCGATCCGCCAGTGCGAGCCGTCGTCGAGCACGCGCGCATAGCCCGCGAGGGTGTCGTCGTCGGTCAGCAGCAGCACGTGCGTCGTCCCGGGCTCGGTGTCGCGGCCGTCGAGGTCGGGATAGAGGCACGCCTGCTCCAGGACGAACACCCGTTGGCGAAGCTGCCAGGCGGCGTACGCGTGCCGGGGATCGAGGTCGGGGAACGGTACGGCGAGGACGAGCACGCCGGCCAGCGTGCCACACGCGTGCCACCGCCCTGTCTGGGAGATGGCTAAAGATTCGCCGCAAGGTGCCCGCTTCGCTATCCAGCGCGCGGTCCCTCGGCCACTATGGGGTCCATGACTGCGCTGGACGCGTCTCCTGGCGAGGCGCGGGGTGATCGGCTGGGGCAGCAGCGCGCCCGCAACCGCATCATCGACTACCTGGGGCTGGTCTCCTCCTTCGAGCAGCAGCTGGCCTTCGAGCTGGACGTTCCGATCGCCTATGTGCCCTATGAGGTGATCAACCAGTGGGAGGACCGCGTCGGCAACGACCTGTTCGCGAGTCTGGCCGCGCTGCCCGTCCTCGACGCCGCCGAGGGCGAGGCGCTGCAGATGTTCGAACCGGTCTGGGAACGCGCCGCCGAGCACCTGCCGCACGACTTCCCCCTGCTGGCCGACGTCCAGCTGCTGCCGATCTGGCGAAACCTCCGCGCGGCCGGTGAGGAAGCGCTTGCGGTGTTCCTGCGGCGCGGGCGGATGCCTGACGACCGCGAAGTGGCGTGGTGACCGTCGAGAGGTCAGTTTCTGCGGGTTGAGGGGTCAGTTTTCGCGCGTTGATTCGCCCACGTACGCCGAACACCGCCCGCCGAGCAACGTCCGCCGAGCTTGTCGAGGCGCTGCGGTTGGCGGGGGCCTTGAAGACAAACGAGAAGCGTGGGCCGGTACCAGCGTGGTCACGTGTCTTGGCTGGGTTGGGTGGGTTCGTATCGGTTGCGTCGGGCCACCACGCTTGTGATCGGGTACGGCGAGGATTTCGTGCGGCATGCCCTCAAAAGAGGGTTGTGCGGCCTCATCTGAGTTGATAGTGTTCGAATACGTGTTCGAAGCGATTCTCTCGGGTGGTGACCATGCATCAGATCCAGACCACAGTGGTCGCGATCGATGCTGCCCTGAGTGAGGCTGCGGATGCGAATCCGATCTTCCTCTCCACCACCGACAAAGCCGCCACCATCCTCGCCCTGCGCCGCCTCCGGGCCCGCCTCGAAGAGCTCGAACTCCGGGTCCTCGCCAGCGCTCAGGACGTGGCCGAGGAGATCGGTGCACGGGATGTGGCGTCTTGGCTGGTCGCCCAAGAGGTCGCCGACAGCCGGGCCGCGCACGCGGCGCTGGCCCTCGCGGGCGGCCTGGAGCAGCGGCCGGCGGTGCGGGCCGCCTTGGCCGACGGGCGGTTCAGTCTCGAGCATGCCCGGGTCATCCTCGACGGGCTCGCCGCGCTGCCCGAGGACCTACCGGCTGGTGTGATCGAACGCGCGGAGGCGCACCTGTGCGACCTCGCCACCCAGCACCGCCCCAAGGACCTCCGCCAGCTGGCGGCGCATCTGTTGGAGGTGGTCGCACCGGAGGTCGCGGAAGCCGCCGAGGCCGAAGCGATCCGCCGACTGGAAGATCAGGCGCAGGCGAAGGCGACCCTGACGATCAGTGACCACGGCAACGGCATGAGCCGGATCCACGCGATCATCCCCGAAGCCGTCGGCGAACGACTCCGCACGCTCCTGGAGGCCTTCGCCCAACCAAGGGTCGCCGCTCTGGAGGCCGACGGACGCGTCCGGCCACGCAACCGGCTCTTCGCCGACGCCTTCGCCCAGCTCCTCGAGTGCGTGGGCAGCGAGGGTCTCCCGGCTCACGGCGGGGACGCCACCGCCATCCTCGTGACCATCCCGCTGGACCAGCTGCGCAGCGACCTCGGCACCGCCACCCTCGGCAACACCCCCATCAGCGCAGGCGAGACCCGACGCCTGGCCTGCACCGCCGCGATCATCCCCACCGTCCTCGGCGGCCAATCCGAGCCCTTGGACCTCGGCCGAGCAAGACGCCTCTTCTCGCCAGCGCAACGCAAGGCCCTCAAGATCCGCGACCAGCACTGCCGCGCCGAGGGCTGCACCGTGCCCGCCACCTGGTGCGACGCCCACCACGAAAATCCCTGGAGCCGAGGCGGACCCACCGACCTCACCAACGCGGCCCTCCTCTGCGGCCACCACCACCACAAAGCCCACGACCCGACCTGCGAAACTATCAGACTCGCCACCGGCGACTACCGCTTCCGACGCAAGATCCAGACACCCCTCCACGGCCGCCGGTGAGCCCCTCCGCGGCGGCCGAGGAGCGGGCCCGGACCAGGTGCGTCGACCCGGTGGCCTACGCTTACCGCACACAGACAGGGGAGCCCGACAAGGGCTGAGAGTGCGACGGCAGAGTCGCAGACCCTCCGAACCTGCTCCGGCTAGCACCGGCGAAGGGAGTCAACAATGCGTATGCGCGCGCTCGCGACGGTGGGGACCGCCGTCCTACTTGCCACGACCGGCTGTTCGGTCTCGGCGAAGGAGGACAGCACCCCCGCCGGAACGCCGTCCAACCAGGCCAGCCAGAGCGGTGGTTCGACGGCGCCCAAGATCAGCGATGTCGTGCTGGTCACCCACGACTCGTGGAACCTGCCCAAGAAGCTCGTCGCCCAATGGGAGCAGCAGACCGGCTACCACCTCGTCGTGCGGGCCAGCGGCGACGCCGGCAAGCTCACCAACAAGCTGGTCCTCACCCAGGGGAACCCCGACGGCGACGTCTCCTTCGGCGTGGACAACACCTTCGCGACGCGGGCACTCAAGGCGGACGTGTTCGCGCCGTACACACCCTCGACGCTGCCGGCGGGCGTCAGCAGCTACGACGTCGCGGGCGACGACGGCCAGCACCTGACACCGGTCGACCACTCGGGGGTGTGCGTCAACGTCGACACCACCTGGTTCGCGTCGCACAAGATCCCGGCACCGCAGTCCCTCGACGACCTGCTGAAGCCGGCGTACAAGAACCTCTTCGTCACGCCGGGCGCGACCACGTCCTCGCCCGGCATGGCCTTCCTGCTCGCGACGATCGCGCAGTACGGCGATGGCTGGCAGGACTACTGGACCAAGCTGATGGCCAACGGCGCGCAGATCACCGACGGTTGGGACCAGGCCTACGAGGTGGAGTTCACCCAGGGTGGCGGCAACGGCAAGCGGCCGATCGTCCTCTCCTACGACTCCGACCCGGCCTTCACCGTCAAGGACGGCCAGACCTCCACCAAGGCGCTACTCGACACCTGCTTCAGCGAGGTCGAGTACGCCGGGGTGCTCAACGGCGCCAAGAACGTCCCCGGAGCTGAGGCATTCGTCGACTGGCTGCTCTCCCCGCAGGTGCAGGCCAAGCTCCCCGACTCGATGTACGTCTACCCGGTCGTCGCGGGCACGGCGCTGCCGGCCGAGTGGGCGAAGTTCGCGATCCAGTCGCCCAAGCCGCTGACGGTCAGCCCCACCGAGATCGACACCCACCGCGAGGAGTGGCTCCAGCAGTGGAGCGACGTCACCTCTCGCTGAGCCCCTCCGCGGGCCGCTACGCCACCCTGCTGGCGCTGGCCGCCGTGCCTGTCGCGGTGCTGGCGGTGTTCTTCGTGCTGCCGGTGATCGGCATGGTGGGCCGCGGGTTCAGGCCCGAGGGGCACTGGGACGTCGGCGGCGTGCTGGAGGTGCTGCGGCGACCGCGGGTGCACCGGGTGCTGTGGTTCACGCTGTGGAGCTCGACGGTCGCGACGGCCTTCACGCTGGCGCTCGGACTGCCCGCGGCGTACGTGCTGCATCGGCTGGCGCTGCCGCTGCGCGGCGTGGTGCGGGCGGCGCTGCTGGTGCCCTTCGTGCTGCCGACGGTGGTGGTCGGCGTCGCGTTCCGCGAGCTGCTGACGGGGCCGCTGAGCTGGCTGTCGATCGACGGTACGCCGACCGCGATCATCGCCGGACTCGTCTTCTTCAACGTCGCCGTGGTGATCCGTGCCGTGGGCGCGGCGTGGGAGGGGCTGGACGTGCGACCGGCCGAGGCCGCGGCGGCCCTGGGGGCAGGTCCCTTCACGGTCTTTCGCACCGTGACCCTGCCCGCGCTACGGCCCTCGATCGTCGGCGCGGCATCGGTGGTCTTCCTGTTCTGCGCGACGTCGTTCGGGGTGGTCCTTACCCTCGGCGGCCTGCGCTACGCCAGCGTCGAGACCGAGATCTATCTGCTCACCACCAACCTGCTGGACCTGCAGGGGGCGGCCGCGCTGTCGCTGCTGCAGCTGACGGTGGTCGTCACGCTCCTGGGCATCGGCGCCCGGCTCCGGCCGCAGCGCGCGAGCACGCAGCGAGCACCGAGTCGCCCGCGCCGTCCCCGGCTCGCGGACCTGCCGCAGCTGACGGTGACGGCGCTGCTGCTGATCTTCGTGGCCGCGCCGCTGGCCGCGCTCCTGGTCGGCAGCCTGCGGACGGAGGGCCACTGGACCCTGGCCAACTACCGTGCCCTGACCTCGACCGGATCCCACCAGGCGCTGCTCGAACCGGTGACCACCGCGCTCGACCTCTCGCTGCGGATCGCCGTCGACGCCACCTCGTTCGCGCTGGTGCTCGGCCTGCTGGTCGCCCTGTCGGTGTCCCGGCGGGGGACGGGCCACCGCGAGGGCCGTGCGGAGCGGCGCGTGCGCGGCACCCTCGACGCGTTCTTCATGCTGCCGCTCGGCGTCTCCGCGGTGACGCTCGGCTTCGGCTTCCTGGTCACCCTCGACCGGCCGCCTCTGGACCTGCGGGACTCGCCGTGGCTGGTGCCGATCGCACAGGCGCTGGTCGCGCTGCCGCTGGTGGTGCGGACGCTCGTTCCGGCGCTGGCCGGGATCGACGACCGCCAGCGGCAGGCGGCGGCATCGCTCGGTGCGGGGCCGCTGCGCCGGATGCTCGTGGTCGACGTACCCGTGCTCTGGCGGCCGCTGCTGGCCTCGGCCGGCTTCGCGTTCGCGGTCTCGCTGGGCGAGTTCGGGGCGACCAGCTTCCTGGCGCGCGACGAGAATGCCACCGTCCCCGTCGTCATCTACCGCCTCATCGGTCACCCCGGCTCAATGAACTACGGCATGGCGCTCGCCGCCTCCTGCGTCCTGGCCGCCACCACGGCTGTGGTGATGCTGATCGTGGAGCGGCTGCGCGTGCCCAGCCTGGGGGTGCTGTGACGCTCTCCCTGCGCGACGTCGCGGTCGCCTACGACGGCGTCGAGGCGATCCGAGAGGTCTCCCTGGATCTGCCCGACGGTCAGGTGCTGGCCGTGCTCGGCCCGTCCGGCTCGGGCAAGTCCACGCTGTTGCGCGCGATCGCCGGACTGGAGCCTGCGAAAGGCACCATCGCCTGGGACGGGCGCGACCTCGGCGGTGTGCCGACGCACAAGCGCGGCTTCGCGCTGATGTTCCAGGACGGCCAGCTCTTCGCCCACCTGAGCGTGGCCGCCAACGTCGCCTATCCGCTGAAGCTGCGCCGGACGCCGCGAGCCGAGCGGCAGCGCCGCGTCGCCGAGCTGCTCACCCTGGTCGGCCTGGAGGGCTACGACGGTCGGCTCCCCGGCACGCTGTCGGGCGGCGAGCGACAGCGCGTGGCGCTCGCCCGGGCGCTCGCCGTGGAACCGCGGCTGCTCCTGCTCGACGAACCGCTCTCCGCCCTCGACGCCGGACTGCGCGAGCGGCTGGCGGCCGACCTGCGCGCGATCCTCGTCGCCGCCGGCACCACGGCGCTGCTGGTCACCCACGACCAGGAGGAGGCGTACGCCGTCGCCGACCGGCTCGCGGTCGTCCGCGACGGGCACCTCGTGCAGGAGGGCCCCGTCGCCGAGGTGTGGCGCCAGCCGGCGGACGCCGCGACGGCGCTCTTCCTGGGTTACGCCCGGGTGCTGACCGGTGCCGCCGCAGCGGCGGTCTGCGCAGCCGCCGGTGTGGCGACGGACGGGCCCGTGGCCGTCGCCGTACGGCGCAGCGCGCTGGTCCTCGCCGAGGACGGGCCGCTGTCGGGCGTGGTGGTCTCGGCACGAGTGACCCCTGACCAGCTGCGGCTGGTGGTCGACGTCGAGGGCGTGGGCGAGGTGGACGCGGTCGCGGGAACGACCGCACATCCGGGGCCGGGGGAGCGGGTACGCCTTCGCGCCGAACAGGCCCGTCTCAGCATCGTTCCGTAAACTGCGGGCCATGTATCGCCGTGCTCAGCTCCTCCTCATCGGGACAGCTCTCCTGGTCGGCGTCGGAGCGATCGTGCTGGCGAGCTACAGCGGCCACCACCTGGTCGACCCCGACGGCAGCTTCCTCGGCCCCTCCTGGGCGCGGCTGCCGATCCTGCTCGGAGCGGCGATCGGCATCGACCTGATCCCGCGCACGCTGTGGCTCTCGCGGTTCAAGCCGAAGGCGATGCCGCACATCTTCCGGGAGCGGCTGCGCACGCACTGGACCCGCGATCGGCTGACGCTCGTGGGACTGGGCGTGGTCTGCTTCTACATCGTCTACGTCGGCTACCGGAACATGAAGTCGGCGCTGCCGTTCATCATCCACACGAAGTACGACCACGACCTCGAGCTGATCGACACCGCGATCCTGTTCGGCCACCACCCCGGCGCGGTGATGCAGAACATCTTCGGTGACGGGATCCTGGCCTACGGCTTCTCGTACGTCTACCTGTGGTTCCTGCCGCTGGTGCCGATCGCCGTCACGATCTGGATCGTCTGGTCGCGCAACCTGGCCTACGGCTACTGGTTCGTCGGCTCGCAGTGCATCGCCTGGACGCTGGGCACGATCTCCTACTACGCGCTGCCGACCGTCGGCCCGGGCATCGCCTACCCGTACATCTACCAGGGCGAGCCGGACACGCCGGCCGGGCAGTTGATGAACGCGCTCGTGCATGGGCGGCAGAACATCGTCTGGAGCGACGGCGTGGTCGATGCCGTGCAGTCGGTGGCCGGCTTCGCATCGCTGCACTGCGCCATCACGATGCTGACCGCGCTGATGGTCCAGCACACAGTCAACAACCGCTTCCTGCGGATCTTCTTCTGGTGCAACTTCGGTGTCACTGCGCTGGCGACGCTCTATTTCGGCTGGCACAGCCTCTCCGACGACGTTGCCGGCATCATGATCGCGTTGGTCTCCTTCTACGTCGGCGGGCTGGCTGCGGGGCACAAGTTCGAGCGCAAGGGCACGCGCGACCTGGAGGCTGAGGGCGCGAAGATCCACGCGAAGGAAGCGCTCGCGCGAGGTTGATTCCGGTCTCTGTCCGGGTTGAGTCGGGACTTTGTCCGGGTTGAGTCGGGCTTCCGTCCGGGGCGAGTCGGGTCATCATGCGGCTGAGCGCCTGCTGGGGTGCCACCCGGCGCCCGCCGGGCACCGGCGAGGCAGGCCTACCGCCGCGCCACGGCTCCTTCGTCGCCGGCGCGTCGTCCGGCAGCGCCTCGACGCCGCCCGCCGTTCGCCGCCCGCCGTTCGCCGCGCGTCGCCTCGACCGTGCGTGTCTGCCGGTGGGTCACGCGGCCGCATCCCTGCCCGCTCGGAGCCGCCGGGGGCCGAATGACACCCGTGTAGTTCGGGAATCACATTGATGTGATTGTCAATCCGACACGCCGATGGTTCCTGTGAAAGTTGGGGTTTTTGTTGCTCGTGTGACTGATGAGGCACTACGGTCATGCATCGTGCCTACCTCGAAGCGGACCCTCGGAACTGCGGCCGTGCTGTCGCTCGGTCTGGCTTCGGCCTGCCTGATGGCGACCTCGGCCCTGGCGGAGCCGCAGCAGCCGGTCCCGAGCAAGCAGGATGTGGCGCAGGCCCAGCAGGCGGTGACCAGCAAGCGCGGCGAGGTCGGGCAGATCCGCGCCGAGCTCGCCAGCGCCAACGTTCGCCTCCAGCAGGCCGGCGACACCGCCGAGATCGCCGCGGAGGCCTACAACGGTGCTCAGTGGGCGGCAGACCAGGCCCGCAAGGCCGCCGACCAGGCCCGCACCGCTGCCAAGCAGGCCCAGGCCGCGCAGCAGACGCAGCGCAAGGCCTACGCGCAGAGCGTCGTGGGCAACTACCAGGCCGCCCCCGAGCTGACCTCGCTGGCCGGCATGGCCAAGGCCGATGGCATCGACCAGATCCAGCAGCAGACCCAGGCGATGCATACCTCGCAGGACGCCCTCAACGCTCAGTACGGGCGGCTCCAGGCGGCGGCTTCGCTGGCCAAGGTCACCGCGGCGCAGGCCACCGACACCGAGACCAAGGCGACGTCGGCCGAGGCCGACGCCAAGCAGAAGCGGGACGCGGCCGCGGCCGCTGCGCAGCAGGCGCAGAACGAGGCGGCCGGGATCGCCGTACAGAAGACGAAGCTGATCAAGCAGCTCGCTCGGCTCAAGCACGTCAGCGTGGCGATCGCGGCCAAGCGGCAGGCGGCGCTCGAGGAGCGGGCCGAGGAGCGCGCCGCCGCGGCCGCCGCCGCGAAGGCGGCCGCCGAGGCGGCTGCGAAGCAGGCAGCTGCGGAGGCAGCAACCAAGGCCGCTCAACAGCGGGCCGCGCAGAAGGGCGCGCAGACCGGCGCCCTGCCGAGCGGTTCGTCGAGCAATTCATCGAGCGGCTCGTCGAGCGCCTCGGATGACCTCGCGCCCACCAGGGCCCCCTCCACCAGCTCGGCCGGCGTCGCCTCGGCGCTCGCGTTCGCCCGGGCGCAGATCGGCGAGCCGTACGTGTGGGGTGCCGCCGGTCCGAGCAGCTGGGACTGCTCCGGCCTGGTCATGCGGGCCTGGGCGCAGGGCGGGATCGACCTGCCGCACTACTCGGTGGCTCAGTACGAGGAGTCCACGCCGATCAGCTTCGGCGACCTGCGGCCGGGCGACCTGGTCTTCTGGGGCACCACGGACAGCCCGAGCTCGATCCACCACGTCGCGCTCTACGCGGGCAACGGCATGATCATCCAGGCGCCGCACACCGGCGCGAACGTCGACGAGGTCTCGATGTACTCCTGGACGGCGCCCAACTTCTTCGCCCGCCCGTAGCCCTCGACGGGGGTTCACGCTGCCAGGTCGCGGGATACCTTCGGGGGCATGACCACCGATGCCGTGACCTCGGATCTGGCTGCCGTCCTCGACGGCCGCGACGCCTCCGTCCGCCAGCAGGTCCGCAACCAGCTGGTCCCGCACGCGGGCCTGCTGCAGGAAGCCGACGAGCTGCCCCGAGAGGCCTACCGCGAGCGGGTCCGTGACCTGCTGCTGGAGATGACCCGATCCGGTCTCACCGGGCTCGGCTTCCCCAAGGAGTACGGCGGAGGAGCGGACGTCGGCGCCTCCATCGCGGCCTTCGAGACCCTGGCGCTGGGCGACCTGTCGGTGCTGGTGAAGTCAGGCGTGCAGTTCGGCCTCTTCGGCGGGGCGATCCTGCAGCTGGGCACGGAGCGGCACCACGACGCCTACCTCGCCGACGTGGTCGCCGGCCGGCTGCTCGGCTGCTTCGCGATGACCGAGCACGGGCACGGTTCCAACGTCGCCGAGCTCGGCACCACCGCCACCTATGACGCCGAGACCGACGAGCTGGTGGTGACCACCAACGCTCCGGACGCCTACAAGGACTACATCGGCAATGCCGCCAGGCACGGCGAGCTGGCAGTGGTCTTCGCCAACCTGGTCGTCGCCGAGGAGCGGCACGGCGTGCACGCGGTGCTCGTTCCGATCCGGGTCGACGGCCAGCCGGCTCCCGGCGTACGGATCGAGGACGACGGCCCGAAGATGGGTCTCAACGGCGTCGACAACGGCCGGCTCTGGTTCGACGGCGTGCGGGTGCCGCGCGGCAACCTCCTCAACCGGTTCGCCGACATCACCGACGACGGCCGCTACGAGAGCTCGATCGAGAACCCCAACCGCCGCTTCTTCACCATGCTCGGCACCCTGGTGCAGGGCCGGGTCAGCGTCGGTGGCGCGGCGCTCAGCGCGGCCAAGTCCGCGCTGACGATCGCCACCAGGTACGCCGATCGCCGCCGCCAGTTCGGGACAGGTGACGCCGAGGAGATGCTGCTGCTCGACTACGGCCAGCACCAGCGGCGGCTGATCCCGCTGATCGCCCGCACCTACGCGCTGAACTTCGCCCAGGAGGTGCTGCGCGAGCAATTGCACCAGGTCTTCAGCACGCCTGCCGAGGAGGTCGAGACCCAGGCCCGGCGGGAGCTGGAGTCGCGAGCCGCCGGGACCAAGGCGCTGGCGACCTGGCACGCCACCCGCGCCATCGAGGAGTGTCGTGAGGCGTGTGGCGGCGCCGGTTACCTGGCCGCCAACCGGTTCGCTGCTCTGAAGGCCGACACGGACGTGTTCACCACCTTCGAGGGCGACAACACGGTGCTGCTGCAGCTGGTCGCCAAGGGTCTGCTGACCGACTACGCGAGCGAGTTCGAGGACCTCGACCAGTTCGGCACGGTCCGTTTCGTGACCGCGATGGCCGTCGACACCGTCCTGGAGCGGACCGCCGCGCACAAGCTGCTGGAGCGGGTCCGCGACCTGCTGCCGGGCGGTGACGCCTGGGACCAGGAGGCCGAGCTGCGCGACCCTGAGTACCACCTGGCGATGCTGCGCTTCCGCGAGGAGCACATGCTCGGCGGTGTGGCCCGGCGGCTCAAGCGCGGCGTCGACGCGGGCGGTGATCCGGGCGAGGTCTTCTCCGCGGTGCAGGACCACGTCATCGCGTCGGCTCGGGCGCACGTGGAGCGGCTGGTACTCGAGGCGTTCGTCGCCAAGCTGGACGCGCTGCCCGAGGGCGATGCCAAGGACCTGCTGACGCGGGTGTGCACGCTGCACGCACTGAGCGAGATCGAGAGCGACAGGGCGTGGTTCCTCGAGCACGGCAGGCTGAGCGTCGCGCGGTCGAAGGCGATCTCGCGCGAGGTCGGCGCGCTGTGTCGCGAGCTGCGCGGCTCAGCCGTCACGTTGGTAGACGCATTCGGGGTGCCGCGCGAGCTGCTCCGCGCCGAGGAGCTGATCGGCTGATGAGCGACACCGAACCCGTCACCACCAGGTACGTCGACCTCGGGCCCGACCGCGACGAGACCGGCCTGCTGGTCGTGCTGCCGGGGCGCGGCTACCACCCGGACAAGCCGTTGCTGGCGGTCGCCACCCAGCTCGCCGTCGACCAGGGTTGGCGGGTGCGCCAGGTGTGGTGGCAGGCGCCCGACGCGGCGGATGTCGACTGGGCGGGCGCGGAGCTGGCGGCGGCGGTCGGCGACCACGACGGGCCGGTGCGGCTGCTGGCCAAGTCGCTGGGCAGCCTGGCGGCGCCCGAGGCCGCGCGGGCGGCGTACCCGTCCTGCTGGCTGACACCGCTGCTCGGCCGCGACGACGTCGCCGAGGGGATCGCGAGCAACGACGCGCGCCAGCTCCTCGTCGGCGGTACGGCGGACGAGGCCTGGGACTCCGCGATCGCGCAGCGGCTCGCGGGTCAGGGAGCCGAGGTGCTGGAGCTGCCCGGCGCGGATCACTCGCTGAACGTCACGGGTAGGAACGCGACCGCCACCGCCCACGCGGAGTTCATCCGGGTCTTCGGACGCTGGCTGGGCGAAATGGAATGACCCCCAGGGGTCACAACCGCACCTCACCGGGCAATGCTTTGCCCATCAACGTGCGGAACTGACCCCCAGGGGTCACAACCGCAGCTGCAGCCGCAGCAGGCTCAGTACCCCGCGGACTTCGCCCGCTCGTAGGAGGCCTCGATCTCCTTGATCGCCAGGTCACGGCCGACCCAGTCCGAGCCCTTGACGGACTTTCCCGGCTCGAGGTCCTTGTAGCGCTCGAAGAAGTGCTTGATCTCGTCGAGGTCCCACTTGGCGACGTCGTCGATGTCCTGGATGTCGTCGAAGCGGGGGTCGTTGGGGACGCAGAGGACCTTCTCGTCCTGGCCCTTCTCGTCCTCCATCACGTACATGGCGACGGGTCGGCACTCGACCACCACGCCGGGGTAGACCGGGAACGGCAGCAGCACGAGAGCGTCGAGCGGGTCGCCGTCGCCACCGAGGGTTTCCTCGATGTAGCCGTAGTCGGTCGGGTAGACCATCGAGGTGAACAGCACGCGGTCGAGGCGGATCTTGCCGCTCTCGTGGTCGACCTCGTACTTGTTGCGCGACCCCTTCGGGATCTCGATGAGGACGTCGAACGTCAGCGTCATGGGGGCCTCCACAGGTGTTGTGTCGCGTCATTCTCCACCACAATGGCGCTCGCATCCGCATCAGCCCTGGTTCCTGGCACGATCAGGCCCAGGTTCCCAGGAGGTCTCCAGTGTCACGTTCGGGCCAGCGCCGAAGGCTCCCGCGGATCGGTTCGATCGCGCTCATGGTGCTCTTGCTGGCCGTCGGCGGGGCGACGTGGAGCCTCGGCTGGGTCGATCACTGGCGGGGCCACGACCGGGTCGCGGCCACGCCGGCGCCGCAGCCGCTGAGCGTCGATCCGCCGTCGGTCGACCCGGCGAGTCCCGTCGCCGAGCCGGCCAGCGGCACGCTCGCACCGGGCAAGGTACGCCGCGTCCTGCGGCACGGCCTGACCGATGCGCTCGGCAACCACGTCCTCGCGGCGGTGGCGAACACGTCGGGCGCTGCCGTCGCGACCGAGGGCGCCGGCGTCGCCGTACCTGCCTCGACCAACAAGCTGCTCACCGCCGCCACCGTGCTGGCGCTGGACGGCCCCGAGAAGCGGTTCGCCACCCAGGTCGTCTCCGGCGGCGGACGCAGGGTCGTGCTGGTCGGCGGCGGGGACCCGCTGCTGGCCGCCAAGCCCGACAGCGGCTACCCGAGGGGCGCCGACCTGACCACGCTCGCCCAGCAGACCGCGACCGCGCTGAAGCAGCGGGGCACCCACCGCGTCCGGGTCCAGTACGACGCCGGCCTCTTCACCGGCCCGGCCGTCAACCCCTCCTGGCCGAAGAGCTACATCACCGAGGGGGTGGTCTCGCCGATCACTGCGCTGTGGGCCGACGAGGGCCGCACCGACGGCGGGAACGGCCGCGTCGCCGATCCTGCCGCGGATGCCGCCGAGACCTTCGCCCACGCTCTCGCCGCCGCTGGGATCACCGTCATCGGCTCGCCCGCCGCGGCGCCCGCGCCCGGCGGCGCGACGGCGCTGGCCCAGGTGCAGAGCCCGCCGCTGCGCGAGATCGTCGACCACGTGCTGGAGACCAGTGACAACGAGGGCGCCGAGGTCCTCGCCCACCAGGCAGGCATCGCAGCGGGTACCGGCGGCAGCTTCGCCGGCGGCGTCCAGGCGGTGGAGACCACCTTGGCCAAGCTCGGCGTCTCCACCACGGGCCTGGTGCTGCACGACGGCAGCGGTCTGTCCCGCGACGACCGGCTCTCGGCCACCACCCTGATCCAGGTGTTGCAGAAGGCGACCAGCGAGACCAGCTTGGCGCCGATCGTGAGCGCCCTGCCGGTCGCCGCCTTCAGCGGCTCCCTCCTCGAGCGGTACGACGACCACGCCGACGCGGGGCGCGGCGTGGTCCGGGCCAAGACCGGCACGCTCACCGGTGTCGACGCGCTCGCGGGGTACACCCAGGACGCCGAGGGCAGCCCGGTGGTGTTCGTGGTGCTGGCCGACGACGTCGACATACCGGACACGATCAAGGCGCGTGATGCGCTCGACGCCCTCGCGAGTGCGCTGACGACTTGCCGCTGCGGATAGGTTCGGGGCATGACGGTAGCGGGGGACGGCGCGGGTGCGGGCGAGGACAACGGCGCCCAGCAGATCGTGGACTGGGACTTCGCCGTGCGCATCGGCTCCGGCATCGCCGGGGAGGGGCCCCAGGTCAGCCGGGCCGAGGGTGCGGCGGTCGTCGCCGAGCTGCGCGCCGACGCCGGTCGCGCGACCGGCCTGGTCAAGGAGTTCACCGGCCTGGACGCGCCCGCTGACACCGCGCCGGTGCTGGTGGTGGATCGCGCGGGCTGGGTGCAGGCGAACGCCGATGCGTTCTCCCATGTGATCGCGCCGGTCATCGACAAGCTGGTCGACAAGCGACCGATGAGCAGCATCGCCCGCAGTGTGGGAGCGAAGGTCACCGGTGCCGAGGTGGGCGGCCTGCTGGGCTTCTTGTCCGGCAAGGTGCTGGGTCAGTTCGACCCGTTCCACGAGCCGTACGGCCGGTTGCTGCTGGTGGCGCCCAACATCGTGCACGTCGAGCGCGAGCTCGGCGTCGACCCGACCGACTTCCGGCTCTGGGTGTGCCTGCACGAGGAGACCCACCGGGTGCAGTTCACGGCCAACCCGTGGTTGCGCGACCACCTCTTCGACGAGGTCAAGGCCCTCGCCGACACGATGGACGTGCAGAGCATGCTCGGCGACGGCCTCTCGCGCGCCATCGAGGCGATCAAGGGCAACGGCAACCTGCTCGAGGCCGTGTCGTCGCCCGAGCAGCGCGAGATCATGGACCGGGTGACCGGTGTGATGTCGCTGCTGGAGGGCCATGCCGACGTGGTCATGGACGACGTCGGGCCGACCGTGATCCCCAGCGTGGCGACCATCCGTGCGGCCTTCGACAAGCGCCGCAAGGGCATCGGCACGCTCGACCGGGTGCTGCGACGGCTGCTCGGCCTGGAGCAGAAGATGGCCCAGTACCGCGACGGTGCCGTCTTCGTCCGCACCGTCGTGGACAAGGTCGGCATGGAGCAGTTCAACGCGGTCTTCACCGGTCCCGAGACCCTGCCCTCCAAGGACGAGATCCACCACCCCGAGCGGTGGATCGCCAGGGTGCTGTGACGGTGCCGGCTGCATGGACGGCGCGGTGAGCCTGCCTGCGCCCGTCGCGGCCGTACGTCGTGGCGTGCGGGACGCCCTTCCGATCCTCGCCGCCGGTGACGGTCGGACCTGGTCGCCGCACATCGCCCCCGAAGGCGGTGCCGTGCTGGTCGCATGCTCGGGCGGTGCCGACTCCTTGGCGCTGCTCTCCGCGACGATCTTCGAGCTGCGTCGCAGCGATGCCCGGGTGATCGGCGTCGTCGTCGACCACGGCCTCCAGGACGGTTCCGCCGAGCACACCTCCCGGGTCGTCGCTCAGATGGCAGCGATGGGCGCCCACGAGACCGCATCGATCCGCGTCAGCGTCGACTCGACCGCGATCGGCGTCGAGGCGGGTGCCCGCGAGGCCCGGTACGCCGCCCTCGCTCAGCTCGCCACCCACTTCGGTGCCCGCAGCGTGTTGCTCGGGCACACCCGCGACGACCAGGCCGAGACGGTGCTGCTCGGGCTCGCGCGGGGGAGCGGTGGCCGCTCGATCGCCGGCATGCGGCACAGCTTCAACCGGGGCAGCGTGGTCTTCCTGCGCCCGCTGCTGGACGTGACACGGGAGCAGACCGAGGCGACGTGCCGGCACGAGGGCATCGACTTCTGGGTCGATCCGCACAACGCCGACCCGCGCTTCCTGCGGGCGCGCGTACGGCACGACGTGCTGCCGGTGCTGGAGCGCGAGCTCGGGCCGGGGGTCGCCGCCACCCTCGCCCGCACTGCGGAGCAGCTGCGCCCCGACATGGAGTTCCTCGACGACTTCGCCGTACGACTCTTCGGCGAGGCGCGTGAGGTGATCGACGACGAGCCGACCGGGGGGCTCGGCGTTCGCGTGCGGATCGACGTCGTCGAGCCGATGGGGTGGTCGATGCGGACGCGGGTGGCGCGCCTGGCGGCGCTCGAGGCCGGCTGTCCGGGCGACGAGCTCTTCGCCGTGCACATCAACGCGGTGGCCGACCTGCTGCTCAGCGGCGCCGGCCGGCGTCAGATCCAGCTGCCGGGACACATCACCGCCTACCAGGACACCAGCGTGCTCGCGTTTCGGCGTACTGGCGAAGGGCCCTCAGCCACCGCCGGTTAGTGTTGCGGCCATGGACTCCGCGCACGTCGGCGACGACCTCGTCAAGGTGCTCTTCACCGAGGAGCAGATCCACGCCAGGCTCAAGGAGATGGCGGCCCAGATCGACCAGGACTACGCGGGCAAGGACCTGCTCATCGTCGGCATCCTCAAGGGTGCGGTGATGGTGATGGCCGACCTGGCGCGATCCTTCAGCCGGGACGTCGAGATGGACTGGATGGCTGTCTCGTCCTACGGCTCGGGCACCCAGTCCAGCGGTGTGGTGCGGATCCTCAAGGACCTCGACACCGACATCTCCGGTCGGCACGTGCTGATCGTCGACGAGATCATCGACACCGGGCTGACCCTGTCCTGGCTGACCTCCAACCTGGCGTCGCGCAACCCCGCCTCCGTCGAGATCGCGACCCTGCTGCGCAAGCCCGAGGCCCAGCAGATGCCGGTCGAGGTGAAGTACGTCGGCTGGGACATCCCGAACGAGTTCGTCGTCGGCTACGGCCTCGACTTCCGCGAGCGCTATCGCAACCTGCGCGACATCGGCACGCTCGCCCCGCACGTCTACTCCTGAGCATCACTTTCCTGGAGTTTTCCTTGGTAGGGGACAATGAGACCGACGAGGGCGGCACGAATCGCCCCTTCGACTCGTTGTAGTCCTCGTCAACTCCGTAGTCCGCGTCCGAGAGAAGCCTTGTGAAGCGCATAGCCAAGAGCCCGTGGCTCTGGATCATCGTCGCCGTGGTGGGTGTGCTGCTCGCCCTGCAGTACCTCGCGCCGCATGGCGGCGGGGACGAGATCTCCACCTCCCAGATGGTCAAGTACATCGACCACGGCGACGTCAAGGACGTCACCTTCGTCGACGGCGACCAGCAGATCCGCGCCACCCTCAACGACGGCGTGCGGAGCTCCGGGGACAAGGTCTCCACGCACTGGGTGGACGGTGCCCAGGAGGCGCTGATCAGCAAGGTCCAGCAGCAGGTCGACGACGGCAAGATCGACGAGTACAACTCGCAGGTCGCCCAGCCGAGCCTGATCGGCTCGATCTTCAGCTTCCTGCTGCCCTTCATCTTCATCGTGCTGCTGTTCCTGTTCTTGATGAACCAGGTCCAAGGCGGCGGCGGTCGTGGCGTGATGCAGTTCGCCAAGTCGAAGGCGAAGCTGATCACCAAGGACATGCCGAAGACGACGTTCGCCGACGTCGCCGGCGTGGACGAGGCGGTCGAGGAGCTCCAGGAGATCAAGGAGTTCCTCCAGGAGCCGGCGAAGTTCCAGGCCGTCGGCGCCAAGATCCCCAAGGGCGTCCTCCTCTACGGCCAGCCCGGTACCGGCAAGACGCTGCTCGCCCGAGCCGTCGCCGGCGAGGCGGGCGTCCCGTTCTACTCCATCTCCGGCTCCGACTTCGTCGAGATGTTCGTCGGCGTGGGTGCCTCGCGTGTGCGTGACCTGTTCGAGCAGGCCAAGGAGAACGCGCCGGCCATCGTCTTCATCGACGAGATCGACGCCGTCGGTCGCCACCGCGGCGCCGGCATGGGCGGCGGTCACGACGAGCGCGAGCAGACCCTGAACCAGCTCCTGGTCGAGATGGACGGCTTCGACGTGCGCGGCGGCGTCATCCTGATCGCCGCCACCAACCGTCCCGACGTGCTCGACCCGGCGCTGCTGCGGCCAGGCCGCTTCGACCGGCAGGTGCAGGTCGATGCTCCCGACCTCACCGGCCGCTTCCAGATCCTGCAGGTGCACTCGCGGGGCAAGCCGCTGGCCTCGGACATCGACCTGATGGCCGTCGCTCGGCGTACGCCCGGCTTCTCGGGTGCTGACCTGGCCAACGTGCTCAACGAGGCCGCGCTGCTGACGGCCCGTAGCAGTCAGAAGCTGATCACCAACCACAACCTCGACGAGGCGATCGACCGGGTCGTGGCGGGCCCGCAGAAGCGGACCCGCGTGATGAGTGACCACGAGAAGCTCATCACCGCCTACCACGAGGGCGGCCACGCCCTGGTCGCCGCGGCGCTGCCGCACAACGACCCGGTGCACAAGATCACGATCCTGCCGCGCGGCCGTGCGCTGGGCTACACGATGGTCATGCCCGACGAGGACAAGTACAGCCAGACCCGCAGTGAGATGCTGGACAAGCTGGCCTACATGCTCGGCGGCCGTGCCGCGGAGGAGATGATCTTCCACGACCCGACCACGGGTGCCGGCAACGACATCGAGAAGGCCACCAACCTGGCCCGTGCGATGGTCACCCAGTTCGGCATGACCGAGCGGCTCGGTGCGATCAAGCTCGGCGACTCCAACTCCGAGCCGTTCCTCGGCCGCGACATCGGCCACTCGCGCAACTACTCCGAGGACGTCGCGGCCGTGGTCGACGAGGAGACCAAGAAGCTGCTCGCCAACGCCCACCAGGAGGCGTTCGACATCCTCGAGGAGAACCGCGACGTGCTGGACGCGCTGGTGCTCGAGCTGCTCGACAAGGAGACGCTGAACAAGCAGGAGATCGCCACGATCTTCGAGCCGCTGCGTCGGCGTCCCCAGCGTCCCGCCTGGACCGGCTCCCCGACCCGGAAGCCGTCGTCGGTCCCTGCCGTGGAGATCCCGCAGGAGATCCGTGACCGAGCGGCCAACGGCCGGGCGGTCAACGCGGCGCCGAACGGCGACGGTGGCGCGGTGCTGACCCCTCCGGGAGCTGGCGGCGACGTGCACGGCGACCCTGGCGTCACCCCGCCGGCTGGCGGTAACCAGCCGCCGCTGGCGTGACGCGCGGCGTGTTCGACCAGGCCCGAGCCGAGGCGGCAGTTCGCGAACTGCTGCACGCCATCGGTGAGGACCCGGATCGAGAGGGCCTGCTGGACACCCCGGCGCGGGTCGCGAGGGCGTACGCCGAGCTCACCGTGGGGCTGCAGCAGCAGCCCGAGGACGTGCTGACGACGACCTTCGACATCGGGCACGACGAGCTGGTGCTGGTGCGTGACATCGAGCTCTGGTCGATGTGCGAGCACCACCTGGTGCCCTTCACGGGCGTCGCCCACGTCGGCTACATCCCGGCCGACACGGGGAAGATCACCGGGCTGTCCAAGCTGGCCCGGCTGGTCGACGTCTACGCCAAGCGTCCGCAGGTGCAGGAACGGCTGACCACCCAGGTCGCCGATGCCCTGATGGAGATCCTCGAGGCTCGCGGCGTGATCGTGGTGATCGAGGCCGAGCACCTGTGCATGACGATGCGCGGCGTACGCAAGGCGGGGGCTCGCACCATCACCTCCGCCGTGCGCGGCAGCATGCGCACCGATCCCTCCACCCGCGCCGAAGCGATGGCACTGATCAACCGACCGGTGCGCTAAGAGTCCTTCAACGCCCTGCGCCCTGGTTGCCGAGCAGCCAGGGCGCAGGTCATTTCGGGCCCAGGGAGGCCCAGGGGCTTCAGTAGGCGAACTGCCGCACCAAGGTGTCCAGCTCGATCGCCAGGCCGGCGAGCGAGGTCGCGGCTTCCGCGGTACCGGCGGCACCGGACTGGGCGGCGGCCGCCGAAGCGGCAGCAGAGGCGGTATCCGAGGCGATGCCGTTGGTGCCGGTGGCGGCCTCGGTGACCGAGCGGGAGATCTCGCTGGTGGTGGCGCTCTGCTCCTCGACAGCGGCGGCGATGGTCACCTGGATCTCATAGATCGAGTTGATCACCTCGCCGACCTCGCTGATGGCGGTGGCCGCACCCGCGCTGTCGCGCTGGATCGCCTCGATCAGGCGCCCGATCTCGTCGGTGGCCTTGGCGGTCTCCCCGGCGAGCTCCTTGACCTCGTTCGCGACCACGGCGAAGCCCTTGCCGGCCTCGCCCGCCCGGGCGGCCTCGATGGTGGCGTTGAGGGCGAGCAGGTTGGTCTGCTGGGCGATCGACGTGATCACCTTGATGACCTGGCCGATCTCCGCCGAGGAGCTGCCGAGGGCCTCGATGGTGCCGCTGGCCGAGCGCGCCCGCTCGACGGCGTTGGACGCGACCGAGGAGGCCTGGGTGGCGTTGCGGGCGATCTCGGAGATGCTGGCGCTCATCTGCTCGGCAGCGCTGGCGACGGTGTGGACGTTGCCGGAGACCTGACCGGCGGCCGAGGAAACGCTGCCGACCAGGGCCGCGGCGTCGTCGACGCTGCGCCCCATCTCGCCGCTGACGGCGTTGAGCTCCTCCGACGCGCTCGCCACCGACGCCGCGGTCTGGCCGATCCGGGTCATGCTGGCCCGCAGCGAGGAGACGAGCGCTCGGACCGAGTCGGCCATCTGGCCCACGTTGTCCTCGCCGGCCAGGGCCAGCTCCTGGGTCAGGTCGCCCCGAGCGACTGTCGCGAGGTAGTCCCGGACGACCTCGACGCGCTCCGCCGTCGTGGCGGCGGCCTCGGCGGCCTCGCGGGCCCGGGCTGCGTCGGCCTCGGCGGCCGATCGCTGCCGGGCGTGCTCAGCGTCGAGCTGCTCACGCTCCACGCGGGCACGCTCCTCGGCGACCTGGCGCTCGCGCTCCTGCTCCCGGGCAGCCTGGGCCTGCTCCGCCTCGATCCGCTCCCGCTCCAGCCGTGCCTCGCGCTCAGCGTTCTCGCGCTCCAGCCGGGCACGCTCCTCGGAGGCCCGACGGTCGGCCTCGGTACGGGCCAGCCGCTCGGCCTCCGCCTCACGGGCCGCTGCGTCGCCGGCGTCGAGAGCCTCGATGACCTGGTCGACGGCGACCGAGATGCTGCCGACCTCGTCCTGCAACGAGTGCTCCACCCGCTTGCTACGGTCGCCCGCGGCGATCGCCTGCAGCGAGTCCACCACCCGGCGCAGCGGGAAGACGATGGACCGGATCACCACGAAGGCGGCGCCGATGAACAGCAGCAGGCCGATCACCGAGACGATCGAGACGATCAGTCGCAGCGAGGAGACGGCATCCTGGATGTCGAGGACCTGCTGGTCGACGATCGCGTCGATGGCGTCGTCGGAGGTGTTGAACAGTACGTCGACGGCAGCCCCGGCAGCGCCGTTGGCCTTGTTGTCGATGCTGGCCGTGGTGGCCCCGTCGTTCTGCAGCGCGGCGGCGTGGATGTCGGCGAGGTAGGAGTGGTATGCCGTCGTCGCCTTCACCATCTTGTCCAGATAGTCACGCGACTGCGCGTTCGGGTGCAGCGCGAGCGCGTCCTGATACTTCTGCAGCGCCGTCTGGTAGTGGCTCTCGGCCGTCTGGTAGAGCGCGTTCGTCGCCTGGTCGGGAGCGTGCCCGATGACGGCACCGACGTACTCGCCGGTGAAGGTGCGCTGCAGCAGCCACTCCTCGTAGCCCGCGTTGAGCTTGCTGGACACCTGCGCCGTGGTGCGGTTGGCATGGGTCAGCGTGACCACCTGTGCCACCTTGAGCGCGCCGACGACGGTCACGATCAGGAGGGCGACCACGCCGATCCCCACCATCGCGATCAGCCGTTGGCGGATGGTCACCCGCTTGTAGAACGGGGCCCGGCGGGCGCCCTGCGGGCCGTCGGAGGGCACGAGGTCCGGGGTCTGCTCGACGGCTTGCCGCGGCGCGGGCACCGCTACCTCGGTGGGTACGGCGGAGGATTCGTACAGCGCAGTCACAGCGCTTCGATCGGCGCATCTGTGACGAAACTTACGCGAATGTTCGCTCAGGCGGACGCGCGCCGAAGAGCCGCTCGCGGAGCGAACGCGTCCCCGGTTCCTCGCGGTGAGGAGGAGCAAAGCGAACTCCGGTAGGTTCGGGGCGTGTTCGCGCCGATCGGGCGTCCCCGGGTGATGGGGATCGTCAACGTCACCCCCGACTCCTTCAGCGACGGTGGCCGCTTCCTCGCGACCGACGACGCGGTGTCGCACGGCCACGAGCTCCTCGCCGACGGCGCCGACATCCTCGACATCGGCGGCGAGTCGACCCGACCCGGGGCAACCCGGCCGCTGGTCGGTGACGAGCTGGCGCGGGTCATCCCGGTCATCGAGGAGCTGGTCGGTGCGGGCGCGGTGATCTCGGTGGACACCATGCGCGCCGAGGTTGCCGAAGCCGCGGTGGCCGCGGGAGCCCGGATCGTCAACGACGTCTCCGGCGGCCTCGCCGACCCGCGCATCCTCGAGGTGGTCGCCGATTCCGAGGCCGCCTACGTGGCCATGCACTGGCGGGCGCACGGCGCCACCATGCAGCGCTTCACCGAGTACGCCGACGGCGTCGTCGCGTCCGTCCGTGCAGAGCTGGAGGCCCGCCTCGACGCGGGCCTGGCGGCCGGCATCCCCGAGGGGCGCATCGTTCTGGACCCGGGGCTCGGCTTCTCCAAGACGGCGGACCAGAACTGGGAGCTGCTGCGCGGGCTGGACCGGGTCGCCGACCTCGGTCGACCGATCCTGGTCGGGGCCAGCCGCAAGGCGTTCCTGGGCCTGCTGCTGGCCGACGGCGACGGACGGCCGAGACCGGTCGGCGAGCGGGAGAGCGCGCATGCCGCGATCACCGTTCACCTGGCCCGGGCAGGGGTGTGGTGCACGCGGGTGCACGACGTACGAGCGACCCGCGACGTCCTCGCGGCGGCGCAGCGACTGGACGATCTGGAGAGGCGGGACCAGCAGTGACCGATGAGCTGGCGATCACGGGCATCGAGTGCTTCGGCCATCACGGCGTCTTCGAGTTCGAGCGGCGCGAGGGTCAGGTGTTCCTCATCGACCTCACGCTCGGGCTGGACACCGCCCCGGCGGCGGCCTCGGACGACTTGCAAGACACCGTGGACTACGGGAGTCTCGTTGCGCAGGTCAAAGCACAGGTGGAGCGCGACCCGGTCGACCTGATCGAGACCCTCGCCCAGCGGATCGCGGACGTCTGCCTCTTGGATGCCCGTGTTGAATGGGTGCGTGTCACGGTCCACAAGCCGGACGCTCCTATCGACGCGACGTTCTCGGACGTCGCGCTGACGATCACCAGAAGGGCAGATGCGTGACCGAGGTACCCAACCCCCACATCGTCGACGCCGACACCCTGACCGGCGAGATGCGTCCGATCCGACGGATCGTGCTCTCCATCGGCTCCAACCTCGGCGACCGGCTGGCCAACCTCCAAGGTGCCGTCGCCGCACTGGTCGACACCCCGGACGTGTGGGTCACCGCTGTCTCGCCCGTCTACGAGACCGACCCGGTCGACAGCCCCGATGACGCCGAGGAGTTCCTCAATGCCGTCGTGCTGGCCGACACCACGCTCTCGGCCGTCCGTGTCCTGGATCGCGCGCTGGCCATCGAGGACGCCTATGCCCGCGAGCGCTCCGATGTCACGAACGCACCGCGCACCCTCGACGTGGACGTGATCCTCGTGGGTGACCGGATCAGCGAGGACCCGGCCCTGATGCTGCCCCACCCGCGGGCGCACGAGCGCGCCTTCGTGCTGCGGCCATGGGTCGACATCGAGCCGGGTGCCGAACTCCCCGGCCACGGCCCCATCACCGCCCTGCTGGAGAAGACCGGCGAGGTCGGCGTCGCGCGTCGCGACGACCTGGTCCTCGAGGTCGAGTGAGCGAGCCCCGGGAGCGGCTCCGGCCGATCTCGGGCGGGGCCCTCACCGGCTGGGCTGTCGTCGGCCTGGTCTGCGGGTGGCTGCTGCACCGGGTCTCCGAGTCCTGGCGAGGTACCGCGCCGGTGGTCACCTGGCTGCAACCGCTGGCGCTGCTGCTCGTGGCCCTCATCGTCGCCGGGACGGCCTGGGCCACCTGGCGCTCGGTGCAGGGCCGGAGCCGGCCGCTGGAGCCGCATCGGGCGGTCAACCGGCTCGTTCTCGGCCGCGCCTGCGCCCTTGTCGGGGCGCTGCTCGCGGGCGGGTACGCCGGCTACGCGGTGAGCTGGCTCGGCATGGCCGAAGATCCGCTCGCGGGGCAGCGCGTGCTGCGCTCGGCGATCGCAGCCGTGCTCGGGGTGGCGATCTGTGTCGGAGGTGTTCTGCTCGAGCGCGCGTGTCGGGTCCGCGACGACGACGCAGGCGCGTAACGTGAAGTCCATGACTTCCCCAGCAGCAACTTCCGTCACACGACGGCGCCAGCGCAGCGCCCGTCTGACCGTTGCCGTGGTGCTGCTCGTCGCAGCGGCCGCGCTGGTCGTGGCAGCGGTTGCTGTCGGCTCCGCGCCGCTCGACGCCGTCGCCGGCATCGCGGCGGTGGTCCTCGGCGCGGTCGCCACCAAGATCACCCACACCGAGGTGCTCGTCTCCCGTCGCGAGGCCAACCGCGACCGGGCCACCCAGGCGAAGGCGTACGCCGCGCTCACCGAGGAGCGGATCGCCGAGAACCGCTCCTTCACCGAGGACATCACCGCCAAGGTCGAGCAGGACCGGGCCGCTCGGGCAAAGACCGTCGCTGAGCTCGAGGCCGCCCTGGCCGCCGCGCACCAGCGCGCCGCCGAGGCGATCCGGTCCCGCGCCGAGGAGTCCCGCAAGGCAGCCGAGGCCCAGGTCGAGTCGACCTCGCTGCGCCAGCGGGTCGCCGACGCCGAGAGCCGGGCCGCGGACGCGATCGTCCGGGTGGCCGAGCTGGAGCAGGAGCTCGACGTGGTCCGCGCCGAGCTGACCGCCGCCCAGGCCGCGGCGAAGAAGGCCATCAACGCCGCCTGAGCGGACGCCTGGCCAGGCCCCTGACGGGGCGTATCGGCCGTACGCAACCTTGGGTTGCTGAAAGGTTGCATACAGGCTGCGGACAGGTTGGTGACAGGTTCGGCCCAGTCGCCGTACCTAGGCTCCGGACGTGTCCGACCCCGTCCCAGCGATCGCCGCCGGCTCCACACTGCTCCATATAGGCCCTCACAAGACGGGGACCTCTGCGCTCCAGCTTGCGCAGCGTCGGGCACGGGCCGACCTGCTGGCGCAGGGTGTCCTGCTCGCCGGTCCGGGGACGGGCGATGGAGACGGTGACGGTGTCCGCTACGCCCTCGGAATGCGGCCCACCCTCGGCGAGGAGTTCGGCCGGCAGGTCTGGGAGAGGATCAAGGCCGACCTGGCTGACACCTCCGTCCCGAGGCGCGTCTTCAGCCGCGAGACCTTCGCCAGCGCTTCCGACAAACGCGCCCGCGCTGTGGTCGAGGAGCTCGATCACGCCGCCCGGCCGTTGCATGTGGTGATCTCAGCTCGGCAGCTCGCGGAGTTGATCCCGAGTCAGTACAGCCAGTTCGTGCAGCGCGGCACCACCCGCGCGCCGTTCGACCAGTGGGTGGAAGCGGTTCTCTCTGGTGACAGCGAGGACCGCAGCGTCCGGATGTTCTGGAGGCGCCACAGTCATCACGAGCAGGTGCGTCGCTGGGGTGAGCTGGTCGGACATGACAACGTGACGGTGATCGTGGCCGACCGCACCGACCCGCTCTTCCTCGCTCGCTCGTTCGAACGGCTGCTTGCCGTGCGACCGGGCACGCTGGCCGACCTGATCGAGCACGACCGCACCAATCGATCCTTGACACTGGCCGAGATCGAACTGGTCCGCGAGTGGCACGAGATCATCGCCGAGACCGGTGCGGAGCACGGCAAGGTCGTGCGGCTCACCTGGCGGTTGTGCTACCACCTGCGTCGCTCGAACCCCGAGCCGTCCGATCCGCGGCTGACCCTGTCGGGCTCGGCGGTGGAGCGGGCCAACGAGCGCGCGGCCTCGAGTGCCGATGCGATCGCAGCTTCGGGCGCTCATGTGATCGGCGACCTCGCCGCGCTCTCCGCCGTACCGGTGGTGCCGCGCTGACAGCAGGTCACAGTGGCCTGCCAGGTAAGGGCCAGCCCGGTCGTAGAGCGGCCTCCTAACGTCCCGGACGTGCTTGGTGTCGTCGCTCCCGTTCCCGCCGGTTCGGCCGTTCTCCACATCGGCCCGCACAAGACCGGCACCTCGGCTCTTCAGCACGCGCTGCGGCTCGCGCGTACCGATCTGCTGCAGCAGGGCGTCCGGCTGGCCGGTCGGGGGAGCGGAGATGCCGAGGGCGCTCGCCACGCCCTCGGGCTTAACCTCATGCACGGAGTCGAGGCGGCCCGCGCCGCGTGGGCCGCGATCCGCGCCGACCTGATCGACGCTTCGGTGCCGCGCCGGGTCTTCAGCAAGGAGACCTTCGCCAATGCCGGCGACGGTCGTGCCCGCCGGGTCGTCAGCGACCTCACCGCCGACGGCACCAGGCTGCACGTGGTGGTCAGCGCCCGTCCGGTCGCCGAGCTGATCCCCAGCCAGTACAGCCAGTTCGTCCAGCGGGGGTTGTGCGCCATGCCGTTCGAGGAATGGGCCGAGGCAGTCCTGTCAGGCGACACCGACGACCGCACCGTCAGGATGTTCTGGAAGCGGCACAGTCACGACGAGCAGGTCCGCCGCTGGGGCGCCCTCGTCGGTCAGGAGAATCTCACCGTGGTGGTCGTCGACCGTCGCGATCCCGAGTTCTTGGCCCGATCCTTCGAGCAGCTGCTGGCGCTGCGGGCGGGTACCCTCGCCGCTCGGATGGGCGCCGACCGGGCCAACCGTTCCTTGACCGTGCCAGAGCTTGAACTGGTGCGGGAGTGGCACACGATCACCGCCCGGGCCGGGGCCAGTCGCAGCGACACCGTGCGGCTGGCCTGGCGACTGTGCCATCAGCTGCGGCAGCTCGACGCGGCCCCCGACGCCCGCCGGCTCGCCCTGGGCGAGCCGGCGAGGGCTAGGGCCGACGAGCGGGCGGCCGCGAGCGCCGCCGCGATCGCCGCGTCGGGCGCCCGCGTGCTTGGGAATCTGGCGGCACTCGCGTCTGTGCCGATCGCGGGATAACGGGCCCTGCTGGCAGACTATCGACCGATGAATCCGCGTGCCGACATCCAAGGTCTGCGCGCGATCGCTGTCGGCATCGTGGTCCTCTACCATCTGCTGCCTCAGCGACTCAGCGGTGGATTCGTGGGCGTCGACGTCTTCTTCGTCATCTCGGGCTTCCTCATCACCAGCCACCTCCTCGCCCGCCCACCACGCCGGACCGGTGACCTGATCGCGTTCTTAGGGCGCCGGATCCGGCGTCTTCTGCCCGCGTCGTTGCTGGTGCTGGCAGTCACTCTCGTCGCCTCCCGGCTGTTTCTGCCCGAGACACGCTGGGCCGACACTGCCGCACAGGTCAAGGCCGCGGCGCTCTATTCGGTGAACTGGCGATTGGCTCACGATGCCGTCGACTATCTCGCCGCCGCGAACGCCGCCTCGCCGGTGCAACACTTCTGGTCGCTGTCATTGGAGGAACAGTTCTACCTCGGTTGGCCGGTGCTGATTCTGGTGCTGGGCTGGCTGGGGCTCCGCGTGCGGCGCTCCGGAACGGTGCTCGCTTTCGGCCTTGGGCTCGTGGTGGCCGCGTCGTTCGGCTGGTCGATCCACTTGACTGCCTCGAACCCCGCGGCGGCGTATTTCGTCACCACCACCCGTGTCTGGGAACTTGGTGCCGGTGGTCTGCTGGCGCTGGGTCAGACCAGACTCGCTTCGCCCCGGTTGCCGATGGGGTGGCGCCGAGGCATGGTGTTCGGCGGCCTTGCGGTCCTGGCCCTCGTCGCTACGACCTTCGACGCCGCCACGCCCTTCCCGGGCTGGCGGGCGGCGGTGCCGGTGCTGGCGACCGTTGTCGTGATCGCCGCCGACGCCGACCTGATGGGGTGGTCGCCTGTGCGTCTGCTCGCGTTGCGCCCGATGCGTTGGCTCGGGGACGTCTCGTATGCGGTCTACCTCTGGCACTGGCCGCTGATCGTGCTGCTGCCCGCCGCACTCGGCGCGGCTCGGGGCCGTGTCGACGACGTGGTCATCGTCATCCTGACGCTGATTCTGGCCGCGGCGACCAAACGTCTGGTCGAGGATCCCTTCCGAGGGCGGGCGTGGACCTTGCGCACGCGGCGCACCTACGCACTGGGCGCGGCCGCCATGACGGTGGTGGTCGCCCTCACCGCCGCGTTGACCGCTGAGGTCGGCCACCGCCAGGACGTCGAGGCGGCCCGGCTCGCTGCGGCGCTCACGGGGCACGACCGATGCTTCGGTGCCCAGGCGTTGGACCCCGGTCGCGCCTGCCCGCCGTCCTCTGCAGACCCGGTGCCAGCACCAGCGCTGGCTGCCAAGGAGCAGGACGCGTACACGAAGACGGCGGGATCTGACTGCTGGGCAAGCTATCCGACGTTCGTCATGCGGGTATGCGACTTCGGTCGTCGAGACAGCGGCATCACCGTCGCGCTGGTCGGCAACTCGCATGCAGGCCAGTGGCTGCCCGCGCTGCAGCGCCTCGCCGGCCAGCGAGGCTGGCACATCACGACCTATCTCGCCGAAGGCTGCTCCATGGCCGATCTGCTTCAGGAGTTCCCAGGCGCGGGCGCTGCCGAGGCGTGTCGGCGATGGGCGACGAGCACCGCGGCGAAGGTCGAGGCGGATGCGCCGGACGCCGTCGTCTTCGCCAACCGGGTCTCGTCTCCGGCTGTCGGGCATACCGTTGCAGAGAGCCAGCCGCTGTATGCCGCAGGGCTGCACCGGATCCTCGCACGATGGCACCGCATTCCAGTGGTCGCACTCAGGGACACTCCAGCGCCGAAGGACGGCGGCCGGATCTCGATCCCGAACTGTGTGGCCCTTCACCTGCACGAGTGGAAACACTGTGGCGCCGACCGGTCGGCTTGGGTTCCGACCGACCCGGTCGTGGCGGCCGCAGCCGACCTGACCAACGTGCGGGTGCTCGACCTCAACGATCACATCTGCGGAGAGAAGCGATGCGAGGCAGTGGTGGGCGGAGTGCTCGTCTACGTCGACGGCTCGCACCTCACTGCGACCTATGCACAGACGCTCGCGCCCTATCTGGCGCCTGCACTCAGCGCCGCCCTCCGGCATGCCTAGGCAGCACTCCACCGGTAGCCTGCGGCGGTGATCACCTTCTCGCTCGTGACCGCTGTCTACGACGTGGAGCGGTATCTCGAGGAGTTCATCGACTCGCTCGAGGCACAGACCTACCCGCACGAGCGGATCCAGGTCGTCGCCGTCGACGACGGCTCGACGGACGGCTCGCTGGCCCGATTGCGGCGCTGGGCGGCCGAGGGCAGCTTCGAGGTCGTGGTGCTGGCCAAGGAGAACGGCGGCCAGGCCTCGGCCCGCAACCTCGGCCTCGACCACGCGAGCGGCGACTGGGTCACCTTCACCGACCCCGATGACCGCCTCGATGAGCGCTACTTCGCGACGATGGCGGCGTTCCTCGAGCAGCATCCGGACACCGACGTCGCGGCCGCCGCGTTCTGGATGCTCAACGACGCCACAAGCGAGCTGAGCAACACCCATCCGTTGCGCGCCAGGTTCAACGACGGCGACACCCTCCGCGACCTCAGCGTCTTCGGCGACTACTTCTTCGGCAGCGCCCACGCGGGCTTCTTCCGGCGCTCCCGGCTGGACGAGCTGGGCCTGCGCTTCGACACCCGGATCCGGCCCAACTTCGAGGACGGCCACTTCACCGCGCTCTACCTGCTCGACCTGCCGCAGCCGCGTGTCGGGTTCGTCCGCTCGGCGCACTATCTCTACCGAAAGCGCGACGACGGCTCATCGACGATGCAGAAGAGCCTGCGCGATCCGCGTCGCTACACCGACGCGCTGCGCTACGGCCACCTCGACGCGCTGCAGCGCGCAGCGGCGAGCGGCGGCGTACCGCGCTGGCTGGCTGGACTGATCGTCTACGAGCTCTCCTGGTACCTGTCGTTGCACGACGCCCGCGACGGCCGCACCGCTGCCAAGGGCGAGGTGGCCGAGGAGTTCCATCGGATCCTGGCGCAGATCGTGGCCCTGCTCCCCGACGACGTGATCGACGGCTTCGCCTGGCGGCAGCTCAAGCCGCACAACCGCGCGCTGCTCCTGCACGGCTACGACGATCAGCCATGGCACGCGACCGAGGCCGTGATCGACAAGGTCGATCGCGACCGCAAGCTGATGCGGCTCTCCTATCTCTACACGGGTGCGGCGCCCAGCGAGCGGCTACTGGTCGGCGGCGCCGAGGTGCGGCCGCGGTACGCCAAGATCCGCGACCACGTCTCCCACGACCAGGTCCGCGTCCACGAGCGACTCCTGTGGGTGCCGACGAACGTCTCGGCGCGGCTCCAGCTCGAGGGGCGGGACGTGCAGATCCTGCCCGAGCCCCGGCGGCGTACCCACCCGACGGTGCGCCCGCTGCAGCTGCAGCGGATGCTCGAGCCGACGCCCTCGCCGGTGCTCCCGGGCCCGGAGCGGGCGGCCACGCCCGCCGAGGCTCGGCTGCTGGAGGCGGCGCGCGGCCGCAAGGCCCGAAAGTACGCCGACGCCTGGGTCCTCATCGATCGCATCCACGACGCCGACGACTCCGCGGAGCACCTGTTCCACCATCTGCGGGCGAACCATCCGGATATCAATGCCTGGTTCGTGCTGGAGCAGGGCACAGCCGACTGGGAGCGCCTGCGCCGTAGCCACAAGGACCGGCTGGTCGCCTTCGGCAGCGAAGAGTGGAAGCTGCTCATGCTCAACGCGAAGCACCTGGTCAGCAGCCATCCCGACACGGCCGTCTCGCGTCCGCCGACGCTGGCCTTCGCTGCGCCGGGGTGGCGGACCACCTTCCTGCAGCACGGCGTCATCAAGGACGACCTGTCCGGCTGGCTCAACCGGCGCCCGCTGGACGTCTTCGTCACCAGTACGCCGGCCGAGCACGAGTCGATCGTCGGCGACCACACCGGCTACACCTACACCTCGCTCGAGGCCGTCATGACCGGGTTGCCGCGCTTCGACCGGCTGCTCGCGGTCGGGCGTGAGACGGCGCAGCGTGACCTGGTGCTGGTCGCGCCGACCTGGCGATTCTGGTTGATCCCGCCGCAGGCGACGGAGCATCAGCGTCGTGAGGGTGTCGAGGCGGGCTTCCTGGACTCGGAGTTCGTGCGCCGCTGGACGGACTTCCTGAGCTCGCCCGAGCTGGCCGCGGCGTGTCGGCGACACGGTCTGCGGATCGGCTTCCTGCCGCATCCCAACCTGCAGCAGGCACTGCCCCTGCTCTCGCTCCCGGACCACGTCGAGGCGCTGCGCTTCGAGGGCACCGACGTGCGGCGCCTGGTCGCGCGCTCGGCCCTGCTGGTCACCGACTACTCCTCGATGGCGTTCAACGCCGCCTACATCGACCGCCCGGTGCTCTACTACCAGTTCGACGCAGAGCGGGTGCTCTCCGGCGACCATGTTGGCGATCGTGGGTACTTCGACTACGAGCGCGACGGGTTCGGCCCGGTCGTCGTCTCGCCGGAGCAGGCGGTGGCGGCGGCAGTGGCCCAGCTCGATGCCGGGGTCGACCCCGCGCCGGAGTACGCCGCCCGCAACGCGGCGACGTTCCCCGTCCGAGACGGCGGCTGCTGCGAGCGGGTCACCCAGGCGATCCTGGCCTCGGCGCGACCGGTCACCGATGCGGTGACGCCGATCCACGGCTGAGGCCGCTCGGACTGCGTGCTGCACCAGCACCGGACTTCCGTCGCGTTGGCGATCGGGCACGGCACCGGCGCTGAGGCGGTGCAAGGATCCGACCCCGAGGGGTCAGAGCCAGCTCACGATCCCCGCCACCACCTGTGCCGCACCCCGCCCGTCGCTCTCGCCGTGGAACCGCTCGACGACACGCGCCGCCAGCGGCCGGCAGGTCTGGGCCAGTGCGGGCAGGTCGGCGAACAGCTCCGCTACCTCCTGCGTCGAGCCGGCGGTCGGGCCGCACAGGGTGGCGTCGTAGTCGAGCAGCGGCGCGCGTACGGCGAAGTAGGCGTCGCGATCGCGCGTCAGGAAGACGGCCGGCTTGCCGGTCAGTGCCCAGTCGATCCGCTCGGCGCCGTAGTCGAGCACCGCGGCGTCGGCGGCCAGCAGCAGCTCGGAGGCTCGTGGATAGACGCTGACGTCGATGACAGATGCGCTCCGTGCCCGTCTCTCCGCGGCCCGGGCGTCGTGCCGGTGGGCGTGCACCATGACGGTGTAGCCGGGTCCGAGTCTCTCGGCGAGCACCGCGAGATCCAGGCCGTCGTACATCGGGGCGGCCTCGACCCGGCTTGATCGCGAGTCGCGGTAGGTCGGTGCGTAGAGCACCACCTGAGCATCGGGGGCGAGACCGAGCTCGCTGCGGACCTTGGCCCGCAGGCCGTCCTGGTGGGCGAGCAGTGCGTCGGTCTGGGGGGCGGCCAGCAGCACCTCACCCGCGTATCCCGTCTCGCGCCGGTACGTCTCGGCGGCCTCCTTGCCGGGTGCGACCAGGAGGTCCCAGGCCTGCACTTGGTCGGAGAGCAGCGCAGCGAGTCCGACCGCAAGGCCGCGCTCCACAGCGTGCGCGGCCCCGATCGAGACCACCGGCCAGCCCGGGGCGACGTGGATCAGTCGCTGGTGCGGACGCTTGACGAACCACTCCGGCAGCGCCGCGTCTGCCACCAGGACCGGCACCGAGCGTAGGGCGTCGTACCAGTCGGGGGAGTCGATCACGAGTGGGACGGCACCGTCCGGGACGACAACGTCGTGGCCCTGCACAGCCCAGAGCCGGGCCACGTCGGGCCGGGACTGCGCGAGCCGGGCGTCGACCGCGGCGAGCGCGTCGCCGGCCCGGTGGCCCTCGTCGCTCCAGAACAGCACCGAGGGTGACGGCACGTCGGGGGCGACCCCCTCCGCCGACAAGTACGCCGCCCGCAGCCGACCCCGGCCGAAGCGGGTCACCTCCTCGAGCCGCAGCGGACCGCGGGGGACCAGCTGGGCCTGGCCGGTCGGCCGGCGGCGAAGGTGCAGCCGCAGGTCAGCGCCGGTGGCGAGCAGCGGCAAGTCAGCCTGCAGCTCGGGAGCGGGTCTTGCGGCGACCGGCGACTGGCCCGCACGCGGCACCCAGAGTCCGCCGGCGCGCTGCTCCAGCGCGACCGAAGGCGCGCCGGGGCGGCTGGTCCGGGTGGGGAAGCGGAGCATGCCGGATCCCTCGTCGACGGTGGTGAACGACGTGGCCCGCGCGACCACCACGTCGCGCGTGCCGAGCTCGGCGCGGGTGACCTCCTCGGTCGTGAGTCCGGAGAACCGCACCCCGATCTCGATGGTGCCGGTGACGGCATCCGGCACTCGGTCCCGCACGGCCAGCGAGGTGATCCACAGCTGCGCGCCACCCGCGGGTCCCGGCGCGTCGCCTGGGGCGACGGAGACCGCGAACCCGTGGTCCCCGAGTACCGGTGTCACCACCCGTCCGCCGGCACCGAGCGGCGTGAGCTGTGCGGCCCCGGAGTGCTCCGCGACCTCATGCACGGTGCCTTCGCGGACCAGTCCGGCCTGCTCGACCCGCAGCCGCAGCACCGACGTGCCGGGCGCCAGGGAAGCCAGTGGCACCCGTGCGGCGAAGGCCCCGTTCGCGAAGCTCGCGTTGAGGTCCTTCGCCCACAGGTCCGCGTTCGCGTCCCGGCGGAGGTCGACGGTGAGCGCCACGTCGCCGAGCCATGCATGGACGAGAGGCGGATAGGTGAGCGAGTCGATCGCGCCCGTTCCGGCGTACCCGCGCACGACCAGATCCTGACCGGAGACGGCGACGTCGTGCACGGCAGCGCGCAGCGGCGTCTCGTAGGCCCCGAGCTCCCACATCGACTCCGGGACACGCGGCCAGGGCTCCTCGCGGCCCGGGTCGGCCAGGACGCGTCCGTCGACCACCCGGGTGGGCGGCACCCGGCCGTGCACCTGGGCGTACTCCTCGAACGAGCGCACGCCGTCCCAGTCGGCCTCGTCAGCACCGATCAGGGCGGCACGTACCTTCGAGGAGACGCTCGCGTGAGCGAGCGCGTGGGGCGTCGCCTCCGGCAGCACCTCCCGGTATGCCGCACGCAGCACGTCGCGGAACTCCTCGTCGGCGCCCAGCGCCGGCTGCACGAAGCCGTTGAGGTCGACCCCGATCATCCGACCGACCCAGGCGTCGTAGCCGATGGGCGAGGCGTCGGCGCGCATCAGCTCGCGTGCCTCCCGCATCACCGCGACCTGGTCGAGCAGGTTGCGCAGCGTGGTCTTCTGCTGGGTGGTCGAGCTGGCGTCCTCGCGGATGCGCCACAGATACGTCACCCGCTCCAGCACGTCGAAGCGACCGCGGACGAACGCCGCCAGGCAGGGCACCTGGTCCTCGTACTTCACGTCGGTCCGGTACGCCGGCACCTGCTCTCGGTAGAACGCCGTCCGGAACAGCCGGTTGCCCGGGATGATGTCCTGGATCGCGATGGGGAAGTCGTCGAGCCGGACCCCGAGCCGGTCGCGATCGTGCACCGCCGCGCCGCGCACCACCTCCAGCATCTGCCCGTGGGTGTAGCGCTGCGCGCCGCCCAGCACCCAGTCCGACCCGGTCCGCCGCAGCGTCTCGACCATCACCTGGTAGGCGTCGGACGGCACCTCGTCATCGCTGTCCGCGAAGGTCAGGAACTCCCCGCGCACCAGCGGCATCGCGGTGTTGCGGGCGGCGCCCTGGCCGGCATTGGCCTGCTGCAGCACCTGCACCCGTGGGTCGCGGGCGGCGTACTCCTGCAGGATCCGGAGCGAGTCGTCGGTCGACCCGTCGTCGACGCAGATCACCTCAACCTCGGCCAGGGACTGGCCGAGCAGGGAGTCTAGGCACGCGGGCAGGAACGCCGCCACGTTGTAGACGGGGACGACGATCGACAAGACGGGCTCGGGAGGAGTGCGGTTGCCTCCCAGGCGATCGCTCAGTCGAGCTCCGAGTGCACCGAGTCGATTCTTCAGCCGGGCCACGAGGCGATCTTAGAGGGCGGCCGCAGGTAGCATCGGCCACGTTCTTGGCCACGACGAAGGAGTCCTTGCACGTGCGTTCGCGGCAGCGAGTGATCCAAGCCCTGCGCGACGCCGGAAAGGCCTCTCCGCGCAGCATCAAGGGACCGATCGGCCGAGCCTCCCGGCGGTTCCGCGGTGGCTTCCGGGGACCCCTGGTCACGGTGGTGCTCGCGATCAGCGACGAGGACACCACCAAGATCGGCCCGATGCTGTGGGACCTGCGCAACCAGTCCCACCGCAATCTCGAGGTCCGGTTGCAGCCGTGGGGCAGGCATGAGGCGGTCGGGGCCGTCGCCGCCGAGCACGCCGACGCCGACTGGCGGATCATTCTCTCGCGCACCGTCTCCGCCGATGCCTCCAGCGCGCGCAACCGAGGCGCGTCCGCGGCCAAGGGCGACTACGTGATCTTCCCCAAGGGCGGCGACAACGTGCCGCCGCACGGCCTCGCCCGGCTGGTCCGGTGCCTGGAGTCGAGCGGCTCGGGCCTTGCGGTGGGGCGGATGCGCACCCCGCAGACACCGCTGCCGGTGGTCGACTCGCCCTTCGGCGCCGCGCACCAGGTGCACCGTACGGCGGTGACGCTCGCCGATGCGCCGATTGCCGCGACCGACCTCGGCCTGGGCAACCGGATGTGGCGCCGGAGCTTCTGGGAGTCCAGCGGCATCCGCTTCGACCCGCGCCGTCCCTCCGGTACCGACGTCGCTCTGGCCTCCTATGCAGCCGGCACCTTCGACCTGATGGCGGAGGACGTCTACATCCCGACCGATCGGCGCGACGGCATCGCCGTCGGCAGCGCGCTCGACATCCTCGGCACCCTCGAGTCTTGGCTCACCGAGCACCGTGCCACCCAGGAGCAGCTGGAGCGCCTCGGGCGCCAGGCGGTCACCGACGCCTGGCTGTGGGGCGTGCTGGACACCGCGATCATCCCGTTCGTCGATGACGCCGAGCGCGCCACCGACGAGCAGTGGGCGCGACTGCGCGACAACGTCGACCTGCTCCTCGACCTCGCCGGCGACGCGATGTGGCAGACCCTCCAGGCCGAGTCCAAGGTCAAGCTCTGGCTGGTCCGGCAGGGACTGCGCCCCGAGCTGGAGCAGATGGTGGTGGGCCGGCTCTTCCAGCGCGGCGAGCGGCGTACCAGCGTCACCGACGGGGTCGTGGTCGCGGACCTGCCCTACCGCGGCGACCCCGAGATCGGCGTCCCCGACGACTGCTACGTCATGCCCGACACGGAGACGCCCTTGGTCGTGGAGGTGCGCGCGGCCCGTTGGGCCGACCCGGCCACGATCGAGATCGACCTGCTCGCCTACCCCGACTTCGTCGACCTGCCCGAGCCCCCGCAGGTGAGCGTCGAGCTGAGCAGCGCGCGTGGGCGTATCGAGCTGCCGGTCCGGCAGTACCAGGACCGCTCGGTCGACAGCCGGCTCGACGGCCGTCGCTACCAGGACGTCTCGCTCGGCACCTTCACGGTGAGCGTCGACGCCGCGGACCTGGCCGATCGGGGCACCGAGGAGGGCGGCGTCTCCTGGACCCTCGAGGTGTCGCTCGAGACCCAGGGGCTGACGCGCGTCGGCCCGGTGACCCGGATCGACGACCGCGACATCGCCGACCTGGTCGGCACCCCGCACCTCCCGCTGCGCCAGGTGGCCGGCAGGCACGGCACCGCCCGCATCGGCGTGGTCGGCCGTGACGCCAGCCTCTTCGCGGTGGTCGCCAGGCCCGAGTACGTCGTCCGGCTGGTGGCAGCCGAGGTATCCGGGCGCCGGGTCTCCGGCCTGCTCGCGGGTGCGCCGGCCAAGGGCGTCCGCGTCGAGATGGGTGGCATCTCGGGCCGTGCCGACGTGGCGGCCGACGGGAGCTTCACCCTCGACGTACCTGCGCCGTGGGAGGGCAAGGAGCACCTGCGCTGGAAGCTGGTCGCCGAGACCGCCACCGGACAGGTCGGCATCGCCTGGACCGCCGCCGAGGAGTGGGCGGCGACGGGGCAGGGCGCGATCGCTCTGGGCCGCAGCTTCGACGGCGGGGTCAACGTGGTCGAGGCCGCCCGCACCGTGGTGCTCGACGAGCTGCAGCTCGTCGATGGCGCCATCGCCGTGCGCGGCCGCTGGCTCGGGGCGACTCCTACGGCAGCCACGATCACGCTGGCCGGCGAGCGGGTCAGCCCCAGCGCTCTGCTCGAGGGCGATGCCAGCGAGGTCACCGCCCGGATCAGTACGCGGTGGGATGAGTGGCGGCTGGGCGAGCGCGCGATCCCGCAGGGCTACTACACCCTCGAGGCGACGGTCGACGGTGGCGCCGGCCACGTCGTGTACGGCGAGCGTCTCATCGCCGTCTTCGACCAGCAGGGCGTGTGGGGCGGCTTCCGCTACCTGACCAGCGTCCGCTCCGGGGAGCCCGGGATCTGGCTGATCCGCCCGCTCGGCGCTGACGAGCGTGGGCCGTTCAACCAGGGTCGCCTCCAGGACTGGGCGGCCGGGGTGGGCGCCGACGGGCCCGGTCCCCTCGACGAGAACGCCGTCTACTTCCAGGCCTACGCCGGGGCCTCGGCCACCGACTCCCAGCTCGCGCTGCACGAGGAGCTGCGCCGTACCCGGCCCGAGCTGACCATCTACTGGGGCGTCTTCGACTCCTCGTCGTGGGTGCCGGAGGGTGGCGTCCCGGTGGTGTTGTTCTCGCGTGCGTACTACCGGGCGATGACCACCGCGAAGTACCTGTGCATGAATGTCGACCCCGACCGCTGGTTCAGGGCGCGGCCGGGGCAGAAGATGCTGCAGACGTTCCACGGCTATCCGGCCAAGTCGATGGGGGTGCGGATGTGGACGGCGAAGGGCTTCACCGAGCGCCGCATCCAGCTCGAGCTCGACCGCACCTCGCGGGACTGGACGCTGATCCTCACGCCGGCCCCGGAGATGGACGTGCACTACCGCACCGAGTACCGCTACGACGGCCCGATCCACTCCGACGGCTATCCACGCGACGACGCGATCGTCGACGCTGGTGCTGCTCTCCGGCGGCAGGCGACACGCGAACGGCTCGGCATCCGGCCCGACCAGAAGGTGATCCTCTACGCGCCGACGTGGCGCGACGACCAGGCCACGAACTGGCGTGAGGCCGAGGCGGTGCACCACCTCGACGTCGCGGAGGCCTCGCGGCGGCTGGGCGATGACTATGTGGTGCTGATGCGCGGCCACCGCTTCCACGCGGCGGTGCTGAAGCGCTCCGAGGGCGCTCGCCTGATCGATGTCACGAGCTACCCGGAGATCAACGACCTGATCGTCGCCTCCGACGCGGCCGTCCTCGACTACAGCTCGCTGCGCTTCGACTTCGCCCTGACCGGCCGCCCGATGGTGTTCCTCGTGCCCGACCTGGCCGACTACACGGGCGGCATCCGCGGCTTCCTCTACGACTACCGTGACACCGCCCCCGGCCCGCTGCTCGACACCGCCGACCAGGTGATCCACGCGCTCGCCGACCTCGACGCGCTGGCCCGCGAGTGGACTCCTCGGATCGCCGCCTTCAACGCGAAGTACAACTACAAGGCCGATGGGCGGGCCGCCGCGCGCGTCGTGGAGGCTTTCTTCACCGACTGACGTCGAGTCGTGCCTTTTGCAGGCTCGAGTCGTGATCTTTGCGGCCGTGAGGGCTGCGAAAGTCCCGATTCGAGCCTGCAAAATCCCCTATTCGAGCCCGCTGGCCAGCGCTGCGGCGATCGGGTCGAGCCGGCGCAGGTCCACCACGTGGCCGGTGCCCTTGCCGATCAGCGTGTCCAGGGAGGCCAGCGCGACTGCCTCGGACTGCAGCAGTGAGTCGGCCGGCTCGTCGCCGAAGGCCTTGGTGCGCATCGGGGTGCCGGTCCGCTCCGGGTTGACCACGTTGATCCGGACGCCGTCCTCGGCCCACTCGTCGGCCAGCGCCTGGGTCAGGTTGACCGTCCCGGCCTTGGCCGAGGAGTAGAGGCTGTAGCCCTTGCGTCCGCGGGTGTAGGACGAGGACGTGAACAGAAGCAGTGAGCCCTGGGTCGCCTTGAGGTGCGGGTGGAACTCCTGGGCGATCAGGATCGGGGCGATGTAGTTGATCTCGGTCGCCGACCAGATCGTCTCCTCCGAGGTGTCCACCAGGTCGGCGATCGGCAGCACGCCGGCGGTGTTGACCACGAAGTCGATCCGGCCGAAGCGTTCCAGGGCGTCGGCGGCCGCTGCCGCGATGTCGGCGCGACGGGCGACGTCGGTCCCCGTCGCCGAGCGGGAGTAGGAGGCGACGTTCGCGCCGTACTCCTGCGCGAGCCGGGCGATGTCGGCGCCGATGCCGTAGGAGCCGCCGAAGATGACGATCGTCTTGCCGGCCAGTGCGGCGCGGTAGTCGTCCTCGGTGTTGTCCGGCAGCGGCTGGTGCGCGTTGAGCTGGAACAGCTTGTCGGCGAGGTAGACGTCGATCGGCTCGGTGACCTTCATGTTCTGCTCGTCGCCGGGGACGACCCAGATCTTGACGCCGGGCAGGTAGCGCAGCACCACCGAGCAGTCGTCGGTGGCCTTGAAGTCGGGGTCCTGGTTGGCGTTGTCGTAGGCCGCCTTGAGCACCGAGGCGAGGAAGGCCTGCGGCGTCTGGCCGCGGCGCAGCCGGGAGCGGTCCGGGATCTCGGCGATGGTGTTGTCGTCGGCGAGCTCGATGATCGTGTCGGCGCTCGGGATGGCCACGTCGACGGCCTGGTAGGTCTCCAGTGCCTGGAAGCAGTCGCTGACGATCCGGTTGCTCAGCAGCGGGCGGACCGCGTCGTGGAGCAGGACGTTACAGTCCTCCTCCCCCCCGGAGATCGGTCCCAGCGCCGCGAGCGCGGCCTGGGTGGTGTCGTTGCGGGTTCCGGCGCCCTCGAGGATCTTGGTGACCTTGGGGTAGCGGCCGCTGCGCGTCATCGCGTGCACCGCGTCGAGGTGGCCCGGCGCCATCATGATGATGATCTCGTCGACCTCGGGGTGTGCGTCCAGGATGCCGAGGGTGTGCTCCATGATCGGCATGCCCGCGACCTTGATCAGCTGCTTGGGCAGGTCGAGGCCGACGCGGGTGCCGACACCTCCGGCCAGCAGCACGGCCACGTTGCGCAGCTTCGACATCTCACTCCTCATGGTCGGGCCCCGTCGTCCGAGACCGCGGGCAAGTTTCCCACACAGGCCTTCGCGGGCACTTCACAGGAATCATGGCTAGGGTCGACCCCGATGAGCCGCAATCTCTCTGACAACCTGTTGCTGCCGTCGCGGGCTCGCCTGTTCCACATCGGGCCGCCCAAGACCGCCTCCACGACCCTTCAAGCCGCTGCCGCCGACCACCGCGAGCAGCTGCTGGCGCACGGCGTGCGCTATCCCGGTCCCCGGCGTGCGCACCGGCACGAGGTCGCCTCCTTCGTCGGCCGCCCGATCGGTTGGGTAGGCGCTCCAGGGTCCAACCCCGCGCCGGACCGCGCGAAGTGGGACGCGCTGATGGCGGAGGTCGAGGCGGACCACGAACGCCGGATCCTGATGGGGCACGAGTACGCCGCAGGATCCGACGATGCGATGGCCAAGCGCTTCGTGGATGCGATCGGGGAGCGGACCCACGTGGTGATCACGCTGCGCGACTACGGCTCGATGCTGCCCTCGATCTGGCAGGAGTACAACAAGGCGGGCAACGTCGGGGTCTTCGACGAGTGGCTGCAACGCGTGCTCCAGCGTCCGCGCCCGCAGGAGGTTGTCGACCGGGTGCATGTCCGGCACGACCAGGGCATGCTCGTTCGCCGATGGGCCGAGGCCGCAGGCCCGGAGAACGTCACGGTGGTGGTGCTCGACCCGGCCGACCACGGCTTCGTGTTCGAGGTCTTCGAGCGGATGCTCGGCCTGCCCGTCGGCTTCCTCGAGTCAGGCGGTCTGTCCCGCTCCAACCGCAGCCTCTCCGTCCCGGAGCTGGAGATGCTGCGTCAGACCAACATGGTGCTGCGCGAGCACGACGTGGCCTGGCCGAACTACCAGCGCTATCTCGCCAACGGCGCCGCGTTGCGGATGCTGCAGGCCCGCAAGCCGGCGGCGGACGAGCAGCGACTCGCGCTGCCTGCCTGGGCGCTGGAGACGGTGGTCGACGACATGGCCCGGCATGTCCGCGAGATCGCCGGCAGTGGTGTCCGGGTCGTGGGCGACCTGGACATGCTCGCCCGTACGCCGCGACTGCGCGGGGAGGACGAGCCTGCGCACACCGAGGTCACCGACGTGCCGATCGAGGCCGCCGCGCAGGCGATCGCCGGCGTGCTCTCCCAGGCCAGCCGCCGGTCCTGGAACTTCGGCGAGCCGAAGCCTGCTCCTGCTCCTGCCCCGGGCCCGAGCCGCGCCGAGGTGCTCGAGGGACTCAGCTGGCGCGAGCTGACCGCCGAGTTGCGCAAGCGGGTCGGTCAGCGGGCTCGTCGTACGCGCGTCAAGGACTGACCTGGCGTCGTCGGGCACGCCGGACCAGTGTGAGCCAGGCCATAGGCGAAGCCATTCCGCCGCCCCGGGAGGCCGACGTACGGTTGGCAGTGCTTCTGTTGTGAACACACCGTCTGGTACCCGTTCCGGCCTCCCGCGTGGGAGGTGGTCGGCGGGACTGGAACGAAAGGTCACCGCATGTTCCACCCTTACCGGGTGGGCGTCGTCGGCGCTGGACGCGTCGGCGCCGTCCTGGCAGCCGCCCTCCGCGCAGCCGGTCACGAGATCGTGGCCGTCGCAGGCGAGTCGGACGCCTCTCGCGGCCGGATCGCCGCCCTGCTTCCCGACGTGCCGGTGGCGAAGCCGACCGCCGTCGCCCGCGCGTGCGACGTCCTGCTGCTGACCGTGCCCGACGACATGCTCGGCAACGTCGTCCGGACGCTGGCCGACGCGGGCGCGCTGCACGAGGTCCAGTACGTCGTGCACACCTCGGGTCGCCATGGTCTCGAGGTCCTCGAGCCCGCCGTGGCCGTCGGCGCGCATCCGATCGCTCTGCATCCGGCAATGACGTTCACCGGGACCGCCGTCGACCTCGACCGCCTCTCCGGCTGTGTCTTCGGGCTGACCGCGACCGGCCCCGACCGCGCCGTCGCCGAAGCACTCGCGCTCGACCTCGGCGGCCACCCGATGTGGGTGCCCGAAGAGATGCGCACGCTCTACCACGCCGGGCTCGCGCACGGCGCGAACCACCTGGTCACCCTGGTCACCGAGGCGATGGAGATCCTCGCCGCCGCCGGTGCGGCCGACCCGGCCGGCACGCTGCGCCCCCTGCTGACCGCCGCCCTCGACAATGCCCTGGAGCAGGGCGACGCCGCACTGACCGGCCCGATCGTGCGCGGTGACGCGGGCACGGTGGCCGCGCACCTGGCCGACATCGACGCCAACGCCCCGCAGACGCTCGGCTCCTACGTCGCACTGGCCCGCGCCACCCTCGCCCGAGCGGTCGCTGACGGTCGACTGGTGCCGCTGCGGGCGCAGAAGATCGGCCGGTTGCTCGACCGCTACGACCCCGCGGTCGCGACCACGGCGCCCGGCTCTGCTGCCACCCCGCCCGCACCCGTCGCCCAGGCCGCCCAGCCTGCCCAGTCCGCCCAGCCTGCCGAGCCCGCAGCGCATCCCGCAACCCGGGCGATCACCGGCAGCCTGCCAGGGCTGCGCCGATGACCGCACCCGTCCTGGCCTCGACTCGCTCCGAGCTCGCGGCCCTGCTCTCCGACGCGCGCCGAGCCGGGCAGCGGATCGGCCTCGTCCCGACGATGGGGGCGCTGCACGAGGGCCACGCCTCGCTGATGCGGATGGCCCGCGAGCAGGTCGGCGCGGACGGCAAGGTGGTCGTCTCGATCTTCGTCAACCCGCTGCAGTTCGGTGCCGGCGAGGATCTCGACCGCTACCCGCGCACTCTCGAGGCCGACCTCGCGATCACCGCGCAGGAGGATGTCGACATCGTCTTCGCGCCCTCGGTCGAGGAGGTCTACCCGGGCTGGGCGCAGGGATCGGGACAGCCGCAGGTCACGCTCGATCCCGGTCCGCTGGGCGCGATCCTCGAAGGCAGCACCCGTCCCGGTCACTTCGCCGGGATGCTGATCGTGGTGGCCAAGCTCTTCGGCCTCGTCGGCCCCGACGTCGCCGTCTTCGGCGAGAAGGACTACCAGCAGCTCGCCCTGATCCGGCGGATGGTCGAGGACCTGTGCCTGGGGATCGATGTCGTCGGCGCTCCCACCCGGCGCGAGCGCGACGGGCTCGCCCTCTCCAGCCGCAACCGCTACCTCGGCCCCGAGGAGCGGCTGGAGGCAGTGCACCTCTCCCGTGCGCTGTTCGCCGCCCAGGACGCAGCGGCGTACGGCGCGGGTGCCGCCCTCGATGCCGCCCACGCCGAGGTGCGCCGCGCCACGTCCGTGGACATCGACTACCTGGTCGTCACGGCGGTCGACCTCGGTGAGCTGCCCGAGGCGCCCCCGGCGGGCACCGAGGCCCGGATCCTGGTCGCCGCCCGCGTGGGCAGCACTCGGCTGATCGACAACATGAGCCTGACGATCGGCTCGACGACAGGATCGGGATCCGACTCATGATGCGCACGATGATGACCGGCAAGATCCACCGCGCCACGGTGACCCAGGCCGACCTGCACTACGTCGGCTCGGTGACCGTCGACGAGGACCTCCTCGAGGCCGCCGACATCCTCCCGGGTGAGCTGGTGGCCATCGTCGACATCACCAACGGCGCCCGGCTGGAGACCTACACCATCGCGGGTGAGCGCGGCTCCGGCGTGCTCGGTATCAACGGAGCCGCAGCGCACCTGGTCCACCCCGGCGATCTGGCCATCCTGATCGCCTACCAGCAGATGACCACCGAGGCGGCCCGCGCGCTGCGTCCACATGTCGTCCACGTCGACGCAGCGAACCGGATCGTCGCGCTCGGCGACGACGCGGCCGAGCCGGTCCCCGGCACCGACCAGAGGCGTGGCGACCTGGCCACTCCCGGTCGCTGACGGTCGGTATAGCGTGCGGCCCATGCATGCGCTCCCGGGTCGGCTCAGCGCCGGCGAGCCCGGCTGGTCCGAGACGGTCGACGTCGTCATCGTCGGCTCGGGCATCGCCGGCTTGACCGCTGCGCTGCGGCTGCGCGGTGGTGACGGCGGCGTGGGCCGGATCCTGGTCGTCACCAAGGACATCGTCGGCAACGGCTCCACCCAGTGGGCCCAGGGCGGGATCGCCGCGGCCCTCGGTCCGGGCGACACCCCCGAGCAGCACGAGCACGACACCCTGGTGGCGGGCGCGGGCGTGTGCGACCTCGACGCCGTACGCGTGCTCGTGGGAGAGGGGGCCGGGGCGGTCCGCGAGCTGATCGCATGGGGCACCGAGTTCGACCACGACCCCGACGGCAACCTGTCGCTGACCCGCGAGGGCGGCCACCACCGGGACCGGATCGCCCATGCCCACGGCGACGCCACCGGTGCCGAGATCCAGCGGGCTCTCAACGAAGCCGTACGGCGCGCGCCCGAGATCATCGTCTACGAGCACACGATGGTCCTCGACCTGCTGCTGGCCGAGGACGGCGCTGTCGCCGGCCTGACGGTGCACGTGGTGGGGGAGGGCGAGCGCGACGGGGTCGGCCTGGTGCACGCCCGGGCGGTGATCCTGGCCAGCGGTGGCCTGGGGCAGGTGTTCTCCCAGACCACCAACCCGGCCGTCTCGACCGCCGACGGGATGGGCCTGGCGCTGCGCGCCGGGGCACGGCTCCGGGACCTGGAGTTCGTCCAGTTCCATCCGACCGTGATGTATCTCGGGCCCGACTCCCGCGGCCAGCAGCCGCTGATCTCCGAGGCCGTTCGCGGTGAGGGCGCGTTCCTCGTCGACTGGGACGGTGTGCGATTCATGGAGGGCGTGCACGAGCTCGCCGACCTCGCGCCCCGCGACGTGGTCTCCAAGGCGATCATGAAGCGGATGCTGGAGACCGGCCACCCGAACATGTGGCTCGACGCACGGCACCTCGGCCGAGCGTTCTGGGAGCGGCGCTTCCCCAACATCCTGGCCTCCTGTGAGCGCTACGGCATCGATCCGGCGACCGACCTGATCCCGGTCGCCCCGGCGTGCCACTACGCCTCCGGCGGGGTGCGGACCGACCTGTGGGGCCGCTCATCCATCCCGGGTCTGTATGCCACCGGTGAGGTCGCCTGCAGCGGCGTGCACGGTGCCAACCGGCTCGCCTCGAACTCCCTTCTCGAGGGTCTGGTCTTCTCCCGCCGGATCGCTGAGGTGCTGCCGGGCGAGCTGCGGCCGCTGGCCGCACCGGCCCCGGATCGTCGCCCGGTGGGCGCGATCTGCGGCAGTGTCCGCAAGGAGCTGCAGGAGACGATGAGCTCGCGCGTCGGCGTACTCCGCTCGGCCAGCGGGTTGGCCGAGGCGGTCGAGCTGCTCGACAAGCTCGCCGGGGTCACCACCGAGGAGGTCGGCCCCGACGCCTGGGAGGTGACCAACCTGGTCACCATCGCCGCCGCCCTGAGTGGATCGGCGCTGTTGCGCGAGGAGACTCGCGGATCGCACTGGCGTGAGGACTTCCCCGACCGCGACGATGCGCGGTGGGCCGGACATTGCGACGCGGCCGTAATCGACGGCGCCGTGGACCTCGACTTCCTACCCTCACCTGCGACGGACGGACCCCGATGACCCCGTACGACGACCTTCCCGCCGGGCTCCTCCAGGAGCTGCGCTCGAGCGGCCTCGACCCGTGGCACCTCTACCGCGAGGTGATCCGCGCACTGCACGAGGACCTGCCGGAGCCCCACGACGTGGACGTCACCTCGGCGGCGACCATCGCTGCGGACGCGCGCGGGCTCGGCGTCTTCGCGGCTCGGGAGGAGGGCGTCATGGCCGGCCTCGGCATCGCCGAGCTGGTCTTCCGGGCCGTCCTCGGTGACGACGTGGTGGTCCGCGATCGCAGCCACGACGGCACTCGCGTGCGGCCGGGTGACGTGGTCATGACGGTCGCCGGCCCGACGAGGGGCCTGCTGACAGCGGAGCGCACGGCACTCAACTACGCCACCCACCTGTCCGGCATCGCCACCGCCACCGCGCGCTGGGTCGACGCGCTGGAGGGCACCGGCGCCAAGGTGCTCGACACGCGTAAGACGCTGCCGACCTACCGGGCGCTGCAGAAGTACGCCGTTCGCTGCGGTGGCGGGCACAACCACCGGTTCTCGCTGGCCGACATGGCGCTGATCAAGGACAACCACGTGGTGGCGGCCGGAGGAGTGGTGCCGGCCTACCAGGCGGTGCGCGCGGCGTACCCGGACCTTCCGGTCGAGGTCGAGGTCGACTCGCTGGACCAGCTGCGGGAGCTGCTGGAGTTCGGCTGCGACCGGATCCTGCTGGACAACATGGCCCCCGAGACGCTGCGCGAGGCGGTCGTGCTGACCGCCGGACGGGCCGTGCTGGAGGCGTCCGGAGGGCTGACGCTCGAACGGGCCCGCGCGGTCGCGGAGACCGGCGTGGACTGGATCTCGGTCGGAGCGCTGACGCACTCGGTCCACGTCTTCGACATCGGCCTGGACCTGCGCAGCTCGTCCCCCGAGCCTGTCGAGGCGTCCCCCGAGCCTGTCGAGGGGTAGCGATGACCGACCTGCTGCTCTGCGCCCGCATCGGCAACTCGCACACCACCCTGGGGCTGGTCCGCGCGGGCGAGGTGCTCCAGGTGTGGCGGGTGGCGACGGATGAGCGTCGGACCGCGGACGAGTGGCCGGTGCTGCTGCGCGGGCTGCTCGGCGATCGGCTCGAGGAGGTGGACGGGATCGCCGTCTGTGCGACGGTCCCGGCGGTGCTGCACGAATGGCGCGAGATGCTCGGCCGCCACTTCGCCGACGTGCGCTCGGTCGTGGTCGAGCCGGGGGTGCGCACCGGCGTACCGATCCTGATGGACAACCCCCGTGAGGTCGGCACCGACCGGATCGCCAACGCCCTGGCCGCGGTGACCATCTACGGCGGGCCGGCGATCGTGGTCGATTTCGGGGGCACCGCGACCACCTTCGAGGTGGTCTCACCCCAGGGTCAGTACGTCGGTGGCGCGATCGCGCCCGGCCTGCAGATCTCCCTGGAGGCACTCGGACGGCGCGGTGCGCAGCTGCGCAAGGTCGAGCTGGCCCGGCCGCGGTCGGTGATCGCGAAGAACACCGTCGAGGCCGTCCAGTCCGGAATGGTCTTCGGAATGGCCGCCCAGGTCGAGGGGATCGTGGCGCGGATGATCGCCGCCCTCGGGGTCGAAGAGACCGAGGTGCGGGTCATCTCCACCGGTTATCTCGCGGATATCGTCACCGGCGAATGCGGTTGTTTCACCGACAACTCGCCCTGGCTCACCCTCCTCGGTCTGGAGCTGGTTTTCCTCCGTAATTCCTGACTACCGTTGGGGTGGTCGTGGATTTCCACATACGAGCGTGGTTTGATGGTCGCGCCATTTCAGGTGAGTTTTGATTCCGTGGAGGGAAATTCGTATGGCGCAGAAGGTGCAGATCGTTCTCGAGGACGACATCGACGGCGGTGAGGCCACGCAGACGGTCACGTTCGCGCTCGATGGCACGAGTTATGAGATCGATCTGAACGACGCCAACGCCGAGAAGCTGCGCGACGCGTTTGCGCCCTTCCTCGGTCACGCCCGCAAGCTCAGTGGCGGACAGCGTCGCGGACGTCGATCCGTTGTGGCGAACGCCGGTGGCGTGAGCGCGAAGGAGGTCCGTGAGTGGGCACGTTCCAACGGCTTCACGGTGCCCGAGCGCGGCCGCATTCCGGCCGAGGTCCGCAATGCGTTCGACGCCGCGCGCTGAAGTAGCGCGCTAGTCAAGAGATAACGGCGGGCATGTCATGGTGTGACATGCCCGCCGTTGTGCTATTCCGGAGCGACCAATGCGCGTAGGAGTGCCTTCTGCGCCTCGCTGAGGTCGGCAAGGAAATGACGGCGTACGGCGTCGGCGAGGTGGGGGATCGCCGCGGTCGTCTGCTCGAGCCCGGCCGGCGTGAGGCTCACGACCATCCGCCGCCCGCTGCCCGCCGTCTCGCGCCTCAGCAGGCCCCGCTCACTCATCCGGGTCAGCTGGTGGGAGAGCCGCGACGCGGACCATCGCAGCCACGACTGCAGCTCCTGCTGGTCCAGTCGCCCGTCGCGTTCCCAGAGCCGACCGAGGATCTCCATGTCCTGCACCGAGAGGCGGGAGTGGGTGGCCAGGTCGCGGCCGACCGCGGCGGTGACATCGCCGGACCAGGTCAGGAAGCCACGCCAGAGCTCGCGGTCCGCGCGGGGCAGGAGGTGTGGGTCCATGCGGCAAGTCTCACTGAATTGACACATCAACACAATGCGACGACTCTGGGTTGACACATCAACTCAGAGGACGACATGACCCGCTCCAGCTCGCCCGCCTCGCCCAGCTCGCAGCCGACGTTCGGCCGCGCGGCGTCGGTGCTGTGGTTCCCGATCGTGTTCGCGGCACTGTTCGCAGCGTTGGCGCTCGGCGCCTTCACCCACCCTGCGGCCCACCAGCTCAGGCTCGGTGTCGTGGGATCGCAGGCGCAGGTCGATGCGCTCGCGGGTCGGCTCGACCGCGACCATCCGGCCGGGTTCCGCACCACGCCGTACGCGACCTCCGAGCAGGCGGCGACGGCGGTGCGCACCCAGGCGGTCTCGGCGGCCGTGGTGCTCGGCGACCGCCCCGAGCTGGTGGTCGCCAGCGCTGGCGGAGCGACGAGGGTGAGCTACCTGGTCAAGGCCCTGCCGAGCGTGCTCACCGAGGAGGGCTGGAGATCGGCGCTCACCGTGCGCGACGTGGTCCCGCTGCGCGCGCGGGACCAGACCGGCAACGCCGTCTTCTTCTGGGCGCTGCCGTTGATGGTGGTCGGCATGGTCACGGCGATCCTGCTGCTGCAGTTCGCGGTCTGGCCGGCCTGGCGCAAGGCGGCCTCGATCGCCGTTATCGGATCTGTGTCGAGCGTGCTCGTCTGGGCTATCGCCGTGGCCACCAGCGTGCTCCCGGCACAGCCGTTGCTGCTGGTCTACGGCTTCATGCTCACCCAGGCGATCGGCTGGATCGCGACCGGCATGACGCCCTTCGTGAAGCAGTACTTCGTGGCGGTGGCGATGACCTTCGTGCTCGCGCTCGGCGTGCCCTCGGCCGGTGGGACCGTCGTGGGCGACCTGTTGCCGGGGCCGACTCGGTGGCTCAACGCGTTCATGCCGTTGGCCCAGACCGTGTCGTTGGCGCGGGCCGCGGCGTACTTCGACGGGCACGGCACGCTGCGCCCGCTCCTCATCCTGCTCGGCTGGCTGCTCCTGGGCGCGGCCCTGATGCTGGCGATGCACCGCCGCCGCGGCGTCGCGCAGCAGCGCGTGCTCGCCGCCGGCCACGCCCGCGAGGCGGCGGCCGCGACAGCGGAGGCGGGAGCCGGACCCGAGCGCGGCCACGTGCTCTCCGGCACGATCGTGAGCACGAGCGGTACGCCGCTGGCAGGCGCGACGGTCATCGCCGTGGACGGCTCGGGAGCACGGGTGGCCAGTGCGAGCAGCGGCACCGACGGGTCGGTACACGATCGAGGAGGTGCCGTCCGGTGCGCTGCACGTGGCGGTGGTGGCGCCGCACGCCGAGCCCGAGATCGCCACCGTCGTGGTCCATCGTCGACAGCCGCGGGTGCGGCACGACGTCGTCCTGGTCGACTGGGTCGAGCCGGTCGGCGCGGGTGCGCGCTCGGCTGCCCGATCCTGAGCCTGGATCGGGCGTGTTCGCTCTCAGCGCACGGGAAACCTGCCTCGGGCCGGAACGCGTAGGCTGTCAGCGAGGTTGTAGACCTCGACGGACCTTCCCGCTCTGGCGGCCAGGTCCACAGCCAAGCAAGAGGAGCGATGCGCATGTTCGAGCGGTTCACTGACCGAGCCCGCCGGGTGGTCGTGCTGGCCCAGGAAGAGGCCCGCATGCTCTCCCACAACTACATCGGCACCGAGCACATCCTGCTCGGTCTCATCCACGAGGGTGAGGGCGTCGCCGCCAAGGCGCTGGAGTCGCTCGACATCTCCCTGGAGGCCGTGCGTGCCCAGGTCGAGGAGATCATCGGCCAGGGCCAGCAGGCGCCGTCGGGTCACATCCCCTTCACCCCGCGCGCCAAGAAGGTGCTCGAGCTGTCCCTGCGCGAGGCGCTGCAGCTCGGCCACTCCTACATCGGCACCGAGCACATCCTGCTCGGCCTGATCCGCGAGGGCGAGGGCGTTGCCGCCCAGGTGCTGCAGAAGCTAGGCGCCGACCTCAACCGGGTCCGCCAGCAGGTCATCCAGCTGCTCTCGGGCTTCCAGGGCAAGGAGTCGGGCCAGGCCGCTGCGGCGACCGCCGGCGGCAGCAGCGAGGCACCGTCCTCGTCGCTGGTCCTCGACCAGTTCGGCCGCAACCTCACCCAGGACGCGAGAGAGGGCAAGCTCGATCCGATCATCGGACGAGCGCCACAGATCGAGCGGGTCATGCAGGTGCTCTCCCGCCGTACCAAGAACAACCCGGTGCTGATCGGCGAGCCCGGCGTCGGCAAGACGTCCATCGTCGAGGGCCTGGCCCAGGACATCGTCAAGGGCAACGTGCCCGAGACGCTCAAGGACAAGCAGATCTACACGCTCGACCTGGGCGCCCTGGTGGCCGGCAGCCGCTACCGCGGTGACTTCGAGGAGCGCCTGAAGAAGGTGCTCAAGGAGATCAAGACCCGCGGCGACATCGTGCTGTTCATCGACGAGATCCACACCCTCGTCGGCGCCGGTGCGGCCGAGGGCGCGATCGACGCGGCCTCGATCCTCAAGCCGATGCTGGCTCGTGGTGAGCTGCAGACCATCGGTGCGACCACGCTCGACGAGTACCGCAAGTACCTCGAGAAGGACGCCGCGCTGGAGCGTCGCTTCCAGCCGATCCAGGTCCCCGAGCCCTCGATCGCCGAGACGATCGAGATGCTCAAGGGTCTGCGCGACCGTTACGAGGCGCACCACCGGGTCACCATCACCGACGAGGCGCTGGTCTCCGCGGCGACGCTGGCCGACCGTTACATCTCCGACCGGTTCCTGCCGGACAAGGCGATCGACCTCATCGACGAGGCCGGCTCGCGCCTGCGGATCCGTCGGATGACGGCCCCGGCCGACCTGCGCGAGTACGACGAGAAGATCGCCGAGGTGCGCCAGCGCAAGGAGGCCGCCATCGACGGCCAGGACTTCGAGGCGGCCGCGCGCCTGCGCGACGAGGAGAAGCAGCTCCAGCTCAAGAAGGCCGAGCGGGAGAAGGCATGGCGCTCCGGCGACATGGACGAGGTCGCCGAGGTCGACGAAGAGCTGATCGCCGAGGTGCTGGCGGTCGCCACGGGCATCCCGATCGTGAAGCTCTCCGAGGAGGAGTCCACCCGACTGCTCAAGATGGAGGACGAGCTGCACAAGCGCGTCATCGGGCAGGACGAGGCCGTCAAGGCACTCTCCCGTGCCATCCGGCGTACTCGTGCGGGTCTGAAGGACCCGAAGCGTCCGGGCGGCTCGTTCATCTTCGCCGGTCCGTCCGGTGTCGGTAAGACGTGGCTGTCCAAGACGCTGGCCGAGTTCCTCTTCGGCGACGAGGACGCGCTCATCCAGCTCGACATGTCGGAGTTCGGCGAGAAGCACACAGTCTCGCGGCTCTTCGGCTCGCCGCCGGGATACGTCGGCTACGAGGAGGGCGGCCAGCTCACCGAGAAGGTGCGCCGCAAGCCGTTCTCGGTCGTCCTCTTCGACGAGGTCGAGAAGGCCCACCCGGATATCTTCAACAGCCTGCTGCAGATCCTGGAGGAAGGTCGCCTGACCGACTCCCAGGGCCGGGTCGTGGACTTCAAGAACACCGTCATCATCATGACGACCAACCTCGGCTCGCGCGATATCGGCAAGTCGGTCGGCATCGGGTTCAACTCCGGTGACGCAGCCGGCTCCTACGACCGGATGAAGGCGAAGGTCTCCGACGAGCTCAAGCAGCACTTCCGGCCTGAGTTCCTCAACCGTGTCGACGAGATCATCGTGTTCCCGCCGCTGTCGCAGGAGCAGATCATCTCGATGGTCGATAACATGGTTGCCGCGGTGGAGAAGCGCCTCAAGGACCGGGACATGGGCATCGAGCTCACCGTCGCCGCCAAGGCGCTGCTCGCCCAGCGGGGCTTCGACCCGGTCCTCGGCGCACGTCCGCTGCGTCGTACGGTCCAGCGGGAGATCGAGGACGTCCTCGCGGAGAAGATGCTCTACGGCGAGGTCGGCCCGGGTCAGATCGTGCTGGTCGACGTCGAGGGCGAGGGCCCGAGCGCGTCGTTCACGTTCAAGGGCCAGAAGGTCGAGTCGCTGCCCGACGTGCCGCCGTTCGAGGCGGCTGGCGTCGGCGAGAGCGATGTCTCGACCGGCGAGGAGCCGGGCGACGCGGCTCCCGCCGAGTGACGCACTGAAGATAGGCGCCCCGGTCCACGTGAGTGGGCCGGGGCGCTTCTCATTTCGCCGCCGTTTCGTCCAGGACTATCCCGGCAGGGCGAACGTGTCCGGCCCGACCTGAGCGGCCAGTCCGTCGGTGAGCAGGCCGGCCAGGGAGCGCTCGCGCTGGGCGACATCCGCCCAGACAGCCTCGAGGGCGCTGCGGTGCACGGGCCCGTCGGCGTCCCGCAGTACGGCGAGCAGCCGTCCCCGACACTGCCGGTCCGTCCCGGCCCAGGTCTGGACCTTCCTCGGCGGTCCGGCGTAGGCGGGCCGCCCGGCCGCTGACCAGGCGCACGCTGTAGCGATCGGGCAGGTCGGGCACGCCGGTGTGGCGGCCGTGCAGACCAGCGCGCCCAGCTCCATCACCGCGACCGACCAGGTGGCGGCGGTGGGTTCGTCGTCGGGCAGCAGCGCGGCACCGAGGTCGCGCTCGGCCCGGCTCACCGAGGTGCCGGGGAACTCCACCCCCGTGACGGCGCGGGCGAAGACCCGCCGCACGTTGGTGTCGAGCACGACCTGGCGCTGGCCGAAGGCGAAGGCCGCCACCGCCGAGGCGGTGTAGTCGCCTACGCCCGGCAGTGCGAGCAGGTCGGCGTGCGCGGCGGGTACCTCGCCGTCGTGCTGCTCCACGATCGCTGTCGCTGCGGCGTGCAGCCGCAGCGCGCGGCGCGGGTAGCCCAGACGTCCCCAAGCCCGGACCGCCTCGCCAGGAGGCTCCGCGGCGAGCGCGGCTGGGGTCGGCCAGCGCCGCAACCAGGCCTCGTGCACGGGCAGCACCCGAGCGACCGGCGTCTGCTGCAGCATGAACTCGCTGACCAGCACCGACCACGGGGTCGCCGACTCCGTGCGCCAGGGCAGCTCGCGCGCGTTCGCGTCGTACCAGCGCAGGAGGGGCTCGTGCAGCCGATGCGTCGAGCCCGCCGAGATGTCGCTCACCCGACGATTGTCCCTGAGTGCTTGCCGTGGTGCGGAGTGGCACCCGGATCCGGCGGCGGTGACTGATTACGGTGTGCGCATGCCAGCGTTGACTCGGGGACCGCTCCCGCCGTCGGTCTACTGGCGACGGCGCCTGATCCTCCTCACGGTGGCACTGCTGCTGCTCTGGGGCGCGCTGCACGTCTTCGGTGGTGGCGGTGACAAGAAGCCGTCGGCCGCTGCCGACCTGACCGGCTCATCGACGACGTCGAGCCCTCAGCCGAGCACCTCGGCCGAGGCCACCACGCCCACGCCGAGCGTGTCGACGACACCCAGCGTGAGCGAGACGCCCACGCCGACCCCGACGGTGCTGCCCACCCCTACCGGCGTCTGCGCGCCCAGCGACCTCTCGGTGACGCCCTCGGTCACCGGCGCCGCCGCCGGTGCCAACGTCGCGATCGTGCTGAGGTTGCAGACGTTCTCGACCCCGGCCTGCACGTGGCACGTCGGCCACAAGACGATGCAGGTCAAGGTCAGCACCGCCGGAGGTGCCGACGTGTGGTCGACGGTGCAGTGCCCGGCCGCGATCGCGAACAGCGATGTGGTGGTCTACAAGGACGTCCCGACCCAGGTGAGTGTGACCTGGTCGGCCCGTCCTTCGGACGCGGAGTGCTCCACGCACACCCGGTGGTCCAACCCGGGCAGCTACAGCGTGACGGGCGTCGCGCTCGGCGGCGTACCGGACCAGGCCACCTTCACCCTCGGCCCCCACGTTGCCGCTCCGCCGGTCGCGCAGCCGACCAGCGGCACGAGCACGAGCGCGACGCCGGGTGCGAGCCCGAGCAGTACGCCGAGCAGCACCCCGAGCAGCACACCGACGGGTAAGGCGGTCACCACCTCACCAACCCCGAGCAGCAGCGGCACCGCCACTGCCAAGAAGAAGCACAAGAAGCAGATCCAGGACTGACCGCATCTACCGGAGGCCCTTGGTCTCGCTGCTCGGCGAGGCCCTTGCGCAACCGTCAGGTGTGCACGGGATCAGACGTAGCGCTCGAGGATCGTGGACTCGGCCAGGCGGGAGAGACCCTCGCGAACCGAGCGGGCGCGCAGCTCCCCGACGCCCTCGACGGCCTGCAGGTCGTCGATCGACGCCGAGAGCAGCTTCTGCAGGGTGCCGAAGTGGTCGACCAGTCGGTCGACGACGGCACCGGGAAGCCGCGGCACCTTGGCAAGCAGCCGGTAGCCGCGGGGGGTGACGGCTCCGTCGAGCGCATCGCCGCTGGACAGCCCGAGGACGCGAGCGGCCGCGGCCGGGTCGACCAGCTCGGTGGAGGAGAGTGCCTCGAGCTGGGCGAGCAGCTCCTCGGGGCTGCGGGCGCGGCGGCCGCGGGGCAGGTAGTCGCGGATGACCAGCTCGCGCTCGGCGTCGACGCCGGTGATCAGCTCTTCGAGCTGGAGGGCGAGCAGGCGGCCATCGGTGCCGAGCTCGACGATGTAGTCCTCGATCTCGCGGGCGATGCGAGTGACCATCTCGAGGCGCTGCGCCACCACGGCGACGTCGCGGACGGTCACCAGGTCCTCGATCTCCAGCGCGGACAGCGTCGAGGCGACCTCGTCGAGTCGCATCTTGTAGCGCTCGAGGGTCGCCAGCGCCTGATTGGCGCGCGAGAGGATCTGGCCGGAGTCCTCGAGCACGTGCCGGGTCGCGCCGACGTAGGCGGCGATGATCTGCATCGACTGCGACACCGAGATGACCGGGAAGCCGGTCTGCTTGGCGACACGGTCCGCCGTGCGGTGCCGGGTGCCGGTCTCGGTCGAGGGGATGCTGTGGTCCGGCATGAGGTGGACCGCTGCCTTCATGATCTTGCTGATGCCGCCGTCGATGATGATTGCGCCGTCCATCTTGGCGAGCTCGCGCAGGCCGGTGGAGGTGAACGGCACACCGAGCTCGAAGCCGCCGGTGGCGATCTCCTCCACGGTCTTGTCGTAGCCGAGCACGATGAGGGCACCGGTGCGGCCGCGCAGGATCCGATCGAGCCCGTCGCGAAGCGGAGCCCCGGGGGCGATCAGGGCCAGAGTCTCGCGCAGACGCAGCGACTCCTCTGGGCGCTCGTTGGCCACGGCGATCCTTTCATCGGCGAACAGGGACAGAGTCTATCGGTGGAGAGGCTCCTCAGGTCTCTGTTCCGGTGAGACGAAGGATCGCGATGCTGGTGGCGAGGTCGTGCACCTCATAGACCTTCATCCCATCCACCATGCGCTCGCTGGGTCTGATCCAGCCACCGGGCTGGGTCCGCTCGGCAGGCGGCACCACCGCCACCTCGAAGCCGAGCCGAGCCGCTTCGGCCAGCCGGGCCTCCAACCCGCGGACCCGGCGCAGCTCGCCGGCCAGGCCGATCTCGCCCATCGCCACCACCCCGCGCGGGCTCGGCCGGCCGCAGGCCGCGGAGGCGATGGCGACGGCGATCGCCAGGTCGCTCGCGGGATCCATCAACTTCGCCCCACCGACCGTGGAGACGAAGATGTCGCGCTGGTGCAGGCGCATCCGAGCATGCCGCTGCAGCACCGCGAGGATCATCGCCAGCCGGGAGCCGTCCACTCCCGAGGTCGTACGCCGCGGCCGTTCGGCGATCATCGGCGCCACCAGCGCCTGCACCTCGGCGAGCAGCGGCCGACGGCCCTCCAGGGTCACCGCCACGCACGTGCCGGGGACCGAGACGTGCTGGGTCTCGATGAACAGCCCGGTCGGGTCGGTGACGGCGACGATGCCCTCGGCCGACAGGTCGAAGCAGCCGACCTCGTCGACAGGGCCGTAGCGGTTCTTCATCGCCCGGACCATCCGGAAGCGGGAGTCGCGCTCGCCCTCGAAGTGCAGCACCACGTCGACCAGGTGCTCGAGCACCCGCGGGCCGGCGATCGAGCCGTCCTTGGTCACGTGACCGACGAGCACCGTGGTGATGTTGCGGGTCTTGGCCATCCGCACCAGCGCGGCCGCGACCTCCTTGACCTGGGTCACCCCGCCGGGCACGCCGTCGGTGTCGGCTGCGCCGATGGTCTGCACCGAGTCGACGACGAGCAGCTCGGGCCGGACCTCCTCGATGTGGGTCAGCACCGCGCCCAGATCGGTCTCGGCGGCGAGGTAGAGCTCGTCCTGGATAGCCCCGGTGCGGTCGGCGCGCAGTCGAACCTGGGAGGCGGACTCCTCGCCGGTGATGTAGAGCGTGCGGCGCCGGCCCTTGGCGGTCTGGGCGGCGACCTCGAGCAGCAGGGTGGACTTGCCGACGCCGGGCTCCCCGGCGAGCAGGATCACCGCACCGGGCACCAGGCCGCCGCCGAGCACCCGGTCGAGCTCGGGCACGCCGCTGGCGCGGAAGCCGGACTCGGTGGTGGACACCTTGCCGATCGGGACCGCGGCGGCCGAGACGGGTGCGGCCGGCGTACGCCCGGTGGGGGCTGCTGCCTCCGCGACCGACCCCCAGGCCTGGCACTCCCCGCAGCGGCCCACCCACTTGGCGGCCTCCCAGCCGCATTCGCTGCAGCGATAGGCAGGACGGGGTGGCTTGGTGGCGGTCCGGGCAGGCATGGCGGCAACGCTAGGCGAGAGGTCCGACAGTTCTCGGCGGACACTCTGCTCGCACAACGGTCCGGCCTCGCCGATATGCTGTCCGGGATCGATCCTTGGATCGATCCAGAGCCTAGGAGGTGCACCGGGTGAACCGTGTCATCGGTCGGCTGTCGGCGCCCCCGACCCTCGCCGACGTCGCCGAGCTCGCCGGCGTCTCCCGGCAGACCGTCTCCAACGCGGTCAACAACCCCGACCTCCTCCGCGAGGACACCCTCGCGCGGGTGCAGGCCGCGATCGAGCAGCTCGGCTACCAGCCCAACCGCGCCGCCCGCAGCCTGCGCACCCGATCCTCGCGCCTGATCGGACTGCGAATCGCACCGGCGCAGGAGGGCAACGCCAACGCGCTGATGGACCGGTTCGTGCACGCACTGGTCGACACCTCGCGGGAGGCCGGCTACCACATCCTGCTGTTCACCGGCGACGCCGAGGACCCGGTGGCCGGGTACGACGACCTGCTTCGGTCGACCGCCGTCGACGCGTTCATCGTGACGGACACGTTCATGGGCAACCCGGCCGCGGCGTGGCTGCGGTCGCGCCGAGCGCCCTTCGTCGCGTTCGGTCGGCCCTGGGACGACGAGCACGACTCGGTCCATCCCTGGGTCGAGATCGACAGCGCCGCAGGCGCCGCGATGGCCACCGGGCATCTGATCGAGCGTGGTCACACCCGGATCGCGTGGATCGGCTGGAGGAAGGACTCCGTCCTCGGCGAGGAGCGCCGCTCGGGCTGGACGCGCACCATGCGCGAGCACGGCCTGGCCACCACGGGCCTGGCCTCGCGCGTCGAGGACACCATCGCCTCGGGCCGCGCGGCCACCGTCGCGCTGCTCGACGAAGCCAGCCCGACCGCCTTCGTGTGCGCGTCTGACACGCTCGCCATGGGCGTCCTGCACGAGCTCTACGCACGCGGGCTGCGGCCGGGGGAGGACATCGCGGTCACCGGCTTCGACGACTCCCAGGTCGCGCAGACGGTGCCGCCGGGTCTGACCTCCGTGCGGCAGCCGTTGGAGGACGCCGCCGTCGCGGTGGTCAAGGCGCTCGAGGGGCTGCTGGGGAACCCGCCGTACCTGGCTGATGGCGTGATGCTGCAGCCACGGCTCGTGGTCCGCGGCAGTTCCTGACCTATTTCTTGCATACTTCTTGCAAGAAATAGTCCTAGTCTTGCGGCATGAGTCATCGACTTGCCGAGGTCGCCGCGCGCGCCGGCGTCAGTGAAGCCACGGTGAGCCGCGTGCTCAACCGCAAGCCGGGGGTCTCGGAGGCCACCAGGTCGCGGGTGCTGACCGCGTTGGACGTGCTGGGCTACGAGCGCCCCACCAAGCTGCGTGGTGAGCGTGCCCGCCTGGTCGGCCTGGTGCTGCCCGAGCTGCAGAACCCCATCTTCCCGGCGTTCGCCGAGGCGCTCGGCGCCAACCTCGCGCAGCACGGCCTCACGCCCGTGCTCTGCACCCAGACCGCCGGGGGCGTGCAGGAGCCGGAGTACATCGACCTCCTCCTCGAGCAGCACGTCGCGGGCGTCGTCTTCGCCGGCGGCAATTACAACCAGGGCGACGCCGACCACCGCCACTACGACCGGCTGATCCACCGCAAGCTGCCCGTGGTGCTGATCAACGCGGCCATCGAGCGGCTGCCGTTTCCGCGGGTGGTCTGTGACGACGCCAGCGCGATGGAACAGTCCATGGAGCATCTGCTCGCGCTGGGCCACGAGCGGATCGGCCTCGTGCTCGGCCCGCGCGACCACGTCCCCTCGGAGCGGAAGCTCGCGGCAGCACGCCAGGTCGCCGCAGCGGCCGGGCACCCGCTCGACGAGGAGCTGGTGGTGCGCAGTCTCTACTCGCTGCAGAGCGGACAGGCCTCGGCCGCCCGCCTGCTCGAGCACGGCGTCACCGGCATCGTCTGCGCGAGCGATCCGCTCGCGCTCGGCGCCGTCCGAGCCGTCCGCCGCGCGCGCCTCTCGACCCCCGAGGACGTCTCGGTGATCGGGTACGACGATTCAGCCTTCATGGCCGTCGCCGACCCGCCGCTGACCACGATCCGACAGCCCATCGAGGCGATGGCGCGGGCCGCGGTGGACTTCTTGATGAGCCAGATCGACGACACGATGGGGCCGGTCGACGAACTGCTTTTTGAGCCCGAACTGGTGGTCAGACGGTCCACCGGGACTGCAAAGTCGCGTCTGTGAAACGCAAAGTCACGAAATTAATTACATAGCGTCAAGTTCTTGCATCGATCTGGTCCCGCTGCGTAGCGTCCGGTTTCGCCCGCCGTGTGGCGGGCGTCACACGCGATCGGAGCAAAGTGGACGAGATCCCAGGGGCCGGCCCGTCGCAGGCGAGCAGCGGCCAGCACTCGGCGGCGGATCGTGACTGGTGGCGCGGTGCCGCCATCTACGAGATCTATCCGCGCAGCTTCGCCGACGCCAACGGCGACGGCACCGGCGACCTCGCCGGCGTACGTGCACGTCTTCCCTACCTCCGCGACCTCGGCATCGACGCGATGTGGTTCACGCCGTGGTACCAGTCGCCGATGGCCGACGGCGGGTACGACGTCGCCGACTACCGGGCGATCGACCCCCTCTTCGGCGATCTGGCGGAGGCCGAGGCGCTGATCTCGGATGCCCTCGGCTACGGGATCCGCACCATCATCGACGTGGTCCCCAACCACGTCTCGGACCAGCACGTCTGGTTCCAGCAGGCCATCGCGGCGGGACCCGGCTCACCGGAACGGGAGCGGTTCTGGTTCCGCGAGGGCCGCGGGCCGAACGGCGAGGAGCCGCCCAACGGTTGGACCTCGGAGTTCGGTGGCCGCGCCTGGTCCCGCCTCACCGCCCCCGACGGCACTCCCGAGCAGTGGTACCTCCACCTGTTCGCCGCCGGTCAGCCCGACCTCAACTGGGGCCACCCGGACGTGCGGCGCGAGCACGAGGACGTGCTGCGGTTCTGGTTCGACCGCGGCGTCGCCGGGATCCGGATCGACTCGGCGGCGCTGCTGGCCAAGGACCCGGCGCTGCCGGACCTCCCCATCCAGCCGCTTCCCGGCGAGCACCCCTACGTCGACCGGGATGACCTTCAGGAGATCTACCGGAGCTGGCGCCGGATCGCTGAGGAGTACGACGGCGATCGCGCCCTGATCGGTGAGATCTGGCTGCCCAACCCGGACCGGTTCGTGCGCTACCTGCGCTCCGACGTACTGCATGCGGCGTTCAACTTCGACTTCCTCACCGCGCCGTGGGACGCCGAGGTGCTGCGCACCTCGATCGACACGACGCTGATGATGCACGGCCGTGTCGGTGCGCCGGCGACGTGGGTGCTCTCCAACCACGACATCACCCGACCGGTCACCAGGTACGGGCGGGCAGACACCGGCTTCGCCTTCGACCGCAAGCGGTACGGCACGCCGTCCGACCGGGTGCTCGGCGAGCGACGTGCCCGAGCGGCGGCGATGCTGGCGATGGCGCTGCCCGGCGCCTACTACCTCTTCCAGGGCGAGGAGCTCGGCCTGGACGAGGTGGAGGTGCCGCGGGAGCGGATCCAGGACCCGATGCACTTCCGCAGCGGGGGAGTGGACCCCGGTCGCGACGGTTGCCGGGTACCGCTGCCCTGGGACGGCGAGAAGCCGCCGTACGGGTTCAGCTCAGGCGACGTCGACACCTGGCTGCCCCAGCCCGACGACTGGGCCTCGATGACAGCGGAGGCGCAGTCGGCCGATCCGGGCTCGATGCTCTCGCTGTACCGGATGGCGCTGATGGTGCGACGCACCCACCCCGATCTCGGCGACGGCTCGATGAAGTGGATCCCCTCCGCCCCAGGCGTGCTCGCCTTCCAGCGCGGCGACAGCTTCATCAACATCACCAACCTCGACACCGACCCCTGTGAGCTGCCCTCCCACGAGCGCATCTGGCTCACCAGTGCGCCCCTGGAAGGAGGACGTCTTCCGGCCAACGCCACGGCCTGGCTGCGCCCCTCGGCATAACCAGGCTCCACCCCACCACCGTTCTGACCAGGAGTAGGCACCATGAAGACAACCCGACTGCGCGCCGTGGCGCTCAGCATCACCGCCGTGGCGCTCGGCTCGGCAACACTCGCCGGCTGCGGCTCGTCCAACAACAGCGACGGCGCCAGCGCCAGCAAGGGCTCGGTCACCATCAGCGTCGAAGGCTGGCGCCCTGGTGACCAGCAGGCCACGATCGACTACGTGAAGCAGCAGGCCGCGGCCTTCCACAAGCTGCACCCCGACATCACCATCGTGCCCAAGGAGTGGCAGTGGAACGCCGCCACCTTCCCGGCGCAGCTCGCCGGCGGGACCCTCCCGGTCTCCTTCCGGGTGCCCTTCACCGACACCAAGGGCCTGGTCGCGCGGCACCAGGTTGCCGACGTCGACCAGGACATCCGGGCACTGCCGTACTTCGACACCCTCAACAAGAACGTGCTGGCCGCGGCCGAGGGCACCGACGGCAAGGTCTACGGTCTGCCCAGCGACGTCTACGCCAACGGGCTGCACTACAACCGCACCTTGTTCAAGCAGGCCGGCCTCGACCCGGACAAGCCGCCGACGACCTGGGACGAGGTCCGCGCCGACGCCAAGGCCATCCACGACAAGACCGGCCAGGCCGGCTTCGGTGAGATGACCAAGTCCAACACCGGCGGCTGGATCCTGACGACCCTCACCTACGCGATGGGCGGGCGGGTCGAGAGCGAGGACGGCAAGACCGCGACCCTCGACAACCCGGGCACCGAGCAGGCGCTGCAGATGCTGCACGACATGCGTTGGGAGGACGGCTCGATCTCGCCGAACAACTCCTACGACTGGGCCGGCGTCAACCAGGCGTTCGCCGCCGGCAAGATCGGCATGTTCGTCTCGGGCTCCGACGTCTACAACGCGCTGGTGACCACCGACAAGATCAACCCCGACGACTACGGCCTGACGGCGATCCCGCTGACCGACTCCTCCGACGCCGGCGCCCTCGGTGGTGGCTCGGTCAACGTCGTCAGCGCCAAGGCGAGCCCCACCGAGGCCAAGGCCGCCGTGGAGTGGGCCGACTTCTTCCGCGTGAAGAAGTACACCGACCAGGACGCCGCCGTCGCCGACGCGAAGGCGCAGACCGCCAGCAAGCAGCCGGTCGGTACGCCGACGTTCCCGATCTTCGACCAGGCCTCCTACACGAACTACCAGACCTGGATCAAGGACTACGTCAACGTGCCGCTGGGCCAGATGCAGGGCTACACCGACTCCATGTTCGCCCTCAAGCTGGTCGCCGAGCCGGCGGTCCAGACCCAGGGTGTGTACGGCGCCCTCGACCCCGTCGTGCAGAAGGTGCTCAGCGACAAGGGCGCTGACATCCCCAGCCTGCTCCAACAGGCGAACCAGAAGGCTCAGCAGATCATCGACCAGGGCTGATATGACGCAGATCCAGGCGCCGGCCGGGCAGCAGCCCGGCCGGCGCCGCCCGACGTACACGACCCCCGCCTCGCCAGGGTCCGATCCCCACGGCCCCCACACCGGCCGGGCGGCGCGGGCGCTGGCCCGGGTGTCGGGCTGGTGGCGCGGCGGGGGACCCGTCACGGTGCTGTTCCTGCTGCCGATGCTGCTCGTCTTCGGGCTGTTCTCCTGGTGGCCGATCGCCCGCACGGTGGTGATGGCCTTCCAGCAGACCAACCTGGTCGAGCCGGCGCACTGGGTCGGCTTCGCCAACTTCCACCGCGTGCTGAGCGATCCACTGCTGCCCACCGCGCTACGCAACACCGTCGTCTTCGCCGGCCTCGCGTTCGTGATCGGCTATCCCATTCCGCTGCTGCTGGCGATCGCGATGAGCGACCTGCGCCGGGCCCGTGGCCTGTACGCCGTACTGGCCTATCTTCCGGTGGTGGTCCCACCAGCCGTCGCGGTGCTGCTGTGGCAGTTCTTCTACGACGCGAGCGGCGACGGCGTGTTCAACACCGTGCTCGGCTGGTTCGGGATCGGTCCGGTGCCATGGCTGGTCTCCGCGCACTGGGTGCTGCCCTCGCTGGTGATGGAGGCGACCTGGGCAGCGGCCGGTGGCACGGTGATCATCTACCTGGCCGCGCTGACGTCGGTCCCCAAGGAGCTGTACGACGCCGCCGAGGTCGATGGTGCCGGAATCTGGCGCAAGCTCTTCCACATCACCCTGCCGCACCTGCGCGCGATCATGCTGGTCACCCTGATCCTGCAGATCATCGGCACCGCACAGGTGTTTCTCGAGCCGTATCTGTTCACCGACGGCGGACCGGACAACGCCTCGCTCACGGTGCTGCTCCTGATCTACAACTACGCCTTCGGCAGCACCACCGGAGGCGGCGACTACGGGGATGCCACCGCACTGAGTCTGCTGCTGGCGCTCGCCCTGGCGCTGCTGTCCTGGATCTACTTCCGTCTCACCCGTTCCTGGAGCGACTCATGAGCGAGAACAGCTTCGTCTCCACGACCGACCTGCGACGTACCGGCGTCCGCTGGGCACGGCGGATCCTCAACGTGGTCATCCTGCTGCTGTTGGTGGTGGTCGCCCTCGGACCGCTGTTGTGGCTGGCCAAGTCGGCGGTCACACCGGCTCAGGACACCCTGCGCAAGCCGATGGCGATCTGGCCGAACGGGCCGGACTGGTCGATCCTCGGCGACGCCTGGAACGGCCTCCACCTCGGCCACTACATGGTGAACACGCTGATCATCGCGGCCGGTTCCTGGGCGGTGCAGATGCTGGTCGCGACCACCGCGGGCTACGCGCTCTCGGTGCTGCGGCCCTCCTACGGCCGCTTCCTGTACGGCGCCGTCCTCGCCACCATGTTCGTGCCCACGGTGGTGCTGCTGGTGCCGCTCTACCTCACCGTGCTCAAGCTGCCGCTGATCCACACCTCCCTGGTCAACACCTACTGGGGAGCATTCCTGCCGGCCGGCGCGAGCGCGTTCAACGTGGCCCTGATGAAGCGCTTCTTCGACAACCTCCCGCGCGAGATCCTGGAGGCCGCCCGGGTGGATGGAGCGGGCCCGGTGCGGCTCTTCACCTCCATCGTGCTGCCGATGTCGCGGCCGGTTCTCGGTGTGGTGTCGGTCTTCGCGCTCCTCGCCGCCTGGAAGGACTTCATCTGGCCGTTGATCGTGCTGCCCGACCCGGAGAAGCAGCCGATCTCGGTGCGGCTGCCGTCGCTGGCCCCGGTGACGCCGATCGACACCTTCCTGGCCGCGCTGCTGATCTCGACGGCGCTGCCGATCGTGTTCTTCTTGTTCTTCCAGCGCTTCTTCCTGCGAAGCGAGGGTCTCGAGGGCGCCGTGAAGGGCTGAGAGGTCGGATTCCTCCACAGGGAGCCAGGCGGGGCGGACCCTCCACAGGCTGGCCGTCTCTGGCCGCGGCCGCCCGTTCGGGTGGCTAGCGTGCTGGTCAATTCCTCCGGACTCCCTCACACTGGGATGGTGATCTCCTTGTCGCTCGACACGTGGGTCTCGCTCGCCGTGGTGGTCACTGCCGCCGCCAGCCTGTATGCCGCGTTGCGTCGCGACATCAAGGGTGAGACGGGCTCGCTGCGGGTGGAGTTGAAGCAGGACATCGCTGAGCTGCGGACCGAGCTGAAGCAGGAGATCGCCGACACTCGGACTGAGCTGAAGCAGGACATGGTGGAGCTGCGGACTGAGCTGAAGCAGGACATGGCGGAGCTGCGGACCGAGCTGAAGCAGGACATGGCGGAGCTGCGGACCGATCTGAAGACCGATATCGCTCGACTCGACGACAGGATCTACGGGCTCGCCGCCGGCATGCGGCCGCCATGGGAGCAGAAGCGCGCGGACTAGGTCGCCTCAGAAGCGCTTGGACCAGACGTTGACCGCGTAGTCGACCTCGAGCCCCTGGTGCTCTGCGAGCACGGCGTCGGCCACCTCGCGGGCGAACTCGATCCTGACCACCGCCTCCAGGTCATCGCGGGAGGAGAACCGCCAGCCCATGTCGACGCTGCTCCGCGCCCAGCCGTGCAGCGACCAGAACCGCTCCACCGCGGCCGCGTCGATGCCGGGATAGCCCTGCTGGAACCACCGGCCGAACGTCGAGCGGGTGGCGTCGTTGTCGATCACCAACGCCGTGCCGCCGCGGCGTACGACGCGATCGAGCTCCGCGAGGCCGGGCTCGCCCCCGGGGCCGAAGAAGTAGGCCCATCGCACGTGCACCACGTCCACCGACGCGTCCGGCAGCGGGATCGCCTGGGCCACCCCTTGTTGGACAGAGACGTTGCCCAGACGCCGGGTACGCCGGCGCGCGAGCGCGACCAGATCGGGATGCGGCTCGACTCCGACGACCGAGCGCGCCGTCTCAGCGAAGCGGGGCAGGTGGAAGCCACTGCCACAGCCGAGGTCGAGCACGTCACGGCCCTGCCAGGAGGTGATCGACTGCAGCGTGGACCAGAGTCGCCCGTCGGGGTCGGCGGCGAGGTTCTCCAGCTCGTAGGTCGCCGTGTGGTGCCAGATGTTCGGGCTCGGCACCGCTCCCGCGGCCGGCCCGGTCAAGGGCCTGGCCTCAGATCCGCACGTCGCCGTTGGGCGTGGTGAACTGCGCGGCGAGCAGGCCCGGGGTGCCGTGCTCGGCGACCCAGTGCATCGCGACGTCCTCGGCCGGCCGGCCGGTGTAGGGGTCGGTGCGCTCCTTGAACTCGTCGGCGAGGTAGTCCTTGACGCGCTGCTTCTCGCCCGAGATCTCGATGCAGGTCAAGGTGACGTCCGAGCCGGCGTTGCCCGGGTGGAGCTCCGGGGTGAGCCAGTGGATGAAGTAGGGCAGCTGCGGGTCGGCGATCAGGCCGTTGATGCCGATCTGCTTCCACCGCAGCGCGGTGCCGTCGGGCAGGTGGCGGTTGCCGTCGACCCACGGGCGGCCGAGCCGTTCCTCGACCGGCGCCATGTCCTCGACCGAGACGACCCAGCCCATCCAGCCGCCGCCGAGAGCGGAGCGGGCCTTGACGGCCTGGCCGAACGGCGCCTTGTCGGAGGCCGGGTGATCGAGCGCCTCGACGACCTCCAGGTAGATCCCACCGCGCAGCGGCAGCGTCATGTTGCGCGTGCCGAAGCGAGGGTGCACGCCCCCGTCGACGAAGTCCTGGCCGAGCAGCTCGCCGATCCGCTTCGCGGTGCTGATCAGGCCGTCAGGGCCGGCGGCGTAGGAAAGATGGTCCAGGCGCATGCCTTGATTCTGAACACACCCTGGCTCCACACCAACATGGGGGTCGAGGTGTCTTGATATCGAGACAGTGAAGACACCCCCGCCGACCGCCGAGGGACGGTCGAACGACTGGCGAACAACTGCCTGGGGCGACCCTCAGTGCGGATCGGCGGGATGGATCGCCAACAGCGATCGCGAGCGCAGGTGCGCCTCGCAGTGATGGGCCAGCTCGGCATAGGCAGCCTCGCCCATCAGCGCGACCAGCTCGGCGCGGCTGGTCAGGTAGAGCGGCTCCGCGGCGACGTGGGCGACCGGATTGCCGGTGCAGTACCAGTCCAGGTCATGTCCACCCGGTCCCCAGCCGCGGCGGTCGTACTCCCCGATGCTGACCTCGGTGTAGGTGGTGCCGTCCTGGCGCTCCACGTCACGGAACGTACGCCGCAGCGGCAGCTGCCAGCAGACGTCGGGCTTGGTCTCCAGCGGGTTGCGGCCCTGCTGCAGCGCGAGGATGTGCAGCGCGCATCCGGCGCCGCCCTCGAATCCCGGGCGGTTGTGGAAGACGCACGCCTGCTGCCCGTCGACCTCGACGGCCAGGGTCTTGCGCTCACCCTCGTCGTCCTTCGCGACCCAGTCGCTGCGTTTGACCTTGCGCCCGGCGGGCCTGAGCTGCCACAGCTCGGGGGTGAGCTGATCGACGTACGCCGCGACGCGCTCCTCGTCGTCCTCGTCCGAGAAGTGCGCCCCGAGGGTGCAACAGCCGACATCGGGGGCCGAGGCGTAGATGCCGGCGCAGCCCTGCCCGAAGATGCAGCTGTAGCTCGACGTCAACCAGGTCAGGTCGCAGCGCAGCACCTCCTCGGCGTCGTCGGGATTGACGAACTCCACCCAGGCGCGGGGGAAGTCGAGGGGTACTTCGGGCATGAGCCGAAGCGTACGGCGTGGGCCAGCACTCGTCGTGCCGCGCCTGGCGCCAGCCGGACGAGGCGTCGTACGCCGTCCGACGACACGCGCAGGCAATGTGCCGGCCACGATCGCCCGGTAGCGTGGGGCCCATGCGGCTGGGCGTGCTCGACATCGGCTCCAACACCGGTCACCTGCTGGTCGTGGATGCCCACGGCGGCGCTGCGCCGCTTCCGGCGTACTCCTACAAGCAGCCGCTGCGGCTGGCCGAGCACCTCGACGAGCACGGCGCCGTCACCCAGCGCGGGATCGATGCACTGACGACCTTCACCGCCGCGGCGCTCGGCGTCGCCGAGGACAAGGGCTGCGCCGAGATGCTCTCGTTCGCGACGTCGGCGGTGCGCGACGCGGTCAACTCCGACGCCGTGCTGGAGCACGTGCGCGAGCAGACCGGGGTGACGATCGACGTGCTGGCAGGTGAGGACGAGGCCCGGTTGACCTTCCTGGCGGTGCGTCGCTGGTTCGGTTGGTCGGCGGGACGGCTCGCGGTGTTCGACATCGGCGGCGGCTCGCTGGAGCTGGCCGGCGGCACCGACGAGGGCCCCGACGTGGCCTGGTCGCTGCCGCTGGGCGCGGCCCGACTCGCCAGCACCTACTTCACCGACGCTGACCACGCCCCCGGCGAGGACGTCATCAGGGACCTGCGCAAGCGGATCCGTGCCTCGATCGCGCAGGATGCCGGCCACCTGATCCGCGCCGGCGCGTGCGACAAGGCGGTGGCGACCTCGAAGACCTTCCGCAGCCTGGCCCGGATCTGCGGCGCCGCCCCCAGCGGAGACGGCCCGCTCGTACGCCGGACGCTGCCGCTGGAGGAGCTGAGCCGCTGGGTGCCCAAGCTGGTGGGGATGTCGCGCCGTGAGCTCTCCGGACTGCCCGGCGTCAGCGCAGACCGCGCCCACCAGATCGTGCCCGGCGCGTTCGTGGCCGAGGCCTGCATGGACATCTTCGACCTGCCGGAGCTCGAGATCTGCCCGTGGGCGCTGCGCGAGGGCGTGATCCTCGAGCGGCTCGACCAGATGAGCGTCCGGATCCGATGAGGACACCATGAGGACTCGACGATGACCCGCATCGGCCTTTCCACCGTCTCGGTCTACCCCGAGTCGACCGCGCACGCGTTCGGCTACGCGAAGTCGGTCGGCTACGACGCTGTCGAGGTGATGGTCGGCGTCGATGCGCTGTCCCAGCAGACCTCGGCGGTGCAGCAGCTCAGCGAGCACCACGACATACCGATCTCGGCGGTGCACGCGCCGTGCCTGCTGTTCACCCAGCGGGTCTGGGGCACGGACCCGTGGGGCAAGCTCGAGCGTTCTGCCGAGATGGCGCACGCGGTCGGTGCCGGCACGGTGGTGGTGCACCCGCCGTTCCGCTGGCAGAAGGACTACGCCGCGGGCTTCGTCGAGGGGATCGCCAAGCTGGAGGCCAACACCGGCCTGTTCTTCGCCGTGGAGAACATGTATCCCTGGCGGGCCTCGAAGCGCTCGATGCAGATGTACCTGCCGCACTGGGACCCCTCGACCGAGGACTATGCCAACACCACCATCGACCTCTCCCACGCCGCCATCGCGCAGGACGACGTGATCGCGATGGCCGACCGGCTCGGCGGCCGGTTGCGGCACATCCACCTCACCGACGGCACCGACGGCGCCAAGGACCAGCACCTGGTCCCGGGTCGGGGAGACATGCATGCCGCCGCCTTCCTGCGACACCTCGCCACGACCGGGTTCGACGGCGAGATCGTGCTGGAGATCAACACCCGCAAGGCCGCCTCCAAGACCGATCGGGAGGCGGACCTGCGCGAGTCGCTGGAGTTCGCGCGCGAGCACTTCCGGGCGTGAGCACGCGGCGCCGGCGTACGCCGTAGCCTTCCCCCGTGAACACTGCGCAGTCCATCACCGCCATCATCGGCGTCGGCAACATGGGCGAGGCCGTGCTGGCCGGTCTGCTCAAGGCGGGTCACGCACCCGAGGCGGTCATTGCCGGAGTACGCCGACGCGAGCGGGCGACCGAGCTCGCCGAGACCTATGGCGTGGACGCTGTCGACCCGGCCGACGCGGCCGCCCGCGCCGATGTACTGGTGCTGGGGGTGAAGCCCTACCAGGTCGTCGACCTGCTGAGCGGCCTCTCGCTGCGCCCCGGCCAGCTGGTGGTCTCGCTGGCCGCCGGTCTGACCACCGCGTCGATCGAGGCGGCCGTCCCCGCCGGCGTCGGCGTCGTACGGGTCATGCCCAACACGCCCTCGGCCATCGGCGAGGGGATGTCCGCGATCTCCGCTGGCACGACTGCCACCTCCGAGCAGGTGAGCCTGACCGAGGAGCTGCTCGGCGCCATCGGAGCGGTGGCGGTGGTGCCGGAGGCGCAGATCGATGCGGCCGCGGCCCTCAGCGGCTCGGGCCCCGCCTACGTCTTCTACATCGCCGAGGCGATGATCGAGGCCGGTGTGCACCTCGGGCTCAGCCGTGCGGTCTCGGCGCAGCTGGTCAACCAGACCCTCGTCGGGTCGGCGATGATGCTGCGGGAGAGCGGCGAGCACCCCGCAGTGCTCCGGGAGAACGTCACGTCGCCCGGTGGCACCACCGCCGCCGCCCTCCGCGTCTTCGAGAACGCCGCGCTGCGCGGCACGCTGCTCGAGGCCACCCGGGCCAACCGCGACAGGTCGCGGGAGATCGCGCGCGGCGAGGGGTAACACGATGTTCAGGGGGAGTCGCAGCCCGTCTGGACAGGCTGCTGCCACCACCCACTTCGTGCCACTCCCGGCGCCTCAGCCCACCCCCACCGCAGCCTCAGCCGCCGCCAGCACCGGCGCGGTGACCTCCCGGCACACCGCCGCACCGGCCGCATAGACAGCCGTCACGTGGGCCGGGTCCGCGGCGAGCTCCCGGTAACGCTTCTGCAGCGGCTCCAGCTCGGCGACGACAGCGTCTGCCACGGCCTTCTTCAACGCCCCGTACGTCGAGATCCCCGCAGCCGACCCGCCGCACGCCTGCAGGATGTCGAGCAGGTTGGTGACGCCCGGCTTCTGCGCTCGATCGGATCGCACGGCCGAGGCGCCGACATCGGAGTCGGTGACCGCGCGCATCACCTTGCGCCGGATCACCTCGGGCGGGTCCAGGAGGAAGATCGAGCCGCTGTGGTCGTCGCCGGCCGACTTGGACATCTTCCGCTCGGGCGCGGCCAGGTCCATCACCCGGGCGCCGCGTGGTGGGTGCACCGCCCGCGGCACGGTGAAGACCTCGCCGTACTCCCGGTTGAACCTCAGCGCCAGGTCGCGGGTCAGCTCGACGTGCTGCCGCTGGTCGTCGCCGACCGGGACCTCGGCGGTGCGGTAGAGCAGGATGTCCGCGGCCATCAGTGCGGGGTAGGTGTAGAGCGAGGCCCGCGAGGAGACGGCGCCCTTCTCCTTGAACTGGATCATCCGGTTGAGCTCGCCGGTGCTCGCCACGCACTCCAGCAGGTAGGCGAGCGAGCGGTGCGAGGGCACCTGTGACTGCACGAAGAGCGTCGCGGCATCCAGGCCGCACGCGAGCAGCAGCGTGCTCATCTCCGCCACCCGCGAGCGCAGCAGGGCGGGAGAGTGCGGGGTGGTCAGCGCGTGCAGGTCGGCGACGCCGAAGTACGACGAGGGCCCCGCGGCGGCCGCCATCGGACGGAGGGCGCCGAGCAGGTTGCCCAGCGTGAGCCGGCCGGAGGGGGTGATCAGCGAGAGGGTGTTCATGAAGGTCCTCCTGAGGGGTGGGCCCACAGGAGTGCCGTGCAGAACACGATCGGCCGCCCGTGGGCGGCCGATGGGGTGGTGCGCTCGATCAGTGGGGCCGCCGAATCAGGCGGGCCACCACTGCTGGGTCTTGATCGTGAGCACAGCCACAGTCTGGCACACCGGCCCGGTACCGTCAGGGCCATGGATGCGTGCTCCGGGCGGTCGGCGGTCGTCTATGACTCCAGCCTGGGCGAGTACGACTTCGGGCCCAATCACCCGATGGCCCCGCTGCGGGTGTCGCTGACGATGCGGCTGGCCGGAGACCTCGGCGTACTCGATCGGCTGGATGTGGTCCCTGCCCCGATGGCCTCCCTCGACCAGCTGGTCACGGTGCACGACCCGGCGTTCATCGAGGCGGTCGAGAAGGCCGGTGCCTCGATGCGCCCCGACCTCGACCACGGGCTGGGCACCGACGACAACCCGCTGTTCCCGCAGATCCATCACGCGAGCGCGCACATCGTCGGCGCCAGCGTGGAGGCGTGCCGCCGGGTGTGGGAGGGCGAGAACATCCACGCCGCCAACCCGATGGGCGGCCTGCACCACGCCATGCCCGGCCGGGCGAGCGGCTTCTGCATCTACAACGACGTCGCTGTCGGCATCCAGTGGCTGCTCGACCACGGTGCGCAGCGGATCGCGTACGTCGACGTCGACGTCCACCACGGCGACGGCGTGGAGCGGGTGTTCTACGACGACCCGCGGGTGCTCACCATCAGCCTGCACGAGACCGGGCAGATGCTCTTCCCGGGGACCGGCTTCGCCAACGACGTCGGTGGCCGGGACGCGCAGGGCAGCGCCGCCAACGTGGCGCTGCCGCCGGGGACCGCCGACCACGGCTGGCTGCGGGCGTTCCACGCGGTGGTGCCCGACCTGGTGCGCGAGTTCCGCCCCGAGGTGCTCGTGACCCAGCAGGGCTGTGACTCGCACGCCGAGGACCCGCTCGCCGACCTGATGCTCAGCGTGGACGGCCAGCGCGCCGCCTACCTCGCCCTGCACGAGCTCGCCCACGAGGTCGCGGGCGGCAAGTGGGTCGCCTTCGGCGGCGGGGGGTACGCCGTGGTCGACGTGGTGCCGCGGGCCTGGACCCACCTGCTCGCCGTCCTCAGCGGTACGCCGGTCGAGCCGTGGGTCGAGGTGCCGGCGGGCTGGCGCGAGCACGTCCGCGAGCTGGTCGGGCTCGATGCGCCGCGATTGATGACCGACGGCAAGGTCCCGGCGTACCGTGACTGGAGGCAGGGATATGACCCCAACACGTGGCTGGACCGGCAGGTAAACGCCACCCGCACCGCGGTCTTTCCCCTGCTCGGGCTCGACCCGCTGCCCTGACAGAGGGTCCGTGCGGGAGGACGAAACGGCTTGCATGCAAGGCGACACGCCGTAGGTTTGAAATTCCCACAGGTTTCCTCTTCCCCATCAGTCACAGCGGGCACTAATCTCACGGACAGCACAGCGCGTGTGAGCATCGGTGGGGAAGCCGATGGCGCGTTGAACAGGCTGGCCCTTTAGAAAGTGTGGAACACGATGGCTGCCAACAAGCCCGGTGACATCTCTGACAGCACCTTCCTGACCGTCGCCGAGGTGGCCGCGATGATGCGCGTCTCCAAGATGACCGTCTACCGACTCGTCCACAGTGGCGAGATGCCGGCCGTTCGGGTCGGCCGATCCTTCCGCGTCCGCGAGGAGGACGCGAACGAATACCTGAAGAACTCCTTCTACAACGCCGGCTGAGAAGCCGCCGGCCGCCGGTCGAGGCGCTGTCGGTGGGGTGCGCGACGTCTCGTGCCGCGCACCGATTCCGCACCGCTTCGCCGCGACCGTTAGGCTGGCCCGACCGGCGGACGCAACTCTGCCGGTTCACCGGCGAAGGTCGCCGGTTGAGTCGAAAGGTTGATCCGTGGGTTCTGTCATCAAGAAGCGTCGCAAGCGGATGGCGAAGAAGAAGCACCGCAAGCTGCTGAAGAAGACGCGCGTCGCCCGTCGCAAGCTCGGCAAGTGACGCTCGGATCACGCTGATCTCGCGTTAGAGCCGGTGGCTAGCGCAGGGCGGGTCGTTCTCGTCACCGGGGTCTCCCGAGACCTCGGGCGCAGGTTTGCGCGCGCAGCCGCTGCTCACCCCAACGTCGAGCGGGTGATCGGCGTCGACGTCGTCCCGCCGCGTGGAGACATCGGCGGGATGTCGTTCGTCCGCGCCGATATCCGCAACCCGGTGATCGCCAAGGTGATCGCCAAGGAGGACGTCGACACCGTCGTCCACATGAGCATCATCTCGACCCCCGGCAGCACCGGCGGGCGGTCGACGATGAAGGAGCTCAACGTCATCGGCACGATGCAGCTCCTCGCTGCCTGCCAGAAGGCGGCGACGGTGCGTCACCTCGTGGTCAAGTCCACCGCTCACGTCTACGGCGCGAGCAATCGCGACCCGGCGATGTTCACCGAGACGTCCGAGACCCGGCGTGCCGGTGGTGGCTATGCCAAGGACGTCGCCGAGATCGAGGGCTACGTCCGTGGCTTCGCCCGCCGCCGCCCCGACGTCTGCGTGACCACGCTGCGCTGCACCAACGTGATCGGACCGAAGGTCGAGAGCCCGATGGCGAGCTATCTGCGGCTGCCGTTGATCCCGCGCCGGATCGGATTCGATCCTCGCCTGCAGTTCCTGCACGAGTCGGATCTCTACGCCGCTCTCGCGCACGCGGTGCGCTCGGAGATCTCCGGGACCTTCAACGTCGCCGGCGCCGGGGTGATGCCGCTCTCGCAGGTGGTCCGCCGGCTGCAGCGCCCGACATTGCCGGTGCCGTCGTTCGGCCTCGGCCTGCTGCGCCCCGCCCACGTCGCACCGGTCTCGCCCGAGCTCCGCGCGCTGCTGACCTTCGGCCGCGGCATCGACACCACCCGGACCCGCGAGGTGCTCGGCTTCGAGCCCGCTTACACCACCGCTGGGGCGCTCGACGACTTCGCCGCCGGCCTTGTGCCCACCGGTGGACGGATCGACAGCCTGCTGGCCGCGGTCGAGGAGCGCCTGCCCTCCAACCGGGGCGTCGAGCACCAGCTCCACGCCATCGGCCAGGCCGCCGGTGAGGACCACGAGCATGGGTGACGCCGAGATCATCCCGATCGGCACCCGTGGCCGCCCCGGTCGCGGGACCGGTCGCGCGCCGTCCGCAGCAGCCCGCGCACTCGCGAAGCCGAAGAAGCCGGTCGAGAAGTCACCTTCCGCGGTCCCAGAGGTCACATCCGGAGAGTCGAGTGGCCACGACGACCCGGTCGTGCCCACGGAGGTCGTCGCCCCCGCGGAGACGGTCACGACCCAGGGTCCGGCGTACAGCCAGGACAGGGGGCCGCTCAAGGGCATCCCGCTCGCCGACTGGCAGGCCGCCCTGGATGTCGCCGCCCGCGAGGTCTTCGGCGAGGATTGGGAGCCGCAGCTGGCCGGCTTTCTGGCGTTCCTGCGCCGGCGTGTGACGGGGGACTACGCCGTCGACGAGTTCGGCTTCGACGCCGAGCTCACCCAGCGGTTCTTCGTCAGCCTGCTGCGCCCGATCGCGCAGAAGTGGTTCCGGATCGAGGTCCGCGGTCTGGAGAACATCCCCGCCGACGGCGGCGCACTGGTGGTCTCCAACCACTCCGGCACGCTGCCGATCGACGGTCTCATGACGATGGTGACGCTGCACGACCACGCCGCTCGCTCGCTGCGCCCGCTCGGTGCGGACCTCGTCTTCAAGCTGCCGTTCATCGGCTCGCTCGCCCGCAAGGGTGGTGTCACGCTCGCCTGCAACGAGGACGCCGAGCGGCTGTTGCGCAGCGGTGAGCTGGTCGGGGTCTGGCCGGAGGGCTTCAAGGGCATCGGCAAGCCTTACAGCGAGCGCTACAAGCTGCAGCGGTTCGGCCGCGGCGGGTTCGTCTCTGCCGCGCTGCGCACCGGCGTGCCGATCGTGCCGCTCTCGGTCGTCGGGGCCGAGGAGATCTATCCGCTCGTCGGCAACGTTCCGGCGCTTGCCAAGGTGCTGGGCGTGCCGTATCTGCCGGTCACGCCGTTCTTCCCGCTGCTCGGCCCGCTGGGGCTGATCCCCCTGCCGTCGAAGTGGCTGATGGAGTTCGGCGAGCCGGTGCGCACCGACGAGTACGACGCCAGCGCGGCCGACGACCCGATGCTCGTCTTCAACGTCACCGACCAGGTGCGAGAGACCATCCAGCAGACGCTGTACTCGCTGCTGATGCAGCGGCAGTCCGTCTTTCACTGAGGTCCGCCGGTCGTCCGGCGGTCGTCGGGTGGGCGCGGTTGTGTGGGGTCCGGTTGTGTGGGGCCCGGCTGATGTGGGGCCCGGCTGGCCCTGGCGGCGCGTGGGGGCAGGCCTACCGCCGCGCGCGGCTCGTTCCTCGCCGGCGCGTCGTCCGGCAGCGCCCCTGGCGGCGCCCCAGGGTCAGCCGTGCCCCACGACTTCCGTGCCCAGGGTCAGCCGTGCCCCACGATTTCCGTGCCCAGGGTCAGCCGTGCCCCACAACGCCGCGCCCCGATGATCGGGGGCTTGTGCTCGCGTTGGTCAGGTGGGTTACGGGGCGGGCGTCTGGCCGGTGCCGAGCAGGCCGCCGACCAGACCGTTGACGGTGCCGAGGAGGCCGTCGACCGTGCCGTCGACGCCGTTGGTGACGCCCTTGACCGCGTCGCCGAGCGAGGTCGGTGTCGACGTCGGCGTGTGTGGCAGGACCTTCGTGACGGGGTCCGAACCGCCATCCGTCGAGACGGCCCCCGTCGAGGGCTGGGTGGAGGCCTGCGAGGAGGGGTCGACGTTCGCCGGGCCGACAGTGGACGGGACCGAGGGGAGCTTGATCGGCTTGGGGTCCTTGGCCTTGCTCGACGACGGGGACTGCAGCGACCTGGTCAGCGCGTCCAGCGAGTTGGAGACAGGCGTCAGGAGCGACTCGGGCAGGGAGGTGATCGGACTGCCGCCGCAGCTCGGGCAGGCGTTGTGGGCGGCGGTGTCGATCGTGAGCACTGTCTGAGCGGCTTCGGTCAGCGCCTGCTGGGACGAGTCGGGCACCAGTGGCTCGAGCACGGTGAGCTGGTCGATGCTGTCGGCGGTGAACCGCTGCAGCTTCGCGATGGACGCGGCATCGTCGTGCTGCTCGTAGTTGCTCAGCAGCAGATCCGAGGCCTTCTTCGCCTGCTGGCTGAAGGCGTTCAGGGTGCTGTTGATCTCGTCGCTGTTGTCCGACGAGCTGCGAGCGAGGTCCCCGACCTCCTCCAGACGGGTGCCGGCGTCGCTGAGCAACGCCGTGCCCTTGCCGTTGTCGCTGGGGGTGAAGCCGGCACGGACGTTCTCGATGGCCCGCTTGACCGGGTAGAGCGTCTCGCCGGGCAGAGCGCCCTGGGAGGCCAGCGCCGTACCGGCACTCGCACCGATGATCGCAAGCGAGGCGATCCCGGCCGTGAGGCGGCGCTCGTGCCGCCGCCGAGTGGCAGGGTTGCCGCGGACGGTGAGTCGCTCCTCGACCTCGGTCGCCGGTGTGAGCTCGGTGGCGGCGGCGGCCATCAGCCGCTCGCGAAGATCGGCGGAGAAGTCCGCCCGAGGCGTCACCTGCGGGACGTCTGCCAGGCCGGCGGCGAAGGTGGCCAGTTCGGCCAGCTCGGCGGGAACGGGCCCGGAGGCAGGGGTGCCCTGCCGGGCGGCCTCGACCAGGCGGTCGAAGTCGTCGGCACGACGACGCATGCTGAACGCCGGGCTCATCGCGGTGGTCCTACTCGGTCGGTGTGGGCGAGTGCAGGGAAGGGCAGAGCGTGCGGGGTGGTGTCGCTCCGCATCGCCAACGAACCGCGGTCGCCATAGGTTACGGCCGTTGCAGGCGTGATCCTCGTGTGCTGCATCACCCACGCAGCCCTTCGGGCAGCAGCTTCGCCAGATTGCGTACGCCGCGCAGCTGCAACTGCTTGACGGCGCCGTCGCTGCGACCGAGCACCGCGGCCGTCTCGGCGATCGAGAGCCCCTGCAGGAACCGCATCACGACGCAGTCACGCTGCTCGTCGGGCAGCTTGGCCAGGGCCTTGAGCAGGGCCTCGTTCGTGAGGCCGGCCAGCACTGCGGCTTCCGGCCCCTCGGTCGCGTCGTCGTGCTGCCCCATGTCCTCGGTGGTCAGCTCCAGCCGCGTGCGACCCGCCTTGAAGTGGTCGGTGGCGAGATTCCGGGCGATCGTCATCAGCCAGGCGCCGAAGTCCTTGCCCTGCCAGCGGAACCCGTTCATCGAGCGCAGCGCCCGGAAGAAGGTCTCCGAGGTCAGGTCCTCGGCCAGGGTGGCCGAACGGGTCCGGTAGAAGAGGAAGCGATAGACCGCGGTGTGGTAGTGGTCGTAGAGCATCCCGAACGCTTCGGAGTCGCCCTTGCGGGCCAGCTCGACCAGCCCGATCAGGCGCGTGCGCTCGGCAGCCGAGACCTCTGAGGAGGCCGCCAGGGCCTCGTCATCGGGGCCCTCGCCATCGCCCCGCGCCGGACCACCGCTGCCGCGCTCGGGGGCGGAGGCCGAGGAGGCGGCCTCGGAGTGGAGGATGTGGGCTGCAGTGCCCGCTAGGGCGGGCTCCACCAGCAGGGCAGCAACCGCCACACGAAGGGCATGGAGCCCACGCGCGACGTCCTTGCCGTACTGCGGCATCGTGTGGTCCCTCCCCACTGTCCCCCGAGACGAACGCCACTCTACGGTCCGCTCAAGTCGCTTGTCAGGCGTCCAGACGCCAGCTGGCAGTTCGGGTCATGTGGCGACCCGGACGATCGGTGTGACTAGCGACGCTTCTCGCGCAGCGTCGACGCCGCCGCGACGGCTCCCGCGGCAGCGCCGCCCACCAGACCGGCCGCGAAGCCGACCCGGGCCGCCTTCCGACCGGTGCGGTAGTCGCGGATCGGCCAGCCGTGCGCCTTGGCGTGGCGGCGCAACCGGGCGTCGGGATTGACCGCGCAGGGTCGGCCGACCAGCTGCAGCAGGGGCAGGTCGTTGGCCGAGTCGGAGTAGGCGGCGCACTGGCTGAGATCGAGGCCCTCGCGCGCGGCGAGCGCCTTGACCGCCTCGGCCTTGGCCGGCCCGTGCAGCATGTCGCCGACCAGCTGGCCGGTGTAGACACCGTCGACGTGCTCGGCGACCGTGCCCATCGCTCCGGTCAGGCCGAGCTTGCGGGCGATGATCTGGGCGATCTCGACGGGGGCGGCGGTGACCAGCCAGACCCGCTCGCCCTGGTCGAGGTGGAGCTGGGCCAACGCTCGGGTGCCGGGCCAGATCCGGTCCGACATCGCCTCGTCGAAGATCTCCTCGCCGACCTCCTGCAGCTCGCGCACGGTGTGGCCGGCGATGAAGCTGAGCGCGGAGTTGCGAGCGGCCTCGACGTGCTCGGGGTTCTCCACCCCGACGAAGCGGAAGTAGGCCTGCTTCCAGGCCGCGCCCACGATGTCGCTGGTCGTGAAGAACTTGCGCCGGTACAGGCCCCGCGCGAGGTGGAAGATCGAGGCGCCCTGCATCACCGTGTTGTCCACGTCGAAGAACGCGGCGCTGACCTTCTCGTTCGGAGTCGACAACGCCGACTCGACCTCGGCGGACGCGGCGGAGGCCTCGCCGGCCAGCACCGAGCGTCGCTGCAGATCCTTGCGGCGCAGCTCGTCGCGGCGTCGCTGACGATCACGAGCGGTGCTCATGCCTGCCACCCTAGGGGTTGTACGACGATGGGCGACACTGGTCCCGTGGCTGCACGCATCACACTCTTCTCCCGTCCCGGCTGTCATCTGTGCGACGAGGCCCGCACCGTCATCGAGCGGGTCTGCGCCGACCTCGGCGAGAGCTACGTCGAGCACTCCATCGACGAGGATCCGGCCCTGCGGGCGCGGTACGGCGAGGAGATCCCGGTGACCCTCGTGGACGGTCGGCAGCACGACTTCTGGCGGGTCGACGAGGCTCGGCTGCGGGCGGCCCTGGCGCACCCTGTTGTCTGATGGCTCACACCGTTGTGCTAGTCGGCTCGGCTCGTTTTGTTCTCCCGTTCACAAACTCCTAGAGTGATCAGGCCGCTGGGCGACCCCGGGTTGTGACAGACCCCCACCCTCGGCGTGGCATGAAAGAGCACACAGTGACGGCACGAAGCAACGACAGTGCCCGGGACATCCCCGAGGCCACCGTCGCCCGGCTTCCCGTCTACCTCCGTGCGCTCGTCGCCCTGGCCGAGCAGCAGATCAGCACCTGCTCCAGCGAGGAGCTCGCCGCCGCCGCCGGGGTCAACTCCGCGAAGCTGCGCAAGGACCTCTCCTACCTGGGCTCCTATGGCACCCGCGGGGTCGGGTACGACGTCGACTACCTGCGCTACCAGATCGCCCGCGAGATCGGCGTGACCCAGGACTGGCCTGTGGTCATCGTCGGCATCGGCAACCTGGGCCACGCCCTGGCCAACTTCTCCGGCTTCCGCAGCCGCGGCTTCCGGGTGGTCGGCCTGCTCGACGCGGACCCGGACATGAAGGACCAGACCGTGGCGGGCCTGCAGGTGCGTCCGTTCGACGACCTGCCCGAGATCGCCACCGAGAACGGCGTCGCGATCGGCGTCATCGCGGTGCCGGCGGTCGCCGCCCAGGACGTCGCCGACGCGCTGGTCGCCGCCGGCATCACCAGCATCCTCAACTTCGCTCCGACCGTGCTGTCGGTGCCGGAGCGGGTCGACGTACGCAAGGTCGATCTCTCCATCGAGCTCCAGATCCTGGCGTACCACGAGCAGCGGAAGGCGGTTCAGACGCTGTGAGCATCCTTGTCGTCGGTATCAGCCACAACTCGGCCCCGGTCCAACTGCTCGAGCAGCTCGCGATCGATCACGACGGGCTGCACAAGCTCCTCCAGGACGTCGCCCACACCGAGCACGTCACCGAGGCGACGGTCATCGCGACCTGCAACCGGCTCGAGGTCTACTCCGAGGTCGACCGGTTCCACGGTTCGGTGGAGCAGCTCTCCCGGCTGCTGGTCGAGCGGTCCGGCGTCCGGGTCGAGGACGTCCTGCCCCACCTGTACGTGCACTACGACGACGGTGCCGTCTCCCACCTCTTCAAGGTCGCTGCCGGCCTCGACTCGATGGCGGTCGGCGAGGGCCAGATCCTCGGCCAGACCCGGGCCGCGCTCCAGCTCGGCCAGGAGCTGGGCACTGTCGGCCCGGCGCTCAACACTCTCTTCCAGCAGGCGCTGCGGGTCGGCAAGCGCAGCCATGCCGAGACCGACATCGACAAGGCCGCGCCGTCGCTGGTCAGCGCGTCCCTGGAGCGTGCCCGCGCCACCGTGGGTGACGTCAGCGGGTTGCGCGTCGTCGTCCTGGGCGCCGGCGCGATGGCCGGGCTGGCCACCGCCACCGTCTCCCGGCTCGGCGCCCGCGAGATCGTCGTCGTCAACCGCACGCCCGAGCGGGCCGAGCGTCTCGCCGCCGAGTACGGCGGACGCGCCGCCGCGCTGGCCGACATCGCCATCGAGGTCGCCCAGGCCGACGTGGTGATCGCCTGTGCCGGCGCCCGGAGCGTGCTGGTGACACCGCAGATGGTGGGGACGCGGCCGGTCGCGCTGATCGACCTCGCGCTGCCGCACGACATCGACCCCGCGTGTGCCGACGTACCCGGGGCGACGCTGATCGACCTGGGCACCCTCGCCGACGAGCTGCAGGCCTCCGAGGCCGGCCAGGAGGTCGTCGCGGTCCGCGGGATCGTCTCCCAGGAGGTCACCGCCTTCCTCGCCGCCCGCAGGCAGGCTCAGGTCACGCCGACGGTGGTGGCGCTGCGGACGATGGCGACCAACGTCGTCGAGGCCGAGATGGCGCGCCTGGACGGTCGCCTGCCGGCGCTCGATCCGACAACGCGCGACGAGGTGCTGCGCGCCGTACGCCGCGTCGCCGACAAGCTGCTGCACGAGCCGACGGTGCGGGTCAAGGAGCTGGCGAACGAGACCGGCGCGATCTCCTACGAGCGCGCGCTCGCCGAGCTGTTCGCGCTCGACCCGGAGGCAGTCAGTGCTGTCACCCGGCCCGGGCTCGGGGAGGTGGAGCAGTGATGCGTCTCGGTACCCGCCGCTCCCACCTCGCGATGACCCAGTCCGGCCACGTCGCCGACGCGATCCGCGAGCTCGGTCACGACGTGGAGCTGGTCGAGGTCGTCTCCGCCGGCGATCGCACCCAGGCCGCTGGCACGCCGATCACCGGCACCACGTCGACCGGCGTGTTCGTCAACGCGCTGCGCGACGCCCTGCTCGCCGGCGAGATCGACCTGGCCGTGCACTCGCTCAAGGACCTGCCGACCTATCCGCACGAAGGCGTCACGCTGGTCGCGATCCCGCCCCGCGAGGACCCGCGCGACGTCGTGGTGGCCCGCGACGGCCTGACCCTCGGCGAGCTGCCGCAGGGCTCGAGGGTCGGGACCGGTTCGCCGCGACGCACCGCGCAGGTGCACGCGCTCGGCCTCGGTTTGGAGATCAGCGGTGTGCGTGGCAACGTCGACACCCGCATCGGCAAGGTCCGGAGCGGTGAGTACGACGCCGTCGTGCTCGCCCGCGCCGGTCTCGCCCGCATCGACCGGCTCGATGACGTCACCGAGGTGCTCGATCCGCTGCAGGTGCTGCCGGCCCCGGGGCAGGGTGCGCTGGCGATCGAGTGTCGCAGCGACGACACCGAGCTGATCGCTGTGCTGAGCCGGCTCGACGACACTCACACACGTGCCGCCGTCACGGCTGAGCGGGTCGTGCTGGCCACCCTCGAGGGTGGCTGCGCGGCCCCGATCGGGACGCTCGCCGAGGTCGTCGAGGGTGACGACGGAGACGAGCTCTGGGTGCGGGCGGTCGTGCTCTCGGCCGACGGCGCGGTGGCGATCCGGCGTTCGGCGTCGGGTCCGGTCACCGATGCCGGTGGCGTGGGGGAGCGGCTCGCCAAGGACATACTCGCCGACGGGGCGGCGGAGCTGTGACGGCACGGATTCACAGACGGGCCCCGAAGCGGGCACAGACGAGGGACATGGGCAGCGGCGCATCCGGCGTCGACGCTCTCGAGCAGGGAATGGTGCACACGGCATGACCAACAAGAGCCCCAACAACGGGCACAGTGAGCTGGGCTGGGTGTCGTTCGTGGGCAGCGGCCCGGGCGATCCGGACCTGCTGACCGTGCGGGCGGTCGAGCTCCTCAGGCGGGCCGACGCGGTCGTCACCGAGGCGCCCGAGCATGCTGCGATGGTGCGCACCCTGCTGGGTCTCACCGAGGAGACCGAGGGCGGTCCCGAGCTGATCGACGGCGGCTTCGGCGAGGACGGCCAGCCGATGACCCACGCTGCGCGCGCCAAGGTCGTGGTCAAGCGCGCCAAGCGCGGTGGGCACGTGGTGCGCCTGATGAACGGCGACCCGTTCCTCTACGCCTCGGGTCCGGAGGAGGCGCAGGCCTGTGCCAAGGCCGGCATCGGCTTCGAGATCGTTCCCGGCGTCTCCAGCGTGAGTGCCGTCCCGGCGTACGCGGGCATCCCGCTGACCACCAAGGACCACCGCGAGATCGCCGTGGTCACCTGCGGGGAGAAGGTGGACTGGAGCCGGTACGCCGACGAGCGCACCCTCGTGCTGCTCTCGGGTGTCGGCCTGATCGGCGAGGTGGCGGCCGAGCTGGTCGCAGCGGGCCGCAAGCCTGAGACCCCCGTATCGATCACCCGCGTCGGCACCACCACCGAGCAGTCGACGCTGACCTCGACGCTGGCGAACGTCGCCGCCGACGTACGCGCCGCTCGGATCGCCCCGCCGGCGATCATCGTGGTGGGCAAGGTCGTCGACCTGCGTCAGACGCTGTCCTGGTTCGAGACCAAGCCGCTGTTCGGCTGGCGGGTGCTGGTCCCACGCACCAAGGAGCAGGCCCCGGCGCTCTCGCAGCGGCTGCGCTCCTTCGGAGCGGTGCCCGAGGAGGTGCCCACGATCTCGGTGGAGCCGCCGCGGAACCCGCAGCAGATGGACAAGGCGATCCGTGGTCTGGTCGAGGGCCGCTACGAGTGGATCGCCTTCACGTCGGTCAACGCCGTCAAGGCGGTCCGGGAGAAGTTCGACGAGTACGGCCTCGACGCCCGCGCCTTCTCCGGTCTGAAGATCGCCGCCGTCGGCGACAAGACCTCGGCGGCGCTGCTGGACTGGGGCCTGCGGCCCGACCTGATGCCCGAGGCCGAGAACCAGTCGGCTGCCGGTCTGCTGGAGGTCTGGCCCGAGTTCGACGAGCTGATCGACCCGATCAACCGTGTCTTCCTGCCGCGCGCCGACATCGCCACCGAGAACCTCATCGCGGGCCTGGTCGACCTCGGCTGGGAGTGCGACGACGTGACCGCCTACCGCACCGTCCGGGCCGCGCCGCCGCCGGCGCCGACCCGGGACGCGATCAAGACCGGCAAGTTCGACGCCGTCGTCTTCACCTCGTCCTCGACGGTGCGCAACCTGGTCGGCATCGCCGGCAAGCCGCACGCCTCGACCATCATCGCGGCGATCGGTCCGGCCACCGCGAAGACGGCCGAGGAGCACGGTCTGCGCGTTGACGTGATGGCGAGTTCGCCGTCGGTCGAGGCGCTGACCGCGGCGCTCGCCGACTTCGGTGCCGCCCGCCGTACCGCGCTGGTCGAGGCCGGTCAGCCGGTCACCAAGCCGAGCGAGCGCAAGCCTGCCGGTCGGCGCGCGCGAGCCAAGTAGCGTCGGTTCGTCGAGGTATGCAGCCGAACCGACGCTTCCCGCGCGGAATTCAGCACGGGAAGCGCGGCCTAGCCGGCATACCTCGACCGACCAGCAGCGAGGAGATCACAGATGCCTGACATCGAGCGACCCACGATCCGTCCGCGCCGGCTGCGTGCGACGCCGGCCCTGCGTCGGCTCGTCGCCGAGACCTCGGTCGAGGCGCGACAGCTGGTGCTGCCGGTCTTCGTCCGCGAGGGGATCGTTGAGCCGGTCCCGATCAGCTCGATGCCCGGCGTCGTGCAGCACACCCGCGACAGCCTCAAGCGCGCCGTTGCCGAGGCCGCCGAGCTCGGCATCGGCGGCGTGATGCTCTTCGGCGTACCCGAGCACAAGGACGCCGCCGGAACAGGCGCCTGCGACCCCGAGGGGATCCTCAACCTCGCCATCGCCGACTGCGTCGCCGAGGTCGGGGATGCGCTCCCGGTGATGGCGGACCTGTGCCTCGACGAGTTCACCGACCACGGTCACTGCGGCGTGCTCGACGCCCGCGGCCGGATCGACAACGACGCCACCCTCGCGGTGTACGCCGAGATGGCGCGCGCCCAGGCCGCGGCCGGCGCCCGGGTCGTCGGGCCGTCCGGGATGATGGACGGCCAGGTAGGCGTCATCCGCGAGGCGCTCGACGCCGCCGCGTACGAGGACGTCGTGATCATGGCCTACTCGGCGAAGTACTCCTCGGCGTTCTACGGCCCCTTCCGCGAGGCGGTGGACTCCTCGCTGGTGGGCGACCGGCGGACCTACCAGCAGGACCCGGCCAACGCGCTCGAGGGCGTCCGTGAGGCGCTGCTCGACGTCGAGCAGGGGGCAGACATCGTGATGGTCAAGCCGGGCCTGCCCTACCTCGACGTCCTGCGGGCCGTGCGCGAGGCGGTCGACGTGCCTGTGGCGGCCTACAACATCTCCGGCGAGTACGCCATGGTCGAGGCTGCCGCCGAGCGCGGCTGGATCGACCGCGACGCGGCGATCCTCGAGTCGCTGATCGCGTTCCGGCGTGCCGGCGCCGACGTGATCCTGACCTACTGGGCTGCCGAGGCGGCCGCGCGGCTGCTCTGAGCGGTTCTGACCCCCGAGGGTCAGAACTGTTGACCCCCAGGGGTCAGAACCGTCGCGCCGGCCCCTGACACACCTCGACCCCGGCCGCGAAGCAGCCGGGGCCGAGACGTGTCGGCGAGGTGCTACTTGCCGCCGAGTAAGCCACCGAGGAGGCCGCCGAGTAGGCCCGTCGCAAAGTCGGCCAATCCCGTGACGACACCGCCGACCGCTGCCGTGGCCTCCGGCAACGTCTTGCCGGTGAGCTGGTTGACGCACTTGGTCACCGCTTGCTGAAGATTGCTGCCCGCGAGCCCGTCGTACTTGGCCGTCAGCGCGCTGGTGCAGACAGTGGTCAACTGCGTCGCCGACGCAAGAGCCTGCTGGACCGGCTTGGTGACGTGCGACAGATCAGGAGCCTTCGACGTCGTCGTACTGCTCGGCTTTGAGTCGGGGGTCGGGTCGGACTGCGGCGCGCTACCGGCGGCGGCTCCGCTCGGCGTACTCGTGGCACTGGCGTGGTGATGGGGACCGCTCGCCTGGTGATGCTTGGACTTTGGCGCGGGGGGTCCGACGTAGGTCGAGGGCGTCAGGTACGCCGCCGGCACGGTGTAGTTGGGCACCGAGGAGTAGTCGCCGGCCGTGTAGGCGGAGGCCACGCCGAGCACCGTGTCGACGTAGGACTGGCTGTGGTTGTAGCGGAAGACCGCAGCGCGCTGACCGGCCGTGGTCGCCAGGTCGTCGTCGCCCGCGCACAGGTAGACCGCGCCGGCGAGGGCTGCGTCGTTGATGTCCTGGGGGTTGCGCTGGCCGTCGCCATCGGCGTCCACCCCGACGACCGACCAGGTCGAGGGGATGAACTGCATCGGCCCGACCGCACGGTCGAAGGTGGTGTCACCGTCGAACTGACCGCCGTCGGTGTCGGCGATCGCGGTGGTGGCGTTGGCGCCGTTGAGCTCGGGGCCGAAGATCCCGGGGGTGGCGATCCCCTTGGCGTTCAGCGTGTTGCCGTCGGCGCGGCCGTGGTTGGACTCGACCCGGCCGATGGCGGCGAGGAGCTGCCAGTCCAGGTTGCAGGTCGGGTCGGCCTTGTCGATGACGGTGGCGGCGCGCTGGTAGGCGGCCAGCGCCGCCGCGGGGATGCCCGAGCTGTCGGCGGTGGAGACGATCTGAGCTCCCTTGCCGCCGGAGAGGTCGGCGCCGGTGGTCGGGTCGCTGACGGTCGCCGGGGCGTTGATCGCCTTGGCGGGGACGACGGTGCCGTCCGGCAGCGCCGGCGACGAGCCGCCGGTGGCCTCCGCGGATCCGGCGCCGAGGCCGGTCAGGCTGATGGTCCAAGCCGCCGACAGAGCGGCCAGCGGCACGAGCGCGGCGGCCTTCTGGGCCTTGCCGAAACGAGCGGTCATTCTTCTTCTCCCTGGTCCATCGCACAGCATCGTGCGACTGCGTGCTCCCTCACGTGACCGTCCCAACGACGTTACCCGCGAGGAAGTTACGCTCGTCACGTTTCCCCGGAACCTCCCGGCTCAAGCGTCCGCCCGGTTGGGATCGTCTTGGGGTGCTGAGCGACAATGACGCGGTGCCCTATGATCCGCCCGGCTCCGTGCCCGCATCCGAGGCTCTCTTCGCGCGCGCGAAGGCCGTGACGCCCGGCGGGGTCAACTCGCCGGTGCGAGCGTTCAACGCCGTCGGCGGCACGCCCCGATTCATCCGCTCCGCCCAGGGCGCCTGGCTCACCGACGTCGACGGCAACGACTACGTCGACCTCATCTGCAGCTGGGGCCCGATGCTGCTCGGCCACGCCCACCCCGAGGTCCTGGCCGCGGTGAGCGCTGCGGTCGCCCGAGGCACCTCCTACGGCACCCCGACCGAGCCCGAGGTCGAGCTTGCCGAGGAGCTCGTGCACAGGGCTCCGGTCGAGGAGGTCCGGTTCGTCTCGTCGGGCACCGAGGCCACCATGTCGGCGATCCGGCTGGCCCGCGGCTTTACCGGCCGCGACGTGGTGATCAAGTTCGCCGGGTGCTACCACGGCCACGTTGACGCGTTGCTGGCCAGCGCGGGCAGCGGCCTGGCGACCTTCGCCGTACCGGGGACGCCCGGGGTGCCGGCGAGCAGCACCGAGCTGACCGTGGTGCTGCCCTACAACGACCGCGACGCGGTGAGCAAGGCCTTCGCCGAGTACGGCGACCGCATCGCCTGCCTGATCACCGAGGCGAGCCCGGGCAACATGGGCGTCGTACCGCCGCTGCCGGGCTTCAACGCGTTCCTCGCCGAGATCTGTGCCACGAACGGCGCGCTGTTCATCAGCGACGAGGTGATGACCGGCTTCCGAGCGTCGGCGCAGGGTCACTGGGGCCTCGACGGCAAGGTCGAGGGCTGGACGCCTGACCTGGTCACCTTCGGCAAGGTGATGGGTGGCGGCTTCCCGGCCGCCGCATTCGGCGGCCGGGCCGAGATCATGCGGCGACTGAGCCCGGAGGGGCCGGTCTACCAGGCGGGCACGCTCGCCGGGAACCCGATCGCCACCACCGCCGGGCTGGCCACGCTGCGGCTGGCCACCGACGACGTCTATGCGCACATCTCCGCGGCCGCGGAGACGGTCAAGGGCGCCATCGCCGAGGCCTTCGGTGCGGCCGGCCTGCCCCACGTCATCCAGAACGCCGGCACGATGTTCTCGGTCTTCCTGACCGACGAGCCGGTGACCGACTTCGAGGGCGCCAAGCGCACCGACGAGCAGGCGTACGCCGCGCTCTTCCACAGCATGCTCGACCAGGGCGTCTACCTGCCGCCGAGCGCGTACGAGGCGTGGTTCCTGTCCTCGGCGCACGACGAGCGTGCCGTCCAGCAGATCATCGACGCACTGCCGGCCGCCGCACGGGCCGCCGCGGCGGCGTCCGAGGGGGAGAAGAAGTGACCGAGACGATCGTCCACCTGCTGCGTCATGGCGAGGTGCACAACCCGGACGGCGTGCTCTACGGCCGCCGGGACGGCTTCCACCTCTCCGAGCGCGGCGCGAAGATGGCCGACCGGGTCGCCGAGGTGATCGGTGGGCGCGACATCACCCACATCGTCTCCAGCCCGCTCGAGCGTGCCCAGGAGACCGCCCGGCCGCTGGCCAAGGCCCGCGGCGTCGAGGTCACGCTCGACCCGCGCGTGATCGAGAGCGCCAACTGGTTCGAGGGCAAGACCTTCGGCGTGGGCGACAACGCGCTGCGGCACCCCTCGTCCTGGGTCAGGCTGTGGAACCCCTGGAAGCCGTCGTGGGGCGAGCCCTACAAGGAGATCGTCGCTCGGATGATGGCGGCCGTGCACGACGCACGCGACGCGGCGACCGGTCACGAGGCCGTCGCGGTCTCCCACCAGCTGCCGATCTGGACGACCCGCCTGGCCGCCGAGAAGCGCAGCTTCCTGCACGACCCGCGCAAGCGCCAGTGCACGCTGTGCTCGCTGACCTCGTTCCACTTCGTCGACGACCGGCTCGATCGGATCAGCTACAGCGAGCCCGCCGGCGACATGATCCCGGAGAAGGACCGTCGGGCGCCGTTCTCGGCCGGTGACGCCCCGGAGGAGCTCCGGCCCTGATCATGTCCAGCCTGCTTCGGTCCCGCGCGCCCCGGCGCAGCCCGCGCCTCCTCGCCGTACTCGCTCCGCTGCTCGCCCTGCTGGCGGCGTGCGGCATGTCCGGCACCAGCACCGGCGGCTACCTCGTCGGCGACGGCCAGGTCCAGGCGGTCGCGGCGGCCGACCGGGGCAAGCCCGTCGACCTCTCCGGTACGACGCTGGACGGCAAGCAGCTCAGCCTCGCGTCGGACCGCGGCAAGGTCGTGGTGGTGAACACCTGGTGGTCGGGGTGCGGGCCGTGCAACACCGAGATGCCGATGCTGCAGCAGGCGTCCGCGGCGCTCGGCGACAGCGCCACGTTCGTCGGCATCAACATCCGTGACACCTCGGCCGCCAACGGCCTGGCCTTCCAGCGCCAGCACGGCGTGACCTACCCCTCGCTCTACTCGCCGGACGGGAAGGCGGTGCTGGCCTTCCCGGCGAAGTACGCCCCGCGCACCATCCCGGCCACCGCCGTGCTCGACACCCAGGGCCGGGTGGCAGCGATCATCCGCGGCTCGATCCCCTCCAAGCTCACCCTGACCGAGACCGTGCAGTGCGTGATCGATCCCAGCGGTCAGGGGTGCAAGGGCTTTGAGTAACTGGTTCTCCCAGACCGCCGGCTCCGGCTCCCTGGTGCTGGCGATCCCGGTCGCGGTCGTGGCCGGGCTCGCCTCGTTCCTCTCGCCGTGCGTGCTGCCGATGCTGCCCGGCTACCTCTCCTACGCCACCGGACTGTCCGGCTCCGAGCTCGCTCGGGGTGATGTCCGGCGTAGCCGGATGCTGCTCGGCTCGGTGCTGTTCGTGCTCGGCTTCTCGGTCGTCTTCGTGGCGCTCGGCGTGGCCTCCGGCAGCCTGGGGTTCTGGTATTACGAGCACCGGGTGCTGGTCAACCGCGTCCTCGGCGTGTTCACCATCGTGATGGGCCTGGCGTTCCTCGGCGCGGTGCCGTGGCTGCAGCGCGACGTGCGCGTGCACAAGGTGCCGGCGGTGGGCCTGGTCGCGGCGCCGCTCCTCGGCTTCTTGTTCGGCCTCGGGTGGGCGCCGTGCGTCGGGCCGACGCTCGGCGTCATCTTCGGCCTGGCCGCCACATCCGGTACGGCGACGCGCGGCGGCGTACTGCTGGCGTTCTACTCCCTCGGCCTCGGTGTGCCGTTCGTCGTCTTCGCGGTGCTGTGGCGCCGTGCCCTCGGGACGCTGAAGGTCCTGCGGCGCCACCAGCGCTGGGTCACCCGGATCGGCGGTGTGATGCTCATCGTGGTGGGGCTCGCGCTGCTGACCGGCTGGTGGCAGTACTCGCTGGACTGGCTGCAAATCCATCTCGTCGACCACTGGTCTGGAGTGACCCTGTGAGTGACCTGAAGGAGTCGGCCGCGAGCAGGGCCGCCCGGGCCGAGCGCGAGCGGCAGCACCCCTCGCCGATCCGTGAGCTGACCCTCCGTGAGCTCGCCCGCTGGTCCTGGCGTCAGCTCACCTCGATGCGGACGGCGCTGCTCCTCCTCCTGCTGCTTGCTCTGGCGGCGGTGCCTGGATCGCTGATCCCGCAGGAGAACATCGACTCCGTCAAGACCACCAACTGGCAGGCCGCGCACACCACCCTGACGCCGGTCTACCGCCGGCTCGGCCTCTTCGACGTCTACGGGACGCCGTGGTTCGCCGCGATCTACATCCTGCTGATGATCTCGTTGGTGGGCTGCATCGTGCCGCGGCTCGCCGTCTACTGGCGCGGGCTGCGCGCCCAGCCGCCGGCCGCACCACGCAACCTGGGTCGGATGCCGGACTCCGCGTCGTACACGACCAGCGAGAGCGCCGAGGAGGTGACCGCCCGTGCCCGGCAGGTGCTGCGCCGCAAGCGTTACCGGATCCGGCGCGAGCCGGCGGCCGATGGCGCCATCTCGGCCGAGCGCGGCTACCTGCGCGAGGCGGGCAACCTGCTCTTCCACGTCTCGGTGATCGTGGTGCTGGTGGGCTTCGCGGTGGGCTCGCTGTTCGGCTACAAGGGCGGCGTCAACGTCCTGGTCGGCGATCAGTACGGCTTCTCCAACGAGCTGACCCAGTACGACGACTTCGCGCCCGGCAGCCTGTTCCGGCCCTCGATGCTGAACTCCTTCGACCTGCACATCCACGACTTCCACGTGGACTGGCTGCAGTCGGGTCCGCGGCAGGGGATGGCCAAGGGCTTCAAGTCCGACCTTCAGTACCAGACCTCGACCGACGGGGCGACCAAGAGCTACCGCCTCGAGGTCAACCACCCGCTCGACATCGGTGGCACCGAGGTCTTCCTGATCGGCCACGGCTACGCGCCGATCATCACGGTGCGCGACGCCAAGGGGAACATCACCTACTCCGGACCGCAGATCTTCCTGCCGGAGAACCAGAGCTTCCTCTCGTTCGGCGCGGTCAAGCCCCCGACCGGCAACGTGGCGCTGGAAGGGCTGTTCTACCCCTCCGCGCTGAGCCTCTCGGACGGGTCGGTCACCAACATCACCGGCGACATCGGTGACAAGTCGGCAGCGGTCCTCTCCTTCCAGGTCTGGACGGGCGACGTCGCCAAGGCCAACGAGGGCCAGTCGGTCTACACGCTCAACACCGCTGGCCTGAAGCAGGTCACCGCGGCGGGCGGCAAGGCGTTCAACCTGCACATGGGCCAGACGGCGAAGCTGCCCGACGGGCTGGGATCGGTGACGTTCGACGACGTCACCCGGTGGAACAAGCTGCAGATCAGTCAGACCCCGTTCAAGCACGTCGCGCTCGGCGGTGTCACGCTGGCCCTGATCGGCCTGCTCGGGTCGCTCTTCATTCGTCCCCGACGGGTCTGGGTTCGCGCCCGGGAGACCGACGGTGGCACTCTGGTCGAGGTGGCGGTCCTGGATCGCTCGGGCAACGACGAGGTCGGTGTCGTGGTCTCCGGTCTGGTGGCACAGCTGCAGGGCCGCGTTGAGGAGGAACTTTCGTGAGTACGCATGCGTGGGAGCTGCTGAGCAACCGCGCCGTCGCCACGGCGGCGGTCGTCTACTTCCTGGCGCTCCTGAGCCACCTGGTGGAGTGGTCGGCGCTGGTCGGCCGGCGGCGTACTGCCGTGGAGGCGCCTGCGCTGGTCAACGCCGGTGACGTCGCCGGTGGCCCTGCGGAGCCTGTCTCGGCCGATGCCTCCGGCAATGTCGCCGCAGCCGATGAGAGCCGCGAGGAGCGGGTCGCGATGTTCGGCCGGCTCGGTTACCTGCTGACCTGCATCGCCGCCGCCGCCCACCTGACCGCCGTGATCAGTCGCGGCATGGCGGCACACCGGGTGCCGTGGGGCAACATGTACGAGTTCACCGTGGCCGGCACTTGCATCGTCGCCGTCGCCTACGTGCTGCTCTACGCCCGGCTCAAGCTGGCCTGGATGGCGCCGGTCGTGGTCGCCTTCGTGCTGGTCATCCTCATGGTCGGCGTGCTGGTCCTCTACACCCCGGTCGAGCCGCTGACCGAGGCGCTCAACTCCTACTGGCTGGTCATCCACGTCATCTCGGCGGCGCTGGCCACCGGTGCCTTCACCCTCGGTGGCATCGCGTCCGGCATCTACCTGCTCAAGCGACGCCACCCCGACGCGACCAGCGGCTGGATGTCGCGGGTGCCGTCGCTGGTCTCGCTGGACAGGGTCGCCTACCGCATCCACGCCTTCGGGTTCGTGCTGTGGACCTTCGCCGTGCTCATCACCGGTCCGATCTGGGCTCACCAGGCCTGGGGCTCCTACTGGAACTGGGACCCCAAGGAGGTCTGGGCGTTCATCACCTGGGTCGTCTACGCCGGCTACCTGCACGCCCGCGCCACCGCCGGGTGGCGGGGCCGCAACGCCGCGATCCTGGCGATGGTCGGCCTGGCCACGCTGTGGTTCAACTTCATCGGGATCAACTACTTCTCGACGACGTCGCAGCACTCGTATGCGTCGCTGCCTGCGGTGAGCTCGGTTTTGACCCCTGAGGGTCAGAACCCCACGTTGACGGGCAATGCTTTGGGCCACAACCTTCGGGTTTGACCCTCAGGGGTCAGTCCCGCTCAGGCTGCCAGCCCCGAAAGTACGGCGCGGATCCGCGCGGCGGTGCGTTCGGGCGTCGCCAGATCTGCCCACGTGAGGCGGATGCAGCGCCACCCGGTGACGGCCCGGATCCGGTCCTCGCGCCGCTTCTCGCGCAACACGGCGTCGGTGGCGGTCTCGCCCTCGCGCAGGTACTTGACGTACTTCTCGCGTCCGTCGACCTCCAGGAACACGCCGAACTCTTGCCATGCGAAGTCGACCCGTCCGACGAACCGACCGTTGTGATCCCGGATCTCGACCTGGGGTTCGGGCAGTGGCAGGCCGGTGAGCCAGCACAGATGCACGACGCGCGCCTCTGCGGGTGTCTCGATCCTCCGATCGGCCAAGCGGAGGATGCGTCGCGTGCTGAGCGTGTCGGGCCACAGCGTGATCGAGTGGTCGAGTCTCGCGAGCAGTGCGTCGGCCGTCGTGCGCTCGGTGTGCAGAAGGAAGCAGATCGCCACCAGAGCCGCCTCCGGATGATCGAGCGTGGTGAGCTCGAGAGCTGTCCTGGTGGCGGACATGACGCGCAAGCCGTGGACGTCGACGACGTCCTCGGGAAGCACCACGCCTCGGTGCTGTTGCACGCCGGCCTCATGCCGGCCCGCTTTGTGGTCCTCGCGCGTCAGGTGTGCCTCGCCGACGTCGAACCCCCACGTCGGAGCCCCGTGGAAGGGCAGCGCCGAGACGTGGGAGACCACACTGCCGGTGCGCGCAGTGGCGTACGCCGCACGTGCCAGCAGCGCATGCCTCGCCTCGCGGTCGAGGCTCAGCCACACGTGGCCGTCGACGTACGCGCCGTGCCGGATGCGATGCAACGCGCCGTCTCTGACCGCGGCGCGGATGGTGGTGTCGGTGTAGCCGTCTGCCAGCAGATCGCGACGACGGCGGATGGTGGTGAAGCAGGGATCTTCGGGGGAGAGCATCATCGTCATGACGGCCGCATGCCCGCCGTGGCAGGAGCCTGAACCACCCGGATCGCTGCTGTGGATAACCGTCGGGCGTTCGGTTTTGACCCCCAGGGGTCAGAACCGAACGTTGAGGCCCAAAGCATTGCCCAACAACCTGCGGTTTTGACCCCCAGGGGTCAAAACCGACGCGTCAGCCCCCGCCACTCAGTCGTCGCCGTGCAGCCGCCGCTTGTCGAGCTCACGCAGGAACTCGTCGTCGTCATCGGGGGCGAAGGGCCGGGACTCGCGCTGCAGTCGCCGGGCGGCTGCGCGCAGACGTCCGGTCGGACTCGCGTACCTCCAGACGAGGTACGTCGGGCCCGCGGCTAGCAGAACCACCAGCCAAAACCAGAGCACGGTTCGAGTTTAGGTCGAAGGTGGGCTCCTCCGTACCCTTGAGTTGTGAAGGAGTTCGTCGTCTACACCCTGTTGCGTCTCGTCGTGCTGGTCGCCACGTTCGCCATCGTCGCCGGAATCTGGATCCTGGCCGCGGGCAACCTCGACTGGTTCTGGTGTCTCGTGATCGCATTCCTGGTCAGTGGACTGGCGTCCTACACCGTCCTCAACCGCCAGCGGATGGCCTTCGCCGCCCGCGTGGACGCCCGCGCCCAGAAGGCCACGGCGGCGTTCGAGGCGCTGAAGGCCAAGGAGGACGCCAAGCAGGACACCGCTCAGGACACCACGCAGGATCTTGCGCAGGACGCCAAGCAGGACTGAGCCAACCCGGCTCAGGACGAGGACGTCAGACCAGGATCAGCGGTACGGCGACCAGCAGCGCCCAGACCAGCTCGGCACGGCCCGTCTGCTGCAGCGCCGGGATGAGTGCCGGCCCGACAGCACCGCTGCGTACGGTCCTCACGCCGGGCAGCGCGACCGCGAGGAAGCCGAGGCCGATCAGCGCCCACCAGGTGGTGGCGGCGGCGACCGCGATCACCGCAGCGGCCGCGAGGCCGATCAGCGCCACGTAGAGCGCGCGGGTGCGGGCGTCGCCGAGGCGGACCGCGAGGGTGTGCTTGCGCGCGATCCGGTCGGTGGGGATGTCGCGCAGGTTGTTGGCGACGAGGATCGCGCAGGCCAGGCCGCCGATGCCGATCGCCGCCCACAGGGCCGCCCACTCCCAGGTCCGGCTCTGCACGTAGACGGTGCCGATCACCGCGACCAGGCCGAAGAAGACGAAGACCATCACCTCGCCGAGGCCGGAGTAGCCGTAGGGCCGCTTGCCGCCGGTGTAGTACCAGGCCGCGACCACGCACAGCACGCCGACCAGCACCAGCCACCAGGCGGTCGCGGCGGCGAGCGCCAGGCCGGCGACGCCGGCGACGCCGAAGCAGGCGAAGGCGGCCAGCTTGACCGCCCGCGGCGAGGCGGCCCCGGAGCCGACCAGCCGCAGTGGGCCGACCCGGTCGTCGTCGGTGCCGCGGATGCCGTCGGAGTAGTCGTTCGCGTAGTTGACCCCGACCTGCAGCGCCAGGCTCACCACCAGGGCCAGCAGGGCACGCCACCAGGAGAAGCCGTCGACGTACGCCGCCACGCCGGTGCCGGCGAGCACGGGGCTGATCGCTGCGGGAAGGGTGCGGGGCCGGGCTCCTTCGAGCCACTGGGAAGGAGTCGCCACGAGCGGTCACTCTAGGCGGTCGCGGGGGTCATCGTCCGATCGAGGTAGCGCTCCGCGGCCCGCGTGGCCGGCGCGATCAGGACGGCGGCGGTGCAGATGATCGCCGCGATGAGCAGCCAGCCGGCCGCGCCCCAGGTCATTGCCAGGAAGGTGTAGAGCGCCGGCGCCCACACGCTGCCGAGCGTGTTGCCGAGGTTCGCGACCCCCTGGTACTCGCCGCGCAGCCGCGGGTCGGACAGCTCGGCCTGGATCCCCCACTGCCCGGCGGACTGGAACAGCTCCGCGCCGGTCACGGTGATGTGCCCCAGCCACACCAGCGCGATCGTCACCCAGCCGGTCGTGTCGTGCGTGACCAGCACGATGAGGCAGGAGAGCACGAAGCAGAACGCGCCGCGACGCTCGGCCCGCACCGACGTGCGTACGTCGGTCACGCCGCGGGCAGCGGGCACCTGCAGCAGCACTGCCAGCACGGTGTTGGTGCCGAACAGCCACGCGAGCAGCACCCGGGGCGCGTCGGTCTCCTCGACCAGCCAGAGCGGGATCACCACGTTGAGCAGCACCTGGTGGGTCGCCAGGACGCCGTCGAAGACGGAGGCCGCCAGGAAGCCGTGGTTGCGCAGCGCACCGCCGCCGACGAGCTCGTCGATCGCCGACTCGCTGCCGTGGTCCGAGCGCTCCTGGATCCGCGGCAGCCGGGTGACCCAGCCGGTGTTGGCCAGCAGGATCAGCGCCGTCACGATCGGCACCGCCTCGATCAGGCGGTTGCTGTGCGCCGCCAGGGCCAGACCGCCGGCGGCCGCGCCCAGCGTGTAGCCGACGTTGCGCGCGGCCCGCATGTAGGCCAGCGACCGCACCCGGGTCTCCCGGGGGAAGACCGCGAAGCGGTAGGCGTTGCGGCCTGCGCGCATCCAGGTCTCGGCGAGCTCCAGCGCCGTGGTGACGGCGACGTACGCCGCGAAGTCCCGTGCCGCCAGCCAGGAGGCGAACAGCAACGCCTCCAGCAGCGACGCGACGATCCACGTCCGGCGGGTCCCGAACGCGTCCGCTGCCCGGCCGAGCGGAACCGAGGCGAAGAACGTGGCGATGCCGGCGATGGTCATCCCGAGGCCGACCTGGGCGGCCGAGAGCCCCACGATCTGGGTGAAGTAGACGGCGCTGCCGGCCAGGAAGGCGCCCTCGCCGAAGGCGGAGAGCACCGACTGATAGGACATCGCGCGGATGAGGGGGTCGTCGGACAGGATCCGGTTCAGCAGGCGGCGCATACGTAAAACTCTTTACCTCAAGTTTCTTGATGTCAAGATATTATTGCGAGCGTAGCCTCGCCGGGGAACTCCTCCTCGGCGAACCGCTCGGCCCTGCGCAGCGCCGGGTGGGCGCCGGCGGCTGCGGTCACCACCATCAGACCGATCAACATCCAGCCGACGTGCCGCCACTCCATCGCCAGCCAGGTGTAGAGCGCGGGCGCGAACCGGCCGCCGAGCTGGCTGAGCAGACCGCCGACCGACGCGTACTCGGCCCGTCGACGGGGGTCCTGCAGCTTGGCCTGGAACATCCAGCCCGCCGAACCTGTCGCCAGCTCGGCACCGGTGACGGTCAGGTGGCCGAGCCAGACCAACAGGCCCGTGACCATGCCGGTGGTGGAGTGGGTGACCATCGTGATGAGGCAGGAGGCCATGAAGAACGCCGCCGACCACCGCACCCGACGCAGCCCGTCGCCGAGCGTCTTCACACCGGCCGAGGTGACCTGCGGCAGGAAGATGCACAGCACCGTGTTGGTGCCGAAGAGCCACGCGAGCAGCCAGTGTGGCGAGTCGGTCTCCTGGACCAGCCACAGCGGGATCAGCACGCTGAGCAGGGTCTGGTTGGTCCACAGCGAGCCCATGCAGAACTGCAGCGCCAGGTAACCCCTGTTGGCCAGCGCGGAGGGGCCCTCGGGCCGGACCTTCGCCTCCTCGCGGGTGCGCAGGTCGCGCGGAGCCCCGGGCAGGCGGGCCACGAAGAACGCGTTCAGCCCGAACAGCACGACGGTGACGAACGGCAGCCAGCGCAGCAGGGTGGTGCTGTCGAAGGCCAGCGCGATGCCGCCGAGCAGGGCTCCGACGGTCGACCCGACGTTCATCGCCGAGTAGATGTAGGCCTGGGTGGGGATCCGCTCCGCTGGCGGCATCACGTCGAGCACGTAGGCCTGCCGGCCGGCATCGGCGGTGTTCTCCACGATCGAGTAGAGGGTGACCATCACGACGTAGGCGGCGAACCCGTCGATGAACGGCCAGGCCACGAAGGCGGCCGCACACAGTGCCGCACCGAGCGCCCACGCCCGCTTGGGACCGATCCGGTCGGCGAGCCGGCCCGCGGGGATGGCAGCGACGCCCGAGAGCACACCGGCGATGCTCAGCCCGATGCCGACCTGGATGATCGAGAGCCCGACGACCTGGGTGAAGAAGACCGCGCTGCCGGTGTTGAAGACGCCGTCGCCGGTCTTGAGGAGCACGGACTGGAGCGAGAGCCGTCGGGTCAGCCCAGGGGGTGGCACAAGGCGGCCGAGAGCGCTCATGGGCGCATCAGATCAGACCGCACCGACAGCCTCCGAACCGGGCTCGGATCGGCCGCCGCGCACCTCGAAGTGCCGCTGCGCGAACCGCTCGGCCGTCCGCGCGGAGGGGTGCATGCCGACGGCCGCGAGCACCGAGATGAGGGCGATCACGAGCCAGCCGACGTCGCCGCGTTCCATCGCCAGCCAGGTGTACGCCGCGGGCGCCCACCACTGCCCGAGCGTGCGCGCCACCTCGCCGGCGCCGCCGTACTCGCCCCGGTGCTGCGGATCCATCAGCTTGGCCTGGAACACCCAGGTGCCCGACCCGACCGCGAGCTCGGCGCCGGTGACGGCGACGTGGCCCAGCCACACCAGCAACGCGGCCCAGAACGCAGCCACCGAGTGCGAGGCCATCGTGATCAGGCAGGAAAGCACGAAGAACGCGCTGGACCAGCGCACCCGCCGCAGTGCGTCGCCGATGGTGGCCACACCGCGTGAGGTGAACTGCGGCAGGAAGACGCACAGCACGGTGTTGGTGCCGAAGAGCCAGGCCAGGATCCAGTGCGGCGCGTCGGTGCGCTGGACCAGCCACAGCGGGATCACCACGTTGAGCAGCGTCTGGTTGGTCCACAGCACGCCGGTGAAGAACGACGTGGCCAGCCAGCCCTTGTTGCGCATCGCGCCGGGAGCCTGCGGCGTACCGGCGCTGATCGACTCGAGGGCCTCGGCACGGGGCTCCGCGACCGGATGCGTAGTCGCCCGTCGGGGCGGCGACGGCAGCCGGGTGATCCGGACGGCGTTGACCAGGCCGATCGCGGTGGTCAGCAGCGGCAGCCACCGGATCAGGGTGAGGTTGTCGAAGGCGAGTGCGACCCCGCCGATCACGGCACCGATGGTGAAGCCGAGGTTGAGTGCGGAGTAGAGGTGCGCCTGGGTCTCGATCCGCTCCCGCTCGGGCAGGACGTTGAGGACGTAGGCGCTGTAGCCGGCCTGCCCGATGTTGTTGACCACCTCGAAGACGATGCTCATCGCCACGTACTGGGAGAAACCGTGCAGCCACGGCCAGACCGCGAACATCATCGCGCCGAGGAACGCTCCCAGCGCCCACATCGGCTTGCTGCCGATGCGGTCGACCAGCTTGCCCAGGGGATAGGCCACCAGGAAGGCGACCACGCCGGCGATCGTCATCCCGAGCCCGACCTTGGCCGCCGAGAGCCCGACGACCTGGGTGAAGAAGACCGCGCTGCCGGTGTTGAACGTGCCGGCGCCGGTGGCGAAGAGCAGCGACTGGACGGCGAGCTGGCGGGACAGGGGCGTAGGTGGGATCAGCCGCCCGAAGAAGCCACCGAGACGGGAGGGCATGTGGGTCATCGGATCACGTGGGACTAGCGTTCGTCACATGGATATCGCCAGCCCCACGCTCGGTGCGCTGGCGCGATGGCTGGAAGCCCCCGGCGACCCGGGACCATGGGTCGTGGAGACCTCCGGCTCGACCGGGAAGCCGAAGCGGGTGCTGCTCTCGCGCGCCGCCGTCCAAGCCTCGATCGAGCTCTCCGCCCGTCGTCTCGGTGGCTCCGGGCGTTGGCTGCTGGCGCTGCCGGAGACCTTCGTGGCCGGCCTCAACGTCATCACCCGGTCGCTGGCCGCCGGTGTCGCGCCGGTGCGGCTGGCCGACCATGACTCCTTCGCTGAGGCCGCTGCCGAGCTCGGTCCTGGCGGCTTCGTCTCCCTGGTGCCGACCCAGCTGCATCGGCTGCTGGACACCGACGCCGGCGTGCTGGCGGACTTCGACAGGGTCCTGGTCGGCGGCGGGCCCGTCGACCCCGCGCTGCGCGCCCGCGCCGCGGCGGCCGGCGTACGGGTCGTGGCCACCTACGGCTCGGCGGAGACCTGCGGCGGTTGTGTGTACGACGGCCTCCCACTCGACGGGGTCGGTCTGGCGATCGGCACCGACGGCCGGGTGCGGATCAGCGGGCCGACGCTATTCGGCGGCTACGACGGTGCCCCCGAGCTGACCGGCGAGGTGCTGGTGGACGGCTGGTTCCTCACCTCCGACGCCGGTCGTCTCGACGAGGACGGGCGTCTGCAGCTGCTCGGCAGGATCGACGACATGGTCATCACCGGCGGCGTCAACGTGCCGGCGGCCCTGGTCGCCCGGCGGCTGCGCGAGCATCCCTCGATCACCGCGGCCGAGGTCCTCGGCGTACCTGACGAGGAGTGGGGCAACCGCCTGGTCGCCTTCGTGGTGGCGAGGCCCGAGGACGGCGCACTGGCGCCCGGCCCGAAGGCACCCAGCCTCGACGAGCTGCGCGACTGGGTCGGGGACGCGCACCCGCGGTCGTGGGCGCCGCGCCAGCTGATCACCTTGCCCGACCTGCCACTGCTGGCCAACGGCAAGACCGACCGCCTCGCGCTCCGCGAGCTCGTGGTGGCGGCATGAGGGTGCACGTCTGGTCGATCCCGATGACGACCAGGTTCCGCGGCATCACCGTGCGCGAGGGCGTCCTGATCGAGACCACCACCTCTGGTGGCGGCGCCGGATGGGGCGAGTTCTCCCCGTTCATCGAGTACGACGACGATGTCGCCGCGCCCTGGCTCGCCAGCGCCCACGAAGCCGCTCGCGGCGACTGGCCGGCCCCGTTGCGCTCGGCCGTTCCGGTCAACGTCACCGTGCCGGCGGTCGGACCGGAGCAGGCGCACCGGATCGTGCTCGCCTCGGCGGGCTGCCGGACAGCGAAGGTCAAGGTCGCCGACCCGGGCGAGACCCTGGCCGAGGCGCAGGCGCGGCTCGAGGCGGTCAGGGACGCGCTCGGCCCCGACGGCCGGATCCGGATCGACGTGAACGGGCTGTGGTCGGTGGACGAGGCGCTCGCCGGTATCCCGGTGCTGGACCGGTCGGCGGGCGGGCTGGAGTACGTCGAGCAGCCGTGCATGGCGGTCGAGGACCTGGCACTCGTACGTCGCCGCGTGGACGTCCCCATCGCAGCCGACGAGTCGATCCGTCGCGCGGTCGACCCCTACCGGGTGCGCGAGCTGGAGGCTGCCGACGTGGCGGTGCTGAAGGTGCAGCCGCTGGGCGGCGTACGTGCCTGCCTGCGGATCGCCGAGGACATCGGCCTGCCGGTGGTGGTCTCCTCGGCGCTGGAGTCATCGGTCGGTCTGGCCGCCGGCGTGGCACTCGCCGCGGCGCTGCCCGAGCTGCACTACGCCTGCGGGCTGGCGACGGGTGCGCTGCTGGCCGAGGACGTCGTGATGCAGCCGCTGTCGGTGGTCGATGGCATGCTGCCGGTCGTGCGGCCGAGTGTCGATCCCTCGGCGCTGGCACGCGCAACGGCCTCGCCCGAGCGGACCGCGTGGTGGCAGGACCGGGTGAGGAGGGTCAGTGGGCTCCTCGACTGAGCTCGCCCGTGCGGTGGTTACGGCCCTCGTCGAGGCCGGCATACGCGAGATCGTGCTCGCCCCCGGCTCGCGCAACGCCCCGCTCTCCTTCGCCGTCTACGACGCCGAGCAGGCAGGCCTGCTGCGGCTGCACACCCGCATCGACGAGCGCTCGGCCGGCTTCCTCGCGCTGGGACTGAGCAAGACCGGTTCGCGGGCGGCGGTGCTGTGCACCAGCGGTACGGCGGTGGCCAACCTCCACCCGGCCGTGCTCGAGGCGGCGCACTCGGGCGTCCCGCTGATGGTCGTCTCGGCCGACCGGCCGGCGCGGCTGCGCGAGACCAGCGCCAACCAGACCACGCAGCAGGTCGGCATCTTCGGACCGCTCGTGACCACCCACGACATCGCGACAGCGGCCGACCTGGCAGCGCTGGCCGCGCTGGGTGCCGACGCGGCCGGCCCGGTGCACTGGAACGTCCAGCTCGACGAGCCGCTCACGCCCACCGACCGTTGGACGGTCCCGGCCGGGCTGGCCAGGGCCGCGCGCCCGTCGGGAGCACCGATGAGGCCTGACGAGGACGCTCTGGTCGCGGCGATCGCCGATGGCCGGCGCACCGTCGTGGTCGCCGGTGACGACGCCGGCCCACTCGCTCGGGTGCTCGCCGAGCGGTCCGGCTCGCCGCTGCTGGCCGAGCCGTCGAGCGGTGCCCGCACCGGCACCCACGCGATCCGCACCTACCGGCTGCTGCTCGGCAGCGAGCTCGCCGGTCGGATCGAGCGGGTCGTCGTGCTGGGGCATCCCACGCTCTCGCGTCCGGTGGCGCGGCTGCTGGCGCGCGAGGACGTCGAGGTCCTCGGCATCCGTGGGCGAGGGGTGTGGTCCACCCCGCCGCACCGGGTGGACCGGTGGCTCGATCCGGCGCTCGACGGGGCCGGATCCCCGACTCGACCGGGACGGATCCCCGACTCGACCGGGACGGAGCCAGGTCTCGGTTGGCTGGAGGAGTGGCAGGAGGCCGACCGCTCGGTGGGTCGCCAGCTCGACCGGCTGCTGGCGAGCGAGGAGGGACTGACCCCGCACCAGGTCGCCGGTGCCGTCGCCCGGGCACTGCCGCCGGGCGGCCAGCTCGTGGTCGGTCCATCCAACCCCATCCGCGATCTCGACCTGATGGTGCCTTCCTACGACGTCGGCGCGCGACGCAAGGTGCTCGCCAGCCGCGGCCTCGCCGGCATCGACGGCCTGGTCTCGACGGCGATCGGGGCGGCCCTGGGCCGTGACTCGAGCCGCGATCTGGCGCTGATGGGCGACGTGACGTTCCTGCACGACGCCAACGGACTGATCCTCGGCCCGGACGAGCCGCGCCCCGACCTGACCATCGTGGTCGTCAACGACGACGGCGGGTCGATCTTCGCCACCCTCGAGCAGGGCGATCCGGCGTACGCCGATCCCTTCGAGCGACTCTTCGCCACGCCCCACCGGGTCGATCTCGCCGCGCTGTGTGCTGCGACCCGCACCCCCCACCTCAAGGTCGGCTCCCGACCCGAGCTGGAGCAGGCGCTGGCCAACCCCAACGGCGGCATCGAGGTCATCGAGGCGGTGGTGGGCCGCGCCGACCGCCGCGAGCTCGAGGAGCGCATTCGCGCCCTGCGGCCCGCCTGAGCGACCGGGGGCACGACATGATGGGCCCGTGCACATCGCGATCTTCCTGACCGCGCTCGCTGTCGGCGTCCTGGCGGTGACAGCGCTCTCCAGCAGGATCGACGTGCCCGCACCACTCGTGCTGATCACGGCGGGCGTCGCCATCTCCTACATCCCCTCGATGCCGGAGGTGCACCTCGAGCCGGAGGTGGTGCTGCTCGGCCTGCTGCCACCCCTGCTCTACTCGACCGCGATCCAGACCTCGCTGGTCGACTTCAACGCCAACCGCCGCTCGATCCTGCTGCTCTCGGTCGGGCTGGTGGTGGCTACCACGTTGGGGATCGGCCTGATCGTGCACGCCCTGCTGCCCGACGCGGGCTGGCCGGCGAGCTTCGCGATCGGCGCGGTGGTGGCGCCGCCGGATGCGGTGGCGGCGGTCGCGGTGGCCCGGCACATCGGTCTGCCACGCCGCATCGTGACGATCCTGGAGGGCGAGTCCCTGCTCAACGACGCCACCGCGCTGGTCTCGCTTCGCACCGCCATCCTCGCCGTCGCCGGTGGCGTGCAGCTGTGGCACATCGGGCTGGACTTCGTCCGGGCGGCCGGCGGCGGCGTGCTGGTCGGTATCGCGATGTACGCGCTGGTGGGCTTCCTGCGCAAGAAGGTCACCGACCCGGTCTTCGACACCGGGATGTCGCTGGTGGTGCCGTTCGCCGCCTACCTGCTCGCCGAGGAGCTCAAGGCATCCGGCGTCATCGCCGTGGTCGTGGCCGGCCTGCTGCTCGGCCACCGAGCGCCCGTGCTGCAGACGGCCCAGTCCCGGATCGCCGAGCGGATGAACTGGCGCACCATCTCCTACGTCCTGGAGAACACCGTCTTCCTGCTGATCGGTCTGCAGGTGGACTGGCTGCTCGCCGACGTACGCCGCAGTCCGGTCTCAGCGGGGCGGATCGTGGCCGTCTGCGTGGCCACGCTGCTGGGCGTCATCGTGATCCGGATGGTCTGGGTCTTCGTGACCCGCTACCTGTTGATCCGCCCGGGCCCGGATCCGGCCACCGGTCTGCCGACGCCCTGGACCAACACCGCGATCCTCGGTTGGGCCGGGATGCGCGGCGTGGTGACGCTCGCCGCGGCGTACCTCATCCCGAAGACCGCCCCCCACCGCGAGGTGCTGCTGCTGATCGCGTTCACGGTGGTCGCCGGGACGCTGTTCATCCAGGGTCTGACGCTGCCCTGGCTGGCGCGGGTGCTGCGGGTGCCCTCGCCCGACCCGGTGGAGGACGCCCTTGCGCGGGCCACGCTGCTCCAGCAGGCCAGCAAGGCGGGGATGGCGGCGCTGGAGAAGATGGAGTACGACGATCCGCACGGCGTGGTCGACATCGTCCGCCAGCGCGTGGACATGCGTAACTTCGCGGCGTGGGAGCGGCTGGGGACGGCGGCCGGCGAGGAGTCGCCCAGCGAGCTCTACAACCGGGTGCGCAACACCATGATCGACGCCGAGCGCACCCGCATCCTGGAGATCCGCAAGTCGGGCACGGTGCCCTCCGACGTGGTCGCGGACGTGCTGACGATGCTCGACGTCGAGGAGTCCATGCTCGGCATCGCCGAGGCGGAGCGGAACGAGGCCCGCGAGACCGAGCGGTCGCGGCGCGCGCCGGGAGGGGTCTGCCCGGACCTGGAGCGCTATCCGGCCGAGCCGGTGATCGACGCCGAGCAGGCCGCCGGCCTGGTCTGCCAGGACTGCCTGAAGGAGGGCACCCGCTGGGTGGCGCTGCGCCGCTGCCTGGTCTGCGGCAACCTCGGCTGTTGCGACTCCTCACCGCGGCAGCACGCGACCCGGCACTTCCACGACAGCTCGCACCCGGTGATGCAGTCCAGCGAGCCGGGTGAGGACTGGCGCTGGTGCTACCTGCACCACCAGACGGCCTGAGCGACCCCAAGTAGTCCCTTTCGCCTCGAGGCCGGGGGCGGGAGTAGCCCGATCGGGTGATGGCCGGGAAACGTTCTGGCGACTTTTTCCACAGAACCGCCCGACTAGCCCGAATCTGTCAGCCCCGAGGCGCATGATCGGTGTACCGGACAAGACCAGTCCGGAGCACACCGGCTCCGGACGCACGACCTGGGGGAAGCATGTGTAACCACACACCGCGTTGCCCGGACGCCACCGCGCCCGAGTGCTGCAGCGCACACGTCGTATCGGACCACAGCGAGCAGGGCTGGGAGTGCCTGTGCAACGGCGTGATCCTCTTCGACGACGGCGCCTACCTGACGCCCGACGGAGGGGTCGGCCGGGTGCCACACCTCGTCTGATTCCGCACTACGCCGGTCGCCTAGGCTGGCGCCATGCGGATCACCAAGTTCGGCCATGCCTGTGTCCGGATCGAGCACGAGGGCACCACGCTGGTCCTCGACCCCGGCATCTTCACCGACCGCGAGGCGCTCGACGGCGCTGACGCGATCCTGATCACCCACGAGCACATGGACCACTACGTGCCCGACCTCCTCAAGGCGGTCGACGCCCCGGTGTGGACCATCGACGCCGTCGCGGCCAAGATCCGCGAGGACGCACCTGAGGTCTTCGAGCGCACCACCGTGGTCGCCCCCGGCGATTCCTTCGACGTCGGCCTTCCGGTCACGGCGGTCGGCGAGCTGCACGCCGTGATCCACCCCGAGCTGCCGCGCTTCCACAACAGCGGCTACCTGCTCACCCTGGGGGACCAGAAGGTCTTCCACCCCGGCGACGCGCTGACCGGTCCGGGTGTGGACATCGACGTACTGCTCGCGCCTGCCTCCGCTCCCTGGGCGCGCTCGAGCGAGCTGGTCGACTTCATGCGCGAGGTCAAGGCCCCGATCAACATCGCGATCCACGATCGGATCTACAGCGAGGCCGGCCACGGTGTCTTCGACGGCCTCGCAGGTGCCTTCCTGCCCAAGCAGGGTCAGGAGTTCAAGCGGCTCAAGGACGGGGAGGACCTCTGATGTCCCAGATCAGCGTGGTGCTCTACGAGTACGGCGACGGCACCACCGCGGTGCGCGACGAGCTGCGCCCGGCGCACCGTGAGTTCCTCGACTCCCGCGCGGGTCTGCTCCTCAGCGGCCCGACCGCCGCTGGCGGCGCGGTGATCGTCTACCAGGCCGAGCCGACCGAGCTGGAGGCATGGCTGGACGGCGACCCGTTCTGGGGCGCCGGTGCGATCGCCAAGCGGATCGTGACCGAATGGACGATCGGGATGGGCTCCTGGAAGGCGCAGCTGGGCATCTGAGGGCCCACGTCCGGGTGGGGCGAGACGAGCACGGCTCGGACGCCCCGCCCGGTCCGTCAGGATCAGCCGCCGAGGGCGTCCCGCACCGGCACCAGCTTGGCCTGCGACTCCGCCAGCTCGTCGGCCGGATCGGAGGAGCCGACCACGCCACAGCCGGCGAAGAGCCGCACCGTGTTGCCCGACAGCAGTGCAGAGCGCAGCGCGATGCCCCACTCGCCGTCGCCGGAGGCGTCCATCCAGCCGACCGGGCCGGCGTAGCGGCCGCGGTCCATTCCCTCGATCTCCGCGATCAGGGCGACCGCGTCCGGAGTCGGGGTGCCGCCGACGGCGGCGGAGGGATGCAGGGCCTCGGCCAGCTCCAGCGAGGTGCGGTCGTCGTGCGCCACGCCCGTGACGTCGGTCGCCAGGTGCATGACGTTGGGCAGGTGCAGCACGAACGGCGACTCCGGCACGTTCATCGACGAGCAGTGCGGCTCGAGCGCGTCGGCCACGGACCTGACGGCGTACTCGTGCTCCTCCAGGTCCTTCGAGGACCGCGCCAGCGTCGCGGCCAGGGCGAGGTCGTGCCCGTCATCGCCGGTCCGCCGGATGGTCCCGGCCAGCACCCGTGAGGTCACCAGGCCGCGCTCGCGGCGCACCAGCAGCTCCGGCGTCGCGCCGAACAGCCCGTCCACGTGGAACGTCCAGCACATCGGGTACGACTCGGCCAGCCGGCTCAGCGGCCAGCGCAGGTCGATCTCGTCGCTCGCCGTCGCGATCAGGTCGCGGGCCAGCACGACCTTCTCCAGGTCTCCGCGGTTGATCCGGGCCACCGCGTCGGCGACCACGCTCATCCAGGTCTCGCCGTCCAGGGCGCCGTCACTGAAGACGATGTCCCGCGGCGGCACCGGCGCCGCGTAGGTCGACATGGCCGCCGGGTCAGCACCCTCGGCGGCCACTCCTGCAGAGTCGGCGATGGTGGTGACCCACGTGATCGGACCGCGTCGGCCGACGACCACCGCCGGCACCACCAGGACCGAGTCGCCGGTCGACTCCGCGAAGGCGAAGGACCCGAAGGAGACCAGCCCGCTGCCGGGCTCGCCGACCTCGTCGCTGACAGAGGCGCGGGCGACCAGCTCCGACCACCACTTGGCGGCGTCGGCGAAGCGGGTCGGCCCGGCGGTGCGCAGCGCGGCGGCGGTGCCCCAGCCGACCAGGCCCTCGCCGCGGCGTACCCACGAGACGAGCTCGCCGGAGGTGGGCAGCAGGTCGAGCAGCTCGCCGACGTCGTCGACCACCGTGGTGCGCGCTACGAGGGCCGGTACGTCAGGGCTCACGTGGGGAGCCTATCCGGGCCTGGGACCATCGCCCCGGTTGCGGTCGGTTGCAGCCTGCCCGGTAGCGTGGTCGCGACCACGAACGAGGAGTGATCCGTGAGCAAGACTCGCAACAGCGATGTTCCCCTGACCGGCATTGCCATCGGCGCCGTCGCGCTCGCGCTTGTCGTCGTCTTCGCGGTGCTCCTGCCCAAGGCCCAGGGCGACGAGGCCGACACCTCACGCATCGACATGCCCAGCAGCCTCCCGGGTGGCTACGTCGCGGCCGACAACGCCAGCGCGTGGAAGGGCAACGCCAACGTGGCCGGCAACGAGGCCCAGGTCGCCGCCGAGGTGAAGGCCGAGATCAAGTACGGCGACGCCGCGCTGCAGAAGACCACCGGTGGCGGCTTCGGCAACCGGATCTACATCAAGGGCAGTTCCGAGATCTTCTTCGTCCAGGTCTTCCGCGCCGCCGGCGGCGCGTTCTCGCCGGGCGAGATCTCCGACCCGAGCAAGCTCCAGCAGGGCAGCTCGGTCCAGCAGCTGGTCAAGGTCGGCAACTCGACCTGCATCGTCGACGGCACCACCGCGACCGCTGGACAGGTCACGCCCAGCCAGACCCAGTGCCAGCGCAGCGAGGGCAACGTGACCGTGCAGGTGATGGCCCCGTCCGTCGCCGCCTCCGACGTCGCCAAGGTCGCGGACCTGGTCCTCGCCAAGGTCCGCTGAGGTCACCGGCGGTGACCCGAGCCGACCTCGGCAAGCAGCCCGGCGACGTACGCCGGATGTTCGACGCGGTGGCGCGTCGCTACGACGTGACCAACGACGTGCTGTCGCTGGGCCAGGACCGGCGCTGGCGCAAGCACGTCATCGCGGCGGTGGCGCCCCAGCCGGGCGAGCTGGTCCTCGACCTCGCCGCCGGCACCGGTACGTCGTCGCAGCCCTTCGCCGATGCCGGCGCAGAAGTGGTGCCGTGCGACTTCTCGCTGGGCATGCTCCAGGTGGGCAAGGCCGCCAAGCCGTATCTGCCGTTCACGGCGGGCGACGGCACCCGGCTCCCCTTCGCTGACGGCACCTTCGACGCCGTCACCATCTCCTTCGGGCTGCGCAACATCGTCGACCCGCTGGCCGGGCTGAGCGAGCTGCGCCGCGTCACCAAGCCGGGCGGCCGGATCGTGGTCTGCGAGTTCAGCCACCCGACCTGGAAGCCGTTCCGGACCGTCTACGTGGAGTACCTCATGAAGGCGCTCCCGGCCGTCGCGCGCGCCGTCTCCTCCTCCCCGGACGCCTATGTCTACCTCGCCGAGTCGATCCGGGCATGGCCCGACCAGCCCGGTCTCGCGCGCCTCATCGAGCAGGCCGGCTGGTCCGAGGTCGGCTGGTCGAACCTCTCGGGCGGCATCGTCGCCCTGCACCACGGTCGGGCCTAGCCCGAGCCGCCAAGCGTCACGGTGACCATCCGCGTCACCGTGACGCCTCCGATCTGTCGCCGAGCCCCCGACGTGTCACCGTGACACGTCCGGGGGCTCGCTGATTGGGCCTTGCATTTACCTCCCAGGGTGGCAATATGTGATTCGACCCACATGTGATCCGATTCACAAAGTCGCAAGACGGTGGGTTGGGAGGAGCTGTCGATGCATCTCTACGCACCGATCCTGGTGCTGTTCGCGCTCGCCGCCGCCTTCGCCATCGGCTCGGTGGCGATGAGCAGCCTGGTCGGCCCGCGTCGGGCCAACCGCGCCAAGGCGGACGCCTACGAGTGCGGCATCGAGCCCACACCGCAGGCCCTCGACGGCCGCTTCCCGGTGAAGTACTACGTGATCGCGATGCTCTTCATCGTCTTCGACGTGGAGATCATCTTCCTGCTCCCGCTGGCCGTCCGGATCGACCAGCTGCGGGTCTACGGCCTGGTCGAGATGGCCGTCTTCATCCTCGCCGTGTTCGTCGCCTACGTGTACGTCTGGCGCCGCGGCGGATTGGACTGGGACTGACGTGATCGAGCGAGTCATGGAACGCAGCATCGTCGGGGATCCGCGGCTGCCCGGAGCGAAGCGAGGACGGCCGTGGGTCTAGAGGAGAAGCTCCCCAGCGGCGTCCTGCTGACCACCGTCGAGGGTGTGGCGGGCTATATGCGCAAGGCGTCGTTGTGGCCGGCGACGTTCGGGCTGGCCTGCTGCGCGATCGAGATGATGACCAGCGGCGGCCCGAAGTACGACCTGGCGCGCTTCGGCATGGAGGTCTTCCGGGCCAGCCCCCGTCAGGCCGACCTGATGATCGTGGCCGGCCGGGTCAGCCAGAAGATGGCGCCGGTCCTGCGCCAGATCTACGACCAGATGCCGGAGCCCAAGTGGGTGCTGGCGATGGGCGTGTGTGCCAGCTCCGGCGGGATGTTCAACAACTACGCCATCGTCCAGGGCGTCGACCACGTCGTCCCGGTCGACATGTATCTCCCCGGCTGCCCACCGCGCCCCGAGATGCTCATCGATGCGATCCTCAAGCTGCACGACCAGATCCAGCATGGCAAGCTCGGCAGCAACGAGGCGGCCGTCGTCGAGGAGCGCGAGAACGTCGCTCTCCGCGCGCTGCCGCTGATCGACCAGCGGGGGCTGCTGCGATGAGCCCCTCGACGGGCCCCGCGGGCGGCGGCGCGGCGTCGCACGGCGACGACCGCCACGACACCGGCCACGACGAGGTCGTCGGTACCGGCCTGATGCCGGAGCCGACCACCGAGTCGACCAGCGGCTTCCCGGGCTCGGGCGCGGTCGGTGCCCGCACCGGCATGTTCGGCGTGCAGGGCAGCGGCGACACCAGCGGGTACGGCGGACTGCTGCGTCGCATCGCGCTCCCGCCGCTGGCCAAGCGTCCCTACGGGGGCTGGTACGACGAGCTGGCCGATGCGGTCGCCGACCACCTCGGCGAGGAGCCGCGGGTGGTGCTGCACGCCGGCGAGCTGACCGTCGTCGTACGCCGTGAGGAGCTGCCGACGCTGATGCGGCACCTGCGCGACGACGAGCGGCTCCGCTTCGAGCTGTGCAGCGGGGTCAGCGGGGTGCACTACCCCGACCAGGTGGGCGCTGAGCTGCACGCGGTCTACCACCTGCTCTCGATGACCTACAACCGGCGGATCCGGGTCGAGGCCAGTGCTCCCGACAGCGAACCGCACGTCCCCAGCCTGGTGCCGGTCTACCCGACCCTCGACTGGCACGAGCGGGAGACCTTCGACATGTTCGGGATCGTCTTCGACGGACACCCCGCGCTGACCCGGATCCTGATGCCGGACGACTGGCCGGGCCACCCGCAGCGCAAGGACTACCCGCTGGGCGGCATCCCGGTCGACTACCACGGCGCCACCATCCCGCCGCCGGACGAGCGCAGGAGCTACGCATGACCACCTCGACAGGCTCGGCGTCCGGGGCAGGCTCGGCGACCGGAGAGGAGACGGTCTTCACCGCCACCGGCCAGGACTGGGACGAGCTCACCGACCTGCTCAAGGAGACGCCCGAGGAGCGGGTCATCGTCAACATGGGCCCGCAGCACCCCTCGACCCACGGCGTGCTCAGGCTGATCCTCGAGCTCGAGGGCGAGACGGTCACCGAGGCCCGCTGCGGCATCGGCTACCTGCACACCGGCATCGAGAAGAACCTCGAGTACCGCAGCTGGGTGCAGGGCACCACGTTCGTCACCCGGATGGACTACCTCAGCCCGCTGTTCAACGAGACCGCATACGCCCTGGGCGTTGAGCGCCTGCTCGGCATCGAGGACGACGTGCCGGAGAAGGCGCAGGTCATGCGCGTGCTCCTGATGGAGCTCAACCGGATCTCCTCGCACCTGGTCGCGATCGCCACCGGCGGCATGGAGATCGGCGCGCTGACCGTGATGACGATCGGCTTCCGCGAGCGTGAGCTGGTGCTCGACCTCTTCGAGCTGATCACCGGCCTGCGGATGAACCATGCGTTCATCCGACCCGGTGGCGTCGCCCAGGATCTGCCGCCGGGCGCGCTCGATGAGATCCGTGCCTTCGTCGTGCTGATGCGCGAGCGGCTCAAGGAGTACGCCGCGCTGTGCAACGCCAACCCGATCTTCCGCGGCCGGCTCGAGGGCGTGGGCCATCTCGACCTCGAGGGCTGCCTGGCGCTGGGCATCACCGGTCCGGTCCTGCGCTCGACCGGATATCCGTGGGACCTGCGCAAGACCCAGCCCTACTGCGGCTACGAGGACTACAGCTTCGACGTCATCACCTGGGACACCGCCGACTCCTACGGCCGGTTCCGGATCCGGCTCGACGAGATGGAGGAGTCGCTGCGGATCGTGGAGCAGGCGGCCGACCGTCTCGGCCACCTCGACGGCGCTCCGGTGATGGTGGCCGACAAGAAGATCGCCTGGCCCTCCCAGCTGGCGATCGGCACCGACGGGATGGGCAACAGCCTCGACCACATCCGGCACATCATGGGCGAGTCGATGGAGGCGCTGATCCATCACTTCAAGCTGGTCACCGAGGGCTTCCGGGTGCCGGCCGGTCAGGCCTACGCCGCCATCGAGTCGCCCCGGGGCGAGATGGGCGCGCACGTGGTCAGCGACGGCGGCACCCGGCCCTACCGGGTGCACTTCCGCGACCCGTCGTTCACCAATCTCCAAGCGACGTCGGTGATGAGCGAAGGCGGCATGGTGGCCGACGTGATCGTCGCGATCGCCTCGATCGACCCGGTGATGGGAGGCGTTGACAGGTGACCATCTCCGAGGAGACACGCAGCGAGCTGCGCGACATCGCCGGCCGCTATCCGCAGGCCCGGTCGGGCCTGCTGCCGATGTTGCACCTGGTCCAGTCGGCCGAGGGTTCGGTGACGCCTGCCGGCATCGAGGCCTGCGCGGAGGTGCTCGGACTGACACCGGCCGAGGTCAGCGCGGTGGCGACGTTCTACACGATGTACAAGCGCCACCGGGTGGGCGACTTCCACGTCGGGGTCTGCACCAACACGCTGTGCGCGGTGATGGGCGGCGACGCCATCCTGGCCCGGCTCGAGGAGCACCTCGGCGTGGGCAACGACGAGGTCGCGCCCAAGCGCCAGGGCGACCAGTACTCCGTCAGCCTGGAGCACGTCGAGTGCAACGCCGCCTGTGACTTCGCGCCGGTCGTGATGGTCAACTGGGAGTTCCTCGACAACCAGACCCCCGACGGGCTGGTCCGCACGGTCGAGGCGCTGCGCGCGGGCCACCCGGTGGCCTCCACCCGCGGTCCGCGGATCTGCACCTGGCGCCAGGCCGAGCGGGTGCTCGCCGGCTTCGACGACGGCCTCGCGGATGAGGGGCCGGCCGCCGGGCCGGCGTCACTGGCCGGGCTGCAGGTGCATGCCACCCAGGCCGAGATCGCCGGGCTGGTCCAGCTCGCCGACGCACCTCGGCACGGCCTGACGAACGAGGAGTACGACGCATGACCCTCCCCGACGCCTCGGCCAACGGGTCCTCGGCCAATGGCTCCTCGGCCACCGGACCCTCCGGCACCGGCGCACTGATGCCGGTCCTCACCGCCAACTGGGGCCTCGAGCGCGCGTGGACGCTGGCGTCGTACGCCGCGTTCGGTGGCTACCAGGCGCTCGACGTGGCCCTGGGGATGACGCCGGAGGACGTCGTCGAGACGGTCAAGGCCAGCGGCCTGCGCGGCCGCGGCGGCGCGGGCTTCCCGACCGGCATGAAGTGGGGCTTCCTGCCCGCCGAGAGCGAGAAGCCGCGCTACCTGGTCGTCAACGCGGACGAGTCCGAGCCCGGGACCTGCAAGGACATCCCGCTGATGATGGCCTCGCCGCACACGCTGGTCGAGGGCGTGATCATCTCCAGCTACGCGATCAAGGCCAACCGAGCGTTCATCTACGTGCGGGGCGAGGTGCTGCACGTGATCCGCCGTCTTCAGGCCGCGGTCCGGGAGGCGTACGCCGCAGGTCACCTCGGCACCGACATCCACGGCAGCGGCTATGACCTCGAGCTGGTCGTGCATGCCGGAGCGGGTGCCTACATCTGCGGCGAGGAGACCGCCCTGCTCGACTCGCTGGAGGGCCGCCGCGGTCAACCGCGGCTGCGCCCGCCCTTCCCGGCCGTCGCCGGTCTGTACGCCAGCCCGACGGTGATCAACAACGCCGAGTCGATCGCCTCGGTGCCGGCGATCCTGAAGAACGGTGCCGAGTGGTTCGCCGCGATGGGCACCGAGAAGTCCAACGGCGTCGGGATCTTCTCGCTCTCGGGCCACGTCACCCGGCCCGGGCAGTACGAGGCGCCGCTGGGGATCACTCTGCGCGAGCTGCTCGACCTCGCCGGCGGGGTGCGGGCGGGCCATGAGCTGAAGTTCTGGACGCCCGGCGGCTCCTCGACCCCGCTGTTCACCGCCGAGCACCTCGACGTGCCGCTCGACTTCGAGTCGGTGGCCGCCGCGGGCTCGATGCTCGGCACCCGGGCGCTGCAGATCTTCGACGAGACGGTCTGCGTGGTGCGTGCCGTGCTGCGCTGGACGGAGTTCTACAAGCACGAGTCCTGCGGCAAGTGCACGCCGTGCCGCGAGGGGACCTACTGGCTGGCGCAGGTGCTCGCCCGGCTCGAGCAGGGTCACGGGTCCGAGGACGACCTCGACCTGCTGCTCGACCAGTGCGACAACATCCTGGGCCGCTCGTTCTGCGCCCTCGGCGACGGTGCCACCTCGCCGATCACCTCCAGCATCAAGTACTTCCGCCAGGAGTACCTCGACCACCTCACCCACGGCGGCTGCCCGTTCGACCCGGCCGCCTCGACCCTCTTCGCGCAGGAGGTCCTGGCATGAGCGAGGTCTCGACCGGCGACACCACGACTGTCAACCTGACCATCGACGGCATGCCGGTGACGGTGCCGGAGGGCACGTTGGTGATCCGGGCCGCCGAGGAGGTCGGCGTACAGATCCCACGGTTCTGCGACCACCCGCTGCTCGCACCGGTGGGCGCCTGCCGACAGTGCCTGGTCGACATCCCCGACGCCGGCAACGGCCGTGGCTTCCCGAAGCCGCAGGCCTCCTGCACCATCCCGGTCGCGGAGGGCATGGTGGTGGAGACCGACAACGCCACCGCCAGCAAGGCGCAGCAGGGGATCATGGAGTTCCTGCTGGTCAACCACCCGCTGGACTGCCCGGTCTGCGACAAGGGCGGTGAGTGCCCGCTACAGAACCAGGCGATGAGCAACGGCCGTGGGGAGAGCCGGTTCGACGGCCAGAAGCGCACCTTCGCCAAGCCGATCAACCTCTCCCCGAACATCCTGCTCGACCGCGAGCGCTGCATCGTGTGCCAGCGATGCACCCGGTTCGCCGCCGAGATCCCCGGCGACCCCGGCATCGCGCTGATCGACCGCGGTGCCCGTCAGCAGATCGGCATCGCCGAGGGCCGCGACTTCTCCTCCTACTTCTCCGGCAACGTCATCCAGATCTGCCCGGTCGGCGCCCTCACCTCGGCCGAGTACCGCTTCCGCTCGCGCCCCTTCGACCTGGTCTCCAGCCCCGGCGTCGCCGAGCACGACGCGTGCGGCGCGGCGATCCGGATCGACCACCGCCGCGGCAAGGTGATGCGGCGGCTGGCCGGCAACGACCCCGAGGTCAACCAGGAGTGGATCAGCGACAAGGATCGGTTCGCGTTCCGGTACGCCGACGCCGAGGACCGGCTGCGCTACCCGATGGTCCGTGACGCCGACGATCCTTCGACAGCCTCGGGGCACCGCGCGCCGTTGCGGCCGGCGTCGTGGCTGGAGGCCTTCGAGCTGGCGGCCCGCGGGCTCGCCGCGGCCGGTGGCGTCGGCGCGGTGGGGGTACTGCCGGGTGGCCGCGGGACGGTGCAGGACGCCGCGGCGTACTCCTCCTTCGCCCGGGACACGCTCGGCGGGGCCGACATCGACTTCCGTGCTCGGCCGCTGTCGGCCGAGGAGACCCGGTTCCTCGCCGAGCACGTGCGCGGCAGGAGCGAGGTCACCTATGCCGACCTCGATGCGGCCACCGAGGTGGTGCTCATCGGGCTCGAGCCCGAGGACGAGGCCGGCACGATCTTCCTGCGGCTGCGGGCCTCGACCCTTCGACAGGCTCAGGCCGGCGCGCAGCGGATCCGGACCATCGCCCCGCTGCTCTCGCCGGGCTCGGCCAAGCTGGGTGCCGAGCTGGTGCGTTGTACGCCGGGGGACGAGGCCGCCGCGATCGCGGGTCTGACCGACGTCGCGCCGACCGCCGTGATCCTGGTGGGGGAGCGGTTGGCCACCTCGCCGGGCGCGCTGGATGCTGCGGCGGCGCTGGCGGACACCACCGGAGCCAAGCTCGGCTGGGTGCCCCGGCGCGCCGGCGACCGCGGGGCGGTCGAGGCGGGCGCCTTCCCCCTCGACGCGCACGCACGCGATGCCGACCAGATCATCGAGGGTGTCCTCGCCGGCGACGTGCGTGCGCTGCTGGTCGGCGGCGTCGACCCCGATGACACCGGCGACCCGGCGGCGTTCCTGGCCGCCCTCGACCGGGCCGAGTTCGTGGTCAGCCTCGAGCTGCACCCCTCCGAGGTCACCCGCCGCGCGGACGTGGTTCTGCCCGTCGCTGCCGTGACCGAGAAGACCGGCACGTTCCTCACCTGGGAGGGCCGCCCACGGCCGTTCCCGAAGGTCTTCGACAAGCCCGCCACCTACTCCGACGCCGAGATCCTCGGCCAGATCGCGGACCGCTACGTCGCCATGGAGTCCGCCGCTCCGCCCCTGCCGGAGGGCCTCGCAGGCAAGCACCCGCGCCGCGCAGCGGCCGGGGCGGCCGTAGGCGCGGGGGCGTTCCGCCTGAGCACCTGGAAGCTGATGATCGACAACGGCAGCCTCCAGATGGGTGACAAGTCCTACGCGGCGACCGCCCGGCCCGCGATCGCGCTGCTGAGCCGCGCCAACCTGCACCGCCTCGGTACGACGGTCACCGTCACCGGCGATCGCGGCTCGATCACCCTGCCGGCGCAGGCGGCCGATGTCGCCGACGACGTGGTGTGGCTGCCGAGCAACAGCACCGGCCGCGGCGTACTGGCGGATCTGGCTTCGCCCGGCTCGGGCGTGGAGGTGACCTCGGCATGAGCCCGACGCAGCGGAGCCTGGCCGACTTCGGCAACGACACCTGGTGGGTCGTGTTGATCAAGGTGGTGCTGATCTTCGGGGTCTGCGTCGTCCTGACGTTGTTCAACATCTGGTGGGAGCGCCGGGTGGTGGCCCGGATGCAGCACCGGATCGGGCCCAACGTGAACGGCCCCTTCGGCCTGCTGCAGAGTCTCGCCGACGGTGTGAAGCTGGCGCTCAAGGAGGACCTGACCCCCGACAAGGCCGACCGGATCGTCTTCATCATCGCGCCGATCCTGGCGGTGGTGCCCTCGTTCGTGACGTTCAGCGTGATCCCGTTCGGGCCGGTGGTGGACTTCTTGGGCCAGCGCACGCCGCTGCAGCTGACCGACCTGCCGGTCGCGGTGCTGTTCGTGATGGCGATCGCCAGCGTCGGCATCTACGGCATCGTGCTCGGCGGTTGGGCGAGCGGGTCGACGTACTCGCTCCTGGGCGGTCTGCGCTCGAGCGCGCAGATGATCTCCTATGAGGTCGCGATGGGCCTCGCGCTGGTCTCGGTCTTCATGTACGCCGGCAGCCTGTCCACCAGCGCGATCGTGGCCGCGCAGGGCGACATGTGGTTCGGGCTGGTGCTGATGCCCAGCTTCTTGATCTACGCGATCTCGATGGTCGGCGAGACCAACCGGGCGCCGTTCGACCTGCCTGAGGCCGAGGGCGAGCTGGTCGGCGGCTTCCACACCGAGTACTCCTCGCTGAAGTTCGCGCTCTTCTTCCTGGCCGAGTACGTCAACATGGCGACGGTCTCCGCGCTGGCGACCACGCTCTTCCTGGGCGGGTGGCACGCGCCCCTCTGGATCGACCACGTCTGGGCGGGGGCGAACGAGGGCTACTGGCCGCTGCTGTGGTTCTTCGGCAAGCTGCTCGGCTTCGTCTGGGTCTTCATCTGGCTGCGCGGCTCGCTGCCGCGGTTGCGCTACGACCAGTTCATGGCGCTGGGCTGGAAGCGGCTGATCCCGCTCGCGCTGGTCTGGATCCTGGTGGTCGCCACCGTCCGCGTCATCGCGCTGGAGAACGGCTTCGACCCGCGCTGGGTCGCCGTACCCGCCGTGCTTTTCACCGCCGGCATGCTGGTCGTCCTGCTGCGCGGGCCGAAGGCTCCCGAGATGCCGGTCGCCGAGCACCAGGGGGCGTTCCCCGTGCCGCCGATGCCGATCGGTGGCGCTGTCCGCGGCCGCGCCGAGGCGCTGGTCTTCCCGTCCCCGGCTCCCACACGCTCGATCGAGGAGGCATCGTGAACATCCGCGAGAATCTGTGGGACCCGGTGGCAGGCTTCGCGGTCACCTTCACCACCCAGTTCAAGAAGCCGGTCACCGAGCAGTACCCGTTCGAGAAGATGCCGACGGCCCCCCGCTTCCACGGCCGGCACCAGCTCAACCGTCACCCCGACGGGCTGGAGAAGTGCATCGGCTGCGAGCTGTGCGCGTGGGCGTGCCCGGCGGACGCGATCTACGTCGAGGGCGCGGAGAACTCCGATGAGCCCGACGCCGAGGGCAACAGCCAGCGCTTCAGCCCCGGGGAGCGCTATGGCCGCGTCTATCAGATCAACTACCTGCGCTGCATCCTGTGCGGCCTGTGCATCGAGGCCTGCCCGACCCGGGCGCTGACGATGACGAACGAGTACGAGCTCGCCGACACCTCGCGGGAGAGCCTGATCTACGAGAAGTCCGACCTGCTCGCCCCACTCCAGCCGGGCATGGAGCAGCCGCCGCACCCGATGCTCCTGGGCGATGACGAGCAGAGCTACTACGCGCCGGAGAGCATCGTCCGATGAGTACGCCGCTCGGTTCTCCGGCTCGCCGGACTCGCTTCGCCGCCAGCGGCCCCTCGGCCCACCCATCGATCGGGGACCCCGCATGACGGCCACCTATGTCATCACCGCGCCGATGATGATCCTGGCGGCGCTCGGGATCCTGGTGGTCCGCAAGGCCGTGCACGCCGCCCTGCTGCTGGCGGTGGTGATGATCAACCTGGCCCTGGTCTACGCCAGCCTGGACGCGCCCTTCCTGTTCGCGGTCCAGATCATCGTCTACACCGGCGCGGTGCTGATGCTCTTCCTGTTCGTGCTGATGCTGGTCGGGGTGGACGTCTCGGACTCGGTGGTGGAGACGATCAAGGGCCATCGGGTCGCCTCGCTGGCGGCCGGCCTGCTCCTGGGCGTGCTGCTGGTGGTGATGATCGGGCAGCTCTCGCTCGGCACCATGAAGGGTCTCGCCCAGGCCAATGCCGGGGGCAACCTCGAGGCGCTCGCCGATCAGCTCTTCGGCCGGTACGTCGTTGCGTTCGAGGCGACCAGTGCGTTGCTGATCACGGCCGCGGTCGGGGCGATGGTGCTCGCGCACCGCGAGCGCACCGAGCCGAAGCCGTCGCAGGCCGAGCTGGCCCGCGATCGGGTCCGCAGCTACGGCGAGACCGGACTGCACCTCGGGCCGCTGCCGCCGCCGGGCACGCTGGCACGGCACAACGCCGTCGGTACCCCGGCGCTGCTGCCCGACGGCAGCCCGTCCTCGAAGAGCGTGCCGAGCACCCTGCACGGCCCGCGGGAGCTGGAGGAACACAAGTGAGCGACGTGACGCCGTACCTCATCTTGAGTGCGGTCCTGTTCACCATCGGCTGCACGGGCGTGCTGATCCGCCGCAACGCGATCGTGGTCTTCATGTGCGTGGAGCTGATGCTCAACGCCGGCAACCTCGCGCTGGTGGCCTTCAGCCGGCTGCACGGCAACCTCGACGGCCAGGTGACGGCCTTCTTCGTGATGGTGGTCGCGGCGGCCGAGGTGGTGATCGGGCTGGCGATCATCATGACCATCTTCCGGACCCGCCGATCGGCGTCCATCGACACGGCGTCCCTCGACAGCGTGAGCCAGCTCAAGTGGTGAGCGCACTGGTCACCCTCGTCATCGCGCTGCCGCTGGCGGGCGCGGCCGTCCTGCTCGTCGGCGGCCGGCTGACCGACCGCTGGGGGCCCTACCTGGCGACCCTGCTGCCGATCGTCTCCTTCGTCTTCGCGCTGATCCTCTTCCTGCACAACCTGAGCCTTCCCTCGGGAGGTGGGGAAGGAAGTCACGATGCTCGAAGCCACGTCGTCCACCTCTACACCTGGATCCAGACCGGTCGGCTCGACGTCGGCGCGGACCTGCTCTACGACCAGCTCTCCGGCCTCTTCCTGCTGCTCATCACCGGGGTCGGATCGCTGATCCACATCTACTCGCTGGGCTACATGGCCCACGACCCGCGCAAGCGCCGGTTCTTCGGCTACCTCAACCTCTTCGTCGCCGCCATGCTCACCCTGGTCCTGGCCGCCAACTACCTCGTGCTGTTCCTGGGCTGGGAGGGCGTCGGCCTGGCGTCGTACCTGCTGATCGGGTTCTGGCAGCACAAGCCCAGTGCCGCCGCGGCGGCCAAGAAGGCGTTCGTGATGAACCGGGTCGGCGACATGGGGCTCTCGCTGGCGATCGCGCTGTGCTTCACCACCTTCGGGTCGACGGCCTTCGACGTGGTCAACGCCGGGGTCGGCCACGCCAGCGAGACCCGGATGACCTGGCTGGGCCTGCTGCTCCTGCTGGGCGCCTGCGGCAAGTCGGCCCAGGTCCCGCTTCAGGCCTGGCTCCTGGACGCGATGGAGGGCCCGACGCCGGTCTCCGCGCTGATCCACGCGGCCACCATGGTCACCGCCGGGGTCTACCTGATGGTCCGCTCGCACGCGATCCTGGACGCCGCGCCCGGCGCCCGCACCGCGGTCGTGGTGGTGGCGGTGGTCACCCTGCTGTGGGGCGCGATCATCGGAACCGCGAAGGACGACATCAAGAAGGTGCTGGCCGGCTCCACGATGAGCCAGATCGGCTACATGATGCTGGCCGCCGGGCTCGGTCCCGCGGGCTACGCGTTCGCGATCTTCCACCTGCTCACGCACGGGTTCTTCAAGGCCAACATGTTCCTGGGTGCCGGCTCGGTGATGCACGCGATGGACGACGACGTGGACATGCGGCACTACGGCGCGCTGAGCAAGGCGATGCCGGTGACGTTCCTGACCTTCGCGATGGGCTATCTCGCGATCATCGGCTTCCCCGGGTTCTCGGGGTTCTGGTCCAAGGACAAGATCATCGACGCCGCCTGGCACCAGCATTGGTGGATCGGCGCCCTCGCGCTGCTCGGCGCCGGCATCACGGCGTTCTACATGACGCGGCTGATGCTGCTGACGTTCTTCGGCGATCGGCGGTGGCTCGACGGCGTGCACCCGCACGAGTCGCCGCGGGTGATGACCGGGCCGCTGGTCGTGCTGGCGGCGCTCTCGGTCCTCGGTGGCCTGATGCTGCTCGGCGGCTGGATCCAGGACTACCTGGCGCCCGTCGTCGGCGAGCCGCCGGAGGAGTCGGGGGGCCTGCCCGGCTGGGTGATCTCGGTGCTGGCGGTCGTGGTGGTCGCGATCGGCGTCGCGCTGGCCTGGGTCCTGGTCGGCAGGCGGCCGGTCCCGGCGACCGCGCCGACGGACGTCGCCTGGCCCGTGACGGTGGCCCGTCACGACCTGTACGGCGACGCCATCAACGAGACGTTCGTCGTCGAGCCCGGTCGACGGCTCACCGGTGCGCTGGTCCAGATCGACCGCTACGGCGTCGACGGCGTACTGACGGGTGGCCCGGTCGCCGTCGGTGCCTTCGCGGGCGTCTTCCGCCAGCTTCAGAACGGCTACGTGCGCTCCTACGCCCTCTCGATCCTCGGCGGCGGCCTCGTCGTCGTCCTCGCCCTGATGGTGGTGAACTGGCAGTGATCACGACGCTCTGCATCCTTCCGCTGGTCGGCGCGGTGTGCTGCTTCCTCATCGGGCTGCGGGCCCCCGCCGCGGCCCGTCCTGTGGCACTCGGCTTCGCGGTGGCCACCCTGGTGGCGGCGATCGTCGCGGCGATCCGCTTCGACAAGTCCGGCCGGGGCTTCCAGGAGAGCGTGGACGTCGACTGGATCCAGCGCATCGGCGTGCACTGGTCGCTGGGCCTGGACGGGATGGCGGTGCTGCTGGTGCTGCTCACCGCGGTGCTGGTGCCGATCGTGATGCTCAGCGCCTGGCGCAGCCACGACCACGGCTGGTTCGCCTGGGCGCTCGCGCTGGAGTCCTTCGGCCTGATCGTCTTCTGCGCGACCGACGTCTTCTTGTTCTACGTGTTCTTCGAGGCCACGCTGATCCCGGCGTACTTCATGATCGGCGGCTGGGGCGGACCCAAGCGGGCAGGCGCCGCGCTGAAGTTCCTGATGTACCAGCTGGGCGGCGGCCTGGTGCTGCTCGGCGGCGTGATCGGGCTCTACGCGGTCCAGGACGGCTCGCCGTCCTACCGGTTCGCCGACCTGCAGCACGTCGACATCTCGACGGCTTCGGGGCGCTGGATCTTCGTGGCGTTCTTCATCGGGTTCGCGGTCAAGGCGCCGCTGTTCCCGTTCCACACCTGGCTGGCCGACACCACCGAGAGCGCCACCCCGCAGACCAGCGTGCTGCTGGTCTGCGTGCTCGACAAGATCGGCACCTTCGGCATGCTGCGCTACTGCCTGGGACTGCTTCCCGACGCCAGCGCGTGGGCGACGCCGGTGGTGGTCACGCTGTGCCTGATCTCGATCGTGTACGGCGCGTTCCTCGCCATCGGCCAGGACGACATCCTGCGGCTGATCGGTCTGACCTCGCTGAGCCACTTCGGCTTCATCGCGCTGGGCATCTTCGCCTTCACCAGCCCCGCGCGCTCGGAGCAGGGCGCCTCGGGCGCGATCCTCTACATGGTCAACCACGGCGTCGCCACGGCGGCGATGTTCCTGGCCGCCGGGTACCTCATCCAGCGCCGGGGCACCGCGTCGATCCGCGGCATCCGCGGGGTGGAGCAGGGCGCGCCGGTCCTGGCCGGGCTCCTTCTGGTCGCGGGTCTGGCCACCGCCGGCCTGCCCGGGCTCTCGCAGTTCGTCTCGGAGATCCTGGTGCTGATCGGTGCCTTCGACTACCACTGGTGGGTCGGTGCCGTCGCCGTCACCGGCATCGTGCTCGCGGCCATCTACGTGCTGTGGATGTACCAGCGCACCATGACCGGTCCGCCGGACATCGCGGTCGCCGAGCCTGTCGGGGCCACGGTCGCCGAGCCTGTCGAGGTGCCTCGAGCGCGAGCGGTTGAGATCGCTGACCTGACCCGGGCCGAGGTCGCGGTGCTGGCGCCGCTGGTGGTGGCGCTGGTGCTGTTCGGGTTCTATCCGGCTCCGCTGCTGGACCTGGCCAACCCGGTGGTCACGGCCCTGCAGCCCGCACTCGCGGCGGTGGTCCAGTGAGTACGTTCCAACAGCCGCACCTGGAGTACGGCGTCCTGTGGCCGATCCTGCTGGTCTTCGCCCTGGCCTGCGTTGGCGTCCTGATCGAGGGATTCGCGCCGCGGCAGCGTCGGTTCGGGCTGCAGGTCACCATGACCGGTGTCGGCCTGGTGGTCGCGCTGGTGCGGGTCATCTGGATCGCCACCGACCTCAACACCGGTGGCGTCGCGCCGCACACCGTCGCCGAGGGTGCGATCGTGCTCGACGGGCCGGGAGTGTTCCTCTGGGGCGTGATCCTGGTGGTGGCGCTGGCCGGCGTACTCCTCTTCGCCGAGCGCCAGCTCGACGGCGGTGTCTCGGCGTTCGCCGGCCAGGCGGCCGCGCTTCCCGGCACAGCTGCCGAGCGGACCGCCTCCCAGCAGGGCATGGACCACACCGAGGTCTACCCGCTGCTGCTCTTCGCCGTCGGCGGGATGATGCTCTTCCCGGTCGCCGGCGACCTGCTGATGCTCTTCGTCGCGCTCGAGGTGCTCAGTCTGCCGCTCTACCTGCTCGTCGGGCTCGCCCGGCGTCGCCGGCTGCTGTCGCAGGAGGCGGCGCTGAAGTACTTCCTGCTCGGCGCCTTCTCCTCCGGCTTCTTCCTCTACGGCCTTGCCCTGGTCTACGGGTACGCCGGCACCCTCGACCTGGCCGGCATCGGCGAGGTGGTGCGGCACGGTGGCCCGAACCATCCGCTGCTGGTCGTCGGGATGGGCCTGATGGCCGTCGGACTGCTGTTCAAGGTCGGCGCGGTGCCGTTCCACGCCTGGACCCCCGACGTCTACCAGGGCGCGCCGACGGCCGTGACGGCATGGATGAGCGCCGCGACCAAGGTCGCCGCCTTCGGAGCGCTGCTGCGGCTCTTCATCGTCGCCTTCGGACACGACCGGCTCTCCTGGCAGCCGGTCCTGGGCGTGATCGCGATCGCGACGATGCTCTTCGGCGCGGCGATCGCGGTGGTGCAGACCGACGTGAAGCGGATGCTGGCCTACAGTGCCGTCGCCCACACCGGCTTCCTGCTCACCGGCGTGATCGGCTTCTCCGCCGGCAACGGTGACGGCGCCGACGCCACCCACGCGGTGCTCTTCTACCTGGTCGCCTACTCGGTGGCGACCATCGGCGCCTTCGCGCTGGTCACGGTGGTGCGCGACAGCAACGGCGAGGCCACCTCGTTCGCCAAGTGGACCGGCCTGGGCAGGCGCTCGCCGGTGGTGGCGGTGCTGTTCGCGCTGTTCCTGTTCTCGATGGCCGGCATCCCGCTGACGGGCGGCTTCATCGCGAAGTGGGAGGTCTTCACGGTCGCCCTTCGCGCAGGCTACTGGCCGGTGGTGGTGGCGGCGATCGTGGCGAGCATCGTCTCGGTCTTCTTCTACGTGCGGTTCGTGCTGCTGCTGTTCTTCGTCGAGCCGGAGACCTCGGGAGGGGCTGCCAACGGGTCCCTCGGAGCCGTCGCCGTACCGGCCTGGGGGAGTGTCGCCGTCATCGCGGTGTGTGCCGCGGGCACGATTTTCCTGGGCGTGGTTCCGGACCCCGTTCTGCATCTGATCGACAATGCGGGATCATTCCTCGGGTGAGCACTGCTGATCTGGCCCTGCCCATCTCCGACCAGGCCCTCGCCCAGCGCCTGAGCGCGCGCCTGGGGCTGGTGGAGAAGGCGCTGGCCGACCACGTCCGCAGCCGCTCCCCGTTCGTCAGCGAGGCCGCCGCGCACCTGCTGGAGGCGGGCGGGAAGCGGTTCCGTCCGCTGCTGGTGCTGCTCGCCGCCGAGACCGGTGACCGCGCGGACTCCGACGACGTGATCACCGCGGCGTGCGTCGTGGAGCTCACCCACCTCGCCTCCCTCTACCACGACGATGTGATGGACGAGGCCCTCGTACGCCGCGCCGCCGACTCGGCCAACGCGCGCTTCGACAACAACATCGCCATCCTGACCGGCGACCTGCTCTTCGCCCGTTCTTCCGAGCTCACCGCCGACCTGGGCGCCGACGCCGTCGGCATCCAGTCGCGGGCCTTCGCCCGGTTGGTCGAGGGCCAGATCCTCGAGGGGGTCGCGCCGGGTCCGGGCGAGGACCCGGTCGCCCACCACCTCGAGGTGGTCGCCGGCAAGACCGGCGCGCTGATCGCCACCTCGGCGCTCTACGGCGCTCGGTTCGGTGGCGCGTCGCGGGAGATCGAGGAGGCGCTGACGGCGTACGGCGAGATCGTCGGCGTCGCCTTCCAGATCTCCGACGACATCCTCGACATCGCCTCCGACTCCGTCGAGTCCGGCAAGACCCCCGGCACCGACCTGCGCGAGGCGGTGCCGACGCTGCCGGTGCTGATCGCGCGGCGGTCGACGGCGCCGGAGGACGCCCGGCTGCTGGAGCTGCTCGACACCGACCTCAGCGACGACGAGTCCCTGGCCGAGTGCCTCGCGCTGCTGCGGGCCCACCCGGCGATGGACGAGGCGCGCGCCTACGTGGTGGCGGAGGCCCAGAAGGCCAAGGCGCTGCTGACCGTCCTGCCGCAGGGGGCGGTGCGCGAGGCGCTGGAGCGGTTCGCCGATGTGGTGGCGGTGCGCTCCGCCTAGACCTCGGGCAGCGCTCTAGCCTCAGCGGGTGGAGCGCTCGCGTGGTGTGGTGTTCGGGGTCGTCGCCTACCTGATCTGGGGCGCGTTCCCGCTCTACTGGCCACTGCTGGAGCCGGCCGGGGCTTTCGAGATCCTGGCGCACCGGTTGATCTGGTCGCTGGTGGTGATGACCGTCCTGATCATCGCCCTGCGCCGTACGCCGCAGCTCCTCGCGCTGGTGCGCGACCGACGCAAGCTCGCCCTGCTGGCACTCGCGGCGGTGACGGTGACCTGCAACTGGGCGACGTACATCTGGGGCGTCAACCACGGCCGTGTGGTCGAGACGTCGCTGGGCTACTTCGTGAACCCGCTGGTGACGATGCTGCTCGGCGTGCTGGTGCTGCACGAGCGGATGCGGACGGTGCAGTGGGTCGCTGTCGGCATCGCGACCCTCGCTGTCGTGGTGCTGACCGTGGACTACGGCCGGCTGCCGTGGCTCGCGCTGGTGCTCGCGCTCTCCTTCGGCACCTACGGGCTCGCGAAGAAGAAGGCCGACGCGGGCGCGTTCGAGTCGCTGGCGCTGGAGACGGCCCTGATGGCGCCGCTGGCATTGGTCTTCCTGGTCGGCCTCGGCCTGACGGGCAGGTCGCACTTCACCTCCGAGGGCCCGGGGCACGCGGCGCTCTTCGTCTCGGCCGGCGTGGTGACGGTGGTGCCGTTGATCTGCTTCGGTGCTGCCGCCGTACGGGTGCCGTTGGTGACGCTCGGGCTGCTGCAGTACCTGGCGCCGATCCTGCAGTTCGGCCTCGGCGTGCTGCACTTCCACGAGGACATGTCGACCGGCCGTTGGATCGGCTTCGCGATCGTCTGGGTGTCGCTGGCCGTGTTCACCTACGACTCGCTGAGGGCGCGCCGGCCCGTGGTGGCGCCGAGCCGATCCGCATACACAGCAAATTCTGAGAAAGCGTGAACGCGAATCACAGGTACGTGTTTGACTTTCTCGCCCGGTCGCCTCACGCGACCACCGTTCCCGGGAGTCCCCTTGCGTCGTCGTACCACCATCGCCACGGCCGTGACCGCCGCGGCGGCAGCCCTCGTGCTGATCGCTCCGACCGCCCAGGCGGCCTCGTTCGGCCACAAGCTGAGCGGCAGCGTCAGCTGTGACCAGGGCCGGGCCAAGCTCGACACCTCCGTCAACCACAACGGCACCGAGCGGGGCAAGGTCGCACTCAGCGGGCTGGGCAACAAGCGCTGGAGGGGTGGTCTGCAGCTCAACCCGGAAGCGGCCTACGCCGCTGCGGCCGCGGACGGTGACCTCAGCGACAGCGAGCTGGAGTCCCTCATCGACGGACCCCGCAAGATCTTCGTGGCCAAGCACGGCCGCTTCAGCCAGTCTCGCAAGATGCGCGACTCGCGCTCGCTGGATGCGACGGCGACGTTCACCTCCGGCGTGGAGATGTGCAGCATCTCGCTCGGGACCGACGGTGGACAGTTCGCCGTCGGCGGCAACGATGGTGGCGTCGGCGTCCGCGTGGACTCGAAGCCCGCCGTGGAGGCCTACGTCGCCGGCGAGGCCCACCACCGCTTCCTCTTCAACTTCACGGTGCGGACGAAGGCGGGCACCAGGCACTGGACCACGGTCCGGACCGCCGGCACCATCGGTGCGGCCGAGGCGTCGATGACCGGCGTGAAGCAGCTGGACTCGTTCTCCGAGGCGTCGGTGACGGTCACCGACCTGACCGTGCACATCGGTTCGGAGACGTTCCAGCTCCAGCGCTGAGCCGATCACGGTGCGGCTGACCCGCTGAATCCGCGCCGAATCAGTCGAAATGGCCGTCGAGTCTGCAGACTCGGCGGCCATTTCCACCAAGTCGGGGTCAGGCGACCGTCCAGGTGTCACCTGAGTTGAGCAGCGCGGTGAGGCGGTCCTCGGCGGGGGCGGTGGAGGAGGCCCGGGCATCGGCGATCTGGGCACGCGCCTGGTCGTCGTAGGTGGGCCGCTGGACCTGGCGGAAGATGCCGATCGGCGACTGGTGCAGCACCCCGGCGTCGGTCAGTCGCGAGATCGCGAAGGCCGTGGTCGGGTCGGGGTTGTGCACGTCGTGGACGAGCACGCTCTCGAGGCCGACCTCGGCCACCTGAGCGACCTTGACGCCGCCGGTGAGGCTGTCGCGGATCAGTCCCTTGGCGGGCTGCCCGGTTGCATCGGGAGCGCCGAAGAGGATGGGCTCGCCGTGGACCAGCGGGATGATCGCGTCTGCCTTGGTGTCGGGACCCTTGAGGTCGTCGAAGGCACCGTCGTTGAAGATCGGGCAGTTCTGGTAGATCTCGACCAGCGCCGTACCGCGGTGGGCGGCCGCCGCCGACAGCACGGAGGTCAGGTGCTTGCGGTCGGAGTCGACGGTGCGGGCGACGAAGGACGCCTCGGCGCCCAGCGCCAGCGAGACCGGGTTGAACGGGTGGTCGATCGAGCCGGACGGGGTCGACTTGGTCACCTTGCCGGTCTCCGAGGTGGGGGAGTACTGGCCCTTGGTCAGGCCGTAGATCCGGTTGTTGAACAGCAGGATCGTCATGTTGACGTTGCGGCGCAGCGCATGGATCAGGTGGTTGCCGCCGATCGAGAGCGCGTCGCCGTCCCCGGTGACGACCCACACCGACAGGTCCTCACGGGCGGTGGCGATGCCGGTCGCGATCGACGGGGCGCGCCCGTGGATCGAGTGCATGCCGTAGGTGTCGAGGTAGTAGGGGAATCGCGAGGAGCAGCCGATGCCGGAGACGAAGACGATGTTCTCCCGCTTGAGGCCGAGGTCGGGCAGGAAGCCCTGCACGGCCTTGAGTACGGCGTAGTCACCGCAACCGGGGCACCACCGCACCTCCTGGTCGGAGGTGAACTCCTTGCCGGTCTGCGGCCGGTCCGTGGTGGGGACCAGGTCGATGCCGGAGCGGAACGCCGGAGTTCCCAGGTCGCTGACGGTGGTGGGGGAGGTCATCACAGCTCCTCGCCGGTGTCGATGGCAGTGTTCGAGAGGTCGACGGTCACGTCCTCGGCGTCGGCGACCAGGGCGCCGATCGCCTCGGCCAGCTCCGAGGACTTCAGCGGCAGGCCGCGGACGACGTTGAAGCCGACCGCGTCGACCAGGTACTTCGCGCGCAGCAGCAGCGAGAGCTGGCCCATGTTCATCTCGGGAACCAGCACCTTGTCGTAGCGCTTGAGGATGTCGCCGAGATCGTTGGGGAACGGGTTGAGGTGACGCAGGTGGACCTGCGCGACGTTGAAGCCGGCCTTGCGGACCAGGCGCACGGCCGACCCGATCGGCCCGTAGGTCGAACCCCAGCCGAGCACCAGCACCTTGGCCCTTCCCTCGCCCGGCGGCCCGGAGGGATCGTCGATCTCCAGCGGCGGCAGCGTCTCGGCGATCTTGGCCACCTTGGCGGCGCGGCTGCGGACCATCTGGTCGTGGTTGGCCGGGTCGTAGGAGATGTTGCCGTGGCCATCGCCCTTCTCCAGACCGCCGATGCGGTGCTCGAGGGCCGCCGTGCCGGGGACCGCCCACGGCCGCGCGAGGGTCTCCTCGTCGCGCAGGTAGGGCCAGAACTCGTCCTGCTCACCGGTCGTCGAGCGGGGCGAGACGTGATTGGGGCCGGTCGCGAAGGCCGGGTCCATGGTGGGCAGCTCGTCGACATCGGGGATGCGCCAAGGCTCGGAGCCGTTGGCGAGGTAACCGTCGGAGAGCAGCATCACCGGCGTGCGGTAGGTGACGGCGATCCGGGCGGCCTCCAGCGCTGCGTCGAAGCAGTCGCCGGGCGTGGCCGGCGCGACGATCGGCACCGGTGCCTCGCCGTTGCGGCCGAACATCGCCTGGAGCAGGTCGGACTGCTCGGTCTTGGTCGGCAGGCCGGTCGAGGGGCCGCCACGCTGGACGTTGACGACCACCAGCGGCAGCTCGGTCATCACGGCCAGGCCGATCGCCTCGCCCTTGAGCGCGACACCGGGGCCCGAGGTGGTGGTGACCCCGAGCGAGCCGGCGTACGCGGCGCCGATCGCCGAGCCGACGCCGGCGATCTCGTCCTCGGCCTGGAACGTGGTCACACCGAACGACTTGTGCTTGGAGAGCTCGTGCAGGATGTCGGAGGCCGGGGTGATCGGGTAGGAGCCCAGGAACACCGGCAGGCCCGAGCGGACACCGGCGGCGATGAGGCCGTAGGCGAGCGCCAGGTTGCCGGTGATGTTGCGGTAGGTGCCGGCCGAGACCGGTGCCGGCTTGATCTCGTAGGAGACGGCGAACGCCTCGGTGGTCTCGCCGAAGTTCCAGCCGGTCTTGAACGCGGTGATGTTCGCGTCGCGGATGTCGGGGACCTTGGCGAACCTCTTGTTCAGGAACGCGATCGTGGATTCCGTCGGCCGGCCGTACATCCACGAGAGCAGGCCCAGGGCGAACATGTTCTTCGCGCGCGAGGCGTCCTTGCGGGAGAGGCCGAACTCCTTGACCGCCTCGACGGTCATGCCGGTCAGGTCGACCGGATGGACCTGGTAGGCGGCGAGCGGGCCACCCCCGCCATCGGAGCCAGCGTCGTCGAGGGGGTTGGCGTCGTACCCGGCCTTGGCCAGGTTGCGGGTGGTGAAGTCGGCGGTGTCGACGATGATCGTCGCGCCCTTGGGCAGGTCGCCCAGATTCGCCTTCAGCGCCGCCGGGTTCATCGCCACGAGTACGTCGGGCGCATCGCCCGCGGTCATGATGTCGTGGTCGGCGAAGTGGACCTGGAACGATGACACCCCGGGGATCGTGCCCTGCGGCGCCCGGATCTCGGCGGGGAAGTTGGGCAGGGTCATCAGGTCGTTGCCGAAGACCGCCGACTCCTGGGTGAACCGATCGCCGGTGAGCTGCATGCCATCACCGGAGTCACCTGCGAACCGGATGACCACTCGATCGAGCTGCTTGACCTGCTTCGTCACGCTGTGCACTCCTTCGAACCCGCCGAGCTACTGCTCGCACCCACGGCCGTGGCCGTGCCGGTCGCTCCGACGTACGGTCACGCGACTTCCCAGGGTAGTCGGCGCTCCTGACGCACACCGCGCCATTGGCCAAAGCGTGAAATCAGAACGTGTTCTCGTCTCGACGCACTGCGTGTCCACGAAGCGGACAGGGGTGATTAAGTCGCGTAGAGTAGGTGACATTACTGAAAAACAGTGGTCGATCGACTACTGCCTGAACGCGAGGAAACGAGGACTCATGAAGTCGATCAAGGTCACGGTTGCGCTCGTCGCAGCCGGGGTGCTGGCCTTGACCGGGTGCGGTAGCGGCTCCGGTTCATCCAGCTCGAGTGCTGACACGATCAATATCGTCGGATATTCCGTGCTCCAGCAGGCCAACAAGGGCGTCGAGGCGGCCTTCCAGAAGACCTCCGAGGGCAAGGGCGTCACCTTCAAGGAGTCCTACGGGGCGTCCGGTGACCAGGCCCGCTCCGTGCTGGCCGGCGCGAAGGCCGACACGGTCCACCTCTCGCTCGAGCCCGACGTGCAGAAGCTCGTCGACGGCGGGGTCGTGGACAGCGACTGGAAGAACAACGCCACCAAGGGCATCTGCACCCAGTCGATCGTCGTCTTCGGCGTCCGCCCGGGTAACCCCAAGAACATCAAGACCTGGGCCGACCTGGTCAAGCCGGGCGTCAAGATCGTGACCCCCAACCCCGCCTCCTCGGGTTCGGCGAAGTGGAACCTGCTGGCCGCCTACGGCTCGGAGATCGCCTCCGGCGGGGACGACACCGCGGCACAGGCCTACATGAAGAAGTTCTTCGCCAACGTCGTCTCGATGCCCGACTCGGGCCGCGACGCCACCACCGCCTTCACCGGCGGCACCGGCGACGTGCTGCTCTCCTATGAGAACGAGACGATCCTGGCGCGCCAGTCCGGCACCCAGCTCGACTACGTCGTCCCGGACAGCTCGCTGCTGATCCAGAACCCCTGCGCCGCGACCAAGGACGCCTCGGCCGTCACGCAGAAGTGGATCGACTTCCAGAAGAGCGCCGCCGGCCAGAAGCTGTACGCCGAGACCGGCTACCGGCCGCTCGACAACGTCGCCAGCCAGGTCGGCCAGGTCACCGTGAAGGGTGCCAATGACCCGAGCAACCCGTTCCCGGCGCCGGCCAAGCTGCTGACCATCGACAAGGACTTCGGTGGCTGGACCGCTGCCAACACCAAGTACTTCGACGCCGACAACGGCATCCTGACCAAGCTGCAGGCAGCCGCAGGCAAGTGACGACCGCTCCGATCCTGGAGGGCCGACCGGACGTCCGACCACCCCGCAACACGGGTGGTCGGCGCCGGCCGGCCCGGTCCTCTTCCCGGACCCTGTCGCCCGCGTCCGGCCTCGGCCTGGGCGTTGCCATGATCTGGTTCAGCCTGCTGGTCCTGATCCCGCTGGCCGCGGTCGTCGTGAAGGCGAGCGGTGGCGGCTGGCACACCTACACGCACACGCTCAGCAACGGCCAGACCCTCGACGCGATCAAGCTGACGGTGATCACCTCGGCACTGGTCACACTGCTCAACATGGTGATGGGCACGATCATCGCCTGGGTGCTGGTCCGCGACCGGTTCCCCGGCAAGAGCGTGCTCGACGTGGTGATCGACATCCCGTTCGCGCTGCCCACCATCGTCGCGGGCCTGGTGCTGCTCTCGCTGTACGGCCCCGACAGCCCCATCGGGCTGCACTTCGCCAACAGCCGCAAGGCGGTCTTCCTGGCGTTGGCGTTCGTCACGCTGCCCTTCGTCGTACGCACCGTGCAGCCGGTGCTGGAGGAGATGGAGACCGACGTCGAGGACGCTGCCGCGTCGCTGGGCGCCTCCCGGATGACCACGTTCCGCCGGATCGTGCTGCCGACCCTCGTGCCGGCGATCTTCGCGGGCGCGTCGCTCTCCTTCGCGCGCGGGATCAGCGAGTACGGCTCGTTGGTGCTGCTCTCGGGCAACCTGCCGCACCGCACCGAGGTCACCTCCGTGCGGGTGCTGTCCTACCTCGAGGGCGGTGACACCGCCGCGGCCGCGTCCGTGGCGACCGTCCTGCTGGTCGTGGCCCTGCTGGCGATCGTGGCGCTCGACATCATCCAGCGGCGGGTGTCGCGCCGTGGCTAGCGCGGTGCGCAGCTCCCGGGTGGGCCAGCGCAGCGTGCCGTTGACGTGGGCGCTGCGCCTCCTGGTCATCGGCTACCTGCTGATGCTGGTGCTGTGGCCGACCTGGTTCGTCGTCCAGCACACCTTCGCCCATGGGCTGCAGGGCATCCGCACGGCCCTGGCCGATCCGGACGTGCAGAGCTCGCTCGCGCTGACCGCGAAGATCTCGGTCATCTCCGTCCTGATCAACCTGGTCTTCGGCGTGGGCATGTCGCTGTTGCTGGTGCGCTACGACTTCCCCTGCAAGCGGTTGCTGTCGGCCTTCATCGATCTGCCGCTGGCGGTCTCGCCGATCGTGGTGGGCCTTGCTCTGGTGCTGGTCTACAACGGCCGCTACGGCTGGTTCGGGCCGTGGCTCGAGGCGCACGGGATGCAGGTCATCTTCGCGGTGCCGGGCATGGTGATGGCGACCTGCTTCGTCTCGCTGCCCCTGATCATCCGTGAGGTCGTCCCCGTTCTCGAGGAGGCCGGCGACGACCAGGAGCAGGCCGCCCGGTCGCTGGGCGCGAACTCGTGGCAGGCGTTCTGGCGGGTCACCTTGCCAGGCATCCGCTGGGCGATCGTGTACGGCGTCGTCCTCTCGCTGGCGCGCTCCCTGGGCGAGTTCGGCGCGGTCAAGGTGGTGGCCGGCAACGTGTCGGGCCAGAGCCAGGTCGCGACCGTCCTGGTCCAGCAGAAGTATCAGAACTTCGAGCAGGAGACGGCGTACTCCGTCTCGTTCATGCTCGCGTTCGCGGCCGTGCTCTGCCTCGTGGTGGTGGCGCTGCTGCGGCCCAAGACTCCCAAGGAGAACTAAGTGAGCATCGAGGTACGTGGCGTCTCGAAGCGCTTCGGTGACTTCGTCGCGCTCGACGACGTGAACGTGTCGCTGCCCACCGGGCAGCTGACCGCCCTGCTCGGCCCGTCCGGGGGTGGCAAGTCCACCCTGCTGCGGATCATCGCGGGGCTGGACTCCGCCGACACCGGGACCGTGTCGATCGAGGGCATGGAGGCCACCCACCTGCCGCCGCAGAAGCGCAACGTGGGCTTCGTCTTCCAGCACTACGCGGTCTTCAAGCACATGACGGTGGCCAAGAACGTCGCCTTCGGCCTGGAGATCCGCAAGAAGCCGAAGGCAGAGGTGGCGGCCAGGGTCGCCGAGCTGCTGGACCTGGTGCACCTCTCGCAGTTCGCCGGTCGGCTGCCCTCGCAGCTCTCCGGCGGTCAGCGGCAGCGGATGGCGCTGGCTCGTGCGCTGGCGGTCTCGCCGTCGGTGCTGCTGCTCGACGAGCCGTTCGGCGCGCTGGACGCGAAGGTCCGCAAGGAGCTGCGCGACTGGCTGCGCCGGCTGCACGACGAGGTGCACGTGACCACCGTGTTCGTCACCCACGACCAGGAGGAGGCCCTGGAGGTCGCCGACGAGATCGTGGTGATCAACAACGGCAGGGTCGAGCAGGTGGGATCGCCCGACCAGCTCTACGACGCGCCGGCCAACGACTTCGTGATGTCTTTCCTGGGCGACGTGACCACCCTGGGCGGATCGCTGATCCGGCCGCACGACATCGAGGTGACGCTGTCGCCGTCAGGCCCCGAGTCGGTCGAGGGCACCGTCTCACGGGTGCTGCGGATCGGCTTCGAGGTGCGGCTGACGGTGCTGACCGACGCCGGCGAGGTCGTCACGGTCGAGATGACCCGTACGCACGCGCGACGGCTGGGGGTGGAGGAGGGGACGACCGTGTTCCTCTCCGCCGTACTGGGGGCGACGACGGTCTGAGGCGTACGGCGCGGCGGCTCGTGTGGTCGCGGCGCCGCGCTGGGTGCCGGGCCGGGTGCCGCGCCGGGACGGTGGCCGGCGCGTGCCTGGGGGCAGGCCTCGCTACGCGCCTCGCTTGTCCCTCACGAGGCGCTCCGGCTGCGGCAGCGCCCCTGCGGCACGTGCCGGCCACCGTCCCGTCGCGGCCACACGTATGGTCCGGCCACGGTGATCGAGGGTGCGGCTCAGTGCGGCTGCCAGGCGTCTTCGTCGGCGGTGCGGGAGGTGACCTCGTCGGGCAGCTGTTGGTGGGCGAGCTGGTCGATGGAGACCTTCTCGAACACGTCGCGCAGCGCGTCGCGGGCCGCGATCCACACGTGCTGGAGAACGTCGGCACGCTCGTTGTAGGTGACTGCCTCGGGGCGCAGGCCGTAGACGCTGACCAGCGGGCCGTCGACGGCCCGGATCACGTCGGCGACGGAGACGTCGCCGGGCGCCTTGGCGAGGCGCCACCCGCCGGACTGGCCGCGCTGGGAGATCACGATGCCGCTCTTGCGCAGGTCGGCGAGGATCGCCTGCAGGAACCCGTGGGGGATCTCCTGCAGCCGGCCCAGCTCCTCGGCGCTGACGGCCTTCCCGTCCTCACGGGCGGCCATCTCGATGAGCGCGCGGAGGGCGTAATCGGACTTGGCTGATACTCGCACGCGTCTAGTGTCCCAGATGATCCGATCAGTTCACTCGACATATGGGGTCTAGGGTTGCGTGCCGTGGGAAAGAAGTACGACGTGGTCGTGGTCGGCGCGGGCCCTGCCGGCTCGTCGGCGGCCCGGGTTGCGGCCGCTTCCGGCCTCGACGTGCTGGTGCTGGACCGGGCCGCCTTCCCGCGCTACAAGACCTGTGGCGGTGGACTGATCGGACCGTCGATGCGCTCGATCGAGCGCCTGCCGGAGCTGCCCACGCGAGCGGACATCGTCCGGTGTGGCTTCTCCTACCGCGGTGGGCGGGCCGCGCTGCGCTCCTCGCCGACGCCGGTCATCAGGACGGTGGTCCGGTCGGAGTTCGACCACTGGCTGATCTCCGAGGCCGTGGCGGCCGGCGCGGAGTTCCGGGACGCGTGCGCGGTGCGATCGGTCGAGCAGGACGGATCCGGCGCACTGGTGTCGACCGCGTACGGCGAGGTCCGCGCCGACACCGTCATCGCCGCCGACGGTGCTTCCGGCCGGCTCTCGCGCCTGGTCGGGGTCGAGGTCGGCCGAGTGGACCTCGGTCTCGAGGTCGAGCTGGCCGCACCGCCCGCTGTCGCCTCCGAGTGGGCCGGCCGGATCCACGTGGACTGGGGCCGGCTGCCCGGCTCCTATGGATGGGTGTTCCCGAAGGGCGACACGCTCACCGTCGGGGTGATCGCGGCCCGCGGCTGGGGGGAGGCGACGCGTGCCTACCTGCGCGACTTCTTGCGGCAGCAGCAGCTGGAGGGACTCGAGGTGGTGCAGGACTCCGGCCATCTCACCCGCTGCCGCACGACATCCTCGCCCGTAGCCGCCGGACGCATCCTCGCCGTCGGCGATGCGGCCGGCCTGCTCGAACCGTGGACGCGGGAGGGCATCTCCTTCGCACTGCGCTCGGGCGCGGCAGCCGGTGCGGCCTGCGCCGAGGTGGACGTGGCCGCCACCTACCGAGCTGCGCTCGAGGCCGAGCTGCTGCCCGAGATGGAAGCCGGCGAGCGCTGCCGCGTTGCGTTCGAGCGGTGGCCGCGCCTCTTCCACGAGCTCTTCGCTCACACAGGGGTCGGATGGCGTAGCTTCGTCCGCCTGGCATCGGGAGAGAGCACGCTCGCTCGGGCGATGGCGCACCCGTCGGTGCGGCTCGGGCTGGGGTTGCTCGCTCGCTGAGCGGTCTGCGCCGACTGATCGCCGATCCATCACCTTGACGTCGCCGCCAGCGGCAGCGCAGCCGAATTGCTTGATTCTGACTTCAGGTGATGCCGCTGCGTGTGATCCTGTGCATCCTTCACTTCGGCCGTACCGAACCGATCGTCCGGGCGCGCCCTTCTCGAGAGTCTGCTCACTCATGTTGCCGTACCGTTCCTCAGCCCTGCTCGCCTCTGCCGCGCTCGTCGTGGGCGCCGCGCTCGTTCCCGCCAGCGCGTTCGCCAACGACCCGACGCCCACCCCTGACCCGGCCATCTCCAACGCGGACCTCGTCGCCGCACTGACGGCCGCCGAGACGCCGACGGTGGCCGCGGCGAAGGCCGGGTGGCTGGCTCAGGGTGGCGACGCGAGCAGCGATTTCGGGAACAGCACCATCAAGGCGATCTACGCCGTGAACCTTGGCTTGGCCGACGCCGGCGCCGACGGCAGCATGGTCGAGGCCGAGCACTCGGGCACCTACATGACCCTGAGCACGCTCGGTTCCCACCGTTCCGTGAAGCGTGCGCTCAAGGCGATCAAGCGTCCGCACGCCACCTGGATGTTCTTGCGGGACACGTCGCTGGACCTGCGCGACCCCGACGGCGACAGTGCGGTCGCTCAGCTCGCGCCCGACCTGCTGCTCAAGGAGCTCGTCGACCCGAAGCACACGACGCTGGTCGGCACCCCGACCGTGGCCACGGGTGCTGACGGTTCCAAGACGTACACCTTCGCAGGGGCGGACCTCGACTCGGAGGGGGTGTACGAGACCGGCACGCTGAGGCTCAACCCCAGCGGGGTCGTGACCTCCGTCAAGACGGTCAGCAGCTCGGACACGACGACGATCGGCTACTCCTACGGCGCGCAGCACGTCACGCTGCCGTCAAGGAAGAGCACCATCACCTTCGAGCAGTTCAACGAGGGCTCCATCCTCTCGGACCTGTCCACCGAGGTGAAGTCCGCTGCGACGGAGCTGGCGAAGGAGGCGACCAAGGAGGCGACGAAGCGCCCGCACAAGCACACCGTGAAGGCAGAGGCCATTCGCACATACGCCAAGAGGTTCGCGAAGTTCGCGAACCGCTTCGTCGACGCGAAGATCTTCAGCACCAAGTCGCTCCCTCACGGCGCGCGGATCACCGGCACCAACCCGTTCACCCACGCGCACGTGTCCTACGACGTGACGACGGCCGGCAAGAAGGCAGTCGTCCACAAGGCCTGACCCTCCGGGCGGCCCGGCGGTGATCTCGGCCCATCGTCATGGCAGTCATCGAACGTCGACATCGACGGCGGCCGCGTTGTGAACGGGCGCAGCACGGGGCGATGCCCCGTGCTGCTCCTAGATTCTTGCGGACTGGATGCGGACCGGACAGCGCTTACGCGGCCTGACCTGCACAGACGTTGTCCGCTCAGCGGTAGTTCTGGAACTGCACCGCGAAGTCGTAGTCCTGGCCCTTGACCAGCGAGATGACCGCCTGCAGGTCGTCGCGGGACTTGGAGGAGACCCGCAGCTCGTCGCCCTGGATCTGGGCCTTGACGGCCTTGGGGCCCTCGTCACGGATCAGCTTGGCGATCTTCTTGGCGTTCTCGGTGGAGATGCCCTCCTTGAGCGCGATGTCGATCTTCGACTGCTGGCCGGACTGACGGGGCTCGGAGGCGTCGAGCACCTTCAGCGACACGTCCCGCTTGACCAGCTTGCCCTTGAAGACATCGAGTACGGCGCTGGCGCGGTCATCGGCGGATGCGGTGATCTCGATCGCGCTCTCACCCTTCCACTCGATGCTGGCGTTGGTGCCCTTGAAGTCGAACCGGGTGGCCACCTCACGGGCGGTCTGGCCGAGCGCGTTGTCGACCTCCTGGCGGTCGAACTTGCTCACGATGTCGAACGTTGAGTCCGCCATGGGCTGCTCCGTTTTCTCTTGGGGGCGCTGACTGGGCTATTCTTCCGAACCGTTGCTGTTCCCGCCTAGCCGGGGGCGTGACATGGCAGGTTGCCCGAGCGGCCAATGGGAGCGGACTGTAAATCCGTCGCGAAAGCTTCGAAGGTTCGAATCCTTCACCTGCCACTGGTTGGACCATCATCCAGGTGCTAGACCCCCACCGACGGTGGGGGTCTAGTGCATTTTGCGGGCTTTCCGCCCAGAAGCGGGCCGTCAGAGGCGCGCTTCCCTCCACCGCGCCGGCGATTGTCGAGGCGAATCTCGACAATCAGGGGCCGCTACCCCAGGTCGCACCTGGTGTCTCCAAGTCGGATCTCGTGCCCAATGCGGCGCCTTTCGCTGGCTTGGGCCCACGGCCACCTAGGGCGACCTGGGGCGCGAGAACTTTCTTGCGTGATCGATTGCGCCCAACTTCGGTCGCCTCACGGTCGATCCGCATGCCAGATACCAAGAAGCAGTCGGCGCAGCACGCGCCGGCCTACACGTCCAACGAAAACCTCACGATCAAAGAAGCTGCCTTCGCCACGGGTCTGCACCCTGACACGATCAAGGACCGGCGCTCGGCGGGCCACTACGCGAACGCGTGGCAGGAGCAGAAGGGCCGCCGGGCCTGGCACATCCCAGTCAAGGACCTGGTGGCGGCAGGCGACCTCAGGCCCGAGGAAGTCGCCGAAGTCGCCTCGACGCTGGAGGCCGCCCGTGAGACGAAGCAGGTTGCTGAGCTCAAGGCCCGGATCATCGAGCTCGAGGATGCCCTGAACACGGCCACCGCGCTCGCCGAAGAGCGTCGCGGCATGGTCAAGATCCTCGAGTCGGTCCTGGCGCGGACGGCGGTGGCAGCATGAGCAAGCCACTGACCGGCTCACTGAAGCTCAACCCCTCCGGCACCTGGACCGCCAGCGTTCCGACCGTCCGCGGCTCGAGCCGACGAGCGTCTGGCACTTTCGAGACCAAAGCTGCCGCTCAGCGATGGCTCGCTGCCGCGGTCGCCGCGATCGAGGCCGGCCAGCTCGTCCCCGATGCGGGGCGCTTCAAGAGCCCGGTCGGCGCTAACCACACTCGGCGTGGCACGAGCCGGTTCAAGACCTACGCGGAGCGATGGATCCGCGAACGCTACGAAGAGGACCACCACGGCAACGTCGACCGGCAGGATCAGATCACCCACTACGCCGACGTGATCGAGAATCACCTGAGCTCCCGGGGTCTGTCACTGGAGTCGGTCACCGATGACAATGTCCGCGACATGTACCGCACGCTGCTCAGGGCCGAGCCGGTCGCGGCGACCGCCAGCGTGCCTGCTGGCATCGGCGCCGACGAACTGCTCACCGCCAAGGAGGCCCACTCGCTTGTGACAAGTTGCGGCTACGACGTGTCGCGCGCTGCCCTCAAGCGTGCAGGCGCTGAAGGCGGGCTCGTGCGGGCCGGCAGCCGTGGCAACGCTTACGTATACCGAGCCGGGGATGTCTTCCGTGTGGCCGCCAGCATGGTCGCGCGTCGCGATGCTGCTCAGGATCGGTACAGCCACAGCACCCTTGGCACGGTGCGGTGGGTGTTCACCCAGGTGGTCAAGTACGCCAAGCGCAAGGGGGTCGCAGTCCAAGACGGGCTCTGCGACATCAAGCTGCCCAAGGATGAGTCCCCCCAATCCGGCAAGTTAAAGCGCGCCATCACACTCAAGGAAGCTGCCCGAATCGCTGCTCGGCTCCACGTCGTCCACCAGGTCGTGTTCTGGCTCCTCATGACCGTCGGCCTCCGGATCTCCGAGGCCTACGGCCTGCTAGTCGAAGACATCATCGAGGGTGGGCCGGGCAAGCCCAACCTGCTGATCGTTCAGTCGCAGGGCGGAACGAAGTTCAGGCGGCGTGCCGCGGGCGGAACCATCGAGGTCTCCGACCACATCGATGAGACCAAGGGCCGTAAGTGCCGCGTGCTTGTCATTCCTGATCCGCTCATCGTGCTTCTGCGGCTCGTCATCGAGATCTTTCACACCAGTTCAGATGGCCAGATCCAGACCAAGAATCGGCTCATCCCAGGGCTCAATCGCACGAACGCCGGAGGTCAGAGTGCGTTTCGGCGAGCGCTCATGTTGGCGGCTGCGGCCGAGGGCCTCGACGTAGTCATGGACGGCACGCGCCGCAGTGCGGAGTATGCCCATCTGGTCACTGTGACCCCCACCCCGCACCACCTACGCAAGAGCTTCAGTACCGCTCTGCAAGCGGACGCGGCCCAGGTCGAGGACATCCGCGCCAGCCTCGGCCATCGCGCGGGCGGTGAGATCTTTCACCTCCACTACCTGATCGCAGATCCCGCGCTCAAGGGACAGCAACGGGTTGCTGATGCGACCGCCAAGGCCGTCGCCGAAGAGCTCGGGGGCAACTTGGTGGTCCCCACTGGCGCCTCCTGCACGACTGGTTCGCAACGTGCGCTCGCGCTCGATGCCGCTCGGATCGACGCCGCGCTCATGGATGCTGGCTGGCTCGCTGGCGGCGAAGCCACCGATGAAGGCTTGATTAGCGTGGAAGACGCGGCAGCGATCCTCGGTGTCACGGGCAGCCAGATCCGCGCCGAGATTGCCGCCGGCCGGCTTGCCTCGACCCGGATCGGCAACAGGGGCGAGCGCCACTTGGTGAAGCTCGTCGATGTCCTCGCCCTGGGCGAGCGCCTGGGTGATGGCTCAGCGATTCGTGCGCTGGCGGAAGTTCTTGAGTTGCCGTACGACAAGGTTCGCCAGTACATCAAGCGTCACCCAGCGCTTGAGTACGACGCCGGCCCGGGTCGGGATGACCGCGTGCCTGAGCACGTCATCGAGCACACTCGCAGGTACTTCTTCGAACAGCGTGAGCTTGAGGAGCGAGCCATCCGTATGCCGGTGGTCGCGACTCAGCTAGGCGTGAGTGTTCCTGCGATCAAGACGCTGGTCAAGCACGGGATTCTGGTCGAGGACATCCGCTTCCACGGCGGCGTCCAGTCGATCACCAAAGTCAGTCTTGATCGGTACCGCGCGATGGGAGGGCGTCGGAAGCGTCGCTGGTAGCGGGCCGGTGGCGACAGACGGGTGCGGCCAGATGGCTGTACCGCGATCGCCTGCGCGTACTCCGTTGGGACTGGGCCTGCTAGGCCGATCCGCGGGGCGTCGGTGCCGCATCGCGCTGGGGGGTGATCGGGTGATGGTCTGGTGCTTTGTCAGTGCCAGCGTCGGGAAGGCTGTAGGCGATCACAAACGCGGCGAAAGCGACGACCAAGGCGAGGACGCAGTCTCGTAGGACCGTGACCAGTACTGCGACAGTCGCTGCACCAAAGTATCGCGTTGCTGCGTACTCTTCGGCGATCCGTCGCGCCACCTTCCCTGCTGCCGTGTTCGGCAGACCGGCGACATTCGGCGCTCCAACCAGCGATTTCGCCGTGATCGCGCCAGCTGCTGCAAGCCCGGCCAGCAACGTCAGAAGCCCGGAAACGGCGTAGATGACCTTGGCAACCAGCGTTGGGTCGCTGTGGCGGTAGGCCGCAGCGATCCCGGTGCCGAGGACGAGCGTCGTGGTGAACACCAGTTGCGCCCGCGCTCGCACGTCGCTCTTGTCCGCCCGCTGCTGGTCAAGGTCCCGACGCGCTTCCTCGAGATAGACGCGGACGTCGTCGTCGGTCCAAGAAGGCGGGGGCGCAATCGGCGGTACACCTGGATCGGGGTGCGTGGGCGGCAGGGTCCCGGGCCGGAAGACTACGAGCGCGTATCCGAGGAAGAGCCACAGCTCGTCTCTGATCTCGCGGCGCCGGCTCATCGGCCCTCGTTGAGGAAGGCCGCGACGGCTGCCGTGACGCCGGTGGCTGGTCCAGTTGGGAGGAACAACCATTGGCCGGCTGGGTTGAGATCAATGAACCACCATCCGCCATCGGTGTCACAGATCCAGTCCTGGGAGCTGTATCCGACGCCGAGGGTGGAGGCCGCCATGACCGCTAGTTCGCAGACTTCATCCGGCGCGGGTTGGTCGGTGAAGCTGTGATGTGCGGCGGCATCCATGCGCCAGTCGAGCGGCAAGCCAGTGGCCGGCAGCGTCCCTGAGAAGGCCGAAGAGCCGACGGTGACGATTCGTGCATGGGCGGCGGCGATCACACGTTGCTGCAGCAGGAACGGCGCCCCCGCGAGAGCTGCACTTTGGCCCGGATCGAATGCTGTGGTGGGTACGACGTATCCGATTCCTGCCGCGTCGCCGAAGGTTCCCGAGCCGAGGGGCTTGGCTACCCATCCATTATCAACGGGTGCGGCGGCCGGATCGGTGGTCACCACCCACCCGGGGATGGCGATACCAACCTGATGCAGCAGGCGGTACTGGTGAGGCTTGTTCTCCGCTGCACCCAGCGCCTCTACCGGGCTCAGCCACTCGATCTCGGTTAGACGCACGACTGCCGCTAGTCCGGACAGAGCGGCGGAACGCTCCGCCGAGGCCGCAGCGTCTTCGCGCGGGAGCGGTACGTTCCAACCAGCTGGTGCCAGACGCCGAATCCACCCGCGGCCGGGCAGCGCCTTGGTGCCCGCGACTCTCAGCCCATTCGTGTCAAGGGTGACTGGCGCGGTCGCCCACGTCGCAGCGTCAATGATGACCGGCGCCGTTGTCAGCAGCTGAGCGACGGCTGCAACATGCGGATCACGCGGGTCACCGACGATGAGCGGCATGCTCAGCGGATGACCCCGATGGGAAGCATGGCAGATGCCCGGTCGTTGTCGACGGTCTCGACCGCGTGAGTCATCACGGTGCCGGGCCAATCGGACGGGCCGCCACCTGGCGCGGCGACGGCAACGGCGTTGAGGCGGTACAGCGACATGGTCGTGTCATCTGCGGTCATCTATCCAGGTTAGAGCCAGACCGTGACGCCCGCGGCGAATCGCCGCATGCTGGGTCCGCATCGGACGGTCTACAGCCAGATCTGACCGGGGACCGATCGCGGCGGCAGGCCTACCGTGTCGCGCTAGCGCCGCGTCAGCGGAGCACGCCGACGGCGAGAAGCGCGGCTGCGCGGTCGTTGTCGACAGTCTCAATCGATGCTGTGAGACGTGTCCCAGGTTCGCGCGACGAGCGTGATTCGGGGCAGCCGGTTGCGACAGCATTTATCCGGTACAGCGAGGTGATCGTGCGGTCTAGGTCCACGACTACAGCGTAGGTGCCCGGCGCGCTAGCGGCAGTGAGGCGGCCATGTGTGGTTCTCCGTTTCACCTGCTCTCCTTTCTGGGGATTGCGCTCCCCTCGGAGGCCGGGACCGATCCATGATGCGGCAGCCAGAAGGCCTGGGCCGCGTCAGGAGAAGAGCCAATGAGCACCACCAAGTTCCAGCGTGACTGTGTCCGGGCGGCCGCGTATTTGCGCAACTTCGTCATGGAGGCAGAGCGGGGTACGCCGATCCAGCCGCCAGACGAAATCGCCGCCTGGCTTGGGGTCTCCCGGGCGGCGGTTGCCGGCGAGATCGAGGTACTCCTCTATGGGGGTGTGCTCGAGCACGTCACTGGCTGCGGGCAGGTCGTTAAGCAGCCATGCACGTCTAAGTCCTCGACCGACAAGCGCGCTGCGATGCTGTACACGTACGGAGAGGACGGTCGGCCCGCTTTGGCCGTCGGACCGTTCGAGGACCGCTAGGCGGCGAACGATTGGGCGATCGACAACTATGGCGAGGTCGGCGACGAGGTCGATGAGAGCCCGTACGGCAAGGTCGTGCGCTGGGACATCGTCGAGCTGAACGACCCGGAGCAGGTGATCGTGTGAGGTCGCCGACCGGATGGTTCGCGTAGGTGGACGACGACGGTAAGCAAAGCGGCACGCTGGCTCTTCTTCGTGCGGAGCGGGGTTGGGTTCCCATCGCCTGCCTGCACGGTGCCTCATGTCAAAGACGCCGAAGAGGAGATCCCATGCCCGCCTGCCGCAAGCACCGCTACGCCACCCGCGTCGACGCCCTGATCGTCCTCGCTCGCATCCAACACCGTGACTCAACCACTCGGCCCAAGACCGAGAAGCGCGCCTACCTTTTGCCACAGGTGTCGCTGCTGGCACCTGACCAGCGAACAGCCCCGGGCGGCTAGTGATCAGCTCGCAGCAGCCTCCTGAAACCCGAAGACCCCGCACACGTGCGGGGGTCTTGGTGTTTTGCCGAGCTGAGTCGGGAGCGGGATATCCGTTTAGTGGCGCGATTACTTGTGCGCCGGAGTCATCGATCGAGCGGGTCAGGGGGTGGTGGGCCGGGCATCGCTCCTTGCCTGCTCAACCCGCTGCCGGTGAGTCGCGACCACGCCCGGGCTGCCTCTGTTCTCGCGGAGCTGCGCCGGACTTGCGGCCGTTCCTGAACACGGTGAGTGCGACCGGGGCGCTCACGTGCGGTCGGACGCAACAGGGATTGCACATCAAAGTGCGCGGAGGAAGCCCCACGGAGGACCAAGCCGAGGACACGGCAGTCCGGCTACGGCAGGATGGCGCGAACAGGTCATCCCCGGTCGTCGGCAGGAAACGCAGCAGTGAGTCAGCAGGGCAGCAATCTCGGTAGCTTCATCTGGTCGATCGCCGACCAGCTTCGAGGTCCGTACCGGCCCAACCAGTACGGCAACGTGATCCTGCCTCTGACGATCCTGCGCCGCCTCGACTGCATCCTCGAGCCGGACCGCGACGCGGTCCGTGAGCTCGCGAAGCAGTACGACAACCCGGTTCGGCTCAGGGTCGAGGTCAAGAAGGCCACCGGCCGGCCGTTCTACAACACCTCGAACTACTCGTTCGCCAATCTCCTCGCTGACGCGGACGGCCTGGCGGACAACCTCACGGACTACCTCGACCGGTTCAGCCCCGATGTCGACGTCTTCGAGTACTTCGACTTCAAGAAGGAGATTTTCGCCCTCGAGAAGGCGGGCCTCCTGCGCGAGGTCATCAAGGCCTTCGGTGCCGTCGACCTCCACCCCCAAGCGGTGTCGAATGCCGACATGGGTGACGCGTTCGAGTACATCATCCGCAAGTTCAACGAGGCGGCGAACGAGACCTCGGGTGATCACTACACACCGCGTGACGCGATCAGGCTCCTCGTCGATCTGCTCTTCGCAGAGAAGGACGTCGACCTCACAGGAGACATCGTCCGCAGTCTGTATGACCCGACTGCAGGCACCGGCGGCATGCTCGCCTTGGCCGAGGAGCACCTGCTCGAGCAGAACCCCAACGCCAAGCTCACGCTGTACGGCCAGGAGTACAACCCGCAGTCGTACGCGATCTGCAAGTCAGATCTGCTTGCCAAGGGACATGACGCCACGAACATTGCCTTCGGCAACACGCTGACCGACGACGCCTTCACTGGCCGCAAGTTCGACTTCTGCATGTCCAACCCGCCTTATGGCGTGGATTGGAAGCAGTACGCCAAGGCCATCACCACCGAGCGTGACTCTGCAGGCCCGTATGGCCGCTTCGCCCCCGGCCTGCCGGCGACTTCGGATGGGCAGATGCTGTTCCTGCTGCACCTGGCGCACAAGATGCGTGCCCCTGAGGACGGTGGCGGTCGGGTCGGGATCGTCATGAACGGCTCGCCGCTGTTCAACGGCGCCGCCGAGTCCGGGCCGTCGAACATTCGTAAGTACCTGCTGGAGAACGACCTGGTCGAGGCGATCGTCGCGCTGCCGACCAACATGTTCTTCAACACCGGCATCGCGACCTACATCTGGATCCTCGACAACACCAAGCACGCTGAGCGCCGGGGCACGGTGCAGTTGATCGACGGGACGTCGTTCTGGACCAAGATGCGCAAGAACCTCGGCTCCAAGGGCCGCGAGATCTCCGACGAGAACCGTGCCGATGTGGTGAAGCTTTACAGCGAGTACGGCGACGCGGACGGCGACTTCTCCAAGGTGCTGCGCAACGACGAGTTTGGCTACTGGACAATCACAGTCGAACGCCCGCTCCTGGACGAGGACGGCAACCCGGTCGTGGATCGCAAGGGCAAGCCCAAGGCCGATGCGAAGAAGCGCGACACCGAGAACGTGCCCTTCACCTACGGAGGCTCGACCGCTGGCGCCGGCGGGAAGCTCGAGGTCATCCAGACATACTTCGACGCCGAGGTGAAGCCCCACGTCGGTGATGCGTGGATCGACTGGTCGAAGCTCAAGACCGGCTACGAGATCCCCTTCACCCGCCACTTCTACAAGTACGTCCCGCCCCGCCCTCTTGCCGAGATCGACGCCGACCTGGAGAAGCAGGTCGCCAAGATCCTCGACCTCCTCCGCGAGGTCGAGCAGTGAGCGAGACCTGGTGGCGAGCAACATGGCCATCTCGGCGACTTGCGACGCTCTTCGCCCCTCAATCTCGCCCGATGGAGCCGGAGCTCGAGGTTCTCAGCGTGTACCGCGACTACGGGGTGATTCCGAAGGACTCGCGTACCGACAACTTCAACCGGACTCCGGAAGGGGCCAAGTCGTATCAGGCGGTCCGCGCTGGCGACGTGGTCGTGAACCGCATGAAGGCCTGGCAGGGCTCGCTCGGCGTCTCTGGGTATGACGGGCTCGTCAGCCCTGACTACGAAGTTCTCGCTCCGACTTCCGATGAACTCGATCCACGGTTCGCGCACCTGCTGCTGCGTTCGGCGCCGCTGATCGATGAGTACGGCATACGTTCGACTGGCATTCGCCCGTCGCAGTGGCGTCTGTATTGGGAACAGCTTCGAACGATCTCGGTCCCGGTTCCGCCGCTTGCTGAGCAGCGCGCCATCGCCGACTACCTCGACCGCGAAACCGCCCGCATCGACACCCTCATCGACGAGCAGCAACTCCTGATCGAGATGCTCCGCGAGCGGCGCTCGGCCCTGATCACGCAAGTGGCCACGACCGGAGTTGATGATGCGCCGCTCGTTGACAGCGGCAACATCTATCTTGGGCACGTTCCCGCGCATTGGACTGTTAGCCGGCTCAGCAGAGAGATGGAGATCAACGGCGGGCAGGTTGACCCCAGAACCGAGCCGTGGTCCGACATGGTGCTCGTCGCACCGAACCACATTGAGCCGGGTACCGGCCGAATCATCGGTCGCCAGAGTGCCCGGGAGCAGGCTGCCGACAGCGGGAAGTACGTTGCCGCCGCTGGGCAGGTTCTCTACTCGAAGATTCGACCAGCTCTCAACAAGGTTGCCGTGGCGCCTGAGGACTGTCTTACGAGCGCGGACATGTACGCGATGTCGAGCACACACGGCGACGATCACCGTTTCGTCGTCTACTTCATGCTGGCGAAGCCATTTCACACCTTCGCGACCCTCGCGTCACTGCGGGTGAAGATGCCGAAGGTGAATCGCGAAGAGCTTGGGGGAGCTCCGTTTCTGCGCCCGCCACTTGACGAGCAGCGGAGGATCGTTCGCTTCTTGGACGCGGAGACGGCCAAGGTGGACGCCTTGATCGTTGAGGCCGAGCGGTTCATCGAGCTTTCGAGGGAGCGCCGTGCAGCGCTGATCACGGCTGCGGTGACGGGGCAGATCGACGTGCGGGACGAGGTGGCGTGATGGGGCTGGGTAAGTCTGTTCGTCTGTTCTTGGCCGATGGCACGCCGGGTGGCTTGATCACTGCGGAGATCATGAACTGGTCGGGCCAGGTTGTTGCTGGTCCGCGTTCGGATCTCGCGGCGTTGGTGAAGCGACCCGAGGTCGCGCGGCGCACCGGTATCTACGTACTTCTCGGTGACGACCCTGAGAGCCCGGGGAACACGCTCGCGTACATCGGGGAGAGCGATGACGTTGCTAGCCGACTGCTACAGCACGCGCGGCCGGAGGATCAGCGGGGTAAGGACTTCTGGGACCGTGCGGTCGTGATGACGAGCAAAGACCTCAACGTCACCAAGGCCCACGCGAAGTTTCTCGAGTCCCGCTTCGTAGCGCTCTCGGTCGAGGCAGGTCGAGCTCGGCTGCTGAACGGAAACACCCCGCCGCAGTCGACTCTCCCCGAGGCTGACGCCTCCGACATGGACGCGTTCATCGATCAGTTGCGCATCGTCCTGCCTGTCCTGGGAGTGAACCTGTTGCGGTCCACCCGCGTTGCACCGGATCCGGGTCTTGAGGTGCGTCGCGTCAAGTACGGATCCTCACTGTTCTTGGAGACGGAGACACCGACGTTCTCTTTGAGCCACAAGAGGGACGGCGTCACCGCCACCGCGCAGGAGGTCGATGGTGAGTTCACGGTGCGCGCCGGCTCACTTGCTCGGCGCGATTGGGTCGCGTCCGTCGAACACAACTACGAGAAGCTCTACCGCCAACTCGTGACGGACAAGGTCCTGCTCGTCGACGTGGAGAGCGGGGCACGAATCTTCTCCCGGGACTACGTATTCGCCTCGCCGAGCGCTGCTGCCGCTGTCGTCCTCGGTCGGAATGCGAACGGTCGTCTGGAGTGGAGGACCGAGAGCGGCATGTCGTACGGCCGCTGGCAGGAGCAGAGCCTCGTCGAGGCGGGCGTAAGGGAGACGGCTGATGACTGAGAAGGCGTACTTCTACCGGTCCGGCGGACGCGTCGACAACCCATACGGTTTGGGCGACATCGATCTCGTGAGGACTCACTGGCACGCGGACCCCCTGTGCTCTTTCATCCCTCGCGGACGAGAGGTCTTAGGGCCGGTCCTGTTCGCTCCAGTTGTCGACGACTACCACCACGAGGTCTGCGATGTCTGCTTCGAAGACGTCCGTGTCGTCGACCTCAGCATCAAGACGGTCTCGGGTGGTCTCCCGACTCTTGGAAAGAACCGCCGTGGCTGATCACAACGAGGTCGTGTTCGAGACCGAGATCTGCGAGTACCTCGAGTCGAAGGGCTGGCTGTACTCGCGCAACGACCGCGACGGCGGGATCTACGACCGGGAACGGGCGCTGTTCCCGGCTGATCTGTTCGCCTGGCTCGATGCGACCCAGCCGGAGGCCTACGCGAAGGGTCTGAAGGCGGCCGGCAGCGAGGGCAAGTTCCTCGATGTGCTGACTGCGGCGCTGGACAAGCCGTTGGAGCATGGCGGCGGGACATTGAACATCCTGCGGAACGGGGTGCAATACATCGGCGGCGGCCGACTGAAGATGGCCACCTTCCGCCCCGAGACGTCGCTGAACGCGACCACGAGCGCGGAGTACGCGTCGATGCGGATGCGCGTGATCCGGCAGGTGCACTTCTCCACCGCGGACCAACGCTCGATCGACCTGGTGTTCTTCATCAACGGCCTTCCGGTCGCCACTGTGGAGCTGAAGACCGACTTCACCCAGTCACTCGACGAGGCGACGAACCAGTACAAGCGTGATCGCAACCCGCTGACCAACGGCCGAGTGGAGCCGTTGTTATCGTTCGGACACCGTGCGTTGGTGCACTTCGCGGTCTCGAACGAGCTGGCCGCGATGACGACCAAGCTGGAGGGAGAGAAGACCCACTTCCTGCCGTTCAACATCGGCAACGATGGGGGAGCGGGCAACGCGCCCGGCTCCGATGGACGCTCGGCGACCGCTTACCTATGGGAGCGGGTCTGGCAGCGCGACGCTTGGCTGAACATCATTGGCCGGCTGATGATCGTCCAGTCCCGCGAGGAGTGGGACGTCGCGTCCGGGACCTCGGTGCGCCGTACGTCGATGTTGTTCCCGCGGTTCCACCAGTGGGAGGCCGTCACCGAGATTGAGAACGCCATCCGCGAGGAGGGAGTGGGTCAGAGGTATCTGATCGAGCACTCGGCCGGGTCGGGGAAGACGAACACGATCGCGTGGACCGCGCACCGTCTCGCGCGGCTGCACGTGAACGATCAGAAGGTCTTCGATTCGGTCATCGTGGTTGTTGACCGCACGGTGCTCGATGGGCAGCTGCAGGACGCGATCCGTCAGATCGACGGCACTGGGAAGATCGTGGCCACGATCGGTCCCGAGGACGTCCGCAAGGCCGGCGCGAAGTCGAAGTCGAGCCTGCTGGCGACTGCGTTGAAGAATGGCGAGCTGATCATTGCGGTGACGGTGCAGACGTTCCCGCACGCATTGAACGAGATCCGCCAGGACTCCGCGCTGGCGGGCAAGAAGTTCGCCGTCATCGCCGATGAGGCGCACTCCTCGCAGTCGGGACAGGTCGCCTCGAAGCTCAAGGCCGTCCTGACCGCGGAGGAGATCAAGGACGCTGAGGACGGCGGCGGGATCGATGTCGAGGCGATCTTGGCCGCGGAGATGACCGAGCGCGCGGAGTCGAAGAACATCTCCTACCTCGCGTTCACCGCGACTCCGAAGAACAAGACGCTGGAGCTGTTCGGCCGCAAGGGCCCCGATGGCACACCGGTCGAGTTCCACCTGTACTCGATGAAGCAGGCGATCGAGGAGGGCTACATCCTCGACGTGCTGAAGGGCTACCAGACCTACGACACCGCGCTGAAGATCGCCGGCAACGCCACCTCCGAATCCGATGAGGTCGACGAGTCAGCTGCCCGCAAGGGCCTGATGCGGTGGGTGCGCCTGCACCCGACCAACATCAGCCAGAAGGTCCAGATCATCGTCGAGCACTTCCACGCCAACGTTGCCCACCTGTTGGAGGGCAAGGCCAAGGCCATGGTCGTGACCGACTCGCGCAAGGCCGCGGTGAAGTACAAGAAGGCGATCGACGCCTACCTCGCCAAGCGCCAGGCCGAGGACCCGACCTACACCTACCGCACCCTGGTCGCATTCTCCGGCGGCGTGACGATGGACGAGGACGAGACCTGGGGCGAGGACTGGGGCCCCGCACCGGCCAGGGACGACGAGTTCACCGAGGCCAACATGAACCCTGGCGCCGGCGCGGATCTCGCGGCCGCGTTCAAGGGCGACACCTACAAGGTGATGCTGGTGGCCAACAAGTTCCAGACCGGCTTCGATCAGCCGCTGCTGTGTGCGATGTACGTCGACAAGAAGCTCTCCGGGGTCACCGCCGTCCAGACGCTGTCGCGCCTGAACCGGACCCACCGCACGGCGGGCGGTGAGATCAAGCGCAAGACCTTCGTTATCGACTTCCAGAACAAACCCGATGACATCAAGGCCGCCTTCGAGCCCTACTTCAAGAACGCCACCCTGGAGACCGAGACCGACCCGTACGTGGTCTCGCACCTGATGAACAAGCTCGCCCAGGCTGGGATCTACACCCCCGACCAAGTGCGGCAGGTCGCCGAGCTGTGGACGCTTCGCAAGGGCAACAATGCCCTCTCGGCGGCGATCAGCCCGGTCCAGCACGAGTTCGCCCGCCGGTATGCGGCCGCGATCGAGGCCGACGACAAGGTCACCCTCAACACGCTGGAACTGTTCCGCAAGGACGTCTCCACCTACGTCCGGCTCTACGACTTCATGTCCCAGATCGTCGACTACGGCGACCCGTACATGGAGATGCTCTCGATCTTCCTGCGGCTCCTGGAGAAGGTAATCGCGGAATCCTCCTGGTCCGCCGAGGTCGACCTGTCTGACGTTGTGCTGGTCGGGGTGCGGCACACCAAGGCCGTAGCCGTCGATATCGCGCTGGTGGGGGACGGGGAGCTCAAAGGCATCACCGCCGCCGGCACCGGTGCACGCAAGGAGCCGAAGTACGTCGCGCTGCAGGTCGTGATCGAGAAGATGAACGACCTCTTCGGAGCCGAGACCTTCGCCGAGTCTCAGGTCCGCGAGTTCGTCACGGGCCTGGTGCAGCGCTTGCTGCTCGACCCGGACCTGGTGAAGCAGACCAAGGCCAACAGCAAGAAGCAGTTCTTGGAGTCGCAGGACTTCCAGGCCGCTGTGATCGAGGCCGTGGCGGACAACCAGAGCGCTCACAACACCATGGCCGACTACTTCTTCACCGACGGCCCCGCCATCGCATCGATCATTCTGGCCCTCGCGGATGCCTTCTATGAGGCAGCGACAGACAATGGCGACCACCAGGTTCTTGATGCGTGACTGAGGACCAGGAGTGAAGCTCGTCGGCAGTCTGCACGGCCATTGAGGCGTGCCAGCTAGGCATTGAGTCAGCCACGCTCCGGTCCGACCCGCCCACCGTCAGTGTGTAGACGGCGACCGGGTCTGCCGCCGTCTTTCATTCGTGCTCTCGGGCAAGAAGCGACCGGGGCCGGTACTTCAGGACTTCAGGACAAGTTCGTCAATGACTTCGTTGCCGCCTGGGTCAAGATCATGAACGCAGACCGGTTCGACATGTGACCTCGCGCTCAATCCGGGAGCTCTGAGGCAGGATCCGCTACGTCCGGGCAGGCTCAACAACTTGCCCGGACATCACAGCCAGGCGGCTGTCTGGCGGCTGCTCACGCGTTTCGGCGGTTGCACATTGGAAGTCCCCCGCGCCAGATCCGGTGCGGGGGGCTTCGGGCTATCGAACGGACTCGGGTATGGGATATCCGTCTGCGTCGAGTTTCGCGAGGACCGCGTCCCGGAGCATGTCAGCGACCTCTTTGCGGCGATGAGGGTTGATGCCCCAGGTGGCCCAGCACATACAGGCGGGCTGGGGGCATGTGACGTATCCGGCGGGAAGTGGTTTCTCTATGACGAGGTGCATCACGTGGACGTCGATCTCGTGGGCGCAGTATGCGCACGTTCCGCCGACCGGTGTCGGGCGGATCATCGAAGCGCCCCTGCTGACGAGATGATGGCGCACGACTCGGGTTGCTCGGACGTCGCTGCGCACCACTCGCATGTGCCGAACCACGAACATTCGAGGATCACGGCGACGTAGGAGAACGGCGTCTCGATCCAGTGGACCGGCTTCTTGGCTTGTTGGCTCATGTCACAGACCGTTAGGGGCGCGGTCGTTGATCAATGTCTTATAGGCTGCTTTCCTTTGGGACCTCCGACGCTCTCCAACGGCCGGAGACTCACCGCTGCACTCCTGCCGTTCGTAGGCGCTCATCGAGAGACCTGGAAGCGGACGGACTACAGAGCTCCAGGGAGCCTCCTCGACTCAGCCGAGTCCGAGACCGGCCTGTGCCGTGTTGACTGGCTCAACAGGCAGGCCCAGCACGGTGCCGGCATGATCCTCCGCATCGCCGCTGCCCTCCTGACGGTCTCCCTGCTGGCGCCCACCCCGACGCCCGACGGCGCGATCTCGCGAACTCCACCGGCCCACCCGAGTCTTGTCTTCCACTTTGCGGTGCGTGACGGGGAGGGGCGTGCGGTTCGGTGGGACCCCTGCGGCCAAATCCAACTGCTCTTCAACCTCTCGAACGCGCCTGCGGGGGCACGCCACGAACTCAATGAGGTCACGAAGGTGATCCGCCGCGCGACTAGGCTAACGGTTCGTCTCGTCGGTGACACGAGCACGCAGCCGTCGGCTGACTACGGCGACATCCAGAGTGCCGGGCAATGGCCGGATGTTCTGGTCGCCTTCGTTCAGCGTCGCGACCACCTGTTGTCAGATGAGGGCAGTTCCGCTGAGACGACCACCAGCTGGATCACAGAATCTGACGGACATGATCGGTACGTCACTGGCGAGATGCTGATCAACGCGGAACAGAACGACGTGTACGGCGACGGCACCGACGGCCGGCCCTCCCGGGTGCGACTGTTCGAGCACGAACTCGGCCACCTCATCGGCCTGGATCACGTTGGGGATCGCCGATCCATCATGTTCCCGCAGGTGCTGCGACGTACCGGTCTGACGGCCGGTGACCTTCTCGGCCTGCGGGAGCTCGGCCCCGCCGACGACCGCGGCGCACGTTGCCCGCTCTGAGTCAAGTCGGGCGCTTAGCCCGATTGCCTTGCGGACAAGGTCGCAACGCGAAAATTCGGCGCGTGACCTGCGGCTCTGCGCATCAACGCAGATCCGAACCGCTGTGCTCCAATACGCCCAACAAGAAGAGGAAGTCGAGGCGCTGCACCTCACTACCCCGGAGCCCAGATTCGGCTTCGCTGCTCGAAGAGATGGTGGTTGCCCGGCAGTTCGTCGGCACAGTGATCCATAGATCCCCCTTGGTGGATCGGCCTTCTGGATCACGTCGAAGGATCAAGTGAACAACAGGTCCTCCTTGCCCTGTTGGGGCCCCCGCCGGGGTGGTAGCCGGCGGGGGCCCTCCCATGTCCTGACGCCGGTATGGACAACCCGGCGCACCGTCAAGGCGAGACCTCCTTGCGCATCCCGTCTCGGGAATCACCTTCCGCGGGGTCGTCGAACGACCTACCACCCGGCCGCCGGTCGGAACGTCGACGACAGAAGCCCCAAGGAGGCCCCCTTGATCATCGACCTCTGGCACGGTTGGAACCCTGCCGACGCCGACGCCCCTGCGTACATCGAAGAACCCGTCGACGACCCCTTCGCCGTGCTCGCAATGGCGCCGCCGGCCACCTCGGTGCCTCTCGTCCGTCCGCACACCGACCTCGGAAACTGCGAGCGCCTCGTGGACCAGTACGGCGCCGTCGTCAGCTACGTCGGCAGCTGGCGCAAGTGGCTCATCTGGGACGGCCGCCGATGGGTGGGCGATGACAACAACCTCATCACCTACTACGCCAAGCAGACCGTCCGAAGCATCGCCCGGGAGGTGCCCGGCGATGCGGGGCACGCCAAGTGGGCGCAGAGGTCGGAGGCCGACGCCCGCATCAGCGCCATGGTTAGGCTCGCCTCGAGTGAGCCTGCCGTGGCCATATCACCCGACCAGTTGGACGCCAACGACGCGTACTTCACCTGCGGCAACGGCACTATCGACCTGCGCACCGGCCGGCTCCTGCCTCACGACCCAACCAACCTGTGCACGAAGATGACCACCGTCGAGTTCGCCCCCGGCGCCGCCTGCCCGGCCTGGTTGAAGTTCCTCGACGACATCTTTGAGGGCAATGAGGGCCTGAAGGACTACGTGAAGCGTGCGGTCGGCTACTCGGCCACCGCGTCGACCCGCGAGCAGGTCATGTTCGTCCTGACGGGCGGCGGCAGCAACGGTAAGTCCACCTTCCTGGAGATTCTGCGCCTCATCTTCGGCGACTTCTCCCAGCAGATGCCGGCCTCGACACTCTTGGAGAAGCGAGGGTCCGACTCGGGTCCCAACAACGACGTAGCACGCCTACGGGGGGCACGCTTCGCTGCAGCTGTCGAGACCGCCGAGGAACGCCGGCTCGCCGAGGCCCAGGTCAAGTCACTGACCGGCGGCGACACCGTCACCGCACGCTACCTCCACGCCGAGTTCTTCGAATTCGTCCCAGAAGCAAAAATCTGGCTTGCAACCAACCACAAGCCTCGTATCACGGGCAGCGACGACGGCATCTGGCGCCGCCTCAGACTCATTCCGTTCAACCGCAAGTTCAGCGACGAGGAGAAGGACCTCGACCTGAAGAACAAGCTCCTCGCCGAGCTGCCCGGCATCCTCCAGTGGGTCATCGAAGGCGCCCTGGAGTGGCAGGCGCACGGACTGGGCACGGCTTCGGCGGTCCGGGACGCGACACGCGAGTACAAGACGGAGCAAGACACCCTAGGCCGGTTCCTTGAGGAGGAGACCCTGTCCGAGGCACCCCTCAAGATCAGCGCGAATCACCTTTACGCCGCGTACTCCACCTGGGCGACCAACGCGGGGGAGAAGGTCGAGTCACAGAAGGCGTTCGGAACGAAGCTCACCGAACGCGGCCTGGATAAAGGGAAGCACGGCCCCGAGCGCCGGGCCTACTACTTCGGCATCGGCTTGAAGCCCAACACCCCGACCGGGCAGAGCCCCTTCTGACACCCACTGCTTCTCGGCAACCCGACCGCGATGCCCCGCCTCCACCCCGGAGGCGGGGCATCGTCGTTGCAGCACTGGAGAGGGCCCCGTCCAGAACCCATCGGGGAACCCTTCCGAACCCATCGATCTGACCGCTGACCAGGAGAAGAACCCATAGAACCCATCACTGTCCAAGTTCAGAGAAGAGAGAGAAATGACGTGCCGGCACAAGACCAGAGAACCCGATCCGTGGTCTCGATGGGTTCATCGGTTCACGGGGAGCCACCGGTCCCGTGGCCGGAAGTCCGGCACTGATCTCGTGCCTGCCGGCGAACGCACCAAGAGGAAGACGTTGTACGGCGGTCTACAAGCAGCGGCGCGCGGCCGGACTGTCGGACCTGGCCGCTACCTTCGCCGTGCGGCGATCGAACAACGGCCACGAGCGGAGGACCCATGAGTACGGAACCAAATCTCACGGCAGCGGCATGGGCCCCCTGGGGCGACGGCGACCGGGAGTGGCTGCTGCGTCGCGACAAGGTCGCCGGCGCTTGGCTGGCCGCCCGATCCCGAGCTGACGGCAGTGCACTGGTCGTACAAGCCGCATCACATGCGCGCCAGGTGGGCGAATCTGGTGGCGTTGAAGGCCTGCTCGCACAGGCCGGCGCCTCGGTCGCCACCTATCGCTCCCCGGCCGGCCCCGGTGCCACCTACCTCGCCCACGCCGACATCAAGCTGCTGGCCACCGCTATGCACACCGCACGTGACCACGCCATCGCCGTGACTGAGACGCCGACCTTGCCGCTTCGAGGGTGGGCCATGGTCGTCGGTGCCGTCGATCTCTCGACCAATGAGGTCACCCAAGACACCCGAACCGACGAACAGCGCAAGATGCTCGATCTCTTCGTCAGCCAGCTCTACAACGGCTGGTCCCACAAGGAGGTGGGGCGCCGCGCGTCGGCCTACTACCTGCCCAAGCTCGCTGACTCCGGCATGAGCTACGCCGAGTTCGTGGGCGCCCTCCTCGCGATCGCTCCGAGCCACCTCGACAATCAGTCCGACATCGAGGACATGACGAAGGCGCTGCCCCCCAAGTGGGAGGGCGAGCGCGCCGGCTTGGCGCGAGCTTGGATGTGACCAGATGACCGATTACGCGACCGAACCGAAAGGCTACGAGGAGCGACTGCGCGCCAAGCTAGAGCCGGCCCAGGTCCGCTCGACCCTTGCGTTCGCCGGCCTCTTCCAACTCACTCACGAGATGCTCAAGTCGATGGTCCTCGACGACGTGAAGTCGTTCTTCGGACATCTCGATATCGCTGGTGAAGACACGTGGATCTCTGAACGAGGTGAGCACGAGTACCGACGCGAAGTCATCGGCCTCCATCAGAACCGTTTCACCGCATCGCTTCTCTGGCTCCAAACCATGCACGCTCTCGATGCCGACCAAGCCGCGCGGCTCGACGACATCTACGCCCACCGACACGAACTCACGCACGAACTCGCGAAGTACCTGGTCGACCCGAACCTCGAGCCCAACTACGAGTTGTTCGTTGAAGCCCTCAAGACGCTCAAGTCGTTGTCCCGCTTCTGGACCGAGGTCGAGGCCGGATACGGGACGTTCGATGAGTACCCCGACCTCGACCTGGACGAGGTGACCAACGGCCGCATACTTCTCATCGACCTCGCCATCTCGGCCTTCACCGACGGCCTCCACGCCCCCGACGTCCCCCCGGCATCTGGACCAACGGCACCTGAGTCCTAACGCCGGGTGACCCACCCGGCTCGATCCCAGTTCGCTCCACTAAGGTCCCGGAGAGCGCATCCGGGGTCGCCGGACCTATCGGAGAAGGAGAGCTTGGGGACGTGCCGTGACAACGCTCTCCTGTACGCGGAGCCGGGCGCCATCTCTCTTCCCTGCGATGGTCTACGCCTCCCGCGGGCGGACCCGTGTTGGGTAGGTGCCTCCGGATTCGTCCTGTCTATCCCCTGTGGCGGTCGCGTGCAGACGGGGAGCGTCTTTTGGCCTGAACCTCGACAGCGCAATACCAACTACGGTCTCGGCACCAGGTCCCTGATGGCGCTTTGCAGGGCGGTGCTCTCGGGCTCGGGGGCCTTCGTCTTCTGGACGAGTACGTCGATCGCGCGGCGTCGCTGATGGTGGAGGAACGCGGCTCCGGGTATCTCGGGGTCGGCGATCAGCGCATCCCAGTAGGTGACCGTTTTGAGGCCCGCGCATGTTGTTAGCGCGTCGTAGAGCGCGTTCAGATCGTAGGAAGGCTTCCCAGCCACCAACGCTGAGCGGATCAAGCTGACGATCAGGGGCGCACTGCCTGGCTGCCGCAGGTCAGAGATCCACTGGTGCTCATTTCGGTGGGCCACGACGTCGCCGACCCGTGGTGTGAGGCCACGCAGAAGTCGTGCCTCTGCCTCGGCGTCGCCCAGTCGCACGAGTGCTTCGTCGAGCCGCGAGTCGTCGGGGTGGGTGGCTGCCCACTCACGTAGTGCTTGACCCGAGTCCCTCTCGGCGACGAGGTGGGCGGTGCGCTCGAGCGAGACTGCCGCATCCTTAGACGCGGAAGCGGCCTCCAGCACGCGAGCGCTGAGACCGGGCGCCCACGGAGAAGGAAGTAGCTCGGCGGCACGGATGAGTTGATCACCGATGAGATCTTCGGTTCTGCGTTCCGAACCATCGGGATGGTTGCTGCACTGCGCCGCGAACCACTGCTCCAGCCGGTGATCTCGCCAGTTCAGCAAGAACGCGAAGAGCTGATCGAGTTCGGCCACGCCGAGGGAGATCTCCTGCGCGGCTCCTGCCTCAAGGAGGCGGACGACCTTGGTGGGGACGGTCCTGGTCTTTGGGTCGAAAGCGGCCGCGACTCCGCCATTCGCGAACGCCTCGTTCACGAGCTCGGGATCTACCGGCTGCGCTGTCGCCGACGTTGAGGTGGGCAGGGTCTCCGTCGTCGTGGCGCCAGCCTCCTTGTCAGTCGGCTGTGCGCGTATCGAACGCTGGGTTGCGGTTGCCTCGGCCATCGTGGCGATCGTGTCCGGTACGGCGGCAGGATCCCCTCCCAATGACGCGAGCGTGCCCTCGACCTCCGTCAGGGCCTGGTCCGAGAGGCTGCTCACCCAGCGCCGGACCCAGAAAGCCGCGTCGTCGGTGAGGCTGTGGCTGGCGATCCCGCGTGCAGCGGCTTGGGGGTACTGCCTCAACACGTCATTGATCTCGTGCTTCCACGCAGCCTCTTCGGTATGTAGGACGACGATCGTGGCCAGCTGGCTCACTTCGGCGCTATCCCAAGCCTCATGTCTTCCACGGCCGAAGGGTTCGACCGCCGCCTCCAGCAGCGCAAGACTGAAGTCATACCGGGTGACTGCTTCAAGCAGCGCCGCCCGGGTGGCGTGACCGCGAAGATGTCGGATGCCAGCTTCACGAGGCCGTGTCGAACTCGTCATCGCCATCTCGATCGCGACCTCATGACTGACCAGATCCATCGCGAAGGTCAGGAGTGTCTCGGCGGCCATCTTGTCCTCGTCGATGTTCGCCTGTGCCGCCATCTCGGTGGACAGCACGACGAGATCCAGCTCTTTCGCCGCGACCGCGGCAAGCCGTCGTACGACGGAGTCCTCATCGGTGAGCCGTTCTCGAACCTGGTCCAACACCACGATCGAGTCGAGGTCCTTCGCGATGGTCGGCAGCACCATCAACGCGTTGCCACGCCCCGTCGACTCGCTGCCTCCCAGGGCCTCCTCAACGGCCGCCATGAATCCCGGTGGGGTCGATACCGACAGGAGCCGGTGTAGACGGTTCAGATCGCCCTGACCGTGCTCATCGGAGCCGTGCGACATCCACACCAGCCGCGCATCGTACGTGTTCCAGATCGTCCAGATCGCTGCCTCGCGTTCTTCCACGCTGCTCGAGGCCGGTGTCGCTCCCGCAGCAAGAAGCGGGTCGTAAGCAGCGACTGCGTCGCGCCACTGCTGCGGTGCGTCCTCGAGCAGTCTCTCGAGCGTGTTCACCCACGACAGCCGCACAGCCGGCACTGAGGCGCCGCCGGTGGCTTCGTCGGCTAGTGCGACCAACGCGTGCTCTTGAAGGAGCGCAAGTCCGAGTTCACCGGCATCCAGGATCGCGCGGCCAGCGCGTGCTTCACCCAGCACGTTGGCTGGGAACCGCACCGAGGTGCCGTCCTCGTTGAGCAGGGCGCGTGTGATCAGGTGCTCGATGAATTCTGGCACGGACTTGATCGAGCTCAAGCCGGTATGAAGGCCGCCTTCCACCAGGGCGCTGGTCGGGACTTCGGAAGTCTCCGCCGCCTCCATCAAGACCGCGACACGGTCAAGCCAAACCCGCGTGTCCCCTGGCTGGGACGGGGCGAGATTGTCAGTGTCTGTTCGCTCATCGGCGAGACTGCAGATCAGGCGGAGCGGGGTGGCGGGCAGCTCGTCGCCCGCGATCACGCGGTTGACCGCAGCAGCGGCATAGACCGGGATCTGTAGGACATCGCTCATTCGAACAGCGACGGGCAGTTTGTCCTGCAGGTCCACAGGAGCAAGACCCCGCGCGCTGCAGTAGCGCTCGAGCCACTCTCCGTCGGGCATCAACACGTGCTGTTCGAAACCGACGAGGTCATCTAGCTCGGCCAAGGGGCGGCTGCTGACGACGTATCGGTGCTGCGGGTAGAGGTCAGCCACTTGGTTGATGAGTGACACAGCCGCGCGGCGTCCAAGGGCCGTGGGGATCTCGTCCAGCCCGTCGAGGAGAAAGACGAACGCCCCGGTATCCAGGAGTTCGCCGGTGAGCTGGGGGGTCTGGCCGCCACCCTGGCTCACCCCGCGTGCAGTGCTCATGGCCGTCACGAATTGGCGGCTTGGATCGGCATGGTCGAGTGCGGGAACCCAGCCAGCAACGGGCTGGAGAAGGGCGGGCAGGGAGGACCGAAGGCCGATCCGGATGAGTTCCTCGGTCTTGCCGGTTCCGCCAGGCCCAACCAGGGCCAACCGGTCTACCCGGGAGTCAAGGTCTTCGCAGTAGGTCGGTCCGTGGCGCCACGTCTCGTACATGTGAGAGCCGTGGCCGCCGGGCGTGCGAACGGTTTGGTAGTCGCCGACCGCAACCGGCACGTAGTGCTGGTCGATGCGGGTGGGAGGGAGCGCCTCTGCCGCAGCCTGGTGAGGCACGGCTGGGCCTGCGATGACGGCTGCTGCCCGACGGGTCGCTTGATACGTCCTTGCCGGATCTGCATGAAGGCTCACACGGACCCCGGTGGAATTCTCGATCTCGGCGCCGTAGAGAGCGGTCTCCTCCGCGGCCGGGTCCGCCTTGTCGGCAATCAGGATGTGCGCACCGTTGTCGGTGGGGGGATCGAGAGCGCGGACCCAAGCAAGGTCTCGCCGGATGTGGCTCTCCTCAGAAGCCAGGCTGTGCCCGAGAAACACCAGCTGATAGCGCAGCCCAATGTCGCGCAACAGCAGGGACACTCTCTCGTCGCCATGGACCCGGGAATAGCTCGCCTTGGACAAGACGATGGAGGACGGATCAGATACGAGGCCATGGAGGTGGAGGACGCGCAGTCGGTCCGTAGGCGCGTCGAGTGCTTGCCGGAGTTGGTCGACGCCTAGTGATACCGAGGGCCGGCCGATCTGGTTGGCGGCTTCCTCGATCGCCGTGTCGTAGTTCGTGGTGATGATGAGACCTGACCGCACCTTCGCGAGCGCCATCAGAGTCGGCGTTGGCGTGATTACCGCCCGGCTGTAGATGCTGGCCACGCGTGTTGCGACCCACTCCTCAGAGGTTGCCCGAACCAGCATCTCGACCTGATCGAATGCCTCCGTGGCGGTGGGCTGCTCGAGCAGGTCGGCTCCATCCTTCACCGCCTCCGCCCGGAGGGTGGCAAGCAGCGCTGAGAATCCGGGAGCTCCGGCGTCAGCGGTCAGACCTGATCCGACAACGGGAACCACCTTCTGGTGGTTCACGCGGAGTTGGCCGAAGACCTCGCGCTCGGTGAGAACTGGCGCGGCAGGATCACCGAGGGACGTCATACCCCGATGATGCCGTTATCTCGGACGCAGCGTGCCGTGAACTGTGTCGGACCGCGCACATCGCAGCCTGCCGAGCGCGGCCCGTGGCCTCAGGCTACGGCCCGCAGCCACGGGCCGGCGGGCCACTCCGATTCCCGATCGTCGACGACGCTCGAATTCTGGTCGGTTCCGTCGCAACTGTTCAGCTTTCGAGCAGCACCGGCATCGGGGACGCCGAACTTCCGTGCGATCGGTGTCAGGAAGGCGACTGTATGCGACGAGGGCCGGATCCCTTTCCGACCGCCGGCCTCAGGAAGAACGCGATGAGAAGTCGAGAGCTCACGCCCCGTGAGGTCGTTGTCCTTGCGAATGTGGCTGAAGGACTCACGAACCAGGGCGTCGCTGGCATCCTGAATTTGTCGCCACAGACCGTGAAGGCCCACCTCGACCATGTGTACTCGAAGTTGGACGCCTGCAACCGTTCTCACGCGGTCGCGCTCGGGTTCCGCATGGGCGTGCTTAAGTGAGCATCCCGGACCGTCTCGAGGCGATCCGTGTGCGCCTGAAGGAGGATGCCTACCGGGGGGACGTCACGTACCTACTGGAACTCCTAGCCGCTGAGGGTGCGCGTAGTGCCGCGCTGGAGGCACGCCTTGAGCGTGCACGCTCACAGCTCAGCGCGGTCCGCTACGCGGCACGCATCATCAAGCCGGTGGCCTCCGATCGGGAGCCCGATCGTGGATGAGTCATCGTCCGACGTCCCAGATGTACTCAGCCGGCTCCCCCGGGTGAGGGCTACGAGGCCCTGCGACGTGCCCGCGAACCTTGAGCTGACGACCGTCCTTACAGCGGGCCCCGATGACGGCGGGTGCGGCGCCAGGGCGTAGTCAGAGGGCGTCCGGACGGCCCGGACGCCGGATTAGTCGCTACCGGCTGCCCGCGTTGCTCACGGCAGCAGCGTCTCGAGCTCTTCACGAATCTGACGCACCGCCATGGCAGCAATTCCCCTGACTTGTCGCCAACTCGTTGCGGGGTCGGTGCCGAACGCCGGAAGTCCAAGGTCGCCGCGGGCGCGTACGGCGCGCGCTGCGGCGCCCTGGTGCTGTGCACCGTTTCTGATCGCTGTGACTCTGCGCAGCATCTCAATCGGGGCGTCCACGCCGGGTACCCCGCCCTCTCGCAGTTCGGAGATCCGTCCCTTCAGCTTCTGCAAGGCGCCTGTCTCGTCACCAGTGACGTTCAGGCTGGAGAGGACGTCTGCGAGGGCGCTCAAACAGGACTCGAACTCCTCATGGGTCGTCGCTTCTCGAGCCAGCTTGGCTCCGATGGCGACACGCGGAATGCGAAGAAGAGGCTCTCCCGCGACCAGCCGCCACACAAGGTCGAGGTGGTCGAAATCAGTCACGAGTGCGAATGGGTCCTCGGCGCTTGCCGCGGGCGTCGGAGTAGGCCAGCCGACGAGCGACTCGATGCGGTCGAGGTAGTCCTCGATGCTGCCCACGTCGTCACATCGCGAGATCCACGGCTTCAGGTACTCCAAGCTCCACAGCCCTTCAGAGCCGCGTAGGGCACCCCAAAACGGTGGTTCATGGGAGAGAAGTCTGTACAACTGCTCGGCGGACAGACCTGTGCCGGCGGTCATGTTGACCACAGCGGTGAACTCTGTGCCGTCCACGCGTTCGTCGAGCGCCTGGAGTGGGTCGGGCTCGACCCTGCGAGCACGTTCATTCGCCAGTCGCAGCGAGGCGAGAAGCGCCGCGATCAACTGGTCGAGCCGTTGGGTGCGCAGGGGCTTCGATACGTGGGCGATCCCGGCGGTTGTCAGCCAGACCTGCGTGGCCGGTTCTGGGACCGTACCGCTCCCACAATTCGCGGCGCGATAGTTCTGCTGCCAGGTGGGCAGCCGCCGGAAGATCTCGACGGCATCGGCACCGGTGCGCTGTAGGTGCAACTGCACGAACTGCCAGACCGGCCACCGACCGCTGAGGTTGTACCCCTCAGCGACGAGATCGACGAACGACTGATCAAGCGGCGCGAATGGATCGCTCAGGCTAGCCACGTGCGAATCCTGCCGCCGGTGCGGTGGTCGCGCTGCGCTGGCGCGCCGCCTCGCTCGGTGCAACGTGTCCTCGCACCCGGCGGACTCCGCGCGACTTCGGAGGTTTGGGACTCCTCGGCAAGGGTCGCTGCGCTTCGCATGGTGACTACCCGGCGCCTCGAATGACGCCGTGGACAGGGCAGGCAACTTGGTCGTCGGGCCCACCGGCATTCCGGCCTCGTGGCTCCTTATCCCACCGCGGAGGGCGTCGTGAAGAACTGCATCGTCGGCTACAGAGTTGAACATCGGGACGGTGGAGTGATCTTCATGTGCTCTCACACGTGTGCACAGGCCGTGCTGACGGCGCTCGACCTTCCGAATGAGCGACTGCGGACAGACGAGAGGCGCCTGAAGACCTCCTGTGCCGCCTGCCACTCTTGCGGGAGTACGTTCGCCACCCCGGTCGCCCCGCACCGGTGCGTGATGCACACAGAGGAGCCATGCCCGGAGGTCCAGCCCCTTTGCACCGTCGGCGTCGCCCAAGCGGTGCTGGGACTGCAAGGCCGCACGCGCTCGTTCCTAAGCGACGGTGCCTGGAGGCTGCTCGAGGAGACGGCAGGCGGCAACTGGGTTCTGCGCGGCGAAGTCGGTAGTGCTGCCGAACTCGAAAAGCAGCTGTGGGACGTGCGCCAGGCGTGGGCGTGGAAGACCGACTGAGGACTGCTATCACTACGAATAGTCGGGCTCGCGGCTGCTGGCGACGGGACCCGGAGGGATGAAGTCGACGAGTAGCCACGCGGCAGCCGTGAGGCGTGCTGACTTCTTCGAGAACGTCGGCGTCAACGGGTCACTCACCTCGTTGAACGTTCTGTACGCCGAATACCACGTCAGACGTCTCCGGTTGGAGTGCTTCGGTTCGTGTGCCCCGTCGGTTGAAGTGGCGCGGCGGATAGGAAACCTGCTGCAGCTGTGTCGCGAAGTGCGGCTAACGTGGCCCGCCCACAAGGTCGAGGAGTGGCACCGCCTGATCGCAGGCGCCATGAGTCCCCGCGTAGCGCGTGAGGCTGTGATCCTCATCCACCGTTCCGCCGAGCCTCGGCTGCCGAGAACCGAGCCGCTACGTTGGAGACCGCTGCGCCGTGCCGTCGGCCTCACTGGGTGCGCTGGAAGTTGCGGAGCGTCCAGCAAGGCGGCTCCTGCTCGGCGTCGCCGATCCGTGGTTTGATCTGTGTGTCATGGGCGGCGCAGGACCGCGCCGCTGAATGTCGGGTTGATTATCGATGCTGGGGCTCTGTGACCAAAGGACCACGGGCCCAACCTGGGGTCAGACCTAGGGAATCGAGCGTGAAAGTAGAGATGCGTCGGAGTACTTGCGTGGGTCCGCAGACACCACCTGCCACACTCCGAAGACGGCCTCTGACTTGCGGAAACGCAGATCAGAGGCCGTTCGGGTTTTGGCTCGTGGCCAACGACGTGTCCCACGGTTGGGCGCGGATGGGCGTCGGGAACGCTCCAAGGTGCCTACTCGCTCGCCCGGGAGCTGGCTGGTAAGCCCACGCGACCTACACGCGCGTTCCGCAGCCCAGCGCCGCGACGCGTTCGCGGACGTGAGGCGGCACGACGCCGTGTGAGTCGGCGGCGGTGATGGCGCCCGGGCTGACTCGGCGCAGCGGGATCACACCTGCCCAGGTGCCGGCCTCGACGTCGGCCGGCTCATCGACGGGACCGCCGTCGCGCTCCTTCATGCTGGCCTCGACCAGCGGCAGCGCGAGCACAGCGGTGGCGGCGAGCTCCTTGCGGGTCGGCTCGCGCAGCGTGGCGGCCCGCCCAGGGATCATCTGATCGACGATCAGGTCCAGCGCCCGGCCGCGCTCCATGGGGTCCTCCACCGCTCGCGGCCGGCCGATGAGGACGGCGCTGCGGTAGTTCATCGAGTGGTGGAAGCCGCTGCGGGCCGCCACCAGGCCGTCCAGTTCCGTGATCGTCACGCAGACATCGCCGACCATCGCCGCCGCGAGCCAGCCGGCTGCGACCGAGCCGTGCAGGTAGAGCGTGCCGCCCTCGTCCGGCCCCTCGAGGTCGACGCCGTACGCCGCTGGCAGCACCACGGGGTGCTCGCCCATCGTCACACCGAGATGGGCGACCAGCCCGTCGGCTAGGAGCTGGTGAAGCCGCTCGCGGTCGGCGAGAGCGCGTTTGCGCCCGCGGTTGACGGTGGTGCGTGCAGTGGGTGATAGGTCCGGCATGGCCCCATCCTCGGTCAAGAGTGGCCTGTATGCATCGGCCAATTCGAAGCTATTCTGACACGCCACTAACCGGCCCGCTCCTTCTGCGGCCTGGCGCCCTCGACGTCATCGCTGGGACGTCCTCGTGTGGTCCGTTTCGGGTGAACCGGCCGCTTGCCCGTTCCGGCAAGGCTGCGGTCATGGTTGATGAGGCGCTGCCGGGACGACTCGGACAGGTCCGGATGGACGGCGAGCTCCCGCGCCGAGAGGATCTGGGGCTCGTCTTCGACGAGCTCGATCACCAGATGGCGTGCCAGGCCTACCTGTGGGCGCTGCCGCTGGTGTCCTACGCGCAGTGGAAGACCCAGCACCGCGACATCTTCGGCGCGACCGACTACGACCTGGTCCACTACGTCACCTACCGGGACCGGCTCGGGATCATCACGGCCAACGCGACGACGCCGTACACCCTCAACTTCATCGACCTCGCGCAGACCGGTCCGCTGGTCGTCGAGCTTCCCCCGGGCCCGACCGCGGGCGGTCTCTCGGACTTCTGGCAGCGCGAGTGCGGCATCCTCGGCGAGATGGGTCCTGACCAGGGCCGCGGCGGCAGGCACCTGATCGTTCCGCCGGGTCAGGAAGCACCGGACGTCGACGACTCCTACTTCGTGCACCGGGCGAGCGGAATGAACGTCATGTTCGGCTTCCGCACCCTCGACACCGACCCGCAGCGGGCCCAGGAGCTGGCCAACGCCGTCCGGATCACCTCGTACGACGGCCGCGAGTCACCTGCAACGCGGATCCTCTCCCCGGGAGGTCGGCCGTGGACCGGTGACCAGCCCCGGGGACTCGACTACTGGGTGCGGCTGCACGAGATCTACCAGGACGAGGTCATCGACGAGCGGGACCGCTTCTACCTGGCCATGCTCAAGCAGCTCGGCATCGAGAAGGGGAAGCCGTTCGAGCCCGACGAGCGGCTGACCGCGCTGCTGACGACGGCGACCGCGTCAGGCGAGCTGATGGCGCAGGCCAACACGTTCGCCAAGCGGTTCGAAGGCTCGCGCTACTGGCCGGACCGGCAGTGGGACACCGCGATCGTGCTGGACAACTCGGCCCAGCGCGGCGAGAACTACGACGAGCTGCTCGAGCGGGCGTCGTGGTTCTACGAGGCGGTCAGCTTCTCGGCCGCGATGAAGAGCCAGACGCCGGGGGTCGGACAGGCCTACCTGGGCTCCTACGTCGACGCGGACGGGGAGTGGCTGGCCGGCGGGGCGTCGTACACGCTGCACGTGCCGGCCGATCCACCGGCGAAGTTGTTCTGGTCGGCGACCGTCTACGACGTGTGGACCCGCTGCCTGATCGACAACGAGCAGCAGCGGGGCGACCGTGGCTCGCGCGACGCCGATCTGGTCCACAACGACGATGGCTCGGTCGACCTGTGGTTCGGGCCGACGGCGCCGGAGGGCAGGGAGTCGAACTGGGTGCAGACCATCCCGGGTCAGCACTGGTTCTCCTACTTCCGGTTCTACGGTCCGCTCGCGCCGTACTTCGACCGCTCCTGGAAGCTCGGCGACATCACCCCTGTCTGACGCGGGCACCAGCTCGCTCGGCAGATTCACGATCGCGGCGGATCCGGATGTTCTCCTCCGTGCTCACGGTCGTGAAGGGGCTCATGTGACCTGTGCAAAGCATGATCGGGAGGGCTTGCCGACGTACACGTTGCGGTGTAAGGATCGCAGGACGGTTCACGGCTATGACGCGAGATCTCGGGACCAACCGTCGTTTCCCGATGCGTGCGCCCAAGCCGCATGACGTTGCTGCGCACATGGGAACAGCAGCGCCTCCGATCATCAATCACAGTCGCACTGCTCGCCGAGTGGCTGCACGGCACGGCGCCTCGACGCTGCCCTGCGCCACGGGCCACGTGCGTGATCGCTCGGAGTTCCCTGATGGCAAAGCAACGATTTCAACATCGCGTGACCGCATCCGGCGCAACACCTGCAAGGCGGCGCAGAGGGGTGCGCGCCCTCCTCGCCAGTGTCTGCGTCGCGTGTGTCTCGGTAGCGACGCTCATTGCCGCACCGGCGACGGCATCGTCGCGGAACGGCGGCGACCCGACTCCGGGCGCCGCTGCGGCTACCACCCGTATCGACCGCAGCCACGGTCCCGTTCCGGGCGATGACCCGTTGAACAGTGTGCGCGTGATGGCCCAGGCACAGCCGACGGAGTGCTTCCGCGGCATCGGCGTGAAGCCGGGCCCCATCGCGAACGGCAACTGCACTGCCGGCGGCGTACCTCGCACGATGCAGGACTACGTCTGGGGCTTCGCTACGGCGGAGGACCAGAAGAGCCTGTGGTTCGGCACCTGGTCCAGCGGGCTGTGCGACAACTTCACCGCCTACAACAACTTCCTCACCGTGGCCGGGCTGAACTTCCCCGACACCCTGCAGTCCAAGGAGGTCACGTGTGAGTGGAGCCACTCCTGGAACGCCCAGCAGAACCCGGATCTGGGGATCACCGGCGACCAGCGCCAGCCCTACATCTACCAGTACGACATCCACAGCAACCGGCTCATCGACCGCAGCCCCTACAGCGACCCGCTGTTCGCCACGACCGGCGGGTTCCGTGCCGCCGGCGCCGCGAACGGAGTCATGTTCGTCGCAGGTCTCCAGACCTCACCCGACCTCGCCTCCGGGCAGGGCGGCCAGGTGAACCTCTTCGCGTTCCGGGAGAGCGACGGTGCCTACCTCGGCTCGCACACCTACCCCCAGTACAGCAACGTGAAGGTCGTCAAGAAGATCGACGGTCAGCTGTACATGGGAGTCGGCCTGGGCACGCCGGAAGGTCCCGGTAGCACCAGTCACGCCACCAACGGGCACCTGCTGAAGTGGGTGGGCAACGTCAACGACCCGTTCCAGTGGCAGATCGTGGGCCGGTTCGGATCTCAGCCGACCTATCTGACCGAGTTCGAGGGTCGCATGATCGTCTCGGCGTGGCCGGCAGGGCCCACCGACCTGACCCAAGCCGATCTGGGACAGGAGGCGGCCGCCCTGTTCACCAGTCCGCGACTGTCCACCCGGCCGAACGGCATCCTCCCCGCGGACAAGAACAACTGGAAGCGCGACTGGGGATTCGACGACTTCTATCCCGATCCGACCACAGCCGCAGCCGGCGCCGGCGGAACAGGGATGGAACAGGTCGGCAACTGGCTCTACTTCGGCAAGAGCAACTTCCCCGGGAGTTCCACGTTCTTCCATATGGGCCGCCTTCCCGACATCGCCCCGAAGACGTTCCCGGCCTTCATGCGCTGGTTCAACCGACTCGAGGTCGGTGGCGAGCTCTTCCGGGTCCGCCACCTGGGGCAGCCCAACCAGCAGGTCCAGGTCCTCTACGGCAAGTACCGCTACTGGACCCTCGACGACAACGGCCAATGGCACCACGAGCGCAACCTTCTCCACCAGCGACCGCTGTATGGCAAGCCTGGATTCGGCCAGAAGTTCAACTACTACATCGGATGGGGCAGCGCCACCTTCCGTGGCAAGGCCTACTTCGGGGGCATGGACCTGACTCGCGTCATGCGCGAGATCAGCACGAACCCGAACACCGACTTCATCTCCAGCATCTTCGGCTACCGGGTCAGTCCGCTCGAGTTGCGGTACCTCAACAGGCTGCTGCCCTCCGACGAGTCTCAGGACGGGTTCCCGATCTGGACGGTGTCCAGCCCGAACCAGCCCGCCAAGCCCCTGACCAACAGCGGGTTCAACAACGCCGAGCAGTGGGGCGCTCGCGACTTCTTCCCGATCGGTAACAAGGAGATGTTCATCGGGACCCAGGGCGGATCGAACTACCCGACCAAGGCCGCGTCCGACCCACCGCGGCGCGCTGGCTGGCAGCTGTTGAAGTACCAGCCCCGTTGATTCGGCGACGATGGCACGGTGGCGCCCCGCTCTGGGGCGCCACCCTTGCCATGGCCTCGATCACGCTTATGGCCTCCTGCGGCGGCACCTCTCCCGGTGGCAGCAGCACAACAGCCACGCCGAGGCCGGGCGGCCCCCAGACGACTCAACGGTCGACACAGCAGACTGCCGCGATGTCGCCAACGGCCACGAGCGCAACCTCGGAGACACCATCCACAGCAGGCGACGTCCTGGGAGGAACCAGTCCTCTGTCTCGGACCCTGACCGTGACGTCGACGCCAGCCCAACTGTTCAAGCCTTCGACCGGAGGAGCCGAAGGAGCCAGCGGCGTGGTCGTCGGAGACATCCACCTGCAGATCGCCTTCACCGTCGCCAACCACAGCGATCAGCGAACGTGGGACCCTGGGCGCTTCAAAGCGCGGGCACAGACAGATGCCGGTCCATGCACCCCCATCATCGACCCGGCCCAAGGCATCGGAGGCCCGGCGCCTTCCGCCGTACAACCCGGTAGCACCGTCACCCTCCGCAAGGCCTTCTCGTGCGCAGGGAAGCATGGAGACCCGCTCCGCGTGGTGCTGAGCGCCGGCGGCCCGCTGGAAGCGCCGACCCTCGAAGGCACGCTGCCTTAGAGAGCAAGGTATGGCGAAGGGCCCACCTGCGTCGTTCCGATGGGCCAGACCTCACGGCAGCAGCACGACCTGCGCGGCGAACGCGAGCCCTGCCCCGAATCCGACCAGCAAAGCAGGCGCACCCGAGGGGAACGGATGTTGTTCCATCATCCGGCTCACGGCCAGGGGAACCGATGCCGCCGAGGTGTTTCCCGATCGGACGATGTCTTCGGCAACGAGCGCCTGGGACGCACCGATGGCCTTGGCGATCGACCGGATGATCCGGAGATTGGCTTGGTGCGGTGCGACGAGGACGAGGTCGGCCGGATCGACTCCGGCTCGGCGGCAGGCCTCGAGAGCCACCGGGGCCACTGCCTGCGTAGCCCAGCGAAACACCGCCTGGCCGTCCTGGACGATGGAGGAGTGTCGTGTCGCGATGACCAGCTTGTCGGCCAGATCGCCGGCGCTGCCCCACGCGGTCGGACCGATCGCAGGTGCGTCCGCTCCGCTGACCACGGCGGCGCCGGCCCCGTCCGCGAAGATGATGGCGGTCGTGCGGTCGTGCGCGTCGGTCCACTGGGACATCTTCTCGGCGCCGATGACCAGGACGTTCGTCGCGGCTCCGCTTCGCACCAGTCCGTCGGCGATCCCGAGGGAGTAGCAGAACCCGGCGCAGGCGGCATTGATGTCGAAGGCGCCGGGCGACGTGATGCCGAGCCTGCTTGCCACCCGCGGTGCTTGTCCCGGCATCGGGGACTCTGCTGAACACGTGGCGACGATCACCAGATCGATCTGGTCGGCAGCCAGGCCACTGCCGGCCAGCGCTCTGCGCCCAGCTTCGACCGCCAGGTCGAGGACGTCCTCGGAGGGCCCGGCGATCCGGCGTTCTTGGATGCCTACCCGGGAGCGGATCCACTCGTCATCGGTGTCGAGGACGGCCGCCAGCTCATCGTTGGTGACGACCCGGTCGGGTTGGTAGCCGGCGAAGGAGAGGATCTGGGATCCCGGGCGGGTCTGGTGAGTGAGAACGTTCAACACTGCTCCTCGTCGACAGGGTTCGGGGCCACATACGTGCCGCCTGGTGAGCTGGTCACGCAGTGAACGGGCCCTGCAGGCATTGTGCTCCATCGCCATGACGGACTCGCCGGCCGGTGAGTGCGGGCCGGCGGCGCGCGACCGAAGACGACGCGGCACTCAGTGGGCGACCGCGTCGCCGGCAGCGATGCGGGCCAGCAGCTGGCGCAGGCTGGCGGCGTCGGCCTCGCCGAGGCCCGCGAGGAGCTGCCGTTCCGCCTCATCGCTCGCCCGCGTCGCCTTCTCGAGCGTTGCCCGGCCGTGGTCGGTGAGCTCGACGACGTTGCGACGGCGGTCAGCGGCGTCGGGTCGACGTACGACGAGGGATTTGGCCTCGAGGGCGTCGAGGAGGCCGACCATGGTCGTGCGGTCGACGCGGAGACGCTGGGCCGCTTGCTGCTGCGACTCCGGCTCGCGGTCGGCGAGCAGAAGGAGCACGGCCAGCTCCCGCGCGTTGATGCCGAACGACTCGAGGTGCGCCTCGTGCAGCCGGTCCAGCTCCAGCAGGGCGTACTTGAGCAGGTAGGTCAGCCGGCCTCGAAGCATCGGCCCGAGATCGCGGTCATCAGCCATGACCGAAGTCTAGGGTGTAGACTAATCATCAGTAATGCTGACGATCATAGGGACGGACGATCAATGACGACTCTTCTTCTGACCGGCGCGACCGGACTGGTCGGCTCCCGCCTCCTGCCGCGCCTCGTTGACGCGGGGTTCGAGTGTCGAGCCCTCGTACGCCGCGACATCGCGTTGCCCGGTGGCGTCTCCGCCGTACGTGGCGATCTCGACGATCCCGCAACGCTGGCCTCGGCCGTGGAGGGGATCGACGCCGTCGTGCACCTCGCGGCGCTCTTCCGCACCGGTGACGAGGACGCGATCTGGCGGGCGAACCTCGACGGAACCCGCCACCTCGTCGAGGCCGTCGCCGCGCACGCGCCGGCGGCCCGGTTCATCATGGCCAGCACGGGCAACGTCTACGACGCGACCGCCGAGCGTCCGAGCCGCGAGAGCGACAGCTGCTCCCCGACCGCGGCGTATCCGGCGAGCAAGCTGGCGGCGGAGGACCTGCTGCGGGAGTGCGGGCTGACCTGGTCGATCCTGCGCCTCCCGTTCGTGTACGGCGACGGCGACGGGCACTTGGCCTCCATGCCGGCGCTCGCCGCCCGCTTCGGGCTCCACCCCGCCCACGCCTACTCCGTGGCCCACCATCGCGACGTCGCCGCAATCGTCCGGTTGGCGCTGTCCGGCGCCGCAGACCGCCGGATCGTCAACCTCACCGACGATGCACCTGTCACCGTCTGGGAGATGGCCGAGCTCGCGGGCGGGTCGATCGAGGGTTCGGCCGCGCCGCTGGAGAACCCGTGGGCGGGCCGCATGGACGGGTCGCTGGCGCGAGAGCTCGGCTTCCGGCCGGGCGTGCCCACCATCCGCATGGCCGCTGCGGAAGGGATCCTCTGAGGTTCGGACGCCAGACCTGCCTGTCGGTCGGGTCGTCCCCGTGCGGCGAGCCGACGTACTTACGCGGGAGCACCGGTCCGGTGGACGATGAGGTGCATGCACCGATCCCCGCAGGTTCGTCGTCTCGCGACTGCCGCCTTGGGCACTCTGCTCGCCGCCGCGTCCACATCGTGCGGCGATTCGGATTCAGTCGTGGCGAACGACCCGAACGCTGACGGTTGGAAGACCATCGAGTATCAACACGTGCGGGTCGATGTTCCCGGGAGCTGGCGCCACGCCGATACCAGCGACTGCGCCTTCAAGCTCGAGCGCTGGACGCCGCCCGGGGTGGGCGCGTGCAGTCTCAACGGCGGCGTCTTCTTCTACCGCTCAGCAACCTACGATCCAGCCCACGGCCCGGGTATCAGGCACAGCGACGGCGTCGATGATGCGGTTGCCTGGGAAGGCTACGTCGGCGCCGGAGATCTGGTCGTGTACGCCGCTGACAGTGACCGTGCGACGGTCCGGCACCTGCTTCGGTCCGTTCGCGCTCCCGGCGGCTAGGCCGGGCTACACGCGGCGGTCGGGCGGTGGGTCGTGGCGTCTGACGGCGCTGATGATCTCGGAGATCGGCAGCATCGTGATGCCGCTACCTGAGGTCGTGGAGACATCGCGGGGCTGATCTCCGGCATCGAGGTGGAAGTCCCGCAGCCCCGTACGGTCGTCGAACCGCTGGAGCATGCGCGGAATCGCAAGGCCCACGACGATCCCTACGAGAACGACGCGGAGATCTTCACCGAACGAGTCGCCCCATACTTCCCAGGCCATGACGCCGACGACTGCCGCGAGCCCGGCGAGACGTTGGGCCGTCACCCGTTGAATACGTCGACTCCGCGGCATGAGTGGACTGTATCTGTCGGCGATGCCACCGTCTGCTCTTCGAATCCGGCCATCGCGAGCCCCCATCGCAATCGCGGCCGGTGGGTCACCGTGGCCCGTCCTACCGGCTGGCTGTTTCGAGTTCGTGCAGGGCGCTGAGGGCACGGATCGCGCGTGAGCCCCATGCGGAGTGGTAGCTCGATCTCCACCGCGCATATACGTCATCGGGGGCAACGCCGGCCTCGAGGTCACGCAGTCCGCTGACGAGAACGCTCCACATGTCGGCCAGGTCTTCGGCGAGACGAGTGAGGGTCATACCGGGTCGAGCTCCTGAGAGTGGCTTCTCGACTGTCCAGAACGTGATCTCGCCGCCGAAGCCGTTCACCAACCTGCCGGCGATGTCGGCTCGCTCGGCCTTGGAGACGAGCGCTCCAGCGGCATGGCTGGGGGCGCTGATGTCGGGGAGGTCGGAGGCAAGGGCGACCAACGTGGCCAGCGAGTGAAGGAGCAGGTTCGCTCGTTCATCGGGGCGATATGCCGCGAAGCGGAACGGGATGTTGCAGAAGTCATCGACCTCTTCCGTGAAGCGTTCGAACGAGGCCTGTTCTCCCACCGCCTTGAGATCGGCACCGTCGGCTTGCACGACCCAACACGCTCTCGTCCAGTCGTCGTTTGGTTGCGCGAGCGCGGCGGTCACGCGGGCTTTGGCCGATGCCGGTGACTCCTCGACGTAGATCGCATCCTTCGGTTCGGCTCCGTCAGGCGTTTCGAAGTGCCCGACGGTGATGAGCCTGCGATCTACGAGACGGGTGATGCTGGCGAAAGCGAGCTCGACATCGGCGGGTTCGGGTCGAGCATCTCCGTTGAGCGCGTCACCCTCACGAAGTCCGAGCTGCTCAAGAACCCAGAGGATCGACACATCGTCACCTTGAGCATCGGCGAGGATGTTCAGCTCACCGGCTGTCAGACTCAGGTGTGATGACTTCGCTGTGGTCACACAATCAGTCTGGTGCACAGCTCGCCAGTCCGCGGAGTCGAGGAGGATCAGCCTCGGGACCCGGGGGCGGAGGATCGACAGAGGGGCTTCGCGGGGTGGGTGCGTGTTGCTACCTCGAGCGCGATGCAGGCCGACACCTGGCTCCTCGGCCCCGTACTCTCAGGTCATGGGGGACAGTCCGCGTACAACCTACGTCCTTGTCGACGGGGAGAACATCGACGCCACGATCGGCACCTCGATCCTCGGTCGGCGACCACGCCCCGACGAGCGACCGCGGTGGGAGCGATTGCTGCAGTTCGTGCAGGAGCGCTGGGGACAGCCAGCAACGGGACTCTTCTTCTTGGCCGCTCACAACGACCTCCCGATGCCGTTCGTCCAGGCACTGCTGGCCATCGGGTATCGACCCGTGGCACTCTCCGGCGGCGCCGAGGAGAAGGTTGTCGACATCGCGATCCAGCGCACCCTGACCGCACTTCGTGATCGCGACGCCGACGTGGTGCTGGTCAGCAACGACGGGGACTTCATCGAGGAGATGCGAGCGCTCCAAGACGGTCGGCGCCTCGGCATCGTGGGCTTCGTGGAGTTCCGCAACTCTCGGTTCAGCGAGCTGATCGAGAACGGACTGCAGTCCTTCGACCTCGAGCACGACGTCCGTGCGTTCAACGCTCGACTGCCGCGCGTACGCATCATCCCGATCGACGAGTTCGATCCTGCCGACTTCCTCTGACCGCTGGACCGTCCAGGAGGAGCAAGCTCAGGTTCGCGCGAGCCGCCGCGCGAGGTACGGCGCGGTCGCGCTGCCTTCTGCCTTCGCGATGTCGGCCGGCGTGCCGGTCGCGACCACCCGACCGCCGGCGTCTCCTCCGCCCGGGCCGAGGTCGATGACCCAGTCGGCGGTGGCGATCGCGTCGAGGTCGTGCTCGACGAGAACCACCGTGTTGCCGGCGTCGACGAGCCGGTGCAGCTGGCGCAGCAGGAGCGCGGTGTCAGCGGGGTGCAGCCCCGAGGTCGGCTCGTCGAGCAGGTAGAGCGCGTGGCCGCGGTGCGCCCGCTGGAGCTCGGTGGCGAGCTTGATGCGTTGTGCCTCACCGCCGCTGAGCTCGGTCGCCGGCTGTCCCAGTCGCAGGTAGCCCAGGCCCACCTCGCGCAGCGTCTGAAGGCTGCGCGCGGCGGCCGGTACGTCGGCGAGGAACGTCGCGGCCTCGTCGATGGACAGGGCCAGGACCTCCGCGATGTTCTTGTCGCGGTAGGTGACCTCGAGCGTCTCGGCGTTGTAGCGGCCGCCGTGGCACGTCGGGCAGGGTGCGTAGGTGCCGGGCAGGAAAAGCAGCTCGACGGAGACGAATCCCTCGCCCTGACAGGTCTCGCAGCGACCCTCGGGGACGTTGAAGGAGAAGCGGCCCGCGCCGTAGCCGCGGGCCCGGGCAGCGTCGGTGGCGGCGTACAGCTTGCGCACGGCGTCGAACAGTCCGGTGTACGTCGCGAGGTTGGACCGTGGCGTGCGGCCGATCGGACGTTGGTCGACGAGCACCAGGCGGTCGAACGACTCGAGGGCCGCCGGGTCCTCTGCGAGCACCTGGCTGACCAGGGTCGACTTGCCGGAACCGGACACTCCGGTGACGGCGGTCAGCACGCAGAGCGGGATGTCGACGGACAGGTCGTGCAGGTTGTGGCGGCGCACCCCGGCCAACCGCAACCAGCCCTGCGGGGCGCGTACGTCGTGCACCAGCCGCTCGGCACGACCGAACAGGTAGGCGCTGGTGACCGACTCGGTGACCTCCTCGAGACCCGCGACCGGGCCGCTGTAGAGCACGCGGCCGCCGGCCTCGCCCGCACCGGGGCCGATGTCGACGACCCAGTCCGCACGCCGTACGACGTCGAGGTCGTGCTCCACGACGAACAGCGAGTTGCCGGACGCCTTCAGGCGGTCCAAGACGTCCAGCAGCGGCTCCGCGTCGGCCGGGTGCAGGCCGGCCGAGGGCTCGTCAAGGACGTAGACGACGCCGAACAGCCCGGAACGCAGCTGGGTGGCGATCCGCAGCCGCTGCGCCTCACCGGGTGACAGGGTCGTCGAGCTCCGTCCCAGACTCAGGTAGCCCAGGCCCAGGTCGAGGAGCACCTCGATGCGGGCGACCAGATCAGCGCAGATCCGCACCGCTACCTCGTTGGTCTCCTCGGGCAGCTCGGCGACCGGCCGCAGGAGCGTGACCAGCTGGGTGAACGGCAGGTCGTTGACCTCGGCGATCGAACGCCCGAGGAAGGACACGGCGAGGGCCTCCGGCCGCAGTCCGCTGCCCTGGCAGTCCGGGCAGGGCGCGTCCTCCACGAACCGCAGTGCACGCTCGCGCATCCGCTCGCTCTTGGAGTCGGCCAGGACGTGCATGACGTGCTTGTGCGCGCTCCAGAACTTCCCGTAGTAGCCGTAGTCGATGCGATCGCGTTGGGGCTCGATGAGCACCGACGGCTGCTCGTCGGTGAAGAGCAGCCAGTCGCGGTCCTTCTTCTTGAGCGTGCGCCACGGCTTGTCGATGTCGATACCGAGACCGGTGACGATGCTGCGCAGGTTGGCACCCTGCCAGGCGCCGGGCCAAGCCGCGATCGCGCCCTCGCGGATGCTCAGGGACGGGTCGGGGACGAGCAGCTCCTCGGTGACGTCGTGCACGACACCCAGACCATGGCAGCGTGGGCACGCGCCCGCCGCGGTGTTGGGTGAGAACGCCTCGGCCGGCAGGTGGCCGGCCCCGGCCGGATAGTCGCCCGCTCGCGAGTAGAGGATCCGCAGCAGGTTGGACAGCGTGGTGAGGGTGCCGACCGACGAGCGGGAGGTAGCCGCGCCACGACGCTGCTGCAGCGCCACCGCCGGCGGCATCCCGGAGACCTCCTGGACATGCGGAGCACCGACCTGCTGCAGCAGCCGGCGCGCGTAGGGCGCCACCGACTCGAAGTAGCGACGCTGCGCCTCGGCGTACAGCGTGCCGAAGGCCAGCGACGACTTCCCCGAGCCGGAGAGCCCGGTGAACGCCACCATGGCGTTCCGGGGGATGTCGACGTCGACGTGGCGGAGGTTGTGCTCGTTGGCGTCGCGCACGCGCACGAAGCCGTCGATCGCGTCGGTGGTCACGCGCCCCTTGTACCCAGTCCGAGCGTGACGCACGGGTCTCGGTCAGGCGGCCGACGGCGGCAGCGAACGGGTCGCGCCGTAGAGCAGGGTGCGTAGGCCGGGCTCGTCCTCCCGGTCGGTGCGCCACACCAGTCGCAGCCAGACCGCAGGGGGCTGGTCGGCGAGGTCGAGCCGCACCAGCCGACCGGCGTCGAGGTGCTCGATCGCGGTGAACTCCGGGACGAGCACGAGGCCGAGGCGTTGGACAGCCCAGTTCGTGGCGACGAAGACGCTGGGGACCTCGATCCGGTCGCCCTCCGGGCCGAGGAAGAGGTCGACGGCGAGGTGGAACGAGCACAGTCGAGGACCGAGGATCATGCGGTGTTCGCGCAGGTCGGCGACCGTGAGTCCACGGCGGCCGATGAGCGGGTGGCCCGGATGGGCGGCGAGCACCACGGGGCAGGGTTCGAGGTCGAGTGAGGAGAGCGTCGCCGCCTCGACCGGCGGGTCGAAGCCGAGCGCTCCGAGCTCGCCGGTCGTGTCGAGGATCAGCCCGGCGTCGAGCTCGCCGGCGACCACCTGCCGAAGCAGCTCGGCTCGGTCGGCGGAGCGCACCGGCTCGATCGGCAGCTCGGGATGAGAGGCGGCCATCTCGCTGAGGAGGGTGGGCACCTGGGTCGCCATCACGGTCTCCAGGGCTCCGAATCGCAACGGGGTGGGTACGCCGACGACCTCTCGGCGTACGCGCGCGGCGTCGTCGACCAGTCGGGCGGCCCGTGGTGCGAGCCGGCGGCCGGCGGCGGTGAGGGACAGGCCGGTCGGGGCCCGGTGGAACAGCCGCACCCCCAGCGAGCCCTCCAAGGTGCGGATCTGCTGGGAGACCGAGGAAGGCGCAAGGTCCAGCGCCACGGCAGCGCCGGTCACGGTCCGGTGCTCGACGACTGCCATGAAGGTGCGAAGCTGGCGCAGTTCCATGTTCGGCGAAACCGAACGCCCCCTGTGGTTGTTCCGGTCGAGCCACATCAGCATCTGGCGGATGGTCGTGGGCATGATCTCGCCACGCCTGCTCGGCATCTCCCTGGGCTACTTCATGGTCCTGCTCGACGCCACCATCCTCAACGTGGCGCTGCCCGACATCACCCGCGATCTCGGTGGCGACGTCGCCTCGCAGCAGTGGGCGGTCAACGCCTACACCGTCGCCTTCGGATCGCTGCTGCTCTCCAGCGGAGCGATCGCCGATCGGTACGGCGCATCCCGTGTCTTCCGCATCGGGCTCGCCGGATTCGGTCTGGTCTCCCTGCTGTGCGCGCTGTCGCCGACGATGCCGGTGCTGATCGGACTGCGGGCGGTCCAGGGCGCCACGGCGGCGGCGCTGCCCTCGAGCACCTTGGCGCTGCTCGGCCTGCTCTACACCGAGCCAGGCGAGCGGGCCCGAGCGATCGGGCTGTGGGCGGCCGTCACGGGCCTCGGCTTCGCGGCCGGGCCACTGCTCGGTGGCGTCCTGGTGGGGTGGTGCGGGTGGCGCGCGGTCTTCCTGGTCAACGTCCCCGTCGCGGTCCTCGGCCTGATGATGACCCGGAACCTGCCTCGCCCCGTCACCCGCGACAGGCCCCTCGACCTCCGCGCACAGGTGGTGGCCGTCGGTGCGCTCGCGCTGCTCATCGACACCGTGATCGAGGTCCCGCGCGGACGAGCCCTCCTGCCGGGGGCGCTCACCGTCGTGGCGGTGTTGTGCCTCGTCGCGGTCGAGCGACGCAGCACGTCGCCGGCGTTCTCGCCCGTGGTCCTCCGCGTCCCCAGGCTGCGTCAGGCCCTGATGCTCGGAGCGGTCGTCCAGTTCCAGATGTCGGGTGCCCTGTTCGTCCTCGGGCTCTACCTTCTCGACGGCCGCGGGCAGAGCCCGGCCCTCGCGGGGATCGCGTTCCTCCCGATGACGGCGGGGCCGCTGCTGGCGCCGGTGGTGGGCCGTCTCGCAACGCGGACCGGGGCGCCGCCCCTGATCGTGACCGGACTGGCCCTCACCGTCCTCGGCAACGCCCTCACCGCAGCGGCGGTCGCGCGGGATGCACCGGTGGTGCTGATCTCGCTTGCGCTCCTCCTGGTCGGGGCGGGACTTCCCCTCCTGCTGGTGCCACTCACCGGCCAGGTCGTCGGGTCGGCGCCAGCCGGCACCGGGGGCACCGCCGGCGGACTCTTCAACGCGTTCCGGCAGTTCGGCGGCGGGATGGGGGTGGCGGTCCTGGGCGCGGTCGTCGCTGGCTCGGGGTCACGGACCGGGACAGCCGAGGCGCTCGGCCTCTCCGCCGCGGTCGTCGGCGCAGCCTTGATCGTCTCCCTGCGCAACGCCCTCGCAGAGGCGGGCCCCGGTCACCGTGGTTTCCCGCCGGTGCCTGGGCGTCCGAGACTCAGCTCCGTTTGGGCAGACGGACCACTGTCACGAAGAACTCGTCGATCTGCCGCACCGCGGCGATGAACTGATCGAGATCGACGGGCTTGGTGACGTAGGCGTTCGCGTGCAGCTTGTAGCTGCGCAGGATGTCCTCCTCGGCCGAGGAGGTCGTCAGGACCACCACCGGGATGTGAGCGAGGTCGGCGTCCGACTTGATCTGCTGGAGGACCTGCCGTCCGTCGTACTTGGGCAGGTTGAGATCGAGCAGGATCAGGTCGGGCTGGGGCGCGTCGGTGTGGCCGTTGCGCCGGTAGAGGAAGTCGAGCGCCTCCTCGCCATCGCGTACGACGTGGAGGGTGTTCGCGATCTTGTTGTCCTGGAACGCTTCGCGGGTCATCAGCTCGTCGCCGGGGTCGTCCTCGACGAGCAGGACCTCGATCGGCTGCGCAGGTGCCATCATGCGGCGCTTCCTTCCATGGGGGCGACCGGCGTGGGGGTGCGTCCGGCATCAGAGTCGAACGGCAGCGTAAAGCACACTCGCGTTCCGGTCGTGTAGGTGGTGTCGATCCAGATCCGGCCGCCGTGGTACTCGACGATCTTGCGGCACAGCGCCAGCCCGATGCCGGTGCCGGCGTACTGCTCGCGGGAGTGCAGGCGCTGGAAGATGACGAAGACCTTCTCGATGAACTCCGCGGGGATGCCGATGCCGTTGTCGGTGAGGGCGAACAGCCACGCTTCGCCGTCGGGGCTGTCGGGATCGTCCTCGCAGGTCAGCGAGATCCGGGGCGGGCGGTCCTCGGCGCGGAACTTGATCGCGTTGCCCACCAGGTTCTGCCACAGCATCACCAGCAGCGTCGGGTCGCCGGACACCTGGGGAAGCGTGTCGGGGCAGTCGATCTGGGCTCCCGACTCCTCGATCGCTGTCGCGAGGTTGGCCAGCGCCTTGTCGACGACGGTGTCGAGGGGCACCGCGACGTGGGTGTCGCTGATCCTGCCGACGCGGGAGAACGTCAGCAGGTCGGTGATCAGCACCTGCATGCGCTTGGCCCCGTCGACCGCGAAGTCGATGTACTGCTGACCGCGTTCGTCGAGTACGTCGCCGTACCGCTTCTCCAGCAGCTGGCAGAAGGAGGCGACCTTGCGCAGTGGCTCCTGGAGATCGTGCGAGGCGACGTACGCGAACTGCTCGAGCTCGGCGTTCGAGCGCCGCAGCTCCAGCGCCTGGCTGTCCAGGCTCTCGGCGAGCTCGGACAGCTTGCGCTGCTGCTCCTGAGCGGCGTCCAGATCCTCCATGATGCGCCCGCGCATGCTGTCCACGTCGTCCGCAAGGCCACGGAGGTCGCTGGGCCCGTCCTGGGAGATCGGGTGGTCGAAGGCGCCCCCCGCGATCATGCGCGTCGACCGGCGCAGGGTCTCGAGCGGTCGGATCACCAGCACCCGGACGATCAGGATCATCAGCAACACGGTCAGGAAGAACACGGCCATCATGGCGGCGAGGACCGCGTCACGGACGTGCTCCTTGTGCCGCAGCTGGGCAACGCTGGTCTCGCGGGCCTGCTGCAGGTGGGTGTTCTGGACGTCGAAGAGGGCACGCAGGTCGTCGAAGGCACTCTTGGCTGCGTCGGCTGCGTTCTCGTCCAACGGGCGTGGACGCCCGGGCGTGACACCCGCCACGATCGGGTCGGCGAACTGGCTGCGCCAGTGCGCGGCGGAGCTCTCCACGCGATCGAGGTCGGCGATGACCTGCGGATCGTCCGGAAGGAGCTTCCTGATCTGGCCGGCGAGAGCGTGCTCGCTGCTCTGTCCGCTGGTGTAGGGGGCCAGGAACTGGCGGTTCGCGGTCAACGCATAGCCGCGCTCACCGGTCTCCTGGTCGATCAACGTCGCTTGGAGCTGGTACGCCGCTACGCGCGCCGGCTGGATCTGCTGGATCAGCCGGTCGGACGCCGCGGTGGTCTGCGACAGCAGCCGGGCCCCGATGACGGCGCCGGCCGCCACCAGCACCGCCATGACGGCCAAGGTCACGTAGAACCACGACTGCACGGTCATCTCGCGCCATGGCCGGCGCCGCGCGGTGGACGCGGCGGGGGAGGGGGTCACCACTGATGTCTCTTCTCTTCGTTCCACTGCAGGTGCAGGATCGCCAGGTCGTCGTCGAGTCCGCCGAACTGCTCGGCGCGCGTCTGTGCGTGGCCGATCAGGCCGTCGACGAACTCTTCCGCGTCGGCTCCGGAGAGCTCGCGCGCGGCCGCCAGGAGCCTGTCCTCGCCCAGGCGGTCGCCGCGTACGTCGATGCGGCCCTCGAACAGGCCGTCGGTGAACAGGACCAGTGCCCAGGGATCCGATGGCACGTGCAGCTCGTGCGTGGTCCAGGAGATGTCGGGCAGGATGCCGAGCGCCGGGCCTCCCGGCACCTCGATCCATTCCACCCCGCTCCGCGTCCGCAGCATCAGTCCGGGATGGCCGGCGCGGATGATGTGCGCGTGCCGCCGGTCGGGGTGCAGGGAGATCGCGGTCAAGGTGGCGAAGGTGTGCTCCTGCTGGCGTTCGGCCACCAGGATCTGCTCCAGGTGGCGCAGGCGTTCCGTGCGCTCGACGCCGCTGAGGACCAGCGTGCGCCAGGCGATGCGCAGCGCCACCCCCAGGGCCGCCTCGTCGGGACCGTGGCCGGAGACGTCACCGATGAGCGCCTCGACGGTGCCGTCGTCGCCCTGGATCACGTCGTAGAAGTCGCCGCCGAGCAACGCCTGGGCGCGGCCGGGCTGGTAGCGGCTGACCACGTCCAGGTCGTGCGCATCGTTGACGAGCGGCTTGGGAAGAAGGCCACGCTCCAACCGGGCATTCTCCTGGGCGAGCAGCTGACTGGCCTGCAACGCGACCGCGGCTCGCTCGGCCTCCTTGCGCTGCATCGCGTAGCGCACGGCACGTCCGAGCCACTGGGAGTCGACACGACCCTTGACCAGGTAGTCCTGCGCGCCCGCGGCCATGGCTGCCAGGCCGGTGCCCTCTTCGGCCAGGCCTGTGAGCACCACGACGGCCACGCCGTCAGCCAGCCGCTGGACGGCCGCCAGGGCGTCCAGCCCCTGCGCGTCGGGCAGGTGCAGGTCCAGGAGGACGCAGTCGGGTCGGCCCGAGGTGAGCACCTGTGCCGCCTCCGCCAGCGAGCCGGCTCGGCGCAACGTCATGCGAGGTTGGCAGTCGGCGACGAGTTCCTCCACGAGGAGCGCGTCGCCGAGGTCGTCCTCCACCAGCAGCACGACCGGGTCCGGTGAGTCCCAGGTCCGCATATCGAGTCCCCCGGATGCGGCAGGAGTCGTCGCTGGAGGTCGTGCTCGACCGCGCGGGGCTGGTGCTTGCGTCAAGGCCTGAACGTCACTTTCGGCTGAGGGAGGTCCTGCAACGTCAAGGAAGACTAGGTCCCTCGGCTCCGGCGCGCTCGATCGGAGTTCCTGGTCCGGTGCGCGTTCGGGGGTTGGCTGGTCCGTCGACATCTCGGTCACGCGCAGGCGGCGTAGTGCCGAGCGCCGCAGCCGCACTCATACATGCGCACGGAACCGAAGTCGTCCTCCTCGCTCAGGGCCACGTGCCACGAGTGGATGTGCCTGGGTCCGCGGTCGGTGGCCACGAGCGGCACGCGCAAGGCGGCGGCTGTCGTCCGGTCGCGTCGGACACGTGGCGGGCGGCTGCGCAACTCACTCCTCGACGGTTTGACGAGACTGACGCTCCATGGCTTCCCGAGCAGTGGCATTTCCAAACAAATCGGGAGTTCGACCTCGGCGACCGCCCGTCCGGAACCGAAGACCTCAGGTCACGGCACCTGGCCGCCGGTGTCTGCACACGGTGGAGCCGAGGGTGCTGTGTCGTCGGTGGAGGCGTCGGTCATACCCAGGCCCGTCGACGTGGTCGCGCTCTTGAACCGGAACCACACCGTCTTTCCGGCCTGGTCCACGTCCACGCCCCACTGGTCGGCGATCCTGTCGACGATCTGCAGCCCTCGGCCCGAACCCAACGAGGCGTCGCGCGTGCCGTTGCGCATGATGGGCATGCCCGGCCCATCGTCGTGCACGGCCACGGTGAACGCATCCTCGCTGATCGTGAGCTTCAAGCGGACCCATGATCCGCCGTGGCGAACGGCGTTGCTCATCAGCTCGGACACCAGCAGCACGGCGTCGTCACGAACAGGCGACGGCAGGGCCATCCCGGCGCCTGCCACGATCGATCTCGCTGCTGCGATCGAGGTGACGGTCGCGGCGAGCTCGTGGGACTCGCTGTGGCTCATAGCCGTACGGCCGGCTCGACTGCGCGGCTCCCGCCGTTCGACACTGGTCTGGTTCCTTTCGCCGCTCACCTCGTGACAGAACCTTCTCGCATCCGTGGCTCGGTGCGGTGCATGCACCGCTCTCACTCCCCAGGCTGCGAGCGTGGTGCATCGACGCGGGCGCCTCCGGAGCTCGGCTGGCCGCTCTCGCTTTTGTCTGTCGAATCGATCATTGCCCTTGGTCCAGGACTCCTAAACGGCGCCGGCATCCGCGCGCCCCGAGAATAGGACGCATGACGAGCAGACTCCTTGACACCGACGCCGACCTCGCGCTGGCGGCCCAGCCCTCAGAGCAGGTCGTGGCGGGCGACCCGCTGACCGGTTCCCGTGAACTCACCACGCTCCGTGGGCTCGAGGTCGGGGTCTGGGAGATGACTCCCGGGGTCGCGACCGACGTCGAGGCCGACGAGGTCTTCGTCGTCCTGTCCGGCGAGGGCACCGTCACCTTCGAGGACGGTGAGGTCATCGAGCTGCGGCCGGGCACGGTGGTGCGTCTCAGCGCCGGCGACACGACCGTCTGGGAGGTAGCCTCGACCTTGCGCAAGCTCTACCTGGCCTGACTCGGGCCAGGTCGCTCAGACGTCGAAGGTCGGCACGGCCGGTGCTTCGGCCTGAAGTGCCGCGCCGACGGCGCGCACGGCGGCACGGGCCGCCTTGCGCGCGTCCTCCGGGTCTTCGTGTACGTCGGGCGCGTGGTCCGAGATGGTCTCCAGGATCGCGACGGCCAGCCGGGCGGTGACCACGCTGAAGACGTCCCCGCGCGGGCGGCCGAGGCGATCGGCGACCGCCTCCTCGAGCTCGGTGCGCTCGGCTCGGACCTCTGAGTGCAGCCGCATCCGCGGCGCCGCGGCGACCTCCAGGATCTTGTAGATCGCCCGGCGCTCGGCGATCTCGGCCCGCGGTGCCGTCATCAGGGCCTCGATGGCGTGCCCGAGTGCTTCCTCGAGCGGTTCGTCGGCCGACCGGCTGCGGAACTCGGCCACCATGTGCCCGCGGATGCTCAGGGGCGTGACGAGGAGCAGCTCCTTGGTGGGGAAGTAGCGGTAGAGGGTCGAGGTGCCGACCTCTGCCGCCGCCGCGATCTCCTCCATGGTCGTCGCGTCGTACCCCTGTGTCTCGAAGAGGTGCAGCGCCGCCTTGAGGATCGCGTCGTGCGTCCGTGCCGCCTTCATCTCGCGCAAGCCCATGGTGGCGAACGTAACACAGACTCTCGTTTGGTAGTAACTTTCAAATTCGATAGGCTTCGAGAGCCGCCGACCTCGGTCGACGTGTCCCACGCACTCGACGAAGGGCTTGATCGCATGGCATGGCAGTTGTTCCGGCTCGGCCGCTGGTGTTTCCGGCACCGCCGCATCGTGGTCGCCTTCTGGCTGGTGCTGCTGGTCGGCGTCGGCGTCGGCTCGAAGACGCTGGCCGGCAACACCGACGACCAGTTCTCCCTCAAGGGGATCGAGTCCACCCAGGCCTTCGACCTGATCAAGGCCCGTACGCCGAATGCCTCGCCCGACGGCGCCACCGCCCAGGTGGTGTTCAAGGCGCCGAAGGGTGAGCAGCTCACGTCGGCCGCCAACAAGGCCGCGGTCGAGCAGGCGCTCGCCAAGGTCAAGACCGGAGACGTCGCCTCGGTCTCGGATCCGTTCACCACCGGGACGGTGTCGAAGGACGCCACGGTGGCCTACGCATCGGTCAGCTACACCAAGCAGGCCGTCGACCTGACCGACGCCGACAAGAGCGCCGCCGACGCGGCCAGGTCGACCGGCGAGAAGGCGGGTCTGACCGTCGCCATCGGCGGCGACGCCTTCCAGGCGAAGAGTGCAGGCGGGGCCGCCGAGGGGATCGGCGTCCTGGTCGCACTCTTCGTGCTGGTCATCACCTTCGGCTCGCTGATCGCTGCCGGGATGCCGCTGCTGACGGCGATCATCGGCGTAGGCATCGGGATGCTCGGCATCACCACGCTGACCGGCTTCCTCAGCCTGAGCTCGACCACGTCGGCGCTGGGCAGCATGCTCGGCCTGGCCGTCGGAATCGACTACGCCCTGTTCATCATGTCCCGCTACCAGCACGAGGTGCGCCGGGGTCGTGATCCGGAGGAGGCGATCGGACGCGCCGTCGGCACGGCCGGCTCGGCCGTGGTCTTCGCCGGGCTCACCGTGATCATCGCGCTGGCCGGTCTGTCGATCTGCGGCATCGGCTTCCTCACCCAGATGGGCCTCGGCGGTGCCGGGATGGTCGCCCTCGCCGTACTGATCGCCCTCACCCTGCTGCCCGCGCTCCTCGGCTTCGCCGGCAAGCGCGTGCTCGGCGGGAAGCTGCGCTTCCTCAAGGCGCGCGACGCCGAGGCCGGCGACGTGCGCACCAACGGTCGCCGCTGGGTCGAGCTCGTCGCCCGCCTGCGGGTGCCGTTCCTGATCGGTGGTGTCCTGCTCGCCGCGGTGCTGTCCCTCCCGGTGGCCAAGATGCAGCTCGCGCTGCCCGACAACGCCACCGCGGCGGCCGGCAGCGACCAGCGTGTCGCCTACGACCTGATCGCCGACTCGTTCGGTGCCGGGGCCAACGGTCCGCTGGTGGTCGTGGTCGACACCTCGGGCGCGGGCTCGGGCCAGAAGGCCCTCGCCGCGGTGAACACCGCCGTCGCCAAGATCGAAGCCGTCAAGACCGACGTCGTCTCCGTGATCCCACCGGCCGGCGCCGGCAGCGACGCCACGCCGGCCGCGCAGCAACAGCTGGTCAAGCAGCTCGATGCGGTGCAGTACGCCACCGTGACAGTGATCCCGACCAGCGGCCCCTCCGACCAGGCGACCAAGGATCTGGTCACCACGATGCGGGCCGACCTCACCGACCTGCCGGGCGAGACCGGAGCGCGAGCGCTGGTCAGCGGACAGACCGCGGTGGGCGTGGACATCTCGCAGAAGCTGACCGACGTCTTCCCGCGCTACCTCCTGGTCGTGGTGGGGCTCGCCTTCATCCTGCTGGTGCTGGTCTTCCGCTCCATCCTGGTGCCGCTGAAGGCAGCCATCGGGTTCCTGCTCTCGGTCGGCATCTCACTGGGCACCACGGTGGCCGTCTTCCAGTGGGGCTGGCTGAACAACCTGATCGGGCTGGACGTCACCACGCCGGTGATCTTCATCCTGCCGCTGCTGCTCACCGGCGTGCTCTTCGGCCTTGCGATGGACTACGAGGTCTTCCTGGTCACCCGGATGCGGGAGGCCTTCGTACACGGCGAGGAGGCACGCGCCGCGGTCCGCTCCGGGTTCAGCCACAGCGCCCGCGTCGTGACCGCCGCAGCGGTGATCATGACCGGCGTCTTCGCCGGGTTCGCGCTCGGCGACGACGTGATGATCAAGACCATCGGCTTCGCCCTCGCGGTCGGCGTGATCGCGGATGCCTTCCTGGTCCGGATGACGCTGGTCCCGGCGCTGATGTCGATCGTCGGCAAGCACATCTGGTGGCTGCCGCGCTGGCTCGACCGGCTGCTGCCCGACCTCGACATCGAGGGGGAGGGCCTGGAGCGACGGCTGCGGGAGCAGCAGCCCGAGCCGCAGACCGTGGCGGTCTGAGCACGACGACCACCCTTTCCGCCGAGAGCGGGCCCCGGCCACCGGCCGGGGCCCGCTCTCGGCGTCCGGCGTCCGGCGTTCGCACGCGGGTGATAGAGATTCGGTGTGACTACCCGCCTCGCCAACCTCCGTGACCTCGGCGGCCTGCCGCTCACCTCCGGTGGCCGCACGCTGCCCGGCGTCCTGCTGCGCAGCGACGCCCCCTACGCCGGCGACCTGGATCCGGCGGGCCTTCCCGACGGTGTCGCCTGGCCACCGGCGGCGGTGATCGACCTGCGGGCGGATCGGGAGCGGGCTCGCTCGCCGTACCCGTGGCCGACCAGCACCGTCACCGTCGCGCACGAGCTGCACGATGCGGGCGATCTCGGCCGGATGCCGGATCTGGGGCTGGTCGCTGTCTACGCCTCGATCCTGGAGACCGCGGCCGAGCGCGTCACCGCCGTACCCGGCCTGCTGGCGGCGGACGGCCCGACCCTCATCCACTGTGCCGCCGGCAAGGACCGCACCGGCATCGTGGTCGCCGTGCTGCTGCTGCTCGCCGACGTCGAGCCCGAGGCCGTCGTGGCCGACTACCTGTTGACCGCGGCTCAGATGGACGGCGTCATCGCCCGGCTCACCGCCGCGGGCGGCCTCAAGCCGGAGCGGGCCCGCGAGGAGTGGTTCGCCGCGCCGGAGGAGGCCGGCCGCCTGGTGGTGGAGACGGTGACCGGGCACCCGGGTGGCGTCGAGGGCTGGTACGTCGAGCACGGCGGCGACCTGGCCGCGCTCGAGCGCTTCCGCGCCCGCTTCGTGGGCCGCTGAGCACGACGGGCGCCTGATCTGCGAGGTGCAGGTCAGGCGTCCGTCGCCTCGATCGACGTACGGCCAGGGCCGTGGCGTGCGCTCAGGCGAGCGCCTTGGCCTTCAGCGTCTGGTACTCGGTCTCATTGATCGCGCCGGTGTCGAGCAGGCTCTTCGCGCGGGCGATCTCCTCAGCCGGGGATGCCGCGCCGGCCGCGACGGTGCGGATGTAGGTGTCGGCCTCGGACTGGGCCGCCTGCTCGCGGGCGATCGTGCGCTCGGTCATCTCGCGCCCGCGGGTGACGACGTAGATCAGCGAGGTGATGATCGGAAGCACGATCAGGAAGAAGACCCAGACCGCCTTCGCGAAGCCGCTCAGGCCGCGGTCGCGGAAGATGTCGACCATGATCTGGAAGAACAGCACCAGATAGGCCATCAGGAGGAAGAAGACGACGACGAACCAGAAGAATTCCCAGAAGCCATGCATGACAGTGCCTTTCGGTGGTGGCGGGAGGACGGTTCTCTCTAGCGGGCGGACGGGTCGTTCTCGAGGGAGTCGAGCCGCTCGTCGATCTCGGCGAAACGGGTGACGGCCGGCGCCTCCAGGACGGCTCCGCCGACCACGACGTAGCGCGGTGCGGTGAAGGTCCTGAAGCTCGTCAGCGGGTTCTCGTCGAGGACGACGAGGTCGGCGGCCAGCCCGGTCCGGATCGACCCGGTGACGGTGTCGAGGCCCAGGATGCGGGCGTTGGACTGGGTCGCCGCGTGCAGTGCCTGGGCCGGGGTCAGGCCGCCGAAGCGCACGAGCATGTCGAGCTCGCGCCAGGTGTTGTAGTGGGTGACATGGGTCAGCGCCGAGTCGGTGCCCATGCCGATCGCGATGTCGTTGGCCAGGGCGTCCCTGATGCCCTGCAGCATCTCCTCGCCGATCATCTCGGCGTTCGCCCGGGCGATGGCGTTGATGCCGGTGATCCTCGGATCGAGCTTGACCAGGGGCAGGCACGCCTGCAGGGTCGGGATCAGCGCCGAGGTGCCGTGCAGCGAGCGCGGGTTGTCCTTGAACAGGCTGGTCATCTCGTCGCTCATGCTCGAGCCGTGCTCGATGGTGTCGACTCCGGCGCGCAGCGCGGCGGTGATGCCGGCCTGGCTCTGCGCGTGTGCGGCGACCACGATGCCGGCGTTGTGCGCCTCCTCGCAGATCGCTGTCATCTCCTCCTCGGTCATCTGAGGGCGACCCGCCTCGCCGACGACCCGAGCGTCGGTGACACCGCCGGTGGCGGCGATCTTGATCGCCGTCACGCCCTTGCGCAGGCTGCGGCGCACGTTGCGGCGCGCGTCCCAGGGAGAGTCGCTGATCAGCGCGATCTGGGGAGCGCCGTGGCCGCCGGTGATGGCCATCAGCGGACCGGACGCGAGCACGCGGGGCCCGACGTACTTGCCCGCGGCGATCTCGTTGGCGACGGCGACGACCTCGTAGCCCACATCGCCCACGCTGCGCAGCGTGGTCACGCCGGAGTGCAGCTGGGTGAGCACGTTGGTCCTGGTGCGTCGCTTGAGCATCCAGCCGCCGGCGGGGCTGTGCATGAACGCCGAGACCAGCGACTCGGCGGACTCCTTGAGCAGGATCGGCGGCAGCGGCTTGCCGTCGGCGAACAGGTGCGCATGGGCGTTGATCAGCCCAGGTACGACGAAGAGTCCGCTCGCCTCGATGCGGCGGTAGCCGCTCGGCACGGTGACCGCGGCGGTGCTGCCGACCTGCCCGATGCGGCCGTCGTCGTCGACCACGATCGTCATCCCCGGCACGACGGTGCCGGCGCTGTCGCCGGTCACGACCGTGGCCTCGACCAGGGCGAATGGTGCGCTCATGGTGCTGCTTCCCTTCCGGTGGGGTCGGTGCCCTTGCGTGCGCTGCGGACGATGCTCTTGATGGTGGTCGGGCCCTCGGCCGTACGCCGCCAGATCGCCATCGCGACGACTCCGAGGACGATCGGACCGCCGACGATGAAGACCCGCCACACGATCAGGGCGGCGACGGCGACGGCCTCGACGTCCTGTCCGCCGACGGCACAGACGGCTGCCAGCACCACCGCGTCGACGAGCCCGAGGCCGGAGAACGGGAAGAGGGTGAGTGGGTAGGCGATCAGGTAGGCGGCGACGACCTCGACGATCGGTGCGTCGGCCGGGCCCAGACCCACGAAGCGCAGGCACAGGATCAGCATGGTCGCGTCCACCAGGAGCATCGCGCTCAGCGACATCAGCGAGCGCGGGAACCCGTAGCGGAAGCGCGCCGCGACGTCCTCCCGGAACCTGATGCAGCGCTGTGCCCAGGCCTCCGGATCGACGTCGCGGAACCGTCGAGCGACGCGGCCGGCGCGCCGGCCGATCGTGCCCGCGAGCGCCTCGCTGCGCATCACCAGCATCAGCACGACCACCATGGTGGTGGCGATGCCGATGCTGGCCAGGTCGATCAGCCGGATGCCCAGCGCGTCGCCCTTGATCATCACGAGCAGGAGCCCGGCGGCCGGGGCGCTGAACCGGACGATGTAGAAGGTGAGCGTGTTCATCACCGTGCCGGCCATGCCGCGCGCGACCGAGACGCCCCACGAGCTGAACATCGCCGTGCGGATGGCCAGGTCGCTGGGCGGCGGCGCGATCGTCGACATCAGGATGGCCACCTGGTCGTTGAGCGTCGCCCGGTAGGGCGAGACGCCCTCGATGTAGAGGGAGAGCGGCAGCGCGTTGAGCGTCTGGCGCACCAGGAGCAGGGCGATCAGCACCGGCACCTGCCACCAGTCCAGGTGGTTGAGCGCGTCCCACACCTCGCCCCAGTCGACCTGACCGATCAGCCGCACCGCGACGACGGTGACCACCGCGGCCACCACGACCAGGACACCTCGAAGCAGCCAGGCGCGGCGTTGGCCGTTCAGGGCGTCACCGACCCTGTCACCGGTCGCCTCAAGTGCGCTTCTTCCGCAGCCAGGGGAACATCGAGCCGACCACCACACCGACCGCGAAGATGATCAGCAGCCAGATCCAGGTCGGCATCGAGACGGACCAGAACAGGAAGTGCACCCGGCGCGAGGAGGTGTTCTGGAAGACGAACACCAGGGCGAGGACCACGAGGATCCCCGCGATGACGGCCCTCACGCGCACCGTCTTCGACTCTGAGACCGGTCCTGCCATGTCGAACCCCCGTGCCAGTGGCTCTCCTGCGCGGCGCCGGATGGTCCGCTCGATTGTCATCTTGGCCACCTGACCGACATTTGACCACTGCCGCGATGTAAAAGACAGCCCCCGCCCGCTGCGCTTGGGTGCACGCGGGTGGGGCATGCTGTGGCTATCGCCTCCGACGCCGAAAGGTTCGCGACATGCAGCAGGTCAAGGGTGTCATCGCCCGGTCCAAGGGTGCGCCCGTCGAGCTCGTCACCATCAACATCCCCGATCCCGGTCCGGGCGAGGCGGTGGTCGCGATCCAGGCGTGCGGGGTCTGCCACACCGACCTGCACTACCGCGAGGGCGGCATCAACGACGACTTCCCCTTCCTGCTGGGCCACGAGGCCGCGGGCGTGGTGGAGTCGGTCGGCTCGGGCGTGACGGAGGTGGCACCGGGCGACTTCGTGGTGCTGAACTGGCGTGCGGTGTGCGGCCAGTGCCGGGCGTGCAAGCGCGGCGAGCCGCAGTACTGCTTCAACACCCACAACGCGACGCAGAAGATGAGCCTCGCTGAGGGGGAGGGGGCCGGCACCGAGCTCTCGCCCGCGCTCGGCATCGGCGCCTTCGCGGACAAGACGCTGGTCGCGGCGGGGCAGTGCACCAAGGTCGACCCCGAGGCCCGACCGGCAGCGGCCGGCCTGCTGGGCTGCGGCGTGATGGCCGGCATCGGCGCGGCGATCAACACCGGCGGAGCGACCCGCGGCAAGTCGGTCGCGGTGATCGGCTGCGGTGGCGTCGGGGTGGCGGCGATCGCGGGGGCGGCCCTGGCCGGTGCCAACCCGATCATCGCCGTCGACATCGACGCCAAGAAGCTGGCCCAGGCCGAGGCGCTCGGCGCGACCCACACCGTCGACTCCTCCCAGGTCGACGCGGTCGAGGAGATCAAGCGGATCTCGGCGCAGTTCCACGAGGGCGCGGAGGGTGCCGACGTGGTCATCGAGGCCGTCGGGCGCCCGGAGACGTGGAAGCAGGCGTTCTATGCCCGCGACCTGGCCGGCACCGTGGTGCTTGTCGGCGTACCGACTCCGGACATGAAGGTGCCGGACCTGCCGCTGATCGACGTCTTCGGTCGTGGCGGGGCACTGAAGTCCAGCTGGTACGGCGACTGCCTGCCCTCGCGCGACTTCCCGATGCTGATCGACCTGTATCGGCAGGGCCGCCTGGACCTGGACGCCTTCGTCTCCGAGGAGATCGCCATCGACGAGGTGGAGGCTGCCTTCGAGAAGATGCACCACGGCGACGTGCTGCGCTCGGTGGTCGTGCTGTGAGTGGCTCCGGGTCGGTGCGCGTCGACCACGGCGTGACCTCGGGGACCTTCAGCCTCGACGGTGAGACGCATCAGGTGGACAACAACGTCTGGGTCGTCGGCGACGACACCGAGTGCATCGTGATCGATGCACCCCACTCGGTCGAGGACATCTTGGCGATCGTCGGTGACCGGCGGGTCAAGGCGATCGTGTGCACCCACGCCCACGACGACCACGTGCGCGTCGCCCCCGCCCTGCGCGTCGCCGTCAATGGCGGCTCGGGTGCGCCCATCATGCTGCACCCCGACGACAGGCCGCTGTGGGAGCTGACGCACGGCGGCCCGGACGACGTCGACGGCGAGCTGTGGGACCTCGACCTGGCCGACGGGATGTCGCTGGAGGTCGCCGGGACGACGCTGCGGGTGCTGCACACCCCCGGCCACGCGCCCGGCGCGGTCTGCCTCTATGCGCCCGAGCTGGGCTGCGTCTTCACCGGTGACACGCTCTTCCACGGCGGACCGGGCGCCACCGGCCGCTCCTACAGCGACCGGCCGACGTTGGAGGCCTCGATCCGGGCAGCGCTGTTCGCACTGCCGGACGAGACCGTGGTGCATACCGGCCACGGTGAGGACACCACGATCGGTGCCGAAAGGGCTGTGCTCGGGGCCTGACGCCGGGCGTGGTGGCTAGGCTCAGCCACCGTGACGGCCGAGACCTGGCGCGAGTATGGACCGACGCCGCTGACAGGCATCCTGCGCTCCGCGCTGGACGCGTTCGCCGAGCGCGGGTACGACGCGACCAGCATCCGCGACGTCGCGGCCGGTGCCGGGCTATCGGTGCCGGGCGTCTACCACCACTACGCCTCCAAGCAGCAGATCCTGGTCTCGCTGATGCAGGTGGTGCTGAAGGACCTGCTGGCGCGGTGCCAGGACGCCCTCGCGTCGGTCTCCGCCGCCGGCACGGTTGCCGGTGCCGGGCCGCGGGAGCGCTTCGATGCGCTCGCCGAGTGCCTGATCCGCTTCCACATGTTCCGCCGCGCCGAGTCCTTCGTCGCCTCCACCGAGCTGCGCAGCCTGGACGCCGACAACCGGGCGAGCTGCGTCGCCCTGCGTGACGAGCTGCAGCGGCTGATCGCGCAGGCGATCCGCGAGGGCTGTGCCACCGGCGTGTTCGCCACGCCGTATCCGGATGACGCCGCCCGCGCTGTCGCGATGCTCTGCGTGGGGATCGCGACGTGGTACCGCGAGGACGGCCCGCTCGCGCCCGAAGAGGTGGTGCGGCGCCAGCTGATGCTCGCCCGGGCACTGCCCAACGCGGTCTGAGTCGGGCCTCCGTCCCGGTCGAGTCGGGCCTCCGTTCGGGTCGAGTCGGGCCTCCGTTCCGGTCGAGTCGTTCGTCGGCCATCGGCCCGGCCGTTGCTCCGTCGGCCTTGACCGTGGCCCTGCCCGATGTCATCCTCGACACCGACCGAGCGATCGCTCGGTCGGTGAGGAGTGGGGCAGATGGATCTCCGGAAGCTGGTCGCGGACACGCGCGCGTTCGTGCGCGGCGAGGTGTTGCCGATCGACGATGAGTTCGACGGCGACGTCGAGGCGGCCGGCGGGGACCAGTTGCGGGTGCGCCTCCAGGCCCGGGCCTCCGAGCTCGGCCTGCTGACGCCCCACGGACCCCGCGACTTGGGCGGACTCGGGCTGAACATGACCGAGCGGGCGCCGGTCTTCGAGGAGGCCGGCTACTCGCTCTTCGGGCCGATGGCGATCAACGTCAACGCGCCCGACGAGGGGAACATCCACCTGCTCGACCACGTCGGCACCCCGACCCAGCGCGAGCGCTACCTGCGGCCGCTGGTCGCCGGTGAGTGCCGCTCGGCCTTCGCGATGACCGAGCCTGCGCCCGGTGCGGGCTCCGACCCGGAGTCCCTGACGACCGAGGCGGCCAAGGTCGACGGCGGCTGGCGGATCAACGGCCGCAAGCGGTTCATCACCGGCGCGGACGGCACCGGGTTCTACATCGTGATGGCACAGACGCCAGGCGGTGCCACCATGTTCCTCGCGCCGGCCGACGCTCCCGGGATCACGCTGGACCGGCACCTCGGCACGATGGACCGCTCGATGATCGGCGGCCACTGCGAGCTGACCTTCACCGACCTGTTCGTCTCCGACGAGGACGTGCTCGGCGAGCCCGGCCAGGGCTTCCGCTACGCCCAGGTGCGACTGGGGCCGGCGCGGATGACGCACGTGATGCGCTGGACCGGTGCCGCCCAACGAGCCCACGAGACGGCGGTGCGCTACGCGACCGAGCGCAGGATGTTCGGCTCCCGGCTCGCCGACCTCGGCATGGCCCAGCAGCTGATCGCCGACAACGAGATCGACCTGGCCGCCACCCGCGCCCTGCTGCGCGAGGCCTGCGCCGCCCTGGACGCGGGCGAGCGGGCCTCTCAGGAGACCTCGATCGCCAAGACCTTCGCCGCCGAGGCACTCGGCCGGGTCGCCGACCGCTCGGTGCAGCTGTGCGGCGGCCTCGGCGTCTCCCGCGAGCTTCCGGTCGCCAAGATCGCTCGCGAGCTGCGACCCTTCCGGGTCTACGACGGGCCGTCGGAGGTGCACCGCTGGTCGATCGCCAAGCGGGCCGCACGCCGCTACGGCGCGGAGGACTGATGGCCGAGACACTGTCGGCCAGCGATCTGGTCGCCATCGCCGAGGTGCTCGACGGCGCCGGGGTCTCAGTAGCAGCGCCGCTGCACTCCGATCTGATCGCCGGCGGTCGCTCCAACCTCACCTTCCGGCTCACCGACGGTGCGCACAGCTGGGTGTTGCGCACCCCACCCCGCCGTGGTCGCACGCCCTCGGCCCACGACGTCGCTCGCGAGTACCGCGTCACCGCGGCGCTGCGCACGAGTGCCGTGCCGGTGCCGGCGGCGGTCGCAGTGTGTGAGGACGAGGGGCTGATCGGCGGCCCGTTCCTGATCAGCGAGTACGTCGGCGGTCGCTCGATCCAGGTCCGCACCGAGCTCGAGGATCTCGGTCGCGAGACGGTCAGCGCCCTGGTGGAGACGCTGGTGGAGACGCTGGCCGCCCTGCACGCCGTCGACCACGTGGCCGTCGGCCTGGAGCGGTTCGGCCGGCCCGACGAGTACGCCGCCCGCCAGCTGCGGCGCTGGTCGGGACAGTGGGAGCTCGTCGGCACCCCCGGCGTGGACGGGCTGGCGCGAGAGGTCAGTGCCGCGCTGGGCTCCGCCGTACCTGTGCAGCGGGCGACCGGCATCGTGCACGGCGACTATCGGATCGACAACACCATCGTCGATCTCGACGGTGCGGACCCGCGGATCGCGGCGGTCGTCGACTGGGAGCTCTCGACGATCGGCGACCCGGTCGCCGACGTGGCGACGATGTGCGCCTACCGGACGCCGGTCTTCGACCTGTTGATCGGTGCGCCGTGTGCCTGGACCAGCCCGATGCTGCCCGACGTCGCCGAGCTGGCGGCGCTCTACGAGCGCGTGTCCGGCGGCGTGCTGGCCGACTGGGACTTCCACCTCGCGCTGGCCTACTTCAAGGTCGCCGTGATCGCGGCCGGCATCGACCACCGGCGCCGCTCCGGGTCCGGATCCGGACCGGGCTTCGACACCGCCGGCGAGTCGGTCGAGCCCTATCTCGAGCTGGCGCGGGCCGCGCTGGGCGGAGACTGACCACGCACCGCTACGACGCCGCGGAGGAGCGGTGCACCGGGCACCCGGGCACGAACGTCCCCATCGCCGGTACGTCGAGGCCGTCGGGGTAGCTCCTGATCCGGCGCATGTCCCGCACCAGCGAGGGCCTGCGCCGCGGCGGCAGCAGCGCGACCAGCCGGGCACGCAGCCGCAGCGCGCCCCTGGAGAGCGCGCGGGCCGTCCGCCCCGGCTCGTCGTACCCGAACGCCGCCAGCAGCGGTGGATCCATCAGCGCGCGACTGAACACCCGCAGCGCGGGGGCGAGCGGCCGGGGGTAGAAGGTGGTCACCAGCTCGAGGGTGGCATCGGCGACGCGCCGTCCGCCCTCGTCGTAGCCGAAGTGCTCGGCCTCGTAGTCGTCCATCAGCGAGGCGAAGGAGTCGTAGCTGTCGGGGACCTCCGTGATCCCCATGTGCCGGCCGAGGGCCTGGTAGTAGCGGACCGAGGCGAGCACGTCGGCGGCGGTCAGCGGGCGCCAGCCGAAGTCGTCGATCCAGCGCTTGGGCACCACCACGAAGGTGGCCAGCACGTAGCGCATGTCGTCGTTGCTGATCGCATACATCCGGTGCATGCCGTTGATCCGGCGCAGCGCGGCCTTGCCCGCGGCACTGTCGAAGCCGTGGATCAGCACCTCCTCGAGCAGCAGCGCGGTGTCGTCGTACCGCTTCTGCGGACGCTCGGTGAACTCGTGCGTCCGCCCGAGCAGCCGCCCGATGCTCGGCACCGCGTAGGTGCGGAACAGCGCGAAGCTGAGCGCCTGGTTGAAGTCCCAGGGGAACTCGTACTCGCAAAGGTCGCGGTAGATCCGGTGGAAGTCGACCTCGGGGTCGAGGGTGGCGTTGCGCACCGGCTTGGGCATGGTCAGGACGCTACTCGGGAACAGGGCGGCATGCCCGGCTCTTCCTTCGCCAGCGCTTACGACGAGGACACCCGCACCCTCACCCTCTCCGGCGACCTGGACGAGGCCGGAGCGCACCTGCTCCGCCAGCAGCTCGCCGCCCTGATGGCCGCCCACAACCGCTCCCTGGTGATGGACCTCAGTGGTGTCGCGTCGCTGCCGAGCACGGCCATCGGGGTGATAGCCGCGGCCCGTGCCGACATGCGCGCCCGTTTCCAACGGCTGGAGCTGGTCGCCGCACCTGGCTCGGTCGCTCGGGTCGTGCTGCCGCGCTGCGGGATGAGCGTACGCGACCAACGTCACGGCTGAACCCCGCCGTACCGGGGTACCCGGTGCGCGTTCATCATGACGAAAACAGGGAGAGGGACGCGTGGAGATCTGGCCCGGCCAGCCGTATCCGCTCGGTGCCACGTTCGACGGCAACGGCACCAATTTCGCACTGTTCAGCGAGGTCGCAGAGGGCGTTGAGCTGTGCCTTTTCGACGACTCCCCGGAGCGCAACGAGACCCGGATCGAGCTGACGGAGGTCGATGCCTACGTCTGGCACGGCTACCTGCCCTCGGTGCAGCCTGGCCAGCGCTACGGCTACCGGGTGCACGGGCCGTGGGACCCCGCCCGGGGCCTGCGTTGCAACCCCGCGAAGCTGCTGCTGGACCCTTACGCCAAGGCGACGACCGGCGACATCGACTGGGACCAGAGCCTGTTCGGCTACAACTTCGGCGACCCCGACTCCCGCAACGACGAGGACTCGGCCCCCCACATGATGCTCGGGGTGGTGACCAATCCCTACTTCGACTGGGAGGGTGACCGGCCCCCGGGCTGCCTCTACAGCGAGTCGGTGATCTACGAGGCCCACGTGAAGGGTCTGACGCAGCTGCACCCCGAGGTGCCCGAGGAGCTGCGCGGCACCTACCTGGGCATCGCGCACCCCGCCGTGATCGAGCACCTGCAGAAGGTGGGCGTGACCGCGATCGAGCTGATGCCGGTGCACCAGTTCGTGCAGGACAGCACGTTGCTGGAAAAGGGCCTGTCCAACTACTGGGGCTACAACACCCTCGGCTTCTTCGCGCCGCACGCGGCGTACGCGACCAGCAAGGACGCGGGCCAGCAGGTGCAGGAGTTCAAGCAGATGGTGAAGACCCTGCACGAGGCGGGGATCGAAGTCATCCTGGACGTGGTCTACAACCACACCGCCGAGGGCAACCACCTGGGCCCGACGCTGTCGTTCAAGGGCATCGACAACCCGGCGTACTACCGGCTCGTCGAGGACGACCAGCGCTACTACATGGACTACACCGGCACCGGCAACAGCCTCAACGTGCGCCAGCCACACAGCCTCCAGCTGCTGATGGACTCGCTGCGCTACTGGGTCAGCGAGATGCACGTCGACGGCTTCCGCTTCGACCTGGCCGCCACGCTGGCCCGCGAGTTCTACGACGTCGACCGGCTCTCCTCCTTCTTCGAGCTCGTGCAGCAGGACCCGGTGGTCTCCCGGGTCAAGCTGATCGCCGAGCCCTGGGACATCGGCCCGGGCGGCTACCAGGTCGGCGGATTCCCGCCGTTGTGGAGCGAGTGGAACGGGAAGTTCCGCGACACCGTGCGCGACTTCTGGCGCGGCGAGCCGTCGCTGGGCGACTTCGCCAACCGGCTGTCCGGCTCCAGCGACCTCTACGAGCGCTCCGGGCGCAAGCCGTTCGCCTCGATCAACTTCGTCACCGCGCACGACGGCTTCACCCTGCGAGACCTGGTCTCCTACGAGCAGAAGCACAACGAGGCCAACGGGGAGGACAACAACGACGGCGAGAGCCACAACCGGTCGCAGAACTTCGGCGTCGAGGGTCCCACCGACGATCCCGAGATCCTCGCCGCACGGGCCCGCACCCAGCGCAACCTGCTGGCCACACTGCTGCTCTCCCAGGGCGTCCCGATGCTGCTGCACGGCGACGAGCTCGGCCGCACCCAGCAGGGCAACAACAACACCTACGCCCAGGACAACGAGCTGAGCTGGGTGCACTGGGACGAGGCGGACCAGCCGCTGCTCGAGTTCACCGCAGCGGTGATCCACCTCCGGCGTGCGCACCCGACCTTCCGGCGGCGCCGGTTCTTCACCGGCATCGACGCCGACGTGGACCAGCTCGACGACATCGTCTGGCTGCGCCTCTCCGGTGAGCCGATGGCGGACGAGGACTGGACCAGCCCGCAGAGCCAGGCGGTCGGGATGTATCTCAACGGCCAGCGCATCCCCGGCACCGACTCCCGCGGACAGCGGGTGGTCGACGACCACTTCCTGCTCTACTTCAACGCCGATGGCGACACGGAGGCCACGCTGCCCGGCGCGGAGTACGCCGAGGCCTGGGACGTGCTGATCGACACCGGTGCCGAGACCTCCGTCGTACCGGATCCGGTGCCGGCGGGCTCGGTGCTGGCCGTGGCCTCGCGCAGCGTGGTCGTGCTGCGTCAGCACCACGACCCGGTGGCGACGCCGGACCTCTCGGTGGCCGCATCGGTCGCCGCGCAGCAGGGTCGGTGACGCGGGTGTCCGGCGGGATGCGGGTGCCGGCGAGCACCTACCGACTGCAGATCACCGCCGACTTCGACCTCTACGCCGCGGCCGACCTGCTGGGCTACCTGCACGAGCTCGGCGTCGACTGGGTCTACCTCTCGCCACTGCTGGCGGCAGAGCCGGGCAGCGAGCACGGGTACGACGTGGTCGCGCACGACCACATCGACGAGTCGCGTGGCGGTGCCGCGGGGCTGAAGGCGCTCTCGGCCGAGGCGCGTCGCCTGGGCATGGGGGTGCTGGTCGACATCGTGCCCAACCACGTCGGCATCGCCACCCCGCGCGAGGATCCGTGGTGGTGGGACGTGCTGCGGCTGGGCCGCGACTCCCCGCACGCGGCGGCGTTCGACATCGACTGGAACGCCGGCCACGAGCGCCTGCTCGTACCGGTCGTCGGCGACGACGACCTGCTGCCGGGGGGTCGGATCGACCACCTGAGCGTGGTCGACGGGGAGGACGGCCCCGAGCTGGCCTACCACGACAACCTCTATCCCATCGCCCCCGGCACCGCCGACGACTACGGCCCGACGGGTGTCGATGCCAACGCCGTGCACGATCGGCAGCACTACGAGCTGGCCTCGTGGCACAGCGCGGACGACGACCTGAACTACCGCCGCTTCTTTGCGGTCAACACGCTCGCCGCGGTCCGGGTGGAGGAGCCGGACGTCTTCACCCAGACCCATGCGGAGATCCGTCGCTGGGTGAGCGAGGGGCTGGTCGACGGGCTGCGGGTCGACCACCCCGACGGGCTGCGCGACCCGCGCAAGTATCTTGCCGATCTGGCGGGCCTGACGGGCGGCGCCTACGTGCTGGTGGAGAAGATCCTGGAGCCCGGTGAGAAGCTGCCTGCGTCCTGGGCGACCGCCGGCACCACCGGCTACGACGTGCTCGGGCTGATCGACCGGGTGCTCACCGACCCGGCCGGCGAGGAGCCGTTGGACGCCCTCGAGAGCCGGCTGCGCGGCGGGCCGGTCGACTGGCCGGCGATGGTGCACGAGCGCAAGCGTGAGGTTGCCGACGGGATGCTGCACTCGGAGGTCAAGCGGATCGTCCGCGACCTGCGCCGGCACCTTCCGGTCGTCCCCGCCTTCCGGGCCGAGGACGCGGTCGCCGAGCTGCTGGCCTGCTTCCCGGTCTATCGCTCCTACCTGCCCGAGGGCCGGGAGCACCTCGAGCAGGCGTTCGCGCTCGCCCGGTCGCACCGGCCGGACCTGGCCGCGACGTACGACGCCTTGGAGCCGTGGCTGAACAGTGCCGACCTGGCCGCGAGCAAGCGGTTCCAGCAGACCAGCGGGATGGTGATGGCCAAGGGGGTCGAGGACTGCGCGTTCTACCGCTGGTCGCGGCTGACCTCGCTCAACGAGGTGGGGGGCGACCCCTCGATCTTCGCGCTCGACACCGAGGCCTTCCACGCCGCGATGGTCGAGCGGCAGCGCTATTGGCCCGACGCGATGACGACCACCTCCACCCACGACACCAAGCGCGGTGAGGACGTGCGCGCCCGGATCGCCGTGCTGGCCGAGCTGCCCTCGGCCTGGTCGCGGACATTGACCCGGCTGCTGTCGCTGGCACCTGTGCCCGACCCTGGCTTCGGGGCGCTGCTGTGGCAGGCGGCGCTGGGCGCCTGGCCGATCAGCCGCGAGCGGCTGCACGGCTACGCCGAGAAGGCGATGCGCGAGGCAGCCGACCACACCACCTGGACCTCGCCGAACCAGGAGTACGAGGGCGCGGTGCACGCCGCGGTGGATGCGCTGTACGACGACGCCGCCGTCGGCCAGGCCTTCCGCGAGCTGCTCGACGAGGTGGTCGCGCCCGGCTGGAGCAACGCCCTGGCCGCGAAGCTGATCGCGCTGACCATGCCGGGTGTGCCCGACGTCTACCAGGGCAGCGAGCTGTGGGAGCAGAGCCTGGTCGACCCGGACAACCGGCGGTCGGTCGACTTCGATCCGCGGCGCTCGTTGCTCTCGGCGGTGGCCGCAGGCGCGGGGGCCGCCGCGCCGTACGGACTCGACGACGTGGGCGCCGCGAAGCTGCTCCTGACGCAGCGCGCCCTGACGTTGCGGCGCGACCGCCCGACACTGTTCCGCACCTACACACCGGTGCGGGCGGTCGGCCCGGCCGCCGAGCACGTGGTTGCCTTCGACCGGGGCGGGGCGCTCACCGTCGCCACCCGGCTGCCCGTCGGGTTGGCCGCGCGCGGCGGCTGGGGCGACACCCGGATCGAGCTGCCGCCGGGGAACTGGCATGACGCGCTTGCGGGTGCCGAGGCCGGCCCGACCACCGAGCGGTCCTCGGTGCTGCTGCGTGACCTCCTGGCCACCTACCCCGTCGCGTTGCTGGTCAAGGAGAGCCGATGAGTCGCCGTGGACCCTACGACGTGTGGGCGCCGCGCCCGGCCTCGCTGAGGCTGTCCGTCGGCGAGGCGACGGTCGAGATGACCAAGGGCGACGACGACTGGTGGACGCCGACGGCGCCCGTGCCCGACGCGACCGACGAGCCGGACTACGGCTACCTGATCGACGGTGATGAGGTGCCGCGGCCCGACCCGAGATCGCGGCGTCAGCCTGCGGGCGTCCACGGGCGCTCGCGTTCCTACGACCCGTCGGGCTTCGCCTGGACGGACCAGGCGTGGACCGGACGCCAGCTGGCGGGATCGGTGATCTACGAGCTCCACGTCGGGACCTTCACGCCGGAGGGGACGCTGGACGCCGCGCTGGGCAGGCTGGACCACCTGCGCTCGATCGGGGTCGATCTCGTCGAGCTGCTGCCGGTCAACGCGTTCAACGGCACCCACAACTGGGGCTATGACGGCGTCGCGTGGTTCGCGGTCCAGGAGGAGTACGGCGGCCCCGCCGCCTACCAGCGGTTCGTCGACGGCTGCCATGCCGCCGGGCTCGGGGTGATCCAGGACGTGGTCTACAACCACCTCGGCCCGTCCGGGAACTACCTGCCACTCTTCGGCCCCTACCTCAAGGACGGCCGCAACACCTGGGGTGACCTGCTCAACCTCGACGGCGAGGGCTCCACGGAGGTGCGGGCCTACATCCGGGACAACGTGCGGATGTGGCTGGAGGACTACCACGTCGACGGGCTGCGGCTCGACGCCGTGCACGCGCTCTCCGACTCCTCCCGGCCGCATCTGCTGGCCCAGCTGGCCGACGACGTGGCGGCACTGTCGGCGTACCAGCGCAGGCCGCTGACGCTGATCGCGGAGTCGGACCTCAACGATCCGGTGATGGTCACGCCGAAGGAGGCCGGTGGCTACGGTCTCGACGCGCAGTGGAGCGACGACTTCCACCACGCCGTGCACGTCGCCCTGACCGGCGAGACCCAGGGCTACTACGCCGACTTCGCGCCGCTCTCGGCGCTGGCGAAGGTGTACGAGCGCGGGTTCTTCCACGACGGCACCTGGTCGTCGTTCCGCGACCGGTCGCACGGCGTGCCGATCGACCGCGCCCGGATGCCCACCTGGCGGCTGGTGGTGTGCAGCCAGAACCACGACCAGATCGGCAACCGCGCTCGCGGGGACCGGCTCACCGAGCGACTCGATGACGACCAGCTCGCCTGCGCGGCGCTGCTGACCCTGGCAGGACCATTCACCCCGATGCTGTTCCAGGGGGAGGAGTGGGCGGCCTCGACGCCGTTCCAGTTCTTCACCTCCCACCCCGAGGAGGAGCTCGGCAAGGCGACCGCCGAGGGCAGGATCGCGGAGTTCGCCGAGCACGGCTGGGATCCGGCGTCGGTGCCGGACCCGCAGGATCCGGCGACCTTCCGGCGGTCGAAGCTGGACTGGTCGGAGCTGGAGTCCGAGCGGGGCGCGCGGATGCTGGCGGTCTACCGGCGTCTCGCCGAGCTGCGGCGTACCCTCCCCGACCTCACCGACCCGCGGTTCACGCACGTGGAGTGCACGGTCGAGGACGGTCTGTTCATGCTCCAGCGCGGGCAGGTGCTCGTCGTCGTGAACTTCGCGAACGCGCCGCACCACCTCGAGCTGACGCCGGACAGCGGTGAGCTGCTCTTCAGTACGCCGGGCGGTGCGGCGTACGAGGGCGGGACGTTGCGCCTGCCCGCGCACGCCGGGGCGCTCCTCTACGGCTGAGGACCGGACTATCCCAGGGGCGGGTGAGGTGCACGTCACATGACTGGCTCGGCTTCGGGGTAACCGCAGCGGGTGAGTACCCAACGACTCGACCGCGACCAGCGAAACGCGTTCCTCGCGGCGGTGCTGGGCTGGACGATGGACGCTTCATCTACCTGATCGTCTTGATGACGGCCTCAACTGGATGAGCCACGGCACCCAGGACGTCTATCCGACCTTCCTCAAGTCGACCGACCAGGGCGGGCCCGGTCTCGGTGAGACCACGGCGCTGGTGATCGCGATGATCTACAACGTGGGCGCGATCGGCGGCGGCCTGCTCTTCGGCGTTCTCCCAGACCGCCGGATGGCTGGCACTGGGCGCCTTCCTCATGCAGTTCTTCGTGCAGGGCGCGTGGGGCGTCATCCCGGCCCACCTCACCGAGCTCTCGCCAGACGCGATCCGCGGCTTCTATCCTGGCGTCACCTATCGGCTCGGGAATCTGTTCGCCGCGCTCAACCTGCCCCTCCAGGAGCACCTGGCGAGCGCCCACTCCTACCCGTTCGCGCTGACGGTCACGATCGTGCCGGTGCTGATCCTGGTCGCGGGCATCACCCTGGTCGGGCACGAGGCGCGCGGGATCGAGTTCGGCGGGAAGGCTCCGGATCCTGCCCAGGCTCGCAGCTAGGTGTCGAGGTCGTCGACGTGGATCGGCACACCCGGTGGCGCCGTCGATATGGGTGAGCCGGTTGAGCCGAGATGGGCATAGGGGCACACGTGTGCCCCTATGCCCATCTCGCGTCGTCCCCTCGAGAATCTGCCCGGGGTGCGAGAACGCGGCTCAGCCGGCCGCGGGACCCTGGTCCGGGCCGGACTCGGCGACGAAGTCCTGCTGACGGATCAGGACGAAGCTGCTGATCGCCGCGACCAGTGCGATCACCGCCGCGATCAGGATGATGTGGTCCAGCGCGCTGGTGAAGCTGTCGACCGCCGCTGCCGAGACCTTCTGCCGTGCGGCGGCCGGCACCTGAGCGACGACGGTCTTCAGCTGGCCGCCGGTGACCCCCTCGGCCACCTTGCCGGCGTACGGCGCGGTCTGGCTGCCGGCCAGGCGCTCGGAGATGCCGTCCGAGATGCGGGTGGCGAAGATCGAGCCGAGCGCAGCGATGCCGGTCGCGATGCCGACCTGGCGGAAGGTGGAGTTGACCCCCGACGCCATCCCCGACCGGTCGGGGGAGACGACACCGACAGCCGTGGAGGCCAGCGGCGGGTTGATCATGCCGACGCCCACGCCGCACACGATCAGGCCCGGGATGAGGTGCTTCCACGTGCTGTCGGCGTCGATGCCGAGCAGCAGGAACAGCCCAGCCGAGAGGAGCACGAAGCCGGGGCCGATCAGGAGCTTGGTCGCCACCCGCTCGGTCAGCCGGCCGGCGATCGCGGCCGCGACGAAGGAGGCGGCCGAGAGGAAGAGGAAGCGCAGGCCCGTCGCGACGGCGGAGTAGCCGAGGACGTCCTGCACGTAGATCACCAGGTAGGTCAGCAGCGAGAAGACCGACGAGGAGACGCCGAAGGCCGCGATCAGGCCGCCGCAGAACGTCGGCTTGCGCAGCAGGGCCAGGTCGAACATCGGGTGCTGCTGGCGAAGCTCGCCGATCACGAAGACCGCCAGCAGCACCACCGCTGCCACCAGGCACGCGATCACCCGCGTCGACCCCCAGCCCAGAGCGGGCCGGCCGGCCTCGATCAGGCCGTAGACGAGCGCGCCCAGCGCCAGGCTGAAGCTGACGAAGCCGAACCAGTCCGGACGGCCCGCCTTCGGGTCGCGCGACTCCTGCACCTTCGCGACCGTGATCGCCAGCGCCACCACGCAGATCGGGATGTTCACGAAGAAGATCCAGCGCCACGACAGCCCCGAGGTGAGGAGGCCACCCAGCACCGGGCCGACCGCCACCGCCACGCCCGTGGTCGCACCGAAGGCACCGAATGCGATCCCGCGCTCCCGCCCCCGGTACGCCGAGGCCAGCAGCGCCAGCGCCGTCGCGAACATCGCCGCCCCACCGATTCCCTGGAACGCCCGCGAGAGCTGCAGGACGGTGATGGTCTGGGCGGCGCCGCACGCTGCCGAGCCGATGGTGAACAGCACCGTGCCGATCAGGAACAGCCGTCGCCGGCCGTAGAGGTCTGCCAGCGATCCGGCGGTGAGCAGCAGCGCCGCCAGGCTCAGGGCGTAGGCGTCGATCACCCACTGCAGCCCGGACAGGTCGGCGTGGAGCTGCTGCTGGATGTCGGGCAGGGCGACGTTCACGATGGTGACGTCGAGCAACAGCATGAAGACGCCCGTGCAGACCGCGGCCAGGGTCCACCACTCGGTGCCCTGGGCGCGGTCCTCGGTCGTGGCGAGATGACTCATGGAAGGCAGGTGTCCCGAATCGGAGTCCGATACCCCTGGGGGTTGCGCGTGATCAGCGTCATGCTGGAGGCACGAGGTCCCTGTCCCAGGAACCGGCGGGCTCGGTTGAACCGGACGATGTCCGATCTCGTGTCAGCCATGGAGGTGAGCGATGGCCGGCGACCCGGAGGCGCTGCGGGCACTGCACCATGCCCATGCAGCACCCCTGTGGGCCTACGTCGTACGACTGACGGGGGATCGAGCGCGGGCCGAGGACGTCGTGCAGGAGACCATGCTGCGCGCCTGGCGGCGCGGGATCACCGACATCGACGGGGGCGGGTCCGCCCGGGCGTGGCTCTTCACCGTGGCCCGCAACCTGGTCGTCGACGACGCCCGCAGCGCCCGCGCTCGACACGAGTCGACCAGCGACCGGCTGCCCGAGGAGTCCGTCGAGGACGAGGTCGATGCGCTGTTCGAGTCGCTGCTCGTGGCCGACGCGCTGCGGGCGCTGTCGGAGGACCACCGCTCGGTCGTGCTGAGGGCCTACTACGCCCGACTGACCGTGGCCGAGATCGCCGCCGAGCTGGCCATCCCGGCGGGCACGGTGAAGTCGCGCCTGCACTACGGACTGCGCGCGCTGCGACTGGCGCTGCAGGAGAGGGGAGTGACGCGATGAGGGAGCACGAGCGCTACGCCGACTGGGACGGTGCCTACGTGCTGGGTGCGTTGACCCCGTTCGAGCGCGGCGAGTACGAGCGACACCTCGCCGAGTGCCTGCTGTGCCAGGACGCGGTCGCCGAGCTCACCCCGCTGCCGGGCCTGCTCGCGCGGGTCGACCCGGACACCCTCGACTCGGTCGACGAGCTTCCCCCCGCCGACCTGGAGCGACGGCTGATGGCGGCCGCGCGGCCCGTCTGGTGGCGGCGTACGTCGACGCGGGTCGCGCTCGGCCTGGCCGCCGCCGCTGCCGTGATCGCGGCGGTCCTCCTCCCGATGACCCTCGGCCAGGATCATGCGGCCGGGCTGGTCGACGTCGCGCTGCACAGTGCGACGGGTTCGGCGATGCCACTGAGCGCGGACGTGGCGCTGGCGCCCGAGCAGTGGGGGACGCGGGTGGAGATGACCTGCACCTATGCCTCCACCGGCTCCGCCTACGCCAGCCACGCCTACGCGCTCTACGTCGTCGACGCCGACGGGCACAAGCAGCGCGTCTCGACGTGGCGCAGCGGGCCGGGCGAGACCGCCCGCACCACCGGTTCGACCGACCTCGAGCTCGGCGACATCACGCGGGTGGAGCTGCGCGACGTCGCCACCGACACCGTGCTGCTCTCCTCGGCCGGGTGACCCACGCGACGAATTCCACGCGCACCCGCCGGGTGTTTGCGGGTACAGGTGCTCATGAACACGCTCCTCGACGTTCTGGACCAGCCACCCTTGGCCGTCGACGACGCCCCCTCCGACGGCTTCGTCGACTGCCGCGGCGTGCTGCACACGTGGGACGAGGCGGACGACTGATGGCGGTGCTGCCCAAGCCGCGCGGTCCGCTCAGCGAGGAGCTCGTGGGAAGGCTCGTCGCGGGCGGAAAGGTGGCGCCCCTCGCTGTGGAGCCCGGGAGTCCGGAGGATGCCGCCCTGAGCCTGTGGATCCTCTACGAGCTCAGCTATCGCGGGTACGCCGAGGTCGACGACCGGCTCGAGCACGACCCTGAGCTGGTCCGGGTCCGTCGCCGGCTGGAGGACGACCTCGAGCAGCGGCTGCGGGCACGCTGGCCCGGACGCCCCGACGTGGCTGCGGATGCCGACTTCGCCGAGGCGTTCTTCGCCATGATCGAGGCCGACGACGGCCCCTCGCTGGCGCGGTTCGTGCAGCGCGAAGCCACAGCTGACCAGGCGATCGAGCTGCTCCAGCACCGCTCGCTCTACCACCTCAAGGAGTCCGACCCGGTCGCCTTCGCGCTGCCGCGGATGCCCGTCGCGGCGCGCGCCGCGTTGGCCGAGCTGCAGTACGACGAGTACGGCGGCGGCCGACCCGAGCGTCTGCACGCGCACCTCTTCGCCGAGGGCATGGCGGCCCTCGGGCTGGAGTCGACCGAGGGCACGTACGTCGACCAGGCGCCTCTGGAGGTGCTCGAGCAGAACAACGCGATGAGCCTGTTCGGGCTCAACCGCCGCCTGCGGGGCGCCGCGGTGGGCCACCTGGCAGCCTTCGAGGCGACCAGCTCGCTACCGTGTCGCCGGATGGCGCAGGGCCTCGCTCGCCTCGGCCTGCCCGAGGAGGTCCGGGCCTACTACGAGGAGCACGTCGAGGCCGACGCGGTGCACGAACAGCTCGCCACCCGGCTGATCTGCCTGCCGCTGATCGAGGCGGAGCCTGACACGGAGGACGACGTGTGGTTCGGCGCCTGGACGTGCCTGGAGACCGAGAGCCGGGTCGCCCAGCACCTGCTCGAGCGCTGGGGCGTCGCGTGAGCGGGCAGGGCGCGTCCCGTGCCTCGGCCGACGTGATCATCTGTCCCGGCGGCCCGCTGCTGCTGCGCGGCGATCACGTGATCGCCGACGAGGACGGCGTCGAGCACACCACCACCCGCCCGATCTCGGCGGTCTGCCGCTGCGGCAAGTCGGCGACCAAGCCGTGGTGCGACGGCACCCACAAGGCCATCCCGGCGCGCAACAGGCCCTAGCCGCCCGAGAGAATGCCGCCATGGGATGGACTCTGATCACCGGCGGCACCCGCGGCATCGGCGCGGCCATCGCGAGGCGGCTGGCCGCGGCCGGCCATGACCTCGTCCTCGGCTATCGCTCCGACGAGGATGCTGCCGCGGCCACTGCGGCCGAGGTGCGCTCGTGCGGCGTACGGTGCCAGACCGTGCGTGCGGACCTGGCCGAGCCGGACGGTGTCGAGCGCCTCTTCGGTGCCGTCTCCGAGCAGCTCACCGGCGTGGTCAACAACGCCGGCGCGACCTACCGCTACGCCCCGCTGGCGCAGACGCCGGTCGAGGAGATCCGGCGTACGGTCGAGGTCAACCTGACCGCACCGCTGCTGGTGGCGCGGGCCGCGGTGCTGGCGATGAGCACGACGTACGGCGGAGCGGGCGGCGTGCTCCTCAACATCTCCTCCGGCGCGGCCACGCTCGGCTCGCCGGGTGAGTACGTGCACTATGCGGCCGCGAAGGCGGGCGTCGACGCGTTCACCCGGGGGCTCGGCCTGGAGGTCGCCGACCAGGGCATCCGGGTGGTCGGGGTGGCGCCCGGCCTGGTCGACACCGACCTGCACGCGGCGACGGGCGATGCCGACCGGGTCGAGCGGATGGCCGCCGCCATCCCGCTGCGCCGCGCCGCTGAGGGCGCCGAGATCGCCGGTGCGGTCGCGTGGCTGATGAGCGACGAGGCCGGTTACGTCACGGCGACGACGCTGCGGGTGGCGGGCGGGCGGTAGTGGGGCGGTGAGTGGGGCGGTTGTGACCCCTGAGGGTCACAACCGCCCCACCGGCGCTACCGCTCCCAGACCCGGTGCTCGGCCAGCAGCCCTGCGACCTCGGTGAAGACCGCCTCACCCGCGTCGCCGACGATCACGCCGGCCGCCGACGGCTGGAGCCGGGCCGCGACGAGGGCCGCCTCACCGTCACCCCAGGCGCCGATAGCCTTGTTCTGCCGGAAGGTCTCGGTGAGCAGCAGCGAGACCCGCGGGTCGTCTGCGTGGGCGCCGATGCCCGAGGCGAGCAGCACCGCGTCGAACTCGATCGAGCGGGCCGTGTCGAAGGAGCGCTGCAACGGGATCCCGGACGGCAGCTGACCACCCGTCGGCCCGATCAGCAGCGGCACCAGCCCAGCGTCGAAGACCGCCGTACGTAGCGCTGCGATCTCCTCCTCGGGGCAGTCGGGGCAGGTCACCACGCCGATGATCCGGCCGTCGATCGGCCAGCTCTCGCCGATCATCGACAGCGCCGGGCTCGGGTCGGGTTCCGCGAGCTTGACCGTCGCCTTCGGTGCCGGCAGCCCCAGGTTCGCGGCCACCCGGGAGCACAGCGTGGCGTCGATGTTGGCCAGGCACTGCAGCTGCCGCTCCTTGATCGCCTGCTCGTAGACCTTGCCCAGCTCGAAGGAGTACGCCGAGACGATGTGGTCCTGCTCGACCGGCGTCATCGAGAGCCAGAACAGCCGCACCTGGCTGAAGTGGTCGTCGAAGGACGCCGCCTGGGCGCGCGTCTTGGGCGCCGCCGCCACCTGGACGGGTGCCTCCACGAAGGCCTGGTCGTCGGCGCCGGCGTGGAAGGGGCAGCCGCCGTCCAGCGAGTTGGGCCGGTACGGCGCGACGCCGCGGTGCACCGCGTCCTGGTGGAAGCCGTCACGCAGCATGTCGTTGACCGGTGAGTGCGGCCGGTTGATCGGGATCTGGTTGAAGTTCGGGCCGCCGAGCCGGGTCAGCTGGGTGTCGATGTAGGAGAACAGCCGGGCCTGCAGGAGGGCGTCGTCGGTGACGTCGATCCCGCGCACCAGGTTGCCGGGGTGGAAGGCGACCTGCTCGGTCTCGGCGAAGTAGTTCGACGGGTTGCGGTTGAGCACCAGCTTGCCGACGGGCTGCACCGGTGCCAGCTCCTCGGGCACGAACTTGGTCGGGTCGAGCAGGTCGATGCCGTGGAACATCTGCTCCGGGGTGTCGGGGAAGACCTGGACGCCCAGCTCCCACTCCGGGAAGGCGCCGGACTCGATCGCGTCGGCGAGGTCGCGGCGGTGGAGGTCGGGGTCGAAGCCGCAGGCGAGCTGGGCCTCCTCCCAGGTCAGCGCGTGTGCGCCCAGCTTCGGCTTCCAGTGGAACTTCGCCAGCGACGTCTCTCCGGCCGCGTTCATCAGCCGGAAGGTGTGGACGCCGAAGCCCTCCATCATCCGCAGCGAGCGCGGGATGCCCCGGTCGGACATGTTCCACATCGTGTGCGCCTGGCCCTCGGTGTGCAGCGAGACGAAGTCCCAGAACGTGTCGTGCGCGCTCTGCGCCTGCGGGATCTCGCGGTCGGGGTGCGGCTTGCCGGCGTGGATGACGTCGGGGAACTTGATCCCGTCCTGGATGAAGAAGACCGGGATGTTGTTGCCGACCAGGTCGAAGATGCCCTCGTCGGTGTAGAACTTCGTCGCGAAGCCGCGGGTGTCGCGCACCGTGTCGGCCGAGCCGCGCGACCCGAGGACGGTGGAGAACCGGGTGAAGGTCGGCGTCTCGACGCCCTTGCCGAGGAACGCCGCGCTCGTCACCTCGTCGGCGGTGCCGTAGCCGGTGAAGACACCGTGGGCCGCCGCACCGCGTGCGTGTACGACGCGCTCCGGGATCCGCTCGTGGTCGAAGTGGGTGATCTTCTCGCGCAGGTGGTGGTCCTGCAGCAGCGTCGGGCCACGCTCACCGGCCTTGAGGGAGTGGTCGGTGTCGCGCAGCCGGGCACCCGCCGACGTGGTGAGGAACGCACCCTGCTGGGCGTTGACGGCCTGGTCCTCGTTCGCCTCCACGCCCGTCGGCGTACGCACCTCCGGCCCGCTCTGGTCGGGCTTCGGGGGCAGCGGCTCGCGAGGGGTGGTGGGCTCGTCGAGGGGAGCCGGCTCTGTGCCTGGTACGCCGGGAACGTTTTCGTCGGTCATAGGGATCCTCCGAATATCTGGGGTGGGGGAGCCCGTCGGGCTCGACGTATCCCGTACCCATGGAGCCCGTCGACATCCGCGTACTGCGGGCGGCCGTGAGGGGCCCGGCACTCACCGCCCTCCTTCCCGCCCTCGTTCCAGCCGTCGCGCCCGGCGGCGGAGCGCGAGCATCCCTGCTCCGGCCAGGACCAGGGCCGGGCCGAGGAGCGCCGCGGCCCGTCCGAGTGACGATCCGGTGTCGGCCAGGTCGGCAGGACCGGTAGTCCAGTCCTGCGGGGGCGCACTCGACAAGGCGGCCGCTCCAGGCGTCGGCGACGGGGCGGGTGACTGCTCGGCGGATCCGACGGGCAGCAGTGTGGGCTCGGCCTCCGAGGTGGAGGGTTTCTGCGTCGGCGCGACCGAGGCGGTCGGGGAGGGCGTCGAGGACGGTGTCGCGTCGACCGTACGACGGATCACGATGTCGTTGCCGTCGCCGCCGACGTAGCTGATCTGCCACGGTTCGCCGCCGAGGGTGAGCGAGGCGCCTTCGGGCAACCCCGCGAACGTCCCGGTGACAGGCTGCCCGCTGCGGTTGTCCACGAGAAGCACCTGCTGCCCGGTCGCGGGAAGACTCGTGGCATCCACCGTGAGAGCGCCGTTCACCGTCACCGGGCCGCTGCTCGTGAGGTGGCTCGAGGTGTCACCGTCGACCGTGACGTCGAGGCCGCCGTCCGGGTTCACCTCGAGGCCCGCGACGCTCCCGGACCCGGAGATCGTGGAGCCGGCCCCGACGCTCACCGGCCCGTCGACGGGCCCGGTCACGACGAGTCGACGTACGGTGCTGGTCAGCGAGGCGACGGAGACCGACCCCGAGAAGGTCATCGTGCCGGCGCCGACGACGGTGAGCGGGGCGCCCCCGTCGACCGGCCCGGCGAAGGTGAGCGCCGAGGTATCCGTCGCGGCTGCCGTCGCGAAGGTGGCGGCCGCGGTGAGCGTGACAGGGCCGGCGAGCACCGGCTGGACGTCCTGGCCGTTGGACCTGACCCGAAGCGCTCCCGGGGCCCACGACGACGGGTCCACGGGCGAGGCCGTACCGTCCCCGCCGACCTCGATCGGGAAGTCGTAGGTCCCGTCGCCGAATCCGAGCGCCGCCCCCGGTTCGACCCGCGCGGTCGCGGGGGAGGCGTCGGGGACGTTGAGGTCCGCGCGTCCCGCGGTGGCTCCGTCCACGACGAGGTCGCTGATCGCGTTCGGCCCGCGCTGGAACAGCACCTGTCCCGGGCCGGCGACGGTCAGCGGCTGCCCGCCTGTGACGGGGGCGCGCAGGCTGAGGATCCCGGCGTCGTACGAGGAAGTGATCACGACCGGCTCGGTCGTGATCAGGGGGACGAGCCAGAGGAACTGCCTCGAGCCCTCCGGATCCTGCCCGGCCAGGTCGACGCTCATCGGGCCGGCCAGGGTGACGGCGGCGTCGTTCGCCGGCTCGACCGTCCACGCGCCCGCCGAGGTGATGCCGCCGAGAGTGACGTTGGGGAGGTCGTCCACACTCGACGCGTCCGGCGGCGCGATCGGGAAGGTGACCGCATCGCCATCGACGGGCGGGGCCCCGATCGACCACGAGGAGCCGGCGGACCAGTCGTCCCCGTCCGCGCCGACCCACCCCGCCGTCGCCGCGACCGCGGGCGCCGCGGTGGCGAGGGCGAGGATCAGGGCGCCGATCGGTGCGCCGTACCGGGCCAGGGGCAACCCCCGGGGGCCAGCCGCACGTGTGGTCATACGCCTCCCGAGCCCGTCGCGATCGGCACCCTCACCCTACGCCGCGCTCGGACCCGACGCTCGGACCCGGGGAGGGCGCCGTCTCGGGACCGGTGCGATCGCAGGGCAGAACCACGCGATGACAGGCCGGTGGCCGGTGCTACTTTGCTGAGGAATGCCCGAGTGACCCCTAGCGAGGTGACAGATGCAGGTGCGCGACGCAGCTGCCTTGGTCACCGGTGCGTCCGCGGGCATCGGCGCGGACGTCGCCGAGCTCCTCGGCGAGCGCGGCGCGCGGGTGCTGGTGCACGGTCGCGACGCCGACCGCACCGCCGCGGTCGCCGACAGGATCGGGGGGCGGCCGATCCTCGCCGACCTCGCCACCGCGGCAGGGGTCGATGAGTTGGCCGCCGGGGCCGGCGCCGTCGACGTACTCGTGCTCAACGCGGGGGCCGGTCACGCCGGTCCGTTCTTGGAGATGCAGGCCGACCTGATCGAGGAGCTGCTCGCGCTCGACCTGACCGGCGCGATCCGGCTCACGCACGCGCTGCTCCCCGGGATGCTGGCGCGCGGCCGCGGGCAGCTGTGCTTCGTCTCCAGCATCGCCGGCCGGACGGGGGTGGCCGGAGAGGCGGTGTACGCCGCGGCGAAGGCCGGGCTCGATGCCTTCGCCGAGAGCCTGCGCCTGGAGCTGGCGGGATCGGGTGTCGGGGTCAGCGTGGTGGTCCCGGCCGTGGTGGAGACCGGCTTCTTCGCCCGTCGTGGTCGGCCCTACGAGCGGCGCTCGCCACGGCCGGTGCCGTCGCACCAGGTCGCGGCTGCCGTCGTGCGCGCGATCGAGGCGGACCGGGCCGAGGTCTTCGTGCCCGGCTGGACCCGGATCGCGCCGGCCGTGCGCGCGGTCGCGCCCGCCGCCTTCCGCCGGCTCTCGCTGCGGTACGGCGAGGACGTGAGGAGCCGGTGAACCGACCGGAGGTGGTCTTCGTCCTGGGCGCGCTCGCTGCGTTCGGGTTCGCCTGGTCCGCCTTCCTGCAGCAGCGGGCCAGCACCCACCTGGCCGGTCGGCCCGGCGCGGCGCTGTCCCGCAAGGGCCTGCCCGGCGCCGTCCGGCTGATGGGTCGGCTGGTGCACAGCCGGGCGTGGTTCGTCGGCTGGGTGGTCAACCTGCTGGCGTTCGTGGTGCAGGCGGCCGCCCTGCACCTCGGCTCGATCGCCGCGGTGCAGCCGCTGATGACCACCCAGGTGCTGTTCACCATCGGGCTCTCGTCCTGGACCGCGCGGCGTTGGCCGACGACCCTCGACTGGCTGGCCGGCGCCTCGATCTGCGGCGGCATCACCTTGCTGATGATGGTCGACGGGGCCGCGCCGCTGACCGGCGAGGCCGACCGCGGCCGGGTGCTGCTGGTGACCGCAGCCGCAGCCGGCGCCGTCGCCGTACTCGTGGTGGCCAGCCGGTTCCGGCCCTCGCCGGCGCTCGCCGCGCTGCTGCTTGCCTGTGCTGCGGGGGTCTGCTTCGCGATGACGGCGATGTTCATGAAGCTGACCACCGACGACCTGATCGACAAGGGCGTCGCGGCGACCGCCCGCGACTGGGTGGGCTACGGGCTCGCCGTCAGCACCAGTGTCGGGCTCGCGCTGGGCCAGCTCTCGCACGCTGCCGGACCGCTGCCGTGGTCGATGTCGGCGATGAACATCGTCAACCCGGTCGTCAGCTACATCTCGGGCATGATCGCCTTCGGCGCCGACCTGCCCACCAGTGCGGGCGCCCTCGCCGGCATCGCCGGTGCTGCCGCGCTGCTGATCCTCGGCGTGATCGGGCTGGTGCACTCACCCTCGATCAGAGCCTGGTCCCCGACCGATCCCACGCCGGAGGTGAGCAGTGCCTGAAGCGCCCGCGCGCAGGATCGTGGTCTGGCGGCAGGTGATGATCGGCCTACTGCTGTTCGGCTACTACCTCCTGGTCGACAGCCTGGACTCCGACGCCCGTCGCGCGCGGGCCGACCGGGACGGGCAGTGGCTGCTCGACCTGGAGCGGCACCTGCGGATCGACGTGGAGCAGCCGCTCAACGACTGGCTGGCGCGGCACGACCTGTTGCAGACGCTGGCCAACTACGAGTACGCCTACACCTACATCCTCAGTGCGCTCGCCACCTTCGTCTTCCTGCTGTGGAAGCGCCCCGACCTCTACCGCCGGGCACGGACGTCCTTCGTGTTGCTCACCGCGGTCGGCATCACCTGCTTCTGGCTGTTCCCGACCACGCCGCCGCGGATGCTGCCGGGCAACACGTTCTACGACACCGTCACGCACGGCCACACCGTCGGGTCCTGGGGATCCTCGGTGGTCTCCGGCGCCAACGAGCTGGCCGCGATGCCGTCGCTGCACATGGCGTGGGCGCTGTGGGTCAGCGTGGTGCTGGCCGCCGCCGGCGCGCGGGGCTGGCTGCAGGTGCTCTCCGCGCTGCACGTGGTGGTGACGCTGCTGGTGATCATGTCGACGGCGAACCACTACCTGCTCGACGCGGTGGCCGCGTTCGTGCTGGTCTGGGCCGCCGACCGCGTCGCCGGGCTGATCCACCCGGCCGACGAGCACGAGGTGGTGGCTTCGGCGGACGCGTTCTTCCTGCACGTCGAGGAGACCGGCGCGCCGCAGATCGTCGGCGGGCTGGTCTTCTACGAGGGCGCCGGCGGCGTACCGAGCCTGGCGGAGGTGCGCGACGTGATCGCCGCCGAGCTGCCGCACCTGCCGCGGTTCACCCAGCGGGTGCAGCAGTCGCGCTGGCGGCGGGCGCGCTGGGTGCCGGCGCCGGAGATCGACTGGTCGTGGCACCTGCGGGCGGTCCCGGTCGCCGATCGGGCCGGCGTGCACGCCGGGGTCGCGGCGCTGGCCGCCGAGCGGATGCCGCGAGACCGGCCGCTGTGGCGGGCGGCGGTCTTCGAGCAGCCCACCGGTGAGCGGTCGTTCGTGATCCTGATGCACCACACCATCGCGGACGGGATCGGCACCGTGCTCCAGGCGCTGCGGCTGCTCCGGCCGCTGATCGAGCTGCCCACCCCGCCCGCCCGGCCGACCGCGCTGCAGACCGCACTCGCCACGGCTGTCGGGTTCGCCCAGCTGGCCACCGACGGGGGTCGGCCGCGCTCCCTCGGTGAGCGCGGTGGGCACGGTGCGTCTGGGGACCGGCGCGCCTTCACCACCGCGGGGCTGCCGATGGCCGAGGTGAAGCAGGCTGCCGCCGGGCGCCGGGTCACCGACCTGATGCTCGCGCTGACCGCGGGCGCGATCGCCGACGTGCACCCCGAGCTGATCGCTCCGGCAGGCGGGACGCTGCGGATCGCGGTGCCGCTGATGGTGCGGGCGCCCGGCGCGGCGGCCGAGGGCAACGCCACGGCGGCGGTAATGGTCGACGTACCGCTGCGACCGGCCCCCACCGAGGAGCTGTACGACGAGATCAGCCGGCACACCGCGCGCCTGCGCACCCCGACCCGTGCGTTGGCCAGCCGCTGGGTGATGGCACACCTGCTGCGGGTGTTCCCCGAGCCTGCGGTGGGGTGGTTCGCCAGGACGGTCTACGGCCACCGGTTCTTCCACGGCATCGTGTCCAACATGCCCGGTCCCACCGAGCAGCTCAGCATGGCGGGCATCCCGCTGGTGGAGGTCTACCCGGTGCTGCCGCTGGCCCCGGGCGCGCCGTTCGTGCTCGGCGCGCTGAGCTGGAACGGCGTGCTCAGCGTCGGCCTGGCCACCGACCCGGCGCTCATCGACGCCGATCGGGTGGCGGCGGCGATCGTGGAGCGGCTGGCGACCCTGTCCGCGACGGCCCTCACCCCCACGCCAGCGCCAGCAGCAGCCGCGACCGCTCCCGCGGAGAGTCCAGCCGTTCGCCGAACAGATCCCTCAGCCGCCCCAGCCGATAGCTGACCGTCTGCGGGTGCACGTGCAGGTCGGCGGCGACGGCCAGCCGGTCGCCGTGGTGGCGCAGCCAGGAGACCAGCGTCTCGATCAGCCGCTCGCGCGCACCCGGCGAGAGCTCGTCGAGCGGGGCGAGCACCTGGGCCCGCAGGAAGCTCAGCAGCCGATCGTCGCGGTGCACGATGATCGTGTCGAGGTGGTCGTCGACGAAGACCGGGGCGCCCTGCAGCACGCCCTCCGCGCTCATCCGCAGCGCGAGCTGGGTGAGCTCCACACTGCGAGCCAGGGTGTCGATGGGCACGCTGATGCCGACGACGCAGCCGACGCCTGCCAGCGCCGTACGCAACTGCTCGCGGCGGGGTCCGAGCGGGTCGGCGACGATGGCGCCGACAAGGGTGCCCTGGCGCACCGGCAGCGCCGTGCTGTCCAGCCGGGAGATGAGGTCACGGGCCGAGGGCTCGGCGCCGCCGACCAGCACGACCGCGGCCTGGTCCGGTAGCCGCCAGCGGGCCCGGTCCGCAGCAGCGCGTACGGCGGCGACGGTCGCCCGCTCGGAGAGCAGCAGGTCGGCGAGGTCCTCACGGTGGTGCTCGCGTGCCCGCGAGTCGGCGCCCTGGGCCTGGAGGTAGCCGGTGGTGGAGGCCTGGGAGAGGTGGCTGACGAAGTCGAAGAGCCGCTCGGCGAGCACCGCGATCACGTCCGACGGGAGGTCGACGGTGCGGACCACCTCCGAGACGTGCCGCCAGGCGACCCGCGCGCCGAGCTGGTAGGCGGTCAGCAGCCGGGTCAGGTCGTGGCCGGCCTGCCACTGCAGGTGGCCGATCTGCTCGAAGAGCAGCTGCATGGCCTCCTGGTTCTCGGCGGGCTGGCTGCTCGGCCAGGTGGCGGCCATCAGCAGGCCGTGCAGGAAGCCGCCGGCACCTTCCTCGATGCTGCTCAGCTCGCTCTCCAGGAAGGCGGCGTAGTCAGGCCAGTCCTGGGCGAGCCGGTCCCGCACCTCCAGGAGCAGGTCCGGAAGGCGGTCGTTGAGGCGGCGCTCGAGCTCGGCCAGCAGGCGACTGTCGACCGCGCTCTCGCTGTGGGGATCGGTGAGGTTTGTCATCTGGTGCCAAGTTTCGTCCCAAAATTGGCGAGCGTAAAGGGCAGAGTTCGGCGTCGCCGAAGGTGTTACATGGCGATATGAGCGCCGTGCAGACCTCGGCCTCCTGGCAGCAGCGGGAGGCTGGGGAGAATTTCCCTGTCGCACTGCGCCTGCTCCCGGCCCGGCACCGTGAGCACCTGCACGCGGTCTACGGGTTCGCCCGCGAGGTCGACGAGCTCGGCGACGCGTACGCCGGAGATCGCGCCGCGGCGCTGGTGCGGCTGCGCGAGGAGACCCGCAGCATCTGGCGTGACGCCACCCCGATCAGCCCGACGCTGCGGCGGCTGGCTGACACGGTGCACGAGTGCGGCCTCTCCGAGCAGCCGTTCCTCGACCTGGTCGAGGCGAACCTGCGCGACCAGCGCGTGCACCGCTACCCGACCTTCGAGGATCTGGTCGGCTACTGCCGGCTCTCCGCCGACCCGGTCGGCCGGATCGTGCTCGAGCTCTTCGGCCAGTCGACGCCGGCCCGGATCGCGCTCTCCGACCGGGTCTGCACCGGGCTGCAGCTGGTCGAGCACCTGCAGGACGTCGCCGAGGACCGGCGCGCGGGCCGGGTCTACCTGCCACAACGCTCCCTGCAGCAGTTCGGCGTCGTCGAGGCCGACCTCGACCTCGCCCGCGCGACCCCCGCACTGCGCCGGTGCGTGCTGGCCGAGACCGATCGCGCCGAGCAGTGGCTGCGGGAGGGATCGCAGCTGGTCGGCCAGCTCAGCGGGTGGGCGCGGATCGCGGTCGCCGGGTTCGTCGCCGGGGGGCTGGCCACTGCCGCGGCACTGCGCCGCGCGGAGGGCGACGTACTCGCCCACGACGCCCGGCCGGGCAAGGCCCGGACCGCGGCGTTGGCGATGAAGGTGCTGGTGAGGGGAAGAGCATGAGCCAGAGCAGGAGCACGGTCCAGGAGGCCTACCTCGAGTGCGAGCGGATCACCCGCACCGAGGCAGGCAACTTCTACTACGGCATCCGGCTCCTGCCCGCTCCGAAGCGCACCGCGCTGTGTGCCGTCTACGCCCTGGCCCGCCGGGTCGACGACATCGGCGACGGCGACCTGCCCCGCGAGACCAAGCTGAAGGCCCTGGGGGAGATCCGCGCCGACCTCGATCACCTCGACGACAGCTCGGACCCGGTCCTGCTCGCCCTGGCCGACGCGGCCCGGCGCTACCCGGTGCCGTTGGGTGCGTTCGGTGAGCTGATCGACGGGGTCGAGACCGACCTGGCGGAGTTCGTCACTATCGCCGACTGGGACGAGCTGGTGGTCTACTGCCGGCGGGTCGCCGGCGCGATCGGCCGGCTGTGCCTGTCGATCTTCGGCACCGAGGCGACCGGGGAGGCGACCGGCTCAGTGCCCGAGCCCCGCGCCGAGCTCTTCGCCGACCAGCTCGGGATCGCGCTGCAGCAGACCAACATCCTGCGTGACGTCCGCGAGGACCTGGGCAACCGGCGGATCTACCTGCCGCAGAGCGAGCTGGCGCAGTGGGGGATCGAGCTGCGTACCGACGCGGCCGGCGACCTGGACGACCCCGAGGGCCGGCTCGCCGCCTACCTGCGGCACGCGGCGGCGCGGGCCGAGGACTGGTACGGCCTCGGCCTGCGGCTGGTCCCGCACCTGGACCGGCGCAGCGCCGCCTGCTGCACCGCGATGGCCGGCATCTACCGCCACCTCAACCAGCGCATCGCCGCCGACCCGGTGCAGGTCTACGACAAGCGGCTGCGGCTCTCCGGCGCGGAGAAGGCCCGGGTCGCTGTGACCGCCCTGGTGAGGGGGCGCTCGTGAGGGCGACCGTCGTCGGCGGCGGCCTCGCCGGGATCTCGGCCGCGCTCAGAATCGCCGACGCCGGCTGGCAGGTCACCCTGCGGGAGGCGCGCCCGCGCCTGGGCGGCCTGACCTACAGCTTCCAGCGGACCGTGGCCGGCCAGGACCTCTGGATCGACAACGGGCAGCACGTCTTCCTGCGCTGCTGCACCGCCTACACCGGCCTGCTCGACCGGCTGGGCGTCACCGACCAGGTCGAGCTGCAACCGCGCCTCGACGTGACCGTGCGCAGCGAGGCATCCACCCGCGTCGGGCGTCTGCGCCGCGGCGCCCTCCCGCCCCCGCTGCACCTCGGCGGCGCGCTGGCCGGTTACCCCTGGCTCGGGCTCGCCGCCAAGGCGCGCCTCCTGCCCGCGGTCGTCGCGCTCGGCCGGGTGGACCGAGAGGCGCCCGCGACCGACCGGGACAGCTTCGGCGCCTGGCTCCGGGCACATCGCCAGGGACCCCGCGCGATCGAGGCGCTGTGGGACCTGATCGGCGTGGCCACCCTCAACGCCACCGCGGAGCGGGCGTCGCTGGCGCTGGCCGCGACCGTCTTCCAGCTCGGCCTCCTCGACCGCGCCGACGCGTCCGACATCGGCTGGTCGCGCGTGCCCCTGCAGCAGCTGCACGGGGACGCCGCGCTCCGAGCGCTGACCAAGGCCGGTGTCGAGGTCCGGACCGGTGACAAGGTGAGCACCTTGGAGGAGATCGGGACCGACGCCGTCATCCTCGCCGTACCTCCCGATCAGGCGCGCCGCCTGCTGCCGCCCTCCTCGCTGGACCTGCCGGACGGCTGGGTCGAGGGTCTCGGCAGCGCGCCGATCCTCAACCTGCACCTGGTCTATGACCGTGTCGTGCTGGAGGAGCCGTTCGTCGCCGCCGTCGACAGTCCGTTGCAGTGGGTCTTCGACAGGACCGGCCACAGCGGCCTGGCCGCCACGACCGCCGAGCTTGTCGAGGCGCCTCGGGGCCCACGCCAGTACGTCGCCGTCTCGCTCTCGGCCGCGCAGGCCTATGTCGACCTGCCCGTCGCCGAGCTGCGGGCGCGCTTCGTCCCGCACCTGGAGGCGCTCCTGCCGCGGGCACGGCAGGCCACGCTGCTGGACTTCTTCGTCACCCGGGAGCGGCACGCGACCTTCGACCCGACGCCGGGCACGGCGCGGTTCCGGCCGACGGCGCGGACCCGGCAGCCCGGCCTCTACGTCGCCGGTGCGTGGACCGCCACCGGGTGGCCCGCCACGATGGAGGGCGCGGTGCGCAGCGGCGAGGCCGCCGCGACAGCCGTGCTCCAGGACCAGCCGAGCCGCCTGGAGGTGGTCGCATGAGCCAGAGGACCAACGCCGTCGAGTGGCTGACCCACGCCCGCTCGCTCGTCGATCCGGCGATGCGGGAGGCGGTGGGGCGACTCGATCCGTTCCTGGGCCGGGTGACGTCCTACCACCTGGGCTGGTGCGAGCCGGACGGTACGCCGACCAGCGGCCCCGCCGGGAAGGCACTGCGTCCCGGCCTGGCGCTGCTGGTCGCCGAGGCCGTCGACGCCGACGCCGACGCCGACGCCAGCCGAGGCGAGTCCGACGTCCGCCGAGCTCGTCGAGGCGCCGTGGACGCGGCGATCCCCGGTGCCGTCGCGGTCGAGCTGGTGCACAACTTCTCGCTGGTGCACGACGACATCATCGACCGCGACCGCGAGCGGCGGCACCGCCCGACGGTCTGGTCGGTGTGGGACGACACCACCGCGATCCTGGCCGGCGACGCGATGCTCTCGCTGGCGCACGAGGTGCTCGCCGACGCGGGCCCGCACGCCGACGCCGCGAGTCTGGCGCTGGCCCGCGCCACCCGTGAGGTGATCAGGGGGCAGGCGCGCGACGTGGAGTTCGAGCGGCGCGACGACGTCACCCTGGCCGAGTGCCTCGCGATGGAGCAGGACAAGACCGGCGCACTGCTGGCGGTGAGCGCCTCGATCGGCGCGATCCTGGCCGGCGCGCCGCAGCCGGTGGTGGACGGCTGCCACACCTTCGGTGCGGAGCTGGGTCTGGCCTTCCAGATCGTCGACGACCTGCTCGGCATCTGGGGCAGCCCGCAGGTGACCGGCAAGCCGGTCTTCGCCGACCTGGCCGCCGCCAAGAAGACCCTGCTGGTGGTCTGGTCGATCGAGTACGGCGGGGATGCGGGCGCCGACCTCGCCGCCTGGTTCGCCACCCACGGCTCCCGGACCGTGGTCGAGCCCGACGAGCTGAAGCGGGCCGCCGACCTGATCGAGAAGGCCGGTGGCCGGGAGTGGGCGACGGCCGCCGCTGACAGTCACGTGGCGAGCGCGCTCGGCGCGCTGGCCGACCTGGGCCTGGACGAGACGGCCCACCACACCCTGATCGATCTGGCCCACTTCGTGACGGAGCGCAAGCTGTGACCATCGAGGACACGTCGAGAGGTCACCTTCCGCCGGTCGAGGAGTCACTTTCCGCGACCGACGTGGGAGCCGCACTCGACGCCGCCATCGCCCACCTGAAGCGCCGCCAGCACCCCGACGGCTGGTGGAAGGGCGACCTGGCCACCAACGTGACCATGGACGCCGAGGACATGCTGCTGCGGCACGTGCTCGGCATCGTCGTACCCGACGATCAGGAGCGCAGCGCCCGCTGGATCCGCTCGCAGCAGCGCCGCGACGGCAGCTGGGGCGACTTCCCGGGCGCGCCCGGCTCGCTCTCGACCACGGTCGAGGCGTGGGTCGCGCTGCGGCTGGCCGGCGATGCCGAGGACGCCGAGCACCTGGTCCGGGCAGCCGCCTGGGTGCGGGCCGCCGGAGGGCTGGAGAAGACCCGCGTCTTCACCCACATGTGGCTCTCGCTGGTCGGGCTGTGGAGCTGGGACGCCTGCCCGACCCTGCCGCCGGAGATCATGTTCCTGCCCTCGTGGGCACCGCTGAACATCTACCAATGGGGCTGCTGGGCGCGGCAGACGATCGTGCCCCTCTCCATCGTCAGCGCCACCCGGCCGGTGGTGCCGGTGCCGTTCGACGCCGCGCCGTTGCTCACCGGCGCGCCACCGGCCCGGTTCGCCCCGCTGTGGTCCGTCGCCGGGGTCTTCCAGCGCCTCGACGTCGGCGTACGGGCCTTCGGGAAGCTGCCGCCCAACCCGCTGCGCCGCCTCGCGATGCGGCAGGCCGCGGAGTGGATCCTGGCCCGGCAGGAGGCCGATGGCGGGTGGGGCGGCATCCAGCCGCCGTGGGTCTACTCGATCCTCGCGCTGTGGCAGATGGGCTACTCGCTGGAGCATCCGGCCATGAAGGCGGCGCTCGCGGGTCTCGACGACTTCTTCGTCGAGGTGCCGGACGCGCCAGGCGGTCCGCTGCGCTGGCTGGAGGCCTGCCAGTCCCCGGTCTGGGACACCGGACTCTCCCTCGCCGCCCTCCTCGAGGCAGGTACGCCGCCGGACGATCCCGCGGTCCTCCGTGCCGCGGACTGGCTGCTGGCCGAGCAGGTGAGTGCGGACGGCGACTGGCAGGTGCGTCGCCCGGACCTGCCCAGCGCGGGCTGGGCCTTCGAGTTCGCCAACGACGTCTACCCGGACACCGACGACACCGCCGAGATCGTGCTGGCGCTGCGCGCGGTCGCGCATCCGGAGCATTCGCGACTGCGAGGCGCGCTGGACCGGGCCGTCGCCTGGACGGTCGGGATGCAGTCGCGCGACGGCGGCTGGGGGGCGTTCGACGCGGACAACACGCACCTGCTGCCGGCCAGGCTGCCGTTCTGCGACTTCGGCAACGTGATCGACCCGCCCTCGGCCGATGTCACCGCGCACGTGGTCGAGATGATGGCGATCGAGGGGCTGGCCGACTCGCCGGAGTGCCGCCGCGGCGTGGACTGGCTGCTGGCGAACCAGGAGGCTGACGGCTCGTGGTTCGGGCGCTGGGGAGCCAACCACCTCTACGGCACCGGCGCGGCGGTGCCCGCGCTGGTCGCCGCGGGCGTGGGCGCCGAGCACCTGGCCGTGCGCACCGCCGTCGCCTGGCTCGAGGATCACCAGAACGTCGACGGCGGCTGGGGCGAGGACCTGCGCAGCTATCACGAGAAGGCCTGGGTCGGCCGGGGTGCCTCGACGCCCTCGCAGAGCGCCTGGGCGTTGCTCGCCCTGCTCGCCGCCGGCGAGACCGGCCCCGTCGTGGAGCGTGGCATCGAGCACCTGATCGCCACCCAGCGCCCCGACGGCGGCTGGGACGAGGAGCTCTACACCGGCACCGGGTTCCCGGGCTTCTTCTACATCGGCTACGAGATGTACCGGCAGGTCTTCCCGATGTGGGCCCTGGGTCGCTACTTCCGCCGTACCTACACCGAGCCTGTCGAGGTGCCATGACCGCCACCTTCCTCACCCCGCTGCGCACCGAGTGGCTCGCGCTGCGATCGACACTGCCGGGCCAGCTCCGGCGTACCGGCCGCTCGCGCCCGCTCCCGCAGCCGCCCACCGGGCCGGTCGTGGTCGCGGGGGTCGCGGGTGCGCTGACCACCGACCTCGCGCCGGGTGACCTGGTGGTGGCGACCAAGGTCATCGACGCGCATAACGCGACCGAGCGGGAGCTGCCGGCCGCCGCGCTGCTCGCCGGTGCGCTGCGCCGCGCCGGCCTGCGGGTCCACCTCGGTCCGATCGTCACCGCCGAGCACATCGTCGACGACCCGGCGGCGCGGGCTGAGCTCGCCGCCACCGGCGCCATCGCGGTGGACACCGAGTCCTCGTTGCTGCTCCAAGGCGTGCAGCACGCCGTCGTCGTACGCGCGATCGTGGACACCCCGCTGCACCGGCTGGTGTCACCCGGCACGCCCGCCCGGGCCATCCACGCGCTGCACGCGCTGCGCAAGGCCGCTCCGGTGCTGGCCGAGTGGAGCGACGCCACCGCCGACCGGGAGGTGGTGATGGCGATGCCGCGCAGCTTCTGCGCCGGGGTGCACCGCGCCATCGACATCGTCGACCGGGCGCTGGACCGGTTCGGCAGCCCGGTCTACGTACGCCGTCAGATCGTGCACAACCGGCACGTGGTCAGCAGCCTGGAGCGCAAGGGGGCGGTCTTCGTCGAGGAGGTCGCCGAGGTGCCGGAGGGCGCGACAGTCGTGCTCGCCGCGCACGGTGTCGCCCCGGGCGTCCGGGCCGAGGCGGATGCCCGGCGGCTCAGCGTCATCGACGCGACCTGCCCGCTGGTGGCCAAGGTGCACGCCGAGGTACGCCGCTTCGCAGGCCTCGACCACACCGTCTTCCTGATCGGCCATGCCGAGCACGAGGAGGTCGAGGGCACCTACGGCGAGGCGCCCGCCAACATCGTGGTCGTCAACGATGCCGAGCAGGCCCGCACCGTTGAAGCGCGGGACCCGGCGAAGGTCTCCTACGTCATGCAGACCACGCTCGCGGTCGACGAGGCCGAGCGGACTGCGGCGGTGCTGCGGGAGCGGTTCCCGGCGCTGAGCGCGCCGCGCCGCGATGACATCTGCTACGCCACCACCAACCGCCAGCAGGCGGTGCGTGCGGTGGCCCGCGAGGTCGGGAGCACCGGGCTGGTGATCGTGCTCGGGTCCCGCAACTCCTCCAACTCCCTGCGCCTGGCCGAGGTCGCGCGGGCCGAGGGCACGCCGGCGTACCTCGTCGACGAACTGGAGGAGATCGAGCTGTCCTGGCTGCAAGGAGTGAGCCGGGTGGGAATCACGGCCGGGGCGTCTGCTCCGCCGTACCTCGTCGACCAGGTCGTCGCCGGCCTGACGGGCCTCGGGGCCGTCAGCGTCCGCGAGTCCGACGGTGTCGAGGAGTCCGTGCACTTCACACTCCCACGAGAGGTCTCATGAGGGTGGGCGCATCGCCTCATCTGGACGCCGGCTGCGCGTCCCCCGGCACGCACGCTGGCTGCGTTGTCGTCAGTCGCCGTGGCTCCGCCACGGCTCCCTCCTCCGCCTTGCCATCGCACGCACCGGACGCCGCTCGCAACGGCGCCAGATAAGGAGATACGCCCATGTCCATGCCACTGCACCAGTCCGTCGCGATCGGCAAGTACCTGCTCCTGCAGAAGATCAAGGGCCGCAAGAAGTTCCCGCTGCTGGTCGAGCTGGAGCCGCTGTTCGCGTGCAACCTCAAGTGCGCCGGCTGCGGCAAGATCCAGGAGCCGGCCAACCTGCTCAAGCAGCGGATGCCCGTGGAGCGGGCCGTGGGCGCGGTCGTCGACTCCGGCGCGCCGATGGTCTCGATCGCCGGCGGCGAGCCGCTGATGCACCCGCAGATCGACGAGATCACCCGGCAGCTGCTCGACAAGGGGAAGTTTGTCTTCCTGTGCACCAACGCGGTGCTGCTGCCCAAGCACATCCACAAGTTCACCCCGCACAAGAACTTCGCCTGGATGGTGCACATCGACGGCCTGGAGGAGCGGCACGACGCCTCGGTCTCCAAGCAGGGCGTCTTCCAGCAGGCCGTCGCGGCGATCAAGGAGGCGCAGGCGCTCGGCTTCCGGGTGATGACGAACACGACGTTCTTCGACACCGACACCCCGCAGGACGTGATCGACGTCCTCGACTACCTCAACGATGACCTCAAGGTCGACAACATGCAGATCTCGCCCGGCTTCGCCTACGAGAAGGCGCCCGACCAGGAGCACTGGCTCGGCGTGACCCAGACCCGCGAGCTGTTCAAGAAGGCCTTCGGCGACGGCCGGCGCAAGAAGTGGCGCCTCAACCACAGCCCGCTCTTCCTGGACTTCTTGGAGGGCAAGGTCGAGTTCGACTGCACCGCGTGGGCGATCCCGTCCTTCTCCCTCAAGGGCTGGCAGAAGCCCTGCTACCTGATGGCGGACGGGTACGCCGAGACCTACGACGAGCTCCTCGAAACCACCGACTGGGACTCCTACGGCCGCGGCAAGGACCCGCGCTGCGCCAACTGCATGGCGCACTGCGGCTACGAGCCGACCGCCGTGCTGGCGACGATGAGCTCGCTCAAGGAGTCGATCCGGGCGGCGGTGTCGGTCTGACGCGGTCGCCGAGCCCCGCGTCGCCGAGCCACGCCCGCCGAGCCCCGGTCGCCGAGCTGTCGTACGTTGATCCCATGAGCAACACCGAGACCCGCCCGGCCGAGGTCGTCTGCGAGGCCGAGGCCGCCCGCGGCATCCAGGTCATCGGCCCGCGCGACGTGCCGCTCGGTGGCCCGCGGGCGATGAACGTCCGCCGTACGCTGCCCTCGCGGGAGCGCTCGTTGATCGGCGCGTGGTGCTTCGTGGATCACTACGGGCCCGATGACGTCGCGGCGACGGGCGGGATGCAGGTGGCGCCGCACCCGCACACCGGCCTGCAGACGGTCTCGTGGCTGTTCACCGGCGAGATCGAACACCGCGACAGCGCCGGCAACCACGCCATCGTGCGCCCCGGCGAGGTGAACCTCATGACCGGCGGTCACGGCATCAGCCACTCCGAGATCTCCACCGACGCCAGCTCCGTCCTGCACGGCGCGCAGTTGTGGACGGCGCTGCCCGACGCCGTGCGCGACGCCGCACCCGGCTTCCAGCACTACGCGCCCACGCCGGTTCGCGGCCCGGGCTGGGAGGCGCGGGTCTTCCTCGGATCGGCCCTCGGCTCCACCTCGCCGGTGGCCACCTTCACCCCGCTGCTGGGCGTCGAGCTCCTCCTCGAGGCCGGTACGACGTTGCAGATCCCGGTCGAGGTTGCCTTCGAGCACGGGATCCTGCTGGACACCGGCGCTGTGGTCGTCGACGGCGTACCCGTCGGCAAGGATGCGCTCGCCTACCTCCCGGTCGGTGCTGCCGAGCGGACCATCGTCGCCAGCGAGTGGAGCCGCCTGCTGCTGCTCGGTGGGCCGCCGTTCGGCGAGTCGATCGTGATGTGGTGGAACTTCGTGGGCCGCACCCACGAGGAGATCGTCGGCTACCGGGACGCCTGGCAGGCCCAGATCACGGGGCCGACCGGCGAGGTCGTCGCCGACTCGCAGGAGGTGGCGGACGGTCGCTTCGGCCGGGTCCTGGGCGATCACCTGCCCCCGATCCCGGCCCCGCCCCTGCCGAACAATGTGCGGTTGCGGTCACGGGGTTGAAAGGGGATAGTCCGGGGCGCAAATCAGGGGTTACCGGCCAGTAGGCCTGATTTGCGCCCCGGACTACCCCGGCACGAGCCAAGCCACCCACCCACGATCCGCTCAGCCAGCCCGCAACAGCCGTGCCCGCTGCTCAGCGGAAAGCGCTAATCGAGCAGCGACGGTCGTGGTAGCGATCCAACGAGGCGGCGGGTCGATGGTCCAGCGACGCGGCCCGGGCTGGCGAGCCGCCCGCGCGATGGCGTCGCGGGCGCGAAGCAGGAAGTCGCTCGGATCGCGACGGTCGGCGGATGTCATCATGACGTACTCCAGCCCGACCCTGCGGAAGATGCCCTCACGACGGATGTCCATCGCCCTTCGCTGACCTTCAAGGTGCAGTGCGCCGTCGTACTCACCGACGACACCGGCCTCCACGTCAAGGAGGTCCGGAGTCCCGATGAACCTGCCGTCCACGAACACCGGGTGGTTCGCCACCACCGAATGACGCTGGAGTCGCAGGACCCAGAGGAGCCTCATCTCGGTCTCCATCGGCGACCAGGAGTTCTCGCAGGCCAGCGCCATCGCATCGCGAAGCTGCTGAACTCCGGTCCACGCCGTCAGCAACGGCGCGTACGCCGCCAGCGTCTCGAGCGAGACCAGATCGGCAGCCAGGGCGATGTCGAGCCAGCGCACTGCCTGCTCGAGGCTCGGAGCATGGCGCGCCTCGAAGCACACCGAGGCCAGCGCGGCAGTGATCGGCAGACCGTCGACATCGTGGATCCAACCCGGGCGGAACCGTTCGGCAGTGATCAGGACGCCGGGCCGTGACCGGGTGCGATGGTTCGGGACCAGGATCGGGACAGGGAGCCGCGATCCGTCGCCGGCTGTGCCCTCGGTCCACGGGGCACCTAGCCAGTGCAACGCCGCCCATCCGGTCAGGGCACTCTGAGCCGGCAGCGCCGTACCGATCTCGACGAGGCGCTGATCCAGGCCCCCGCCGTCGATGTGCGCTGGAAGGTAGAGGCCGTGGCCGGTGCGGCGCCACGCTCCGGACATGGTCTGACCGCGGGTCGGGCCCAGCTGCCCGGCCGGATCGATCGATACCGGGCGCACGAGCCCGGGCCGCCGGGGGTGGAACTCCGGCGGCTCGAAGTCGGTCGCTGCCGTGGCCACCACCCCAGCGTTCCCCGGGGATCAGTGGTCGGGAGGGTTATCCACAGGGCAGTTTTGGGAGGGTGGGCAGCGGCGGGATAGTCCGGGGCGCAAATCAGCCCTACTCGCTGGTAACCCCTGATTTCCGCCCCGGACTATCCCGACAGACAGACACACTGACAGACCAACCGACAGACAGACAGAACAACCAGTCCTACCGCGAAGCCCGCGCGACCGCCCAGAGCACACCGGTACCGAGGACGGCGACCGCGGCGGCCGACCAGCAGGCCAGCAGCCCGGCGGCGGCGAGCGCAGCGGCGACGCCGTGCCAGCCCAGCGCGATCCGGATGCTGCGGCGTTGGTCGCGGTCGGTGCTGCGGAGCAGCTCCAGCGCCTTGGCGGCGGAGACGATCTCGGCCTGCTCCACGCGGATGTCCTGGCCGGCCGGACCGAGCAGGAGAGGTGCGGAGGGCGCCCGCGGAGAGACCACGGCCGCTCCAGCCGGCACGTCGGAGAGCACCGTGACGATGCCGGCCTGCTCGGCGACCGCGTCGACGCGCGGGCTGGGCACCTCGACCAGGACCACGTCGAGCCCGGAGGACCGCAGGGTCGTGATCTGCTCCGCGGCGCCGGCGCGCAGCGCGTCGGCGACGGTGATGTAGCCCAGCGGCCGGCCGTCGACCTCGACCCCGATGACCTCCCAGGGACTGTTCACCGGCTCGAGGCCGAGCCAGGCGGGCCGGCCGATCCGGGTCGGGTGACGGTCGACCGAGCCGCTGATGCCCTGGTCGGGGTGACGGGTCACGTCGGTGAGGTTGCCGGCGGCGGACAGCTTGGCCATGGCGCGCCCGAGCGAGCTGTCCAGGCCGTGCGCAAGCGCCCCGGCGAACCAGCGCAGGTTGCGCAGGTGACTCTCGTCGAGCGGCTGGACCTGGTCCACCACCTTGCCCGAGACGACGGTGTCGAGGCCGTCGAGCGCCAGGGCCTCGACGGTCCGCGCGGCGTCCAGTGCCTCGGTCCGGAGCAGCACGATGCCATCGGACTGCCCACGGCGTACGGCTTGCCGCAGCGGCGTCTCGGAGGCGGCCAGCAGCGCGCCGGGCGCGATCGTGAGCAGGGTCGCCACCCCGGCCGCCGCGCCCGCGCTCCAGCTGTCGAGCGCGCCCCGCCCCAGGAAGACGGCCGCAACGACGAAGAGTGCCGACGGGGAGTACCAGCGCGGCACCGGACGCGGCCCCGTCACACCGGCGATCCGGCGCAGCAGGACGGCGGCGGAGAGGAAGAGCAGGGTCGCCAGCGCGGCGGCGATGATCGCGGTCGGGGTGCGTACGGCGAGGGCGAGCGCATAGGAGGCCAGCAGGGCCAGCACCGTGAGTCCGAGTCGATGCAGGGGGAGCCGCGCGGCGAGTCTCGAGGTCCTAGGGGAGCTGCGCCCGAACGCAGCCGAGACACTGGTCACGAGGACTCCTCGCTCCAGTAGCGCTCGAAGTCGCTCTGGTCGCCGGCGACCCACAGCGGGACGCTCGCCTTCAGCACCATCGTCAGCTGCACCACGAACTCCGGGTCGTGCAGGGACTCCCCGAAGAGCTCGTTGATCCGGCGCCATCGGTACCGGACCGTCTGCGGATGGACCCCCAGGATCGCCGCGATCGCCGGCGCGCTCTCCCGGGTCTCCAGCCATACCAACAGTGTCGCCGACAGGATCTCGCGCGAGTTCGGCGTCTCCGCGAACAGCGGCTTGAGCAACTCCTGCGCCATCTGGCGCCGCAGGGCCGGCTCGGCGTGCAGCCACAGCTGGGTGCGATAGCGGGCACAGTCGATCACCGGCTGACGCGGGATCCCGCCGTTGGCGGCGAGCTCGATGGTCCGCACCGTCCATCGGCGGGCATGGCCGGCCTCGTCGAGCGGCACCGCCCAGCTCCGCGCCAGCGTCACGTCGGGGTGCACCGCCCGGAGCTGGCGGATCACGTCCTCGGCGCCCTCGGCGGGGGCAACGAACACGGCCGGTGACGTGCCGGTGTCGGCCAGGGCCTTGCCCACCAGGCCCTCTCGATCGGGCCAGGTGGTGCCTTCGGGTGCCGTCCCCGCGATCACCGTGACCCGGTCGGGCAGGGGCCAGCCGGCGAGATCGGCCCGGATCCGTACGGCGTCGTCGTGTCCTTGGCACAGCGCGCGCAGCAGCAGCAGCCGGTTGGTGGCGACGTCGCGCTCGCGCACGCGCCCGGCCATCGCTTCGCCGGCGCGGGCCTGCCCGACCAGCCGATCGACGAAGGAGAGCAGGTCGTCGCCGAGTCGACCGAGGGTGGCCGCCGGGAGGCCGGCGCTGATCACCACCTCCTGCAGGCTCCGCCAGGCCTCGCGGCCGGCGATGCGCAGAGCACTCTCCAGGGAGTCGAGGTCGTTGCCCTCGCCGGCCTCGCCATAACCCATCCGGCGGAAGAGATCGTCGACACCCGCGGTGGAGACCGAGCGGGAGCCCAGCGTGGTGAGGAAGAGGCTGGCCGACTCGGCCACAGCCATCGCGATGAGCTGGCGCCGGCGACCGTCCGCGGAGCCCGCGTAGGCGACTACCTCGTCCTGGATCCTGCGCGTCACGCTCTCCGCGAAGTCGGGGATGCTCTCGCGCAGCCGCCGCACGACGGTGGCAGGGAGCATGAGGACGGGAGCGTCGAGACGTGCCTCGCTCATCCGGCGGCCTTGCCCGACCGCGTCATGGTCATGCTGTGCTCCCTCTCCCGGTGTGTCGGTCATCACACTCCCACGTCTGATCCGATCGAGTGACCGATTCGTCGTGACCCGCCGTGCCCCCCGCCAGGAGTGTCACGTGGGGTGGGGGAGTGGGCAAGGGACCAAGGGGCACAGGCCCCGCGGATTCGTCCTCATGCCGTTTTCTTGTGATCCGGGTGACAAGGCCGCCTGTCAACGCGGCTGGAGACGGGCGAGCTGACCGGAGAGGTGCTGGACCAGGCTCCGGCCGGTCTCGACGGTGAGGACCAGACGTGGCTCGCGCCGCTCGATCGGCTCGATCACCACCCACTCGACGCTCTCGCCGACGTAGCGCCCCAGCCACACGACCAGGTCGAGCCCCTGCAGCGATGCGGAGATGGGGATGCTGGGCCGGGCCGCCGCCACGCCGGGGACGATGGAGGCCTCGGTGCGGTGATAGCGGTCGTCGGGATGATCGAGCTGCCGGTGCTCACGCGTGCACCACGCCGGACAGCCTTCCGTCAGCCACGTCGGGTGCTGCGCCTGGTGCCCCGTCGTCGACTCCGGGTCGCCTCGCGTCATCGCTGCCCCCTGTGCCATTCGTCTCTCCGACCGCGACACTAACGGCGCCCACCGACATCGCCGACAGACGAAGCCGCGGCCCCCACAGTCACGTGGCACCCATTGCTGGATGCACATATAAGTATGGTCATTTTTGTTCAGGATTGCCCGCGGATCTGCGGCGTGGCGAGAGAATTTCGCCGGCACTGGCCAGCAAGCACCGAGTCGGAGGGCGCGGATCGCGCTGATGCGGGTCCAGGGAATGGCATCGGTGTGGTCGTACTTATGTGGGATCTGCGCGACAATGCCCGGGTGACGCAAGAGCAGCGACCGACGTGGGAGGCCTTCGCGCGCGCCATGGGTGAGGAGTTCCTGCGCGCGCGCACCGCGATGGGCGCCAGCCAGGAGCGCGTCGCCCATCTCGCCGGCGTCTCGACCTACACCTATCAGAAGTTCGAGAAGGGCGAGTCTCGCCCCGGTACGCCGTTGAATCCGCAGCTGCGGACGCTGGTGGCGGTCTGCCAGGTGCTGGGCCTCTCGGTCTCGGAGCTGCTCGCCGGCCCGTTGCCCGGCCAGGACGACGACGCCTGAGCTCACGCCTGGTCGAGGGCGACGTGCTCGGCCAGCTGTGCCGTGACCTGCTCGGCCAGACGCGCTGCTGACTCGGCAGTGAGGACCAGCCGGGGCGCCGTCAGTCGGACGGGCTCGATGGCCACCCAGTCGATGAGCTCCCCGGCGTACCGACCGACGCGGATCGCCAGGTCGACGGGCACGTACGTCGCGCTGCGCGGCTCCTCGGAGTCGGTGCTCATCAGGACGGGGACGGTCGTCGCGCTGCCCTGGTGGTAGCGATCGAGGGCGATGTCGTCCTCGTCGTGGTCGCGGATGCACCAGCGTGGGCACGGCTCGCGCTGCCATGTGGGCAGGAGTTCGGTCATGTCTCCTCCGTGTCGTCGCCCGCGCTGTTGTGCATCGGTACAGGTATCAACGCCGGGGGTCGGCAAGCGCTACCGGCCGCGAATCTCATTCAAGGAGGACCATACAAGTATGGGATTTGATCACGTCCGCATTACCCGGATGTGTCGGGAGGCCTCACGCGCTTTTCCACATTCTTGTTACCGAGATGACAAGAACGCCTCGCGGCAGGTCCCGAACTCCGCATTTCGGGCGACAGCGCGGCCCTCGCTGTGGGTCCATCGTCGGGGCGGGTCACGCTCGTGAGGGAGCAGACACTGAGCCCGTCGGAGGGTAATGATGGGGTTTTCTCGGTCAGAGCCGCGCGGCGCGAGCGCCCGCGGCGCAGCAGTTCCTCATGCTCGTGCTCAGGCCGAGGCGTTGCAGCTCATACGCCGGCTTCCGGCCGCCTTGGTGCCCACGCTATGCATAGCGGTGCCGACCCTGCCGGAGCACGCCGCTGTGCGGATCCGTGCCGAAGTGCCGGCCTTCGCCGGCGCCGGTCACGACCGCCTGTACCGGCTTCTCCGAGAGGCCATCGGGGTCGCTGTCGACGGCTTCCTCCGTCTCGCCGCCGGCGAGGAGGACTCACGGCATCGCGTGGAGGCCTACTTCCGTGGCCTCGGCCGCGCTGAGGTGGCCGCCGGCACGGGCGGTCAACGCGTACTGGCGGCGATCCAGGTCGCTGGCGAGAGTGTCTGGCAGACGATCCACACCATGGTCGCCCGCGAGGAGATGTCGGGCAGTCTCGTCGCAGAGCTCGGCATGGCGGTGAGCCGCTATCTCGGGCACCTCTCGGCCGAGGTCCAGCGTGGGATGGCGGAGCAGCGCCACGCGATGGTCGATGTGCGCGCGCGGCTGGTGTCGGCGTTGATGCAGGAGTCGACCGGCATCCAGCCCCGGCTGGTCTCCGAGCTGGCGTCGGCCGCCGAGTGGCCGATGCCGGATCGGGTGATCGTGGTGATGGCGCAGCTCTACGGCTTCGTGCCCGAGCGGGTCGCGGGACTGCCGCAGGAGGCGCTGGTCTGGGCGGACGGCGACCGGCTGGTGGTGATCACGGTCGAGGAGCGACTCTCCGAGGTGACCGACGCGCTTTTGCGCCTCGATCCGCGCGTTCAGGTGGCGCAGTCCTGGTCGGTCCCGCTGCTGCATGCTCGGCATGCCTATCGTTGGGCGCGTCGTGCGCTCGGGCTGCTACGCAATGGCGAGGTGCGCGCGGAGAGTCGCGTCGTGCCGTGCGCCAGATATCGGATGATGCTGTGGCTAGCTGCTGACCAGGCGCTCGCTGACGACATCAGTCATGAGCTGCTCGAGCCCCTGGACGGAGTGAAGGCGCGCCGCCGGCTGGTGCTGGCCGAGACCTTGCAGGGCTGGCTGGAGACGGATGAGAGCGCTCCGGCGCTGGCACAGCGGCTCGGTGTCCACGCCAACACCGTGCGCGGTCATCTGCGGGTGCTTCAGGACCTTTTCGGCGAGCAGCTGCACGAGCCGCAGCAGCGCGCAGCCCTGATACTGGCACTGGAGACCGCATTGCCGCGATGGCGTACCGAGCTGGGCGGTCGCTGACCGCGCCGAGGCCGCCATGCGCGCTGTGATGCGTGATAACTCGTCGGGCATGGTTATCTTGGGACCATATTGGTAAGGTCACGGGAGTTGGACGCCTCCTCCCGAGGTGGTCGGCCTTCCTGAGATGAGGAAGAGACGGGTGATCGGCTCAGCCGATCACCCGTCGCCGGCCTTGTTCCTCACGGTGGCTCGCGGAGTGACGACGAGCGCCGTGCTGCCGCTGGGTGGGACGTTCGTCAACGACCCGCCCATCGTCACTAGCAATGCCGACGTGGCCCGACGGGCTCCGTGGGTCGTGACGGTCAAGGGTTGGTGATGCTGAGTGTGCTGCCGATGTTGGTCCACGACGCGCCAACGCCTATGCCGACCGCGTCGCCCGCAGAGATGCCGTACAGGAAGCACACGCCCGCGACGGAGCCGGCGTTGATGTCCAGGGTGCTTGCGGTCGCCGTGAAGGTCCGGCGGCTGGTGTCGAAGGTGCCGGAGATGGTCGCCGCTCTCCCGGCCGCGCCACCGCCGGCTGTGAAGGTGCACCCCACGGTGTTGTAGGTGATGGCGACGTTGTCCAGCTGGGCCGGCCACAGTGTCGTGCCCGCGGCCGCGTCCGCGGTGATCGACAGGTTTGTCGCGTTTGCCGTGATCGGGCAGTCGCTGATGCTCGGAGCCAGCGTGCCGACGCTGGCCGGGTAGGCCCGACTGATGCCGGGACTGGTGATCGAACCCACCAGGTCGAACGTCGTGCAGGTGCCCAGCGGGTACGACGCCGTGGTGTCAGCGAAGCTGATGGTGGAGCCGATCAGGTCGAGGCTCGGTCCACCGCTCGGTGTGTAGGTCGTGTAAGCCTGGGCGGCGGTTGCCGTGAGGCCGACGAGGGCGACGGCGGTGGCAGCGCTGGCGGTCATCGTGCGGAGTCGCATCCGCAGTCCTTTGGTGGTGGGAGCGCGGGGGTCAGTGCGGGGGTGCAGGCGGCGGGTTCTCGTCGTCCGGGATCGTCGGGCACCGGCTGGAGCTGGTGTCGCACGCCGTCAGGTCGTTAAGGTCGACGCCGGACTGGGTGATGATGCTCTGGAACGCCGCCACCGGGTTATCCGGTCCGGAGGCGAACGACGTCACCAGCGGGCTGATGTCGTCCCCGCTGCTGCCCTTGCAGCCGGTGAACGCCGGGATGTCGAGGCCGGTCGAGGCCGGGATGGTGGTGCCGTTCTGTGCCTTGTAGGCCGGGTCGTCCAGCGGGAAGAGCGAGGCGGCGTGGGCGCCGTCGTACTGCCCCAGCGGTCCGCCGAAGTTTGGGTTGACGTAGCCATTGACACCCCACAACGCAATCTTGAGCGACGAGGCGGTGCGACACGAGGAGCCGACATCGACCGGAACGCCATCCACCTTCAGGTCTGTCAGCGTGACGTTCACCTCTCCCGTCACGAGCGTGCTGATGGGTGGGGTATAGCTGGGATCGCATGGTGCAGGGTGCAAAGGGGTGGGGGCGGCCTGACCCCAGCTCTGGATCAGAAGTGGCTTGAGCGTTCCGTGATCAGTGGCCTGGGTCAGGTGCATCTCGGCGGTGACTGGGATGGAGCCGAAGGCGACGGTCTTGACCTGGATCGGCGGGAAGGCTCCCGGGACGGCACCACCCGTTGCTGGCCAGCCCGAGTAGCCGAAGACTCGGATGTACTCCGTATCTGCCAACTGGGCTGGGTCCGTCAATCCCTTTGCGCACGCGGGCTGGTCAAAGGGATTGGGAACGCGGGCCGCGGTGCCCAAGTCGGCGCCGTAGTAGGCCACGATGTAGATGGGGGCATCGGGGCTGGTGGTGACGTACTGCTTGGAGCGCTGCACCACCACGCCCTGCGAGGTGGCGGCCGTGCCGTCGGTCAGGCTTTGGGCGGGTGGTTCTGGAAAGCCGCCCCCTGGGCCGGAGAGGGCGCCGGAGGCGCCGGACGGCGTCGCCCCCGCCGCGGCGGCCACGGCGCCGGACGCGAGTAACCCCACCACGATGCGTCGGGCCCGGCGGCGCGCGGTCGTTCGGGGGGTCACGGCGCGAGTGGTGTCGACGGGATGAGGCACGATGAGCTCCTGGTCACAGGTCGGGCGGTGCGGCAGGGTGAGGCGTCGGTCACGGCGTGCTGATGCTCAGCGCGCTGCTGGTCGGGATGAACTTCCCGGTGCGGGTGTCGAAGGTGCCGGACACAGTCCCGGCGATGCTGAGCGGGCCGCCGCCCATGGTGTACGAGCAGCCGACCATGCTGATGGTCGCCAGGATGTTGCACAGGGTCGCCGGGTAGACAGTGCCGGTCGGATCGCCGTTCATCGAGAGTGACCAACTCCCCACTGGCGTCACGGTGAGCGGTCCCCACCATGCGTTTGAGCAACCGCTGAAGTACCCCGCGTTGAGCCAGCCGGCCGCTGAACCGTCGGCCCGGCTGGCGCCGGAGGTCAGCAACGAGCCCGACAACTCGAAAGTCGGACATGTGATCACGTTTGCGGCCGACGGTGAGCCGACGACGAATCATGGTGGTTTCCCTGGTTGCTGTGGTCGGTGCTTCGGTGATGTTGACAGAGGCCCGGCCCAACAGGCCGGAAGTGCGGCTGACGGGACGCGCCTTTCGGCGCGCCCCGTCAGGGTGTCGCTAGCGGTGTTGGATCACGGGTTGGTGATGCTCACCGCGGTGCTGCCCGACGGCGGGGTGTTGGTCCAGGAGCCACCCACCGAGACCGAGTCGCCGGCGGCCACGCCGATCAGGAAGCAGGTGCCGGAGACCGAGCCGGTGTTGATCTTCAGCGTGCTGCTGGTCGGGGTGAACTTCCCGGTGCTGGTGTTGAACGTGCCCGACACGGTGCCGGCGCTGCTCGCGGTGCCACCGCCGGCGGTGAAGCTGCAGCCCACAGCGCTGACGTTCGCCTGCACGTTGCGCAGCGTGGCCGGGTAGGTGGTGCCCGTCGGGTCGCCGTCGATGGAGACGGTCCACGTGCCGACCGGGGTCACCGTGGTCGACCCGAAGAACGAGTTGGTGCAGCCGCTGGAGCTGAGGCTGCCGAGGCTGCCGGCGTTGGCGCCGTAGGCCCGGCTGGTCCCCGCACTGATCAGCGAGCCCGACAGGTTGAACGTCGAACAGGTCAGCACCGCGCCGGCGTTGGTGTCGGTGAACGAGACGCTGCTGCCGACGAAGTTGACGTTCGGCCCGCCGCTCGGAGTGTAGGTGGTGGCGGCGGTGGCGGCGGTGGCGCTGACACCGACGGCGACGACCGCCGCGGCGGCGGTGGCGGCCAACTTGGAGATGGATGCGACGTTCATGGTTGTTCTCTCCCCTTTGAGATGAATCTCGGTGGTGAAGCACAGAGGGCGCAATCGGTGACGCCTTCCTGAGATGAGCAGACCGACCGTTGCCGTGCCGGACGTGAGCCCCCGCGCTCGGTGCGGCGGGAGCGGACTGGCTCGGGCGTCGCGGTGAGTTCGAGGTGCTGGGTGCTACGGCGGTTACTTCACGGCAACAGCGGAGCGGTCAGCAAGAGCCTGGAGCCGTTGGGGTTGGATTGGGTCCGGAAGTTGTTACGCACGTCACAAGGTTGGCTGTCGAGACGCTCTCAAATCCTCGGTCTCGGTGGTGTCCCGCCGGCACGAGCGGTGCAATGGGCCGGACGGAGGGGTCGCATCGGGCGGCTTCGTCGTCGCGGGGCGGCTCGGTGGGAGCACGTCCGCTCGTCCGTAAGGAGTCTGTCCTGATGATTCGCCCCCTTGCCGCGATCGGCACCGTCGCCGTCGTGGCTCTCGCCCTGTCAGGTCTGGAGGTCGCGGGGTCCGGTGCCGCCAGCGCCAACACCACTGGCACCGGACTGGTGATCAATGAGGTCTACCAAACCGATGCGGTCAACGGTGTATACGACGCCAGCTTCGTCGAGCTCGACAACCCCACGTCGTCGCCGATCGACCTGGCCGGGAAGAGTCTGCAGACTCGCGGCCCCTTCGACATGGTGCTGAGCACGGTGCCCCTCAGCGGCACGGTGCCGGCCGGGCGGACCTGGCTGGTCCAGTTCGGTGCGACCGTCCCAGCGGGCTTGGCGCTGCCGCAGCCGGATCAGGTGGCTGCGTCGGCCCGGGTGACTTCCAACGGCGAGGTCATCCTGGGGACGGCTGCCACCTACGGCACCGGTAATCTCGCCGGCGCGGCCGGGGTCATCGACGCGCTCGGTATCGGTGAGGCGACGGGTGACTCGCACGTCTGGTCGTTCGAGGGCACACCTGCGGCGTTCGCCGACGATACCGCCGCCGAGTCCCAGTCCCGGGATGCCGCCGGTGACGATACCGACAACAACGCCTCCGACTTCACCGCAGGGGGACCGACGCCGGTCAACAGCACCCAGCTGCAGCCCACCCGGTTGACCCCGACGGTCACCGGACAGGACACCTCCACCGTCGCCGGGCAGCACGTCGTCACCGTGCCGATCACGGTCAGCGGTGCGGGCGCGACCCCAGGCGGATTCGTCGAGATCCATGCTGGAGACGCCTATCTGGGTGGTGCGATGATCGGCGCCGGGGGCGTAGCGAACGTGAGCCTGTCGAGGCTGGCCTCGGACTCACAGTCGTTGCAGGCGGGCACCTTCACGCTCACCGCGCGCTACGTCGGAGACCTCACGTACGGCTCCGCGACTGACACCGTCACGGTCTCGGTCACCGCCGGCGGCGCCCCAACCATGCTGACCGTGCCGGATGCGCTCTATCCGCCAGTGACGGAGACCTCCGTACTCGAGGAGTCGGTCTCAGTCGCGGCTGCGGATAGCGGCCCGGTGCCTACCGGATTTGTGTGGATCGATTATGGCACTTCGTACAGCGACGGAGACCTGGACGACACCGGTTCGGCGTCCGTGTCGCTCTACCACGAGTACAACGACACGTTTCTTTCCCCGGGCGTGAACACCCTCACGCTGCACTACAGCGGAGACGCGACGTACGCGCCGAGCAGTACCACCTTCACGGTCACTGTCCCGGTGGCATCCAGCACCACGATCACCGCTCCCGCCACGAAGCAGGGGACCGCGGGTCAGGTGACGGTGAAGATCAAGGCATCGGGCGCCACCGCCACGGGTGATGTCACCCTGACCGGCGCCGGTGCCGCGCAGACCAAGCCGCTCGGCGCCGGCAACACGGTGACCTTCAGTCTGCCCGCCACGCTCGCGGCCGGCAGCTATGCGCTGACTGCCTCCTACGCGGGCGGTAGTGGGGTGCAGGCGTCGACGGGCAAGGCCACGTTCACGGTGAGCCCGGCGGCGGTCGTCAAGTCCCCGGCCGGCGGAGGTGCGCCGCATGTCACCGCTCCGACGGCCGCACAGAAGAAGCTGGCCAAGGACCAGGCGAAGCTGGCGAAGGACAAGAAGGCGCTGAAGAAGGCGCACGGTGCCAAGAAGGCCAAGCTGAAGAAGAAGATCGCCAAGCTCAAGAAGACCATCAAGGCCGACAAGAAGAAGGTCGCCGCTGGCAAGTGATCCACCCCGTACACGCGCGGTCCCGCTTCGGTTCTCCGGGGCGGGACCGCTTGCATGTGCGCCCATCGCAGGCGCCGATCGGCGCCTCGATCGGCGCCATCGCCCTGCGGCGATCCAACCTCGACGAACAGGAAGTTGTAACGCGCGTCACAAGGTTTGCCAGTAGCGGCGGCGGGTTTCTCCGCTCCGCTGGCGCCCGGTCCCGGCCAAGGATGCAATGAGGCGTCCTGAGAGTCGCACCTGCCGGCTCATCATCGCGGGCCGACTCGGCGCCCGCTGTCATGTGGGGAGTCCCTCCTGATGAATCGTCCACTTGCCGCGGTCGGCGCGGTCGCCAGCGCGGCCCTCGCCCTGGCCGGGATCCAGGTCGCCGGGGCCGGCGCCGCCAGTGCCAACCCGGCCGGCACCGGCCTGGTGATCTCCGAGGTCTTCACCGGCGCCACCAACGCTGCCGCGCCGTACGACGCCGACTACGCCGAGCTGTACAACCCGACGGCGGGAGCGCTCAGCCTCAGCGGGCTGTCGCTGCAGGTGCGCAAGGCCGACGACACCGTGATCGGCACCGTGCCGCTGGCGGGTAGCGTCGCGGCCGGGACGCACTTCCTGGTGCAGCTCGACGAGGCCGGCGAGCCGTCCGCCAGCCACCTGGATCTGCCCACCCCCGATGCGACCGGCTCGCTGGACATGGCCGACGTGGCAGACGCCGCCGAGGTCGTCCTGGGCAACGCCGCGACCTACGGCACGGGCAACCTGGCCGGCGCCGCGGAGGTGACCGACATGGCCGGCTTCGCTGGGGCCTCCTCCTTCGAGGCCGCGGCCGCCGACCTGCCCTCGACGTTGAGCACCACACACAACAGCATCAACCGCGCCGACTCCGGCGCAGACACCGACAACAACGCCACGGACCTCACCTGGGCCGGCCCGACCCCCGCGAACAGCACGTCCTTGGCCACGCGGATCGCGCCGACGATCACCGCGGACACCACCCAGTACATCGCCTTCCTCGCCAGCGGCCACACGGCCTGGCCGACGCGGCTCGGCACGGCGTACGTCGCGGTGACCGCCGCGGGTGACGACGGCACGCCCACCGGCACGGTCCAGGTCACCTTCACCGACCACGCCGACCACGTCAGCAACGAGGGCGGGATCGGCTCGGCGGGAACCGGCCACGCGGTCGGCATCATCGGTACCGCGGGTCTGGCCCCCGGCGCGTACGACGTGACCGTGCACTACAACGGCGACGCCACCTACACGCCAGCCACCATCCACGCGACGGTGACCCTCGAGGCGGGCAGCACGGCCTCAACGGTCAGTGCTCCCGACGCCACCGTGACCGCCGGACAGGACCTGCTCTCCTCGATCACCGTGGAGCAGGCCACTGAGGGCGGAGCAACCCCGACCGGTGTGGTCAGCATCTGGAAGGGCAACACCATCCTCACCGCGTCCAGCGGTGTGCAGCTCAACGGCACGGGCGGCGCCTCGGTCACCGTCCCGTATGCGGATCTGGCTCCCGGCGACAACACCCTGACGGTCAAGTACAGCGGTGACGACACCTACGCGGCGAGCAGCAGCACGTTCACGGTGACCACGCCGGCCTTCGCCTCCACCACCACGGTCACGGCTCCGGCCACGACCGTCGGTGCCGCCGGACACGTGGCCGTCAAGGTCGCGGCGACCGGTGCGACCGCCACGGGTGATGTCACCCTGACCGGTGCCGGGCCCGCGCAGACCAAGGCGATCGACGCCAACGGCAACGTGACGTTCGACCTGCCGGCCACGCTCGGGGTCGGCAGCTACACCCTGACCGCCTCCTACGCCGGGGTCGTCGCCGATCGGGTGCTGGCCTCGACGGGCACGGCGACGTACAAGGTGAACGCCGCAGCGGTCGTCAAGCCCCCGGTCGTCACGCCCCAGCAGACGGCGGCACAGAAGAAGCTGGCCAAGGACCAGGCCGCGCTGACCAAGGCCAAGAAGCAGTACAAGAAGGCGCACGGCGCCAAGAAGTCCAAGCTGAAGAAGAAGATCGCCAAGCTCAAGAAGACGGTCAAGAAGGACAAGAAGAAGGTCAAGGCCGGCAAGTGAGCCGATAGCACCAACGCCAGATCGCCGGCCCGGGGCGCTGCCCCGGGCCGGCGACGCCATTTCGGGCGATTCGCCCAGGCGAAGCAGAGACGCACGGGCGCGCGCGATCGCGATTCATGTTGAGTTGTCACCCGCCTGACAAGAACCGCCGCAGTTCTGAGCAAACACCTGTGATTCGCGCGCTTCCTGGTGCGCGTGAGGGCGATCACACCTAGCGTCTGCGATGCGCCGGCCCTGTTGTGGGCAGGGTCGGCGCTCTCATCCACGAAGTCGGAGGATCCATGGGCGGCACAGTTGAGGTGCGCGGGCTGACCAAGAGCTTTGGCAGCCAGAACATCTGGAGCGACGTCACGCTCGAGCTTCCGCCGGGTGAGATCACCGCGCTGCTCGGTCCCTCCGGCACCGGCAAGTCGGTCTTCCTCAAGTCGCTGATGGGCCTGATCCGCCCCGAGGAGGGGGAGTGCCTGGTCAACGGCGTCGACATGGTCAAGGCCCGCGAGTCCCAGCGCCTGGAGCTGCGCAAGCGGTTCGGCGTGCTCTTCCAGGACGGTGCGCTCTTCGGCTCGATGAGCGTCTACGACAACATCGCCTTCCCGCTGCGCCAGCACACCCACAAGACCGAGGCGGAGATCCGCCAGATCGTCTTCGACCGGCTCGACATGGTCGGCCTGCTCGGACAGGAGCACAAGCTCCCCGGTGAGATGTCCGGTGGCATGAAGAAGCGCGCCGGCCTGGCCCGCTCGCTGGTGACCGACCCCGAGATCATCCTGTGCGACGAGCCCGACTCGGGCCTCGACCCGGTCCGGACCGCGAACCTCGCCCAGCTCCTGATGGACGTCAACGCCCAGACCGACGCCACCATGCTGGTGGTCACCCACAACATCGAGCTCGCCCGCACCCTGCCCGACAACCTCGGCATGCTCTACCGTCGCCGGCTGGTGATGTTCGGCCCGCGCGAGGACTTCCTGCTCACCGACCACCCGGTCGTCTCGCAGTTCATGAGCGGCGACCCGATCGGCCCGATCGGGATGAGCGAGGAGGTCGACCACAGCCTGGTCGAGGACGTCGACCTCGAGGAGCCGGCCTACCCCGGCGGTCACCCGGGCCACCCCGGCGGCGCCGTGGTGATGGTGCGCAGCGGCGCCCGCGCGATCGAGGTCCTGCCCCGCCAGCTGATGCCCTCGGGCGGCATGCCGCGCGCGGCCGGCCAGCGGCACGCCAGCAGGGTCGAGCGCGGGGCCTCGAGACTGTACGTCGCCGACGACGAGGAGCATGACCGAGCGGTCCGATTCCGACCGCCCGACATCGTCAGCCAGGCGCTGACCCAGACCGGAGACATGTTCGCGCTGGCGCTCGACACGGTGCGGATGACCTTCCGCCGCCCGTTCGCCTGGCGCGAGCTGCTCGACCAGTTCTGGTTCGTCACCAGCGTCTCCTGGATCCCCGCGATGCTGGTGGCGATCCCCTTCGGTGCTGTCATCGCGCTGCAGCTCGGCACCCTGACGGTCCAGGTCGGCGCGCAGTCGTTCACCGGTGCGGCCAGCGTGCTCGCGGTGGTGCAGCAGGCCGCCCCGATCGTGACCACCCTGGTCATCGCCGGGGCGGGCGGTGCCGCCATCTGTGCGGACCTCGGCGCCCGCACCATCCGCGAGGAGATCGACGCGATGAAGGTCATCGGCGTCTCTCCCGTGCAACGGCTCGTCGTCCCGCGCGTGCTCGCCTGCATGGGCGCCGCCGTACTGCTCAACGGGCTGGTCTCGGTCGTCGGCGTGCTCGGCGGCTACTTCTTCAATGTCAACGTCCAAGGCGGTACGCCGGGCGCCTACCTGGCCAGCTTCACCGCCCTCGCGCAGGTCTCCGACCTCGTGGTCGGCGAGATCAAGGCCCTAATGTTCGGCTTCCTCGCCGGCGTGGTGGCAGCCCATCGCGGGCTCAACACCAAGCCGGGCCCGAAGGGCGTGGGGGAGGCGGTCAACCAGTCGGTCGTGATCACCTTCCTGCTGCTCTTCTTCGTCAACTTCGTGGTGACCACGCTGTACCTGCAGCTGGTGCCGGGCAAGGGAGCCTGACATGGCTGACGCGACGGCCCCTCGACGGGCTCGGGGTCCGGCGAAGCGGCCGTGGTGGGACAGGTCGCTCGACGGCCTGGTCCAGGCCGGCGCCGACCTGCGCTTCTACGGCCGGGTCCTGGCCGCGATCCCCTACGCGCTGCGCCGCTACCCCAAGGAGATCCTCGCGCTGCTCTCCGAGGTCAGCTTCGGCTCGGGCGCCCTCGCGGTCATCGGCGGCACCATCGGCGTGATGGTCGGCATGTCCCTGTTCGTCGGCACGGTCGTCGGCATGCAGGGGTACGCCGCGCTCGACCAGATCGGCACCGCCACCCTCAACGGCTTCATCTCGGCCTACTTCAACACCCGTGAGATCGCCCCGCTGGTCGCCGCCCTCGCGCTGTCCGCGACGGTCGGCGCGGGCTTCACCGCCCAGCTCGGGTCGATGCGGATCAGCGAGGAGATCGACGCGCTGCGGGTCATCGGCATCCCGGCGGTGCCGTTCCTGGTGACCACCCGGGTGATCGCCGGCTTCATCGCGATCATCCCGCTCTACGTGATCGGCCTGCTGACGTCCTATGCCGGCTCGCGGATCGTGACTGTCTACTTCCGTGGACAGTCACCGGGCACCTACGACCACTACTTCCACCTGTTCCTGCCACCGGTCGACATCGGGCTCTCGTTCCTCAAGGTGCTGATCTTCGCGGTGATCACGATCATGATCCACTGCCGGACCGGCTACCGCGCGACCGGCGGCCCCGCCGGCGTCGGCATCGCGGTGGGCCACTCGGTGCGGCGCACCATCGTCACCGTCGCGGTCCTCGACCTGCTGCTCTCACTGGCCATGTGGGGCAGCACGACGACGGTGAGGATCGCCGGATGAGCCGCACCCGCATCATCGACGCCTTCCTCGGGCTCGGCTACCTGCTCGTGGTGGTGGCGTTCCTGGCCAGCGTGGTGCTGATCTACAACAAGGCCTTCAGCAACAACGCGGACATCACGCTGACCACCTCCTCGATGGGCAACGCCCTGCAGAAGGGGTCGGACGTGAAGTACCACGGCGTACCGGTCGGCGAGGTCTCCGCGATCGCGCCCACCGAGAACGGCGCCCGCCTGACGCTCGCGCTCAAGCCGTCGGTGGTCAAGACGCTGCCGGCCGACACTACGGCGCTGCTGCTGCCCAAGACCCTCTTCGGCGAGCGGTACGTCGATCTGGTCGCTCCGAGCACGAGCAGCCCCGGCGGTCTCGCCGCCGGTGACACCATCGCCCAGGAGAGCTCGGACGAGGCGGTCCAGCTGCAGGACGTCTTCGACCACCTGCTGCCGATGCTGCAGGCGCTGGAGCCGCAGAAGCTGCAGGCCACCCTCGGCGAGCTGGCCGCGATGCTGCGCGGCGAGGGCGACGCCATCGGCGACAACCTGGCCTCGTGGGCGGCCTACCTCCACAAGATCAACCCCGACGTGCCGCAGATGGCCGACGACTTCGCCTCTCTGGGCAAGGTCGCCGACACCTACGCCGATGCGGTCCCTGACCTGCTGGACGCCCTCGACACGATGACCACGACCTCGCACACGCTGGTGCAGGAGCAGACCCAGCTCAGCAGCGTCTTCGCCAACGTCCTCTCCGCCTCCAACATCACCACCGGCTGGATGGACGACAACTCGCAGACCATCACGGTGCTGTCCAAGCAGAGCCGCAAGGCGCTGGAGGCCGTCGCGCCGTACGCCTCGGAGTTCCCGTGCCTGCTCAAGGCGACCTCCGACTTCGTGCCGGTGATGGACAAGAACCTCGGCAAGGGCACCAACGAGCCGGGCATGCACGTGGTGCTCAACGTCGAGCCCTCCCGCGGCAAGTACGTCGCCGGCAAGGACACCTACGCCTCGACCTCCGGAGGCCCGCGCTGTCCCTACCAGACCGGCCAGGTCGGCACCACCGCCGTCGGCCGGACGTCGACCTCGGGCAGTTCCACCGATGACCCGCCGACCATCCCGGCGCCGCCGTCCGACCTGCTGCCGAGCGAGCTGACCTCGCCGAGCACGCCGGGGAGCCCGAGCAGCAGCGCCACCCCGAGCAGCAGTCCGAAGAGCAGCCCGAAGGCTGCCAGCGGCAGCGCTGACACCACCAGCACCAACCCGGCCGCCGACCTGGCCGCAGCCGGTCTCGGCGATGCGAACTCGCCTGCCGAGAACGAGCTGATCGCCGAGCTGGTCGCGCCGAGCGTGGGCATGTCGCCCTCGCAGTATCCCCAGTGGGGCAGCCTGCTGCTCGGCCCGGTGCTGCGCGGCACGGAGGTGACGCTGCGATGAGAGCAACCCTGATCAAGAGCGTCGTCTTCACCGTCGTGACGGTGCTGGCCACCGTCACCCTCGCCAGCGTGATCCGGAACGGCTCCTCGGGGCCGCACCGGACCTACAGCGCGATGTTCTCCGACGTCACCAGCCTCAACAAGGGTGACGACGTCCGGATGGCCGGCGTGAAGATCGGCACCGTCACCCACATCAGCCTGGACCAGAACGGGCAGGCGAACGAGGCCAAGGTGACCTTCACCGTCGCCGACTCGGCGCCGCTGGACCAGGGCTCCACCGCCGAACTGCGCTTCCGCAACCTGGTGGGGCAGCGCTACGTCGACCTGCACCCGGCCGACACCACGTCGCCCGCGCTGCCCGCCGGCTACACGTTCTCGCTTGACCAGACCAAGCCCGCGCTGGACCTGACGCTGCTGTTCAACGGCTTCCAGCCGCTGTTCCAGTTCCTCGACCCGAAGGACGTCAACACCCTCAGCGGCGAGATCATCGCCGTCTTCCAGGGCGAGGGCCCGACCGTCAACGACCTGCTCTCCAGCACCGCCAGCCTGACCTCCACCCTGGCCGACCGCGACCAGGTGATCGGCGACCTCATCACCAACCTCAACGACGTGATGGGCGTGGTCGACGCACACTCCGACCAGCTCGACACCACCCTGGTCACCTTGGAGCAGCTGGTCAGCGGGCTGGCCTCGGACCGGACCACCATCGGCGACACCATCAGTGGTCTGGGTCAGCTGACCACCAGCGTGGCCGACCTGCTGGGCCAGAGCCGGGCACCGCTGAAGAAGGACATCGCCTCGCTGAGCGACCTGTCCGGCAACCTGTCCAGCGGCGACCAGCTGAACAGCTTCCTGAAGACCCTGCCGACCAAGTTGGACGCGATCGGCCGCACCGCCAGCTACGGCTCGTGGCTCAACTTCTACGTCTGCTCGATCCAGGGCAAGATCCCGCTCCCCGAGGGCTACATGGGCGATCTCGGAGCCAACCCCGTCGCGTCGAGGTGCAGCTGATGACCAAGCGCTATCCCCTCTCCTTCGCGGAGCGCAACAAGATCGTGATCGCCGTGGTGGGCCTGGTGCTCCTCGGACTCGCGTTCTTCGTGACCTTCCGCGCCGACGCGCTGCCGGTGATCGGCGGCGGCAAGGTGACCAAGGCCTACTTCGCCGAGTCCGGTGGCTTGAAGAAGGGCAACGAGGTCCGCGTCGCCGGCGTCAAGGTCGGCAAGGTCACCGGCATCGCGCTCGATGGCGACAAGGTGGTGGTCTCCTTCCGCACCAAGGGCGTCAGCCTGGGTGACCAGACCACCGCGGCGGTCGACGTGAAGACCCTGCTCGGGCAGAAGTACCTCGCGCTCGACCCGGCCGGCACCAAGCCGCTGCAGCACCCGATCCCGACCGATCACACCACCACGCCGTACGACGTGAACGCGGCCTTCTCCGACCTGGCCACCGATGTCGGCCAGATCGACACCGGCCAGCTGGAGAAGAGCCTCGACACGCTCTCGGCGGCGTTCAAGGACACTCCGGCCTCGGTGCGCTCGATGGTCAGCGGCCTGACCGCGCTGTCCAAGACGATCTCCAGCAGGGACACCCAGCTCGCCGAGCTGTTCGCGAAGACGAGCTCGGTCACCAAGACCATCTCCAACCGCGACGACGAGCTGGCCAAGATCGTCGACAACGGCAACGACCTGCTCACCGTGCTCGACCAGCGCCGTGACGCGATCAAGCAGATGCTGCAGGGCACGGCGGCGCTGGCGACGCAGGTCAGCGGCCTCGTGCACGACAACCAGAAGCAGCTCACGCCCGCCCTGGAGAAGCTCGACAAGGTCTCCGAGATCCTGCAGCAGAACCAGGACAACCTCGACGCGGCCGTGCAGAAGATCGGTCCCTACTACCGGATGCTCACCTCCGCGATGGGCAACGGCCGCTGGATCGACGCCTACGCCTGCGGCCTCTTCGACGACAAGGACGCGCCCGTCCTGCAGAACGACGTGGTCCGCAACTGCCACCCGGGAGGTGCCAAGTGACGACATCTTGGGGGAGCCGCCGCGTCCTCGTGCCGGTCATCGTCCTGGTCGTGCTCGTCTGCACCGGGTTCACCGGCATGCGGATGGTGCGCGGTGGTGGGACGACCTTCAGCGCACTCTTCGACTCCACGGTCGGGCTCTACAAGGGCTCGGACGTCGAGATCCTCGGCGTACCCGTGGGGACCGTCACCGCCGTCAAGCCCAGCGGTGACAAGGTCCGGGTCAGCATGCGGCTCGACCGGGGCCAGAAGGTCGCGGCGGACACGGCGGCCGTCATCGTCGCGCCGACGCTGGTCAGCGACCGCTACGTGCAGCTGACCAAGCCGTACACGTCGGGCAAGAGGCTCGCCAGCGGCGCGACCATCACCCAGACGGCCGTCCCGGTCGAGGTCGACAAGCTCTACCAGAGCCTCGACAGCATCGCGAAGGACCTCGGCCCCGACGGCGCCAACAAGAACGGCGCGCTGTCGCGGCTGCTGAAGGTCGCCGCCGCCAACCTGAAGGGCAACGGCACGGACATCAACACCATGATCGGCGAGTTCGGCAAGGCCACCGGCACGCTCGCCGACTCGGGCGACGACCTGTTCGCCACCATCGGCAACCTGGAGTCGATCAACAAGGTGCTTGCCCAGCACGACACCAGCGTGGCGGGGATCAACCGCCAGTTCGCCGCCGTCACCGACGAGCTTGCCGGGGACCGCGACGACATGGCCGCCGCGGTGGCCAACCTCGGCGATGCGATGGCCGACCTCGATGGGTTCATCAAGGACAACCGCGATCAGCTGAAGTCCAGCGTGCAGAAGCTGGTCGGCCCCACCCAGGTGCTGGTGAACCAGAAGAAGTCGCTGCGGGAGGCGGTCAAGCTGATGCCGCTGGCGCTGCAGGACTTCCTGCAGGCCTACGACGTGAAGTCCAACACCATTGAGGGCCGGGCCGACCTCAACGAGCTCAGCCTGTGGGCGAAGGACGGGCTCTCGGCCCGCACCTCCACCAACGCGCCGCCGACGCTGATCCCGGGGATGGGAGACGACCAGTGAAGCGCCGTCGCCTGCTCGCCACGGTCGTCGGCACGACCGCCGCCACCCTCGCGCTGTCCAGCTGCTCGTTCGGCGGCTGGGTCTACAACGCCGACCTCCCCGGTGGCGCCAAGCTCGGCTCGCACCCGCTGACGCTGACCGCAGACTTCTCCGACGTACTGGATCTGGTCCCTCAGTCCAGCGTGAAGGTCAACAACGTCGCCGTCGGACGGGTCTCGCACATCTCCCTGGAGCCCGACGGGCACAGCGCGAAGGTGACCCTCCAGGTCAATCGGGACGCCAGCCTGCCGGTCGGCACCACGGCTCGGATCGAGCAGACGTCCCTGCTGGGGGAGAAGTACGTCGCCCTGGTGCCGCCGGGCAGCGAGGCCGCCGACGGCACCGACGCGGCGCCGGCCGCGAGCGTGCAGGCAGGACCGCAGCTCAAGGACGGCGCCAAGCTGCCGCTGTCCTCGACCTCCGAGTCGGTCGAGGTCGAGCAGGTCCTCGGTGCGCTCTCGCTGGTGCTCAACGGCGGCGGGATCGGCCAGTTCCAGGAGATCTCCCGCGAGTTGCAGAAGGTCGGCTCCGGCCGCACCGAGCAGATCCGTGACTTCCTCGACGAGGTCAACCGGTTCGTCTCCACCCTGGACCAGCGCAAGGGCGCGATCACCTCGGCCCTCGACGGCCTCGATCACCTCTCCACCGCGCTGCAGAAGGACGACGACAAGATCTCCAACGCGCTGGACAACCTCAGTCCCGGGATGAAGGTGCTCTCCGATCAGCGCCCGCAGCTGGTGGCGATGCTCGAGTCGCTGAACAAGCTCTCCGACATCACCGTCTCCACCCTCGACAAGTCCCAGAAGGACATGGTCGCGGACTTCAAGACCCTCGACCCGATCCTGACCAAGCTCGCGCAGGCGGGCTCGGATCTGCCGAACTCCCTGCAGATCCTGTTGACGTATCCCTTCCCCGACTCGGTTCTGGGGGCCATCAAGGGCGACTACCTCAACGTGTTCATGACCACCAATTTCCGCACGATCCCCTCCGGGTGCGCGGAAGAAGGCTGCGCGTGGCCTGCGGTGGGTCGCACGTCGGCGGGTGCCTCGAAGCGGACAGGCGGACTCCCTCCCGCCCCTCCCACCGCATCCGAGGCGCCCCCGACGTTGCTGCCGGCCACCGATTCGCCGATCGCCGGCGCATCCTCGGACTCGGTGCCGGGGCCGAGCATCCTGTCCCAGGGCCCGTCCTCGTCCTCGTCCTCGTCCGGGTCCTCGTCCTCGGGCGCGAGGGGTTCGGGGTCGGCGTCACCGACAGCCGGTGGCTCGTCGGGCTCGGCGTCTGGCTCTTCGTCGCCGTCCGGATCGGACGCTCCCGCCTCGTCCGCCAGTGAAGGGAGGTGACCGGAGTGGTCACGAGCTCGGTGCGCATCAAGCTGATCGCCTTCGTCATCATCGCGTTGGTCGCCTCGGCCTACCTCGGCGCCAAGTACGCCGGGATCGGCTTCGTCAGCTCCGGCTACACCGTCCGGGTCGAGCTGACCGACGCCGGCGGCCTGTTCGCCAACGGCGAGGTCACCTACCGGGGTGTCCCGGTGGGCCGGATCAAGGAGCTCAAGCCGACGACCGACGGCGTCGAGGCGACCCTGCGGATCTCCTCCGGCGCCCCCGACATCCCGGCCGACCCGACGGTCACCGTCGCGGACCGGTCGACCATCGGTGAGCAGTACCTCGACCTCGCCGGCCCCAGCCCCTCGGGCGGCAAGCACCTGAGCGACGGCGACAGGATCGAGGCGGCCTCGGCGACGCTGCCGCCGGATCTGTCCGGGTTGCTCCAGGACACTGCTGACTTCACCGCCTCGGTGCCCACCGACGACCTCAAGACCGTGATCGACGAGAGCTACAACCTCTCCCAGGGCGCCTCCGGCGACCTGCGCCGGCTGGTCTCCACCTCGCAGGAGTTCCAGAAGCAGGCCGACGACAACTGGCTGGTGAGTCAGGCCCTGATCCACGACTCGGCCACGGTGCTCAAGACCCAGGAGGAGTCGGCGGCCGACATCCGCGGCTACAGCTCCGACCTGGACGTGATCGCCAAGACGCTGAAGAGCTCCGACGGCGACCTGCGCACCCTGATCCAGAACTCGCCCGACGCCGCCCGCCAGCTGGGCGAGCTCTTCGACCAGGTCGGCAAGCCGCTCGGCACCCTGATGGGCAACCTCATCACCACCGCGCAGATCTTCGGCACCAATGCCGACGGACTCCAGGACACCCTGGTCCGGGTCCCCGAGGCGGTCAGCGTCGGCTACGCGATCAGCGGCTCCCAGGGGATGAACTTCGGCATGATTCCGACGTTCTTCGACCCGCTGCCCTGCACCCAGGGCTACGGTGGCACCACGATGCACTCCGGGACCGACACCTCGAGCAGCGGCGCGCTCAATCTCGATGCCGGCTGCACCGCCTCCACCTCCTCGGGGGCCGACGTCCTCGGGCCCAACGCCGTGAGCTCCGGTTCCGGCGGGGCGGCGACCGCACGGGTCTCGGTGCCGAGCACGCTGGCGGATCTTCTCGGCGGCGACCAGTGACCACGGAGATGACGGCCGAGATGACGGCCGAGATGACGGCACAGAGCGAGGACGAGTCGATGAAGGACGCTGTCGTGGACCAGGAGCCCGCTGTGCAGGAGGACGACGGCGTCGCGGAGGCTCCTGTCGAGGACCCCGTACGCCGCAGCCGCGGCGTACCACGCTGGTGGCCGGCTGCCGTGGTCGTCGTGGCGCTGCTGGTGCTGGTCGCCGGGTCGGTCTCGTGGTGGCGGGCAGACCACGACAGCGACCGGGCCCTCGCCCAGACGCGGGACGCGGTGCTGATCGCCGCGACCTCGCACATCGAGACACTCAACTCGTTGGACTACGAGCACGTCGATGCAGGGCTGAAGGCGTGGGGTGCTGTCACCACCGGCACCCTGCACGATCAGCTCGGTCAGGTCACCGCCGACCAGCGCAAGCTGCTCGAGGACCAGAAGAAGATCTCGACCGGCAAGGTCGTCGACGCTGCGGTGTTCTCGCTCTCCGATGACACCGCCACGGTGCTGGCCTCGGTCGAGGTGACGGTGCGCGATGGGCTGGACAAGACCGCAGCGCCGACGGTGAAGCGCAACCGCTTCAAGGCCGACCTGGTCGACGTACACGGTCGGTGGCTGGTGGAGAGCCTGCAGCAGGTTGCGGTGGACATCTCATGAGCACGGAAGCGAGCCCCATGAACATGTCCGCCGACCCTGTCGAGGCGTCGAGCCCGTCCGCCGAGCCTGTCGAGGCGAGCCGACTGCGCCGCCGACTGCGCCGCCGGCTGCTGCAGTGGGTGGCGCTGGTCGCCGCCGCGGTGATGCTCGCGGTCGGGATCGTCGGCTTCTGGCAGGCGCACAGCCTGCGCTCCGACGACGCGTCCCGCAACCACGCCCTGGTCGACGCGACAGCGACGGCCGAGGTGCAGTCACAGGTCTCGCAGGCAATGGTCAAGGTCTTCAGCTACGACTACGCCGACCCGACCACGACCCAGGACGCGGCGGCCAAGCTGCTCGCGGGGCAGGCCCGGTCGCAGTACGACACGCTGTTCAAGACACTGCAGGCGAAGGCGCCGGGCCAGCAGCTGGTGCTCAGCGCCCAGGTGCAGAGCGCCGCGGTGAAGACGCTGACCGACTCGACCGCCACTCTCCTGGTCTTCCTGGATCAGTCCTCGCAGCGCAAGACCGACAGCGAGGCCAGCGTCTCGGCGGCACAGATCAGTGTGGATGCCACCAAGATCGGCGGCGTCTGGAAGGTCACCGGCCTCAAGCCGCTCTGATCGCATTTCGGGATAGTCCGGGGCGCAAATCAGGTCTACTGGTCGGTCACCCCTGATTTCCGCCCCGGACTATCCCAGCTCAACAGCACTCAACGACCCCAGCAGCGCCAGCGAGCGGGCCGTCTCCGAGCCCGGCTCGGCGTGGTAGATGACCAGCAGCTGCCCGTCCGAGTCGCCGACGCCGAGCTTCTCGCGGCGCAGCTCGAGCCGGCCCACGGCGGGGTGCTCGAGCTCGGCCACCCCGCCCGCCAGTGGGCGGACGTCGTGGCGCGCCCACAACTCGCGGAAGTGCTCGCTGGCCAGGGAGAGCTCGCCCACCAGGGTGACGGTCGCGGGGTCGCCGACCTCGGCACCGAGGGAGGCGCGGAAGGCAGCCACCATGCCGGCCACGTCCCGCTCCCAGTGCGGGTTGCGGGCGCGGTCCTCGGGGTCCAGGAAGGTCGAGCGCAGCCGGTTGGCACCCGGGACGATGCTCGGGTAGAGCGCGTGCGCGAGCGGATTGGCCGCCAGTACGTCGAAGGTCCGGCTCTCCACGAACGCGGGCAGCGTCAGCGAGCCGAGCAGCTGCAGGACGCCCACCGGCACCCGCTGCTGCGGCGTACGACGCGCCGGTGAGCTCGAGCGCCGCCGGCTGGTCGGGGACGGCAGCCCGAGCAGGTACGCCGTGGCGGTGGCATCCAGCCCGAGCACGCGGGCCAGGGACTCCAGCACCTGCGGCGACGGGTTGCGGTCGCGGCCCTGCTCCAGGCGCAGGTAGTAGTCGGCGCTGATCCCGGCGAGGGTGGCGACCTCCTCGCGGCGCAGGCCCGGCGTACGGCGGATCCCGGTCACCACGATGCCGGCCGAGGCCGGGTCCACCTGGGCACGGCGGGCACGCAGGTAGTCGCCGAGCGCGTTCGTCACCCTCTCAGCCTAGGCATGCGAGCGACGCCGTTCTGGTCCTGTCACTCCCAGGATGGAGGGGGCACTCCCGCGCTCAGGGCCCACGAGGCAGGGTGGGGGACATGGCAGACGAACTTGGTGGAACCTTCTCCCTCGGCGACCTCACCGTCCCCCGCGTCGGGTACGGCGCGATGCAGCTCGCCGGCCCCGGAGTGTTCGGGCCGCCCCGTGACCGCGACGAGGCCATCGCCGTGCTGCGCACCGCCGTCGAGCTGGGCATCCGGCACATCGACACCGCTGACTTCTACGGACCGGTGGTGACCAACGAGATCATCCGCGAGGCGCTGGCGCCGTACCCGGAGGACCTGGTGATCGTGACCAAGGTCGGCGCCCGTCGCGATGCGGAGGGTGGCTGGCCGCACGCCCGCACCCCCGACGAGCTGCGTCAGCAGGTGCACGACAACCTCGAGCACCTCGGACGCGACGTCATCGACGTGGTCAACCTGCGGGTCGGCGGCCTCGACGCGGCCGAGCCGGGCTCGATCGCGGAGATGTTCGAGGCCCTGGCCGAGCTGCGCGAGCAGGGCCTGATCCGGCACCTCGGGCTGAGCACGGTCAACGCCGAGCAGCTCGCCGAGGCCCAGCAGATCGCGCCGGTGGTGTGCGTGCAGAACTTCTACAACCTCGCGCACCGCGTCGACGACGCGCTGGTCGACCTCACCGCCGAGCAGGGCATCGCGTTCGTGCCCTACTTCCCGCTCGGTGGCTTCTCACCGCTGCAGTCCGACGCCCTCGACGTGGTCGCGAAGCGGCTCGACGCGACGCCGCTGTCGGTGGCGCAGGCGTGGCTGCTGCAGCGCTCGCCGAACATCCTGCTCATCCCCGGCACCTCCTCGGTCGCACACCTGCGCGAGAACGTCGCCGGAGCCCGGCTCGAGCTGCCCGCCGATGCGGTCGCGGAGCTGGACGCGATCGCCGGCTGACCCTCTCCCGTACGCCGGAGGCCACGGACTGTCAGTGGTCTCCGGCAGGATGGGTGCCATGGAGGCAGTGCAGGGTGAGGACGGCATCGGTCGCTGCGCGTGGGCCGGCGGCCCGGGGCCGATGCGGGACTATCACGACACCGAGTGGGGCGTGCGGACCAGCGGCGAGGCGTCCTACTTCGAGCGGCTGACCCTGGAGGCGTTCCAGTCCGGGCTGTCGTGGTCGACGATCCTGGCCAAGCGACCGGCCTTCCGCAAGGCGTTCTGCGACTTCGACGCCGAGGCTGTCGCGGCCTTCACCGACGAGGACCACACCCGGCTGATGAGCGACGCCGGCATCGTCCGCAACCGGCTCAAGATCAGCGCGACCATCACCAACGCCCGTGCCACCGTCGCCCTGCGCGAGGCCGAGGGTCTCGAGGCGCTGGTGCTGGCGCACGCCCCCGATGGCCCCGTCGACCACGCGGCCACCACCTCGCCCGAGTCGCTCGCCCTGTCCAAGGCGCTGAAGAAGCGCGGCTTCGTCTTCGTCGGGCCGACGACGATGTATGCCCTCATGCAGGCGATCGGGATCTTCGACCCGCACCTGCCGGGGTGCTTCCGCGCCGGCGTCTGACGTCAGACCGCGGGGGAGTAACACGCTGTTTCTAGGAGTAACACGCTGTCCACCTGAGTAGCAGCACGTCCAGACGTGCTGCTACTCCCACCGAACGTCGTGTTACCCCGAGCCAGCCTCAGCCCAGCGCCGCAGCCTCAGCAGCCAGTGCGGTGACCCGGTCCCAGTCGCCCGTGGCCAGCGCGTCGGCCGGGGTCAGCCAGGTGCCGCCGACGCAGCCGACATTGGCCAGCTTCAGGTAGTCGGGCGCGGTCGTGAGCCGGATCCCGCCGGTCGGGCAGAAGCGGGCGTCCGGAGTCACGGTCGGCAGCGAGCCCAGGTAGGCGACGCCGCCCGATGCCTCGGCCGGGAAGAACTTCATCTCGGTGTAGCCCGCCTCCAGCACCGACAGCACCTCGGAGACCGTCGCCGTACCGGGCAGGAACGGCAGGCCGGTGTCGGCCATCGCCTTCAGCAGCGACGGCGTCAGGCCCGGTGAGACCAGGAACTTCGAGCCCGCCTCGGCTGCCAGCTTGGCCCTCGCCGGCGTGGTGACGGTCCCGGCACCGACGACGATGTCGGGCACCTCGGCGGCGATGGCACGGATCGCGTCCAGCGCGGCGTCGGTGCGCAGCGTCAGCTCGATCACCTTGATGCCGCCGGCGACCAGCGCCCGAGCGACGCCGACGCCCTGCTCGGCCGAGTCGACCACGACGACCGGGATGACGGGCGAGAGCGAGAGCAAGGACTCAGACAAGGGAGGGCTCCTGGGTAGCGGTGAGGAGGGGGAAGACGGAGGCGCCGGTGTCGGCCGAGCCGACCGCGGCCCGGAAGGACGCGAACAGCTCGCGGCCGGTGCCGGTGACGTCGAGCGGCGCGCTGCCGGTGGCTTCGCGGCGGGCGAACTCCCCGGCATCCACGGCGATCGACAGTGTCCCGTTCACGGCGTCGACGGTGATCACGTCGCCATCCTGCACCCGGGCCAGCGGGCCGCCGAGGGCCGCCTCCGGCGTGACGTGGATCGCGGCCGGGACCTTGCCCGACGCGCCCGACATCCGCCCGTCGGTGACGATGGCGACACGGTGCCCACGATCCTGCAGTACGCCGAGGGCAGGGGTGAGCTTGTGCAGCTCCGGCATGCCGTTGGCAGCCGGTCCCTGGTAGCGGATCACCGCGACCAGGTCGTGGTCGAAGCGACCCTCGGCGAACGCCGCGAGGAAGTGCGCCTGGTCGTCGAAGACCACCGCCGGGGCGGTGACGACGCGGTGCTCGGCAGCGACGGCCGAGGTCTTGATGACGGCCGTGCCGAGCTCGCCGTGCAGCACCCGCAGGCCACCGTCGGCCTGGAACGGGTCGGAGGCCGGCCGCAGCACCGCCTCGTCGTACGACTGGCTCGGACCGTCGCGCCAGACCACCTCGCCGGAGGCGTCGAGCACCGGCTCGACGCAGTAGCGCGAGAGGCCGCGTCCCATGATCGTCTCGACGTCCTCGTGGATCAGGCCGTGCTCGAGCAGGGTGTGGATCAGGAACGCGATGCCGCCGGCGGCGTGGAAGTGGTTCACGTCGGCCGAGCCGTTGGGGTAGACCCGGGCCAGCAGCGGCACCACGGCGGAGAGCTGGGTGAGGTCGTCCCAGGTCAGCTGGATGCCGGCGGCGCGCGCCATCGCGACCAGGTGCATGGTGTGGTTGGTCGAGCCGCCCGAGGCGAGCAGCGCGATGCAGGCGTTGACGATGGCGCGCTCGTCGACCAGCTCGCCGATGCCGGGGCCGCCCTGGAGGGTCAGCTCGGTCACCCGCGTCGCGGCGGCGCGGGTCAGCGCGTCGCGCAGGCCGGTGTCGGGGTTGGTGAAGGACGCGCCGGGCAGGTGCAGACCCATCACCTCCATCACCAGCTGGTTGGAGTTGGCGGTGCCGTAGAACGTGCAGGTGCCGCGGGAGTGGTACGACGCGGACTCGGCCTCGAGCAGTTCCTCGCGGCCGACCTTGCCCTCTGCGTGCAGCTGGCGGACCTTCGCCTTCTCGCCGTTCGGCAGCCCCGACTTCATCGGCCCGGCGGGCACGAAGACCATCGGCAGGTGGCCGAAGGAGAGCGAGCCGATCATCAGGCCGGGCACGATCTTGTCGCACACGCCGAGCATCAGCGCGCCGTCGAACATGTCGTGCGAGAGCGCGATCGCCGCGGACATCGCGATCACGTCGCGGGAGAAGAGGGACAGCTCCATGCCCGCACGGCCCTGGGTGATGCCGTCGCACATCGCCGGCACGCCGCCGGCGACCTGGGCGATGCCGCCCGCCCGCAGCACGGCCTTCTTCAGCACCGGCGGGTAGTCCGCGTAGGGGGCGTGCGCGGAGAGCATGTCGTTGTAGGAGGTCACGATCGCGACGTTCGGCTTGGCACCGGCGCCGCGGGTGGTGAGCTTGAGCATCTCCTTGTCGCCCGCGTCGGCGGCGGCGAAGCCGTGCGCGAGGTTGGCGCAGCCCAGTCGTCCGCGGGCGGGCCCCTCCTCGGCGGCGGCACGGAGGCGTGCGAGGTACGCCGTACGCGTGCCGGCGGAGCGCTCGATCAGGCGGTCGGTGACCGCGGCGATGGTGGGATGCAGCGGTGTCGAGCTCGGGGGAGTGGTCATGTCAGGACTCCTGCCAGGATCGGCCGTCACGCTCGATGAGCGTGAACGAGGCGGTCGGTCCGGCCGAACCGGCCGGGTAGGTCTTGGGCGGCATCGCGGAGGACTCCCAGTGCCGCAGGATCGGCTCGCACCACGCCCAGGCGGCCTCGACCTCGTCGCGCCGCATGAAGAGCGTCATGTTGCCGCGGATGACGTCCATGAGCAGCCGCTCGTAGGCGTCGGGGGAGCGCTTGTCGAAGGCGTTCGCGTAGCTCAGGTCCAGCGAGACGGGCTTGAGCCGGTAGCCGCCGGGGCCCGGCTCCTTGGCGTTGAGGTGGATGCGCATGCCCTCCTCGGGCTGCACCTGGATGGTGAGCCGGTTGGGCTCGGTGGCTCCCTCGCGCTGGCGGAACGGGTCGTACGGCGCATCCTTGAACACGACCACGATCTCCGAGGCGCGGCGGTCCAGCCGCTTGCCGGTGCGCAGGTAGAAGGGGACGCCGGCCCAGCGCCAGTTCTGCACCTCGGCGCGCAGCGCGACGTAGGTCTCGGTCAGCGAGTCCCGGCCTGCCTCGCCGAGCTCCTCGACGTACCCGGGGACGGGCTGGCCCGCGACCCAGCCGGCGGCGTAGCGACCGCGGACGGTGTCGCGGTCGACGTCCTCGGGCCGCATCGGCCGCAGCGCCTGGAGGACCTTGAGCTTCTCGTCGCGGACGTCCTCACGCCCGCCACCGATCTCGATCGGTGGCTCCATCGCGACCAGGCACAGCAGCTGGAGCAGGTGGTTCTGCACCATGTCGCGCATGGCTCCGGAGCGGTCGTAGTAGCCGGCCCGCGCGCCGGCGCCGAGGGTCTCGCTGACGGTGATCTGGACGTGATCGATCGAGTGGCTGTTCCACAGCGGCTCGAGGAAGGTATTGGCGAAGCGGGTGACCAGCAGGTTCTGCACCGACTCCTTGCCCAGGTAGTGGTCGATGCGGAAGATCTGGGACTCGTCGAAGACGCTGCCGACCACGTCGTTGACCGCGCGTGCCGAGGCGAGGTCGTGCCCGATCGGCTTCTCCAGCACCACGCGTGCGGGCGCATCGGCCAGCCCGCCCTGGCCCAGGTGACGGCAGATGGGCCCGAACAGCGACGGCGCCACGGCCAGGTAGAAGATCCGGACGGTGTTCTCGGCGCCCGGCCGGTCCTTGAGCATGCCGAAGAGCGTGTGCCAGTCGTGGTCGTCCTCGACGTCGACGGCGACGTGGTGCAGCTGGGAGAGAAGGCGCTCGACGGCGCCGAGGTCGTGGTGCTCGGGGGAGACGTGCTCGGCGAGGGCGAGCCGCACCTGCGAGCGATAGGCGTCGTCGTCCAGCTCACTACGCGAGACGGCGATGACGCGGGTGTCGGCGGGCAGCCGGTCCTCGACGACGCATTGGTAGAGCGCGGGCAGCAACTTACGCAGCGCGAGGTCGCCCGTGCCACCGAAGACGACGAAGTCACAGGCCTCTGGCAGATGCATGTGATTACGGTCCCACTGATTTTGGATCGATACAAGCAGGACATCGGTTTTTTTGCGACATAAGTATCCCTCTATGATCCCCCGCATGTCCGAGATGGCAACTGCCGGTGAGCTGCTCGAGCTGGTCCGTACGGGCCAGGCGAGCACCCGTACCGACCTGCGTCGATTGACCGGCCTCTCCCGTACGGCGGTGGTGGCGAGGGTTTCCGCACTCCTCGACGCCGGCCTGCTCGTGCTCGGTGAGGAGCTGGCCTCCACCGGTGGCCGTCCCCCCGGGGCGCTGGTCTTCAACCACGACGCGGGCGTCGTGCTCGGCGTGGCCGTCGGCCGCAGCCGCAGCCAGCTGGCGATCTTCGACCTGCAGGGCCGCGAGCTGGCGGGTGACACCCGGGACCACGGCGTCGGCATCGCCGCCGAGGAGCTGATGCCGCAGCTGGCCGAGCGGCTCACCGCCATGCTTGCCACCGTCGAGCCGCCGGTGCTCGGCATCGGGATGAGCCTGCCCGGCGTGGTGGACCCGGTCCGCTGCGTGAGCGTTGACTCGCCGGTGATGGGCGGCTGGGACGGGGTCGAGCTGGCGCCTTACTTCAAGGAGGTCGCCGACGCGCCGATCTTCTTGGCCAACGACGCCGACGTGCTGGCGCGCTCCGAGCTGTTCGGGCCCGGGCCCAAGCCGCGCAACGCGCTGGTGGTGAAGGCCTCGACCGGCCTCGGCCTCGGCGTCATCGCGGACGGGCAGATCCTGGCCGGTGCGATCGGCGCCGCCGGTGAGATCGGCCACACCCGCCTCGACGCCGCCGGCGACCTGCCGTGTCGCTGCGGCTCCAACGGCTGCCTGGAGACCGTCGCCGCAGGCTGGGCTCTGGTCGCCAAGCTGGTCGACTCGGGGGTCCCGGCCGGTCACGTCCGTGACCTGGTCGCCTCGGCCCTGGCCGGCGACGCCGTCGCCCGTGGGCTGCTGCGCGAGTCCGGGCGACACCTCGGCGAGCTGCTCGCGATCGCGATCAACCTGCTCAACCCCGAGGTGGTCGTGGTCGGCGGCGACATGGGCCAGGCCTTCGATCTCTACACCGCCGGTGTGCGGGAGAGCGTCTATGCCCGCTCGACCGCGCTGGCCACCCGCGACCTCCGCTTCGTGCCGGCCATCCACGGCGACTCCTCCGGCCTGGTGGGCTGCGCAGCGCTGGCCATCGACCACATCCTGGCGCCGGGCAGCGTGGACCAGCGGCTCGGGACCATCGACAGCACCGACGACTGAGCGGCTCGTGATCGTCGGCCTGCTCTGGTTGCTGGCCTGTCAGCTCGCCGGCGAGATCGTGGTCCGGCTGACCGACGCGCCGATCCCCGGCGCCGTCGTAGGGATGGTGCTCCTCTTCGTGGTGCTGCGCTGGCGCCGGGTCGGTGACGACAGCCCGGTGGTGCGCGCCGGTGACTTCCTGCTCTCGCACCTGCAGCTTTTCTTCGTGCCGGCGGGAGCCGGGGTGGTCGTCTACCTGACACTGCTGCGCCAGCACGCGTTGCCGATCGCGGTGGGCCTGCTCGGCACCTGGCTGGTGGCGCTCGCATCGGTCGGCTGGATCGTCACGCTGCTGGTGCGTGGTCGCGCGACAACGGGCGGGGCCGTGCCGGAGGAGGTCGAGTGAGGCTGCACGCGACCTGGGTGTGGCTGCACACCTCCCCGCTGCCGTGGCTGGTGCTCACGCTCGCCGCCTACGAGCTCGGCCGGCGCCTGCGCGCCCGAACCGGTCACCCGCTCGCTCAGCCGGTACTGGTCGCGCTGGTGATCGTCTGCGTCGCGATCGAGGCCACCGGGACGAGCTATGCCGTATATCGCTCGGCAACCGGACTGATCGCTTTCTTCCTCGGTCCGGCGACCGTCGCGCTGGCGATCCCGCTGCACCGCCAGAGCCGCCGGCTGCGTGGCCTCGCCGTACCGATGCTGCTGGGACTCCTGGCAGGCACGGTCGTCTCCACCGCGGGCGGGATCCTGCTGGTGGAATGGTGTGGCGGTGGCGAGACGCTCGCCCGCACGATGGCGCCGAAGGCGACCACGACGCCCGTGGCGATCGCCCTCGCCGACCGCTTCGACGGCATCCCCGCGCTCGCGGCGGTCTTCGCGATCCTGGTCGGCACGCTCGGTGCGGTCGCCGGGCCGACGGTGCTCGACCTGCTGCGGATCCGCGACCATCGCGCCCGGGGGTTGGCTCTGGGGGCCGTCTCGCACGGGATCGGTACGTCGCGGGCGCTCCACGACGATGCCGCCGAGGGCGCATTCGCTGGGCTGAGCATGGGGCTGACCGCGCTGCTGACCTGCCTCGTGCTGCCGGTCGTCGCGGCGGCGCTGCTGTGAGTCTCAGGGGCGCGGTCGGGGTAACACGCTGTCGGGGTCGGTAACACGCTGTCGGGGTCGGTAACACGCTGTTGCAGCAGGTAGACGGTCGTTGCAACGACCGTCTACCTGGGCGAACGACGTGTTACCCCGCCAGCACCCCCGCCGGGCGAGCGCCTGACAGAACCAGACCGGCGGGTAACGTGACCACATGGCACGCCTGCACACCTTCACCGACGACGCCCTGAGCGACCTCGATGCTGTCGGCGTGGCAGAGGCGATCGCCGGCGGCGAGCTGAGCGCGCTGGAGGTGGTCGAGGCCGCGATCGAGCGGATCGAGCGGGTGGACGGCACGCTCAATGCGGTGGCGCTGCGGATGTATGACCAGGCCCGCGACCTGGCCGGACACAAGCGCACCGGCGCCTTCGCGGGCGTGCCGACGCTGATCAAGGACAACGTCGACCTCGTCGGCCTGCCGACCCAGCACGGCACCGATGCCTACGTCGCGACCAACGCCCGGCGTACGGGCGACTTCGCCCACATGTTCCTCAAGACCGGTGTCGTTCCGGTCGCCAAGAGCCAGCTCTCCGAGTACGGCTTCTCCGGAGCCGCCGAGCATCCTCGTCTCGGGGCGGTGCGCAGCCCGTGGGACACCTCCCGGGTCGCCGGCGCCTCCTCGGCGGGTTCGGCGGCGCTGGTCGCGGCCGGCGCGGTGCCGCTGGCGCACGGCAACGACGGCGGCGGCTCGATCCGCATCCCCGCCTCCGTCAACGGCCTGGTCGGGCTGAAGCCGTCGCGTGACCGGGTGGCCCAGGACGCCTACTTCCGGTTGATGCCGATCCGGCTCGTCGCCGACGGCGTACTGACCCGCACCGTGCGCGACACCGCCGCGTTCCTGCGTGAAGCCGAGCTGATCAAGCCGGCGTCGGGGTTGCGGCCGATCGGCGACATCGGCGGTCCCAGCCGCCGACGGCTGCGGATCGCGGTCTGCACCACGGCCGATGGGCGCTCGGCGAGCCCCGAGGTGGCCGACCTGACCCTGAAGACCGCCCGTCAGCTCGAGGAGCTCGGCCATCGGGTGGAAGAGGTCGAGGCGCCGGTCCCGCCGGGTATCGGGGTGGACTTCATCACCTACTGGAGCCTGCTGGCCAACCTGGTCATCCGCAGCGGCGGCCTGCACGGTTCGACCTGGGACGCCACCAGGCTGGACAACCTCACCATCGGGCTGGCGCACTACTCCACCCGCAGCGTGCGTCGACTGCCCGGCGCCGTACGACGACTGCAGCAGGCCCGCGCGCTCGCCGAGGACTTCCACCAGACGTACGACGTGGTCCTCACCCCGACGGTGTCCGCCGAGACGCCCGAGGTGGGCCACCTCGACCCGACGCTCGACTTCGAGGAGATCCTCGACCGCCTGATGGCGTGGGTGTCCTTCACGCCGTGGCAGAACATCACCGGGTTGCCGGCCGTGTCGCTGCCGCTGCAGACCACGTCGCGCGGATTGCCGCAGGGAATGATGTTCGGGGCCGGGATGGGCTGCGAGGGACTGCTGCTCGGGTTGTCCTACGAGCTCGAGGAGGCTTTCGGATTCGCCCGGATCCAGGACGCGTGATCTGCCCCGAATCGGCCTGTTTGAGCGTGAAACGGCCTCGATTTGGCACCGCCAACGAGCATCTGTACTGTTCTCGTCGTTCGCCCCTTTAGCTCAGTCGGCAGAGCGTCTCCATGGTAAGGAGAAGGTCTACGGTTCGATTCCGTAAAGGGGCTCTGGGTAACGGAAGCCCGCTGGAGTAGTCTGGCGGGCCTTCCTGATGCCCGCCCTGGCGGGGTAGCTCAGGTGGTTAGAGCACACGACTCATAATCGTGGTGTCGCGGGTTCGAGTCCCGCCCTCGCTACCACAGAGCCCGGATCTGGGGCAGCCGACAGCAATGACCGAAGGACTTCAAAGTGGCCAGCAAGAGCAGCGACGTTCGCCCGAAGATCACTCTCGCATGCGTGGAGTGCAAGGAGCGGAACTACATCACCAAGAAGAACCGCCGCAACGACCCTGATCGGCTCGAGCTGGCGAAGTTCTGCCCGCGTTGCCGCAAGCACCAGGCGCACCGCGAGACCCGCTGACATCACGCTGATCCGGGGAGAGCTGCGGCTCCTCCCCGGACCAAGCGCGCGATGCCCCGACCGACCGGTCGGGGCATCGCTGCATTCCCGATCGCATTTCGAGGACTGAGCGGTAACCGCTAGCGTCGGGCGGCATGGACCCCACCGTCGTCGACCGGACCTTCCCGCCCGTCGGGCCCTACGTCGTCAGCACCGCCAAGGTGACCGAGTTCGCCACCGCTACCCAGTGGCGTGGCACCGGCGTGCCCCCGACCTTCCCGATCCTGCTACTCAACGACGCGATGCTGGCCTTCCTCGCCGACGTCGGCGCCTCGCTGGAGCGGATCGTGCACGGCGAGCAGCGCTTCAGCTATCGCCGACCGCTGGTCGTCGGCGATGAGCTGACCGCGACGCTGCGGGTCGCAACCCTGCGCAGCCTGGGTGGCGCCGACGTGATCGGCACGCTCTCCACCATCACCGACGCCGCCGGCGAGGTGGTCTGCGAGGCCAAGGCGACCCTGGTCCACACCGGCACGACCGAGGAAGGTGCGGCATGAGCGCCTCGACAGGCTCGGCAGGCTCGACAGGCTCGGCGGACGTGGCGGGCGTGGAGTTCGAGCCGCAGCGGTTCACCCTCACCCGGGCCGACCTGGTCCGGTACGCCGGAGCCTCGGGCGACTTCAACCCGATCCACTGGTCGGACCGGGTGGCCGGCGCGGTCGGCCTTCCGGGCGTGATCGCGCACGGGATGCTCACCCTCGGCCTGGTCGGCTCCGCTGTCGCGGCCTGGACCGGCGGCGCGGAGGTGCTCGAGCTGGGGGCGAAGTTCACCGCACCCGTCGTCGTACCCGATGACGAGCAGGGCGTCGTGGTCGAGATCGCGGCGACGAAGGTGACCCGCGACAATGGCACGGTGAGCATCGCGATGGAGGTTCGCTGCGGCGCGGACAAGGTCCTCGGCATGCCCAAGGCGGTCGTGCGTGGCTGAGCCCGGCCCGGCCCGGCTCGCCGAGCACACCACCCTGCGCCTCGGCGGCCCGGCGAAGGCATGGGTGAGCGCCACCACCGAGGCCGAGCTGATCGAGGCCGTCGCGGCGGCCGATGCGGCCGGGGAGCGCCTGCTCGTGCTCGGAGGCGGCAGCAACCTGGTCGTCGCCGACGCCGGCTTCGACGGCACCGTGGTCGAGGTGGGCACGCGGGGGATCACCAGCGATCATGACGACCCCGACCCGACGTGTGGCGGCGCGATGGTGACGGTGGCCGCGGGGGAGGCGTGGGACGACGTCGTCGACCGGGCCGTCGAGCGCGGCTGGGTGGGCCTCGAGGCTCTCTCCGGCATCCCGGGCTCGGCCGGCGCCACGCCGATCCAGAACGTCGGCGCCTACGGGCAGGACGTCTCCCAGACCATCGCGCAGGTGCGGGTCTGGGACCGGATGCTGCGCGGCGTGCGGACCTTCGCGGCAGCCGAGTGCCTCTTCGGCTACCGGCACTCGCGCTTCAAGGCCGACCCTGAGCGCCACGTCGTGCTCTCGGTGACCTTCCAGCTGCGACTGGGCACCTTGTCGGCCCCGATCGCGTACGCCGAGCTCGCCCGGACCCTCGGCGTCGAGATCGGCGAGCGCGCCCCGCTGGCCGACGTACGGCAGGCGGTGCTCGGGCTGCGCCGCGGCAAGGGCATGGTGCTCGATGCCGCGGACCACGACACCTGGAGCGCCGGCTCGTTCTTCACCAATCCGGTCGTGCCCCTCGACCAGGTCCCCGCCGGCGCGCCGTCCTGGCCGCAGGGCGATGGCACCGCGAAGACCTCGGCGGCCTGGCTGATCGAGCACGCCGGCTACGGCAAGGGCTATCCAGGCTCCGGACCGGTCTCGCTGTCCACCAAGCACACCCTGGCGCTCACCAACCGCGGCGAGGCGACCACGGCCGACCTGCTCGCACTCGCCCGGGAGATCCAGGGCGGCGTGGTCGCGAGGTTCGGGATCGAACTCGTCAACGAGCCGGTGATGGTGGGCGTTCGTCTCTGAGTGTTACCCGAGCCAACGGCGCTTCACCCCAACCAAACGCACGCAACAGCGCCCCACTCCTAGCCAATTCTCAGCGTCCGATTGTGTGAGGGACAGGGGCGTGGGGCACCGTGGGGCCATGCCCACCACCCTCGTCGCACCGTCGCGCCCGCAGACCGCCGCGTCTGTCGACAGCGCTGCCGAGCAGCGTCAGTGGCGGCTGGGACGGCGTCCGGGACTCGATGTCGTACGTGGCATCGCCATCCTGATGGTGATGATCAGCCACCTGCGTCACGGGTGGCGTTCGGAGGGTTCGATCGGCGTCAGCATCTTCTTCGTCCTCTCGGGCTTCCTGATCACCGCGCTGCTCCTGGAGGAGCGTCGCGACAAGGGCCGCATCGACTTCAAGGCGTTCTACGTCCGACGCGCGCGGCGGCTGCTGCCGGCGATGGTGGTGATGATCGTGGTGGTCTCCGCGGTCAAGGCGCACCTCGGCGTGCAGTGGAAGGGCTCACTGGAGTCGGTGCTGCTCTACGTCAGCAACTGGGCCTACATCAACGGCGTACAGATGACGTGGGTGCAGCACACCTGGAGCCTGGCGATCGAGGAGCAGTTCTACCTGGTCTGGCCGGTCCTGCTGGTGCTGGCGCTACGCGCGGTCCGGCCGATCCGGCTGGCTCCCGCGCTCGCGGTCCTGATGCTCGCGTCCACCGCGGTGCGCTGGTCGCTCTACGCCTCCGGTGCGGCGCCGCTGCGCATCTACGAGGGCACCGACGCTCGCGCGGACGCGCTGCTCGCCGGCTGCGCGATCGCCGTGCTGGCGCACAGCGGGATCCGGCTCCCGCGGATCGACATGGTCGCGGCCGGGTGGGCGCTGAGCGCCGCCGTCGTGGTCGGCCTGATCGCCAGCGACCTCAACCACAACGTCATCGGCCCGACGGTCGGCCTGCCGCTCGGCGTCGTCCTGCTGCTCGCCGGTCTGGCCCTGCGCAGCGACGGCTCGAGCGGCTCGAGCGGCGTGAGCGTCTCAGCCGTGGTCGCCTGGTTCGGCCGCCGGTCCTACGGCATCTATCTGTGGAGCGTGCCGATCGCGCTGTCGGCGCCGTACTTCTTCCCGGGCATCGACCTGGCCGGGAAGGTCGCCCTCGCTGTGGCCTCGCTCGGCGTCGCCGAGCTCTCCTGGCGACTCGTCGAGAAGCCCATCCTCAACCGGGGCCGCGCTTCTCGCTGAGCCCCTCGCTGAGTGTCCGGCTGAGCATCGCGCTGAGTCCGTCGCTGAGCCCCAGAGCCATCACCCCTCTCGGACCCGGAAGGACCCATTCCCTCTCATGCGCGTCAAGACTCTGGCCGCTGCCGCCGTCGTGCTCGCGGGTACGGCGATGCTCGCAGTGCCGGCCGCTAACGCAGCGGGACCCCCGACTCCCAGCCCCGGTACCCATCTGATGATGGATGCTGCCTCCGCACCGTCACCGACGACGATGAAGACCTGGCAGCAGAAGTCGCCCTACTCCGCCATCGGCGTCTACATCCCGGTCTCCGCCTCGGTGGACGACCGCTACGACAAGGCCCAGACCAACCTCACCTCCTCGTGGGTCAGCGCGGTGCGAGGCGGCGGTTGGCAGGTCCTGCCGATCTACGTCGGCCGGCAGGCGCCGAACAAGTGCACCACCCGGTCCTTCCACTACGTCAGCAACAACGCCACCACCGCCGCCCAGCAGGGCCGGGACGCGGCGGCCGACGCGGCCGCCTCGGCCAAGGCGCTCGGTCTCTCCGCAGGTGCGCCGATCGTCTACGACATGGAGGCCTACAACAGCGGCTGCAGCACCGCGCTGCGGGCGTTCTACGCGGCCTGGACGACCAAGCTGCACGAGCTGGGCCGGATGTCGGGCATCTACGGCTCGCGAGCCAGCACCATCACCGACGTGGCATCGCTGCCCGCACACGGCCAGGTCAGTCCCGACGTCGTCTGGGTCGCCACGGCCAGCGGCCAGGCGCAGACCGCCTCGCTGCCGCCGCTGGCCAACGGCACCTGGAGCGGCAAGCGGCTCAACCAGTTCAACCTCGGCGTGACCCGCACCTACGGCGGCGCCTCGATCAACATCGATGAGAGCGCCGTCGACGACTTCGTGTGGGACACCACCGCGCCCACGGTCACGATGCCGACGATCGCGCCCGCCACCGGCAACGCCAAGGTGAGCGTCGACTGGACCGGGGCCGATACCGGCGGCAGCGGCGTGGCGCACTACCAGGTCCGCACCAAGGACGCCGGCTTCGGCAAGTCCTTGGGCAAGTGGAGCAAGGCGAAGACGGTGTCGGCGAGCGTGCGGCACACCAAGCTCAGCGGCGGGGAGCAGTACTGCCTGCAGGTCCGCGCCACCGATCGGGCGGGCAACACCAGCGGATGGTCGCGCACCGTCTGCACCACGCGGTACGCCGACGATCGTCGCCTCAGCGCGAGCAAGGGCTGGCACAAGGCCCACAACGCCGCGGCGTACGGCCGCACCACGATGGTGGCCAAGCACAAGCGGCTGACCCTGAGCACCGGCAAGGTGCACGCCCGCTCGATCGGCGTGCTGCTGCACGGCACCGGCACGGTGAACGTCCTGATCGGGCATCACAAGGTCGGCACCGTCTCCGGCAGCGGACTGCAGTGGCTGCACCTGACGAAGGCCCACCACGGCGTGATCCGGCTCAAGACCGTCTCGAAGCACAAGGTGGCGATCGACGGCCTGGCGCTGGCGCAGGTCTGAGTCGTCTCACCCGAATCGGGCGTTGGTTTCGACCCTCAGGGGTCGAAACCAACGCCCGAGCTCGTTCTCGGGGTTAGCCTCGCTGGGTGTCTCGGATCCGGGTTGGCCTCGTCGCGGTGCTTCTCGCCGTGCTGACCGGCATGGTGGGCGGTGCCCTCGGTGCCGCGCCGGCGCAGGCTGCCCCGGCTGCGAGCCCGACGGTCAGCGTCTCGACGTACGCCGGTGACGAGCTGACCGCATTCCGCGGATCGGGCAGCGGCTTCACCGCGAACGCCTCGGTGAACGTGACCGTCCGAGTCAACGGCAGCCCTTACGCGGGCGCGTACACCAAGACCCACCAGGCCGGCGCGTCCGGCGCGTTCGACTGGGTCTGGGTGTGGAGCAACGGCGACCCCTTCGGCACCTACACGCTGACCTTCACCGACACGGTGAGCCACGCTTCCGTCAACGTCACCTTGGCCATCAAGCACACCGCGACGGGGCCGACACCCGCCGCCGGCACGCACCTGATGGTGGATACCGGCTCGGCCCCGGCTCTTGCCACGGTGCAGGCCTGGCAGCGGAGCGCTCCGTACGACGCCATCGGCGTCTATGTGCCCGTCGACCCATCAGCCGACAACCGACACGACAAGGTCCAGAGCAACCTGACCCAACCGTGGGTCACCGCCGTGCTGGAGGGTGGCTGGCACGTGGTCCCGATCTACGTCGGCCTCCAGGCGCCGACCGCATGCGAGACCGGCTCCTTCCATGCCATGGCCAGCGATGCCGAGACGGCGCAGAGCCAAGGTGCCGACGCGGCCGGCGAGGCGGTCGGCGAGGCGAACAACCTCGGCATCGACGCCGCGCTGCCTGTCGTCTACGACCTCGAGGCCTACACCACCGGGTGCAGCACCGCCGTCCAGGCGTTCCTGCTCGGCTGGACGACCGAGCTCCACGCGCTCAACCGCACGGCCGGCGTCTACGGGGTCCCGAAGTCGGCCGCCCACGACCTCACCGATGCCGCCGCGGCTGATCCGACGTACGTACTGCCGGACCTGTTCTGGGCTGCGACCAACAACCGCCGGGCCGCCGTCAACTCGGTCTCCGACCTTCCTGCGGCCACCTGGAAGGTGGCCAACCAGTACATCTTCGATGTCACGCGGACCTACGGCGCGACGTCGCTGACGGTCGATGAGACCGCCGTCGACAGCACCGTCTGGAGCAGCACTCGCTCGGACCCGCCCCCTGACACGACCGCCCCGATCGTGGCGATGGGCAATGCGCCGGACCTGATCCGGACCGGTACGACGAGCTTCGCCTGGTCCGGTGTGGACGCCGGCTCCGGGATCGCCAGCTATCAGCTCCGCACCCGGCACACGGCCGGTGGCCACGCCGCCGGGGTCTGGAGCGCGCCCGCGTCGATGCCGCCCTCGACGCGCGCCAGCACCGCGGTCAAGATCCGTCGCGGCGAGCAGGTCTGCGCGCAGGTGCGCGCCGTGGACGCCGCCGGCAACGCGTCCGACTGGACCTTCGCTGACTGCACCAGCAGGCTCGACGACGACCGATCGGCCAAGCCGGGTGCCGGCTGGCACCGTGGCCACGCGCGTGCGGCCTACCGGCGCACCGTGACCACCGGCAAGCGCTCGCACGCGGTGCTCAACCTCGGCCGTACGGCGGGTGGCCGCCTCGCGGTGACCATGTCCGGCCGTGGCCAGCTCCTCGTCAAGGTCGGCGGAAAGCGGGTCGGCATCCTAAGGGGTACGGGGACCCACTGGGTAGCGCTTCCCCGGAAGGGCAAGGTGACTCTCACCACAGTGAACCGTCGAAAGGTGTTGGTCGACGGCTTCGTGCTGACCCCCCGCTGAGCCGGCGTCCGCGCCGGCCCAACCCCGCGCTGACCTGCGCAGATCGACCGATCGGGCCCCGATCGGCATAGCCCGTCGGTGACTCGATCGGGCCATCGAGGTGTGTCCGGCCGGCGTCTCCGTTCTTTCGGCGAACGCCCGAGCATCGGGTTAGCGTCGCTGCGCCGCGCGTGAGAGAGGGTCTCTTCCGCCGGTGATTTTGGAGGCACAGCATGACCAGCACGACGACGCCACGACGCCGTGCCCGCACCGGACTTCTCGCCGGCGGCCTGACCGCACTCGCGGTCGTACTGGCTTTGACGCTGGCGCTGCTGCTCGACGATTCACCGCTCGCGGCGCACTCGCCGACCCACCGTGCGCAGGCGAGCCTCGGCGTCGCCCGGGCTCCGGAGGTATCGCGGGGTGGGGTCGAGCGCACCGCGACCGAGCCGGTCGCTTCGCTGCCCTCGCCGGCGACCGGTACCCATCTCATGATGGACATGGCGAGCGCGCCGCCGCTTCGCACGGTCCGAAGCTGGCAGGGGACCTCGCCGTACCGCGCCATCGGGGTCTACGTGCACGTGGCACGGGCCGTCGACGACCGATTCGACAAGGTCCAGCGACACCTCACCGCGCCGTGGGTGGCACACGTCCGCGCGGGCGGCTGGAACGTCCTGCCGATCTACCTGGGCGCCCAGGCGCCGCGACGGTGCCAGAGCGGTCGCTTCCACGCGATGAGCGCCGACCCCGTCAGGGCCCAGCGACAGGGCGTCGCGGCAGCTGATGTCGCCGCCCGCGCGACGGCGAAGCTGGGGCTGAGCACGGCTCCGGTGGTGTACGACATGGAGCAGTACGGCGCCGGCTGTGGCGCGGCAGTGCGGTCCTTCTTCCTCGGCTGGACCATGCGACTGCACCAGCTCGGCCGGCGCGCCGGCATCTACGGTTCGCCGACCTCACTGGGTCGCGACCTCCTGCACGCCGGTGCCGACTACGTCCAGCCCGACGTGCTCTGGGCGGTCACGGCCAACGGGTCGGCGTCCACCGCCGTGCGGGCGCTTCCGGGCAAGGCGTGGCACGGGCGCCGGGCCAACCAGTTCGCCCTCGACGTCACTCGTCGCTACGGCGGCAAGCGCCTGCACGTCGACGACAGCGTGGTGGACGACGGCGTCTGGACCGCGACCCGTACGACGACGCCTGACACCGCCGCACCGATCCTCACCACAGGCGAGTCCACCGCCGTGACGACCCGCAAGCACGCCGCGCTGCGCTGGGCGGCCGTCGACGACGTGTCGGCGCGCGTCGCCCTCCAGATGCAGGTACGCCGCACGGCCTCCGGCGCGCCCGTCGCTGCCTGGAGCGCTCCGGCCGCGAGTCCCCGAACGGTGCGGCTCCAGCTCCGCGCCGGGGAGCAGGTCTGCGTGCGGATGCGTGCCAGCGACGCGGCCGGCAACGCCACCGGCTGGAGCCGGCAGTGCACCAGTCGGCTGGCCGATGACCGCCTGCTGCGGCACGGCCACGGCTGGCACCGGACCCGCGTCCGCGGCGCCTACCGACACGCGGTGACGACTGCCCGGCGGCGCCATGCCGTGCTGCGGCTCGGGCACGCCGAGCCGGGAGCAGTCGGCGTACTGCTGAGGGGGAGGGGCGCGGTGACGGTCCGCGTCGGCGGTCACCGCGTGGGCGTGCTGCGCGCCGGTGGCATGCGCTGGGCGCCCTCGCCGCGTGCCGGTGCTGTCACGCTGGTCGCGCGCTCCGCACGGATCGCGGTGGACGGGTTCGCGCTGGCACCGCGCTGAGGCCGTCGGTTGTGACCCCTGGTGTCAGAACCGCCGCCCCCAAGCTAGTTGCGGTCCACCAGCCGCCAGGCGCCGGAGTTGTTGTCGAACGCCGGGATGCCGCGGGTCTGACGCACGAAGCCCCACACCAGCGGGCCGAGCAGCAGCATCGCGCCGGCGATGATCAGCAGCGCGTTGGAGCCCGCGCCGAGCATCTTCGCGCCGGACATGGTCAGCACGATGACGATGCCGCGCCGGATCACCGACTGCGAGACCCAGCGCGCCATCCGCGAGCCGAGCAGCGTGCCCGGGGAGCCGCCGACGATCAACGGGATCAGCACCGACCACTCGACGCCGTGGTTGATCCACTGGCCGATCGCGGCCGAGAGCACCAGCGGCACGGCCTGGACCAGGTCGGTGCCGACCAGCTTCACCGCCGAGAGGGTCGGGTAGAGCAGCAGCAGCGCGATCATGATGACCGAGCCGGAGCCGACCGAGGTGATGCCGACGAGGAGGCCGCCTACCGCGCCGATCGCGATGGTCAGCAGTGGCCGGATCCGGGGGTCGCCCTCGGGAGCGGCGTTGCCGCTGGTGACGTGCCGCAGCTGGAGATACATCCGCAGGGTGTAGGTCGCCGCGGCGAACAGCAGCGCGCAGCCCAGCGCCGTCTTGAGGAACGTCTCCTGGTCGCCGACCCAGCGGGTGATGAACGTGCCGAGGAACGCGAAGGGCACCGAGCCGATCACCAAGAACCCGGCCAGTCGCAGGTTGGGGGAGCCGTGCCGCCAGTGCACCGCCGCCCCGACGCTCTTGTTGACCGAGGCCGCGACCAGGTCGTTGGCCACGGCGGTGCTCGGGTTGATGCCGAGCAGGATCAGGGCAGGGGTCATCAGCGCTCCGCCGCCCATGCCGGTCAGGCCGACGACGATGCCGATGCCGAAGCTGACGATGAGGACGTCCAGCGCCGACGTGGTGAAGAGATCGTGCACCCTACGACTTCTTCCGTTGGTCGATTCAGTTGGTCGGATCCAGAGACTAGTCGACCTTCTGGCTAGCGGCGGTGCCCGCTCAGCGCAGGCAGGACCGTCTGCAGGAGCCGCCCGATCTGCTCGGCCGCGGCGGCCGCTGCCTCGGGTCCACGTCGATACGGGTCCGGTACGTCGAGGGCCGGGTCGGCATTCCCTCGCGCGGAGCCCAGCCGCTCCACGACCTCGGTCGGGGTCAGGCCGGGCTCGAGCCGACTGACGGCCTCCGCCGCCTGCCCGAGCGTGAAGATCTTGCGGAAGAGCGCGGGATGGTCCTCCAGAAGGTATCCGCGCTGGGCCGCCTCGGCCGTGAGCACCAGGTCGGCCTCCTCCAGCAGCTCACGAGTGACCGTTCGGCTGCGGAAGTCGCCGGCCTCCAGGCCCTCGGCCAGCACCTCGACCATGGCGGCGTCCATCGGCTTGTCGTTCCAGCCGTGCGTGCCGGCGCTGCTGAAGTGCAGCCCCGAGTCCGCACCCGCGAGCCGGCGTGCGGTCAGCTCCATGAACGGCGAGCGGCAGATGTTCGCGGTGCACACGAAGAGCACCCGCAACGGGGTCGGCTCGGCGGTCGAGGTCGCCAGGTCGAGGTAGCCGGCCTCGCGGAGCGCGGCCAGGACGTCGTCCAGAGCCGCCTCGATCGTCCGGCCGGTGGTGTCGACCCGGACGTCGGCATCCGCCGGCACCTCGTACGGCGAGGAGATGCCGGTGAACTCCGGGATCACGCCGGCCCGCGCCTTGGCGTAGAGCCCCTTGCGGTCGCGCCGCTCGCACTCCTCCAGCGGCGTGGCCACGTGGATGAGGAAGAACGCGCCGCCCGCATCCTCGACGTACTGGCGCACGTCCTGGCGGGTGGCGTCGAACGGTGCGATCGGGCTGCACACGGCCACCCCGCCGTGCCGGGAGATCTCCGCGGCGACCCAGCCGATCCGGCGGATGTTGGTCTCCCGGTCCTGCTTGGAGAAGGTCAGCCCGGCCGAGAGGTTGCGGCGTACGACGTCGCCGTCCAACGAGGTGACCGTGCGCTGGCCGGTCTCGAGCAGGCGGTCCATCAGCGCACGCGCCAGCGTCGACTTGCCGGAGCCGGACAGCCCGGTGAAGAAGAGCACCAGGCCTTGCGCGTCCGGTGCTGGCCGGTCGGCGTCGATGATCGCGGCGATCTCGTCGGGGAACTCCTCGCCGTCGCTCTCGTTCTCGGCGGTCGAGGACGAACCTCCAGCGCCTGGTCCACCCAGTGCCTGCACGCGACCGGTGCCGGCGTAGGCGCCGACCACCTGCACGCCGAGCGCGTGATCGGCCTCGGGATCCCCGTGCGCGGCAAGGGGTACGGCGACCACGGCCGCGTCAGGCAGCTGAGCCGCGGCGGCGAGGGTGGCCCGGAGCAGCGCCACGGCCGAGAGGTCGGGGGTGCCGGAGCCCACCAGTGCCAGCAGGACGAGGGGGCCGGCGCTCGCCAGCTCGGCGAGCTCGCCGTGGGTCAGCGGGCCGGTGACGGGGACGAACGTGCGTCCGGCGTACTGCTCCTGGACTTGCGCCGGGGTCAGGTACAGCCTGCGGAACGGACCGTACGCCGGAGTGCCGAGCGGCGTGACGTCACCTGCCGGCCAGCTCACCCGCGCCAACGGGAGCCCCTCGGGATCGACGAGCTCGACCTCGCCGGCCTCGGTGGCGGCCGCCGCGACGTCGTCCGGCAGGGTCAGCGTGACCACGCTGCCGGGGGCGTTGAAAGGACCGTCGAGGGCGCCATGGGTGATCAGCTCGAGGTCGTCGAGCTCGCGGGGCGTGGGGTTGAATTGGGGCGCGTCGGGCACGGCGCTCAGTCTTCCACGCGAGCACTCGTAGGCTTCGGGCATGTCCGTACCGCTTGTGGAGATCGTCCGTTCCGGATTCGTCGAGGGCCGTCACCACGGCTCCGTCGTCGCTCTTGCAGCCGACGGGTCGGTGGCCTGGTCCCTCGGGGACGCCGGCAACCAGATCCTGCCGCGCTCGGCCAACAAGCCGCTGCAGGCGCTCGGCATGCTCGGCCTCGGGCTCGACCTGCCACCGGACCTGCTGGCGCTGGCGTGCTCCTCGCACAGTGGCGAGCAGATCCACCTCGACGGCGTACGGCGCCTGCTCGCGAGCGCCGGGCTGGCCGAGCTGGCGCTGGGCAACATCGCGGACTATCCGCTCGCGCCGGACGTGAAGGAGGCCTGGATCCGGGCCGGCGGCGAGCCCACGAAGCTCGCTCAGAACTGTTCGGGCAAGCACGCCGCCATGCTCGCCACCTGCGCTGCCCGTGACTGGCCGCTCTCGGGCTACTTCGAGCACGACCACCCGCTCCAGCTCGGCATCAAGCACCGCTTCGAGGCGGTCACCGGCGAGCCGGCTCAGGTCACGGTCGACGGGTGCGGCGCGCCGCTGCTCTCCACGTCGCTCGTTGGCCTGGCCCGTGCCTACCAGCTGCTGGCGACCGCCACCGACGGCGACGCCTGGCGGGTCGCCGAAGCGATCCGTCGTCACCCCGAGCTGGTCTCGGGGACCACGCGCGACGAGTACCGGCTGCTGTGCGCGATTCCGGGAGCCATCGGCAAGTTCGGCGCCGAGGCGGTCTACGTGGTCGCCCTGCCCGACGGCCGCACGGTGGCGCTCAAGATCGACGACGGTGGCGACCGAGCCCGCCCCGTGGTGATGGCGGCGGCCCTCGCCCGCCTCGGCATCGAGGGCGAGGAGATCGCGGCGACTGGCCGCCACCTCCTGTACGGCGGCGGCGTGGTCGTCGGCGAGCTGCGCCCTCTGCTGCACCATGTCGAGGCGGATGTGGCGAGCTGACCGCGAGCTCGACCGACATGGTGTGACGAAGATCGTGCTAACTCTGCTTGCTATTTGCTAGCAAGAGTTAGCACTATGGAAGGCATGGTCAAGAGCAGGGTCGGCAAGACCGTCGAATCCCTGGGGGAGTACCTCCGGGAGCAGCGGGTCGCAGCGCAGCTGTCGCTGCGCCAGCTCGCCGACCAGGCCGGCGTGTCCAATCCGTACCTGAGCCAGATCGAGCGCGGCCTGCGCAAACCCTCGGCCGAGGTCCTGCAGCAGATCGCCAAGGCTCTTCGGATCTCTGCCGAGCAGGTCTACGTCCGGGCCGGGATCCTCGATCCCGACGAGGACCGCGGCAGCTCGGTGGAGCTGGCCGTGCTGGCGGACAGCCGATTGACGGAACGACAGAAGCGCTCCCTGCTCGATGTCTATGCGTCGTTCCTCGCCCTCAACAGCCGTGTCGATGACGCGGAGACGACTCAAGGAGATTCCTGATGCCGAAGCTCGAGCTGCCCAAGATCGATATCCCCAAGGTGGAGCTGCCCAAGCTGCCCAAGGTGGATCTGTCCAAGCTCCGCAAGGTGGAGCTGCCGAAGCTGGACCTGCCCAAGGTCGAGCTGCCCACGCTGGCTGACCTCAAGAAGCTGGAGCTGCCGACCGTCGGTGGCGTCAAGACCCAGGTGGTCAACGCCACCCACGTGGTCACCTCGCTGGATGCCAAGGCGATCGTGGCCAGGCTGCGCGGCCGGAAGGTCGAGGCCAAGCCGGCCGCGAAGAAGGCTCCGGCGACCAAGTCGGTGGCCAAGAAGGCCCCGGCCGGCAAGCCCAGCACCTCGACCGCCGCCACGGCGGCCAAGAAGGCGCCGGCGAAGAAGGCCCCCGCGAAGAAGGCCCCGGCGAAGAAGGCTCCGGCCGCCAAGAAGGCCTGACCCGGCTCTCGTACGGCGAGGCCCCGCAAGCGGATGCTTGCGGGGCCTCGCTGCGTTCCCGACTACGATGGCGGCATGGGAGGCATCTTCGCGGTCCAGAACACGATCATGTTGCTGGTCGATCTGGCCATGCTGGCCGTCGTCATCTTCGCCTTCGTCAGCTGCTTGACCTACCCGGCCGAGGCCTACCGCGCAGCGGGCAAGTGGTCCAAGCAGGGGTGGGGCATCGTGCTCGGCATCGCGCTGCTGCTGCAGTTCGTGCCGGTGGGCGGGATGCTGATCTCGCTGGCGATGTTGATCGCGGCACTGGTGTTCTTGGCCGACGTGCGCCCGGCGCTCAGCTCGTTGCGTCGCCGCTGAGGGCGACGGCGCTCGACGTAAGCAGCGCGTCGCTCAGGCCTGCCGGCCGTAGTCGTCCTCGAGCCGGACGATGTCGTCCTCGCCGCAGTAGTCGCCGCGCTGGACCTCGATGATCACCAGCAGCTCGTCCTCCGCGTTGACGATCCGGTGCGGCATGCCGATCGGGATGTCGACGCACTCGCCCGGACCGCTGACGACCGTCTGACCCTCGATGATCGAGGACGCCCTGCCGGTGACGACGACCCAGTGCTCGGAGCGGTGCGCGTGGGTCTGGTAGGACAGCCGCGAGTGCGGCAGCACCTCCAGGCGCTTCACCTTGAAGCCGTCACCCTCGTCGAGGATGTGCCAGCTGCCCCAGGGGCGGGTGTCAGACTCACCGATCATCGTGCTCGCTCCCTGTGCGGTGGTTGTCGGGGGTCATGGTCTCAGGCCGGGAAGTCGGCGCCCGCGTGCTGCCGTGCCTCCCAGGCGGTGGCGACCATCGAGCGCAGGTCGTGCCGCATCCGCCAGTCCAGGTCGCGGGTCGCCAGCTCGCCGGTCGCCACGATCCGGGCCGGGTCGCCGGGGCGCCGCGGGCTGATCGTGGGCGTGAAGTCGATGCCTGTCACCTCGCGGATCGTGTCCATGATCTGACGCACGCTGACCCCCTCGCCCGAGCCCAGGTTGTAGACCGGCTCCAGGGTCTCTCCGGCCAGGAGCCGGCGGGCGGCGACGACGTGGGAGTGGGCCAGGTCGGCCACGTGCACGTAGTCGCGCACGCAGGTGCCGTCCGGGGTGGGGTAGTCGTCGCCGTTGATCCGCGGCGTCTCGCCCTTGGCGAGAGCGTCGAAGACGAGCGGGAAGAGGTTGTGCGGGCTGGTGTCGTAGAGCTCCGGCGAGCCGGAGCCGACCACGTTGAAGTAGCGCAGGCTGGTGTGCTTGAGGCCGTGGGCGCGGGCGACGTCGGCGATCAGCCACTCGCCGATCAACTTGCTCTCGCCGTAGGGGCTCTCGGGGTTGGTCGGGGTCTGCTCGGTGACCAGGTCGACGTCGGGTGTGCCGAAGGTGGCGGCGCTGCTGGAGAAGACCAGGTTGTCGACCTCGGTGGCCTGCATCGCCTCGAGCAGGGTGGCCGTGCCCTGGACGTTCTGGGCGTAGGTGTGCAGCGGGCGCTGCACCGAGACCCCGGCGTACTTGAATCCGGCCAGGTGGATGACGCCCTCTACCTTGTGCTCGCGCAGGGTGCGCTCGACGGCGTCGCGGTCGAGCAGGGTCGCCTCGATGAGAGGGACGTCGTCGGGCACGAACCGGCGGAAGCCCGAGGAGAGGTCGTCGATGACGACCGGCGCCATCCCTGCCTCTTTCAGGGCCGCTACCACATGCGAACCGATGTATCCAGCGCCTCCGGTGACCAGCCACGTCATGGGGTCATCCTAGGGGAGCAGTCGAATCCGACGAGCCTCCCGGTGAGGGCCGAGCGGGGCGGCCGGAATGTGGAGCGTGGCAGGGTTGTGGCCATGCCGTCGCTCCTGCTCGCCCTGGTGCTCGCCGTGGCGAGTGTCCTCTCCGGCGGCGCCACGGGCAGCGTCGTCGGCGGCCTCGCGAGTGGCCTCGCGAGCGGCGTGGTGAGCGCTGGGGACGGGGGACGGGCGGCCGCTCCGCTCGCCGGCCGGATCGTGGTGATCGATCCGGGACACCAGCTCGGCAACAGCCGCCACCTCGCCCGGATCGATCGGCTGGTCTGGATCGGCAACGGTCGCAAGCCCTGCAACACCACCGGTACGGCGACGGCCGCGGGCTATCCTGAGGCCACGTTCGCCTGGCGCGTCGCGCACCGGATGAAGGGCAGGCTCGAGCGGCTGGGTGCGCGGGTGATCCTCACCCGACCGACCAACAGCACGGCGCTGTGGGGCCCGTGCGTCGATGCACGCGGCCGGCGCGGCGACGTGGTGCACGCCGACGTCAAGATCAGCATCCACGGCGACGGCAGCTACGCCCCGGGAGCGCACGGCTTCCACGTCATCTATGCGCCCGACAGCGGCCTCACCGCCGACACCTACCGGGCATCGAAGAGGCTCGCGCTCGGCACCAGGGCGGCGATGGGTCGCGCCGGCTTCGCTCGGGCGAACTACATCGCCGGCGGCGACGGCCTCGACGTCCGCTCCGACCTCGGCACCCTCAACCTGTCGGACATGGCGACGGTGATGGTCGAGTGCGGCAACATGCGCGACGCCGGCGACGCCGCCCGGATGACCTCGGCGCGGGGACAGGCCGCCTATGCGCATGCCCTGGTGCAGGGGATCCGCGGCTTCCTGGCTGCCCGCTAGGGTCGGGGCCATGAGGACGCTGGTCGGGGACGGCACCTGGGACTGGCCGCAGGGCCACTGGCTGCGGGTCAACTTCGTCACCAGCGTGGACGGCTCGGCGCAGGGTCGGGACGGCCGCAGCGGGTCGATCAACAACGACGTCGACGTCCAGGTCTTTCACGAGCTACGCCGCACGGCCGACGTGATCCTGGTCGGGGCGGGTACGGCGCGGGCCGAGGAGTATCGCCCTTCGGCGACGCCGATGGTGGTGATCGGGCACGAGCTGCCGGCGCTGCTCGCCGATGCGGCCAACGTCCGACTCGCCGCGGGTCCGCTGCCCGAGCTGATCGCCGGCATCCACGCCGAGGGGCACCACCGGATCCTGTGCGAGGGCGGTCCCACCCTGCTGGGGGGTCTGCTCGCCGCCGGGCTGGTCGACGAGCTCTGCCTGACCACCGCGCCGCACCTGGTCGGCGGTCCGGGCAAGCGGATCGTCGACGGCCCGAGCCTCGACGTACCGCTCACGCTGTCTTCCCTGGTGGAGCAGGACGGCACCCTGCTCGCTCGCTGGCTAGTGTCCAGGTCGTGACTGACGAGCTGCTGATCGAGCGACGGACGGCCGAGACCGGACAGCACTGGGTCGAGGTGACCTTCAACCGGCCGGAGAAGCTCAACGCGTTCACCCGTGGGATGTACCAGGGGCTGCACGAGCTGTGCCGCTCGCTGGCCGAGGACCCGACCGTCAAGGCGCTGGTGCTTCGCGGCGCAGGCGGCAAGGCGTTCGCGGCCGGCAACGACATCGAGGACTTCCTCGGCCAGGACCAGGTGCCCTACGAGGAGGAGATCCGGGCGATGTTCACGGCGCTCTTCGAGCTGCCGCAGGTGACCATTGCGGCGATCGACGGGGCCTGCGTCGGCGGTGGTCTGGCCATCGCCACGCACTGCGACCTACGCATCGCGACCCCGACCTCGCGGTTCGGCTATCCCATCGCTCGCACCCTCGGCAATGCGCTCTCCTCTCCGGTGCTGTTCCGCTGCGCCGCGATCTTCGGGGAGTCGTTGACCCGGGAGATGCTGCTGACCGCCCGGCTGCAGTCGGCGGAGCGTGCCTACGGCGTGGGCGCGCTGCTCGCGGTGACCTCGACGCTGGAGGAGGACGTGGCCGAGCTGGTCTCCTCGATCCTCGGGCTCTCCTCGGTGACGCTGCGGACGACCAAGTCGCAGCTCGGATTCCGGGCCGCCGCGCTCGAGCCCGTGCCGGACGGCGAGGAGGAGCTGCTGGGTGCGGTCTACGCCGGCCCGGACTTCGCCGAGGGCGTGCGTGCGTTCCTGGCGAAGTCCCGACCCCATTTCGGTTGAGTCGGGCCTGCGTCCGGGTTGAGTCGGGCCTGCGTCCGGGTTGAGTCGGGCCTGCGTCCGGGTTGAGTCGGGCCTGCGTCCGGGTTGAGTCGGGCCACCGTCCCGCCACCCGGGTCGGATAGCGTGCATGAAATGCGAGACGACCTGGGCACGCCGTACGCCGGCGAGGGTCCGGCCTCGCGCGTGGTCTCGCTGGTGCCGTCGCTGACCGAGGCGTTGGCGAGCGTCGCGGAGGGTCGACTCGTCGGCGCCACGCAGTGGTGCACGCACCCCGGGGACCTCGACGTCGTACGCGTGCGCGGCACCAAGAACGCCGACCTGGCCGCGATCGCCGAGCTACGGCCCGATGTCGTCGTGGCCAACAAGGAGGAGAACCGCGAGCTCGACGTACGCCGCCTGCGCACCGCCGGGATCGCAGTCTGGGTGACGGATATCCGGACGGTGCCCGATGCGGTGGCCTCGATGGAGCGGCTCTTCGACGCGCTGGGCTGGGGGCGTCCTGCCTGGCTGGCGAGAGCGCGTGACCTGTGGTGCGGACCGCTGCCACCCGTCTCCCGCCGGGTGGTGGTGCCGATCTGGCGCGATCCGTGGATGGTGGTCGGCGCCGACACGTTCACCGGCGACCTGTTGCGCCGGCTGGGCTGGCTCAACGCCTACGCCGACCCCGCCCTCAACCCCGGCAGCGAGCGCTACCCGCACGTCGAGGTCGCAGCTATCGACGCGGCCGGGGCCGACGCGATCCTGCTGCCCGACGAGCCCTACATCTTCACCGCGGATGACGGGCCCGAAGCGTTCGTGCGTACGCCGACCGAGCTGGTCAGCGGGCGGCTGATCACGTGGTACGGGCCCAGCCTGGTCGAGGCCGCGTCCATCACTCAACGGTGACGGAGCCATCACTCGACCGGGACGGACCCATCACTCGAGCTAGACGTTGCGCCGGTAGGCCCCGCCGACCTCGAAGAACGCCTCCGTGACCTGGCCCAGGGTGCACACCCGCGCGGCATCCATCAGCGCCGCGAACACGTTCTCCCCGCTCGCGGCCGCGTCCTTGAGCCGAGCGAGTGCTAGCCCGGCCTCCTCCGCGTGCTCGGCCTGGAACGCGCGCACCCGGCCCAGCTGGGACTCCTTCTCCTCCGAGGTGCCACGGGCGAGCGTGATCTCGACAGGCTCGATCGGCGCATCGGACCCCGAGCCTGTCGAGGGGCGGAAGGTGTTGACGCCGATGATCGGCAGCGAGCCGTCGTGCTTGCGGTGCTCGTAGAGCATCGACTCGTCCTGGATCCTGCCGCGCTGGTAGCCGGTCTCCATCGCGCCTAGGACGCCGCCGCGCTCGGAGAGCCGCTCGAACTCCGCCAGCACCGCCTCCTCGACGAGTTCCGTCAGCTCGTCGACCACGAAGGAGCCCTGCAGCGGGTTCTCGTTGGCGGCCAGCCCCCACTCGCGGTTGATGACCAGCTGGATCGCGAGGGCGCGGCGTACGGATTCGGCCGACGGGGTGGTGACGGCCTCGTCGTAGGCGTTGGTGTGCAGCGAGTTGGCGTTGTCGTAGATCGCGCACAGCGCCTGGAGCGTGGTACGGATGTCGTTGAACGCCATCTCCTGGGCGTGCAGCGAGCGTCCTGAGGTCTGGACGTGGTACTTCAGCTTCTGCGAGCGCTCGTTCGCGCCGTACTTCTCCTTCATCGCCACCGCCCAGATCCGGCGCGCGACCCGGCCGATCACGGTGTACTCCGGGTCCATCCCGTTGGAGAAGAAGAACGAGAGGTTGGGCGCGAAGTCGTCGATGTCCATGCCGCGGGCCAGGTAGGACTCGACGTAGGTGAAGCCGTTGGCGAGGGTGAAGGCGAGCTGGCTGATGGGGTTCGCGCCGGCCTCGGCGATGTGATAGCCCGAGATGGAGACCGAGTAGAAGTTGCGGACCTGGTTCGCGATGAACCACTCCTGCACGTCGGCCATGCAGCGCAGGCTGAACTCGGTCGAGAACAGGCAGGTGTTCTGGCCCTGGTCCTCCTTGAGGATGTCGGCCTGCACGGTGCCGCGGACCGTCCGCAGCGCCTCAGCCGGCGAGATGCCGCGCTCGGCCGCCTGATCCAGCACGGTGTTGAGGAAGAAGGCGAGGATCGTCGGCGCCGGTCCGTTGATCGTCATGCTCACGCTCGTGGAGGGCGAGAGCAGGTCGAAGCCGTCGTAGAGCGCCCGCATGTCGTCCAGGGTCGCCACGCTGACGCCGGACGTGCCGACCTTGCCGTAGATGTCCGGCCGCTCGTCGGGGTCGCGACCGTAGAGGGTGACCGAGTCGAACGCCGTGGACAAGCGGGTCGCGGGCTGACCCTCGGAGAGCAGCTTGAAGCGCCGGTTGGTCCGGAACGGGTCGCCCTCGCCGGCGAACATCCGGGCCGGGTCCTCGCCGATCCGCCGGTGGGGGAACACCCCGGCGGTGAAGGGGAAGTGGCCGGGCAGGTTCTCGCGCCGCCAGAACCGGACGAGGTCGCCGTGGTCCTCGAACCGGGGTACGGCGACGCGCGGCACCCGGGTGCCGCTCAGCGAGATGCGGCCCTCGTCGGCGTCGTACTCGGCGACGGTCTTGGGCCAGGAGTCCAGACGCTCCTGCAGCTCGGCCGGTACGTCGCGCTGCGCCTTCGCCGCCAGCTCTCCCACGTACGCCGAACTCGTCGACGCGCGCTGGTCATCCGCCTCGACAAGCTCGGCGTGCGGGTGAGGCTCGGCGTGCCGGTGCAGCTCGCCCGCGACCCGCTGGTAGGCCTGCGCCCGTCGGGCGAGCTCGACCAGCCGCTCGGTCTCGTCGTGGTAGGCGTGCACGGTCGCGCTGATCTCGGCAAGGTAGCGCGCGCGGTCGCCCGGCAGCACCGGCCTGATGCCGCTGGAGTGACGCACCGTCACGGGTGCCAGGACCGGCTCCTCGACTCGGAGCCCCTGGCCCTCCAGCACCCCCCTCAGGTGCTGGTAGAGCGCTGTCACTCCATCGTCACCGAACGTGGCGGCGGATGTCCCGAAGACCGGCATTTCCTCGGGCAAAGAATTGAACGCCTCGCGATTGCGCACCAGCTGGCGGGAGACGTCGCGCAGCGCGTCGAGGGCCCCGCGACGCTCGAACTTGTTGATCGCGACCGCGTCGGCGAAGTCGAGCATGTCGATCTTCTCCAGCTGGCTGGCTGCCCCGAACTCCGGCGTCATCACATACAGCGAGGTGTCCACGAAGGGCACGATCGCGGCGTCGCCCTGGCCGATGCCGGGCGTCTCCACGATGACCAGGTCGAATCCGGCGGCCTTGACGACGTCGATCACGTCGCTCAGGTGCTCGGGCACCTCATGGGCGCCCCGGGTGGCGATCGAGCGGTAGAAGACCTGATGGCCCTCGACCCCTGTCGGGTCGAGCACCGTCATCCGGATCCGGTCGCCCAACAAGGCACCGCCGCCGCGGCGACGGGTCGGGTCGATCGCGATGACGGCCACCCGCAGGCGGTTCTGCTGGTCGGTGCGCAGCCGGCGGAGCAGCTCGTCGGTGAGCGACGACTTGCCGGACCCGCCGGTGCCCGTGATGCCGAGCACCACGGGGTGGCCGGACGCCGAGCCTGTCGAGGCGCGCTCCCCGACGAGCTCGGCGAACGAGGCAGGCAGCCGGCCCTGCTCGGCGCCGGTGATCGCCCGAGCCAGCGCCAGCCGGTCACCGGCCAGTACGTCGGCGACCTCGGCGGGGTGCTCGCCCCACAGGTCGACGTCGAGATCAGCGACAACGGTGTTGATCATGCCGGCCAGCCCCAGTCGCTGGCCGTCCTCGGGGGAGAAGATGGTGACCCCAGACTCCTGGAGCCGGGCGATCTCGGCGGGGATGATCACGCCGCCGCCCCCGCCGTACACCTTGATGTGGGAGGCGCCGCGCTCGCGCAGCATGGCGACGAGGTACTCGAAGTACTCCACGTGACCGCCCTGGTAGGAGGAGACGGCGATGCCGTGCGCGTCCTCCTCGATCGCCGCGTCGACGACCTCCTGGACGGAGCGGTTGTGACCCAGGTGCACGACCTCGCAGCCCTGCGCCTGGAAGATCCGGCGCATGATGTTGATGGCGGCGTCGTGGCCGTCGAAGAGGGCGCTCGCTGTGACAACGCGCACATGGTGAGCGGGGGTGTGCAGATCTGCCATGGAGGACTCCCGAGGCATTAGTAGGATCTCCTAGTAACCATCGATACTAGGACATCCAAGTATCGATGTCGACGCGAGGAAGAGGACTCATGGAGCGGATCGGCGTGATCGGCGGCGGGCTGATGGGATCGGGCATCGCCGAGGTGACGGCCCGGGCGGGCATCGACACCGTGGTGGTCGAGGTGAGCCAGGAGGCGGCCCAGGTCGCCGAGGACAAGATCCGGTCCTCGCTGGAGCGAGCGCTGTCGCGGGGCAAGATCGACGAGGCCGAGCTGGCCGCGGTGCTGGGCCGGATCACTGTCGCGACCGACCTGGAGGCGCTGGCCGACCGTGACCTGGTGGTCGAGGCCGCCAGCGAGCGCGAGGACGTCAAGCTGGACCTGTTCCGTCGTGTTGGCGCGATCCTGGAGAAGGACGACGCGATCCTGACCTCCAACACCTCCTCGATCCCGATCGTGAAGCTCGGCGCTGTCGCCGGGCGCGCCGACCGGGTGATGGGCGTGCACTTCTTCAACCCCGCACCCGTGATGCAGCTGGTCGAGCTGATCCCCTCGCTGACCACCTCGCCCGAGACCCTGGCGCGGATGCAGGCGTTCGTGACCGACAAGCTGGGCAAGCAGCCGATCGAGGCCACCGACCGGGCCGGGTTCGTGGTCAACAGCTTGCTGGTGCCCTACCTGCTCTCCGCGATCCGGATGTATGAGGCTGGCTACGCCTCGGCTGCCGACATCGACAAGGGCATGGTGTTGGGCTGTGGTCACCCGATGGGCCCGCTGGCGCTCTCGGACCTGATCGGACTGGACACCATCCGGGCGATCGGGATCTCGATGTATGAGGAGTTCAAAGAGCCGCTCTACTCCCCGCCGCCGCTGCTGGACCGGATGGTCGATGCCGGCCTGATGGGCAAGAAGAGCGGCCACGGCTTCTACGCCTACTGAGCCCTGACCGAAGAGGAACGATGAACGTGAACGAGTACCCCCTGTTCGCCCTCTCCCGGGAGCACCAGGAGATCCGCCGGGTGATCCGGGAGATCTGCGATGACAAGATCGCGCCCGCTGCTGCGGCGGTGGATGAGGAGGCGCGCTACCCGCAGGAGGCGCACGACGCGTTGCTGGCCTCGGACTTCTTCGCGCCGCACGTGCCCGAGGCGTACGGCGGGGTGGGCGCCGATGCGTTGGCCACCGTGCTGGTGATCGAGGAGATCGCCCGCGCCGACGTCTCGGCCTCGCTGATCCCGGCGGTGAACAAGCTGGGCTCGCTGCCGGTGCAGATCGCGGGCTCGGAGGAGCTGAAGCGGAAGTACCTGGGCGCGCTCGCCGCCGGCGAGGGCGGGTTCTCCTACTGCCTCTCCGAGCCGGACGCCGGGTCGGACGCGGCCGCGCAGAAGACCCGCGCCGTACGTGACGGTGCGGGACCGGACGCTGGGTGGGTGCTCAACGGCACCAAGCGCTGGATCACCAACGCCGGAGCCTCCCAGTTCTACACGGTGCTCGCGGTGACCGACCCGGAGAAGCGCTCGCGGGGGATCAGCGCGTTCGTGGTGGAGAAGTCGGATGAGGGTGTCTCGTTCGGTGCTCCGGAGAAGAAGCTGGGCATCAAGGGCTCCCCGACGCGTGAGGTCTACTTCGACAACGTCCACATCCCGGCTGATCGGCTGATCGGGGAGGAGGGCCGCGGGTTCGAGTACGCGATGAAGACCCTGGACCACACCCGGATCACGATCGCTGCCCAGGCGGTCGGGGTCGCGCAGGGTGCGCTCGACTACGCGCTGGGCTATGTCCAGGAACGTCAGCAGTTCGGCAAGCCGATCGCGTCCTTCCAGGGGATCGAGTTCATGCTCGCCGACATGGGCATGAAGGTCGAGGCGGCCCGCCAGATGACCTATGCCGCCGCGGGTCGCTCCGAGCGCGGGGACGCGGACCTGACGTTCTTCGGGGCAGCCGCCAAGTGCTTCGCCTCGGATGTGGCGATGGAGGTGACCACCAACGCGGTCCAGCTGCTCGGGGGCTATGGCTACACCCGCGACTACCCCGTCGAGCGGATGATGCGCGACGCCAAGATCACCCAGATCTACGAGGGCACCAACCAGGTCCAGCGGATCGTGATGGCACGGCAGCTGCTCGCCGGCGTACAGAGCAATATCTGACATCGGCCGCTATCCTGACCGGGTCGCGCGCCGCCCGGGGTCGGTGCGTGGCGGTGGAAGGGTGAGGCGTGGACACCAGTGTTGAGCGTAAGTCGTGCTCGTTCTGCGGCGTACGCGGCCAGAAGGGCATGGGGTTGGCCGGCGGGCTCGGGGCGATGATCTGCGAGCCGTGTGTCCAGCACTTCCACGAGCTCTTCGGCTCGCCCGAGCGGCTCAGCAAGGCCGCGCGACCGCCGTGGGAGGCGATGACCGACGCCGAGCTCCTCAGCAAGATCCCGCTGATCTCGGCGAACGCCGACCAGGTCTCCGAGTTCCTGGTCGAGTGGGTCGAGCTGGTGCGGGAGCGGAAGATCTCCTGGGCCGAGATCGGGAAGGCGCTCGGCATCAGCCGCCAGGCCGCCTGGGAGCGGTTCGCGCCACGGATGAGCGTGGTCACGTCATCCGCCTCGTCGGCCTGAGCTCCCGCGTACGCGATCGTGCCGGCGTCGCGCGGACGACGACGTCGAGGAATGAAGGCGTGTCAGGGACAACCTGACAAGTGATACGTTCTGCGTCATCGGACTGCCCGAGGTGACGTGGCGTGGGGGCTGCGTCCCTCGGGCAGTCGGATCTTGCCGTCGCCGCTCAGCCGCCGGCGTTGTGCGGCGGTGTTGCGCGGCCCGGAAGCGGCCGGGTTGGTGGCATCGCGCAGGATGGTCAGAAGCGTCGGCCATCGTGGGCCGTAGCCCAGTCGAGGAGGACGACCCGATGAGCGACCCGGAGCACGACGGCTCGCCGGCGAAGCTGGCGAGTGCCGCGCAGCTGGTCTCGGCGACAGAGCTCCACCCGCACAGCGCGGCCCTCTCCGAGGCCGCCCAGGAGCTCGGGCAGCTGCTGATGCCCTACCGGTTCGCGCTCGAGGAGATGATGACCAAGATCAACATCATCCGCGAGGAGCTCAGCTTCCGGCCCGACGGCAGCCCGATCGAGCACGTCAGCTCCCGGCTCAAGTCGATCGACAGCCTCCGGCAGAAGGCCGAGCGTCTCGGCTGCGAGTTCACCCCCGAGGCCATCGCGCACCAGATCTTCGACGTCGCCGGCATCCGGATCGTCTGCAGCTTCATCGAGGACGCCTACTGGGTGCTCTCGATGCTGACCAGTCAGCCCGACGTCAAGGTCATCGAGATCAAGGACTACATCGGCAACCCGAAGCCGAACGGCTATCGCAGCCTGCACGCGATCGTCCAGATCCCGGTGTTCCTCTCCGACTCCATCCGCGAGGTCTGCGTCGAGCTCCAGGTCCGCACCGTCGCGATGGACTTCTGGGCCAGCGTCGAGCACAAGATCTACTACAAGTTCCGTCAGGAGATCCCGCTCCAGCTCGGCGACGAGCTCGCGGAGGCCGCCACGGTGGCGCACGAGCTCGACCAGCGGATGAGCGACCTGCGTGAGTCGCTGCGGGGTGCGGGGGTGCCGCACCCGTCGGTCGAGGAGTAGGTGTCGGCGTTCGTGGTTCTGACCCTGGGGGTCAGAACCGTCGCCTCTAGGCCACCGGGTCGCCGGCGGCAGCCCGCAGTGCGGTCAGCTGCCGGGTGAGGTCGAGCAGCTGGGCGCCGGACGCCCCGGGATCTGCGAAAACGTCGCCGTTCAGCCCGGCGGTCGCCCGGGCGACGATCGCGCGGCCGTCGTCGGTGATCGCCGCCAGCACGATCCGGCGATCCTGCTCACCACGGGAGCGCACCACCCAGCCCTGCTTCTCCAGCCGGTCCACCGCGCTCGTCACGCTGGTGGGATGGACCTGCAGCAGCGAGCCGAGCTTGGTCATCGGCAGCTGTCCGTGCCGGGTGAAGTCGAGCAGCTGCAGCACCTCGTAGCGGGCGAAGCTCAGGTCGAGCGGCCGGAGCACGGCGTCGATCCGCTCCATCAGCAGCTGGTGCACCCGGACGACCGACGTCACCAGTGCCATCCCGTCGGCGGCCTCGGCCCAGCCGTGCGCCACCCACTGCCGGTGCGCCTCGCTGATCGGATCGGACATGGGGACGATCGTAAAGGGCAGCGAGGTCCGGAACCCGCTCGTGTGTCGAGACCCGCGTCGCTTAATCTCAGCCGGTGACCCCCGCGCGCCCCTGGCTCCCTGTGCTCGCCGTCGTCGTGACCCTGGTGCTCTGGGCATCCGCGTTCGTCGCGATCCGACATCTCGCCGATGACTTTCGTCCCGGCGCGCTCGCGCTGGGCCGCCTCGGCACCGGAGCCCTCTGCCTCGGTGCCGTGGCACTGCGGCGCCGCCGTCAGCTGGTGCGACCGCAGCGGATCGACTGGTGGCGGTTCGTGACGATCGGGCTGCTCTGGTACGCCCTCTACATGGTCGCGCTCAACGCCGGTGAGCGCCGGATCGACGCCGGCACCTCGGCGATGCTGATCCAGCTCTCGCCGATCCTGATCGCGGTGCTCGCGGCGCTCTTCCTCGGCGAGCGGTTCACCCGCTGGATCGTGCTCGGCCTGGTGCTGGCCTTCGCGGGCGTGGTCGTGATCAGCCTCGGCTCCGGCGGGAGCGGCGGCCACGATGTCCTCGGCGTACTGCTGTGTCTGGTCTCCGCCGTCGCCTATGCCGTCTCGCTGATCCTGCAGAAGCCGCTGATGGGCCGCTACGCCTCGATCCAGGTGACCTGGATGGCCTGCACCATCGGCGCGATCGCGTGCCTGCCCTTCGCAGGACAGCTCGTCTCCGACGTACGCGCCGCGCCGCTCAGCGCGACGCTGTGGGTGATCTACCTCGGCGTCTTCCCGACGGCGATCGCCTTCACCACCTACGGCTTCGCGCTCACTCACATGAGCGCGTCCTCGCTGGGGATCACGACCTACCTGGTCCCGGTGATCACCGTGCTGCTGGCCTGGGCCTGGCTGGGTGAGACCCCGCCCGCGATGGCGTACGTCGGAGGAGCGCTCGCGCTACTCGGCGTCGCCGTCGCGCGCCGACGCTGATCCCGAGAGGTCACATCCTGCGGGTCGAGTGTCCACCGGAACTGCCCTCTCAACGCGCGAAAGGTGACCTCTCAACGCTCCAGCCAGCCGCGGAAGGCCTCCAGGTTCGCGGTCGACTCACCCCGGAGCTTGCGCCACTCCCACTCCTTGCGGATGGAGCTGGCGAACCCGAGCTCGAGGATCGTGTTGAACGACTCGTCCGCGTAGGTCAGCACCGACCCGAGGACGCGATCGAGCTCGTCGGGCGTGAGCGTGGAGAGCGGCAGCCGGGCGTCGAGGTAGATGTCGCCGAGGCGGTCGAGCCCGAACGCGACCGCGTACATCCGCAGGTTGCGCTCCAGCAGCCAGCGGTAGACGCCCTCGAAGTTCTCGTCCGGTCGTCGGCACACGAACGCGTGTACGCCGAGGGCGTGCGGGCCCACGTCGAGGCGCACCGGCGTCTGCAGCTTCTTCTCGCCGGGGAGTGCGAAGGAGTAGGTGCCGTCCTCACCGGTCCACTCCAGCTCGTTGGCGCGCAGCCAGTCCTCGATCACCTCGCCGGGCCCGGTCATACCCGCACCAGCTCCCGGGCCCGCTCGTAGACGTCGAGGGTGTGCCGCGCGGTGGCCTCCCAGGAGAAGTCCTGGGCGTGCACCAGCGCACCCGCTGCGAGTCTGGCCCGCAGCGAGTCGTCGGTCGCCACCCGGCCGAGCGCATCGGCCCACTGCGCGGCGCCGTGGCCCTCGACCAGCAGGCCGCTGCGACCGTCGCGGACAGCCGTGGTCAGGCCGCCGACGGCCGCCGCCACCACCGGCGTGCCGCACGCCTGGGCCTCGGCAGCCACCAGGCCGAACGACTCGTTGTAGGAGGGCACCGCCACCAGCGATGCGGCGGCGTACCAACGGGCGAGGTCTGCCTGCGAGACCGGCGGCACGAATCGCACCACGTCGTTGATCCCCAGCTCGTCGGCCAGCTGGGCGAGGGACTCGGGGTGCTCCAGGCCGGTGCCCGAGGGGCCGCCGACCACGGGAACGACCAGTCGCTGCCGCAGCGCCGGGTCGCGCGCGAGCAGGACAGCGACGGCGCGCAGCAGCACGTCGGGTGCCTTCAGCGGCTGGATCCGGCCGGCGAAGAGCAGCACCGTGGCGTGGGCGGGCAGGCCGAGCGCCGCTCGTGCGGCCGCCCGATCCCGCGGCTGGAAGACGTCCAGGTCGACGCCGGGGTGCACGACTTCGACCCGGCCGGGGTCGGCGTCGTAGAGGTTGATCAGTTGCTTGGCCTCGAGGTCCGTGTTGGCGATGAGCAGATCGGCGGCCTCGACCACCTGCTCCTCACCGATCAGCCGGGCGCTCGGCTCCGGGGTGTCGCCCTCGGCGAGCGCCTCGTTCTTGACCTTGGCCATGGTGTGCATCGAGTGCACCAGCGGGACGCCCCAGCGGTCCCGGGCCAGAGCCCCGACCTGACCGGAGAGCCAGTAGTGCGAGTGCACGACGTCGTAGTAGCCGATCGGGTGCGCTGCTTCGGCGCGCAGCACCTCACGGGCGAAGACGCACAGCTGACCCGGCAGCTCCGCCTTGGTCAGGCCCTCGAACGGGCCGGCCGGGATGTGCCGCACGACGACGCCGTCCGCGGCCTCAACCAACGGCGCGAGCTGGGAGGAGGTCGCCCGAGTGAAGATGTCGACCGCCACGCCCTGCTGACCGAGTCGCCGGGCCAGCTCGAGGACGTAGACGTTCATGCCGCCGGCGTCGCCGGTGCCGGGTTGGTCGAGCGGAGAGGTGTGCAGGCTGATCATCGCCACCCGCTTCATACCCCACCCCTTCGACGGCCTTGTTTTTCTGCATGGCTGCGCAGCCACAACCTGCCCAGTGTCCCGCATGTTCCCGCCGTACTCCGAGCCGCCGTCGGCGGCACGGTGTCGGTGCGCCAGAATCGGGACATGACCGCCGACTCATCCGCCGCCTCGCCCGCCGCCTCGCGCGCAGCCAAGACCGCCGTCGTCACCGGGGCGTCCAGCGGCATCGGAGCCGCCACCGCGCGGGCGCTCGCCGCCGCCGGGTATCACGTGTTCTGTGCCGCGCGGCGCAGCGATCGGATCGAGGCCCTCGCTGCGGAGATCGGCGGAACGGCGGTCGCCGCCGACGTCACGTCGGCGGAGTCGGTCGCGCAGCTGGCCGCCGTGGTGGGCGACCGGCTCGACGTGCTGGTCAACAACGCCGGCGGTGCCTTCGGGATGGAGCCGGTCACCGCGGCCGACCTCGACGCCTGGCAGCGGATGTACGACGTGAACGTGCTGGGCACGACCCGCGTCATCAAGGCGCTGGTGCCGGCGCTGGTGGCCAGTGGCGCAGGTGCCATCGTGAACCTCGGCTCCACGGCTGCGCGGACGGCGTACGAGGGCGGCGCCGGCTACAACGCGGCCAAGTTCGGCGAGCGTGCTGTGACCGAGGCGCTGCGACTCGAGCTCTTCGACCAGCCGGTGCGGGTGATGGAGATCGACCCCGGAATGGTGCGCACCGACGAGTTCGCGCTCACCCGTTTCAATGGCGACCAGGCACGGGCCGACGCGGTCTACGCGGGTGTGGACGAGCCGCTGGTCGCCGAGGACGTCGCCGACGCGATCGCGTGGATGGTGACGCGGCCTGCTCACGTCAACATCGACACCCTGGTGATCAAGCCGCGCGCCCAAGCCGCACAGCACAAGGTGCACCGCCGGGCCTGAGCGGCTCACGACGCCGCGGGCGGTTCTGTGCGCTTCTGTGCAGTTCTGGGCGGCGCTGAACGGTCGCGCCGAGGATTCTTCGCCGGTCCCCTGCGGGTGCCAGACTGCCGAATGTGCAGACGATCGGACTCATCGGTGGCATGAGCTGGGAGAGCAGCGCCGCCTACTACGAGAGCCTCAACAAGGGCGTGCAGGAGCGGCTTGGCGGTCTCCACTCGGCCAAGGTCGTGCTCGCCTCGGTCGACTTCGCCGAGGTCACGGCGCACCAGCAGTCGGGGGACTGGGACGCGGCCGGTGTCCTGCTGGCGGATGCTGCGAAGGGCCTTGAGAAGGCGGGCGCCGACTTCATCCTGCTGTGCGCCACGACGTTCCACCAGGTCTACGACGCGATCGCCGCAGCGGTGTCGGTCCCGGTGGTCCACCTCGCCGACGTGCTCGCGGCCAAGTGCCAGGAGCTCGGCATCTCCACTGTGGGCTTCCTGAGCACCGCCTACACCATGGAGAACGACTTCTTCGCCCAGCGGATCGCCAGCCACGGGCTCGACGTCAACCTGCCCGACCCGGTGCACATCGAGACGCTCGACTCGATCATCTACAACGAGCTCGTCTTCCGGACGGTGAACCCGAGCTCGCGACGCAGGGTCGCGACCATCGTCGACGAGCTGTGGGACAGCGGCGCCCAGGGCGTCATCCTCGGAGCGTCCGAGCTGTCCCTGCTGGTGCGGCCGGAGGACGTCGAGGTGCCGGTGCTCGACGTCATCACCGTGCACGTCGAGGCAGCGCTCGAGCGCGCTCTCGCCTGAGATCTCCGGCGTCACTGGCCCAGCACCAGCTCGATCACCCGGCGCAGATCTGCCGTGAGCGCCTGCTCCGGCACCGAGCCGGTGTCGCCGCACAGGTCGAAGCGGTAGACGAAGCCGTCGGCCCGCGGACGCGCCTCGGCGATCGCCGCCAGGTCGACCGCCCCCACCAGCGTGCTCAGCTCCGGCACGCGGTCGTCGTCACTGTCCAGATCGACCTCACCGGAGCGGTTGAGGCCGGCGAACCCGCCACTGCGCCGTACGGCGACGATCCGGCTCATGTCGGTGTCACTCCCACCGTGGTCCAGGCCGCACGCACCCCGTCGGCGTGGTTGCCGGCCGCTGCGACGGTCGCTGCCGCGAAGCCCGCGAAGTCGGTGTCGGGGCCGACGTCGCTGCCGGTCAGTGCGGCGTACCAGATCCGGCCGGCGCCCTCCCAGCTGTTGCCGCCGACGGCGATCGCCGCGAGGTAGAAGGCCCGGTTGGGGATGCCGGAGTTGGTGTGCACGCCGCCGTTGTCATCGTCGGTGTCCACGTAGCCGCTCATGTCGGAGGCCTGCGGATCCTTGCCGAGCTGGGGGTCGTCGTAGGCGGTGCCGGGGCGGGCCATGTCGCGCAGCGCGCGACCCTGTACGCCCGGCAGGAAGAGCCCCTCGCCGATCAGCCAATCGGCCTGGTCGGCGCTCTGGCCGAGCAGGCGCTGCTTGACGCACGAGCCGAACACGTCCGAGATCGACTCGTTGAGGGCACCGGACTGGCCGGAGTAGGTCAGGGCGGCGGTGCGCTCGGTGACTGCGTGGGTCAGCTCGTGCCCGAGGACGTCGACCGGTTTGGTGAACCGGCCGAAGATCTTGCCGTCACCGTCGCCGAAGACCAGCTGGGTGCCGTCCCAGTAGGCGTTGTCATAACCCTGCTCGTAGTGCACCGAGAGCGAGACCGGGGCGCCCTTGCCGTCGAACGAGGACCGGTCGTAGACCTCCTGGTAGAGGTCGAGGGTGGCGGTGATCCCGCTGGCCGCCTCGTCCACCGCGTCGTCGCCGGAGGCGGGCTGGCCGGCGGACCGGACCAGGTCGCCAGGAAGGTCGGCGGTGTTGTGGCAGGTGTGCACCGACCAGGCAGGTGCGCCGGCGGCCGACTGCGGCACGGGATGGGGCCCGGCCTCGCGGCGGGCTCGCAGCGCCTGGTCGGTGGCGACCAGGTGCGGCTGCAGCCGCTCGATGAGGTAGGGCGGGATGAAATGGCAGCGGACCCGAGATGTCATGGGCCCACTGAACACCGCGCCACCGACAGTTTCCAGAAGAACCGCAGCTGGTTCAGACCAGTGCTCAGCCCAGCCGCGCCGGGAATCCGCCCGTGGCCACCGGGCCCCACGAGATCGGCGTGACCCGGATCAGCGACTTGCCCTGGCGCACCATCGCCGCGCGGTAGTCGTCCCAATCGGGGTGCTCGCCGGAGATGGACCGGAAGTAGTCGACCAGCGGCTCCAGGGCCTCGGGAAGGTCGAGCACCTCGGCGTCGCCGTCCACCTGCACCCACGCGTCGTTCCAGTCCTCGGAGAGCACCAGCACCGATGCCTTCGGCGTACGGCGGAGGTTGGCGACCTTCGCCCGTTCGGGGTAGGTCGAGATCACGATCCGGCCTGCCTCGTCCACCCCGCCTGAGACGGGGGAGAGCTGGGGGCTGCCATCGGCGCGGGTGGTCACCAGGATCATCCGGTGGCGGGGACGGACGAAGTCCAGGAGCTCATTGCGGGAGACATGTGTGTTGGTGGCGATCTTCGGCATGGTCATGACGGTATGCGATCGGACCAGTGAGCAGCAGCCGGCGCCGGCGGCCCCACCGCCGTTCGCGGATGCGGGGCGGAGCGCCCGGCGCCGATAGGCTTGAACGGAATCCCAAAGCGAAAGTCGAGTGCTCCCGCATGTCCGAGAACAAGCTGGCAAACCTGCGCAACGTCGCCATCGTTGCTCACGTCGACCACGGTAAGACCACCCTGGTCGACGCGATGCTCCGTCAGGGCGGCGCCTTCACCGCGCACGAGGTCGAGTCGGTGGCCGATCGTGTCATGGACTCGGGTGACCTCGAGCGCGAGAAGGGCATCACCATCCTCGCGAAGAACACCGCGATCCGCTACAACGGTTCCTACGCCCCCGAGGGCGGCATGACCATCAACATCATCGACACCCCCGGCCACGCCGACTTCGGTGGCGAGGTCGAGCGCGGTCTGTCGATGGTCGACGGCATCGTGCTGCTGGTCGACGCCTCGGAGGGCCCGCTGCCCCAGACCCGCTTCGTGCTGCGCAAGGCGCTGAACGCGGACATGCCGGTCGTGCTGGTGCTCAACAAGGTGGACCGTTCCGACGCCCGGATCGACGAGGTCGTCGACGAGACCTACGAGCTGTTCATGGACCTTCTTGACGACTCGCACTCCCAAGACGCCCTGGACTTCCCGGTGGTCTACGCCAGCGGCAAGGCGGGCATCGCCTCGCTGGAGAAGCCGGAGAACGGCACGCTGCCCGACGGCGACAACCTCGAGCCGCTGTTCAAGACGATCCTCGAGACCATCCCGGCCCCGGTCTACACCGAGGGCGCGCCGCTCCAGGCCCACGTCACCAACCTCGACGCCTCGCCGTTCCTCGGTCGGCTCGCGTTGCTGCGCATCCACCAGGGCACTATCCGCAAGGGTCAGACGGTCGCGTGGATGCAGCGCAACGGCGACGTCAAGAACGTCAAGATCACCGAGCTGCTCATCACCAAGGGCCTGCACCGCGAGCCCGGCGAGGAGGCCGGCCCCGGTGACATCGTCGCGGTCGCGGGCATCCCGGAGATCATGATCGGCGAGACCCTCGCCGACGCCGAGAACCCGATCGCGCTGCCGCTGATCCACGTCGACGACCCGGCGATCTCGATGACCATCGGCACCAACACCTCGCCGCTGGTCGGCAAGGTCAAGGGCTCCAAGGTCACCGCGCGGATGGTCAAGGACCGGCTCGACTCGGAGCTGATCGGCAACGTCTCGCTCAAGGTCCTGCCGACCGAGCGCCCCGACGCCTGGGAGGTCCAGGGCCGTGGTGAGCTCGCGCTGGCGATCCTGGTCGAGCAGATGCGCCGCGAGGGCTTCGAGCTCACTGTCGGCAAGCCGCAGGTCGTGACCAAGGAGATCAACGGCAAGGTCCACGAGCCGGTCGAGCGCCTGACCGTTGACGCTCCCGAGGAGTTCCTCGGCGCGATCACCGAGCTGCTGGCCAACCGCAAGGGCCGGATGGAGAACATGACGAACCACGGCACCGGCTGGGTGCGGATGGAGTTCGTCGTACCGGCGCGTGGCCTGATCGGCTTCCGCACCGACTTCCTCACCGAGACCCGCGGCACCGGCATGTCGTCCTCGATCTCGGAGGGCTACATGCCGTGGGCCGGCGAGATCCGCGCCCGCAACAACGGCTCGCTGGTCGCCGACCGCAGCGGTGCCGCCACCGCTTACGCGATGACCTCACTGCAGGAGCGCGGCACGATCTTCGTCGAGCCGAGCACTGAGGTCTACGAAGGCATGATCGTCGGCGAGAACAGCCGCGCCGACGACATGGACGTCAACATCACCCGCGAGAAGCAGCAGACGAACATCCGCTCGGCCACGTCGGACAACTTCGAGAAGCTGACGCCGCCGAAGAAGCTCTCGCTCGAGCAGTGCCTGGAGTTCTGCCGCGACGACGAGTGCGTCGAGGTGACCCCGGAGATGGTCCGCATCCGCAAGGTGGTCCTCGATGCCAACGAGCGGGCCAAGTCGGCGAGCCGACAGCGCAAGGCCAACAAGGGCTGAGACTGGCTCTGACGGTTTGACCCCCAGGGGTCAAAGCCGAAGGTTGTTGGGCGGTGCTTTGCCCCCCAGCGTTCGGTTTTGACCCCTGGGGGTCAGTCCATTTCCGCCTACGTCTGCGTGACAGCGCCCTGCTCGAGCAGCGCATCCACATCGCTCTCGGTGAAGCCCGCCGCCAGCAGCACGGCGCAGGTGTCCTGCCCCGCGACGTGCACCTCGCCCGGCGGCAGCCCCGGCGTACGGGAGAAGACGGGGGCCGCCCGTGGTGCCTGCCCGCCGTTGTACGGCGCGAAGATCCCGCGCGCGACGTTGTGCGGATGCGACGGTGCCTCCTCCAGTGACAGCACCGGCGCCACGCAGGCGTCCGTCGAGTCGAAGATCTCCGTCCATTCGTCGCGCGTCTTGGACCTGAACGTCTCGCTCAGCGCCGTCCGCATCTGCGGCCACCGGGCGATGTCGTACTGGTCGAACTCCAACCCGGTGCCCCGCATCAGCTCGGCGAAGAACTGGGGCTCCAGAGCGCCGACGGCGACGTGCTTGCCGTCGGCGCACTCGTAGGTGTCGTAGAACGGTGTCCCGCCGTCCAGGAGGTTGGCCTCACGCTGGTCCTGCCACAGGCCGTCGGCCTTCATGCCGTAGACCATCGTCATCAGCGAGGCGGCGCCGTCGACCATGGCTGCGTCGACGATCTGGCCCTTGCCGGACACCGTGCGCTCGTGCAGCGCGGCCAGGATCCCCATCACCAAGAAGAGCGTGCCGCCGCCGAAGTCGGCGACCAAGTTGACCGCGTTGCGCGGCTTGTCCGCCGAGCCGGTGGCATGCAGCGCGCCGCTCAGCGCCGCGTAGGTGATGTCGTGGCCGGCCCGGTCGGCCATCGGGCCGGTCTGGCCCCAGCCCGTCATCCGGCCGTAGACGAGACGGGGGTTGCGCTCCAGACACGTGTCCGGACCGAGGCCGAGCCGCTCCATCACGCCCGGGCGTAGGCCCTCGACGACCACGTCGGCGTCGTCGATCAGTCGCAGCACCGCCTCGATGCCGGCCGGGTTCTTGAGGTCGACGGCGATGTTGGGCCGGCTGCGGTTGAGCACCGCGGTGTCCAGGCCGCCCGTCTTCGGACGATCGATGCGGATCACCTCCGCGCCCAGCTCGGCGAGCAGGAGACACGCGTACGGGCCGGGGCCGATACCCGCGAACTCGATGACGCGCAGGCCAGCAAGAGGTCCAGTCATGGGTGGCATCATGCCGACGTGTGGGTGCGGGCGGTAGCGTCGTCCACGTGCTGAAGATCGGATACAAGGCCTCGGCCGAGCAGTTCGGCCCCCGTGATCTCGTCGAGTACGCCGTGCTGGCCGAGGAGGTGGGCCTGGACAGCGTCTGGATCAGCGACCACTTCCAGCCGTGGCGCCACGAGGGTGGTCATGCGCCGCAGGCGCTGCCGTGGCTGGCCGCCGTCGGCGAGCGCACCGAGCGCGTCCTGCTCGGGACATCTGTGCTCACGCCGACGTTCCGCTACAACCCGGCGGTGCTGGCGCAGGTGTTCGCCACCCTCGGCTCGCTCTACCCGGGCCGGATCGCGCTGGGGGTCGGCTCCGGCGAGGCGCTCAACGAGATCGCCGTGGGTTCGGTGCCGAACGAAGGTGAGTGGCCGGACTTCAAGGAGCGCTCGGGGCGGCTGCGCGAGTCGATCCAGCTGATGCGCCGGCTGTGGAGCGAGGACCGGGTCACCTTCGAGGGGACCTACTACCACACCAAGGACGCCACCATCTATGACAAGCCGGGAGAGCCGATCCCGGTTTACATGGCCGCGGGCGGCCCGCAGATGGCCAAGAGCGTCGGCCGCAACGCCGACGGCTTCATCTGCACCTCGGGTAAGGGCGAGGAGCTGTACGCCTCGCTGCTCGGTGCGTTGGGCGAGGCGGCCGAGGCCGCTGGCCGCGACGTCAGCGGCATCGACAAGATGATCGAGATCAAGCTCTCCTACGCCCCCACCCGTGAGGAGGCGCTGGAGAACACCCGCTTCTGGGCTGCCCTCGCGCTCACCCCCGAGCAGAAGCACAGCGTGCACGACCCCTCCGAGATGCAGGCGCTCGCCGACGCGCTGCCGATCGAGCAGGTCGCCAAGCGCTGGATCGTCGCGACCACGCCCGAGGAGGTGGTCGTCGGGCTGAAGCCCTACGTCGAGCAGGGCTTCAACCACCTCGTCTTCCACCCGCCGGGTGATGACCAGGGCGGCTTCTTGAAGTCCTTCGCCGACGAGGTCGTGCCGGCGCTGCGCGAGCTCGGCTGAATCAGCGGTCGGTCCGGGCAGGACCCGTGGCACCGCAGGGGCGCTGCCGCAGCCGTAGCGCCCGTGAGGGACGAGCGGGCACGGAGCGAGGCCTGCCGCAAGGTGCCACGGGGCTGGGCCGGACCGACCTTCTGACTCAGAGGTCGAGCTTGTAGCCCAGCCCGCGCACGGTCACCAGGAACTTCGGCTCGCTCGGGTCGGGCTCGAGCTTGGCCCGCAGCCGCTTCACGTGGACGTCGAGCGTCTTGGTGTCGCCGACGTAGTCGCTGCCCCAGACGCGGTCGATGAGCTGCCCACGGGTGAGCACGCGGCCGGGATTGCGCAGGAACATCTCCAGCAGCTCGAACTCCTTGAGCGGCAGTCGCTGCTCGTTGCCGCCGACGGTGACGACGTGGCGCTCGACGTCCATCCGCACCGGGCCGGCCTCGAGCGTCGCGGGAGCCAGGTCCGGCTCGATCCCACGGCGCAGTACGGCGCGGATGCGCGCGACGAGCTCACGCGGGGAGTACGGCTTGGTGACGTAGTCGTCGGCGCCCAGCTCGAGGCCGACCACCTTGTCGACCTCGTCGTCCTTGGCGCTGACCATGATCACCGGCACCGATGAGGTGGTGCGGATCTGCCGGCAGACCTCGGTCCCCGAGATGCCTGGCAGCATGAGGTCGAGCAGGACGATGTCGGCGCCGTTGCGGTCGAACTCCTTGAGCGCGGTGTCGCCGTCGGCCGCGATGGCGACCTCGAAGCCCTCCTTGCGCAGCATGTAGGAGAGTGCCTCGCTGTAGCTCTCCTCGTCCTCGACGACGAGTACCCGGGTCACGCGAGGTCCCCGACGAGTCGTTCGCCGGCGAAGCGCTGCGGGGGGAGGGAAGAACTCGGTGGGGTGCTCATGGGCGGTCCTCCTTGGTAGATGCAGTGGAGACGAGAGGGGTCGACCTGCTCGGCAGATGTTGCGGCAGGGTGAGGGTGAACGTCGAGCCCTGGCCCTCGACCGACCACACCCGCACCTCGCCGCCGTGGGTGGCGGCGACGTGCTTGACGATGGAGAGGCCGAGGCCGGTACCGCCGGTGGAGCGGTGTCGGGCGGGGTCGACGCGGTAGAACCGCTCGAAGATCCGGTCGATCTCGTCCTGGGGGATGCCGATGCCCTGGTCCACGACGGAGATCTCGACCGAGCCGTGCTCGGCCTTGGTGGTTACCGAGACGCTCGAACCGGGGTCGGAGTAGGCGATGGCGTTCGAAATCAGGTTGGCGACGGCGGCGAGCACCTGCTCCTCGTTGCCGAAGACCTGCAGCCCGTGGGTGTTGCCGGTGCGCACCGTGATGTCCTTCTTGCCGGCATCGATCGCGCTGGTGTCCACGGCGGTCGCGATGACCGCGTCGACGTCGACGGCCTCGGGGGCTTCGAGCGGCTCGTCGCCCTGGAGCCGGGAGAGCTCGATGATCTGCAGCACCAGCTGGGTCAGTCGATCGCTCTCGGTCAGCATGCGACCTGCGAAGCGGCGTACGGCGTCGGGATCCTCGGCAGCGTCGGCGACGGCGTCGGCGAGCAGGCGGATCGCCCCGACCGGGGTCTTCAGCTCGTGCGACACGTTGGCGACGAAGTCGCGGCGTACGGCCTCCACGCGGCGCTCGCGGGTGCGGTCCTCGACCAGGGCCAGCACCAGCCGCGAACCCAGCGGGGCCACGCGGGCGGTGACGTGCCGGGGCGGGACACCGGGGCGGGTCATCACCAGCTCGGTCTCGCGGATCTGGCCGTCGCGGCGGACCTGGTGGACCAGGTCGGCCAGCTCGGCGGAGAGCAGCGCGGTCCCGCGCACCAGGCCCAGCGCGTACGCCGGAGCCGATGCCTTCAGCACAGTGTCGTCATCGTCGACCACGACTGCGCTGCTGCGCAGCACCGAGAGCACGGTGGCGACCTCCGGCGGCACCACCGGCTCCTCGACCATGGTGACGTGACGCTGCTGGCTCTCGCTGACGTGCCAGGCGATCACGGCGGAGGCAGCGACGACTGCACCGAGAAGAGCGGCGAGGAACGCCTGCGTCGTCGAATCCACACGTACAGGGTAAGGCTCCGCTTCACCCAGGATTCGCGATCTGGACGCTGGCGCGACGAACGTTCATCCACGGTTCACCCGTCCTCCCCAGGCCTTCATCTATCCTGCGTAGGCTCGCCCTCATGCGTTACGCCTTCCATGACCAGCTCGACAGCATCTTCTCGGACCTGGCTGACATCTGCCGCCAGGTCGAGACGGCGGTGCGGCTCGCCACCGAGGCGCTGCTGACCGGCCGGGCCGATGTGGCCGAGCAGGTCATCAGCGGCGATGTCCAGATCGATCGGGCTCGGGAGCGGGTCGAGGACACCGCGCTCGCCCTGCTCTCGCTGCAGGCCCCGGTGGCCGGGGATCTCCGCACCGTCGTCGCCGCGCTGCGGATGGTCAGCGAGCTCGAGCGGATGGGTGACCTCGCCGTGCACGTGGCCAAGATCGCCCGGCTGCGCACCCCGAACCTGGCCGTGCCCGAGCAGGCACGCGAGACGATGGCGCGGATGGCCGCGGTGGCCGAGGACATGGTCTCGCGGGTCGCGGACATCATCGACGAGCGCAACGTCGAGCAGGCCGAGGCAGTCCGCAAGGACGACGAGGAGATGGACACGCTGCGTCGCTCCACCTTCACCCAGCTGCTCGGCAAGGAGTGGACCGGTGGCATCGAGGCAGCGGTTGACGTGGCGCTGCTGGGCCGTTATTACGAGCGCATCGCCGACCACGCCGTGGCGGTGGCCGGCCGGGTGATCTTCGTCGTCACCGGCGCGGCGCCCGCGTCCTCCTGAAATGGTCGAGAGGTCACTTTCTGCTGGTTGAGTGTCCATCGCTGGACACTCAACGCGCGGAAAGTGACCTCTCAACCGACGGAGAGTGACCTCTCAGCGACCTTGGTTGGCGACAGCGAGGGCGGCCGCCGCAGCCGCGTCGGGGTCGAGGTACTCGCCCCCCGCGACTGTCGGCTCGAGCGAATCGTCGAGACGGTAAACCAGCGGCTGCGCGGTCGGGATGTTGAGCGCGGCGATGTCCGCGTCGGAGATGCCATCGAGGTGCTTGACCAGCGCCCGCAGGCTGTTGCCGTGCGCCGTGACCAGCACGGTCTTGCCGGCCTGCAGGTCCGGCACGATCTCCTGCTCCCAGTAGGGGATCAGGCGCTCGACGACGTCCTTGAGGCACTCGGTGCGGGGGACGTCGATACCGGCGTAGCGCGGGTCGCCGACCTGCGAGTACTCGTCGTCGTCGGCCAGCGGCGGCGGCGGGACGTCGTACGAGCGACGCCAGAGCTGGAACTGCTCCTCGCCGAACTTCTGCAGCGTCTCCGACTTGTTCTTGCCCTGCAGAGCGCCGTAGTGGCGCTCGTTGAGGCGCCAGTCGCGCTTGACCGGGATCCAGTGCCGGTCGGCGACGTCGAGCGCGATCGCGGCGGTGTTGATCGCGCGGCGCAGCAGCGAGGTGTGCACGACGTCCGGAAGCACGCCTTTGTCGCGCAGCAGCTGGCCACCGTTGAGGGCCTCGGCGCGGCCCTTGTCGGTCAGCGCGACGTCGACCCAGCCGGTGGAGAGGTTGAGTGCGTTCCACTCGCTCTCGCCGTGGCGGAGCAGGATCAGGGTGGCGGTCATGCCCGGATCACTCACCGATGGCGGGCAGCGACGGGAACGAGCAGTCGTATGGCGCGGTGGGCTCAGCCGATGGCTCGGCGGTGGCCGAGTCGCTCACCGAGGCACTCGCCGAGCCCGTCGGCTCGCTCGAGGCCGACGACTTGTGGTGGCCAGCAGCGGTGCTGGCCTGCGGCGCCACCGAGGCGAACTCGTGGCACTGGGTGACGACGGGGGTCTGCACCGAGACCTCCTCGCCGTCGCTGAACTTCAGCGTCACCGGGATCATCGCGCCGGCCCCGAAGTTGCCGGTCACCTTGATGCCGCCGGCGCTGCTGTCGGCCATGTTGACCGCGCCGGTGTCGGTGACAGCGATCGGCGTGAAGGGCGCCGCCGTCATCTGGAAGGGGCTGTCGGAGCGGGTCGTGAGCCCGACGAGCGTCGGCGCAGTCTTCGCAGCCACGACGGGGTTGGCCGTCGGGTTGAGCGCCAGGGTGGCGATGAAGACGCCACGGTGGCTGGTGTCGGCGACGATCCGCGTCGCGAGCACGCGCATGCCGTTACCGGACTGCACGTAGCCGCCGTTGGCGATCACGTTCGGGCGGTCGGTGGCGTAGTCGAACCCGCAGGAACTCAGCACCGGGGTCGCCAGGCAGACGAGGCCAGCGGCCAGGGCGAGCTTGCGGCTAAGAATGGTCGTCACGGCCGCCATGCTAGCGGCCGTCCGCCCGGCCGTCTTCGCCAGCCCGGTCATTGAGGCGTACGCCGGCCCCTCGCGCGCGTGCAGACAAGCGGTCGCGAGCCGCTACTGACGCAGTCCGACCTGACTGGCGACGTACGCCAGGGCGATCGCAACGGCGGCGGTGTAGACGCTCGCGCCGACCAGCAGCCGGGTCGCGCCCAGCCGCAGGCCGAGCTTGAGGGGCAGGTAGGTCCAGCCGTCGGCGTTGTCGGCGACAAGCCCCCACAGCGCCAGCAGGACGTGCACGCCGATGCCGAGCAACGCGGAGAGCGCCACCATCGCCGGCTGCGGTGCGGCACCGTGCTGACCGCCGCCCCATCCGCCGTAGGAGAGGAACGCCGGGTAGAGCGCGAAGGCGATCGCCCAGGTGAGGAAGGAGAGCAGTCCGCGGCGCAGCACCACGTTGCCGATCATGCCGACCGCGACCGAGGCGAGGTAGCACAGACCCGCTGTCACGCCGTTGGCGATCGCCAGAGGTACGACGAGGAGCACGGCGCAGCACAGCGCGAACCAGACGTTGCCCGCATCGAGCCGACCGTCGGCGATCGGCTTGCCGGAGCGCTCGTGGGCCCGGTCGGCGGCGTCGTCGACGAGGTCGTTGTGCCAGCCGAGGATGACCTGCCCGACCAGCACCGTGCCGAAGACCAACCCGACCTCGCGCACCGGCCGCCCATCCACGGCCGCAGCGCCTGCCAGGACCAGGGCCGTCAGCACGGCCTGGCGCGGGTGTGCGGCGCGGACCAGCAAGAACGGCATCCAGTCGCGGAAGCCGCGCCGGGGACGTGCGGCCGCCCGGGCGACCGCCCTGCCCGACTCGTCGGCCGCGGAACTCGTGAGGGTCTCACTCGTGGTCTGGCTCGAGTCGTGGTTCGAGGGGTGGCCCGTGTCGCGGCTCGCGGTCTCGTCCTGGTCCTGGTCCGGGCCGGGGGATGCGGGGGCATCGGGCTCCGCCGCGGGCGCGACGGTGGCGTCGTCGAGTCCCCGCGCACGGGCGAAAGGCATACGCCGTGGACGCGAGTTTGGCATGCGCGCAGTATCCCCAACCGATCAGGCCGGGGTCATGCAAACCACTGCCCCGGGCGCGTCCCCCGTGTCCCAAATAGTGGGCGCACCACAGCCTGACTGGTTCTGTCAAGCCCTGATTGGGCCTCTGACCTGCGCAAACGCGAATTCCATTGCGTTCAGGTCGTGATAGACTTGGCCGTCTAGGAAGGGGTACCTGACATATGACTTTCACCGTCGGCGAGACCGTCGTCTATCCGAACCACGGGGCCGCTGTCATCGAGGACATCGAGATGCGGACCATCAAGGGCGAGGAGCGACAGTACCTCGTGCTGAGGATCATCGCTCAGCAGGACCTGGTCGTCCGGGTCCCGGCCAACAACCTCGACCTTGTCGGAGTCCGCGATGTCGTCGACCGTGACGGTCTCGACCGCGTGTTCGAGGTCCTTCGCGCTGCGCACGTGGAGGAGCCGACCAACTGGTCGCGACGCTACAAGGCCAACCTCGAGAAGCTGCACAGCGGCGATGTCATGAAGGTCGCCGAGGTCGTGCGTGACCTGTGGCGTCGTGAGCGTGACCGCGGCCTGTCGGCCGGCGAGAAGCGGATGCTGGCCAAGGCGCGCCAGATCCTGGTCTCGGAGCTCGCCCTGTGCGAGCACACCAACGAGGACAAGGCTGAAGCCCTCCTCGATGAGGTCCTCGCTTCCTGACGTCAGAGACGGCGCGTCGCCGGCGTTGTCGTCGCTCGACGGCCGCTTCGCTCAAAGGCCGCCTTCGCGCCGGGCGCCTTGCCAGGGCACGTACCGGACGTCGTCAGGGGAACGTATGACTGAATTCGAAACACCGGCTCTGGGATCCGTGGTCGAGGCCGACCGCGGATCCCTGCCGTTTGCCCTGATCCACGGCGAGGCCCTGGTCGCGTGTGCGGTCTGGGCGCTCGGCGAGGCCGGTGTGACGCCGGTCGACTTCACCGTGCCGTGGGAGGCCGTCGCCGAGGCAGGGGAGGCCTATGTCCTGCACGATGCGCTGTGCCCCATGACGCCGGCGAGTTTCGTCGCCGAATGCGTCCAGCAGGCCGTCGAGCATGACGCCGTCGTGGTGGCGTTCCGGCCCGTCACCGACACCGTCAAGACCGTCGCCGACGGGATGGTGGGAGGCACCCTCGATCGCTCCGACCTGGTCGAGGTCACCTCCCCCATCGTGCTGCCGGCCTCCGTCGTGGCCCAGCTCGACGTCGCCCCGAGCGGCGACTTCGCCGCCATCGCCGCCGCCCTGGCGACGCGCTTCAGAGTCGTCACGCTGGAGGCCCCTGCTGAAGGGCGCCGGGTCGCGGATCTTGACGACGTACGTGTGCTGGAAGCGCTGACGCTGGGATAGTCCGGGGCGGAAATCAGGGCTACCAGCGGGTAACCCATGATTTCCGCCCCGGACTATCCCAGCGCCTCGGCCAGTGCGACGTCCTCGGGGAAGGTCACCTTCAGGTTGGCCCGCGTGGAGGGTACGGCGGCGATCCGGACCCGGCCATAGCGCTCCAGGCAGCCGGCGGTGTCGGTGAACTCCGTCCCTTCCGCGGCCGCCACCCGGTAGGCCGCAAGCAAGTCGACGGCCCGGAACGATTGTGGGGTCTGCACGCCGACCAGAGCTTGCCCACCGCCATCTCCGACATCCCCGACGTCTCCAGCGCCTCCAGCGCCTCCAGCGACCGGGGCGAGCGCACGGGTCAGCAGGTGACCGAGCGGCGCCGCCGGTATCGCGCCACCGTGCTCGCGCGCGGCCGCGATCGTGGCGCTGTAGAGCTGTGCCTCGGCCAGCGGCCGGGCGGCGTCGTGGATCGTGACCACGTCGATCGCGCCGCCCTCGATGTCGGCGGCCAGCACCTGGAGCGCCTGCCACTCCGACGCATGCCGGGTCTCGCCGCCGGCCACGACCGCCACCTCGTGATCGCCGAGCAGTGGCACCACCGCCTCGGCGACCTCGTCCTGCTCGCCCGCCCGGACGACCAGCACGAAGCGAGCGACGTCGGGCACCGACAGTGCGGTGCTCAGCGAGTGGCCGAGCACCGTCGAGCCGCCCAGCGGGAGCAGGATCTTGTTGATCCCGGCGCCGACCCGGGAACCGGACCCGGCGGCGAGGAGCACGATCGCGGCAGGCATGCCGGAAGGCTACTGGCCGGCTTCGAAGGGCGGTCGGGAGCAATCGTTTTCATGGCTGTTACATCCAGAAACGATCCGAGAACCTGGCCGCCCTACGGTCGAGCGCACCATGACACCGCGACAGGCTCCGGGCGCCGCCGAGTGGCAGGCGGTCTGCCGACTCGATGACCTCGAAGTCGAGCGCGGCGCGACGGCGCTCGTGCACGGCCAGGCGATGGCGCTGTTCCGCACGGTCGACGACACCGTCTACGCGCTCGGCAACCACGATCCCTTCGCCCGGACCTCGATGCTGGCCCGCGGCATCGTCGGCCTCCGGGCGGGAGTGCCGTTCGTGGCCTCGCCGACCCATCGGCACGGCTTCGACCTGCGCACCGGCCGATGCTTGGACGATCCCCACGTGGCGGTGCCGGTCTACGCGGTCCAGATCATCGACGGCGTCGTCCACGTGGGGCGTCGGGTCAGGTCGTGACTCAGCGCCGGGTCACCACCCAGGCGGTGGTGTCCTGCGGAAGCAGACCGTCGCGCAGCGGCCCGCTGGTCACCATCACCTCGCCGTCGGGCAGGTCGACCGGCGCCGCACCGAGGTTGGTCAGGCAGTGCCAGCCCCCGGGCCGGGTGAAGTGCAGCAGGTTCGGAGCCGAGTCGACCCAGGTCAGGGACTCCTCGCCCTGCAGCCGGGCCCGTACGGCGATGGCTGCTCGGTAGAGGCTCAGCGTCGAGGACGGATCGTCCTGCTCCGCCTGGACGGACACCGACGCGAACCATCGCGGCTGCGGCAGGTGCGCGCCGCCGGTGCCGAAGCCGAACGACGAGCCCTCGCGGTTCCACGGGATCGGTACCCGGCAGCCGTCGCGGCCCTTCTGCTGGTGCCCGGAGCGCTCGTAGGTGGGGTCCTGCAGCGCGTCGTGGGGGAGGTCGGCGACCTCGTGCAGGCCCAGCTCCTCGCCCTGGAAGAGGTACGCCGATCCCGGCAGCGCGAGCAGCAGCAGCGAGGCGGCCCGTGCTCGTTGCAGCCCGAGCTCCGGGTCGAGCTGGGGCGTCGTACCGTCGCTGTTCACCCAGCCCCGGCCGTCCTGGCCGAGCTGTGCGGGCGCACCGGAGCCGTTCGGCCCGATCGGCAGGCCGTAGCGGGAGGCGTGCCGGACCACGTCGTGGTTGGAGAGCACCCATGTGGAGGACGAGCCGGACTCCTCGCTGGCCTCCAGGTTGCGGGTGATCACGGTGCGGAACGTGCTCGCGTCCCAGTCGGCCTGGAGGAGGTCGAAGTTGAACGCCTGGCCGAGGCTCTCCGGCTGCGCGTAGCGAGCCCGGCGGCTGGGGTGGCACCACGCCTCGGCCACCGCGGTGCGTGGCGGGTCGTACTCGTCGAACACCTTGCGCCAGCCGCGGAAGACCTCCTGGGCATCGTCACGATCCCAGATCGGGTGGTCGCCGACGAGCGGCTGCTGCTGGTCGGGCAGGTCCGGTGCGGAGGGGAGCGGGTCGCTCATGTCCTTGGTCAACGCGTGCGCGACGTCGATCCGGAAGCCGTCCACCCCCCGGTCGGACCAGAACCGCAAGGTGGTGAGGAAGTCCTCGCGAACCTCGGGGTTGTCCCAGTTGAGGTCGGGCTGCTCGGGGGCGAAGAGGTGGAGGTACCACTGGCCATCCGGGACCCGGTGCCAGGCCGGACCGCCGAACATCGAGGGCCAGTCGCTCGGCGGCTCACTGCCGTCGGGACCGGTGCCGTCGCGGAAGTGGTAGCGCTCGCGGGCGGGGGAGCCGGGTGCAGCCGCGAGCGCCTCCCGGAACCAACGGTGCCGGTTGGAGGTGTGGTTGGGCACGATGTCGATGATCAGCTTGATCCCCGCGTCGTGCAGCGCCGCGACCATCGCGTCGAAGTCGGCCAGCGTGCCCAGCAGCGGGTCGACGTCGCGGTAGTCGTCGACGTCGTAGCCGCCGTCGGCCAGCGCCGAGGGATAGAACGGGCTGAGCCAGATCGCGTCCACGCCCAGCGCCTTCAGGTAGCCGACCCGGGACGTGATGCCCGGCAGGTCGCCGACGCCGTCGCCGTCGTGGTCGGCGAAGCTGCGCGGGTAGACCTGGTAGACGACCGCCTGCCGCCACCAGTCGCGGTCGGACATGTCCTGGTTGCTCATCTGGTTCCTTCGGCTCGGTTGCGCGCGATGCTCTGCGCCGTTCGGTGCGGGTGTCCGCGGTGTCGCAAACAGACAGCTACCCGGCAGTGGGCCCGACGATGAGCGCCGTCGCGATCGCGGCCAGCCCCTCGCCACGGCCGGTCAGGCCGAGTCCGTCGGTGGTGGTGGCCGAGACCGTCACCGGAGCGCCGAGTGCGGCGGACAGGGCCGCCTGCGCCTCGGCCCGGCGCGGACCTAGCTTCGGCTGGTTGCCGATCACCTGGATCGTCACGTTGCCGATCGTGAAGCCCGCCTCGCGGACCCGGCGGGCGGTCTCGCCCAGCAGTGTCGCTCCGGCGGCGCCGGCCCACGCGGGCTCCGCCGTACCGAAGTTGGAGCCGAGGTCGCCCAGCCCGGCCGCGGAGAGCAGCGCGTCACAGGCGGCGTGGGCGGCGACGTCGCCGTCGGAATGGCCCTCCAGGCCGACCGGCGAGTCCGGCCACGCCAGGCCTGCCAGGTGCATGGGTACGCCGGGTGCGAGCCGGTGGACGTCTGTTCCGATGCCGATCCGTGGCGGGTTCACGCACTCGATCATGCCCGAGGCACACTGGAGCCCGTGACGCAGTCCGGACCACGGGGGCCCAGCTGGCAGTGGCCCGTGGCTGGTGTGGTCGCGGGCGCCTCCGGCCTCGCCACCAGCTGGTTCGCCGCGAACGCGCTGCACGTGCGGGCCTGGCCGGTGGTCGCCGTCGCCGAGTGGGTGATCCGGCACACGCCCGGTCACGTGGCCGAGACGGCCATCCAGCACCTCGGACACCGGGACAAGCCGGTGCTGGTCAGCATCATCGTGGCGCTGCTGACCGTGATCTTCGCGCTGCTCGGCGCAGCCGGACGCCGGCACTGGTGGGTGCCGATCCTCGGCTTCCTGGTGCTCGGGGTCGTCGGTGGCCTGGCGGTCGCGGCCGAGCGTGCCGAGGGTGGCCACGGCCAGATCGCGGTGATGATCGGCCTGCTGACCTGGGTCGGCGTCTTCGGGCTGATCACCGAGCCGCTGCGCTACCAGCCGCCGGAGGGCCGGCGGGCAGCGCTCCGACTGGGACTGGTGGCTGCCGGCGCGGTCGTGGTGGGCGCGTTCGCGCCGTACGTCGGACGGGGGCGTCGAGCCGTCGAACAGGCCCGCTCCCGGCTCCGTCTCACCGGCGTGACACCTCCGGTGGTGCCGACCGGCGCCGATCTCGGGCTGGCGCTGCCGTGGGCGACCCCGACCGGCGCGTTCTACCGGATCGACACCGCCGTCTCACCGCCGGCACTGGACCCGTCGACGTGGCGGGTGCGGATCCACGGCATGGTCGAGCGTGAGCTGACGCTGTCCCTCGACGATCTGCTCGCCCGGCAGCGCACCCAGGCCTGGATCACGCTCAACTGCGTCTCCAACCCGGTCGGCGGCGACCTGATCGGCAACGCCTGGTGGAGTGGGGTGCTGCTGCGTTCGCTGCTCGCCGAGGCAGGTGTGAAGAGCGGCGCGGATGCGGTGCTGCAGACCAGCGCCGACGGATGGACCTGCGGTACGCCGCTCTCGGCGCTGCAGGACGATCGCAACGCGATGCTGGCGGTGGCGATGAACGGCGCGCCGCTGCCGATCAACCACGGCTTCCCGGTGCGCACGATCGTGCCCGGGCTCTACGGCTACGTCAGCGCGTGCAAGTGGGTGGTCGACCTCAAGGTCACCACCATGGACGACGCGGTCGGCTACTGGATTCCGCTGGGCTGGGCGGTGAAGGGGCCCGTCAAGCTCGCCAGCCGGATCGACCGGCCGGCGTCGGGCGATGTCGTGCCGGCAGGGACATACACGATCGCCGGGGTGGCCTGGCAGCAGGAGACCGGCATCGCGTCGGTCGAGGTCTCCGTCGACGGCGGCGCCTGGCAGAAGGCGACGCTCGGTCGGGTGCCGGACGACGAGACCTGGGTGCAGTGGCGCATCGACGTACCTCTCACGAGTGGGGCGCACCAGGCGCAGGTCCGGGCGGTGAGCAGCAGCGGCGAGGTGCAGACACCCGTACGCCGCGACGTCGTCCCGGACGGTGCCACCGGCTGGCACCGGGTCGACTTCGAGGTCTCCTGACCCGGCCGCGGATGGGCGTCGGTGTCTCGACTTTTCCGATAGCCCCAGCACCATCCCTAGACTCAGCAGGTGACGTTCCGGATCTATGACAGCGCGACCCGCGAAGTGCGTGACTTCGTGCCTCTCGTCGAGGGCAAGGCGTCGCTCTATGTCTGCGGTCTGACCGTCCAGTCCGAGCCCCATGTCGGTCACGTGCGCAGCGGCGTCAACTTCGACGTGCTGCAGCGCTGGCTGCGCCACCGGGGCTACGAGACCACGTTCATCCGCAACGTCACCGACATCGACGACAAGATCCTCCTCAAGGCACGGGACCAGGGCCGTCCCTGGTACAACCTGGCCTACGAGATGCACCGCGAGCTCGCCCAGGCCTACGCCTCGCTCAACGTGGCCGCGCCGACCTACGAGCCGGCCGCCACCGGGCACATCCCGGAGATGGTCGAGCTGATCGCCGAGCTGATCGAGCGGGGGCACGCCTACCCGGCCGAGGACGGCTCCGGCGATGTCTACTTCGACGTCCGCACGTGGTCGGCGTACGGCGAGCTGTCGGGGCAGAAGGTCGAGGACATGGTCGCGGCCGAGGACGCAGATCCGCGCGGCAAGCGCGACGCCCGCGACTTCGCGCTGTGGAAGGGCCGCAAGGACAGCGAGCCCGAGACGGCGTCCTGGCCCTCGCCCTGGGGCCGCGGCCGGCCCGGGTGGCACATCGAGTGCACCGCGATGGCGGGCAAGTACCTCGGGGACGCGTTCGACATCCACGGAGGCGGGCTCGACCTGCGCTTCCCGCACCACGAGAACGAGCTGGCGCAGGCCCGCGCGGCCGGGCGCCCGTTCTCGACGTACTGGATGCACAACGCCTGGATCACCACGGCCGGCGAGAAGATGTCGAAGTCGCTCGGCAACTCGCTGACGATCCCGGCCGTGCTGCAGCGCTTCCGCGGCATCGAGCTGCGCTACTACCTGGTCGCCGCGCACTACCGCTCGCACGTCGAGTTCAGCTTCGAGGCGTTGGAGGAGGCTGCTGTCGGCTTTCGCCGGATCGAGCACTTTCTGGAGCGCGCCGCTCAAGCTCGGGGAACCGACTCCGAGCCCGTCGAGGCGCGGGTGCCCGACGCGTTCGCCGCGTCGATGGACGACGATCTCGGTACGCCGGGTGCGGTCGCGGTGCTCTACGACACGGTGCGCGAGGGCAACCGGCAGCTCGCTGCCGGCGAGGACCCCTCGCTCAGCGTCGCCGCCGTGGTGGCGATGCTCGACGTACTAGGACTCAACCCCGCCGACCCCGCCTGGGGCAGTACGGCGCAGGACGACGACAAGGCCGTGGCCGCTGTCGGCGCTCTGGTCGCCGGGCTGCTGGAGCAGCGCGCGGCGGCACGCGTGGCCAAGGACTGGGCGCGCGCCGACGAGATCCGCGACCAGCTGAAGGCGGCCGGGATCGACCTCGAGGACACCCCCGACGGACCGAAGTGGAGCCTTTCCTGATGGCTGGAAACTCGCAGCGCCGCGGCGCTATTCAGAAGAGCAACAAGAAGGGCGCCACGATCGGCTCCGGTGGGAAGGTCCGTCGCGGCCTGGAGGGCAAGGGCCCGACACCGAAGGCGAAGGACCGCCCCTATCACAAGGCCTACCGCTCCGCGGAGCTCGCCGATCGCTCGGCGGCACGGCGCTCGCCGAAGGGCAGCGGCGGCAGCGGCGGTGCCCAGCGCAAGCGCGGCTCCGGTGACGCCGAGTGGATCATCGGCCGCAACCCGGTCGTGGAGGCCCTGCGCGAGGGCGTCCCGGTCAACGCGGTCTACGTCGCCGAGGGTGCTGAGCGCGACGGCCGGTTGCGTGAGGCCTTCCAGCTCGCCGCCGACCTCGGCATCGGTCTGCTCGAGGTGCCCAAGCCCGAGCTGGACCGGCTCACCGGCTTCAACGGGCACCAGGGCCTCGCCGCCCGAGTGCCGGCGTACGAGTACGCGCACCCCGCGGATCTGCTCGACCGTGCGGCCGAGGCCGGCGAGGACGCGCTGATCGTCGTACTCGACCACGTCACCGACCCGCGGAACCTGGGTGCCATCGTGCGCTCGGCGGCTGCCTTCGGCGCGCACGGCGTGGTGATCCCGGAGCGACGCGCGGCTGGTGTGACGGCGTCGGCGTGGAAGACCTCGGCCGGCGCCGCGGCGCGGATCCCGGTGGCACAGGTGGTCAACGTGAGCCGGGTGCTCAAGGAGTACCAGGAGGCGGGCTGCCAGGTGATCGGCCTCGACATGGACGGCGACCTGCAGCTGACCGACGTCGCCGAGGTCGCCGACGGTCCGCTCGTCGTCGTGGTCGGTGCCGAAGGTGGCGGCCTGGCGCGGCTGGTCACCCAGACCTGCGACCGGATCGTGTCGATCCCGATGGCCAACGCCGTCGAGTCGCTCAATGCGGGTGTGGCGGCGTCGGTGACCCTCTACGCGGTGGCTCAGGCGCGCGCCAACCTGCGTTGAGACGTCACCTTCCGCGGGTCGAGTGGTCACTTTCGGCGAGTGCCGTGGACACTCGACCCGCAGAAACTGACCTCTCGACCTAGTCGGTCGGTGTCGTCAGTGCCTCGTCGGGGCGTTCGGGCAGGATCGAGGCGATGTAGTCCCGCGCGGCGTCGAGCAGCTTGATGCTGTGGCCGGCGCGCTCGGAGAGGAGCCAGCGGTGCACGAGGATCTCGTGGAAGATCTCCGCCGGCTCTAGCTTGCCGGTGGCCGTCTCGGGGATCATCGCCACGATCGGCTCGTAGATCTCCTTCAGCCAGCGCTGGGCGACGACCTCGCGGGGGAGTCCGCCCAGGTCGCGTGAGGCGGTGTAGGCGGCGATGTCGTTGAGCATCCGGCGAGCCTGGGCGTCCTCGGCCTCGATGCCGGTCAGCGCACGCAGCGTGCGCTGGTGATGGCCGAGCTCGACCACCCGGGGCCGCAGCAGGACGGTGTCGCCGTCGTAGTCGGTGACGATGTCGAGCTCCTCCACGTCGAAGCCGAGATCGTTGAGTCGCTCGATGCGCTGCTCGATCTGCCACATCTCGTCGGCGGGGAAGTGGGTCTCGGCGGTGAGCTCGTCCCACAGCGCCTGGTAGCGGCTGTGCAGGCGCTCGACCACCGCCTCGAGCGGGAAGTCCTTGGGTAGCGCGCCGCTGGCCTGGAGGTCCATGATCTCGGCGTACACGTTCTCGCCGGCGACATCGAGGTCGTAGGCGCGCAGCTGCGCGGAGAGCGAGGGCCGCAGCTCACCGGTCTCGGCGTCGACGAGGTAGGCGGCGAAGCCGCCGGCGTCGCGGCGGAACAGGACGTTGGACAGCGACACGTCGCCCCAGTAGAAGTCCGCCAGGTGCAGCCGCACCAGGAGTACGACGAGGGCGTCGATGATCGCCGGGAGGTGGTCGGCGGTGAGGCCGTGCTCGAAGAGGCTGCGATAGGGCAGCGAGAACCGCAGGTGCTCGGTCATCAGTGCCGCGGGCAGCTCGGCGCCATCCGCGTCGACGCGGCCGGTGACCACGGCCTGCGGCACCACTGCGGGCAGGCCGAGCCGCTGGAGGTCGCGCAGCGTCTGGTACTCCCGGAACGCGATCGGCTCCTGGGTCTCCTTGACCGCGTAGATCCGCTGCCCGAGCCGCACGATCCGCACCACGTGCCGGGACAGGCCGCGCGCGAGCGGCACCACGACGTCGGGCGGCCACTCCTCGAGGGGCGTCGACCAGGGCAGCCGCACGATCGCCGGATCGGGGCGGCTGGCGACGATGCGCAGAGCCATGGTGCAACCCTAGTGAGCCAACGGCGGCAACGCTCAGAGCGCCCGGATCTGCAGCCACGCACCGTCCTGCGGGCCGGTGCTCAGCAGCACCTCGCCGTCGAGCTCCCCGAGTCCCTCGAGCCCCTCGAGCCCGGCGAGCGGATCCGGGCCGGCGGTGCGGCGCGCGACGATCAGCAGGGATCCGTTGGGGTGCTCGCGCAGGTAGGCCAGCGCGTCGTCGTCGGCGTACGCCCAGCGCAGGCCGCCCTCGATCAGGGCCGGGTGCTCACGGCGTAGCCGGGCGAGGGCGCCGTAGACCTCGAGGGTCGCGGTGTCCCAGGTCTCGTGGTGCGCCCAGGGCATCGGCCGGCGGCCGTCCTCGCCGAGCACGCCCTCCAGCCCGATCTCGTCGCCGGCGAAGACCATCGGCACGCCCGGCAGGGTGAACTGCAGGCCGGCCGCGACGCGGTGCACGGCCGGGTCGACGACCAGGGTGCGGATGCGCGCGGAGTCGTGCGAGGACAGGATGTTCCAGGACTGCTGGGCCGCCCGCCAGCCGTAGCGGGCCCGCCACTCGCGCAGTTCCCGCATCACCGTCCCGCCGCCGCGCCTGGCGACCGGGACCGGTCGGCCGAAGGCCCGTGCCTCGGTCCGCTCGGCGCGCAGCCAGGACCAGATCGGCCAGGAGAAGCCGGAGTAGTTCATCGTGCCGTGCCAGCCGTCGCCGTCGATGTCGCCGCTGGCATCGTGGTTGTGCTCGCCGATGACCCACGCCTCGGGGTTGACCACGGTGGCGGTGTCGCGAATCGTGCGGGCGACGTCGTGGTTGACGTCGGTCGCGCCGAGCCGGCCGCTCATGTTGGCCACATCGATCCGCCACCCGTCCAGCGAGTACGGCGCCCGCAGCCATCGCGCGACCGTCGAGTCCGGGCCCTCGGTCATCGCCCGGCGCATGTCCGCGCGGGTGTGGTCCAGCTTGGGCAGCGTTTCGTGGCCCATCCAGCACTCGTAGGAGCCGTCGTGGCCGAAGAAGTACCAGTCGCGGGTGGAGCCACCCTCGAGGGCCTGCTGGAACCACTCGTGGGTGTCCCCGGTGTGGTTGGCGGTCAGGTCGCCGAGCAGGTGCCAGCCGCGCTCGTGCACCGCCTCGGCGAGCCGTGCGTAGGCCTCGTCGCCTCCGAGCAGCGGGTCGATCCGGTCGAACGTCGAGGCGTTGTAGCGGTGGTTGCTCTCGCCCGGGAAGACCGGGGTGAGGTAGACCGTGGTGCCACCGACCCGGTCGACGTGGTCGAGGTGGTCGATGATGCCGTCCAGATCGCCGCCGTAGAAGCCCAGCCAGGTGCGGTCGTCGGTGGGCTCGTAGGCCGGCAGGCTGTCCCATGGTTGCGGCTTGGCCCAGGCGGGTGTCGGACGGTCGTCGGCCGCCGAGCTGCGCGCGAACCGGTCGGGGAAGATCTGGTAGACCACCGCGTGCCTGGTCCATGCCGGCGCCGGGGTATGCGCGCTCAGCTTGAAGTCGAACGTGTCGGACGGGTCGTGCGTGACCGTGCCGTTCGCCGTGACCCAGCGCTGGTCACCGTCGCGGTCCTCGATCAGGAAGCGGTAGTGCGTGATCGGGTTGTGCACCGGGATGGTGCCCGTCCACCAGGTCGCGTCGACGCGCTCGCACGCGTGATAGGTCGGCTCGGCGTCGTACGTCGTGCGCACCCAGACCCGCTGCGCCGGGTCGTCGGCCGAGACCCTGAGGCGGACCGTGACGTGTTCGCCGAGCGTCGGCGAGGGCTGGTCGACATACAGCGGGGATCCGTCGTGATGCGGCTCGGAGAGCAGGCTCATGCAGCCATTCAAGCGGAGGCTGTCTAGGATTGGCGCGCTGCCTCGGCGGCATGCCGGTGTAGCTCAGTTGGTAGAGCGTCTTACTTGTAATAAGAGGGTCGCGGGTTCGATTCCTGTCACCGGCTCTGCGTTCCCCGGTCTTGGCGGCTTCACGGGGCAGCTTGATCTGGAGATGGGTAAAGGGGCACAGGTGTGCCCCTTTACCCACGTCCGTCCAGGGTGGGTACGGCAACGGCAGCCGGCGCCGCCCATCGTCCGAGCGTCGCAACCCTGCGTCCCGCCCACTTGCCACAGCGCCATACCTGTGGCGTTGTAGGAGGTATGGCCGAGATACTGCTGCTCCACCACGCCCGTGGCCTGACCGACGGCGTACGGCACTTCGCCGACACGCTGCGCGACGCAGGCCACCCCGTGCACGCTCCTGACCTCTACGAGGGGCGCCTCTTCGACGACACCGACGCGGGCGTCGCACATATGCGCGAGCTCGGCGACGAGGTCCTCAGCCGCCGCGCGGCCGCGGCGGCTGATGCGCTGCCGGCGACAGGACTCGTCTACGCGGGGATGTCGATGGGCTGCGGCTATGCCACCTGGCTGGCCCTCAAGCACCGCCCCGGGAGCGCGCGGGGGATGCTCTTCCTCTTTGGTGCGCCGGACCCGAGATGGTTCGAGGCGGACTGGCCCGAGGGACTGCCGGCAGTCGCGCACCAGACCCTCGACGACCCGTGGCGGGAGGCCGAGGAGGACGAGGGGTTCCGGGAGCGCGTGCCGGGCGGTCAGCTCGTGGACTATCCCGGCAGCGGGCATCTGTTCCTCGACGACAGCACCGACGACTACGACCCGGTGATCGCCGGGCGGGCCACCACCCACATCCTGGCGTGGCTCGACGCGCTGGACGGCAAGGACGGGAAGAGCGAGGGCGCTCAGCTCAGCTGAGTCGCCTCGAAGCGCGTCGGCGGGTGGGCGATGTCCTCCTGCGAGGCGATCAGCTCGAGCTCGCGCCGGCCCGACTCCAGCGTCCGTTCCAGGATCGCGAACATGGTGTTGGCGGTGCGCTCCAGCGCGGTCGGCGTCGACCCGCTGCCGAGCAGGTGTGCCAGGTAGACCGCCGCCGTCACGTCGCCGCCGCCGTTGGGCGTGATCGGCAGGTGGGGTGTGGTGACCCGCCAGGCGCCCGAGTCATCGACAGCGACCAACGACAGGGTGTCAGACCTGTCGGTGACCACCGAGGTGACCAGCACGTTGCGGGGACCGGTCGCGCGCACGCGCTCGACGGCATCGAGTACGTCGGCCAGCCGCGGCGTCGCCTCGAGTCCGGCGAGGAAGTTGAGCTCGAAGTGGTTGGGCGTGATCACGTCCGCCGCCGGTACCACCTGGTCGCGCATGAACTCCGGGATCCCCGGCCGGACGAACATGCCCCGGCCGACGTCGCCCATCACCGGGTCGCAGCAGTAGATCGCGTGCGGGTTCGCCGCCTTGACGCGGGCGACGGCATCGAGCACGACGGCACCGACTGCAGGGTCGCCCTGATAGCCGGACAGTACGGCGGAGACCTCCGGCAGGGCGCCGCGCTCGGAGATCCCCTCGATCACGGCAGCGACGTCCGTCGGAGCCTGCACCGGTCCGCGCCACTCGCCGTACCCGGTGTGGTTGGAGAAGTTCACCGTGAGCACGGGCCAGACCTCGTGGCCCAGCCGCTGGAGCGGGAAGACGGCCGCCGAGTTGCCGACGTACCCGAAGGCCACCTGCGACTGGATCGAGAGGATCTGCATGGTCGGTATCGTGCCTGACATGAGCGATGCGATGGTCTACCGGTCCCTCGGCGACTCGGGCCTGATGGTGAGCGCTGTCGGCATCGGCTGCAACGCCTTCGGTCGCCGGGTCGGTCTCGACGGTGTCAAGGACATCCTGGCCGCGGCGCGCGATGTCGGCGTGACGCTGCTCGACACCGCCGACATCTACGGCGGTGCGGGTGCCAGCGAGACGCTTCTCGGTGAGGCGCTGCAGGGCCAGCGCGAGCACTTCGTGGTGGCGACCAAGTTCGGCATGTCGATGGGCGGCGAGTACGGCGAGGACTTCGGCGCCCGTGGCGCCCGCCGCTACGTCCGTCGCGCGGTGGAGGGCTCGCTGCGCCGGCTGCGGACCGACCACATCGACCTCTACCAGCTGCATCGGCCCGACCCGGTCACGCCGATCGAGGAGACCCTCGCGGTGCTGACCGATCTGGTCCGCGAGGGCAAGGTCGGCTACCTGGGCTGCTCGAACTTCTCCGCCTGGGAGCTCGCCGACGCTGACTGGACCGCCCGGACCGCAGGTCTGGAGCGGTTCGTCTCGATCCAGAACCAGTACTCCCTGCTGACCCGCGACGTCGAGGAGGAGGTCGTGCCTGCGGCCGAGCACTTCGGCGTCGGCGTACTGCCGTTCTTCCCGCTCGAGGCCGGCCTGCTGACCGGCAAGTACAAGCGCGACCAGGCGCCGCCGGCAGGCACCCGGTTCGCCCAGGAGCGCGGTCGCGGCGACTGGCTGGAGAACGCCGACTGGGACAGGATCGAGGACTTCGAGGCATACGCCGCGGCGCGCGATCTCACCCCGATCGACGTCGCCATCGGCGGTCTCGCCGCGCAGCCGGGCGTCTCCTCGGTGATCTCCGGCGCCACCAGCGGCGACCAGGTGCGGACCAACGCGGCCGCGCTGCGCTGGGACCCGACCGAGGCCGACCTCGCGGAGCTGGACGAGATCACCGGTTGAGAGGTCACTTTCGGTGGGTCGAGTGTCCAGCGTGCACTCAACCCACCGAAAGTGACCTCTCGACGCCTCAGGCGACCTGCAGCGACCGCTTCGAGAGCCCCATCCAGAACCCGTCGATCACCTGGATGCCGGGCTCGTCGGGCGTGGTCGCCGCGCCGAGCGTGACGAACAGCGGCGTGTAGTGCTCCACCGTCGGGTGGGCGTAGGGCATGCCGGGTGCCCGATGCTGGTAGTCGGCGAGCGCGTCCACGTCGCCGCGGGCGAGCGCCTCGCCGGCCCAGGCGTCGAAGTCCGCCGACCAACCCGGAGCCTCTGCGTCGATCCGCCATGAGGTCAGGAACGGCAGGCCGTGGGTCAGGAAGCCGGAGCCGATGATCAGCACGCCTTCGTCGCGCAGCGACCGCAGCCGCTCGCCCAGCGCCAGCAGCCGCGTCGGATCCTGGGTCGGCAGCGACATCTGCAGCACCGGGATGTCCGCCGCCGGGTACATGATCCGCAGCGGCACCCAGGCGCCGTGGTCGAGACCGCGGGTGGCGTGCTGGTGGACCGGCTCGGTGGCCGGCATCATCGCCGCCACCCGCTGCGCCAGCCAGGAGGCGTCGGGTGTCTCGTAGGTCATCCGGTAGTACTTCGGGTCGAAGCCGCCGAAGTCGTAGACGAGCGGGGCGCCAGGGGCGCTCAGCATCACCGGGGCCGACTCCCAGTGCGCCGAGACGATCAGGATCGCCCGCGGGCGCGGCAGGTCGGCGGCCCACGCGGCGAGCTGGCCCGACCAGGTCGGGTCGTCGAGAAGCGGCGGCGCGCCGTGGCCGATGTACAGAGCAGGCATCCGGTCGGTCATGACACTCCTCAACTAGTTGAGGATTAAACTTATTCCGCCGGCAACGTCCAGTCCATCGGTACGCCGCCCTGGGCGACCAGGAGGTCGTTGACCCGGGAGAACGGCCGCGATCCGAAGAAGCCGCGATAGGCCGACAGCGGCGAGGGGTGCGCGGACTCGACGTACGGGATCTCTCCGAGCACCGGCTTGAGCGACTGCGCGTGCCGACCCCAGAGCACCGCCACCAGTGGGCCGCCGCGCTCCACGAGGGCCGAGATCGCGCGGCCGGTGACCTCCTCCCAGCCCTTGCCGGAGTGCGAGGCCGGTGCGCCTGGTCGCACGGTCAGGGACCGGTTCAGCAGCATCACGCCGCGCTCCGACCAGGCCGTCAGGTCGCCGTGCTCCGGTGGCTCGATGCCCAGATCGCTCCCCAGCTCGGTGTAGATGTTGCGCAGCGACGCCGGCAGCGGCCGCACGTGCCGTTCGACGGCGAAGGAGAGCCCGATCGGGTGGCCGATCGTCGGATAGGGATCCTGGCCGACGATCAGCACGCGTACGTCGGCCAGCGGCCTGCGGAACGCCGCGAAGACCCGGTCGCCCTCGGGCAGGTAGGGGCGTCCGAGCGCGAGCTGCTCGCGCAGGAAGGCGCCCATCGCGGCGACCCGCTCCTCGACGGGCGCCAGGGCCTCGGCCCAGTCCGCCGCCATCAGCTCTCGCTCGACCAGGCCGTTGAGTGCGTTCACACGGGCACGTTAGCGTTGCCGACGACAAGCAGTCCGGGTGCCTGAGCAAGGAGCACGTCCATGAAGTTCGGTCTCTTCATCCCGCAGGGTTGGCGCTTCGACCTGGTCGGCATCGATCCCGCCCGGCAGTGGGCGACGATGCGCGACCTGGCGATCCGTGCCGACAAGGTCTCGGACTGGGAGTCGCTCTGGGTCTACGACCACTTCCACACCACGCCGCAGCCCTCCGACCAGGCCACCCACGAGGCGTGGACGCTGATGAGCGCGTTCGCCGCTTCTACCGAGCGGATCCGGCTCGGCCAGATGTGCACGTGCATGAGCTACCGCAACCCCGCCTACCTCGCCAAGGTCGCCGCGACCGTCGACCACGTCTCCGGTGGCCGGGTCGAGATGGGCATCGGCGCCGGCTGGTACGAGCACGAGTGGCGCGCCTACGGCTACGGGTTCCCCGAGGCCCGCGACCGGCTCGGGATGCTGCGCGAGGGTGTGCAGATCTTCCAGCAGGCCTGGACGAAGGGCGTCTCCTCGCTGCAGGGGAAGTACTACCAGGTCGACGGCGCCATCTGTCAGCCGCTGCCGATCCAGCAGGGCCGCTCCGGCATCCCGCTGTGGATCGCCGGCGGCGGCGAGAAGGTCACCCTCAAGATCGCGGCCCAGTACGCCGACTACACCAACTTCGCCGGCGACGAGGAGACCTTCCGGACCAAGTCCGACCTCCTGGCCGAGCACTGCGCCAACCTCGGTCGCGACTTCGGCGAGATCACCCGCTCGGCGAACTACAACGTCTTCATCGGGGAGACCCAGCGCGAGATCGACGACAAGGTCGCCTGGTTCGCCGACCACCTGCAGAAGTCCCTGGGTGAGGCCGCCGGCGCCGAGCACGCCCGACGGACCAGTGCCCAGGGCCTCGTCGGCACGCCGGAGCAGATTGCGGCTAGGCTCAAGACGCTCGAGGGTCTGGGCATGACGTATGCGATCACCTACTTCGCCGACGCTGCCTACGACCGCTCCAGCATCGACCTCTTCGAGCAGCAGGTCATCCCGGCTCTGCGCTGATCACGAAGCCGACGTACGACGAGGAGGAGACCGCCGGAGGCAGCGGACCTCAGCTGCCACCGGCGGGGCGCACCAGCTTGCCGTGATCCGCGGGCACGCTCGCCAGCTCGGTGAGGAAGGAGCTCGCCCACGCGTCGATGTCGTTGGTGGCGACGGTGCGACGCATGGCCTTCATCCGGCGGGTCTGCTCGCGATGGTCGGCGTTGTAGGCCTCGAGCAGCGCCGACTTCATCCCGTTGAGGTCGTAGGGGTTGACCAGCCAGGCCTGGCGCAGCTCGTCGGCCGCTCCGGCGAACTCCGAGAGCACCAGCGCACCGTCGTTCTCGTACCGGCAGGCGACGTACTCCTTGCAGACCAGGTTCATCCCGTCCCGGTAGGGCGTCACCACCATCACGTCGGCGGCGCGGTAGAGCGCGGCCATCTCCTCGCGGGGATAGGACGAGTGCATGTAGGAGATGGCCGGGCGCCCGATCCGGCCCAGGTCGCCGTTGATCCGGCCCACCAGCCGGTCGATGTCGTCACGCAGCACGCGGTACTGCTCCACCCGCTCGCGCGAGGGCACCGCCACCTGCACGAAGACGGCATCCTCGACCTCGATGTGGTCATCGCGCATCAGCTCGGAGAAGGCACGCAGACGGGCATAGATGCCCTTGGTGTAGTCGAGCCGGTCGACCCCGAGGAAGATCTTGCGCGGATTGCCGAGCGCCTCCCGGATCTCCTTGGCGCGGGCGTTCACGCTCTCGGAGCGGGCCAGCTCCTCGAATCCGGCGGCATCGATCGAGATCGGGAAGGCCGCGGCCTTCACGGTGCGCCCATCGGGCAGGTAGACCAGGTCACGGTGGGTCTTGTGGCCGACCCGCTGGCGCACCAGCCGGATGAAGTTCTGCGCAGCGCCGGGAAGCTGGAAGCCGACCAGGTCCGCGCCGAGCAGCCCCTCGAGGATCTGCCGACGCCAGGGCAGCTGCTGGAAGAGCTCGGCCGGCGGGAAGGGGATGTGCAGGTAGAAGCCGATCCGCAGGTCCGGTCGCAGCTCGCGCAGCATCTCGGGCACGAGCTGCAGCTGGTAGTCCTGGATCCACACCGTGCCGCCCTCGGCGGCGACCTCGGCGGCCTGCTCGGCGAAGCGCCGGTTGACGTCGCGATAGGAGTCCCACCACTCCCGGTGGAAGGCCGGCTTGGCAACCAGGTCGTGGTAGAGCGGCCAGATCGTGGCGTTGGAGAAACCCTCGTAGTGGCCCTCGATCTCTTCCGGGGTCATCGACATCGGCAGGAGCCGCATGCCGTCGTCCTCCAACGGCGCGAGATCCTGCTCGGTGCCGCCCGGCCAGCCGATCCACACGCCGTCGTTGGCGCGCAGCACGGGTTCGAGGGCGGTGACCAGGCCACCGGGTGAGCGTCGCCAGCTCCGCGTTCCGTCGGCCAGCTCGACCCGATCGACGGGGAGACGATTGGCAACGATGACGAGATCGGCCTGCATGTTGTCGACCATAGCCGGGATCAGTTACCCGGTCGGGCACCCCTCACACCTGTGATCCGTGTCGCTCGTCGATGTCCGCGTATCGACCGGACTATGGATCAATCTGGACAGGAGTAGTTACACTCCGGAACGGTGCTGAGGCACATTCGGGAGTCATCGTGCTCCCAGCTGCCGCCGTGGGGGCGGCACTATCGAGGCGGAGCCCGGTCCATGTGGGGGATCGGGCTCCGTCTTCTTCCGTCCCGTTCCGCCGGCGAATCCGGCGTGCATCTCTCGAACCGGCGACGATGAGGCTTAGGACACATCTAGGCAATCGTCGCGTTACATGACTTAACAAAATGTTACGACTCCTCCCGCGCAATCCGCGCCCATCAAGGAGGAATCGTTCATGTCTCGCACCAAGAAGCTCGCTCTGGTCGCTCTCGCCGCTCTGCTCGCCGTGTGCGGCGCCACCGCTGCAGCCAGCTCACCTGAGCCGGGCTCGTTGCAGGCGACGCACGACTTCGCCTGCTGCTGAGAAATACCGAACGCGGGCGCCGGGAGTCCCGGCGCCCGCGTTCGGGCTGGAGCGGTCGGTCAGGCCGTGGGCTGGCTGACCATCGTGTTGGGTGCGAACAGTCCGGTGGAGATGCTCGCGCGCTGGAAGGCGTCCATTGCCGCGTCGGTGTCGCCGGCCTCGCGCAACAGCGCGCCGAGCTCGAACCACAGTTGTGCGGCCTGGCGGTCGGCCCCGACGGCGGTGAGGACGGCGACGGCCTGCTGGTAGTGGTCGCGCGCCTCCTGCAGGGCGCCGTCGCTGGCCGCGATCCGACCGTGCAGCACCAGCGCCTCGGCGTGGATCGTCGGCGCGAGGTCCCGCGCCAGGTCGGAGCTCTTGACGATGTGCTCGCGCGCGGCCGCGATGTCGCCGCCGAGCAGCTCGGCACGGGCCTGGACCAGGTGGAGTCCCGCCATGTCGACCGGTCCGGCCGCGGACCACTCCATCTCGCGGGCGGCCTGCTCGAGACCGATCCGGGCCGCCTCGATGTCCGGCGGCGTCGCCCGCAGCTCCATCGAGGCGATCTGGGCGCGCAGCCGACCGAGGTTGCGTGAGTCCTCGCCCAGCTCGAACAGTGCGATCGCCTTCTTCGCCAGGCCGAGTGCGGCGACGTGGTCGCCGTTGCGGGACTCGACCAGGCTCGCGTTCCAGTAGCCGGAGGCCTGGGCGATGGGGGAGCCGTAGCGCTCGGCAGCCGCGATGGCGCGCAGGCACATCCGCTTCGCGTGCTCGGTGTCGCCGCTCTGCATGTAGGCAGCCGCCACCGTGACGGTCAGCTGGATGGCCTCGGTCAGCCCCTCGATGCCCAGCTTGGTGATCGTCTCGCTCGCTCGCTCGCCGACGGCCACGGCGCGGGAGAACTCACCGGTCTCGCGGTAGCACCGGCTCAGCGCGATCAGCTCGCGCAGCCACACCGGGTCCGCGGACGGCGCGGCGGTCAGGTCCTCGAGCGCGATGATCGCCTCGTCGATCCGTCCGTTCGACTCCAGGGCGAGTGCCCGCACGTGCTCGGCGCGTCGGCGCAGCGCGCGCGGCGAGGTCTCGGTGAGGCCGGCCAGCACCGTCTCGGACTGTTGCAGCGCCCCGGCGGCATCACCGGACGCGGCGGCAAGCTCGGCGTAGTCCAGGGCGAGCTCGATCTCGCGCTGCTGGTCGACGCTGACGCCCAGCAGCAGGTGCTCCAGCGGTACGCCGAGGCGTCCGGCCATCCGCTCCAGCAGGCCCGACTCGGGCCGGCGGGCGCCGGCCTCGATGCGGGAGATGTAGGCCGCCGTCACCTCGCCGCCCGCCAGGTCCGTCTGGGTCATGCCCGCCGCGACGCGGGCCAGCCGCAGCCGCTTGCCGAGCTCGGCTGGATCGATGGTGCGGCTGATCTCGGCAAGCTCTGGGGTCACGCGTGTCATTCTGCCCGGTCGGGTGTCATGACGACACCCACCCGTTCGGCGGCATGTCCTGGCAGTTCGCCCGAGCGTCACTCGCCCGGGTAGCGGATGCCCGTCTGGCGCCGGATCTCCTCCATCTGCCGCATCAGGGTCAGCGTCTGCGAGTGCGGCACGAGCGGCGACTCGAGCAGGCCGGCGCGCAGGCAGCGGTTCACCTCGGCGGCCTCGTTGCCGTAACCACTGCCGATGACGGGCTCGTCGGGCTCGATCTCGATCGGCTCCAGCGGGCCGGCGTCGGCGGTCCAGTCGGCCATCGTCGCCTTCGGGGTGAAGGTGATCCGGCTCGGGTGGTGGAACTCGGGCACCTCGATCCGGCCGCGGTCGGTCGCGATCGCTGCCGCGCTGGTGGTCCACGACCGCATGGAGGCGTGCATGGTGGCCAGCGCGCCGCCGGCGTACGCGCCGGTCATCGCGATCGCCATGTCGATCGCGCCCTCCTTGCCGCTGGCGGTGCCGGGCGTGACGTGCAGGTCCGCCTGCGCGGTGAGCGAGGTGGCCTCGCCCAGCATCAGGTGGGCGAAGGTGAGCGGGTAGATGCCCATGTCGAGCAGGGCGCCTGCGCCCAGGTCGGGGTCGAGCATCCGGTCATCGGCAGCGGCCTGCACCACGAAGCCGAGCTCGGCGTGGACGTGCGCAGGGACGCCGAACTCCCCGGCGGCGAGCCGACGCTGCAGTGCGCGCACACCCGGGTGGCACGCGGTCCACATCGCCTCCATCAGGAAGCGGCCGTGCTGGCCCGCCAGCGCGATCATCTCCTCGGAGTCGGCGACCGAGAGGGTCAGCGGCTTCTCGCACAGCACGTGCTTGCCGCCCTCGAACGCCAGCCGCGCGTTCTCCAGGTGGAACGCGTGCGGGGTTGCGATGTAGATGACATCCACATCCGGGTCGGCGACCAGGTCCTCGTAGGAGCCGTAGGCGCGGACGCCCTCGCCGTACTGGGCGGCGAAGGCCTCGGCGGAGGGGAGCCGGCGCGATCCGACGGCCACCAGCTCGGCGTCGGGCACCAGCAGCAGGTCGCGGGCGAAGGCGTGGGCGATCTTCCCGGTGGCCAGGATGCCCCAGCGGATTACCTCATTCGTCACAACCGCCACGGTAGTCCCAGGTTCGCCGCCACGCCGTGCAACCGAATCACACGTGTGTCATTCCTCGTCTACAGTGAGCAACTGACTGGTGGACGAGCAAGGAGCAGGGAGGATGATCGATGGTCGCCAACGCGCTGCCCGATGAGGACGCGAACAACGCCCCGGGCCTGAGCGAGCGGGACCAGGAGATCCTCGCCTTCGAGCGTCAGTGGTGGAAGTACGCCGGCGCCAAGGAGGCCGCGGTGCGGGAGAAGTTCGACATGTCCTCCACGCGTTACTACCAGGTCCTCAACGCGCTGATCGACCGCCCGGAGGCGCTCGCCGCCGACCCGCTGCTGGTCCGTCGGCTGCGTCGGCTGCGCGCCGCACGGCAGCGGCAGCGCTCGGCCCGTCGCCTCGGATTCGAGATCTGACATGAGCCGCCTGTGGATGCGCGACCAGCGCGGCATCGCGCTGCCCTCTCCGGTCGTCCTGCTCAGCATCGTCGCGATCGCGATGGCCCTGGTCGCCTTCGTGGTCACTCGTGGCCACGGCGACAACGAGCGTGCGCTCGTGCCGACCGCCAACGTTGCGACGGCGCCGTCGGTGACACCTTCGCCGAGCAGCGGCCCGAGCACGCAGTCGGTGAAGAAGGCCAAGACCGTCAAGCGCGGCAAGGTCTACGTCGAGGTCTTCAACAACTCGCGCGTGAAGGGCCTGGCCGCCACCGTGAGCACCAAGGCGACCAAGGTCGGCTGGAACGTCGTCGGCACGGACAACTGGTACGGGTCCATCCCGACCACGACCGTGTACTACCCGCAGCGGCTCAAGGCCGCGGGGAAGCAGCTCGCCCTCGACCTCGGCATCCGTCGTACGGCGCCGGCCATCGACCCGATGAAGATGGACCGCCTCACCGTCATCTTGACCGCGCCGCTCGACTGAGCGCGGTTTAGGCTCGCCGCACGGCAGCGCCGGAACGGCAGGGGCTCGATCGCGCCTCAACCCGCGGGCTCCTGCACGGCGTTCATCGGCACGTGGGAGGCTAGGGACATGGACTTCGCGTCGGCCCGAGCTGAGCAGAAGTACGCCGCCTTCGCGGCCCTCGCCTCCCAGGCGGTGGTGGCACTCGACTTCGACGGCACGCTCTCGCCGATCGTCGAGGACCCCGCCCAGGCCCACATCCATCCGGATGCGGGGGCGGCGCTGACCGCGCTGGCGCCGAAGGTCAAGGCGATCGCTGTCGTCACCGGGCGCCCCGCTCGCCAGGTGCTCGCGCTCGGCGGGCTCGAGGAGGTCGCCGACGCGCTCGCCGCGACCGGCACCGAGCTGCTGGTCTACGGGCAGTACGGCAACGAGCACTGGAACTCCAGTCATCGGGCGATCGTCGGGCCCCGGCCACCGGTCGGGCTGGCCACCTTCCTGCGGGAGCTGCCGAGGATCCTGCGGAAGTACGACGCCGCGGACGCCTACGTGGAGGAGAAGGGCCTTGCCGTCGCCGTGCACACTCGCCGGCTGGCCGACGCGCAGGGCGCCTTCGAACGGCTGCTCGCGCCACTGCGCGCCGCGGCGGAGGCGCACGACCTCGCGGTCGAGCCCGGCAAGCAGGTCATCGAGGTGCGATCGCCGGGGATGGACAAGGGCCTGGTGGTCGACAAGCTGGTCGACACGCTGGGGGCGAAGGCGATCCTCTTCGCCGGCGACGACCTGGGTGACGTCGAGGCGTTCGAGGCGCTGACCGCGTGGGAGAACGAGGGGCTGAGCACCCTCAAGGTCTGCTCCGCCTCCTCCGAGGAGAGCGCGTTGACGCCGTTGGCCGATGTGGTGGTCAAGGGGCCCGACGGTGTGCTTGAGCTGCTGCGCCAGCTCGCCACCGACGCCGGCTGACGCCACGCCTGTCCAGCTAGTGAGACGGCTGTCCGGCATTCGGGCATCCGGTTCGTTGCGTGCGCGGGTGCTCCCGTAGCATCGCTACTGCTCATCGAGAGGGACTGAGGGAACGGCCCAGTGAAGTCCCGGCAACCGACCGCGTGTCTCCTCCCACCCCGTGGGCAGGTCGCGGAGCAGGTGCTAATTCCGGCCCAGCACGAGAGACGTGTCGGGGAAGATGAGGAGGAGGACTCATGAGCGCTGCCAACACCGTCGAGCACGGTACCGAGAAGGCATCCCTGCGGGAGGGCGCGTTCGGCAACGCTGTCGCCCTCGCCTGTCGCGAGTGCGGGCACCGCGTCGACCTCGGGCCGCACTACGCCTGTCCGGAGTGCTTCGGCCCGCTGGAGGTCGCCTACGAGTTCCCGGCCGTGACCCGCGCCGAGATCGAGGCCGGTCCGCGCAACATCTGGCGCTACAAGGCGCTGCTCCCGGTCCCCACGGACATCGAGGAGAGTCCCAACACCGAGCCCGGCTTCACCCGCCTCCTGCGGGCCGACAACCTCGCCCGCGAGCTCGGCCTCACCAAGCTGTGGGTCAAGGACGACAGCACCAACCCCACCAACTCGTTCAAGGACCGGGTGGTGGCATGTGCGCTCAGCGCCGCTCGCGAGCTCGGCGCCAAGGTCTTCGCCTGTCCCTCCACCGGCAACCTGGCCAACGCCGTCGCCGCTGCGGGCGCCCGTGCCGGCATCACGACCGTCGTCTTCATCCCGAGCAACCTCGAGCAGCCCAAGCAGGTCAACTCGGCGATCTTCACCGACAACCTGGTCGCCGTCGAGGGCAACTACGACGACGTCAACAAGCTGGCACAGGAGATCGCGGCCGAGGAGGACGGCTGGGCGTTCGTGAACGTCAACGTCCGCCCCTTCTACGCCGAGGGCTCCAAGACGCTGGGCTTCGAGATCGCCGAACAGCTCGGCTGGCGGCTGCCCGACCAGATCGTCATCCCGGTCGCCTCGGGGTCCCAGCTGACCAAGGTCGACAAGGCCTTCGGTGAGCTGATCAAGCTCGGGCTGGTCGAGGACAAGCCCTACAAGATCTACGGTGCCCAGGCCACCGGCTGCAACCCGGTCGCAACCGCCTTCAAGTCCGGCGTCGACGCCATCCGCCCGGTCAAGCCGGACACCATCGCCAAGTCGCTGGCGATCGGAAACCCTGCCGACGGCATCTACGTCCTGGACTCCACCCGCCGCACCGGCGGTGCGGTCGAGGAGGTCAGCGACGAGGAGATCCGGCAGGCGATCGTGCTGCTGGCTCGCACGGAGGGCATCTTCACCGAGACCGCCGGCGGCACGACGCTCGCCGTCACCAAGAAGCTCATCGAGACCGGCCAGCTCGACCCCTCCCTGGAGACGGTCATCATCAACACCGGTCACGGTCTCAAGACGCTCGATGCGGTCAGCGGCATCGTCGGCCCGCGGGCCACGATCAAGGCGTCGTACGACGCTTTCGAGGCCGCGGGGCTCTCGCAGGCCTGAGCTCGGCCGCGCTGAACGGCCGCGCTGAACGGACGCGCAGCGCGGTGCGGCCATTCCGGCTGCGTTGAGCATCTGTTCACCTCGCGGGGCTACAAGCAAGGCATGACCCGAGGCGAGGAAGCACGTCAGCTCGGCCGGATCGCTGTCGGAGCCGGCGTCGCGGGAGCCGTGGGTGCTATCGGCGCCGCGCTCGGCGCGGGCTTCGTGGTGCTTCTCAAGCGGCAGGCCGCCCACGCGCGAGCGGTCATCGGCAAGCCGTTCGGCGAGATCGCGCCGTTGGCGGACAAGGTCTACAAGAAGAAGTACGGCGACCGCGTCGAGCTGCTGCTCCTCGGCGACTCGATCGCGGCGGGTCTCGGTGCGGAGGACGCCGACGGCACGCTCGGCGCCCGGCTGGCCACGGGTATCGCGAAGAAGACCCGGCGGGCGGTGCGACTGACCACGGCCGCCAAGGTCGGCAGCGAGTCGTGGATGCTGCCCGAGCAGCTGATGTCCCTGCTGCCGTCCTACCGTCCCGACGTGGCGGTGGTCATCGTCGGCGGCAACGACGTCACCCATCGCATCCCCGTCTCCGACTCGGTCAGGCACCTCACCGAGACGATCGAGGCGCTGCGCGTCCGAGGAGCCGCGGTCGTGGTCGGCACCTGCCCCGATCTCAGTGCGCTGCGGGCCCTGCCACAGCCGCTGCGCTCCTTGGGTGCCCGCGCCTCGCGCCAGCTCGCTGCCGCGCAGGCCGAGGCGGCGCACGGTGCCGGCGCCTATGTGGTCTCGCTGGCGCACGTCGTCGGGCCGTTCTTCATCACCAACCCGGACGAGATGTTCAGCCTCGACAGGTTCCATCCGAGCGCTGTCGGCTACAAGCGCACCGCGAAGGCGATGCTGCCCTCGGTGCTGGCCGCCCTCGGGGTGCGCGACCAGGTGCCGTTCGGTCACCAGGCGCCGACGAGGCCCTGATGCCCTAATCTGGCGGCCATGCCGCGCAGTGCTGCTCGCCGTCCCACCCTGGAGGACGTCGCCACGCTTGCCGGCGTCGGCCGGGGCACCGCCTCCCGCGTCATCAACGGCGGCGCCCGCGTATCCGACCGGGCCAGGCAGGCCGTCGAGGAGGCGATCGCCGACCTCGGCTACGTGCCCAACCGGGCCGCGCGCTCACTCGCCAGCCAGCGCACCGACGCGGTCGCCCTGGTGATCGCCGAGTCGGAGGAGCGGGTCTTCGGTGAGCCGTTCTTCGCCGGTGTCGTCCGCGGCATCGGAACGGCGCTCACAGCCGGCGACCGTCAGCTCGTCCTGCTCCTGGCGCCCGCCGACCGGACCGACACGCTCACCGACTACCTCACCCAGCAGCACGTCGACGGCGTACTGCTGCTCTCGTTGCACGACGACGACACCCTCGCCACCCGGATCGCCGAGCACGGCGTGCCGGTGGTGATCGGCGGGGGCACCCGGCCGGGGCCGGCGATCGGCTACGTCGACAACGACAACGAGATGGGCACCCAGCTGGCGGTGGCGCACCTGCTCGCCCGCGGCCGCAGCCGGATCGCGACCATCACCGGCCCGCTCGACATGGAGGTCGGCCGGGTCCGTCTGCGCGCCTTCCGTGCCGCGCTGGAGGCGGCCGGCATCGAGCCCGCGGAGGAGCTGATCGGGGTCGGCGACTTCTCCCAGCAGTCCGGCGAGCTCGCCATGCGCACCCTGCTGGAACGACGCCCCGACCTGGATGCGGTCTTCTGTGCCAATGATCCGATGGCGGCGGGCGCTCTGCGGGTGCTGCGCGAGGCGGACCGGCGGGTGCCGGAGGACGTGTCAGTGGTCGGCTTCGACGACTCCCGGCTCGCGCTGTCGACCGATCCTCGGCTGACCTCGGTGCACCAGTCCGCCGAGGCGATGGGCCGGGAGATGGTGGCGCTGCTGCTCGACCTGATCAACGGCGAGGTCACTCCCGAGGCGCGGGTGCTGCCGACGCACCTGGTGGAGCGCGAGTCGAGCTAGCCGGCCGAGGCGTCAGCCGTCGTGCTTGACCGCACGCCCGAACTCAGCCACCACGTCGGCCGCGCTGACCTCGTGGGTGAGCGCGGCGACCCCTTCGCCGGCGTAGAGATGCGCGACCGAGTAGTCCTGCCCCGAGACCGCGGCGCGGAACCGGGACCGTGCGGGCTCATCGAGCTCCTCCTCGCGCCCGACCCACTCCTCGAAGAACCGGTTGGCGATGGAGCGCCCGCCGTACTCCTGCGGCCAGGCGACCTCCTGGGCCTCGTCGAAGACCCGGCCGTAGCCGGTGCTGTGGGCGGCGAACAGCGCCTGCTTCGCCGCGGTCGTCGACGCGGTCTCGCTGGTGCCGAGGAAGGCGGTGCCGACCCAGGCGCCGGCCGCCCCGGCGGCGAGTACGGCGGCCAGCCCGCGGTGGTTGAGGATGCCGCCGGCCGCGTAGACGGGCAGCTCGGTGCGATCCAGCACCAGCTGCAGCAGCGGCAGCGTCGCCATCACGTTGCGACCGTGGCCGCCGCCCTCGCCGCCGCGCGCGACGATCACGTCGACGCCGGCATCGATCGCGGTCTCGAGGTCGTCCAGCGAGCCGATCTGGGTGGCCGTCAGGACCTCGGCCTCGCGGAGCAGCCCGATGGCGGGTGCATAGTCGCCGAAGCTGACCGAGACGAGGGTCGGGCGCAGCTCGATGACGGCGTCGAGCTGCTCGCCGTGCTTCTCCAGCGCCCACGCGGCCAGGCCGACGCCGTAGGGCGTGCCGGCGGCGCCGGCGACCTCCGCCTCGGCCCGGATCCACTCGGGTGTGCGGGAGTCGTTGACGCCGAACATGCCCAGTCCGCCGGCGACCGAGACGGCATGGGCGAGACGGCCGCCGCCCGGACCGGCCATCGGTGCGCTGATCAGCGGGACGGGGGTGCGAAGCGGCTCAGGCAGACGCATGGTTCGAGGCTAGCCCGCTGTGCTGGTTCGACAAGGCGCTGCGCACAGACGCGACGGCTCGCCGCTGCGCGCCGCGCCCGCCTCACCTAGGCTCCCGTTCGTGCTGACCTTTCGCGATGCCACGCCGGCCGACGTCGACCCCCTGGTGGAGTTGATCGAATCCGCCTACCGCGGCGACTCCAGTCGAGGGGGCTGGACCACCGAGGCCGACCTGCTGCACGGCCAGCGCACCGACGCCGACGGCGTACGGGCGGTGCTCACCGCCCCTGGTAGCAGGATGGTGGTGGCCGAGCGTGACGGCCAGCTGGTGGCCTGCTGCCAGCTCGAGCAGCGCGACGAGGTGGGGTACTTCGGCATGTTCGCGGTCAGGCCAGGAGATCAGGGCGGCGGGGTGGGCCGCGAGGTGCTCGCCGAGGCTGAGCGGTTGGCGCGCGGGTGGGGCGCTCGGGAGCTGCACATGACGGTCATCGTGCAGCGCGAGGAGCTGATCGCCTACTACCAGCGTCGCGGGTATCGCCGTAGCGGCGAGCGCAGCCCCTTCCCGTACGGCGATCCTCGCTTCGGACTGCCCCAGCGCGACGACCTGGCCTTCGAGCTGCTGGTCAAGCCTCTCTGACTTTCTTGCACTCGGGGTGGGCGAGTGCTAAACATGACGTTGGCACTCGTACCATGAGAGTGACAACACCGGACCGGTGGCGTTGAGGTCTCGGAGGCTGGCGAGAAAGGGTTCGCCGGATGCTCGGGACCGTCCGTCGCGGGCAACTCATCGTTCCGGATCACACGAACTTCCCATGTGAAGGATCGCAGGCAATGCCGAAGCTGATTGCTTTCAACGAGGAGGCCCGTCGCGGCCTCGAGCGGGGTATGAACACCCTCGCCGACGCCGTCAAGGTCACCCTCGGCCCCAAGGGCCGCAACGTCGTGCTGGAGAAGAAGTGGGGCGCCCCCACGATCACCAACGACGGTGTCTCCATCGCCAAGGAGATCGAGCTCGAGGACCCCTACGAGAAGATCGGCGCCGAGCTGGTCAAGGAGGTCGCGAAGAAGACCGACGACGTCGCCGGTGACGGCACCACCACCGCGACCGTCCTCGCCCAGGCGCTGGTCCGCGAGGGTCTGCGCAACGTCGCCGCGGGTGCGAACCCGATGGGCCTCAAGCGCGGCATCGAGGCCGCCGTCTCCGCCGTCTCCGAGCACCTGCTCGGCCAGGCCAAGGACGTCGAGACGCGCGAGCAGATCGCCGCCACCGCCACCATCTCCGCCGGTGGCGACGTCACCGTCGGTGACGCCATCGCCGAGGCGATGGACAAGGTCGGCAAGGAGGGCGTCATCACGGTCGAGGAGTCGAACACCTTCGGCATCGACCTCGAGCTGACCGAGGGCATGCGGTTCGACAAGGGCTACATCTCGGCCTACTTCGTCACCGACCCCGAGCGCATGGAGACGGTCCTGGAGGACGCCTACGTCCTGCTGGCCAACCAGAAGATCTCCAACGTCAAGGACCTGCTCCCGCTGCTGGAGAAGGTCATGCAGTCGGGCAAGCCGCTCGTCATCATCGCCGAGGACGTCGACGGCGAGGCCCTCTCGACCCTGGTCGTGAACAAGATCCGCGGCACCTTCAAGTCCGTCGCCGTCAAGGCTCCGGGCTTCGGTGACCGTCGCAAGGCCCAGCTGCAGGACATCGCGATCCTGACCGGTGGCCAGGTCATCTCCGAGGAGGTCGGCCTCAAGCTTGAGACCACCGGTGTGGAGCTGCTCGGCCAGGCCCGCAAGGTCGTCATCACCAAGGACGAGACCACCATCGTCGACGGTGCCGGTGACCAGGCCCAGATCGAGGGTCGGGTCAACCAGATCCGTGCCGAGATCGAGAAGTCGGACTCCGACTACGACCGCGAGAAGCTGCAGGAGCGCCTCGCCAAGCTGGCCGGCGGCGTGGCCGTCATCAAGGTCGGCGCGGCCACCGAGGTCGAGCTCAAGGAGCGCAAGCACCGCATCGAGGACGCCGTCCGCAACGCCAAGGCTGCGGTCGAGGAGGGCATCGTCGCCGGCGGCGGCGTCGCTCTGGTCCAGGCCGGCAAGCAGGCCTTCGAGAAGCTCGACCTCGAGGGTGACGAGGCCACCGGCGCGAACATCGTGAAGGTCGCCATCTCGGCTCCGCTGAAGCAGATCGCTATCAACGCCGGCCTCGAGGGCGGCGTCGTGGCGGAGAAGGTCGCCGGTCTCGAGCCGGGCTACGGCCTCAACGCCGCAACCGGCGAGTACGTCGACCTGATGGCAGCGGGCATCATCGACCCGGCCAAGGTGACGCGCTCGGCGCTGCAGAACGCCGCGTCCATCGCCGCGCTGTTCCTCACCACCGAGGCCGTCGTGGCCGACAAGCCGGAGAAGGCCGCCCCCATGGGTGGCGACCCGACCGGCGGCATGGGTGGCATGGACTTCTGAGTCCCTGAGTTCAACCCCAGGTGCCCCGGCTGCTTCGGCAGCCGGGGCACCTTTGCTTGTGGGTGGGCGGGGGGTGGGCGGTTTTGACCCTCAGGGGTCAGAACCGCACCTTGGGGGTCAAAGCATTGCCCGACAACCTGCGGTTTTGACCCTCAGGGGTCAGAACCGCCGCATCCTCAGCGCCCGACGAGCCGGCGCAGCCGGTCGTGCGCGAGTGCCGCGCGAGCCGCGTTCATCCCCGGAGCACCGTGGACGCCGCCGCCGGGGTGGGCCGAGGCGGAGCCGAGGTAGAGGCCACGGATGCCGGTCTCGGCGCGGCCCAGCCCGGGTACGGGACGGAAGACCAGCTGCTGGTGCAGCTGCGCCGTACCTCCGTTGATGGCGCCCCCGATGAGGTTGGCGTCGCGGGCCTCGAACTGGTGCGGACCCAGCACCCGCCGGCCGAGCACGCGGGAGCCGAAGCCCGGCGCGAGTGCCTCGATCCGGCCCTGGATGCGGTCCGCGAAGCGCTCGCACTCGTCGCGGTCCCATCGCCCGGTCAGGCCGTCCTCGCCCTCGTCATGGGCGACCTCTTGCGGCACGTGGGTGTAGGCCCAGACGGTCTCGGTGCCGGCGGGGGAGCGGGTGGGGTCGGTGGTGGTCATCTGGCCGCCCAGCAGGAACGGCTTGGCCGGGATCGTGCGCGCGGCCACCTTCTGCAGCGAGTCGACCATCTGGTCGACCGAGTCCGAGACGTGGAAGGTCCCCGGAGCGTACGGCGCCGGCGAGGCCCAGGGCACCGGCCCGGAGAGCGTCCAGTCGACCTTCACGGTGCCAGGATCGAGCTGGAAGCCCCGCATGCCGCGGACGACTCGCGCGGGCAGCTCCTCGACAGGGACCAGGCCGCCGAAGAGCCGCGGCGCGGTCACGTCGGCGATCACCGTGCGAGCCTCGATCCGCTCGCCGTCGTGCAGCACGACGCCGCTCGCGCGGCCGGACTCCACCACGATTCGCACCACCTCGGCGTCACAGCGCAGGACGCCGCCGAGCGCCGTCAGCCGCGACACCATCGCGGCGCTGAGCTGCTGAGCGCCTCCCTCGGGAACAGGGAAGCCGACCGTCTGCCCTAGCATGCTCATCAGGAGTCCGAAGAGCGTCGAGCCCGGCGAGGTCAACGGGATGTCGGCGTGACCGGCGTTGCCGCCCAGCAGCAACGTCGGCGCCTCGCCGCCGAACCGGGTCCGGCCGAAGTCGACCAGGGGGGTCAGCAGGTCGCGGACGAAGCCGTAGCCACCGGCACGGCGCAGTCGGGTCAGCCCGCCAAACGCGTGCGCCACCGGCGGGAACGGCGAGAGCAGAGCGCCGACCAGGTGCTCGCCGATGGTGTCCCACTGCTCGCACAGCGCCAGCCACGCGTCCCCGTCCCCGGCGTACTGCTCCTCGAGCAGGCGCGCTGTCACCTCGCGGTCCCGGTGCAGCATCGCCCAGCGTCCGTCGGGCAGGGGATGCCCCAGCACTGCGGGTGCGTGCCGCCACACCAGCCCGTGCTCCTCCAGCCGCATCCGCTGCAGCCACGGCGAGGCCGCTGCCAACGGGTAGAAGGCGCTGCAGGTGTCCAGCACGAAGTCCTCGCCGAGCTCGCGGTCGCTGGAGACCGCGCCGCCCGGAGTGGGTTGCGCCTCCAGGACGAGCACCGAGCGACCGGCGTCGAGGAGATGGTTGGCCGCGACCAGGCCATTGGGCCCGGCCCCGATCACCACCGCGTCGAAGGCGCTCACCGGCGCTCAGCTACGGCGCCGGGAGGCGCCGTTCTCGGCGAGGTTGGCGAGGCGTCGAGCACTCTCGACGTTGCGGGCCTTGAGCAGAGGGCCGTAGACCGGCTTGGGGATCAGGGACATCGGGCCCGACGCTACCTGCTCCTCCAGCACCACGAGGGTGCCATCGCCGTCCGGCGTCAGGGTCAGTCGGACATCGGCCGCGCCCGCCGGCCACAGCCTCGCGCGCAGCAGCAGTGAGCGTCCCGGCTCGGCCTCCACCACGTTGGTGCTGTCGTGCACCAGGGCGGGCCAGGCGCCGACCGAGTGGTGGATCTCGGTCCCCGGCGCCGGCCAGCCGGCATCCACGTCGCGGATCGAGGAGGCGCCGACCACCCAGAGCGGATAGAGCCAGCCGTCGGCGAGCACGGCCCATACCTGGTCGGGGGGCGCGGCGACGCGGCGCCGGACAGTGATCATGTCTTCGAGGTGTCCTGTTCGGCGGGCCTCGAAACAGCACGCGCGGGCCGCTTTTCGCGTGGCTGGGCCGGGGAGGGATGATGGGGCGGTGAGTGCGGTGGAAGAGAACCAGAACTTCGATCTGCGGCTGCTGTGGCTGCTCCTGATCCCCGGCATCCTGGTGGGGGCGATCCTGACGCGTGTCTTCTTCGTGCACGTCGACGACGAGACGCCCTCGGCCGCCACCAGCGACATGACGGTGACGGTGCCGCTCCAGGTCGGACGCTGCGCCGTACCGACCTCCGAACAGCTCTCCCAGCAGTCGACGGCTGTGGAGGCCAGTGTGACGTCGGTGAACTCATCGACGGCCCAGCTGCGGGTCAGCCGCGTGCTGTCCGGTCCGCAGGTCGGTGAGATCACCGTCCAGCTGCCCACGCCGGGCGTCACCGAGGTCAACGTGCCGACGTTCACCGTCGGCGACAACTACCTGCTCGCCGTCTCAGCGGACGGCTCGCTGGCCGGCTGCGGCCTGAGCGGCAAGTCCACCGGCGACCTGCAGAGCCTCTACACCAAGGCGTTCGGCTGATCCGAGCCGCGCGCACCCGGTGACGGGAGGCGCTGCACGCCCTAGGGTGTGAGAGTCAGCTGTGATTCAGGTCACAGTCACACTCGGGAGGGCACATGCGCCGCACAGCAGTCGTCGGATCCGCCGTCGCCGGCACACTCGCCGTCGTACTCGTCTCGCTGTCGGGACCGCCGGCGCTCGCCGCGCCGGGCCACGGGCACGCGCGGCACGATCCGCCCGCACCGCCTGCCGCCGGGACCGCCCCCGGAGCGCCGGGCGCTGCCTCCTCCTGGACGACCGGCGCCAAGGACGGCCTCGGAACCAGCGCCGGTACGGCGTCGAAGGTGTGGTTCAGCCTGGCGTCGGGCGCGATGTCGGAGGTCTACTACCCCCGGGTGGACATCGCCGACGTCACCAGCCTGCAGCTCGTCGTCACCGACGGGCGCACGTTCACCGACCGGGAGGACACCGACACCACCCACCGGATCCAGCTGCTCGACCGGGAGTCGCTCTCCTACCGTCAGATCGACACCGACAAGGACCACCGCTACCGGATCACCAAGACCTACACGACCGACCCTGGCCGCAACACCGTCCTGCTCGACGTCTCGGTGACGAGCCTGGACCGCGGGCACTACACCGCCTACGTCCTCTACGACCCCTCCCTGGCCAACTCCGGCAAGCACGACTCGGCGACCACGAGCGGCAGCACCCTGCTGGCCTCCGACACCTCCACCGACACGCCGGTCGCCAGCGCGCTGAGGGCCGAGCCGGCCTTCACCGCCGTCTCCAGCGGGTACGCCGACAGCAGTGACGGCTGGACCGACCTGGCCACCGACCACACCCTGGACCACCAGTACGCGTCGGCGCCCGACGGGAACGTCGTCCAGATCGGCCGGCTCGCGGCCGACCGGAGCGGCACCACCCACGCCACCATCGCGCTCGGCTTCGGCGCCGACACTGCCGCCGCGAGCCGGGCGGCCTCGGGGTCGCTGCGCACCGGCTTCGGCAGGGCCAGCCGCAGCTACGATCAGGGCTGGTCGCGCTACCTCGGCTCCCTGGACCGGGCGCCCAGGAGCGTGCGGCACGACGCGGGCCTGCTGACGCAGTACGACGTGGCGGTGATGACGCTGCGCGCCCATGAGGACAAGACCTACCGCGGCGCCAACATCGCCTCGCTGACCGTGCCGTGGGGCGAGGCGGTCAACGCCGACGAGGCGGGCGTCGGAGGCTATCACCTGGTGTGGGCGCGCGACCTCTACGAGGTCGCCACCGCCCAGATGGCCGCGGGCGACACGGCGGCCGCGAACCGATCCCTGGACTACCTGTTCGACGTGCAGCAGAAGCCGGACGGGTCGTTCCCGCAGAACAGCCGGCTGGACGGGACGCCGTACTGGGGCTCCCTCCAGCTCGACGAGGTCGCCTTCCCGATCGTGCTCGCCTCGCAGCTCGGCCGGGACGACGCCGCTACCTGGAGTCACGTGAAGAGGGCCGCCGATTTCATCGTCGGGAACGGCCCGGCCACACCGCAGGAGCGCTGGGAGGAGGAGGGCGGCTACTCGCCCTCGACCATCGCTGCCGAGATCGCCGGCCTGGTCAGTGCGGCATCGATCGCCCGCGCGAACGGCGACGAAGCGTCGGGGGCCCTCTACCTCGCCACCGCCGACGACTGGCAGCGGAGCCTCAAGCAGTGGACGGTCACCACGACCGGCCCGCTCGGCGACGGCCACTACTTCATCCGGATCGACGACAACACCGACCCCAACGACGGGCACCAGCTCGACATCAACAATGGCGGTGGCAGCTACGACGAGCGCTCGATCGTCGACGCCGGCTTCCTCGAGCTCGTCCGGCTCGGGGTGCTCCCCGCTGACGACCCCGATGTCGTCGGGTCGCTGCCGGTGGTGGACTCGACGATCCGGGTGCAGACCCCCGAGGGCCCGATGTGGTACCGCTACAACCACGACGGCTACGGCGAGAAGGCCGACGGCAGCCCGTACGACGGCACCGGCGTGGGCCGGTTGTGGCCGTTGCTCTCCGGCGAGCGCGGGGAGTACTCCCTGGCCGCCGGCGGATCCGCGACCTCCTACCTGCGCACCATGGCCGGTGCCGCCAACGCCGGCTACATGATCCCCGAGCAGGTGTGGGACCAGCCGTCGACGGGACAGTTCACCTTCGGCGAGGGCACCGGATCGGCCACGCCGTTGGCCTGGTCGATGGCGCAGTTCGTCCGGCTCGCTCGCTCGATCGACGCCGGTCGGCCTGTCGAGACACCCACGCTCGTCCGGGACCGCTACGTGGACGGCGGTGGCGTGCCCCAGGGTCCGTCGCTGACCCTGACCAGCCCTGCCGATGGGCTGCAGACCGATGCGGCGACGACCACCGTTGCCGGCAGCACCGACGCGCAGGCGATCTATGTCCACGTCGGCTCGCAGACGCTCACCGCGACCGTCGGACCTGACGGGACCTTCTCCCTCGACGTCCCGCTGGTGCTCGGCGGCAACACCGTCTCGGTGGTCGCGGTCGGCGCCGACGGCGGTACGACGCTGCTGCGCCGTACCGTCGTCTCCACCAACCTCGGCACCCAGGTCGGCGCGCTCACCGACCCGACCGGTGACGACCACGGCCCGGGCTCCTACACCTACCCGGCCAGCGGTGACTTCGTCCCCGGCGCGTTCGACCTCACCCGTCTCGGCGTCTACCGCGACGGCGACCAGGTCAACCTCGCGCTCGGCATCGCCGGGGCGCTGACCAACCCGTGGGGCGGCAACCAGATCTCGACTCAGCGCTTCGACATCTACCTCCGCGGCGCCTCCGGCTCAGCGGTTCCTGCCCTGCCGGGCACCAACGCCGACCTGGCCTCGCCGTACTCCTACGTCATCACGGCCGACGGTTGGTCCTCGGGCGTCAAGGACGCCTCCGGCGCCACCGTCGGATCGGCGACGCTGCGGGCCGTGCCGCAGGCCCACGAGCTGATCGTCACCGTGCCGGCCTCGGTGCTCGGCGGCGTCGACCTGGCCACCGCCGGCTATGCCGTCACCGCGATGAGCCACGCCGACGACGCGGGCGGTGAGGGACTCGGCGGCATCCGCCCGGTCTACGACGGCGCCTACTGGGCCAGCACGGTCGGCACCGACATGTCCTGGATCCACGACTACCGCTTCGGTGGCGGCGCGGGCCAGTGGACCGGTGACAACGCGGCCAAGGACACCGACACCTCCGACCCCAACGTGCTCGACATCTTCACGCCCGCGGGCTCGGCGCAATCGACGGTGCTCGACTGGCGGGGAGGCTCGCCGGTCGTGCTTCCCTACGTCGGGCTCGGCTAGGGAGCGGCTGCCAGGGGCGGTCGCTCGCCGAGAAGGTCCGCGACCGCCCGGAGCCCGGCCAGCACCTCCGCGAAGCTGGTGCTCAACGGCGAGAGGCCGACGCGCAGCCCGTGCGGTGGCCGGAAGTCGGGGATGACACCGCGCTCCCACAGGCTGGCGGTGACCTCGCGGAAGTCGGGATGGTCGAGGATCACGTGGCCGCCGCGGAGTGCGGGGTCGCGGGGCGAGGCCAGCTCCACGCCGTACGCCGCCAGCAGCGCGTCGTGCACCTCGATCGCGTAGTCCGTCAGTGCCACCGACTTGGCCCGCACGGCCGCGATCCCGGCCGACTCCAGCAGGTCGAGCATGTCGCGCATCGGCAGCATCCCGAGGATCGGGGGTGTACCGCTGATGAAGCGTCGGATGCCGGTGGCCGGCTCATAGCTCTCGCCCATCGCGAACGGGTCGGCGGCGCCCATCCACCCCTGGATCGGCTGCCGCAATCGGCCCTGCAGCCTGCTGGCGACGTACCCGAAGGCGGGGGCGCCGGGGCCGCCGTTGAGGTACTTGTAGGTGCAGCCGACCGCCAGGTCGACGCTGGCTGCGTCGAGGGCGAGGTCGAGTGCACCCACGGAGTGGCACAGGTCCCACAGGACCAGGCCGCCGATGTCGTGCACGGCGGCGGTGATGGCGGCCATGTCGGCGACCCAGGCGGACCGGTAGGAGATGTGGCTGAGCAGGACGAGCGCAGTGCGCTCGCCGATCTGCTCGCGGACCTGGTCGAGGGTCACCCCGGTACGTGGGTCGACGCTCAGCCAGCGCACGGTGTGCCCGTGCTCGGCGGCCAACCCCTCGACCACGAACCTGTCGGTCGGGAAGTCGTCGGCGCAGGCCACGATCTCGTCACGGCCGTGCTGGGCGCCCAACGCCGCGCTGGAGAGCTTGTAGAGCATCACGCTCGTCGAGTCGCCGACCACGGTCTGGCCCGGCAGGGCCCCGAGCAGCACCCGGCCGATCCGGTCACCGAGCTCGGTGGGAGCGTCCATCCACTGCTCGTCCCAGGCGCGGATGAGGCGCTCGCCCCAGGCGCCGTCGACGAAGTCGGCCAGCGCGGCGCGGGTGGCGTGCAGCGGCCGGCCGAGCGAGTTGCCGTCGAGGTAGGCGGTGACGCCGTCGGTGCGCACGAAGGCGTCTCGGACGTGCGCCAGCGGATCCGCGGCATCGAGCTCGGCGGCGCGGGTGGCGAGCCGGTCGGTCATGGTGCTCCTTCCCGTGGTGGCGACCGCCGGGATTGAAGCCCGCGGCGGTGTGACGTGGACCATATCCGAGGGCCTCCGACGCGGTTGGGGCCGCCTCCTCGGTGGCTGAAGGGCGGCATCGGCGGCCCGATGGGGGTCGCGCACGCATGAGAATCGATCGACGGGGTACCTGCCCCGAGACGCGAGGGACAATCCTCGCCACGGCGGCGCCTGCCCGGCGTCCGCCGTTTTTGTTTGGTCGAGGGTCGTGAGGTGGTTCGGTCGTGTGGGACTTCATCAAGGAGCGCCACCAGCAGATCCTCTACGACGCCTTCCAGCACGCCTACCTGGTCGTGCTGGCCGTCGCGGTAGCGACGGTGATCGCGGTGCTGCTGGCGGCGCTGGTCACCAAGCTGCGGCTGACCGGCCTGGCCAACACGCTCAGTGCGATCGGCCTGACCATCCCCGGCTTCGCGCTGGTCGGGCTGCTGATGCCCGCCACCGGGATCGGCGCCACCACCGCCTTCATCTGCGTGTGCTTCTACGCCGTGCTGCCGATCCTGCGCAACGCCGTCGTGGGCCTGCAGGGCGTTGACGCCACCCTGCTGGAGTCCGCCCGCGGGATGGGCATGAGCGAGCTCTCGGTGCTGGTCCGCGTCAGGCTGCCGCTGGCCTGGCCGGTGATCCTGGCCGGCATCCGCACCTCCACGCAGATGTCGATGGGCATCGCGGCGATCGCGGCGTACGTCATCGGCCCCGGTCTAGGCAGCTACATCTTCACCGGTCTGAGCCAGATCGGTGGCAAGAACGCACTCAACTACGCGCTGGTCGGGACGCTCGGCGTCGTCATCCTGGCCCTCATCCTGGACCTGGCTCTGCTGCTGGTCGGGCGCGTGACCACCTCGAAGGGAATCCGAGTCTGATGACTGCCACACCCCACCGCACCACGGCCGAGCGCCCCAGCGACGGCGACGTCAGCGGTGTCGAGATCGCCCTGGAGAACGTCGTCAAGCGCTACCCGGGGCAGAAGGCCGCCGCGGTGGATTCGCTGAGCCTGACGATCCCGGCAGGCAAGATGGTGATGTTCGTCGGACCCTCCGGCTGCGGCAAGACCACCTCGCTGAAGATGATCAACCGGTTGATCGAGCCCACCTCGGGCACGATCCGGATCGGTGGTGAGGACATCCGCACCAAGAGCGCCGACGACCTGCGCCGCCACATCGGGTACGTCATCCAGGGTGGCAGCCTCTTCCCGCACATGACGGTGGCCCGCAACATCGAGATCGTGCCCCGGATGCTCGGCTGGGACCGGAAGCGGATCGCTGCCCGCGTCGAGGAGCTGCTCGACCTGGTCGGGCTGGACCCGGCCCGCTATCGCGACCGCTACCCGCGCGAGCTCTCCGGTGGCCAGCAGCAGCGGGTGGGCGTCGCCCGCGGTCTGGCTGCCGACCCGCCGGTGATCTTGATGGACGAGCCGTTCGGCGCCGTCGACCCGATCACGCGCCAGCGGCTCCAGGACGAGTTGCTGAGCATCCAGCGCGAGCTGCACAAGACGATCGTGGTGGTCACCCACGACATCGACGAGGCGATCAAGCTCGGCGACCGGGTGCTGATCCTCCAGGAGGGTGCGCAGATCGCGCAGTACGACACCCCCGAGGCGATCCTGGCTGCGCCGGCCAACGACTTCGTGGACGACTTCGTCGGCTCCGGCTCCAGCCTCAAGCAGCTCACCCTCGCCCGGGTCTCCGACGTGGAGCTGAGCGCCAGGACGACCGCGAAGGTGGGCGAGTCCAGCGCGGCGGCCATCGCTCGGGCCGAGGAAGCCGGCGACGCTGCCGTCGTGATCCTCGACGAGCGGAACCGCCCGGTCGCCTGGCGCTTCCTGCGCCAGCTCCGACGCCACGATCGCATCCAGGACGGCGACCGGGAGAGCCTGGTCACCCTCGACCAGCGGGCCACTCTCAACGACGCGCTCGACACCATGCTGACCTCGAGTCACGGCGGCGCCATCGTCTGCGGAGACCGCGACCAGTACCTGGGCATCGTCGACTTCCACAGCGTCACCGACCACATGCGCTCGATCGAGCGTGACGCGGTGGCGGCGCAGGAGGCGAGGGCGTGACGACGACGCACGACCCGATCCCGGCCGCATCGCGGCCCGGTCTCTCGGGGGAGCCTGACGGAAACCCCGCCGTACGGCGCTCGCGGCTGCGGCTGCCCGCCGGCGAGAGCGCGGCGATGCTGCTGGTGCTCCCGGTGCTGGTCGTGCTCCTGTTCCTCGGCTTCGTGTGGTGGCGTCAGACCGCCGACCTGGACTCCATCGAGCAGTCCGCGCTGGCGTGGCCGGCGTTGCGTGCGCAGTTCGTCGAGCACATCAAGCTGACAGTGGTGGCATCGCTGATCGTGGTGGCCATCGCCGTTCCGCTCGGGGTGCTGCTGACCCGCGGCCGCGCTCGCGTCGTCGCCCCGATCGTGGTCGGCATCGCCAACGCCGGTCAGGCCGCACCCGCGATCGGGCTGATCGTGCTGCTGGCCATCTGGCTCGGCTTCACCTTCTGGACCGCGATCCTTGGTCTGGTCGTCTACGGCCTGCTGCCGGTGCTGCGCAACACCATCACCGGGCTGCAGGGCGTCGACCCGACACTGGTCGAGGCCGGTCGCGGCATCGGCATGTCCGCCGGCTCCGTGCTCCTGCGGATCGAGCTGCCTCTCGCCCTTCCGGTGATCATGGCCGGCGTCAGGACCGCGCTGGTCCTGGTGGTGGGCACCGCCGCGCTGGTGAGCTTCATCGGCGCCGGCGGTCTCGGCGACACCCTCGTCTCGGGCATCAACCTGTTCCGGTTCTCGGTGATGGTGGCCGCCTCGCTGCTCATCGCGATGCTTGCGCTGCTGGTCGAGTGGGCCGGCCGGGTGCTCGAGCTCGCCTTGCGTCCGAAGGGGATCTGATGCGTCTCAAGCGGATCGCCACCCTCGTGGTGGCCCTCGCACTCGGCGCCGCCGTCTCCGGCTGCGGCATCGGCCTCGGCACTGCCGGCGGCTACACCGCCAGCGGCACGCTGGCCGGCCCGGTCGCCGGCGTGAAGGGACTCGACGACGCGACCTTCTCGGTCGGCTCGAAGAACTTCACCGAGCAGATCCTGCTCGGGAAGATGACGGTGATCCTGCTCAAGTCCGCCGGAGCGAAGGTGAAGGACCTGACCGACATCCCGGGCAGTGCGGCCGCCCGCCAGGCCCAGCTGGCCGGTCAGGTGCAGATCGCCTGGGACTACACCGGGACCGCCTGGCTGACCTACCTCGGCAACACCAAGCCCATCCCGGACGCCCAGCAGCAGTACGCCGCGACCCGCGACGAGGATCTCAAGAAGAACAACCTGGTCTGGCTGCCGCCCGCCCCGATGAACGACACCTACACGATGGCGGTCAACCAGGCGACGGCGAAGAAGTACGGGATCACCAAGCTGTCCCAGATGGCGAAGATCCCGCCGGCGCAGCGGACCTACTGCGTCGAGTCGGAGTTCACCAACCGGCCGGACGGCCTCAACGGCATGCTCGAGACCTACGGGCTCCCACTCGGTGCGGCCGACGGGATCCCGCGCAGCAACCTGCGCACGCTGCAGACCGGCGCGATCTATGACGCCGTCGCCAAGGGCGCCTGTACCTTCGGCGAGGTCTTCACCACCGACGGCCGGATCCAGGCGCTGCACCTGACGGCGCTGGAGGACGACAAGAACTTCTTCCCCAAGTACAACGCCTCGATGGTGGTGCGCAAGGATGTGCTCGACGAGCACCCCGCTCTCCGGCAGCTCTTCGCGCCGCTGGCTCAGCGGCTGACCAACGACGTGATCGCGAAGCTCAACGCCGAGGTCGACGTGGAGGGGCGCGACCCGGCGGATGTGGCGTGGGACTGGCTGAAGCAGCAGGGGCTGGTGCGCTGATCCGCGCTGAGCCGGGCGTGCGGCGCTGGCCGGGCGTGCGACGCGGACGACCGCGGGGACGCCCTGGCGGCAGGCCTACCGCCGCGCGCGGCTCGTTCCTCGCCGGCGCGTCGTCCGGCAGCGCCGCTGCGGGCGCCCCCGCAGTCGGCCGCGTCGCCAGACCGCGATCGCGGCACCTCGGACCGCGGTGCGGCGCGGGTGCCATCGGGTGGCGTCTCTAGAAGACGTTGAGCGGGCGGAACTGGACCGACATCCGCGGGCCGGCGGCGGCGACCTTGGGGACGGCGTGCTCCCAGGTGCGTTGGCAGCTGCCGCCCATCACGAGCAGGTCGCCGTGGCCCATCTCCACGGAGATCGACTCGCCGCCGCCGCGGGGGCGTAGCGCGAGCCGGCGCGGGTCGCCGAGGCTGACGATCGCGACCATGGTGTCGTGGCTGCGCCCTCGGCCGATCCGGTCGCCGTGCCAGGCGACCGAGTCGTTGCCGTCCCGGTAGAAGCAGCATCCGGCGGTGCGGAATCGCTCGCCCAGCTCGGGCAGGTAGTGCCCGCTCAGCGCGTCCCGAGCCAGCTCCAGCATGGGGTGCGGGAGCGCGTCGTCGGCGAGGTAGGTGTGCACCAGCCGCGGTACGTCGACCATCCGGTCATACATCTGCCGGCGCTCCGCCCGCCACGGCACGGCATGGTGCAGGGTGTCGAAGACATCGTCGGCCGCGGGGAGCCATCCCCGCGCCACGTCGATCCAGGCGCCGTTGCTCAGCGGGGTCCGGCTGATGGCGTCGCAGCGTGGCGCGGCCGTCTGCGGTGCCGCGAAGAGCGTGCCCTGGAAGTCCATGCCTCCACTGTAGACACATCACTCGAACGAGTGTTCGAAGTTGGAGATTTCCGGGACGCGGCGTGTCGCGTCTCCTACGGTAAGGCGGTATGGAACAGGGGGTCACCGTGGGGGTACGCGGCCTCAAGCACGTTCAGGTGCGCGAGTACGTCAGGTCGGTCATCGCGGGCGGCTCGCCGGGATCGGCGGCGCCGTCCGAGCGCGAGCTGGTGAATCTGTTCGGAGTCGCGCGGATGACGGTGCGCCAGGCGATGGACGCGCTGGTCGCCGAGGGCCTGCTCGAGCGGGTCCCGGGCCGAGGCACGTTCGTCGCCCGCCCGCGCCGTACGGCGACGCCGGTCACCAGCTTCACCGAGGAGATGCGCCACCGGGGCATGCTGCCGGAGTCGGTCACGCTGTTCGCCCGCCGCGACCAGGCCGGTCCCGGGGTCGCGCGGGCGCTGGGCATCACCGTCGGCGACGCGATCATCCACTGGAAGCGGCTGCGTCGCGCCGACGGCGCCCCGATGTGCATCGAGGACGTCTACCTCAACGAGGTGCTGCTGCCCGGCTTCCTGCAGGGTGGCATGCCTACCTCGCTCTATGACGACCTCGCGGACCGCGGGATGCGACCGACGTGGGTGGAGGACAACATCGCCGCCGACGTCGCCACCGCCGAGGAGGCAGGGCAGCTCGAAATCGCGAGCGGGGCGGCGGTGCTGCGGCAGCAGCGCCGAGCCTTCGCCGAGGAGAGGGCCGTCGAGGTCTCCCGTTCCACCTACCGCTCGGACCGGTTCACCCTGCGGCTGCGGCTGGGCGCGGGGGAGTAGCTCACCCGTGTGAGTGGCAGAGTGACCTCCCGGTCACTGTCACACCCACGAGCGCCGCTAGAGGCCGCCGAGCGGGGCGATCATGTCGCCGCTCTCCTCGCACACCCACACCGGGTCGGGTCCGCCGAGGTCCGGCTGGATGTAGAGCGAGTGCTCCGGGGCCGCGTCGCCGCAGCTGCGGCACAGCGGCCAGCGGCCGACCGACTCGAAGAGCGCATCCTGGACGTCCTGGGCGACCAGGCCGGCGACGTACTGCACCCCGGCCGGCCACTGGTCGGCCCACCAGCCGCGCTCGGAGACGGCATCCTCGAGCAGGGAGACAGCGGTCGGGCTGTCCATCCGGCGAGCGGCGAGGTCGGCCAGCACGCGGGCGCGGGCATCGAGCAGGGTGGCGGCATCCATTGCCCTCCATCGTCCCAAACCGTTCAACCCGAACCACGGTGGTCGGCGCAAAGTTTTTCGGGGAGGGTTGTCGTGACCGCCTGCTCCCCTTCGTGGAGTGGGTGAGGACGCTCGCACGGAGCGTCACGGATCGAGGAGAGACGACATGACGCAGTACCTGCTGTCAGTGCACCACGCCGAGCTCAGCTACACCGAGGAACAGTCCCAGGAGATCTTCGCGGCTGTGGATGCCTTCAACGCCGAGCTGCAGGCCTCCTCGGCCTGGGTCTTCGCCGGCGGCCTGGAGGGCCCCGAGTCGGCCACCGTCGTGGACGGCACCGGCTCCGCCGTCACCATGACCGACGGGCCGTACGTGGAGACCAAGGAGCACCTCGGTGGCTTCTGGGTCATCGACGCGCCCGACCTCGACGCCGCCCTCGAGATCGCCGCACGCGGCTCCAAGGCGTGCGCGGTTCCGGTCGAGGTGCGGCCGTTCCAGTCGGCGCCGTGACCCAGGCCGCGACGGTCGTCGAGCGCCTCCACCAGGAGGCCTGGCCCCACCTGGTCGCCTCCCTCGCCCGCCGCTTCGGTGACCTCGACGTCGCCGAGGAGGCGGCCGGGGAGGCGTTCTTGACGGCGGTCGAGCGCTGGCCCGTCGACGGCGTACCGCCGAATCCGACGGGCTGGTTGTTCACCACCGCCCAGCGCAAGGCGATCGACCGGATCCGTCGCGAGGCCAAGAGGGAGGCGAAGCAGGTGGCGGCGAGCACCATCCACGGCGGTACGCCGGAGCCCACCGGGCCGGTCGAGGACGACACCCTGCGACTGATGTTCGTGTGCTGCCACCCGGCACTCTCGATCGAGGCTCGCACGGCTCTGACGCTGCGCCTGCTCGGTGGCCTGAGCGTGGCCGAGATCGCGCATGCCTACCTGGTGCCGGAGACCACTGTCGCGCAGCGGATCACCCGCGCGAAGTCCAAGATCAAGACCGCCCGGATCCCCTTCCGGGTGCCGTCGGCGCAGGACATCACCGAGCGGGTCCAGGGCGTGCTCGGGGTCCTCTACCTGGTGTTCAACGAGGGCTACCTGGCCAGCTCGGGCGACGACCCGATCCGGGCAGACCTGAGCGTGGAGGCCATCCGGCTGGCCCGGTTGCTGCGCCGGTTGCTACCCGCCGACGGCGAGGTCGCCGGGCTGCTGGCGCTGATGCTGCTCACCGAGGCCCGGCGCGAGGCCCGGCTGGCACCGGACGGCACGCTCGTCACGCTGGCCGACCAGGACCGCACCCGCTGGTCGCGGCAGCTGGTCTCCGAGGGCCACGCCCTGGTCCGCGAGCGGTTGGCGACGGGAGAGCCGCCTGGTCCCTACCAGCTGCAGGCGGCCATCAACGCGGTGCACACCTCGGCCGCCCGCTTCGAGGAGACGGACTGGAGCCAGGTGGTGTCGCTCTACGACCACATGGTCGCGATCCAGCCGAGCCCGATCGTGCGGCTCAACCGGGCGGTGGCACGAGCCGAGCTGCACGACCCCGCCCAGGCGCTGGCGGAGATCGACGCCCTCGACCTGGACGGCTACCACGCCTGGCACGTCGCTCGCGCCGAGCTGCTGCGCCGGCTGGGCCGCCCGGAGGAGGCGAGGATCGCCTACGAGCGGGCGATCAGGCTGGCCGGCAACCCAGCCGAGGCGGCCCACCTAGCGGGTCGTCGAGACGGCCTCGTCGGATAGCGGCGGGACGGTCTCGGTGGCCTCCACCGTGGCGATCGGCACGGCTGCGATCGGCACCGCCTCGACCGGGACCGCGGCGGGGACCGGCCGGCGGCGCGAGGTCACCGTCAGGGCCGCCAGCGCGATCAGCAGACCGGCGAGGCCGCCGTACAGGAAGCCGTCGGCCCACCCGCCGGAGTCGATCGCCTGGCCGATCGCCGGGGCGCCGAGCGCGCTGCCGAGCGTCAGCGCGGAGCCGTGCCAGCCCATCGCCTCGTTGCGAACCGACGCCGGCACAGCACGCGAGAGGTCGTCGACGGTCGCGGTGATCGTCGGTGCGCAGAACACGCCGCTGATGAAGAGCAGCACCACGAACCAGGTCTCGTTCGGCGCGACCGAGACCAGTGCGGTGGTGGCCGCGAGCAGCACCAGCAGCAGGGCGGCGGGCGGGTGCCGGTGCATCCCGCCGTACACGACGCCGCCGACTGCGGAGCCGAGGCCCCACAACGCCAGCACCCAGCCCAGCGAGCCGGCGTGGTGCAGGCTGCGCATCGCTGCGACCGAGCCGAGGTCCTCGCTGGTGAGGATGACGGTGGCGGTCAGCGAGACGAGCAGGATCATCAGCACTCGCGGGGTCACCCAGGTGCGTCGGGTGGGCCGCGGCCCGGCCGCGTCGTCGGCGTGGTGACCCAGGGGCGGGTTGGACAGCCACAGCAGGATGCCGGCGGCGAGCGCGCAGACCTGGCAGAGCAGCAGCGCGATGGGGGTCGGCATGTACGTCGCCGCCAGCACGCCGAGGATCGGTCCTACCATGAACGAGATCTCGGTGGCGACCGAGTCGATCGCCAGCACGGTGGTGCGCTCCTCCTCCGAGACCGCGGCGATGAGCACCGAGCGGATGATGGAGAAGGTCGGCACCGCCATCAGGTTGGCGATCGCGACCAGGACGAGCAGCGGCCAGTAGCCGACGAACGGGGCGATCGACCAGGCGCATGCCGTCACGACCAGGGACGGCGTGATCGAGGCCCGCAGCCCGACCTTGTCGAGCAGCCGACCGCGCCACGGGCTGCTGATCGCCAGCGCGCCGGCGGCGACCATCGAGACCACCCCGGCCTCGGCGTAGGAGCGGTGCAGATGGGTGACCACGTGCAGCGTGACGGCGATGTTGACCGCCCACAACGGAACCCGCACGAAGAAGCCGAGCACCAGCACCTGGCGCACCACGGGGTGGCGGGTGAGGGCGGCGTACGACGAGAAGGTCACACCGTCCAGGGTCCCAGCCCGAGGCGGTGGTGATCCAATCGTTATTCGGCCGTCGCCAGGTCGTTCAGCCCGGCGAGCTCCGCCTCGAGGTTGACCCGCGCCACCGGCTCCCACTGGTCGTGCCCGATGGCGGTGTGGAAGAGCCGTTCCCGCTCGAGGAGGCTGCGCAACAGGTCGGACCGCCCGTGCTGCCACTCGTCGTCGCTCAGGTGGGAGTACTCCTGCCGCACGTCGGCGGCGTACTCGGCGTAGCGGGCGGGGGAGGACGCGAGCACGGCCAGGTCGGCGTCGGAGAGCGCCGCGCCGTTGACGTCGCCGTCCTCGGGAGCGTGCGTCTCGGTGCCGCGGACAAGCCGCACCACCTCGGCGACGACGTCATCGGGGCACAGCCCCGTGAGCGCGTGCTCCGCCCGGACGGCGCTGCGCTCCTCGGCGTCGCGCTCACAGTCGTAGACCGCGTCATGGAACCAGCCGGCCAGCCGGACGGGTACGTCGTCGTACGCCGTCCCGGCGGCCGCAAGCTCATCGAGCCGTGCCAGCAGCTCGGTCAGGTGCCGCTGGTCGTGGTAGTGCCGGCCCGGCTCGGCATAGGCGGCCACGAGCTCGTCACGCAGGGATGCTGCCTGGGGCAGCGGCCAATGTTGAGGCAACTCCATGGCGGTAGACCATACGCGGTCAGGCCGAATAGGACCGCAGCCAGATGGTGTGCGGGGAGGCCTGCAGCTTGCCGAGCGCGTTCTCGGAGATCGGCTCGGTGCTGTCGGTGACGACGTACCCCTTCTCGCCCTTGGTGGCGAGGTACTGGCCCACCACGTTGGCGCCCTCGGCGGCCAGCACGTTGTTGACCTCGGCGAGCACGCCCGGGACGTTGACGTGCAGGTAGGCCAGCCGGTGGCCCTCGGTCAGCGGCGGCGGCTGCACGGCCGGCAGGTCGACCGAGAGGGCCGTGGAGCCCTCCTTCTGGAAGGCGCGGAGCTTGTTGGAGACGAAGTAGCCGATCTCCTCCTGCGCCTCCATCGTCGAGCCGCCCACGTGCGGGGTCAGGATGACGTTGTCCAGCCCGCGCAGCGGCGACTCGAACTCGTCGCCCTGGGCCTTGGGCTCGATCGGGAAGACGTCGAGCGCGGCGCCAGCGATGTGGCCCGAGAGGATGTTCTCGCGCAGCGACTCGGTGTCGACCACCATGCCGCGGGAGGCGTTGATGAAGATCGAGCGCGGCTTCATCTTGGCGAACTGCTCGGCGCCGAAGATGCCGGCGTTGCCGGGGCGGCCGTCGACGTGCAGGCTGACCACGTCCGCCTCGGCCAGCAGGTCGTCCAGCGACAGCATCCGGCGGGCGTTGCCGTGGGCGAGGCGGTCGGCGATGTCGTAGAAGATCACGTAGAGGCCCAGCGCCTCGGCGATGTTTGACAGCTGGGTGCCGATGTTGCCGTAGCCGACGATGCCGAGCGTGCGGCCGCGGACCTCGTGGCTGCCCTTGGCCGACTTGTCCCAGACGCCGGCGTGCATCTTCTGGGTCTTGTCCGGCAGCCGACGCGCCAGGCTGATGATCTCGGCGATGACCAGCTCGACCACCGAGCGGGTGTTGGAGTAGGGCGCGTTGAAGACCGCGATGCCCTTCTCGGCGGCGTACTCCAGGTCGACCTGGTTGGTGCCGATGCAGAAGCAGCCGATCGCCTGCAGGTCCGCCGCGTTGTCCAGGACCCGCGGCGTGATGTGGGTGTTGGAGCGGATGCCCAGCAGGGTGACGCCCGGCAGCGCGGCGATCAGCTCGTCCTCGGACATGCTGGCCGAGCGCAGGTCGACCTCGTAGCCGGCGCGCTCGAGGTTCTCGACGGCCAGCGGGTGGATGTTCTCCAGGAGCAGCACCTTCACGGGACAAGCCTACGGGGGCGCTGGGGTGGGGATAACACGGTGTCCACGGGGGTAACACGCTGTCCTTGCAGGTAAGTGCCTGTTGCAACAGGCACTTACCGTCCGTAACAGCGTGTTACCCCTCCCGGCCGGCTCAGTCGCCCTTCACGTTGACCAGCTGGCGCAGCGTGTGCCGGATCTCGACCAGGTCGGCCGCGTCAGCCATCACCTGGTCGATGTCCTTGTAGGCCGCTGGGATCTCGTCGATGAATGCATCCGTGTCCCGGTACTCGATGCCGGCCATCGCAGCGCGCAGCTGCTCGCGGGTGAAGGTCTTGCGCGCCCGGGTCCGGGAGTACTCCCGGCCGGCACCGTGCGGCGCCGAGTTCAGGGCCATGGTGTTGCCCAGCCCGCTGACGACGTACGACGCCGTGCCCATGCTCCCCGGGATCAGACCCGCGCGCCCGCGCTCGGCGTTGATGGCGCCCTTGCGGGAGAGCCACACCCGCTCACCGAAGTGGGTCTCCTGCTCGGTGTAGTTGTGGTGGCAGTTGATCTCCTCGGCACGCACCACGCTCGCGGCCCCGCCGCCGACCCACTCGCCGAACTGCCGCACCACCCGGTCCATCATCTCCTCGCGGTTGAGCAGCGCGTACTGCTGTGCCCACCGCATCTGGGCGATGTAGGAGTCGAACTCCTCGGTGCCCTCGGTGAGGTAGGCCAGGTCGCGGTGCGGCAGGTCGACGCCGGCGCACAGGCGCCGCGCGACGTCGATGTGGTGCTGGGCGATCTTGTTGCCGACGCCGCGCGAGCCCGAGTGCAGGAACAGCCAGACCCGGTGCTCCTCGTCCGCGGTGATCTCGATGAAGTGGTTGCCCGACCCGAGGGTGCCCAGCTGCAGCTGCCAGCGCCTGCCGTACGCCGCGGGGTCGAACCCGACCGCTTCCGCTGCCGCCGCGAGCGTCTCGAGCCGCTGCTCGGTGTGCTCGCGGCTGATCGTGCCGTTGGCCGCGCCGGCGCTCAGCGGCACGGCCCGCTCGATCGCCTCGCGGACCGGTCGCCGGTCAGCGGGCAGCCGGTCGGTGGTGAACTGGGTGCGGACGGCGATCATGCCGCAGCCGATGTCCACCCCGACGGCTGCGGGGATGATGGCACCGAGGGTCGGGATGACTGAGCCGACCGTGGCGCCGAGACCCAGGTGGGCATCGGGCATCAGGGCCAGGTGCGGGTGGATGAACGGCATCCGCGCCGTGGTGAGTGCCTGGTCGCGGGTGCCGTCCTCGAGGATCGAAGCCCAGCTGATGAGCTTCGGATTGATCTGCTTCATCGTGATTTCCTGTGTCGTAGCCCTTCTCGTACCTGCGGCCCGCGAGGTGCGGCCCGAGGGATGACGCTACGGGCCCGAAATCGGGTTGTACGAAGGGTTTACCCCGTGCTGTGGGCGCCGAGACGGTCGTTGTCACAGCCCGCGGCTAAGGTGCTCCGGTGCCTCCCGAGACCCCTGCCGCAGAGCCTGCAGCCGCATCGACGACCCCGGTCGCCGAGACGCTGGCCACGGCGGTCGCGGCGTTGGGTGGTAGCACCCGCGACGGGCAGGTCCAGATGGCCGAGGCGGTCGCGCACGCGCTGAGCGCCGAGGAGCACCTGCTCGTCCAGGCCGGCACCGGCACCGGCAAGTCGCTCGCCTACCTCGTGCCCAGCCTGCTGCACGACAAGCGGGTCGTGGTCGCCACCGCGACGCTCGCCCTGCAGCACCAGCTGGTCGAGCGGGACCTGCCGCGTCTGGTCGGCGCGCTCAAGGGGCGCCGCCTCGACACCTCCTACGCCGTCCTCAAGGGCCGCTCCAACTATGCGTGCCTGCATCGCATCCGCGAGGGCGTCCCGGACGACCAGGGCACGCTCTCGATGGACATCCCGATGGGCGACATGGCCACCAAGGTGCTCGAGCTGAGGACGTGGGCCGAGAAGCAGGCCGAGAGCCAGGACACCGGCGAGCGCGACAACGCGCCGCGCCACACCGACCGCGAGTGGCGCCAGGTGTCGGTCACCCACCGCGACTGCCTCGGCGCCGCCAAGTGCCCCTTCGGCGAGGAGTGCTTCGCCGAGCGCGCCAAGGAGAAGGCGCAGAAGTCCCACCTCGTCGTCACCAACCACTCCCTCCTCGCGATCGACGCGATCGAGGGCGTGCCGATGATCCCCGAGTACGACGCGGTCGTGATCGACGAGGCGCACGAGCTGGTCGCGCGGGTGACGCAGGCGGCGACCGACGAGCTGACCAGCAACGACATCGACCGCGCCGCTCGGCGTTCGCAGCGCCACGTCGACGGCACCGAGGCCGACGACCTGGCCGATGCCGGCGAGGCGCTTCGGGTGGCGATGGGTGATGCCAACCCGGGACGGTTCGCGTCGCTGCCGGTGGATCTGGCCGATGCGCTGGTGCTGGTCCGCGACGCGGCTCGGGCGTGCCTGTCGGCATACCCGAAGCAGAGCGGGGACGACACCCCGGATCCGGGCCTGCAGCAGGCCAAGGGCACCGTGCAGGAGGTCTTCCAGATCGCCGAGCGGATGGCCGAGCACAAGGACTCCGACGTGCTCTGGCTCGCCGAGGGCGGGGAGAGGATCCCTCCGCGGCTCTGCGTGGCCCCGCTGCAGGTGTGGGCGCAGATGCGCGAGCGGCTCCTGACCGACAAGACAGTCGTCTTCGCCAGCGCCACGCTCAAGCTGGGCGGCGACTTCGGCGTGGTCGCGGGCTCGCTCGGGCTGCGCAAGGACGACGCCGAGCTGCCCTGGCGCGGTCTCGACGTCGGCAGCCCGTTCGACTACGCCAAGCAGGGCATCCTCTACGTCGCCCGGCACCTCCCGACGCCGGGACGCGACGGCATGGCCCCCGCGGTTCTGGACGAGATCGTCGAGCTGATCGACGCCGCGGAGGGCCGCACGCTGGGGCTGTTCTCCAGCCGGCGCGCTGCCGATGCGGCCGCCGAGGCCGTACGGCAGCGGCTGCCGCACCTGACCACGCTCGCGCAGGGCGATGCCCAGCTGCCGGAGCTGGCCGCACAGTTCGTGGGCGACCCCCACACCGTGCTGTTCGGCACGCTGAGCCTGTGGCAGGGCCTCGACGTGCCCGGCGACACCTGTCAGCTGGTGCTGATCGACAGGATCCCGTTCCCGCGTCCCGACGACCCGCTGATGAGCGCGCGACAGCAGGCCGCCGACAAGGCCGGCGGCAACGGCTTCATGCAGGTCGCCGCCACGCACGCGGCCCTGCTGCTGGCCCAGGGTGCGGGGCGGCTGATCCGCACGACCACCGACCGCGGCGTCGTCGCCGTCCTGGACCCGCGGCTGGCCACCGCCCGCTACGGCGGGTTCCTCAAGGCGAGCCTGCCGCCGATGTGGCCCACGGTGGATCCGGCCATCGCTCGCCAGGCGCTGCGTCGGCTCGCCGAGTCGGCATCCTGAGGCCTCGACCTCGCTCTCAAACCGACGAGACCCCGCGCGACCCGAAGGTCGGCGCGGGGTCTCGGAAGCTTCTGGTCAGCGCTTGGCCAGCACGCTGAACTTCTCCAGCTGGTGCATGTCCTTGGGCTGGCCCTCGCAGGAGTAGAGACCGCCGACCCAGCACGTCATCCGGGTGCTGGCGTTGGTCATGGTCAGCTCGACGCGCTTGACGGTCTTGGTGCTGAACGGCACGCTGACCGCGCCCTTGCCCGACTTGGAGAGCTTGATCGTCTTCACCTTGGTGGTGCCGTTGCGCAGGAAGACCGTGACGACCGCACCCGGGCCGAGCTTCTTGTCGGCCATGTCGAGGCTGAGCCGGAGCTTGGTGTGCTTGTTCTTCAGCTTCTTGCCCTTGGGCACGAACCGCTCAGTAGCGGCCGCCAGGTGGTTGATCTGCACCGTCCCGGTGGTGTGCTTGCCGGTGGTGCGGACCTTGTGCGAGGCGGTCGGCTTGGCGAGCGGGTAGTGGTTGGCAGCGCCCTCACTGTAGGTGTGCGCAGGGTTGCGGTTGGCTGCCGCGAACTGGGCGAAAGCTCGCTGCAGCGGCAGGCCGGCCGCCTTCAGGGCGCCGGTGATGGCCTGCAGTGAGTAATGGTCGGATCCGCTGGTGGCTGCGGCGCGCTCCCACATCGAGCGGATGATCGTCGGCAGCTTCGGCAAGCCTGGACCGCCCTGGGCCTGGGGGCGGTGCTCGGTGACCCAGCGGAAGAAGATCCAGCCGCCGTACACGCCGAAGGTGGTGTTCTTGTCCAAGGACAGCGTGGGCTTCCCGAGCGGACCGAAGGGCAGGTACTGGGTGTTGTCGTTGATGCTGTTGAAGACCTCGTCCTCGACCCACACCGCCGTCGACTCCATGAACCAGGAGTCCTCGGTCGCGTCGTAGGCGAACTGCACGGCGTGGAAGAACTCGTGCGCGGCCGTCACGTCCAGGTTGCTGATCGGCGTGCCGCGGCTGCCGAACTGCGCGGGCGAGAAGTCGTTGTCCAGCACGCAGAACGCCGGCGTGTCGTGCGCGTTCGAGCCGGCCCGCGGCTCGGGAGCGCAGTAGCCGTAGTAGCCCTGTGAGCCGACGTCGGCCAGGTAGATGTCGGTGCGGCTGTCGCCGCCCATGGTGCCGTCCGACTCGGGCATCCGGTAGCCGGCCGCCTTGTACGTGCTGTAGATGTGCTCCAGCGTGGAGAGCACGACCGCGGGTGTGACGGGTCCACGCGGATTGGGCGCGTCGCCCGTGGAGGTATAGGGCGTGTCGGAGTAGTGCACGCAGATCGGCAGCGTCGCCGAGCACGTCCTCTTCTCGTTCGTCAGGCGCGGACGGCTCAGCGACGACTCCGCCTGCTTGCGCGCTGCGCCTCGCAGCGCGTCGTGGGTCAGCGCGAGGCGGCGCATGTACATGGTCGCGTCGCCCGAGGTGTCACCATCCGCGTCCCCGCTGGCCGAGATGCGCGGGAGCAACGGCAGTGACGAATGCGATGCGACCTGGGCCTGAGCCGGGGTGCTGGTCGTGATCGCCAGCCCCGACGCCACCAGGGCGAGGAGCGCGACAACGAGTGCGACGGGGCGGGGGAAGGCGCGTTTCACTCGGGCAGTCTAGGTGTCAGCTCCCAAACTGCCACGACGCCGCCGATCACGACCATCCAGCCGACCATCACATCGAGCACCCAGTGGTTGGCCGTCCCGACCACGACGGCGGCGGTCACGAAGGCGCCGATCCAGCCGAGGACCTTCACGATCCGCCAGCGGGCGTAGCGCTGCAGCACCAGAGCACACCACAGCGACCAGCCGGCATGCAGCGAAGGGAACGCCGCCAGCTCGTTGGTGATGTGGCCCATCCCCTTGGGCGCGGACGCATCGCCGCCCCACCAGCCCTGGTCGGCGTGCAGCGCGAGCACGTCGGTGAAGCCGTCCATGAACCGCGGGGGAGCGGTGGGCAGCATGAGGTAGAGGGTGAGCGCGAAGATCGTGGCCACCATCAGTGCGCGGCGAGCCGGGACGTAGGCATCGCGGCCCTTGAAGTAGACCCACACCAGCACGCCTGCGGTGACGATGTAGTGGGCGGTCGCGTACCAGAAGCAGGCCAGCAGGCCGATGGTGTCGTGCCGGACGAAGAACTCGTTGATCGGGTGTTCCCAGTTGAGCCGCACCGCACGTTCGATGCGCAGCAGCTCGTTGGCCCGATGGACCGCCGCCTCCCGGTCGTTGCTGGCGAGCAGCCGGGAGGAGGTGTAGCCGACGTAGAGGACCGTGATGAGGACCAGCTCGCGCAGGCCGGCGCCGACCGGGGCGAGCCGACGCCAGAAGGTACGCCGGAACCCCGGCGTACCGATGATCGCCTCGCTCTCGGCGATCACGTTCTCCCGCACTCGTTGCTCCCTCACGACAGTGGGACCGGGGCTGCCCGATCCCACTGATCCTATGCCGGTGCTCTCACAGACTTCTCAGAACCGCCGTGACCTTGCCCAGGATGCTCGCGTTGGTGCCATCGATCGGCTCCAGTGCGGAGTTGTGCGGGATCAGCCAGACCTTGCCGTCCTTGCGACGGAACTCCTTGACGGTGGCCTCCCCGTCGAGGAGGGCCGCGACGAACTCGCCGTTGCTCGCGGTCTGGGTCTGCTGGATGACGATGTAGTCGCCATCGCAGATGGCCGCCTCGATCATCGAGTCGCCCTTGACCCGCAGAAGGAACAGCTGGCCGTCGCCGACGAGTTCCTTGGGCAGCGGGAAGACCGCCTCGGTCTGCTCCGCGGCCAGGATCGGGGCGCCGGCCGCGATGGTGCCGACCAGCGGGATGTAGCGGGCCTCGGGCATCGCGTCGCCGATGTCGGTCTCGTCGTAGGACGACTCCTCGGCGCTGCTGATCGCCTTGCGGGCGGCCAGCACCTCGGGCAGGAAGACCTCGAGCGCACGCGGCCGGTGCGGATCGCGCTTGATGAAGCCCTTCTGCTCCAGCACCTTCAGCTGGTGGGCCACCGAGCTGGTCGACGTCAGGCCCACGGCGGAGCCGATCTCGCGCATGCTCGGCGGATAGCCGCGCTTCTCGATGCAGTCACGCAGGTGGGCCAGGATGCGCTGCTGGCGCGGCGTCAGGCCGGTGGCGTCCGGCGGGCCATCGGGCAGCTCGGCGAGGTTGGTCTCCGTCGGCTCCTGCTTCGAGGTCATGGGCCGAACGTAGTGCTCGGTCACGCCCCGTTCAAACATCTGTTCGAACTCGGCGTGTCGGCGACGACGCGGCGAACGCTCGTCGGCGCTGGCGTCGACCGCGGACGCCGCGCCGGGTGGTAGCCAACGCCGTCGATCGAACGCGCGTTCGACACGCCGGGCCGACGCGATTGCTTGAATGCGTTCGAACACCTGATCTAGTCTCGCTCATGTGTTCGATCGAACGTTTGATCGAAACGGCTTCTTCAAAACTGTCAGAGGTCGTCGGTAGACATCGGATCGAACACGCAAGGTCCCGACTTCCCCAGGAGACTGACATGAGCACCATGACTCTCGACCAGCTGCTCGACTCGCCGCGTCGCACGCCGCGCCCGGACTCGGCGCAGGCCGCTCGGCCGATCCGTCAGGGCGCCGCCGTCAGGCTCACTCGTCGCGGTCGTGTCGTGGTGTTCGTGGCCGCCCTGCTTGTCCTGCTAGGGCTCGGTCTGCTGATCTCCAACGGCGCGGGCGCCGCGCTCCACTCCGGCACGCCCGAGGCGACCCACTCGGTGGTCGTCGCACCGGGCGACACGTTGTGGGACCTCGCGTCCAAGGCTGCGCATGGTGGTGACGTGCGGGCGATGATCGATCACATCGAGCAGATCAATGGTCTTTCTGGTGTGAGCCTGTCGGCCGGTCAGACCCTGCGGATTCCGGACTGACCGGAGCCGTGCTCAGGGCTCGCAGTACGCGGGCCAGCAGCAGGAGTGCTGCGAACAGGCAAGCCGCAGCGCCTACGGCTGCGAGTGCCAGCAGTGCCCACGCCCGCCCCTCGCCGCCGCGGGCGTCGGAGCCGAAGTCGATGGCGGCGTAGACCAGGTAGCCCCAGGCGACCACGGCGACGGTCGTTCCGAGCGAGAGCGCGAACACGTCCCGACGGAACCTGCGCGGCGGCCGCGCACCCTTGCGAGCACCTCTTCGCTTGCCTCCGCTGCGCTCCGCCACGGCGACATTCTCCCCTCTCCGGGCGTCGTTCGTTGCCCGTTCAGCGCGACACGCCGGGACGGCGCGCCGACACTTGCAAGCCTCGTGGTCGCGGCGTAGGCTCACCACTACATCTAGTACTTACACCGGTGTAGTTATCCACATCTAGTTCACAATTGAGCGGCGTGGTTGCACATCTCACAGCCGGTTCTCCACAGCTGAAGCGACATCGTCCACAGCCGAATCCACACATCGACCTTGCCGAGACCCTTGAAGGAGGACTGCGATGCACTGCCCCTACTGCCGGCACGGCGACACCAAGGTCCTCGACTCGCGGGTGGCTGAGGACGGCGGCTCGATCCGGCGGCGTCGACAGTGCCAGGGCTGTGAGAAGCGGTTCAGCACGGTCGAGCTGATGCAGCTGACGGTGTTGAAGCGTTCCGGTGCGACCGAGCCGTTCACCCGGGACAAGGCGGTGGCCGGCGTGCGCAAGGCGTGCAAGGGCCGCCCGGTCACCGAGGACCAGCTGGCCTGCTTGGGCCAGGAGGTCGAGGACGCGCTGCGTACCAGTGGCTACGCCGAGGTGCCGGCCCACGAGGTGGGGATGGCGATCCTGGCGCCGCTGCGCCAGCTCGACGAGGTCGCCTACCTCCGCTTCGCCAGTGTCTACCGGCAGTTCGAGTCGGCGGACGACTTCGAGGACGAGATCGCGGTGCTCCGCACCGAGCGCAGGCTGCGCTCGACGGCGGAGGACATGCAGCCGGTCAGCACCGGCTGACACAGACCGCCCGGGCAGGCCGTGGGGAAGCGTGCCTGCCCGGGCTTCCAAGCAAGACAGAGCGCAACGACGTACGAATGACAATCACGCGACAAGGGGACAAGGCAATGACCGAGACGGTGAGCGGCGCGGGTCACAAGGCCCGCTCCGGTGCGGGGCTTCACCTCGAGCGGGTGTTCAGCACCGAGGGTGTTCACCCCTACGACCAGATCACCTGGGAGCGACGCGATGTCGTCCAGACCAACTGGAAGACCGGGGAGACGGTCTTCGAGCAGCGCGGCGTGGAGTTCCCGGACTCCTGGTCGGTCAACGCCTCCACCATCGTCACCACCAAGTACTTCCGTGGTGCTGTCGGGACGCCGCAGCGTGAGACCAGCCTCAAGCAGCTGATCGACCGCGTGGTGAAGACCTACACCAAGGCCGGTGCCGAGCACGGCTACTTCGCCACCGACCAGGACGCACAGGTCTTCGAGGAGGAGCTGACCTGGCTGCTGGCCAACCAGTACTTCGCCTTCAACTCCCCGGTCTGGTTCAACGTCGGCACCCAGTCGCCCCAGCAGGTCAGCGCCTGCTTCATCCTCTCGGTCGACGACTCGATGGACTCGATCCTCAACTGGTACAAGGAGGAGGGCTTCATCTTCAAGGGCGGCTCCGGCGCCGGTCTGAACCTCTCCCGGATCCGTTCCTCCAAGGAGCTCCTCTCCTCTGGCGGCACCGCATCGGGCCCCGTCTCCTTCATGCGCGGTGCCGACGCCTCGGCCGGCACCATCAAGTCCGGCGGCGCCACGCGTCGTGCGGCCAAGATGGTCGTGCTCGATGTCGACCACCCCGACATCGAGGAGTTCGTGATGACCAAGGCGCGCGAGGAGGACAAGATCCGCGCCCTGCGCGACGCCGGCTTCGACATGGACCTCGGCGGCCACGACATCACCTCGGTGCAGTACCAGAACGCCAACAACTCCGTGCGCGTCACCGACGAGTTCATGCGCGCCGTCGAGGAGGGCAGGAAGTTCGGTCTCCGGGCGCGCATGACCGGTGAGGTCATCGAGGAGGTCGACGCCCGCGAGCTGTTCCACAAGATCGCCGTGGCCGCGTGGGAGTGCGCCGACCCGGGCCTGCAGTACGACGACACCATCAACGACTGGCACACCAACCCCGAGACCGGCCGCATCACCGCATCGAACCCGTGCTCGGAGTACATGTCGCTGGACAACTCCTCCTGCAACCTGGCCTCGCTGAACCTGTTGAAGTTCCTCAAGGACGACGACACCTTCGACGCCGAGCGCTTCGCCCAGGCCTGCGAGTTCGTCTTCACCGCGATGGACATCTCGATCTGCTTCGCCGACTTCCCGACCGAGGCGATCGGCCAGACCACCCGCGACTACCGCCAGCTCGGTATCGGCTACGCCAACCTCGGCGCCCTGCTGATGGCGATGGGCCTCGGCTACGACTCCGAGGGCGGTCGCACGATGGCCGCGGCCATCACCTCGCTGATGACCGGCGTCTCCTACAAGCGCTCGGCCGAGCTGGCCGGCGTCGTCGGTCCCTACGCCGGCTACGCCCGCAACGCCGAGGCGCACCAGCGGGTCATGCGCAAGCACCAGGCCGCGAACGACGTCGTACGCTCGATCAACCCGGCGGACCGCAACGTCCTCGAGGTGGCGACCAAGGCGTGGGCCAAGGTCATCGAGCTGGGCAAGGCCAACGGCTTCCGCAACGCCCAGGCCTCGCTGCTCGCCCCGACCGGCACCATCGGCTTCATGATGGACTGCGACACCACCGGCATCGAGCCCGACTTCTCGCTGGTGAAGTTCAAGAAGCTCGTCGGCGGCGGCTCGCTGCAGATCGTGAACCAGACCATCCCGCGGGCGCTGCGCCGGCTGGGCTACCAGGCCGAGCAGGTCGAGGCGATCGTCGACTACATCGCCGAGAACGGCCACGTCATCGACGCCCCCGGCCTGAAGCCGGAGCACTACGAGGTCTTCGACACCGCGATGGGCAAGCGTGCCCTGCAGCCGATGGGCCATGTCCGGATGATGGCGGCCACCCAGCCGTTCCTGTCCGGCGCGATCTCGAAGACGGTCAACCTGCCGGAGTCGGCGACCGTCGAGGAGATCGAGGACGTCTACCTGCAGTCCTGGAAGCTGGGCCTCAAGGCGACCGCGATCTACCGCGACAACTGCAAGGTCGGCCAGCCGCTCTCCGACGCCAAGGCCGAGGACAAGAGCGTGAAGGCCGCCGACGCGGTCGTGGAGACCAAGGTCGTCGAGAAGGTCGTCTACGCCCCGACCCGCAAGCGCCTGCCGAAGTCGCGGGTCTCGCGCACCACCTCCTTCACGGTGGGTGGCGCCGAGGGCTACATGACCTCCGGTGCGCACGACGACGGCACGCTCGGCGAGGTCTTCCTCAAGCTCGGCAAGCAGGGCTCGACCCTGGCCGGCGTGATGGACGCCTTCTCGATCGCAACCTCGATCGGTCTGCAGTACGGCGTCCCGCTGGAGACGTTCGTCTCGAAGTTCACCAACCTGCGCTTCGAGCCGGCCGGCCTGACCGACGACGCGGACGTGCGGATGGCGCAGTCGATCATGGACTACATCTTCCGTCGCCTGGCTCTGGACTACCTGTCCTTCGAGGACCGGGCCGCCCTCGGCATCTACTCGGCCGACGAGCGCCAGCGCTACCTGGAGACCGGCTCCTACGACGTGGTCGAGGAGACCGGGTCCGCCGCGGAGCTGATCGAGGACGCCCCGTCGATCACGCCGAAGCAGTCGACCTCGGCCCATCTGCTCTCGCAGGACGAGCTGGACGTGCTCGAGACCGAGGCCGAGGAGGCCGTCACCGCGGCTGCCACCGACGCCCCCAAGGCCGCCCACACCACCGCCGAGCTGCTCGAGCAGATCTCCGGCATGGCCGTCGACAGCCCGCTCTGCTTCACCTGCGGCACCAAGATGCGCCCCGCCGGCTCCTGCTACGTCTGCGAGGGCTGCGGCTCGACCAGCGGCTGCAGCTGAGGTGAGCAGGCAGGGAGTGTCACGGCTGGATCGGTCAGCAATGTCTTGATCCGTCCCTGCTGTCCCAGGCGCGGTCAGTAGGACACACTCCCGACATCTCACGAACCAACAGGAGACCCGGCCTCGCGTGTGCGAGCCGGGTCTCCTGTTTCGGTCGTCCGCCGATCTGCGGTTGCGTCGGATCGTCGGTGCTGCGGCACCTCGGACGATCGGCGTGCCAGCTCACTGGCTCACCTGTCCCGGGGGACCCGGACACCGTCACGGCGCCCCTAGCGTGTCCTCGAGGCCTGGCACCCGCCAGGCGTCGACGAGAGGGACGGTGTCGCGGTTGCCCGATCTCGTGAGTCCTGGTGGCTGGCCTCGACTGCGCGTGCGGGGCGCCTTTCGGTGGTGCGCTCCCGTTCTCGGACTGTCGGTCGTGATGGCGCTCGCGTCCTGTGGCAGCGACGACGCGGACAAGCAGGTGAAGCGTGCCGAGGCTCAGGTCGCTCACCAGCAGAGGGAACTCGACGACGCGCGGGAGACGTTCACGACGGCATCAGCGAGCTTCTGCCAGTCCTCACGTGCCTACATCGTCGCCCTCGACCGCTACGGCGACCTGCTGCATGCGACGGCCCCGACCGTGGGCGACGTCAAGGATGCCGGCAAGGACCTGGCGGACCCGGGGGAGGAGGCGGGGCAGTCGGCCCAGGATGCGGTCGAGGCCCACGACCACGTCGTGCAGGCCGAGCGAGATCTCGCGGAGGCGCAGGCGGCGCTCGAGCGAGCCCGTGGTGGCTCAACCTCCGCGAGTCCAAGCGGTGAAGCCTCCGCGACGGCCGGCACGAGTAGCCCGACGCCCCTCGTCCCTGCCGCCACCGTCACCCAGGTCAAGACCGCCGAGTCCGACTACGACACGGCAATGCGCGGGATCACCGACCAGACGCCCCTTGCCCAGGCGTCGCAGGAATTCAACAGCGCGACGGTCGCCCTCGAGGTGGCGTGGACACGGCTGGTCACCGACGCCGGATGTCTCACCGAGGACGAGCAGCAGCAGGCCGAGTCCGTCGTTCATGCCGCAACGAAGTCGATCCAGACCTCACTGGCGCAGGCCGGCTACTACGACGGCCCCAGCGATGGCGTGTACGGGCCCGCGACCGTGGCGGCCGTGGAAGCGCTCCAGCGCGCGCACGACCTCCCCGTCACCGGGGCCGTCGACAAGGCGACGAGTGCCGCCTTGCAGGCCGACCTCCAGCAGGCCGGCGGTGCTGCGGCTCAGGAGGCGGCGGCCGGTACGGCGGCGGTCCAGCAGACCCTGAGACTCGCCGGTTACTGGGACGGCCCGGTCGATGGCACGTGGACACCCGAACTCACCGACGCCGTGAAAGAGCTCCAGAAGGACCTCGGTGTGGCGCCGACGGGCGCGGTAGATGCAGCGACCCTGGCGGCCCTTGAGGCGGCCATCGCGACTGCCAAGCAGGCCGGATCCGCGAATGTCCCCGGCTCACCGACCGCAGCGGGCTCCGTTCCGACGACCGCCGCACCCTCGTCGACGACGCCCGGCGGTACGGGCTGATGGCATGAGGTTCACGTCGGGGCTCCGATCCGTCGCTGCAGCCCGCGGCACGTAGGTGTCACCCGAAATGGGGGTGCCGCACGTTCGAGACGGGGACGAACGATCGCGGTACCGGTGGTTGTGCTCGTGACCTGGCCTTCTCCCGGCCCCGAGGCACCGAGGAAGAGGAGTTTCGCGTGACAACGAAGAGCGACTTCACCGAGGACGAGTGGACGCGGGTCGTGCGAGCGCCCTTCGTGGCGGGGCTCGCCATCTCGCTGGCAGACCCGGGCGGTCCCATCGAGGCCGCCAAGGAGACGATGGCGACGTTCAAGGTGGCCACCAATCCGCCGAGCCGGGAGGAGTTGCTCGCGGAGGTGGCACTCGAGATCCAGGCCGCTACGCAGCAGCATCACAACCCACTGAAAGGGTTCAAGCCCGACAAGACCGTGGGCGTCGGTGAGGACGTGCTGAACGAGCTTCGCGAGGTTCACTCGGCAGTCGCGGCCAAGGCGACGCCTGAAGAGGCCACCGCGTTCGCCGCGTGGCTGGTCGCCGCGGCAGAGGCTGCCGCCAAGGCCGCCAAGGACGGCGGGTTCATGGGTTTTCATGCCCAGCAGGTCAGTGACCGTGAACGAGACATGGTCGACCGCGTGCGAGACGCTGTGTCGGGTTAGGGCGCGTCGCCCTGTGTCGCAAGCTCGCCTGACCGCTCCTTGCGCGGGGAGAGCTCTCTCCTGCGCGCTACTCCTGGGGTTGCTTCTCGCAACGGCCGTCGGTTGTGGCACGGGCGGGGATGGGAGTGGAGAAGGTCCGGCTCTCTCGGCCTCGGTAGCGCCGACGCGGACGGCGCCGGCGCCGACGCGGAGCCCGGCCCGCACGGAGAGACCCGCCGACCCTCAGCCGAGCTCACCCGCCGGGCAGCAGGAGGACAGGTCCTCGGCAGCCTCTGCCCCCTCGGAGGGATCCGGATCGAGCACCTCGGACGGCGAGGTGGCCGCCGACGACCACACCAAGACCGCCTGGGTGTGGGCGCTGGTGGCAGCGCTCGGAGTGGTGGCGGTGGCCCTGATAGTGCTCCTCCTCGCGCGATCGCGACGTCGCCGAGCGTGGGACTCCGACTTTCGGGCCGCACAGGCAGAGGTGGCATGGACGGCACGCACCGTCCTGCCGCAGGTGCAGGCGGCAGGCGACCCGGATCGCATCGCCAGCGCCTGGCGGGCGCTCCAACCTCAAATCGCGACGCTGGGGGACCAACTGACGGTGCTCGGATCCAGCACCAGGAATCACGCCGATGCGGCCCGGGCACGCGTGTTGAGAGACGCGCTCCGCGCCGCAGGGACAACTGTCGAGAACGCGACAGGAGGTCCGCGCGGAGGGCCTTGGCCCGAAGACATCAACGCGGCGATCATCATCCTCGAGTCGGCCCTCGCCAGCGACGCACCCTGAGCGCCCACGGCGTACGCCGCAAGCGACCCCGCAGCCTCAGTCGGCCGTTCGATCCGGCCCTTGCGCCCGCACCTTGCGGACGTGCTCCAAGGACTCGCGCAGCTCGGTCAGCCACTCTTCGCTGTGCTGCTGCACCAACCGCACGCACCACCCGAGCGCATCGCTGCGACTGCGCGCGACGCCGGCCTCGACGAGCAGGTCGAGCACCTGCCGCTCGGGCTGGCGCAACCGGGTCATCACCGGCGCCGACACGTGCGTGAACAACGCGCGTACGCCGCCGCACTCGACCCCCCACGACACCTTCCGGTCGAACCGGCGCTCGGCCTCCCGTGCCACGCCCATCCGGGCTTCCCGCGTCCGCTCGCGGAACTCCGCGATCTTGCCCTCCACGGTCGCCTCGCGCTCGGCGGGGCTCACCTCCGCCGCCAGCTCGGGCTCGCCGATGCGGCCGATGACGGTGATCTCCTCACGATCGACGCTGACCTCGACCAGCGCCTCCCACAACTCCTCCGGCAGGCGGCCGTTCAGCCAGCCCCGGATCTCCTCTGTACTCATGTAATCATAATTACTCGCTAACCGGCCGCGCACAAGGCTCGTCGCGAGAGGGCTGCCCTCCGCTGACAGCAGGTTTGTTGACTGAATAACTGCACAATATTTCTGCCGCCAGGTTGACGGAAAAAATACGAGTTCCTAACGTGACTTACGTGTCCAGATCCGCAACCGTCCAGGCGCTCGTCCGCCGGACGCACGAGCAGCGTGTGCTCGCCGTGCTGCGCGAGCGCGGCGCGATGAGCCGCGCCCAGATCGCCGCGCGGGTCGGTCTCTCCCGGACCACGCTCTCGGAGATCACCGCGGAGCTCATCGGGCGCGGCGCCGTGGTCGTGGCCAGGACCGACCTCGACCTGCGGCAGGGGAGCGGCCGGCCGGCCGAGCTGCTCGCGCTGGACCCGGGTGCCGGGCAGTTCGTCGGCGTCGACCTGGGGCACAGCCGAGTACGGGTGGTGATCGCGGATGCGGCGCACGAGGTGGTCGCGTCAGGCGTCCACGCCTACGCCGCCAGCACCCCGTGGCCGGACCGGCTCGCCGCCGGCTTCGACCTGCTAGACCGAGTCGCAGCGGAGCATGGACTGCACTTCGGCGCGCTCCAAGGTGTCGCTGTCGGGGTCGCGGGCCCGGACGCGAGCATGCGTCGCCAGGTCCGTGACGCCTTCGCAGACCGGCTCGGCGCGCCGGTGCTGGTCGACAACAACACCCGGTTCGCTGCGCTCGCCGAGGCGATGTCGGACGAGGAGGGCGCGACAGGAGACCTCGCCTACGTGCGGGTCTCCGAAGGCATCGGCGGCGGGCTGGTGATCGGCGGCCGTCTCGTCCCCGGCGGTCGCGGAGGCGCCGGTGAGTTCGGCCACGTCCGTGTTGTCGAGGACGGCGCCCGCTGTCGCTGCGGCAAGCACGGCTGCCTGGAGACGGTCGCCTCGATCGGAGCGCTGCTCGCCCAGGCCAGCCGCGCCGGCGCGCAGGTGGTGGACGGCGACGACCTGGGCCGCGCCATCGCCGAGGGCGAGCCGGCGGCCCTCGCGGCGGTCGATCGCGCTGCGGACCTGCTGGGCCGGGTGCTCGCGGACGCGGCGCTCATGCTCAGCCCGGCGCGCGTGGTGATCGGGGGACAGCTTCCCGTGCTGGCGCCGTACGTCGTGGACCGGGTCGCCGCCATCATCGCCACCGAGCTCGAGGCCGTCGGCACCGGCCTGCCGACGGTCCGTGCGGCGCGCCTCGACGACGAGGACGGCGCCCGCGGTGCGATCGCCGCCCTCTACCACCAATCCCCGCTGCTGGCGGAGTACGACCTCGCGTCCTCGGCCGAGCGGCCCGACGACGCCGAAACCTGGAGAGCACGTGCCTGACCATCCCGACACGGTCCTCACTCCGTCCGCCAGCGCGGCCGGTGTGGCCATCACCCCCACCTCAGCTTCCGCCCGCCCACGCGGCAGGCGCCGCCGTCGGCCGCTCACCCGGGCCGGGAGCCTGGGTCTCAACGTGCTCTCGGCCGTGGCCGGCATCCTGATCTGGTGGACGCTGGCGAAGGTCGGCTTCAACCTCCCCACGCCGGCGGCCGTGGCGAAGCAGGCCGGTCACCTCCTCGCCGACGGGACCCTCGAGCAGGACGCAATGGCCAGCCTCCGCCGCGTGCTGATCGGGTTCTGCCTCGGCTGCGCCGTCGCGGTGCCCGTCGGGTTCCTGATGGGGTGGTATCCCGTCGCCCGCGCCCTGATCGAGCCCTGGGTGCAGTTCTTCCGCACCATCCCGCCGCTGGCGCTGATCCCACTCGCGGTGGTGCTCTTCGGCATCGACGAGACGCCGAAGATCATCGTCATCTTCCTGGCGGCCTTCCTGGCCTGCGTGATCGCCGCGTTCCAGGGCGTCGTCAGCATCGACCGCACGCTGATCAACGCCGCCCGGGTGCTCGGCGCCGGCGACCTCACCATCTTCCGGCGCGTGGTCATCCCGGCCTCGATGCCCTACATCCTCGTGGGCATGCGGATCGGTCTCGGCTCCTCCTGGGCGACAGTGGTCGCGGCCGAGCTGATCGCCGCGCAGGAGGGCTTGGGCCACCGGATGCAGAGCGCCGAGCTCTACTACGACCTCCCCACCATCTTCGTCGGCATCATCACCATCGGCATCCTCGGCCTGCTGATGGACCGGGTCCTGCTCATGGCCGAGCGCCGCCTCACCGTCTGGCAGGAGCGCCGATGACCACCACGCCCGCGGCGCAGCCCAAGATCGCCGTACGGGGGGTCGGCAAGCGGTTCGGGGACTTCACCGCGCTCGGCGAGGTCGACCTGGACCTGGTCGCCAACGAGTTCGTCACGATCGTCGGCCCGTCCGGATGCGGCAAGAGCACCTTGCTCAACATCCTGGCAGGGCTGGAGGAGCCGACCAGCGGTGAGGCCCTCGTCGACGGCGTCCCCGTCGACGGTCCCAGCCCCGAACGCGGCGTCATCTTCCAGCAGTACGCGCTGTTCCCCTGGCTCACCGTGCGCGCGAACGTCGAGTTCGGCCTGCGTACGGCGCGGGTGCCGAAGCAGGAGCGGCGCCGACGCGTCGACCACTACCTCGAGCTGGTCGGACTCTCCGCCTTCGCCGACAAGCTGCCCAAGACGCTGTCGGGCGGCATGAAGCAGCGCTGTGCGATCGCCCGCGCCTACGCCGCCGATCCGGCGATCCTGCTGATGGACGAGCCCTTCGGCGCTGTCGACGCGCTGACTCGGGTCCGGCTCCAGGAGCAGCTGCTGGAGACGTGGAGTCAGGAACGGCGCACGGTGCTGTTCATCACCCACGACGTCGATGAGGCCGTCTTCCTCGCCAACCGGGTGGTGGTGATGGCCTCCGGGCCAGGCCGGATCCAGGAGATCGTCGACGTCGACCTGCCCTACCCCAGGACCGAGCAGGTCCGGCTCAGTCCCGAGTTCACCGCGCTCCGCAACCGGGTGTGGGGCGCCGTCTATCACCAGGGGCCGCCGCCGGCGTCTCGCTGAACCACCCATCCATCACGCTCCCGGCCCGCCGGGAGCGCGGCCCTCCACTGCCTGTGGCCGCTCGGCCGCGCCATCACGAAGGAAATGAAACGACATGAAGAAGCTCCTGGCCCTCGCCGGCGCGACCGCCTCCCTGGCCCTCACCCTCACCGCCTGCGGCTCGGGCAGCGACTCCGCCAGTGATGCCACCAAGATCACCTTCGGCTACATCGGCGACTTCAACGGCACCAGCCTGCTGGCGATCGCGGACAAGCAGGGCCTGTGGAAGAAGGAGGGGCTCGACGTGGACACGAAGGTGTTCACCGATGGCCCCACCCAGATCCAGGCGCTGGGCGCGGGCGATCTCGACTACGGCTACATCGGTCCCGGAGCGATCTGGCTGCCCGCTTCCGGCAAGGCCAAGATCATCGCGGTGGACACCCTCGGCGGGGCCGACCGGGTCATCGCCCAGCCGGGCATCACCTCGATGGCCGATCTGAAGGGCAAGAAGATCGGCGTGCCGGCCGGTACGTCGGGCGACATGATCCTCGGCCTGGCGCTGAAGAAGGCCGGGATGACCGAGAAGGACGTCGACATCGTGCCGATGGACGCCGCGACCATCGTGGCGGCCTTCGACACCGGCAAGATCGACGCCGCAGGCATCTACTACCCGACCATCGACACCATCAAGCAGAAGGTGCCGAACCTGGTCGAGCTCGCCCAGGACAGCGACTTCGAGCAGGACTTCGGCTTCCCGACCGCCTTCGTGTCCGGCGAGAAGCCGAACGCGGCCACCACGGCCATGGTGGACACGGTGCTGCGCGAGGCGATGGACTATCGCGCCGCCCACACCACCGAGGCGATCGCCGACACCGCCTCCATGCTCAAGCAGACCGTGGCCGCCGTCACCGCCGACGCCAGCCACGACAAGCTGCTGACCTCGGCGCAGCTCGACACGATGACCCAGAACGGCACCGTCGACACGTGGCTGTCCTCGCTGGAGAACTACTTCGTCGGTGCCGGCAAGCTCACCTCGGCGGTCGACCCGAAGACGTTCTACCTCGGCGACGACTTCGTGGCGGCCGGCAAGTGACCCACGCCGTACCTCAGGATCTCGGGAGGTCCGCGAAGCGCACCAACGTGCTCTTCCTGATGACCGACCAGCACCGGGTGGACACCCTCGGCGCCTACGGCAACAGCCAGGTGCCGACACCCGCCTTGGACGGGCTGGCCCGCAGCGGCACGCGGTTCGACAGTTGGTACACCCCCACCGCCATCTGCACCCCCGCGCGGGCCAGCCTCCTCACCGGGCAGGCGCCGTTCCGGCACAAGGTCCTGGCCAACGCCGAGCGCAACGTCGGGTACGTCGAGGATCTCCCCGAGGACGTCTTCACCTTCCCCGTCGCCCTGAGCGAGGCCGGCTACAACACCGGCCTGATCGGCAAGTGGCACGCCGGCAGCCGCCGCCAGCCGGCCGACTTCGGGCTGGACGGCATCCACCTGCCGGGCTGGCACAACCCCGTCGACCATCCCGACTACCTGGCCTATCTCGCCGAGCGAGGTCTACCGCCGTACCGGATCAGTGACCGGGTGCGGGGCACGCTCCCGAACGGAGGACCGGGCAACCTGCTGGCGGCGCGCCTGCACCAGCCGGTCGAGGCCACCTTCGAGTACTACCTGGCCACCCGCGCCATCGAGCTCCTCGAGCAGTACGCCGCCGACGCGCACCGGGAGGACAAGCCCTTCTACCTGGGGCTGCACTTCTTCGGGCCGCACCTGCCCTACGTCATCCCCGACGAGTACTTCGACCTCATCGACCCGGAGACCGTTGACCTGCCGCGCTCGATCGCCGAGACGTTCGCCGACAAGCCTCCGGTGCAGGCCAACTACAGCGCCCACTGGACCTTCGACACCATGCCGATCGAGGTCACCCGCAAGCTGATCGCTGTCTACTGGGGCTATGTCGCGCTGATCGACGAGCAGATCCAGCGGGTCCTCGACGCGATGGAGCGACTCGGGCTGGTCGAGGACACGGCTGTCTTCTTCACCTGCGACCACGGCGAGTTCACCGGCAGCCACCGCCTGCACGACAAGGGCCCGGCGATGTACGAGGACATCTACCGGACCCCCGGCATCGTCAGGATCCCCGGCGGCCCGCAGGGTCAGGTGCGCGAGGAGTTCGTCAGCCTGCTCGACTGCACGGCCACGATCCTCGAGCTGGCCGGGCTGGACGCAGGGCCGGCGGTCGACTCGCGCAGCCTGCTGCCGCTGGTCGCTGGTGAGCATCCCTCGTGGGAGCCCGACCTCGTCGCGGAGTTCCACGGGCACCACTTCCCCTACCCGCAGCGGATGCTGCGCGAGGATCGCTACAAGCTGGTGGTCAACCCGACCGACACCTGCGAGCTCTACGACCTCCACACCGACCCCGACGAGCTGCAGAACCGGTTCCACCACCCGGAGATGGGGCAGGTGCGCGCGCGGATGATGCGGCGGCTGTACACGATCCTGCGCGAGCGCGATGACCGCTTCTACCACTGGATGACCTCGATGTACGACGTCGGCGAGCTCGACTACGACCCGATGATGAGCGGGCTGGACGAGTCGACGTACGCCGGCATGGCCGAGGGCGTCGTGGCAGAGGGCGTCGTGGCAGAGGGCGTCGCGACGGAGGCCGCTCCGGCAGCGCCGGCATGACACGGCGACCCAACGTGGTCCTCGTCCTCACCGACGACCACGCGGCGCACGCGATCTCGGCGTACGGCTCGGTGGTCAACCGGACGCCGCGCATCGACGAGATCGGCGAGCTCGGCTGGCGCTTCGAGAGCTGCTTCGCCACCAACAGCCTCTGCTCGCCGAGCCGGGCCTCGATCCTGACCGGCACCTACAGCCACGTCAACGGCGTCACGACCCTGGTCACGCCGATCGACGCGAGCCAGCCCACGTTCGTCTCCCAGCTCAGAGCTGCGGGCTACCGCACGGCGATCTTCGGCAAGTGGCACATGGGGGAGGGGCCGGGGCACGACCCTGAGGGCTTCGAGGAGTGGCAGGTCCTCCTCGACCAGGGCGAGTACGTCGACCCGCAGCTGCTCTCGGCCGACGGCGTGCGCGTCGTGCCCGGCTACGCCACCGAGATCATCACCGACCTGGCCCTGGACTGGGTCGACTCGCTCCCCGGCGACGACCCGTGGTGCGTGCTGGTGTGGCACAAGGCGCCGCACCGGCCCTGGATCCCCGACCCGGCCCGCCCCACCTCCCACGCGGCCGGGTCGGTCCCCCTCCCGGCGACGTTCGACGACGACTACGCCACCCGTACGTCGTCGGCACGCCGCGCGGCGATGCGGATCGCCGAGCACCTGACCGCCGAGGACCTCAAGGTCGACCCGCCGGCGGGACTGACCTACGACGAGCTGGCGCAGTGGAAGTACCAACGGTTCATGGCCGACTACCTGGCCTGCGTGGACTCCGTCGACGACAGCGTCGGCAGGATCACCGACCGGCTGCGCGAGCGCGGCGACCTGGACGACACCCTGCTGCTGTACGCGTCCGATCAGGGCTTCTTCCTCGGCGACCACGGCTGGTTCGACAAGCGGTTCATGTACGAGGAGTCGCTGCGGATGCCGCTGCTGCTCAGCTATCCGCGACGACTGCAGGGCGGCCGGGTCTTCGACGGCATCGTCACCAACGTCGACTGGGCCCGCACGATCCTAGAGGCGTGCGAGGTCGAGCCACACCCGCGGATGCAGGGCCGCTCGTTCTGGCCCGACCTCCTCGGTGAGCCGGCACAACCGCCGGCCGAGGGGATGTACTACCGCTACTGGGAGCACGACGACGTCTTCCACAAGGCGCCCGCGCACTACGGCTACCGCACCGAGCGGCACAAGCTCGTCTACTTCTACAACGACGGGCTCGGGCTGCCCGGCACCGGCGAGTGGACCTATCCGGCCGAGTGGGAGCTCTATGACCTGCTCGAGGACCCGCACGAGCTGCGCAACGTCGCCGAGGATCCGGCGTACCGCGAGCTACGCGCCCGGCTGGAGGCGAAGATGTGGCAGGCTCAAGCGTGCGTCGGCGACGCACCCCATCCGGGGCAGCCGCGTCCGGCGCTGCTGGAGGAGGACGCATGAGCTCGTGCTGCGTGCCCGGCCGCGACGGTGACCCGGACCGGCAAGCCGCCCACGCCCACGGTCCGGATCTGCTCGATATCGGAGCCCGGCCGGACGGCGTTCACGCGATCGAGCAGGTCGCGGTTCCGGCCCAGGAGTTCGCGATGGGCGACGCCCACGGCGACGGTGACCGAGCCGATGGTGAGACGCCGGTCCACCCGGTGCGCGTGGCGGCGTACGGGATCGATGCCACGTCGGTGACGGTGGCCGACTTCGCGGCCTTCGTGGACGCGACCGGCTACGTCACCGAGGCGGAGAGCTTCGGCTTCTCCGCCGTCTTCCATCTCCACCTGGAGCGGGCCGACCACGACGCGGTGGTCGGCCAGCCCCCGCAGACGCCGTGGTGGCTCGGGGTGCGCGGCGCCGACTGGCGGCACCCGGGCGGCCCGTCGTCGTCCGTCGCCGGGTGCGACGACCACCCGGTCACCCACGTGAGCTGGAACGACGCCCAGGCCTACTGCCGCTGGACGGGTCGACGGCTGCCGACCGAGGCCGAGTGGGAGTGTGCCGCCCGCGGGGGCCGTCCCGGCGAGCGCTACCCCTGGGGCGACGAGCTCTCCACCGACCCCTGGCTGGCCAACATCTTCCAGGGAACGTTTCCCACCGTGGACACCGCTGCCGACGGCTGGTCGGGCACCGCCCCCGTGCGGGCGTTCCCGGCCCAGGGCTACGGGCTGTTCCAGATGGTCGGGAACGTGTGGGAGTGGTGCGCCGACTGGTTCGCACCGGATTGGTACGGCCGTTCGCCACTCGACTCGCCCACCGGCCCGCAGGACGGCACGATGCGCGTCATCCGCGGCGGATCGTTCCTGTGCCACGACTCCTACTGCAACCGCTACCGCAGCGCGGCCCGTTCGGCGAACACTCCCGACTCCTCGACCAGCAACATGGGCTTCCGGACCGTCGCCCGCTGAGCGACAGCCCGGAAGCAGGCCTCACTCGCCGGGCCACTCCCCGGTGGCACGCTCGAAGAGCCGCGCGCCACCGCGATCGATCAACGCGCGTACGGCGGCGAAGATCGCGCCCTGCACCAGTGCGGCCGCCACCACCTGGCCCAGCCCGTAGTCCGACTCCAGCGGCTTCGGCGGGTGGTCCTCGTCGCCGGGGACCGCCTTGCGCCAGATCAGCTGCACGATCTGCCCGGCGATCAGGCCGCCGAGCATGCTGGCGATGAGACCCCAGGGCCGGTACAGGATCTTCGCGGATGTGCTGGTCGCCATCATTCCTCCTTGCCGCGGCTCTCCCGGAGCCGTCGTCCTAGCTCGATGTCCTTCTCCTGCTTGCGCTCGGCCTTCTCGGCGGTCCTGGTGTCGCGGGGCTCCAACTGCAGATCGCGCTCGGCGGGGATCCCGGCCTGGAGCTGGCGGCCGCGCTCGAGCTCGGCGTCCAGCTCGGCACCGAAGAGCAGGGCGAGGTTGGTGATCCACAGCCACAGCAGGAACACGATCACGCCGGCGAGGGAGCCGTAGGTGCGTCCGTAGTGGCTGAAGCCCGCGACGTACAGGCCGAAGGCGGCCGACGCGACGATCCAGATGATGATGGCCACGCCCGCCCCGACGCTGATCCAGCGGAACTTCGGCTGCTTGACGTTGGGGGTGGCCCAGTAGAGCAGCGCGACCACCAGCATCACCATCACCAGCATGACCGGCCACTTGACGATGTCCCAGACGAGTACGGCGGTGCTCCCGATGCCGATCTGGTCGCCGACGGCCTTCGCGGCGGGGCCGGTGACGACCAGGCCCAGCAGCACGGCCGCACAGAGCACGACGGTGATCAGCGTGACGAGCAGCATCACCGGACGCAGCTTCCAGACCGGGCGCCCCTCGGTGAAGCCGTAGATCCGGTTCATCCCACGGCCGAAGGCGTTGACGTAGCCCGACGCCGACCACAGCGCCACCGCGATGCCGATGATCAGGGCGAGGCCGTTCCCGCGCGAGGCGCTGAGCTCGGTCAGCAGCGGTTCGATGTTGTTGGCGACCGAGGTGATCCCGATCTGCTTGAAGATGTCGACGATCGCGTTGATGGTGCTCTGGCCCTGGCCGACCAGGCCGATCAGGGAGAGCACCGCGATCACGGCCGGGAACAACGCCAGCACCGAGTAGTAGGTCAGCGCCGCCGCCAGGTCGGTGCACTGGTCGGTGCCGAACTCCCGGAACGTCCGCCGCACGATGTAGCGCCACGACGGCTTCTTGATGTCCGTGGGGGAGTCGGGCTTCGCCTCCTCCTGGCTCCCGTGGCGGTGCGTGTGCGCGGGTGTGCTCATCGGCGCTTCCTCCACACGATGAACGCGATCGTGAGCACGGCCGCGACAGCGAGGCCGACACCGACGCCACGTGCGCGGGGATCGTGCGCGAGCTCTTGTGCCCGGGCCTCTGCGCGTCCCTTCACGTCGGCGCGGTCCGCGAGCGCGCCGACGGTGTCGGCGAGCTCGGCGCGAGTGCGCTCGATGTCGGCGCGCAGCGCCTCGGGCGTCTGCGGGGTGTTGTCGTGCTCGCTCATCGGTGTGCCGCCTCCTTCGCGGTCTCGAGGTCGCGCTGCGCACTCGCCAGTGCCTCCGTCGGGACGGGGGGAGCCGCCGCGCGCACCGAGCGGCGGCCGACGAGCGCGGCGATGCCCGCGACGACGAGCAGCACCACGGCGACGATCAGGGCCGCCAGCCACGCGTCGACGGCGAGCGCGAGAGCGAGTACGGCGGTGGCGATCAGCGTGCCGAGGCCGTACAGGGCTATGATCCCGGCGGCACCGAACATGCCGATGCCCACGCCGGCCTTCTTCGCCTTGCCGCTCACCTCCAGCTGCGCGAGCCGCAGCTCGTCACGGACCAGGCGGGTGACCTCGTTCGAGAGCTGGGTGACGAGTTCGGGTGTCGAGGCAGGCTTGGATGGGGTCTGTGTCCGGTCGTCGGCCCGGACGTCGGTCCGGCCTTCCGGCCCGACCGCGGGAATGTCGTTGGTCATGGTGCCCTCCTGAGCGTCGACCAGGTCGTGCACCTCTCACGGTGCCCAGCCGGCGCTCACTGATGCTTCCCGCCTCGTGGCGCCGTTGCCGGGACTGTCGGTGGCGCCGCTTAGCCTCTGGCCATGGATCTGGAGGAGGTGCGCCGGCTCGGCCGGGAGCTGATGGACCGACACGGGCTGCCGCAGTGGCGGCTCGTGCTCGACCGGGCCCGGCGCCGCGCCGGAATCTGCCGCTACGACCGCAGGGTGATCGGGCTCTCGGCTCCGCTGATGCGGCTCTACGACGAGGCCGAGGTCCGCGAGACGGTGCTGCACGAGATCGCGCACGCGCTGGTCGGGCCGAAGGCCGGGCACGGGCCCCACTGGCAGGTGGTCGCGCGTCGGATCGGCTCGTCGGGGGAGCGCTGTGTCTCGCCGGACGCGCCCCAGGTCGCGGGCGCCTGGGTGGGCTCGTGCCGGGCGGGGCACACCGTGGCGATGCACCGGAGCCCGCAGCGGGTGCGGTCGTGTCGGACGTGCCACCCGCGCGGCTTCTCCGTCGACCACGTCCTGGAGTGGCGGCGCCACGGCGAGCTCGCACCGATGCACCCTGCCTACCTGCAGGAGCTCGAGTTCATCCGCGGGGCGCGGCAGCGCTATCTGCTCGGAGTGCGGAGCTGAGTCAGAGCCGTTCGCGCAGGAAGGCGGCGATGTCGCGGAGAGCATCCCGCGCCACCGGTACGACGCCGGGCAGCGACAGGAAGCCGTGGATCGCCGGCCCGTAGTCGCGCTGGTCCACCTCGACGCCCGCTGCCCGCAGCTTCTCGGCATACCGGAGACCGTGGTCGCGCAGCGGGTCGTGGCCCGCCGTGAGGATCAGTGCCGGCGGCAGCCCGGCGTGCGAGGCGGCGCGCAGCGGAGATGCCTGCCAGTCCTCCACGCCGTACCGCTCGCCGAGGTAGAGGCGGCCGAAGTTGTGCATCTGCGTCGAGGTCAGCACCGGGGCGTGTGCGTGCTCCTGCTCGGAGGGATAGCTCTCGTACATCTCGACCGCCGGGTAGATCAGCACCTGCGCGCGCAGCGCCGGCGTACCCGCCTCGCGCGCCTCGAGTGCGCACACGGCGGCCAGGTTGCCGCCCGCGCTGTCACCCATCACGGCGACGCGGCCGGCGTCGCCGCCGAGCTCGGCGGCGTGGTCGACGACCCATCGCAGCGTCGCCCAGCTGTCGTCGGCCGCGGCCGGATAGGGGTTCTCCGGCGCGAGCCGGTAGCTCGGCGAGATCACCACCGCGCCCGTGGCGGCGGCGATGTGCGAGGCGAGCCAGGCGGACTGCTCGGGGGCGCCGAGGCACCAGCCGCCGCCGTGGATGTTGACCACGATCGGCAGGGTGTCCCGCACCCCCGCCGAGGTCGGGCGGTGGATCAGCAGCCGCTGCGTGCTGCCGTCGAGCTCGACCGTGCGTTCACTGGTCGCCACGCCGGCCGCGATCCGGCCGAAGATCTGCCGCCCGGCGAAGGTCTCGCGCAGGCGGTCCCGGCGGCCGCGCAGGGCGACCATCTCGTTCGCGTCGGAGGGCTCGGGAGCGAGCCGCTTGAGCACGGTGGCGAAGATCCGGGTGCGCAGGGCGAGAGGTGCGGCCATGGAGGCATCCTGCCGAACAATCCCCGGCGCGCGGTACCGAATGAAGTTCCCGCCGTTGGGCTACTGCGCCACATGATCACCAGCAGCATCGAGCTCGGCCGTCCCCTCTCCGGCGACGTGATCGACCTGATCGTCGACGACCACCGCCTCTTCGAGCAGCTCCTGCGCCAGCTGCGCGACTCGACCCAGGACCGGGACGCGGTCCGTCGGGCCTTCGCCGACGTACTCATCGCGCACGGCGAGGCCGAGGAGGAGCTCGTCTACCCGATCTTGCGGCGCAAGGCCGCCGACATCGGTGAGCACGAGGTCGAGCACGGCCGCGAGGAGCACGCCGAGGGCAACGAGGCGCTCCTTGCCGTGCTCGAGCTCAAGGGCACCGACACCCAGGCGTTCACCGATGCGGTCGAGGAGCTCAGCAACCTCATCACCCACCACATCGCCGAGGAGGAGCTGACCATCCTCTCGCCCGCGCGCACGGAGGTGGGGGAGCGCGTACGTCGCGACCTCGGCACGACGTGGGCCGCGCGCCGCAACCAGCTCATCGACGAGCACTGCGGCGCGATCGCGAACGTCCGCCGCATCGTCGAGGAGGCGAAGCGCGAAGGCGTCCTGGACGAGGAGAAGTGACGGTTCGGCTGGATATCTCGGTGGACCCAGGCGTCGATCCGCCTCTCAGATGTCGTCGGCGTCCATGATCCGGTAGGCATAACCCTGCTCGGCCAGGAACCGCTGCCGGTTGGCGGCGAAGTCGGCGTCGACGGTGTCGCGCGAGACCACGGTGTAGAAGTGCGCCACCTTGCCGTCGCGTCCGGGCCGGAGCAGCCGGCCGAGACGCTGCGCCTCCTCCTGGCGTGAGCCGTAGGAGCCCGAGACCTGGATGGCGACCTCCGCCGAGGGCAGGTCGATGGAGAAGTTGGCGACCTTCGAGACCACCAGCAGACCGATCTCGCCACTGCGGAAGGCCTCGAAGAGCCGCTGCCGCTCCTTGACCGGCGTCTCGCCCGAGATCACCGGTGCATCCAGGTCCTCGGCCAGCTCGTGCAGCTGGTCGAGGTACTGGCCGATGACCAGCGTCGGAGCGCCCTGGTGCTTGGCGACGAGACGTTCGACGACGGAGACCTTCTCCCGGGCGCACGAGGCGAGCCGGTAGCGCTCCTCCGGTTCGGCGGTGGCGTAGGCGAGCCGATCGGCGGAGGGCAGCGTCACCCGAACCTCGACGCAGTCAGCGGGCGCGATGTAGCCCTGCGCCTCGATGTCCTTCCAGGGCGCGTCGTAGCGCTTGGGCCCGATCAGCGAGAACACGTCGCCCTCCCGGCCGTCCTCGCGCACCAGGGTCGCGGTCAGGCCGATCCGGCGCCGGGCCTGCAGGTCGGCCGTCATCCGGAAGATCGGCGCGGGGAGGAGGTGAACCTCGTCGTACACGATCAGGCCCCAGTCGCGGGCGTCGAGCAGCTCCAGGTGGGGGTAGACGCCCTTCCGGCGGGTGGTGAGCACCTGGTACGTCGCGATGGTGACGGGGCGGATCTCCTTGGTCGTCCCGCTGTACTCGCCGATCTCGTCGGCGGTCAGCGAGGTGCGCTTGACCAGCTCGTCCTTCCACTGCCGTGCGCTGACCGTGTTGGTCACCAGGATCAGCGTGGTCGCCTGTGCGTGCGCCATCGCGGCCGCGCCGACCAGCGTCTTGCCGGCGCCGCACGGCAGCACCACCACGCCGGAGCCGCCGTGCCAGAAGGACTCCGCCGCCTCGGCCTGGTAGGGACGCAGCGACCAGCCGTCCTCGGCGAGCTTGATCGCGTGCGCCTCGCCGTCGACGTACCCGGCGAAGTCCTCGGCCGGCCAGCCCAGCTTCAGCAGCGCCTGCTTGAGGTTGCCGCGCTCGGAGGGGTGGACGGCCACGGTGTCCTGGTCCAGCCGGTCGCCGAGCATGCCGGCGACCTTCTTCGCGCGCAGCACCTCCTCCAGCACGGGCCGGTCGTTGCTGGCCAGCACCAGGCCGTGGACCGGGTGCTTCTCCAGCCGCAGCCGGCCGTAGCGGGCCATCGTCTCGGCGATGTCGACCAGCAGCGCGTGCGGTACGGCGTAGCGCGAGTAGCTCAGCAAGGTGTCGACGACCTGCTCCGCGTCGTGGCCGGCCGCGCGGGCGTTCCACAGACCGAGCGGGGTGAGGCGATAGGTGTGCACGTGCTCGGGGGAGCGCTCGAGCTCGGCGAACGGTGCGATCGCCTTGCGTGCGTCACCGGCCCGCGCATGGTCGACCTCGAGGAGCAGGGTCTTGTCCGACTGGACGATGAGGGGGCCGTCGTTCACTGGGCTGATTCTACGGGGCGGTGGTTGTGACCCTGACGCTCACAACCGTCACGCGGGTCGCACCGAGCTGATCCTGTGCACCGCGAACAGCCGCACCTCGTCGGCCCGCCGGTCGTGGGCCCGCAGCTGTCCGCCGTCGACCGAGAGCGGGTCGATCACCCGATCGGTCCGGGTACCGTGGTTGTCGACGTACCCGATCACCACGCTCACCCCTGCGTCGATCGCCTCGCGCAGCGCGGCCAGGGAGCCGATCGGGGTCAGCGTCTCGGTGGTGGCCGCGGGCCGTGCCGCGGCGGCCTGGTCCCCGGCACGTACGGCGGTGACCACGGCGGCGACCCGCGCCGCGTCCCGGGCGGTGCCGACGCCGTCCGGCGTCCGTCGTGGCGTGCGGGCGCGTTGGGCATCGGGCCGAGCGACGTGCAGTGAGCCGTCCGGCGCCTCGACGACCGGGGCGACCCCTGCCTCGCGCAGCTGCGGCAGCAGCACGTCGAGCGGCGTGGTCGAGATGAGCACCGTCGGCGCCAGCCGCCGCAGCCCCATGCCGGCGGCGGCGGGGTGGTGCAGCAGCTCGGTGAGCGCGTGCTCGTCGTCGGCACGCAGGAACGCCTCGGCGAAGCCGATCCGCACCACGCCGAAGGTCCGGGCGGTGTCGTCGATCAGGTAGGTCAGCGGCTGCGGGACCGGCGTGCGCGAGACGTCGGCCACGAAGTCGTGCAGCTCCACCGCGGACCAGCCCAGGTCCATCGCGCGCCGGACCGAGGCGGGGGTGAAGCGGTAGACGGTGGCACCGCCGCGCGACTCCACCTCGGCGACCACCCCGAGCCGACGGGCCAGCGACGCCTCCAGCGGACCGGGCGCGACAGCTGTCAGGTCGGCCTGCAGCAGGATGTGGTCGACGGGCTCGGGCAGCAGGGCGGCGAGGGCGTCGGACGGGTCCTCGCCGTCGAGCAGCGATCCGGCGTACGACGCCAGGCCGCCCAGGGCGGTGATGCCCAGAACGGCCGACTCGGTGAACGTCCAGGCGATCTCGGCCGCCCGCGACTTGGGCCGGCGGGGTCGCAGCCACTCCAGCCGCGCGAGCACGGACGGTCCGCCGGTGCCGGCCGCCAGCACCTCGCCGGTCGGGAGTGCGGCCATCGCCGTCAGCGTCATCCGCCGGGTCTCGATGACGGTGGGCGAGACGAGCTCGGGCACGAGGGCGTTCCAGACCTTGCCCGCCGGGTCGCGATGGCCGACCAGCGCGGAGGTGCGGTTCGAGCCGATCCAGGCGCGGGCGAGCACCGTCCACCGCTCCGCCGGCATCTGCGCCAGCCAGCCGTCGAAGGCGACCGTGGGCAGCCAGCCGAGGGTGCCGTCGTCGTCGGGTCCGGTGGCCAGCAGACCGGCGGCGGCAGCGACCTCGATGAACAGCGCCACCGTCGGCTCGTCGACGTGGAGGCGCGCGGCCGCCGCCTTGAGGTCGCGCACGCCGAGGCCACCGGAGCGCAGCGCACCCGGTGGGGCGGCGCCCCAACCGTCGAGGAGAAGCTCGACGCGACGCACGGCCTCGAACGCCGCTCCCGCCCCGGCCCGGTCCACCAGGGTCGCGTCCCGCGGGGAAGTGGCCAGCGCGGGCGGGCCGTCCGCGGGTCCGGCGAGGGAGACGTCGGGCGCCACCAGAGGCAGGTCGGCCAGGCCGGTGACGGCGCGCAGGCCGCCGGTGGAGTCCCAGGCCAAGGCGAGATCGCGCAGCCGATCGAGCGCGGCGCGGGTGGAATGCCGGTCAGCGGAGACGTTGTTCAAGATTTGATCATCGGTGGTTTGACCGGCCGAGATCAGGGCATCAAGAACCGTGAGCTCGAGCCGGTCCAGACCATCGAGCGCACGGACCAGCGACGACCGGGTGGCCGCACGCGCGGCGAGCTGCGCCGAGTCTTGAGGGGCAGGAGTGGCGAGATCGGGTCGAGCGACCAGCAGTCGGGACAGCCGATCGTCCGGCCAGGCACGCACCTGGTCGGCGAGCGAGCGATACCCCCTGTCCATCCCGCCCAATCTAGTGGGACAGCCGATGGAGTGCTCGTGAAGCGCCTCGTCGTGGACCACGGCAGCGCCACCGACGTGGGCCTCGTGCGCGAGGTCAACGAAGACTCCCTCTTCGCCGAGGAGCCTGTCTTCGTCGTCGCGGACGGCATGGGCGGCCACGACGGCGGCGACGTCGCCAGCGGCATCGCGGTGCAGGAGTTCGCCCGGCTCGCGGGCCGGTCGTTCACGCTCGACGCGGGCATCGACGCCATCGTCGAGGCGCTGCGCAGCGCCGACACCCGGATCAGCGAGTACGCCGCCGGCCAGCGGGCCCGTGGCCAGCTCGACTTCCACTCCGGCACCACGGTGGTCGCGGCCCTGGTCGTGGAGGCGCCGGCCGGGCCGCAGTGGCTGATCGCGAACCTGGGCGACTCGCGCATCTACCGCTTCTTCGAGGGTGCGCTCACCCAGCTGAGCGTCGACCACAGCCTGGTCCAGGAGCTGGTCGATGCCGGCACGCTGACCCCCGAGCAGGCCGAGAAGCACCCGGATCGGCACGTGATCACCCGCGCGCTCGGGGGAGTGGCCTCCGCCGTACCCGACTTCTTCCACATGATGCTGCCGCCCGGGTCGCGCGTCCTGCTGTGCTCCGACGGCGTCAGCGGCATGATCGGGCCGACGGCCATCGCCGAGATCCTGGGTCGGCAAGGCGATGCCAGGGACGCCGCTCGGCGGCTCGTGGACGCTGCTGTGGCCGCAGGTGGGCGTGACAACGCGACAGCTGTGGTCGTCGATGTGGTGGGATGGGCCGACGAGAGTCCCTACGACGCTGTCGTGCAACGGCAGAGTCTCGAGCAGAAACTCGGAGTCCTTCCGTGATCTCCTACCGTCCTGGAACCTGGTTCGGCATCGTCGGTGAGCGCGCGACGGTGCTGCTGCCGCCTTCGGAGAAGGCCCGCGCCGGCACCCTGTGGGCCTTGGTCGACGATGGCGCCGGCTTCGACGAGGTCCTGGATGCGCTCGTCTCCGATGGACTGCGCGCGCTGCCCGGGTTCGTGCTGCTCTCCACCGACGAGTCGACCACCCGGATCGTGGTGCGTGGACCGTCGAAGGCCACCTTCGTCGCCGATGCTGGCGATGTCGTGGTGGAGGGCTCCGCCTCCTCGACCTGGGTCGAGCGATCGCTGAGCGGGGTCACCGGTTTCACGGTCGTGCTCGAGGATGTCGAGGAGCCGCTGCTGACGCTGCACGGCGGCCTGGTGCGGCTGGCCGCGCTGGTCTCGCCCGGTCGGGTGCAGAGCGTCCCGGCACCGGGCCCGCTCGGACCCCCGGCGCCGGCGCCGGTGCCGCTCGCGGTGACGCCGCCCGTCGCGGATGCGCCCGAGGTCTCAGGGCCCTACGCGGCTGTGCTGCCGTTCCCGGCAAGTGGGCCGTCGGTGCCGCCGCCGGTCGCTCCGCTCTCGCCGGTCCTTCCCCCGGCGGACCTTCCGCTCGGCGATCCCTTCGAGCCGGAGTCGGCTGCCGCCGAGGCTTCGGGGGCGCCCGCTGACGAGCCGGTCGCGGAGCCCGTCGCGGAGCCCGCGGAGGAGTCTGACGAGGACCTCGACGTACCGCCGTGGGCGTCCGCGTCCAGCGATCCGCTGTCGGGCCCGATCGACGAGTCCTGGGCGGACGAGTCCTGGGCCGACGAGCCGACCGGAGTGATCCCGGTGGTGCCGGCCGAGGAGCCCACGACCGAGCCGGAGCACTCCGCGGAGCCGCCGGCGTGGACGCCGGGATCCCCGGCGCCGGGTGCTGTCCCGCCCCCACCGCCGTTCCCGCCGGCCGGGCCGGTGCCGCCGGTGCCGGAGCCGCCTCTGCCCGAGCCGCCGGCCATGCCCTCGTGGGGCGCCGCGGCGAGCGTCGAGCCGCCGGCGGAGTCGTCGGCCGAGCCTGCCGCAGCGCCGCAGGACGACCACGACGGTCTCACTCGAGCCGGTGCGCCCGACGCCGGTCTGCTGCCCCCGCCGCCGGGCATCCCGGGCCAGCAGGCTGCGCCTGCCGTAACCGCCTATCCGGTCGCGAAGCTGGAGTTCTCCCATGGCGAGCGCGTCGACGTCGACCGGGTCGTGATCATCGGCCGGGCGCCGGAGGCGGGTCGGTTCTCGCTGGCGGAGCAGCCGCTGCTGGTCACGGTGCCGAGCCCTCACCAGGAGATCTCCTCGACCCACGTCGAGATCCGGCCGGGCTCGGGCGTCGACCACGGCGCAGCGGTCGTCACCGACCTCGGCTCCACCAACGGCACCGTGGTGGTGCAGCCCGGCCTGGGCCCGGAGGAGCTGCGCCCCGGCGTGCCCGTCCAGCTGATGCCCGGTGCGCTCATCGACCTCGGTGACGGCCTCACCATCAGGGTCAGCCAGCCGTGAGGCCGCCCGTCCCGGGACGGGTTGTCGCTGATCCGGACCGCCGCTTCTACGCCTGGGTGATCGACAGGCTGATCGCGCTGGTCGCGTACGCCGTCGCGGGCGTCGCCGCCTACTTCGCCCTCATCCGGCCCGGCCACACCGTGCTCGGCGTGGTCGCGGTCGTGGTGGTGGCACTGGTGGTCTGGTTCATCGGCGTTCTCATGACCGGATTGGCGGGCGTCACGCCAGGCAAGTCGATACGCGGCCTGCAGGTGGTCAGCGTCGCGACCGGCGAGCCGATCGGGCTGGGGGCAGCGTTCGCGAGGCAGGCGATCGTCGGCCTCGGCGGCTATCCGACGCTCGGGATCGGCGATGCCACCCTGGCCTGGATGGCGACGCTCGACGGCACCGGTCTGCGCCGTGCCTGGCACGACCGGGTGGTCGGGTCGGTGGTCGTCGACGTACGACCGCAGCCGGTCGCCCCAGCGCCCGCGGAGGAGATCCCGGATCGGGTCGTGAACCTCACCGCGCTGCGGTTGATGCCGGCCGAGGCGTCAGCGCCGACACCGGTTCCCACGCCGCCCCCCGCGCCGAGGCCCACGCAGGCACCCGCCCAGGCGCCCTCACCGGCACGGGTCCCGCCGCCTGTCCCGGTGCCCGTTGCGGCGTCCGTCGCGGCGCCGGCCCAGCCGCCCGCCCCGACGTCGCCCCCGCCGCGTTGGCGGGTCACGTTCGACACCGGCCAGAGCTTCGTCGTCGCGGGCCTCGCCCTGGTCGGTCGCAGCCCGGAGCCGCGGCAGGGCGAGCAGGCGGCCCACCTGGTTCCGCTGCAGTCCAACGACATGTCGCTGTCGAAGACGCACGCGCAGTTCGGCGTCGTACCCGATGGGACGCTCGTGGTGATGGACCGCGGCTCGACCAACGGCTCCGTGCTGCTGCGAGGCGGGGTGGCCAAGCCGCTGCCTCCTCGCCAGCCGGCCACGCTGCTGCCGGGTGACCGGGTCCGGTTCGGCGATCGCGAGATGGCGGTCGCCCGCGAGGCGTGAGGACCCGACCCGACCCGACCCGACCCGCCCGACCCGACCCGCCCGACATCGGCCGGGCCGCGACATCGGCCGGGCCGCGCCATCGGCCGAGCTACGGGCTGGCGATCTTGGCGAAGTCAGCGGGCCGCTTGATCCACTTGGCGTCGCTTGCCGGCCAGACCAGCGCGAAGACCTTGCCGACCACGTCGGAGACCGGCACGTAGGCATCCTCGGGGTTGCAGCTGGCGGACTCGGCGGCGGTGCACAGGTGGTAGGAGCTGTCGGCGGACTCGCCGCGGTTGTCTCCCATCACGAAGAGCTTGCCCTTTGGCACGGTCGCGCTCCAGCCCTTGCACCCCGCCATCGGGCCGTTGCAGGCGCTCTGGGGCGCTATGTAGGAGTCCTCGTCCAGCGGGGTGCCGTTGACGGTGATCCTGCCCTGCGCGTCGCAGCAGACCACCTTGTCGCCGGCGACGCCGATGACCCTCTTCACCAGGTGGCCCCCGCTCGGGTAGAGCCCGATCTTGGCCAGCACGGACGCCATCGGACCGCTCGGCTTGGCGTCGTCTGCCGGGGTGAGCCAGCCGCCCGGGTCCTTGAACACGATGATGTCGCCCCGGCTGGGCCCGTTCCCGAACCAGTACGACGGCTTCTCCACCAGGATCCGGTCGTTGACCTGCAGTCCCGGCTCCATCGAACCCGACGGGATGTAGAACGCCTGGACGAAGAACGTCTTGACCCCCACCGCCAGCACGACGGCCACCAGGACCAGCACGACCGTCTCGATGACGACCTTCAACGGGCCGGATCTCTTCGTCTCGTCTCGCGTCACGTCCCGGACCCTATCCGCCACCTGGTCGGCCGACGTGGCGAACTAGGCTGAAGCCATGCCGAAGCCGTCGCGCCCTGCTGACCTGGTGGTCGGCTTCGACCTCGACATGACGCTGATCGACACCGCTCCCGGGTTCCGCGACGTGCTGACGGCGCTCGGCTCCGAGCTCGGTGTCGAGCTGCCCGTCGTCGAGCTCACCGCGAAGCTCGGCCCGCCGCTCGACCTCCTGCTGGGGCCGTACGTCGAGGCGGATCGGATGGCTGCTGCGATCGATCGGTTCCGGGCGCTCTACCCGTCCTATGCCGTGGCCGGCACGCCCGCCCTCGGCGGCGCGCGCGAGGCACTGGCGGCGGTGGCCGACCGGGGCGGCCGGATCCTGGTGGTGACCGGCAAGTTCGCCCGCAACGCGCGGCTCCACCTCGATCACCTGGAGCTGGTCGCCGACCACCTCGAGGGCGAGGTCTGGGGGATCGGCAAGGCCTCGGTGCTGCAGCGCGAGGGCGCCAGCATCTACGTCGGCGACCACATCCACGACGTCGAGGGCGCCCTCGCGGCCGGGGTGACCAGTGTCAGCGTCCTCACCGGCGGCTGCACGCGCGCCGAGCTCGTCGATGCCGGCACCCACGTCGTGCTGGAGTCGCTGCACGAGTTCCCGGACTGGCTCGAGGACCACCTCGCCGCCCAGCCTCGGTGATCGCCCGCCTCTGGGATCAGCTCACCGCCACCCAGCCGGTGCCGGACGCGCGCTGGGTGGTCGGATGCGGCCTGGTCGCATTCGTGCTGGTCGGCTGGCACCTGACCTGGCCCTGGATCCGGCTCGCCGTCACGGTCGTGCACGAGGCCGGACACGCCCTGGTCGCGGTGCTGGTCGGTCGCAGGCTCGCCGGGATCAAGGTGCACTCCGACACCTCCGGTGTGACCGTCTCCCGTGGCAGGCCACGCGGTCCCGGCATGGTCGTGATGCTGATGGCCGGCTACCTGGCCCCCGCCGTACTTGGCCTCGTTGCGACGCTGCTGTTCAGCCACGGTCAGGCGCTGGTGCTGCTGTGGCTGTTGATCGTCGTCCTGGTGGGGGTGCTGGTGTGGGTGCGCAACGGCTACGGCCTGCTCACGGTCGTCGCCCTGGGTGCGGGGCTCGCCGCCGTCACCCGGTACGCCGGAGCCCACACCCAGGCCGTGCTGGCCTGCCTGGTCGCCTGGGTCCTGCTGCTGGCCGCCCCTCGGCCGCTGGTGGACCTGCTGCGCCGCTCGAAGGCGAGCCGCCGGGGCTCGGATCCCGATCAGCTGGCCCGGCTGACCAGGCTCCCGACCGTGTTGTGGATCCTCGTCCTGCTCGCCGCCAACCTGGCCGGTCTCGTCGTTGGTGGCGCGACCCTGGTCCCGCGCCTGTAGGCTTTTGCGGCCCCGATCCGGCGGGGCAGACGTACCGAATAAGAAGAGGTTGGATCCGTGCCCACTGGCAAGGTGAAGTGGTTCGACGCCGACAAGGGCTTCGGCTTCCTGTCGCAGGATGACGGCCCCGACGTGTACGTCCACGCCGAGGCGCTCCCCGAAGGCACGGCCAAGACGCTGAAGGCCGGCACCCGTGTCGAGTTCGGCATCGCGCAGGGGCGCCGCGGCGACCAGGCGCTGCAGGTCCGCATCCTCGAGGCGCCGAAGTCGGTCGCGCGCAACCAGCGCGCCGCCCAGCGCCGCAAGCCCGAGGAGATGGTCCTGATCATCGAGAACGTCATCAAGCTGCTCGACGACATCCGCGAGGGCTACGAGCACGGTCGTCCGCCGACCCGAGAGCTGGCCAAGAAGGTCAGCCCGGCGCTGCGCTCGATCGCCGACGAGTTCGAGGTCTGAGCCGCCCGTCTCAGAGCACGTCGTCGCCCCGGCGCGTGCCCGGCCGGTGCGAGAGCACGTGGATCGCCCACGCCGTCAGGAGGGCGAAGGCGACGTAGAGGCCGAGGTGCTGGTGCGGGGTCAGCGCGATCCCCACGAAACCGCCCACCACCCAGGCGAGCTGGCAGGTGGTGTCGGAGCGTGCGAAGGCGCTGGTCTGCACCCGCGCCGGGACGTCCTGCTGGATGCTCGAGTCGAGCGCGAACTTCGCCAGCGCGGCGCCGCCGCCGGCGACGACTCCGAGCGCCAGCAGGGTGATCATGTTGGCGCGCAAGGCCGTGAGCAGCACGACCGCGCTGCCTGAGACGAGGACGACGGCCAGGGTCAGTCGAGGGTTGACGCGCCGCAGCAGCGAGGCGAGGACGGTGCCGAGGAAGTTGCCTGCGCCCGCTCCGCCCGCGACCAGGCCGAGGACGAGCGTCGAGTTCCAGCTCGGGAGCGGATGGTGGGGGCCCTGCAGCAGGAACGCCATGAACATCAGGAGAAAGCCCGAGAGGAACTTCGGACCGCAGTTGGCGCGCAGGGCGTAGGCCACCGATTGAGGCACGCGCAGCGTGCCGCCACCATGATCGGCCGGCGCAGTCAGGTCGCCACGGAAGGTCATCGTGCCCTCGCCCTCGCTGTGGTCGACCTGGGCCGGCAGCCGGATGGCGAGCACCGTCGCGACGACGAACAGCACCGTCGCCCAGCGCAGCACCCACTCGGCCCCGGCCAGTGAGCACAGTCCCGCGATCGGTGCGGAGATCGCGACGCCGACCATGCCGGCCATCGACACCCGCCCGTTGGTCTTCACCAGGGTGAAGCCCTGCGGGATCAGGCGCGGTGTGGCGGCGGCCCGCGTCACGCCGTACGCCTTCGAGAGGACGAGGACGAGCAGCGCGGCGGGGTACATCATCACCGACTGGTGGGGGAGGGCTCCGGCGAGAATCCAGCAGAAGAAGGCACGCGCTGCCATCGTGGTGCCGATCGCCCAGCGGCGGCCGTGGGAGAAGCGATCCAGCAGCGGTCCGAGCAGCGGCGCCACGACCGCGAAGGGGACCATCGTCAGGGCCAGGAACAGGGCCACGTGTCCACGAGCACCCCACGACGCGCCGGCTGCGGCGTCGCTGGCCGAGAAGAACAGCGAACCCGCCAGAGCGATCGCGACCGCGGCGTCGCCGGCCGTGTTGAACGCATGCATCTCGAGGAGCCGGTTGAGCCCCGACTTGTCGGCTCCCTGGGCATCGGCCGCCCGTCGCGCCTGTGTGACGGCGTAGCGGCCGAAGCCCTTCAGGCCGCGTCCAGTGGCGGCCACGCCGCGTGCTGTCGCGCGCGCAGCACCTGCCGCACGGTGGGCCCCGGACAGCGCTTCGTCGTCGTATGCGTCGTCGGGATCCAGGTGCGGATCCCGCCAGCGCTGCTCGTCCGAGGTCATACGCTCCATTCTTCACGTCTAGGATATGCGGGTGACCAGCACCGCCACGCCGTACGCCGGCCCGAACGTCCTGACCGCCGTCGAGGACGCTCGCTCTGCGCTCGTCGCCGATCTCGGCCGTGATGCCTCCGATGTCGGTGACCACCTGGGCAACGTCGTCGAGAGCGACGGCGTCGTCACCCACCTCTTCGCCTGCACCCGCAAGGGCTACGTCGGCTGGCGCTGGTCGGTCACCGTGGTGCAGTTGGACGGCGGCCCCATCACCGTCGACGAGCTGGTGCTCATCCCCGGCGACGAGGCGATCGTGGCCCCGGCCTGGGTGCCCTACCGCGAGCGGATCCAGCCCGGCGACCTCTCGCCCGGCGACCTGCTCCCGGTCGGTGACGACGACCCGCGGCTGGTCCCGACCTACTTCTTCGGCGACGACCCGCTCGACGCGGACGCGAAGGCGCAGGTGCGCCAGGTCGCCCTGGACCTCGGCCTGGGTCGGGTGCGCACGCTCAGCCCCGAGGGCTACGACGCCGCCGCGGAGCGGTGGTACGAGAGCGAGAGCGGTCCGCTTGCGCCGATCGCGCAGGCCGCGCCGCACCACTGTCACAGCTGCGGCTTCCTGATGCGCATCGCGGGACACCTGGCGCAGCACTTCGGGGTGTGCGCCAACGGCGATGCCAACGACGACGGCCGGGTGGTGAGCATGGATCACGGCTGCGGCGCGCACTCCGAGGTGCGGCTGTCGAAGAAGCAGGAGCCCCTTCCCGTGCCGGAGCCGGTCATCGACACCATCACCCCCGACGAGCTCGAGAACTTCTAGAGGCGTCGCTGACGGCACGTCGCCTATGTTGTCGGCTCTCGACGGCCGCTTCGCGCCCAGGCCGCCTTCGAGCCTCCGCCTCGGCGCCGCGCACGTCAGCGACGCCTAGCGGCGCGTCGGGCCCTCACTCCTGGTGGCGGGCGCGCCGGCGTCGGCAGTACTCGACGCCGAGCGCGCCGAGGCCGAAGCCGGCCAAGCAGGTCCACAGCCACCAGCCGTGCCCGTCGTCCTTGAGGCGGCCGTAGAACGGCAGCATCCCGATGAAGGCGACCAGCCAGATGATGGTCCCGACCTCGACCGCGCGGACGCCGTCCACGTCGAGAGGCGGTACGTCGGCGATCGGTCGCCGGGGCTTGTCCTGCACGCGCACAACCTAGCGCGCGGAGGAATAGTTAGCGATGTTAATGAGTTACGCTAACGATATGACTTCATCGGGTGCATCCAGCAGCGACGCCAGCCTGGCCAGCGAGCTGCGCCTGTCGGTCATGCGGCTGCGGCGCCGCCTCGTCTCCGAGCGTCACCCCGACAACGACCTGTCGATCGGCGCGATGGCCGTGCTGGCGGGCCTCGAGCGGTTCGGCGACATGACGCTGGGCGCCTTGGCGCAGCGCGAGCGGGTCCAGCCGCCCAGCATGACTCGCACCGTCAACTGCCTGGAGGAGGGCGGCTACGCCCTGCGCCAGCCGAGCGAGACCGACCGCCGCCAGGTGGTGGTCTCGCTGACCGACAAGGGCCGAGACACCCTGCTCGCCGACCGTGCCCGCCGCAACGAGTGGCTGGCCCGGCGGTTCGGCGACCTGACCGACGCTGAGCGCGCGATCCTGCGCGACGCCGCTCCCATCCTCGAGAGGATCGCCAACGAATAAGCACGACCTCTCCCTCCCAGCCTGCTGCGCGGCACCCATGACGCGCGCTGGCTGCGTTGTCGTCGGTCACCGTGGCTCCGCCACGGCTCCCTCCTCCGCCGACCGCGCTGCGCGCGGTGGCTCCCTCGCTCGGCGTCCGAGATCGAGCAAGCTCGACTCGACGCCTCACTCAGTCGCCTTGCCATCCCACGCCCTGGCCGCCGCTCGCGACGGCCAGGAGAGAGAGGTCATGCTTTGAGCCCCACGTTCCGAGCGCTGCGCAACCCCAACTACCGCCTGTTCCTGGTGGGGAGCGTCGTCTCCAACACCGGCACCTGGCTGCAGCGCACGGCTCAGGACTGGCTCGTGCTCAAGCCGCTGCACGGCGGCGGCACCGACCTGGGTGTGGTCACGGCCCTGCAGTTCCTTCCCGTCCTGCTGCTGACGCCGTACGCCGGGGTCATTGCCGACCGCTTCTCCAAGCGCCGCATGCTGCAGCTGACCCAGCTCTCGATGGCGACGGTCTCGCTGATGCTCGGCGTCCTCGCGCTCAGCGGGCAGGCGCAGATCTGGATGGTCTACGTCCTCAGCTTCATGTTCGGTGTCGGTGCCGCCTTCGACGTACCGGCCCGGCAGTCGTTCGTCTCGGAGATGGTCGGGCCCGATGACCTGACCAACGCGGTGGGCCTCAACTCCGCCGCCTTCAACACCGCCCGCATCATCGGCCCGGCGCTGGCCGGGCTGCTGATCGCCGTGTTCGGCGGGGGAGCGACGGCGACCGGCATCGTCATCCTCCTCAATGCGGTGTCCTACCTCGCGGTGATCGTGCAGCTGCAGCGGATGAACACCTCGCTGCTGCGCATCATCCCCGGCCGCATCCGTGGTCGAGGTGCCCTGATGGAGGGCGTGCGCTACGTCCGCACGCAGCCCAAGATGCTCTTCGTGCTCGTGCTGGTCTTCTTCGCCGGCACCTTCGGCATGAACTTCCAGCTCACCTCCTCCTTGATGGCCACCCAGGTCTTCGGCAAGGGCGCCGGCGAGTTCGGCCTGCTCGGCTCGACCCTGGCGGTCGGCTCGCTGGCCGGGGCCCTGATGGCGGCCCGGCGCGCCAGCATCCCGCTGCGGCTGCTCGCGTTCGCGGCGACCGGGTTCGGAGTCGCGGAGATCATCGCGGGAAGCCTGCCCTCCTACGTCGCCTTCGCGGTCTTCTCGCCGATCATCGGCTTCTGCACGATCACGCTCCTCAACAGCTCCAACGCCACCATCCAGCTCACCTCGGAGCCGGCCATGCGGGGTCGCTCGATGGCGCTGTACATGACAGTCGTCCAGGGCGGTACGCCGATCGGCGCCCCGATCATCGGCTGGGTCGGACAGGCGTGGGGGCCGCGCTGGACCTTGTGGGTGGGTGGCAGCATGGTGTTGCTGGGCGTCGTGCTGGCGATCGCGCTCCTCGTCCGGCTGCGTGGGGGCCTGTCCAGCGTTTTGACCCCCCTCAAGCCGGCCGGTAGCCTTGTGGATCGTGTCTGGGACGACCAGGCCGTCGCGCGTGTTCGGAAGTAGAGCCTCGGATCAGGATCGAGGTTCCCGGGGGCGCACGCCACGCTGACAGAGGGCGACACGCCCGACCTCGGGGGCGAGAAGCGGCCGGTCGGTAGCGCACCACCTCGACACATCGGTAGGAATCCGCCGCGGCAGGTCGTCGCGGTGTGAGAGCAGAAAAGAAGGGGAACCACCAGGTGCCCACTATCAACCAGTTGGTCCGCAAGGGCCGCCAGGACAAGGCGTCCAAGACGAAGACGCCCGCCCTGAAGGGGTCTCCGCAGCGCCGTGGCGTCTGCACCCGCGTCTACACCACCACGCCGAAGAAGCCGAACTCCGCCCTCCGGAAGGTCGCCCGCGTGCGCCTGTCCAGTGGCGTCGAGGTCACCGCTTACATCCCCGGCGTCGGTCACAACCTCCAGGAGCACTCGATCGTGCTCGTTCGTGGCGGCCGTGTGAAGGACCTTCCCGGTGTTCGCTACAAGATCATTCGTGGCACCCTCGACACCCAGGGTGTGAAGAACCGCAAGCAGGCCCGGTCGCGTTACGGCGCGAAGAAGGAGAAGTGAGATGCCTCGTAAGGGTCCCGCTCCCAAGCGTCCGATCGACGTCGACCCGGTCTACGGCTCCCAGCTGGTCACCCAGCTGGTGAGCAAGGTGCTGCAGGACGGCAAGAAGCAGGTCGCCCAGCGCATCGTCTACACCGCCCTCGAGGGCTGCCGCGAGAAGACCGGCACCGACCCCGTCGTCACGCTCAAGCGTGCGATGGACAACGTGAAGCCGGCTATCGAGGTCAAGTCCCGCCGCGTCGGCGGTGCGACCTACCAGGTTCCGATCGAGGTCAAGGGCACGCGTGGCACCACGCTCGCGCTGCGCTGGCTCGTCGGCTATGCCGCCGACCGTCGTGAGAAGACGATGGCCGAGCGCCTCATGAACGAGATCCTCGACGCGAGCAACGGCCTCGGTGCCGCGGTGAAGAAGCGTGAGGACACCCACAAGATGGCCGAGTCGAACAAGGCCTTCGCGCACTACCGCTGGTGACCTAAGGGCAGGGGCCCCCACCGCGGGCCCCTGCTCCACCTGCTCCACCCGAGACTTAAAGGAACGCTGACACAGTGGCTGTCGACATCACCACGGACCTCAAGACCGTCCGAAACATCGGCATCATGGCGCACATCGATGCCGGTAAGACCACCACCACCGAGCGCATCCTGTTCTACACCGGTATCTCGTACAAGATCGGTGAGGTCCACGAGGGCGCTGCCACGATGGACTGGATGGAGCAGGAGCAGGAGCGCGGCATCACGATCACGTCCGCCGCGACGACCTGCTGGTGGAAGAACCACCAGATCAACATCATCGACACCCCCGGCCACGTCGACTTCACCGTCGAGGTCGAGCGGTCGCTCCGTGTCCTCGACGGCGCCGTCGCCGTCTTCGACGGCGTTGCCGGTGTCGAGCCCCAGTCGATGACTGTGTGGCGCCAGGCCAACAAGTACGCCGTCCCGCGGATGTGCTTCGTCAACAAGCTCGACCGCACCGGTGCCGACTTCTACCGCGTGCTCGGCACGATCGTGGCGAAGCTCAACAGCACCCCGCTCGTCCTTCAGCTGCCGATCGGCGCCGAGGGCGACTTCATCGGCGTCGTCGACCTGGTCGAGATGAACGCCAAGGTGTGGCGTGGCGAGACCCAGCAGGGCGAGGACTACGTCGTCGAGGAGATCCCCGCGGACCTCACCGACAAGGCGGCCGAGTGGCGCGAGAAGCTCGTCGAGACGCTCGCAGAGGCTGACGACGAGATCATGGAGGTCTACCTCGAGGACGGCGACGTCTTCGACGTGCCCACCCTGAAGGCAGCGATCCGCCGCGCGACCCTCGCCGACAAGCTCAACCCGATCCTGTGCGGCACGGCGTTCAAGAACAAGGGCGTCCAGCCCCTGCTCGACGCCGTCGTCGACTACCTGCCCTCGCCGGTGGACGTGGAGTCCATCGTCGGCCACAAGCCGAACAACGACGAGGTCGAGGTCACCCGTCAGCCGTCGGACGACGAGCCGCTCAGCGCGCTCGCGTTCAAGATCGCGACCGACCCGCACCTGGGCAAGCTGATCTACGTCCGCGTCTACTCCGGCAAGCTCGAGGCCGGCGGGACCGTGCTCAACGCGACCAACGGTCGCAAGGAGCGCATCGGCAAGGTCTACCAGATGCACGCCAACAAGCGTGAGGAGATCGCGTCGGTCGGCGCCGGCCAGATTGTGGCCGTGATGGGTCTGAAGGACACCAAGACCGGTCACACGCTCTCCGACCCGGCCAACCCGGTCGTGCTCGAGTCGATGACGTTCCCGGCCCCGGTGATCGAGGTCGCGATCGAGCCGAAGACCAAGTCGGACCAGGAGAAGCTCGGCGTCGCGATCCAGCGTCTGTCCGAGGAGGACCCGACCTTCGTCGTCAAGACCGACGAGGAGACCGGCCAGACGATCATCGCCGGCATGGGCGAGCTCCACCTGGAGATCCTGGTCGACCGGATGAAGCGCGAGTTCCGCGTCGAGGCCACCGTCGGCAAGCCGCAGGTCGCCTACCGCGAGACCATCCGCCAGAAGGTCGCGAACCACAGCTACACCCACAAGAAGCAGACCGGTGGTTCGGGTCAGTTCGCCAAGGTCGTCATCTCGGTCGAGCCGAACATCGACCCGGAGACCGGTCTCGGTGCGGGCTACGAGTTCGTGAACGCCGTCTCCGGTGGTCGCGTTCCGCGTGAGTACATCCCGTCGGTCGACAACGGTGGCCAGGACGCCATGCAGTTCGGCGTGCTCGCCGGCTACCCGATGGTCGACGTGAAGTTCACCCTCGAGGACGGCGCCTACCACGACGTCGACTCGTCGGAGCTCGCGTTCAAGATCGCCGGCAACCAGGCCTTCAAGGAGGCCGCTCGTCAGGCCAAGCCGGTCCTGCTGGAGCCGATGTTCGCCGTTGAGGTGACCACCCCCGAGGACTTCCTCGGTACGGTCATCGGTGACATCAACTCCCGTCGTGGCCAGATCCGCGCGCAGGAGGAGAACCACGGCGACCTCGTCGTGTCCGCCCTTGTGCCGCTTTCCGAGATGTTCGGGTACGTCGGTGACCTCCGGTCCAAGACCAGTGGTCAGGCGTCGTACTCGATGGAGTTCGACTCGTACGCCGAGGTTCCCACGAACGTCGCCGACGAGATCATCAAGAAGGCTCGCGGCGAGTAATTCGCCTTCGGGACTTCGGCAACACCACCATCAGTACGAGTCAAGTAAAAAACACACCAGGAGGAGCCCCAGTGGCTAAGGCGAAGTTCGAGCGGACCAAGCCGCACGTCAACATCGGTACGATCGGTCACATCGACCACGGCAAGACCACGCTGACTGCGGCGATCACCAAGGTCCTGCACGACAAGTACCCGGACCTGAACGCCGCCTCGGCGTTCGACGAGATCGACAAGGCTCCCGAGGAGCGTCAGCGCGGCATCACGATCTCGATCGCGCACGTCGAGTACCAGACCGAGGCGCGCCACTACGCGCACGTTGACTGCCCCGGTCACGCGGACTACATCAAGAACATGATCACCGGTGCGGCCCAGATGGACGGCGCGATCCTCGTGGTCGCCGCCACCGACGGCCCGATGCCGCAGACCCGCGAGCACGTGCTGCTCGCCCGCCAGGTCGGCGTGCCGGCCCTGGTCGTGGCGCTCAACAAGTGCGACATGGTCGACGACGAGGAGCTCATCGAGCTCGTCGAGATGGAGGTGCGCGAGCTCCTCAACGAGTACGAGTTCCCGGGCGACGACATCCCGGTCGTGCGTGTGGCTGCCTTCCCGGCGCTGCAGGGCGACGCCAAGTGGGGCGAGTCGATCCTCGAGCTCATGAACGCTGTCGACGAGGCCATCCCGACCCCCGAGCGTGAGACGGACAAGCCGTTCCTCATGCCGGTCGAGGACGTCTTCACGATCACCGGTCGTGGCACCGTCATCACCGGTCGTATCGAGCGCGGCATCGTCAAGGTTGGTGAGGAGGTCGAGATCGTCGGCATCCGCGAGACCTCGCAGAAGTCGACCGTCACCGGCGTCGAGATGTTCCGTAAGCTCCTCGACGAGGGCCAGGCCGGCGAGAACGTCGGTCTGCTCCTCCGTGGCACCAAGCGCGAGGACGTCGAGCGCGGCATGGTCGTGATCAAGCCGGGCACGACCACCCCGCACACCAACTTCGAGGCCTCGGTCTACATCCTCTCGAAGGAGGAGGGCGGCCGTCACACGCCGTTCTTCAACAACTACCGCCCGCAGTTCTACTTCCGTACCACGGACGTGACGGGCGTCGTGACCCTGCCCGAGGGCACCGAGATGGTCATGCCGGGTGACAACACCGAGATGTCGGTCGAGCTCATCCAGCCCATCGCGATGGACGAGGGCCTTCGCTTCGCGATCCGTGAGGGTGGCCGCACCGTCGGTGCCGGCCGCGTCACCAAGATCAACAAGTGATCTTCGCGGGCTAGCCCGCAACCCTGAAGGGCGTCCGGCTTCGGCCGGGCGCCCTTCGCCTTTCGCGGCCCTGACGGCTGCGAAGAAGCAAGGACCCCCGAGCCGGTGTGGCTCGGGGGTCCTGGTCGTTCGGCGCCGGAGTCGGACTCAGCAGGCGTCGTCGTACGTCGTCTTGTGTGGTCGCGGCGCCTTGGTGGACTTGTCGTCCGGCTTGCTCAGCGTCCAGTAGCGCAGCCAGTCCATCTGCATCCGCGCCGGGGCCATCCGCTCGCCCTTGGTGCTCTTGAGCCGGAACCGCACCGTCAGCGGCACGCCGGAGAGCGCCGCTGGACGGGTCTCCGTCGCCACCACGTGCGCATCGACGAACCACGAGATCCGCTTGCCGGTGACCTCGACGGCGAAGGTGTGCCAGTGGTCGCCGGTGAACGACTGCCCGCGCGGCCGCACGGTCTTGGTGAAGGCGAGGTTGGGCAGCGCGTTGATCGCCAGCCCGGCCTTGTTCTGGCCGGCCGTCTTGTCCTCGAAGGTGACGTCCTGGGCGCCGCAGTGGCGTGCCCTCGACGCGACCGGGACCAGCGCGGACTGCAGTCGGTAGGAGGTGTGTGCGTGGCCGTACTGGCGTCCGCGCCAGCGGATCTCCCAGCGTCCGTGGGCATGTCCGGCACCCCGCAGGGTGGCGGTGACGTCGCCACGCGTGCCGCTGAGCAGGGTCAGCATGCCGTTCTGGGTGCGCACGTTGCCGTGGGTCTGCCAGTCCGAGCCGAGCGGGCTGACGAACTCGTAGCGCTTGGCGACCGGGTACCAGCCGAACGTGTTGCCGGCGTGGATGGGCCCGGGAATCGGCGCGGCGGAGGCGGGCGCGACGAGCAACGGCAGCGCCATCAGGCCGGCCGTCGCTGCCGCGGTACGGGTGAGACGTTCCGAGAACATCGCGCCAGGCTACCGAGGCGGGAGATCGCGGCCACATCCTGGACAATGGGCACATGTCTGGCATCGTCGATCCCGCCCGTCCCGGAGCCCGTCTCACCGAGGACGGTCGCCCGCTGCGTGAGGTGGTCAGCTACACCCGCCGAGGCGCCCGGTTCACGCCTGGCCAGCAGCGCGCCTGGGACGCCCGCGAGGCGGAGTGGGTCGTGCCCGAGGAGGACGTCGCCGCCCCGGGTTTCAGCTGGAGCGAGCGGTTCGGACGTGAGGCGCCGCTCCTCATCGAGATCGGCTCGGGTGTGGGGGAGACCCTGGCGGCCGTGCCTCGGCCCGCACACAACGTCATCGGGATCGAGGTCTGGAAGCCAGGTGTCGCTGACACCCTGCGCCGGCTGGAGAAGGTCGACATCGGCAACGTCCGGATGTGCAGCGTCGATGCGGTCTGGGTGCTCGAGCACACCGTGGCTCCGGGGCAGCTCAGCGAGCTGTGGACCTTCTTCCCCGACCCGTGGCACAAGGCCCGGCACCACAAGCGCCGGCTGGTCAGCGCGTCCTTCGCCCGCCTGGTCGCCTCGCGGCTCGCGCCGGGCGGGACGTGGCGGCTGGCGACCGACTGGGTCGAGTACGCCGAGCAGATGGTCGAGGTGCTCGACGCCGAGCCCGCGCTGAGCGGGGGCGTGGTGCCGCGCTGGGCCGAGCGCCCGGAGACGAAGTTCGAACGCAAGGGCGTCGCCAAGGGCCGAGTCATCACCGACCTGGCCTACACGCGCTCCTGATCGTCCTGGCGCCCGTCCGGAATTGCTCGCGCCCCGCTATGGGAGCGCTCCCACTTTCCGGCTACGATGGCGCCCATGACCCTGCATCTCCCCTCCGGCCCGGCGCTGGCGCTCGGCGCCGCAAGTGCCTCGTACCAGATCGAAGGCGCCACCGCCGAGGACGGACGGGGCGTCTCGATCTGGGACACCTTCTCCCTGGTGCCGGGTGCGACCAAGGACGGCAAGGACGGCTCGGTCGCCTGCGACTCCTACCACCGCTACCAGGACGACGTGGACCTGGTAGCCGACCTCGGCGCCGACCTCTACCGCTTCTCGGTGGCGTGGCCGCGCATCATCCCGACCGGCGTCGGCTCGGTGGAGGAGCGCGGCCTGGCCTACTACGACCGGCTGGTCGACGCGCTGCTCGCGCGCGGCGTCACGCCGACCGGCACCTTCTACCACTGGGACCTGCCGCAGGCGCTGGAGGACAAGGGCGGGTGGCTCGACCGGGACACCGCCTACGCCTTCGCCGACTATGCGATGGTCGTCCACGAGCGCCTCGGCGACCGGGTGAAGGTGTGGGCTACCCACAACGAGCCGTGGTGTGCGGCGTACCTCGGCTATGCCGCGGCGGTGCACGCTCCCGGCCGCCGTGAGGGCGGCGAGGCCCACCGCGCCGCGCACCACCTGCTGCTCGGCCACGGCCTGGCCGCCGAGCGGCTCCATGCCGCTGGCTCGCAGGATGTCGGGATCGTGCTCAACCTGGCCCCGATCTGGCCCGAGCCCGGCCTCCCGCCCGAGGCCGCGGACGGCATCGACGCGATCCGCAACCGGGTCTGGCTCGGTCCGCTCGTCGACGGCGCGTACGACGCCGGCCTGCTGCGCGTCGCCCCGGTGCTCGCCGACCCCGAGCTGGTGCGGGAGGGCGACCTGGACCTGATTCGCGGCTCGGCCGACTGGATGGGCGTCAACTACTACACGCCTGTCCGGCCCGGGCCGGTGGAGCCGACCCCGGCGGGGGATGTCCGGCATCCGGAGACCGACGCCTACCCAGGCGCCGAGCCGGTGACCTTCGTCGTCCGCGAGCCGCGCACCGACATCGGCTGGGAGGTCGACGCCTACGGTCTCGAGGAGCTGCTCCTGGAGACCTACAAGCGCACCGGCTTGCCTCTGATGGTCACCGAGAACGGCGCGGCGTACGCCGACGACGTGGTGGCTGACGTGCCGGGAGTCGGTCGCTGCGTGCAGGACGAGGACCGGCGCGCCTACCTCGAGGATCACATCGCCGCCACCGAGCGGGCCCGCCAGGCCGGCGCGGACATCCGCGGCTACATCGTCTGGACGCTGCTGGACAACTTCGAGTGGGCCGAGGGCTACACGAAGTACTTCGGCATCGTGCACGTCGATCCCCAGACCCAGGAGCGGACGCCCAAGGCGTCGTACCGCTGGCTCCAGGAGCGCTTGCGCGGCTGACCTCCGTTGCCTGCCACCGCGCCAAGCGCAGGGGCCCGCCACCTCTCTCTGGGTGGCGGGCCCCTGTTGTGTCGCAGGGTGTGGCCTGGCTCCTCGGCCGGCTCCTTCGCCGCGGGCTCGCGCGTCAGCCCTTGACGCTGCCGGCGAGCAGGCCGCGGACGAAGAAGCGCTGCATGGCGATGAACACGATCAGCGGGATCACCATCGACACGAAGGCACCGGCCGTCAGCAGCGGCCAGTCCTGGCCGCGGGTACCGGTCAGGTCGGTCAGCGCCTTGGTCAGCGGTGGCGTCGACTGCCCGAAGATCATCGCCACGAGCAGGTCGTTCCACACCCACAGGAACTGCAGCACCCCGAACGCCGCGATCGCGGGCATCATCAGCGGCAGCATGATCCGGGAGAAGATCTGGACGTGACCGGCTCCGTCGACGCGGGCCGACTCGATCAGCTCGCCGGGGATCTCCCGCATGAAGTTGTGCAACAGGAAGATCGCCAGCGGCAGCGCGAAGATCGTGTGCGAGAGCCACACCGAGTAGAGACCGCCAGCGGGCGGGTTCTCGCCACCGTGGATCGGCATCAGGTGGAACGGCGGCTTGTTGTAGAGCTTCAGCAGTGGGATCAGGCAGACCTGGATCGGCACGATCTGCAGGGCGAAGACCAGCACGAACAGGAGGTTCTTGGCGGGGAACTTCATCCAGGCGAACGCGTACGCCGCCATCGTGGCCAGGAAGATCGGGATGATCACCGCGGGCAGCGTGATGACGATGGTGTTGACCAGGTTGCCGGTCAGGTTCGTCTGCGAGCCCGACGACAGCACCTGACGGTAGTTGTCGAGGGTGAAGCTCGGGCTGGTGAACACGTGCCACCAGCCGGTCGTCTTCACGTCGGTCTCGGGTCGGAACGAGGAGATCAGCAGGCCGGCCGTCGGCACCGTCCACACGATCGCGAGCACGACCGCGGCCAGCGAGGCCCACGGTGAGGTCAGCGCGTGCTTGGCGGCCTTGGGGGCGGAGATGACCGGCGCGGCGGCCATCGCTCCTTCGGGTACGACTGTCGTCATCGAGCCTCAGCCTTTCGCATCTGCCGGACGTTGTAGATCACGACCGGACTGACCAGGATGAAGATCAGTACGGCGAGCACCGAGGCGGTGCCGTTCTGGCCCTGCGACTGCCGGATGTAGAAGTCGTAGGCCAGCACGTTGGTGTGCCAGGCCCCGCCTGCGCCGATGCTCTGCACGATGTCGAAGGCCTTGAGCGTGGTGATCGTGATGGCCGTGAGCACCACGATGATGGTCGGACGGATGCTCGGGACGGTGATGTAGCGGAACATCTTCCAGCCGCCGACGCCGTCCAGCCGGGCGGCCTCGACGATGTCGGTCGGGATGGCCTTGATCGAGGCGGACAGCACCGTCATCGCGAACCCGGTCTGGACCCAGACCATGATCGCGATCAGGTAGAGGCTGTTCCAGGGGGAGTGGCTGAGGTCCTGGTACCAGGAGTGGTTCCCGCCGAGTCCGAGCGAGCCGGAGACGGCGTTGAGCAGGCCGATCTGCGGTGCGTAGACGAACTTCCAGATGATCGAGGCGCCGACCAGCGAGATCGCCATCGGCAGGAAGATCAGTGCCTTCGCGAACCGCTCGAAGGCGGCCCGGTCGATCAGCACGGCATAGACCAGACCGATCACGGTGGCGGCGACGGGCGTCACGATCACCCACAGCGCGGTCGTACCGAGAACCTTGAGCTCGGCGTTGCTACCGAAGATCTCGTGGTAGTTGTCCAGCCCGACCCAGTTCTTGCTGAGGTTGTCGCGGAAGGACCAGATGATGGTGTTGATCGCCGGGTAGAGCAGCCCGACGGCGATGAGGAAGACGGCCGGCAGCAGGAACGCTGCCGACTGGACGAGCTCGCCTCGGCGTGAGCGCAGACGCTGGGTCAGCAGCAGGATCACGGAGACGACTGCGAAGAAGAGCACGATGGCGATGACCATCTGGAGGAGCTTCTCGCCTGTGGACATGGCACTCCTGGTGGATTCGGGAGGAAGACGGCGGGAGGCCGGGTCGTGCGGCGAACCGCACGACCCGGCCTGTTGCGCAGATGCTCAGTGCTGCATGGCTGCGATCACGAGGACGGCCAGGACGCCTCGATGTTGTCGAGGGTGTCCTTCGTCGACTGGCCGGAGATCCAGTTGATCATCTCCTTCCAGAAGGTGCCCGAGCCGACGGCGCCGGGCATCGAGTCGGAGGCGTCGAAGCGGAACACCGCCTTGGGGTCGGCCAGCGTCTTGGCGGACAGCTGGTCGATCGGGCTGGTCAGGTTGGTGACGTCCAAGCCCTTGTTCGCGCTGACCCAGCCGCCGTCGGGCGTGGCCTTGGCCTTCTCGTTCGCCCAGACGTCGGTCGACAGGTAGGTCTGGAAGGCCTCGGTCGCCGGGTTGTGGTTGAAGGCGACCACGAACTCGCCGCCACCCTCGACGGGCGAGCCCTTCGACGGGTCGACGGTGGGCTCATAGAACGCGTAGACGTCGCCGTCGGGGCCGACCTTGGTGCCCTTGGGCCAGTTGGCGGCGTAGAAACCGGCCATCTGCATCATCGCGCACTTGTTCTTGAGGATCGGCAGGCCCGCGTCGCCGAACGCCGTACCGGCGATCGACTTCACGTCACCGATCCCGCCGTTGACGTACTTGGGATTCTTGAGGATCTCGCCGACCTGGTCGAGGGCCTTGGAGACCTGCGGGTCGTTGAACGGGATCTTGTGCGCGACCCACTGGTCGTAGACGTCCGGTCCGGCGGTCCGGAGCATGACCTCCTCGAGCCAGTCGGTACCCGGCCAGCCGGAGGCGTCGCCGGACTCGAAGCCCGCGCACCACGGCGTCGTACCGGACTTCTGGATCTGGGCGGTCAGCGTCATCATGTCGGCCCACGTGGTGGGGATCTTCCAGCCGTTCTTCTGGAACATGGAGGGGGAGTACCAGACGAAGGACTTCACGTTCGCACCCAGCGGGGCGGCGTAGAACGTGCCGTCGACCGTGCCGTAGTTCTTCCAGTCGGTGCTCCAGAACTTGTCGACGTTGGTCTCGACGTCCTTCGGCGGCTTGACCACGGTGCCGGTGTCGACGAGCTGCTTGAGCAGGCCCGGCTGCGGCACGTAGGCGACGTCGGGCAGGTCGTTGCCCTGGGCACGTACGAGGACGTTCTTCTCGAAGTCCTTGTTGGCGTTGTACTTGATCTTGGCGCCGGTGCACTTCTCGAACAGTGCGTAGGAGCGGACCTGGGCGTCACCCTCGGGCGCGGTGATCGAGGTGTATGCCTCGATCGTCTTCCCCGTCAGGTCGCCGTACTGCGAGAGCTGGCTGAGGCCGGAGCACTCGGACAGCTTCGCGCCCGGCCAGGTGCCGGAGACCTTCGAGCTGTCGTCGTCCGAGCTGGCACAGCCGGCGAGAACGAGCGCTGCGCTCGCCACGACGGCAGCGACCGCCGCACCACGACGCGTCTTGCGTGCACGCATCTGCTTACTTCCTCTCATCGTTGAGAGCAGCGGTCGGTAGGGCCGACCTGTGTCCGCTCCGTACATCCAGATGCAATCGTTCAGGTTCCTCTTGGTCAAGACTCAGGCGAGCCTCAGCCGTAACGGTTGCGTAACGCGTATCACATCAGTTTGGGAGCGCTCCCACAAGTGCTTGAGCCAAGGACGTTCGGCCGAATTTGGTCTCAGGCCCGTCGTCTGCCAAGATTCTCTAGTTGCTCCGGCGGGCTGCCGGGGTGCGGCACATCTTGATTACTGAATCGCGTCTCCCCAACAGGGCCTCTTGTGGGCCTGGGGTGTCGGTCGGTGATCAGTTGTGTCCGCGCCGCACCGGGAGGCCCGATTCGCACCCGACGAACCGTCGGGAGCTGCCGAAACAACCGCAGAGTGGAGATCCTGGTCAAGGGGCCAGTGTCGCAGAGCGCTAGCTCTTAATGCGACACACCCGACCTCGGGGGTCGAAGGTCTGCGGGGCGGCGAGTAGCTGGGCTGGACCGACTCAACCCCGAGGACGTCCTGAGTACGCACGCGGCAACGCAGACGAGAAGGACGAGAGAGACAGATGGCGGGACAGAAGATCCGCATCAGGCTCAAGGCCTATGACCACGAGGTGATCGACACCTCGGCGCGCAAGATCGTGGACACGGTCACCCGCACGGGTGCCAAGGTCGCCGGCCCGGTGCCGCTGCCGACCGAGAAGAACGTGTACTGCGTCATCCGCTCGCCCCACAAGTACAAGGACTCCCGCGAGCACTTTGAGATGCGCACCCACAAGCGCCTCATCGACATCATCGACCCCACCCCGAAGACCGTCGACTCGCTCATGCGGCTTGACCTGCCGGCCGGTGTCGACATCGAGATCAAGCTCTGAGGTCCACTGACATGACGATCGAACGCAACGTGAAGGGGCTGCTGGGCACCAAGCTCGGCATGACCCAGCTCTGGGACGAGAACAACCGCGTCGTCCCTGTCACCGTGATCGCCGCGGGCACCAACGTGGTCACCCAGATCCGCACGCCCGAGACCGACGGCTACAACGCCGTCCAGGTCGGGTACGGCGAGATCGAGGGCCGCAAGGTGAACAAGCCGCAGGCCGGGCAGTTCGCCAAGGCCGGCACCACCCCGCGTCGCCATGTCGTCGAGATCCGCACCGCCGACGCTTCGTCGTACACCGTGGGCCAGGAGCTCGCGGTCGACACGTTCGCTGCGGGCCAGGAGATCGACGTCACCGGCACCAGCAAGGGCAAGGGCTTCGCCGGCACGATGAAGCGTCACGGCTTCCATGGTGTCTCGGCGTCGCACGGCGCCCACCGCAACCACCGCAAGCCGGGTTCGATTGGCGCCTGCGCCACCCCGGGTCGCGTGTTCAAGGGCGTCCGCATGGCCGGCCAGATGGGTACTGACACCGTCACCACCCAGAACCTGACCGTGCACGCCGTCGACACCGAGAAGGGCCTCATCCTCCTCAAGGGCGCCGTCCCCGGCCCCAAGGGTGGTCTTGTGGTCCTCCGCTCGGCCGCGAAGAAGACGGAGGCCTGATCATGGCTCTGAACACTGTCAAGGTCGACCTGCCCGCCGAGATCTTCGACGTTGCCGTCAACGTTCCGCTGATCCACCAGGTCGTCGTCGCCCAGCAGGCTGCTGCTCGCCAGGGCACGCACAAGACCAAGAACCGCGGCGAGGTCTCCGGTTCGGGTGTCAAGCCGTTCAAGCAGAAGGGCACCGGCCGCAGCCGTCAGGGCTCGGTCCGCGCTCCGGAGCACCGCGGCGGTGGCGTCGTTCACGGCCCGCAGCCGCGCGACTACAGCCAGCGCACCCCCAAGAAGATGAAGGCCGCCGCCCTGCGCGGTGCCCTCTCCGACCGGGCCCAGAGCGGTCGCGTCCACGTCGTGGACTTCGCGCTCGACAAGCCGTCGACCAAGGCCGCTGCCGCGGGCCTGGCCGGGCTGACCGAGCGCACGAAGTTCCTCGTGGTCCTGGACCGCGTCGAGTCGGCCGCCTGGCTGTCGCTGCGCAACCTGCCTGAGGTGCACATCGTCGCTGCCGACCAGCTCAACACCTACGACGTGCTGGCCGCCGACGACGTGGTCTTCTCCACCGCCGCCTACTCCGCCTTCACCGGCGCTGAGGTGACGGTCGCCCCGGCGAAGAAGACCGCTGCCAAGAAGACGGCCGCCAAGAAGGCTCCGGCCAAGGCTGCCGCGGCTGACGAGACTTCTGCCGAGGAGGCCTGAGCATGAGCACGCTGCACTATGACCCGCGCGACATCCTGTTGGCGCCGGTGGTGTCCGAGAAGAGCTACGGCCTCCTCGACGCCAACAAGTACACCTTCATCGTCCGTCCGGACGCCAACAAGACCGAGATCAAGATCGCGGTCGAGAAGGTGTTCAACGTCAAGGTGACATCGGTCAACACGATCAACCGCAAGGGCAAGACGCGCCGCACGCGCGTCGGCCTCGGCAAGCGCAAGGACACCAAGCGCGCGATCGTGAGCCTGGCCGAGGGTGACCGCATCGACATCTTCGGGGGTCCGGTCTCCTGACCGGGCTGAAGTGAAGGACTGACTGACACATGGCTATCCGCAAGTACAAGCCGACTACCCCGGGCCGTCGTGGCTCCTCGGTGGCCGACTTCGTCGAGATCACCCGGACGACCCCCGAGAAGTCGCTGACCCGCCCGCTGCCCAAGACGGGTGGCCGCAACAACCAGGGCCGGATCACCACCCGGCACATCGGTGGCGGTCACAAGCGCGCGTACCGCATCATCGACTTCCGTCGCTACGACAAGGACGGCGTTCCGGCCAAGGTCGCTCACATCGAGTACGACCCCAACCGCACCGCCCGTATCGCCCTGCTGCACTACGCGGACGGCGAGAAGCGCTACATCATCGCGCCGAAGGGCATCGAGCAGGGCCAGCTGATCGAGTCGGGCGTCAACGCCGACATCAAGATCGGCAACAACCTGCCGCTGCGCAACATCCCGGTCGGTACGACGATCCACAACATCGAGCTCCGCCCCGGCGGCGGTGCCAAGATCGCCCGCTCGGCCGGTAACTCGGCTCAGCTGGTCGCCCGTGAGGGCAGCCGAGCGACGCTCCGTCTGCCCTCGGGCGAGATGCGGTTCGTCGACATCCGCTGCCGCGCCACGGTCGGCGAGGTCGGCAACGCCGAGCAGTCGAACATCAACTGGGGCAAGGCCGGCCGTATGCGCTGGAAGGGCGTCCGCCCGACCGTCCGTGGTGTCGTGATGAACCCGGTCGACCACCCGCACGGTGGTGGTGAGGGTAAGACCTCTGGTGGTCGTAACCCCGTGACCCCGTGGGGCAAGCCCGAGGGCCGCACGCGCAAGCGCAAGGCCTCCGACTCGCAGATCATCCGCCGTCGCAAGAGCGGCAAGGGTAGGAAGTAACCGACATGCCTCGCAGCCTGAAGAAGGGCCCCTTCATCGACGACCACCTTCAGAAGAAGGTGGACGCCGAGAACGAGAAGGGCACCCACAACGTCATCAAGACCTGGTCGCGCCGCTCGATGATCGTGCCGGACATGATCGGTCACACCATCGCCGTGCACGACGGTCGCAAGCACGTCCCGGTCTTCGTGACTGACTCCATGGTCGGTCACAAGCTGGGCGAGTTCGCCCCGACCCGCACGTACAAGGGTCACGTCAAGGAAGACCGGAAGGGACGTCGTCGATGACTACCACCGACCGTCAGCGCGTCAGCGCGCGCCGCGAGTCGCTGCTCGGCGACGAGCCGGGCGCCTTCGCGAGCGCCCGCTACCAGCGGATCACGCCCCTGAAGGCTCGCCGGGTCGTCGACCTGGTCCGCGGCCTGCCCGTGGACGACGCTCTGTCGCTGCTGGCCTTCGCGCCGCAGGCCGCCTCGGAGACCGTCTACAAGGTGCTGGAGAGCGCCATCGCCAACGCCGAGACCACTGAGGGTCTCGACCGCGGTGACCTGGTCGTCTCCGTCGCCCACGTCGACGAGGGCCCGACCATGAAGCGCTGGCGCCCCCGTGCCCAGGGTCGTGCGACGCGGATCAACAAGCGCACCAGCCACATCACCCTGGCCGTTCAGCCGGCTCAGATCGTGGCGGCCAAGAAGGGTGGCAAGAAGTAATGGGCCAGAAGATCAACCCGAACGGCTTCCGCCTCGGCATCTCGACGGACCACAAGTCCCGTTGGTACGCCGACAAGCTGTACAAGTCGTACGTCGGCGAGGACGTCGCCATCCGCAAGCTGCTCAGCAAGGGCATGGAGCGGGCCGGCATCTCCAAGGTCGAGATCGAGCGCACCCGTGACCGCGTCCGTGTGGACATCCACACTGCGCGTCCGGGCATCGTGATCGGTCGCCGTGGCGCCGAGGCGGACCGCATCCGCGGCGAGCTCGAGAAGCTCACCGGCAAGCAGGTCCAGCTGAACATCCTCGAGGTCAAGAACCCCGAGGTCGACGCTCAGCTGGTCGCCCAGGGTGTTGCCGAGCAGCTGTCGGGTCGCGTGCAGTTCCGCCGCGCGATGCGCAAGGCCATGCAGACCACGATGCGCTCGGGTGCCAAGGGCATCCGGATCCAGTGCTCGGGCCGCCTCAACGGCGCCGAGATGTCGCGCACCGAGTTCTACCGCGAGGGCCGCGTTCCGCTGCACACGCTGCGTGCCGACATCGACTACGGCTTCTACGAGGCCCGCACGACCTTCGGCCGCATCGGCGTGAAGGTCTGGATCTACAAGGGCGAGGTCGCCGGCACCCGTGCCGAGCGTCAGGCTCAGCAGGCTGCCCGCGCCGGCGTCCCCGGCCGCAGCGGCCGTCCGAGCCGAGGTGGCGACCGTCCGAACCGTGGCTCGCGCCCGGCTCGTGGCGAGCGCAACGCCGAGGCCCCCGCCACCGAGGCGTCGGCTCCCCAGGTCGAGGGTGCCGCCGCCGAGACGACGAGCCAGGAGGGCTGACCGTCATGCTGATGCCCCGTCGCGTCAAGCACCGCAAGCAGCACCACCCGAAGCGGACCGGTGCGGCCAAGGGTGGCACCTCGCTCGCCTTCGGTGAGTTCGGTATCCAGGCGCTCGAGGGTCACTACGTGACCAACCGACAGATCGAGTCGGCTCGTATCGCCATGACCCGTCACATCAAGCGTGGCGGCAAGGTCTGGATCAACATCTACCCGGACCGCCCGCTGACCAAGAAGCCTGCCGAGACCCGCATGGGTTCCGGTAAGGGTTCGCCGGAGTGGTGGGTCGCCAACGTCAAGCCCGGCCGTGTCATGTTCGAGCTCTCCGGTGTTCCGGAGGACGTGGCCCGCGAGGCGATGCGCCGCGCCATCCACAAGCTCCCCATGAAGTGCCGTTTCATCACGCGAGAGGCAGGTGAGTTCTGATGGCGAACGACCTGAAGGCTCACGAGCTCGATGAGCTCAACGCCGTCGACCTGGAGGCCAAGCTGCGCGAGGCCAAGGAGGAGCTTTTCAACCTCCGGTTCCAGGCCGCGACCGGCCAGCTGGAGAGCCACGGCCGTCTCCGTACGGTCAAGAAGGACATCGCCCGGATCTACACCGTCGTTCGCGAGCGCGAGCTCGGGATCCGTACGGCGCCGGGTGCAAGCAACGAGGATGGTGCCGCATGAGCGAGCAGACTGCAGAGAAGCGCAACGACCGCAAGGTTCGCGAGGGTCTGGTCGTCAGCGACAAGATGGACAAGACCGTCGTCGTTGAGGTCGAGGACCGCGTCAAGCACGCGCTCTACGGCAAGGTGCTGCGCCGCAGCTCCAAGCTGAAGGCGCACGACGAGAACAACGAGGCCGGCATCGGCGACCGCGTCCTGGTCATGGAGACCCGGCCGCTGTCGAAGTCGAAGCGCTGGCGCGTCGTCGAGATCCTCGAGAAGGCCAAGTGATCGACGCTGTACGGCGAGGCCCTCGGTGTCGCCGTACAGCGCCAAATTGACCCTGGGGGGCAGGCCCAGCGACCATTGGTGGCTGGGCCTGTCGCCCGCCACGAATCCCAATTTCTGGGGCCATATTGGTTCGGCAAGGCTCATCTGCCGCGATTGCGGATGAGAACCAGCTCGACAAGGAGAAGTAATGATCCAGCAGGAGTCGCGACTCAAGGTCGCCGACAACACGGGTGCCAAGGAAATCCTGTGCATCCGTGTGCTCGGTGGCTCTGGTCGTCGCTACGCCGGCATCGGCGACGTCATCGTCGCCACCGTGAAGGACGCGATCCCGGGTGGCAACGTCAAGAAGGGTGACGTCGTCAAGGCCGTAATCGTGCGCACCGTGAAGGAGCGCCGTCGTCCCGACGGTTCCTACATCCGCTTCGACGAGAACGCCGCCGTCATCCTCAAGAACGACGGCGAGCCGCGAGGCACCCGCATCTTCGGCCCGGTGGGCCGCGAGCTGCGCGAGAAGAAGTTCATGAAGATCATCTCGCTCGCTCCGGAGGTGCTGTGATGGGTAAGGGCCTGAACATCAAGAAGGGCGACACCGTCAAGGTCATCGCCGGCAAGGACAAGGGCGCCGAGGGCAAGGTCATCGCCGTTCTCATCGAGGACGAGCGCGTGATCGTCGAGGGCGTCAACCGCATCAAGAAGCACACCAAGGTCCAGGACCAGGGCGGTCGCGCCGGCACCACCGGCGGCATCGTGACCACCGAGGCCGCGATCCACGTGTCCAACGTGATGCTGGTCGAGGACGGCAAGCCGGTCCGCGTGGGCTTCAAGCGCGAGGCCGTGACGAAGCGCCGCCGCGACGGTTCGACGTACGCCGCCGAGCGCAGCGTCCGCGTCTCGCGCAAGTCCGGGAAGGAGATCTGAGATGACCGACACCACCATCGAGCGTCCGGCGTCGTCGGCTCCGACGACTCCGCGGTTCAAGACCAAGTACCGCGAGGAGATCGCTCCCGCCCTGCGCGAGCAGTTCGACATCGCGAACGTCATGCAGGTCCCCGGCCTGACCAAGATCGTGGTCAACATGGGTGTCGGCGAGGCTGCTCGTGACTCCAAGCTGATCGAGGGTGCGATCAAGGACCTGACCGCCATCACCGGTCAGAAGCCGCTGGTCAACCGCGCCAAGAAGTCGATCGCCCAGTTCAAGCTGCGTGAGGGCATGCCGATCGGCGCGCACGTCACGCTGCGTGGCGACCGGATGTGGGAGTTCCTGGACCGCCTGCTCTCGCTGGCCCTGCCGCGTATCCGCGACTTCCGTGGTCTCAACGGCAACCAGTTCGACGGCCGTGGCAACTACACCTTCGGTCTCACCGAGCAGGTCATGTTCCACGAGATCGACCAGGACCGGATCGACCGCACGCGAGGTATGGACATCACCCTCGTGACGACGGCCACCAACGACGACCAGGGTCGCGCGCTGCTCAAGGCGCTCGGCTTCCCGTTCAAGGAGAACTGACATGGCGAAGACCGCGCTCAAGGTCAAGGCCGCGCGCAAGCCGAAGTTCGCTGTTCGCGGCTACACCCGCTGCCAGCGCTGCGGCCGCCCGAAGGCTGTGTTCCGCAAGTTCGGCCTGTGCCGTATCTGCCTGCGTGAGATGGCCCACCGCGGCGAGCTCCCCGGCGTGACCAAGTCCTCCTGGTGACCCGGTTCACCACCTCCAACTGACGCTGAAGGTCCGCTCCGCGAAAGCGGGCGGAAACCACAACGAGAAAGGGCCAAATCGGCCATGACGATGACTGACCCGATCGCAGACATGCTTACTCGTCTGCGTAACGCCAACCAGGCGTACCACGACGCGGTGTCGATGCCTTACAGCAAGCTCAAGGCTGGCGTCGCTGAGATCCTCAAGCAGGAGGGCTACATCACGTCGTACGACGTCACGGAGCCCGCCGAGGGCGAGGTCGGCAAGACGCTGACCATCACCCTGAAGTACGGCCGCAGCCGTGAGCGTTCGATCGCCGGCGTTCGCCGCATCAGCAAGCCCGGCCTGCGTGTCTACGCCAAGCACACCGGCCTGCCGAAGGTGCTGGGCGGCCTGGGCGTCGCGATCATCTCGACGAGCCAGGGTCTGCTGACCGACCGCCAGGCAAACCAGAAGGGCGTGGGTGGGGAAGTCCTCGCCTACGTCTGGTGACCTGAGACCGAGATAGGAGAGAAGAAGCATGTCGCGCATTGGCAAGCTCCCCGTCGCGGTCCCGGCTGGCGTCGACGTCCAGATCGATGGGGCTGTCGTAACCGTCAAGGGCCCGAAGGGCACCCTGACCCACACGGTCGCCGAGCCGATCACCATCGAGAAGGGTGAGGGCGTCCTGGACGTCCAGCGCCCCGACGACGAGCGCAAGAGCAAGGCCCTCCACGGCCTGACCCGCACGCTCGTCAACAACATGGTCGTCGGTGTGACCGAGGGCTACGAGAAGAAGCTCGAGATCGTGGGCGTGGGTTACCGCGTCCTGTCGAAGGGCCCGACCGAGCTGGAGTTCCAGCTTGGCTACTCGCACCCGATCCACTTCAAGGCGCCCGAGGGCATCAGCTTCACGGTCGAGAGCGCCACCAAGTTCGGTGTCTCCGGCATCGACAAGCAGCAGGTCGGCGAGGTCGCCGCGAACATTCGCAAGCTGCGCAAGCCCGAGCCCTACAAGGGCAAGGGTGTTCGTTACGCCGGCGAGAACGTCCGCCGCAAGGTCGGAAAGGCTGGTAAGTGATGGCCATCTCGCTGTCGAACAACAAGCACACCGCCGCCAAGGTCAAGGCGCGCCTCAAGCGCCAGGTCCGTGGTCGCAAGAAGGTCGCCGGTACTGCGGAGCGTCCGCGCCTCGTGGTCACGAAGTCTGCCAAGCACCTCAGCGTGCAGCTGGTCGACGACCAGGTGGGCAAGACCATCGCGTACGCCTCCACCATGGAGGCGGACCTGCGGGCGACCGCGGGCGACAAGACCGCCAAGGCCAAGCAGATCGGCGAGCTGGTCGCGTCGCGTGCCAAGGCCGCAGGTGTCGAGACTGTCGTCTTCGACCGTGCCGGCAACAAGTACACCGGTCGCATCGCGGCGCTCGCTGACGCGGCGCGCGAGGCCGGCCTGTCCTTCTGATCGCAAGACAGAGAGAGTAGAGGAAAGTCTCATGAGCGGAGCCCAGCGCGGACAGCGTGGTGGCGAGCGCCGTGGTCGCGACGATCGTCGCAACCAGGGTGCTGAGAAGACCGCCTACATCGAGCGCGTCGTTGCGATCAACCGTGTCGCCAAGGTCGTGAAGGGTGGTCGTCGCTTCAGCTTCACCGCCCTCGTGATCGTCGGTGACGGTGAAGGTCTGGTCGGCGTCGGCTACGGCAAGGCGAAGGAAGTTCCCGCGGCGATCGCCAAGGGTGTCGAGGAAGCGAAGAAGCACTTCTTCCGCGTTCCCCGCATCCAGGGCACGATCCCGCACCCGGTGCAGGGCGAGAAGGCCGCTGGTGTGGTCCTGCTTCGTCCGGCCGCCCCCGGTACCGGCGTGATCGCCGGTGGCCCGGTGCGCGCCGTGCTCGAGTGCGCGGGTATCCACGACGTGCTGAGCAAGTCGCTCGGCTCGTCCAACCAGATCAACATCGTGCACGCGACCGTGGCTGCGCTCCAGCAGCTTGAGCAGCCTGAGGCTGTTGCGGCTCGTCGTGGCCTCCCGGTCGAGGAGGTTGCCCCGGCCGCGCTGCTCAAGGCGCGCGCCGAGGTCGCTCCCGGTGCTGCGGAGGTGTCGGCCTGATGGCTCAGCTCAAGGTCACCCAGCACAGGGGCCTCGTGGGCCTGAAGAAGAACCAGCGCGAGACCCTGCGTACGCTCGGTCTCAAGCGGATCAACGACGTGGTCGTCAAGGAGGACCGCCCCGAGATCCGCGGCATGGTCAACACCGTCCGTCACCTCGTGACGGTCGAGGAGGTCGACTGACATGACGCTCAAGCTGCACCACCTGCGTCCCGCCCAGGGTGCCAAGACCGCCAAGACCCGCGTGGGTCGTGGTGAGGCCTCCAAAGGTAAGACCGCGGGCCGCGGTACCAAGGGTACGAAGGCTCGTTACCAGGTTCCGGTCGCCTTTGAGGGCGGCCAGATGCCGATCCACATGCGACTCCCCAAGCTGAAGGGGTTCAAGAACCCCTTCAAGGTGGAGTTCCAGGTGGTCAACCTCGACAAGATCAGCGAGCTGTTCCCCGAGGGTGGCGCTGTCACCCCCGAGAACCTCGTCACCAAGGGCGCCGTCCGCAAGGGCGAGCCGGTGAAGGTCCTCGGCCAGGGGGACCTGACCGTCAAGGTCGAGGTCAGCGCCGATGCGTTCTCGAGCTCCGCCAAGGAGAAGATCGAGGCCGCAGGCGGAACCATCACGGTTCTCTGAGAGGTATAGATCCAACGCGAGCGCGGCCGGGGCTGTCGTAAGACTGCCCCTGCCGCGCTTGCGTCGTCGTAGGGCCTGTTAGGCTGCCCGGGGTTTCTCGCCGGTACGCCCTGCAGAGGCCTCCTTGCTGGTTGTCGAAAGAGGAACTCTCGTGCTTGGCGCGTTCGCAAACGCATTCCGTACCCCGGACCTGCGTCGCAAGCTGTTGTTCGTCCTGCTGATCATCGTGATCTTCCGGGCCGGCTCGCAGATCCCTGCCCCTGGCGTCAACGTTGCGAACGTTCGCGAGTGCATCGACCTGACCAAGTCAGGCTCCGGAGCGGGTCTCTACAACCTCGTCAACCTCTTCTCCGGCGGAGCGCTGCTGAAGCTGACGATCTTCGCGCTCGGCATCATGCCCTACATCACCGCGAGCATCATCCTGCAGTTGCTCGTCGTCGTGATCCCTCGCCTGGAGGCCCTCAAGAACGAGGGTCAGGCGGGGCAGACGAAGATCACGCAGTACACGCGTTACCTCACGCTGGGCCTGGCGGTGCTGCAGGCGACGGGCATCGTCGCCCTCGCGCGCTCCGGCAGCCTGCTCCAGGGCTGCGACACCGACACGCACCCGCTGCTGCACTCCAACGACACCAAGACCTTCCTCGTCATGGTGGTCACCATGACGGCGGGCACCGCGGTGATCATGTGGCTGGGCGAGCTCGTCACCGAGCGCGGCATCGGCAACGGCATGTCGATCCTCATCTTCACCCAGGTCGTCGCGACCTTCCCGGCCACCATGTGGGCGGTCAAGCAGGACCACGGCTGGGGCACCTTCAGCATCGTGATGGTGATCGGTCTGGCGCTCGTGGCTGCGGTCATCTTCATCGAGCAGGCGCAGCGACGGATCCCGGTGCAGTACGCCCGGCGGATGGTCGGGCGTCGCATGTTCGGCGGATCCTCGACCTACATCCCGCTCAAGGTGAACCAGGCCGGCGTCATCCCCGTCATCTTCGCCAGCTCGTTGCTCTACCTGCCGGCGATGGCCGCCCAGTTCCAGGCGAACTCGAGCAACCCGCCGGCCTGGGTGGATTGGGTCAACAACTACCTGGTGCGCGGCGATCACCCGCTCTACATGGCGATCTTCTTCCTCCTCATCGTCTTCTTCACCTACTTCTACGTGTCGATCACCTTCAACCCCGTCGAGGTGGCCGACAACATGAAGAAGTACGGCGGCTTCATCCCCGGGATCCGGGCGGGCAAGCCGACCGAGGACTACCTGTCCTACGTTCTGTCCCGCATCACGCTGCCGGGCTCTCTGTACCTTGGTCTGATCGCGCTCATCCCGCTGATCGCACTCGCGCTGATCAACGCCAACAACAACTTCCCCTTCGGTGGCACCTCGATCCTGATCATGGTCGGTGTCGCTCTTGACACGGTGAAGCAGATCGAGAGCCAGCTCCAGCAGCGCAACTACGAAGGATTCCTCCGCTGATGAGGTTGCTGATCATGGGCCCGCCAGGTGCGGGCAAGGGCACACAGGCCAAGTTCATCGCCGATCACTTCGGCATCCCGGCGATCTCGACCGGCGACATCTTCCGGGCGAACGTCTCCCAGGGGACGCCTTTGGGTGTCGAGGCGAAGCGATACATGGACGCCGGCGAGTACGTGCCCGACGAGGTCACCAACCGGATGGTGCGCAACCGCATCGACGAGCCCGACGCGGCGCACGGCTTCCTGCTCGACGGCTATCCGCGCACCCTCGCGCAGGTGGAGGAGCTCGACGGGATGATCAAGTTCACCGGTCACGAGCTCGACGGCGTCGTGGTGCTGACGGTCGACTCCGAGGAGATCGTCCAGCGGCTGCTGCAGCGCGCGCAGACCGAGGGGCGTGCCGATGACACCGAGGATGTCATCCGCCGCCGTCAGGAGGTCTACGTCGAGCAGACGCAGCCGCTGATCGAGGTCTACAAGGAGCGCGGCGTGGTGCACGAGATCGACGGCCTCGGCGAGGTCGACGACGTCACCAAGCGCATCTTCGACGCTCTCGAAGTCGTCCGGGAGTCCTGAGTCTGATGGGCTTGCTCGACCGGGGCGTCGAGATCAAGGCGCCGGAGCAGATCGATGCCATGCGACGCGCGGGCCTTGTCGTCGGCGAGACGCTCGAGATCCTGCGCGGCGCCGTACGGGCGGGCATCTCGACCAGAGAGCTGGACGCCATCGCCGAGGACTCGATCCGCGGCAGGGGTGCGACCCCGTCGTTCCTGGGCTACGAGGGTTTCACCGGCTCGATCTGTGCCTCGGTCAACGACGAGGTCGTGCACGGCATCCCCGGCGATCGCGTGCTTGCGGCGGGAGACGTCATCTCGATCGACTGCGGCGCGATCGTGGACGGCTGGCACGGCGATGCCGCCATCAGCGTGGCCGTCGGTGAGGTCCCCGCCGAGGTGACCACCTTGATGGAGGTCACCGAGGGAGCGATGTGGCGCGGTATCGCTGCTGCACGCCTCGGTGGCCGCGTCACCGACATCTCACACGCCGTCGAGGGCTTCGTGAAGCGCAGCGGTCGCTACGGCATCGTCGAGGACTATGTCGGACACGGGATCGGATCGGCGATGCACCAGCCGCCGAACGTGCCCAACTTCGGCCGCGCCGGCAAGGGTCCGAAGATCGTGGAGGGCCTCGCCCTCGCGATCGAGCCGATGATCACCCTCGGCACCAAGGAGACGGTGGTCCTCGACGATGACTGGACGGTCATCACGACGGACGGCTCCTACGCCGCCCACTTCGAGCACACCATGACCGTCACCAGCTCCGGCGTGTGGGTGCTGACCGCCATCGACGGCGGCGAGGAGATGCTCGCCAAGCTGGGCGTCCCCTTCGGCGGTCGCTGAGCCCTCACCCGGCACACACGGGTGAGGACGGCGCCGACTGCGCCGACGTCGCGCCGACACCTCGCAACAACGTCACCTCCAGGCAACGCTTGCCGTGATGAGGAAGCGTCAGGCTGGTCGCCTCGGTCCGCTGCTGGCGACCGGTCACGCTCTCCTGCCACAGGAACGTGTCGCCGTCCTGCGCCCCGCCGGGCACCACCCAGTCGAACCGCACCTTCGAGCCGTCGACGGCGCTCGTCACCGACGGGGTCGGCGGCTTGACCGTCTCGGTGACGGCAGTCGAGTCGGACGGCGTCACCGGCGGTACGCCGCCCTGGTCGTCCTTCCCCCCGCCCCGGACGAAGAGTCCGACGAGTACGGCGGCCGCGACCGCCACGGCGGCGGCGGTCCACATCCAGCCGCGACCCCGCGCCGGGGCATCGGCGGCGGCCGGCTCCGACGCGACGCCGGGCGCCGCCGCACCGGGGCGCGAGCTCGACTGCGAGCCCGCGAGGCTGACCGGCTTGACCCGGGTGGCGTCGTCGGAGGGTGTCGCGGCGTACGTCTGCGAGGACTCGACGGCGACCGCCGTCCGGGCGAAGCCCAGCTCGGCCTCGATCCGTTGCAGCGAGCGCGCGACCTCCAGTGCCGACTGCGGGCGGTGGGAGGGGTCCTTGGCCAGGCACTGCTGCAGCAGCCGGTCCAGCGCAGGCGGTACGTCGGGACGCTGGGTGGCCGGCGGCGGTGCGTGCAGGATCCGTGCCACGAGCGCCCGATCGGAGTTGTCGCCGTGCGGCGCCGCGAAGGGGGACCGCCCGACCAGCAGGTTCCAGATGGTGGCGCCGAGGGAGTAGACGTCGGAGGCGACCGAGCCGTGCGAGCGACCGTCGATCATCTCCGGCGGCGCCCAGGGGTAGGACATCCGCACCTCGCCCTCCGCCTCGACCTCGTGCACCAGGCCGGCGATGCCGAAGTCGGTCAGCGCCGGCTCGGAGTAGGCGGTGACCAGCACGTTGGAGGGTTTGATGTCGCGGTGCAGGATGCCGGAGCGGTGTGCGGTCTCCACCGCGCTGGCCAGCTTCACGCCGGTCGACAGCGTCTCGGCGACGCTCAACGGCGTGACCCGCACCCGCGCACCGAGGTCGGGTGGCGGGCAGTAGCGCATCACGAGGTAGGGACGGGCGTCGGTGGTCCGTCCGGCGGTCAGCACCGAGACGATGTAGGGGTGGTCGGCCAGCCGCGCCATCGCGTCGGCCTCGCTGCGGAACAGCTCCTTCTCCCGCTCCGAGAGCACCAGGTCGGCGCGGACGACCTTGACCGCGACCCGCTGCCGCGGCCACTCCTGCTCGTAGAGCAGGACGTCGGCGAATCCGCCCGTGCCGAGGTGCTGCACGAACGTGAATCCGGGGATCTGGGGCTGGGACACCGAGTGCCTTTCGTGGGTCTGCTTCAGGTGGTCGCGGCCCGGAAGGCCACGGTGAAGTCTCCTGACAGCATCAGGGACTGCCCGGGTTCGAGGACGTGGGGGTCGTGCGGGCGCAGTCGGATCGGCGGACGGCCGGGCGCGTGCAGCGCCGTACCGCCGCTCGAGCCGAGGTCGCGGGCCAGCACGTGCCAGCCGTCGAGCTCGACAGCGACGTGGTTGCGCGACAGGTGCGTCAGGTCGGCGGGCAGCTCGACCAGGTGCGGCCACGGGTCGCCGTCGGGCAGCGGCAGCGGCCGGCGGCCGAGGACGGCGGGTCTGTCGAGCAGCACCCGCTGCCCCTCGGGGAGGTGCAGTGCGCCGAGGGGTGGTCGCGGCACCCGCAGGGGCTGCTGCGCAGGCACCGGCTCTCCGCAGCAGCGACAGTACGGCGCGTCAGGCGGCGAGAAGTGCCCCGCCGGACACCACACCGCAGGCACCGTCGCGCCGGTCGGCTGGCGCAGCACCCCGCCGGCGTGCGTGGTGCCGGCGCGGACCTGGGTGCGCTCCGTGGGCCGACCGTGGTCCGCCGGCGGCGCGTCGAGCGCAGGTTCGAGCGCCGGCTCGAGGTGCTGCTCTGCCGGCTCGCGCCGAAGCTCTGGGGGAGGGGCCGACTGGCCACGGAGGTGCGCCGGCACCTCGGTGATCAACCCGTCATCGTCCTCCACAGCCCCATCATCTCCGGATCCGGCGTGCTGAACCTCCGGTTCTCGTCAGGAGAGGTCCCTGGATGCGGCATGCTGCGGTGTCATGGTCTCGTTGCGGCAGCCGGCTCCCGAGCGCCTCGAACCCGTCGAGGACTCGCCGATGCTCGACCTGCGCGCCCGCCTGGACCTGGCGGGGAGCCGACGCTCGGGTGGGGAGTGGACGCACAGCCTCGCCTTCGCCGACTGCCTGGCGACGATGGCGGAGGAGCACCGACGTGCCGAGGGGCTGCCGGACATCGGTGCCGAGCCGTTGGAGCGCATCGCCGACGTCTTCGGCCTGACCGCCGCCGAGACGGCACTGCTCTGGGCCGTCGCGGCTCCCGACCTGGACGCCAACTCGGGGATCGCCTACGGCCTGCTGCGCGGCCTGCCGACGAGCGGCCGGGCCACCGTCGCGCTCGCGCTGGAGCTCGCCGGCATCCCGACAGCGAGCGGCGACGCGTTCGCCCTGCTCGGCTCCGGCTCGCGGCTGCAGCGCCACCGTCTGGTCGAGGTGGTGGATGCCTCGGTGCCGTGGCTGGTCGGTGAGCTGCGCTGTCCTGAGCCGGTGCTCGCGACGCTGGCCGGTGGGCTGCCCACCGACCCGGACGTCGATCGTCTGCACGTCGAGCTGGCCCCCGTCGCCGGCGAGGCCACCGCGCTGGTCGCCGATGCTCTCTCGGTCGGCGTCCCGCTGGTGTGGGTGCGCTCGGCGACGGCGCACAGCGGATCCGCCGTGGCAGCCGGTGCGTTCGCCTGGCTGCGGCTGCACTGGATGGCGGTGGACCTGCACCGGCACGACCCTTCCCAGCGACTCTCCGAGGTGCTCACCGCAGCCGCCCGCAACGCAGGGTTGCGGGGGTGGGGGCTGGTCGTGCTCGGCGGCGAGGCGGCGGCCGACGGCGCGGAGCGTGGTGTCTACGACGTCCTGAGCGCGGCCGCGACGCCGGTCGTGGTGGTCAGCAGCAAGGCGTGGAACGCCGGGTGGGGCGCTCAGATGCCGCTCCTGGTCGAGGCCGAGCCCTTCACCCCCGAGGACCGGGTCGAGCTGTGGACACGCGAGCTGGGCGACGACGTCGAGGACCAGGTGGGTCTGCGTGAGCAGCTCCTCGGCCTGCGGCTGCCCGGCGAGAGCATCGTCGAGGCGGCCCGCTACGCGCGCGACGTCGCCGCGGCGCGACGTACCGAGCTGGGGCCGGCGGAGATCCGCGAGGCCGCCCGTCGCGTGGGAGGCGCGGGTGGCGGCGACAGGTTCTCCGGGCTCGCCACGGGTCGCGGGCCGACCTTCGCGGACCTGATGCTGCCCGAGGGCACCACCGAGGACCTGCACAACATCGTCAGCTGGGCCCGGCACCGCGACAGCCTCGGCGCCACCGGCATCCTGCGTGGCCGGGGCCGCGGGATCTCCGCGCTCTTCACCGGCAACCCCGGCACCGGGAAGACGCTGGCCGCGCACGTGATCGCGGAGGAGCTCGCCATCGAGCTCTACCAGGTGGATCTGTCCAGCATCGTGGACAAGTACATCGGCGAGACCGAGAAGAACCTCGAACGGGTCTTCCAGGCCGCCGAGGCGCTCGACGTGGTGCTCTTCTTCGACGAGGCCGACTCGCTGTTCGGCAAGCGCTCGGACGTCAGCGACGCCCGGGACCGCTACGCGAACCAGGAGGTCGCCTACCTGCTGCAGCGGATGGAGAACTTCGACGGCATCACCGTCTTGTCGACCAACCTGCGCGGCAACCTGGACAAGGCCTTCAGCCGCCGGATGAGCTTCATCGTCAACTTCCCCGATCCCGACGCCGCCACCCGGGCGCGGCTGTGGGAGCACCACCTGGCGCAGCTGCCGGAGCTCGACGCCGACGACCCGGTCGACGTGGCCTACCTCGCCGAGACGGCGGAGGTCGCGGGCGGCGACATCCGCAACATCGTGTTGGCCGCTGCCTATCACGCCGCTGCCGGCGCCGTACCGGGGAGTCATGGGGTCGTGGGCCAACGGCACCTCGCGCATGCCGCCGTCCGGGAGTACCGCAAGCTCGGCCGGATGGTGCCCGACCACCTGTTCCATCGCAGCTGAGGGCTTCTGGCCGAGCGTCCTGGGCGATTCCGGTCCGCGAAGGCCGCAACCCCGCCATAATGAGGCCGGTCCGGCCTCGCGCCGGCCAGCAGGCGCGCGGTGCCGCACGGCCGTGCCCCACGGAAGGCTGAGGGAACGATGAGCGAGCTGGCGGTGCAGGAGCAGCAGCACGCCGTCTCCGAGCCTGCCCCCGCCCGGCCGGGCGCCGAGAGCGTCATCGGCGAGCGCGAGGCCGAGCCGGCCAACCCCATCGGCGGACTGAGCCGCCCGGTGGACGCCCTCGATCCGATGGGCGGCGCCGCGGCACCGTCCTCGGTGGGCGCGGTGCTGCGCGGGACCGGCTCCCCGCTACCGGCGGGGCTGCGACGCACCATGGAGACGTCGCTCGGCAGCGACTTCTCGGGGGTGCGCCTCCACACCGGCTCCGCCGCCGAGCGATCGGCGGCGGACGTCTCCGCCCAGGCGTACACATCAGGCAACAACATCGTTCTCGGGAACGGCACCGACCTCGCCAGCGAGTCCGGCATGCACACCATCGCGCACGAGCTGACCCACGTGGTCCAGCAGCGCCAAGGTCGTGACCGAGGCACCGGCGGCACGGTCGGCAAGGCGAACGATCCACTCGAGCACGAGGCCGAGGCGGCCGCACACGACGTGATGGGCGCCCTTCGGCGCCAGGCGAAGAAGTGCGGCTGCGGGCAGGAGCACTGATGACCACCACCCCGACCCCAATTGCGAAGAAGACACCGCCGCCCATCCCGCCGCGCCCGCAGCCGCGGCCCGGCGCGCCGACATCCACGCCGACGGTGACCCCGCCGGTGATGGGTGCCTCCCGACCGCCGGCGCCGGCGCCGACACCGACTCCGACCGTGACCACGCCGCCGGCGCCGAAGCGCTGGCGCACCGAGAACATCGGCCTCCAGTCCATCCGCAGCGGCGCCCCGGAGGAGTCGGGCGGTCCGAAGACGCCTATCGAGGAGCTCACCGAGAAGCACGGTGCGCCCGAGACGAAGTACGGGCGGCACTCCTCGAGCGAGACCACGGCGGAGAGAACCTACAACGCCAACGGCATCGTCAACGGTGTCGACAAGACCACCACCAAGGAGGCCTCGACCGGCGTCCTTGCCGAGACCGAGCACGAGAGCATGGTCGTCGGCTCGGGCGGAGGCGTGACCACCTCGCGCACGGAGACCGAGACGCTGGTCGGCGCCCAGACCAAGCTGGAGGCCCTCGCACGCGTCTCCGACGAGGAGCTCAAGGTCGCCGTCGAGATGCTGGCGCGCGCGGGTGCCTTCGGCAAGGGATCGGCCGAGGGCAGTGCCCGCTACGGCCGGGCCCAGGTGCGTGGCAAGGTCGAGGGCGAGGGCGGCGCCGGCGTACAGGCGGAGCTCAAGGCCGAGGCGAGCATCGACCGCAGCAAGCGAATCCCGCAGCTCGCCGCCGCCGTCGAGGCCGGCATCAAGGCCGGCATCTGGGGCAGCGGGTCGGCGCAGGCCGTCGCCAAGCTCGGCCCGCTCGCCTTCATGGTCGCCGCCAAGATCGAGGCGTGGGCCGGCGCGCAGGCCGACTTCAAGGCCGAGGTCTTCGCCAATGCCGCCAAGGGGATCGGTGCCTCGATCGAGGCCAAGGCGCAGGCCGGCGCCGGGGTGGAGGGCTCGGCGTCAGGTTCCATCGACCTCGGCCCGCTGGGCTTCGACGTCAGCGCCGAGGCGGCTGCCTTCGCCGGAGTCCAGGGCAAGTTCGAGGGCGGCTTCCGCGTCTCGCTCACCGGTGTCCAGGCCAAGTTCGAGGCGTCCGCCTTCGCCGGTGCGAAGGCGTCGGTCGGCGGCACGGCCGGAATCCGGATCCGCGGCCGCAAGCTGGTCAGCGTCAAGGGCGAGATCGAGGTCTACGCGGGTGTCGGCGGCAAGGCCAAGGGCAGCTTCGGCATCGGCGGTGACTGGTCGAAGGCCGGCAAGGGGAGCGGCACCTACAACGAGTCCGAGCTGAAGTCGTCGGCGTACGGCGCGAAGGACGACGACGTCAAGGCGCCCTTCGAGATCGACAAGGACGGCACGCTGAAGTTCGGCGGCGCGCTCGGCGCCGCGCTGGGCATCGGCGCCGCGGTCGAGCTCGAGGCGGAGGTCGACCTCTCCGGCATCGGCGAGGTCATCGTCCTGGGCATCACCGAGCTGGGGCGCACCGACGACCAGAAGTCGTTGGACCGGATGGGTCCCGACTTCAAGCGCGAGGACCTGCCGGCCGACCACCCGATGGCGAAGCGGATGTTCGCCAAGGGGTACGAGGGGGTCTACGCCAGCTTCCAGGCCTACGCCCAGAGCAAGGCGATGAACGGCAACAACGGGGTCAAGCGCGACAAGGTGCAGACGATCCTCGACGAGATCAACCCCCTCATGCGGCCCTACTTCACCTTCAAGGAGACCGACAAGGGCATGACCCAGGCCGCGAAGGACGCCTTCCGCGGCCAGGCCAAGGACGTCGAGATCGAGGCCGGTCAGATCAAGACGTGGGTCGACGAGTCCGATACCGACGTCAAGGACTTCAAGGGCCGGATGAAGCAGGAGGAGGGCTGGCGCAAGAGCCGAGACAAGCTCCGCAACTCCTTCGCCGAGTACGCCTCCAAGAAGGAGTCCGAGGGCAACAACGGCGTCAAGCGCGACAAGGTGCAGGCGATCATCGACAAGCACTGGACCGAGATCTCCACCACCTTCGGGGCGGACGCCCAGGAGTTGGTCAAGTACGCCGCCGAGCTCGCGCGGATGGACAAGTACTTCGAGGCCGGCACCTTCGCCGTGGACGCCCAGGGCAAGCTGCTGACGGCCGCGAAGATCGACACGACCGGCTCGAAGAACATCAAGGACGAGTACAAGACCAGCCAGGCGATGCGCTCGATGCTCGGCCAGCTCAACGACCTCGAGTCGGACCTGAAGTCCTATGTCAGCCAGGGGATGGCGAAGAAGAAGGACTTCAACAAGCCCGGCGTGGTGAAGATCGTCGACAAGCACGCCGCGAAGCTCAAGGTCGACACGCCCGGCCTCAACGAGATCGTCGCCCACACCATCAAGTCGGCCCTCGGTGACGCTGCCGCCACGGTGACGACCAAGGACTGCCGCATCGAGACTCTGATGCTGGTCAGCTCCAACATCACCCGGATGCAGGGCGACGCGCAGACCGAGGCGGTCAAGAAGAAGGTCATCTCCTCGGTCGCCGCCTACCTGGAGAAGAAGACCGGCCAGGGCGACAACGGCGTCAAGAAGGACGGCATCAACAAGCGCCTCAAGGAGCACACGGCGCCGATCTCGGCCGCATTGGCAGCGGGCGCCCGCGATGCGGAGATCAAGGCATGGGTCGAGGAGGCGCTCACTCCCGTGCAGGGAGTCGTCACCGTCACGAACGGACAGCTGACGGCCGAGCCCACCGTGCCTGGCATGGCAGAGGCGAAGAAGAAGCGCACGGAGAACGGCAAGGGCATGCTTCAGGGCGGCTCCGAGCTCGACAACGTCCGGCGCAGCATGGTGATGGACAAGCTCCGTGACCCCTTGACGAAGGCGCAGCAGAGCCACATGCGCACGGTGCTGGCCAACCCGAGTGCCAAGCTGAACCAGGAGATGCTCCAGGCCATCATCGACAAGACGATGAAGTCGGTCGCCAAGGACGTGCGCGGTGCGGTCGGCGACCAGGCCGTGCTGCAGGCGATCACGGAGCGGTTCCCGATGGTCGACGCCGCCAGGACGACGGTCGTCGACCTGAAGCTGACGTTGGTGGAGCAGGCCGGCTGGGGTCAGACACTGGCCAATGACCGGAAGAACGGCACCGGAAAGGGCGCCGCCATCAGCGCGATCACCCAGGAGATCCGCAACGCGGGGATCAAGTTCCGCCGCCCCGACACGCTGCAGCGCGTCGTGGACAAGCACGCGATGCGCTTCAAGACCGAGGAACGCGATGAAGCCATCAAGCAGGCGATCGAGGCCGGCTTCGACGCCGGTGCCATCGAGACCCTCGTCGTCACCGACGGCAAGGTCAAGAAGTTCAAGTTGAAGGGCAAATGAGCACCCTCACCCACTTCTACAGCTACGCCACCGGCGTCTCGCTGGAGCTGCCCGTCGGCTTCCAGTGCGTCGAGGAGGGCGAGTCCGTGGCGAGCTACGCAGCGCTGGACGACGCCGATGCCGTCGGCCCCGACACCCCGGCCCTCCAGGTCCGAGTGGTCGCCGCCGTACCTGACGACGATCCGGAGGGGTCCGCGGCGCTGGCGCGGCTGGCCGACCAGCTCGCCGCCTCGGGTTCGCTGCTCGGCCGCGTCGACCGGATCGTGGACGAGTGCCCGGTGACCACGGTCGAGGTGGAGCGCGACGGGACCTACCTGCACCTGAGCGCGGCGGCAGCGGACGGACGGCTGATCTCCATCGCCGGCCGGAGCACCGCACGCGACGACTTCGCAATCTGGGACGCCGCCCTCGAGTCGATGAGGTTCATCACGCTGTGAGCACCGAGACCACCCCGACCTGGGCGAACGTCACCCTCAGCGACCTGCTGGTCTCCCTGCAGGTGCCGCACGAGTGGGAGGCGACCCCCGCCGAGTACGCCGTCACGCTGCACGGGCCGGCCGATGCCGACTACACCCCGACCGTCACGCTGCAGGAGGGCGAGCCGGAGGAGCCGGGGCACGACTGGTGGGACGACTTCACCGAGCAGATCGTCGGGCACCTCATCGACAGCTCGCCGGAGTTCGAGTTCGTCGGGCAGCGCGAGTTCCTGCTCTCCTCGCTCGGCGCCGAAGTGTACGTCGTGACAGCGCGGTGGCACTCGCCCGATCCGAGCGTGCCGGAGACGTTCCAGCTGCAGGCGTGGATATGGGCGGGCAGCACCCGCATGTACCAGTTCAGCGCGTCGACGTCGGCGGCTCATCAGGAACGCGACCTGCCGATCTTCGACCACATGCTCGGCTCGATCCGGCTGCTGCCGGCGCGACCGTGATGATCTGACCCCGCATCCGAGCGGCTTTCCGGCGGCTCGGCCCGGCGCGCTGGGGTGTGACGGCCCCGTCATGACCACTGATGGCCCAGATCTCCTCGGCCGCGCAGGTTTCGACCGTCGGCGTTGCGGTAAAAGCCCTGCGTGGGACTCAGGGGCGGGCGCGGTCGATGGTGGATCGCGCCCTACCTCGCGCTCGTCCTGGTCGTCGCCGGGGTGGTCGTCTTCGCGATGCAGGCCCAGGGTTACCAGACCCACAAGGCCGAGCTGAACGACGGTGGGATCTGGGTGACCGACTCCAGCCTCGGCTACTACGGCCGGCTCAACAAGCCGATCGGGCAGCTGGACGGCGCGCTGTTCGCCCGGACCGACGCCACCCTCGACATCGCCCAGGAGGGTGCCGCAGTGGTCGGCGTCGACGCCGCGGGCGGCAGCGTCTCGGCCATCGATCCGTCGTCGGTCGCGGTGCCGGGCGGCTCGACCGCCCAGATCCCGGTCGGCAGCCAGGTCGAGCTGTACGGCGGAACGCTCGCCGTGCTCGACCCCCACACCGGCAAGGTGTGGGCGATGCCGGTGGACGACGAGACCGGCGACCCGCTCGTCAGCGCCATCGACTCCGGTGGCAAGCCCATCGCCACCGTCGGCGCTGATGCGGCGATGACCCTGACCGCGAGTGGCCGGGTGGTGCTGGCCGCAGCCGGCTCGGACAGGTTGACGACCCTGACCCCTGGTGTCGGCAGGTTCACCCGCTCCAGCGTGACGTTGGCCCACCGGCCGGGCGAGGGGCTGAGCCTCACGGCGGTGGGCGACCGGGTGGTGCTGCTCGACCCGGCGACCTCGGCCGTGACGGTGCTGGCCGGCGGGCGGGTCGGGGCCCACGCCCAGGTCGGCGCCGACGCGCTGCTGCAGCAGCCGGGCCCGCAGGCCGACTCGGTGCTGGTCGCCGACGGCAGCAGGCTGCTGTCGATCGGTCTCGACGACGGCACCACCACAGCGCTCGCCCAGGACCTCGGCGGGGCCCCGGCCCGACCGGCGCGTCTGGGCGCATGCCAGTACGGCGCCTGGGGCGGCGCCGCGGGCCTGGTCGTCACCCGGTGCGGCAGCGGCGCCGCGCAGGTCGGCCAGCTGGGCGCCGACACGACCAGCAGCCTGGTCTTCCGGATCAACCGCGGGATGATCGTGCTCAACGACGCCGGCTCCGGCGCGGTCTGGAACATCGACGACAAGCAGCCGACGAGGCTCGACGACTGGCAGTCGTTCCAGAAGAAGATCGTGCAGCACAAGAAGGACGACCAGCAGCAGAACTCCTCCGCCGCCGACCGCAGCCCGCCGAAGGCGCGGCCCGACCAGTTCGGCGCGCGGCCGGGCCGGACCACCGTGCTGCATCCGCTCGACAACGACGCCACCTCGGCCGGGCGGCTGCTGGCCATCTCGGCGGTGCAGGACGTCCGCCCCGCCGGGGCCGCGGTCTCGGTGAGCCCCGACGGACAGACGGTCGAGATCACCATGCCGGCCGCTGCCGCGGCCACCACGACCTTCGAGTACTACATCAACGACGGCCGTCAGGGCGTCTCGGCGCACGCCACTGTCACGGTCGCGGCCCGCACGGCGGCCGAGAACCAGCCTCCGGCACTCCGCAAGGGCTACCAGGCCCCGCACTGGGACGTGCCCGCCGACGGCGTGATCAGCCTTCCGGTGCTACCGGACTGGCGTGACGACGCCGACGGCGATCCGTTGAGCCTCGCCTCGGCGAGGGTGGTCTCGGGCCCGCAGGGCGCGACCGCTCGGGTGACAGCGGCCGGCCAGGTGCGCTTCACCGCGCCGGCAGAAGGCGGCGACGCCACCGTCGAGTACGGCGTCAGCGACGGCATCGCGGCGCCTGTCACCGAGCAGGTGAAGGTGCACGTCCAGGCACGCACCGACCATCAGGCGCACGCCGCCACCGCGCAGCCGGACGTCGTGGTCGGACAGGCGGGCAAGCCGATCGCCATCCACCCGCTCGAGAACGATCTGCCCGGGTCCGACCCGATCAGCCCCGACGCCAGTCTAAAGCTGGCCGGCAAGGTGACCTCGACCGGCGGCGGCCAGGTCGACACCGACGTCGCCAACGGCACCGTGACCTTCCGCTCCGAGGAGCCCAGGACCTACTTCCTCGACTACGACGCGGCCTTCGGCAACGCGCCCTTCTCGCGCGGGCGGGTCCGAGTCGACGTGCGTGCCGCCGACCATCCGCCCAAGGCTCCGGTGGCGATGCCGGACAGTCTGACGCTCTACGGGCAGTCGGCCGGGATGGTCGACGTACTGGCCAACGACGTGGATCCCGCTGGACAGGTGCTGGTGGTGCAGACCGCTGCCGCCACCTCCACCGGCCAGCTCGACGTGGCGGTGGTGGCCGGACGCTGGGTGCGGATCGCTGCCACCCGGCCCGACATCAATCCCAACCCGCAGGTCGTGCACTACACGATCAGCGACGGCGACCGCTCCGGCATCCAGGGCGACATCGTGGTCAGTCAGCGGCCCGAGCCCCAGGACGACACCCCCGTCACCCAGGGCGACGAGGTCACCGTGCGGGCCGGCAGCGGCACGCAGGTGGGGGTGCTCGACAACGACTACAGCCCCGACGGTGAGCAGCTTCACCTGGTCACCGACCCGGCCGCGGGCACCGCTGGGGCCGGGCAGCTCGGCGTCGACGTCCCGGGGGAGCGGAGCGCACTCGGACAGGCCTTCGTGAGTGGGAAGACGGTGCGCTTCAACGCACCGGCGAGCATCACCGACACGGTGACCGAGACGGTCACCTATGTGGCCGCCAACGAGCGCGGCGACACCGCACCCGGCACGCTCCGCGTCACCATCGTGCCTGCCGATCATCCCAACCAGCCGCCGGAGCCGACGGTGCTCGAGGGCCGCGTCGTCGCGGGCGACCAGGTCCGGCTGCAGCTACCCGGCTCCGGTGTCGATCCGGACGGCGACCCGGTCACCCTGACCGGGATCTCCTCTCCGCCGAGTCTGGGGCGGGTGCTGAGGGCCGGCGCGGACTCATTGGTCTACCAGGCGTTCCCCGACAGCGCTGGCACCGACGACTTCACCTACACGGTCGCCGACCCCAACGGAGGTACGGCGACGGGCACGGTGCGCGTCGGCGTCGTCCCACCGGCCCTGCCTCCGGCGCCGGTGGCGGTCGACGACACCGCGACGGTGGCACCGAGCAGAACGATGACCGTCGACGTGCTGGCCAACGACCAGGTCGCGGCAACCGACCGCGTCACCGTGGCGCCGGTCCGCCCCGCACCCAGGGGTGTCTCCGTCGACGCGGACACCGGCGAGATGCGGATCAAGGCACCGGCCAAGGCCGACGGCCGCGAGGTGCAGGTCAACTACACGATCAGTGACGGGGTCCGCAGTTCGCAGGCGACCGTCACGCTGCGCACCCAGACCGGCTACGACAACCCGCCGGTGGTCGAGGACGCCTACGGCACTGATGCGGCAGGAGGTGCGAGCGCAGCCCGGGTCAGCGTGAACGTGCTCCGGGGCGCCTACGACCCCGACGGCGCCTCCTCGGCGCTGAAGGTCACCAGTGTGGCGGCGCCGTCGGGCATCACGGCGCAGGTGCGGGGCGGCACCGTCACCATCGAGCGCGGCGCCCGTCCGATGGTGGTGCCCTTCGTGGTCACCGACGCCGACGGCGGAAGCGCCACCGCCCGGCTCTACGTGCCGGCCAAGGGCGACGCGACGCCCTACGTCGCCACCGATGCGCTGATCACGGTGCCACCCGGTCAGGACGTGCAGGCGAACCTGGCGGACTACGTGGTCAACCCGTCCCGGGGGCCGGTGGCCTTCACCCTCAAGGACCGGATCTGGGCGGCGCCCGCGGCCAGCGTCAGCGCCACCGTCACCGGCAAGGGCACCTTCACCGTCCATGCCGCCCAGGACTACGCCGGCCCCGGCGCGGTCAGCTTCGAGGTCACCACCGGCCGCGTGACAGCGATCCTGACCGTCCCCGTCCAGGTGGGCGAGACCAAGCCGGTGCTGCGCTGCCCGAATGCCGCGCTGCCGGTGGCGCAGGGTCAGCGGATCGTGCTCGACGTGGCGAGCATCTGCCACGTCTGGACCGCCGAGGCCGGCCAGTCGCTGACCTACGCAGCCGACTGGAAGACCTCGTCGGCCGGCCTCTCCATCGTCCAGGGGCAAGGGGCCCAGGTCAGCGTTGCGGCTGCGGCCGACGCGGCACCCGGGACCCGCGCCACCCTGCAGCTGCGTGCCAACGGCAGCGACCCTGCCTACCTGCCGATCACGGTCGTCGCGGTGCCACCGCCCACCCTGGCCCCGATCACCATCTCCGACCTCAAGGCCGGCCAGAGTCGCACGATCGACCTTGCGCCGTACCTGCACGCGGGCGTGCCGGTGCCCCAACCGCAGGTGGTGTCGGTGAGCCAGACCAGCGCGCTCGACGTGCACGCCACCGCGCACGGCGCGGCGCTGACGTTGAGCGCCGGACCGAAGGCCTTCGGCAAGGCGTCCTTCCGCCTGGTCATGTCCGATGTCGCCGGCAACCCGCCGCCCAATCGGACCGTGGAGGGGACGCTGACCCTCTCGCTGCAGGCCACCCCTGACCGGCCGGCCGCCCCCCATCCGGGCGCGGTCGACGACGGCCAGGTCGAGCTGTCGTGGGCCGCACCCGCGGCCAACGGCTCCCCGATCACCACCTACGAGGTGCGCGCCGACCACGGTGGTGCGGGCGTGACCTGCCCGACCACCCGCTGCGCGGTCGGCGGCCTGAAGAACGGCGTCGACTACCGCTTCCAGGTGCGCGCGATCAACGCTGTCGGGTCGTCCGACTGGAGTCCGACCTCGGCGACGGCGATGCCTGACGCCGTGCCGTTCCCGGTCACCGGCATCAACCAGACCGCCGTCGCGGACGGATCGATCACGCTGCACTGGACGGCACCGGCCAACAGGACCTCGAAGGTGACCTACACGGTGACCTATCCGGGTGGTGCGCCGATCTCCACCCCGCGGCCGGAGGCGACGGTGTCGGGATTGAGCAACGACAACACCTACGTCTTCACCATCGTCGCGGCCAACGCCAAGGGCCAGACCAGCGAGCCCGCCCAGTCGGCGCCGTACCAGTCCGTCGGCTCGCCGGGGACGCCTGCGGCCCCCACCATCGCCACCACGCCCTCCGCCGAGGACACCGCAGTGGTCACCGTCAGCTGGGGCGCGGTCGACCCCAACGGCCCGGGCCCGGTCCGCTACCGGGTCATCGCGGTGCCCTATGCCGACGGCGGCGCCTGCACCCAGGACCCCGACGGCATCACCGGCACCTCGTGCACCTTCTCCGACATCGCCTACGACGGCACCCCCTACGAGTTCCAGGTCGAGGCCCTCAGCCCCGGTATCGGCAGCGGTGTCACCGGCGGCCAGCCGCGCCGCTCGACCGGGCCCAAGCGGAGCTGGAAGGCGGTCGGCCTGCCGGCGCCGTGGGGCGGCTGGTCGCTCGACGCCACCGGCAACGACGAGGAGGCGTCGGTGCACGGGTTCAACGTCCCGAACGCGCACGGCGGAACCTCGACGTTCAAGGTGGTGCGCGGCAACGACGTCGTCTACTCCTCCACCAACCCGCCTTCGAACCTCACCGTGAACACGCCCGACAACGACCGGGCCTACTCGTTCCATCTCGAGGTGTGCAACGAGAACGACGAGTGCAGCAGCTCCTCCACGAAGACCGTGACGACGTACGGCCCGCTCGGGGACAACGACATCGTCGGCATCGACCCGGTCATGAGCGGGTACGACGTGGGCTGGCGGGTCACCGTGGACAGCAACGGCAGGTCGGGCGTGTCGGTGGTGCTGAGGGACGGCGACAACAATCAGCTCGGCAGCTGGACCACCACCGATGCCGATGTGCAGTCCTTCGAAGTCGATCCGTCCTACGTCGGCTACAACGCGTCCCAGACCGTGACGGTCAAGATCAGCGACATCGGGCGGCGCAACGGCCAGAAGTCGGCGACGAGCGGCAAGACGCCCGACCTCAAGATCAGCGTGGGGCGGGGCGCGAAGTGTGGCGGCGACACCGCGAACGCGTGCTCCGACACGCCCGGCTGCACCGGTCCGAGCTGCGGCTACATCCACATCACCACCCAGGGGTACGGCGACAGCACCGGCTCGGTGCGATGGAGCTGCCTCAGCTCCGAGCTGGGCCGGTTCGGGCCGATGACCGGTGATGTGGACGAGGACCTGACCCGCTCGTACGGCGAGGCCGGCGGGAGCTATCACGGCTCCTGTACCGACAGCCGCGGCGCCACCACCGACTTCTCCGGCACCTGGCCAACGAACTGACCCCGTACAGGAGCACCACGTGACCATCACCCACGACCAGGCCGCCTGGTTCCGCCAGACGTTCGACACCCTCACCGATGCCATCGAGCAGGCGGTGCTGGGCAAGCGGCACGTCGTCCGGCTGGCGTTGACCTGCCTGCTCTCCGAGGGCCACGTGCTGCTCGAGGACTACCCGGGGACCGGCAAGACGATGCTGGCCCGGGCGCTTGCCAACGCGGTGCAGGGCGGCCACGCGCGCATCCAGTTCACGCCCGACCTGCTGCCCTCCGACGTCACCGGTGTGACTGTCTACGACCAGCACAAGGGCACCTTCGAGTTCCACCCCGGGCCGATCTTCCACACCATTGTGCTCGCCGACGAGATCAACCGTGCCTCGCCCAAGACCCAGTCGGCACTGCTGGAGGTGATGGAGGAGGGTCAGGTCACCGTCGATGGCGTCGCGCGGGAGGTGGGGCGCCCCTTCCTGGTGATCGCCACCCAGAACCCCATCGAGCAGGCCGGCACCTACCGCCTGCCCGAGGCCCAGCTCGACCGCTTCTTGATGAAGACGTCGATGGGCTACCCGGACCGGCAGGCCACCGTAGAGCTGCTGGTCAATGCCAAGGTCCGCGACCGGGCGGCCCTGGTCAAGCCGGTCATCACCGCCACCGCGCTCGCGCAGATGAGCGAGCTGGCCGACGAGGTCTACGTCGACCCCGCTGTCATCTCCTACGTCGCGGAGCTGGCCGAGGAGTCGCGGCGCGCCCAGCACGTGCGACTCGGACTCTCCGCCCGTGGCTGCCTGGCTCTGATCCGGGTGGCCAAGACCTGGGCGGCCGCGGACGGCCGTGACCACGTAGTGCCCGACGACGTGAAGCAGCTCGCCGAGCCCGTGCTGTGTCATCGGCTGCTGCTCGACGCCGAGGCACAGTTCAGCGGGATCGGTGTGGAGTCGGTGATCGAGCGACTGCTGCAGCAGGTGGTGCCACCGACCGACCGGGTGGCCTGATGCGACTCCTCGGCGTGATCCGCCCGCTCGGCTGGGTGACCCTCGGCGGCGGCGTGGTGCTTCTCCTCGTGGGTGCTGCGCTCGGCTGGGCCGAGCTGGCGGTTGTGGGCATCGCTGCCCTCGTCGTACTCCTGCTGGCGCTGCCGTGGCTGCTGGGCCGGACCCGAGTTGAGCTGGAGCTGCAGCTCGATCCCGAGCGGGTGACCGCCGGCGGCACCGTGACGGCCTCGCTGAGTGCTACCAACCCGGCCGAGCGGCGTACCCGGTCGCTGCTCCTGGACCTGCCGGTCGGCGGGTCCACGCAGCGCTACGACCTGCCCGGGCTGGCACCGGGGGCGCGTCACGAGGAGACCTTCACCATCCGCACCCAGCGTCGCGGTGTGATCCCGGTCGGGCCGGCGACCACCCGACGCGCCGACCCACTCGGGTTGGTCTCTCGCGACGTGCGCAGCTCGGGTGTGCGCGAGGTGCTGGTGCGACCTCAGCTGGTCGCGCTGGAGTCCCTCGGCGGAGGGCTGTTGCGTGACCTCGAGGGCGTCTCGACCGAGAGCCTCTCCCCGGCCGACCTGGCCTTCCACGCCTTGCGCGAATACGTGCCCGGCGACGACCTGCGGCACGTGCACTGGCGCTCCTCGGCGAAGCTGGCCGGCTCCAGCGGCGGCAGTGGTCTGCTGGTGCGGCAGTACCTGGACACCCGCCGCAGTCACGCCACCCTGGTCGTGGACGACGCTCGCGATGGCTGGGGGAGCGAGGACGACTTCGAGACCGCGATGGAGGTGGCCGGCTCGATCGTGATGCGCGCGCTGATCGACGAGTTCGGCACCACCATGGTGTGCGGCGAGCAGGCGGGGCACGGCCAGCGCGCCCTCGACACCGTCTGCCGTGCCGGCCTCGGAGGGAAGGGTCTGCTGCGGGCGGCTCGGGCCGCGGCGCAGACCGCGCGCGAGACCAGTCTGGTCTTCCTGCTGGGCGGTAGCGGGACCACGCTCGAGACGTTGCGTCGTGCGGCGACCTGCTTCGAGCCGGAGGTACGCCGCATCGCCATCCGGGTGGAGCCTGTCGAGAAGAGCTCGGTGAGCGCCCTCGAAGACCTCACCGTGCTGCACCTGGCGGCGCGAGACGACCTGGCCGGCCTGCTGCGCTGGAGCCTGGGATGACCCGTGCGTCGAGCCGCGTGCCATCGCCCGGGAGCCTCGGTGCCGGTCACCATGCCGGCGTCGCTCGCTGGCGTGACCTCGCCTTCCTGGCGCTGCTCGGCGCGCTCGCGCTGTCCGGGTTCGCCACCACCTTCACCGGTGCGATGTTCCTGGTCGTCGGTGTCGTCGGCCTCCTGGTCGGCGCGGGGTCCGTCGAGCTCTGCCGTCGGCTCGGTTGGCCGATCGTCGCTCCGGTGCTGGTCACCGCGGCCCTCTTCGTGCTGCTCGGCGGGCCGCTGTGCCTGCGCACGCCGTTCGACCCGGCCACCCTGTTCGACCAGGCCATCGGCGGCTGGAAGGACCTGCTGACCACCCTGCCCCCGCTCGACGGGACCGGGCCGCTGCTGGTGCTGCCCTGGCTGCTCGGTCTGACCACCGGTCTCGTCGGGGCCCTGCTTCTCGGCCTGCGGCCGAGTGCACCGCCGGTGGCGGCACCGCTGGCGCTGCTGGTCGCCGTGATCCTGCTGGGCGTGGACCGGGCGTCCTCGGTGCTGATCCAGGGTGCGCTCATCGGCGTACTCGCCCTGGCGTGGCTGGCCCTGCGCGCGCAGGACGGTGCGATCGCCACCGGTCGGCGGCGGTCGGTGGTGGCCAGGCGGGCCGGCGCCGGGTTGGCGATGCTCCTCGTCGCCGGGGTGGTGGCACTGCCGCTGGGCCGCGCCGCGGCCGGGGACCAGCGCACGGTGCTGCGCAGCCACGTGACGCCGCCGTTCGACGTCGGCCGCTACGGCTCGCCGCTGTCGTCGTTCCGTCGTTACGTCGACGACAAGGGCGAGGACAGGCCCGATCCGGCGAACCTGCACGACAAGACCCTCTTCACCATCACCGGCGTCCCGGCCGGCACCCGGGTCCGCTTCGCCGCCCTGGACCACTACGACGGCACCGTCTGGGGGGCCTCTCAGCAGGCCGGCGCGGACTCCTTCCAGCGGGTCTCGAGCACGATCGACAACCCGACCGCGGGCAAGCGGCTCGACGTCGAGGTGACGCTGGGTCAGGGGTACGACGGCGTCTGGCTGCCGACCGTCGGCGCTCTGCAGTCCATGCACTTCGACAACGACGACCCGGGGCTGAAGGCGGACGCGTTCCGCTACGACCTGGCCACCTCGACCGGCATCGTGCCCACCGGGCTGAAGAGCGGCGACAGCTACCACTTCCGTGGCGTGCTCGGGGATGACGCGCTCTCGGCCGAGACATCGCCCTCGACCCGGCTGGACGACAACAACACCGCCGCGGCCTTCCTTGACACCCAGGCAACTCAGTGGACCCAGGGCGTGAGCGAGCCGATGAAGCGGGTGTTCGCGATCGCCGACTACCTGCGCAGTCACGGCAAGTACTCCGACGGGGTCGCCTCAACCGAGCGGATCTACCACGCCGGGCACTACGTCAAGCGGCTCTCGGACGAGTTCGTCAACGCTCCGATCATCGTCGGCGACGACGAGCAGTACGCCGCGACGATGGCGCTGATGGCCAACCGCGTCGGCGTACCGGCCCGGGTGGTGATGGGCGCTGTGGTGCCAGCGGGCGGGGTGGTCACCGGTGCCGATGTGCACGCCTGGGTTGAGGTGCAGGCCGCCGACGGCACCTGGCGCACCCTGCCGACCGAGCAGTTCATGTCGCACGACAAGCCGGCCAACCAGCCGCCGCAGCAGCAGGAGCAGCTCAGCGGCTCGGTGGTCCCGCCGCCGGCACCGGTGCCACCGCCGTCGACGGCGGGGGAGTCCTCGGAGTCCCAGCTCAAGGCCCGGAGCATCGCCAGGCACCCCGGCGAGCATCAGTTCGCGATCCCGGGCTGGGTGAAGGTCACCGCGGCGGCCGCCGGCGTGCCGCTGCTCCTGATCGCTCTCGTCATCGGAGGGATCGTCGGGGCGAAGGCGCTCCGGCGACGACGCCGGCGCGGTGCCGAGCGCACCTCGGCGCGGATCGCGGGCGCCTGGCACGAGCTGGTCGATCACGCCCGGGACCTCGGCCACCGCCTTCCGGTCGACGGGGCGACGCGTCGCGAGCAGGCCGTGATCCTCGGCATCCCGGCCGCACCCCACCTCGCCCACGGCGCAGACGCCCTCGTGTTCGGACCCACCGCGCCCGCGGCTGAGCAGGCTGCCGACTACTGGCGTGCGGTCGACGACGAGCGCGCCCGCCTCTCCCACGCCGCCACCCGCTGGCAGCGAGTCAAGGCAGCGATCAGCCTCACCACCTTCCGCCACCGCCGGCGCGGCACCCGCCCCGGCGCCACACCCCACCCAGCCACCCAGTCCCGCTGAGGAACAACACCAGTCCCCGCGGGGTTGTCACCTCACGTGCAGCTCTCCGTTCTCGATCTGATCCCCGTCCGCACTGACCAGTCCTCCTCCGACGCGCTCGCGGCGACCCTGCGGCTGGCGAGGACCGCCGACGAGCTGGGCTACACCCGTTACTGGCTGGCGGAGCACCACAACATGCCAGCTGTCGGATCGACGAACCCGCCGGTGCTGATCGCGATGATCGCCGGCGCCACCGAACGGATCCGGGTGGGCAGTGGTGGCGTGATGCTGCCCAACCACGCGCCCCTCGTGGTCGCCGAGCAGTTCGCGTTGCTCGAAGCCGCCTACCCGAACCGCATCGATCTCGGTCTGGGCCGCGCGCCCGGCACCGACCCGGTGACCTCGTGGGCGCTGCGTCACGGCGGCCCGGTCGAGTCCGACGCCGCCGAGCACTTCCCGGAGTACGTGAACAACATCCGGGCCATGCTCAGCCCCGAGGGAGTGGCGCTGTCGGTGGGCGGACGCCGCCACGAGCTGCGAGCCACGCCGGCAGCACACTCCGAGCCGGTCGTGTGGCTGCTCGGGTCCTCGGACTTCTCGGCCCGGCTGGCCGCGAGGGAGGGGCTGCCGTACGTCTTCGCGCACCACTTCTCCGGCTCCGGCACGGCGGAGGCGTTGGACCTCTACCGCTCGGAGTTCCGGCCCTCGCCCGAGCTCGCCGCCCCGCGGACGTTCCTGACCGTCAACGCGGTCGTTGCGGAGACCGAGGAGGAGGCCCGTCGCCTGGCCCGCCCGCAGCTGCTGTCCATGGTGGCGCTGCGCACCGGCGCTCCGCTCGCGCAGCTGCGGCTGGTCGAGGATGCCGAGGAGGTCGAGATCCCTGACGCGCACCGCCCCATCGCCGAGTCGATGGAGGGCCGCTGGGTGATCGGGACCCCGGATCAGGCGGCTCAGCAGATCAAGGACCTCGCCGCGACGTACGGCGTCGACGAGGTGATGGTGAACCCGATCGCCAGTGCGAGCCGCGGCACGGACCCGGCGGCCGCTCCGGCGCGTGAGGAGACCCTGCGGCTGCTCGCCGCAGCCGTCTGATAGTGCGGATTGGGAGATCAGTTGTGCCTCGGCATAGACTGATGCGTCGGCCCAACGTGGGCTTGCCTAGTCGCGTCCCGCGGCTGTCCTCACTTCGGTGAGGGTTTGGGGGCGCGCGGGCGGCATCACGAGGTCCACCAGCCCGGCTCCCGCCGGGCGGAGGTTCGCGGACCGACGCAGTAACCGTAAGTCACCGACCAACAGATTGCAGAGGGCATGCCGAAGAAAGAAGGCGTGATCGAGCTCGAGGGCACCATCACGGAGGCCCTGCCGAATGCCATGTTCCGCGTGGAGCTGAGCAACGGGCACAAGGTTCTCGCCCACATCAGCGGCAAGATGCGCCAGCACTACATCCGGATCCTCCCCGAGGACCGCGTGGTGGTGGAGCTGTCTCCCTACGACCTGACCCGCGGTCGGATCGTCTACCGGTACAAGTAAGCAGCCGAAACGATCAAGAAAGGGCTGACATGAAGGTCAACCCGAGCGTGAAGCCGATCTGTGACAAGTGCAAGGTGATCCGTCGCCACGGCCGCGTCATGGTGATCTGCGAGAACCCGCGCCACAAGCAGCGCCAGGGCTGATGGTGGCCGGGCTGAGCCCGGTCCCCGGTCGCAGACAGAACTGAATACTCATCGACGTACTAGGTCCCGACCTTCGTGGAAGGGGCCGAACCACCTCCGGACCAGAGGCCGGAGCCCGGGGCGCCACCCCGAGACGTACGCCGACCGACACCTCTGGCGAGAACACGAAGGAACACCATGGCACGCCTCGTTGGTGTCGACCTCCCGCGCGAGAAGCGCGTCGAGATCGCTCTCACGTACATCTACGGCATCGGCCGTACCACCTCCAAGGAACTCCTGGCCGCGACCGGTGTTGATGGCAACACCCGCGTCCACGCGCTTTCCGAGGACGAGCTGGTCAAGCTCGCGAAGGAGATCGAGTCCCGCAACCTGACGATCGAGGGTGACCTCCGTCGCGAGGTGCAGGCCGATATCCGCCGCAAGATCGAGATCGGCAGCTACCAGGGTCGCCGCCACCGCATGGGCCTCCCGGTCCGCGGCCAGCGCACCAAGACCAACGCTCGCACCCGTAAGGGTCCGAAGCGGACCGTCGCCGGCAAGAAGAAGGCCAAGTGATCCGACGCGCTGTGCGCGTTGATCACTCGCCTGCTTTCTCGCAGATCTCACCGACCAGCCAACCCAGGAGTTACTGAATGCCTCCGAAGAGCCGTCAGGCTGCGGCGAAGACCAAGGTCCGCCGCAAGGAGAAGAAGAACATCGCTCAGGGCGAAGCCCACATCAAGAGCACGTTCAACAACACCATCGTCACCATCACCGACCCGACCGGCGCGGTGATCTCATGGGCCTCTGCCGGCACCGTCGGCTTCAAGGGCTCGCGCAAGTCGACGCCGTTCGCCGCTCAGATGGCCGCCGAGGCCGCCGGGCGTCGTGCGATGGACCACGGCATGAAGAAGATCGACGTCTTCGTGAAGGGTCCGGGTTCGGGCCGCGAGACCGCGATCCGTTCGCTGGGTGCCATCGGCCTCGAGGTCGGCACCATCCAGGACGTCACGCCGACCCCGCACAACGGCTGCCGCCCGCCCAAGCGCCGCCGCGTTTGATCTCACCGAGACGATAGAAGGAGACTGAAACATGGCCCGTTACACCGGCCCCATGACCAAGAAGTCGCGCCGTCTCGGTGTCGACCTCATCGGTGGCGACTCGTCCTACGAGCGCCGTCCCTACCCCCCGGGCCAGCACGGCCGTGGCCGCATCAAGGAGAGCGAGTACCTGCTTCAGCTTCGTGAGAAGCAGAAGGCTCGTTTCACCTACGGCGTGCTCGAGAAGCAGTTCTCGAACTACTACACCGAGGCGCACCGTCGCGCCGGCAAGACCGGTGACAACCTGCTCCAGCTGCTCGAGGGCCGCCTGGACAACGTCGTCTACCGTGCCGGCTTCGCCCGCACCCGCCGCCACGCCCGCCAGCTGGTCAACCACGGCCACTTCCTGGTCAACGGCGTGAAGGTCAACATCCCGTCCTACCAGGTCGAGGCGCACGACGTCATCGACGTGCGGACGAAGTCGTGGGAGATGACCCCGTTCATCGTGGCTCGCGAGACCCACGGCGAGCGCGTCGTTCCCGCGTGGCTGGAGGCCTTCCCCAACCGCATGCGGATCCTCGTCCACCAGCTCCCCGTCCGGGCCCAGATCGACATCCCGGTCCAGGAGCAGCTCATCGTCGAGTACTACTCGAAGCTCTGATGAACCCCGCCGTCGCCCCGGAGCACCATCCGGGGCGACGGCACCACCACTTCCGTCGCACCTGAAGTTCGGGCCTGTCAAATAGCGGGTAGGTCCGGGAAGGAAAGAATCAGTGCTTATCGCACAGCGCCCCACCCTGTCGGAAGAGACCGTCGACGAGTTCCGCTCGCGTTTCGTGATCGAGCCCCTTGAGCCGGGCTTCGGTTACACGCTCGGCAACTCCCTGCGCCGTACCCTCCTCTCCTCGATCCCGGGTGCCGCCGTCACCAGCATCAAGATCGACGGCGTGCTCCACGAGTTCTCCACCATCGAGGGTGTCAAGGAGGATGTCACCGAGATCATCCTCAACCTCAAGGGTCTCGTCGTCTCCTCGGAGCACGACGAGCCGGTCACCATGTACCTGCGCAAGTCGGGTGCCGGTGACGTGACCGCCGCTGACATCGCGCCCCCGGCCGGTGTCGAGGTGCACAACCCGGACCTGAAGATCGCGACCCTGTCCGACAAGGGCAAGCTCGACCTCGAGCTTGTCGTCGAGCGCGGTCGTGGCTACGTCTCCGCGGTGCAGAACAAGGGCGCGGACAACGAGATCGGCCGGATCCCGGTCGACTCGATCTACAGCCCGGTGCTCAAGGTCTCGTACAAGGTCGAGGCCACCCGTGTCGAGCAGCGCACCGACTTCGACAAGCTTGTCATCGACGTCGAGACCAAGCCCTCGATCCGGCCGTCCGACTCGGTCGCGTCGGCCGGTAAGACCCTCGTCGAGCTCTTCGGCCTCGCCCGTGAGCTCAACGTCGAGGCCGAGGGCATCGACATCGGCCCGTCGCCGGTCGACGAGCAGCTCGCCGCCGACCTGGCCCTGCCGGTCGAGGACCTGCAGCTCACCGTCCGGTCCTACAACTGCCTCAAGCGCGAGGGCATCCACACCGTGGGTGAGCTCATCAGTCGCTCGGAGCAGGACCTCCTGGACATCCGCAACTTCGGTGCCAAGTCGATCGACGAGGTCAAGGCGAAGCTGCACGAGATGGGTCTCTCGCTCAAGGACAGCGCTCCCGGCTTCGACCCGTCGGCCGCCCTGGCCGCCTACGGCGACGATGACGACGACGCGTTCGTCGAGGACGAGCAGTACTGATCACTCGTTGATCGAGCTTGTCGAGATCCCGGTCTCGGCAGGCTCGACCAGCGATCAATCAAAACCGATCCGCACCCCGCGGATCGTCTACCCCGGTACCTAGCACGGCCGGAGAGGAAGGAAGTGGCACATGCCTACTCCCAAGAAGGGCGCCCGCCTCGGCGGCAGCCCGGCCCACCAGAAGCTCATCCTCTCGAACCTCGCCACCGCGCTGTTCGAGCACGGCCGGATCACCACCACCGAGGCCAAGGCGCGCACCCTGCGCCCGCTCGCGGAGAAGCTGATCACCAAGGCCAAGAAGGGTGACCTGCACAATCGCCGCGAGGTCCTCAAGACCATCCGCGACAAGTCCGTCGTGCACGTCCTCTTCACTGAGATCGCCGAGACGTTCGCTGAGCGTCCGGGCGGCTACACCCGCATCACCAAGATCGGCCCCCGCAAGGGTGACAACGCGCCGATGGCCGTGATCGAGCTCGTCACCGAGGCCTACCAGCCGAAGCCGGCCGCCGCCAAGAAGCAGGCACCGGCCAAGGTCGAGAAGCCTGCCGAGGAGGCGCCCGCCGAGGTCGTCGCCGAGGACGAGACCGGTGAGACCGAGGTCGTCGAGACCGAGGCTACCGACACCGAGACCGCCGTTGCGGAGTCGACCGCCGAGGAGACCACCGAGGCCTGATCCACCGATCACTGCAAGAGCCCGTCACCCGCGAGGGTGACGGGCTCTTGTCGTCGGTGGAGCGGGGATAGTCCTGGACGTTCTGGCTCCCCTAGCCGCCCGTGACCCGACCAGAGCGTCCAGGACTATCCCTTAGAGCCGTCCAGCAGCTCGCGCAGCGCGAGCGCGTCGGCCGGCGCGTTGCCGCCGCCGTCGTTGTCGAAGTAGCCCCACACCTCGCGGCCCTGGCGGCGCCACGTGTCGATCCGCTCCGCCCACTGCCGCAGCTCGGCGGGGGAGTAGCGACCGGCGTACCGGGGTCGGTTCGTGGGCCCGTGCCAGCGGCAGTAGACGAAGGGCGCGGTCGCACGCAGCACGGTGTGCAGCCCCGTGCCGTGCGTGACGACGTACGCCGCTCGATGGCGCTCCAGGACGGCCGCCACCTCGTCGTGGTCCCAGGAGGCATGACGCAGCTCCATCGCCACGGGTACGTCGGCGGGCATCGTGCCCAGGAACGCCTCGAGTCGGTCGTCGTCGCGCTCGAAGTCGTCGGGCAGCTGCACCAGCACGGGACCCGCACGCTCTCCCAGCGCGTGCACCGCCTCGGTCAGCCGTCTTGCCCACGCTCCGTCGGGATCGCGCAGCCGCCGACCGTGGCTGAGCCAGCGCGAGGCCTTCACCGCCATCCGGAAGCCGTCTGGCAGGCTGCGCGACCACCCCTCGAACGGCTTGATCCCCGGCCACCGGTAGAAGCTGGCGTTGAGCTCCACGGTGTCGAACCGCTCCGCGTAGAAGTCGCGCCAGCGAGCCTTGGCCAGCCCGTCGGGGTAGAAGGAGCCGGCCCAATGGTCGTAGGTCCAGCCAGAGGTGCCGAGGTGCACGCCGTCCATGCGCGATGAGGTACCCCGGGATGGGAGGATGCTCCCCGTGCGCATCCGGATCGACCTGTCGTACGACGGCAGCAACTTCCACGGCTGGGCCGTCCAGCCCGGACTACGCACCGTGCAGGGCGAGGTCCAGCGAGCGCTCGCGATGTCGCTTCGCCGCGAGGAGGTCTGGGTCACCTGCGCCGGCCGCACCGACACCGGCGTGCATGCCCGCGGACAGGTCATCCACCTCGACGTCGAGGAGGCCGAGCTCGTTGCCAGCGCGGGCCGCGCCCAGGTGCCACCGGTGGAGGCGCTGGTGCGCAAGCTCAACGGCATCCTGGACGCCGATGTCCGGGTGCATGCCGCGAGGGTGGTGCCCGAGGCGTTCGACGCCCGGTTCTCCGCGCTCTGGCGCCGCTACGCCTACCGCGTCGCGGACACGCCCGCGGCGTACGACCCGTTGACCCGCAACCATGTGCTGCACTGGCCGCGGCCGCTCGACCTGGAGGCGATGAACCTCGCGGCCGCAGACCTGCTCGGGCTCAACGACTACACCAGCTTCTGCAAGGCGCGCGAGGGCGCGACCAGCATCCGCCAGGTCAACCGGCTCGGGTGGGCCCGAGACGCGCGCGGGACGGCCACGATGACGGTGCTGGCCGACGCGTTCTGCCACTCGATGGTGCGTGCGCTGGTGGGCTGTCTGCTCGCGATCGGGGAGGGCCGTCGCGACGTGACCTGGGCCGGCGAGATGCTGGCCCGCGCCGAGCGGTCCTCCGACATCCACATCGCCTCGGCCCGCGGGCTGACGCTGGAGGAGGTCGGCTACCCCAGCGACGACGAGCTGGCCGGCCGGCTGCTGGTGACCAGAGCGCGACGAGGGGAGCACGAGGTGCAGGGACGTGACTGAGGACGAGCACTACTTCTCCGCGGACCCGAGCGTGGCGTTCGAGCGGATCCCGGTCGAGGCGGAGGTGTGGGGCACCACCCTGCACCTGACGAGCGGATCGGGCGTCTTCGCCAAGGGCCGCCTGGACATCGGTACGGCGATCCTCTTCCGCGAGACCGAGCCCCCCACTGCCGGCCGCATCCTCGACCTGGGCTGCGGCTACGGTGTCATCGGCCTGGCCATCGCCGCCCTCGTCCCGGGTGCCGACGTCACCGCAGTCGACGTCAACGAGCGGGCGGTGATGCTGGCGAACGACAACGCCGTAGCGCTGCAGGTCACCGACCGCTACCGTGCGGCGACGCCAGCGGGGATCGACCCGTCGGCGACGTACGAGGAGATCTGGAGCAACCCGCCGATCCGGATCGGCAAGGAAGCGCTGCACGACCTGCTGCTGACCTGGCTGCCCCGGGTGCGCCCGGGTGGGCGGGCCGTGATGGTGGTCGGCAAGAACCTGGGCGCCGACAGTCTGCAGCGCTGGCTGATCGAGCAGGGCTATCCCACGACGCGGCTGGCGTCGGCCAAGGGCTTCCGGGTGCTGGAGTCGCTGCGGACCTGACCTGCAGGTGCCACTCTGCTGAAGCCGGACGCCAGGCGTGCTGTTCGGCTGATCCAGCCAGGCTCAGACGCGCTCGAGCGTGCTGTCCAGGCGCACCGGCAGCCGGTCGAGGCCGTAGACGATCGAGAGGTTGCGGAAGCCGAGCTCGCCCGGGTCGTCCGTCGCCATCGCCAGGTGGGGGAAGCGCTTGGCCAGCGCGGTCAGCGCGGCGCGCAGCTCCATCCGGGCCAGCTCGGCGCCGACGCAGCGGTGCATGCCGTGGCCGAAGGCGAAGTTCATGGTCTTGGTGTTGCGCAGGTCGAACTGCTCGGGATTGGCCATCGCTTCCGGGTCGCGGTTGGCGCCCGCGAGCGAGACGATCACGACCGAGCCCTTGGTGACCTTCTGCCCGAAGAGGTCATGGTCCTCGCGCGCGAAGCGCGGGAAGGCGATCTGCACGGGGCACAGGTAGCGCAGCAGCTCGTCGATGACTGCGTCGACCTGCTCCTTGTCGCCGGTGCGCAGCAGCTCGAAGACCTCGGGACGCTGCAGCAGCACGTAGGTGCCCATCGACAGCATCGCCGCGGAGGTCTCGTAGCCGCCCAGGAACGCGCCGTCGGCCAGGCCGCCCAACTCGAGGTCGCTGAACTCCTCGCCCTTGGTCCGGATGATCTCGCCGATCAGGCCGTCGCCGGGGTCCTGGCGCTGCTGGCGCACGGCGTCGATGAGGAAGGTGCGGGTCTCGGCGGCGGCGCCGAACACACCTGTGCCGCCCTCGGAGACATCGAAGCGCGCCACACCCAGGTGGTGGAACTCCTCGCGGACCTCGCTGGGCAGCCCGAGCAGCTCGCAGATCACCTGGAAGGGGATCTCGAAGCCGAACGCGTCCACCAGGTCGACGACCGGGCCGCTCGCCTCCATCGCGTCGAGTGCCTCCTCGACGATGCGCTCGATCGGCTCCTGGAGCCGCTGCAACCGACGCATGGTGAACTCGGGCGTCAGCAGGCCGCGTAGCCGGGTGTGGTCCGGCGGATCGGTCATGCCCAGTCCGCCGATCTGCTCGGCGTCGGTTCGCGGCCGGTCGCCCAGCAGGTGGCGCATGTCGTTGCTGTAGGAACGCGAGTCCGCGAGCACCTGCTTGGCGGCCTGGTGGCCGGTGACCAGGAAGATGTCGAGGCCGAGCACGCTGCCCAGCAGTGACACCGGCCCGTCGGCGCGGGACTCGGCGAGTGCCGGCACCGGGTCGACGCCGTCACGGCGCAGCGGGAACGTCAGGTGCTCGGGCACCTTGCGGAGGGTGGTGATGTCGGGGACCACCGAGGTCCTGTTGCGCATCGCTCGCCGCAGGGCGAACTTGCGCACCCGATCCTTCACCGAAGACAACAGCATGGCACTAGTCTCGCCTGCCGAACCTGACAATTGCCATGCGGGTCGCCCCGTGTCCTTCCCCGGGATGCCGATCGCGTCGGTTCAGGGTCACGGATGGAGCAGTGCGCGGAACAGCTCGCACGTCTCCGAGACCGCCGCCTGGGCCGCCTTGGAGTGGCGGCCCATGTCGACGAAGCCGTGGATCAACCCCTCGAAACGGCGCACGCTCACGGGTACGCCGGCGGCCTCGAGCGCAGCGGCGTACGCGAGGCCCTCGTCGCGCAACGGGTCCAGCTCGGCCACCACCACGACGGCCGGGGCCAGGGCCTGGAGGTCGCCGTACAGCGGCGAGAGCAGCGGGTCGGTCAGGTCGGCGTCGGGGGCGACGTACTGCTCCATGAACCAGAGCATCGTGCGCAGGTCGAGGAAGAAGCCCTCGGCATTGTCGGTCCGCGAGGCGTACTCGCCGGGCACGTCGGTGGCCGGGTAGAGGAGCAGCTGGGCGCTGACGCGCTCGCGCAGCTGCTGGGCGACCACGGCGGCCAGGTTGCCGCCGGCGGAGTCGCCCGCCACACCGAGGGCCGAGGTGCCGCCGAGCTCATCGAGGTGCTCGGCGATCCAGGTCGCGGCCGCCAGTGCGTCCTCGACGGCTGCCGGGAAGCGGTGCTCGGGAGCCAGCCGGTAGTCGACGGAGACGACCACCGCGGAGGTCTCGTCGGCCAGCGTGCGGCAGGTCAGGTCATGGGTGTCGAGGTCGCCGATCACCCAGCCTCCGCCGTGGAAGAACGCCACCGTCGGCAACGGGCCGTCGGCCTGCGGGCGGTAGATCCGGATCGGGATCTGCCCGGCCGGCCCGGGGATCGTGGTGTCCTCGACCTTCGCCATCTCGGGCAGCAGCGCCGGGTCCCGCAGGTCCACCGCGAGCGTCCGGAACCCGGCGCGTGCCTCGGCCGGCGTCTGCTCCCACATCGATGGGGCTTCGGCGGCGGCGAGGAAGTCGAGGAGGACGGCGAGCTCGGGATCCAGCGGCATGCCGCGACGTTACCAGCGAGTTCGGCAGCCCCACGGCGTCTCGGACACGTCCGCCGAGCCTGTCGAGGCGCCTCGGCAGGCTCGGCGGACGTTCCGGTCCGTCAGGCGGGGGTCAGCACCTGCGACTCGAGCCGCTGGTAGCTGGTCTCCATGCCCGTGGTCATGCCGGTGGCGAGCACGGTGTCGCGGACCTGAGCGTCGGGATAGGTGATCACGAGGGAGAGCAGGGTGCCACCCTCGACAGGGGTCAGGGTGAGCTCGTTGGTGGTTCCTGGCGCATCCAGCCCGATCATCCGCTCGCTGGTGACCGAGCGGTACGGCGCCGCAGCCTCCAGCAGCTCACCCTCGAACCCGAACCGGTCCGATCCCTTCTCCCACTCGTAGCGGTAGCTCTCGCCGACGTTGGCGGCGACCTCGCACACCGGCATCGTCCAGCCGTCGGGACCGAGCAGCCACCGCTGCAGCAGCGCCGGCTCGTGGTGGGCGCGCCAGACCGCCTCCACCGACCCGCGGATGACCCGGCTGATCCGCACCTGGGTGTCGCTGAGGACCTGGGTGCTGATCGGCAGCTCAGTGGAGAACGTGCGCAGGTCGGCCAGCACCTCGTCCATCTGGCCCATCGCCTCGCGCATGCCCTCCTCCATGCCCATCTCGAGCATCTGGGAGAGCTCCTCGGCGGTGTTGAAGTAGGTGGTGGTCGTCACCCGTGAGCCCTCCCCGGTCGCCTCGAAGGTGAACGCCATCCGCATGGAGGGCATCTCGCGATTGGGTTCGCCGCTCGCCAGCGCGAAGCCGTCGAGGACCTCGAAGCCGCGGTGGGTCTCCACGCTCAGCCATTCCCAGTAGCCGCGGGAGACGTCGCCCTCGGGACCGGTCATGGCGTAGTGGGACAGCCCGCCGGTGGCGGCGTCGTGCCGGGTGAACTGTGCCGGGTAGGTCGGCGGACCCCAGAACCGCTCGAGCTGCCGAGGGTCGACGTAGGCGTCCCACAGCCGCTCCACGGGAGCGGGGAAGTCGGCGACCACGGTCATGGTCAGAGCGGTCGGGTCCTTGGTCACGGAGGTGATGGGCATGGTCACTGCCTTTCGGTGGTGTCGGCGAGCAGCGCGTCGAGCCGATCGATGCGGGCGCGCCAGATCTGTTCGTAGCGATCGAGCAGCGACTTGGCCCGCTCGATCGTCTCGGGATTGCCGCGGACGACGCGTTCGCGGCCCTGCGGGTGCTTGGTCACCAGGCCGGCTCCCTCCAGGACCGCGACGTGCTTCTGCACGGCCGCGAAGGACATGTCGTACGCCGCGGCCAGCTGGGACACCGACGCCTCACCCGAGAGGGTGCGGCGCAGGATGTCGCGACGGGTCGCATCGGCGAGGGCCCGGAAGATCCGGTCCACCTCGTCGTCGCTCAGAGCACGATCATCTACAACCATTTGGTTGTACGTTAGGCCGCGCTTCGCGGCGCGTCAAGGGGCGATGCCTTCGACGAGCTGTCAGTCGGCGGGGTCAGTCAGCGGGGTCAGCCGGCGGGGTCAGCCGTCGAGGTCCTGCAGCGCGCTCTCGATGGTGCGGTGGAACGTCGGGTAGGCGTAGATCATCGTCCGCAACGTCTCCACCGGCACCCGCGCGTGTACGGCGAGGGTCAGGGCGGCCAGGATCTCGCCGCCGGCCGGGCCGACGGCCGTGGCGCCGACGAGCACGCCGTCCGCCTCGACCACCTTGATGAAGCCGGCCGCGCCGGGGCCGTGGGTGAAACCGCGCGAGGACGCACCCAGGTCGGCCTGCCCGACCCGGACGTTCAGGCCCTGCTTGCGGGCGGCCTCCTCGGTCAGCCCCACACCGCCGACCTCGGGATCGGTGAACGTCGTGTGCGGTACGGCGTGGTAGTACGCCGGCGCCCCGTCCGTGCCCTGGACGTCGCGCAGCGCGATGTCGGACTGGTACATCGAGACGTGGGTGAAGGCACCGTGGCCGGTCACGTCGCCGATGATCCAGAGCCCGGAGTCGGCGCCCCCGGCGCGCATCCGCTCGTCGACCTCGATCCGCCTGGGGTCGAGCCCCACGCTCTCCAGGCCCAGGCTGTCGAGGTTGGGGATGCGGCCGGCGGCGACCAGCAGGCGGTCGGCCTCGAGCCGCTGGCCGTCGCCGAGGCGCAGGGTGAAGCGACCCTCGGCGTACTGAACCTCGGCGGGCTCCGCACCGGTCAGCACCCGCACGCCCTCCTCGACCAGCACCTTCTCCAGCAGGGCGCTCGCGTCCGGCTCGTCGCCGGGCAGCAGCCGCGGACCGTGTTGGACGAGCGTGACCCGGCTGCCGAAGCGGGCGAAGACCTGGGTCAGCTCGCAGCCGATCGGGCCGCCGCCGATCACGATCAGCTCCGCCGGGACCTCGGTGGTCTGCAGGGCCTCCCGGTTGGTCCAGTAGGGCGTGCCCTCCAGGCCGGCGATCGGGGGAGCGGCCGGCCGGGTGCCGGGGTTGAGCACCACGCCGATGCGGGCGTCGATCTCGATCTCGGCTGAGCCGTCGCTCGGGGTGACGACGACGTGACGCGAGCCGTCCAGCCGGCCGGTGCCGCGCAGCACCGTGGCACCGGAGTCCTGCAGCCGGCGTACGGCTGCCTCGTCGTTCCAGTGGTCGGTCGCCTCTTCGGCGATCCGCTTCGCCACCGGCGCCCACGACGGCGTGATCGTCACGTCGCCGGCGAGCTGTCCGGCGCGGTGTGCCTCCGCCAGCGCGTCGGCGGCACGCAGCATCATCTTCGAGGGGATGCAGCCGTAGTAGGGACACTCGCCCCCGACCAGGTGTTTCTCGATCGCCACCACCTTCAGCCCTGCCTGGGCTGCCTTGTTGGCCAGGGACTCGCCACCGGGACCGGTACCGATCACCACCACGTCTGCGTCCATGGGGCGACGGTACCCGGGTAAAGCAGATGCCCGACACGAGTGTGTTGCAGCAGAATCGTCACTGTGGGTCATGTCGACGTCGCTGGGGTGCGCTACGAGCTGCCGGACGGGCGGGTGCTGCTCGACGACGTCTCGTTCCGGGTCGGCGACGGGGCGAAGGTCGCGCTCGTCGGCGCCAACGGTGCTGGCAAGACCACGCTGCTGCGACTGGTGACCGGCGAGCTCGCGCCACACGCCGGCACCCTCACCCGATCCGGCGGACTGGGCGTGATGCGCCAGCAGGTCGGCCGGGGATCGACCACCGTCGGCGAGCTGCTGCTCTCGGTCGCGCCCCCGCGGGTCCGGGCTGCCGCCGCGGAGGTCGACGCCTGCGAGGTGGCGATGATGGACGTCGACGACGAGCCGACCCAGCTGCGCTACGCCACCGCCCTGGCCGAGTACGCCGATGCCGGCGGCTACGACCTCGAGGTCACCTGGGACGTCTGCACCACGGCCGGTCTCGGCGTGCCCTACGACCGCGCGCGGCACCGCTCGCTGGACACCCTCTCGGGCGGGGAGCAGAAGCGGCTGGTGCTCGAGTACCTCCTGCGCGGGCCCGACCAGGTGCTGCTGCTCGACGAGCCGGACAACTACCTCGACGTGCCCGGGAAGGTCTGGCTCGAGCAGCGCATCCGCGAGTCGGAGAAGACGATCCTCTACGTCAGCCATGACCGCGAGCTGCTCGCCAACACCGCCACCCGCGTCGTCACCGTCGAGCTTGCCAGCGGCGGCCACGGTGTCGGCAACAGCGTCTGGACCCACCCCGGCGGCTTCACGTCCTACCACGAGGCGCGCACGGACCGCTTCGCCCGCTTCGAGGAGCTGCGGCGCCGCTGGGACGAGGAGCACGCCAAGATCAAGGCGCTGGTGCTGAGGCTCAAGATCAAGGCCGAGTACAACGACGGGATGTCGAGCCAGTACCGCGCAGCGCAGACCCGGCTCCGCAAGTTCGAGGAGGCCGGGCCGCCGACCGAGCAGCCGCGCGAGCAGCACGTGGTGATGCGACTGGCCGGAGGCAGGACCGGCAAGCGGGCGGTGGTGTGCGAGGACCTCGAGCTCACCGGCCTGATGCGTCCCTTCGACCTCGAGGTCTGGTACGGCGAGCGCGTCGCCGTACTCGGCTCCAACGGGTCGGGGAAGTCCCACTTCCTCCGGCTGCTGGCTGCTGGCGGGACGCGGCCCGATCGCGAGCACGAGCCGGTCGGCGAGGTCCACATCGAGCCGGTCGCGCACCGCGGGATCGCCCGGTTGGGCGCGCGAGTGCGGCCAGGCTGGTTCGTGCAGACCCATGCCCACCCGGAGCTGGCCGGCCGGACCCTGCTCGACATCCTGCATCGCGGCGACGGCCGTACCGATGGCAGCGGACGCGCCGGCATGGGCCGCGAGGCCGCCAGCCGGGTGCTGGACCGCTACGAGCTGGCCCATGCCGCCGAGCAGACCTTCGACTCGCTCTCCGGCGGGCAGCAGGCGCGCTTCCAGATCCTGCTGCTGGAGCTGTCGGGAGCCACGCTGTTGCTGCTCGACGAGCCGACCGACAATCTCGACGTGCAGTCCGCAGAGGCGCTGGAGGCAGGTCTGCAGTCGTTCGAGGGGACGGTGCTGGCCGTCACGCACGATCGCTGGTTCGCCCGAGGGTTCGACCGGTTCGTCGTGTACGGCGCTGACGGTGGGGTCTATGAGTCGCCCGAGCCGGTGTGGGATGAGCGGCGGGTCGATCGGACGCGGTAGCGCTCTGTGCGGTGAGCGCGGCGGGGGCGTGGGTGGGCGCCCTGGGGTGGGTGGACGCCCTGGGGTGGATGGGCGCCCCGCCGTGGATGGGCGCGTGACGTCCTGGAGGCAGGCCTACCGCCGCGCGCGGCTCGTTCCTCGCCGGCGCGTCGTCCGGCAGCGCCTCTGCGGGCGCCACGCGCCCGTCCACGCCGGGCCGCATCCGCTACCTGGCTCACGGCAGCGCCGGCCCGGACCCGCTACCAGGGCTGACGGCAGCGCCTGAGCAACGCAGTTGCGGTCTATCTGGAAATAAGCAGCGGCCCCGCAGCAAGGAGAGGACTTCGGGGCCGCCTGAGACGGACGGCTCAGGAAGTGGAGGTCGAGGCGTCCGAGTCGAGGGTGATCTGTGCGGTCTTGGTCTTGCCGCTGTGGGTCCAGGTGATGGTGACCTTGTCGCCGGGGCGGTAGGCCCGGATGGTGGCGACCAGGGAGTCGGAGCCGGCGATGACGTGGTCGTCGACCTTGGTGACGATGTCGCCCGTCTTGATCCCGGCGGTGGCCGCGGCCGAGCCCTTGTTGACTGACTTCACCAGGGCGCCGAGCGTGGTGAAGACGTCGGACTCGCTGTCGCCGCCGGAACCGCCGGAACCGCCGGAACCGGAGCCACCGGAGCCGTCCGAGCCGGAGCCGTCGCCCGGGGTGCTGCCGAAGCCGGGGAAGCCGGGGATCAGGCCCTGGGAGCCGTCGCCTTGGGAGCCGTCACCCTGCGAGCCGTCACCCTGCGAGCCGTCGCTCTGACCCTGGGAGCCGGTCGAGCCCGTGGAGGGCACGTCGGCGACCGAGATTCCCAGTCGAGCGTGCGTCGGCGTCTCGCCCTTGATCATCTGATCCATGATCGGCATCACCTCGTCGATCGGGATCGCGAAGCCGAGGCCGATCGAGCCGGCCTCCTCGTCGCTGGAGGAGGTGGTCGAGCGGATCGAGGCGTTGATGCCCACGACGTTGCCGTTGAGGTCGACCAGCGCACCACCGGAGTTGCCGGGGTTGATCGCCGCATCGGTCTGGATGGCGGGGTAGACGGTGGCGTTGCCGTCGCTGTCCGAGCCGACGTTCACCGGGCGGTTGAGCGCGCTGACGATGCCGGAGGTGACGGTCGAGTCGAGGCCGAAGGGCGAACCGATCGCGACCACGCTCTGGCCGACGGCGAGCTGGCTGGACTTGCCGATCGTGGCGGGCGTCAGGTTGGAGACGCCGGCGGCCTTGATCACCGCGGTGTCGGTCAGCGGGTCGGTGCCGACGATGGTCGCGTTGGCCTGCGAGCCGTCGTTGAAGTCGACCTTGATGGTGCCGGTCTTGCCGGCGATCGCGACCACGTGGTTGTTGGTCATGATCAGGCCCTCGGAGCTGATGATGATGCCCGAGCCGGAACCGGCCTCTGTCGAGCCGGAGACCTCGATCTTGACCACCGCGGGGAGCACCTTCTTGGCCACCGCCTCGACGCTGCCCTGAGTGGCGGCGGGCGCCTTCTCGTTGGCGACATTCGAGGTGGTGCCCGACGAGCTGAAGACGCTGCCGCCGCCGGAGTCGTTGTGGTGGTAGAGCGCGGCGCCGGCGTAGCCGGCACCGCCGCCGATCACCACGGCCGCGGCGACCACGCCGGCCACCAGGCCGGCGCTGCGCCGGCGCGGGCGCGCGTTGTGCGCGGGCTTCTCCGCGACGGCGGTGGTGCCGAAGCCGCCGAAGCTGTCGAAGAGGTGCTGGGTCGGCGGAGGCGGCGGCGGACCGGAGGGCCCGCCGAACTGGCCGCCGTAGGGGGAGGGCTGCTGAGCGCCGAAGAGCGGCTGAGTGGACTCGGTCGTCTGCTCGGCGGGCGTCTCGGGAGCCTGCTGCGGGCGCTGCTCGTCGGACTGCTCGCCCGTCGGCTCGCCAGCCGGCCGCTCGTCACCTGACGGAGGAGGGAAGTCGTTCATGTCGTCAACTCTGCCTGTGGTCTCTGATGGTTCCCTGAAAGGCTGCTGCGTGGATCCAAAATCTCGTGTCATCCGTACGAGTCCCTGGACGACCGATGCTTCCACCCTCTCAAAACAGGCAGGATGGCCATCATGCGGACCGCGTCGACCCTGTCCAGGCTCCGGAGCCGGCCACCTTCTGTTCACCTGATCCCGAGAGGGTCCGCGTGTGCCTGACCCGTTGCTGCGCCGTGCCGAGGCTCCACCCTCCCGCACCCTGGTCGACATCGTCCGCGAGACCATTGCCCAGGCCGCGGACGAGCCAGCGCTCGACGCGGCCAACGGCGTCCTCACCTATGCCGAGCTCGAGGAGGCCGCGGAGAGCGTCGCGGTCGAGCTGAACGAGGCGGGCGTCGGCCGCGGGGACAAGGTCGGCGTGCGGCTCGCCAGCGGGACCACCGAGCTCTACACGGCGATCCTCGGGATCCTGTTCGCCGGGGCGGCCTACGTCCCTGTCGACGCTGACGACCCGGACGAGCGTGCCCGGCTGGTGTTCGGCGAGGCCGACGTGGCGGCGGTGGTCGGCAACGACCTGCAGATCGACGTACGGCGCCCGGGAGCGGTGCGGGAGCCCGAGGAGCCGACCCCCGAGGACGACGCCTGGGTGATCTTCACCTCGGGCTCGACGGGGAAGCCGAAGGGCGTCGCGGTGACGCACCGCAACGCTGCCGCGTTCGTCGACGCCGAGTCGCTGATGTTCCTCCAGGCGGATCCGATCGGGGTGGGGGACCGGGTGATGGCCGGGCTCTCGGTCGCCTTCGACGCCAGCTGCGAGGAGATCTGGCTCGCCTGGCGGTACGGCGCCTGCCTGGTTCCGGCGCCGCGTGCCCTCGTGCGCAGCGGCGTCGACGTCGGCCCCTGGCTGATCGCCAATCGGATCACTATCGTCTCGACCGTGCCGACCCTGGTCGCGCTGTGGCCTGCGGAGTCACTGGCGAAGGTGCGCCTGCTGATCATGGGCGGTGAGGCCTGCCCGCCCGAGCTGGCAGCTCGTCTGCAGGCGCCGGGCCGCGAGGTCTGGAACACCTACGGACCGACCGAGGCCACAGTGGTGGCCTGCGGCGCGCTGATGACCGGGGAGGGTCCGGTCCGGATCGGTCTGCCGCTGGCCGGCTGGGACCTCGCGGTGGTCGACCCGTCCACCGGCGAGCGGGTCGCGGTCGGGGCCACCGGCGAACTGATCATCGGCGGCGTCGGCCTGGCCCGCTACCTGGACCCGGCCAGGGACGCGGAGAAGTACGCGCCGATGCCGACGCTGGGCTGGGACCGGGCCTACCGCTCCGGCGACCTGGTCGTGCACGACCCCGAGGGCCTGCTCTTCGGCGGCCGAGCCGACGACCAGGTGAAGCTGGGCGGTCGCCGGATCGAGCTCGGGGAGATAGATTCGGCGCTGCTGCAGCTCCCGGACGTGGTCAGTGCCGCCGCAGCGGTGCGCAAGACCAAGGCCGGCAACAGCCTCCTGGTCGGCTACGTGACGGTCACGGACGGCTTCGACCAGGCCGCCGCGCTCGCCCAGCTGCGCAAGGAGATGCCTGCGGCGATGGTGCCGCGCATCGCGGTGGTGGACTCGCTGCCCACCCGTACCAGCGGCAAGGTCGACCGCGACGCGCTTCCGTGGCCGCTGCCGACCCGCGTCGACGCGCCAGCCGGGCTCACCGAGACCGAGTCGTGGCTCGCCGAGCTGTGGAACGAGGTCCTCGGCGCCGGTGTCACCGACCCGCGCGAGGACTTCTTCGACCTCGGCGGCGGCAGCCTCAGCGCGGCACAGATGGTCAGCCGGATCCGGACGCGCTTCCCCGAGGTCGCGATGGGCGACATCTACGACCACCCGCGGCTGGGCGCGCTGGCGGCGTACCTGGACGCGATGGGCGCCTCCGGCGCGGTCTCGGACCGGGAGATCCCGGTCGTGCCGGTCAAGACTCAGGCCGGCCAGATCGTGGGCGCCCTGCTGGTGCGCTGCCTGGCGGCTCCGCGATGGCTGACCTGGCTGGCTCTGGGTTGCTGGCTGGCGGGTCGCGATGACGCACTGGCGGCGATCGGGCTGCCCGACCCCAGCCCGTGGCTGCTGGTGCCGGCGGTCCTGGTCTTCCTCACCCCGCCCGGTCGGATGTTGCTGGCCGCGGCGGCCGCGCGGCTCATCCTGCGCGGCATCGCCCCGGGCGACCACCCGCGTGGCGGCAAGGTGCACCTGCGACTGTGGCTGGCCAGCCACGCGGTGGACGAGCTCGGCGCGCACGGGTTGGCAGGTGCGCCGCTGATGACCTGGTACGCGCGGCTGCTCGGCGCCCGGATCGGCGACAACGTCGACCTGCACAGCCTGCCGCCGGTCACGGGCATGCTGCGGCTGGACCAGGGCGCCTCGATCGAACCCGAGGTCGACCTCTCCGGCTACTGGATCGAGGGCGACGTGGTCCATCTCGGCCAGATCTCGGTCGGCGCCGGTGCCCGGGTCGGCGCCAGGTCGATGCTGCTGCCCGGAGCCGACGTCGGCGCCGAGGCCGAGATCGGCGCCGGGTCGGCGGTGTTCGGGGCGGTGCCACCCGGTGAGTACTGGTCCGGGTCGCCCGCCGTGCGCGGCAGCCGCTCCGCCCGAGGGCCCTGGGAGGCGCGGGTGCACCGCTCACGACTCTGGGTGGGCCTGTACGCCGCAGCAGCGGTCGTGCTCGCCCTCTTGCCCGCGGTGGCGATCGGCGTCGGTGTGCTGTCGGCCGTGGGACTCGCCGGCAGGCCGACGTCGCTCGGCGACGTGGGTGCGCTGCTGGCCTGGAGCCCGCTCGCGGTGCTGATCGGTTACCTGACGCTCGCCGTGCTCGTCTTCGTCACGGTCCGGCTCGCCGGCACGCTGATCAAGCCCGGCGTGCACGCGGTGCGCAGCATGTCCGGCCTGTCGGTGTGGGCGACCATGCGCGTCCTCGACGACGCCCGGACCTGGCTGTTCCCGCTGTACTCCTCGATGCTCACCCCGCTGTGGCTGCGGGCGATGGGGGCGCGGATCGGGCACGACGTCGAGGCCTCGACCGTGCTGATGATCCCGCGGCTCACCCAGGTCAACGACGAGGCGTTCCTCGCGGACGACACCCTGATCGGGGGCTACGAGCTGCACGGTGGCTGGGTGCGGGTCGAGCGGGTCAAGATCGGCAAGCGCGCGTTCGTGGGCAACTCCGGCATGGCGGCGCCGGGTCGCAAGGTGCCGAAGGCGTCGCTGGTCGCGGTGCTCAGCGCCGCGCCCCGGCGGAAGAAGGCACATGCCGGTGCCAGCTACCTGGGCTCGCCGCCGGCGCCGTTGCGGCGTACTGCTGCCGAGACGGACTCGGGGCGTACCTACCGGCCGCCGCTGCGTCTGAAGGTGGCTCGTGCGGTGATCGAGGTCTGCCGGCTGGTGCCGGCGACCCTCGGTGCCCTGCTCCCGTCCGCGGTCGGGTATCTGATCATCCGGCTGTGGCACGCCACCGATGTCGTGGTCGCACTGGTGCTGATAGGGCCGCTGCTCGCGCTCGCCGGTGCCGTCGCGGCCGCGATCACGGTGGCTGCCAAGTGGCTGCTGGTGGGCCGGATGCGGCCGGGCACGCACCCGTTGTGGAGTTCCTTCGTGTGGCGCAACGAGCTGACCGACACGTTCGTGGAGGTGCTGGCGGCGCCGTGGTTCGCCTTCGCCGTGGCGGGGACGCCGGTGCTCAACCTGTGGCTCCGGCTGATGGGCGCGAAGATCGGGCGCGGCGTCTGGATCGAGACGCACTGGCTGCCGGAGACCGATCTTGTCGCGCTCGGCGACGGCGCCACCGTCAACGCCGGCACGGTCGTGCAGACCCACCTGTTCCACGACCGGATGCTCGCCCTGGACACCGTCACGCTGCGCCGCGGCGCGACGCTCGGCCCGAACTCGGTGATCCTGCCCGCGGCGACGCTCGGGCGGCACAGCGTCGTCGGCCCGGTCTCCCTGGTGATGCGGGGTGAGTCGCTGCCGGACAAGACGCTGTGGATCGGAAATCCGATCGGCCCCTGGGCCGAGTAGGTCCAGGGGCCGATCGAGGCGGTGCGATCAGTAGATGACGTAGGCGTCAGCAGCGCCCGCGTAGCCACCGCTCGAGGGCAGCACGACGACGAACTTCGTGCCGGGCTTGCCGTGGATGTGCTTGGTCCACTTGCCCTTCTTGTTGGTCTTCACGGTGAACCACTTCTTGTACTTGTGGCCCTTCTTGATCTTGAAGTGCAGCTTGAGCTTGGAGGCCGGCTTGACCGTGCCCCACATCTTCAGGCCCTTGTGCTTGATGGTGAGCTTGCGGGCCACCGGGGCGATGACCGGCTTGCTGATCGAGGATGTGTACGTCTCGTCATAGTCATTGGTCGTCTTGTAGCCGCTGTAGACGATGCGGTAGGCGGTGCTGATCGTCGGCTTGAGGCCGTCGAAGTCGGCATAGGACGGGTTAGTGGACGTGGCGATGGAGGTCCACCTCGTGTACGGGTAGGGCGCAGCCTGGAGCGTGACGGTGCCGTTGTCGACATACGACCCGTCGGTCGCGCTGACCCGGCCGTAGATGCTCACGGTATCGGAGGTGCCGTACGTGATGGCGCCGGAGATCGGCTGGATTGCGCTGGTGGTACCCGAGGAGGCCGGAGCGGCCTCGGCGGCCTCGCCGGAGGCGATCACGGCGACGGGGGTCGCCAGCAGCGCCAGGGCAGCGACCCTGGCAACGGTCTTGCGGAGGTTCATGGGTGTCCTCGTCCGGTCTGTGGTCGGTTGTGCTCTACCTTCCCTGAAGAAACGTCGGCAAAACCGTTTCGTGACGTCGGCCTCGGTAACCTCGGGGCGTCATGACTTCGCTGCCGACCGCCGACCCGTACCTGCCCGGCCACGGCGATCCGTCCTGGAGCGCCACCCACTACGCCCTCGACCTCGACTACGACCTGGTCAGCAACAGGCTGGCCGGCACGGCCGTGATCCAGGCCGTCGCCGATGAGGACATCACCCGCGTCGTTCTCGACCTGGCCCACCTGCAGGTGCAGAAGGTCACCGTCGACGGCAAGGCACCGGCGAAGTGGGCTCACCGCGACCACCGCCTCGTGCTGACGCTCAAGCGCGAGGTGCGCTCGGGCCAGGCGTTCGCCGTCCAGGTCAAGTACGCCGGGCGCCCGCGTCCGGTGGTGCTCGCCCCGCACGGGGACGCCGGCTGGGAGGAGCTCAGCGACGGCGTCATCGTGGCCGGTCAGCCGCACGGGGCGCCGTCGTGGTTCCCGTGCAACGACCGGCCGGACGACAAAGCGCCGTACTCGATCTCGGTGACGGCCGCGCAGAACTACACCGTGGTCGCGAACGGCGCCCTCGTCGGTCGCACCCGGCGGGGGAGCGGGGAGACCTGGCGCTACGAGCAGGACGAGCCGATGGCCTCCTACCTGGCCACCGTGCAGATCGGTCGCTATCGGCTGGTCGAGGACGACGGTGACGGGATCCCGATCCTGGGCGCGGTGCCGGAGGGTGCGATGGCCGGCTACACCCGCTCCTTCGGCCGCCAGCGCGAGATGCTGGACTACTTCAGCGAAGCGTTCGGGCCCTACCCGTTCGGGCGCTACACCGCCGTGATCACCGACGACGCCCTCGAGATTCCACTCGAGTCGCAGTCGCTCTCGACCTTCGGCCGCAACTACCTCACCGGCCGGTGGGAGGAAGTGCGGCTGGTCGCCCACGAGCTGGCGCACCAGTGGTTCGGCAACGCCGTCACGCTGCGGCAGTGGAAGGACATCTGGCTGCACGAGGGCTTCGCGTGCTACGCCGAGTGGCTGTGGTCCGAGGCCGGCGGCTACGAGTCGTGCGACACCCACGCCCGTCGGCACCACGCCCGGCTGGCGCGGCTGGGCAAGGACCTGGTCCTGGCCGACCCCGGCCCGGCGATGATGTTCGACGACCGGGTCTACAAGCGCGGAGCGCTCACCCTGCACGCGCTGCGCCTGACGGTCGGTGACGAGACGTTCTTCCGGCTGTTGCGCACCTGGGTGGCGCGGCACGACGGCGGCACGGTGACGACCGCGGACTTCGAGGCGCTGGCCGCCGAGGTCGTTGGCACCGACCTCAGCGGGCTGTTCGACGCCTGGCTCCGGGGGCTCCCGCTGCCCGCACTGCCCTGATCCGGAGCCCTCCGAGCTAGCGCAACACCTCACCGGGCGGCACGTCCTGGGCGATCAGCTCGGCCCGCCTGTCCAGCTCCGCGCGCAGCTGCCGAGCAGCACCGGAGTCGGGGCCGAACGTCTCCGCCGCCGCGGTCTCGACCTGCCGCGCCACCTCGGCATGCGCGTCGCGCACGGCCTGGAGGATCTGCCGGGCCAGGCTCTCGCCGTTGCGATGGCCCAGGTCGCGGGGGAGCTCCAGCCCGACCAGCGAGCCGGTCGGGTCGACGGTGACACGCAGGCCGCCCACCCCCGCCGTACCGCGCATCCGGTCGACGCCCTGCCGGAATGCCGCGGCGGCACGCGCGCGCTCGGTCGCCTCGCGGGTCTGGCGGTCGAGGGCGGCGAGCGCGTCCTCCGCGCTGTGGTAGGTCATGCCGGGACGCTACCCAGGCACGGCATACTCCAACCATGGGACGCATCGGTGAGGTCGTCGTACGGGTCAGGCCGGCGCTGCGGTTCGGTGGGGCGCTGGGCGTCGGCATCTTCGCAGTCGGGATCTGGTGGGGTGCGGTGGCCGCCGTCGCGACCGGCGAGGCCGACTGGCCGATCCGGTCGATGCATCCCGGCACCTTCGGTGTGGTGGTGCTGTGGGTGATCCTGATCCCCGTCGGCATCGGCATCAGCTACCTGGCGCTGTTCCTGCTGTTCCAGAAGCAGACGTTCGGCGCCGACGGCGCCACCGTGCGCAAGGTGGTGCGGACCTGGCGGCTGCCCCTGGCATCGCTGACCAAGGTCGAGTTCCAGGGCTACAGCATCCACACCGGTACGGCGCAGCTGCCCGCGCAGCGCCTGCTCGTGCACAGCGACGCCGCTGGACGCTACCCGCTGCGTGCGTTGCTGCAGGGCGGCCTGACGCACGTGAACGAGGCCTTCGAGGTGGTCGAGGGGTGGGTCCGACTGCGCCCGGAGCTCGTCCGCGGCACCAATGCCGAGGGCTACTTCGTCGAGCGCGGCGTGCTGACGTCACGCTCGGGCGACGTACCCGACCAGTCCGTCTAGACCGGCTACTCCTCGTTCGCGTAGTAGTTGCCCGAACCGATCAGGCCCTCGACGATCGGGTCGCGCGGGAACTCCGTCTTCACCGTCTCCCCGAGCCGGTCCTTGAGCCGGTCGGCCGGGGTCTGCTCCTTCTGGTGCTTCGGCTCGTGCGGCGCAGGCGGGTCGCTCTGCTCGTGGCTACCGGGAGCGTCGGACTTCGCATGCTGCGGCACGTGGTCGCTCGCGGGCGCGTGACCCCCTCCGCCGTGGGCGGAGGTGTGCGGCGCCGCAGCGTGCGCCGACTGGTGCGGGTTCAGCCACGGCGCGGTGTGGTCGCCGCGGGCGGCGTGGGGATGGAACAGGTCGAGGAAGTCGCGGCCCTTCCCGACCGCCTTGTCCAGGTCGTTGACGAGCTTCTCCAGGGCCTTCATCGAGGTGACCAGGTCGTGGATCATGCCGCCGAGCTCGCTGGTGATCTGGGCGACCCGGGTGGAGATCTGCTCGATCACCCAACCCGTCGCGAGGCCGAGGGAGAGGAACTCCTCGGCGGCCCAGCTGATGATGGCGCCGACCAGCTGTGCGAGCGCGTCGCGCACGGTGGTGTGGACCACCTCGACGATCATGCTGGCGTACTTCAGACCACCGGCCGTGCCCTCGCAGGCCTTGGCCAGCGCCTCGATCGAGTCGGCGAACTCGGTCATCTTGGCGATGTAGGCCGAGAGCGCCTCGCTCGTCTGGTCGCTGAGGTCGCTCTCCAGCCGGGTGCGGACGAACTCCGCCTCCCCGGAGAGCCGGCCGGCGATGTTCTCGTAGGTCTTCGCGAACGCCTCGACCTGGCCGGGGTCGCCGACCAGCTCGTCGAACCAGGTCTTCACCGGGTCCAGGTGGTCGATCGCCCAGCCCAGGCCCGCGCCGATCAACGAGCCGATCGGGTCCGAGACGGTGGCGGCCAGGTCGAAGGTGGTGCCCACGCCGGTCAGACCGACGGCCAGCCAGCTGCCCGAGGAGAGCTCGCCGGACAGGGTGACGACGTCGTCGAGCAGGAACGTGCCCGCGGTGGCTGTCGGCTGCTCCTTGTCCGCGACCAGGGGGTTGCTCACGGCATCAGCCTGTTGAGCGAGGCGGCGATCTCGACGTCGGTGTCGCGCATGTCGTCGGCAGCCCAGTCCAACGCGTCGTGCGCGTTGTCCAGGGCGCGGCCGGCGGCTCGGATCGCACCCGTCTGGGTGGGCATCAGCGAGCTGAACACCGGCGGCACCCAGGCGCACATCTTGCCGAACGAGTCGCCGCTCAGCGTCACCGTGGCGGCGGCGTCGGCCGCCTGATCGACCGAAGCGGCGGCTGTCGCGATCTTGCCGGCGTGGGTGCGGAGCTGGTCGTGGTCGAGCTTGATCACCATCGCGTCTCCTCCGAGGGGGTGCGCGCCTCCTACCCGGCACGTCGCGGAGGTAAACAAGCCCACGAGCGAGCGTCGCTCAGCCGCGCCGCCAGATCGCCAGCCGGTGATGGAAGGAGAAGTGCGGGTTGAGGTGGACCGGGTCGCCGGTGTGCACTCGCTCGAAGCCGTCGAGCACCGCGTCCATGTCCTCGGGCCGGTAGGACCAGGGTGGGCCACCTTCGGACGGCGGATGGTCGATCGGGAAGACACCGCTGGCCAGCAGCCCGCCGGGTCGCACCAGGGCCGCGGCGAGCACGCCGACCTGCCGACGCAGCGCGGGCGGGAGGGCGCAGAAGAACGTGTGGTCCCACAACAGGTCCACCTGGCCGCCCGTCTGCGCCAGCACGAAGTCGGGGTCGAGGGCATCGCCCAGGACGAAGCGCACGGCGGGGTAGTGCTCGGTGGCGTAGCCGACCGCGGTGGGGGAGAGGTCGACCACGGTGGTGGCCCAGCCGGCGGCCGCCAGCGCAGCCGCGTCGTGGCCCCGGCCGGCGCCGGGCGCGAACGCCGAGCCGGCCTCACCGAGGAGGCCGGTGGCCAGCGCGTCGGTGAGCAGCGGGATCGGGCCGCCCTGGTCCCAGGGCGTGTCGCCGGCGACGTACCGGGCCTCCCAGTCGACCTCGCTCACGATGCGTGCTCGATCGGCAGGCCGAGTCCGGCCAGGGCGAGGCGCAGCGACGCGGCGTCGGTGAAGTGGATGCCGTGCATCCCGACCGCCTCGGCCGCGGAGACGTTCTCGACCCGGTCGTCGATGAAGACCAGCTCCTCGGCTGGCAGACCGCTGCGCTCGATCGCGAGCCGGTAGATCGTCGCATCAGGCTTGGCCAGCCCCTCGGTCCCCGAGACGACGATGTCGTCGAAGAGCGCAAGGAAGTCGAAGCGCTGCGGTGCGTGGTCGTGGAACAGCTCGTCGGACCAGTTCGTCAGCCCCAGGAGCGGTACGCCGGCGGAGTGCAGGTCGCGCAGGACCTGCGCCGTACCGGGGATCTCGCCGACCAGCGCGTGGTCGAAGTGGGTGCGGTAGGCCTGGCCGTGCCGTAGGAGGTGCGGATGGCTGGCCTCGAGCTCGAGCAGGGCGTCGTCCCAGCTTCGGCCGGCGTCCTGGGCGTGGTTCCAGGAGGCGAAGTCGAACTCGGCGAAGAACCGACGCGCCTCCTCCTCCCCGACTCCTGCGGCGACGGCGGGCACCGGGTCCCAGTCGATCAGGACGCCGCCGAAGTCGAAGACGACCCCGAAATGCACCTCGACAGGCTCGACGTCCGTACGTCGAGCCTGTCGAGGCGTGCTGCTCATGGCGTCGGTGCTCAGGCCCAGCGCTGGCTGGCGGGGGTGAAGGTGAGCTGGCGGTCGCCGGTGTAGATCTGCTTCGGGCGAGCGATCTTCTGCTCCTTGTCCGTGGTCAGCTCGAGCCACTGGGCCAGCCAGCCCGGCGTGCGGCCGATCGCGAACAGGACGGTGAACATCTCCGGCGGGAACTGCAGCGCCTCGTAGATCAGGCCGGAGTAGAAGTCCACGTTGGGGTAGAGACGACGCTTGACGAAGTACTCGTCCTCGAGCGCGATCTTCTCCAGCTCCCGGGCGATCTTCAGCAGCGGGTTGACCCCGGTGACCTCGAAGACGTCGTCGCAGGCCTTCTTGATCAGCTTGGCGCGCGGGTCGTAGTTCTTGTAGACCCGGTGTCCGAAGCCCATCAGGCGCTCGTTGCCGTTCTTGACGCCCTCGATGAACGCTGGGATGTTCTCCACCGACCCGATCCGCTTGAGCATCCGCAGGACCGCCTCGTTGGCACCGCCGTGCAGCGGGCCGTAGAGGGCGCCGACGCCGGCCGCGACGGCCGAGTAGGGGTCGACCTGGGTCGAGCCGACGGCGCGCACGGCGTTGGCCGAGGCGTTCTGCTCGTGGTCGGCGTGCAGGATGAAGAGCGTGTCCAGTGCCTTCTCGATGCGCTCGTCCGCGGCGTACCGCGGCTCGCTCATCTTGAAGAGCATGGAGAGGAAGTTGCCGGTGTAGGACAGCTCGTTGTCCGGGTAGACGTACGGCTTGCCCTGCGCGTGCCGGAACGCCCAGGCGCCCAGCGTCGGCATCTTGGCGATCATCCGGATGATCTGCAGACGACGGTTCTCCGGGTCGCCGATGAGGCTGGCGTCGGGGTAGAACGTCGACATGGCGCCGACCGAGGCCATCAGCATGCCCATGGGGTGCGCGTCGTAGCGGAACCCCTGCATGAAGCCCTTGATGTTCTCGTGCACGAAGGTGTGGTAGGTGATCTCGTGCACCCAGTGCTCGAACTGCTCCTTGGCGGGCAGCTCGCCGTGGACGAGGAGGTAGGCCACCTCGAGGAAGCTGGAGTTCTCCGCCAGCTGCTCGATCGGGTATCCCCGGTATTCGAGGATGCCCTTGTCGCCATCGATGTAGGTGATGGAGGAACGGCACGAAGCGGTGTTCACGAACCCGGGGTCGTAGACGGCCAAGCCGGGTGCGTCATCGGCAGCCTTGATGTTCCCGATGTCGGCAGCGCGGATGGTGCCGTCGATGATCGGGACGTCGTACTCCACCCCGGTGCGGTTGTCACGCACGGTGAGAGAATCAGTCACGGAAGTCAACGTTAACCGGAGTGGTTGACAACCTGTAAGCCGGTGTCCCAACAGGTGGCGCGTTCCACACCTCTCCCAGGGGTGACCTCTCCCAGGCGTGCGTACGACGTTTTGACCGTCTCGGAGCGCCCGCGTAGCCTTGTCCGGTCGTGATTCCTGCCGCTCCCGCGAGGGGGCAGCCCGGTCCCGTCGCTCGCCGAGTCTCTCGATGCGCGATGGGGGAGCCGGCCGTGTTCGTCAGATTCGCGATGAGGCACCACCTCCGAGGCAACCGTCCCGGAGGCCGAACGAACGAAGAGGCACACCCGTGCGCACTTACGCTCCCAAGCCCGGCGACATCGAGCGCGCCTGGCACGTGATCGACGCGACCGACGTCCGTCTGGGCCGTCTGTCCGTCCAGATCGCGAACCTGCTCCGCGGCAAGCACAAGGCGATCTACGCCCCCAACGCCGACACCGGTGACTTCGTCATCGTCATCAACGCCGAGAAGGTCTCCCTCTCCGGAGACAAGGCGACCACCAAGGTCGCCTACCGCCACTCGGGCTACCCGGGCGGTCTGACGGCGACCCCGATCGGCGAGATCCTCGAGAAGGACGCTCGCAAGGCGATCGAGAAGGCCGTGTGGGGCATGCTCCCGAAGAACAAGCTCGGTCGGCAGCAGCTGAAGAAGCTGAAGGTCTACTCGGGCCCGACGCACCCGCACGAGGCCCAGAAGGCCGTTCCGTTCGAGATCAAGCAGATCGCCCAGTGAGCCAGGACCAGGACATGACTGAGAACACCGTGAACACCGCTGAGGGCGAGGTCGAGGAGACCTTCGAGACCAACGCCGAGGGCGTTGCCTACACCTCCGAGTCCGACGCGTCGGCCGAGACGCCGGCCCGCCCGGCCACCATCGCGCCGGCCCGCGCCACCGGCCGCCGCAAGGAGGCCGTCGCCCGCGTCCGGATCGTTCCGGGCACCGGCAGCTGGACCATCAACGGCCGCTCGTTCGAGGACTACTTCCCGAACGCGCTGCACCGTCAGATCGCCAGCGAGCCCTTCGCCGCGCTGCAGCTCGAGGGTCGCTTCGACGTCATCGCCCGCATCCACGGCGGCGGCATCGCCGGCCAGGCCGGTGCGCTGCGTCTCGGCGTGGCCCGCTCGCTGAACGACGTCGACAACGAGACCAACCGCCCGGTCCTGAAGAAGGCCGGTCTGCTGACCCGCGACGCCCGCGTCGTGGAGCGCAAGAAGGCCGGTCTCAAGAAGGCCCGCAAGGCGTCGCAGTTCTCGAAGCGCTGATCGAGTAGTTTCCGCCATATGGCACGCCTTTTCGGCACGGACGGGGTCCGGGGCCTGGCGAACGGTGAGGTTCTCACCGCGTCGCTGGCCCTGGACCTCTCCTTTTCCGCGGCCCGGGTCCTGCTCAACCACCGGGAGTACCAGACCCAGCGGCCCTCGGGTCGCCCGATGGCGGTGGTCGGCCGCGACACCCGCATCTCGGGAGAGTTCCTCCAGGCCGCGGTGATGGCCGGTCTCGCCTCGGCCGGCGTCGACGTGATCGACCTCGGGGTCATCCCCACGCCGGGCATCGCCCACCTCACCGACGCCATGGGCGTCGACCTCGGTGTGGTGATCACCGCCTCGCACAATCCGATGCCCGACAACGGCATCAAGTTCCTCCAGCGCGGCGGCGTGAAGCTCGACGACGCCCTCGAGGACGAGATCCAGGCGCTGCTCGGCAAGCAGGACGGCCGCCCCACCGGTGGCGAGGTCGGCCGGATCAGCTCCCACCCCACTGCGGTCCAGGAGTACGCCGCCCACCTCAACCGCACCCTGACCAAGCCGCTGGCCGGGCTCACCGTCGTCATCGACTGCGCCCAGGGCGCGGCCTCGGAGTCGGCGCCGCTAGCCCTCGAGAACGCCGGCGCGAAGGTCATCGCGATCCATCACACGCCGACCGGCCTGGACATCAACGAGGGCTCCGGCGCCACCCATGTCGAGGCACTGCAACGCGCCGTCGTCGAGCACGGCGCCGACTGCGGCTTCGCCTTCGACGGCGACGCCGACCGTTGCATCGGGGTCGACCACCAGGGCGCGATCGTCGACGGCGACCAGCTGATCGCCATCATGGCGGAGGCATTGCAGGCGCAGGGCCGGCTGCCGCACGACACCGTCGTGGTCACCGTGATGAGCAACCTCGGGTTCCTTAAAGCCATGCAGGAGCGCGGCATCTCCGTGAGGCAGACCGCGGTCGGCGACCGCTACGTCTGCGAGGAGATGCGAGCCGGCGGCTTCGGGCTCGGTGGTGAGCAGTCTGGCCACATCGTCATGTCCGAGCACGCAACCACCGGCGACGGCACGCTCACCGCACTCCAGGTGCTGCAGCGGATGGCCGAGACCGGTCGCTCGCTCGCCGATCTGGCCACGGTGATGACCCGCTTCCCGCAGGTGCTGATCAACGTCACCGGCGTGGACAAGGCACGCACCGACGACGCCGAGCTGCTGGCAGCGGTGGAGGCGGAGGAGAAGGAGCTCGGCGACGCCGGCCGGATCCTGCTGCGCGCCTCCGGCACCGAGCCGTTGGTGCGCGTGATGGTGGAGGCCGAGACCCAGCAGCGCGCCCAGGACGCCGCCGACCGCCTCGCCGACGTCGTCCGCCGTAGGCTGTCGCTCGGCTAGTCTCCGGCATCGGCTGCCGGAGCGTTCGTCGGACGTTTCGGGGGTCGGATGAGGCGGGTCGTGTGGGTGCTCGGCGTCCTCGCCGTGCTCGCCGTCGCACTCAGCGCCACCCTGGCCGCCACTGTCTCACCTTCGTCGTCACGACAGTGGCTCGGCGCCTACGGCGTCGAGGTGGCCGTGCCCGGCACGGGCTGGCGGCTCGAGCCGTCCTCGTCGGCGATCGAGTACGCCGCGGACGCGCAGGTGCGCGCCCCGGCAGTGCTCGACAGCGGCTTCTGCCCGTCCTCCGCGAGCAGCAGCCGCGCGTTCGTCGGGCTGCTGGCTCCCGCGCCCGGCACCGTCCCTGAGGTGCTGACCCGCCAGCTCCGCACCTGGGCGGCGGCCGTCGGGTCGGCCGCGATCCGGGTGCCCGTGGTGAGGGAGTCGCGTGCTGACCTCGACGTACCCGTGCCGGTGGGGCCGTGTGCCCCGACAACCGCTCACCTGACCCTGGTGGGCCGCAACACCGCCGCCGGCGTGGTGGTGCTGGTCCTCGTCCGGGATGTGGGCGAGCCCGGTGACCTGACCGCAGCGGCGGCTGACGCGATCGTCGCCTCGCTCAGACCTGTTTCTCGCGCCGGACATTCCTGACTCCCGTGCGTCCGCGTCAGCACCGCCTAGGGTGCACGCATGAACCTGTCTCGGACCTGGCTGCGACCTGTCGTCGCGGCCCTCTTCGTCGTCGGCCTGAGCGCCGGCCTCACCACGCCGGCCGGAGCCTCCGCGGCTCCGAGCACCGCCGTGGACCCAACGTCGCTGCCGACGGGTGCCGCTCCAGGCATCGCGTGGGTGCGGGGCAAGACGCTCATCCAGCCGCAGCGGCCGAACATCGCCCTGCACGGCCCCAACCCGCAGGCGTTCTTGCATGCCAAGGGCGGCTACGTCGTCGAGTCCATCAAGGACGCCGGTGTGCGCCACCGGCTGCTGTTCGTCAGCTACGCGGGCAAGAGCAGGGTCATCGCCACGAAGAGCGCGTACGCCGCCGACATCGTCTCCGCCAACGGTCGATGGCTCATCCTCAGCAGCGACGTCGATGCCACCGGTGTCGCCCGCAAGCAGCACGTGCGGATCGTGCGGATCAGCGACGGGCGCACCGTGGCCACCCGGACCTTCCCCGGTAGGTCCAACGTGATGGCAGCCGGGAAGGGCAAGATCCTGGTGCACGAATCGACCCGAACGGTCTCATGGGATGTGGCTCACCGCCGGGTGAGCGTGCTGGCCAAGACCGCCGCGCCGGCCAGGCTGGAGACGACCATCGCGCTGCCGGCGAGCTTCGGCGCGAAGCTCTTCGTGGCGCGCTCGGGGAGGAAGGACCAGGTCCGTCGGCTCGGCGACCACCGCCTGCTGTGGAGAACGAGCACCGACGAGTACGTGCTCTCCTTCTCGCCCGACGACCGCCGTGTGGTGACGGCGACGAACCTCACCTCCGAGGGTGCGCCGTGGCCGGCGGCCCAGGTGCTGCGCGTGCGGTCGGCCCGGACCGGCCGGGTGCTGCGGGAGTTCAGCGGCAGCTTCGGCATCGAGCGCGGCGTCCAGCCCGTGTGGGAGGACTCCGACGCGCTGCTTCTGCACGTCGGCGGCAAGGGCGTACCCGTCGATCCCGAGGGGGACATCGGCTACCCCGACAAGTCCCTGGTCCGATGCACGACCTCGACCGGTGCCTGCGATCTCGTGGCGAACCTGCGGCTCTACGGCGTGCCCGTCACCTTCATGCAGCACAAGAGCAACTGACCGCGGGTGAGGCCGCGCACGGCGCGGCCTCACTTCGGGCGATAGGGTCCAAGCCATGTCCGGCCTCGATGATCTGCTGCTCCCCGAGGGGAGCAGGATCGTCCACATCGGTCCCCACAAGACCGGCACGACCGCCATCCAAGGTGCCTTCGCCGACGCGCGCGACGGGCTCGGCGCGCACGGCGTCCACTATCCCGGCGACGCCTGGCAGGTCTACCGCCCGGCGCTCGCGCTGACCGGCACGTCCGGCCACCGCGGCACCGGCGCGGTCGATCCGGAGGCGTGGCCGAGGCTCGTGCGTGAGATCGAGCAGTACGGCGAGGATCGCGTCCTGATCAGCTCGGAGTCCTTCAGCCGGGCGGCGCCGGACCGGATCGCGCGGCTGCGCGACGACCTCGGTGCCGACCGGGTGCAGATCGTGCGGATGATCCGGCGCTACGACACGCTCCTGCCCTCGTTGTGGCAGCAGCGGATCGTCGACGGCTACGACCGACATTGGCAGCGTTACGTCGGCAGGCCGCTGAACGCGCCGGACGGCCAGTTCTGGGATCGGTTCGGCTTCGCCACCCTGACCCGACAGTGGGCCGAGGTCGTCGGGGCGGACCGCGTGACGGTCGTCGTGGTCAACGAGTCCGACCGCGGCTGGCTGCTGCGCGTGATGGAGCGGCTGACGGGCCTCCCCGACGGGTTCCTGGTGGCGGGCGGCGACGCGCGGTACCAGAACCGCTCGCTGTCGTGGGCCGAGGCCGAGATGATCCGCCGCCTCAACGTGGAGTTCAACGCGCGCGGCTGGTCCGACGCTGCCTTGCGGCACTATCTGCGCTTCGGGGTGAAGCGGGCGCTCAAGCCGTTCGCCGCCGACCGTGCCGAGGGCAAGCCGCGGGTGTCTCCCGGTCGCTACGAGCAGGTCGAGGAGATCACCCGGCGCGACTGGACCGAGCTGCAGTCCCTCGGTGTCCGGGTGGTCGGCGAGCTCGACTGGCTGTTGCCGCCGCGGCACGACGGCCCCGAGCCGCAGGCCCCGACGGCCGCAGATCCGGCCGCCCGGGGGCCGCTGCTGCTGGGCGTGCCGAAGGTGGTCGCCGCGGCATCGGCGATCGTCGAGCGTGCCCAGCTGTCGGACACACCCGCCCTCGGCCCGGACCCGGACCTGCGTGTGCCGGCGGCGGCGGCCGATGCCGGTGCTGCGCCCGATGCCGGCGCTGCGCCGGAGACCGAGGTGCCGGCCCCGCCATGGCGCTGGCGGCGTCGGTCGCCGACCCGGACGGTGGTGCTCCCGCCGCTCGACCAGGCCCTCCTCGCGTGGGAGCGACACCTGGCCGCCGGCGGCAGCGAGGAGCTGTCTGCGCTGCTGGCGAGCGTGGACGTCGCCTGTCCCACCGCCGGCACGGTCGTCGTCGGGACCGCTACCGCGCGGTCCTACGACGAGCTGGCCGCGGTGCGTGCGATCGCAGCCGAACACCCTCGGTACGCCGCGACGGCACTGGCCTGGATGAGGGCCGCGGAGCACGAGCCGTCCCGCGCCGTACCGGACGAGGTGGCGGCCTGGGCGCAGGAGCGCGCCGCCGAGATCAGGGTCGCGGTGCAGCGCCATCGGCTCGAGGTCGAGGGCGACCTGGCCGCGCTCGATCCACCCGGTACGCCGGCGGGCGCTGTGCCGCAGGTGGCCGCCGCCAGCGCCGGCCTGCTGCTGGCCGGGCTGGTCGCCGCCAGCCAGCAGGAGAGCCAGCAGGAGAGCCAGCAAGCCGGCGAGCAGGAGAGCCGGCGCCGCTAGCGCTCAGAGCTTGCGCAGGCGCACGTAGCGCACCGAGTGGTCGCGGTCCTTGCGCAGCACCAGCGTGGCCCGCGACCGGGTCGGCAGCACGTTCTCCAGCAGGTTCGGGCCGTTGATGGAGTCCCAGATGCGGGAGGCCTCGGCGACCGCCTCCTCGTGGCTGAGCGAGGCGTACTTGGCGAAGTACGACGAGGGGTTGCGGAAGGCCGTCTCGCGCAGTCGCAGGAATCGTTCGACGTACCACTCCTTGATGCAGCTGGTGCCCGCATCCACGTAGACGGAGAAGTCGAAGAAGTCCGAGAGGCCCAGCCCGGTGCGGCCGTCCTCGCGGGTGCGGGCGGGCTGAAGCACGTTGAGGCCCTCGACGATGACGATGTCGGGCCGCTTGACCACGATCTTCTCGTCCGGGACCACGTCGTAGACCAGGTGCGAGTAGATCGGGGCCTCGACCTCCTCCTTGCCCGACTTGATGTCGACCACGAACTTGAGCAGCGCCCGCCGGTCGTAGGACTCCGGGAATCCCTTGCGCTGCATCAGCCCCCGTCGCTCCAGCTCGGCGTTGGGGTAGAGGAAGCCGTCGGTGGTCACCAGCGCGACGTTGGGGTGCTCGGGCCAGTGCGCCAGCATCTGCTGCAGGACGCGCGCGGTGGTCGACTTGCCGACTGCGACCGAGCCCGCCAGGCCGATCACGAAGGGGGTGCGCGCCGGGATCTCGCGGTGCAGGAACTCCTCCTGCTCCCGGTGCAGCCGTCCGGCCGCCTCCACCCGCAGGCTCAGCAGCCGGGAGAGGGGCAGGTAGACCTCCTGCACCTCGCGCAGGTCGATCGTGTCGCCGAGACCCTGGAGCCGGGCGATCTCCTCGGCCGAGAGCGGGTTCGGTGTCTCGGCGGCGAGCGTCGCCCAGGTCTCGCGGTCCACCTCCAGGTACGGCGAGGACTCCTGCGCACCGTGGTGGTGGCCGTGATGCTCGCCGTGATGCTCACCGTTGCCCCGGTGGTCACCGATGCCCCGGTGGCCTGGGTCGCCCCGATCGGGCGCCTCCGACGCGGGTGCGGGGCTCGGGGTGGACCCTGTCCTCGACATGACGTCGATTCTGGCAGCCTGCCAGGAGACCCACATCCCTGGGTCCACCACGGTAGACTCGGCGTCCATGTGCGGGATCGTGGGATACGTCGGCAAGCGCTCTGCCCAGGACGTCGTCGTCGAAGGCCTACGCCGGATGGAGTACCGCGGGTACGACTCCGCCGGGATCGCCCTCCTCGACGCCGACAACGAGGGCCTCGCCGTACGGAAGAAGTCCGGCAAGCTGGCCAATCTGGAGAAGCTGATCGCCGAGGAGCCGCTGCCCGACTCCACCATCGGCATCGGCCACACCCGGTGGGCCACGCACGGCGGCCCCACCGACGCCAACGCCCACCCGCACCTGGGCCGAGCCGGCCGGCTCGCGGTCGTGCACAACGGCATCATCGAGAACTTCGCCGAGCTGCGGCTCGAGCTGGAGGCGGCCGGTCACGACCTTCTCTCCCAGACCGACACCGAGGTCGCCGCGCACCTGCTCGAGGCGGAGCTGGACACGGGTGCCGACCTGACCGTCGCGATGCAGCGGGTCTGCCAGCGCCTCGAGGGTGCCTTCACGTTCGTCGCGATCGACTCCGAGGATCCCGACCGGATCGTGGGCGCGCGGCGCAACAGCCCGCTCGTGGTCGGCATCGGGGAGGGCGAGAACTTCCTCGGCTCCGACGTGGCCGCCTTCATCGAGCACACCTCCGAGGCGATGGAGCTCGGCCAGGACCAGGTCGTCACGATCACTCGTGACGGCGTCAGTGTGAGCGGCTTCGACGGCTCGCCGGGCCAGGGCCAGCGCTATCACGTCGACTGGGACCTCTCGGCCGCCCAGAAGGACGGCTACGACTGGTTCATGCGCAAGGAGATCCACGAGCAGCCTCGGGCGGTCGCCGATGCCCTGCTGGGGCGGCGCGACGCCGACGGTCAGCTCCAGCTCGACGAGATGCGGCTCTCCGACGACGAGCTGCGCGGCATCACCAAGATCATCATCATCGCGGCGGGCACATCGTTCTACGCCGGGCTGGTCGCCAAGTACGCCATCGAGCACTGGTGCCGGATCGCGGTCGAGGTCGAGCTCTCCTCGGAGTTCCGCTACCGCGACCCGATCCTGGACCACTCCACCCTGGTGGTGGCGATCTCCCAGTCCGGCGAGACCGCCGACACGCTGCAGGCGATCCGGCACGCGCGCACCCAGCGTTCCAAGGTGCTGGCGATCTGCAACACCAACGGCTCGACGATCCCCCGCGAGTCGGATGCGGTGATCTACACCCATGCCGGCCCCGAGATCGCTGTCGCCTCGACCAAGGGCTTCCTGACCCAGCTGGTCGCGTGCTACCTGCTGGCGCTCTACCTGGCGCAGGTCAAGGGCACCCGTTACGGCGACGAGATCACCACCGTGGTCGAGCAGCTCGAGGCCGCACCCGACCAGATCGCCGCCGTGCTGGAGAGCTCCGCTGGGACGATGAAGCGGCTGGCCGGCGAGTACCTGGAGGCGCAGACCTTCCTCTTCCTCGGCCGCCACGCCGGCTACCCGGTCGCCCTCGAGGGCGCGCTCAAGCTCAAGGAGCTCGCCTACCGGCACGCCGAGGGGTTCGCCGCCGGCGAGCTCAAGCACGGCCCGATCGCGCTGGTCGCCGACGGCCTGCCGGTGTTCTGCGTCGTGCCTCCCGAGGGCCGCGACTTCCTGCACGACAAGATGGTCTCGGGCATCCAAGAGGTCCGTGCCCGTGGCGCCCACACCATCTGCCTGGTCGAGGAGGGCGACGAGTCGATCGCGCCGTACGCCGACGAGATCGTGTGGCTGCCCAAGGTCCCGGTGCTGCTCCAGCCGCTGGTCGCCACGGTGCCGTTGCAGCTGTTCGCCTGCGAGCTGGCGACCGCGCTCGGCCACGACGTCGATCAGCCGCGCAACCTGGCCAAGTCCGTCACCGTCGAATGATGGACCCGTCCCGGTTGAGTCGGGCCTCCGTCCGGGGCGAGTGATGGCCCCGTGAGCGTGCTGGGGATCGGCATCGACGTGTGCGACATCGACCGGTTCGCCGCATCGCTCGAGCGCACGCCGGCACTCGCGGCCAAGCTCTTCGTCGGCGACGAGGTGGGCCGCCCCGCGGCTTCGCTGGCGGCCCGGTTCGCGGCCAAGGAGGCGCTCGCCAAGGCCCTGGGTGCACCGGCCGGGCTGGACTGGCACGACGCCGAGGTGGTCTGCGAGGCCTCCGGCCGGCCGCGCTTCGAGCTGCGTGGCACGGTGGCCGCCGCGACCGCCGCCGCGGGGGTGGCGACGGTGCATCTCTCGCTCTCGCACGACGCCGGCATCGCGTCGGCGATGGTGGTCCTGGAGGGCTGAGCGGCTCGTCGACGCCCTCGCATCGGGAGGGATGCCCGGCGCTCTGCCAGTCTGGGTACGTGAGCCTGAAGTACGCCCATCTCGAGACCGAGCGGCGATTCCTGCTCGGCGGCCTGCCCGATGGTGTCGTCGGAGTCTCCGACATCGTCGACCACTACCTCGATGGCACGCGGCTGCGGCTGCGCGAGGTGACCCGCGACAGAATGACGGTGCGCAAGCTGAGCCAGAAGGTGAGGCTGGCCGGGCCGGCGGTGATCGCCCACACGACGCTCTACCTCGACGACGCCGAGTGGGCGCTGCTCTCCACCCTGCCGGCCCGGTCGCTGCGCAAGCGCCGTCACCATCTGGTGCGGGACGGGAGGGCGATCGCCGTCGACGAGTTCGCCGATGGCACTCTGGTCGCCGAGATCGACGGAGGCGAGGACCGACCCGCCGACCCGCCGGCCTGGCTGCCGGTCATCCGCGAGGTCACCGACGACGAGGCGTTCACCGGCGGCGGACGCGCGGCTAGCGTGGGCCCGTGAGGTCAGCACACACCGTCGACCAGGTCCGTACGGCGGAGGCAGCCCTCATGGCGACGCTCCCGGACGGGGCGCTCATGCAACGGGCAGCCACCGGACTGGCCTACGCCGTACTCGACCTGCTCGGCGGCGGCTACGGTCGCCGCGTGCTGCTGCTGGTCGGCAGCGGCGACAACGGCGGCGACGCGTTGCACGCGGGCGCGCTGCTGGCCCGCCGCGGGGTGCAGGTGGAGGCCTGGTTGCTCAGCGACCGGGCGCATGCGGGTGGCGTGGAGGCGCTGCGTCGAGCCGGTGGCGGGATAGTCCGGGGCGGAAATCAGCACTACCGGCCGGTAACTCCTGATTTCCGCCCCGGACTATCCCACCGTCCCGACATCGTCATCGACGGCATCGTCGGGATCGGCGGCCACGGACGGCTGCGTGCCGATGCCATCGAGATCCTCACCCAGCTGTCCGGCATCCCGATCGTGGCTGTCGACCTGCCCAGCGGGGTCGAGGCCGACACCGGCGAGGTCACCGGGCCGCACGTGGAGGCCGCTCTCACGGTCACCTTCGGGACGCACAAGATCGCGCACCTGGCCGACCCGGCGGCGCGCGCCTGCGGCGTCGTGGAGCTGGTCGACATCGGGCTGGAGCTGCCGCCGGCGCCGGTCGAGAGCCTGCAGGCCGCCGACGTCGCCCGGTTGCTGCCGCGACCGACGCCGGACGCGCAGAAGTACAGCCGCGGGGTGGTCGGCGTGCGGGCCGGAAGCGTGCGCTACCCCGGTGCGGCCCTGCTCAGCGTCAGCGGGGCGGCGTGCGGGCTGGTCGGGATGGTCCGCTACGTCGGCTCCGCGGCCGACCCGGTCAAGCAGCAGCACCCCGAGGTCGTGGGCGAGGGCCGGGTACAGGCGTGGGTGGTCGGCTCGGGCACCGACACCGATGCTGCCGGCCACCTCGAGCAGGCGCTCGGGGACCGGGTGCCGGTCGTGGTCGACGCCGACGCGCTCGCCCATCTCAGCCCGGAGACGAGCGCCGCCGCGCATCCCGGCCTGGTGCTGACTCCGCACGCCGGCGAGCTCGCCTCGATGCTCAGGGTGGATCGCGACGAGATCGAGGCGCGTCCGCTGGAGCACGCCCGCGCCGCTGCTGCGGCGTACGGCGCGGTGGTGCTGCTCAAGGGACGGCACACCCTGATCGCCCGCCCTGACGGGCACGTCCGGGTCAACACCACCGGTACGCCGTGGCTGGCGACCGCCGGTGCCGGAGACGTCCTCGGCGGCCTCGTCGGCGCGCTCCTGGCGGCGGGCCTGGAGCCGTTCGACGCGGCCAGCACAGCCGCCTGGTTGCACGGCGCAGCAGCGACTGCGGCCAGCGCAGGTGGCCCGATCCTCGCGCGTGACATCGCCCACCACCTCCGGGCGGTGCTTCGAGACCTCCTCCGGGGATGAAACACTGAGGGTATGAGCTCCACCCCACGAAAGCGCTCGCTGCGCTCGCGCTTCCGCGGGGACCGCGGATGAGCCGGGCCGAGATCGTGGTCGACCTCGCCGCCATCCGGGGCAACATCCGTGTCCTGCGCGAGCGCACCGGCGTCGCGATGATGACGGTGGTCAAGGCCGACGGCTACGGCCACGGCATGCTCGCCAGCGCCCGCGCAGCGCGTGCCGCCGGCTCGGAGTGGCTCGGCGTGGCCACCGTCGACGAGGCGCTCGCCCTGCGGGCGGCCGGCGATACCGGCCGGGTGCTGTGCTGGCTCACCGTCCCGGCCGACGACCTCGCGCCCGTACTGGCCGCCGACATCGACGTCACCGTCTACACCGTCGACGGGCTCGAGCGGGTCGCCGAGGCCGCCGCCCGCGCCGGGCTTCGCGAGGCGGGCCGACCGGCACGGGTCCAGCTCAAGATCGACACCGGCCTCTCCCGCGGCGGTGCCACCGTCGCGCAATGGCCCGAGCTGGCCGCCCGGGCCCGCGACGGCGAGCAGGGCGGCGCCTGGCGGATCACCGGCATCTGGTCGCACTTCTCCACCAGCGAGGTGCCCGAGGACCCGGCGAACGCCGAGCAGGAGAAGGTCTTCGAGGAGGCCCTCGCCGTCGCCGCAGCGGCGGGCCTGCGCCCCGAGGTCCGGCACCTGGCCAACTCCGCCGCGGCGCTGCTGCGGCCCAGCAGCCGCTACGACCTGGTCCGCTGCGGCCTGGCGTCGTACGGCCTCGATCCGGCGCCCGGGCGCCATGATCTGGTGCTGGTTCCGGCGATGACCGTGCGCGCCGACCTGGCCTTGGTCAAGCACATCGACGCCGGTGACTCGGTCTCCTACGGCCACACCTGGACCGCGCCTGCGCCGACCACGCTCGGCCTGGTCCCGATCGGGTACGCCGAGGGCATCGCCCGACGCGCCGCCGCGGGCGACCAGCCTGCCGCCCAAGTGCTCGTGGCCGGTCGGCGCAGGCCGATCAGGGGAGCGGTCTGCATGGACCAGTTCGTGGTCGACCTAGACGGGGACACCCCCGAGGTGGGAGACGAGGTGCTGTTGTGGGGACCGGGGACGCGCGGGGAGCCGACCGCGCAGGACTGGGCCCTGGCGAGCGGCACGATCAGCTATGAGGTCGTGACCAGGATCGGTGGCCGGCTGACCAGGCGGTACGTCGACAGCGATACCGACCAGCACGACGCCCAGCACGACGCCCAGGGGGAGCGTGAGCGATGAGCATGACCAAGAAGATCGCGGCCGTCGCTGCCGGGGCCGCGGGCGCGGCGGCGGTGGGCGGCGTGGTCGGCGTGACTCGCAGGCGCCACGCCCTGGTACGCCGCAACGGCAAGGCGGGCAACGGCCGCTCGACGCCGTTCGGCAGCCTGAACACGCCAGGCCGCACCCTCGTCACCGAGGACGGTGTGGACCTGCACGTCGAGATCGACGAGGCCGACTCCGAGGTGACATTGGTCTTCGTGCACGGCTACACCCTCAACCTGGACTGCTGGCACTTCCAGCGGGCCGCGTTCCGAGGACTGGTCCGCAGCGTCTTCTACGACCAGCGCTCGCACGGCCGCAGCGGCCGCTCGTCGCACGAGAACGCCACCATCGACCAGCTAGGCCGCGACCTCCTGCACGTGCTGGACGCCTTCGTTCCCGAGGGTCCGGTCGTGCTGGTAGGGCACTCGATGGGCGGCATGACGATCGTCGCGCTGGCCGAGCAGCACCCCGAGCTGTTCGCGCCGCGCAGCCAGGGCGGCCGGATCATCGGCGTCTCCCTGATCGGCACCACCGCCGGTGGCCTGGACCCGGCGCGCGTGCTGATGCCGATGGTGCCGGCCAAGCTCGGCGCCGGGCTGGCCGACGGCGCGATCCGGACGCTGGCCCGCGGCCATCGCGCGGTCGACGGCGTCCGCCGCCTCGGCGCCAGCTTCGCCACCGTCGTCACCGACACCTTCGCCTTCGGCGACAAGGTGCCGGCCAGCTACGTGGACTTCGTGGACGAGATGATCGCGCAGACGCCGTTCCAGGTGGTCGCGGAGTTCTTCCCCGGCTTCCGTGACATGGACAAGTTCGATGCGGTCGGCGTGCTCGGGGCGATCCCCACCACCATCATCTGCGGCACCTCCGACAAGCTCACCTCGGTCGGCCACAGCCGCAAGCTGCACAGTCGCATCCCGGGATCGACGCTGATCGAGTGCGAGGGCGCCGGCCACATGGTCGTCCTGGAGCGGCACGGCCAGGTCAACGCCGCGCTCGACCAGCTCCTCTCCGCGGCGGAGCGGGCATGAGCGGGCACGACCTGGCGACGGTCGAGGTGCGCCGCGTCGGGCGGGAGGCTGCCGGCGACGTCCTGCCGATCGTGCTGGCCGCCTTCGGCGCCCGCCCCGCGCTGGACCCGCCCGCCGACGCGCTGCACGAGACGGTCGAGTCGATCGGCATCCAGCTCGTCGAGGGCGGTGGCCTGCTGGCGTACGCCGATGGCGAGCCTGTCGGTGCGCTGATCCTCGACCCCGTCGGGCGTTCGGTGTTCCTGCGTCGCTTCGCGGTGCTGCCGGACCGGCAGGGCCACGGCATCGCGCACGCCATGGTCGCGGCGGCGGTCGCGGAGTCGGAGGGCTATGAGGACCTCACCATCGTGGCGCGCGAGGAGCTTCCCCGGACGATGCGGTTCTGGCGGCGACAGGGCTTCCGCGAGATCGGCCGCCGCTCGCCGTACGTCGAGATGCGCCGGCCGTTGCGCACCCTGGTCAGCGAGGTGCCCGACGCCGACTCGATGCGCGAGCTCGGCCGGTCGCTGGCCAAGCAGCTGCGCCGCGGGGACCTGCTGGTGCTCACCGGTGAGCTCGGCGCGGGCAAGACGACCTTCACCCAGGGCCTCGGGGAGGGGCTCGGCGTACGCGGCCAGGTCACCTCGCCCACCTTCGTGATCGCGCGCGTGCACCCCTCCGAGGTCGGCGGCCCCGACCTGGTGCACGTGGACGCCTACCGGCTCGGCGGCATGGCGGAGCTCGACGACCTCGACCTCGACACCGACCTCGAGGATGCTGTCACGGTAGTCGAATGGGGCGAAGGACTGGCCGAGGGGCTGGCCGAGTCGCGCCTGGAGATCCGGATCGTGCGCGCGCTCACTGTCGATGAGCTCGACGGCGAGGCCGACCCGCGCCGGGTCGAGATCACCCCCGTCGGACCGCGTTGGCACGCGCTCTCCTTCGAGGAGATCTCATGACGCTGCTCCTGGCCTTCGACACCGCCACCCCGCAGGTGAGCGTCGCGCTGCACGACGGGGAGCAGGTCCTCGTCGAGCTGGTCTCCGACCGTGCGATGAAGCACGGCGAGCAGCTCGCTCCGCTGATCGCCGCCGCGCTGGAGCAGGCGGGCGCTGTCCGGCAGGACCTCACCGCCGTCGCCGTCGGCGCCGGCCCGGGCCCCTTCACCGGACTGCGGGTCGGTCTGGTCACGGCCCGCACGCTCGGCTTCGCGCTGGACATCCCGGTCTACGCCGCCTGCTCCCTGGACGTGATCGCCGTCGAAGCGGCCGCGACCGTGGCCTCGGGGCCCTTCACCGTCGCCACCGATGCCCGGCGCAAGGAGGTCTACCTGGCCTCCTACTCCGCCGAGGGCCATCGCCTCAGCGGACCGGTCGTGATCCGCCCCGAGGAGGCCGCCACCGACGAGCCCACCGCGGGGGAGGGCGCCCTGCTCTACCCGGACGCGTTCCCGAACGCCTTCGGGCCGACGCGGCCGAGTGCGGGCTGGCTGGCACACGCGGTCAGCGAGGAGCTGCTCGAGCTGATGGATCCCGAGCCGCTCTACCTGCGTCGGCCCGACGCCGTGGCCAGCGCCCAGCGATGACCGGCGGCGATGACCGGCGAGCGATGACGGGCGAGGCGATGACCGTCCGCGCGGCGCGTGCCGCCGACATCGACGCGATCGCCGTCCTGGAGACGGAGTCCTTCCCGCAGGATCCCTGGCCGGCCGGGTACCTCGCCGAGGCGGTCGCAGGGTTGCTGCACAGCGTCGTGGTGCAGGTGGCCGAGGCCGACGGCGTGGTGGTGGGGCACGCGATCACCTCGGTGGTCTACGAGATCGCCGAACTGCAACGCATCGCCGTGACGCCGCAGCAGCGCCGCCGTGGTCTCGCCGTGGCGCTGCTTTCCGCCGTACGGGAGGACGCGCGGGGGAAGGGCGCCGAGCGGCTGCTGCTGGAGGTCAGGGAGACGAACGCCGGTGCGCTCGCGTTCTACGAGCGCACCGGCTTCGTCGAGATCGATCGGCGGCCCCGCTACTACCGGGACGGAACCACCGCGATCATCCTGCAGCTGTCACTGTGACCCCTGCCTGCCTCAGGGCAGGTAGTAGGTCGGGTTCGGGATCTTGTACGTCGCGTCGGCGTACCCGCCGTGCAGGTCGGAGAACTGGTCACCCAGGTTGGCCACGATGTCGAGGCCCTTCTGTGTCTCCAGGTACTCGCGCGTCCCGGACTTGTACTCGATCGTGGAGCACACCTTGTCGTCCCCACAGTCCATGTAGGCCGGCGGCTGCGCGCTGCTGGCCCACTTCGTGTAGTAGTTCGCCGCGGTGAACAGGGGCGCCCCAGCGGCGTCGACGTAGCCGTCCTTGGTGAGGTTGGCGATGGTGTCGGCCTGCTGGTCGGAGGTCCGGCCGGTGAGGCCGACGATCGTGCAGCCGGCGGCCTTGGCGACCTTGGCCAGGGCGACCATCCCGGGCACCGCCGGGAACTTCTGCTGCTGGATCCAGGTCGCGGCGGTGGCGGGCGAGTAGGTGAAGCCCATCGCGCCGTCCTCGAGGTCGTAGTTCCACAGCGTGGTGTCATCGGCGTCGAAGACGACGGCCGGGGAGCTCGGGATGGTGATGCCTGCGCCGGTGGTCTTGTCGTGCGCGACCGCCGCGATAGCCGTGGCGTAGGCCTTCTTGGCGGCCTTGAGCTTCTTCTTGGCCACTACCTTGGCGTGGCCGTGGGCCCTCTTGACCTTCTTCTTGGCCTGCGTGACGGCCTTCTTCGCCTTGGCGGCGTTCTTGGTGTCGAGGCCGAGGGTGGTGCCGGTGGCGGCGATCGCCGCCTTCGCAGCGGCGACCTTGGCAGCCTGCTGCCGGCAGGAGGTCGTGATCTGCGGCGTCCAGGTGGACTCCAGCGAGGCGAGCTCGGTGATGTAGGGCGAGCTGCTCTTGTCCGCGACGCCGCCGGTGGCCTTGTAGTAGGCCCGGATCAGCGAAACGACGTTGCCCTCGTTGGGGATCGTGTCACCGTCGGTGACGGTGGCGCCGGTGGAGCCGTCGGGATTCATCGTGTACGACGTCGGCGGGACCATCGTGCTGTCCGATGCCGGCGCGCCCGCGACGTCGACCGAGGGCAGGAAGTACGTCGGGTTCGGGACCTTGGTGTATGCCAACGGGTGTCCGGCCCCGTCACCGCCCTCGAGGTCGCTCCACTGGTCGCCCACGTTCATCACGATGTCGACGCCGTCGGCAGCGGCGATGTGCGCGCGCGTCTGCGCCTTGTACTGGACGGTGGTGCACTTGCTGAGCGTGGCCGTGGCGACGATCGTGCAGCCGGTGATGTAGGCCGGCTGGTCTGCGTTGGTCTCCGGCTTGGTGTAGAGGTTGTCGGTGCCGAACAGCGGGGTGCCGCCAGCGGTGCCGTTCGCGGTGAACCCGTCCTCGGTGAGGTTGCCGATCGTGGCCGCCTCCTGGTGGGCCGGCCGGCCCGTGACGCCGTAGATGGCGTAGCCCTCGGACTTGAGGGTCTCGAGCGCCTGGACCATGCCGGGGACGGCCGGCATGAGCTCGTTGTCGACCCAGTTGTTGTTCAGCGGGACCGAGTAGTTGTAGTTCATCTCCTCCTCGTTGGCGTAGTCCGAGAGGAGGGTGGAGTCGACGTCGAAGACGACTGCCTTGCCGGCGCCGGCGGCCGGCAACCCGTCGGTCAGCGACTGGGCGACGGCCTCGGTGTTCTTCGCGTAGGCGGAGGAGACCAGGTTGGGCAGGTAGATCGTCGCGGGTGCGGTGCTGTCGAACGCGTGGGCGGGGTTGGCACCCTTGGAGGCGCCGTAGTAGGCCCGGATCGTGGACTTCACCGAGTCGATGTTCGGGATGTTCGCGCCGTTGGTGGGGGCGACGACGCTGCCGTCCTGGTTGACCGTGTAGGTGAAGGTGGTGGCCGGGTTGAGTTGGCCCGCGGCATGCGCCGGGGCGCCGCTGACCAGGGCCGTTGCGATCACCGCACAGGCGGCGACGGCGACGGTGGAACGGGTGACTCTCATGGTGCCTCCGGAATGGGAGATGATGAACACGAGATGAACGGACTGACGGTAAAGACACCATGTATCGGGGATGCGTCGCAAGGGTCACGATCTGACGCAGGTCCGTTGCCGGCCGGCGCGGCACCGACCGGCACAATGGGCCCATGACGTCGTCTGAGCCTCTCGTCCTCGGCATCGAGACGTCCTGCGACGAGACCGGTGTCGGCATCGTGCGGGGCCACACCTTGCTCGCCGACGCCGTCGCCAGCAGCGTCGAGGAGCATGCCCGTTTCGGCGGCGTCGTTCCCGAGGTCGCCTCGCGGGCACACCTCGAGGCGATGGTGCCGACCATCCAACGCGCTTGCGAGACGGCCGGTATCGCGCCGCGCGACGTGGACGCGATCGCCGTCACCGCCGGCCCCGGTCTGGCCGGTGCCCTGCTGGTCGGCGTGGCCGCGGCCAAGGCGCTCGCGATCGGCCTGGACAAGCCCCTGTACGGCGTCAACCACCTGGCTGCCCATGTCGCCGTCGACCAGCTCCAGCACGGCGCGCTGCCCGAGCCTTGCCTCGCGATGCTGGTCTCCGGCGGTCACTCCTCGCTGCTGAAGGTCGGTGACGTCACCGGCGACATCGAGCCGATGGGCGCCACCATCGACGATGCGGCGGGGGAGGCCTTCGACAAGGTGGCCCGGCTGCTCGGTCTCGGATTCCCAGGCGGCCCGGTCATCGATCGCACCGCGACCTCCGGTTCGAGCGTCGCGATCGACTTCCCGCGCGGACTGAGCTCGCGCCGGGACCTGGAGCGGCACCGCTTCGACTTCTCGTTCTCCGGACTCAAGACCGCCGTCGCGCGCTGGGTGGAGGCTCGGGAGCGATCCGGCGAGCCCGTCCCCGTCGCCGATGTGGCCGCGTCGTTCCAAGAGGCGGTCTGCGACGTACTCGTCCGCAAGGCGCTCGACGCCGCCTCCTCGCTGGACATCGAGGACATCGTCATCGGCGGCGGCGTCGCCGCGAACAGTCGGCTGCGGGTGCTGGCCGAGGAGCGCGGCGCCAAGCTGGGGATCCGAATCCGGGTGCCGCGCCCGGGCCTGTGCACCGACAACGGTGCGATGGTGGCCGCGCTGGGGGCCGAGATGGTCGCCCGCGGCCGTACCCCCTCCGCGCTCGACCTTCCTGCCGACTCCTCCCAGCCCGTGACCCACGTCCTCGCCTAACGCCGAGAGGTCACTTTCGGGGCGTTGAGTGTCCACCGCGGTGGACACTCAAGCGGCCGAAAGTGACCTCTCGACGTGTGTGGTCCGGCTCAGACGCTGGTGAGCTCCTTCTTCTCGTCCACCTTGTCGGCGTGACCCGGCCACCAGGCCGCGTGGCCGATGAGCGCGGTCAGCGCCGGCGTGAAGAACATCGCCATCACGAACGCCGCCATCACGATGCCGAAGGCGACCGAGAAACCGAGCGTCAGCAGGAAGCTGTTTCCGCCGAGCATCAACGAGGCGAAGGTGCCGGCCAGGATCAGGCCCGCGACCGCGATGGTCGGGCCGGCGTGCTTGACCGCCTCGGCGGCTGCCTCGCGTGGCTCGCGACCCTCCCGCGCCTCCTCGCGCAATCGGGTCAGCATCAAGATGTTGTAGTCGGTGCCGAGGGCGACGACGAAGAGGTAGATCAGGATCGGCAGCATGAAGACCAGGCCCTCGTCACCCTTGATGTGCTGGAAGACGATGACCGCCGCACCCAGCGTCGCGCCGAAGCCCAGCGCGACCGAGAGCATCAGGTACCACGGCGCGACCAGCGAGCGCAGCACCAGGCCCAGGATGATCATGATGATGATCGCCGCCACGGGGAAGACGACCGAGTAGTCCCGGTTCATCGCCGCCTGGAAGTCGACGAAGACGCCGGTCAGACCCCCGACGTACGCCGAGGAACCTTGCGGGGCGGCGTCGTGGGCGGCGGGCCGCAGGTCGTTCTTGACCGTGCTGATCGCCGCATCGGAGGACGGGTCGTCCTTCAGTGTGACCATGAAGAGCGCGGTCTTGCCGTCGCTCGACGGGATCGCCTGCGGGGCCACCTGCGCGACCCCGGGCACCTTGGCCAGCGTGGCCTGGAAGCCGGCGAAGTCGGCCTTGTCCAGCGCAGCGCCGTTGTCGGAGGTCAGCACGATCGGGGTCGGCTGGGTGGCGCCGGCAGACAGGCCGCCGTCCTCCATCGTCTGGGTGGCCTGCGCCGACTCCACACCCGAGGCCGAGTTGGACGAGCTCAGGTCGAACGTCGGGTTGTAGCCGCCGCCGACGAAGATGAACAGGGTGAGGATCACCAGCAGCCCGCCGGAGACCGCCGCGAAGCGCGCAGGGTGCTTGCCGAGCGAGGTGCCGATCGCACCGAAACCACGGCTGTCCTTGGGCGCCTGGTCCCACTTCTTGGACGGCCAGAACAGCGCACGGCCGAGCACGTTGACCACAGCGGGGACGAGGGTGAGAGCTGCGACCAGCATGACCGCCACCGCGATCGCCAGCGCCGGACCCATCGACCGGAACATGCCCAGCGAGGACAGCGAGAGCGTCAGGAAGGCGACGATCACCGCGCCGCCGGCCGAGGCGATTGCCTCCCCGGCACGCTCGACAGCGCCCAGCACGGCCTCCTTGTGCGGAACGCCCTTGCGGCGCAGCTCGCGGAAGCGGAAGAGGTAGAAGAGGAAGTAGTCGGTGCCGATGCCGAAGAGCACCACGCCCAGGATGACGGTCAGCGAGCTGTCGGCCTTGAGGTTGAACACCTTGGCGGCGATGCCGATGAAGCCCTCGGACACCAGGAAGGCGACCACGACCATGAGGATCGGGGAGACGGCCGCCATCACGCTGCGGAAGATGATGCCGAGCAGGATCAGGATCAGCAGGATGGTGGCGAGCATGACGATCGCCTCGGCGTTCTGCCCCGACTGCGCCTGGTCGTAGGACTGCGGCAGCGTGCCGGTCGTCTGAGCCTTCAGGTCCGTGCCCTTGGTGGCGGCGGTGAGCTGGTCACGCATGTCGGTGACCTGGTCGAAGTCCTTCTGGTCCTGGCCGGTGACGTTGTCGGTCATCCCGACGTTGACGATCGCCACCTGCTTGGAGTCCGAGGCCGTCACCTGGCCGACGGAGGTGTAGTCGGAGCCGAGCTTGAGACCGTTCGCGATCTGGCCCGCCTTGGCCAGGTCAGCCGTCGACAGGGGGGAGCCGTCGGGCCGCGAGAAGACGATGGTCGCACCCGCGTCGTCCTGCTGCGGGAACGCCGAGGACATCAGGTTGGTGGCCTTGATCGACTCGTAGTGCTGCGGCAGGAAGTCGGACTGGTCGGTGGTCGACTTGAGCTTGGGGGCGAACGCCACCACGAGCACGGTCAGGACCAGCCAGGCGGCGATGATGTACCAAGGACGACGGGCCGCGGCGCGGCCTAGGGCTCCGAACATGGGTTTAACCTAACCGAGCAAGGCGACATTTCTGCTCCGGCCAGGGGCATCTCAGGGGTACGTCAGGGTGATTCACGACCAACCGCACCCTCGACCCCTGACAAGTGTCACGAAATGCGCGCCGGGTGCCCGAAAAGAGCGCGCCGGGGCCATGCCTGGAGCCGTTCCCCAGAGCCGTACGCCGGTCCTCAGAACGGCTGCACCAGCAGGCAGGTGCCCTCGTCGGCGACCCGCGTCAGCACGATGGTCGCCTCGTTCGGACCCTCGAGCGCGAGCCGCCGGCGCAGTTCCTCGGGGACGATCGCGACCCCACGCTTCTTGATCGTCAGCCGGCCGATGCCGCGCTCGCGCAGCGCCGCCCGCAGCGCACGCTCCCGGTAGGGCAGCTCCTCGAGCACCCGGTAGCCGCGCGCGAACGGCGTACGGAAGGACTGGTCGCCGGTGACGTAGGCGATCTGCTCGTCCAGCAGGCCACCGCCGACGCCGGCCGCGACCGCGGTGACCAGGCCGGCCCGGATGACGGCGCCGTCGGGCTCGTAGAGGTACTCGCCGATCGGCCGCACCTCCGCGCCCGGGTCGTCCTCGTCGGTCAGCGTCGCCAGGCCACCCTCGCCGATCACTGTCGCCCGCCGGCGCACGGTGGCCAACCGGCCCGACCACAGCGCCGCCTCCTTGACCTCGCCGTGATCGCTGACGAACTCGGCCTCCACCCCCTCGGGGATGATCTCGTGCGCGATGCCCGGCGCGACCTTCACACACGCGTCGCGCGCGAGCAGCGTGAGCACGAACGACCACGGCGGGGTCCAGCCGTCGGTGTCCAGCAGCCGCCCGCGGGAGCGGTTGTTGGTCCGCCGTGCCGGATCGGAGAAGGCCACCGCGAAGGCCGTGTGGTCGAGTTCGGTCGCGTCCGCGACGGAGACCGCGACGGGCAGGCCGAGGGCGTCGAGGTTGGCACGCGCCACCGCGACCCGCTCGGGGTCCAGGTCGACGCCCGCAGCGGTGATGCCGGCCCGCGCCATCGCGATCAGGTCGCCGCCGATGCCGCAGCCGAGGTCGATGGCGGTGCCGGCTCCGAAGGCCACCAGCCGGGCGGCGCGGTGCTCGGCCACGGCCAGCCGGGTCGCCTGCTCCAGCCCGTCGGGAGTGAAGTACATCGAGGAGGCCAGCGCACCGAACTTCGCCGTCGCCCGGCGTCGCAGACCGGCCTGGCTCATCGCCACGGCGACGTACGGCGCGGGAACATCCGCGAACTCCCGCCGCAACGCCGACTGTGCCTTCAGCGGGTCCTCGCCGCCGAGCGTCACGGCGCGGGCGAGCACTTCCTGGCCGGCGTCGGTGAGCAACCAGGCGAAGGCATCGAGGTCCACGGCGACACCGTACGCCGAGGCCGTCGAGCTAGTACGCCGAGCCTGTCGAGGCGCCTCGACAGGCTCGGCCTACTGGTTCCGGGGCGGGGAGGGTCTGGCACTCGTTGTGGCTGAGTGCTAACGTCTGACTTGGCACTCTCGGATCGAGTGTGCCAACGCCTGCGACACGAGCACGACCCCCGCGACGGCGTGCCCGGGAGACAGGCAAACCACGTTCATCACCCAACAGCAGATCAGTGTGAAGGGGAGGTCGACACCGTGTCGATCAACATCAAGCCTCTCGAGGACCGCATCGTCATCAAGCAGGTCGAGGCTGAGCAGACCACCGCGTCCGGCCTGGTCATCCCGGACACCGCCAAGGAGAAGCCCCAGGAGGGCGAGGTCCTGGCCGTCGGTCCGGGTCGTGTCGACGACAACGGCAACCGCATCCCGCTCGACGTGGCGGTCGGCGACAAGGTCATCTACAGCAAGTACGGCGGCACCGAGGTGAAGTACGCGGGCGAGGAGTTCCTCATCCTGGGCGCGCGCGACATCCTCGCTGTGATCGCCTGACACAGCGCCTGATTCCGGGACGTCATACGAACCGGCCGCCCCGGCAGCCACTCGTATGACGTCCCGGATCCATTTCTGACCAGACAGAGGAAATTTTCATGCCGAAGATCCTGGAGTTCGACGAGAACGCCCGTCGCGCCCTCGAGCGTGGCGTCGACAAGCTCGCCGACGCAGTCAAGGTGACGCTGGGCCCCAAGGGCCGCTACGTCGTCCTGGACAAGAAGTGGGGCGCGCCGACCATCACCAACGACGGTGTCACCGTCGCACGTGAGATCGAGCTCGACGACCCCTTCGAGAACCTTGGTGCCCAGCTCACCAAGGAGGTCGCCACCAAGACCAACGATGTTGCCGGCGACGGCACCACCACCGCCACCGTGCTCGCCCAGGCGATGGTCCACGAGGGCCTGCGCGCGGTCGCTGCCGGCGTCAACCCGATGGGCCTCAAGCGCGGCATGGATGCCGCTGCCGCCAAGGTCGGCGAGGCGCTGCGCGACGCCGCCCGCCCGGTCAACGACGAGTCCGACATGGCCTCGGTCGCGACCATCTCCAGCCGTGACAGCCACATCGGCGACCTGCTCGCCGAGGCTTTCAGCAAGGTCGGCAAGGACGGTGTCATCACCGTCGAGGAGTCGAACACCCCGAGCACCGAGCTCGAGTTCACCGAGGGCATGCAGTTCGACAAGGGCTTCATCTCGGCGTACTTCGTCTCCGACCCGGAGCGGATGGAGGCCGTCCTCGACGACCCGTACATCCTGCTCGTCCAGGGCAAGGTCTCCTCGGTGCAGGAGCTTCTCCCGATCCTGGAGAAGGTCATGCAGGCGGGCAAGCCGCTGTTCATCCTGGCCGAGGACGTCGAGGGCGAGGCGCTCTCGACCCTGGTGGTCAACAAGATCCGCGGCACGTTCAACGCCGTCGCGGTCAAGAGTCCGGCCTTCGGTGACCGTCGCAAGGCGATCATGGAGGACATCGCGATCCTGACCGGCGGTCAGGTCATCGCTGCCGAGATCGGTCTCAAGCTCGACCAGGTCGGCCTCGAGGTGCTCGGTCAGGCCCGTCGCATCGTGGTCACCAAGGACAACACCACGATCGTAGACGGTGCCGGCGACCCCGCCGCCGTCAACGGCCGCGTCGGTCAGATCAAGGCCGAGATCGAGAGCACCGACTCCGACTGGGACCGCGAGAAGCTCCAGGAGCGTCTCGCCAAGCTCGCCGGCGGTGTCTGCGTGATCAAGGTCGGCGCGCACACCGAGGTGGAGCTCAAGGAGAAGAAGCACCGCATCGAGGACGCCGTCTCCGCGACCCGTGCCGCGATCGAGGAGGGCATCGTCGCCGGCGGCGGCTCGGCCCTCGTCCACGCGGCCTCCGCGCTGGAGAACGACCTCGGTCTCACCGGTGACGAGGCCGCCGGCGTGCGCATCGTGCGCAAGGCCGTCGACGAGCCGCTGCGCTGGATCGCCGAGAACGGTGGCGAGAACGGCTACGTCGTGGTCAGCAAGGTCCGCGAGGCCGGCGTCGGCAACGGTTGGAACGGCGCCACCGGCGAGTACGGCGACCTGGTCGCCCAGGGCGTCATCGACCCGGTGAAGGTGACTCGCTCCGCGCTGGTCAACGCCACCTCGATCGCGGCCATGCTGCTCACCACCGAGACGCTGATCGTGGAGAAGCCCGAGGAGGAGGAGCCGGCGGCCGCCGCCGGTCACGGCCACGGGCACGGCCACGGTCATTGATCTTTAAGATTGCTCGACCCATCTGAGTCGGCGCGATCGCAGGCAACAGCCTGCGATCGCGCCGACTCGGCATTTCAGGCGCTGCGGGACTCTCGCAACGTGGACACATTGTAAAACATGTAACTCGATCAATATGATCGTCTTTGTGACATCAACGTTACAGGTACGCCGCATCCGGCGCGAGGAGTACGACGCGGTCGCCCAGCTGACGCTGGCCGCCTACGAGAACGACTACCAGCTCGACCCCGACTACCGGGAACGGCTGCTCGACGTCGCCGGATGGGACCGCGACCACCAGGTCTGGGTCGCCGAGGACGTGACGTCCGGCGAGCTCCTCGGCGCGGTCACCACGCCGGGGGAGAACGGGCCGGTCGGCCGGGTCGCCCGGCACAACGACCTCGACTTCCGACTGCTCGCGGTCGCGCCGGGCGCTCGACGCCGCGGTGTCGGTCGGCTCCTCGTGGAGCACGTCATCGAGCTCGCCCGAGCCCGCGGCCGGGCCCGGGTGGTGATGAACAGCGGCCCGCAGATGACGGGCGCGCACGCGCTCTACGCACGGCTGGGCTTCCGGCGGCTGCACGAGCGCGAGACCCACGTCCTCGACGACGGACGGGTGCTGTACGCGTTCGCTCTCGACCTCGACGGCGGCGCCGCGCAGGAGGCACGCGGGCTGGTTCTCGCCGTGGAGCTCGGTGCCCTGACGCGGGATGCCGCAGGAGTGCGGACGTGGGTGCGCTGGGCGGAGGAGGAGGGGTTCGCGCTGGTGACATTCGCGGACGCGCCGGCCAGCGCGCCGACCGGCGTCGGCGCCGCTGCGGAGGTCGGGGTCGATGCCGGCACCCGGGCGTCGTACGCCGCTCTGCTCACCGACCGGATCGGGCTGGCGCCGACCCTGCCGGTGACCACCGCCGAGCCCTTCCACCTGGCCACCCAGCTGGCCAGCCTGGACCACGCCACCGACGGCCGCGCCGGGTGGATCGTGACGGCTCCCGACTCGACCGCGGCGCTGGCCACCGTCGGCAGCCCGGCGTTGACCACCGACCAGGCCCGCCAGGAGGCGCGTGACGCGGTCGAGGTGGCCCATCGGCTGTGGGACTCCTGGCAGGACGACGCGATCGTCAAGGACGTCGCCACCGGGCGCTTCGTCGCCAGCGACCGCCTGCACCGGGTCGACTTCGAGGGTGCGACCTATGACATCGTCGGGCCGCTGATCACGCCGCGTCCGCCGCAGGGCCAGGTGGTCGTGATCGCCGACGTCGCCCTGGGGCTCGGCGATGCCGCCGACATCGCGCTGGTCCCCGATCCCGACGGGATCGAGCGGGCGCACGCCAGCGGGGTGGCCCGGATCTTCGCGGACCTGCAGGTCGACCTGGACGATCGGCCTGATGCCGCCGAGGAGCTGGCCGGCCGCCTGATCCGGCTTGCTGAGACCGTCGACGGCGTCCGGCTGCACCCGACCTCCGCCGCGGACCTGGCGATCCTGGCGGCCCAGGTGCTGCCGCGGCTGCGCGAGGCGGGACTGCATCGTCCGCCCGTCCCCGGCTCGACGCTGCGCGAGTCGCTCGGACTGCGCCGCCCCGCCAACCGCTACGCCGTACCCGCCTGAGGAGGGCCCCATGACCAGTCCCGCCGAGCGCTACGGCACCCCCGACACCGGTGCTGCACCCGACCCGTCCGCACACGTCCACCTCGGGGTGTTCTATCCCGGCGTCGGCCCGCAGCTGCTGTGGGCGGAATCGACGTCGCACACCAGCGTCGCGACCTTCGTCGAGGTCGTCACGACCTTGGAGCGCGGCCTGTTCGACGCGTTCTTCCTCGGTGACGGCCAGCGGCTGCGGGAGAACCGCGGCAAGGTCTACGAGCTCGACATCTCCGGTCGGCCCGACTCGATCACCCAGCTCGCCGCGCTGGCGGCGGTCACCGAGCGGATCGGCCTGGTGGCGACCCAGAACACCACCTACAGCTACCCCGCCGACCTGGCGCGTCGCCTCGCCGGCCTGGACCACCTCTCCGGCGGTCGCGCGGGCTGGAACATCGTCACCACCGACAACGCCTGGACCGGCGGCAACTTCCGCCGTCCGGGCTGGCTCGAGCACGAGCGTCGCTACGACCGCGCCGGCCAGTTCGTCGACGCGGCCAAGGAGCTGTGGGGCACACCGGTCGGCACGACGGTCGAGCGGCACACCGACCTGGTCGACTTCCGAGCCGTGGCCTCGGTGCCGCGAAGCACGCAGGGGCGGCCGGTGCTCTTCCAGGCCGGCGACTCCGATGGCGGCCGCGAGCTCGCCGCCGCCCACGCCGACGTGGTCTTCTCGGCCAACACGGCCTACGACAAGGCGGTCGCGTACGCCGTGGACCTGCGCGCGCGGCTGCGCCGGATCGGCCGCAGCGTCGACGCGGTCCGGATCCTGCCCGGCGCGGGCGTCGTGCTCGGCGCCACCCGCGCCGAGGCGGAGGACAAGGCGCGCTGGATCCACGAGCAGACAGTCTCGCCGGCCCGCGCGCTGGCGTTCTTCGAGCAGTACTGGGGCACGGACCTGTCGTCCTACGACCCGTTCGGGCCGCTGCCGGACATCGAGCCCGCCGAGGGCGAGCTCGATCCGTCCCGAGGCACGCTGTCGATCGATCGGCGTACCGGGAAGCATGCGCAGGTCCAGGCCTGGCGCGAGCTGTCCAAGGAGCAGGGGTTGAGCATCGTCGACCTCGCCCGGCAGGTGCAGCTCGCGCACCCCTCGTTCATCGGTACGCCGGGGGAGATCGCCGAGGAGTGGGCACACTATGTCCGGACCCGGGCGGTGGACGGCTTCAACGTCACGCCGTACCAGCTGCCGGGACAGCTCACCGAGATCGTCGACCTGCTGGTCCCCGAGCTGCAGGAGCGTGGCGTCTACCGCGCCGCCTACGAGGGCACCACGCTGCGCGACCACCTGGCCCTGCCGGGGGTCGTGGACGGTGTCGTGGACGGTGCCGGCGGGACCGTCGGGGCCCGGACCGCGTGACCCTGGCAGCCGGGTCGGCAACCTCGATCGATGCGGCGCCGACCCGGCCGCTGGGGCTGTGGGTCTGCCTGGCCGCGGGCTTCACCACGCTGGTGGACCAGTCGGTCATCAACCTGGCCGTGCCCTCGATGGCGCGCGACCTGGGCGGTTCGACGGCGCAGGTCCAGTGGGTGCTGGCGAGCTACTCGCTGACCTTCGGACTGGCGTTGGTACCGGCGGGGCGGTTCGGCGACCTCCGCGGTCGCCGGCCGCTCTTCCTGGGCGGCATCGCGCTCTTCGGGATCGGCAGCCTGGTCTCCGGGCTGGCGCCCGCGGCGGGCTTCGTCATCCTGGCGCGCCTGCTGCAGGGCGTCGGGGCCGGCGTGATCAGCTCCCAGGTGCTGGGCCTGGTCCAGGATCTCTTCGACGGCGCCGACCGCGTGAAGGCGCTGGCGGCGTACGGCGTGGCTGGGGGCCTGTCCGGTCTGGTCGGGCCGGTGATCGGCGCGACACTGATCACGGTGCTTCCGGGCGCGATCGGGTGGCGGGCGGTGGTGGCCCTCAGCGCCCCGCTGGCTCTCGGCACGATGGTCCTCGGGCTGCGCTGGCTGCCGCGGACCGAGCCGTGCGACCCGGGCGCCCGGGTCCGGCTGGACCTGCTCGGCCTGAGCCTCCTGGCGGTGGCGACGATGGCGCTGCTGCTGCCGTTCGTGCAGCCGGGACTGCCCACCCCGCTCGCGGCCGGGCTGGTGGCCGCGGCACTGGCGGCCCTGATCGCGTTCGTCTCCTGGGAGAGGTACGCCGGCGCTCGCGTACCCGGTGCGGTGATCGTCCCGCCCGCGCTGGCTGCGGCTCCGGGCTTCGTCAGCGGGACGCTGGTCTCGACGTTCTGGTTCGGGGCCGGGCAGGCCCAGAACGTGGTGGTCACCCTCTTCCTGCTCGAGGACCGGCACGTCACGCCGCTGCTGGTCGCGGCGGCCTTCCTGCCGAATGCGGCGGCGTTCGCCTGGAGCTCGGCGCGCAGCTGGCGGCTGACCGCGAGGTTCGGCACCCGGCTGATCGCGGTGGCGATCGGGGTCCAGGCGCTGGTCTGCCTGGCGCTCGCCCTCGCCCTTCCCCATCTCGGCGCGGCCGCGGCCGTGGTCACGCTCTGCGCCACCAACGCGGTCTCCGGGCTCGCGGGCGGCTGCGTGGACGCGCCCAACCGGGCCACCACGCTGCTCCACACGCCGGATGCGTCGCGCGGGGTGGCGGCCGGATTCCTGCAGCTCGCTCAGCGGCTCTCGGCGACGGTCTGCATCGCGGCCGCGACCGGCATCGCGCTCACGGCCGGGGGAGTGCCGGCGCCGGGCCGGGTCGGCGCGGCGCTGGGGCTGGGCGTCGGGCTGCAGCTGCTGTCGCTCGTCTTCGCCGTGCGGCGGGGCTGAGGCGACGCGATGTGGACGACGTACTAGCATCTGTCTTGTAATTCGATAAGATCAATCGACTTTGTAGTTTACCGAGGAGGCGACGTGAGCCTGGCAGTGGAACCCACCGATGGGGTGGACACGCTCGACCGGCGTCCGGGCGACGACGAGCTCGTCGCGGCCCGGCTGGTCGCGCGGCGCAAGCCCGGACAATGGATCTCGGCGCTGGTCGCGCTCGTCGCCGTCGCGGCGCTGGTGCACAGCGTCCTCACCAACCCGCACTTCCAGTGGGACGTGGTGCGCTACTTCTTCCTGCGTCCCTCGATCCTCGAGGGTCTGCTGCTGACCATCTGGCTGACCGTCGCGGTGGTCGTCTCCGGCTACATCCTCGGCATCGGCCTGGCCGTGATGCGACTCTCGCGCAACCCCGTGCTCGCCACAGTGAGCTTCGGCTTCGTCTGGTTCTTCCGCTCGGTGCCGCCACTGGTGCAGCTCCTGCTCTGGTCCAACCTGGCCTCGCTCTACCCGACGCTCTCGCTCGACGTCCCGTTCGTGCACCACTTCGCCACCATCCACACCGCGCATCTGTTCACCGCCCTGCTCGCGGCGTACGTCGGGCTGACCCTCGACGTCGCCGCCTTCTCGGCGGAGATCATCCGGGGCGGCCTGCTCTCGGTGGAGAACGGCCAGAGCGAGGCGGCCAAGTCGCTCGGCCTCGGCAAGGCCCGGATCTTCTGGCGGATCGTGCTGCCGCAGGCCATGCCGGCGATCGTCCCGGCTAGCGGCAACATGGTGATCGGCATGCTCAAGGCCACCTCGATCATCAGCGTCCTGGCTGCGCACGACCTGCTGCACAGCGTCCAGCTGATCTACGAGCAGAACTACCTGATCATCCCGCTGCTGCTGGTCGCCACGATCTGGTACATCATCCTGACCACGGTCCTCTCGATCGGGCAGTACTTCGTGGAGCGGCACTACGCCCGCGGCAAGGGCGGCCCGGCGCCGCGCGGCCTGTGGGAGGTCGCGCGCGGCAGCCTGCCGTTCGCCGGCACGGTCCGTCGCGACCTGGCGGGGCTCGTGTGAGCGCCCCGGTGACCCCTGCGCTGGTCCGGATCCGTGGCCTGCACAAGCACTTCGGCCGCCACCAGGTGCTCGAGGGCATCGACCTCGACGTACCGGCCGGCTCGGTGACGGTGCTGCTCGGTCCCTCCGGCTCGGGCAAGTCCACCCTGCTGCGCTGCGTGAACCACCTGGAGAAGCCGGACGCGGGCTTCGTCGAGGTCGGCGGCGAGATCATCGGCTACCGCCGGGACGGTGAGCGGCTGCGCGAGCTGCCCGACCGTGCCGTCACCCGCCAGCGCGCGAAGATCGGGATGGTCTTCCAGCAGTTCAACCTGTTCCCGCACAAGACCGTGCTGGAGAACATCGTCGAGGGCCAGCTGGCCGCCGGCGTACGCCGCAAGGCTGCGGAGTCCCGTGCGAGTGAGCTGCTGGCCAAGGTCGGTCTCGCCGGTCGCGAGGCGTCCTACCCGCGCCAGCTCAGCGGCGGCCAGCAACAACGCGTCGCCATCGCTCGGGCGGTGGCGAACGACCCGCAGCTGATCCTCTTCGACGAGCCGACCAGTGCGCTGGACCCGGAGATGGTCGGCGAGGTCCTCGGCGTCATGAAGGATCTCGCGGCCGCCGGTCTGACGATGATCGTGGTCACCCACGAGATCGGCTTCGCCCGCGAGGCGGCCGATCAGGTCGTCTTCCTCGACGGCGGCCGGATCGTCGAGGCCGGGCCTCCCGGCGAAGTGCTCGCCAACCCCAGGAACGAGCGCGCCCGCGCATTCCTGTCCGCCGTGCTCTAGCGGCCCCACCCGAGAGAAGGAAACCCGTGAAGATCCTCAAGCCGACCGCCCTGGCCGGACTCGCCGTGAGCCTGGTGGCACTCGCCGGCTGCGGCAGCTCGTCCGACACCCTCAGCGCGGCCGACCAGTCCGTCGGCGCCCAGACGACGACCGCTGCCTCGGCCGACGCCATCCCGACCCAGGACGTCGTCTCCTCGGTGCAGACCGTGGCGAAGCTGCACGACGAGCTGCCTGCGGCGATCAAGTCCAGCGGCGTGCTCACCCTCGGCACCACCGAGGCGACCGGTTCGGCGGGCCTGCCGCACAGTGGCTCGGACACCTCCAACAAGCAGATCGGCCTCGACGTCGACCTGCGCGACGCCGTCGCCAAGGTACTTGGCGTCGACTGGAAGGTCTCCTACGGCGCCTTCGAGACCATCGTGCCCGGCGTGCAGAGCGGCAAGTACGACGTCGGCCAGGACAACTTCGCCGTCACCTCGGCCCGGTTGCCCGTGGTCGACTTCGCCACCTACCTCAAGGACGGCCAGGGCTTCGTAGCCGCCAAGAGCAGCGACCTGACCAGCGTGACCAAGCTGACCGATGTCTGCGGGCACACCGTCTCCACCGGTGCCGGCTCCAGCTTCCAGCAGATCCTGGACGCGGGCATCAAGCAGTGCAGCGCCGCCGGGCTCAAGCCGTACACGCCGAAGTACTACAGCGACACCTCCTCGATCCTGCTCGGCCTGCAGAACGGCCAGACCGACCTCTACTTCGGCCCGACGCTGGGCGACAAGTATCTCGTCGCGCACCAGCCGAACCTGAAGTTCCTCGGCGAGGTCAGCTCCACCGACGTCGGCTTCGTGACCGCCAAGGGCGCCCCGCTCGCGCACGTGCTGGTCGATGCGGTCAACGAGCTCATCCAGGACGGCACCTACGCCAAGATCTTCGAGAAGTGGGGCGTCGGCGGGTCGGGCATCAGCAAGTCCGAGTTCAACCCCACGCCGGCCTTCTGACCGGCGTCACGACAGCACAGGAGCAACAGATGACGATCCAGGAGACCGACGCCTTCGTCGAGGACTGGCAGCGCTGGCACCGGGCGAAGGACGAGAGCTTCGCCTCCCCGCACGGCTTCCTCGCGGTGACCGGGCTGCACTGGCTCACCCGCGAGCCGAGTCGCTGGGACGACGCTCCCGGCGCCTGGTCGACCGGTCCGGACGGCGTCGTGGTCGAGCTGGCCGCCGACGAGTCGCTGGTGGTCGACGGCATCGAGGTGACCGGCCGGCACGCGTTCGGCGTCATCCCCGAGCGCGGCGGCGTCGACGCGGTCTTCGGCGACGCCGTCATCGAGGTTGCCAAGCGCGGTGGCAGCGACCTGATCCGGCCCCGCCATCCGGAGAACCCGCTGCGGCTGGCCTTCGCCGGCACGCCTGCCTACGGGCCGAGCCCGGAGTGGGCCGTGTCCGGGCGCTACGTGCCCTTCGAGGAGCCCGTCGCGACCACTGTCGGCTCGGTCGTCGACGGACTGGAGCACGTGTACGGCGCCGTCGGCCGCATCGAGTTCGAGCATGACGGCGAGCAGTACGCCCTGACCGCCTTCCCGGGGTTCGCCGCCGGCACGGTGCTGGTGCTGTTCAGCGATGCCACGGCGGGCGTCACGACGTACGGCGCGGTCCGCAGCCTGACCGTGGCCGCACGCGCGGGCGGTGGCGAGGTCGTCATCGACTTCAACCGCGCCACCAACCTCCCGTGCGCCTACACCCCGCACGCGACCTGCCCGCTGCCGCCCGCCGGCAACCGGCTGCCCTTCCCGGTCGAGGCGGGGGAGCAGACGCCGGTCTAGGGGCGTCGCGCCGACATGGGTGAAGGGGCACGGTCGTGCCCCTTCACCCATCTCCTCGCCGGCGCCCTCGCACCGCCGCGCCGCCATCGCGGGACAATGGGTCGCGTGAGCGACTTCGCGAAGGCTTGGCAGGCGTGGCACGAGGCGCGGGAGGCCGGCCTGCGGGCGACTGACGGCTGGCTCGCCATCAGCTCGATCCGCTGGCTCGGGGCCGAGCCGGAGCGATACGCCGACGTGCCCGGCGAGTGGTCCGGCAGCGACGCGACCGCGATCGTCACGCTGGCCGAGGGTGAGTCCCTGGGCGACCTCGGCCCCGGCACGCACGTGCTCGGCCCGCTGGACGAGGACGGCGTGCGGCTGGGCTTCGAGGGAGGGATCGCCGAGGTGGCCGCCAGACCGGGCGGCCCGATCGTGCGGCCGCGCCGTGCCGGTGCCGCCAACCTGCACGCCTACGTCGAGACCCCGACCTACCCGGCCGATCCGGGGTGGGTGCGTGCCGCGACGTATGAGGACGGCCGGGTGGTCTTCGAGCACGTCGGCGGTGAGCACCGCCTCGCCGCCGAGGTCGAGGACGATGGTCGCCTCTGGGTGCTGTTCCGTGACGCCACCTCGGGAGTCACGACCTACGCCGCGATGCGCCAGCTCCTGCTGCCCGCCCCGGATGCCGAGGGCCGGACAGAGATCGACTTCAACCGCGCCACGAACATGCCCTGCGCCTACACCGACTTCGCCACCTGCCCGGTGCCGCCGCCGGGCAACACGCTGCCCTTCGCCGTCGAGGCGGGGGAGAAGATCCCGGAGTTCGCCCGGCTCTGATCGGTGGGCGGGGAAGCGCCGCCGGCGCCCCCGCCGCGACCGGGGTGTGGCGACCGCCTCTCCGGGGCACAGCACGTCATGGACGACGTCGAGGTGGTCGTGGTCGGTGCCGGGGTTGCCGGGCTGCGCTGTGCCGGCCTGCTGCAGGCGGCGGGCCGCAGCGTGCTGGTCCTCGAGGCGGGTGACGGCGTCGGCGGCCGCATCCGCACCGACCGGGTGGACGGCTTCCTGCTCGATCGCGGCTTCCAGGTGGCCAACCCGGCGTACAACGCGCTGAGGGCCGCCGTCGATGTGGCCGCGCTGGAGGTGCAACCGTTCCCGGCCGGCGCTCGGGTGCTCGCCGACGACGGCGCCCACACCGTCGCGGACCCGGCCCGTGCGTTCCGGCTCGCCGGCGCGAGCGCGCTCACCGCGCTGCCGCGACCGGCCGAGCTGTGGGCGCTGGGGAAGTGGGCCGCGCCGCTGCTCACCGGGATGCGGAAGGAGCACGGCCTCGCGCGCCACCTGCTCCAGGCTCGTCCCGACACCTCGCTCCGCGTCTCGCTGGACAAGGTCGGCGCCCACGGGTTGCTGCGCGCGACCTTGGAGCGCTACCTGGCCGGCGTCGTTCTGGAGGACGAGGGCGAGACGTCTGCGGCGTTCGCGCTGCTGCTGATGAGGAGCTTCGCGCGCGGCCGGCCGGGCCTGCCGCGAGCGGGCATGCAGGCTCTGCCGGACGCGATGGCCGCACCGCTGGCGGGCCGGATCCGGTTCGGCGAGAAGGTGGAGCACGTCGAGGAGATCGACGGACGCGCCCGTGTGTGGACCGTCGGCTCGACGATCACGACCGACCGGGTCGTGGTGGCCACCGATGCCTGGTCGGCGGAGTCGCTGCTGGGTCGGGCGCGGCTCGTCGCGCCGGAGCCGAAGGGCCTGGTCACCGACTGGTACGCCGTCGACGAGGCGCCCGAGACCACCGGTCTGCTGCACCTCGACGTGCGGCAGGACCGGGGTCCGGCCGTGAACGCGTGCGTCGTCTCGGCGGCGGCTCCCAGCTACGCGCCCGCAGGCCGCCACCTGGTGCAGGCGACCAGCCTGCTGCCGGCAGGCGCGGAGCCCGCCCCCGAGTCGGATGTACGTCGCCACGCCGCGGCGATGCTCGGCGGCTCCGAAGCCGGGCTGACCCTGCTGCGCCGCGACGTCGTACCGCATGCGCTGCCGGTGCAGCCTGCGCCGCTGCACTTCCGGGCGCGCCAGCGCGTCGACGAGGTCACCCTGGTCTGCGGTGACCACCGCGACACCGCCTCGACCCAGGGTGCGCTGGTCAGCGGCGCGCGGGCGGCGCGGGCCGTGCTCGCCTCCTTCGCCTCGCTGGGCGAGTTCGCGTGAGCTCCGCGGGCGCGGTGACCGGCGGCGGCCGGGAGGGCCTGACCGTCCTGGTCACCGGTGCGACAGGCTTCGTCGGCAGCCGTCTGGTCCCGGTCCTCGCGCGGGCCGGCCATCGGGTGCGGGCGATGACCCGCCACCCCGATGCCTACGACGGCTCCGGCGAGCCGGTGTACGGCGATGTCGGCGACCCCGACTCGCTGCTCGAACCGCTGACCGACGTGGACGTGGCGATCTACCTGGTGCACTCGCTCGGGGAGGCCGACTTCGAACGCCGCGACGCGGAGGCGGCGCGGGCGTTCGCGATCGCGGCGCAGGAGGCGGGGGTGCGGCAGCTGATCTACCTGGGTGGCCTCGGCGAGGAGCAGGACGGCCTCTCCGCGCACCTGCGGTCGAGGCGCCAGGTCGAGCAGCTGCTGGCCAGCTCCGGCGTACCGCTGACGGTGCTGCGCGCGGCGATCATCGTCGGTGCCGGCGGGATCTCCTGGGAGCTGACCCGGCAGCTGGTGAAGCACCTGCCCGCGATGGTGGTGCCGCGCTGGGCGAGCACCCGCACCCAGCCGATCGCGATCGACGACGTCGTCCGCTACCTGGCCGGCGTGGTCGGCAACGAGGCGGCGTTCGGGAGGACCTTCGAGCTCGGCGGCGCCGACCGGCTCACCTACACCGCGATGCTGCAGCAGGCCGCCGAGGAGCTGCACGGCCGGTCGCTGCCGATCCTCGAGGTGCCGGTGCTGACCCCGCGGCTCTCGTCGTACTGGATCGCCCTGGTGACCGACGTCGATCCCGTGACCGCCCGCAACCTGATCGACTCGATGCGCAACGAGGTCGTCCAGCACGACCAGGACATCCGCGAGCTGGTCCCCGGCGAGCCGCTGGGCTACCGGCAAGCGGTCCGCCGCGCGCTGGGCGAGTGATCGACTCCGCGCCGTTAGGAACGCAGCGCCTCCAGCGGTTCCACCCGCGCGCCACGTAGCGCCGGATAGGTGGCGGCCACGACCGCCGTGATGGCACCCAGAAGCGGCCCGGCGACGATCAGCCCCGAGGGGACGACGGCGCTCCAGTGCTTCAGCAACGCCACCGACACCACGGCGGCGGTTCCGAGGAGCGCACCGACGAAGCCTCCGAGGAGCCCGATCACTGCCGCCTCTGCCAAGAACTGTCCAGCGATCTGGCTACGACGCGCGCCGAGGGCGCGGCGCAGGCCGATCTCACCGACCCGTTCCATGACGGTCACGAACGTGGTGTTGGCGATGCCGACCATGCCCACGACCAGGCAGACGAGCGCGAGGATCAAGAAGAGTCCCTGCAGGTCGCCGCTGATCATGCCGCGCAGATGCCGCGGATCCGGTGGCGGGACGACCTCGAAGCGCTCGGGCGTCTCTGGTGAGATCGCGACCGCGAGTTGGTCGGCGACGACCTGGCCGGCGCCGCGGCGCACTTCGACCCAGCCCGTCGGCTTGTCTGCGGGCGTGGGATCGCCCCACAAGGTGCGGCTGGTGGCTGCGGGAATCACCACGCCGCTGAGCAGCTCGGGATGGCGGGTGACCGAGGCGATGACGCCGATGACGGTGAAGGAGGTGCCGCCTATCCGGATGCTGGGCGCGGCCTCCAGCGAGCCGATGCCGAGGTCGGCGGCCACCACCGGACCGACCAGCGCCACATGGGCAGCATGCGCCTGATCGAAGCCGTTGAAGACGGTGCCCTCCCGCATCCGGGCGCGAGCGACCTGGAGCGCCTCGGGCGTGGCCGCCATCACCGGCGTCTGGGCTACCCCGGGGTCCGGCGGGCCGGGCAGCGCCGAGGCGGATACCGACGCGACCTGCGAGGACACGTTCCACGTCAGCCCGGCACGCTCCACACCGTTGATCTGGCCGGCGCGCTGTGCGAAGTCGTCCGGGAACGCGAGCGTGCGCACGGAGACGTCTTGGTCCGCCTGCGTGATCGTCACCTCGGTGGCCGCCAGCGCTGTGAACCTACTGTCGATCTGCGAGGTTGCCGTCGCGGTGAGGCCCAGCACGGAGACGAGTACGGCGATGCCCAGCACCGTGCCGAGGCAGGTGAGCGCCGTACGGGTCTTGCGCTGGGTGAGTGCCGCGACCGCCTCGTCGAGAATGCCGAGGCGGTCCGGCCTGGGGTGGCCTTCAGGACGTGGCATGGTCGGTGACCTCTCCGTCGCGCACCGTGATCGTGCGGTCGCCGAGTCCGGCCATCGACGGGTCGTGGGTGACCATGACCACGGTGATGCCGCTGCCGGCCAGCCGCACCAGGAGGTCTGCGACGGCCTCCCCGTTCCTGCTGTCCAAGTTGCCGGTGGGCTCATCGCACAGCAGCACCTCCGGCGATCCGACGAGCGCTCGTGCGATGGCCACCCGTTGACGCTCGCCGCCGCTGAGCGTCTCCACCCGGCCGGTCGACTTATTTCTCAGACCGACGGCTTCCAGCCGACGCATCGCCTCGCTGGTGCGTTCGGGACGGCTCAGCCCGCGATAGAGGCCGCCGACCATGACGTTGTCGAGGACGGTGCGATGCGCCATCAGGTGGAAGGCCTGGAACACGAAGCCGAGGTGTTGCCCGCGCAGTGCGCACCGGCGGCGCTCGCTCACCGTGCTCGTGTCCTGTCCCAGGATGCGCAGGGTGCCCTCGGTGGGCCGGTCCAGGAGGCCGAGCAGGCCGAGCAGGGTGGACTTCCCCGAGCCGCTCGGCCCCACGATCGTGGTGAGGCCGCCGACCGGGATGCGCAGCGTCACCCGGCGCAGAGCGACGAAGGTCGGGTGGTGGCCGCGAGGATCGCCGTAGGCCTTGGTGACGTCGGTGAGCTCGAAGGCGAGGTCCTGATCCATCGCCGATCAGCCGTCCTGGGTTCCGACGACGATCCGCTCGCCCTCGCTGAGGGCAGCGTCAGGGGTGATCTCCACGACGCCGTCGCCACTGAAGCCGGGGGTCACGGGGATCGTGATCCGCCGCCGCCCTCGCACCACGGCGACCGACGTGGATCCGTTCGCCGATGACTCGATCGCCGACAGCGGCACGGCCAGGACCGGTGTCGGCGTGCTGGCGACCGTGACGACGACGCGTGCCGGCGACCCCGCGAGCCGGCGCTTGAGTGGCGTTGCGAGTCGGATCACGAAGGCGACGGTGGAGCCGGCGGCCTGGTCCCCGCCGTCGCTGTCGCTCACAGGCATGGCCCTGTGGCCCACGACCGTCCCGGAGACGTCACCACCGGGGGTGAGCAGCGCTCGAGCAGCGTCGCCCGTCTTGATCTGCCGCGCGTCGGCTGCGACCGGAGCGCCCACGACCACCAGGGGACCGCTGGTGACCGTCATCAGGTCGTCCTGGACTCGGTCGCCGACGGCGACGCTCAACGCCCCCACCTCGCCCGGCAAGGACGGGAGGAAGACGACTTCGCCCCACGGCAGCTCGGCCCCCGCCTTCGCCCGGGCGGCGATGAGTGCGGTCTCTGCGCGGCTGAGATCATCGCGTGCATCGCTCAGTGCGCTGTGATCCGCCTTGCTCGCTCGGGTCTCCGCCAGCGTTCGCTGCGCCTGGCGCACGGCGTCGACGGCGCTCCTGACGCCGTCGCCCCCGACCACGGTGGGCTCGTAGCCGTGAGAGCGGTAGAGCCGATCGACGGCTGCTGCGGTCGCCGCTCCGTACGCGCCGTCGACGGTGACGCCGTAGCCGGCGGCTGCCAGGCCCTGTTGCAGCTGCCGCACGTCGGGCCCGCGGCTCCCGGGGGTGAGCGTGCGGTAGCTGGGCAGCACACCGGGCAGCACGAAGACCGGTCGGCCCGAGATCTCGGCGATGAGATCTCCGCTGCGGATGCGGGTCCCGGTGCGGGCGGGCAGGCGGGTGACGACAGCGCTCTGCGCATCCACGCTCGGGGCAGGCACCTGCGTCACGCGCCGCCGGGTCACGGTCGCATCGAAGGTGACCGATCTTGTGACCCGCTGGCGGGTCACCGGCGCGGTGAGGACGGTGGGCGCGGGCGCAGCGGTCTCGGCGAGTGCCTGTGCCGGCGACTTCACCATCCGTCCGGCGACGAAGCCCAGCGACAGTGCTGCGATGGTGAGCATGAGCGCCGCGCAGAGCAGCTTGGCCGCCGGACGGCGGGCCGATCGTGCCGAGCTCATCGTCCCTGGAGGATCTTGTTCACCCGAGTCATCAAGGCTCGGTTGCCGTCGAGGATCTCCTCGAGCTCGTCCTGATGCTGGTCGATCAGGCGCCGCTGGTAGGCCGAGTCGACCGCGTACCAGACGCCGATGTAGTCCGTCTGGGTCGCGCAGGCCAGGTCGAGCTTGGCCATGGCGATCTGGGTCTGCTGCGACGCCTGGCCGACCGAGTTGCCGGCATCCCAGCGATGCTTGAAGTCGTAGCCGTGCGTGGCCATGCACGCAGACCACTTCTTGGCCGCCGTGAGGGCGCGAGGGTCGGCGACGGTGTCCTTCCAAGCCTGCCCCAGGAGATCTGTGACGAGGTCGTTGGTGCCCGGAGCCGCCTGTCCTTCGGCGAGGACCCGCCAGCCCTCGGCGGCGCAGCCGCCTTGGGGAAGCTTCTTGCCGGTCTCGGGGTCGGTGGTGACGGGGGTGCTGTCGGGCTCGGTGCCATCCATCACGACGCGCTCGTGACCCGACGGGTTCCATCCGTCGGCCTTGTCGTCGTCATCGGAGCCGGCCATGTCAGGCGGCAGGTGATAGCCGTAACGGGCGACCTCGTCGGCGTCGACGACACCGTAACGGCGGGTGCTCGCGAGATCGCGCTCGCTCGGTTGGCTCGTGATCGGCATGGTCGAGGTGACGCCGTACCGCGCGGCACATCGCTTCTGCTCCACGCTCACGGCCGCGAAGTAGGCCTGCTCGTCGGCGGCAGTGTCCAGGTAGCTGGCGAGGGGAAGCTCGATCTGGCGCGATGAGGAGATGGGGCGGGCGGAGTGGATCGCCGGCGGCTTGGTGTTGGCGTGCGTCGACGAGGTGGCGTCGCAGGCTCCTGCGGACATCACAGTGACGCCGAGGACGGCGATCGTCGCGATCAGACGGGCTGGGAATGGGGTGGGCTTCATGGTGGCCTCCTCAGAAGGGATCTCGCCACCTATGTGTCCTGATAGATCTCATTCGTCCACACAGATCTGGACAAAATGTCGTGAGCTTACGAAGATGGAGAGCAGCGGGCCGCGACCGCCCCGGGAAGGTTGCGGCCGCGGCCCGATGCGAAGGGAGCTAGCTGAGCTTGTAGGACGAGGTCTTGTTGTTCAGGGCGGCGCCGGCAAGGCTCTGGCCTGCCGACCCATAGTTGACCCACCCCGTCAGCGCCGTGTCGAAGTTGGTGAACTGGTAGAGCTTCGTGTCGCAGCCGTTGTAGTCGTGGGCGAACGAGGCGACGTTGTCCCAGTTGTGCTGCTTGTCCATGTCCGCGTACGAGTCGTCGACGTCGGAGGTGGTGGCAGTACACGCGCTGGTGCCATAGGTCGTCCACGTGTAGCCGCTGCCGTCGACGTTCTGCTCGAACAGGTTGCGGATCGTGCCGCCAGGCCCGGCTTGCCCATTGCCCGTTGCCGGTCCGGCGTGAGCCGGCATCGTCGTCAGGCCGAGTGTCGCGACGAGTGCACCCATGGTGAGTGCGATGAGCTTGTTCATCGTGTTCCTTCCCAACGCCGCCCAGTGCGGCGTTCCATCCCCTCATCGCTCCTCGGCCGGTGATGTCACATCCAGTCACAATTTCTTGATGGCATGGACGTTCATCGCCTTCGCGGACACGTAGCGAGTGACACCGCCACTGCACGGAGGAGATCTGATGGACGACGAGCTGGACGGCCTGCTGGTGGAGGCGAGGCCGGCATCCGTAGTGACGGCGCGGTCCCACGAGGCGATGGTCGACGTGCTGCGCGCGGCGGAGGCAGAGGCCAGACGACGCCCGCGTCGTCGTCGCCGCCGCACGTTCCTCGGTCTCGCCGCCGGTGCCGTCGTCCTCGCGATGGCCGGCGCCGGCGCTGACGCCGGCGGATTCCTCCCGCAGCCGCACGACGGCAAGAGCTGGGACAACGACCCCTGGGCGGTCAGGCTCGCGATCCCGCTTCCCGACGGGACCACCTGCCACGCCGACTACACCGTGGTTCCGGTGGACGAGGACCCGATCGCCCACGATGCCGACGAGTGGCGGGACGTCTGGAAGGTGGCCACCGACTACGTCAAGAGCGTGGATCCGGAATCGCTCCTCTCGCCCGCGGTCCTCGCCCGGTATCGCGCAGACGCCATCGCGGCACACAAGCGTGAGGAGGCGATCGAGCCGCCCGACGAGCTGGCGCCACCCGAGACTGAGACACAGATGCGAGTCCGCGCCCCTGCCATCGAGCTGATGCGCGGCGTGAACACCGCCTTGCGCGCCCGCGGGCTGGCCACCGACATGCTGCAACCGATCACAGGCGATGACTGTCCCGAGGCACAGCGTTGACCGCGGCTGCCGAGGCCGCCGCCTTGCGGCAGGCGCTGGAGGCCAACGGTCGAGACCTGATCGCCTACTTCGAGAACCGGCTCTCCGACCGGCAGGACGCCGCCGACCTGTTGTCCGAGACGGCGATGGCGGCCTGGCGTCGCATCGACGCGCTTCCGTGTGACGACGCCACCCGCCAACGGATGTGGCTCTTCGGCATCGCCCGTTTCGTTCTGGGCAACCACCGCCGCTCACGCCGACGACGAAGCGCACTGGTGGAGAGGCTGCGCGAGTCGCTCCGCGCCGCACCCGTGGTCGTGGCCGACCCGGCCACCACGATCGCGGTGCGTGACGCGGTCGACCGGCTCAAGGATGAGCAGCGTGAGCTGATGCTGCTGGTGCACTGGGACGGCTTCAGCGTCACCGAGGCCGCGGACCTCCTCGACCTCAATCCGTCGACGGCGCGTAGTCGTTACGCGGCGGCCCGCGCCGAGCTACGCAGCGCCCTGTTCGATCTCGAAGGGTGCGAGGCATGAGTCTTGAGGGCCTGGCGCGGTGACCGAGGACGAGTTCCGCACGCTCTACCTCCGGATGCGCGACGACGTCTTCGCGTTCGCGGCGCGACGCCTGGGCACGGGGCCCGCCGAGGACGTCGTCAGCGAGACCTTCGAGGTGGTCTGGCGCAAGCGCAACGTCGCGCCGGGCTCGGACGAGAACTGGCCGGCCTGGACGGTCGGCGTCGCGCGCAACAAGATTCGCCAAGAGGTCCGGCGGCGGTGGAAGCATCGACGGGCCGAGGCCGACCTGGACGACGGCACCCATCATGCGCACCAGAGGACAACTGGAGCGGATGCCGAGGTTGTCGACTCCCTGGTCGGCAGGAGGGTCTATCAGCGGCTTTCCGAGACTCAACGAGAGCTTTTCGACCTGGCTCATCTCCGAGGACTCACCACCGACCAAGCGGCCTCAGTCCTGGGGATCACCGCCACCGCCTACACCACTCGGGTGAGTCGGCTGCGCGCCTCGATCGAGAGGCTGTACAAAGAAGAAGGCGGTTGATGGGCGATCCGTTAGGCAGCCGAAGCGGGGGAAACACGCAGCAGGAGGAGACCTCGGTGGGCACGCAGAACACGGACGATGAGTCGGAGACGGCCCGGCTACAGAAGGTCGCCGCGCAGATCGGATTCGCGGACGCGGAGCAGCTCGTCTCCCGAGCCGAGTTCGAGGACCCCGACGGCCTTCTCGCGCGGCTGCGAGCCCGGTCGGCGCCTGCCGTTTCCTCAGACGAGCCCTAGAACAACGGCGGCAGCACCAGCAGGACCACCAGCGACCAGCTCACGTGCGTCAGGATCGGGGCGAGGACGCCGCCGGAGGCGCGCCGCTCCAGCCCCACCACGAGGCCGAGGATGACCGCGGCCAGGGCGAGCATCACGTTGCCGCTCGCCGCTGTCACCACGGTGTAGGCCAGGGTCGTCCACAGCACCGGCCGCGACGGCACCGCCGCATAGAGTGCGCCGCGGAAGAACAACTCCTCGGCCACGCCGTTGAGCGCCGTGACCAGCATCAGCACCGGCAGCGGGCCGGAGCCGGTGTAGTCGAGCACGCCGGCGACCCGGTCGCCCAGGTAGGGGATCTCGCGCACCACCAGCGCACCGGCGGTGAACACCGCGGCCAGCGCCAGACCAAGCAGCAAGGGCGAGACCCAGGGCCGGGCCAACCCGCGTGCGGTGGCGATCCGGCCCAGGTGGAGCTGCCCGGACGCGAACGCCCCCGCGATCCACACCGCCGCCAGCCCCACCGTGGCGGGGTAGAACCACGCGTTGCCGGGCTCCAGGTGGAGGGTGAGGCCGAGCACGGCGGCCCCGAGCACGGCGAAGGCGCCGGTCGTCCACTGCCGCCGACGCAGCCGTGGCAGGGGTTCGCGGTGGTCGCGCGGCACGGCGTCCCACAGCGACCGACGCAACCACGCGACGACACCTTCCATGGGTTCGGAGGTACACCAGAGTGCCTCGCGGGATGCGTTGCACGCCTGAAACCTCGGTGCAACATCGACGCTGCACGGTGGAGGAATGATCGACTCCATGCTCTGGCGGGTACGCACCACGCTTCCCGACCGGCCCGGCGCCCTGGCCGTGCTGGCGAAGCGCTGCGGCGAGGCGGGCGTCAACATCCTGGGTCTGCAGATCTTCCCCGGCGTCGAGGACGTGACCGACGAGCTGGTGCTGCGCACCCCCCTCGGCTGGGACGCGGCACAGGTCGCCGTGCTGCTGGAGGAGAGCGGTGGCAGCGGGGTGGTGGTGCTGCCCTCGCGGGAGGCCGCGCTGGTCGACCAGCCCACCCGCTACATCCGAGCCGCGCAGATGATCCTGGAGCGGCCGCTGTCGTTCCCCGAGGTGGTCAGCCGGCTCTTCGACACCGACACCGAGCTCCAGCCCGAGGGGTCCGACGGCCCCGACGACGTGATGGAGATGACGGTCGGCGACGTCGAGGTCCAGGTACGCCGCCGCACGCCCTTCACCGCGACCGAGCACGCCCGCGGGGCCGCGCTCGCCGACCTGGTCAGCGACGTCCTGCAGCGGGACCGGGAGACATCGGGGTCCTGGGCGAGCGATCCGCTGCCGGGCGCCGACGCCGTACCGGAGTATGTGGTGGACGGCCCCACCGTGACGGCGCTGCTGGACGGCGTGGTGGTCGGCCGGGCCACGGTGCACGACCAGGACGGCGCCGTCGACGGTGCGGTGGGCGAGGAGACCTACCGGATCACCGTCAGCGTCGAGCCGGCCTGGCGTCGCCGCGGCATCGGCACCCGTCTGCTCGTGCAGGTCTCCCGTCTCGCCCGTGCCCGGGGCGCGGACGCGCTGCTGCTCGCCACCACCGCCGACAACCAGGCGGTGCTGCCGCTGGTGCTGGCGGCCGGCATGCGCGGGCTGATCCGGATGGCCGGCGGGGAGCTGACCGTGCGCGTACCGGTGCACAAGCTCCGGCCCCTGATGCTCTGAGCGAACATCAGGCCAACAGCTGGTGCCTCGTTTCGGCGCGGCCGGAGGTCCGAACGTAGAATCCCGTCATGGAGATCCCGGAGAAGTTCGCGACGCTCGGCCTCACCTACGACGACGTCCTCCTCCTGCCCGGCTATTCGGACCTCGCGCCGTCCGACATCGACACCACCAGTCGGCTCACTCGCGAGATCTCGATCAAGGTGCCGCTGATCTCGGCCGCGATGGACACCGTCACCGAGTCGCGGATGGCGATCGCGATGGCCCGCCAGGGCGGCATCGGCGTGCTGCACCGCAACCTCTCGATCGAGGACCAGGCCTACCAGGTCGACCTGGTCAAGCGGACCCAGACCGGGATCATCTCCAACCCGGTCACCATCGGCCCCGACGCCACCCTCGAGCAGCTCGACAAGCTCGCCGGCGAGTACCGCATCTCCGGCTTCCCGGTCGTCGACTCCGACGCCCGCCTGATCGGCATGATCACCAACCGCGACCTGCGGTTCACGCCGGTTGCCGAGTGGGCGACGACCAAGGTCGACGAGGTGATGACACCGATGCCGCTGATCACCGGGCCGTCCGACATCTCCCGCGAGGACGCGACCACGCTGCTGCGCAGCCACAAGCGTGAGCGGCTCCCGCTGGTCGACGCCGAGGGCAAGCTGACCGGCCTGATCACGGTCAAGGACTTCGTCAAGGGCGAGCAGTTCCCGGACGCCTCCTACGACGCTCAGGGTCGTCTTCTGGTCGGTGCCGCGATCGGCTACTTCGGCGACGCCTGGCTGCGCGCGACCACCCTGATCGAGGCCGGCGTCGACGTGCTCGTCGCGGACACCGCGCACGGCAACGTGCAGATGCTGATCGACATGGTCAAGCGGCTCAAGTCCGACCCGGCCACCAAGCACGTCCAGGTCATCGGCGGCAACGTCGCGACCAAGGAGGGCGCCCAGTCCTTCGTCGACGCCGGTGCCGACGCGGTCAAGGTCGGCGTGGGCCCGGGCTCCATCTGCACCACCCGTGTCGTGACCGGGGTCGGCGTGCCGCAGGTCAGCGCTGTCTACGAGGCCTCGCTGGCGTGCAAGCCCGCCGGCGTACCCGTGATCGCCGACGGCGGCCTGCGCTACTCCGGCGAGATCGGCAAGGCGATCGTGGCGGGTGCCGACACGGTCATGCTCGGCTCGATGCTGGCCGGCACCGAGGAGGCTCCGGGCGACCTGCTGCTGATCAACGGCAAGCAGTTCAAGGCCTACCGGGGCATGGGGTCGATGGGTGCGATGTCGAGCCGCGGCAAGAAGTCCTACTCCAAGGACCGCTACTTCCAGGCTGAGGTCACCAGCGACGACATGATCGTCCCCGAGGGCATCGAGGGCCAGGTCCCCTTCAAGGGCTCGCTCGCCACCGTCGCCCACCAGCTCGTCGGCGGCCTGCACCAGACGATGTTCTACGTCGGTGCGCGGACCGTCGCTGAGCTGCAGGACAAGGGCCGCTTCATGCGGATCACCTCGGCCTCGCTGAAGGAGAGCCACCCGCACGACGTACAGATGACGGTCGAGGCGCCGAACTACCACAGCTGAGCGTCACTTTGCGGGCGTGGCCACCCCGGGCCATAGACTCCTCCGGTGACCGAGATCGAGATCGGACGTGCCAAGCGGGCCCGACGCGCCTACTCCTTCGACGACGTGGCGATCGTGCCGAGCCGCCGCACGCGTGACCCGGAGGAGGTCAGCACTGACTGGCAGATCGACGCCTACCGCTTCGACATCCCGGTGCTCGCCGCGCCGATGGACTCGGTCATGTCGCCGGCCACCGCGATCAAGCTCGGTCAGCTCGGTGGTCTGGGTGTGCTCAACCTCGAGGGCATCTGGACCCGGTACGCCGACCCCGAGCCGCTGCTGGCCGAGGTCGCCGGGCTCCGCGGCGTCGACGCCACCCGCCGGCTGCAGGAGATCTACACCGAGCCGATCAAGGCCGAGCTGATCACCGAGCGGCTGCGCGAGGTCCGCGAGGCGGGGGTCACCGTCGCCGGTGCGCTGAGCCCGCAGCGGACCAAGGAGTTCGCCAAGACCGTCACCGACGCCGGCGTCGACCTGTTCGTCATCCGCGGGACCACCGTCAGTGCCGAGCACGTGAGCGGCCAGGCCGAGCCGCTCAATCTCAAGGAGTTCATCTACGAGCTCGACGTGCCGGTCATCGTCGGCGGCTGCGCGACCCACCAGGCGGCGCTGCACCTGATGCGCACGGGCGCCGCCGGCGTACTCGTCGGCTTCGGCGGCGGGGCGGCCCACACCACCCGCACCGTGCTCGGCGTCGCGGTGCCGATGGCCAGCGCCGTCGCCGATGTCGCGGCCGCCCGCCGCGACTACCTCGACGAGTCCGGCGGCCGCTACGTCCACGTCATCGCCGACGGCTCGATCGGCCGCTCGGGTGACGTCGCCAAGGCGATCGCCTGCGGCGCCGACGCGGTGATGGTGGGAAGCCCGTTCGCCCGGGCCAGCGACGCCCCCGGCCGCGGCTTCCACTGGGGCGCCGAGGCGCACCACCAGGACCTGCCGCGCGGTCAGCGTGTGGAGTTCGAGACCGTCGGCAGCTTCGAGGAGATCCTGCTCGGTCCCAGCCACGTCGCCGACGGCACCATGAATCTCATCGGAGCCCTCAAGCGCTCGATGGCGACCACCGGCTACACCGACGTCAAGGAGTTCCAGCGCGTCGAGGTCGTGCTCGCCTGACTCCGGCGGTCTGACTCAGGCGGCGACGATCCGCAGCGCCAGCACCGCCATGTGGTCCCCGACGTCGTCGGGGCTCCAGCGGCCGTCGTCGCGGTACCACCGGGCGATGTCGATGCCCAGCGACAGCACTGCGGTGGTCGCCATGCTGGGGTCGGCCACGTCGAACTCGCCCGATGCCATCCCGGCCTCGATGACGGTGCGCACCTCGTGCTCGATGGCGATGCGCAGGTCGCGGATCTCCTCGCGGTGCTCGGGGGAGAGCGACTCCAACTCGTAGTTCACGATCCGGGCCCAGGTGTGCCCCTGCGCGTGGTGGCGGCCGAAGTCGCGCGCGATCGCCGCGAGCCGCTCCGTCGGCGATCCGGTCGCACCGGCGCTGCGGATGAGTTCCAGCGTGGTCCGGTGACCTTCGCGGGAGATGACGTGGAGGAGCTCCTCCTTGGAGCGGTGGTGCACGTAGACGGCGGCCGGACTCATCCCGGCCGCGGCGGCGATATCGCGCGTCGTCGTGCCGTGGAAGCCCTTCGCGCCGAAGGCGTGCACAGCCGCGTCGAGCAGGCGGGCACGGGTGAGGTCACCACGTCCGGCCCCCTGCGCCACCTCGCCCATCGGCCCTCCTGTGCTCGCATCCAGGGTGTTGACCCGTGCCGCGTCGTACGGCATCGTGACCATCCTAAGCAAGCGCTTAGTCATATGACTATCCCATGAAGGAGGCCCGCGTGGCCGGACGGTTCGAGGGCAGGACGGCGATCATCACCGGGGCGAGCCGAGGCATCGGCCTCGGGATCGCCCAGCGACTGGTCGCCGACGGCGCCCGGGTGGTCCTGACCGCCCGCAAGCCCGAGCCGCTCGAGGAGGCCGTGGCGGCGCTCGGCGGTCCCGACCACGCCCGCGGGGTCGCTGGCCGGGTCGACGACGTGGACCACCAGGCCGAGGTCGTCGCGACCGCGATCGAGGCCTTCGGCAGCGCCGATCTCCTGGTCAACAACGCCGGGATCAACCCGGTCGCCGGCGGTCTGCTCCAGCTCGACCTGGAGGCCGCCCGCAAGACCGTCGACGTCAACTGCTTCGCCGGGATCAGCCTGGTCCAGCAGGTCCACCGCGGCTGGATGGCCGAGCACGGCGGCGCGATCGTCAACGTCTCCTCGGTCGCCGGCCTCGGCCCGACCCCGCTGATCGCGATGTACGGCGCCAGCAAGTCGATGCTCAACTACATCACCCAGGAGCTGGCCGTCGAGCTCGGCCCGAACGTGCGGATCAACGCGGTGCTGCCGGCCGTGGTCAAGACGCAGTTCGCGACGCTTCTCTACGAGGGCCGCGAGGAGAAGGTCGCCGAGCCGTACCCGCTCAAGCGCCTCGGCGTGCCGGAGGACATCGCCGGTGTGGTCGCCTTCCTGCTCTCCGAGGACGCCGGCTGGATGACCGGGCAGCTGGTCACCGTCGACGGCGGTGTCACCGTGGGGTCGGCGGCGATCTGATGAGCGAGCAGCCGCCGGGCCTGGAGCCCGGCACCCGGGTGGTCGTCACCGGTGCCGCGCGCGGCATCGGCCGAGCGCTCGCGAGCAGGCTGGCCGCCGGCGGCTGCCGGGTCGTCGTCGCGGACCGCGACGCCGAGCCGCTGGCAGAGGTGGCGCATCGGCTCGATGCCCTCGCCGTACCTGGGGACGTGGCCGGTGAGGCCGGGATCGCGTCTCTGGTCGAGGCTGCCCGCGACCACCTGGGCGGCATCGACGCGTGGTTCGGCAACGCCGGGATCGATCGCGGCCGCGGGCTGGAGATGAGCGAGCAGGACTGGGCCGACACCCACGAGCTCAACGTGATGGCGCACGTGCGCGCCGCCCGGCTGCTGGTGCCGGAGTGGCTGGAGCGGGGCAGGGGACGCTTCGTGGTGACGGCCTCCGCGGCCGGCCTGCTGACCATGCTGGACGCCCCGGCGTACTCGGTGAGCAAGCACGCGGCCGTCGCCTTCGCCGAGTGGCTCTCGGCGACCTACCGCCACCGCGGGATCGTGGTCCAGGCCATCTGCCCGCAGGGTGTGCAGACCGACATGCTGACCCGCTCCGGTGAGCTGCAGCAGCTGCTCAGCCGGGACGAGGCGCTGGCGCCGGACGTGGTCGCGGAGACGGTGTGGGAGGCACTCGGCAGCGAGCGGTTCCTGATCCTGCCGCACCCCGAGGTCGCCGGTTACTACGCCGCCCGCGCCAGCAACACCGACACCTGGCTGGGCGGCATGAACCGGCTGCAGCGCAAGATCGAGGAGGCACGAGCGTGACGAGCACCGGGATGTTGGCATGGCGGGTCAGCGAGCTCGGCGAGCCCAGGGACGTGCTCCGGCTGGTCGACGTCGAGAGGCCCACACCGGGACCCGGCCAGCTGGTCGTCCGGGTGCTGGCGGTGCCGGCCAACTTCCCGGATGCGCTGATGTGCCGCGGCCTCTACCAGGTGCGCCCCGAGCTGCCCTTCACCCCGGGCGCCGAACTCTGCGGCGAGGTCGTCGCGGTCGGCGCCGGCGTGACCGGGCTCGCGCCGGGCGACCGGGTCATCGGAGCCCCGACGATGCCGTACGGCGGGTTCGCCGAGCTGGCGCTGCTGGAGGCGGCGATGACGTTCCCGGCCCCCGAGGCGCTCGATGACGCGGAGGCGGCCTCGCTCTTCATCGGCTACCAGACCGGCTGGTTCGCGTTGCACCGTCGTACCCGCTTGCAACCCGGGGAGACCCTGCTGGTGCACGCGGCAGCGGGCGGTGTCGGGAGCGCCGCCGTACAGCTCGGCAAGGCCGCCGGTGCGACCGTGATCGGTGTGGTCGGCGGTGAGGCGAAGGCCGAGGTCGCGCGGCAGCTCGGCGCCGACGTCGTCGTCGACCGGCACCGTGAGGACTTCGTGGCGGTGGTCAAGGAGTACACCGACGGCCGCGGCGCCGACGTGATCTACGACCCGGTCGGCGGCGACACCTACGACCGCTCGACCAAGTGCATCGCCTTCGAGGGCAGGATCCTGGTGATCGGCTTCGCCGGCGGCCGGATCCAGGAGGCCGCGCTCAACCACGCCCTGATCAAGAACTACTCGATCATCGGTCTGCACTGGGGGCTCTACAACACCCGCAACCCTGGGGTGGTGCGCGCATGCCACGACGAGCTGACCGCGCTGGCCGCTCAGGGCCTGATCAAGCCACTGGTCAGTGAGCGGCTGGGGCTGGACCAGGTCGCCGACGGCGTCCAGCGGCTCGCCGACGGCGACACCGTCGGCCGGGTGGTGTTCATCCCGGCCCTCGCTGGCGTGGGGCAGAACCCATGAGCGCCCCGAGCACCCCGCCGGGACTCGATCTCGACCGGCTCGGCATCTGGTGGCCTGACTACGTCGGGCCCCTCGACGGTGACCTGCGAGCGACCCTGATCGCGGGCGGGAAGTCCAACCTGACCTACGAGGTCACCGACGGCACCGGCGTCTGGATCCTACGGCGCCCACCGCTGGGACACGTCCTCGCCACCGCCCACGACATGTCCCGCGAGCACCGCGTGATGAGCGCGCTGCGCCCGACGGCGGTGCCGGTGCCGGAGACGTTCGCGCTGTGCGAGGACCTCGACGTGATCGGGTCGCCGTTCTACGTGATGGCCAAGGTCGTCGGCACTCCCTACCGTCGGGCCTCGGAGCTGAGCCCGCTCGGCGCGGAGCGCGTGCGCGGCATCTCCACCCGCCTGGTCGACACCCTCGCCACATTGCACGCGGTCGACCCGGCCGCCGTCGGCCTGGCCGACTTCGGCCGGGCCGAGGGGTTCCTGGCTCGCCAGGTCGCCCGCTGGAAGACCCAGCTCGACGCCTCCCACACCCGCGACCTGCCCGCGGCCGAGCAGCTTTACCACCGGTTGGCGGGCAGCGTGCCGCCGGAGTCCGCCCCCGGGATCGTGCACGGTGACTACCGGCTGGACAACGTGCTCGTGGACGGGCACGACCAGCTGGTCGCCGTACTCGACTGGGAGATGGCGACCCTGGGCGACCCGCTCACCGACCTGGCGTTGATGCTGCTCTACCAGCGCCTCGGGGCGAGTCTCGGCAGCCTTGTCTCCGACGTCGGCGAGGCGCCCGGCTACCTGGGTGAGACCGAGATCCTGCAGCGGTACGACGACGGCAGCGGCCGTGACCTGAGCCGCTTCGGGTTCTACCTCGGGCTGGCCGCGTTCAAGCTCGCGGTCATCTTGGAAGGGATCCACTACCGCTACCTGCACGGCCAGACCGTCGGGCCGGGCTTCGAGCACATCGGGGAGGCCATCCACCCGCTGCTCGCGGTGGGGCTGGACGCCCTCGACCAAGACTGAGACCCAGCGACCAACCAGAGGAGCACCGATGGACTTCGCCCACGACGCCCGTACCGAGGAGCTGCGCGCTCAGCTGCTCGACTTCATGACCAGCCAGATCGAGCCCGCCGAGGAGCTGTTCGAGCAGCAGCTGGCCGCCCAGGACGATCCGTGGGCGTGGGACACCGTGCCGGCGCTCGTCGAGCTGCGTGCCGAGACCAAGCGTCGTGGACTGTGGAATCTCTTCCTGCCCGGCGAGGCGGGCGCCGGGCTGACCAACCTGCAGTACGCCCCGCTCGCCGAGATCACCGGCCGCTGTGCGCTCGCGCCGGCGGTGCTGAACTGCGCGGCTCCCGACACCGGCAACATGGAGCTGCTGCACGACTTCGGCGACGAGGAGCAGCGGCGGCAGTGGCTGGAGCCGCTGCTGAGCGGCGAGATCCGCTCCGCGTTCGCGATGACCGAGCCCGATGTCGCCTCCTCGGATGCGACCAACATCGGCACCCGCATCACCCGTGACGGCGCCGCCTACGTCGTCAGCGGCCGCAAGTGGTGGATCACGGGCGCGATGAACCCCAACGCCCGGATCCTCATCGTGATGGGCAAGACCGACCCCGACGCCGAGCGACACCGCCAGCAGTCGATGATCCTGGTGCCGCGCGACGCCCCGGGTGTGACGGTCAAGCGGGGCATGGAGGTCTTCGGGTACGACGACCACGAGCACGGCGGTCACGCGGAGATCCTGCTCGACGACGTACGGGTGCCGGCCGGCAACCTCATCGGTGCCGAGGGGATGGGCTTCGCGATCGCTCAGGCCCGGCTCGGTCCCGGCAGGATCCATCACTGCATGCGGTCGATCGGACTGGCGGAGAAGGCGATCGAGCTGATGTGCGCACGGGTCGAGGAGCGGGTCGCGTTCGGCCGGCCGCTCGCCGACCAGGGCGTCATCCGGGAGTGGATCGCCGAGTCGCGGGTGCGCATCGAGCAGCTGCGGCTGCTGGTGCTCAAGACCGCGTGGCTGATGGACACGGTCGGCAACAAGGGTGCGCACACCGAGATCCAGGCGATCAAGATCGCCACGCCGGCCACCGTGCAGTGGATCCTGGACAAGGCCATCCAGGCGCACGGCGCCGGCGGGCTCTCGCAGGACTTCCCGCTGGCACGCGCCTACGCCGGGATCCGCACGCTGCGCTTCGCCGACGGACCCGACGAGGTGCACAAGAACGCGCTCGCCAAGGCCGAGCTGCGTCGCCAGCACGCCCGTCGTACGGCGGAGGCGGCGCGATGAGCCCGGCCGAGCTGCGCGACCGGGTCGCGGCGTTCCTGGCTGAGCATCCGCCGGCGTCGACCGAGCGGAGCGCGTTCCTGCATGCGCGCTATGCCGCCGGGCTGGCCTGGGTGCACTTTCCGGAGGGGCACGGCGGGCTCGGTGTGGCGCGGGGGCTGCAGCCGATGGTCGAGGGCCTCTTCGCCGCAGCCGGCGCGCCCGACAACAACCCACGCGCGAACGGCATCGGGCTCGGCATGGTCGCACCGACCCTGCTCGGGTATGCGAGCGAGGAGCAACGGCAGCGCTTCTTGGAGCCGCTGTGGTGCGGCGAGGAGATCTGGTGCCAGCTCTTCTCCGAGCCGGGGGCGGGCTCCGACCTGGCCGGTCTGGCGACCCGGGCTGTCCCGGACGGTGATGGGTGGGTGGTCAACGGCCAGAAGGTGTGGACCTCGGGCGCGCACAACGCCGACTTCGCGATCCTGGTCGCGCGCACCGACCCGGACGTGCCCAAGCACCGTGGCATCACCTACTTCCTGGTGGACATGCATGATCCGGGCGTCGAGGTCCGGCCGCTGCGGCAGATCACCGGGGAGGCGGAGTTCAACGAGGTCTTCCTGACCGACGTACGCATCCCCGACGCGATGCGGGTCGGTGAGGTCGGCGACGGCTGGCGGGTCGCCAACGGCACCCTCAACAACGAACGTGTCGCCATCGGCGGCCATGCGGCGCCCCGCGAGGGCGGCATGCTCGGCCTGGTCGCGGCGTCCTGGCGCGAGCACCCGGAGCAGCACACGGCCGAGCTGCACGACCGGTTGATGCGCCTGTACGTCGAGGCCGAGGTTGCCCGCTACACCGGGCAGCGACTGCGCCAGCAGCTCGCCGTCGGCCAGCCCGGACCGGCCGGCTCGGCGATGAAGCTCACCTTCGCGCGGCTCAACCAGCAGCTCTCCGGCCTGGACCTGGAGATCAGGGGCGAGGACGGGCTGCGCTACGAGAGTGAGCCGGGCTGGACCATGCGGCGTCCCGAGCACGTCGACTTCACCGGGCGTGACGCGGTCTACCGCTACCTGCGCGCCAAGGGGAACTCCATCGAGGGCGGCACCTCGGAGATCCTGCGCAACATCGTCGCCGAGCGGGTGCTCGGTCTGCCCGCTGAGCCGCGCGTCGACAAGGACGTCGCCTGGAAGGAGGTGCCCCGATGACTCAGCCCCTGGATCGGCCCCTGGATCGGCCGGTGGATGAGCCGGTGAGCAGCGTGGCCTATGACGAGCTCGAGCTCCTGGACTCCGATGACGATCGCGATCTGCGTGCTGCGGTCGCCGGGTTCCTGGGCGATCGCTGCCCGGCGAGCGAGGTCGCAGCGCTCTACGACGGCGACCGAGGCATGGTCGAGCCGCTGTGGCGTGGGCTCGCGACCGAGCTCGGCCTGGCGGGTCTGCTGGTCCCCGAGCAGTACGCCGGGGCAGGCGCCACCGCCCGCGAAGCCGCGATCGTGCTGGAGGAGCTGGGCCGGTCGGTGGCCCCGGTGCCGTTCCTGACCAGCGCCGTCGTCGCCGCGACCGCGCTGGCGCACGCCCCGACCGACGCGGGCCGTGAGCTGCTGGCCGAGCTGGCCGCGGGTCGGCGTACCGCCGCGTTGGTGGTGCCGCTGCCGACCGCGTTCGCCTGGCCCGTCCCGCTCGTCGGTGCTGCCACGGTGCGCAGCGTGGCCGGCGTGCTGGAGGCGGACACCCTGCTGGTTCCGGTGGCCGCCGGCACCGGGATCGAGGTGCGGGCCGTCGCGGCGAGCGAGGCGACGCTGACTCCGGTCGTCTCGCTCGACATGAGCCGCCAGCTGGCGGATGTCGTCGTCGACCCGGCCGCGGGCACGGTCGTCGTCGCGGGTGATGCGACCTCCGCCATACGGGCGGGGCTGCTCGCCGGCACCGTTCTGCTCGCCTCCGAGCAGGTCGGCGTTGCCCAGCAGTGCCTGGCCTCAACGGTGGGCTATCTGCAGGAGCGACGGCAATTCGGCCGGATCGTGGGCGGGTTCCAGGCGCTCAAGCACCGTCTCGCCGATCTCTACACCGCCGTGGAGGGTGCCTCGGCGGTGGCTCGCTACGCGGCGGCCGCACTCGCGGCCGACCCCGGCGCGGTGGAGGCGGAGATCGCGGCGCACACGGCGGCTGCGTGGTGCTCGGAGGTGGCGGTGCTCGCCGCCGAGGAGGCCGTCCAGCTGCACGGCGGCATCGGCATGACGTGGGAGCACCCGACCCATCTCTTCCTCAAGCGGGCCAAGGCCGACCAGATCGCGCTCGGCCTGCCGGGTCATCACCGGGCGCGGTTGGGCGAGCTGGTGGGGCTCACCGTCTGATCGGTGCCGAGGTCGCCGGGCCGGCCGTCCGCTCAGTCGGCCCGGAAGATGTCGCGTCGCGAACGACGGACGAGCCACCAGCCCGTGCCGAGGACGACGGCCACCGGGGCGGCCAGCACCACGACATCCGTCGCCGCGGGCAGGGGCCGCACGCGCACCGGGAACTCCAGCGGAGATGAGAGCCCGGAGCGGGTGTTCGGCGGCGGATCAGAGGCGGTCTGGTCCTGGACGACCGAGACGAACGGGGCGCCGAACTCCATCCGCCGCCCGTGGGTCCGGTCGTAGGAGTCCGTGGTGGTCACGGCGAGGAAGATGGTGAGGAGGGCCCCGGCGAGGATCGAGAGCACGACGATCGTCCACCCGGCCCCTCGATCACGTCGGGAGCCGGCAGTCTGCTCGCGGACCAGGGCCGTCTCTTGCATATCGGGAGTGTGCCGCAGGTGAGCCGTCACGGCGGCCGGATCGCCGATCCGGCCGCCCGGCGCAGCGCCACACGGGTCGCCTGCCTGGAGGCCTTCCTGGTCGTCCCTGACACACTGTCCACATGACCCGGCCCGGAGTGCTGAGCCCCGATGCCCGTGCCGCCGCGCTCGCGGCGATGACCGGCTCGGCCGGTGAGCCTGAGCTCGACGTGCTCGTGGTCGGGGGAGGAGTGGTGGGGACCGGAGTGGCGCTGGACGCCGTCACCCGTGGCCTCTCGACCGGTCTGCTGGAGCAGCGCGACCTGGCCTCGGGCACCAGCAGTCGCAGCAGCAAGCTGATCCACGGCGGCCTGCGCTACCTGGAGATGCTTGATTTCGCGCTCGTCCGCGAGGCGTTGCAGGAGCGTGGCCTGCTGCTCACCCGGCTGGCGCCACACCTGGTCCGGCCGGTGCCGTTCCTCTATCCGCTGACCCACCCTGTCTGGGAGCGCGGGTACGTCGGCAGCGGCCTCGCGCTCTATGACGGCATGGCACTGGTGGGCAGCGCCGGGATGGGCCTGCCGCGACACCGGCACCTGACGCGTAGGACCGTCAGCCGGATCGCGCCCGACTTCCGCACCGACACGATCACCGGCGCGATCCAGTACTACGACGCTCAGGTCGACGACGCCCGCCTGGTGATGACGATCGCCCGCACCGCGGCGCGACACGGTGCTCACGTCGCCACCAGGATGCGGGTCACCGGCTTCCTGCGCGAGGGCGAGCGCGTGGTCGGCGTGATCGCCCGCGATCTGGAGCGGGGCACCGAGCACCGGATTCGGGCCAAGACCGTGGTCAATGCGGCCGGAGTGTGGACCGACGACATCCAGGAGATGGTCGGCGGCCGTGGCGCGCTGCACGTGCAGGCGTCCAAGGGCATCCACCTGGTCGTTCCGCGCGACCGGATCCGTAGCGAGTCCGGCTTCATCGTGCGCACCGAGAAATCGGTTCTTTTCGTGATCCCCTGGGGTCGGCACTGGATCATCGGCACCACCGACACCCCATGGACCTACGACCTCGCGCACCCGGCCGCCAGCCGCGCCGACATCGAGTACGTGCTCGATCACGTCAACGCCATCCTGCGCGAACCGCTCGGGCACGAGGACGTCGAGGGCGTGTACGCCGGTCTCCGACCGCTGCTGTCCGGCGAATCCGAGCCGACCTCGAAGATCTCTCGGGAGCACACCGTCGTCACGCCCGTTCCGGGGCTCGTGATGATCGCCGGCGGCAAGCTGACGACGTACCGGGTGATGGCCAGGGACGCCGTCGACGCCGCTGTGCACTCGTTGCGCACGACCACCGACATGCACGTCCAGGAGTCGATCACCGACAAGGTCCGTCTGCTCGGCGCCGAGGGATTCGAGATCCGCTCGAACCAGCGGGTGCTGCTGGCGCGACGCTCCGGCCTGCACGTGGCGCGGATCGACCACCTCCTGCGCCGTTACGGCGGTCTCATCGACGAGCTGCTCGACCTGATCGCTGACCGTCGCCCGCTGGGCGCACCGCTCGAGGGCGCGGAGGACTACCTCGCCGCCGAGGTGGTCTATGCGGTGACCCACGAGGGCGCGCGGCACCTCGACGACGTGCTCGCGCGGCGGACCCGGATCTCGATCGAGACGTTCGACCGCGGGGTCTCGGCGGCCCCGGGGGTCGCACGGCTGATGGCGGCGGAGCTCAGGTGGGATGACGCGGAGACCGAGCGGCAGGTGGAGTGGTACCTCCATCGCGTCGCCGCCGAGCGGGCGAGCCAGACGATGACGACCGATGCCGAAGCCGATGAGGCGCGCCGCCGGGTCGACGATCTGGTCTGACGCGTGGACGGGCGCCTGGACGGCCCCCTGCGCAGGGCCGGGTGCCGTACGCCGCTCCGTCGTGCCACAGCGCGTCCGAGCCGCGTCGGTCAGTGTCTCGGGCGTCACGGAGACACTCGCCGGTTGTGTCGGAGGGGTGTCCGGATCTTGACCTTGCGGCGGTAGCGGTAGTCGCCGTTGGCGAGCTGGATGGTTTCGTAGGTGGGGTCGTGGGCTCGTCTGTGGTGGTGGCCGCAGAGGAGGGCGGCGTTGGTCAGGTCGGTGGGTCCGCCCTGGCTCCAGGGGTTTTCGTGGTGGGCGTCGCACCAGGTGGCGGGGACGGTGCAGCCTTCGGCGCGGCAGTGCCGATCGCGGATCTTGAGGGCTTTGTGTTGGGCGGGTGAGAAGAGGCGTCTTGCTCGGCCGAGGTCGAGGGGTTCGGATTTGCCGCCGAGGACGTAGGGGATGACCGCGGCGGTGCAGGCCAGTCGCCGTGCTTCCCCGGCGGGGACGTTGGTGTCGCCGAGTTGGGCGATGCCGAGCTCGCTGTGCAGGTACTCGATGGGGAT
>NZ_KB822575.1:11580-48226 GCF_000364605.1 Nocardioides sp. Iso805N | reverse complement strand
GCCTCAAGTCGGGCGATCTTCTGCTCCGGCGTCTCATCAGTCGGTGCCGACGAGCTCGTAGGGAACGTCTTGGACTGCAGCGGACTGGAGGTCAACGTCCCGTCCGCAGCGGTCTTCTTGCCGGTCCCGTAGACCTCGAGCCAGTTCCGCAGCGTGCCGCGCACGATGCCGAGATCTTCGGCGATAGCGCGGACCGTCGCACCAGGCGTGGTCTCGTACAAGTCGACGGCCTGACGACGGAACTCCTCGGAGTAGTTCTTCCTGGCCATAGTTCTCGGATCATCTCGCTTCCCCAGCACCAGGTGCTGGATTCAGCGTGTCCAAGAACCGGGGTCAGGCCCCTCGAGCCTGCGTCGAGACAGACTGCCGGCCCTACGCGGTTCAGGTGACGGGATCGTATGACGCCTGTCTCGACTGGCGGCGGATCCGGTCGTTGCACAGTCCCGGGTGTGGTCACCCGCATCGGGTGATGGCGGCCGACTCGTCGACGGAGACCATCTGAGTCCGCGCACTGCTGCCCCGTGGAGGCTGGGATGATCACGGTGACCGAGGAGAACTTCGTGAGGGCCGAGAGCAATCGGATGCTCGTCGGCCTTCAGACACAGGCTGGTGGGGTGAACCAGTGGAAGCACCACCGGAAGCCTGCGGCGCTCGACGAGCAGACAGTCATCCGCACGAACCGGGACACTCTGTACAGCATGGTCGTGGCGAACATCTCGGACGGGGCAACGTTGACCGTCCCTGGTGCCGGTGGCCGGTACATGACGGTGATGGTGGTCAACCAGGACCACTACATCAACCGGGTCTTCGCCGACCCTGGCGAGTACGAGTTGACCACCGACGAGTTCGACACCCCGTACGTGCTCTTGGCGGCGCGCGTGCTGGTCGACGCCTCTGATCCGGAGGATGTGGCACAGGCGAACCAGATCCAGGATGGGTTCTCTCTAACCGCCGGAGCGATCGAACCACTCGCGCTGCCTGACTACGACGAGGAATCCTTCACGGCGGTGCGTACCTCCGTTCTCGCCGAAGCCTCACACGGAATTCATGGCACCCATGGCATGTTCGGCAAGAAGGAAGAGGTCGACGCCCATGCTCATCTGCTGGGCACTGCCAGCGGATGGGGTGGGCTACCCGAACAAGAGGCGTACTACGAGTCCCGGGAGCCGGGACTGCCGGTCGGCCGGTACACCATCACCGCCAACGACGTCCCCGTCGACGCATTCTGGTCTATCACCGTCTACGGCAGCGACGGATTCCTCCACAAGAACGACCTCGACGCCTACAGCGTCAACAGTGTCTCTGGTAAGGCGAACGCTGACGGATCCATCACGGTGACCTTCGGTGGCGACGCAAACGACATCAATCCGTTGCCGCTGCAGGACGGCTGGAACTTCGCTGTTCGCATGTACCGCCCGCGGCCAGAGATTCTCGACGGTTCATGGAGCTTTCCCGAGCTCGACCGGTCGTCCTGACCGGACACTCCGAGGTGCATCAGACCTTGCAGGCATGGTCACCCGCGGTGCCGACGACGGAAACGAGCATCTGGTTCAGATAAGTCGACCGCGGTCACGGTCGGGTGATCTGGGCATGCGAACGGAGTTCCCTTGCCGGTTGCCGGCGCGTCGTGAGCGATGGGCCGACCGCCAACCTCCAACGGCGCCCGATCAGAGGATGGCCGGGTTTCGCCTGGCGTCCGTACGCACTCGCCCTGGTCGAAGCGGCGAACCTGTCCCCACTGCCTCCTAGGGTCTGACCCAAGCTCACATCGTGAGCGAGTCGATCAAGGTCTGGATGCGGGTCTTGATCTCGTCGCGAATGGGGCGCACTGCCTCGATGCCTTGGCCGGCGGGGTCATCCAGCTTCCAGTCCTCGTATCGTTTGCCGGGGAAGAAGGGGCACTCGTCGCCGCAGCCCATGGTGACGACGACGTCGGAGCGTTGCACCGCCTCGGAGGTCAAGACCTTGGGCTGGTTGCTAGCGATGTCGATGCCCTCTTCGGCCATGGCGGCGACGGCGACGGGATTGATCTGGTTGCCGGGCTGGGATCCGGCGGAGAGGACCTCGATCCGATCGCCTGCAAGGTGCTGGAGATAGCCGGCGGCCATCTGGGAGCGGCCGGCGTTGTGGACGCACACGAACAGGACGGTGGGCTTGCCGCTCTGGTCAGTTGTGATCGCTGTGGTGGGTTGAGCGTTCACGGCTGGGCTCCTACGGGGATGGGTGGTGGGGCTCAGCAGCCACCGGCCGGCCGCTCGCTGATGGGCGCCGCTCCGAGCCCGATGCTCAGCAGCTCGGGCTCTGCACGTGTCCCGGCAGGCGCTGGAGCACCGCAGCACCCGCCCCCGCCGGCAGTATTCGTGGGGTCGTCGTAGAGCCCGGAGCCGCCACAGACGCCCGTGTCGGGCAGCACGAGCTCGACGCGCTCAGAGGCCGTGACGTCGCCGGCAAGCATCGCCACCACCGAGCGGACCTGCTCATAGCCGGTCATGGCGAGGAACGTCGGCGCGCGGCCATAGGACTTCATCCCGACCAGGTACAGGTCCGGCTCGCCTGGATGGGCCAGGTCGCGGGCACCGGTCGCTGCCACCGAGCCGCAGGAATGAAGATTGGGATCGATCTCCGCCGCGATCGCCCGCGGCGCCTGCAGGGTGGGGTCGAGGTCAAGGCGCAGCTCGGAGAGGACCGAGAGGTCGGGCCGGAACCCAGTCAGCACCACCACCGTGTCGGCCGGGTCGAGCCGACGACCGTCCTCGGCAACCACCACGAGCTGGTCACTGCTTGCGTCGCTGTCGGTGTCGCTGAGCACGTCGCTGTTGGTGGGGTTGGGGATGCGGTCGAGCTCGCCGGTGCGGAAGCCGGTCACAACCTGGATCCGGCCCTCCTCGACGGCCTTGCGTGCCCGGATCCCGAGTGCGCCGCGCTGGGGTAGCTGGTCGGCCGCGCCGCCACCGAAGGTGTTGTTGGCCTCGACCGGACCACCGCGGCGCAGTGCCCATGTGATCCGGGTGCCGGGGTGGGTCTGGGCGATGCGGTCGAGCTCGATGATCGCGTTGAGCGAGGAGTCACCGGCACCGAGGACGACGGTGTGCCTGCCGGCGTAGCGCTGCGGCTCCTGGCTGTTGGGCACGCCGTAGGAGATCAGATCTGCGTTGGCGCGCTCGCCGAGCGCAGGCAGACCATCGGCACCAGCGGGGTTCGGGCTGTCCCAGGTGCCGGAGGCGTCGATGACCGCACGCGCCTCGAGGCGGACCTCGGTGCCGGCACCATCGGTCAGGTGGACCGTGAACGGCTGCTCGCCCCGGCCGGCGTCGACGAGCCGGTCACGGCCCTTGCGGGAGACGCCGGTGACCCGGGCGTCGTACCAGACCCGCTCGCCCAGCGCGGCAGCCAGCGGCGCGAGATAGCCCTTGATCCACTGCGCACCGGTCGGATACCCCGAGAGCGGGGCGACCCAGCCCGAGGCTTCCAGCAGGCGCTGCGCGGCCGGGTCGACCAGCTCGGGCCACGCCGAGAACAACCGCACATGGCCCCACTGCGCGACCGCTGCGGCCGGGCCGGCGCCGGCCTCGAGCACCAACGGTTCCAAGCCGCGCTCGAGCAGATGCGCCGCGGCAGCCAGCCCTTGCGGTCCGGCACCGATCACAACAACGGGAAGCGCACTCATGGTCCAACCTCACATTCACGAACGTCGATGGATCAACCCTGAGGCCACGCATCGACAAATGTCAATGCAACAAGCAGACTGTTCCCATGCCGACCGCGCTGCCGCTTCTTCAGCCCGATGTCTCGATCGCAGGGCTGGACGGGTGCTGCTCCTCGCTGACCGGCGGCGTCGTCGACGATGAGACCGCCGCGACGTTGGCGCGGATGTTCAAGGCGTTGGGCGACCCGACTCGGGTCAAGCTTCTGTCCCTGATCGCAGCGGCCACCGGCGGGGAGGCGTGCGTGTGTGACTTGACCGACCCGGTCGGCCTGGCGCAACCGACGGTCTCGCACCACATGAAGATCCTCGTCGAGGCCGGTCTGGTCACCCGCGAGCAGCGCGGCAGGTGGGCCTACTACGCCGTGGTGCCGGCCGCGCTCAGCACCCTCGCCGGCGCGCTGGCTCCGGCCGTCTGACCGCTAAGGACCCTCGTAACAGAGCCCTGCGAGCACAGTCCTCGGTACCACGGAGATAGGCGGACCCGATGTCGCACTCGAACGACGGCGAGATCAGGTACGGCGCACAGGCTAGGTCACGGTGTGGCTCAGCGCCGGTCAGGCGGCGGCGAGCATTGGGCCACGCGAGGTCTGCCCAGCCTCATGCCCTACCTGCAGCAGGCTCCAGGGCCGCCGTGGTTGCTGCGCTAGGTACCTAGCAGCGCCGGACGGGAACTCACTGGGCTCAGGCAAACACGCTTATGAGTTCTTCCCGACGGGCAACGACCTGTGGGCCCACCGCAGAGACACGCCAGCGTCCCTGGCTGCCTTCAAGTTCACGACCGGTTCCCTTCGGGCTCAACCCACGGCGAGCGTCGTTCCGATGACCGACGTGCAGCCGCTCGGTGGCCTCCTCTACGGCGTCATCAGCGAGTTCGACAGCCTGCCCAACCTCCGCCGCGGCACGCTCGCCGGATATTGGGCCCGGCCTTCGTCCAGAACCCGGCCATTCCAACAGTCGGGCAGCCCACCACACTGCGGCTTGGTCACAACTTCCCTAAGAAGGCCTCTCGTCGAGCGAAGATCACCGCTTCTGTGAAGGTCCTCTCAACGGTCTGCCCAAGGCACGGCACGCTGACCGTCGGTGTCAAGAAGCGCGTGATCCTCCGCAAGAGGAACGCCAGCTGCGCAGTCGCGAACAAGCTCAAGATCAAGACCTCGAAGATCGGGCGTGGCCGCAAGAAGGCGTGGTTCGACGTCACCCCGCGCAACCTCGACCTCAACGCCAAGCCGACTCGGCTGACCAAGCACATCCGCATCACCTGACGCGTCGGAGGATGGCCGCCTGCCCACCAGTTAACTCCGGTTTGAGGCCACCTGGAGGCAGCCTCTCGATCATGTTGCTCTCCCTGCGCGTCCGTGTGGGTCTCGCATCCCCGTGGCCGCGCAGGACAGCGGTCGCCGGTCGCCGGTCTAGCCGCGTTCCAGTGCCGTGTTATTGACGTTCCTCGCGCCGGGGCGCTCGCCCGTCGACAGCGGCGAACAAGCAGGCTGAGTTGGATTCTCGACCCCCAACGGGGCGGCCGTGTTCACGGCTGACGCAGCAGTCCTGTTCCTGGCGGGAGGTGCAGCCCGCCGACAGCGGACAGGACATGCTGGGCTCGGCACACCCTTCCAGCTCGAAGCCCCTGCCCCCCGCACGGGTTGTGGCCGCATGGGGCAACGAATCGGGTGTTCAGGGGCTGTGGAAGTCGACGATGTCGTGCTCGAGCCAGGTGTCGACCCTCGCTGAGAGCAGGCTCAGTTCGTAGACCAGCTCGCGTTCCTCCTCCGCCTTGGTCATCGCCTCGACGTACCCCGGGACCTGCCTGCGGTACAGCTCTGCCACATCGCTGAAGGGAAACCCTGAGCGTCGGAGCCTTAGTCGATTGCTGCTGATCGCAGCACCCGAACCTGTCGGGGGCGTGACCAGCGCTACCTTGCCCAGGTCGAGTTCCTGGATCTTCGGACTCTCCGGCGCCGTCGTCACGAACCACACTCCTGGTCGGTCGCTCTTGACGAAATTCATGGTGCGGCTCGACGGCTGCCCTGCCTCATCGGTACTCGAGAGGACGACCAGGTTCGTCTGGGCGGCGACGTCGTTGAATCGCCCGAGGGCGCGTGCGGCGAAGGCGGCGCTCTCGTGCCGCCTCTCCTTTGCCAAGGCGAGGGCTGCACCCACTGAGCTGAACCGAGCCTCCGACTCGATGAAGTACAGGATCTGCGGGACGTAGGCGGAGATGTCCTCGCCCTGGCGAAAGAACTGCAGCCACCGGCGACCCGCGTGGAGGTCCTCGCTGTACCTCGTGTTCAACTGGCTCTCCTCGCGTGCGAGGAGCCGCCGGCCTCGGTTGGTCTCCCAGAGGCGCTCCCCGATCAACATTCCCACGAACGCGCCGGCGGCGATCGCGGCGAGTGTCAAGAACCACCGTGTAGGTGCGGGGACCAGCCAGACAATGATGGCAACGGTCCCTGTGACGGCCAGCGAGAAGCCCAGAGCCGCCAGGATCGACACAACCGTCCGGTAGCGTCGTACGCGATACAGGACGGCGTCGGAGGCTCCCCGCCTGCGCTTGAGGTCGAGCTCACGCAGTTTCATGGCTGCCAGCAGGTTCTCGTCTTCGGGTGACAACGAAATCAACCCACTCCCTCAGCCGACGTCTGTACGCGTGCCAGCGCGTGAGATCCTCCGGCTGCACCGCGGGCGCGGTCGGGTGGCCGCATCATTCGATATCGAAGGTGCGGTAGAGGTCACGCAACTCGTAGGTCTCGACGTCGCCGTACGGCTCGATCTCGACTCGGTCCTGTTGCCGGCGTAGGTCAGCGGGGCCGAACTTGTCGCCGTACCACTCCTCCGCGACTTCGAGCCTCAGCGCGAGCACCTCCTCGTCGTAGGTCTTGCTCCGGTCCTGCGACCGTCGCCCGGCGCGGTCGAGGAGGTGCAGCACCAAAAACCCGACGATGAACAGGACGAGCAGGACTCCGAGGAACACCATGGTTTCCGTCCACATGGCGAATCCTTCGTGGTATCCCCACCATCCGCTCATGTCGTCGTGGCGATGCACGAGAGCAGAGGTGGTGATAGCCACCGGGAGGATGACGAAGAACCAGCCGACCAGCACCAGGACCAGTTGCGCGATCTTCGTCCCCGCATGGTGGTGACCGAAGAACCAGTCGACGGTGACGTCCTTCTCTTCGACCCGATGGACCAGGTAGGACGGCGTTCCTGGCTCCCGCACCGTCTGGACTGGTTGCGGGTCGGGGGCACCGCTGACACGCTCGCCACTCATGCGGGTTCCCGATACCCCTTCTCGACGTCCTGGAGGCTGTCGGAGCGGTCCGGGGACACCCATGTACCACCGTCGCGCCGCGACCAGACCTTCCCCAGCGTCGGGACGAGCTCAAGTACGACAGTGAAGGTGTTCACCATCCAGTAGACGAGCATGTACCAGGGCGCGAACAAGACGTACTTCAGCGTCCTTCCACCGTCGTTGTAGTACGACGCGGCGGTGAGCTGGACCAACCCGATCCCCATGTGGATGGCGACGAAGATGCCGACCATGTACCAGTTGTGGAAGAAGCGCTCCCAGTTCTTCGTCGCGGCGAAGTAGAGCTGCGTCCCGGCGAACAGCGCCATGCTGACCCAGTAGAGGAAGCTCCACACGATGGAGATGGTGTAGTCGGTGATCACGGGCATCATTCGGAAGTTTCGGATGGGGTGCCGTACCAGTCTCGGGCCCTTGCTCGCCAGCACGTAGATACCGCCCGAAGACCACCGTCTCCGCTGCTTGACCAACAGCCGAAACCGCTCGGGCACGTCGAGGAAGAATCGAATGTGCGGCGCGAAGAGCGCCCGCCATCCAGCCGTCTGCATGTCCCATGCGATGGCGATGTCCTCGGTCGGCTGCTCGGCATGCCAGCCGCCGACGTCGAGGACCGCCTGCTTGCGGTACATCGTGTTCGCGCCGGAGAACGCGAACAGCGCACCGTAGGACATCTGGGCGCGCTTGATGAGGCCGATGATCGAGTTCAGCTCGTTCTGTTGTGCCTGGGCGGTCAGCGTCGTGCGGTTCGCGGCCAGCATGTTGCCCGTCACGGCCCCGACGTTCTGGCCGCCTTCGCGTTCGAAGTAGCTCATGTACTGCCACAGCGCGTCCGGGTTCGGCTTGGTGTCGGCGTCGTTGGACAAGATGAAGTCCCCCCGCGCGAAGGCGAGCGCGACGTTGAAGCCGTGCGCCTTCCCGCGGTTCTTCACGATGGTGATGACCCGCAGGTTCGAGTACACGCCCTGCAAGCCGGCAAGGATCTGCGGCGTACGGTCCGTGGAGGCATCGTCGATGACGATGATCTCGTATCGCTGGGCGGGGTAGTTCAGCATCGTCTCGAGGTAGCGCAGTGTGCTCTCGATGGAGGCTTCCTCGTTGTGCGCGGGCACGAAGATCGACACGTACGGCTCGCCGTGCTCGAGGTACCGCGGCAGGTCCCGCTTCTCGGAGAAGACGTGGTAATAGAAACTCGACACGATGAACGCCAGTCCGCCGACGATCGGGTACGCGACGATGACGAAGACCAGCAGCTGAACGAACCATTCGCTGAACGTCGTCGGCACCTGCGGCCTCCTCGGAACTCGAGTCTCTGGCGTCGGCGATGCAACCTGGCGTCCGCCGGAGCCTCTACGTCGCGCTCGTCACCTGAACGCTGATGCCACACCCCAGGCGGTATGGGCGCGCACAAGCCGTTCCGATCGTGACGAACACTCCTCAAGCATCGTACGGCGCAGATGCCACGGCCGGGAGGCCCTCAGCGCCCCGGCTGCCCCACGCTGACTGGTTCGCACGGCCCTCCGACGGGCGTCTCTCTGCGCGGAGCGGAAGCAGCGCGTGGTGGTAGCGATCAGGCGGCTCGCGTCGCCGGGCAACGGTGCCTGCTCGTTGACACCGCGAGAAGGTCACACCTACCGTCGAAAGGTGCTCGCTCCGACACGGGCTCGGGAGGCAGGGGCGGCCTTGTGCGTGCCATGGCCAGGCTTTCGAAGCGTTCGCCGTGGGTCCGCGTCGTGGGTTTCCTCGTTGTCGCCACCGTGGTCCTCGGCAGTATCTCCCTGACGTCATGGACCTCGGCGTCGGCGGATCCTTCTCCGTCGCCCGCGACAGCGGCGACCGCCGTGCAGAGCCCGTCCGCCTCGATGGCGCCATCCACGTCTCCGACCCCGGCGTCGACACCGGCAGCGTCGGCTCCGTCCGCCTCCCCCAGCTCGGCACCCGCCTCCGGCGGGTCGGCCCCGTCCTCACGGCCGTCCACGGACGCCCCCTCGCCGGGAGCGCCAGCGACCAGCCGTCCGAGTGGGACGGCACGACCCGGCCAGGAGCCGGCGTCGGGCGAACCGTCTCCTTCGCCGGCCCTGCCGAGCACCCGCGCCGTGGCGCCTGATGCACTCGCCGCGCCGCAAGCCGTCGTACCCGGGTCGCAGGTCGACGTGACGATCAACATCACCGGCCCGGCCTCAGCGGTCGCGGGTGCGCCGTTCACCTACGTGGCGAGGGTCGGCAACAACTCGTTGCCCGACGCGGACGGAGCGGCCTTCAGCATCTCCATGCCGGCCGGTGCCACCGGGGTGTCGGCGACGTGTACGGCGTTCAGTGCAGCGACCTGCCCGGCCACGATGACGACCTCGAACTCACAGGTGCGCGGCAACGCGGGGTTGCTCCCGCACCAGGGCTACATCGAGATCACCATCACCGGCACCTTCGCTGCCCCGTCGGCCTCCTCGGTCACGACCTCGGGCACCGTGACGGCCCCCGCCGGGACCACGGACTACGACCTGACCTCGAACTCGAGCTCGGTGAGTACGGCGATGAACAACACGACGGGCGTCACCCTCACCGAGACCCAGACCACGACGGCTGTCGACTCGGCCCATGCGCTCCCTCCGGACACCCCGAACACGATCACCGTGACCTGGACGAACAACGGCCCGGCACCGGCGCCTGGAACCTCCATCAGCGCCATGCTGAGCGTGTCGCCCGCGGTGTTGTTCAGCTCGATCTCGGTGTCGAACGTGAGCTGCACGGCCTCCGCCGGACTGGTCTGCCCGACCGTTCCCGCCAGCGTTCCCGTGACCGGTACGTTCGTCGGACTGTTCTCGGCGAGCCAGCCGGTCTGGCCCGTGAATGCCACGATCACCGTCACGTACACCTTCACGCCGGTCCTGACCTCTCCGCCGCCGTGTGGCGTCACGTCGACGACGATCGGCGCTGACGGGCGGGCGACGGTGCCCTCGGGTTTCACGAACGTCGGAACCGCCGACCTGTTCATCTACTCCTACGGCACCGGGACCGCGGCCTGCCCGACGACCGACCTGTCGATCAGCAAGACCCAGAGTGCCTCGACCGTCTCGCCGACGGCGCCGCTCACCTACACCATCACGATGCGCAACCTCGGGCCCGCCGCAGCCGACGGGGCCACGTTCGCCGACACGCTGACCTACAGCAATCCCGTCACGTCAGTGACCGAGCATGTGGCCTCCTGCGTGACCACAGGCGGCGCCACCTGTCCCAACGTCCCCGACCAGACGCTCTCCTTCAGCGGCCAGAGCCTCAGCTATCCGATCGGCACCCTGCCCGCGGGTTCCAGCATCGTGCTCAGCATCATCGCGACGCCCACGCTGTATCCGCAGCCGCCCTGCTCCTCCTCGGGTTCTTCCTCCTTCACCAACACCGCGTCGATCACCGCACCCACGGGCGTGAAGGAGACGGTCACCGGCAACAACCAGGTCCAGGTCACCGCAACGGCGCCCCCGCCCACCCCGTGCCCCCAGGCGAACCTCCGGGTGACCAAGACGCAGGACAAGGCGACGATCTTCCCCGGCGACCCGACGACCTACACGGTCGTCTACAGCAACGCGGGCCCGTCGGTTGCGGACGGCGCGACGATCCAGGATCAGCTCGACCTCTCGCTGGGGCAGATCTACGCCGGCGTCAGCATGACGATCGTGTCCTGCACCGGGGCCGGCGGCATCGACTGCCCCTCGTTCATCGCCTCGCGCCAGGTCAGCGGAACGGGCTCGTTCAATCTCTGGTCGGGCGCGGTCGACGCGTTCCCCGTCGGCGCCACGTTGACGGTGGTGGCACGACTCGACCCGATCGCGGCCGGACGCACCACCTGTCCGACGTCGAACACCGTGACCAACCGGGCCTACGTCAGCGCGGCCAGCCCCGTGGTCGGCTCCTCCCAGGCCTCCGTCGCCGCCACGACGGCGTGCGCCGACATCGCGGTCAACAAGTCGGTCAGCCCATCCTCGGTCCAGCCCGGCGACCCCGTCTCCTACACCGTCAAGGTCTCCGACGCGAGCGCGAACCCGGCCCAGTCCGTGCAGTTCGCCGACCCTCTTCCGATCGGCTTCACCTTCGGCTCCGCCTCCTGTGCGGCGAGCGCAGGATCGACCTGTGGAGCCTTGGCGTACGACGCGGCGAGCCGGACGCTGACCTCGACCATCACCACGATCGCGAGCAACCAGGGCAGCGTCACCCTCACCATCAACGGGACCGCCGGACCCGTCGGCGGCACCTACAAGAACACCGCCACAGCACGATCGGCGACCAGCGGTGCCAACCAGTTCGTCGACCCCGTCCCGTCCAGCAACTCGAGCACGGCGATCCTCACCGTCGCGGGCACCGCATCACGCGTGACCGTCACCAAGCAGCTCGCCGGCCTTCCTGCGGGCGGCGTGACCCAGGCGCTCACGTTCACCGGGACCGTGGACTGCGTCTACCAGGGCAGCACGCCGTGGAGCGCCACCGTGCCCGCCGGCGGATCGAGCGCGACGGCCAGCCCGATCTCGGTCTTCGACGGTCAGCAGTGCTCGATCACCGAGAACCCACCTCCCAGTCTCCCGGCCGGATACTCGTGGGTCGGCGCACCCGACATCTCACCGGCCACGCTGACCGTCACCGGACCCTCGGGCGCCTACGGCATCACCGTGACCAACGCCCTGACGCCGAACGCCCGGCTGCAGCTCGCCAAGACCGTCGACCGCCAGGTCGCCGCGACCGGTGACACCGTCACCTTCACCTATCAGGTCACCAACGGTGGCCAGGTCCCGGTGAGCGCGCCCGTCATCCACGAGACGGCGTTCACCGGGACCGGCACGCTGTCGGCCCCAAGCTGCCCGGCCTGGACGATCGCGCCGGGCGCGAGCGTGAACTGCACGGCGACGTACGTCGTCCAGCCGGGTGACGTCGCGCTGGGAAGCGTCTCCAACGCTGCGTACGCCACCGCGACGCCCGTGGCCGGACCCGTCCCGCAGACGGCGCCCGCCACCGCGACAGTCCGGGTCGCGGCCCCGCCGGCGCTGACCCTGACGAAGTCCGCCGCACCGACCGTCGTCGATGCGGACGGCGACCTGGTCACCTACTCCTTCGACGTCGAGAACACCGGCGGGGTCGCCCTGCAGGACCTCACGATCGACGAGTCGGCCTTCAGCGGCACCGGCCAGATCTCGGACGTCGACTGCCCTGCGTCGGGTCTCGACCTCGCCCCCGGTGAGTCGACGATGTGCACCGCCGACTACACCGTCACACAGGCGGACGTGGACCGAGGCTCGATCGACAACACCGCGACCGCCACCGCCCACGCTCCGGCGGGATTCACCGATCCGACCGCCACGTCCAGCGCCACGGTCAGCGTCGATCAGGCTCCGGCCATCAGCCTCGTGAAGTCCGTCGCGCCCTCGACACCGCTGGCCTTCACCGTCGGCCAGCAGCTCACCTACTCCTTCGTGGTCACGGATACCGGCAACACCACCGTGCACGGGGTTAGCATCACCGACGATCGCTTCACCGGGACGGGCGCGCTCTCGCCGATCGACTGCCCCGCTGTCGACATCGCGCCCGGTCGCCAGGTGATCTGCACGGCGACGTACACACTCACTGCCGCCGATGTCGCCGCGCACCAGCTGTCCAACACCGCCGCCGCCAGCGCGCTCCCGCCGACCGGGCCTCCCGTGACGTCGGCCGACGACACGGTCCTGGTGCCCGACGCCGCCAGCCCGAGCATCTCGCTGGAGAAGGAGGCCACCCTCGCGACGGCCTCCGACGTCGGCCAGCAGATCGCGTACACGTTCGAGGTCACCAACACCGGGGACGTCCCGCTCACCGAACTCGCGATCGATGAGCGCAGCTTCTCCGGGACGGGCCCGGCGCTGGTCCCAGCCTGCCCCGACACCGAGCTCACGCCGGGTGAGATCGTCACGTGCACGGCGACGTACGCGGTCACCGACGTGGACATGCGCACCGCGTCCATCACCAACACCGCCGTCGCCACCGCGAGTGCGCCGAGCGGCGACGAGGTGGACAGCGAGCCCTCGACGGCGGTGGTAGCGGTCGACACCGTCCCGCCGCCGGCGCTCACCCTGGGCAAGACGGCATCACCCACTGTGGTCGACCGGGCCGGCCAGCAGATCAGCTACGCGTTCGAGGTCACGAACACCGGCGGGACGGCGCTCAGCGACGTCGAGGTCGTCGAGTCCGACTTCACCGGCACCGGCCAGCCCCCGCAGATCACCTGCCCGCGTACGGCGCTGGCGCGCACCGCGACCATGACCTGCACCGCCGGCTACACCACCACCCAGTCCGACATCGACGCCGGCGCGATCATCAACACGGCCGTGGCCGCGGCATCGGGGCCGGCCGGCGACACCGATCCCCGAGCGGAGGACACCGCCCAGGTCACCGTCGACCAGTCGCCGAAGCTGACCCTGGTCAAGTCCGCCGACCCGTCCGGGCCGACCCAGTTCACCGTCGGAGCGCCGATCACCTACACCTTCGTGGTCACCAACCGCGGCAACGTGACGCTCGAGACTCCGACAGTGGTCGAGTCGCTCTTCACCGGAACCGGCACTCTCGGGGCGCTCAGCTGCTCCGCCGCCACCTCGCTCGCTCCCACCGGAGCCGTGTCCTGCACCGCCACCTACGCGCTCACCGCTGCCGACATCGCCAGCGGCAGCGTCACCAACACGGCGGTTGCCACGGCGCTGCCGCCCGCGGGTCCGGCCGTCCAGTCGAGTGCCGACTCGGCTGTCATCCCCGAGAGCCCCGCACCCGCGCTGAAGCTGACGAAGTCGGCCTCGCCGACGACTGCCACCCACACCGGACAGGTGGTCATCTACACCTTCGACGTCACCAACACCGGCAACGTCGCGCTCACCGGGATCGCGATCCTCGAGCAGCACTTCACCGGCAGCGGAACGGTCCCGACGGCGAGCTGTCCGAGCCAGCCGCTGGCGCCCGGCGAGCACGTCCGGTGCACGGCCGCCTACACGGTCGTAGCCGGCGACTTCCAGCTCGCGCAGATCGTCAACACCGCCGTCGCCACCGCATCGGAGTCCGACGCGCCGCAGGCGGACACCGGTTTCCTGGCCGCAGCGGCCGCCCCGCTGGTGCAGTCGGCTCCGTCCACAGCGACGGTGACGATCCGCGGCAGTGCGCCCACCGGCGCCAGCCTGGCCGTGCACAAGACGGGCCGGGCGCTCGACGGCGCTGCCGCCGGGCACCCCGATCCGGGGGACAGAGTGCGCTGGAGGATCACTGTCACGAACACCGGCACGACCCGGCTCTCCGGGGTCGTCGTCACCGACCCCTCCGCCGGGCCGGTGAGCTGCCCGGCCGGGAACCTCTCCGCCGGTGACTCGATGGTCTGCACGGTCCCCGACCAGCGCCTCAACGCAGGCGATATCGACAAGGGCAGCGTGGTGAACACCGCACATGCGAGCGTCGAAGGCTCGAGCGCGGCCGACACGGCCCGGGTGCACCTCCCCACGACGACCGGCCCGAGCAGTAACACGGGTCCGGACGGCGACACCGGTTCGACGGCCGCCGGAGCGGCCGGAGCGGACACCTTGCCGGGGACCGGAACAACGATCCCGCTGGGCCTGCTCTGGCTGGCGGGGGGCATGGTCGGGCTCGGAGCGGTGTTCGTGGCCGCTGGTGTGCGTCGGCCCAGGCGCCGTACGCCTGCGTCGCGCTCCTGACCGAAGGCGTCCCGCTGCCGCCGAGGCGCCTCGACAGGCTCGGCGTCCGGCTTTATGTACCCTTGTGGATACGTAACAGGAAGGGTACGGTCTTGATCATGGATGCGGTCTTGCACGCGTTGGCGGACGGCAGCCGGCGCACGGTGCTGGAGATCCTGCGCGACCACCCGGCGACGGCGGGCGAGCTCGCCGAGGCGCTGCCGATCGCACGGCCGGGCGTGTCCCGGCACCTGCGGGTGCTGCGCGAGGCCGGCCTGGTCGACGTACGGCAGGAGGCCCAGCGCCGCATCTACAGCCTTCGGCCCGAGCCGCTCGTCGAGGTGGACGACTGGCTCGGGGACTACCGAGCGCTGTGGCAGAACCGGCTCGACGCGCTGCACACCGAGGTGGCGCGAGGCAAGAAGGCCAAGAGGACCAGGAAGGACGTGGAGCAGTGAGCCAGGACGTGCGAACGATCGGATCGATGCGAGCACTCGACGAGACCCGCGGCGCAGTACGCGTCGAGGATGTCTACGACACCGACATCGAGGACCTCTGGGACGCCTGTACGACGCCGGACAGGCTGGCGCGCTGGCTCGCCGACGTCGAGGGCGACCGGCGGGTCGGCGGCACCATCCACCTGACCTTCACCAGCTCGGCGAGCACGCCCGCGGTCGTGGAGGTGTGCGACGCGCCGCGGCACCTGCTGCTGCGGACCTCACCCGGGGCGTCGGACGAAGGCGAGACAGAGGCGTGGCTGAGCGAGGAGGGCGAGCGGACCCGGCTCGTCGTCGAGCAGCGTGGGCTGCTCATCGAGAACCTGCCCTTCCACGGCGCCGGTTGGCAGGCCCACCTGGAGGACCTCGGCCGGTCCCTGGAGACCGGGGCCTCGGTCCACCCGGACGGCTGGTCCGCCGACGCGCCCTCGCCGTACTGGCGCGAGCGTTGGACCGAGCTGACGCCGACCTACCAGGCGATGGACGTCGGCTGATGTCGGACGTGATCCGCCTCAGCGGCACGACCGTCAGTGCGCCGGACGCGATCGCGCTCGCGCGCTTCTACGCGGAGATCACCGCAGGCGAGGCGCTGGGCGACGCCGGCTGGGCGACGGTGACAGGTCCGTACGGCGAGATCGGGGTCCAGGGTGTCCCCGACCACCAGCCGCCCACCTGGCCCGGCGGCGAGGTCCCCATGCAGATGCACCTGGACTTCTTCGTCGACGACCTCGTGGCCACCGGGGCGCGGGTGCTGGCCGCCGGCGCGACCCGGTTCGAGCACCAGCCGAACGAGGACCACTGCGTGGTCTACGCCGATCCCGCCGGGCACCCGTTCTGCCTCTCGACCTGGGAGACCGCGAAGCTCGGTTGAGCATGTCTCCCCGCACTGCCAGACTCCGGAGATGGGCACCGACCCGCTCGCCGTCACCTGGTGGGGGCACGCCTCGACGACGGTGGAGATCGCCGGTCGCCGGGTCGCGATCGACCCGCTGCTGACCAACCACCTCTTCCACCTCCGGCGCTACGCGGTGGCGCCGCACGACAGCGCCGTCGACGCCGACGTGGTGCTGGTCTCGCACCTGCACCACGACCACTGCCACCTGCCCTCGCTGGCCCGCGTCGCCCCCGACGTACCGGTGCTGCTGCCGCGCGGAGGTGAACGGCTGTTGCGCGGGCGCCACGACGTCCGGCCCGTGCAGCCGGGTGATGAGCTCGACGTCGCCGGCGTGCACGTGACGGTGCTGCCGGCACATCACGACGGGCGGCGGCTGCCGTGGTCCCGCTACCGCGGCCCGGCCCTGGGCTTCCGGGTCACCTCCGGGGACCGCTCCTTCTGGTACCCCGGTGACACCGGCACGGAGGTGGACCTCCGGGCCGTCGGCCCGGTCGACCTCGCGCTGGTGCCGGTCGGCGGCTGGGGGCACTCGCTCGGCGACGAGCACCTGGACCCCGATCAGGCGGCCGACCTGGTCGGGGACGTCGGCGCCCACTGGGCGGTGCCGGTGCACTGGGGGACGTTCTTCCCGCGCGGGCTCGCCGTGGTGGCGCGGCGTACGCATCAGCACATGTTCGTCACGCCGGGCGAGCGCTTCGCCGCGGCGATGGTGGGCCGCGGAGCCGAGGCCGTCGTCCTCGAGCCCGGCGAGCGGTTCGTGCCCTAGCCGTTCACCCTGTTCAGGCGAGGGAACGGTCTGTCGCCCTCGGCATGATCGACCCCGGGGCTCCGCAGGCCGAGTGCGGTGAGGAGGGGTGCCATGGGTTGGCAGCTGTCGTCGGCCGTTCGCTCTCTCGGCTGGCGTGACGTCGGTGCAGCGCTGATCGGCGTGCTCGGCGCTTCGCTGGGGCTGTGGCTCGGATCCTGGCTCGCCCCCGGCGACCAGGTGCACAGCTGGGAGCAGGCGGTCGCGGCCGGTGCGCTGGTCTTCCTCAGCGGGCTGGTGCTGCGGATGGTGCTGACCCCCTTGGCGGTGCGACTCGGCTGGGTCGGCGCGGTCCTGCTCGGGCTGGGCGGGCAGTGGCTCGCGACCTGGCTGGTGATCTACCCGACGGGCCAGTCCGGGTGGACGGCGTTCTGGTGGTCGGTGGTGACCGCGTGGCTCGTCGCCGCTGTGTCGACCGTCCTCATCTGGCTGGCTACCGCCGGCACCGACGACGCGGTCACCGCGTCCCTGCTGCGGCGTGCCCGACGGACCAGGGTCACCGTCGCCGACCCCGAGATCCCGGGCATCGTCTTCGTGCAGGCCGACGGCGTGCCGTTCCCGGTCCTCGACGTCGGGGTGCGGGCCGGCATGGTGCCGACGCTGTCGCGCTGGGTGCGCAGCGGCAGCCACCGGATGGCCGAGTGGCGCCCGATGCTGCCAGCCACGACGCCGGCGAGCCAGATGGGCATCCTGCACGGCACCATCGACGGCATCCCGGCCTTCCGGTGGGTCGAGCGCGCCACCCAGCGGGTCCTGGTGGCCAACCGGCCGCGCGACGCCGCGGAGATCGAGGCCCGGCACTCCAACGGCCGCGGCCTGCTCGCCGACGACGGCGTCTCGATCAGCAACCTCTTCACCGGCGACGCACCGACCGCCATCGCGACGATGAGCGCAGTCGATCGCTCCCGCGCGACCCGGCAGGCGCGCGAGGCGATCTCGGACTTCCTGGGTCGACCCGCCGGGTTCGCCCGCAGTTTCAACCACACGCTGACCGAGCTCGTCCGGGAGCGCTTCCAGGCCGCGCGGGCCAAGCGCCGCGACGTGCGCCCGCGGATCCACCGCGGTTGGGGCTTCGCGGCCGAGCGGGCCGCGCTCGTCGGCGTACTCCGCGACCTGAACACCACCCTGGTCGCCGACGCGATGCTGCGCGGCCGCCGGGTCGTCTACGTGGACTACGTCGACTACGACGCCGTCGCCCACCACGCCGGCCTGCTGCAGCCCGAGTCGCTCTCCGCACTCGAGGGCATCGACACCGTGATCGCCCAGCTCGAGAAGGTCGCCGAGGTCGCACCACGCCGCTACCACATCGTCGTCCTGTCCGACCACGGCCAGTCGCAGGGGGAGACGTTCGCCGATCGGTACGGCGAGGACCTGCCCGCGCTCGTCGCCCGGTTGACCGAGGCGCCCACCCTGGACGCGGTGCGGAATGCGGAGGGCAGCGGCTCGCTCAACTCGATGGTCGCCTCCGCGGGAGACGGGGACTCGGCCATGGGGCGCGCGCTCAACCGGGTCTCCGACCGGTTGACCGACGACACTTCCGTCGGCGCGGGCGGGGCGGGCGGCGCGGCGGGCGGTGAGGCGAGCCGCGAGGTCAGCGGCGAGACAGCGACGAAGGGGGCGAATCGCTTCCTGGTCTTCGGGTCGGGCAACCTCGGCCTCGTCTACGTCGCCGGCGAGCCGCGCCGGCTGACCCTGGAGGAGATCTGCGACCAGTTCCCGCGACTCGTGCCCGGCATGGTGGGCCACCCCGGGGTCGGCTTCGTGGTCGCGCGCTCGGCGGAGCACGGCACGGTCGTGCTCGGGCCGCGAGGAGAGCACCGGCTCGGTGACGGGCAGGTGCGGGGAGAGGACCCGCTGGAGCGGTTCGGCCCGTTCGCCGGCGGCTTCATCCAGCGTGTCGCAGCCATGGACGAGGCCCCTGACCTCTACGTCAACAGCATGGTCGACGACCTGGGCGAGGTCGCCGCGTTCGAGGACCTCGTCGGCTGCCACGGCGGTCTCGGCGGCTGGCAGGACCGGGCGATGGTGGTCTACCCGGCCGAGCTGAGGCTCCCCGACGACATGGTGGTGGGTGCCCACGAGCTGCATCGCGTCCTCGTCGACTGGCTGGTGCAGCTGGGTCACCGCACCAGCCTGCCCGAGGATGCCGACGACGCCGACGACGCCGACGACGCCGAGGATGCCGACGACGCCGATGGCGCTGATGACGCCGCTGCACCGGTGGGCCCGTGAGCACCGAAGGCCGCCGTCCGCTCGTCCGATGGCTCGTCGATCCCGAGAGTCCGCGGGCCCGGCGACCGCTGGACGTCGCCGCCGCGGTCTCAGGCATCCTGGGGGGCGGGATCGGCACCCGGATGGCCCACGACAACGGCCCGGTCCAGGACGCCGCCGCCCGGCTCGCGACCTCGCTCCCGGGCTGGACGGTCACAGCCGGGCGAGCGGTCTACCTGCTCGCCGCGGCGTACGTCGTCGGCATCGTCCTCGTGGCTGTCGCGTCGCGGTGGCGGCACGCGCCGTTGTCCCTGACCCTCCTGGTCGCGGTGCCCTTGGCGGCGGCCGGCGGGGCGGTCACGTCGCTGGTCGTCGGGGGACACGAGCGAGTCGTGCCGCTGGCCGCGCTGACCGCCGCCCTCTTCGTGCTGCGCGCCTGGATGGTGGAGCCGCTGCGGCGCTACGACGCCACCCTCATCGGGTTGCTCGCCGCGGCCGCCTGGACCGCGGGGACGGGCGAGCCGGCCCTCGTGCTCAGCGCCGTGGGCTGGGGGTTCGGGGGCGCCGGTCTCGGACTGCTGGTGGCCGGCTCGCCGGGCGGCCAGCCCGACCTGGCGGACATCGCGGCCTCGCTGCAGACGCTGGGCGTGGAGGCGCACGATCTCCGCTTCGCCGAGCAGCAGCCGATCGGCGCCCGCGTCGTGGAGGCCACCGCAGCCCGCGGAGCTCCGCTGCTCGTGAAGGTCTACGGCCGCGACGCCGTCGACGCCTACCGGGTGTCCCGGTGGTGGCGAACGGTCGTCTACCGCGACCAGGTGATCCCCGGCGCCACCCGGCTGCAGCTGGTCGAGCATGAGGCACTGCTGACCCTGCTCGCCGAGCAGGCCGGCGTCCCGGTCGCGCCCGTCGTCGCGGCGGCCGAGGCCGGCGGCGATGCGTTGCTGGTGCTCGCCCCACCAGCCGCGGTCGGCGGCGATGCTGCGGAGGTTCCGCTCACCGATGCGTCGCTCCGGCAGACCTGGCACAACGTCGGCCTCCTGCACCACGCGGGGCTCTCCCACGGCCACCTGACCCTGGAGCACCTCGCGTACGCCGACGGCTCGGTCCTCCTGCTCGACCTCGGCGACGGCTCCGTGGCAGCGCCGCCCGCCCGGCTCCAGCAGGACGTGGCGACCCTGGTGACGAGCCTGGCGCTCCGGGTCGGGCCGGACCGCGCGGTGGAGTCCGCGGTCGCCGCCCTCGGACCGGCTGCCCTCGCCGACGCGCAGCCCTATCTCCAGCGCGCCGCACTGCCCCGCAGCCTGCGGGCCGGCGTACGGCGTCCCTCAACGGTGCTCGACGACCTGCGCCGGCTCATCGGCGAACGGGCCGGCGTCCCGCCCGCACCCCCGGCGCCGATCGTGCGGATCGCGTGGCAGGACCTGCTGCGCATCACGATCATGCTGATCGCGGCGTACGCACTGCTGACGGCGCTGGTGCAACTGGACTGGAACCTGGTGTGGCAGTCCTGGAAGAACGCGACCTGGGCGTGGATCGTGATCGGGTTCCTGATTGCGCAGGGGACGTCGGTGTGCGACGCGGTGACCACCATGTCCGCGGTCCGCACCCGGCTGCCGCTGGTCCCACTCGTCCACCTCCAGTACGCGATCAAGCTCGTCGGGCTCGCCGTGTCCGCCACGGCTGGCCGCGCGGCCCTCACCGCCACGTTCGTGACGAAGTTCGGGGAGAGACCGGCGGCCGGCATCACGGCCACCGCCCTGGACTCGGCCGCCGGCTCGGTCGTCAACGTGGTGGTGACGCTCGTCTTCCTGCTGGTCGACGACAACCTGCTCTCCTCGGTGACCCTGGAGACCGACAACCTGGTCCGGCTGCTGGTGTTGCTGGCCGTCGCCGCGGTCGTCTCCGCGGCGGTCGTGGTCGCCGTCCCCAAGCTGCGCCGGTCCTCCATCAAGGCGCTGCACCAGCTGCGCGAAGCGCTCGGCGTCGTTACGACCAGCCCGGCCCGGACCGCGCTGCTGCTGGGCAGCAACCTCGCCTCGCTTGCGGTCACCGCCGTGGCGATGCTCTGCATGGTCGAGGCGATCCATCCGGGGATCTCCTATGCCCAGGCGGTGGCGGTGACCGCCACGTCCGGGCTCATCGCCAGCGTGATCCCGGTGCCGAGCAACGTCGGTGTCGGCGAGGCAGCGATCGCCGCCACGCTCGGCCTGGTGGGGGTGCCGTCCGCGCCTGCGTTCGCGATCGCCGTCACCCAGCGGATCGCGACGTCGTACCTGCCGCCGGTGGTCGGCTCCTACTCGCTGCGCTGGCTGCGTCGGGAGGACTACCTCTGAGGCACCTGCTCTGGCCTGCGGCTGCTCGCCGAGACAGACTGGAGGAGAGAGGAGGAGCACTCCCATGAGCGAGCACTCCGCGGCGCTGCGCACCGGCGTACGTCGCCTCATCCCGCGCTGGGAGCTCGACCACCTGCGCGGCCTCGGATGCGCGCGGATCGGGGGCGCCGCCGCCCTGACCGTCTGCGGTGCGCTCACGGTCACCCTCGGTGGCAGCAGCGCGAAGACCTACGCCTGGGCGGCCGCCTTCCTGCTCTGCGCCGTCCCCAACGCGGTGGTCGGGGTCTGGGAGCTGAGGCTGGCGCGGTCGAGCTCCCGGTGAGGTCGAGGGGGCGCAGCGATCCTGCCCGCGCGCCGCGCGCGCCTGATCGGCAGCGTCAGGCGGTGAAGTCCGCGAGCATCGCCGGGGTGGCGGCGACGGCGACGTCGACGGCCTTCTCGAACGGGACGTTCGCGATCGTCACCTGCTCGGGGCCGGCAGCGGTGGTCGCGACGAGCTGCGCCAGGCCGAGGCGGCGATCCCAGAAGGACCGGTGGATCCGCCACCCGATGATGCCGTCGGTCGCCAGCGCGGTCCGGACAGCCGAGACCCCGCCGGAGGTGCTGACCAGGCAGCCCTCGGTGAGCGCGTGGCCCAGGCGACGGTAGTGCAGCTCGGCGAGCGGTAGCGCCAGGGCCAGGGCGACGACCAGGAGTGCCACCGGCCACCACCACGAGATGTCCACGTCGCCCCAGCCGTCGGGTGCCTGGGTGTCGGCAGCCCAGGTGGCGAGCACGCCGAGGGCGACGAGGGCGAGGGCCGGACGAAGCCGGCGCCAGTAGCAGCGCCGTCGCGCGGCCGGGCCGTGCGGTGTGATCGGCGCGTGCACCGCGGCGTACTCGCCGATCACCTCGACCGCGACCGCCCGCACCGTCTGCCCGGGCGCAGGCGGCAGCAGCCGGGCCTCCTCGGAGCCGAGCCCGGTGGCGAGTACGCCGAGCTCCGCGCCGCCGGCCAGGCCGACCAGGGTCCGGCGGCGGATGACGACCCCGCGGATCTTCGCCTCCTCCAGGGTGGTGCTCTGCTGGGTCAACGCGCCGTGCACCAGTCGCAGCACGGTGCCCTTCCTGCCGTGCTCGCGAGTGATGCGCAGGCCGGCCCAGCGCAGCGCGTAGAACACGCAGGACAGCACCACCCACGCGACCAGGCCGACAGCGAGGCCCTCGAGGAGGAGCACGGGCAGGTCCTCGCCGCCGAACCAGTGCCAGGCGCGGGTCACCTCCTGCGAGGTGATCTCGTCGTGCAGCTTGCCGAGCAGCGCACCGGCGGCCGTCAGCGCGACGACCAGCTGGCCGAGGTTCAGCGGTGCGTACCGGATCCACGACCAGCTCAGCCGCGCGATCTCGCGGCTGGTGGGCCCGGGGTCGTCGATGACGGCCGCAACGTCGGCCGCACCGCCGGTGGCGCCGGTTGCGGCGGTTGCGGCGGTGGCGCCGGGCGTGCCGGGTGCGGGCCGTGCCTCGGGCGCGTCAGGGTGGTGCAGCAGCGCGCGACGCAGCTGCTCGGCGACCTCCGCACTGACCGCGTCGAGCTCGATCGCGCTCTCGTCGACACCGGTGCCGATGGACAGCCTGGCGACGCCGAGCATCCGGTGCACCGGCGAGGCCTGGGTGTCGATGGTGCGGACCCGGTCCAGCCGCGCGGTCAGGGTCGAGCGGCTGAGCAGGCCGCGGCGTACCTCGAGGTGCGTGGCCGTGACGCGATAGGACGTGGTGGCCCAGCGCAGCACCCCCGGAGCGATCACGAAGAACGCGCCGATGAGCACCGCGCCGCTCAGCCCTGAGTTGCGGCCGATCACGACGATCGCGACGGCTGCCGACAGCAGTGTCTGGGCAGCGCTCGCCACGGGATGGGTGATCAGCGTGCGTGCGTCGAGGCGCTGCCACTCCTCGCTCACGTGGCGTCCTCCGGCGTCGCCCCGGCGATGGTGACCAGCTGCGCGACGACCTGCTGGGCGAGGTCGTCGGGCAGACAGGCGATCTCGACGTGCCCGGCGCTGGAGGCGGTCCGGACCGTGACGGTCCGCAGGCCGAACAGGCGCATCAGCGGGCCCTGGGTGGAGTCGACCGTCTGGACGCGGGAGAGCGGCACGATCTCGTCGGTCAGGTCCAGCCAGCCGTAGCGGACGTGGACAGCGATGTCGGTGATCTCCCAGCGGTGGATCCGGTACCGCAGGCGCGGCACCACGAGCAGCCACGGGATCGGCACGAGGAGCAGGAGCGCCGCCGCAAGCCACAGCAACGGCGTCCACCAGCCGTGCGTCCGTGCGGCAAGCACGGCGACGACGATCGCCGCGCACCACAGCGCGACGCCCGCGGCGGCGATCCGAGCACGCCAGTACGCCGGAGCCTTCGGGGAGACCCGTCGGGACGGCTCGCGAAGTGTCGGAGAGGAGCTCACGGCGCAAGCATGGCGCGCGGGCGCCCGCTGACGGAGTAGAACCGGTGGGCGAGGTCGCCGCCGGCCCCTGCTGACGCTAGACCTGGGCGCGGAGGCGCTGCAGCAGGTCGAGCAGGGTCGCCCGCTCGGCGGCGTCGAGCGGGGCGAGGAACTCCGCGTCGAGCTGCTCGCACAGCGGCCGGGCGGTGGCCAGGAGGTCGGCCCCGGTCGTGGTGAGCGAGACGAGCCGGCAGCGGGTGTCGTGGGGAGAGATCCGGCGCTCGACCACGCCACGCTCCTCCAGCCGGACGAGCAGCTCGGCGAGGGCGGTCTTCGTCATCCCGGCCGCCTCCGCGAGCGCGCTCTGGGTCAGCCCGGGTTGCTGGGCCAGAGCGGCCAGCACGGCGTACTGCGGCTTGGTCAGCCCCGGCGTGACGGCGTTCCAGCGGGCGGTGTACTCGTGCATGACGACCCGCATCAGGTGGAAATGCTTGTCAGCGAACATCGTCGGTCCTCCCTTCGTCCGCGCCCATCGTCAACGAATCGGCCCATGGTGGGGAATCGCGATGCAAGGCCTATCCTGGACGAAGATTAGTTCGTATACGAACAGAATGGGATGTGTGTGAGCGAGGCAACGCGCAGGTTCGGCTTCTGGTTGGCGTCGGCCGCGATCCTGGTCTTCAGCGCCGCGGTGGCGGCCCCGTCCCCGGTCTACCCCCTCTACCAGGCCAAGTGGGGGCTCTCGCCCGCCGTGATGACCGGGATCTTCGGGATCTACGTCGCCGGCCTCCTGGCCGGTCTGCTCACCGCCGGCTCGCTGTCCGACCACGTCGGCCGTCGTCCGGTCATCCTTCCAGCTGTCACGATCCTGGTGGCGGCCCTGCTCGTGCTCGGCACGGCCGGCGATCCGACAGCGATCTGGATCGGGCGGGTGCTGGAAGGCCTGGCGATGTCGCTGGTCGTGGGATCCCTCGGTGCGACCCTGCTCGACCTCGCGCCGCCGGGTAACGCCCGCCTCGCCGCGACGTTCAACGGCTCGCTGTGGCCCCTCGGCCTCGCCGTGGGCGCGGTGCTCGGCGGCGCGCTGGTGGAGTTCGCTCCCGACCCGTCACGGCTCGTCTACTTCGTGCTGGCGGTCGTGACGTTGGTGCTCCTGGTCGTGCTCTGGTTCCTGCCCACCCCTCGTGTCCGACGTCCCGGAGCCGTGGCCTCGCTGCGACCGACGATGACGATGCCGCCGAAGGTCCGAGGAGTGTTCCTGGCGGTCCTCGGCTGCCTGCTGGCCGCCTGGGCGCTCGGCGGGCTCTACCTCGGTCTCGGCGCCAGCGTGGTGGCGACGGTCTTCGGCATCCACGCGGCGCTTGCCGCGGGCCTGGCGATGGCGGCGGTCACCGGCGTCGGCGCCATCACCGGCATCCTCGTCCAGCGTCGCGATGCGGTGCACGTGATGGTCGGCGGCAGCACCATGCTGGTGATCGGTCCGGCGCTGATGATCGTGGCGGTCGCCACTGACACGCCGTGGCTGTTCTTCGTCGCCAGCGTCGTGAGCGGCATCGGCTTCGGCGCCGGCTTCCAGGGTGGGCTCCGGCTGATCCTCGCCGAGGTCGCCGAGGGGGACCGTGCCGGCGTGCTCTCCAGCGTGTACGTCGTCTGCTACTGCGCCTTCTGCCTGCCCGCGCTCGCCGCCGGCTTCCTCACCCCGGTCCTCGGGCTCAAGGAGGTGGTGCTGGGCTACGCGGCGCTGGTCATCGCGATGGCGGCCGTGGCCCTGCTGATCCAGCTGCTCAAGCCCTCGGTGCGTGCGGCCGAGGTCGCGGCTGAGGGTGACGAGATCGCTCAGGAGCAGGAGCCGGCCGCGTCCCTCTGAGGTGGGACCGGCGCCGCAGCGGGATACCGGGTGGCATGGACCGGGTGTCGGCGGCATTCGCAGCGGCGCCGCGGGAGGGGTTCCTGCCGCGCGTGGAGCGAGCTCGTGCCGCCGAGGACGCGCCGCTGCCGATCGGGCACCGGCAGACCAACTCACAGCCGCGGACGGTGGAAGCGATGCTCCGGCTGCTCGACGTGGCGCCGGGTCAGCGGGTGCTCGACGTCGGCGCCGGCTCCGGCTGGACGACCGCGCTGCTGGCTCACCTGACCGGGCCGGGCGGCGAGGTGGTCGGCGTCGAGCTCGAGCCGGACCTGGTGCGGTGGGGCGGCGCCAACCTCGCCGCCACGGGCTGGCACTGGGCCACGATCCAGCAGGCGACCGCCGGCGAGCTCGGCGTGCCCGCGCGGGCGCCGTACGACCGGATCCTCGTCTCCGCCGGCGCGCACGAGCTGCCGCGCGCGCTGCTGGCCCAGCTCGGCGACCCCGGGCGGTTGGTGATCCCGGTCGAGGGCACCATGACGCTCGTCGTCCGCGAGCACGGGTACGACGTCGTCAGCCGACACGGCGCCTATCGGTTCGTGCCGCTGCGCTGAGCAGGACCGGGATAGGCAGGGACCGCGGTGGGCATAAACGCCCGCCGCAGTGCCTTGAGACCAGCGTGAGCGTGCATGGCGAGTTCAAGGTCCCCGGCGGCAAGCTGGTCGTCATCGACGGCGTCGTGGAGGGGGAGCGGCTGCGTGAGGTGGTGCTCTCGGGTGACTTCTTCCTGGAGCCCGACGAGGCGCTGGGCGCGCTGACCGAGGTGCTGCAGGACCTGCCGGTCGACATCGCGCTGGACGAGCTGGCCGGGCGGCTCACGGCCGCGAGCGAGGGTGCGGTGATGCTCGGTTTCGGACCGCGCGACATCGCGCTGACGGTGCTGCGCGCGCTGGGTCGGGCGAGCTCCTGGTTCGACCACGACTTCGAGCTGGTCGAGACCGGGCCGTTGGAGCCGAACCTCCAGATGGCCCTCGACGAGGTGCTCGGCCGCCAGGTCGCGGAGGGTCGCCGCCGGCCGGCGTTGCGGATCTGGGACTGGGCCTCGAACGCGGTGATCATCGGCTCCTACCAGTCGGTGCGCAACGAGGTCGACCTGGACGGCGCGCGGCGCCACCACGTCACCGTCGTACGCCGGACGTCGGGTGGGGGTGCGATGTTCGTCGAGCCTGGCAACACGATCACCTACTCGCTCTACGTGCCCGAGACGCTGGTGGCGGGGCTGAGCTTCCAGGAGTCCTACGCATTCTTGGACGCCTGGGTGCTGCGCGGCTTCAAGACGCTGGGAGTGGACGCGTTCTACGCCGGCCTGAACGACATCTCCTCACCGCAGGGAAAGATCGGCGGCTCGGCGCAGAAGCGGGTCAAGGGTGGCGTGATCCACCACGCGACGATGGCCTACGACATGGACGCGGACAAGATGCTCGAGGTGCTGCGGATCGGCCGGGAGAAGCTGTCGGACAAGGGCACCAAGAGCGCCGGCAAGCGGGTCGACCCGGTCCGGTCGCAGACCGGCATGACGCGTGAGGCGGTGGTCGCGGCGCTGCTGGCGGAGTTCGAGGGAAGCTACGGCCTGACGCGGGTCGCGCTGGACGAGGCGACCCGTGCCGAGGCCGAGGAGCTGGCGCGGACGAAGTACGCCACCGCGGAGTGGCTCAACCGAGTGCCGTGATCTCCCCACCGGGGGAGCGGTCGAGGGCACGCGCGATGACCATCCGCTGGATCTGGTTGGTGCCCTCGAAGATCTGCATCACCTTCGCCTCCCGCATGTAGCGCTCGACCGGGAAGTCGCGGGTGTAGCCGTACCCGCCGAGGACCTGGACCGCGTCGGTGGTCACCTTCATCGCGTTGTCGGTCGCGACCAGCTTGGCCACCGACGCCTCCCGCGCGAACGGCAGCCTGGCGTCGCGCAGCGCTGCGGCCGACTGCAGCGTCGCCCGGGCCGAGACCACGGCGGCCTCCATGTCGGCCAGCACGAAGGCCAGTCCCTGGTGGTCGATGATCCGCGACCCGAACGCCTCGCGCTCCTTGGCATAGCCCAGCGCATGGTCGAGCGCGCCCTGGGCGAGGCCGGTGGCGACGGCGGCGATGCCGAGCCGGCCGCTGTCGAGCGCGGCGAGGGCGATCTTGAGCCCCTCCCCGCGGCCGCCGATCAGCCGCTCGTCCGGGACGCGTACGCCGTCGAGGCGCATCGTGGCTGTCGCGGAGCCCGTCAGGCCCATCTTGTGCTCGGGGCTGTCAGCACTGAGGCCGGGCGCGTTCGCCGGGACCAGGAAGCACGAGATGTCGCCCCGATCGTCGCCGGTGCGTGCCAGCACGGTGTAGAAGTCGGCCTGACCGCCGTGGGTCGTCCACGCCTTGGCCCCGGTGAGCACCCACTCGCCACTCGCCGGGTCCTGCACCGCGCGGGTGCGCATCGCGGCCGGGTCGGACCCGGCGTGCGGCTCGGAGAGGCAGTAGGCGCCGAGAAGCGTGCCGCCGAGCATGTCGGGCAGCCAGCGGCGGCGTTGGTCCTCGGTGCCGAACGTCAGCAGCGGGTAGCAGGACAGCGCGTGCACCGAGACACCGACGGCGACCGACGCCCACACCGCGCCGATCTCCTCCAGCACGCGCAGGTAGGTGGAGTAGGTCGTGCCTCCTCCGCCGTACTGCTCGGGGTAGGGGAGGCCGAGCAGGCCGGTCTCACCGAGGAGGCGGAAGACGTCGCGGGGGAACGTCTCGCTCCGCTCCGCCTCGGCGGCCCGTGGGGCCAGCTCGGTGGTGCAGATACGGCGAACGAGGGCGAGGAGGTCGGCCTCCTCGGTCGAGGGGACCACATGGCGTGCGGGCATGGCGGCGGGTTACCTCCGGAGTCGGTGTGGCAACGTGACCCACGTCACGGTCCTCCCGGCATGCGAGAGACAGTGATTGAGACCACATGGATGTCCACCGTAATTGCGACATGATCCGTGGACCACGCCCGCATGGACGAGATCGGCAAAGGAGCCGCGCATGTTGATCGGAGTGATCCGGGAGACCCATCCCGGGGAGACGCGTGTGGCGGCGACGCCGGCCACGGTCAGGCAGTTGCTCGGTCTGGGCTATGAGGTCGTGGTCGAGGCGGGTGCGGGTGCGCTGAGCAGCTTCGCCGATGAGGCGTACGTCGAGGCCGGCGCGCGGGTCGGCTCGGCGGCCGAGGCGTGGGGCGCGGAGGTGGTCTTCGGGGTCAACGGGCCCACGATCGCCGAGGTGGACCGGTTGCGGCCGGGGACGACGGTGGCCGGGTTGTTGGCACCTGCGCAGTCCCCGGAGCTGTTGGCCGCGTTGGCGGCGCACGGTGTGACGGCCTTGGCGATGGATGCGGTGCCGCGGATCAGTCGGGCGCAGTCGCTGGACGTGTTGTCCTCGATGGCGAACATCGCGGGCTACCGCGCGGTGATCGAGGCGGCGCACCACTTCGGTCGGTTCTTCACCGGTCAGGTCACCGCTGCGGGCAAGGTCCCTCCGGCCAAGGTGTTGGTGGCAGGTGCCGGGGTGGCGGGGTTGGCCGCAATCGGTGCGGCGTCCTCGTTGGGCGCGATCGTGCGGGCCACCGACCCGCGGCCGGAGGTGGCCGATCAGGTCAAGTCGCTGGGTGGGGAGTACCTGCCGGTGGTGGTGCCGGCCGAGGAGCAGCAGGTCTCCTCCGACGGCTATGCCAAGGCGACCTCGCAGGCCTATGACGCGGCCGCGGCGCGGCTCTACTCCGATCAGGCCGCGGATGTAGACATCGTGATCACCACGGCGTTGATCCCGGGCCGGCCCGCGCCGCGGCTGGTGACCGCCGCGGACGTGGCGGCGATGCGATCGGGTTCGGTCGTGGTGGACATGGCGGCTGCGCAGGGTGGGAATGTGGAGGGCTCGGTGGCGGGGCAGGTGGTCACCACGCCGGGTGGGGTCACGATCATCGGCTACACCGATCTGGCGGGTCGCCTGCCTGCGCAGGCCTCGCAGCTCTACGGCACCAATCTGGTCAACCTGATGAAGCTGCTCACCCCGGGCAAGGACGGGGTGCTGGTCCTGGACTTCGAGGATGTGGTCCAGCGTGGTCTGACGGTGACCCATGCCGGCCCCGATGGTGGGGAGGTCCTCTGGCCCCCGCCGCCGGTCCAGGTCAGCGCGGCACCCGCAACTGCGGTGACGCCTGTCGAGGCCAAGCCGGCCAAGCCGTCGATGTCGGCGGCCACCAAGCTGGGCCTGGTCGTTGCAGGACTGGTGATCTTCTTCTTCGTCAACGCGACAGCGCCGGATCCGATCCCGCAGCACTTCACGGTGTTGATGCTCTCGATCGTGATCGGCTACTACGTGATCGGGAAGGTCGCGCACGCGCTGCACACCCCGCTGATGTCGGTGACCAACGCCATCTCGGGGGTGATCGTCGTCGGCGCCCTGCTGCAGGTCGGCCACGACAACCACGCGATCCAGGCCCTGGCAGGGGTCGCGATCCTGCTCGCCTCGATCAACGTCTTCGGGGGCTTCGCGGTGACGCGCCGCATGCTCGCCATGTTCGGATCCAGCACCACCGCGAAGGGGAACTGACCATGAGCATCTCGTCGGCCGCGTCCGCGGGCTACATCGTTGCCGCGCTGCTGTTCATCCTCTCCCTGGCAGGGCTCTCCAAGCAGCAGACCGCCAAGCGCGGCTGGGTCGCCGGCGTGACCGGCATGACGATCGCGCTGATCGTGACCGTCATCGCGGCGGTGCACGACTCCGCGGTGCGGGGCACCACCGTGGTGATCATCCTGGTCGCGGTGGTCGTGGGCGCTGCGATCGGCCTGTGGCGGGCCCGGATCGTGGAGATGACCGGGATGCCCGAGTTGATCGCGATGCTGCACAGCTTCGTGGGTCTGGCGGCGGTGCTGGTCGGCTGGGCCAGCTACGTCGAGGTCGAACGGGCGCTGAGCAAGACCTACACCATCATCTGGGACGGGCACGGGCCACGGCCGACCATCTGGACAGTGCTCCACATCGACGCGATGTCCGCCCCGCTGCTGCGGATCCACCACGCCGAGGTCGTGATCGGGATCTTCATCGGCGCCGTGACCTTCACCGGCTCGATCGTGGCCAACCTCAAGCTCTCTGCCCGCATCAAGTCAGCTCCGCTGGTGCTGCCGGGCAAGAATCTGCTCAACGCCGCCGCGCTGGTTGCGTTCGTGGCGCTCACCATCTGGTTCGTCGTCGACCCCAACCTGCTGGCCCTGATCCTGGTCACCATCGTCGCGCTCGCCTTCGGTTGGCATCTGGTGGCCTCGATCGGTGGGGGTGACATGCCGGTCGTGGTCTCGATGCTGAACAGCTACTCCGGCTGGGCCGCAGCCGCCTCCGGATTCCTGCTCAACAACGACCTCCTCATCGTCACCGGCGCCCTCGTCGGATCCTCGGGTGCCTACCTGTCCTACATCATGTGCCAGGCCATGAACCGCTCCTTCCTCTCCGTCATCGCCGGCGGCTTCGGCATCGAGGCACCCACCGGCGAGGAGACCGACTACGGCGAGCACCGCGAGCTCAACGCCGAGGCCGCCGCCGACCTCCTCGCCTCCGCAACCAGCGTGGTCATCACCCCCGGCTACGGCATGGCCGTGGCCCAGGCCCAATACCCCGTCGCCGAACTCGTCCGGACCCTCCAAGCCCGCGGCATCGAGGTGAAGTTCGGGATCCACCCCGTCGCCGGCCGCCTACCGGGCCACATGAACGTCCTGCTCGCCGAGGCCAAGGTCCCCTACGACATCGTCTTGGAGATGGACGAGATCAACGACGACCTCGCCTCCACCGACGTCGTCCTGGTCATCGGTGCCAACGACACCGTCAACCCCGCCGCCGCCGAAGACCCCACCTCACCCATCGCCGGCATGCCCGTGCTCCGGGTCTGGGAGGCCAAGGACGTCATCGTGTTCAAACGCTCCATGGCGACCGGCTACGCCGGCGTCCAGAACCCGCTCTTCTTCCGCGAGAACACCCAGATGCTCTTCGGCGACGCCAAGACCAAGGTCGAAGACATCCTGGCGGCCCTCAACAGCCGCGTCCCCGCCTGAGGGACGACACGAACCGGCGTACCCGCGAGAAAGGGTCCTCCGCGCCGACCGGCACGGAGGACCCTTTCGTCACGGGTTGGCCAGGTCGTCGGGGCACGCCGTACCCCGCGGGATCTTGTACGGCGCAGCGATCCGATACGTGCCGGCGCTGGGGGCGTGCAGCACCGTCCAGACGTCGGTGGGCTGCCCGGAGACGACCGGTTCGTGCAGCTCGGTGAGGCAACCGTAGATGTTGACCGGGTCCGCGTCGTCGTCTTGGCTCTGCGGAGCCGGGACGGCGTGACCGCGCAGGTCGACGACCGAGAGCCACGGCGAGGCCGGAACCCGCAGCAGCACTGTGGCCTTGCGCGGCACCGAGACCACGATCTCGGTCGCGGTGAACGAGGTGACGGTCGCAGGAGGATCGGCCAGCGGGGTCGGATCCAGGACGCGATAGAGCTTCCAGTCCTGGTTGGACCAGACCGGCTTGAGGTAGGGCAGGTCACTGCGCACCAGCGCGGCCTCCGCCTTCGCGGCACCGTCGGGCTCGCCCGGCGGCAGCACCACGTAGTGCACCGCCCAGCGGTCCAGCCAGGCGCGATAGGTGTCGGCGGTGAGCGGGTTCTTGGTGTCGTAGAAGAGCGGGTTGCGCTCCAGGTCGGCCTGCCGGTTCCAGCCCCGCGCCAGGTTGGCGTACGGCGCCAGAGCGGAGGACTCCCGGTGCGATCGCGACGGCACCACTTCGACGCGCCCGAGCTTGGCGCCGCGGATGGCGAACTGGTGCAGCAGGGCATTGATGTCGTAGCGCCAGGCCGCGTCCGGCCGCTCGTGGACGTAGTCGACCGTGGCGACCGCGCCCTGCCAGATCAGGCTGGTCAGGATCGCGCACACGATGAGGAGCCGGCGCGGGACCCAGCGCAGGAACGCCAGCGGGTTGCGGTCCACGCCGGCGCACAACGGCGCCAGCAGGGCGGAGGTGCCGAAGACCAGCGACAGCCGCACCACGTTGGTGCCGATCGGGCTGGGCACCAGCCAGGCGAACAGCACCGCGGCGATGTAGATCAGTGCGGTCAGCCGCACCACCCGCCAGCTGGACGGGGTGACCAGCCACACGGCGAGGGCCAGCACGACCGGGAGGATCGCGGAGTACCAGTGCATCGGCTGCTTGCCGCCGAACGGGAAGACCAGCGCGCTGACGATGACCACGAGCACCGGAGGGATGCCCAGCACGTAGGCGGCGCGTCGGCGACGGCACAGCCACAGGGCGGCGGCCACCAGGCCGAGGAAGAAGCCTGCCACCGGGCTGCCGAAGGTGGACAGCGTCGCCATCACCACGGCGACCACGCCCTGGAGCACTCGACGGCGCCGGTGGTCCAGCTGCCACGACTCTGGCCAGGCGACCACGGCGCCGAGCGCCGCGAGCGCGAACATGATGCCGAGCGCGAAGGTCACCCGCCCGGAGACGGCGTTGGCGGTGAGCGCCAGCGCCGCCGCCAGCGAGGGCCACAGCGGACGCTTCACCTCGGGCAGCTGGACCAGCAGCAGCGCGGTCAGGGTGGCGGCGCCGATGCTGGAGAGCACCAGCGTCGTACGGACGCCGATCAGTGCCATCAGGTAGGGCGAGATGACGCTGTAGGAGACGGGGTGCATCCCGCCGTACCAGCTGAGGTTGTAGGCGCTGCCCGGGTGCAGCCGCGCGAACTCGGCCCAGGCGTCCTGAGCGGCGATGTCGCCGCCGGTGGTCGAGAGTCCGAAGCGCCAGATCAGCAGGAGGACGGTCGAGACCAGGAAGGTGAGGCCGACGGTCTGCGCCCGGGCGTCGTGTATCAGTCGCCCCTTGGGACTGACGCGGGGTACGCCGACATCGACGCTGCTCACGGTCGGACCTGTCTCCCGCCGAAGCGTCGGTAGACGGTCAGGTGGGCGATCCAGACGGAGATCGCCGCGATGGCCACACCGCCGACGAGATCCAGGGTGAAGTGCCAGCCGAAGTAGACCGTGGCGATCACGACGGGGATGAGGTAGAGGCCGGTGAGCCAGGCGAGCAGGCGCTTGCGCAGGTAGATCATCGTCAGCAGGACGGTGGTGGTGAAGCCGACGTGCAGGCTGGCGAAGGCCGAGATGCCGACGAACGCGCTGGGGTCGTGCGGGTGCGCCAGGAAGAACTCCCGGTCCTTGATGTTGTCGATCACCATCGTCGTCACCGCCGTGTGCGGCAGCCCGGCGAACTCCTGCGGCGCCGAGAACACCGGTCCCAACGTGGGCACGAGGTAGTAGGACGCGGTGCCGAGGATCCAGGTCCACATGCCCGCGATCACCATCACGTGGGCGTGGCGAAGATCGTCGAGGAACGCCAGGCAGCCCACCACGGCGAAGGTGCACACGTAGGTGAAGATCTTGTAGAAGAACGCCAGCGGGTGGGCAGCGACATCGGTGCCGAGCAGGTCGTGCAGCAGCACCGCGGGGCTGTGGCCGCCGAACAGGTCGCGGTCGAAGCGCAGCATCCAGTCGTCGTGCGGGGTCTGGAAGGCGACCCAGTTCTTCAGGTTGCGGTAGAAGAGGTAGACCAGGTGGTAGGCGAGCAACGCCGAGGCCACCAGCGCCAGTCGGGTGGGAGCCAGCCGGCGGCGTACGACGTCGCGAGCCGCGGCGCGGCTGCGGCCGGCGCGCCACCAGCGGATCACGATGTCGATCACGGCCAGGACCGCGAAGAACCAGACCGCGCCCAGCAGCTTCTTGGCGAACATCTTCCCGTGCGGATCGCGCATCGGGACGTCGACGTGATGGGACCAGAAGAGCGCGATCAGGCCGAAGACGACGACCACGCCCCACATCGTCCACACCGCCGGTGCGAGCCGGGGGAGCGAGGGCTGCGGGGAGGGGGCTGTCGCCGACGGCAGACTCTCGACACGTGCGGCACCCACGGTCGGCAATGGTACGGGGATGCGGGTGGGAGCCCGAGTCGGCGACGAGTTTGGCCAAACTCGCCCGGCCATGTGACGGGCCACCCTAGAGTGCGACCGCGGAGGTGTCATGTTCATCAGTGAGGTCGACCAGGGTCTCGAGCGACTCCTCCGGGAGGGCCTGCCCTTCCCGGAGCATGTGGGCGATATCAGCTTCGAGACACCCAACGACTCGTGGGCGGCGACGCTGTCCCGTCTGACCGTGAATGTCTTCCTCTACCAGGTCGACCGCAGCAGCCAGCCCGGCCGTGCGCCGGTCATGCGCAGCGTCGAGGGTGGCCCCGCCTACCAGCGCCGTCCGCAGCCGATGATCGAGCTCGGCTACCTGGTCAGTGCCTGGGCCGGAAGCCCGCGCGACGAGCATCAGCTGCTCAGCAGCGTGGTCAGCCTCCTGGCAGGTACGGCGACGCTGCCCGAGCGCGTCGCTCCGGAGGGCCTCAGCTCGTCGGTGAGCCTCTCGCTCGGTGGTCAGCTCGGTCCGCGGGACGTCTGGCAGGGGCTCGGCGGCAAGCTGCGCCCCAGCCTGCTCATGACCGCAACGGTTGCCGCCGACACCTGGGACTGGGAGCTGCAGGCGCCGGCAGTCGAGAGGCTCTCGGTGCTCAGCAACCCGTCGCCGATCCCGCCGGTGCGCGGCTGATCGCTGCTGGCCGCGGGTTCCGACTCGACGGTCATGCGGCGACGTCTCGGGTGTCACGACGCGAGCCCTCTGAGGTCAAGGCGCGGCGTCTGGACTCTGCGGCGGAAGCGGTAGTCGCCGCTGGGGAGTCGGATGGTCTCGTACGTCGTGTCGTGTGCTTTGCGGTGGTGGTGGCCGCAGAGGAGGGCGGCGTTGGTCAGGTCGGTGGGTCCGCCTCGGCTCCAGGGATTGTCGTGGTGGGCGTCGCACCAGGTCGCGGGGACGGTGCAGCCCTCGGCTCGGCAGTGCCGGTCCCTGACCTTCAACGCTTTGTGCTGGGCCGGTGAGAACAGCCGTCTGGCTCGGCCGAGGTCCAACGGCTCGGACTTTCCGCCCAGCACGTAGGGGATGATCGCGGCGGTGCACGCCAGCCGCCGGGTCTCGCCCGCGGAGATCGGGGTCTGACCGAGGCTTGCGGTGCCGAGCTCGCTGCGCAGCTGGTCTAGCGGGATGGCCACGATGATGGTGGTGGTGTCCCCGCCATGGGCCGGAACCCCGTCGCCGCGCACACATTCGAGCAACTGGGCGAACGCGTCGGCGAACAGCCGGTTGCGGGGACGCACTTTGCCGTCGGCCTCCAGCGCGGCAACCCTTGGCTGAGCGAAGGCCTCCAACAGCGTCCGCAACCGCTCACCGACGGCTTCGGGCACGATCGCGTGGATGCGGGTCATCCCGTCGCCGTGGTCGCTGATCGACAACGTCGCTTTCGCGTGGGCGGCTTCTTCGAGTCGGCGGATGGCTTGGGCTTCGGCTGCTTCTGCGATCTCGGGTGCCACGACCTCGAGGAGGTGGTGGGTGAGGTGGCGTAGGTCTTTGGGGCGGTGTTGGCCGGCGAGGTCGCACAGGTGCGCCTCGGCCTTCTCGATCACGCCGTCGGGTAGGTCGTCGGGCAGTGCGGCGAGCCCGTCGAGGATCACCCGGGCATGCTTCACACCGAACCGACCCTCGGCCAACGCGGCCCGTACCACCGGCCGCCCTTCCAACCCACGCGCCAGGGCGAGCGCCGCGTGCGCGGCCCGGCTGTCGACGACCTCCTGGGCGACCAGCCACGACGCCACATCCCGTGCACCGATCTCCTCGGCCACGTCCCGGCTGGCGGCCATCACCCGCAGCCGCAGCTCGGCGAGCCGTGCTTCGAGCCGCGTCAGTGCCAGCAGCGCGGCGGCTTTGTCGGTGGTGGAGAGGAAGATCGGATTCGCATCGACCGCCTGACTCAGGGCGGCATC
>NZ_KB822575.1:0-11525 GCF_000364605.1 Nocardioides sp. Iso805N | reverse complement strand
AGGATGACCCGGGCATGCTCGAGACTGAACCGCCCGTCGGCCAAGGCGGCCCGTACCACCGGCCGCCCTTCCAACCCACGCGCCAGGGCGAGCGCAGCGTGCGCGGCCCGGCTGTCGACGACCTCCTGGGCGACCAGCCACGACGCCACATCCCGTGCACCGATCTCCTCGGCCACGTCCTGGCTGGCGGCCATCACCCGCAACCGCAGCTCGGCGAGCCCCGCTTCGAGCCGCGTCAGTGCGAGCAGCGCAGCGGTTTTGTCGGTGGTGGAGAGGAAGATCGGGTTCGCGTCCACGGCGTCACTCAGGGCGGCATCGATCGTCGCGAGAGTTGTCTGGATCTGATGCATGGTCACCACCCGAGAGAATCGTTTCGAACACGTATTCGAACTTTATCTGCTCAGATTGACCTAGACAACCCTCTTTGCTGACCGCATCGGGTGAAATGCTCGCCGTACCCGATCACGCGCGTGGTGGCCCGACGCAACCGATACGAAGGCACCCAACCCGCCCAAGACACGCGACCACGCTGGTACTGGCCCACGCTTCTCGTTTGTCTCTGGCCGCCCCGCGCACCGGGGGCGCCTCGACAAGCTCGGCGGGCGTTGCTCGGCGGGCGTCGCTCGGCGGGCGTCGCTCGGGGGGCGTTGCCCGGCGGACGGGGCGTGGCTCGGCGGCCGGGGCGTGGCTCGGCGGCCGGGGCGCCTCAACCCGCCGAAGCTGACCCCTCAACCCGCAGAAACTGACCCCTCGACCGACGACGCCAGCCCATCTGCGACACCGTGTCGCACGTTCTCGCTACCAATCGGTAGCCAACGCGACGACCGTCACATACTCTCGGTACATGAGCGCCTCGAACTCCGATCGTCAGCCTCTCGTCGACGGCCCGCGTGACCCCGAGCACGACCCGGCGGCGTCGTACGCCCTCGAGCCTGGCTATGTCAGCCGCCTGACCGCCCGGATCCTGGCGACCTCGGGGGAGACCCACGAGGTGCTCTCGCCGCTCGACGGTGCGCCACTGGCCCACATCCCCCAGTCGACGGATGCCGACGTCGAGGAGGCGTTCCGCCGCGCCCGCATCGCACAGGAGAAGTGGGTGCGCACCCCCGTGGCCGAGCGCGAGCGGCTGCTGCTGCGGCTGCACGACCTGGTGCTCGACCGGCAGGACGAGATCCTCGACCTGATCGTGCTGGAGTCGGGCAAGGCCCGCAAGCACGCCTTCGATGAGCCGCTGCACATCGCGCTGACGGCGCGCTACTACGGCCGCACCACCGCCAAGCACCTGGCCAGCGAGCGCCGTCCGGGCGTCATCCCGGCGCTGACCCGGATCGACGTCAACCACCTCCCCAAGGGTGTCGTCGGCGTGATCTCGCCGTGGAACTACCCGTTCACGATGGCGCTGTGCGACGGCCTGGCCGCCCTCGCCGCTGGCAACGCGGTCGTCGCCAAGCCTGACGCCCAGACCATGCTCACTGCTCTGCTCGGTGCCGAGCTGCTGGAGCAGGCTGGCTTCCCGAAGGACCTGTGGACGGTTGTCGCCGGCCCCGGTGACAAGGTGGGCACCAGCATCATCCAGCGGGCCGACTACATCTGCTTCACCGGCTCGACCGCGACCGGCAAGCTGATCGGCAAGCAGTGTGCCGAGCGCGTGATCGGCTGCTCGCTGGAGCTGGGCGGCAAGAACGCCATGCTGGTGCTTGCCGACGCCGACATCGAGCGCGCCGCCGAAGGCGCCACCCGGGCTGTCTTCTCCAACACCGGCCAGCTCTGTGTCTCGATCGAGCGGCTCTACGTCGCCGACGAGATCTACGACCGCTTCGTGGGGCGGTTCGTGGCCCGGACCCAGGCGATGACGCTCGGCGCCACGCTGGCCTGGGAGAACGACATGGGCTCGCTGATCAGCCAGAACCAGCTCGACACCACCGTCGCGCACGTCGACGACGCCGTGGCCAAGGGCGCACGGGTGCTCGCTGGCGGCAAGGCGCGGCCCGACCTCGGTCCGTTCTTCTACGAGCCGACCATCCTCGAGGGCGTGAGCCCCGAGATGACCTGCTTCGGCACCGAGACCTTCGGTCCGGTGGTCTCGGTCTACCGGGTCACCAGCGAGGAGGAGGCGATCGAGCGCGCCAACGATGGCGAGTACGGCCTCAATGCCGCCATCTACAGCCGTGACACCGCCCGCGCCCGCACGATCGCCGCCCGGATCAAGTCCGGCACGGTGAACATCAACGAGGCGTTCGCGGCCAGCTTCGCCAGCCTGGACGCGCCGATGGGCGGCTTCCGCCAGTCCGGCACGGGCCGCCGGCAGGGCGCTGAGGGGCTGCTGCGCTACACCGAGACCCAGTCGGTCGCGACCCAGCGGCTGCTGCGCTTCGGCCCGATGTTCGGCATGTCGGACGAGAGCTATGCCAAGACCATGACGCTGGCCCTGCGCGCGCTGAAGGCGCTCGGTCGTGCCTGAGCCACGGGTGGCCAAGCACTACGACGTCCTCATCGTCGGCTCCGGCTTCGGAGGCTCGGTCAGCGCGCTGCGGCTGACCGAGAAGGGCTACTCGGTCGGCGTGCTGGAGGCTGGCGCGCGGCTGCGCGACCAGGACTTCGCCGACACCTCGTGGGACCTGAAGAAGTTCCTCTTCAACCCGGCGCTGGGCTGCTACGGCATCCAACGCATCGACATGGTCAAGGACGCCATCATCCTGGCCGGCGCCGGCGTGGGTGGCGGCTCGCTGGTCTACGCCAACACGCTCTACGAGCCGCTCGACCCTTTCTACCGGGACCCGTCCTGGGCGCACATCACCGACTGGAAGTCCGAGCTGGCGCCCTACTACGACCAGGCCAAGCGGATGCTCGGCGTGGTGGTCAACCCGCACATCACGCCGGCCGACGAGGTCATGCAGAAGGTCGCCGCCGACATGGGTGTGGCCGAGACGTTCCACCAGGCGCCCGTCGGTGTCTTCTTCGGTGACGACGGTGTCGAGCCCGGCACCGAGGTCGCGGACCCCTACTTCGGCGGAGAGGGCCCTCGCCGTACGACGTGCATCGAGTGCGGCGAATGCATGGTCGGGTGTCGGCACAACGCCAAGAACACCTTGGTGAAGAACTACCTGCACCTCGCCGAGAAGAACGGCGCCGAGATCCATCCGCTCACCACCGTGACCCGGGTGATCCCGCGAGCCGCGTCGGAAGGGAGCGGCTACGAGGTGCATGCGCGCTGGACCAAGGCGAAGCTGTCGCGGCGTAGCGCCGTGAAGGTGTTCACCGCGGACCAGGTGATCTTCAGCGCCGCCGCGATCGGCACCCAGAAGCTGCTGCACCGGCTCAAGGCGACTGGCGACCTGCCGCGCATCTCCGACCGACTCGGCACGCTCACGCGCACCAACTCGGAGGCGATCCTCGGGGCGATCGCTCCCGACCTGTCGGTCGACTACACCCGCGGCGTGGCGATCACGTCCTCGATCCATCCCGACGCCACGACGCACTTCGAGCCGGTCCGCTACGGCAAGGGCTCGAACTCGATGTCCTTCCTGCAGACCGTGCTCACGGACGGCGGGCCCGACCGCAAGAAGCGCTGGCTGAAGGAGATGTGGACGCAGCGCCGCAACATCGCCCGGCTCTACGACGTCAAGCACTGGTCCGAGCGGATGGTCGTGCTGCTGGTGATGCAGGCGCTCGACAACTCCATCACCGTCGCCCCGAAGAAGACCGCACTCGGCTGGAAGCTCACCTCCAAGCAGGGTCACGGCCAGCCCAACCCGAGCTGGATACCCGCGGCCAACGAGGGTGCCCGGCTGATGGCCAAGGCGATGTCCAACGACGCGGGGGAGGGGTACGCCGGCGGCACCATCGGCGAACCCTTCGACATCCCGATGACCGCGCACTTCATCGGCGGTTGCGCGATCGGCGATTCGGAGGCGACCGGCGTGGTCGACCCCTACCAGCGGCTCTACGGGTACGACGGCCTGCACGTGGTCGACGGCTCCACGATCTCGGCGAACCTGGGGGTGAACCCCTCGCTGACCATCACCGCCCAGGCGGAGCGGGCGATGTCGTTCTGGCCCAACAAGGGCGAGGCCGACCCGCGGCCGGCGATGGGGGCGGCGTACGAGCGGGTGGAGCCGGTCTCCCCGGCCCGCCCGGCCGTTCCGCCGACCGCTCCGGCGGCCCTGCGGCTACCCATCGTGGGCATCAGCTGAGGCGCGTTTTTTCTTTTCAGATTTTTTTCGAACGGGCGTAACCGGGTCCCTCACTCCTCGTTGGAGTGGCAGACCCGGATTGCTCCCTCCCTATCCTCCGGGTTGCGCAGTCCAGGCACTGTCCATCAGTTGCGTGGACGATCAGGGCCCGGCCAACCTCCCTCCCCGGCCGGGCCCTGGTGCATTTCCGCCCTGGTTCGGTCCGCGGAGTCGGGCTAGGTTGCTGGTAGGTCGCGCCGACGCCTGAGGAGACGCCCATGCGTGCTGTGCTGTTCGAGAGCTACGAGACCTTCCCGACGCTCGCCGAGGTCGACAAGCCCGTTCCGGGGCCGGGCGAGGTCCTGCTGAAGGTGGCCGGCGCGGGTGCCTGCCACTCCGACGTCGCTATCTATCGCGAGTTCAAGCAGGGCCAGCCCGGCGCGCAAGTGCCGCCGTTCGTCCTCGGCCACGAGAACTCCGGCTGGGTCGAGGAGGTCGGCCCCGGTGTCACCGGGTTCACCCCCGGCGATGCCTACCTGGTCTACGGCCCGATCGGCTGCGGTCACTGCAAGGCCTGTTCCCGCGGCCAGGACACCTACTGCGAGAACGCTGCGACCAATCCCTATGCGGCGATCGGGCTGGGCCGCAACGGCGGCATGGCCGAGTACGTCGCGGTCCCCGCCCGCAACCTGGTCCCGCTCGGCGATACGGACCCGGTCCTGGCCGCGCCGCTCAGCGACGCCGGGCTGACGCCGTACCACGCGATCAAGCTCTCGCTGCCGAACCTGGCCGGCGGCGGCCGGTTCGCCCTCGTGGTGGGGCTGGGCGGCCTCGGCCAGATCGCCGTCCAGATCCTGACGGCACTGACCGGCGCCACCGTGATCGTGACCGACATGAAGGAGGAGGCGATGGCACGCGCCGTCGAGCGCGGAGCCGTCGCCGTACCGGGCGGTCCCGACCAGGTCGCCAGGATCCGTGAGATCACCGGCGGCCGAGGTGTGGACGCGGCCTTCGACTTCGTCGGTGCGGCGCCCACCATCAAGGCTGCCCAGGGCTCGCTGGCGATCGGTGGGCGGCTGACGGTGGTCGGCATCGCCGGTGGTGTCACCGACTGGTCGTTCTTCACCAACCCCTACGAGGCCACGATCACCAACACCTACTGGGGCACCATCGAGGACCTGCACGAGGTGGTGGCGATGTATCGCGCCGGGCAGATCGTGCCAGACGTCGAACGCTATGCGATGGAGGATGCGCTGGAGGCCTATCGCAAGCTCGAGGCCGGCGAGCTCAGCGGCCGCGCCGTGGTGACTCCACACGGCTGAGAGCCGGTTCGGCGCCTGGTCGGCGCGCCGATAGGATTCGGCCATGACGCAGGCCTCCTCGCACGAATCCGAGCACGACCTCGTCCTGGTCGTCGACTTCGGCGCGCAGTACGCGCAGCTGATCGCGCGCCGGGTCCGTGAGGCCCGGGTCTACTCCGAGATCGTGCCCCACACGATGTCGGTCGCGGACATGCTCGCCAAGAAGCCGAAGGCGATCATCCTGTCGGGCGGCCCGAGCTCGGTCTACGAGGAGGGCGCGCCGGCGATCGACGAGAACCTCTTCACGGCCGGGACCCCTGTCTTCGGGATGTGCTACGGATTCCAGCTGATGGCCCGCGGCATGGGCGGCACGGTGTCGGCCACCGGCGCGCGCGAGTACGGCCGCACGCCGGTCACGGTCGCCACCGGCGGCACCCTGCTCGCCGACATCCCGGCGGCGCACAGCGTCTGGATGTCGCACGGCGACTCCGTGACGGCGGCGCCCGAGGGCTTCGCCGTACTGGCCTCGACGGCGGTGACGCCCGTCGCCGCGTTCGAGAACGTGGACAAGGGCCTCGCCGGCGTGCAGTGGCACCCCGAGGTGCTGCACTCCGAGCACGGTCAGAAGGTGCTCGAGCACTTCCTGTGGGACATCGCCGGCTGCCGCCAGACCTGGACGATCGGCAACATCGCCGAGGAGCAGATCGAGCGCATCCGCGAGCAGATCGGCGAGGACGGCCGGGCCATCTGCGGCCTGTCCGGCGGTGTCGACTCCGCCGTCGCGGCCGCGATCGTGCAGCGTGCCATCGGCGATCGCCTCACCTGCGTGTACGTCGACCACGGCCTCATGCGCCAGGGCGAGTCGGAGCAGGTCGAGCGTGACTTCGTGGCAGCGACCGGCGCCAAGCTGGTGGTCGTCGATGCCGAGAAGCAGTTCCTCGACGCGCTCGCCGGGGTGAGCGAGCCGGAGACCAAGCGCAAGATCATCGGCCGCGAGTTCATCCGCTCCTTCGAGGGCGCCCAGGCCGACATCATCCGCGATGCCCCGGCGGGCACCACTGTCGGCTTCCTCGTGCAGGGCACGCTCTACCCCGACATCGTGGAGAGCGGCGGCGGCGCCGGTACGTCGACGATCAAGTCGCACCACAATGTCGGCGGCCTGCCGGAGGACCTCGAGTTCGAGCTGGTCGAGCCGCTGCGCACCCTGTTCAAGGACGAGGTCCGCGCGGTCGGCGAGCAGCTGGGCCTGCCCACCGAGATCGTGCAGCGCCAGCCGTTCCCCGGCCCCGGCCTCGGCATCCGGATCATCGGCGAGGTGACCCGCGACCGGCTCGACATCCTGCGGCATGCCGACGCGGTCGCCCGCGAGGAGCTGACCGCCGCCGGCCTGGACCGCGAGATCTGGCAGATGCCTGTCGTGCTGCTCGCCGATGTCCGCTCGGTCGGCGTCCAGGGCGACGGCCGGACCTACGGGCACCCGATCGTGCTGCGGCCGGTGACCTCCGAGGACGCCATGACCGCCGACTGGGCGCGACTGCCGTTCGAGCTGATCGAGAAGATCTCGACCCGGATCACCAACGAGGTGCGCGAGGTCAACCGCGTCGTGATCGACGTGACCTCCAAGCCGCCGGGCACCATCGAGTGGGAGTGAGCGAGGCGGCGACGCGAGCTTGCTCGTGGTCGCCAGCCGAGCGAGCAGCAGCGAGCAGCGCTGCCTGGGAGTGAGCCGCTGGGCCTGACCGTCTCCCTCAAATTGGGGTGACTACAGCCTGAACGCGCTGTTCGCGGCGCACGCACCCCGAGAGTCGGTGCAAGGGCCCCACTCGGGGGCTGTGCCCGACCGGGGAGGACCTCGTGAACGCTGCTCGGCTCCTTAGCGAGCGTGGCCAGGTGCCTGGCCGGCTGCTCGTCCTCACCACCTCTCTCGCGCTCGGTGTCATCACGGCGCTGTCCCTGGTCACCGGGCCGCCGGCTGCGGCGACGACGGCTGCGGGGCTGACCTACTCCTGCAGCTACGACGTACTGGGCTCGAACCTGCCCACCCCGGTGGTGCTCGACAGCGACGTACCGGCCGTCTCGGGGGTGAAGGATCCGCTGAACATCACCACCTCGATGACGCTGACGATGCCGGCGAGCGTGGCGGCGAAGATGGAGGCGCTGCCGGGCTTCAGGACCGCGCAGCTCTCACCGGACGGTGCGAGCGACGGCGTCAGCGAGACCTACATCGCGCCCACCGGTCGTACGCCGGTGATGGCACACCCCGTGCTCTCCCAGCTCGCCCCGGACGGCGACGGCAACGTGCCGTTCAGCGGGATGAGCCCGGCGCCGTACGCGATGAACCCGGGGCCGAGCGTCCCTGGCACCTACTCCCTGGTCGTCGGCACCCTGTCCTTCCAGTTGCACGTCGACGCGACCACGCCGGTGACCTACCAGATCAGCTGCCAGCCGCCGGCGGTGGACGTGCTGGTCGACACCTTCAGGATCACCGCGCCCACCAGCACGGCGGTGACCGTCACCGGCACCTGGACGTACGGCGACACCCCTCCTGGAGCGACCGCGACCGTCACCCGAACCGCCAGCGCATCCGGCTGGCCCGCCGTCAGCGGCACCGTGCAGTTCTACGTAGATGGCGACGCCGTAGGTGCCGTGGTCGCCGTCGACAGCTCCGGCACCGCGACCCTCGCGCACCTACCCGCGACGCTCGAGCCCGGCAGCCACCAGATCAGCGCGGTCTACCTGCCCGACGGCGCCAGCCCCTATCTGACCAGCACGTCGACGCCCAGTCCTGTCACGGTCGACATCCGCACCTCGGTCGCCATCACCGTCGCGCCCGCGTCGGTAGAGGTCGGCGATGAGGCCAGCGCCACGGCGACCGTCACCGGAAGCGATGACACCCTTGCACCGGGAAGCGTCACCTTCCTCTTGGACGCTAAGGCGATCGACACGATCCCGCTCACCTCCGGGACCGCGACGATCACGCTGCCCACGGCGGTGATGGGTCATCACAGCGTGACCGCCAGCTATGGGGGCAGCGGTCTGTACGAGAGCAGTACCGGCGGCCCTGAGGCGCTGGACGTCGCCGTGGCCACCACGATCACGAGGCTTCAGCTCGACTGGACCTCTGCGGCGTACGGCGAGCCGGTCACCGCATCCGTCACGGTGTCGAGCGCGCATGCGACGCCGACCGGCTCGGTGACGTTCACGGCGGGTGGTCGCAGTGTCAGTGCCACGCTGGTCGGCGGCCGAGCCCGGGTGACGCTGCCCATGCTGAGGCCGGGCAGATATCAGGTCCTCGCCACCTTCGTACCGGCCACGGGCAGCAACGTCGAGCGCAGCTCGTCGGCTCCGGCAATGCTGACGGTGTTGCGCGACGCCACCATCACACGGCAGACCATCCGCGCGTCCAGGCACGGCACCCGGCTGGTCTGTGCGGTCGACGTCGCCGCCGTGCACGGCACGCCTGTCACCGGGCGAGTGCGTGTGACACTGAAGCAACCGGGGCGGGGACACAAGACCAAGTCGGTGCTGCTGGAGGGGGGAAGCCGGACCGTACGGTTCAGCGGGTTGCCCAAGCACGGCCGGTGGAGTGTGGTGGCGACGTACGCGGGGAGCGGGACACTGACGCCCTCGATCAGCAAGGTGCGCCGCGGCGGTCACTGACAGCCGGCGCGTAGCCGGCCCACGAGGCTGTCCGAGGGGTGGGGGGAATCGTGACCTGCGCCACAGCGCAGGGCTAAGGTGACCGCGCCGACCTCGCCCGTCGAGAGGATCACCGATGTACCCGGGTACCTGGGCCCAGCAGACCCCCGACAAGCCGGCGTTGATCATGTCCGGCTCCGGCCGGGTGCTCACCTACGCCGAGCTCGACGACCGCAGCCTCCGGCTCGCGCGGCACCTGCGCGCGGCCGGTCTCGAGGTCGGCGACGGAGTCGCGATGATCAGCGACAACAGGCTCGAGACCTACGAGGTCTACTGGGCGGCGATGCGCTCGGGGCTCTACATCACTGCCGTCAACAGCCACCTCTCGGCGCCCGAGGCGTCCTACATCGTCAGCGACTGCGGCGCGAAGGCGCTCATCGTCTCCGCCGCCCTGGCCGAGACCGTCGTCGACCTGGACGTCGAGGTCGCCGAGCGACGCGCCTTCGGCGGCCACGTCGACGGGTACGCCGACTACGAGGCGGCACTGGCGGCCGCCGGCAACGAGCCGCTCCCCGAGCAGCCGCACGGTGACGACCTGCTGTACTCCAGCGGAACGACCGGCCGGCCCAAGGGGATCAAGCGGCCGCTGCCCCAGATCGCGGTGGATGAGCCGGGCTACCTCTACCCGACGGTGTTCGGGCAGGCCTACGGCTTCGGGGCGGACACGGTCTACCTCTCGCCTGCGCCGGTCTACCACGCCGCACCGCTGCGCTTCGTGGGCTCGATCCACGTCGCTGGGGGCACCGCGGTGATGATGGAGCGCTTCGATGCCGAGGCGGCCCTGGCAGCGATCGAGAAGCACCGGGTGACGCACACCCAGATGGTCCCGACCATGTTCGTGAGGATGCTCAAGCTGCCCGAGGAGGTGCGGGCGGCGTACGACGTCTCCAGTCTGCGCTGTGTCGTGCACGCAGCGGCGCCGTGTCCGGTCGACGTGAAGCGCCGGATGATCGAGTGGTTCGGGCCCGTGATCGAGGAGTACTACGCCTCCACCGAGTCCAACGGCTCCACCATGATCGACTCGAGGACGTGGCTGCAGCACCCCGGCTCGGTGGGCAAGCCGCTGCTGGGTATCCCGCACATCGTCGGCGAGGACGGGGCGGAGTGCTCCGCCGGTGAGATCGGCACGATCTACTTCGAGCGCGACGGCCGGACCTTCAGCTATCACAACGACCCTGCCAAGACGCACGCTGCCGAGCACCCGGCCCACTCGAACTGGACGACCGTCGGCGATCTCGGCTACCTGGACGAGGACGGCTTCCTCTTCCTCACCGACCGGCAGGCGTTCATGATCATCAGCGGGGGCGTCAACATCTACCCGCAGGAGATCGAGGACCTCTTCGCCCTGCACCCGGCGGTCGCCGACATCGCCGTCATCGGGGTGCCGGACGAGGAGATGGGGGAGCGGGTCGTCGCCGTCGTCCAGCCGGCGCCGGGGGCGGTGGGGGACCAGTCGCTGGCCGATGAACTCACGGCGTACGCGCGTGAGCGCATTGCGCGCTTCAAGGTGCCCCGAGAGATCCACTTCCGCGAGGACCTTCCCCGCACCCCGACGGGGAAGATGGTCAAGGGCAAGCTCCGAGACCTGTACGCCGCCACGTCCTGAGCGGTCCTGCTGCCGCTGCGATCGGGGGCCGACGAGCGCCGGACAGGGGTGGCGCGCGTTCGATTTGGCAACGTCGACCGAAGTGCGTACTGTTCTCCGAGTCGCCACGGGCGGCGGGGAGCAAGACCCGAGAGGGTTCGGGCTCCCGGCCTGAGGATGATCACCCTCCTTCAACTTCTTCACCGGGTTGAGACGCGTGCTCATGGAGCAGCGTTGAAGATCCGGTGCTGGGGTGTGGGATAGGGGTGTGGAGAGTGAAGCGGATATCGCGAAATTGCGGGATGCGGTTCGGTTCGGCTAAAGTGGTTATCACTGCGGCGGAAACGAAAAGCGCAAAACGCGAAATTGCGGAAAGCGAAAGTCTCCGGTAAGGTACTGCCAGGCGCAAAACGCCGGGTAGGATATTGCAAGCCCCGCAGGGGAAATGCTCGCAAGGGTGTTGATCCACGGTGCGCGTGTGATTCTTGAGAACTCAACAGTGTGTCATAGTCGACGAATTAGTTTGTTATGCCCCGTTACCTTCGGGTGATGGTTTTGACAATGAATTCTGGCAATATGTCAGGTTCTCTTGTTCAGGCATCTCTTTGTCCCGGCTGGCCTTTGGGTTGGTTGGGTTTTGTTTTTCTACGGAGAGTTTGATCCTGGCTCAGGACGAACGCTGGCGGCGTGCTTAACACATGCAAGTCGAGCGGAAAGGCCTTTCGGGGTACTCGAGCGGCGAACGGGTGAGTAACACGTGAGTAATCT